>NZ_CP197418.1:5493333-8240000 GCF_052161655.1 Novipirellula methanifontis
TAAATTCAAACGCTCGTCTCGCTGCAACCGGACGGTGCTCGCCGCACCGCTATGAAAGTAGATTGCAATGACCGTCGTTCCAGGGGTGAAACGCACTCCAACGCCTTGCAACGGCTGTACCAAATCGCTTCTTGGTTCAAAGGCATCAAGTTGGTGGATTCAAACCGCCTGTTTTAGCGACATCGACAAAGCGAATGGTCCGTAAACAGCGACAGGATGGCGTTGGGGATGGCCAATTTGTCACTCTTCTTTGGTGCACATTTTGCGGTAAACCATCACTGAGCAAAGAACGTGGCGATCAGGTTCTCTATCGATTGCGATGTTGCCCGAAGGACCCCAGCCACGAAACGTCGATGGCACATGAATTGCCTAATGCACTGCGTAATCATGTCGCTTCTTATTGAGGAAATCTCGATGACTGCTATTCAAACGGTTCCCATTTTGGACACGCCCGCTCTAACACTCCCCCAACGAGCACAGCAATCACCGATTCGAGTAGATCGATGCCCCGTGCAACCCAAAACCGAACCACAGACGTTGGATCAGCAATGCGTCCACGCGGAATGGTTCACTCGTGGAATCAATGACTCAAACTGTGCCCTATTCCACGCTTCGCTTTACCCGATCATTCCAGAACTTCGCAATCGCATTCAAACGTGGTTGAAATCCAACCGTTGTGGTCCGTCGAACGCCGACGATCGACTGCTCGTTGAAAATCTTGTCGTTGACGTGATCGTGATGGCGTTTGAGAAGCGACGCCAGTGGACATCGGACCAAGCTGTTCTCGATTGGCTCTCAAGTTTCATCTCAGTGGCTTGCGCCGAGAGTGTCTCGGAGTAAAAGTGGATATCGATTTTTACCCACGGACGATTGCCCCGGTTTTCTATCGGAATTCTACGATGAGGCGACCCAGATAATGACGGCGACTGCTTGTAAGCTGTCCGCTGGTGGGACGTAGATTGGCACAACAGTTGCCATTCACCGACGCCAATACGGCGATGATGTTGTCGCCATCCAAACTGTTAGGGAGAACCCATTCATGTTGGTATTAGCACGGAAAGTTGGCGAGCGTATTCAAGTGGGTGACGATGTCGTGGTCACTGTAACCGCAATCAAGGGGAATCGCATCCATTTGGGTATCGACGCGCCGCAGGAAATCTCGATCCGGCGTGGCGAGCTGCTCGAATTTGCACCGTCGTTTGCCGATCCCGCAACCAATTGCGTGCAAGGGACAACGAATCAACAGCAAATTGCGTGAGACAACTTGGCAGACAAATCCGTGCCATCGTGTCGCCCAGAGACAAGTTGACGCCGATAGAAATTTGCTATTGGATTGACTCTGACATCGCGTACTCTTCGATTGCTTTGACGAACTGGGTTACGAGCTCTTCCAGGTGATCGAGAGTGGCAGTGGCGTCGTCGAGATTGTTTTGCTTGCCCATCAATTCGAGTGAATACGACAACTCGCGTGCCTCATCGTGACTATAGGCCCCCACGAGACTCTTAAGACGATGCGATGCGATCATGAGAGATTCTGGATCCGATGACTCAATCGCGTCACGCATATTGCGAATCAACTGCGGTGCGTCATTCATGACGAACCCGATGTGCTCGATTAACAAGTCCGTCTCACCATTCATTCGCTGCAACGCTTCGGAGATGTCAAACGGCCTGTTGCGGGATGCTGGATCGGTCGAGGATCTGCTTGGACTCGCGGATCCGTTGGGACTGGTTTGCGAGCATTGTTCTGATGTGACGCTCTCGACCATTGCGATCAACTCTTTGGCATGTATCGGCTTGGCCAAGTACGCATCCATACCCGACGCCAAACATTTTTCGCGATCACTTGTTAGGGCATGGGCTGTCAGAGCGACAATCGGTACATGCGACCCGCGTTTTTGCTCGTTTTGACGAATCCGTTGGGTTGCCGAGAACCCATCGCTTCCCGGCATTTGGATGTCCATCAGCACGGCGTCGTAGTGGTTCTTTGAGACTGCGGTTACCGCATCGTCACCATCGCTTGCACAGTCGCAATCGTATCCGTGTCGCTCCAGAATCCGTATCGCAAGTTTGCGATTGGGCTCGTGGTCGTCAACGACAAGCACCTTCAGTCGTCGGGTGGCTTCATCGGATGTAATCGAATCAGCAATGACGATCGTATTGTCGGCAGCGTCTTGCTTAGAATGATGCTGCGAAAAGATCGCCATGATCGCTTCGAGCAGAGACGATGCCGAAACGGGTTTGACCAAATACGTCTGGATTCCCAATTGTCGGCAACGCGCGGCGGAGTTGGGACGGTCCGCTGACGAGAGCATCATTACCGGTCCGCAATCCATTTCGGGGCAATTTTTGATCTGTTCGGCGAGCTCGAATCCGTCCACCCGCGGCATCATCGCGTCGAGCAACACCAAGTCAAAATTTTCGCCTGCTTGCGAGAGTTTCTGCAATGCTTTCAGCGCAGCGTCGGCCCCTTCGGTCAAAGTCGTTTCCATTCCCCAGTGACGTAGCATCTCATCAAGTATCCGCCGGTTCGTCGCGTTGTCATCGACCACTAACGCACGCTTGCCGCCGAGTTCTTCGGCGTTGATAGCACGGGGTGCGGATTCCGGCGGTTCGGCAATTCGCAACTGGATCGTGAAGTGAAACGTGCTGCCCTCGCCAAGACTACTTTGCGCCCAAATCTTGCCTTCCATCATACGGATCAATTCGGATGTAATCGTTAGCCCCAATCCGGTGCCGCCGAACCGCCGCGCCATCGACGAATCGACTTGCGTGAACGACTCAAATATCTGTTGCAAGCGGTCTTTCGGGATACCGATCCCTGTGTCTCGGACAGAGAAATGCAAACAAGTTTCGTCGCCACTCGTCCATTGCTGTTCCACCTCAACGACCACTTCGCCTTGGTCGGTAAACTTTATTGCGTTGCCAATCAAGTTGTACAATACCTGCCGAATGCGCATCGGATCACCATCCATATACTGTGGAATGTCCATTGGCATACGGATCGCCAATTCGAGTCCTTTGTCATGCGCTTTAACGGCGAGTGCTTTGAGCGTCTCGCGTACGAGTTCCGCAAGGTTGAACGTGACGTTCTCGATCTCCATTTTGCCGGCTTCGATTTTTGACAAATCCAGCACATCGTTCAGCAAGCCCAATAAGGTATCTGCTGATGATTGCACGCAATTCAAGTAATCACGCTGTTCCGAATCCAGTTCGGTCGTCAGTGCAAGTTCAGTCATGCCGACAACGGCGTTCAGCGGGGTGCGAATTTCGTGGCTCATGTTTGCCAAAAATTCGCTCTTGGCGCGATTACTCATTTCGGCGGCCTGTTTTGCCGCGCGTAGAGCTTCCTCTGTTTGACGACGAGCAGTGATGTCGGTTTCAATGCCGATCCAGCGGGCAATTTTGCCGCTGTCGTCATGGATTGGAATGAGGCGGAGTTCGACCCAAATCGTTCGTCCGTCGCGATGGTACTGTAAGACATCACTGGACATTTCGTGGCCGTTTCGCAACGCTTGTTCGAATTTACGAACGGCTTTTTCGTCGGTGCTGGGGCCAAATAGAATCTGGTCGACTCGGCGGCCGAGAACTTCGGCTTCGCAGTAGCCGGTAAGTTTAGTAAACGCAGGATTGGCCCATTGTGTCGCACCATCGGCGTCCATAACAAGAATCGCAATTGGCGATTGGTTGGCAACGAGCGAGAGTGTTGCAAGGTCGTCACGGTCTGCGGCGGCTTGCCGAGTCCCCTGTTCGGACGGCTCATGCGACCGGACGATACCAAGTTCGTGGTTCGACTGTTCGCGTCCGTGTTGGGCGATGACGATGGCGTCTTCTAGCGACGAAGCTTGCATCAACTCGGCCCAATTAGCCGCGTCGTCCTCGCTTAGTCGCAATGACTTGGGCAACGTTGCACCGATTGAGATCGATGGTGGGAAATCGACGATTTCACAGTGCAACGTCGCGGCAAAACCATCGAGTTTTGCTCGATAATCGGGTTTCAGTGTGCACTTGGCATTTGGATCAGCGGCAAACAGTTCAATCTTCGCAATGTCTTCCCCGTTTTGACGGTCGATTCCGAAACGGACCACAGCGGGGATGGCGGCTTCTTGGAAAACCTTTGCTGCTGCGGTGACCGCGCGTGACAGCGGCATTCGTTGTTTCGCGGCGAGTCCGCTGAGGGCTGCGAAAATGCGACAACGACGTGACATTTGCGACACATGCGAGTTTCGCGTGAGGGGAAACTCTGCAATCGTCTGGTGATCGTCGCCATCCTCTCCGTGACGGTTTCGCAGCGTAGAATCGTAATTTGGAAGCCTGATTCGGAACGGCCGAACTGCCATGAATTCATCCCTTGCTTTGACGAGCCGCCGGAAGCCAATACAACTCTACGAATGTTTGCAGGTGGCGAGAAGGAAAGGTCTTGGAAGCAACGCAAATCGCAGCAATCATCATGCCACTCTTGTAGTGAATCGTCATCGCACATGCCGCTTGCGAAATGACGCAAAATGAGGTCTCTTCACGTAGTGTGCGGCGACGAATTGGAATTGGCACACCCGTTGCTTTGACAATTTGTCGCGAGCAAAAATGCCAATTTGTCACTTTGCATGACGCAACTGGAGGAAACGAACGAGGTATTGCCATGTCAAGCATCCTGGTTGTCGATGATGAACCGGCCGACTTGGGACTCGTCAGTCGCGCGCTGGAAAAACTCGAACATGGTGTCATCACGGCCGGAAGCGTCAAAGATGCTCTAAAGCACATTCGTGGTCAGAAACCGGATGTCGCAGTGCTTGACGTGCTGCTTCCCGACGGCAATGGACTCGACATGCTGAAGTCCATTCGCGTGATCGACGAGCAACTGCCTGTCATCTTCGTGACGTCCAGCAGCGAGAGTGCTACCGCAATCCAAGCGATGAAACTTGGAGCTCTCGACTACCTTGTCAAACCGATTGACATTGTCGAACTGCGAAAGGTTGTCGCTCGTGCTTTGGAAATTCGGCAACTGACCGAAAAATCGGTCGAGTCGAATCTGGAGTCCGGTGCATCCGAAATGGACTCTCACGTAATGATTGGTCGCTGCGCGGCGATGCAGGAGGTCTATAAGGCGATTGGCATCGTCGCGAATCAGGATGTCACCGTGTTGATTCGAGGCGAGAGCGGAACGGGAAAAGAATTGGTCGCTCGCGCACTCTATCAATACAGCGATCGGGTCAAAGGACCTTTTTTAGCGGTGAACTGTGCCGCCATTCCTGAAGCTTTATTGGAAAGCGAATTGTTCGGTCACGAGAAAGGATCGTTCACGGGGGCGGACCGAAAACGGATTGGCAAGTTTGAGCAGGCCGCTGGCGGTACATTATTTCTCGACGAGATCGGCGACATGTCGCCCGTGCTGCAAAGCAAGCTGCTGCGGGTGCTGCAGGAGAAACGTTTCGAGCGAGTCGGTGGAAATGAATCGCTCAAGGCAGAGGTCCGTGTCATTGCCGCAACGAATTGCAACCTGGAAGAAATGGTTGCCGAAGGGAAATTCCGAGCCGACTTGTACTACCGACTCAACGGATTTTCGATCCATCTGCCGGCACTTCGTGATCGCGGCAGTGATTTTGAAGCGTTGGTCGAGCATTTCCGTCGCGTCGCTTGTTCCGATCTGGGTAAGAAAGTACGAGAAGTCGCTAGCGACGCGATGGATGTGCTGCGGTCGTACGCTTGGCCGGGTAACGTTCGTGAGTTGCAAAACGTGGTTCGGCAAGCGATCTTGAAGACGAACGGACCGGTATTGCTCGCTGATTTCCTGCCGGACCTCTCAGACGCGCGACATCAACCAACTGACGCGACCAAGTCCTTCCCCACAGAGCATGTGGATTCAACCCAAGCAAGGCCTCCGCAAAAGAACAGTCTGGATGATTTCATCGCTAGCCGGTTGGACGCCGAATCGTCGCAGCTCTACGACGAAGTGATTGCGGAAGTCGAACAGCGAATCGTGAAAGCGGCAATGGATCGTGCCGGTGGCGACCGGACCGAGGCAGCTCGATTGCTGGGGACCAATCCGGCAATGCTGCGAAGCCGGGCATCGCTAGAATGGTTAAATTTTGAACTGGAACCAGACACAAACGAGACGCCGCTGATGCGGCCCGGCATGACGATGGACGAGATCGAACGAGAGGCAATCGTTAGGACTTTGGAATACACCGACGGATGCCGAAAATCCGCAGCGGAACTGCTGGGAATCAGTGTTCGCACGATGCAGCGCCGCGTTAAAGACTTGGGACTGTCGTAGCAAGCTTCGCAGTACCATTTTTTGACGCGGAACCCTACGCAAACGAACGCGGCCGCGATGACTGCGGTCACAATTTCTCATTCACGTAAACGAGCACGCTGTTTCTCGTCCTCCGGCACCATGAGCATCGCATCATATGCATCTTCGTAAGTATTGAATGGCCCCGTGTCAACGATCACGCCACCGTGACGAGTTGCAGCGTCTGCGGGTGACTCATTGGATTGAACACTTGCAACCTGGAGCCCCGCGTCCGTTTCAATGACAATAAAGTGATTCATGACTTTCTCCTTGAATCGGGAGTGGCGGCAATTACAACAGCTTGGGGCCAATTCGGTCGGGGATCCGGTCGCGACCACGGATTTGGTCTTTCGCGACGTTCCAGCACATCAGAATCATCACGACTCCGGACAACGCGAACGTCACGTCGAATGTGATACTCGCCCTCTTTAACGGCCACGCAAATGCAAGGTCGATCGAGAACAAGATGAGAGCTAATATCCCGGTTGCGAATCCAATCAGCGTAAAACTCTTTTCCAGCGTGAACTGGCGGAAAAAACGTTGAAGGCTCGATGGTTTCCTACGTTCTCTCGGTCCATAATAATTCCGCGGCTGGTATTCGCTCTGCGGCTGGTATCGGCGTCGGAGTCGTGTCTCGTCCGCAGCCTGCTTTTGGGGAGCGACAACCGACCGACGTCTCGTCGGCTGACCTGCGCGACGCCGGGCACGTCGATGATCGGGCGATTGATCACGGCGCAGACGTGGCACGAGTTCCGAGTGGCGGCGATCCTCTTTTAGATCAGGACGTAAAGAGGTTTTCGATTTTGTTTTTGTATTCTCCAATGTGACTGGCATTTTTCGGTTCTCCCATTTTGAGGAAGGATGTTGGAAAATGCATGCATAATGCATGCCAATTGAGCGTTCTCATTTGCAATAACTAGCATGCAAGTGCGGATGCCAAACTGGCACGACTAGTTGGCATGCGGGTGTCGGTTCGCGACTCAAATTTAATGGTGGCACCTCCAGGTAGCTTGATTGTGCTAGATTGATGCGGTCCCACGAGAATTTTCGGATCGTCAACTGTCCGTTTCTACGTCTCGTCCTAATCATGCTGCGAATGTTCCCGCTGCCAAATGCGGTTATTCGTCGAAATGCAAACCACCGAACAACGAAAACACTATCGGCAAGACGCTCAACGACTCGAAGGTCGCGAATGTAATCGTCGGCCTGTTGATTAACTTCAATCACGGAAAGCTTGAATACAAACGTGTCGTTCGTTCAGTGATCGACAAACGTGAGTAACCACAGATGAACGCAGATGCATGCAGATGAAAACATTGGAGGACATTGTCGTCGACTATCTGTGTTTGTTCCTCCTTGCGTTCGCCTTTCAAAACATATTCAAAGGCCAGAGCGATACTGTGTCATTTCGCCCGGTTGTCATTGTTAAAAGGAGACTCGTGATGATGAAATTTATGGGCATACTGCTAATCAGTAGCCTGTCGTTCTGCGTTTCAATCGCTGCTGCTGAAAGACCAAATATCATCCTGATCATGGTCGACGATATGGGCTGGAGTGACATTGGTTGTTACGGGAGCGAAATTGAAACACCCAACCTGGATCGGCTTGCTGGCGAGGGAATGCGTTTCACGCAGTTCTATAACAACGCGAAATGCACCACCACGCGAGCGTCGCTCGTTACCGGTCTTTGGCCGCGACGCGACGGCGGACTGCTCAAGAAGAATATGGTCACGTTTGGCGAAGTCCTGAAGGAGGCAGGCTATGCGACCGCCCTTTCTGGGAAGTGGCATCTGGGGAACGGCCCCGACAACCATCCCCACAAACGCGGCTTCGAAGATTATTACGGCCTGCTTGCGGGCTGCAGCAATCACTTTGACCCCGCGATACCAGACCCTGACTACAAAGGGGGTGTGACACGCCCCTTCGGGCAGAACGATCAACTTATCAAGACGTTTCCCGCCGATTTCTACTCGACGGATGCCTTCACTAATCACGCCATTGAAACCATCTCTCGCAACGTCACGGAGCATCCCGACAAGCCATTCTTCCAACACATCACCTACACCGCGCCCCACTACCCGCTACACGCCAAGCCTGATGACATTGCGAAATACAAAGGCAAATACATGATGGGCTGGGACAAACTGCGCGAGCAACGTTATCAACGCCAAATCGCGATGGGACTACTCGACCCGCAGCGATACAAACTCTCCGGCGAAGACTCGCGTTCCTATTCATGGGAAACCGCCAATCATGAATTCGAAGACCAGCGAATGGCTGTTTACGCAGCCATGGTGGATAGCATTGATCAAAACATCGGTCGCCTGATGCACACCCTGAGCGAGCTGAAAGTCGATGACAACACCCTGATCTGCTTTCTCTCGGACAATGGCGGCTGTTCAGAGGAACCCGGCGGTCGCGATCCCAACAAACGCCACGCAGGCCCTGCCGACGATTACGTTGCCGTCGGCCCCGCTTGGGGTTGGGTTCAGAACGCGCCCTTCCGTCGCTACAAGAGCTGGACGAACGAAGGCGGTGCCAACACCCCGATGATCGCATGGTGGCCCGGCCATATCCAAGCCAACACGATTACCGAGCAACCCGGGCACATTATCGACTTCATGGCGACCTTCATCGAAGTCGCCGAGACCGACTACCCTGAAACCTACCAAGGCGAAAAGATTCTCCCGCTCGAAGGGACGTCGCTGCTTCCCATTTTCAAGGGAGAGCAACGCGAGGACCATGATTTCTATGCGTGGGAATGGAGCGGCAACCGCGCCTACCGCGAAGGAAACACCAAGGTCGTTTGGGATTCGCTGATCGGAAAATGGGAATTGTATGACCTTTCCGTCGACCGCACCGAAACCAACGATCTTGCTGCCACGCAACCCGAAACGACTCAGCGGCTAGCCCAAGCCTGGCAGAAGTGGGCTGACATGACCGGCGTTAAAGTCAAAGGATCAAAGAACAAGAAAACGAAAACGAAGAACGCCAAGGAATAAATGATTCGGAATCATTTGTTTTTAGAGTTGCACGGTTGTCTCAACTGTGCCTGTCCGAGTGAAACAGTTGCGGACAACTGTTCTACGATATTTTTAAAGGTCCGCTCATGAAATTTTCCATCAGACAAATCATCGTGGGCGCCGCGGCGTGCGTGTTCCTGCTCGGCACGGCACGGCACGCTAGTGCTGCTAAACCGAATATCGTGTTGATCATGGCCGATGATGTTGGGCTGGGCGATGTCAGCTTCCATGCACTGAACGTTCAACACAAGGAACCATTCGTCAAGACGCCGGCGATCGATGCCCTGGCAGCTCAGGGGCTCTGGTTTACCGACGGTCACTCGGCCACCGCCCTCTGTGCACCGACGCGTTATGCCATGATGAGCGGGAACAACAATTATCGCTCCTACGCGCCGGCGGGCGTCTGGAGTACTTTCGCGCCGACAGCATTCAAGAAAGGAGAAGCCACGCTCGGGACGGTGGTTCGCGATGCAGGCTATCAGACCGGCTTCATTGGTAAGTGGCACATGGGCGGCGACTTTCATGTCCCGAGCAGCGACGAAATCTATCGCGGTGCGAAAGACGGAGACCTGATCGGCAAGGTGGATGTGACGCGTTGGGCGGGGAGCGGCCCGAAATACTGCGGGTTCGACTATGACTTTACCACCCCGTGTGGCGTGCAAGGCCCGCTGTACCTGCTTTACGAAAACGAGGTTTGGTCCCCGTGGTCCAAGGATTCCAAGATCGTTTACTTCAACAAGGACACAGCAAAGAACCCCAAAGACGTCAGCGACAAGGGACCGGGCTTGGGCGATTCGAACTGGGATGCTCGTGAACTTGGCGATAAACTGTCCGCAAAGGCGGTGGAGTTCATCAAGACAAGTGCAGCTGATGACAAGCCGTTCTTCCTCTACTACTGCACATCCGCGGTACATCTGCCTCACTGTCCGCCCGCCGAGTTCGATGGCAAGAAGATCAAGGGCAGCATGCCAACGCCGCACCTGGACATGGTCATCGAGCTGGACTTGCAGGTGAAGCGGATTGTCGATGCGCTGAAAGCGGCTGGGCAGTTTGACAACACGCTGATTGTGTTCACTTCCGACAACGGCGGTTTGGGCGATGGCAAGGCCAGCAAGCTCGGATACGACCCAGGCGGTGGCTGGAGAGGCAGCAAAAACTCGCCTCTCGAAGGAGGGCATCGCGTTCCATTGTTCGCGGTTTGGCCAGGACATATCAAGCCGGGCATTACCGATGAACTGGCGGTCAACCAGGACATGGTGGCAACGTTTGCCTCACTCGTTGGGACATCCATTCCCGACGGTCAGGCTCAAGATTCCAACAATCTGCTGCCGCTGCTGACCGCAAACGGAGAATTTCGTCAGCGAGACTATTTCATTAATCAGGCGGGATCCAAGCAAGAGCTGATGCTGAGGAAGATGCCGTGGAAGTTGATCATTCAAAGCAATTTCAAGCGGACAGCATTTGAACCGAAATCGCTTTACAACCTGAAAGACGACCCCCACGAGGACAACGACCTGTTGAAGAATCCTGAATTCAAGGAAGTCGCGGACCGGATGTTCAAGGATTACATGGACATCGTGGAGTCTGGGCGACCGACGGCGCCGGGGCGTTGATTGGAAGCGGACGGGTTGAACCTGAAATTCACGACGACTCACGCCCGCTTGGTTTGGACTTAACGAGCCGGCGACGATTAATCGACTATCTTATTTTTCGTTTTCCTCGTATTTGTGAGCCGACGGCGTTAGCCACGGGCCATCTACTTTCGCACTTAACGGGTGGCTTTTGTAGCGGTGCGGCGCAAGCGGCTTGTTGATATAGTGAGCCGCTCGCGCGTGAGCGGCCGGGTTCCACGCATTACCCGGTGCCTTACGGCCCACGGCTCACTAATGCGACTTGCATTTTGATTAAATCAACAGCCCGCAAGCCGCCCCGTCGAAATCGAACGTTTTATCAAGCGGCGGCTCGCCACTCGTGCAAAGTCACCTGTTCTTGTTCGCCCTGTATAATGACGATTGCAAGCGGCAGGGTCTGGCGACAAGCGTTCCCAAACGTGCTAGACAGATGTATTCAGGCGTGACGGACTATTTCGGCGGGAGAGCGATGCATTTATTGAGACTTACCGATCACTTTTTATTCTCCGTTAGACGTTACTCCACAAAGGCGTTGGTGTCGTTCTGTGTTTACGTCTTTGCAGCAAACACCGTGCTTTATGCGGATGAGCTCACCGATGGCGAACAGCTCTTTGCACTTAAAGTGCAACCGTTGCTGGCTGCGAAATGTGCCGCGTGCCACGGTGACGATCCGACAGACTTAGGCGGCGACTTTGATATTCGCACGCGTGAGTCGATGCTGAAAGGCGGCGAGTCATTTGCAGAGGACGTCGTTGTATCAGGGGAGGGCGAAGCTAGTCTTTTGTATCGCGTCGTCGCGCACGCGGAACAGGGTTTCGAGATGCCGCCCAAATTGGCTGACCGGCTGAGCGAAGAACAGACTTGGTGGATACGTGACTGGATCAACGCCGGCGCCCCATGGCCCAGTGACGATCAAATTGCACGGATTCAAAAACAACACGCCGACGGCGAGCGGGTGCTCACCTCGAAGGCCCTTTCAGAAGATTGGCAGAATCGTCGCTATGAATCGGAAAAGCTTTGGGCTTATCGACCGTTGAAAGTGGCAGAGGTGCCCAAAGACGAACATCCCGTCGACTGGTTTATCAATCGCAAACTGGCCGCGGCCGAGTTGCCGTCAGCTGGCGACGCTCCGGCGACAGCAATGGTGCGGCGGATGAGTTTTGGTCTGACCGGACTGCCACCCAAACCACAGGCAATCCGCGAATTTGTCGCTGCCTATGAAAGGGATCCGCAACAGGCCGTTGAAGATTTTGGCAGGAAACTTATGGCGTCGCCACATTATGGCGAGCGTTTCGGGCAGCACTGGCTGGACGTGACTCGGTATGCAGACTCGTCAGGATACGCTAACGACTACGCGCGTCCCAATGCCTGGCGGTATCGTGACTACGTCGTGCGGTCATTTAATGATGACAAACCATTTGATCAATTTGTGAAAGAACAGATCGCAGGCGACGAGATCGATCCTGAGAATTCGGAATACCTGATTGCCACCGGTTTTCTGCGAATGGGTCCGTGGGAGCTGACAGGGATGTCTGTCTTTAAGGAGATGAGACAGTTCTGGCTCGACGACGTGACGGACTCGGTCGGGCAAACTTTCCTTGCCCACGCGATGCAGTGTGCGAAGTGTCATGATCACAAATTCGATCCCGTGCCGACACGCGACTATTACGGAATGATGGCTGTGTTTTCGACGACGCAGTTTGCGGAGCGTCACGCTCCGTTCCTGCGGTCCGAGTCCCAATCCAACTTTGACTCCGCGAATGAATGGGTCCAGCAAAAGCTGGCGTACTACAATGCGGATATGAAGGAGCTTACTGCAAAAATGGCCACGCTTCAGAAGGTAGAGCAAGGGGCGGCCAAGGTCGGTGACAACGGTCTCGATCCAGGAGACGAAGCGTCGCAATCCCGCATTCGCAAAAACATCAGTCGTCATGAAATCGAGAAAGATCGAACGTTACCATTCGCGCACTCGGTCTATACGGGAAAGACAATTGCGATCAAGAATGCCAAGAGTCGCTGGACCATTCCCAAAGACCGCTGGGGAAAAGGCTATTTCGATCCCGATGTGATTTATACCGGTGGCAGTGTCTACTCGCCGGGAGACGCGGTTGTTCCCGGCGCACTCAGCGCTGCCAAAGTGCTGGGTGAGATGGACGTCAAGGCGTTCCCAACCGGAGAGGGCAAACGCCGACTTGCTCTCGCCAACTGGATCGCCGATCCAAAAAATCCGCTGACTGCCCGCGTCATCGTCAACCGAGTTTGGTCGTGGCACTTTGGAAAAGGCATCGCCGGTAACCCGAACAACTTTGGTGGAACGGGCGGAGTGCCTTCTCACCCCGAAATGCTTGGTTTTCTCGCACAGCGGTTCATGGAAAACGGTTGGTCCATTAAGAAGCTCAATCAACTGATCATTACTTCGGACGCTTATCGCCGAAGTTCGCAACATCCGGAACCGGAAAAATTGGCAACGCTTGACCCTCGGAATCAGCTTTACGCATCGTTTCTGCCGCGGCGGTTGGATGCCGAAGAATTGCGTGACGCGATGCTGCTTGTCAGCGGTGAATTGAATGACGCGTTAGGCGGAATCCCGGCTCGTCCTGATATCAATCCAGATGTTGCCGTCCAGCCGCTTCAGATCATGGGGAACACGGCGTCCGCTTACGAACCATACCCCTTGCCCGATCAACGCAATCGCAGAAGTCTCTATGCGGAAAGACTTCGCGGCTTGCGTGATCCGTTTTTGGAAACGTTCAACCAACCAGGGCTGGATGACTCTTGCGAACGAAGGGAAACGTCAACGATTGCCCCCCAGGCACTGACGATGCTGAATGCGGAAGAAGTACACGATCGCTCGATAGCGCTCGCAGCCAGGTTAGTGCGGCAAGGCGGCAGCGACAAAGACATTCTACGAAGCGCCTTCATGCTAACCTTCGGTCGGCCTGCGACCGACACAGAGACCGAGGCCTGTCTCGCCGAATGGAGGATTGCTACAGCAGAAGAAGAAAAACTGCATCCGAAACCTCTCGAGATCCAGACAGTCATCGAACGAACGGTGATGGCAGAGAAGACCGGAGAACCCTACACCTTTATTGAGCACCTGCCTGCGTACGAGTCGTATATTCCCGATTTGCAACGTAGCGATGTCGATGCACGAACACGAGGTTTGTCTCACATCTGTCTTGTGCTGTTTAACTCAAATGAATTTTCATATTTGGACTAGTCATGAAGCAACGAAATCTGTTTGCCATGCCGTCACGACGCGAGGCACTATTCGGCCTAGGTGCTGGCCTCGGGTCTGTCGCTCTATCGTCGATGCTTCAGGCCGCGGACGGGATTCATCACAACGCGAGAGCCAAACGTTGCATCTTTCTGATGATGGAGGGGGGACCTTCGCACATCGACACGTTCGATCCAAAGCCGGAACTATCGAAGCGGCACCTTCAGAAATTTCATCGTAGCGGTGATCAGGAAAGTGCGATGTCCTCTGGCGAACGTTACTTTGTCAAATCGCCATTCGACTTCATCAAAGCCGGCGACAGTGGAGCCGACATGTCAACGCAGTGGCACCACCTGCAGGAACTTGCTGACGACATTTGCTTCTACCGTGGTTGTCAGGTCGAATCAGTGAATCACCCGACCGCTTGTTATCACGTCAACACCGGGAACCGCTTCGGTGGCGATCCGGCCATCGGCTCGTGGGTGAACTACGGGCTGGGAAGTGAAAACGAAAACCTGCCTGGGTTCGTGGTGCTGCCGCGGACAAGTTATCCCCAGGGAGGCGCCGGGAATTGGTCCAACGGTTTTCTGCCCGCAATATACCAGGGTACGCCGCTTCGCCCCGAGGGAAGTCCGATACTCGATTTGAACTCCCCACAGGGGATCTCTCGCGAGCGAACTCGGCGGAATCTAGATCTATTGAGCACGCTGAATCAACAGCACGCCCAAACACGAGGCGATCGCAGCGACCTCGATGCTCGCATGCAGTCCTACGAGCTTGCGTATCGAATGCAGACCGAAGTGCCAGGTCTGCTTGATCTGGAGGGCGAAAGCAAAGCCACGCTTGATGCATACGGAATTGGAGATCCCAAGACGGAAGCGTTTGGACAGAAGTGCCTGCTCGCCCGTCGACTCGTTGAAAAGGGGGTGCGATTTGTCCAGGCCTATGCGGGAAACTGGGACAGTCATGACTACATCGCCAAGGCGCACGGGGCTCTGATCCACGCTGTCGACCAGCCAATCGCAGCACTGCTTCGTGACCTGAAACAGCGTGACATGCTCAAAGACACACTCGTTATCTGGTGTGGCGAATTCGGCAGGACGCCGGACAACGGTCTGCGTGGCGGAAACCAAAGTTACGGACGAGACCATAACGCCAAAGCGATGACAATGTGGTTTGCCGGTGGCGGCACGCGGGCCGGACATACGATTGGAGCGACGGATGAAATCGGCGGCGAAGCTGTCGAGTGCGTGCATCATATCCGTGACGTCCACGTCACGATTCTGCATTTGCTCGGGCTCGATGACAACAAACTGACGTACTACCACGCAGGACGACACAAACAACTCAGTCAGTTCGGCGGCCAAGTCATTCAGGAACTGGTCGGGTAATCCCGTTCGGACTAGGCCTGAAATTTAGAGGGTATCCGAAAAGGGGTCTGACCCTCTCCGGCGAGGCAAAAAACTCAACTAACACGACACGCTTACAAAGGGTCAGCCCCCTTTTCGGATACCCTCTTACTGACGCGTCAAACGATCGATCAAATATTCTTGAACGCTTCGGTGTTTTGGGTTCGCGACACTCGGGTAAAACAACTCGCTTTCAACATTCTTGGACTGCAGAAGTTCATGTAGTTTCAAGCCAAAGTTGGACGTGTGAGTGGGGTCGCCTTGCCGCTGGCCGATAGCAGGCGTGTTGCTATAGAACATATAGATCGGTGGATCGTCACTGGATACCAACGCATAGGGCGAGTATTCCGCGATCCAGTCGGTGATTGAATCTCGCTGGGCGAGGAAGGCGTCGAAGTCCAACTCGAACTTATCCGAGCCAGGCTTGAAAATGCCAAATGCGTGGCTGCCGTACTTACTATTGGGCGTCCATTCCTTCATCTGTTTTGGATCCAACGTCGTTTGGGGGCGGATCGTCGCGGCACAGAACAATCGAGTCGACTCTCGTGCCACCGGATCGGGACTGTTGGGGTCCGCCAAATCATCGTGCAACGCCAACCACAAACTCGTGCAAGCACCAGCCGAACCGCCACAGGCTCCGATCCGTTCCGGGTCGATGTTCCACTCAGCCGCCTTGCTACGAACAAACTGTAACGCCCGTGCCGCATCGTCGGATGGGGCTTTTACAGGTGGCTTGACGCCCGCCGCCACGGCGTCCTGGATGTAGCGATATTGAACCGACACAATCGAGATTTTGTGTTCGAGCAACGATGGCAAGATGCCCATCAAATTCTTGTCCATTGGATCACCGCCACGCCATCCACCGCCATGGATATAGAAAACCAACGGAGTCGGCGAGTCCGATTCTGCTTGCCAGAAATACAATCTCTGCTTTGGATGATTTCCGTAACGCACGTCGGACTGGGTTGGCTCAGGCAACTTGGCGCTTGTCTGAGCTTGTGCCACGCCAATGCCGCAAAACAACGAGGTGGCCACCACCACAATCCAACGAAATTGAGAGTTCATGTTCCGATGCTCCGATAAAATTTCCCGAGCGTATTTAGCTGGCCGGGTTGGTTTTGAATGTACAGAGACGAGTTTTCTTTTGGGCCACTGGAAAACCATGCGTATCGCTCGACATACGGAAGTTGCTCGAGGATCGGCAGCACTTGCCGCATGAACCACAGATTCGTTGCCGCCGACATCTTACGATCCTTACTGCCGAAATTGAGACCAGCAAATTCGGTGATCCAGATCGGCAAGCGATACTTCTGGTAGACCTGGTAGAGTGAATTTAGAAACGGCTTGATACTGTTGGGGCCGTTGATGTTCGGATAACGATGAACGGCGACAAAGTCGATGCGATACTGTTTTGCCGCGGACTTGGCCATAAACGCGTCAAACCATTCTCGACCACGACGATTGTCGGTCACCGCCGGACTTCCGAGCCGCAGTTGCGTTGCCATCAGTTGCGGCCACAGCTGGATCGCTCGATCGACGGACGTATTGCCTTGCTTTTCACTGTCAGGTTCGTTGAAGCCAAGCAGGTGCGAAATTTGGTGAGACTTTTTGAGCTTTGCGATCTTAGCGAAGCTTTTGTCATTTGCATCGGATTTCCCTTTGATCATGGGAACGAACTCGGCATCGATCTTTCCAGGGCTAGGATGCCAATACCAGTTGTAGTACCAACCCGCGTTCGTGAGCTCGCACAAACTGCCTTTGCCGCCGATTCCCTTTTTCGTGAGCGACTGGTTCAGCGATGTCTCGCCCTGGTCCTTCTGATCACGATCCAATCGGTTCGCGGATCGATTTGGTTCGTCCGAATAGGCCGCCGAATGGGACAACGCCAGACCGGCCCCCGTGATCGCGATGTGTTTCATCGCGTCCCGACGGCCGTGAGGGCTCTGAAAACGCATTCTGGAATCCAATGGATGAAAAATCTGGTTTCGAAATATAACGGCCAGCATTTTCCGCGTCGTGCAAATCGCAGTGTCCGCAGCACCAATTTACCATGCGCTGGACAGGCGGACAAATAAATGTCATGCCAAGTCAATTGCTTGGCAGCAACCGTGCAGAGCGTCCCCCCAGAGTCCGCAAACCCTACGGCGGCGAGGCCCCCCAGCGGCATGGTCCCCCCAGCGGCATGGTCCCCCCAGTACCGACGCCATCCCGGGTCAAAGCATTGACAATATTTAATCCGAAACGTATTCGACGGAAACCAACGACTTGCTCACCCGCTCATGTTCCGGGTTGTGAGCACCAGGTCAGGGGGGTGAGTTTGGCAGGAGTTGGTAAAACCGTCACCCTGTGGCAACACTCTATAGACTTACCCCCGATTGCTACGTTGGCTTCCAGATCACAAATCTCCGTTAACTTCACGCATACGCAGTATTCTGCCGTTTGATGAACGTTTGCAACGGCCAAGACACACCCCCTTTAGAGAGACGCCCAGACCGCTCTATAGAGTTTTTCAAGTTAATCGGTTTACCGGTGAACAGATTCACGCTAGACTACGATTGCGGGGACGGCGTTTTCCTCTGCATCCTACCTTCCCCCCCCACCACCTTTTTTGCATTGCGTTTTCGTATTGCATTCCTTCCCATTTCCATCGTTGGAGAAATGTTTTGAGTCAATCACTACGGCGGCGGTCTGCCGCATTTACACTGGTCGAGCTACTCGTAGTTATCGCTATTATTGGCGTATTGGTCGGGCTACTGCTGCCCGCCGTGCAGGCTGCTCGTGAGGCTGCACGCCGCATGAGTTGCAGCAACAACTTCAAGCAAATTGGCTTGGCAATCCACAATTACCACTCTGCCTACAATCAACTACCGGTCCTTGGTACTGGTACGTATGTAGTTGGCGGACGAGATCTTTGGGATCAACCTTCGCCAACGACCCCGACGGCGACGGGATGTTCGAATCACCGTTTGAACATGTTGGTTGGGATTGTGCCGTTCATCGAACAGCAAGCGTTGTGGGAACAGATCAGCAATCCGCTTGCGATTAACAGCAACGGATCCGCTAAATCGCCACCATGGCAAGCAATGGGACCTCGTCCCGATGAGCGGAATTACCTTCCTTATGTGACCGAACTCGCGGCGTTTCGTTGCCCAAGTGACCCGGGAACGGGATTGCCTTCGTTGGGACGCACGAACTATGCCGCATGTACCGGCGATTCATCGTATCGATCGCGTGATCCGTATTTGAATGTCAATGAACAAGCTGATGATTCGAGTGTGACGCTACCCTACACGCCAAACTCGAGCACGGCACAGCATTCCAACGCAGCACATCGCGGAATGTTTGTCCTAACCAAGAACATGAAGTTCCGGGACACGTTGGACGGATTGGCCAACACTATCATGGCTGGTGAAATCGCAACGGATCTTGGCGACAAAGACTCCCGCACCTCGTTGCCTACCAGCGGCGGAGTTGGTGTTACGGGTGAACGCCAAAATTGTCATAAAAACCCATCATTCATGCAGGCATCACTTGATCCCGAACGACCTCAATTTTGGATCGCCACGATCGGCACAAACTCGAACTGGGGACGCGGTTTCCACTGGTACGATGCGATGCCAGTTTATGGACAGGTACACACGATCCTGCCGCCGAACTCAGCCGTCTGTACCGATGCTGCTGGTGGTGCAGGGCACGGTGACTTGATTGCCACCCCTTCGAGCCGACATCAAGGTGGTGTGCACGTGTTGATGGGCGATGGAGCGGTCAAGTTTGTCACTGATTCAATGGAAGCCGGAAATTCCCAGAACCCCGTTGTTTATCTCGGCGGTACCGCTGCGGATAAGAACCAAGTCGGTGCACAAAGCCCGTTTGGACTTTGGGGGTCACTCGGCACACGGGCTTCCAAGGAAGTGATTAACAGCGAATTCTAAGAATGTCGGGTGTATAGAAGACGCCGGTGAAACTCCGGCGACTTCTCTCGCGATGATTCTAGTTCAAATAAAAACAACCTCGAACCAAACATGGTTCGAGGTTGTTTCGTTTTAATCTTAAAGTATTCAGCAGGGGTTACTTTTCAACTCCCTCATAACCGTTCAATGCTTTTTCGTTCTCTGCGGCTTGTGCATCGTACGCGTCAATCGCTGCTTGATCCTCACCGTCCAAAATGTTGGTGGATTCGGACGAAGAGCATCCCGTGACAGCAAGGGCAGCAACAATAAACGCAAGCGAAAAAAGACGACTCATGATTCACCTTCAGGCGGGAAATAGAACAGGTAGGAGCCAAACACAATGGCTTTGCTCTGATTTTAATCGATGATCATTCTTTTGACGACCTGAGGTCTCTCTGATTTTGTTGTTCTGAAGGTAATTGCCCGAGCCAACTTGGACACGCAAATTGCAGCACACGCGGCGTCCGAGAATAAGCCTTCCCAATGGCGTATAGACTTTTCCAAACGCCTGTGAAATTGACGTTCACTTATCAAGTGACAGTGGTCGTATACCTTCGAGTTTTGGTTGCGCAACTTTTCTGCCACCTCTCCACCAACTTTGTTGGGGGAGAGGTCGAATGGAGCCTTCAGCGACATTCGGGTGAGGGGGCTGACCGAGCAACTCGCTCACCGACTCGAACGCCAATTGCCCCGAAAATTTTCGCCGATAGCGCGGTCGCCCCCTCACCCGAGCAACGCCTAATGGGCGTGCTCGACCTCTCCCCCGACTTCGTCGGTGGAGCGGTAACTGCAGCAAAGGCCGGAAGAAAAAACCACTCCTAATATCCGACGTCAAGACCAAAGTTTACACCAGTCCAGCGATAGCGGCAGTTGAACGCCGAAACAGTGGCTAGCGGGCTGTTGATTTAGTGAGCCGCTCGCGCGATAGCGGCCGGGTCCCACGCATTACCCGGTGCCTTACAGCCCACGGCTCACTAAATCAACAGCATTACCCGGTGCCTTACGGCCCACGGCTCACTAAATCAACAGATCGCGTACGCCAAAACAGCCAGCATGTGATTGGCCGGTGGGAACCGGCACTACACCCCACATCAATTGTCAATATGCTCTAGGCATTCGAAGAAGCCGATCACGTCGAGTTCTGCTTTCAGCTTTTCGGTTTCGCTTGAATCCAGACGTCCTTGAGGCAAGCGGCATCCGCCGACCTGCAAACCTCGCATCGCGAGTACCGCTTTCATTGCGGCATGAAACGGGTAGTGATTCAACGTCTAAATCATCTGGATCGACTGCGATTGAAGTTTTCTTGCTTCGATAAGATTGCCTGATTCAAACGCGTCGATCAGGCGTCGGTACAGTGGTGCTGCGATATTGTAGGTGCTGCCGATCGCCGCACGTGCTCCGGTGGCCAAGGCACCGAGCAACATTTCGTCGCAGCCCCAAACGACGTCAAACTTTCCATTGTCCATCTCTAGACAATGTTGGAACTCGAACAGTTTGGTATCGGTGTATTTCAGACCGACAAGATTGTTGATTTGGTCGCCGCCGCACTTCATGAACTCCGCCACGTCGACCGCGGATCCGGTCAATGCGGGAATGTGGTAATAGTAGAAGGGAAGTGCGGGAGCACCGCCGGCAATATCCGCCATACAAGCGGCCAATGTTTTGGCATCGCGAACGGGAAAGTAGGAAGGACAGGTAGCAGAGATCGCATCGGCCCCGACCTCCGCAGCATGCTCGGCCAGCAATCTTGCTTCGCGAACACTGTTGTGCCCCACTTGCACAATCACCGGGACCCGCCCCGCAGTCGCTTGGACATAGGCTCCGGTGACGCGGCGACGTTCGTCACTGGTCAACGACATTCCTTCGCCCGTGCTGCCGCAAACGTACAGCCCCGAAACGCCTCGCGCTAGAACATCGTCCACCATCGCAGGAATCACGTCTAGCTTCAGTTCCTGGAGTTCGTCAAACGGGGTGTAGGTGGCGGCGACAAGACCATCGAGTTTCATTGAGATCATAGACAGGTCAGCAAAGTACAAGGGGAAAAAAGGAAGTCAATGTGGTCACGACCGAGCTAAAAAATCGCGATGTTCTAACCCAAGTTTGAGTGTTCATCACAACCCGGTTGTTCTCGCGATTGTAGCGACAATTGATGAGCAAACCGATCCAACGGGGTCAGAAAACCGTTACCGAATTTTTCATGCGTACGAAACGGTATTTGGCCTAGTCGCTTTTCTTGCTTTGAGTTTCGTGGCGGCGAGTAAGAGCAGGGTAGCGAAACTCGCGAAGAGTTTCGTTGGATATCAGAACCCGCTGTAGCGAATAAACACCAACAGTGTCGTGAGCTGCACTCATTGGGCGTACAACTTTCACGCCCCGCTCCCATAGTGCCGTAATCGCCTGAGCGACCAGGATCGGTCGCCTTCTATCGACAATCACTCGCCCCGAGGACTGCCCATGGTCAAAACGTACAAGAATATGGTGCGTGTATGCAAGACGCGGGGACATATCGCGTGTAATCTTGCACTATCGAGTCTAACTCGATCCTAAGACGCCCCCCGAAAATTGCTCCCCGCCCGCCTAACGGATTTCTGGCACTTCCATCCATGAATTGTTTTCGTCACGCACTTTTTCTCCTTTTGCTTCCGACAGGCACCGTGATGGGTGGCGATCGAGTGGAATTCAATCGAGACATACGCCCTATCCTGAGCGATAACTGTTTCTACTGTCACGGATTTGACGAGGCTCACCGCGAGGCGGGGCTGCGGCTTGATACGTTCGAGGGATCGACGGAGTCGGATGCCATCGTTCCAGGGAATCCCGATGAATCCGAACTAGTTCGCCGCATCCTCAGTGACGATCCGGACGAAATCATGCCGCCGCCCGATTCGGAACGGCATCTCACTTCGGTAGAGCGTGAACTGGTGAAGCAGTGGATCGAGCAAGGGGCCGAGTACCAGCAGCACTGGGCCTGGAAACCACTCCAAAGGCCCGCTATTCCGGGAACAGCGAACCGAGACGCAGAATCAGATTCAAAATCATTGACCGGGGCTGCCGCGATCGACGCGTTTCTCGAAGCCGGCTGGGATGATTTGGGCGTCTCGCCAGCACCACCTGCGACACCGCGTGAAAGGTTACGTCGGCTCAGTTTTGATTTGCGTGGATTGGCACCAACCGCTGACGAGGTTGCCGGTTTCGAAGCCAACCCAAATGACGAAGCGTTTTTCGAATTCCGCGATCGCTGGATGTCAGAGCTCGCCTATGCCGAACACCAATCCGTCCGTTGGCTTGATTTAGTTCGCTGGGCCGACACCAGCGGATTTGTCAGTGACGAGCCGATTGCCTCGGGCGCCTACCGTGGCTGGGTCATCGAGGCGATTGGCCACAACATGCCCTTCGATCAGTTTTCGATAGCACAATTGGCTGGCGACCTGTTGCCCAACCCCACCGACGATGACTTGATCGCGTCCGGCTACAACCGCATCGTCAACACGAACTGTGAAGCCGGAGCGATCGAAGAGGAGCAATTGTACAAATTAAAGGGCGAGCACGTTCGCGCGATCGGCACCGTTTGGATGGGACTGACCACCGGCTGTGCCGAATGCCACGACCACAAATTCGATCCGATTTTGGCAAAAGACTATTACAGCTTGGCTGCGTTTTTTGATGACCTTGTCGAAGCAGGTGTCTACACGCCAGGGGACCGACGCGAACCGCTGCACTACGTCTATGGTCAATCCACTCGGTCTCAGCAAGACAAGCGACTCGCGGAGGAAATCGCCAACTTGCAACGCGAGATCGATCAAAAAGCGACGGACGGCTTAAACGAGTGGCAGCACGAGGTGTCCGAGCGGTTGAAGGACAGCAAGACTCGCGGCGAATTCGTTTGGATCGAGACGCAACTTCCCGCAGTCCGCGTGTTGGAGGGCGACTTCGACATGACCGAAGTCGACAACAAACTGGCTCGGGAAACAACGGCGAAACCAAGCGAGTTTCGTCGACACCACGCGGCGGAGTTGATGACCGGCTACGTCAACCACGGTTCCTTTAAAACCGACGCGGCTAAAGACGTCTGGTATGTCGATGTGTGGTTGGATCAAGACGATCGACCTGAAATGATCGGGATTCAGATATCGCATGGAGACTATGGCCGTTTGGGTTGGAAAACCGCCAACTACGAGACGTATTACTGGGGCAATGATACGTCCGGAGTTCTGGACAAACCGCAACCCTGGAGCGATCCGAATCGGGTCAAACATATGGGGGAGTTGCCCGATCAATCGGGTTGGGTGCGTCTTCGCGTTCCATTTGCGGACTTGATCAAATCGGTGAGTGGCCAGTCGTTTGAGGCGGTAGGGATGGCGTGGCTGCAATCGGGCGGCCGGGTGCGGTGGGGCGATAGCGGGCTTGAACTTCGCACCGATAAGGTGACGATGCTGCAACTAGGCGAAACCGCGATCCGCAAGTGGTGGGAGCGGCCAATGAACCGCCAAGTGTACGAGCGACGCGCCGAATATGTCGCAACTGCGATGAAAACCCAGCCAACTAATCGCGATGATTTGCAAACCGAAATTGTCGAAGACGCGTTTCGCGAGCAGACACAGCCGCAGCGGATGCAGAAATTGCGAAACCTCGAGTCGCAACTTGGACGACTGCGCTCGCAAGCAATGCCGGTGCTGGTATCAAAACAAGCGGAAACAAGAAAAAACACGCGTTTGCTGAACCGCGGCGACTACCAGGACAAAACGGGCCCGTTCGTGTCCGCATCGGTTCCTGAGTTTTTAGGTAACTCGATCAACAAGCCACAGCCCGATCGGCTGGACCTCGCTCAGTGGCTTTTCCACGATGAAAATCCGCTCACCGCACGAGTCTATGTCAACCGTTTGTGGCATCATTTTTATGGGCGAGGCATCAGCGACACGCTCGATGATTCAGGGACCCAGGGTGAGTGGCCGTCGAATGTTGCGTTGTTGGATTGGCTTGCTTGCGAATTTCGCGACAGTGGCTGGGACCGCAATCACATGGTTCGGTTGCTGACGTCGACGCGATCCTACCAGCTAAGTTCCAAACCGTCGGCCGAATTACTTGAGCGAGATCCAGACAATCGGACGCATGCACGCCAGCATCGATTTCGGTTGCCTGCGGAAAGCATCCGCGATTCGGCGCTTCGCGCCGCGGGGCTACTGAAGATGACAACCGAGATCCCAACGCACAGTTTCTATCCCTACCAACCGAGTCCCTATTGGACCACGTCGGACAAGGTGATGTTCGGGAGCCGGCATTTGGATTGGGAAACCAGTCGCGAGCAGTCGCAATACCTCCGCAGCATGTACACGTTCTGGAAACGCCAAAACATCCATCCCACAATGCTGGCCTTTGATGCCCCCACGCGGCAGGAATGCACGGCAAAGCGGAATGTCACCAACACCGCTGGCCAAGCACTCGCTTTACTCAACGATCCGATCTTCGTAGAAGCCGCCCGAGTGTTTGCTTCGCGGGTCTGCAACGAGGCTGGTTCGAATGATGATGCGAAGTTGGACGCTGCTTTCGAAATGGCGTTACAACGCAGGGCCACCGAGGACGAAAAACAGGTATTGATGCAACTGCTCACTCAGCAGCGGCTGCATTACCGCGACAACATTGCTGCGGCAAACCAACTGATCTCCATCGGACAAGCACCGGTGCCCGCTGATGTCGATCCCGCCGAACTCGCGGCCTGGACCGTCGTCACTCGCACCATCTTGAACTTACACGAATTTTTGAACCGATCTTAGGGTATCCGAAAAGGGGTCTGACCCTTTGGAGCCGAGTCGTTTTTGTTGAGTTTATTTTCCTCACCGGAGAGGGTCAGACCCCTTTTCGGATACCCTCATAACGCTATGAAGAATCAATCGATGTACGACCGGTCGATGTTGAATGTCACGCGGCGTCATTTCTTTTCGCGTACGGCAACGGGGCTCGGTGCTGCTGCGTTAAGCGGTGTTCTGGGGCGCGAATCGGCAATGGCTCGCGAGCCCCAGTTCCCCAACCACCCGGCAAAGGCCAAGCGGGTGATCTACTTGTACATGTCCGGAGGTCCGAGTCAATTCGAAACCTTTGATGACAAGCCGATGTTGCGTGAGCTCAATGGCAAACCGATTCCAAAATCGCTAACCGAAGGAGTCAAGCTGGCGTTTCTGCAATACGAGGCACTGAAATGCTTTGGCACCAACGTTGGCTTCAAAAAGTGTGGTAACTCGGGACAGCTGATTTCTAATTTGCTGCCGAATTTACAGCAGGTGGCGGACGATTTGTGTGTGGTCCGCACGCTGCAGACTGATCAAGTCAACCACGACCCTGCGCACACCTTCATGAACACCGGGTTCGGGATCGCGGGACGCCCGAGCATGGGATCTTGGTTGTCTTATGGGCTCGGGTCTGAGTCGGCGAACTTGCCTGATTTTGTCGTGATGCGAAGCGGGCCTCCGGGGCAACCAATTCCCACCACCGCATGGCACAACGGTTTCTTGCCTGGAAAGCATCAGGGCGTTGAGTTTTACGGCAGCGAACAGCCGCTGAACTATTTGACATCGCCTGCGGGTATCAGCCGCTCAACCCAAAGCCAAACGATCGAGTCCATCGAAGCACTCAATCGGCTGCATTACGAGAATGCCGTCGATGCTGAAATCCTGACTCGGATCAACCAGTATGAGCTGGCATTCCAGATGCAAACGAGTGTCCCCGACCTTGCGGATTTTGCATCGGAATCAGAAGAGACACGAAAACTTTACGGCGTGGCTGACAAGCCGGACGGCAGCTTTGCCTCGAATTGCTTGATGGCACGCCGGATGGCCGAGCGTGGAGTCCGCTTCATCCAGCTTTACCACACCGGTTGGGACCATCACGGCGGCGTCGTCCGCGGTGTGACCGATCGAGCGAAAGAGGTCGACCAAGGATGTGCGGCAATCATCCGCGATTTGAAGCAACGCGGAATGCTCGAGGACACGTTAGTGATTTGGGGAGGCGAATTTGGACGAACGCCCATGTCGCAAGGCGGCAGTGGCCGCGACCATCACACCAAGAGCGGTGCATTGTGGATGGCAGGCGGCGGAGTGAATGCGGGAACGAGCTACGGCGAGACCGACGACTTTGGCTTCTCCGCTGCGATCGATCCGTTTCATGTGCACGATTTCCACGCCACGGTGCTGCATCTATTGGGGATCAACCACAAACGGCTGACCTATCGTCATCAAGGTTTCGATTTCCGTCTTACCAACGTGCACGGCAACGTGATCAAGAAGGTGTTGGCGTAGCAAACAATCGCAGATTGAAGATGAGCGTTGGTCCTATGATCCGACGGCGCTAGCCGCGGACTGCTAAAACTCTGCTGTTGACTTCGGATATTGGGCGTGAGTTTTTTTTCCGGCCGATACTGCAGTTACCTCTCCACCGACGAAGTCGGGGGAGAGGTCGAGCACGCCCTTTAGGCGTTGCTCGGGTGAGGGGGCGACCGCGCTATCGGCGAGCAATTCCGGTGCAAACGGTGTTATCGTCGGCAGCGACTTGCTCGGTCAGCCCCCTCACCCGAACGTCGCTGAAGGCTCCGTTCGACCTCTCCCCCAACGAAGTTGGTGGAGAGGTGGCAGAAAACCGGCGCGACCAAAAATCACAATAAGCCTAAAGATTTAGCAGTCCGGCGTGAGCCCGTGGTTATCGCGGACGCATGCCATCGCCACTGTGGCGCTGATTGCGATACGCCAAATAAATCGAAACTCAATTTTCTGTGGAAACTCGGACTGCTGCCGTGTGCGACACTTGTGGGGCATCGGTCGCACCAAAAGAGCTATGGCGGTTGATGTTAACGACTCTTATCCAAAACGTCGCGACGTTCGCTCAGTAACTTGGAATTAACGCTCCCTTCAATGTTCCGCAACAGCCCGAGAAATGACTCGCTATCGCGGAACGCTGTGAAGCATTTCGTAGCGGAACTCGTCAAGAGTTTCGGAGGGCATACGTCATGGAACGAAAGTCTTGACGACTTCCGCTACGCTAAATTAGCACAAACCCTATAAGAAAAAATGCCTCACAGCGTTGGCTATAGCGTCATGCTCGCGGTTTACGCCCTCAATGGGGTAATTATGTCACTGCTGGGGAATGACGCGGTCTGGTAAAGTGGCGTGTTGCGGATGTGACAAACCGATTACAATGGAATACCCCGCCGAGTGAATGGATCACTTCTTTCGCTCTCCCCCTCCCTCCCTAAATCCTCTGATGCGATCCCAAGATGGCTCGTTTTACGCCCATTTCACCGAATCAGTGCACAGCAACACAGCGCAGCTCTGCGGCTAGTCGCTGGACGCTCTCGAACTGCTGGCAATCGTTGGCCGCTCGCTCCTGCAGCGTGCTTGTTCTGTTCAGCCTGCTAGTCTCTCCCGTCGTGGCGGAGCAGTCTGAAGCGGAATGGAGTAAGGCATACGAGGCGGCGATTCTACCTTTGATGAAATCCCATTGCTTGGATTGTCATGGCAACAAGGACGCCGAAGGTGAATTTAACATCGCACAATTCACCGACGGCAAGATGGCTATCAAGCATCGCGATTCGTTTGAACGTATCGTCAAGCGAATTGAGTTGGGCGAAATGCCCCCCGAAGACAGCGAACCGTTTACCGCCGAGCAAAAGCAGGCAATCCAAGCCTGGTTTGAAGCTCGACCGAAACAGAAACTCTGTGATGAATTGGCGTCAGACACCACGCAAAAATGGTACCGTGGCAACGTGATGTCTCGGCGTTTGACTCGCAGCGAATTCGGATATGCGATCGAAGACCTTGTTGGCACACCGCTCCCGGATTCGATCAGCTTGCCATCGGACGGCAGTGGTGGCGAAGGTTTTGACACCAATGGCGACTCGTTGTTCCTGTCGCCGATTCATTTGGAAAGTTACCTGCGGACGGCGGATTGGGCTGTCACTCAGTGGCTTTCAACGGAAAACCGTAGCGAGATTACAAAATCGGATGATGCAACGTTGGTACGAAAGGCGGTGCAAGACATCGTCCAGCGGTTTGCTCGCCGAGCATGGCGACGTCCGATCGACGACGTAGAAATCGAACGCTTGATGACGTTGTATGATGCGGCGCTGAAACGTGGCGAGACATCAGGCACCACCATCGACAACACCGCCGCCGTCAACGCGATGTCGCAACCACTCAAAGCAATCTTGTTGTCGCCGCACTTCCTGTTTGTCGTCGAAAAAGAATCACCCGAAGGCGGCGTCCAGCGTTTAACTGCTCATGAATTAGCGATGCGGTTGTCGCTGTTTTTGTGGTCGTCGATCCCTGATGCCGAACTGTCTCGTCTGGCCGATTCCGGAGAGATTCTCAAAGACGAAACGGTCAAATCGCAAGTCGCTCGGATGTTAGCGGATCCACGCTCCAGTCGTATTGGAGAGAATTTTGGGCTGCAGTGGCTGGGCCTAACCGATATGAAATCGAAAACGCCTGACCAAGAGGTCTTTCCTGATTTTGACAATGCGATGCTCGCCGACATGCAGAGCGAAGCAACGTCATTCGTCAGTGATATATTCCAACATGATCGCCGCCTGCTGGACTTGATCGATGGTGACCACGTGATCATCAACCAACGACTCGCCGAGCATTACGGTTTAGCCGAGGATGGTGACGCGTTTACGAAATCGAAGCCCGCGAAGGCCACCGAGTGGAAGCGAGTCAAAGTCGAAGACGGCCGTCGCGGTGGAGTGATGACACTCGGTGCGGTGCTGGTCAAAACATCGCACTCGCGCCGCACCAGCCCGGTATTGCGAGGCCAGTGGATTTTGAGTGAGGTCGTTGGTTCTCCCGTGCCACCTCCACCACCAGGCGTACCGCCACTGGAAGAAACGACCGACGAGGGCGAAGTTGCTACGCTCCGCGAACAACTTGAGATTCATCGCAAAAACCCGACCTGTGCTTCGTGTCACAACCGGATGGACCCGCTCGGTTTCGGGCTTGAAAACTTTGACGCGCTCGGACGATGGCGTACCATGGATGGTAAGGCTCCGATTGACGCCAGCGGCCGACTGCCATCGGGCCAGACGTTCAGTGGTCCGGCCGAGCTGAAGTCACTGGTGGCTAAGCGATCGGATGAGTTCCGCAAACATTTCGTCAAAAAGCTGCTCGGATTTGCTTTAGGACGATCACTCGGTAAATTTGATGATTGCGTGGTGGCCGAGTGTTTGAAACAACTGAAATCACACGATGATCGTGCTGCGGTTTTGATCGAGACCATTTGTTTAAGTTACCCCTTTCAGCACCGTTTCTTCAAAGCATCGGTCGACGCAAAATAACGGCCTCCCTTTTGGCAAAGCATCACTCGCAAATGAATACGCACAATCCAACAAGTTCTGCAATGAATAACGCCACACGTCGCCGCTTTCTCAAAGGAATGGGTGTTTCGTTGGCACTGCCTTGGATGCATTCTGCGTTGCCATCCTCGGTTCGTGGTGCCACGGGTGAAACGAATGGCAAAGCGCCGCTGCGGACCGCGTTTTTGTATTTTCCTAACGGAGTATGGGAGAAGGCCTGGGTGCCCGAAAGCGAAGGCAGTGACTACGCGTTGACGCCGTCGCTCGAGCCGCTGGCTGATGTCCGTGACGACGTCCTGGTGCTGAGTGGACTTGATAAAAAGAACAGCCATGGCGGCGACGGGCACTATGCAAAGACGGCAAACTTCTTGACTGGAATGCCGGTCACCAAGACCACCAGCAAGGATATCAGCAGCGGCGGCATCTCCGTCGACCAGTTGATTGCCAAGCAGCTAAAAGGCAAGACGCCGATCGCGTCGTTGGAATTGGCAACCGAACCTGTGGTCTCGGGAATCGACAGCAACGTCGGCTATACACGGTTGTACGGTTCGTATATCTCGTGGGAGACTCCCAATCGCCCTGTGGCGAAAGAGATGAATCCTCGGATTGTTTATGACCGCTTGTTCGGTCGTGATGCTAAAACGTCGCAAAGTGAAGCCGAGTCTTACCAAAACTTGTTGGATTATGTTCTCGACGATGCCAAGCGAGTCCGGGGACGCTTGGGACGTGATGATCAATTCAAGATGGACGAGTATCTCGAAGCGGTCCGCGCGGTCGAACGCCGGATTGAATTTGCCACGCGCGGGCAAGAACGCGAGTGGGAACCGAGTATCGATCCGGTGGAAATTGCCCGCCGTCGCCCTGGAGTCCCCAATGATTTCCGTGAACACATCGACGTGATGTTGGACCTGATGGTGCTGGCGTTCCAAACCGATTCAACCCGGGTCGCATCGTTCATGTTCGCCAATGACGTTTCCGGGCGCAATTTCTCGTTCCTTGATGGCGTCAAGGGAGGCCATCATGAAATGAGCCATCATGAGAACAAGGATGCCAAGATTGACCAGTATCAACAAATCAATCGCTGGCACGTAGAGCAGTTCGCAACGTTGCTGCGAAAGATGAAAGGTATTCGCGAAGGTGAATCAACTTTGCTTGATAATTCGATGATCATGTGTGGATCGAGCATTTCCGATGGTAATCGCCATGATCCCGATAATTTGCCGATTTTGGTCGCGGGACGTGGTGGTGGAAAGATTCAAAGTGGGCGTCATATTGCCTACAAAGAAATGCCGCTGTGCAATCTTTACCACTCGATGCTGGAGGTTAACGGCGTCGAAGTCGAATCGTTCGGCGACAGCACCGGTCCACTGGCCGGTTTGAGTTCCTAACATTAGACGAACCCCTCTAGCGTGTAATCGCCTAACGACTCACCTTTGAAAGCCTCGAATGATTGTCGCGGCAAAAGCGGAGGTCTTCCGGTAGCAGACTCTCGTCGCCAAATGAACGACGACCTCTTTTTAATTGTCGCGAAAGCAGAATCTAGCTTCTAGACGGTGCCGCAGTGACTATTTGCCATCCCTGCAAAGAGAGGGGATGAGTGCGACTGCAAATATTAATGGACCGAGCGATCGTTAGCGACTGAAACGATCGAAGCAAATAGGTTGCAAGATCGGCAAAAGTAAAAACATTTTTGCTGGAAGTTTTTGCTCTTCAGTTGGTTGCACATTCTATTTGGATTTTGCTAGTCTATAGAACCTTCTGTAGTTCATAGAGTGAGATCGCTCACCATTACTGACTATCGCAATTGTGCTAACCCGATTTCATCACGTGATCCACAGGCTGAGAGATACATTTTTTCTCAAAACGAAATCGACACAATCCATTTGCTGGCTGAGTCTCTATAGACAACAAAGGCAAATTTCTGCGGGGTGACGTTGAGTCATTCTGAAGTTCTATCGATCTACTTAGAGGTAGGTCACTTTGTACTCATCTTCAATACTCGTTAAGGACCCTTCGTATGCGGACCAGACTTCAAACCCAACGGCGAGGCTTCACATTGGTAGAGCTATTGGTTGTTATTGCAATCATCGGCGTATTGGTTGGGCTTTTGCTACCTGCTGTGCAGGCGGCTCGTGAAGCCGCTCGTCGCATGAGTTGCAGCAATAACTTTAAGCAGATCGGGCTTGCCGTTCACAATTACCACGCCGCGTATAACCAGATCCCAAAGCATGGAACGGGAACCCCAAACTTGGGCGGTGTTCCTGAGGGGCATACGGTGGCAAATGCTCCAATGTCTAGTAGTCGGCTCGAAGTCAGCTGGTTGGTTGGGCTTACGCCATTTATTGAGCAACAGGCGTTGTGGGAACAGATCAGCAATCCCTACAAAGATCCTGTATCGGGCGCTCAGTTTCCTCCGATGGGACCGAACCCACGTCGTTCATTGGATCATCACGCAGCGACTCGATATGAGCCTTGGTTGACTGAAGTCCCTGGATTTCGTTGTCCAAGTGACCCCGGCAAGGGGCTGCCGTCGCAAGGTCGAACCAACTATGCCTGTGCAGTCGGCGACTCGGCATTGCAGCTGAACGGCGGTGTCTCGGACAATGGTTCGCAGTCAACATCGGGCGCTATTTCAAAGAACGCATCGAGTCGAGGCTTTTTTATCCCGCGGAACGTCAGCTCTTTTACCGATGTGCTTGACGGACTATCGAACACAATCTGTGCTGCAGAAATTGCCACCGACCTTGGGGACAGCGATGTCCGCACGCGGGCCGCAAAGTCGACCCTCGACAACGTCAGCGTGGCGGGTGGCATTCAATCTTGTGATGGGTTCGTCGATTCTCAACGTCCAAGTTTTTGGGCCAGCACGTTCGTTCCTGCACTCCACGAGGGAGGCGGCACCGAACCCGAGCAACGTCGCGGCTATAAGTGGGCCATGCAGCGAGGTATCTGGGGTAACGTCACTACGATTAATCCCCCCAATAGCCTTGTTTGCGTCGATCGCAACAACTTTAACAATGGCATTTACCCGCCAAGCAGTCGGCATCAAGGCGGAGTTCATGTCTTGATGGGGGATGGAGCGGTCAAATTTGTGACCGACTCGATTGAAGCCGGCGATCAGACAAGCGCTCACGTCGGTACTGCCGCTCCCTATTTATTGCCCGGAAACAAGAGTCCTTTCGGACTTTGGGGGGCACTCGGAACTCGAGCAGGAAAAGAAACCGACGCGACACTTGAGTAAGAAGTCTATCGACGGACGGCCCAATTTCGCCTCGGTGCAGCGGAAGTCGCCGCACCGAGTTCAACCACATCATTTACTGAGGACACGAGATGAATCGATTACTTAATTTTGCACTCCCATTAATGACAATCGCCCTCCTTATCGGGTGCGGAGGCAGTGACGCAACAGCGCCAATGGTCGAGCAGGACGAGCTGACAAAATGGGTGAGCGAAAACCCTGCACCTCCGGCGACGCCTGTTGCAGAGTCCGAATAACTTCCGAGTACTCTCGAGATCAATACTCGGGCAACAAGTGTCTGTAGCATTCGCCCATGGTTCAGTGGATTCGTCCGTCTGATCATGGGCTTTTTTTGTGCGTCGATCCTACGGTTTGAGAACCACTTTGATGCAACCGTCCTCGCGGGCTTCGAACGTTTTATATAGGTCGGGTGCATCTTCAAGTTTGGCTCGGTGGGTGATGATGAACGAAGGATCGAAACCGTCCTCAACAATCCGTTTTAACAAAGGTTCCATATAGTGCTGCATATGGGTTTGACCGCTCTTGATCGTCAGGCCCTTGTTCATCACCGCGCTCATGGGCATGCCATTGAGATTGTCGGTATAGACGCCAGGCACCGACACGGTTCCTCCCTTGCGACAACACTTGATCGCTTCGGCAAGCGAATAGGGGTGGTTTGTCGGTATGTGTGCGGCTTCACGAATATCGTCAACGGTTTCTTGCACGTTTCCTGCGGCATGCGACTCCGCTCCCACGGCGTCGATACAGCGATCGGGACCACGCCCTGATGTCATTTCCATCAACTTTTCGTAAACATTGGTTTCCTCAAAGTTGATGACTTCGGCGCGTCCCTTTGTCCTCGCTAATTCCAGACGTTCGGGGACCCGATCGATCGCGATGACGCGGCCTGCGCCTAACATCCATGCACTTTGAATCGCAAATTGGGCCACGGGACCACAGCCCCAAACGGCAACCGTATCGCCTGGTTCAATGCCACAGTTTTCTGCGGCCATATAACCGGTCGGAAAGATGTCGGATAGAAAAACAACTTGGTCATCGTCGATCCCCTCAGGTACTTTGATTGGTCCGACGTCAGCATAAGGTACTCGCATGTATTCGGCTTGCCCGCCTGGAAAACCGCCTAACATGTGCGAAAACCCAAACAATCCAGCAGGCGATTGCCCCAGCACCTCTGCGGCCTGGGCCGCGTTGGGATTGGATTCGTCACACAGCGAAAACAAGTCACGATCGCAGAAAAAGCAGGAACCACATGAGATTGTGAACGGAACGACGACGCGGTCTCCCTTCTTGAACTTGGAAATTGCGTTACCCAGCTCGACAATCTCTCCCATTGGTTCGTGACCGATAATATCGCCCGCTTTCATCGTGGGCATGTAGCCGTTGTAGAGATGCAGATCGCTGCCGCAGATTCCTGAGGAGGTGATTTTCACGATCACGTCGCGTGGATCTTGGATTTTGGGATCGTCAACATTATCAACGCGAACGTCATGTCGTCCGTGCCAGCAGAGCGCTTTCATAATCGAATTCCTAATTGCACCGCGAACGGTCCCCAGTCGCGTATGGATGGTTTGCAGATGATCGAGTGGAACTCCGACTTGAGAGGACCTGCCAGCCGGTGTTTGTGGAGCGTCGCCACAGCGAAGCGGATGTAAGCAAACTGCATTCCGTTCGTAAGAACTTCGAACTGGCGTTGGGTGTTGGCGAAGTTTTATGTCTCTTAAAGTGGCCGCGTGGAACGGCCTCGTCCAGCTTGGTCGCTCTGCGAACAATCCGCGTCTGATGGCTGAGAAAGAAGATGAAGGAGCCTGCTAACAAAATTCGTCAAAACTTCATCCTCGTTTCCTGTGTCGGAAGCGAGCCTGAAATGCCAACTCGGCCGCGACCCTGGCGATGCGAATTATCAGCTTTGAAATTTGCTGGAAAACCGAGACTTCTCGGTGAACGCCGACACTGGTTCATAGGCTCCTACGTGAGACCTCCATGAATCGGAAACTCCCGCCTGCCGAGCGAGTAAAAACGAGGCGGGAGACTCGACCGCAGTGCATTGCCAGCCAGGAGCCCAACGCCGTGAATGATTTTAGGCTGCAAATTTCAGCGTTTGTATTTTGTAGCTACGCTCGCCAAACCGTGGATGGTTGGCGTCAAACGCGAATCACCACCTTCTGGCGAAGGTAGCTACGTTAAAATCATTCACGGCATTGGGTAGGAGCTTTGGATCGAGCATCTACTAAAGACGTTCACAGAAAAGTGACGAAAACAGACGCTCTATGTGCTATCGTGGCTCAATGCTCTTTGAAATGCACAAATACCTTATCCCTATTTCGGTTCCGTGCGACACACCTATTTGTCGTTGCCACCTCCGCTGCTGTGGCATTAGTGACTCGCTTCTGTAAACCGAGGACATTACACTGGGATCGCATTTGTGTCCTCCACACTCGTCTGCCTCGTGATGAGTCCCCTCCCCTTTCCATCCCCCTCCTACCTACTCGGTTCCAACATGCCTACTCGACCCTCTCCGATGCTTCGTGGCTTCCTGACGTTTGTTTCTTTGGCTTTCGCCACGAGTATTCCGATTGCCAACGCTAACGACGCGAGCCCGGTGAAAAAGCAATTTGGCGAGGTGAAATGCGACGGCGATTACGCCCATCACTTGCAAGGCGTCTGTACCGACAACGAAGATGCAATCTATTGGGCATTCACGACACAGCTAGTAAAGACGGACCCCAACGGAAAAGTGCTGAAACAAATCGCGGTTCCCAATCATCACGGTGATTTGTGTTTCGATGACATTAAGATTTACGTCGCGGTGAACCTTGGGCAGTTCAATAATCCCCAAGGAAAGGCGGACTCTTGGGTCTATGTCTACGACGCCAAGTCGCTTGAGTTACTGGCCAAGCACGAGGTTCAGGAAGTGTTCCATGGTGCGGGTGGTATTGGGATCGCCGAAGGTCATTTTTTCGTGGTCGGTGGACTGCCCGACGGCGTGCAAGAAAATTATGTCTACGAGTACGACGCTGATTTCCAGTTCATTAAAAAGCACGTGATTGATAGTAAGTGGACTCAACTGGGAATTCAAACCGCAACGTTTCACGATGACGCTTGGTGGTTTGGTTGCTACGGATCTCCGTCGACGCTGTTAAAGACCGATGCCGAATTCAATCTGATCGGCCGATACCATTTCAATTGTTCGCTGGGAATTGTCGGTGTCGCTGCGAATCGTCTATTGTTTGCTCGCGGGCCGAAGACTGACGAGGGACGCTGCTTGGGCTCGTTGCATTTGGCTCGCCCCGATGACAAACGGGGACTTGTCGAGATCGAGCGGTAGCAACGTTCCCAGAGACGCAAATTCCGGTCTTTGTCGGGATGTCTCCCAAGCGGAATATTTTTTGGGATATAATAGCCGCCCAAGGTGTAAGCGTGATCGGAGTCGTGAACGCATTACATCGTTATTCAGACACAACTCGGTGAACCGCACCACTGATTCCCAGGCTGTTGCCCAACGCGTGGGCGATTTTCAGACACGGAAATTACAGCATTTACGTTTCGTAGCTACGCTCGCCAGAGCGTGGATTGTTGGCATCCAATGCGAATCACCACCTTCTGGCGAAGGTAGCTACCAGAAAATTGTTCACGACGCTGGCCTCCTGTCTTGGAACGAGCTTTTTTGGTGCGATTACCGAGAAGTGTCGATATTTCCGTGCGTTTTCGATAAGAGCTACCGACATCATGACTCGTCCCACTTTTTTCCTGTTACCGCGTTTGCTGGTTGTATTGCCAGTGATCGCCCTCGTTTGTCTGAGTGCCATCGTGCAGGCGAACGAACGTCCGAATATTGTTGTGATCGTTGCTGACGATTTAGGATTCAGCGATGTCGGATTTAACGGATGCAAAGAGATTCCAACTCCGCACCTGGACGAGTTAGCCGCCGACGGGATCATCTTCGACGCAGGATATGCCTCACATCCCTACTGCAGCCCCAGTCGAGCGGGCCTTTTGGCGGGACGCTACCAACAACGATTCGGTCACGAGTGCAATCCAGGTGCAGACGAAGATGATGTCGACTCGGGCTTGCCGCTCTCAGAAACTCTGCTTTCGAACGTGATGAAACAGAATGGCTATCGAACGGGTGCGATTGGCAAATGGCACTTGGGCGATGATCGGAAGTTTTGGCCTACCGAACGTGGGTTTGATGAGTGGTTTGGGTTCTCGGGCGGTGGAATGAGTTACTGGGGCGACACGGGAGCGAAAAGCCCGCAAGCGGGTGTGTTGCGAAATGGTGCGGTTGTCCCCAAATCAGAATTGTCCTATCTGACCGACGATTTTTCGACGGAAGCCATCCACTTCGTCGATCGCAATCAAGCGACTCCGTTCTTTTTATATCTCGCTTACAACGCTCCTCACGGTCCGGATCAAGCGACACGCGAGCACCTGAAGAAGACCGAGCACATTGAATACGGTGGACGTGCAGTTTACGGTGCGATGGTCGCGGCGATGGACGAAGGTATCGGCCGAGTCACCGAGAAACTGAAAGCGTTGGGGATTTACGAAAACACATTGATCTTCTTCTACAGCGATAACGGTGGACGTACCGAGCATGCGATCAACTATCCGTATCGCGGCCATAAGGGCATGCTGTTTGAAGGGGGAATCCGTGTACCGTTTTGCGTTACGTGGCCAAAGCAACTCGAAGGTGGCATGCACTATGACAAGCCAATCACCGCACTCGATATTTTCCCCACCTCGTTAGCGGCTGCAGGTATCGATATTCCGAGTGAACTTGATTTGGATGGCGTCAATTTGTTGCCGTACTTGCAAGCGGAGAATAAGTCGTCACCACACGACACGCTTTTCTGGCGGTACGCTTGTGGCGACGACCGCTATGGTTACGCGGTACGAGAGGGCGATCACAAGTTAGTGTACAGCGTTTACAAAGGAAAACATCTACTATTTGATTTGTCGAAAGATCCTTGGGAACGCGACGACTTGGCCGCAGACAATCCGGCACTAGTGAAGCAGTTGATCGCAAAATACGACCGCTGGCAAATGGGGTTGATGGCCCCGCTTTGGCTTGATCCGCACGGGCTAAACATTCGCAAGGAAGAGCAGAAACGACAAAATATCGTCGATGCCGCAGCCCGCGGCGAAAAGTAGACGTTGTCGGACGCAGCTGTTTCGCCGATTTTCATTTCTCCGTTATCCAATATGAAGGTTTCAGTATGCTTCGGTTAAATGCCAAAGTGAGTGATGTGAACAGAGTAAAAGTATTTGCCGTAGCGGCAGTTTTAACGATGTTCACCCAAAGTCTGTACAGGACTTCGGCGAATGCCGCGGAAAGTGAGCGTCCTAACTTCATCATCATTTTCACCGACGACCAAGGCTACGGTGATCTGGGCTGCTTTGGATCCGAGACGATCAAGACGCCCAACATTGATCGTTTGGCAGCGGAAGGCCGCACCTACAAAAGTTTCTATACCGCGTGTTCGGTGTGCTCGCCGTCACGAGCCGCGTTGTTAACCGGCAGCTATCCGAAACGGGTCGGACTGCATCGCCACGTACTGTTTCCACAAAGCGACTATGGATTGCATCCCGACGAATACACGATCGCGGATCACCTCGGCAGCCAGGGCTACGCGACCGCTTGCGTCGGCAAGTGGCATCTGGGGCATCACCCCGAAACATTACCTCGCGCGAACGGGTTTGATTCCTATTTTGGCATCCCCTATTCCAACGACATGAATCATCCCGACAACAAGGGCAAGCCGCGACTGCCATCGGACACGTTGTGGAAAGACCAAGGCAGTGCGGTGACTCTGTGGAACACTCCACTGATTCAAAATGAAGAGATCATCGAAGTGCCGGTCGACCAACGTACCATCACTCGGCGATACACCGACCAAGCGATCGCATTCATTACCGCGAACAAGGCAAAACCCTTCTTCTTGTACCTGCCTCATTCGATGCCGCACATTCCGTTGTACGTTCCCGAGGATGCCTACGACGCGAATCCCGCGAACGCCTACAAGTGTGTGATCGAACACATTGATGCAGAAGTTGGTCGTATCGCCAACACCGTGCGTGAACTTGATCTAGCCGACAACACTTACATCATCTACACCAGCGACAACGGGCCGTGGTTGCAATTCAAAAACCACGGCGGCACCGCGGGACCATTGCGTGACGGAAAAGGAACAACGTTCGAAGGTGGCCAACGGGTGCCATGTGTGATGTGGGGACCAGGTCGCATTCCGGCTGGCACCTCAACCAATGCGTTTACATCGACACTGGATCTGCTGCCGACCATTGCAGCTCTTTCCGGCAAACCGCTGCCTAAGTCAGGTAACACGATCGATGGGTTCGATATCTCGTCGACATTCACGAGTGACACGACACCTCGCAATGAGCTGGTGTTCTATTCTGCGCATGGTGTTCTGGAGGGTATTCGCCTGGGCGATTGGAAATACCTCGAAAAGTTGCCACGTCAGGCGAAGAACCAAAAGAACGCGTCGACCGAGCCTCAGGTGTTCTTGTTCAATTTGGCTGACGACATTGGGGAACAAAACAATGTCAAAGACAGCCATCCCGAGATCATTGCCAAGCTGAAGGCCCGGATGAGTAAGGTCGATGACGAGATTACCGCGAACGCCCGGCCGGTATGGCGCAAGGAAGTCGCTGCTGCCGAATAAACAGCAGCGGCTAAAGACTATCGGATCATCAAGTGGCGGGTTTTCCCGTCGCGGAAGTCGTCAAGACTTTCGTTTTCCAGGCAGGTCGAAACTCTTGACGAGCTCCGCTACGTCAGTGATTGTTCCGGATCTCCTTAGTAAACAGCGGCGGGCAAATGCCGATTTCCCACACCGCTTTTATCGCTTCGACTTTTGCTTTTTCGCGTTCGGCTGTTCGGAGTTGGTCTTTCTCACCAGCTCGCTGAACTGTTCCACCAAGGCATTCCACTGAGTTTCCAATGCCTCGGCTTTTTCAGGCATTTGTAAGACCAAGTTGTTCGACTCGGCGCGGTCGGCTTTCATGTTATAAAGTTCCCATGGCTCTCCTTTGGCGGCTACTAATTTCCAGTCGCCAATTCGGATGGCGCGGTTTCCATCGTGTAACCACCACAATGCATCTCGCTCGACGGTGACATCATCCTTGAACGCCGACGCAAGACTTTTGCCAGGAAATTCGGGGCGGTCTTGCTTTTTTAGTTCCTTGGGGATTTTGCTGTCTGTGACATCCAAAATCGTGGGCAAAATATCAATCACATGTGACGGCGTGTGTCGTAGCTCACCCCGATCCTCGATCCCGGCCGGCCAGTGCACGATCAACGGCGTGCTGATGCCGCCTTCGTGAACCCACGTTTTGTGACGACGAAACGGAGTGTTGCAGGCACTCGAGAATCCGGGGCCAAGGCAGAGATAGGTGGCTGCGGAACCAGGATCGGCATTTGGATCATGACCGCCATTACGAATCATGATCTCGGCACTAGCACCGTTGTCAGATGCGTAAAACAAAAGCGTGTTGTCGAGTTCTCCCATCGCACGCAACTGCTCGACCACGCGTCCGATCTCTTGATCCATCCGATCCACCATCGCGGCATGAATCGCCATCTTGGTGGCCTGGAATCGCTTTTGTTGTTCCGTCAGTTGATCCCACGGCAGTGGACGATCGATCTCGCCCGGTCCTAGTTCCTTGATCGCTTCGGGAAATGCATAGGGGGGCCCGACGTCGGGTTCCAATGCGGAAAGCGTGGTGTCCAGTAAACCGAGTCGCTGCTGCTTGGCAAAACGTTTTGAACGCATTGCATCCCAGCCATCGAGGTAGCTGTCGCGGTATCGCTCGATATCCTCAGGCAACGCGTGCAGTGGAAAGTGCGGCGAGATAAACGCGATGTAATGAAAAAATGGCTGCTCAGCGAAATGCGTTTGATGATCTTTCAAACACTCGATCGCATGGTCCGCGGTTGCAGTCGTGGTGTAATAGCCCGTTTCGTCCGCGGGAACCTTCACAGCAACATCGTCGATCAAATTGCCTTTGTCGGTAAAGAAATTGCCTTGATTATTGACGCAATAGGAGCGGTCAAATCCCGCATCGAGCACTTTGCCGTCGATATGCCATTTGCCGCTGTGGTAATTGCGATAGCCCTGCGGTTTCAAATAATCGGGAATCAGTTTCGCCCACGACTGACGCGCTCCGCGGGCACCACCGCTAAATTTCGGCAGGGCGTCGCGGTGGACTTGTTGGGCGTAGAACCCCGTCATCAGGGCTGCGCGTGTCGGCCAGCAGCGAGCGGTGTTGTAGAACTGAGTGAAACGAAGTCCGCCATCGGCGAGTGCGTCCAAGTGCGGCGTTGCGATCTCGCCGCCATAGCAACCGACGTCGCTGTACCCCGAGTCGTCCGCCAAAATAAAGACGACGTTGGGTCGTTTTGCCAGCAGCGTGGGTGAGGAACCCCACAAAAACGAAATCGCCGCAAGCAGGATCAAAGGAGTTCGATTCAATGTGCCAGTCCGGTTACAAATGTGAAGTTCTGTGTAAATCAAAGTTAGCAGTCAGCTGAGACGAATGAGCGTGCGTCGGTAACGCTGTGAAGTATTTTTTCTTATAGGGTTTGTGCTAATTCAGCGTAGCGGAAGTCGTCAAGACTTTCGATTCCTGTCGTGTGCCCCCGAAACTCTTGACGAGTTCCGCTACGAAATGCTTCACAGCGTTGGTGCGTCGGGTTGTGATTTTCCTACGCAGATTGCCCCCCACGTCAGCCTGGGCCGCCTTCGCAGCAGGTTTCGCAGATCGTGTGGCAACGCGAGCATTGCAGTTTAGCCCGAATTTCGATCATTGCCCCGCCGCAAACAGGACAGGCGGGACGCGTCGGTTTGGGCTCGGGTTTTGTCGTGTCGTTTGTCATGAATCGATGGAACGTAGCTAAAGCGAATTTGAATGTGAGAACCAGTATAGAAGGTTCAAGCGGGGCAAAACAATCAACGACGGTGCCGCGACGAAGACATTTTTTACCGGGGCTGGTCTGCAACCCGCAACTTCGGCTCAAATAGAGCGTTCGCAAACCACTCAATCGTTGGAGCCTAGTTCGTTGACCGCCACGCAATCGATTAAACCTGTCCTTCGCAGCGACTACCAGCCACCCACCTATTGGATCGATAACGTCGAACTGGAATTCGACCTTGATCCTCGTGAAACCTTGGTGACGGCCAAAATTTCGGTGCGTCGAAACTCGCAGCAATCATCCAGCGCACTGGAACTGGCCGGTGAAAATCTGAAATTGCAATCAGTCGCGGTCGATGGAAAACGCTTAGAAGAGGATCAATACCATCTTCGTGACGATGGAATGACGCTACTGGATTTGCCCGAATCGTGCCTGATCGAAACGAAAGTTCTGGTCTCGCCAGTGACCAACAAATCACTTTCGGGTCTGTATCAAACGTCGGGCAATTACTGCACTCAGTGTGAAGCGGTTGGTTTTCGCCGGATTACCTATTTCCTGGATCGTCCCGACGTGATGACGACATATCGGGTCACGATCCGTGGTGACAAACAAACGTGTCCCGTGATGTTGTCCAACGGAAACCGAATTTCTGAACAAGAACTGGATGATGGGCGGCACGAAGTCGTTTGGGCCGATCCGTTTCCAAAACCGAGTTATCTGTTTGCCCTGGTCGCCGGTATTTTAAAGTGTCATTCAGGCACGTTTACTACTCGCAGCGGACGTGATGTCGCACTGGAGATCTGGGTCGAACCGCAAAACATTGACAAGTGCGAGCACGCTTTGGTGTCGCTGCAGAAATCGATGAAGTGGGACGAGGACGTGTTTGGACTCGAGTATGACTTGGACATCTATATGATCGTCGCGGTCAACGACTTCAACATGGGAGCAATGGAAAACAAAGGCCTGAACGTCTTCAATTCCAAATACGTGTTGGCACTTCCGGACACGGCGACCGACGAAGACTACATGTTGATCGAGGCCGTGATCGCTCACGAGTACTTTCACAACTGGACAGGCAATCGCGTTACCTGTCGTGACTGGTTCCAACTGACGCTCAAAGAAGGGCTGACGGTTTTCCGAGATCAGCAATTCACCGCCGATCAGACCTCGGCCGCAGTCAAGCGGATCGATGACGTGTCGGGATTGCGAGCTGGCCAGTTTGTCGAAGACAGTGGCCCGATGGCGCACCCCATTCGGCCTGAGTCCTATATTTCGATGGACAATTTTTATACGGCCACGGTGTACCGCAAAGGTGCCGAGATCATTCGCATGTACTACACGATCCTGGGCGCCGATGGGTTCCGACGTGGCATGGATCTGTATTTCGAGCGACACGACAATTCAGCCGTCACTTGCGACGATTTCCGAGCTGCGATGGCGGACGCCAACGATGTCAATTTTGATCTGTTCGAGCGATGGTATTCACAAGCGGGGACGCCGGAGTTGACCGTCGCTGAAACCTGGGACGCAGCCAAGGCCGAGTACGCGCTGGCGATGAAGCAATCCTACCCAACGCTGTCGGGTGGCAATCCAGGAACCACCGATCGAAAACCGGTGCCATTGCCAATACGCGTGGGATTATTGGATGCCGAAAGCGGCGAAGAGATCGAGCAGCACAGCGGCGTTGTGATGCTGGAAAAGGAATCCGAGACATTCACGTTCGGCGGATTGAGTGCCAAGCCAATTGCGTCAGTGCTGCGAGGTTTCTCGGCGCCAGTCCGCTTGCGAATGCAGCGTAACAACGAGGAACTCGCCTTTTTGATGGCTCATGACACCGATTCGTTCAATCGGTGGGACGCCGGTCAGACGCTCGCGACGAAGTTGCTGCTCGATGCGGCAAATTCCGTCAAAGAGGGTAAAACTCTGGAGTTGTCCGAGCAATTCCGTGATGCCTTTGCCCGCGTGTTGAGTGACGAATCGGTTGATGCGGCATTCAAGGCACTCGCGTTGACATTGCCTCGCGAAAGCGTGTTAGGGCAAGAGATGGACGTAATCGATCCCGATTCGCTGCACACCGCTCGCCGGTTCTACCGCAAACGATTGGCGGAAAGTTTTCAGACGGAACTGACAGCACTGTACAACGATTTGGCTGGCGATGGACCGTACAAGAACGATCAGAAATCGATCAACCGTCGCCGTTTGAAAAATGTTGTGTTGGCCTACTTGTCCGCGTTGGATTCGCCCGAGTCCGTGACTTTGATTGACGGTCAGTTTCGTCAGGCGGACAACATGACCGACAAACAAGCGGCTTTATCGCTACTGGCCAACTTGGATGTGCCTGAACGTGACGCGGCACTCTCGGCGTTTTACGAGCAATACAAAGCCGACCCATTAGTGGTCGACAAATGGTTTGCGGTGCAAGCGGTTTCGAGTCGCGAAGACACGATCGAGCACGTCAAGCAGTTGACGGCGCATCCCGACTTCAGCGTCGACAACCCCAACCGCGTTCGTGCGCTGATCGGCGCGTTCACTCAGAATCAAGTGCGTTTCCATCAAGCCGACGGAGCGGGTTACAGGCTGTTGGCAGACTATGTAATAAAGATCGAATCGGCGAATCCACAGTTGGCTGCCCGATTGGTCGCTGCTTTTAACAGCTACCGCCGATTTGACGAATCACGGCAGACGCTAATGCAGAACGAGCTGAAACGAATCGCCGAGCATCCAGGATTATGCAAAGACGTCCACGAAATCGTCCAACGAGCCTTGCATTTTTAATGTGGGATAGGCTTCTAGCCTGTCATCGGTCGTTAGCATCCCGTATGCCCGCGCATCGCCGTTTTGCGTAAAGGCTGTGAATCTATTTAACGATGGTCCCTGAAAGTCGCCTTTTGCTCCGCAAAAGTTGCGTTACTGAGCGTACTTTCGCGCAGCGAAAGGCGACTTTAAAAGATTCACAGCCTGGTAGCGAAACTCGCCAAGAGTTTCGGATACTAACGAAGCCCATCACAGTTAATCGGCGTCTTGTCCCGTCGGTTTGGGCGCTCGCAGCGACGACAGGAATGCTAACACTCGATCCTTATCTGCCCTCGATAAATCGTAGAAACGATTCCGTGACGCGGTAGCTTCACCGCCATGCCACAACACCGCATCTTCGATTGTTTCGGCGCGGCCATCGTGCAGATAAGGGGCACTGTCGGCAACACCCCAAAGCGGCGGCGTTCGCCATTCACGCTGCAGCGTGTCCCAGTAAACCACGTCGGTCTCGGGCACTTCACCACGTGGAAACTGCGGCTGTTCGGGTTCGTCCATCGGATAGGCGGTTGGAAATCGCGAGTTGAATTCGCCCGATCCGTAAGCTTGTAGTGCCGACGATGCACTCGGACCACGTTCTTCAAATACAACCGGTGAGATTACTCGTGTTTTAGTAATGCTTCCCAAGGGTGCGGCGAGAGGGGATTGTAGGTCCGGCCCCATATCGTGGAGCAGTAGATCGCTAAAAATTCCCGAAACGGGACGCAGGTCGGCAACATGACACGTGCTACAGCCCACCGAAACAAATACTTTCTCTCCGCTGCGAACATCCGCATAGGTATGTCCAGGCTGAGGTTCCTCGATCGGCCGTGGCAAGTCGCGGAGGAACGCCGTCAGTTTTGCGGCTTCTTCCATTGACATGTCTCTGCCAACATTCGTGTATCCAAAGTCAGCTGGGTCGCCTGCTTGCGTCGCAGAAAAACTTGCATCCATTCTTGCTAGTTGCGATTCGCTTACGGTTGAAGGTCCCCTTAATGCAGAATCCAGCTGCTCAAAATTTTGTATTTGGTTATTTTGCACATGGATTGGACGCCGACTCGCACGCGGCGGAACACCGCCTGCGCCCACAGTCAGCCCAAGTTCGCCTGCGCACGCCTGTGTTGTAAAACTCGCCAACGACGAAACCTGACCACGCCATCCAAACTTGCCAACAAATCGACCACTTATCTCACCGTTTGATTTCTTTGCTTGCCGCTCGCCCAACGCAATGATGCGAGAAACACTGATCAAGTCAATGGCACCGAGTCCATGCAGTGCCGGTGAGTTCAATTGGCTGAGATAGAAGTCTACCGCTTGGTGTCGTCCGGCCACCACAGGCTGGGTCGCGATCGCCGCACTCGTTCGCTGCTCGGGGTTAATCCACTTGTCATCGATGCCGTCGGGCACGTAGTCGGATAATCGATCGCGGATGGGCGAATAGTTGGGCCGTGTGGAGTGATTGTGAACGACGGTGCTGAAGGCCAACTGTCCCGTGGGGCCGATCAATCCTGGGAAGACTTCGAGTAGCTGTTTGCCGCCTTCCTTTTTGTCTTTCATCACCCGCGATCTTGGATCGACTGTGATCAGCGTCACATTATGACGTACATCGGCTCCGCCGCCATTCTTGTGGCAATCGGCACACGAGGTTGCGTTGTGAAGCGGACCAAGTCCATCACCGCGGACCAAGACTCGGTGCGAGGCGGATTGAGTTATTGAGCTTTGAGAAGTGTTTGACTGCCGAAGCGTCGTACCGGCCGGTTTCCACGAGTGTTCAAACAATTGTTTGCCAGAGAATTCACTCCGAGCCTCGATCTCGCTTTCTTGTGCTTGGGAATTGCTCGCCAGACACGCCACACAAACAAACATGCATGACAATGCCAAACTGATTGACCGATCTAACAATCGCATTGATAAGCTCCGAATAGAGTCGCCGTCCCGTCCCGCTATGTGTTGTTATGACGCGTCTAGGGATAGATATGCAAGCGATTTCTCGTGAAAACACGATATTGGGCTTAGAACATGTGTGTTGGAGGTTGCTGGCAAACTCATCAAAGGCGGGATCTCGTCTAAGCCGATTGCAAGAATCGTTGAATCCAGGTTCGAGCGATCAGCTCATGTCCCTGCGGCAGCGGGTGAACGCCGTCCCAGATCCAGTGTTCTGGCTTTGCCGTTTTCACTGCGTCGTCAAATACTTGTTGAGTTGGAATGTGGACGGCTTCGTAGTCATTCGCCATCAGGGCGACGATTTTGCACAGCTTATCCACTTCGCTTCTCCATTTGGCATGCGCACCGTCGCTGAATCGGCTAGACGGGAGTACGAAGGGATCGAGCAAGACTATTTTCAACTGTGGATTTGCGACGCGACTAGCGTCCAGAATCGTTCGATAGTTGCGTTCCCAATGATCCAGTGGCACGTGATCCTGCTTGCCGCGAATCATGCGACCGACATCGTTGACACCGATCAGAATGCTGAGCACGTCCGGATCGATGTCGATCGCATCCTTCTGCCATCGTTCACGTAAATTGGCCACTGTGTTCCCACTGTTTCCCCGATTGAAAAATTCCAGCTCCGAGCTCGCAAGTTCCACTCCCAAACGAGCGGCAATCAGAAAGACGTAACTGTGCCCCAGATAGTGGTTGCGGTCTTTTTCGTTGCGTCCCCATTTCATGTCCGTGATCGAGTCTCCCTGAAACAGCAACCGACAGCCCTTTTTCAGCGTGGGCAGCGCATAGTTGTAATCTGCAACTCCGGAGCGGGTGGTTGTCCGCTCTTTCGCACAAACCGCCGTCGCAAGTGGTGCGGTACCAGCAGCGATTGCAGCTGTTTTGAAAAACGTACGTCGGTTGGACATGGAGTTGGTTATCCGTTGAGGTGGTGATCAAGGTTGGAGTCAGCTGGGATATCAAGCTAGTTTAACCGTAGGAACACGGTTTTTCGAGCACAACAAAGGAAGTGTTGGCATTGGCCGGCACGCTTCACCGACGGCGGAACGGGGTGCCGTATACTATCTAACGCTGCAGCCACTTTTTTGTTTGCACAACAGCAGATCACAGTGCGTCTTACTGCTACGGGTTCTCTCAACATGTTTCGTTTCGTTCTATTCTGCATGATACTTGCGCCTTGTGGGTCGCCAGTGCACGGTGCTAAACCGATTGTTGCGGCCGATCGCATTCGCCCAAGCGACACGCATCCTTTTTACTGGCAGTATAAAGGCAACAACCTGCTACTGTTGGGCGGGTCCGTGGATGACAACTTGTTTCAGCTTCCACATCTGAAAGAACATCTTGATGAGATGAAGTTGGTCGGTGCGAACTACATCCGCAATACGATGAGTGATCGACACGATGAGGGATTCGAGTTGTATCCGTTCAAACAGCTCGACAATGGTAAATACGATCTCAATCGATGGAACGATGAGTACTGGGACCGATTTGAAACGATGCTGCGACTGACTGCGGACCGCGACATCGTGGTTCAGATCGAGGTGTGGGATCGCTTCGATTACTCTCGTGAACATTGGCCGCCACACCCGTACAATCCGGGAAATAACGTGAACTACTCGGCCAAGCAGTCGGGACTGGCTGCTGAGTACCCGAAGCATCCTGGTCAAAACGACCAGCCCTTCTTTTTCACGACGCCCGAGCAGCGTAACAACACGACTGTGTTGAAATATCAACATGATTTCGTTGACAAGATGCTCTCGCATTCACTGAAATATGGGCACGTGCTGTACTGCATCGACAACGAAACGAGCGGCGAGGAAGCGTGGGCAACGTATTGGGCGGAGTATATTCGGGCCAAGTCGACAGAACAAAGGCAACCGGTTTGCATCACTGAAATGTGGGACGACTGGGATCTGACGGGGCCGCAACATCGCCGCACTCTCGATCATCCACGACGTTATGACTACGTCGACGTGTCGCAGAACAATCACAAGAAATCGCAGCAGCACTGGGACAACTTCCAAGCACTTCGCGACCGGCTGATCAAACAGCCTCGCCCGATCAACACGGTGAAGACCTACGGGGCGGACGGCAACAAGTTTGGACACACGAGCCAGGATGGCGTCGAACGATTTTGGCGGCATCTCATTGGTGGTGCGGCATCAGCCAGATTCCATCGCCCATCGTCTGGTTTGGGACTGTCGGATCAAGCGAAGGCTGCGATTCGGGCAGCTCGGAAACTTGAATCACTTGTGCCGCTCTGGGACGTCACTCCGAACAACTCCCTACTTTCCAATCGGAGCACGAACGAAGCGTATCTGGCGACCGATTCGCAGAACAAATACGCCGTCTATTTCCCGCATGGCGGATCGGTCGACGTCGATCTCTCTGCCACGAACGGCAAATTGCGCGTCAAGTGGATCAACATTGACAGCGGAGATTGGGGACCGACATCCGAACTGGCGGGCGGTAAACCACAAGCGTTGCAGGCACCAAGCAAATCAAACTGGTGTGCCGTGATCACTCGATAGAACTGACCACCAGCCGCGAGGGCGAATTGGGAACATCGATCAGTTGATTGCTGACAAACTCCGCCGCCGTAAACATGTCTTTGTATTCAGCGAACGTGTAAGCGTCGCCTTGATCGGTACTCATCAGCATCGTCAGTGCAAAGGTCGCAGCAGTAGCTGGGGAAACGCGGTCCTCGTTGGGAATAAATTCAAGCGAAATTGCGACCCCACCAGGCTTCAGGGCGGCACGCACTTTCTTCAGCAAATCCTTGCATTTTTCGGCGCCAAAGTGATGCAAGAAATTGGTTAGCAATACGCAATCGAACCCGTCACCGAAATCTACCGACATCGCATCACCAGGCAGCAATGTGTATCGATCGCTGACGCCGGCCAGGGCTGCGTTTTGATTCGCGACCTCAAGCACGCGGTCGAAATCCTGAGCAACGATTTCGGCATCCGCCAATCGTTTCGCGATCGTGATCCCAAAAAGTCCGTGCCCTGCCGCGATATCGAGGACGCGTAAAGGCTCAGCTGCAAATTTTTCTGCAACCCGTTCTGCAATGAATTCGGCCGCAGGCTTCATCATCGGCCCCATGGACTTCGCAAACTCAACCCATAGTTCGAAGTCAATGTTTGTGCTGCCACCGTCCGGCAGCAATGTGCCGCCTTTACGAACGGCACCTGCGACATCACGGTACGTGTCCATGATCGCATCGGCTGCGACGAAGCTTGCAACGCTGCCCATATAGTGCGGCGAATCCTGATCGAGAAACACGGCGGCCGTGGGGGTCAAAGAGTAGGCGTCCGATGCCTTCTCGAGAAAACCAATCACTGTCAAATAGTCACACAGAATCCGCATTCCCCGTGTGCTCGTGTTACAAGCCTTCGCGATCGCATGCGCATCAAGCGGCGCCTCGCCAAGAACAGTAAAGACTCTCAGTTCGATTGCAGCCTTCAACGCACCCGTACGCTGAAACGCATTCAAAGTATCGAAGATGATGACGGGATTCGGCTCGTTCATTAGGGCGACTCGTTATTCACAGAGAGAATGCGGTTGTGCATCGACCACTTTTGATTTTAGGGTTTGCTGTAGTGGACGAGGCTACGAGTCCCCACGATCTATTGCACCTCAGGGACTCGTTGCCTCGTCCACTACCCCAACGTTAACGTTGGATGAAGCACTAGCTACCGTTTCCACGTTCCACCACCATCATGCCGTTCATCACCATCCAGTGCCCCGGGAAGGTACAGAGAAAAGGATACCGGCCGGGTGCGGAGGGTGCGAGGAAATAGATCGTCTGTTCTTGGCCTGGCGAAACAATATCGGTGTGTGCAATGACTTGGTCCGATTCGGGGATGTATTGCTGAGCGAACGCATTCGGATTTGCGATCATCTGGTTGCCAAGCTCACCGACGTGTTGCAGTGCACCGCGTTGCACGAGAACCCAATTGTGGGGCACGACATCCGGATTGGACAGCGTCACGGCTAATACTTCATTCGCTCGCACGCTGAATTCTCGAGTGGCGTAAGTCAGATTGCTGCCGGTTTCAATTTTGATCTCTCTCGCGCCGGCAATTTTCTGGTGCCATGGGTTCGAGACTCGTTCTGACATTGATGCCAAATCGACCAACAGCGGATGAGCCGCAATCTGCTTCTGTCGCGGTTGGTACCCCGCAAAATCGGTAAACGGCTTATCCAATTGGTGCACGGTGACGAACATGTCTTGGCCGTCACCGGCAGGATTGCACGAAGGTGTCTTGTCGTCGTTGACATGCATCCGTAAATGCAGTTGGTTAACAGGTTGTAACTCCGGAATTTCTAAAAACAACGAGCGGCGATCCGAGAGCACGTGAGCCGATTGAATTCGCAGCGGATCGTGTCCCGCCGTTCCGGGATGCGTCGTCGAATACTCTGGCGATCCATATCCGCCGCTGTAACGATAATTCCAGCATTGGGCAAAATGTTGTGCTGGATCGCCGGCGATCGCTTCATCGAGCGGCAGTGCAAAGGTGACGCGGATGCCGTTTTCATAAGCATGGAAGCCAACCGGCACCTGAGCCGCGTCCCCGGTGTAACGAACGCGCTGGAAACAACCGTCATCGCGGGTGTACGATCCCCAACCCGACATCCCGGATACGTACAATTGTCCATCCCCGGGATGAAAGCGACCACGATGGGCTCCCGACAAAAAATCACCGGTTAACGGGACAATTGCACCTTGCAACTGATCATCAACCTTGTCGCGAAGCACGGCAAACCAAGTCCCGGTGCCAAACGAAAAATGCAACAATTGGTCAGCCAGCGGCCCGAACGCGTCACTGTCCACAAAGACCTGACCGCCACTGGAATTATCAAGACCGCGTGGCAGATAGGCTAACGGCAATTCAGGCGGCTGGCCGTTTTTCGGTCCGCCATAGCCGTAGTGAGGCGGATCGTTCGTTGCGTGTGAGCCAGCGTGCGGAATCGCGTGGATCGCAGACGCAGGCGTCCATCCACCCTCGGACACGGGCACCGTCACCGTCCCGTTAGGCAGAATCCCCAATCCATCGGGGTTGCGAAACCCGGTCGCGATCACGTCTGCATTCTTTCCGTCCCGCGAAATACGCAGTAGTCCTTGATTGCCCGACGCGGTGTAAAAGTTGCCTTGTTCGTCACGCTGTAAACCACAGATGAAATCATGTCCGGCGGGCGACGTTACAAACGCATTGCTGAAACACTCGTAGAAGTCGGCTTCACCATCGTGATTCACATCAGTGAGACGCGTCAATTGGTCTCGGCACTGAACATAGACTTGTCCTTCGGACACCACCAATCCCAACGCGTGATGTAGCCCCGATGCAAAACGCGTCCAACGTGCCGTCCCCTCATCGTCTGATGCAGCATCGATTCCGCTGACACGCCACACGTCCCCCTGCATCGTGCATACCAACGCGCTGCCATCGGGCAGGAAGTCGTGGCCACCGCAGAACACGAGTGCGTTCCACGGGTTGTCGTTCGGTAGCTCGATCGTGTCGATAGCGTAGGGACGCCCAGTGCCACGAGTAATCTTCGTCACAAGAGCTTCGGGCCACTGTTGCGGTCCTCCCGTGGTCACGTGCCGCAGCGGATGCTCGTCCAGCGGCGCCACGTCGCGAACAAATTTGCCTTCCTGAACCCAGGCAGAATCGAGATACTTCACATCACCGACGGTGTAGGCGAACACGACACGTTTGCCGTGTCGATAAAAACCTTGGTACTGAAACGGTCCAACGAGTTTTTCCCGTTTTGGCGCCGCAATCAGTTTGCCATCCGGGCGCAAGCCCCCGACGAACCCAAAGCGGACCGAATCAAACTTGACGAAACCACCGGTCCACACCGCGTCGAACGACAACGTGTCCGGATTGAAGCAAGCGGACATCTCGTCCTCGTCACCAAGCCGTACGCAAACGCCGCGTGGCACCGTGATCCCGTCGGCACGAAAGACGCCCGCCTGCACTGAGCCTAGTAGGGTGCCGTTCCAGCGATCATCGCCCCAATCCGGTTCGCTCTGATTGCCCCAATGCCCCTGCTCGCCACCGTCCAGGCCCGGATAGGGTGAGATCAGCATCGGCAGGTGGGGTTGCCGACGAAAATATTCAGCCTGCTTCATGTAAAAATCGTACAAACGGTCGCGATTCACCGGATGGGTTGCATGCGGCCAGTTCGCAGGAACAAGCGGGGTGGTCGTGCGTGGTGACTCGACCGGCCCGTGTATACCGACCTGCCCGTGCATTTGGCTGTGCGCGAGCGCGTGTTGGATCGGCTCGGAAATGGGCGTTCCGTCACGACCAAGCTCGCCTAAGAATCGAATTAAGTCGAGTTGCTGTTGATGTGACATCGCCGCAGTCAATCCGTTCGGCATTACCGAGCCCGCCGCGAATTCCTCTTCGATTTCATCGGCTGCAATGGCAGTCAACTTCGCGGATGCCGAGTCACGGATAACCACTTGCTGATCATCCGAACTGTGTTTGAATCCGGTGACGACACTGCCATCGGCCGTCAGAATCTTCCAGGTCATGAACTCCGGCGGCACGTCCCGCTGGGGCCAGAACACCGACTCGACGATCTGAGCTAACGTGCGATCTTTGGCAATATTGGACAGCTCGGGACCGACCGCACCGCCATGCTGAGCGATTTTGTGACACGACAAACACGCCAATTTCGCATCGGCAAAGACGCTCGCGCCTCGCATCGCGTCACCCGATTTCTGCGATTCGCGAATCAGCCGTGCTACCGCTACTGCATCGTAGGGAAGTTCGGCCGCGTTCGCCGTATCATGAGCTTGCGAATGTTTCGATTCGAATCCACCGTGTTGATGCTGTCGTGGCGACTCCTCTGCATGCTCACTGCCCAATTTCCACAATCCAAGCGTCGCTTCATCACGTGACACATCGACCAACGGTGTCGTAGGGATCTCTCGGACTCCTTTGGAAATCCGAACCCATTGAACCTCACCCGCAAATCCCATCTCGCGTTCTACAAGTCGTCCAATGCCCAAAGCTCCGGGCACGCTCGATTTGTTTTCGGTAGCAACGATCGGCTGATCCGCGGCTTGCTCTCCATCCACATAAAGTCGGATGCGACCGGGTTCATAGATCATCGAGATCGTATGCGGCTTGCCGTCGCAAATCATCGCAGTGGAACGAACGTGATCGGGAGTCTTGCCGGGCAGGTAGGCTGTCAAATTGCCGCTACGATTCATCGAAAACAGTTCCCAGTGATCCGATGATTGTTTCGGATCGCTCGCGACGAGGATGTTATAGCCATCGCTGCTCAGCATCGTCGCTCGGACTTCGACGGTAAGCGCCGGATTTCGGTAGGCATCAGCGCCGGGGAAGATTCGCCCCGAATGAGCCTCGTCTGGAACGCTCGGTTTGATGTAACTTGATGGAGTCGGCGGCAGCGATCCTGCACTGCCGCGAGCACCGAGTTCCTGACGGATCCACTTCAATCCATCGCGGTTCTCGATCAGTGAATCGTGTGCATCAAGTTCATTGCGGTGGTCAAGGATTCCGATTGGCCCGTCATAACCGCTTTCGACCACGACACGAATCATCTCCAATTCGTGTTGTCCTTTGCCGATGCCGAGAATCTTGGGCTGCTCGTTCGGGTTCATCCCGTTTAGATTCAAACAGTGTAAGAACGGCTTCATCAGGGCAAACGAATCGGCCCAGTCCGTGATGTGCCCGTGAGCGTGGTGAAAGTTGTAGACGATGCCCACATGTTCTTGGCCTAGCTCGTGCAAACGCTGACAAACCGCGACAAGATTCTGGGGTTCGCCGCCCCAACCTCCATGGTTGTACAGTGCTAAAGGAGATCCCATCGCAGCGGTGCGTTTGGCAAGCGGGAGCATCTGCTGCGCCGCCGCTTCAACCTTGGCTACCTGATTATCACCGCCATTGTCACGAAGCATCTGCCAGATTTGAGGATGCATTTCGTATTTCTCAAACAACTTGAATGCATCGTCATGAACACCCCAAAACGCAAAGAACTCAATGCCGTGTTTCTGGTACTCCAAAATTTCTTGTTCGAAAGTCGGAACATGTTCCGCACGCCAATCGTAGGCGGCGCGGGTGATCCCCAGTTCCTTCAGCATCGCGGCGCGTTCTGCCGGGGTGCGATTCTTTGCGTCAAAGGGAACGATACACCAAGCGACAAGATTGCTGCGGCGAAGCACGTGATTGTCCTCCGCTGCGGTCGCGGGTATTCCTAAACAAGTCGTAAAGAGAACAGCGAGAAGGCTGAATTGGCCGATGAGCGTTGGTCTAGCCATAATCCTGCAGTGTAGGGTGGGACGATCACGATTTAACCTAATCGCTATCGCAAATCGCGAAGGGGTGAGGTGCAGTATTGTAGCACAGTCCCCTACCCCGCTGAACTGCCCCACTGCATCCAGCGATTTTCGATCTGGTTCGCAGCGATCCGATTGCAATTTGCTTTGATCGGAAATTGCCAGTTTTGTCTCAGCCCCTCTTTGCCGAAGTACATTTGGCATGACAATCGCTTTCATTCAACCGCGTCGACACTCCAAAACGCTATGAATGGCCAGATTGAAATTAGGATCTCATGTGAAACGCCACGATAGGCCATCCGTGCCGCGAATATTTCCCCGGCGGTTTGCAGTTGGTTTAAGCAGAGCTGCCGGGGGTGCATTATTGTTTTCGTTACCGATGCTGATGACAATGGAAATGTGGTGGATGGGATTTACAATGCGACCGCTGCAGATTGCCTCGTTGTTGGCCGCGTTGTTCCCGATCCTCGTGGGGCTCGCGTTCTATAGCGGCTTCGAAGAGCCGGTTGGAATACTCGGCGCGATCGTCGATGCCTTCGTCGCCTACTGCGTTGGTTGCGTAATCGCAGCCACCATTCTGATTGTGCTGGCGGTTTTGCGACCATTCAACGAAACTTTATATGAGATCGTGGGCAAGATTATTCTGCACGCCATGGCAGCGAGTTTCGGTGCGGTGCTAGCGTCAAGCCAAATGTCGGATGACGACGGACAACAAGAACAGCAGGGACGTCAAAGACAATCGACCAAGCACGCTCACAACAATCTGGGCTGCTATTTCCGTGAAATGTTTCTCATGTTGGCTGGCGCGATTTTCTTGGCACTCAATGTCGCACCTACGGAAGAAGTAATTCTAGTTGCATTCAAGATGACAGCTTGGCATGGACTCGTGCTGGTGGGGCTTTCGCTTGTCATCATGCACGCCTTCGTTTACAAGCTGAAATTTCACGGTCAGGTATCAATTCCCGAGGAACATTCAGCGACCAGTGTCTTCTTTCGATTCACGATCCCGGGATATGCAATCGCCTTGCTAGTTAGTCTGTTTTGCCTTTGGGTATTCGGACGAACGGAGTACACCGCGTTTGATGAAGTCGTCATGTCCACAACGGTATTGGCGATGCCTGCCGCCGTCGGTGCCGCTGCCGCTCGCTTGATCCTCTGAAATCCATCATGCATGAATTTAAATTAAGCAGTGCATCCCGCAACAAAACGGAAGACCGCATTCCTATCGCCGAATGGATCGTCGCCGCCATTGGGGCAGTCTTGGTTGGTGGGACATTCTGCTTTCTGGGATACCGAGCAGTTGTGGAACAAGGTCCACCTTCGTTCACGGCAGAAATTAAGCAGATTGAAGCGACAGGAAACAACCACGCTGTAACGGTCATCGTCCACAATCAAGGTGGTCGTCCCGTATCAGATTTGGTCGTGCGGGCAACTCGCGACGGTCAAGACGAACGCGAATTGACCATCGACTACATACCCTCGCACTCTGCACGGCGAGTGACATTCCTTTTCGACAAGTCGACAGCCGCGAATCAATTGGAATGCGTGTTCACTTCTTACAACGATCCCTGATTCGGAGGATTAAAAGCTAAACAGCCACCACAGTCCCACGGAGCTCCGGCATGACGGGACTGTGTGATTTCAAATAACTTTTCAACGCTTCGATTGCAGTCGTGTTCAGATCCTTTCGGTTACTTCCGTATTTCTCTGCAACGCCTTGCTCCGTCACGAACGCGACCCTATAGGTCTTGTTCAAATCCAGAGGTTCGCCTTCTGCAAAGAACTGTTGAATTCGAGTCCCCCGCATATTCTCGAGCTTGCAGTAAATGTTGACTCCACGGCAACGCTTGACGTAGCCGCCCATCTGATCGAAAGGGTCACGTGCGTACGTGCGTTCCAGGTTTTCTTCCATCATCTCCCAAAGCTCGGAGCCCAACATTTCAACGACGGAAACAGGCGGGTTCGTGGGAATGATGTTCCACAAATCGTTGACGATGATCTCGCCCGCTGGAATCGGAGCGCCGTAACGCCAGCCATTAGAGAATGCGATTTCTGTGTCTGCTGCCTCCGCAATAGCGTCCAGCAATAAGTTATCCATCGTTGATTCCATCGCGGCGTAGCGATTGAGATGGGTGTCTGTCCTTCCAACGACTTCACTCAGCATGGCACTGTGCGGCATGTAGATTGCATCGACTTGCCGCTGCATTTCGGAATCGCGTTCAATGGAACTATCCATCAAAACCAGACGGTGTTTGACGTCAGCGACGTTTCCGTCTGCCATTTCAATATCCAATCTTCCCACGAAAGAACCGTGGCACCCGGATTGAATGATCGTTGCGCCATTGATCTCGAGCGGTTCGTACATGCGGTTGTGAGTGTGGCCACTTAGAAATATATCGATGCCAACCGTTTCGGTCGCAAGCTGGCAATCCTGTGGAAATCCCAAATGCGACAGCACGACGACCAAATCAACTTGGTCCTGCTCACGCAGCACCTTAATGTGGCGCGGCAGCTCCTCGCGACCGAGAGTAAAATAGACATCCTGGCTCACCTCTGGTGGAAACGCATTGTCGATGATGTAAGCGCCGATTCCAATCACACCTACCTTGATGCCACCGCGATCGAACACGGCCGTTGCCGGAAAAAGCAATTCGTCAGTTTGGTTGCGGTGACAGTTGCATGCCAACAACGGATGGTTGATTTCATTGGCAAGCTCGCGCATCCGCTCAGTGCCGTAGACGTAATCCCAGTGCACTGTCCATGCATCGAGCTTCAATTGTTTGAGCGGACCAACAATGGCTTCGCCTTTCGTGCTCACGGCCGGGTAAGTGCCGTGCAGGGTGTCACCATTGTCCAGTGCTAAGACGGCATCCTCACCGCACTCACGACGCACGCGATCAAAGTAGGACTTGATTCGCGAGTAGCCGCCAACCATTTCATGCCGAACACCCGCAGCCTCGCGAAACAATTCCCAATGCTCGTCGAGGTAAGCGTGTGTGTCGTTGATCTGCAGGATCGTTAGTCTTTGGCGATTCGTCATGGGGACACCGTTTTTTTCTTATTGGGTTGCAGTCTCAGCAAAGCTATTGATTAGCTGCGATAATCATCGCTTGCGCGCTCGTCGTGATCTCTAAAATTTTCGCAACTCGATTACCGATAGGATCAAAATGCATTTTCTGTGCCGATCGATAACCGAATAGACAGATCTCGAATGCCGTTCGTACAGCACCTGATTGCTGCTAGATTGCCCGTCTCAGCAATCGACATTCGTTGCTCGTTTCCCAGTCTTGATGACTCGGATTCGATCGCCAGGGTCAGCGTGTTCGCGAACTTAGTAATCGAAATCAATGATTCTCTGAATCCAAAGCCAGAGAATAAGAAGGCCATCATCAAAGACGGCGGTGCATTGATATCCGTTCGCGTGGAGAGCGGTCTCAAGGTAGATATGGCAAAGAAAATTTACAACCAAACTGAGGCCGAGCACGTTTCGGCCAAGAGCGTCGCAACCGCTAGTTGAGAAAACGAGGATGTCCGTAGACTTGTTTGGCTCGAAAACGACGCTCTCAACCTTCTATGCATGTGCAACCAGCATCAACCGCAGTTGATGCTACGGAGCTCACATGTTTTCCATCGCAGCCTGTCGCAGCAGGGTGACTGCTGTTTCGACTAAAATCTCGCCACTGCCTGGAGTGACGGTCGAATTCGTGACCTCATAGCTGCCGCTTGCATAGGCGGCACGGTGTGGGACGTAAATCGTTTCAACCACGTTCGATAGTTCGACCACGATGGTCGTGCGAAACGGCGAGGCCTGTTTGATCGCAAGTCCCAGTTCGACAAACACTTCGCCGGGAAGACAAACAATGGCCACATCATTTCCGATCGTCATCACTGTCACGTCGACTGGCAAGGTGTCGCCAATTCCAGCCAACGATCGACTCATTCCCCATGTCAGATAGTCGGCCGACTTGACATGCGGTTTTTTGTGGCGTAATTGATCGAGTATCAGCTTTTTGTAAGCAGTTACATGGTCAAGGAAATCCACTTTATTGCCGCTTTTGACCAGATCGATCGTCTGTGCACTTCTCTGCACTTGTTCCGCAGTAGCCTCTTCCAATGGCAATTGTACGACTTGTGATTTAACAGCTAAATGTGTGCCTGCGATCGGCGTCAGCTGAGCAAGTTCGTCACGGATCGAGCCACCGATCGAATTGCCGATGAAATCTGCCTTGTTGCGAACACTCGACGCGGGGTTTGCGTGGTTGATGTCCCCACAACAACCGGCACCGAATAGGGAAACCACGTCGTTGCCCAGTGCCTCACGTAACGTGCGTTCGATAAAGAACGGATAATCCGCACTCCACTTCATCCCACCAACGGTATCAAGATGTAAGGCAAAATTGCTGAGGATGCCGCGAGTTGTGCCGCTCTTGGCATCACGGATCGCAAGCAAACCGATTTGGGAATCGATGGGTCCGGCGGCACGGATGCGATTTGGATTCGATTCGGATTGCCAAGTCAGAACGCTGCCGTCTCGCATCACCGAGCGACGATTGAAAGACACGGGGGTGATCTGCGTTGCGGATCCGCTGGTCAAGGTGGCGGGCTTCGCATTGGCATGAGCCTCGACGATCGCCTTAACAGGTTCGCCGATCAGTTTCGCGATATACTTTGCCCGTAGCGGCTCTTGTTCCTCTTGGCCCAAATACAGGTACAACTCCTTCATGTAGTCCGGAGCGGTGTGCGAGTGGGTTGCCGAGATCACAATATGACTGGCCGGAATGCCCGTTTTCTCGGACGCCTGTTTGCGGACTTCGCGTGACAAGTCGCTGGCGATGCCAATCAAATCGCAAACAACTAACGCGGCCGCTGTGTCACCGTCACGAAACACGATCGCTTTGGCCTTCAGCGGATCGATCGTCCCTTCGGCCAATCGCTCGTGATAGTACCCCGCCATCGGAAAGCCCGTCGGTGGTGTAATGTCCTTCTCGACAATACCGACACGGAGGGAGCCATTTTCGGCAGATTCCTCAGGCAAGGAATCAGCACCATGTGTCGTCGGTGCAAACAAGACGAACGAACAGACGAGAATCAAGAGTGTTTGAGTAAGACGCATGGCAAGGAAACCTTTCGCAGTGACGCAAACGCTGTCGTTAGGTAGGTTGAGTGGGGCGGGGCTGGGTGTCGAGAACAAAAGCATACACAGTTCTGCGACCCCGTGCTTCGCAAAGCATTTCTGACCGTGAACATGTGCGGTGAACACATCTGCCCGTCTTCAAAGTCGCGAGCGTGGCTGCGATGCACGATTCGCTCTGTCCTATTCGATACCATTGGCATCAACAGACCGGTCAACGAATGACTCGCCCACTATCCCAGCAGGGCAGACTAATTTAGTCTTGGCGTCCAAATATCGCTTCGCTATTTTTTGCATGCTGGGCGTTGGACAACTCAGCGACGCGAGAAACCTGCAATATCACTTGGCAGCTTAAGAGGGTATCCGAAAAGGGGTCTGACCCTCTCCGGCGAGGCAAAAAACTCAACAAAAACGACTCCCTTCCAAAGGGTCAGCCCCCTTTTCGGGTACTCTCCAGATCCGCAACTTTGTGCAAAATGAAAAAGAAACCGGGAAAGAAACGTCGCGAAAAGCTTCAGAAGAAGGTTGATAAAACGCACGGTTTACGCAACTATCACGACGACGATGTCGAAGTCCGTAAAGGCAAATATGGCCTCGGCGTGTATGCGGCTCGTCAATTTTTGCCCGGCGAGTTTGTGTTTGAGGTGACGGGACAGCTACTGCCGCATGAAAACTACAACGGGTCTGACTATGTGATGGAGCTGAACGAGCAGTGGTATCTTGAGCCCACGACTCCAGCAGCGTTTTTGAATCATAGCTGCAGCCCGAATTCAGAGTTGGTGCAACTCACCAAACACTCGCTCGGACTGGTCGCGGTTTGCAACATCGAACCTGAGTCGGAGATTGTTTTCGACTATCAGTGGGAGCCTCACGAAGGCACGCCCCAGTGCCGCTGTGGCGCTCTGAATTGCCGAGGTTGGGTTGTCGCAGCCGATGCCGTTCACAAGATGGCGAAGACCGGAAAGAAAGCCAGAAAGAAGGCAAAGGTGTGAAGCACCCGGCAATGATGCCGGGGTGGATGAAAGCCTGCGCGGATCCGTATTATTGAACCGATTAACGCTTCGAAGACGCCAACGGAATCGAGCCAGAGGCCCATTGCCGAAGGCGGGGTGTTGCAACAGGATTTTCCCCCTGTTGTTGACGCAGAGTCGATGTCTCCTCTTTGTCTGGCTGATCGGAGTCAGCCGTGGGAACAACAACTTTAAAGACAAGACCGTGATTGGTTTGAACAGTAACCTCACAGGTTCTCATTACAATCGCCACAATTGTTTCCTTCGGGGATATTGGCACACGACAATGCACACGATCTCGATTGAGAACGCAAACGTTGTTCCAACCTTGTTCGCGTGAGTCGTTTTGTTCGCGGCCCCTTGTTTGCCATTGTGCGGAACGTCTAGAACGCGTGTCGCCCGCGTTTTCTATGACGCAGTACTGTCAACACACAGCGACACACCGTGAGTTTCGGTTGACACTTGCGTCGTTAACGAGATGTGTCGCCCCTTCGTGTAGGGTAAAAATGCACCACGGCGAAAAAATATCGCCAACGATGCGAAACGGCCATCGTCCGCTTCCTGATCGTTGAGCCCGTCGCCTCGAATCGGAACGTCGATTGCCATCTTATTGCTAGCCGATTTGCCTTAGTGCTAGCTGATGGGGCGGATGGCCCCTTTCTTGTCACGTCCTCGCTGTGCCCCATGTTTCTTGAACGTGGCTGGACATGACGATCGATCGCACCAATCGATGCCGTCACGTCGACGATGCCGTCGGTTTCGAAAGGATCACCGGCATACCAGTTGCTTTTCCGCTGGGCAGAATCACTACGGCCCCGACTGGACCGCATGGTTTGAAATTCATCTGTGCCGAAACAACCTCCGACGCATCAAACTTTAAAAAGAAACTATGGATGAAAAGCTAGAGTCAGTATTTTGGAATGTCCAACAACGCAATCACGGCGAAACGGAATTCATACAAGCGGTCCGAGAAGTGTTCTCGTCGATGGGCCCCGTGTTGTCAAAGTACCCGCGTTTTGCCGATCAAAAAATCATCGAACGGATCTGCGAACCCGAACGCCAAATCATCTTTCGCGTGCCATGGCAAGATGACCAGGGCCAGGTGCATATCAACCGTGGTTTCCGTGTGCAATTCAACAGTGCTTTAGGCCCCTACAAAGGTGGTTTGCGGTTCCATCCCTCCGTCAATCTCTCGATTATTAAGTTTCTTGGGTTTGAGCAGATCTTCAAAAACGCACTCACCGGTTTACCAATCGGCGGCGGTAAAGGAGGCAGTGACTTTTGCCCCAAAGGGCGAAGCGACTCCGAAGTAATGCGGTTCTGCCAAAGTTTCATGACCGAACTCTGTCGTCATGTGGGTGAATATACCGACGTTCCGGCCGGTGACGTCGGAGTCGGCAAACGCGAGATCGGTTACCTGTTCGGGCAATACAAACGGATCAGCAATCGCTACGAGTCGGGCGTGCTGACGGGAAAAGGACTGCGTTTCGGCGGCGCACTCGTTCGCACCGAAGCTACCGGATATGGACTGGGGTATTTTGTCCAAGAGATGCTGAATGCTAGATCGCAATCACTCGACGGCAAGACCTGTATTGTCTCAGGATCAGGAAATGTCGCGATCTATGCGATCGAGAAGGTGACGCAACTTGGGGGTCGCGTGGTCGCTTGTTCCGACTCCGGCGGATACATCTACGATAAAGCGGGGATCGATCTAGCGACGTTGAAGCAAGTCAAGGAAGTGGAACGCGGGCGAATTCAGAAGTATTGCGAGGTTCGGGAAGATGCTCGGTACCAGCACGGTGGTAATATCTGGAAAACGAAATGTGACGTGGCGCTGCCGTGCGCGACGCAAAACGAATTGACAGGAAAGGATGCCGCAACGTTGCTTGAAAACGGATGCATTGCGGTTGCTGAGGGGGCGAACATGCCGACGACACCCGAAGCGATCGAGTTGTTTATCGAAGCGGACATTGCATACGCGCCTGGAAAGGCCGCCAACGCGGGCGGTGTTGCGACCAGCGCACTGGAGATGCAACAAAACGCGTCTCGTGATACGTGGTCGTTCGAATTTACCGACCGGAAATTGGCACAGATCATGAAAGACATCCATGATCGCTGCTTAGCGACGGCCGATGAGTACGGTGTGCCAGGCAACTACGCTCGCGGCGCCAACATCGCCGGCTTTACCAGCGTCGCCGAGGCAATCGAATCACTCGGGCTGATTTGACCCCCGTTTCTCAATTTGGCCATTTTTTTTTTGATCTGCGCCGCTCCGGTTATTTAATTGGAATGTAGGCGTAGCCGGCCATTTGCAAGTTGACGATGGCTGCCGAGACGGCGACTTTGACCTCGGGCGCCACTTCGTCGGGGCCTGTGCTGGGCTGCTAAACTGTGATATTGACGTCTGATATTAGCGGTGAGTTTTTCTTCCGGCCTTCACTGTAGTTACCTCTCCACCGACGAAGAAGACTGCTGATTTAGTAGCAAAGTTGATTCGTTGAGCGGATTTGGTTTGCACCGCGAACAAATTTGAGATTTTTATCCGGTAGCCCCTCTTCGCAAGCCAGTCTCGCTGGAGACAAGCTGCAGCCGATTGGCACGCGAGTTGGACTCGTTTGCGGCCCCGATCAATCTTGTTTTACCAACATCCGATCATCTTGGCGCACGAAGGCCCCTTGAGGAGTTTCGTCAGACGCCGAACATTCACCATAAAGCCTGTCATTAGTTCTGAATTTTTACTTTGGATCGTCCCCAGTACCGTGCCCTTCGACCGCATCCATGACGTACGATCTCATTGATCTTTCGCTCGATCGCGGGATGCTCTTTTCGCACCGAACGATACTCCTCCGTGCCCACGTTAGCGCGGGCTCGTTCGTACTCCGTTTCGTACTCATTTTTGGACACTCGACGGCCACGATGAGCCGTCGGTCTGAACTCTGGATAACATTGCGATAGTAGAGAACAAGTCCGACAACCCTTGAGCGAGAAGTCGTAAAACAACGAATTAGGCTTGTCTGCTTTTCGCCGTGGGGTGCCCGAGGTATGACCTGCCGGGCAGGTGACATGCTGACCATCTTCGCTTTGGAGGAACGCTGAATTGGGATAGCCTTTCCCTTCGCTGTGTTCGCTCGGCGGTGTGATCACGTCCACGGCAAGACCGTTGGGATCTTCCAGCGTTCGTAGCATCGGTCCGTTGAATCCAGCACCATCGATCGAGAGTTGCTCGATTTGATTACCGTGAACCGCGTGCTCGCGTTGCACCAAACTGATCGCGTCGTGGGCCTCGGCACCGTTGGCCGGAAGCACTTCGATTTGCGTCACCAGTCCGCTGTCGGCGTCCATCATCACGTCGAGCATGTAACCATCATAGAACTCGCCATGTTTGCCACGCCGTGCCTCGGGATCGACCACGCTAAGGGTACGGTCGCCGCTACCAGGATTCAAACAATCCGCCGTGATTTTCTCTGCCAAACTTCGCACCGCCAACAGCCGTTGCCAAGTCAATTTCTGTTCTGGATCGGGGGCTTCGGCGGGTAACCTCTGCATCCACTGGAGCATGTCCAGCACCAAATCCAAGCGAGCTTGCAAGCGGATCTCGTCGGATTCCTTTTCAGTCTCCGCTCGGATTCGCTCCGCCTCGATGTGGTATCCAGCGGCCAACTCGGCGTCGACGGACTCGATCGCTGAGAGCATCTTTTCTCTAAGTTGCGCGAGCAGTCTTAGAGTGGTGGGTACGGCGATGTTAGCCAGGACGTGGGTGGCGTCTTTTAGCCGAAGCCGATCGCGTACCACCCCGGCGTCCCGAGCAAAGGCGATCAGTCGATCGAAAATATCCTGAAATCCTTCCACTCCGAGACGCGCTCGAAAGCGGCAAATCGTGGAGGCGTCGGGCATTTCAAAACGGATAGGCACCTGGAGGAACCAACGAAATAGCAAATCCGTCTGAGCTCGGGCAACGACACCTCGGTCAGAGAGCCGGCAGGTATAGCGAAGAAACTCCAGCTTGAGCATATGAATGACAGGCAGAGCTGGTTGCCCCATGTTCGGAACATAATACTTTTCAAGGTCGCCGCGGAACGACTCCCAGGGGATCAACTGCAAAGCATCCAGTAACGGCGAGTCGCCCCGAATAACTCGTGCGTAAATGGCTAGGTCCTCGGCTGAAATTTCCAGCAGAAAATCACGGTCTCGTGTGATCATTCTTTGTTTCTTCTAGCACCTCACTCTTGCGTCCAAAGGGGGGATTCAATGGGGAATTATATGCACGCCGCAAAAACGAGGGAATGACTAAATCAGCAGTCTCCGAAGTCGGGGGAGAGGTGGCAGAAAAATTGCGCAACCAAATATCACGACGACACCAAAGTTCTAGCAGTTCGTGGCCTGTGACCGCCTTGCCGCGTTGCCCGATACCAGCGGAACCACCGCTGGCCCGGATATTGCATAACCCGAAGCGTAAGCGAGAGAACCTTCGCAAATTCGCTCGCTAACGCGTCGGGTTATGATTTTGATTTTGCACATCTCGGCTTACTTCGTGGTGGCGATTAGCGAGAAGTGTCTGTATTGGTGTGATTCGTGGCTCACTCTATCACGCGGAATTTGCCACAAATAACACGAATTTGCACGAATCGGTTGCTGATGTTCGAGGCCACGCTGGCATGCGTTATAGATGCGGCACTCGACATCCACCCTGACGTAGCTGTCGCCTTTACAAACCGTGGCGCAACGCCACAATCCATCATGAATTAACTGCTTAACTCCGCGTTGCACCGGATGTGATTCACTGCGACACACTGGGCGTATCTGCACACCAATACCGCACACTAGGATAAAAAAAATGACACCTGTCAAATCGCTCAATCACATCGGCATTGCCGTTCGATCTTTGGAGGATCAGAAGGCCTTTTATGGCGACACTTTGGGCGCCGAATTCGAGGGCATTGAAGACGTCCCGTCTCAGAAGGTGAAAGTCGCTTTTTACAAATTGAACGACGTTAGATTGGAGTTGTTAGAGCCGACGGACCCCGAAAGCCCGATTGCCAAGTTCATTGAAAAACGCGGCGAAGGTCTGCATCACATGGCGTTCACCGTCGACGATTTGCAGTCGCGAATTGATGAACTTAAGAACGAAGGTTTGCGAATGATTGACGAGACGCCCAGGCCAGGGGCACACCATATGCAGATCGCGTTCATTCATCCTAAGAGTAGTGGCGGCGTGCTCACAGAATTATGCCAACCTCCTCAGTGAGAAAAATAAGAACGATCAATGAATGAGACCTCTTTTAAAATTGCAGATGACTTTCCTCCCGTTGACTATCAAACCTGGCGTGATTCCGTCGAAGCCGACCTAAAAGGCGTTCCCTTTGAACGCAAGTTAGTTTCACACACCTACGAAGGCATTGATATCCAACCGGTTTACACGTTGGCCGATCAATTGGATGGCTACGATCCGTCTGGATTCCCTGGCATAGCACGGCTGATTCGTGGTTCCCGTCCATTGGGTCATGTGCTTAGCGGAGTTGATCTGCGACAAGAACACGCTCACCCGGATCTGGAAGTCAGCAACCAGGTCATTTTAAGTGACTTGCAGGGTGGCGTGACTTCGTTGCAGCTACGACTGGATCGGGCAACCCGTTGCGGATCCGATTATCGCGATGCCGAAGCCGCATCCTTTGTCGGTGACGATGGAATGATGGCGTACAGTGTCGATGATTTTGCAGCGGCACTCAAAGGCGTTCAGCTACCATTAGTGGACCTTGCCTTGGACGCTGGTTCCGCCTTTGTCCCCGCCGCAGCAACACTGGTTGCACTTTGGAATCGCAGCGACATTGCACCCGAAATCGCTCGCGGTGCTTTTAATGCCGACCCGCTGCAAACCTTAGCTGCCGAAGGTCAATTGCCGACCGATGCTGACACGGCACTCGCCGACATGGCTTCACTTGCGTCGTGGACATCAAAGACACTGCCCAAGGTGACTGCCGTTAGCGTCGATACTTCGCCGTATCACGACTCCGGTGCGACAGCTGCGGAAGACATCGCGTTTGCTATGTCTACGGCGGTGCAATATCTGCGAGCGATGACCGATGCCGGCATGTCGATCGACGATGCGGCGAATCAAATCCTGTTTCGGTTCAGTCTGGGGACACATCATTTCTTGGCGATTGCCAAGTTGCGAGCCGCTCGGCAGATGTGGTCTCGAATCTTGGAAGCCAGCGGCGCTACGCACGTCGGGATGAAGATTCATGCCCGTACGGGCAACCGTGTCATGACTCAGCGGGACCCCTACGTCAATCTGCTGCGAAACTCCGTAAGCGTCTTCGCTGCATTGATTGGCGGCGTCGACTCGATCACGTCGTTACCGTTTGATCATGCTGCAGGACTGCCCGACAATTTCAGTCGCCGAATCGCACGCAATACTGTCCTGATTCTGCAAGAGGAATCACACTTGCACCGAGTCATGGATCCGGCGGGTGGCAGTTGGTTCTTGGAAAAACTGACCTCCGAAATAGCAGCGAAGGCTTGGGAAATTTTCCAAGAGATCGAAGGACAAGGCGGCATGCTGTCGGCGCTGAAGTCAAACAGGGTGGCTGACTTGATCGACAATGCATACGCACCGCGCGCAAAAGACATTGCCAAACGTAAAGAAGGAATTACGGGCGTTAGTGAGTTCCCCAACCTGCGTGAAGAAAGTGTTCAGCATCCGCCGCCGGATATGCAATCGCTGCGGAATGCGGTCAATCTGCGGCATCAATCCGAACCAGAATCGGCGTCACCCGTCAAGCCAATCAACCGCGATGCGGGTTTGTTGCCGGCATGTGTGGCGATGGCTCAGTCCGGTGCTTCGATTGGACAGATTGGAAAAGCCTTGGGTTTTGAGCCAGGAAAGACGTCCGTCAACCCCATCGAAGCTCACGCTTTCGCTCAGCCGTTTGAAGAGTTGCGTGACGCCAGCGACGCGTGGATGGAAGCCAACGGCAAACGGCCTCAAATCTTTTCCGCCAACATTGGCCCGGTCGCCCACTTCAACGCTCGGGCTACCTACGCCAAGAACTTCTTCGAGGCAGGCGGTTTCGAAATGCTCGAAAACGAAGGGTTTGCCGACGCTGCGACTGCGGCCGAAGCATTCGCACAGTCCGGCACAGATGTTGCCGTGATCTGTTCGTCTGACAAATTGTATGCGGACTTAGCTGGGTCAGTTGCCACGGCACTGAAAGCTGCCGGTGCGAATAAGGTTATTTTGGCCGGACATCCCGGCGAGAACGAAGCGGCTTGGAAGTCCGCTGGCGTTGACGAATTCATTTACATCAAGTGCGACGTGCTGGGCACGCTCCGCAAACTATTGCGAGATCAAGAGGTGCTGGCATCATGAGTACGATCCCTAACTTTACCGACATTCCCCTCTATACCACGCCCCAAACACAGCAGGCCGATTCAGGGAAATCCGCTTGGACAAAAGCAATCGGCGGTGACGCCGGACGATTACGCTGGGAAACCGCGGAACAGATTCCAATCGAAGGACTCTACAGTGCCGACGACCTGAAAGACGTCGACCACCTGGAAACGATGCCCGGGTTCGCCCCGTTCCTTCGTGGCCCGTATGCGACGATGTATGTCATGCGTCCATGGACGGTCAGGCAATATGCAGGGTTCTCCACAGCCAAGGAGTCCAATGCTTTCTATCGTCGCAACTTGGCAGCCGGCCAAAAAGGTCTGTCCATTGCGTTCGACCTCGCGACCCACCGCGGTTACGACAGCGATCATCCACGTGTTGCCGGCGATGTCGGCATGGCGGGTGTCGCGATCGACAGCATCTATGACATGCGAACTCTGTTTGACGGAATTCCGTTGGACAAAATGAGCGTTTCGATGACGATGAATGGCGCAGTATTGCCTGTGATGGCGCTGTACATCGTCGCTGCGGAAGAACAGGGTGTTGCGCCTGCGGATTTGTCGGGAACCATTCAGAATGACATCCTGAAAGAGTTCATGGTGCGGAACACGTATATCTATCCGCCCGAACCCAGCATTCGTATCATCGCTGACATTTTCAGTTACACCAGTCGATTGATGCCGCGATTCAACAGCATCAGTATCAGCGGCTACCACATGCAGGAAGCTGGCGCGACGGCCGACTTGGAACTAGCGTACACGCTGGCCGATGGGTTGGAATATGTCAAAACCGGAATCAAAGCCAATATGGATGTTGATTCGTTTTGCCCGCGACTGTCGTTCTTTTGGGGCATCGGCATGAATTATTTCATGGAAGTGGCCAAGATGCGAGCCGCTCGGATGATTTGGGCAAAGTTGATCAAGCAATTTGATCCAAAACTTCCCAAGAGCCTATCGCTGCGAACGCACAGCCAAACCAGCGGTTGGAGTTTAGTGGCTCAGGACGTTTACAACAACGTCGTCCGTACCTGTGTCGAAGCCATGGCGGCCACGCACGGGCACACTCAATCGTTGCACACCAATGCGCTTGATGAAGCGATCGCGCTGCCGACCGACTTCTCAGCTCGCATTGCCCGCAACACTCAATTGTTCCTGCAACAAGAAACCGATACCTGCAGCGTCGTCGACGCATGGGGCGGCAGCTACTTCGTTGAAAAGCTGACTCACGACTTGGCTCAGCGGGCTTGGCATCATCTGGCCGAAGTCGAGGAAGCCGGCGGAATGACGGCAGCGATTCAGGCTGGCATTCCCAAGATGCGAATCGAAGAAGCCGCCGCTCGTACGCAGGCGAGGATCGATTCAGGATTCCAGCCAGTGATCGGCATGAACAAGTACCGTCTGGCAAAAGAAGACGATCTGAAGGTACATTCGGTTGACAACACGGCGGTGCGTGAAGCTCAGGTTGAAAGCTTAAAGCGTCTTCGTGAAGATCGTGATCAATCCGAAGTCGACGCTTCACTAGCCGCCCTCAAGGCGGCCGCCGAAAGCGGCGAAGGCAACTTGCTTGAAATTGCAGTTACGGCGGCTCGGGCCAAAGCGACGGTGGGTGAAATGAGTACAGCACTCGAAGATGTTTACGGGCGTTACGAAGCCCCGGTATCAGCGGTTCGAGGTGTTTACGCAAGCGAAACAAAAGGCAGCAAAGCGGTGGCAACCGTCGAACGCATGGTAGCGGCGTTTGAGAAGGCGGAAGGTCGCCGGCCTCGAATCTTGGTCGCCAAAATGGGACAAGACGGGCACGATCGCGGCCAGAAAGTGATTGCGTCCGCGTTCGCGGATCTCGGATTCGATGTCGACATCGGCTCGCTATTCCGAACGCCCGCTGAAACTGCCAAGCAAGCGGTCGAAAATGACGTTCACATCGTCGGTGTCAGTTCTCTTGCAGCTGGACACCTAACGCTGGTGCCGCAGCTTCGCGATGAACTCGCCAAACTTGGTCGTGAAGACATCATGATTGTCGCTGGCGGTGTGATTCCGCCCCAAGACTACCAAACGCTATACGACGCTGGCGCGACCGCGGTCTTTGGCCCAGGAACGGTGATCAGCGATGCAGCGGTTTCACTGATTCGCAAGCTATCCGATCAACTGGACCTTGCAATCCCAACGACCGCATGACCGAGCCATCGCTACCGCCGCGTTTGCCACCCGCACCCCGTCGCAGGGTGCTGACTGCGGACGACTACTTCGATGGTGTCGTGCAAGGAAACCTAGCGATGTTGGCCCGCGCCTTCACGCTGGTGGAATCGAGTGCGGCAAAGCATCATACGATCGCCGAAGAGCTGCTGACTCGGTTGATGCCGCACAGCGGCACGGGACTTCGAATTGGCATCACTGGAGCACCCGGCGCGGGAAAAAGTACATTTATCGAAGCATTGGGACTTTTGCTGGTTCAGCAGCACGGATTCCGGGTCGCTGTATTAGCCGTGGATCCATCGAGCGGCGTGACCGGTGGCAGCATCCTGGGCGACAAAACACGGATGGGACGCTTGGCCGCTGAGGAAAATGCGTTCATTCGGCCGTCGCCTTCCGCTGGGACCCTTGGCGGCGTCGCCAACAAGACGCGTGAGTGCATGTTGGTGGCAGAAGCCGCAGGCTTTGACGTCGTCCTCGTGGAAACGGTCGGCGTCGGGCAATCGGAAACCATGGTCGCTGAGATGACGGACTGTTTCCTTGGATTGATGCTGCCTGGCGCAGGCGATGAGCTGCAGGGCATTAAACGAGGGCTGCTCGAATTGCTGGACGTGATCGCGGTGAACAAAGCGGACGGCAAGAACGCCGAAGCAGCCGCGCTTGCCGCCCGCCAGTACCACAACGCGCTTGATTCGCTTTCGGGGCGTCAATCATCGGAAACTCCCACGATCATGACTTGCAGTGCGCTGGCCAAGACTGGGATCGATGGGGTTTGGGATGCGGTCCAGTCCAAGTGCGACGCGAGGCGGAAAAGCGGAGCGTTTCGTCGACGTCGCAAAGAGCAGAACCTGCGTTGGTTGTGGGCCATTGTTGAAGACCAACTGCGTCAAGCACTGCACACGCACCCCGGGGTGCAGGAAATCTGCAAGGATGTAGAAAACCAAGTCTTGGCTGGCACCATGCCGCCAGCCGTAGGTGCTCGCCGATTGATGGACGTGATCATCAAAACGTAGCAATGGCACGATTACTGGCACAGCAAAAGGAAAAAACGATGAGTATTGTCAAGTCTGTTCGGGGATTCACGCCCCAGTTTGGTGACAACTGTTTCCTGGCCGATAATGCAGTCGTCGTCGGCGATGTCGTAATGGGGAATGACTGTTCGGTTTGGTTTAATACCGTCTTGCGAGGCGACGTTAATTCCATTCGCATCGGAAACAAGGTCAACATCCAAGACGGCAGCGTCCTGCATACGTTGTATCAAAAATCGGTGGTCGAAATCGCGGACAATGTCTCGATTGGACACAACGTTTGCGTGCACGGTGCACGGATCGATCAAAACTGCTTGATCGGTATCGGTTCCGTAATTTTGGATCACGTACATGTCGGCGAAGGATCGATTGTTGGCGCCGGATCGGTGGTACTACAGGGCACTCAAATCGAACCGGGCAGCCTGTACGCGGGCACTCCAGCGCGTCGGATCAAAGACGTCGATCCCGCCCAAGCGAAAGAGATGATCGAAAAAATCGCAAACAATTACGTCATGTACGCAAGTTGGTTCCAAGAGGCTGAAACCCACTAAGCAGGAGTCTTTCAGTATTTTGGCCGTTTTGGCGTTAGCCACGGTTCGGGCGTTCAACCGGGGCTAGTGCCCAAACGTCTATCGTGACTGTTGGCGGTTTTGGCACTAGCCACCGTTCCGTTGCCCAACAATACGCCCCCTCAAAAAGCACGCACCGAAACCGGGGCTAGCGCCCAAACGGCTAACGGGATTTAACCCAATGATTCTTGCCTACCTGCTTAACCCAGCATGTCACCCGTTTCGATCAAACGTTGGTGCAAATCGAAGCAGTGCTTCAAGTCGTGGTTGATGTGTCCGGGTTTGCAATTGGCCATGTACTGATGCATGTATTCGCGGTACATCGGATGAACGCAATGGTCAACAATCCGCAGGGCTCGTTGATGCGGTGCCAGCCCTCGCAGATCGGCAAGCCCCTGTTCGGTCACTAACACTTGGACGGTGTGTTCGTTGTGGTCGACGTGGCTGCACATCGGCACGATCGTCGAAATTTTTCCACCCTTGGCGATCGATGGGCAGACAAAGATCGACAAGTAGGAATTGCGAGCGAAGTCGCCACTTCCGCCGATGCCATTCATGACGTTCTGGCCGACAACGTGTGTTGAATTGACGTGACCGTAAATGTCAGCCTCCAGCGCTGTGTTCAGCGCGATGACGCCCAATTGACGGATGATCGCTGGGTTGTTGGAAATTTCTTGTGGCCTCAGCACAATTCGATCTTTGTAGAAATCGATGTCATCAACGATCTCTTGGATTTGTTCCGGAAGCACCGTCAATCCGCATGAACTCGCGCCAAGCAATCTTCCGCTTCGCATCAGCTTGAATGGACTAGGCTGCAAGACTTCCGAATACATGTAGAAATTAGGAATGTCGGGACTTGCGCCGATCCCCTCGAATACAGCGTTGGCAACGTTTCCAACGCCACTTTGCAGCGGCAAAAATTCCGCAGGAATCCGCCCCGCCTTCAATTCATCGCGTAAGAAATCGACGACATATCCGGCGATCCTTTGGCTCAGTTCATCGGGTGCCGCAAAGCCGCCCACTTCGTCGGCCTGATTGGTTTCAACAATTCCGACAATCTTATTGGGATCGATCTGTACATACGGTTTCCCGATACGCTGCATTGGATGATCAAGGCTCAGTGCGCAACGGTGGGGTGGCGGGGCGGGCAACACAATGTCAGCCATATCACCAATCTTGCGTGATTGCCCTCGATTGAGTTCGATAATCACCTTACCGGCTTGAGTCAGAAAGGTTGGTGAAGCGCCAATCGAAGTGCTAAGGAAGACCTTCCCATCGGCGGTAACCTCCGTCGCCTCGACAATTGCTATATCGATATCGCCAAAGTGCCCAAACAAAACCGATTGCGGCAAGTGCGACAAATGCATGTCAACAAAGTCGACTTCCCCTGCGTTAATTTTCTGTCGCAGAGCACGCGACGACTGATACGGTGCCCGCCATGAAATTGCGTCAGCTTCCGCCAATCGGTCGTCTAGATTGGCTCCGGTGGAAGCACCGGTCAACAAACGTATTTGGAATGCTTCGCCAGCATCATGCAGTCGCTTCGCTCGTGCCGCCAATGCGACTGGGACTGCCTTTACCGATCCGGCGGGCGTGAAACCACTGGTGGCAACAAGATCACCGCTGGCAATCATTCCTGCCGCTTCCTCTGGCGAAAGACTAGCGTAGTTGGACGTCATTATCGTTTCTCTGGTAAGCGGCTTGGTGTGTGCGTATGCGGACACAGGTCCTGAAAGAGGGCACTTCCGCACGCATTGTAAAACGTGATTACATGCCAACGTTTTATTTTCAATACGAATGCGAATCTTACGGCATCTTTTCGCGACGTACATGTCACTACAGCATAAAAGTATTACATGAACAACATTCTTTCTCACATGGCAAATGTCGATCGTGACAAGGCATCGCGTAATCGGTAAGCTTTTAAGACGACGAGTGGTATGACGTGAAATCGAATTACCGACATTGCAAATCAGCAAGGTAACCTGACGACTTTTTATGACTATCAAAAAAGAACTTCTCGAACGACTCGAAGAGCAACGCAAGTCATCTCTTGCTGGCGGCGGTGAAGCCCGAATTGAAAAGCATCATGCCAAAGGTGCAATGACGGCGCGCGAGCGATTCGCTGGACTGTTTGAACCCGGAACGTTTCTTGAATGGGGCATGCACGTACAGCATGGCTGTCATGATTTCGGAATGGAAAAGAAAACGTTGCCCGGTGATGGTGTGATCACGGGCGTGGGGCAAATTGGCGGTCGCGCTGTCGCTGGTTTCTCGCAAGATTTCACGGTGGGCGGGGGCGCTTTGGGACAACGTCACGCCAAAAAGATCTGCGACATGATGGACTACGCCGCCGATTGCGGTTTGCCATTTGTGGCCATCAACGATTCTGGTGGAGCCAGAATCCAAGAAGGCGTGGATTCGCTTTCAGGATACGGACAAGTTTTTTACCGTAACGTCCAGCTGTCTGGGTTGGTGCCACAAATCGCAATCATCGCGGGCAGTTGTGCTGGCGGGGCAGCGTATTCACCTGCGCTGATGGACTTTTTGATCATGACTCGCAATAACGCCAGCATGTTCATCTGTGGACCCGCGGTCATTAAGGCGGCCACGGGCGTCGAAACGACAATGGAAGAAATTGGTGGCGCGGCTGCCAATGCTACGATCAGCGGCAATGTTCACTTTGTTGCCGAGAACGACGCCCACGCATTGGAATTGGTCAAAGACCTGCTCTCGTATTTGCCGTCGAACAACTTGGACAACCCACCGCATCGTCTTGTTGAAAACATCTCGATGGAAGCGGACCCAGTGATGAATGACCTTGTCCCCGAGGATGCTCGCGGGATGCTGGACATGATTCCCATCATTGAGCGGATTTTTGATGACGGTAAATTCCTGCAAGTTCACGAACTTTACGCGACCAGTCTGATGGTTGGGTTCGCTCGCTTAGATGGCATTGTCGTTGGCGTGATCGCAAATCAACCCAAGGTCAAAGCGGGTACGTTGGACATTGATGCATCGGACAAGGGTGCTCGGTTTATCAGGTTTTGTAACGCGTTCAACATTCCATTAGTGACCCTGGTCGACGTGCCTGGCTTCTTGCCTGGTGTTCAGCAAGAACAAGGCGGCATTATTCGCCACGGTGCGAAGATGTTGTTCGCCTACAGTGCAGCAACGGTTCCTAAAATCACTCTCATTATTCGCAAAGCGTACGGTGGTGCCTACTTGGCTATGTGTAGTCGCGACTTAGGTGCCGACGCTGTCTATGCTTGGCCTACCGCAGAAATCGCCGTGATGGGTGCTGATGGTGCAACCAACGTTTTGTATCGGCGAGAGATCGAAGCCGCCGAAGACAGCAAACAGAAACGGGCTGAATTGGTCAAAGAATATCACGACCAGTTTGCATCACCCTACATGGCGGCATCTCGCGGCATGATCACCGATGTGATCGAGCCCGCGATGAGCCGCGCTACTCTATCGTTAGCACTTCGCAATACTCTTCAGAAGAGCGAAACCCGTCCACCCAAAAAGCACGGTTTGATCCCGCTGTAAGCAACAGGAACTTAAACGTATGAAGAAGCTGAGAATCACCGTTGACGGAAAACCTTACGAGGTGACTGTTGAACAATTGGACGTTAATGAGTCCGCACGCCCGCAAACCGGCGCGATCCCTGGTCCTGCGCCTGTAGCGGCGCCGCCGGTAAAGCGGGCCGATACGCCAAGACCGGTCTTGCAAGCCGGTGCGATCTCTAGCCCCATGGCCGGTGTCGTTTTGTCGGTTGCAGTTCAAAAAGGCGAAGGCGTTGTCCGAGATCAAGTCTTGCTGATTTTGGAAGCGATGAAAATGGAAAACCAAATTGTCGCGCCGGCCGATGCCACCGTCGCCAATGTGCACGTCGAGGCAGGCGATTCGGTAACCGAAGGCCATTTGCTAGTGGAACTGGAATAATGCTTGGCAAATTTAGTTTCGAACCGCTTTTTCACGAAACCGGCATTCCACTGGCCATCATGGGCATGCTGGTGGTGTTTGTGGCGCTCAGTATTCTGATAGCGATCATTTCCGCGATGCCGCGGGTGATTGAAATCCTCGAAAACAAGGCGTCAAAGAAAAAAGCTAAATCGCAGAGCAGTCGAAATCCGGCTTCATCTGAAAAAGCTCTCGCGATTGCGCCGTCACCCAGCGAACCAGAATTTCAGTCTGATCTGCCACTCGAACTAATCGCGGTCATCGCGGCGGCAGCAGAGTTTGAACTTGGTCCCGTCCGTGTCGTGCGAATGCGACCGTTGACGCCATCCGAACTTGCATGGACGCTTGAAGGTCGCTTGCGGCACCACGCGTCGCACCGCTTGCAGCCTAGAAACCGCTAAACCGAAATAACCTGATCTATGAACGCGTTTGAGTTCTTGACGTCGAAAGCTAGCCAGCTATTTCACACGACCGCATTTCCCAATTTAGAAATTGGGAACGCGATCATGATCGTGATCGGGCTAATTTTTGTTTACTTGGCAATCGCTAAAGAATACGAGCCGCTGCTGTTGGTTCCGATCGGCTTTGGGATCGTCGTTGGCAATATTCCCGCCGTGCAGGGAATGCCGCTTAGCGTTTACGACGAAGGCAGCGTGCTTCGGTTTCTGTATTTCGGCGTTGAAAAGGGTGTGTATCCGCCGCTGATCTTTTTAGGGATCGGTGCAATGACCGACTTTTCAACGATGTTGTCCAACCCCAAGTTGATCTTGCTTGGTGCGGCTGCTCAGATCGGCGTTTTTGGGACTTTCCTAGGCGCGCTGATGCTGGGATTTGACCCACATGAAGCTGGCGCAATCGGAATCATCGGGGGCGCAGACGGCCCGACTGCGATTTTCCTGTCGTCACGACTCGCCCCTCATCTACTCGGTGCAATCGCCATTGCGGCTTATTCATACATGGCGTTAGTTCCAGTAATCCAGCCTCCGATCATGAAGCTGTTGACGACCAAAGAAGAACGACTGATTCGAATGCCACCGTCGCGAACCGTTTCGACTCGCGAACGGATTCTGTTTCCGATCATCGGTTTCCTTGTTTGTACGATGCTTGCACCTGGTGCGATCGTCCTAATCGGTATGCTTTTTTTTGGAAACCTTCTAAAGGAATGCACGGTCACGGATCGATTGGCCACTACGGCCCGCACAGCCATGATCGACGTCGTGACGATCTTGCTGGGATTCTGCGTCGGTGCAAGCACGAGCGCCCCTTACTTTTTAAAACAGGAATCGATTCTAATCTTCGTGCTCGGTGCATTGGCATTCTCCGTTGCAACGGCTAGTGGAGTATTGTTCGCAAAGTTCATGAACCTGTTCTTGCATACGAAGATCAATCCACTGTTGGGTGCTGCTGGTGTTTCCGCCGTTCCCGATTCAGCGAGAGTCGTTCACATGGTGGGACGCGAAGCCGATCCACAAAACTTTTTGTTGATGCACGCCATGGCCCCGAACGTTGCCGGCGTGATCGGTTCCGCAATTGCAGCCGGCGTGCTGTGGTCGCAATTGGCGAACTAACCTATCTATCGCTGGAATTCGACTTTCCAGCTAGGAACTCAAAGAAACCCGTATTCAGAATTAATATTCTTTAGCAACGCTTTGTCACCATCTCCGCATCAAAGGAAATTCGCATGCCTCATCACACCTACAAGAAGATTGAGATCGTCGGCACGTCAACAGTCTCAATGGAAGACGCCGTCAATAATGCAGTCGCACAAGCATCGGGATCGGTCCGAGGACTGAGCTGGTTCGAGGTCGTTGAGACTCGTGGAACGATCGCCGAGGGCAAGGTCTCGCATTGGCAAGTCACCGTGAAGATCGGATTTACGATCGACTGAGTTCTGGTTAGTCGCGGGAGTTGGTGTGCCAGCGTCAATCTGAATCGCTCGCCGGTAGCGAGGTCGCCCCCTCACGCCAACTTCGAAACTGCTGCGTTAAGCAGGTCGTTCGTTATATACCGGTAAAACGTCGATCCTTTTGTGAGCCAACGGCGTTAGCGGGCCGTTGATTTAATCGAAATGCAAGTCACATAAGTGAGCCGTGGGCCGTAAGGCACCGGGTAGTGCGTGGGACCCGGCCGCTGACGCGTCACGGCTCACTAAATCAACAAGCCGTCAAGAGTTTCGGGCATCCCGGACAGTCAACGAAAGTCTTGACGACTTCCGCAACGGGTTCAGGGACGACCAGTCGCTGCAAGGCCGGAGGCCGGCACACTTAACGAGAGTGTGTCGCCCTCTGGCTATGTTTCCCACCTCCACTAGCCAGTAGCTCTCACTGCCCGTCTTTATTTGAAGGGAATGTAGGCGTAGCCGGCCATTTGTAATTGGATATTGACGGTGGCGGCCGAGACGGCGACTTTGACCTCCGACAACACTTCGTCGGTCGCGAATCCGTGATGCGCCATCGCTTGGCCACAGACTACAATTTCCACTCCGGCGTCGGTCAATGTCTTGACCAGCTCGCGGTTTGGGTTCTTTGCCTTGCCCAAATCCTTCTTGTACGACGAAGCGTGTTTGGCCATCGCTTCATCCTTCAGTGCGGCGGTAGTCGCCGGACCGTGCAAAATCACCGTCATATTAAAATCGTGGTCGGTGCCAGCGCCTGCTGCGGTGTATTGATTCAGTATCAACGCCGCTCGATCCAACCCAAGCAACACGCCTCCCTCCATTTTGTCGGAGGTAATATCGAGGATCACCTTGGCGCTCTTTTGCGGTTGGTAAACGGCGTCGGGCAATACGACGATCCCGCCATGGTCTTTCACCACGGGGTGCTCGTATTTCGGATCACCGGTTGGATCGCCCGCTCCGGCTGTGGAGGAAACTAGGAGCAGGGTCAGTACCGTGGTAGCGATGGTGAGTTTCATCAGAAAGACTCCTCAATTGATCTTGTGAGCGAAAATCAAGCGTAGCGAACCTTGCTTGTTTTGCAGAGCAAAGTGTCCTAGAGGAGCAAGCAAATACCGAGCCAAAGATCCTCGTGCACTCGCTCCTGCACAACGCCGTGAACGATTCTCTGGCTGGAAATTACACCATTTACATTTCGTAGCTACGCACGCCAGAGCGTGGATTGTTGCCGTCCATTCTGAATCACCACCTTCTGGCGAAGGTAGCTACTAGGAAATCGTTCACGGCGTTGGGAGGGAGCCTGGGAACCAGGGGGGCGTAGGTTATGAAACGAGCTCGACGGGGTCGGACTGTTTCGCTGGCGGTTGACGGAGCTCACTGATCCACTGGAATACAACGTAGAAGACTGGCGTGAAAAAGACCGCCAGGACGGTTGAGGTTATCATCCCGCCACAGACTGCGGTCCCCAGCGACCGCCGGCTCGCTGCGGCAGCCCCGGTCGCGAACACCAACGGCAATACGCCCAAGATGAACGCAAACGAAGTCATCAAGATGGGTCGGAAACGCATCCGCGATGCATCCACCGCCGCCTCGCGAATCGACTTGCCCTGCATCCGCAAATCGCGAGCAAACTCGACAATTAGAATCGCATTCTTGCTAGCCAATGCGATGATCAACACCACACCAATTTGCACGTACGTGTTATTGTCCATGCCCATCATCGAGATCGCAGCAACGGTGCCCAATAACCCCAGCGGCACGACCAAAATCACTGCAAACGGAAGCACCCAGCTTTCGTATAAAAAAGCCAGCACCAAATAGACGATCAACACCGCCAAACCAAACACGTAGATTTCCTCGCCCTTGGCCTGACTCTCTTGGAGTGAAACGCCGCTCCAATCAAAGCCGATTGATTCTGGGAATTGCTCCTTCGCCAAACGAGCCATCGATTGCAACGCCTCGCCCGAACTGGTTCCTGCGGACGCAGACCCGGTCACGTTGGCCGACGGATACAAATTGAATCGGCGGATGATCTGAGGCCCAAACGTTTCATCAATTCTAATCAAACTGCCCAGCGACACCATTTCGCCTTTGGCATTGCGGACATTCAACCGTCGCACGTCATCGACCTGGTCGCGAAATTCCGCATCGGCTTGTAGCGTGACGCGATAGGTGCGTCCGAACTTGTTAAAGTCATTTACATACGCAGACCCCAACGCGGCTTGTAGCGTGGTGAATACTTCTCCGAGTGGTATCTGCATGCTGAGCACTTGGGCGCGATCGACATCCGCGAACAACTGAGGCACTCCGGCACGGAACGTCGAATTGACTCGTTCTAGTTCCGGCTGCTGCGCCGCACTGGCGACCAACTCGTTGACTGCCTTTTGTAATTCATCCAGCCCCGCACCCCCGCGGTCCTCGACTTGCATTTCGAACCCGCCGCTGGTTCCTAGACCTTGAATCGCAGGTGGCGGAATAACCAAGATAAATGCATCTTTGATCGCCGCAAACTTTTGGGTGATCTGACCAATCAGCGGTCCCTGTTGCAGCTCTGGCGTCGTGCGGTCTTCCCAATCCTTCAACCCAATAAACATCGTCGCCGCGTTGGACGATTGACTTCCTTCCAACAAGGACATGCCGCCCAGCGTGAACCAAGTCTTGACGCCAGGTTGTTCGGCAAGGATCGCGTTCATCTGTTCGACCACTTCACGCGTACGGTCCTGCGACGCCGCATCGGGCAACTGGATCGCCGTAATCAAATAACCTTGATCCTCGGTCGGTAAAAATCCAGTCGGTACTTTTTGATACCACCACACCGTGCCCACCACCGTGATGACAAACGCCAGCATGACCGCGGGCCAGCCACGGATCAGACCGCGAACGCAGAACACATAGAACGCTTCTAACCATCCAAATGCACGATTGAACCATCGTGACAAGAAGAACTTTTCATGTTCAGGCTTTGCCGGTTTCAGCCACAATGCACACTGAGCCGGCTTTAGCGTCAACGCGTTGACCGCACTCAAAAACGCGGTCGCCGCGATTGTCAATGCAAATTGCCGGTACAGTTGTCCGGTGATCCCCGCCAAAAATGCGGTCGGAATAAAAACCGCCATCAACACCGCGGTGATCCCGATCACCGGTCCAGTGACCTCGCTCATGGCGCGGATCGTTGCTTCTTTGGGCGATTCCCCGCGTTCGATATGATGTGATGCGTTTTCGACAATCACGATCGCATCATCAACCACGATTCCGATCGCCAACACCAGCCCAAACAACGTCAGCAGGTTGACAGAAAATCCTAACAGCGGCATGATCGCGAATGCCCCGATGATGGTCACCGGCACCGTGGTTGCCGGGATCAAGACGGCACGCCAATTCTGTAGGAACACCAAAATCACGATCAAAACCAACACGCCCGCCTCGAACAGCGTCTTGTAAACTTCGTAAATCGCCGAAGAAACGAAAATTGTGGTGTCAAACGGGATGTCGTACTGCAGCCCTGCGGGGAACGATTCGGAAAGGTCGGCAATTGCCTTTTTGACGCCCTCGGCGACATCCAATGCGTTCGCACCGGGCAGTTGATAAATCAGAACACTGGCCGAACTGATCCCGCCTTTTTGAGCGAACGTATCGTAGGTTTGTGCCCCAAGTTCAACGCGAGCGATATCACGCAGGTAGGTCAAACTGCCGTCGTCGCCGACTTTGACAATGATGTCTTCAAACTGTTTCGGATCCGACAAACGTCCCAGCGCCGTCATCGTGTACTGAAACGCCTGCGAATCATCAAGTGGCGGTTGAGCGATCTGGCCCGCAGCGACTTGAACATTTTGTTGTCGCAGCTGAGTCATCAAATCGGTAAACGTTAACCCTCGCGCGTCCATCTTGGTCGGGTCGGCCCAGATACGCATGCTGTACGCCCCCGTCCCGCTGACGGTAACGTCGCCGACACCCTCGACGCGGCTAAGCTCGTCTTTAAGCCGCAGGTTGGCGTAGTTCGAAAGGTACAGACTGTCGAAAGTGTTGTCGGGCGAAGTCAGTGAGACGACCAACAAAATGTTGGTTGACCGTTTTTGAACCGAGATCCCTTGTTGACGAACATCCGATGGCAAAAAGGGCTCGGCAAGTGCCACACGGTTTTGCACCAACACCTGGGCTTCCTCGAGATCCGTACCGACTTCGAATGTAACGGTTAACGAATAGCTGCCGTTGGATGACGAGGTGGACTGCATGTACAGCATGTTCTCGACACCGTTGATCTGCTGCTCCAACGGCGCGGCGACGGTGTCGGTCATCACTTGGGCACTCGCGCCCGGATAGTTCGCAGTAACCTGGATCGTCGGTGGCGTGATGTTCGGATAACGCTCGACTGGCAGATTCACCAGCCCCACGATGCCCAAAATTACTGTCATGAACGCGATAACGTTCGCGGCGACGGGACGGTTGATAAAGAAATTGCTAATCACGACTTCGCTCCTTGAAGCCGCACTTCGCTACCCGGTCGGATTTTCTGTAACCCCGAGGTTACGACGGTCTCGCCCGCCTTGATCCCTTCGCGAATGACCGTCATCTCGTCGACGATATCGCCCATTTTTATGCTCCGCCGCTGAACCTTGTTGCCATCGCCAACGACCATCACATAACGACCTTGTTGATCCATGCCGATCGCTTGAGTCGGAATCAATACTGCTTCGTATTCGGCCGTGAATGGGGCTTGAATGCGGGCAAACAAGCCTGGTGAAAGGATACCGGTGTCATTGTCAAACGTCCCGCGAACAAGCGTGTTGCCGCTGCTTGGATCAGTGATGTTGTTGACAAAGTTGATCGATCCTTCGTGAGGAAAGCCATCTTCGTTGGCGAGCCCCAAGCGGATCGTGATCGATGACTGGCGAGCGTCTTTGACTTCTCCCTCGAGCATCCGCGTTCGATAATCGAGCACCGATTGTTCATCAACATTGAAATCGACGTAAATCGGATCGACCGAGACCACCGTGGTCAAAATCGTCGTGTCAGCCGCGACAAGGTTTCCGCTGGTGACCAACGAGCGACCAAGCAGCCCGTCGATCGGAGACCGGACGCGAGTGTATTCGAGATCTAATTGATTGCGGGCAACCGTGGCCCGTAGGTTCTCGATCTGACCACGCAATTCCGCTACTGCGGCAACAGCCTTATCGTATTCCGCGGCACTGGTGGCATTGCGATCAAGCAACACATCGGAACGTGTTAGGTCCTTGTTGGCTTGTTTCAGTCTCGCTTCGGAGGCTTCGAGAGATCCTTTTGATTGCTGTAATGCCAATTCATAAGGCTGAGGATCAATCATGAATAGCAGATCTCCCTTCTTTACCAATTCTCCTTCATTGACGCTCACCTCGGGAATCGAACGTTTCGCTGATTCGTCCGTTTCTGCAGTTTCGTCAGTTGTGGGGTCACTGTTTGGTGCTTGAGTGTCAGCGGGTTCATTCGACTGCGTCCGATCGCTGTCGGCCGAACGGGGGCTTTGTAAAAGATAGCCGCTGACGCGTGCACGGATTTCAACCGAATTCACCGCCGCGGTACGACCGGTGTATTCGCGGTAGTCGATGATTTTTCGCGTCGTTGCATCCGCAGTTTCGACCTCGGGCACCGGCATCGCGGGTGGGCCGGCTGGCGGAGTACTCTCTGTTTGACACCCTGCCACCGCAAGCAGCGGCAAACAGAACAAAAGGCTGAGCAAGTGTTTCATAGTGTGTGACACAGGGTAAAAGCGAAAAAACGCAGCGAGCTCCCGTAATGCTCCCCGCTTGACTGCAGATGTTTTATGCGTAAACTATTTTCGCGTCAAGTACTTTGGAAAGCCTGCCATGCCCCCACAAAATCTGCAAAGCGAACTTCATCGCAATCAACCGTTCGCTTCACTGCAACAAGAAGTGCTCGTAAGTTTGCTACGCACCGGCGACCAGCTCGAAAACCGGCTGGTGCGATTCTTTCGCGAACGTGATTTGACGCTAGCTCAGTTTAACATGCTGCGTATCCTCCAAACGGAGGGGCGGGAACTCACCTGTGGCGAGATTAAGCAGCAGATGATTCAGGTCGTGCCTGCCATTACCGGGGTCGTCGATCGACTTGAAAAACAAGGAAGGGTCCAACGTCATCGTTGCAGCGAAGATCGTCGGGTGGTGTATGTCAGCATCACCAAACAAGGCGAAACGCTCTGCAACCAAGCGATGCCGTTCCTGGAAGAGCTCGAGTCGAGTCTGCTGAAAAGCCTCACTCAAAAAGAGCTCAAGCAATTAATCACGTTGCTGGAAAAGACCCGTGAGTCGCTGACCAAGGAGGCACATCAATGAATTTGCTGAGTCGAACCATTCCGCGACCGAAGCGTGGAGCATACGAATTGGATTTCCGAACGACGACGACTGCCGAAGCTGCCGCAAAACCGGATCCGGTTGCGAATCTCGATGAGTCGGGATCCACCCAGCCAGCAACGATCTTTGTCACCGCGTTTCCGAAAGCAGGCAAAGAACGTGAATGGGAACAGGCGAATGGCGACTTAATTCGCACGTCGCTTGACTTTCCTGGACATCTCGGGGCGTTAGTGCTGCGGCCTCAGCAATCGGGCGATCGGCACTACCGCGTGATCTCGAAGTTTGATTCTGTCGAGAATATGCATCGCTGGTACCATTCGGCTGAACGCAAAGAGAAGGTCGCTCGGCTGCAGCCATTTGAAGGTAAACCCGCGGATATCCATCACTTAACGGGATTAGAAACTTGGTTCGAACTGCCTCATCACGGCGGTTGCGACCTAGCGGCGCCGCCCAAATACAAGATGGCGATCGTCGTCTGGATCGCGGTCTACGCGACCGTGCTTCCGCTGGTCGGTTTTCTGAAACCTCACGCCGCCTCACTACATCCAGCGATCGGCAGCGCGGGGATTGCTGCGATCAGTGTCGCGATGATGACATGGGTGATCATGCCACTTTTGACATGGCTGTTTCAAAGCTGGCTTTACCCACGTGTAAATTTGAAATCGGACCATTAGCGACGTTCATGGGCTAGCCCAACCGAGCGTTCTACAACGCGACTTCACCATGCTCCGAAGTGCGGATGCGAAACGCGTCGCCGATTTCGGTCACAAAAACATTGCCATCGCTGGCACCATCCACTCGCGCCGCTGTCAACAATGCGTCCAGGGCGGTCTGCAATTGATGGTCTAAGACGACGACCTCGATTTTGATATTGGGAATGAAGTCGTACTCAAACTTGGCTCCTCGGTAAACTTCTTTCTGCGCGACCTCTTCGCCATAACTCTTGACCTCCGAAACGGTCATCCCGCCAAAGCCATGATCGACCAACGACTGTTTAACTGAGTCCAACTTGAAATGTCGGATAACCGCTTCGATCTTTTTCATAGCAACCAGCGTTAAGACTTGGGAAGGAAGGAGGAATTGCAACCGTGAGCTGCGGGCCGTGGGGAACCAAGCGATGTGTTTACCAAAGGCTCGCAGACCTGTCCGCTAATTGCCTCATTGCGATTGGTGTGCCAAGTGATGTTAGAAAGACCCTCTTTGCGGACTTTTGAATCACGCCAATGGCAAAGGATGACAGAATAGCGGGAATTTGCGTAGCTACACGCGTCGCCCAACCCAATTCGAACGTGTTCCTTACTGCAACCGGACGGATTGCGCCGCGAGCCCGATCAAACTAGATGGCGTTTTGGACTAGGCCGCAAGTTGCGGAGATGCGTCGTCCTTTGGCATCGACCGCCTAATCAAGTGGCACCTTAGCGAGTCTGATTTCTGCGATCAGGACTAGTCCGAGCTCTTTTGATGGCCTGATCCTATTGAATGGCGATACCGTATGCCACGCTTATTGCCAGCGCAGATCCACAACGCACTGCCCCACCGCTTCGGCGGGCGGCGGCGTCAACGCCATCGGTGGTCCGTCGAGTGATTTGACTACACAACGATCCGCGCGGCGCTGGCGTGCTTCGGCAATCGTCGACGGCAATCCGGGATACGGCTCGCCCAGCGGATGCCATTCGTGCAACGTGATCCGCCACGATCCCTCAACAGGATGAGATAGCGTCAACGTCAATGGCGACTGTGCACCGAGCGTGGGATGCAGTCCGGCCAGCGGCACGAAACTGCGATAACGCAGCCCCGCCAACCGCAACGACCCCGCATCGTCAACTTCGTCATGAAGCGGAATCACCCAATCGCCAACCGACAGAGTCCAATCGCGAAGCTCCTGCTCGCTGGACGACCGCAATCGGACTTCGATTCGCGACGAGCTGGAATCAATCAGTCGTGAACCACCTCGTTCCTGCGTCGCAACGTCGCCGACCAACGGCCAAAACTCCAACGCCCGACGCAACTCGAACCGCGAATTGCCGAGCTGACAATCCGTCAACACACGATGACGATCGCAAAGCACACGTTCGACCAAGGGAGCGGCAAGTCCTAGGCCGTGGTTTTCCAAGTCCGCCAATACTTCTTGCAAATCGCGACCCAAGTAATAAGGCAGCGAGAACCGCTGGTGCAGTGATTCGCCCCAATCGATTAACGGATCGTTTGTGGGATACTCGGCAAGCATCGCGACGACGGCGCGAAACAACGCGGCCAACGATGCCATCGTCTCGGGATCGGCCGCCATCCGCAACGCACGAAACTCGACCAAACCAAGCCGTCCACGGCCGCCGAGATGCGGATTTGCGAGCTTTTCGATATTGATCTCTGCTCTATGGCTATTCCCGGACGGATCCGACAAAAACGGTGCGAGCGTTCCCCAAATCGTCTCAGGCAGCGGATTGTCGACGCGAGCGAGCAACTCGAGTGCAAGCGAAAGTTCTGGCAATGCCTGTGACAGTGTTTCATCGACTCGCGGCGCTTGACTGTCCGATCCGACTGAGTCGACTGCGTGCAAGTACGAAAGCGACGGATGTCGATTGAAATACCGCACCAAACTGGGCAACAAACTTGGCACCGTCAAAAACGGGCTAGCCGATGGCTCGACTCCACCAAACGTAATGTGCCCACCGCCTCCCGAATCGCTCTCCACGCCATTGTATTGCAAGCGATAGGTCGCCATCCCCTCGTCGTCCGCCGCAGCCGCCAATTCTTGCAGCCGCTCAAGCAGCTCGGTCGCACATCCGACCGGTGCCATGTTAACTTCGATCACTGCTGGGTCGGGTGTGATCGTCGTCCACGCCACGCTCGCGTCCACTGGTGGCGGATATCCCGAAAGAATGATCGCACCCACGTCAGATTTTAACGCCGCGGCCGAAACGGCAGACAACAACCGCTGGAATTCGCGGACATCGCCAATTCGAGGTAGCTCGACTCGCACCGCATCCTGTTCGCTCAAGCAGACGACTAGAAACGTGCCGTCCTCGGCTAACGAATCGGTGACTTCGGCTCCCTCGACCTGCTCGCCGTGAAGCGATGGCCGAATCAACAGCGGCTGCTCGGCGACGTCGGTAACCGGAGCCACGTCATCGCTGCGAAAGACGACGCGGTTGGCCAAGGGAGCGTCCAATGTCGACGCAGTCAAACCGATCGAATTCAAGACCGAAGTCAATTCAGCCGCAAGCGTCTCGGGCTTCGTTGCGTTTGTTGCAGCATCGGCGCTGACTTTACGAAGCAAAACATCGGGCGGTCCATCCCACACGGGGCAACCATCACGACGCGAGTACAGCCCCAGACTCCATCGCGGGCAGGGTTCGCCACTGTATTGACGCCCCACGCAATGCAAGACCGCCGCACCAGGGTCGGATTGAGCGAGACGCTTCAGCATCCGTTGGCCCCGCTGAAGTTTGTCTTCGCCGAGCGCGTTAAACAGCCATTGCGGTGTTTCCGAACCGCGATCGGTGTAGGTGGGTTCCGCACCAACCCAAATCGTTCTCCCTAAGCGATTGACCGCTTCATCGTGTGCTGCCAAGGCCAGCATCACATTATCATCTGAGTTCATCGAGTCTTCGCTTCGTCGCGAGGGGTAGTTTGAAGAGCTCTGTGTCCGATAAGATTTACACATGCGCCGACTCAAAATAATACACAAAACGCGTTACCGATATCCCCACCCCGTTAAGTTGCACGCCCACAAGCTTATGTTGCGACCACGCGAAGGGCACGATATCCGCATTGTCACTTCGCAGTTGGGCATCCAACCCGAACATGCGATTCATTGGCACCGCGACGCTCATGGAAATTCCGTCGCGGTGGTCACGTTTCAGAATGAGTCCGATTTCCTAGAGTTTGACAGCGAAGTCGTGATCGACCATTACGAGGACGTTCCCGCCGACGTCCGATTGGATCCGCGTGTCCAGCAATTTCCTTTTCAATACGATGTCGGGGAACGAGAAGACTTGCTGCCCTACATGCTGCCGGTCTTCACGCGAGGTGCTGAGGCGCTGAAGGATTGGATCGAGGGATTTTGGAAGCCTGGTCAATCGCTGCCAACGCTTGATCTGTTAAACCAGATAAACGAAGCCATCCCCGGGCAGTTGCAATATGGTCGACGCGAGGCACTCGGCGTCCAACGTCCTGCCGAGACACTCGAAAAGGGGACCGGATCGTGTCGCGACTTCGCCACATTGTTCATGGAGGCATGTCGGCACCTCGGTTTGGCCGCACGTTTCGTCAGCGGTTACCGATATGAAGCGAACCTGCCCCTAGCCGACGGAGCCACGCATGCGTGGTGCGAAGTCTATTTGACAGGCACCGGTTGGCGAGGATTCGACTCGACCGCAGGCCAGCGAGTCGGAGGCGATCACATCGCTGTCGCAGTCGCCCGCCATCCGGAATGGATTCCTCCGGTGTCCGGTTCCTATCACGGACAAGCGAAATCGTTAATGGAAGTCGAGGTCCAGGTGACCCAGCAAAGTGGCTAAGGGTCTTCGGAACAATTCCTGAAGTAGCGGAAAATCGCCCGAGAGTTTCGACATGCCCGGCGATTCACGAAAGTCTTGACGACTTCCGCTAAGAGTCATCCCGCCAGTAGGCGAAGGAAGTCGAACTTACACGACACGCACGTCGTTCATCACCATTCCCTTTCCAACAGCGACTTTGGTCAAATCCAACAAGTAAGGAAATCGGCGATCGAGAAGTTGTGTGGGCGTCGTCAGCGTTTGGTCAGCACTGCCGGATCCGGTGAAGCGGCCGGCTACACGAACGGGCGAAGGCGGAATCGGAGCGAGTGGTTCGGTCGGTTGACGACCACCGAGATCACTCGCCGCTGGAGTCCCCAGCACGGCCTCAGGCCACATTTGAGGTGCCGATGGATAGTAGGTGCAACCGCCAATCACCTTGCCTGTCCACGTGTCAATCAGATCAAAGACCAACGCGGTGACAGGAGCAATCGTGGGATGCAGAGTCGAGGGTGGCTGAGTCACTTTGTAACGAACCCCGGCGAGGTAATCGCCATCGATCGAACCACGTTTCAGCGGCACCATCTCGTGATTACAAGCTAAAACGTAACGATCGGGTACGAGTCCGCTGAGCCGCACCTGTAACCGCTCATTCGCAACGTCGATAAAACGAGCGATTCCACCGGCGGTTACCTCTTCGGCCAGTAGCGGTGATGGTTCGTGTGCCCTTCGCAATTCCAATGTGATATCGCCGATTTGCACCCATCCCAGACGCGGAAAGTTCAGATTCAGAGTGGACGCAAACCACTCCTGCTGCAGCGGAAACCCAGATTCATTCAGTTCGCGGATCACCGAACCAAAATCATCCCACAACACCTGAGGCAACATGAAACGGTCATGCAGTTGGCTCTCCCATGCGACCAAGGGTTGCGTGTACGGCCGACGATGAAAGTGGGCAATGAGCGAACGCAGCAGCAATGACTGCAAGGACGCGAGCTTTGCGGTCGGTGCCATTGCAAAGCTTTGCAGCATGATTTCGCCGAGTCGCCGACTTTGGCGTTCGGGTGCATACAAATTATCCACGCGAATTTCGGCGCGGCGCATGTTGCCCGACGCATCGGCTAACAAGTGGCGAAGCAAGCGATCCGGCAGCCAAAGATGCGGCGTTTCCCCAACGGGGAAACGCTCCAATGCGATGCCAAGTTCGTATAACGCGTCATCACGACCTTCGTCGGGGCGAGGCGCATTGCCGCTTGGCCCGATTTGAGTGCCGGAAAACAGATAAGACAAACACGGGTGGTTTTGCCAGTAACTAATCAGCGATCGCAACAATTGCGGATGATTAAGAAACGGACTTGTCGACGGCGTCGTTCCGCTCAGCGTTAGCGTGGTGTTGTTATAGGGACGCTGGACATCTTCCTCGTTGATTTCTTCAGGGTCGATACCACCCGCGTCGCCCTGGGCCGAGCGGTTCTGGGCCAATCGGTTCTGGGCAACTAGGCTTAACGAATCGGCTGCGGCAAAGACGGTCTCATAAATCTCGTGTTGTTCTTGCCAGCTCGCTGCCGCAGGCAAAAACAATCGCAAACGGACTCCGTCGGGCTCGATCACAAATCGGCGTACACGTTGATCGTGCGGGGGGGCATAGCCTTCGAGTACAACCGGAAGTTTCAACTGTACTGCCGTCGTCTCGATGGTTGCAACCAATTCGACATAATGTTCAACGTAATGAATTGGTGGCATGAAGACATGAATCGCATTATCACGGGCTTCGATGCACATCGCGGTTCTTGGTGCTCGGCCATTGCGACCGCTGTCAACATCCTCCGGCACATCACTGGTCGCTGCAATCACCGATTGTCGTGCACTTGGTTCGCCGTAAACTTCGGGCAACAAAGCTTTTTCTTCAAGCGGGCTCGGCTCGGTGGCAATATCATCTGGCTCTGTCGCTAGTTTCGATAAACTATCAAGCGGCAACCGGAAACCGATCGGAAAATCGCCCGGCAACAGATACAAGGCGTCGCGACGGAATTCCCATTTCCCGCTCGCCCAACATTGATCAACAGGATCCCAACGCATCGGCAGAACATAACCCGCCGGTTCGGCCTGAGTCGACGAGAGCTGCTGGGCTAGTTTTTTCCTCTGTAAAGGATCTTTCAGTTCATCCGAACTCGGAATATAGCTCAGTAGTGCAGGGTCGGACCAAAGTTGGTGCAGTCGATCTTCGTGAGCCGAGATTACGAATTCGGAGTTGAGCCCAAGACTGGTCGCCAAAGTGCTTGCAAATTGCTGTGCATCATCGCTTGTCACATTATGGGCGGAGTCTTCATTGTCAGCCAAAGTTTGGGCATGACGTAACAGCGGGTGGCCATCGGTGCGGAAATAGCAACTCATCCGCCATCGTGCGCTGGCCTCGCCACGATAGTGTTCGCCTTGGCCGAGGTGGACCGCGCCACCCGGTGCCCATTTCGCTTTCAATCGACACATCAATTGTCTTGCTACATCCTGATTGCCGTCACCCAAAGCTTGATTGTTGGTGGGCAATGCCGAGTCGACTACGAAATTAACCTCGGCGCCGCTACACAAGCCCAGGTTTTGCTGTTTCAGGACGTCATCAACATACCGTCCTGTCGCTGCAACGTCACGCCAATGGGTTTCGCTGAGCAATTTGTCCTGTGCGATCGGTTTCAAACGTTGGAGCTTCACTTCGTCATGCGAGGAAGCGACGAGCTGATCTTTGATACCGACCAACGGCAAAGTGCGAAATCGATCGGGTGCACTGGCTAATGGAACGTGGTTTTCTGCGGTAAAGACGCCCAGACTTGGGTCCAAGCCGATCCAACCTGCACCAGGCACGAACACTTCGCTCCAAGCGTGCAGCCTTGCCGCGTCATTGCTCTCGTCGTCGCTGATGTCACCCTCACTATCAGTGGTCAGGGAGATCAAATACCCCGAGGTAAATCGAGCTGCCAGTCCCACCGCACGCAACGTTTGTGTCAGCACCCAAGCTAGATCCCTCGACGAACCGCCACCGTTCTTGGTGATCGCATCCAAATCCATGGGCCCAGCCGCCGTCGTTGAATTCACCTTGAATTTTTCATGAACGGCGTTGTTCAAGAGCGTCAGGAACTCGACCAAATAAAGGGGTGAGCGGTCGAGTTCATTCAACCAGCTTGAAAAGTCAGCACCACAGGTCTCGAGATGTAAATAGGGAAGCAGCTCTTTGCGTATTTGTTCGGGATATTCGAACGGATAGTCGTTGGCAAACGGTTCGACAAAGAAGTCGAATGGATTGATCGGATCAAGGTCCGCAATAAACTCATTGTCAAATCCGATCCGGCTGAACGGCTCTGGCAAATCCAAGCGACCGAGATGGTTTTCAAACGGATCGCGTGCCCAGGTCAACCAATTGGGTTCCGCATGAACTTTCATCGAATAGGCCTCGATCTTCGCCACCGTATGGGGCGCAGGACGAAGTCGTAACCACAACGTTGTCGGATTCACTTGACGATGAAAGACGAAACGAAGTTGGTGGCTAAGGGCGACACGCATACTCATCATTAAATTTCGCGACGAAGGTCTAAGGTGTGCGGGTAATCAGAATTGGGTGCAGCGTCAGGATCACGTTGCGGCAACGGAGGCATATCTGCGTAATAATCTTTTAATTGATCGACCCATTTCGGAAGCGGTGAGTCGCCGCTGCTATGGCCCCAAGACCAGAACCGCGACATGCGGCGTGCCTCCGCTTCAAACGCATTGATGGGGAACGAATCGTAGCCAAGACCACCTGGATGGGAGACGTGGTAAACGCAACCGCCGATCGATCGCCCCAGTTGCAGGTCGAAGATGTCGAACACAAGCGGGGCATGCATTCCGATTGTGGGATGCAAACCGAACGCGGCTTTCCACGCTTTGAACCGGACGCCCGCAACGTACTCATTTGGCACACCGGTTTCTTGCAATGGCAAACTGCGGCGGTTACAAGTGACGCGATACCGTTTCGGATCAAGGCCACGGCAGACGATCTCAAGTCGCTCAACGGCCGAATCGACGACGCGAGCCTGACGCTGCGCCCCGTCCTCTTCGTCCAATACCAACCACGGCTCGAGTGCCATCCGTAACTCCAGTTCAACTCCTCCGTACGTCACACGTCCATAAACGGGAAAACGGAATTCGAAGAACGGTTCGTACCATCCCAAATCAAATGGATAGCCGTCATCCGAAAGCTCCGTCATGACCGATTGGAAATCGCTGCGGACGTAGTGCGGTAACATAAAGCGGTCGTGCAGCGCCGTTCCCCATCGGACCAAACGATGACGATACGGTTTACGCCAAAACTTTGCGATCAATGCTCGCAGGAGCAGCATTTGTGCCAGACTCATACGCGAGTGCGGCGGCATCTCAAAGGCCCGAAACTCAACCAGGCCGAAGCGTCCCTTGGGGCGATCGGCAGGATAAAGTTTATCGATACAAAATTCAGCTCGGTGTGTATTGCCAGTCAAATCGGCCAGGAAACTTCGCAAACAATGATCCAGCTCAACCGGCGATACCCCGGTTTCGATTTCACTTAAACTGACCTCCAATTCATCAAGCAAATGATTGCCGCGTTCGTCGATCCGAGGCGCTTGCGAAGTTGGACCAATAAACAATCCTGAGAACAAATATGACAGCGACGGATGATGTTGCCAGTAAGTGATCAGCGATCGCAACAGGTCGGGGCGACGCAAAAACGGACTGTCGGCGGGCTGTTCTGCACCGAGCGTCACATGGTTACCACCGCCGGTACCAGTGTGTCGACCGTCCAGCATGAACTTTTCCGTAGCAAGCCGTGACAACCGTGCTTGCTCGTATAAGGTCACCGTGTTTTGTTCGAGATCGTCCCAGTTATCAGCGGGTTGGATGTTGACCTCGATCACCCCCGGATCCGGGGTGACCTTCAGCGACTCGAGTTGCGGCGCATCGGGCGGTTCGTAACCTTCGATTAACACGGGCAATTGCAGTTCGGCGGCAGTCGCCTCGATCGCCGAAAGCAATGCAGTGTAGTGATCAAAGTCTTCGATTCGCGGCATGAAAACATAGAGATGCCCTTGTCGAGGCTCGATGCACAACGCCGTATAGGGAACTTCGACAAGCTGTTTAAAGAAGGCACGCACGGTCTCGGGGTCGGCATCAGCCGGAGGAGGCGCAACCGCATTTCCACCACCGCTCGCTTCGCCGAGAGGTGGCTGCAAAGAGGGAGCGATGTAGTCATACTCAAATAACTCTTCCACAGCCCATGGCAACTGTCCAAGCGGCAATCGCAAACCCATCGGGGAACCGCCCGGCATTAAAAACATCTCGCCGCGTGGGAATGCCCATGTCCCTGATTGCCAATGATCGCGTGCAAAGTCCCAACGTAGTGGTAACGCAAAGCCAATCGCGCCATCTAAACCACGAGCAAGGGCAAGGCTAAGATCGTCGCGGTATTGCCGGGCCCAGGGAATGACAATATTGTCGGCTCCTACCTGCTGCTGACTCTCGCGCCACAGGTAGTACAGCCAATCTTCGCGAGCGGCGACGAGAAATCGTGAATCAATCCCCAGCATGCTCGCGACGACTTGTCCAAAACGCTCGGCGTCGTGGACCGTGACGTTGGTAGGTTTCGTTTCGTCGGCGATCCAGCGTTCATCGCGCCACAGCGGTATACCATCGTTCCGCCAAAAACATCCCAGCGCCCAGCGCGGCAGCGGTTCTCCGGGGTACCACTTGCCTTCGCCGTAATGCAACAAAGCACCGCTGGCAAACGATTCATTCAATCGCTTCAGCAACACGCCGGCGCGTTCACGTTTATGCACGCCCAACGCTGCGGTGTTCCACTGAGCTCCGTCCATATCGTCGATGGAAACAAACGTCGGTTCGCCGCCCATCGTCAAACGAACGTCAAGATGATTCAGTTCGTCATCGACTTGGCGACCCAATGTACGAATCGATTCCCATTGTTCGTCGGTGTAGGGCTTCGTGACTCGGGGATCTTCGTGGACCCGTGTGACCACGTTGCGAAAATCGAACTTAACTTCACATTTCTCGGAGGCTCCGGTGACAGGTGCCGCACTGATGGGATCCGGTGTACAGGCCAACGGAATATGGCCTTCGCCAGCAAACAAGCCCGATGTTGGGTCCAAGCCAATCCAGCCAGCCCCAGGAATGTAGACCTCGGTCCACGCGTGCAAATCGGTAAAGTCGTGATCGGTGCCCGAAGGACCGTCGAGGGATTCCTCATCCGGAGTCAGCTGGACCAAGTACCCTGAGACAAACCGCGCCGCGAGTCCGATGTGGCGGAGAATCTGTACTAACAACCAAGCGGTATCGCGACAGGACCCGGTACGCATCTTGAGCGTTTCTTCGCACGTTTGAATACCGACGGCCATGCGAATGTTGTAGCCGATGTCCTGTTGTAATTTGTGATTGATATAGACGAGAAAATCGACACAGCGTCGGCGAGTCAGGTCGATGCCTTCGACCCAAGCGGCCAGCAGCGGACCGTTGTCCGTTTTTTCGAAATACGGTTCCAACTCATGCCGCTGCAGTGGCTCGTACTCGAAAGGAAACTGCTCGGCGTATTCCTCGACAAAGAAGTCAAACGGGTTGATTACGGTCATTTCCGCAACCAACTGAACGTCGACCACAAACTCGGTTACTGGTTCTGGAAAGATGACCCGCGCGATTTGATTGCCAAAGGGATCTTGTTGCCAGTGGATATGGTGATCGGCTGGTTCAATCTTTAGCTGATATTTATGAATGGGCGTGCGGGCATGAGGTGCCGGCCGCAGACGGATCAGATGCGGTGACATCCGGATCGGCCGGTCATAGGAATAGCGAGTATAGTGCTCAAGCCCAACGTGTATTGCCACAGCTATGTCGGCTCCGTCGGTTCTGCCGAGTGCGCAGGCAGCGGCGCATCGTGAGAACCATGATAAGTTTCAGTTCGTTTGCTAGATCCGCCGGCTAGAGTGTAATCAAATAGCCCTGGTCTTGTCAGCAAAAAGGGACAAAGAATAACGCCACAGATACACCGTGTCGGAATTGGACAATAACGACGTTCAGTGGGGTTATGAGGGTCAGGCTGGCAATTCGACGGTCCCATTTCGCGAGCCAAAGTGCGTTACGACGCCCCCCCCGAGCGTGGATTCGACCGTCTGACGACGACAACGACTCTCAGGCGACGGCAGTTTCTGAGTTTTAATATTTCTACGTACCTGTTAAGACGCCGTCGCCAGCGTTTTTGATACTCGAGCGGCGATCTCGGTGGCGACGTCATCAACGCTTGACGTGCAATCGAGCAACTGCACTTCGTCACATTCGCTGGCCATCCGATGAAACGTCTTGCGAATTTTTGTCAGCGAATCTTCTTGTTCGAATTCGTTGGGCACATCGCCTCGCGTCTCCGAAATTCGCTGTAAAGCCACATCCACGGGCAGATCGAAAAACAAGGTGAGATCGGGAATCGGAAACTCAGCTCGCATGTCCTTCAACAGCGTTTCGGTGTCGGCACCGCGGATGCCTTGGTATGCGACCGTCGAGTAGAAATAGCGATCGACAACCACGACGTGCCCCTCGGCGAGTGCCGGTTGGATCAACTCCGCCACATGTTCGCGACGATCTTCCACGAACGCACTGAGTTCCTCGTCGAGTGACAATCGCCCCGTCGTCGCACTATTGCGAATCATACTGCCCCATCGCCCATCGGTCGGTTCACGAGATTGGGTGACTTGGTAGCCTTGTTGACGCAGTGAGTCGCACAATCGCTGGACTTGGGTCGATTTCCCCGCACCATCGATGCCATCGATCACAATAAACACGCCACGAGAAGAAGCTGAGGTCATAAATACAAGCGGGAATCGTCGGAAGCGGCTGTGAGCGGGAGATTCTGACCTGTTTTGCGCATCATGACAAACGGGGGTCGGCTTTCGTGAGGTTATGGGATCTGAGGTTGGGGCAAGCGGGGATTCGGGCAAGCGGGAAACCCAGCCGTCTCGATCGCCTATTCCTCTTTTCCGTTGGGCAATACAACGATAGTGAACCAATATTCGCCAATGTATTTGATCACGCGTTGAAATTGTTTGAAGTCAACGGGTTTCAAAATGTAGGAACTGCACCGCAAATCGTACATCGTCAGCAGGTCTCGATCGGATTCCGATGTTGTCAGAACGACGACTGCTAATCGACGCAATTGTTCATCCGCAACGATTTCAGCCAAGACTTCGCGACCATCTTTGACGGGCATGTTCAAATCGAGCAGGATCAAATCCGGTGTGGGCGCATCGATATAAGGTCCTGATTTCCTCAGGAACTGCATGCACTGTTCACCATTTTCGACACGGTGAAGATTCACTTCCAATTCGGACTTATTGAATCCACGACGCGTAATAATCACGTCGTCCTCGTTATCTTCGACCAAAAGTACTTCGGCCGGTCGTCCGCTATCTACAACTTTCATGCATCCCCCATCGCCTTATCATGCCCGATGCTGATTGCGTCGGGGCTCTCTGCATCAAACGATTCCAGTTGTGAATTATCCACAGGAATCGTAAACACGAAAGTACATCCGCTACTCTCATTTGATTTTACCGAGATATCACCGCCATGCCGATTGACGATACGGCGACAAACGGCCAGCCCGATTCCCGTCCCGGGGTAGGCGGTTTGAGTGTGCAAACGACGGAAGATTTCAAACACTCGCTCGTGGTGCTGCGGATCAATGCCGATCCCGTTGTCCTCCACCGAAATTGTGTACAACTCATCGCTGGTTTCGGACGAGACGTGCACCTTGGGTGGAACGTCGCCGTGGTATTTCACGGCATTTCCGATCAAATTCGTGAACAGCTGTGCAATTTGTGACTTGTCTGCTTGAATGGTCGGCAGATCGTCGCGTGTAATATGTGCTTCGGTTTCGGCGATCGATGAACTAAGCATTTCAACGGCGTCGTCAAACGCCTCATTGAGCGACGTCGGTTGAAAAGGTGCCGCTCGCGATTCGACCCGCGAGTAGCCAAGCAGATCACGAATCAGTTGCTGCATCCTGTGAGCACCTTGGACGATCCGTTTTAGATAGTCATCGGCGGTGTCGTCGAATTTTCCTGCATAATCGTCTTGCAAAAACTGAGCGAAGCTGGCGATCGCACGTAAAGGAGTCTGCAAATCGTGTGACGCCACGTACGCAAATTGCTGTAGATCGATGTTGCTGCTGTGCAAGGCGTCGACGGTTCGCGAGAGTTCGCCATTGAGCCATTCGAGAATTTTCTCGTTCTCGATCTGTTCGTGAATGTCGATGTGCACCCCAATCAGACGCAGTGGACTGCCTTCCAAGTCAAATTCACCATGCCCTTGCGACAGCACCCAGCGGTATTCGCCATTGGCACATCGCATTCGAAACGTCGATTGGTAAACGGCGCCACGTTCGGCGAAATAGCTTTTCAATGTCTGCATCGCTTGATCATGGTCATCGGGATGAAGTCGGTTCTCCCAGTCGCGAAATTGGTTCCAAGGCATGTCCTCGTCATACCCAAGTTGCGTTTTTGCGGTTTTGGAAAAATAAACTTCGTTGGTGACGGCATCCCAATCCCAGAGCCCCACGTTGGCACCTTCGAGCGCCAAATCAAGTCGGTCTCGCATCGCGACGAGTTCTTGATCGTGTAACGCGACGCGATCTTCGAGTTCTGCGTACATCTTCGTTTGCAACTTTTCCCGACGCTTCCGATCCGAAGTGTCGACAAACGTGACAACCGATCCACCTAGGGTGCCTTCGACATGGACGGGGTAAGACCAATACTCAACCGAAAATGAAGTTTTGTCTTTGCGCCAAAAGTGCTCGTCGTCCACGTGCACTCCTTTCCCCTCTCGAAAGGCACAATAGATTTGACAGTCTTTTTGTTTGTAGGGAGTACCATCGATTCGAGTGTGGTGAATCAATTCGTGCATGTTGACGCCAAATAATTCTTCCGGCGTCTCGTACCCAAGCAATCGCGCACAGGTCGTATTTGCAAACGTGCACCTACCGTCGAGATCGATACCGTAGATTCCCTCCGCAGTCGAGTTCAGCAAACTGGTGATTTGCAATTCTCGATTGCGAAGCTCTTCGAGCGTCGCTTTGTGCTCGGTGATATCACGCACAAAAGCACTGAAGTGGTTCTTGCCGGAGTTCCGCATCACGATGATCGTCAACTCGATTGGAAACTCTTCGCCGTTGCGACGCAGCGCGGACAATTCGAGACGCTGGTTCATCACCATCGCCTTGCCGGTTTTGTTGAACCTCTGTAATCCGCGATAGTGATCGGCACGTAATCGCTCGGGAATGATCAGCTCGGCGAGCGATTGTCCCAACGACTCTTCACGCGTCCATCCGAACGTATGTTCGGCTTGCTTGTTCCACTCCGTGATCCGACTGTCCTCGTCAATCATGATGACCGCATCAAGTGCAGCATCGATCGTCAATCGACACCGCTCTTCGATTTCGGAAACGCGTGTTTGTTCGGACCGCAACTCCTCTTGCAGGTGTTCTCCCAACAAGTTGCTGAAGGTCCGTTCGGCACCCAATCGCAGCACTCGCGAGCAGAGCCCCGCGGTGACCCAAATTCCAACCAAAGCGATCAGCCAGTTCCAATTGGGACTAATATCTGCGGTATCCACGGGGGACACGAACCAACCGAGCAGCGTCATCAGACTGCACAATACCGCTGCGATTAGGACATGTTTACGCTGATGTGTCAGGAACGTGCTGCCGACCGCGATCACGTACAACACGCTGACCGCCGTGTGCTGGGTGACATTACAGTCGATCAGAAATACGGTTGTTGCGACAACCGCAGCAAGAACAAGACCACGAATATCGGAATTTAATGGTTTCAATCGTTCGGAGTATCAGAGAAGAGGGGGAACGGCGTCGTCCGTTAGATTTTAACGAATTATCGGCCGGCGGGTTGCTCGTCCCCCCTGTTTTTGCACATGTTTTCGCACATGTATTCCTCGGGCGGCCGCGACTCTCCTAGTCGCCCAAGCGGCGGATAGACTGAGCAGCAATCATTTTCGGATTCACCGGAAAATGCAGGTCTAACAGGGCATGGACTTACGGTTTCGCGAATCCTCGTCCAACGAATCCGCAGCGATCCATCCACTCATTAACACCATCGGCATCCCGGGGCCGGGGTGAGCCGCCCCGCCGGCCAGATACAAACCGCACAAATCGCGGCGACGGTTGGCGGGTTTGAACGCGCCGAGGAACTTTCCGTGGCTTGCTAGTCCGTAAATGGCCCCATTGAGCACGCGATAGCGATTGTGAATGTCCTCGGGCGTCAATGCGGATTCGTAAACGATCGCGTCACGCAAACCGCTCATCCCGGCCGCCGATTCCAATTTGTCCAAAATCGTCTCACGGTATCTTGGCAACATTTCGTGCCAATCATGATTCGGACGCAGGTAAGGCGTGTGCACCAGGACGTACAGAGATTCGCAGCCCGGCGGGGCCACATTCGGTTCGCTGATCGCCGGGGCACAGACGTAAGCCGACGGATCCGGTGCCAGTTCGCCTCGGTTGTAAATGAAGTCGAATTCCTGCTCGGGATCTTTCGAGAAAACAAAATTGTGATGCAGCAGTTGTGAATAGCGTCGATTCAGCCCCAGATACAGCACCACACCGCTGCACGCCGGTTCGTAGGAATGAGGTTTTTCAAAGCGAGTTGATTCAGTCGTGCCATCGAGCAATTCCCGGTACGTTCGCACCGCATCACAGTTGCTGACGATCGCATCACACAAGATCGTTTCACCACCTGCGGTCACGACACCGGTCACCTTGGTTGAGGGCCCCGCGTTGGACGAGGATGTGGTGATTCGCATGACATCGGTGCCCGTGCGAATCTCGACGCCCAATTCTTCTGCTAACTGAGTCAATGCCTCGGGGACCGCTCGGGTACCGCCGATCGGGTACCAAATCCCTTCGTCGGTTTGCATGTGGGCGATTCCACACAGCACGGCGGGCGAAGCGTAAGGTGACGAACCAACGTACTGGGTAAAGTGATCCATCATCTGAGCCAGACGGTCATCATCGACATGTTTGCGAACGACCGATGCAACACTTTTCCCCATTCGTAGCGCCATCACGTCACTGAGTACAGCAGCCGAAAACGCGCCGCCAACCTGCATCGTGTCACGCAGACCGCCGACGCTTCGCCAGAAAAAAAAGCGATCCGAAACCCCGTGCAATTTCTCGCTAATCGACATGAATTTCCGATAGCCAATGCCGTCCTTCGCAGAGCCAGTAAAGCGATTGATGTTGGCGGTCATCTCGTCAATATTGGCCACCAAGTCTAATACGGTCTGTTCTTGGTTCCCCTCTTTTTCAAAGAAGCATCGCCATTGTGGGTCCAGCGGGATCATCGAGATGTAGTCGTCCATTTCACGCCCCGCTTCGGCGAAAATGCGTCTCAGCACGCTCGGCAGCGTCAAGATGGTTGGGCCCATGTCAAAGCGATAACCCTGGTCGCTCAACTCAGCAGCCTTGCCGCCTAGCCAATCATTCTTCTCAAGCAATGTCACTGAATGCCCGCGAGCAGCCAGGACACATGCAGAACCGAGGCCCGCCAAACCGCCGCCGATGACGATGACTTTCCGTGCAATTTTGTCGGTGACACTCATGATTTTTCATTACTTCCGAAGGCAGACGCAACGTGCGGTACAGCGTGATGGGGTTCACGCTTTGAAGGATATCACGTCAAGAGAAGAGACGGCGTATTGCTCGCCAACGATCCGTGAATCCTTGGGCATTAACTAGTTGTAGGGCTGCGGTCAATTTTTGACGAGTGGAGTCGTTTCGAGGCATCAAGTGAGCGGCGAATCGGCCGCGTCGTTTGCTCGTCACCACAGGCACGGTCATCGCCAATAACCCTTCGTCGCCACGCGTCACTCCAAATCCACTGTTTCCTCTGCCACCAAAGGGAACTCGTGGGTCCGCAGTCGGAGCAATCAAGTCGTTGATCGCAACCGACCCGACCTTTAACCGCCGAGCCAACGCAACCGCTTCGCGCCCGGGACCAAAAACGGACGCCGCCAATCGATAGGGACATTCATTGATCGCGCTGACCGCGTCTTCGATATTGGGCACACGGATGACGCTTATCACAGGAGCAAAAAGATCCGCCGACGCGATTTTGTCATCAACGCGAACTTGCTCGAGCACCAAGGGTCGCATGGTGCCGCTTGACGCTAACAAATCCATATCGAATCGCGACGTGGCATCGACGGCGCCCGACTGCAACGCATCTCGGATCGTGCCAGTCACGCTTTTGCGTGCGGCCGAGTGAATCGTAAACAGGGTCTCGGATCGATCGAGAAGCTCGCAAAGCCGCCTGACCAATCGATCGGACTCGGGTGAATCTTCGATCAACAAACGGCGAGGCCCAATACAGGTCGCTCCACTATTGAGACAGAGCCCGAATTCGAGGAACGAGCAAGCGCGTTCAATCTCGGCACCGGGTAATACAACGACGGCATCACATCCGCTCAGTTCCATGATTGTCGGAGTCAATGTGCCGGCGGTTTGTTCGAGCACCTTTTGTCCCGTGTTCGCAGCGCCGGTCAAAACGACGAGATCAACACGTTCGGAGGAAGGGGCATCGTCGGTTGCATTCAGAGCACGTGAGGCCGCCTCGACAGATGAATCGAGTTGAATCAGCGCGTCACTCGGAACCCCCGCACTGTAGAAACACTCGACTAACTGCGTCGTCAGCGTCTCGCACCCTGGGGCCGGTTTCAGCAGAACACGGTTTCCCGCCGCCAATGCATGTGCGAGTTGGACTCCGATCAACAACAGCGGATAATTCCATGTGCCGAGGATCAGCACGGTGCCGTGCGGTTCGCGGCGAACGACGCTCTGTACCCCCCACATCCAAATTGGCCGTCCGAGAACGCCCAGTCGACGAGGTCGCAAAATCGCAGCACCGCGACGGCCCAAGTATTTCAGCGCATCACAGAGCGGAAACAATTCGGCGGTGACCGTTTCGAGCGAATCGGTTCGCTGGTCGCTCTCACACAGACGTGTTAAATTGTCGACTTGGCGTGCAATCGAGAACCGAGCTGCGGCGACGATTTTGCAGCGTTGACGGATCGTCAAATCGCTCCATGGTTTCGCGGACCTGTTTTGCACTTGAGCTTCCTTTGCCATAATCGCCACTGAAATCTCGTTGTCTCGTTCGGTTTTCGGAACTAATGAATCCCACCCAGCGCCCTGTCCTTGATGCAATTCAAAACCGATTTAGCCCGTATCGGTTTGAGCCTCGAGATGTCGAGGATGACAAAATTCTGACCTGCCTGGAAGCCGCCCGCTGGTCCGCGAGCAGCTTTAACGATCAGCCGTGGAGTTGGATTGTAGCCAGACGCCAAGACACACCCCACTTTGAAACGATGGTCGGGTGCTTGATGGAAGCGAATCAAGACTGGGCGCGGCACGCCGGCGTGCTGATCATTACGGTCAACCGAACCACTTTTCGACGCAACAACAGTCCTAATCGCGTTGCGATTTACGATCTTGGACAAGCATCCGCCCACCTCGCCCTGCAAGCGACCCAATTGGGACTGCAAGTTCATCAGATGGGTGGCGTCAATCTGAGCCGAACGCGTCAGGAGTATCAAATTCCCGAGGACCACCAACCGCAAACTGCGATTGCAATCGGTTATCCGAACCTCAGCGATCCGGTTCAGGAAGAAGCAAAGTCGCTGCAAGCACGAGAATTGAGAGCACGCCAGCGAATGTCGCTTGCAGAACAGACTTTTGTCGGCAAATGGGGTGTTTCAGGCGACTTCGTCCCATAGCCGACTCGCAAGACTGGCACGAAGCAGAATTCCACAGCAGACTTTCGTCGTGAATGGGGAGTACATATGAGACTGCCCAAACTATACACTATGGCTCGCTTTACACGCTTGGCAACGGTTTTGCTAAGGATCAAGCAGTTTTGCGGCTTGTTGATTTAGTTAGCCGCTCGCGCGTGAGCGGCCGGGTTCCACGTATTACCTGGTGCCTTACCGCCCACGGCTCACCACTGCGATTTGCATTTGAATTAAATCAACACCCCACTAGAGGCGAACCGCGTGCCTTTGGCTCGATCACAGGCGGAAAGAAGTCACGTTTTTTCCATCGGATCCTAAGATTCGATTTTAGTGTGCACGTGGCACTATGACGCAGCGGATTGGTTTGGATACGAGTTCGATCACTAGCGTGATGGCACCGTTTATCCGCCATGTTTAGAAATGAACGATTAAACGAGGCAACCCACTGCTTATTTAATCTTAGGGCGAAAAAATTGGGACGTCGTGCAGACCTTCGCATCGACGCGAGGGTTACAATATAGGCCTATATGACATTGAACCACCTCGAGGCGAGTCATCTATCTGTGTCGGAATCTTGGAAGCCAGGTATTCAGTATTCGCAACTGACGGACGTCGGGATGCGTCGCGCGAATAATCAAGATTCGATGGCGGTGCTGATGGCTGGAAGCCACGAACGATTCCATCATCGTGGACACCTGTTTGTCGTCGCCGATGGGATGGGAGCGCATGCCGCCGGCGAATTGGCGAGCCGTTTAGCGACCGAATATATCGCGATGCAATATTTCCGCTCGCCCGAAGAAGACTCGTGCGAAGCATTGCGGATTGCAGTTCGTGAATCGAATGCGGAAATCCACCGCCGCGGGCAGCAGAACCCCGAATTTTACAACATGGGTACAACCGCCAGCAGTTTGGCGATCTTGCCCGTCGGTGCCGTCGTCGCACATGTAGGCGACTCACGAGCGTACCGGTTACGCGAGGGGGTGCTCGAGCAATTGACGTTCGATCATTCGTTGGTTTGGGAGATGGAAGCAAGCGGCCAAATCCATCCCGACAGCGTGCTCGGGCAATCGATTCCGAAAAACGTCATCACGCGATCGCTCGGTCCCAACGCGAATGTCGAGGTCGATATCGAAGGACCTTTCGAAATCCAATCCCAGGATCAATTTCTACTTTGCAGCGATGGATTGTCGGGACAAGTCGAAGACGAAGAAATTGCGACGATCATGGATTGTTTGCCAGAAGAACTGGCGACACGCGTGTTGGTTGATCTGGCAAACTTGCGTGGCGGTCCCGACAACTCGACTGTGATCATCGTTCGCGTGGAGGATGACTTTGCGGAAACATCGGGCAAGCCGTCAGGCAAGAAACGGACATTTCGAAAGACGGAGCCTGCGGCAGTCTCTCCACTCTTGATCGGCACTGCTGCGATTTGCTTTGCCGGTGCATTGTGCTTGGCATTGGCGATGGTGGTGTTAAAGACGCCAGTCAGTAAGGCACTCGGGCCAATGATCATCGCCATCATTCTTGGTGTGATCGCGGCAGGATTCTGTGTCGCTCAGTATGTGCAAAGCAAACCCAAACAGAAGTCACGTCCGCTTCCTAAAACGGCAGGCGGTAAGGGACCTTACCGACGTTATCAAGCCAAACCCAACAAAGAGCTTTACGATCGGCTTGGCAAAACCGTCGAAGAACTTCGCACCGCCGCGTCCCAACGCAATTGGTTGATGGACTGGGGAAAAATCGACAAGCTGCAGAAAAAGGGAGACGCCTCGGTGCAGGCGGGGCAGTTCAAGAAGGCAATTCGTTTGCAAGCCGAAGCGATCATTGAAACGATGCACCAGCTGCGCGAACTGAACAACCGAGCGGCCAACGAAACCGACATCGAACGTTAACGAGTTCGATAGACCTTTTTATGCGTTGTTCCCCTGATTTCGTGAGCCGTGGGCCGTAAGGCACCGGGTAGCGCTACGGGACCCGGCCGCTTACGCGTCGCGGCTCACAAAATCGAACAGTCCAGCTAGACGGCCTTCGATCGTTCATCGTTGCTCTAGCTCACGAGCAGAATTCATGCAGTAGTTTTCGTGGTACTCCTATCGGCACCACTTCGATGTCACCAAGGAACGGCTGCGTGCCCTCGAATTCGAAGCCGATCTTCTTCGCCACAAACGTAATCGTCAGCTCGGCCCTAAACGTATTGGGGTCGGCGTCTCCGGTATCAACATCCAAACCTGTTGGGACGTCGATGGCAACGCGGGCCGCGCGTGATCGATTGGCGACCTGGACCGCATCGGAGTAGATACCTCTCAGCGGGCCGGTTGCTCCCGTGCCGAGCAAGCAATCCACGATCACGTCAGCCTCCGCAAGGCTGGATTCGATTTCCTCTCGCGTGGTCGCGGTGCGAAGATCCAAACCGGCACGGGTTGCAATCGCCGTGTTTGCAGCAGCATCCCCCGACAAAGAGCTGATTTCGACGACGGAAACGAGAACGACGTCTCGCTCCATCAGATCCAAATGACGCGCGATCACATAGCCATCACCGCCGTTGTTCCCCTTGCCACACAGGATCACGACTCGACCGCTCGCCAAGTTCTGTTGGATCACTTCCGCCGCACCACGCCCCGCGTTTTCCATCAAAACGAGGCCAGACATGCCATATTCTTCGATGGCCGTCTGGTCGACAGATCGCACTTGGTCACGGCTGAGAGCTCGAATTTTCATCGGGAGACATCCAAAACATGTTTTGCGAAGAATGAGGCGGTCTGTATATAATCGAATCAACTACTTTTAACTCCCTCCTATTTTAGCGAACCATGCCACTCTACGAATACGAATGCAAACCTTGTAAACAAGTGGTCGAAATATTATTGCGTCGCGAAGATGAAGTCGCCGAATGCCCGCACTGCGGCAATCAGGACATCCAGCGGCAATTGAGCGTGACTGCGGCTCCCGCGGTCCGAAGCGGATCTTCGCTTCCAATGGCCGGCAGTGGCGAGGCATGCGGTGCACCTCGCTGCTGTGGTGGCGGTTGCCAGATGTAATCGCAGTGTTTCGATCATGTCCCCCGGAGCCGTATTGACTCCGAGGACCATTTTTCTAGCGATGGTTCGCTTCGATGGCGACGCCTCCCCAGTCTGTTTAGGCCCCAAGTCTGTTAGGTGCGATGAAAACGTTTCATCATTTTGCGTACGGTTCAAACATGTCCACTGCGAGGCTGCGTGCGCGATGTCCGAGCGCCATGCCGCGAGCCGTTGGATTTGTCCGTGGCCGAACGCTCCGGTTTCACAAACTCGGCACCGATGGCACGGGAAAGGCAAATGCCTTTGCGACCAACAACGACTTCGACATCTTGTGGGGCGTCGTCTACGAAACCCTGCTGAGTGAGAAACACGAACTCGATCGTTGCGAGTCGCTCGGGGTTGGCTATGAACATGTGACTGTGCAAGTTCATGTCGAAGATAGAACGATCGACACATTCCTTTATCAGGCAATTGCTAGTCGCATCGACAACTCGCTCCTGCCTGTGGATTGGTACCACGATCATGTCGTCAAAGGATCGATCGAGCACGGGTTACCCGTGGATTACCACGCGATGATCGCCAGCGTCACGCCAGTGTGCTCGCAGCAAGTCGAAGTTCTCAATCGAAATGTCGATACGGGTTTTAACCGACCGTAGTATCCAGGTTGATAGGCGCGTCCGTATCGCCGCAGTCCTCGACTTCATTGATTCGACAAACAATTGCGGAAATATTGTCTTCGCCGCCGTGATCATTGGCTGCTTGGATCAACTTGGCAACGCTCGTTTCGCTGTCCTTATTTGCAATCAAGATCGACGTGATTTGGTCATCGTCGAGCATGCCCGTCAGCCCGTCGCTGCACAACAGCAGAACGTCGCCGGTTTGCAGCGTACATCGCACCGCTTCGGGCCGAACCGCCTGGTTCCCGCCGCCGACGCAGTTCCAAAGGACGTGCCGCCATTGTTGGATCGCATCATCCGATTCTTTTAGTGCTCCCGCGTCGATTAATTGTTGAGCCACCGTGTGGTCCGTCGTCAATTGCTTCAGGGACTTGTCGCGGAGCAAGTAGCAACGACTGTCGCCAGCGTGGACAATGTACATTCGTGATCCGAGCAGGTAGCCCATGGTTACCGTCGTCCCCATGCGTCGATGCGAATTGTCGCCCACCGACCAAATTTTCTGCTGGACAGAGGTGAGTGACTCGGACAACTCGTCAATGAAATCTTGCTCGTCATCCGAACAAAGTTTTAGAAACCAATGCATCATGTCTAGGACATATTGAGCGGTGGCCTCGATCGCAGTTCGACTCGCTTGTTCGCCATCGCGATGGCCTCCCATCCCATCGGCTACCACCAATAGATTCCCCTCTTGGCAGCCAAACATCTCACGATTCACAGCATCAGGAATGTCGGTCCCGCGAACAACAAGTTGGCGTCGTAAATCTGCGATCAAGTAGTGATCTTGGTTCTCGGATCGCTTTTTACCAATATCCGAGCCACCTGAAATATCAAATGGAACGTGAGTCATTTTCGATTCCAATCTTTGAGGCCCCCGCTGCTGCGTATGGACGCTAACGTTTTCGGGGTTTTCCTCGGTTGTTAGTAGCGGTGAGCGTGCCTTCAGCAAACAGCCATCAGCAAACGCTGTTCCTCCCCAAATTGTCCGCTCGTGTTGTTCAACGTGTGTCGTTGGATGAGGGGCGAGATGATGCCACCGACGGTATGCCATTCGCACTTGGGTGAGCGAGTAGAAAACGTTCAATATTCAGGTGATGTGAAGTGATTGAGATTAAACGTCAACGAGGTCGCGATTGCAGTAAAACCGCCTGTATCGCTTTGCTGTCACTCGTTTCATTATTTTGCATTTGTTTTGTTGTTGGATGTACGCAGTCCCCGAGCGAGCAAAAGGCGGACATCGTTCGCAGCGAAGGGGACCGCGAAGCCGAGATTACTCGAAAAGGAATCAAGATGCTCGCTGAGGAGACACGAGAACGAGACGACAAGCCTCAGGCTGAATTGGAACGCATCGCCGACCGTGTTGAGGTGGAAGGCGAAGCATTGGCAGACCAAGTCGAGCGTGATGCCGACGCGAAGGCGGATCGCATCGAAGACCAATTCGAAGACCAATAACAGTTCGCGGTCGGAGCCAACTGTCCATCATCGGGCGGTCGATCAGACGACCTTCCCCCACCGCAGCGGCAGCTCCGAAAATGCATTCATCGCATGGCGCCAGCGGTATGTTTGGGTCCGTTTTAACTCCGCAGCAAGATGTTCTCGACAGAGACATGTGATCTTCAGAACAAATGGCTCATTCGGAACCCACGTTCCCTAAATGCCCCCTGACGGGCTATCATTAACTATATGGACGAATCAGGAAGCGAATTTGTCGAACTTCTAGAACGGGTCCGCGTCGGAGACGACGCGGCCACCGAAACATTGTGGAACGACTATTACCATAGTCTTGTGCGATTGGCCGCCAAACGCATGCCCCCCAATTTACGGAGAACTGCGGACGAAGAAGATATCGCCATTGCAGCATTCCAAAGTTTCATTGCGGGCGTCCGACGGGACCAATTTCCCGATTTACACGGGCCAGAGAATCTGTGGGGGCTGCTGATCACCCTGACATCGCGCAAAGTGAATGCCCATTTAAGGCATCACACGCGGCAGAAACGCGGGGGGGGTAATATCCGTGGTGAATCGGTGTTCATCGATCCCAACGAGGGTGGGCGTGAGGTTGGAATCGGGAATGTCCCCAGTGATGATTCCTCACCCGACGTCCGAGCTGAGCTTGCCGAAGCCTGCGAAACGTTGTTAGACCAATTAGGCGATGAACAACTTCGCCAAATCGCCGTAATGCGGATGGACGGTTTTCTTGTAGACGAGATCGCGGAGCGATTGGAACTTAGCAAACGAGCGGTCGAGCGTCGGTTGCAATTGATTCGCCGAATGTGGTCCGAAGCCAAAGCAGACGAGAGTGTTTAACGAACGCAGCGGTGTATGGAAACGGCGTTCGCTCGTGTAATGCTGGAGATTAATGATGGATCTGAACGATTTGACCGCAAAAGAACTCGCTAGACTCGACGCGATTTGTCTCGATTACGAGCAAGCGTTGCGAAGCGGCGACGCACCGTCGATCGAAAGTTTGGTTGCAGCACATGCCGGAAACAGTGGGGAATTGTTGCGGAAAGAGTTGATTGCCGTTCGTGACGAGATTTCGACGGAACCGACAGAACGCCCACACTCTGCTTTCTCGTTCACGACGCACGCAATCCCGGTTTCCAACGCAACTCCCGAAGCCGTCGGCCGCAAAATTGGTCCCTACCTGATTACTTGTGTCCTCGGCCAGGGGGGGATGGGCATCGTCTATCAGGCAGTCGATACACGTCTGGATCGCAAAGTAGCAATCAAAATGCTGGCGATCAGCAATTCCACCCGCGATCGTGAGAAACGAGAATCGCTGCGTGAACGCTTTGAACGCGAAGCACGCGCGGTCGCCGCGTTAAGTCACCCTAACATCGTCGAACTGTTTGACGTCGGAGTGGCAGATTCGAATCCGTTTGCCGTGATGGAACTGCTCGAGGGGGAAACGCTCGACCTGTATTTGGCGAAGACCTCCTGCGACGCTAACACGGTCAGACGCATGGGGGCGCAGATTGCCGACGCCTTAGCGGTCGCCCACCGCAGTGGCGTCGTGCACCGAGATCTAAAGCCGCAGAACATTATGGTCATGCAGCGTAGTTCCGATCGAAAGGGGGGGGCGACCAATGGCTCGGCACCCCATGGGATCTCGGTAAAGCTGTTCGACTTCGGTCTGTCGCGTTCCGAAGGAAGTCTATTCGATGCGGCTCCAGGCGATCGCACCCGTGAGGGGGTGGTCATGGGAACGCCAGGCTACATGGCACCTGAACAAGCTCGCGGTGAAACCGCAGGCCCCGCCGCTGACATTTTTGCTCTGGGCTGCGTCCTGTTCGAAGCGTTTTACGGAAAACGAGCCTTTGATGGTTCTACTGCGAGCGCTCGCTTTGCTTCCACTTTGGAATCCGTTCCGGACACTGACCCCGTCCGCCGACGCGTTGATGTCGAGCTCGCCGATCTTATCAGCGAGTGTTTACAGAAAGAAATTGGCAAACGGCCCGCTTCGGCCGACGATATCGCGACGCGGTTACGACGACGTGGCACTGAACTCGATCCGATCCATCAGCAAATCGAATCAGGTTACGGAGCCGGTGTTTTCGCACGCCGCCGCTTCTTTGAACTTGTGACGGGGGGAGCACTTGGCGGAATACTCGCCGAATTGACGGTTCAATATCACAACGAAACGCTCCGAGACATTGGTTCGTTAGCAGTGCTGTCCTTCACCGATACCAACGGGCGTGCGACCCGATTAGCAAGTATGTCAGCCGGCCAGCCAATCGGCGATCAAACCACCGATCGCGGAGACGAGATTGCAGTGCTTCTAGTCAACGAGCTCAGCCGACTGAAGGACGTTAGTGTTACCCCATTTCGCCCTTTTGTCGCCAGCACTCGAGACGAATTCATTGCGATTGGAAACGAGCTTGACGTCGACGCCTTAGTGACCGGCAACTTTAACACCGTGAAACGTGGTGAGAAGTCGTTTGACGAAATCAACCTGCAGATCATCTCGTCGCGAACCGGAAATCAGCTATGGGGCCAAACATTTCTGTCGCCTACCGGAGAGAGCTTGTTAGAACAATCTCGCTTTGCATCCGAGTTGGCGGCTGCTGTGGGGCGTTCTTTGACTTCGTCCGATTCGGGCCCTTCCCCTACAAACCAAGGCTCGTTTAGCTGTCTAATGGATGGAGCTGGACGTGCTGATCCCGACAGTCCCGCTGGCTTGCGAAAGGCACTTTTGTGCTTCCAATCAGCACATCGGCAAGACAAACATTATGCCGCACCGTTGGCGGGGATAGCGCTGGCGTCCATTACGCTCGCCGCGCAAAGTTCCACGGAGGAATCGATTGAACTGATTCAGACCGCTCGCGAGTCCGTTTCGGAAGCCTTAGCACTCGATAGGAATTTGCCCAACGCACGTTTAGCCGACGCGATGTTATTGTGGCAGACGCTCTATCGTTATGAAGATGCCGCAAAAATCCTCCAAAAGTTGATTGCGGACGAACCCAATTATTGGCAAGCCCACCATCAGTTGGGACTACTCGAGCTAACGCGAAACAATCAAGCGGATGCGTTGCTACGCCTTCGCGAAGCGACTCAACTAAATCCGTTCTCAGTGATCGCCAAAGTGGGACTCGCTGAAGCACATTGGTTCTTTGGTAACACCGAGCGAGCGGTCACCGACACCATCCGAGTGCGAGATGGGCAACCCGAGAATCGCCACGCACGCGGTTTGTTGATCGACATCTACGAACACCGTCACGAATACGAACTCGCCGCTGCCGAACACGTCGATGTCGACTTCGGCCCGAAGGTGACGGTCGACTCCTATTTTGCCAAACGACAAACGCTTGATTTGGACGAGTATCCCTACGGCCCATTTGGAACCGTGCTGAATCAGGCGATACTAAACTCGCGTCTCACGGGGCGAATCGACGATGCTGAACTTGGCAAGCTCGCCGATTCGACGCCTCCGATGTTACCACTGTTGTTGTCGGGACATCCAAGCTTTGCCTCAGCCAAACGGCTGCCAAGAGCTACCGAGATACTGCCCTTGGCGTAATGACAAAGCGGACGCTTTATTCGCCCTTCTCGTCTGCGAACGAGTAGATGCGATAAGGCTGCAAGTCGTCGACTTCGCTTGAAACATCCAGCTCGCCGTTATCTTTGAATAACAGGATATTGCCAGGTTCTTTCAGGTCGTCGCCGGTCGCGATACTCAAAGGATTGCCCCCGTCGATCGCAATCACCGTGGTGCGATTACTGATCTTGGCATTGGGCAGCTTTTTGACCTCCAGCGTCAACGGATCAATCACATCGGTAAATTCGGCGGTTTTGCTGAGGACGGTACCCTCTGTGGCGTCAATTTGCATTGGAACGCGAGTTTTCAATGCGGCGTCGAACTTAGAAACCACCATCTTCGCCGTGGGTTCATTTTTCGCATACGGCACTGCGCGGTTGCGGTAGTTGAAAACCTTGATTGCGGCTGGCACGACGGGACCGGCTAGGACCGTGTTCTCGGTGGGTAGCGATACAGGTGCACTTGGCTCACTCCACGGAGTCCAGCGTTCAAATTGACGGAACTTGCTAATTGGATCGCGTCCACCTTTCTTGCGAATGGGCTCGTAAGCCTTTTCCGCTTGTGCCTGCAGTTCGCTGACTCGCGCGTAGGCTTCGGGATGCAATGTCTTGGCCAAAGGTTGCAGTAGCGGGCTGTCAGGAAAGTTCGGATCTTTCACCGAAACGCGAACTCGGTAGACGTATTTGCGACCAACCTTGGGCGAGTTTTTGTCAAACGAGTAATCAAAATCGAAGAAACGGATCAGTTTGTAATCGACGGGATCGGCCTCAATACCGGCAAATCCATATGGCGACGTCATCATCTGCGATGCAGTATCCATCATCGATCCATCCATACCAGTCGCATTCAAGTTGACGTCCGTACGCTTGATGTCGATACCTGACATGTCACCGTCTTCACCGAGCACATCCGTCGGGTCAAAAACTTTGACCTCTGGAGTTTTTAAAATTTCAATCTCTGCTTTTGTAAGCATCGGAATCATCGGATGCAACGCAAACCCCGAATAGTCATCTAACAACATCGGAGGAATCCACATCGTTAGCAGGTCGTCTCGGTAGTCGACGGGAACCAACTCGGGCGCCGTACCAGCCCACAGAATGGCAGCGATTTTTGTGTGCCAGACACGATCATAACGGTCAATCCAATCGCCGTCGGCAAGTTGATCAACGGATCGGTCCGTGACGTCAGCTCGCTGAACCTGGAAATTCCAGTATTTCGGTGTATCTCGATCCTCGGGTCGATAATTGGTCGAATCCGAAAGCGATTTTTTGAATGATTGATAAATCGCTTTGTGAGGCAGTGCAGCACCCCCGGCGATAAACCGTGCCACCATGGGGGCCGGCTTCATTACTCCGCCAGTTTGGAAGTCAGTTAAAGTGGACGGTACCGTGTAGATGGAGTGATTGTTTTTCGCGTCAAGCCGGCGGACGGCAGCAATCGCCATACTTGACTCGCCGCCCATCATACCGCCCATCTCCATCCCCATCATGCCGGACATGTCCTCTTCCATTCCCATCATGCCGGACATGTCCTCTTCCATTCCTCGTCCGCGGCGTGAGCTTCGGCGTGGTGTACGTTCCTTCTTTTCTTCGACAACAATCGGATCAGCGGGCTCGAGTTTTGCCAAAGCGTACTCGCCGTCCTTCGAGCGGATTGCCATCGTGCCAATCACGCTTTCCATTTTCAATTGAAGCGGTGCGAAAAGCTCAGGATCACGTCGTTTGAAAGATTCGTTGCGATCAATTTCACGCCAAGTACCCACAGGGGCATAACCAATACTCACATCAACCGGTGTGATCGTCTTTTTGGTCCTTTCGACAATGTCGAAGCTTGCTAATTCTCGTTCGGGGATGATCGCATCAGTGTGGTCGTCATCGACTTCCGCCTTGACTCGGGTCGCATCGTCACGCAACCGGGTCGGCTGCTCCGTAAACTCAGGCAGCTGCGTTGCTTGGTAAACAAGGAATGCCGAGACAAAGATAAAGATCGCAACAATGACTTTCTCAACATGTTGAATGGCCAATTCTTTGATTTTGTTTGAATCCATGACAGTTCCCCGAAAATGGCCTGATGAGAAGAGTTGTGCAGTCGACTGATGCATTCGATTGGAAAAGCATATCGCTTACCCCAACTCGAATCCAGCATTTATTCAATATAACAAGGTCTGAAGCAGACCACCACGTTTTTTTCCGTCGCCAATCGTCTGGTGAGTCAGAGATTTAGCACTTTTGTCGATCAAGTCGCATGATTTCGTTCGACTTTTTGCGAGCCCCCACTCGACGGCACCAATGAACATGCCACTGGACCGCCACAGTTTCGATCACAGCCCGCGTCACCCAGGCGGCGCGGCTGCGGGAGCCGTTGCTGCGGCAGCCGCATTCGGGTCCGCAGCAGCCGGAGGCGCTGTTGCGGGCGGCACCGTTGCGGGCGGAGTTGTCCCGTTCGGTTGATTTGTAGCCGGAGGCGGATTTGTTGCCGGAGGCGATGGCTCCACTGCGGCTGGCGGTGTTGCCGGTTCAGGTACCACGGGCGGTTTCGGTGTGCCGTCTCCGCCAACTGTCGGCGTTGGCAGACTGTCGCTTGTTGTCGTTGGCTTATCGCCAACGAGTCCTTCGACGACGGTTTCTTGGTCGACTTGATCGACTCCGAGCTTTGCTTTATTCGGTGGATTGTAAATGTAGATCAATCCATAAACTTCAACATCGATATCGTAGGGGTTTTCCGTCGCTGGACCTTGCTCGGTCATCATCGCTCCACCACCCATTCCGCCCATGCCACCGTCCATTGAGTCCATTCCCGCACTTTCTCCGGCACCAAACCCACCACCGCTGGGAGCACCGAAACCACCACCTCCTCCTCCTCCGCCGCCGTCCATACTGTCCATTCCCCCCATTCCGTCGCCGCCACCGGCTGCTGCGGACGAAGCACCTGCGGGAAGCAAGCGAACTTGTTTGACTTCGATCATTAAGGGAGCACTTCCACAGGCGGCGATCAAATCGGGAACCGATCGTTGGTCCATTCGCACTGCCATCATCACGGGAACTCGTTTCGCAACCGCCAAATTCACATCGGAAGGCGAATCACTATCAAGCGCTGAACGAAGCGCTGAACCCGTAATCGGAACATAGTCGGTTCCAACGTATCGATTGTCGCCGGGATCAGTCATCACTCCCATGTCGCCGCCCATCGAGTCCATGCCCATCGAATCCATTCCCATGCCCATGTCGCTTCCCATGCCCATGTCATCCATGCCCATTCCATCCATCCCCATCCCTGCGGTTTGTGAAGAAACCTGCTTGATGATACCGGGGCTGACGTTGACAGAGCGACCAATCTTGATCGTCTTTATCTCGCGAATCTTCGCTTCGAATGCTTCTTTCGCATCAATATTGACGGTGTCGATGATTTGCAGCATCTGTTTCAAAATCCATACGTTCTCTTGCGAGTAATACACTTGCAAGGTTGACGGACGCGATCCACGCCAAGGGAACAAATCCATCAGAAGTTGCTGCTGGCTCCCGTCACTCCACACAACCAACGGCTCGTTCTTGGTCCCCGAAATGTTAATCCGAGGTGCCATCAAGCCGCGAATCCCCGATTTGTCATCCAGCGAAGGGCTGAATGTTGGGTCAAACTGGGCTGTCCATTTCGCGCGAGCAATCGTAGCAATCTCTGGCAAAATCAAGCCGATGTAGTAGCGATACCGATTCAACAAGAACGCTTCCTTCTCTTGTCCTTCCTCTGGCGGATATTGGACATAACGTTCGATTGGGATCAAATCTTTGAACTCATCAACGAAGTCTTGCTGCAACTCCAAAGGCCAAGTCAACAGACTGCGTTGCCGTGCATACATCTCTGTCCATGCTTCGAGCACCTCTTCTTCGCGGGTTTCAATCAATGCCCGCATCATCTCATGCGACTTCTCGTTGGGATGCGTCGAAAGCTCGCTTTGCAAACTTGTTACCGACGTGAATGCACTCTTGATCTTGGACTGTTGTGAATCAGCCTCGTCCTGCAGACTCGAAGTCGACATATACCAAACGGCAATCGAGACGATCGCAACGAACCCGGCACCGATCCAGAAACCGTAACGCAGCACACCGGCAAGTTGTTCTTTTAGTTGTCCCATGGGAAACTCTAACGCTTTGAATATCGGAGCGGGAAAAGATTGGAAAAAGCAGAATGCTTGATTCTGCGATCACGCCCGTGATCACCCTGCGTTCCAGCGTGATGATCGGGGCTTTGGACATGTCGCTGCGGTTGTGGCGATACGACAAATCCGATTTGCGTGTTGTCTGTTTACTGCGTGTTCATCGCGACGCTCGCGTCGGCACCCGCTTCGGCTTCCTCGGCTGCCTTCGCTTCTTCCGCAGCCTTTTTCTTGGCCTCGATGCGATCGGACAACATTGATGGCTGCCAAATCACTTGGTAATCAAAGTCAAGTCGAAGCACACTGAGTGTGGGTGGCGTCCTGACGATCTCCTCGAGATCATCGATCGTTTTACCCTCGGGGAAATTTCGCTCGTCGATCTGCATCTGAGCTTTCATAACCTCTTCTTGGTCATAAAGAGGGTTCTTAATCACCACGGTCGTCGGTTTGTCATCACGAAGCAGCAGCGGATAGGAAAGACCATATTCCTGAGGGGTGAAGCTGATCTTATTGCCCTCTTCGTCGGGCAGGACGATCGGTTTTTCAAAAAAGTTAGTGGTCAATAGATTACGAACATGGTTACTACCTTCACGACCCATTCGTTTAGGGCTGTTGTAATAGTGGTATCCAGTCAACTGAATGACCCAACCAGGCCCCGAAGGACCTTCCAATGCGTTGAGTTCTTCAACATCCACCTTGCGTCCCGTGATCTTGGCCCAGCTAAGCATTTCTTCTTTGTAACGGGCCTTAACGGCGTCGGTATACCAAGTTGCCACATCTTCGAGGTGTTTCGTTTCAACCTGCGTGATATGAATCGCCTTGCGGTCTTCGTACGGCTTGCGATCTTTGGGTTCGGGCATCTCGCCGTTGGGGTAGTCTTCTCGGGGGATCATGCCATTAATCGCGCGCAGCATCTCGAGCCAGACTAAACGCCGCTCGGCATTTCCCGAGACTTCTTTGCCAAGTGCATTGAGGAACGTTAACTTCGCCTCGAGAGTTTGATCCTCGGTCTTGTGTTCCGAAGAGTAACTCGACATCTGTTGCACGACCCCTTGAGCCCCGTCCCACAGATCAGGATGTGTGACTTCCCAGTTTTTCTCGGTCAGAAAATAGTGACCAATCATGCCAAGCAGCAAAGCCGCAAGGGCAAGCAGCGTCCACGGTTTCTTGGCCCGAATCATCCGCTCGGTCAAAATCTCCTGAGGCACCAAAGAGGCGTGCACTTGGGCTAGATCGAGGCCTTGCAGACAAAGTCCATAACAGACCGCAAAGGTTGGTGCGTTATCGCGGAAGGTTGGGATCGCCAAAACATCGTCGCCGGTCAACCGATTGAATCGGTCGAGTGTATCGACTTCGAAACCAAGGTTTTTGCTCAAATACGCAGCCAAACCGGGCATTTTGACAGTGTTACCCGCGACAACCATCCCGGTGACATTGGCTTGTTTGTCGATGCTGCGGAAAAATCCAATCGAACGCTGGACTTCGGTCACCAAGTCATTGAAAACCGGACGCATCGTTTGGAAGATCAACTTTGGATCGACCGCTTCGCGAGCGTTGCGTTTGAGATGCTCGGCCTTGGCAAAGGTAAGCTTCAAGTCCTTTGTCAATTGACGGGTAAAGTGGTTACCACCGATCGGCATACTTCGCTGCCAGATGCGGAAACCGTTCGTGATGATCAAATCACTCGAGTCCGTGCCAATCGAAAGCAGGACGAGCGAATCGGGCGGGTTGTCGACGTCAAACGCTTCGTTGGCCAACCGTTCATGCAAACGGTCAAACGCAATCATATTGTAGAGCGCTAACGGAGCGAGTTGGATTTGGTCAACTTCGATGTCAGCGTCGACAAACGGTTGCAATTGGCGATAAACCTGATCGCGTTTCATCGCGAACAAGCCAACCTCACTTTCCAACGCGTAGCCTTCCTCGATCAAACTGCCCGGCATCATCTGGTGATCCCAGACCACGTCAGCCAAGTCAAAAGGAATCTGTTGGCGAGCCTCGTAGCGAACGATATCGGCGACCTTCTTCAGCTCGACTGGCGGTGGCTTAAAGAATTTTGCCAAACCGGTTTGACCAGGAACGCTGATTACGACCTTTTCATTGAAGCCGTCATTGCGATCAAGCAGTTGGTTGATCGCATCGGCTATCAGTTCCTCAGGCACCGCTTCGGGCTGGCTAAGAATCTTGGGGTATTCAATGAAATCGAAAGCATCCGCGACCACTTCGTCATCCACGATCGAACAACGCAGCGCTTTAAGTGCCGATTGGCCGATTTCGATTCCCCATACACCGGAGCTAGAAGCCATTTAATCTTTCTCGTGGATTGCGTCAGAGAGAATGTTTGTCAACGAATAGGATGAGCGGGATAAGGTAATGCGTCCCAAAGCGTTAACGCGTGGGTTCGCGAGTCGATTTAGCGTTTTCGACACCGGCGAAGGCATTCGCATTCCATTGTAAAGGCTCGCGAGCGCCATTGCACTGTGTTTCAGGACGAAATTCCGTCTTTGTTTCGCTGAAACGACCGGTTCTGAATGTGCCGAGGCTCATACACGGCACGCTACTACTGAATTTTAACGATCAACTACAAAATCGTCCACGATTCGCCGGCAGTAATCGATTCTGTAGTGTAACACGCGAAGTCATTTTCGATGGCAAAAGTGTTTTGGATTCGCACTGCCAAGCAAGCTCACGTCTTGGGCCAAACCGCCGGAAAATCCGGTTGTGACGAATATGCCGATTCCCACAACCGCGTCATGCCCCCAGTGGCAGGCAAAGGCTGGCGATGCACAAACGTCGCGACACACAAAAGAGACTGCTGCTTTAGTTAGCCGTTTTGGCGCTAGCCACGGTTTCGTGACCATCCAACCAGGGCTAGCGGGCTGTTGACTTAGTGAGCCGCTCGCGCGTGAGGTGCCGGGTTCCACGCAGCACCCGGTGCCTTACGGCCCACGGCTCACCTCGGCAGCGGTCTGTTCCCAGTTGCCATCGACTTCGGAGCCAAATGGGTGGGCTTCATTGCGGGCGGGGATTGTGGTCCTGTTTTTGGAACGTTTTACTCGCGGCGCCGTAGAAATTCGCTTGGCTTGGTGTCGCAAGTCGCACGTTCCGGCAAGAATAGACGAAAACCTGAACGAGCTATCGGATTCGCCGTAAATGACTCCCCGCTTGGCTGAAATCAGTGCAATGATTGATCAGCGGCAAATACGATAGCTGGATCGTAACGAATCGACCCCCTCTTAACTCAAATTTAGTTTGTTATGGCGAGCCTCGACGAGTGCTGTATTTTGATCCCTGTTTCGACCCTAGAGGATTTTCCGAAACATGCTTCTGAGGATGATGCGAAAAGTTTGCTGGCGGCATGGAGCGTGCTTTGGCACCCCAAATTAGTTGCCGCATCCCGGCAAACGCCGACGTGGTATCGCGCTGACAGCCCTCCTGAACTCGATCGCGGCAGCCGTGTGATTGTGGTTCCGACCCTCAGTACGTCACAGTTGCCCGCGGATTTCGAAGCCAACTGCCGCGCCAACGAATCCATCCAGTGGATTACGGGAGCCAACCGCAGCGAGATGCTGCGAACGCTCGGATTGTCGCAAGCCGCAGAAACGCTTCAAGCGGAACAACGCACCGTCGCAGCCGAAGACTTCTTTGCGCTTGGCTATGCGATGCTGCAAATCCAGATAATGACGCGGCGACTTCGTTACACGAGCAACTTGGACGAGATCCATTTTCAAACCAAGCTTGTCACCGCGGCAGAGGCTTTTGTTGCCGGAAACGCCGCCGAATGCGTCTCGGCACTGCACGATTGCTACGACGCTTTGGCCGAAGAACGAGACCATTACTTTTCGTCGGATCCCCATCTGGTCGATTTGACGCTGATTTCAGAGTCGACGCTTCCGTCATTTTTCGAATCGCTGCAAACGGATGGCAATCGCAACCATTCGAGTGACGCGGAATCCCCCACCGCGTCTCCAACCGCGGTGCTGGCGACGCCACGCAACGTGTTGATCGATGCTCCGATGGCCGCAGCGATTGCAAATTCGAACCACGAGGACCTCGACCGACTCCGCAGCCAACTGTCGGACGCCACATTGGGCTGGGCCGGCGGCGGATTGGGCGGCGATGTGAGCCTCGATGCGCTGACTTACTCGGATACCGAACAAGCGATCGCAAACGCCTTCGAAGAAACAGCGACTCTGATCCAGGTACGTCCGCCCGTTTACGCACGATTCTCCGGGACAACTCCCTCCGATATGACCAAAGTCATCTCATCGCTGGGCGTCGAAGGGATGATCTCTGTCGATTTTGAAAACGGCAGCGGCTATGGCGACGAGGCAAAAGTCGTCCGCAACAGCGGCGGTGTCGAAGTCCATGCATTGACCGCCAAACCCATTGATGCGTCAGGCGAAGTGGCTTTCTTAGCACTCGGGCCTCGTTTGGGCGAAGCGATCGACAGCGGTGAAATCGCGACCGGTCTACTGGTTCATTGGCCAGGCTACGAGAGCGACAGCTACAAAGACGTTCGCCGCGTCGCGTCGTGGAGTTTGGTGCTGGGACGATTCTGGAATCTCGCCGAATACTTTCGCAGCGGAGAACAGCCCTACCATCACGACCCCAGCGGCGCCGCATCGAGTGGAGCGGACAGTGCACTGGTCTCGCATGTTGCCGATGGAATCGCCAATTCGATTTCGACGATGGTCAAGCAAACTCAACAATCGATTACGAATCAAAACGTTGCGAATCTCAACGCCATGATCTCATTGGCTTCCGGAAAAACGTCGACGGAAACATCGCCCAATCCAAACCAAACAATCTTAAAATCGATCGGACTGAAGCCTAGCGACAAGGGTGCGAATGTTTGTTTGATCAACCCGACGCCGTGCCCCGTGCGTCGCACCGTCGCGATCAATGGAACCGCGGCCAAGGAAGAGCATATTTATGCGTCTACCGGAAGCGGCGTTCAATCGTTGGTGACCGTGGACGTACCCGCGTTTGGATTCTCCGTCGCTCGCAGTGAATCAGGGGGCGGATCCAATGGGCGGTCGCTTGGCCAACGCTTTCGCGACGTTTTCCGAGGCGGCGGGAAGCTTTGTGCCGTCGATGGCGTGTTGCAAAACGCGTTTGTCGAAGTCGCGATCGATCCGGAAACCGGCGGCATCAAGGGTGGCTACAGCGGGACGTCTCGAGGCAATCGTTTCTCAATGCGTTTGGTCGCCGTGGCCGGGACGAAAAAGAAAACACCAGAAAACGAACCGCTGATGAAATGCGATCAGATGAAAACGATGGTCGCCAAAGCGGAACACGGAATCATTCGCACCACCGGCCACCTCGCCCATCCCAACGGGGAAAAGATCGCCGCCTATGAATTGGATTACGAGATCACTCGCGGCAACCGCATGGTTCATGTCCATGGAAAAATTGATCTGCTCTCTAAACTCGAGGGCAACCCGTGGCAACACTACATCGCCGCACGATGCGCCGTCGCCAACGAAGCGGTCTCGTATCGGATGATCTTGCGAGACAAGATGCACCGTACCTCCAGCCGGCGCATCGTCGCACCGCTGGGAGTGATGCTGGACGAGTCCGATCGCCAAACGTTAGTTGCGTCCGCAGGTTTGGCCTATCATCGACGTGTCGAGGATCGCTTTTTGGACACTCTTTTGCAGGTCCAAGGTGAAACGCAACACGAGTTTTCGATTCACTATGGTTTCGATGTGCCCAGTCCTGTGATGGCCGCGCGTAGCGTTTTGAGCGAACCGATCGAAGCCACGGTCGAAGCGGTTGGACCGGATGCTTCACGCGGATGGTTGATTCACGCAGCTCCCAATACCGTGCTTGTAGCAGACATCGATTGCCGAAACGATGGTGACGGTAAATTGTTCGCGGTTGTTCGTTTGATTCAAACACGTTCACAGTCTTGCAGCGCTACGATTCGCTTTTGTCGAAACGTCGTCGCCGCAGTCAAATTAGACAACCGTGGTAAACTTGATACCGACGCAATGCTGAGGCGACTGAAAGAACAATCCGAGTCCCCCGGTTTGGAATTCGCAGAGGACCGTATCAAAGTGAGTGTCGCAGGGCACGAAGTGGTCGACGTATTAATTCAGTTCGACGCGTAGTGGCGTTTTCGATTAATGGGAAGCATTGCATTAATGGGCTCCGGTAATTCCAAGCCGATACTCGATTTCAAAGAGGCAACGATCCGTAGCGGATTGGTGTCGCTGAGGAAATGGAATCGTGTTTCGCAGGCATTGCTGGAAAACACCGGCAATGCCGACGACGACGCGATTGCTGCCGAGTTAATTCAGATTGGATTGATTACCGAGTACCAAGCACGACAACTCCGCGCTGGACGCACAAAATTCAACCTTGGTCCCTATCTAATTACCGATTGGATTGGGCAAGGCGGCATGGGGCAGGTTTATAAAGCCGTGCACAGTGTGATGGGGCGCCAGTGTGCGGTGAAGACACTGCCGCTGGACAAGTTGACATCGGAATCACGCATATCATTCATGCGAGAAATTCGGCTGCAGGCTGGCCTGGATTGTCCCTACGTCGTACGAGCTTTTGATGCCGGCCACGACGGCAAAGTAGATTATCTCGTCACCGAGTATGTTCCCGGAACCGATTTACGCCGATTGGTCCGCAGCAACGGTCCGTTGACGATGGAACATGCGGCGCTCGTAATCACCCAAGCCGCAATGGGATTGCAATACGCTCATGACTTGGGATTGGTGCACCGCGATGTCAAACCGGGCAATATCCTGGTGACTCCCGATGGTCACGCGAAGGTGTCCGACATCGGATTGGCCGCTTACAGTTTTTCAACCAGCGACGATGATCCCCGTGCTGGCAAAATCGTTGGCACCGCCGACTATTTGTCACCTGAACAGATCCTGAATCCATCCGAGGTCGGTCCGCTTAGCGACATTTATTCGCTCGGATGCACACTGTATTACGTTGTTGCCGGAAAGGTCCCTTTCCCCGGTGGTAGCGCGCGTGAGAAGTGCAAACGTCATTGTGAGCAAACACCATGGCATCCTCGCAAATTCTCGCCCGAGTTAACCGAGGACTTCGTCGACGTGATCGCCGACATGATGGAGAAGGATCCGGCAAACAGAATTCCCTCGGCAAACGCCGTCGTCGAGCGGCTTGAACCATGGGCCAACAATGCCATCGAGTTTGTGAATCGCCCTATCGATCGGCGATCATGGACGCCACCACCGCCTCCCAAGGAACGATCAACCTCGCGCGACGCAAACGAGTTCACGGCGTCGTCCGAGCCGCTAAGCCAATCGGACGGGAACCTTCATTCGTCGTCACCTCATCCGATGCCTTACAGTTCACCCAATAGTGCTGAGGTCACGCGGCGTGACAGCCCGCTGCTAACGGTGTTGTTAACCTTGGCAATCGCGATCCCAATCAGTCTGCTGATTGGGGCAATCATTGGGTTCCTTGTTCGTGAACGGCTATAAGCAGAAGCCGTCATCGGCCGTTACTGGAACAGTGCAGCTTCCATGGCCAAGCCGGGCCCAAACCCGAGCATCAACGTCGGTGGCTTCTGATTTTGTTGCAGCAACTCGTTCAGAACGAACAGAACCGTAGGAGACGACATGTTTCCAAATCGGCTCAACACACTACGTGACGCCAACAAGTCGTCTTCGTTTAGTGAAAGAGATTCGGCACAAGCATCGAGAATCCTCGGGCCGCCCGGGTGAATCGCCCATGACTTGATATCGGCGAGCGACAATCCGGATTGACCAAGCCACTTGTCCAGCGGCTCGCGCGTCGCACGGCGAATGACGTCGGGCACTTCGGGTGACAAGTACATTTCAAATCCGTTGTCGCCGATCGCCCACGACATCATCTCTTCGGTCCCAGGGATGATCGCCGAATAGCTACTCGTCAACGAGACTTGATCGGATCCAACTTCGTGTTCGGCCCCGGAACCGATCACCGCGGCGGCTCCATCGGCGAACAAAGAATTCGAGACAATACGTTGAGCGTCCCATCCGTACTGTTGATGCAGACTGCAGAGTTCGACAGCAACCACCAACACACGAGCTTTGGGATCGGCATCCGCATAAGCCTTGGCAACGCGAAGCCCATTCATTGCTCCGTGGCATCCCATGAACCCAACATTGGTGCGGGAAACGGTCGATGGTAAACCAAGTTCCCGAATCAAGGCGATGTCGACTCCGGGAGCGTGAAATCCGGTGCACGAAATCGTTACCAGATGAGTGATTTCATCAGGCCGCACGTCGCAGTCGGCGAAGGCTTCCAAAGACGCCTGCATCGCTAGGCCTTCGCCATGGTCCCGGTAGGCGCCTAAACGCTGAGCCGTTGTCGGCCCCCGGTCGGTGACATCGTTCGCAGGCCAATAGAATGACTGATTGGTACGATCAAGCACCGTCGTCGATGTCGATGCTTCGGTCTCGGTGACGTGCGAAGCGCTGCCGTTGTGGGACTGCGATAGAACCGACTCGCTATCAATCGCTGCGGTTTCGCCAGATTCCAACAACACGCTGTGCCGCGACTTGACCCCCGTTCGACGATACAAAGTCGAAAGCAAACGACGCTGCTGGTCAGTCTCGCAACAGATTCCGTTGGCAATTTCTGCGGAAACTTCTTGGGTTACGGAATGGCTAGGTAAGGCCGTTCCCATACCATGGATCTTCATACTCATGCGTTCCTCGAGACAAGATTCTGCAATCGGCTTCGCTCAGTCTATTTACGATTAAGCCAGACTGGCAAATGAGGGACATCCAACGAGAATATCGGAGGCAAATACACGAGAAACGCGAGGTCGTTTGGAAACAGCCCGAGACGTTTCACCCTCGGTTAAGCTTCTATTATCCATAGCATGCAAGATCTGCATAATGGTAAAAGAGATTTCTAAGCAAAACGACGCTAAATTGAGCGTATCCGCCCTGCAGAGCCCGCTAAACGTGTTACATCTGCCCCTATTTCAATAAGCAGAAAAACTAACAAGTCTGGAATAGCGGCGAAATCAAGCAAAGAGGTACACACCAACTACTCCGCAGAGCGGTTGGTGTGTGACCTCAATAGCTGACGTCGTCTGCGGAAACTTCTGGCCGATAAGTCCGCCAGGACCAGGCTCTAATGCCCCAAAAAAGCATGGCGCAACACAGCGCGTGGTTACACGGCCGAACATCCCGCAAGTAAACAAGCGTTATAATGCTAATGCGTTGGAAAAACGCACTATTTCATGCTGGCCACGCCTTTAGCACGTGCCTTCACAGCAAGTTTGTAAGCTTCGTCGTGACCATACTTCTCGACCGAAAAACGTTGTGTCTTTCGAACGCCCTTCTTGGGGCTCCACTGAGCCACCCAATACTGGTATGTTGGCTTGGACGGCCAACGGGAATCGACTTCTTCGACAAGCCGAACTCCAACTACACCTGAAGTGTTGTTCGAGCGAACAATTTTGGACAATTGTTGGGGCGTATAGCCCTTTAGCTTGCCTTCCAAGTCGTCACGGAATTTTTTTGCCGCAAGTTGAGCCTTGCGTTTTCCGCCGTATTCGTTGTCAGCAAAAAACTTGGTGTGCTTCTTGCCCTTACGCATTAAGCGAACCAGGAAGCCCCCAGACGATTCACGGTCAATCCGTGTGATGTTTCGATTCGCACTCATCGATGTTCAACTACATTACGAGTAAAAACGGGTTGTCATTTGATGGCTTTTATTGTAGACGCCCAAAACAGGTTTCCAGAGACGTACACTATGATGTACACCTGTCTTGGCGCAAAAATCATGCAAAAAATTTGCGATACTTTACAGCGGAGGGCATTTTGCACCTCTGTCTGGGGATTCGAGGAGCGATTTGGCGTGACAAGTGACTTAATCGACTTGCGCTCACTTCACCCGAGCCGAGTCGTCAAAGTTGTCTCCAATGCTACATCTCGTTCAGTGGATCCGGCTCGGATCTCTCTCTAAACGGTCTCTAGCGAAGCTCTGAATCGCTCGTGGTTATTGCCATTGGAATTCTACGAGCCGCAGTCTGCATGGTTCGCTCGGCACCTACGGTCCGTTGCAATTCATCAGCACTGCCCGTTGCTCCGGTTGCATCAAGATGCTCGCCATCATGCCTTCGTGAATCCGAAGGCATCCATCGGAGTTGGACTTGGCGGGATCGAGGAGACGTCAATCTATTGCATTGGATCGATAGGAATGACGATTCCCAAACGCAATGTGATACCTCAACACAGCAGAGTTGGCAAATTACACCAACCTTAACGATCAGTCAGAGCTGAATGACGCAATCGAAGCGGATGAGATTCTCAAACGATTCAACATGGTGTCAAAATGGTGACACCCATCACGCTGTCGGTGCCAGACAACTCAAAAGGGTCGAGTTGTCACTCGTTGCTTTCCGGCGAATACAACTCCAACACGGCAAAGATCGCTCGATGATCCGAGGCGACGGATTCGTCGAGCACCGTGACCTCAATCACTTTCCAGCGGTCATGCGGACGACAGAGGATGAAGTCGATTTGTCGAACGGGGTTAGCCACAGGGATGGTTGGCATCGGAGACTCCGATACCGACGTCCACATCGTGGCCAGCCGTGTCATCGTTTCGCTAGTGGGCACTGCATTCATGTCGCCTGCCAACAACGCCAGACGTGTTGATTGCTCGCTCACTCGGAGGTTGATGGCGTCCGCTGATGCGACGCGCTCGCGTTCGTCCCGGCGGTGGTCGAAATGGGTTGCCATGATCAACAGCGGTTCGCGGATCCCCGGAACCTCGATCTCGGCTTCGATAAATCCACGCTGTTCACCGTCATCGACATTGGGTAGCAGGTGATTCTCGTGCTTCAGGATCGGGAACCGGGAAAGTAACACGTTGCCATAGTGACCACCCTGCAACGGAATGTTCGCTCCGAAAACACCGTTCATCTCGGTCAAACGAGCCAGCACGGAGGGTTGGTCCATCGAGGCAGACCGCTTCACGTTCTGGTCCACTTCCTGCAACGCGACGAAATCGGGTTTCACCGAGCGAATCACGTTCGCGATTCGCTGCAGGTCCAATTTCCCGTCGACTCCTTCAGCGTGGTGAATGTTGTAACTGAGGAATCGCAGCTGCACCGGTTCATCGCCAACAGCGAATGGTGCGAGCGGCAGGACCAACAGGATCAATAGCCAACGGGATACGAACATCTTGTCAATTTTCTAAGCGGAGATACTAAGCAGGTCATTCGGTAGATACCGGTTAAACGTCGATTCTTTTAAGAGCCGACGGCGCTACTCGCGGGCCCTTCAACATTGCAGGAAACATGCCTGCGGCGAGTGCCGTCGGCTCAGATCATTATGGGGAATGACCCAAATTGACCTGCTTATTCCTAATCACAGATACTACAGTTCACGCAGTTTCAGGTTCCGCCAACGGACTTCGTAGGGGCCTTGGCCGGCTCCGATCCCATGAACTTGCAAACCGATGAATCCTCGTGGGTGTGACTTGTAGCGTTCTTCGTGGGTCAAATCGGAAATTGGCGTGCCATTGATCCAGGTTTGGATCTTGTTGCCCTTCGCCACCACACGGTACGAGTTCCACTGGCCTTCTTTGAAGTGATCGTGCGGTTTGCGATCTGCATCGGGCGTCATCCAACCACCCGCCGATTCGCCGTAGATATATCCCGCCATCTTGTCGAGCGAAATCTCGACTTGAGGACCGTTGACGCGACCTTCGGGTTTATCACCTACAGATTGCGATCGAATTTGAACTCCCGAATTCAATGCACTGTCGACTTTGACATCGAACGTCAATTCAAAGTCGCCATACAGTTTGTCTGTACATAGAAACGAGTTTGGACTGCCTTCGGAGGTTTTGCCAACGATCGAACCATCGTCGACGCGGTAAGTCGCTGTTCCGTTTCGTTGGGTGAAACCATCCAGATTCTTTCCGTTGAACAGATCGACAAATGTCGATTCTTCGGCGACGGAGGTACCGCCAGCGGTCAGCAGCAAACACAAAAATACAAAGGGTCGTTGCATAGCGAGATTCTCGATCGTTCGGAGAGAGGACAGGCAGCAGGCCTGTGTAGGGTGGGAAAACAAGGCGGGTTTTCGAAAATCGAACCAAGGAGCGAGCCAAATGCTCGCCCGATGATTCGCGTTCAAATGCAGGCGGTCCAGAGCACTCGTCCGCAGCTTATTGGATGGCGGTCTGGATTACGGCAGCGGTTGGACTTCGACTTTGCGGATGTTCACCGTACTGCCAGGATCGTGTTGTTGGAAGGCAAAGTAGCCCTCCTTGAAGGTCTTTTCAAAATCGAGGTATTCGTACAGTTCGTTGCCATCGATCGTGATTTTGATCCGAGTCATCTCGCGACCACGCCAAACATCGTCACGCACTTCGAGTTCGTAAGTGAACCATGTGTCGGGCTTCACATGTTGTTTGTACACATGGCACATGCCGTAAATCGATCCCGTGCGAATGGGATCGGTGTGAGTGCTGTCGATTTGGGCTTCGTAGCCGTCAGAGAATCCAGGCTTTTCGGTCGTGCGAAAGTACAAGCCCGAGTTGCCTCCATCATTGATCTTCACTTCCGCGCGATAACGAAAATTCTTGTAGGGGCGTTCGGTGGTGACGAGCATGGACTGAGGGCCTGATCCAGTGATCGCTCCATCTTTGACTTCCCAAACACTCTTTTCTTTGCCTACTTTTTGCCATCCATCGAGCGTCTTTCCATCGAACAAGGAAACCCACGCCGCGTCTTCGGCGATGACGGACGTTGAAAACGAAAGGGTCAGCAGAGCAGCACCAGCGAGAGCGATGCGGAACGAGGTGGCGTACATAGGCGGAATCCAGTTGAGTTCAAGGAAATGCGTGTCAGCGGATTGAGACGCTTTGTGATGCATTGGCGGGCCCCAAAATGGGTCCTGCGGCAGGGAGACTCACTCTAGCAACCCCACGTGCCAACGCAATCATACAATCACGCAAAATCCAGCCAATCTCTACTGTATTTTGTCAAATGCCGCTGCTGCACGCTGCACAACGCCCACCGGCGGATTGTGCGGTGAGTCGTCAAGCGTCACTACGATGATGCAACTGAGCAGCTTTTTGCAGGTAGGCTGCAATGCCATGCAGATCCCTCACTTCTCTTGTGTCTGCCCGTCTCACCGCTACAAGCACGCTTGTCGCATTAAGGTTGGTTAGCGGGGCAGAATCCGGTACAGCAAGTCACCATTCGGTATTGGCACAGCGAATGCGAACGATGCCAAATCTCACGACTCTCGCAGCGGATAGGGTGCAAAAACGTGACGCGGCTTGGGTGTTGGTCGATCGCGTTGTTGCCCGAGGCAGCAAACCCGAGACCGATTTCACCGTTAGCGCGCACGAATGAGATACTCTGCAATCCGTTCTTTGCAATCCGTCTGTACGCCCATGCTAATTTTTGACGCCTCGCATTTTTTCTCCCCCCCTCAATCCCATCATCCATTTCGATGCACATCCTGATCGTTTCTGTTTTTGTATTGGGTTACCTCTCGATCGCGTTAGAACACAAAATCAAAATCAATAAGGCGGCCAGTGCTTTGTTTGTCGGAGTATTGTGTTGGTCCTTGTATGTCACCAATCTAAGTTCGATGATCAGCCCCGAAGTGATCCCGACTTGGTTCACAATGGAAGCGAAATCGGAAGGCGTAACAAACATCCCGTTGCATTTTGCGATCGACGCTCAACATTTACATCTAACCGGTGAAATCGCCAGCATCCTGTTCTTCTTGATGGGAGCAATGACAATCGTCGAACTGGTCGATTCGCACGAGTCGTTTGCGATCATCACCAATCGCATCCGCACGACCGATAAGCGAACGCTGTTGTGGACCGTTGGCGGACTGACCTTCTTTCTTTCAGCGGCGCTGGACAATTTGACCACCACGATTGTGATGGTGTCACTGTTGCGAAAACTGATTCACGACCGCGAAGATCGTTTGCGGTTTGTAGGTCTTGTTGTGATCGCGGCGAACGCAGGCGGTGCTTGGACCGTGATTGGTGATGTGACCACCACGATGATGTGGATCCAACACAAGCTGGGAACCGTCGAAGTGATGCAGAAACTCTTCCTCGGAAGTTTTGTTTGCCTGATCGTTCCATTGATCGGTTTCTCGTATTCCATGCCCGGAAAACTATCGGAGGCGGAACGCGAAGTAGCTCCCCAAAATGACATTCAACCGTGGCATCAATGGTTGTTCCTGGTTCTAGGTCTGACGGCGCTACTCGGTGTACCGTTGTTCAAAACGTTTACCCATCTGCCACCCTACATGGGAATGATGCTCAGTCTATCAGTGCTGTGGGTTGTATCCGAGCTGGTCGGTCACACGCTAAGCGAAGAAACGCGTTCGACCACCGGAGTACTGCCGGCTCTGAAACGCGTGGACATGTCAAGCATTCTTTTCTTTCTTGGCATCTTGTTGGCCGTCGGGTCACTCGGGGCCACTGGAATTTTGCAGACCACCGCAAACTGGCTGGACCAAGTGCTGCCTAATCGCGAGGTCGTCGCGATTGTGATCGGACTCGTTTCTTCCGTCTTCGACAATGTTCCGCTGGTGGCCGCGGGGATGGAAATGTACGACTTGCCGATGAACGATCCATTTTGGATGCTGTTGGCTTATTGTGCTGGCACCGGCGGCAGCTGTTTGATCATCGGCTCCGCAGCAGGCGTCGCCGCGATGGGGATCGAAGAAATCGATTTTGTCTGGTACCTCAAACGCATTTCGCTTTGGGCGTTGATTGGATATCTAGCCGGAGCCGCAGTCGTCGTAGCAACGTTGTAACGCGAAGTTGCCGTACACACGATCAACCTCTTACCTTGCATTTGTTGCACGCCGGAGCATGCGAGCGCAAATAGTGCGCAAACGATCGCGTCGTTCAGTGGACAAATGCCGAGCGATGCTAAGACTGAACCAGTGTAACAAGGCAATACGACAACAATCCTCTAGAATAACGCGTCAATCCATCGTTTCTACACACCACGAATCGAATGCAAACAAATCCACTCAGTCGCAACGACTAGGAATTTCCGATTAGGATAACTATTGGAAAAGTATTTTTTGTTTGCCGAAATTTTGCTGCGAGAATTATTGCTGTTGCATCGGAGGGGTGATAGACTGAGTCTATTCGGGGGGCCAGGCTGTCGAGGGCAGTTTGCGTGTCTCCTGAGGAAGTTACGTGGAACTTCACGGGAGTTGGCAAAGTGCATTCTAATCGCGACACATGCTACGAGATTCTGCCTGCTCGATTCCGCCCCGCCCTGGTTTCCATGCTAGAGGCAATTGACTATGCAGAATTGACGAGTGGCAACTACTGGGAGTTTGCTGTCGAACTTGAGCGTTTGACCTCGTTCGGACTTACTCTAAATGATTTCCGTTGGCTCGTCCGCAGCCACTTTGTTGAACATCAATGCGAAGTCACGTTAGAGCGTGATGATGGACGTGCGTTCCGTCCCAGTGGCGATTTGACGTTCCCCGCACGAACGTGTTTCGTATTAACCAAGAGTGGAATCGATTTTTCGCGTCTCTATTGTTCCACGTCGGAAAACGATTTTCGCCACGCAAACCATGATCACGATTGGACATACAGCGACAGAGTCAATGAGCGACAATCGTTCGATTCGGCATCGGATCCTTCGGCGAGCGATGGTGACCCGCAACCTCAGTGGGACCCGGAACGGCGATTATTGCGGTTCAACGGTGTTTCCGTCAAAGAGTTCAAATGGACCGCGCACAACCAAGAGGCCGTGCTGAGCGCATTTCAGGAAGAGAATTGGCCTGCCAGGATCGATGATCCATTGCCGCCGCATGCAGAACAAGACTCCAAGCGAAGGCTTAGCGATACGATCAAGTGTTTGAACCGAAAACAGATGAACCCAATCCTGCACTTTCGTGGCGACGGAACCGGGGAAGGAGTCGTGTGGGAACAAATCAACCGGCATCGCTTCAACAGAACGTGATGAGCCATCACGCGGAGAGCTGACCACCTGCTTAGGACCGCCGGTGTTAAGACTGTCGTAGCAGAACTCGTCAACGGCTTGTTGATTTAGTGAGCCGTGACGCGTCAGCGGCCGGGTCCCGCGCACTACCCGGTGCCTTACGGCCCACGGCTCACCGTTGCGATTTGCATTTCGATTAAATCAACAAGCCGTCAAGAGTTTCGACCAGCCTGCAAAACGCACGTCTTGACGACTTCCGCTACGGGAAATCCCTCACTTATTGTTATTTCCGAGCCGGGTTTCCCCATTTGCCTGAAAACACAAACTCAGACAACGATTTACGTTGTCGCGGTGCGACGTCACGTTCTTTCAGTTCCGCAGGAAGCTTTGACGGATCCGCCGCGTAACCGATGGCGATTGCCGTCAAAGGCTGGACACCGTCCGGAACCGCAAAGACTTCGCGAGCTTTGTCGGCGTGAATTCCAATCATTTGGTGAACGGACAACCCACGCGCCGTCGCTTCCAGACAAATGTTTCCCGCAGCGAGTCCCAAGTCATGGGTTGCCGCCGCGTTGGGTTTGCCGTTACGCGAGAACGTCAAACTCGTGCAGCACAGCAACAAGACGGGGGCGGACTTGGCCCAAGCTTGGTTGGCGTCGACTAAGCACGACAACATTTGTTCGAATCGTTCGTTATCGTCCCGAGTCGCCAGAACAAAGCTCCACGGTTGTTCGTTGTACGACGACGGAGCCCAGCGGGCGGCTTCCAATAAACTATCGATGTCTTGTTGCGAAACCTCGCGATCATCAAATCCATAAGGACTCCATCGTTGGCGGATCAATTCGTGAATGGGATGATCGGTGGATGCCTCTTTGCTCATATCAAATACCGTTGTTTGAAAGTGAATTTGCCAAAAGCAGGTCAAGATAAATCATTCGACCTGATGTGTTAGCCCTAGTCTCATTTAGAGCGTCATCCGATGTCTTTGTCTACGTGCTCACTGTGTCCGACGTCGATCTTGGAGCCAATCTGCAATTCTAGCGTTAACGGCGTGCCACGAGGCTGACGCCAAAAATTGCGATCGCCATTCCAGCAAAATGCACGATCGACGAAGGTTCGTGCAGCACCATGATCGCCATCAACATTGTCAAAACGGGACCGACGGATCCGATCACCGTGGTTCGAGTCGCTCCGATCCGTAGGATGGCTTCGTTGATCATAAAACTCGGTATTACCGTGCAAACGAATGCCAAGATCAGTCCATAAACAAACACGATTGGGGCAACACCGAACAAGTCACTTATCGGATGCGTGCAAGCGTAATGCACGACGACGAAGAAAGTGGATCCGATCATCGCTAAACTGGTAAATCGCCTGCTGCCTATCCGCTGCATTGTCGGTTTGGCAAACAAAACGTACAGCGAGTAACTAAATGCCGAACCCAACACCAAGATGACGCCGTAACCGACATCGTCACCGCTGGAGAACATTCGTTCTTGACCGTACATCAACAAAACACCCGCATAGGTGCACACGATTGCTGTGATGATGCGTCTATTGATCTGCTCGCCCAAAAACATCCAGGCCAGGAACGCAACCATGGTCGGATAGGTGAATAACGTCAAACGTTCGAGTTGGGCGGTGATATATGACAACCCGGTCAAGTCGAGGTAGGACGCCAAGTAGTAGCCCAGAAAACCCAATCCAAATGAACGAGCGGCTAGCGATAGTTTTAATGGTTCATGTGACGCCGAGTTCGGCTGATACGCCAATACCATTACATACAAAGGAAATGCAAATAGCATTCGCAACGTCAGCAGTAGTACCGGAGTCGCCCCAGCGGCAAACGCCAATTTGATAAAAATTGATTTCAATGCGAATAGGAAAGTCCCCACAACCGCGAGCAAAACTCCCGACGCTACAACGGGAGCGATGTTGGTGATTGAACGGTTTGACGCAGTGGGTTCAGGCAATGAGGTAGCTCGGAGTCAAGCTTGCATGATCAAAGGTGGCGATTGGATCCGTGTTGGGATAAGAAGGGTAATACCTTTCTGCTGCTTGCGACACTTCCTCGCCTGACAAAGTTCGGCCTGCGGCTCTTGCAAGCGGTCCGCCGAAATATTCACAATTCTCCGGGGGGGCGGCTTTTTGCAACGTAACTTTTATTAGAACCATCGCCCCGACCATTGAAATTCGTGCTCGAAAACGAGGAGGCTAAAAATGGGAATTGACGTCGCTGAGTCATCGGCACTTGACTGCGTATTCGGACTTACCAGCAGAATCGTTAACGGTGCGACACTGGATGAAACGCTCAATTTCGTCTTTGAATCCTTTTCAGGTCTGATCCCCTACGATCGAATCGGATTTGCCGAAATCGACGAACTGGCGGAATATGCAACTGCACGGTGGCTCCGCTCGAACGAATCAACGCATCTGCGACTCGGGTACTCTGCCGCGCTGGCCAGTTCATCGTTGTCAGTGGTGCTGAAACTACGGCAACCGCGGATCCTCAATAATCTGAACGAGTATTTAGAACGGCGTCCGAATTCTCGTTCAACACGATTGATGATTCGCGAAGGAATGCAGTCCTCTTTGACTTGTCCGGTGATCGCAAATGAACAACCGCATGGATTTTTGTTCTTCAGCAGCAAAGCAATTGATTCGTATACAAAAACGCACATCAAACTATCGCAAGTGGTTGCGATCCAGCTAGCGATGCAACAGCTAGAAACGCAAAGGATCGCGGCGACCAAGAAACGTGCGTCGAAGTCACCGCCCGCAGACGAGCTCGCTGAAGCAGCGTTGTCGGAACCCGATAGGGGACCAAGACACCTTTCGTTGTCACAATTGGAGCCAGGAATGGTGCTGGCCGACCCAATTCAACTGGGTAACGGACAGTTGCTGCTCGCGTCAAAGGTCGTGCTGAGCGAAGTGTCCATCGAGCGGTTGATACGACTCGCGGTACGTGGATTCTTACGCGTCGAATCCGTGTGCGTGCTGTAACGACAAGTCGTGCTGCGTAGTCTTGAACGTTGCTCAGAAAGCCGTTCAACCTCGCTTAGCTTAAATCTCGGTCCGACTGCTTGCGGAAACCTTTAAGCCGGATCGTTCCATCAGTGCCCAACCGCAACGTCGAGTATCCGTTGTTCTCAGCACCTGAGCCTTCGACCATGGCCACCAAGGTGCAATAATGGATTCCACCAATATCGTTCAGGTCATTTTGATGGCTATGGCCTTGGAACACCGCTTTGACGTTACCGGTCGTTTCCAGCACTTTGCGAACCTCGGCATTGTTTCGCACCCCATGATTATTGTTGACGTCGATACGTTGGTGTGCGAATACCACCACATGTTTTCGAGTCGTGGCGAGGTCGGCGGCTAGCCACTCTAATTCGGCAGCCGGAATATTGGCATCGGTCCACTTGAAGTTCTTGCGTTCATACGCGACACCATCACTACGAAAACAAGAATCGAGCACGACAAAATGGTAGTCGCCTTGATCGAAAGAGTAGTACGACTTTTCTTGGCCGACGCCGCCCAAAAACTCTTCTTTCTTGAGCGTGTCAACGCAGTGATTTCCCAACACATAGTGTCGTGAATCACAAATCGTCGAGAACTGTTGATTAATCGTGCTTAGATACTTCTGTTCCGTTTCAACGGAATCGGCGGCATCGATCAGATCTCCGAGCTCGACCACAAAAGCGGGTTGGTCACGCTCGAATTGCAACGCGGCCTCTTCGAGCTTGCCCAAGGTCTCGCGGTAGTGGCGACTGCCTGCAGAGGGTTTGTCCGCGTAATGAAGGTCCGTAACCAAACCGACACACAGATCCGAAGCGGTTTCCTCTGCATAGATCGGCAGGGAAGAGACGGACGTGGCGGCCAATACCAACGTCCCATTCTGTACAAAAGCGCGACGCGTGAGTGGGGCGGTTCCTGGTTTCATGTCGGTGATTCTGCGAGCTAGAGTGGGGCGGTAACAGCACGGTGTCTCTTCGGACCGGAATGAATCTTACACACGTGCTCTGGCTCGCATATCATACAAACAAATCGCAGAAAATGTTTTCGGTAAGCCTATAGGCTTTTCACGGCTGCGATCACATCCACAGGTTCAGCCCGTTTTGTGTAGTCTGCGTTAAGATAGGCATAAGTAATATTGCCATCCGTATCAATCACATACGTCGCCGACAATGGCAACTCCGTCGCCTCGTTGCCATTGAAACTAGCCAATTTGTCTTGGAAGATCGGAACGATCGTTTCAGGGAGCGAAAAGACAATCCCGTATTGGCGGGCGAGTTGGCTGTCTTTGTCATGCAACGCAACCATGTTCAGGTTGTTCACGGCAGCCGTCTCTTTCGCTTTCTCGGGAAGCTCAGGCGTCAACACGACCAAGCGCGCCCCGGCACCTTCGATTGCCGAGAGCTGTTTTTGCATGGCACGCAGTTGTGCGTTGCAATAAGGGCACCAGCCGCCGCGATACCACATCAAAACCACAGGGCCTTCGCTCCACAGTTGGCTCAATTGGACCGATTTCCCGTCCCAGCCCGTCAGTTTGCCATCGACGGCCGCATCGCCGACCTGTTTCGCCGATTTTTCGATTCCGCTCGCCTTTACCTCAGCAACGCCATTTCGAAATTTCGCCACCATTTCGGGCGGGAATCGAGTCACAGTCGTTGCGGCAATTTCAGCGAGCTCCTGCTTAAGCATCTTTGGCTGGGGGTCGTCAGCGAGACTAGGCGTGGCCAGAAGAGCGAGAGCGAGCAGCGGGTACGTTGGCAGTTTAATCATTTGTAGATCCGGATTTTTTGAACGGTTAGGGAATAGCGATTGCGAAAAGAATGGAGCATTGGTTGCGTCGATCAGCACGAAGGGCAGTCGCCACGTTTGAGCTTCTGCGTCAGCAAACATGAAAGTTGGATGAAATTAGTCCAACCCCTCGTCGTGACGACTCGAGTGTCCCAACTTAAAGTGGATGTCCATCCCGCCGAGTGATCCGCCCCTTGCTGTAAGATACTGTGGCGGACCGCTATCCTGATTCGCTATCCCATGAAAAACACCCCAAAGAGAGTTCCGATGCTGCGTCATCCAATCTGTGTCGTTCTGTTACTGCTGACTTGCCAATCAACTCAAGCGAACCAGGACGATCCGATCGCGGTTCGCACTTGGCCCGGCGGTATCGTTTCGCTGGAAACGCACTGGGGATTGCGACTGGGGGTTGAAACCACGGACGCACTGGTCGATCACAAGACGCCGGCCGCGTGGGACCAAACGATCTCCACTTCCGCCGCCTACGATCACGTTTTGTTGCGTGAACCCAACGCCGCATCGTCGTCTTGGTTGCCTATCTCGGATGCCAAAACGGATGATCCGAACCAGGTTCGCGTTCAGTCGGCCGCGAAGGGCGTGATCACGATCACCGTGGACGGTGTTGTCATCGTGGTGGTCGATTCCGATGCGAAGGTCAAGAACACCGATGGGGTCGACCAAGTCGATGTCCTTGTCGTGCAAACCGCCGCCGATTCATCGCTCTCGCGAGAGTCTTTTGCACAAATAGTACGTCAGTGGCGTCCACGTTTTGTAATCCCACTTGGGCACGTTACCGCCGACGAAGCAGTGCGGAATTTTCAAGAAACAGCGGGAGCGAACGATAAGATCATTAATCAGACGCACAACACCTTTGCTGTTTCACGGTCGGCTAGCAAGACTTCGCAACCTCAGATCGTGGTCCTGAGCGATTCAGCTTGGTCGATGCCGGCAGAATTAGCGACTGAGTTCGATAAAATGGAGGGCGTCTGCAGCGAGTCGCAAAAAGTATTCGCCAAGCTGTCGGCTGAGCAGATGAATTTTCGGCCGGCAAACGGAACGCACACGCCGCGTTGGAATGCAGAGCACATGATGGGGCGACAATTGTTGTTCTTTTCCCAGATCTATCATGCCATCGATCCGGCGATTCCGACACTCGACTTGAATCCTAAGCAGATGCCTCCGGATTATGTCTTTGCTCATCCCGATTGGGACGGCGCCGAAGAAGCTCGTCAAATGCAACGCGTCAGCGATTTCACCCGTCGATACGCGTATCTACTCGATGGAGTCGAACTCGACTCTAAGGCTCCCGGAAGCCGTTGGCCGACGTTGCGTGCCTTGCTGAAACAAATGCAGCATCATTACGGCGAGCATACAGCAAACACCGAGAAGAAGTTTGACTTGCCCGGATTTCCCAAGTCGTAGTTCGTACCGGTTTGCTAACTCGCACTGCGGCGGATCACTCGGCCTCGCCATACCACGCCGTCGCTGATGAAATGGTGATAGATCGCACGAGCGAAACAGCATCCGATGGGAATGGCTGAAAATGGAAAGGCGAGCGCCTTCAGTGGGCGCATCTGAGCGAGTCGGCTTGCCAATATCAGTATCGCGGCTTGCGTGACGTACGCGCTGAGCCCACATGCGATCCACCACCAATCGTGCCGATAGATGCCGATCAGCAACACGCTGATTGGGATCCAATAAACGACTAGCGGCACCACGATCGCGGGAAATGCAAAAGCGATGTGCGAAACCGCGCCCAGGATGTTTTTGCTGAATCCCCAGAACGCATCTTGGTTGCTTTTGAAAAGCCGGACTGACAGAAGTTGAGGCGCCAATGCGATTTTCGTCGCGAATCCATTGGCTTTGATACTTCGTGCCAACATCACGTCATCCAGTGCTTCATTTCGCACACTCGCCAATCCGCCAATTTTGTCCAGCACGTCTCGCCGCGTCAACATAAAGGCTCCGGCGGCAACCGCGTGAGGCGAATCAGGATCATCAAGACTTGGGTTCAGAAACGTCACAAGTCCGAAGACCATCAAGTGCGGTACAATAGCGTTTTCCCAAAATGAAACCAAATGCACGTTCGGAAACAAACTTAGGAAGTCGCATTGTTGATCCTGCATATGATGCAGCGCAGTGATGAAACATCGAGGCGAGTGAATCACATCGGCGTCCGCGAAAATGACGTGGGGCCGGTTCGTAGTCTGATACGCGTGTTGCATTGCGTTGGCCTTGCCGAACCAACCGTCCACCAACGGCGGATCATGAATCACACGGACTCGCGAATCGCCCTCGGCAATCGAATCGACAATGGCCGCTGTCTGGTCCGTTGAGTGATCGTTGATCACGGTAATCTGAACGTCAACGTCTTCTTGCGCTAGAATGCTGCGGACTGCATTTTCAATATCAGCTTGTTCATTGCGAGCTGGGACAATCACATCGACCCGTGGCAAATCCGAATCCACATGCTCGATCGGCGAGAGCGATTTGGCGACGTAAAACGTGCGAATGAATCCGAGCCCAATCAGTACACTCAATAGCGTGATCGCGAGCGTTAGGATGGGCAAGATCGTCAAGGTCACGACTCTGTTTTCGATAGCGAAAATGGTTCCCGTCGGCCGAATTCTGCCGTAGCGAAACTCGCCAAGAGTTTCGTCCCGCCTCATTTGCGTTGCACTACGGTTGTAGCCGAACTCATCAGAGCTGGGGAGACGACACGATTGGCACGAGCGTCATGCACCCTATTTTTTCGTGACCAAACATAACCACTGGCTCGACGAAGTAGCGTGCGCAAAGCTGACGCGGCGTTCAGAGCGGATCGCCGCGTCAGCCTGACCGGCATTGTCGGCATAATCCGCGCGGTCCACGATAAACGTCGCGAAGCGATCGGTGTTGCCCCGGTGAAGGGAATCCTAACAAGAAATACCGGGTTTTAGGGCATCCCGGAGACTTTTTGAGTACAATTGCACACGGTTGTTGGAGCTGTTTCGCAGCTCCGACCTCTCCCTTACCTACCTAATGCAGTCGCTTTCTTCCCACCCGCTAGCCACCACCGACAGATCTACGCCCCATCATGCGAAATTTCTCTTTCGTTGCCCTAACCAGCTTGCTTGCTCAGCTCATTCTGTTTGGGACGACCATCGAAGCCCAAACACCAGCGACGATTGGACGTATTGAGCGTCTTGATCCTGCTTTGGATGCCCGGATTGCCGAGGACACCAAAATCGAGGTGCTCGCGAGCGGATTCACGTGGTGCGAAGGTCCCGTGTGGGTCAACGATGCCAACGGGGGCTACTTGTTGTTCTCGGACATTCCACGCAATTCCATCTTTCGCTGGACCGCATCGCGTGGTGTTGAAATGTACATGCACCCAAGCGGTTATACCGGGATCAGCTACTACGGACTCGAGCCCGGCAGCAACGGATTAGCGGTTGATTCCGAAGGCCGCTTAGTCGCTTGCGAGCACGGTGATCGACGTGTGTCTTTGTTGACGCGAGGTGGAGGCAAATTGACATTGGCGGATCGATTCGAAGGGCGGCGATTGAACAGCCCTAACGATTTGACCTTTGCGGAGGGTGGCGACTTGTATTTCACCGATCCACCTTATGGACTACCCGAGCGAGCAGCGGACCCCCGCCGTGAACTCGATTTTTGTGGCGTCTATCGGCTCGACTCGGATGGAAAACTGCATCTATTAACAAAGCAGCTCGCTCGTCCCAACGGCATTGGACTCTCTCCCGACCAAAAAACGCTTTACGTTGCTCAAAGCGATCCCGCCGCGCCGGTCTGGATGTCGTTTCCAATCAACGAGGACAAGAGTCTCGGTGAAGGCAAGGTGCTTCTTGACGCCAAAAGTTTCATGGCCGAATTTCCCGGACTGCCCGACGGCATGGACGTCGCCAAAGATGGCACCATTTATGGCAGCGGCCCCGGAGCGATCTACGTGATCCAGCCTGATGGAAAGTTGATCGGTCGATTAATCACAGAAGGCCGCGTAAGTAACTGTACGCTCAGCGACGATGAGAAGACGCTCTATATCACCGCCGACGACAAGGTCTGCCGCGTGCGATTGAAGTAAGGGGCGGTTCGCGTTTTATCTTTGATGCAGCTAAGCAGCTCACTATGAGTCATTGCACATAATGATCTGAGCCGACGGCGCTAGCCGCGGGCATGTTCAATTCAATGTTGCCGGGCCCGCGGCTAGCGCCGTCGGCTCACAAAAGGATCGACGTTTCACCGGTATCTAACGAACGACCTGCTTACCGTTGCGTTTGCAGTGGACCACGTTCTGGCGAACGTAGCACCTTTTTCAAGCTACGTCATTTCTCAAAATGCTGAAACGCCAGCGGACGGGCCGTTTTTTTGCGGCCCGAACACTGGCTTGCATTCGCGAATTCTAGGAAGCGCCCTGCAAGACCCCGTGGGGATCGAGGATGAACTTCTTCGCAGCGCCCTTGTCGAAGTCGTCGTAGCCTTGAGCGGCCTCCTCGAGCGGGATCACGGTTGCATTGACTGCTTTGGCAATCTGGCATCGTTCGTGCAAGATCGCCATCATCAAACCTCGGTTGTACTTCATTACCGGGCATTGTCCCGTCGTGAAGTGCAACGATTTGGCCCAGCCCAGCCCGATGCGGAGCGACAAATTCCCAGTTTTAGCCGCTTCGTCGACTCCACCGGGGTCTTCCGTCACGTACAGACCAGGAATTCCGACGCCACCGGCAACTCGCGTTACCTGCATCACTTGGTTTAGCACCGTGGCTGGTCTTTCCACACCCGAATCACCTCCGTGGCCGCGTGCCTCGAAGCCCACACAATCAACGGCGCAGTCCACTTCGGGAACGCCCAGGATTTGTTCGATCATGTCGGGAAGCGAAGCATCGGTTTTCAAGTCCACCGTTTCGCAGCCGAATGATCGGGCTTGAGCGAGCCGCTCTTCGATCATGTCGCCGACAACAACGACTGCGGCACCCAACAACTGCGCGGCGTGCGCACAAGCGAGTCCGACGGGGCCAGCACCGGCGACGTACACGGTGCTTCCCGTCGTCACGCCAGCCGTATAGGCGCCGTGATAACCGGTCGGAAAAATATCCGACAACATCGTTAGATCGCGAATCTTTGCCAGTGCTTGGTCACGATCTGGGAACGCTAACAAGTTCCAATCCGCGTAGGGCACCATCACGTATCTCGCTTGGCCGCCGATCCAGCCGCCCATATCGACGTAGCCGTATGCCGCACCGGGGCGATCGGGATTCACGTTCTCACACACGCCCGTGTCGCCTTCTTTGCAGCAACGGCAACGCCCACAGGCAATATTAAACGGCACGCTGCAAATGTCGCCCTGTTTGATGAACTCGACATCACGTCCAACTTCAACGACTTCACCGGTGATTTCATGCCCAAGCACCATACCGGCGGGAGCCGTCGTGCGACCGCGAACCATGTGTTGATCGGATCCACAAATATTGGTGGAGATCACTTTCAAGATCACCCCATGATGACACTGCCGAGATTTCCCTCGGTAATTCAACTCGAGTTTCGGGTCATCAATCGATTGCACGTCGACTTTGCCCGAGCCCAAATAAATAACACCCTTGTTATCTGACATCTGATCACGCCTTGAGAGATTTAGGGGAGAGGAGAGCGGAGAAACCGCTGCCGTGGAAAACAACACCACAGGGTCACTGATCAGTCTAGCAGATCCGTCATTGGCACTGTTGTCGACTGTAACCTCATCTATTAGCTAGCCGCCCATCTGTAAGAAATAAGTTACGAGTTTAAAAAAAGCGTCGGACAAGGCGTTAGAGTCCAGGCTTTAGACGGTACCGAATCAATCAGGAGGCACCGCTTCGATTTTGGCGACAAGATGCGGGATTCAGGCAAAGATGCAATCAAATATAGATGCTAAATCAGCTCACCTGACGGCTGAATACCTAGCAAATTTCGGTTAGACTGAAGAGGAACGTTCCCGGCATCGCAGAACGTCCCCCCTCGCAGAGATCACGCAACGCGATCGGTCTCATCAATCTCACGCTGGCAAATTATTTGATCCGAATGCCAAATTGCTTTTCGAGTCGTAGTCCTCTCCACAACTCCGCCGGACCTCGCGAAGTGTCAACGCGGTTCACCGCAGGCTACGCCGCGATGGCAACGATGATTCTGTTGCAAACCGTTCTCGCCGCTGATGCGGGGGCGGCTGAATCCGATCCGTCGATTAGCCGCTCGCTCTCCACCGTGATCCAAAAACACTGCGCGAGTTGTCATGGTGGCAGCGATGAAATCGAAGGTGATGTCGACCTTGTCCATCAGAGCGTCGGCGAACTAACCCAAGACGCGGAACTTGTTCGTAGCCTGATCGATGTGCTGGACCTCGAGGAGATGCCGCCCGAAGACGAACCACCGCTCGACCCGAATGTTCGGCGTCAGCTTGTGGAACATTTGAAGGAAATTTTGCAAGCGTCGGTTGCTGAGAATCAGACTTTCTCCCATGCACCAATCCGACGAATGAACCGCTTTCAATACAACAACGCGATCATGGATCTACTGGATCTACGCGTCATTGTGTTTACGCTGCCCGAGCGAATGATGCGTGAGCACAACGGGTATTTTCAACCTGAGAGCGGAAAGATGGCGGATGTCGTCTCTGTCGGTAATCGCCCATTGGGTAAATCACAGATGATCGAGCCACGGTTGGCGGGCGTCGCAGCGTTTCCCCAGGATCTGCGAGCGGAACACGGGTTCGATAACCGCGGCGATCATCTTTCGCTATCGCCATTGTTGATGGAAGCGTTTTTAAATCTCGGCCAATCGATTACACAAAGCCCTGATTTCACCGCAAAGAATGTCGGGATTTGGAATGAGTTCTTTGCACCGCCCGCTGCGGAACCGAACCTCGACGTCGCCGCCGAGACACGTCGTCGATTGCAGCCATTTCTTGTGCGGGCGTTTCGTCGCCCGATTGATCCGTCGCTGCTCGATCGGTATGTCGATTTTGTCACGCGTCAACTGGATGGCGGAGTCGCATTTACCGAGGCAATGAAATCGGTTACCGCCGCGACGATTGCCTCCCCCAACTTTCTATACCTGTACGAAAAATCCAGCGACCAGGAAACGGCAACGGGCATCGAAGACTACGAGCTCGCGTCACGGTTATCGTTTTTTCTATGGGGCAGTCTGCCCGATCAAACCTTGCTCGGACTTGCCGCCCAGGGAAAATTGACCAAGGCAAAGACGCTTGATGAGCAGATCGAGCGGATGTTGCACGATCGCAAACTTAAACGCTTTTGTGACAGTTTCCCTTCACAGTGGCTGCAGCTTGACCGAATCATTTCGTCCGTGCCAAGCAGAGAAAAGTTCCCGCAGTTCTATTTCGCCAAATACCGGGACAGTATGCACATGGCGATGGAGCCGTTGCTGCTTTTTGAAACGGTGCTGATTGAAAACCAGCCGATCACTCAGCTGATCGATTCCGATTTCACTTATCGATCGCCTCGATTGGAAAAGGCATATAGCGAGCTTCGCAGCGAATCAAAAGACATTCAACGCGGCGGCGGCGCCGTGGTGGTGTTGCCATTTCATCGAGTCCCGATAACCGATCGTCGCAACGGCGGTGTGATCACTAACGCCGCGGTCATGACGATGACCTCCGGTCCCGACCGAACCCAGCCGATCACGCGCGGAGCTTGGATTGCAACCGTCATCTTTAACAACCCTCCTGAGCCACCGCCAGCGAATGTGCCAGCGTTGGATGAGAAACCGCCTGAAGGCGAAGCCCATCTAACGCTGCGCGAACGACTTGCGATGCATCGCGAGCGAGCCGATTGCAAAGGCTGCCATGAACAGATCGACCCGCTCGGTTTTGCCCTCGAAAACTATGATCCAATCGGCGTCTGGCGTGACAAATACGATAACGATCGCGACGTCGATATGTCGGGCACACTGTTTCGCAAGCACGACTTTAACAACGTCGTCGAATTCAAAGACGCAATTCTCGCCGAAAAAGATCGCTTCGCGCGAGGACTCGCTGGGCATCTGCTTTCCTTTGCACTCGCTCGCGAGTTGGGGGCTGCCGATCAAGTCGCACTTGATCAAATCGTGCAGCTCAGCGCCGCAGATGACTACAGAATCCAAACTCTGATCAAGCAAGTGATTCGCAGCAAACCGTTCTTGAGTAAGACGAATCCAAAGAGAGAAACTGAGCACAAGTCCACGACGGGCGTGCACAACTGACATTCCCCCAAGCCAAATTTTGATTATGAGATCGACTTCACGACGAACGTTCCTACGCGGGATTGGCGGGACAGCATTGGCACTTCCGTGGATGGAGAGCATTGCTGCTGACGCAGCGACGAATTCGGTGCCTCAGCGAATGGCACATTTTTACGTTCCAATCGGTGTGGTCCGCCGCGGCTTCTTTCCCGGAGAAGCGGAGCATGTCATTCCGAAGGGAAACCTAGGCGGCGTGATGAAATCGCTTGGGAAACAGGATCCGAACCCGTTCGTCCGTCCGCTCGACGAACTCACTCCGACGATGCAACCGCTGGAGCTACTGAAACACAAAATCAACCTGATCACCGGGATGGATCGTGTTTTTCAGCAAGGAACCGACGTGCATGCGCAATGTGCCTCGTGTTACCTCAGTAGTGCAGTCCCCTACACAATCAAGGGCACCGCATGGCCGCTTGATCGGACTTTGGATCATGTCGTCGCGGATCATGTGGGAAAAACGACTCCGTTCCAAACGTTGGAATTCAGTTGCAACAGCCATCGCGACAACAAGGAATCGATTTACTTCGATAATATATCGTGGTACGGCACCGGGCATCTTGCTCCTTCGATCCGGGACCCACGCAAGATGTATCAGCGTTTGTTTTCGACAAAAGAAATTGATCGAGCGCGAGACATTACCGAATTGGTGTTAGAAGACGCGAAATCGCTCAAACGCGACCTCGGGTACTCCGATCAACAAAAATTCACCGAGTACTTTGATTCGATCCGCACCATAGAAACGCAGATGGATCGGCTCGAAAAGATGAAGTCCGCACTAGCCAAGGTCACTTTTGACGAGCCGCCCGAAGCCTATTTGCCGCGCGGTGAATACATTCGTTTGATGGGCGATCTGATGGTTGTCGCCCTGCAAACGGGACTGACCAATGTGACGACGTTCATGGTCGGACCAGAACGCTGGGATACGCCGTACAAGTTCGAAGGTCTTTTCGACACACCGCGAAGTCATCACCAGATGTCGCACAATCAAACCAAGTTGATTGACGATCTGTTGAAAGTGGATCGCTTCCATATGCAGCAGTATGTTTATTTGGTCGAGAAGATGGATGCGATCGAACAAGCTGACGGAACGTCGTTATTGGACAACACGTTGTTCACGTATGGCTCCGGATTGGGTGACGGTTCGACTCACCAGTACAACGACCTACCGATCATTGTGGCTGGCGGGGGCAAACGCACTCAATCGGGGATGCACATCAACCTGCCCGAAGGCACGCCGCTCGCGAATTTGTGGTTAACGCAAGCGCAATTGATGGGAGTCGAGATACCACAGTTCGCCGACAGCACCGGCACGATAGACCAGCTCCGCACGTAGTGCATACTTTAATTGATGCAGGTAGGGCCGGTTCCTACCGGCCAAACGACTGCTAAGCAGCTAGCTAGGACTAATTGCGCGGAATCCAATTCGCCGTTTGGACGCTAGCCTGGACCGCTAAAACGTTGGGCTTGTCATCGAATATTGGGGATGAGTTTTTTTTCGGCCTATACCGCAGTTACCTCTCCACCGACGAAGAGGTCGTGCAGCTTTTAAGCTGTTTGTTTTCCTAGACTTATGGCTCTTTGCTGTAGCTTATCCAGACGCAGGAGATTTTGAGCTAGGATCAACAGGCCTGTCTCGCAGCGGGCTCGCTCGATTCCGCGACCGTGAAAGCGGTCCACTCGCCGGTTCCCTTTGGCGTCGCCAAAGGAGAGTTCCACGGTTTGCCCGCGTAAACGATAAAGCGTCTTGCAAGATTCACTTGCCATCTTCTCGCGTTGAGCCTCCAGCATCTCTTCGCCTTCGATTCGCTTGATTCGTCGTGGGCCTTTACCGCTGAGACAGCGTTCGGCCAACGGACATCCCTCACAGAACTTCGCGTCACACTGATAGGTCGATTGGTACACGTATCGGTCGCCCATACGCATCTTTTTTTCTCGCCACAAATAGGCTAAGCGGTGACCTTGCGGGCACACATAGCAATTCAATGAGGCTTCAAAACGAAATTCTTCGCGGGGAATTTGAATTTCGCCGCTGCGTGACTTCCGCTTTGCAGCGCTACCGCTGGCCGATGGCGGTGCCAGCAGATCAATGTTCCGATCACACGCGTCAGTAAGGTCAAGAATGCTGCAGTAGCTGCCATCGGCCAGCACCCTCTTCAGTTGCCCGCCGAACATCTTTTGCGTCTTGTCGATCATGGGGGCCAGCGTGCCCGCATCGGTTGCAGAGGCTTGACACAGATAACTAACAATCAGTCGACTGACCGGATCGACCATAAATTGAACGGTATACAACGGCCGATACGTCTTGCGTTTATCGCGGCCCAGCGGCGCAATGGGGTCAGTCAAGCTGACGGTGATCTTGTCAGGATCTTTGCGTTTATCACTCGGCTTTTTAGCGTTTTCATTAATCCGTTGCTCCAGTACGATGGCGGCCGCCTCGATTCGAGAGGCCAAATCTTGTCGGCCTGACTCCGTTGGCGGCACCCATTTTGGAAGAGGATCGGTTCGGCAGTAAGTGCCGTCGATCAGTTCTTTTAAGAGTTCCTGTCGCCTCTGGAGAGTGTTGCGATTGACCATCCGAGCCGCGATGCACAGGCGGCAATCGACGTGCCATCTAGAGCCACCGTGGTCGGGTCAAGATGCCCTTGCTCGATGGCCCGTTGGGTCACGTCGTCATGAAGCCTCTCAATGACGTCGCCGATGCGATCACGAAAATCATACCAAGTTCGACGAGCCGGCGTGTATCCATGACCGAGCCATTGCATCGCTTCGTTGAGCTTGGCTTCTTCCTCCCAACTTGCAGGGCTGAGTCGTCCCTTGAGGAACTGATAGAGAACCATCTGCAAAAGCAGAATGGGATCGTAGGGCTCCTGGCCCCTATCACTGTACATCCGATCGACTTCGCTACGATCAAGTTGTTCAACCTGCCGGCGAACAATTCGTGCAAGATCGTCCGGCGGAAGTTTGGCATCAATTTGTTTCCATCGCTGATCGCTTGCTGGCAGAGGGACGGGGCGATAACTGACTTTTTAATCGTCTCTGAATCGTTTATGCTCATGGCGACCTCCGTATGGCTTGGAAAGAACAGCGACGCACATTCTGTGCGAAATCCCAATCCAAACGAAGGTCAATTTTTTTTGCGCTAAACCCAGTTGTTAAAACAACTCAGAACCTGCACGACCTCGAAGTTGGTGGAGAGGTGGCAGAAAACCGGCGCAACTAAAAATAGCAACGAGCCCAAAGCATTAGTGGCACAGCGCTAGCCCTGGTTAAACGTAGAAACGATGTTAACGCCAAACGGGTAATATACCGAAAGACTCCTGCCTATCTGTTTATGGTTACCGCGACGATGGGAGCAAAGTCGATGGCGTCGCTCATTCCATTGGACGGAGTGGATCGGTGACGAAATCAGCGGGAAGGGATTCAGGCCAGTCGCCGGTCAGTACTACGTTTCGCACTCGCGATGTCACGCTGCGCACGGCTCGATAAAGGCCGAACTGGTGGGGGCCGCCAAAGTCGTCAGGACGTTGATAGATCAGTTCATCATTGAGGGTGATTTGACACTTGCCGCCGGATCGTTTCACGGTGACAGCATTCCACTGTTTTTCTTTCAGCGGCAGTGGTCGGGGGCCGCGTCGATTCAGCGGTTCAATCGCTGCGTTGTCAGTTTGCAAACCAGTCCATTCGGTTTCGCCGGTGGTGATCCAGCGGACTCGAACGCCGCCGGACTCCACCAGAAACGCGAGCCTGCCAATCGCAGGATGCACGATCGTCGCATCGCTGTCGTACATAAACTCGTATTTTATCGTTTCGCCGCCGAGCAACGGTCGTTGGTATTGCAGCAATCCTGGCTTGCGGGCGGCCGCTTCATCCTCGTGTTTCGCTGCGTGAAGCTCACCTGACTGCAACTGCCAATCAAAACCGGATTCAGATTTCGGTTCAGCTTCACCAGCAGCTCGAAACGGGGGCTGCGATTCAGCAAAAAAGCCCGATTGCCAGCCACGCAACTGCTCGCCGGACGTCAGCTGCACTTCGCGAGGGACGACAGGCGTTCCATGAATTTGAATGTTCCGGAACACAGGCCGCTTGCTGCCTGAGCTTCTCAATCCAATCCATGGACTCGTTCCAACCGCTGCGTCATCGAACCAAACGGGATGAAAATTGGATTCAAATTTGGCACCGTCATCGGACGAATGAATCGACACATGATTAAATACAGGCTGCACGTCGTAGCGAGCGAAGGGCGAAGGCCGAATCAATGGGTGATCCGAGTCGGCGTCCCAAATTTGCAGCGTGTCTTTTCGGCCGAGAGCTTGGAATTGCAGACCGCCATAGACCAAGCCGCCATCGGTTCCGATCGCCCCGCCTTCTTGCGTCTCACAGACAAATTCAAATTCGCCGGCAAGGGGAAAGCGAAATAACAACACATCGGTCGTCCCGCCAGCCAGATGCAAGAGATGGCGTTCGTGAGAAAGCCACACTCCGCTAGGTTGCCCACGCTGAATATCAGTAGCCGACCGAACCGTCACGGGAACCCAATACTTCAGCCGGTTCTCGAACAATAGCTCCGGGCTCGATTGCCCACGGTAAATTTGCACCGCTGTTGCATGTGCGATTCTCAGAAACGGCCGCAATGCGATTGCATCGGCTTGACCGCCTCGGGCCACCAAGTTGTTCAACAATGATTCGGCGAACGGTTGCAGTTCCGGGTGCAACAATGCGGCGGAGGCAATCGCCGCTTGCCGCATCGCGTGAGGCGACAAATCAGCGCCAGCCGCCGGATCGTCGGCGGTCAACGATTGCAAATAGGCTTTGACTCGATCAAGGTCGCCTCGGCTGCCCGCAGCGTAAGCGAGCATCAGCAATTCGGAGGCACCGGCGACGTCGGCTTTTTCGAGTGCTTCGAGCGTCGACCGTAATCGAGCCAACCGGCCCACCTCGTTGGCCGCTTGCACGAGCATCCATCCGCTGCAAAAGAAGCCTCCGACCGGTCCCACCGATGCGATGGCGAACGTCGAATCGAGTGGGCGCTGGCCCAATGATCGAGCAAATACTTTGGGTGGGGCGTCTGTCGGCACAGGAACCGCCAATAGTCGAACGTGTTTCCGATTTTCCGTTGGCAGCGTCCATTTTTCCAACCGATCGAATTGTTCATCGGCACTTAGTTGAGCGAGTGAGCGATTCACGCCCGCCGCAGCCGAAGGCAAACTGCTGTAAGCAAGGTCTCCGAATGTAAGTGGTTGGTCGACGAGTTCTCCAAGCGACACGAGCGCTTGATCAAGATCACGGTCGGCGAGTTGCTGCAGAATTTTGCTCGAATCTGCGGTTGAAGTTTGTGCATCGAGCGTCGTCGGCAACCAGAACATGATGATCCCGGTCACGAAAACGATCGGGAACAAACGTGCGGCGAAATGGGGTGGCTTGATGATCATCATTGGAACAGACCGCGAACGGAATCGAATAATCGGGTGGGAAGCGACTTGGTAGGGGGCGTAGTGGGCATGGGGGAGCGTGGTTTGATCGTGCTCGGAGCGGAGTTTGCGATGGGGGCAACGGAAAGCCGCGTTAGCTGCTGGGCCTTCACATCAAGCGACTTGACCAACATTTGCGAACTGCGATCCGAGCCCCCCGTATGCAGCATCATGCGAACGCCGAAAGGAATCAGTGGCACATCGGGTGCACTCGTCGACCCGATCAAATACTCGTGTTGCTCGGACTGGACACCTGCATAGAGATAGACTTTCTTGCCACGTCGCAGCAGTCTTAGATAGTCGGGCGATGCAATACCCAAACTTCCGATTCGGTTGTAGCTGTATCCCTGAGCGTTGCGAGTGCGGGATTGAGCTTGACTGACGATCGCACCGCGAGGCGATTTTGACAGCATGGCGTTGAACTGCATGCGATCCTCATCCGATGTCTCCACTTGCAAGTACATTTGGGTGTAGTCGCCCTCTTTGGGATCAGCAAGCTCATTCGGCTCGAAGGCAAACGAAATATCGAAATCGCCGTGGATGGCATGTTTGAGCGAGATCCCGGCACTGGTCCAATGATCCGTGCCCACGGAATCGACCAGGATGCCGCCTGTGGATCGATTCCAATCGTGCACGTTGCCCCACGTATGGAAATCGTCTTCATCCAGCGGCGTGGTGCGAAAGTCGCAGTGAAACGAGGCAGGAAGTTGATCGCGTTGCTCGTTGAACTTCGCCAACATCGCATCAGCGGACTCTGTCGCTAAGCCGCTTAAACGCTCCGCGCGGATTTCGATCTTCTTGAAACGAGCCCGTGAATATCCACCGGCTCCTTGAATTTGCACTCCAAATTGAATCCCGAGCTCCTGCAGATCGTCGACGGTGAAATCATTCTCGCCAATCAGCTGGAATTGACTCGAATCGTTTTCAGCATGCAAGTAGTAGATTTTGTTTGCACGGCGACATATTCGTATGCGACCCGCAGTCGCCTCGGTCGGGTGACGTCCAAAATAATGTCGACGATCCTCTCCGTTCACTTTTTGCATCTTCATACATTGGACCGAAAACTTGTCGTCACGGCCCTTTGTGCACTGGACGGCGCCGACGTCATTCAACTCGTTTGCAGCACGCACATACATTTGAATGCTCGCGACTTTCCCTGGGTCGGCGTCATATTCGTATTGATCATAGGACAACACGACATCAAAATCCCCTCCAACGTCAACCGCCGTACCTAACAGCGTACCGCTATATCCTTCTGTTCCGTCCCGCAATAATCGCACACCATCATCGGAGGATTGAACATCGGCACTGGCGTTCCCGGTAACCACCGTGAACTTGCGATCGAGGATCGATTGCGAATCAATCTCTTGTATGAATAGCTCGGGAAGATCTTCGGCGGTCCGATCAAGTTCTGCGTTGGCATAAACGGCTAGGTCTTGGTCGTCCAGTGCAGGCAGGTGCTTTGGCCAGTCACCGGTCCAGTGTAGATTACGCACTCGCAAATCCGATTGATCGGCATAATGAAACAGTCCAAACTTTCGCTGCAAACGGTCCGATTCCAGCACGGCTTGGTGGATTGGTTGGCCGTTAAGTAATAGACGCAGTTCATCTCCCGTCACTTCGACTTGCATCTTGTTCCAGCCGTTCGCATGCAAAGCCAGCTTTGGCTGATCATCTAAAATCGGGCTTACATTGTCGCTGCGCAACGACGAGCGTTCGTAAAGACCATCGGTCAATTGGTGCAGCCGGACGCCTTCGTCGCTGAGTAAGTAGCAGTTACGGCCCACAGCGGGATGGGCGATCGTTTCACCGGGGCTGTACCAGAATTCGTATTCAATCGAGCCGTCCTCGATCATCGGTCTGCTGTAGACCAGTAATCGCTCGTCACTGCTTCCCGAAGGAAGCTCCGTCGCGCGAGCATCGGTGATCTCCGTTGCCGTGTCGCCGGATTGCAGCGATTCGATGCTTCCCTTCCAATCGGTCAACCGATGCGTTGCCGCAGTGGGGCTGTCAAAGTAGTCGTACCACTCGGTCAACTCGGGGGACGTGACTAACGAGATGGTGTCGGGGATGATGGGCGTTCCCGTAATCCGCAAATCGTCAACGCCCCCATGCGTATTATAAGAACTGCGAACTGCGATCCAGGGATCGCGACTCGGTGTCAGCGGCTGGGCGTCAATCTGTCGCGCGTTATAGAAGGTCGTTGCCTCGGTTTCACGGACCGCGGTACGAACGTGAATCGAGCCGTGACCATGGATGTCCTGCATCGGACGATCCAGTGGGACGCGTTGGAGTTCCCCGGAAATGTTTCCGATCGCATAATGGCGATGATCGTAGATCAGCCCGGTCCATTTACCGGCAATCATTAACTGCGTGTCGCGATAACCGAATCCGGTGACATCGGTTTCAATGTCAAAACTACCTTGCAGCGGTGATGCGAAAAACAGAAAGTCGTCGCTATGGCTTGACATCTTTCTCGCTGACCCCGGAGTGATGTACCAGTTTGCTGCGGGATAGCCATTACCATGTTCAAATGCTGAACTACGGCTGACGCGGTGCCATTGAGTTGTGTCGAGCTCGCCTGTGTACAAACCGTTCGGATGCAGTGCGTTCTCATGTCGCTGAGACTGCACGTATAGCTTTGCATGGGCGGCCCAGAAATGACGATGCCATGCCGTCCGATGGAGGTCTTTGAGGTAATGCTGAGTCACGATCTGAGCCGACTCGCGGACAATCACACTTAATTCAGGGGACTGAGCGGCCTGGTCTGCACACAACAAAACCGCTTGCCGCGATTCGTCTAGCAAGTCAGTATCCGAGAGCGCCAACGAGAAGAGCTGTTCCATTAACTCGCCAGCCAACGCGATGTTACCTTCCTGGATGGCCAGCAGTGCAAGTAGCGCCGTTTGATCGCATTGGTTACGGGGCGAGTCAGCGCGGCATTGGGTGATCGCTGTGCGAATCGCATCGGTTTCCTTAAGCTCGCTGGCCAAACGAAGCCACTGGATTGCCGGCGAGACGATTCGTCCGGCGGGTTGCGGGGGCGATGTAGCTGGATCGGAGTGATTTAGCGAAACATAATCGGCGGTCACACGAAACCCCGAGTGTTGATCGTTGGGCAGAACCCAATCGCTCAGAAGTTCAAACGCACGCCGCTGTGGCATGCTGCTTGCGTGATTACAAATCAGGACTCCGCTTTCGGGAATGTGTTGCTGAGCAAACAGAGCATCCAGGGCAAGACCATCTGATTTTCGCGGTGCGGCGTCAGCGCTGGGTTCTGCGCCCTGCGCGTATGTTGTCGAGACGCTCAACATCAGGATCATAAACAACCCGATCGTGCCCCGTCGCGAACGATCGCAGTAAATATCGGTAGCTGTGGAATTGCGATTCATAGCATGTCACGGTTGTGTCGGCGGGAACTGCAAGTAATTGAAGATGGATCGAAGCGGTGCGGGCGTACCGTGAATTCGCAGCCGTTCCCACGATGCAGCCGCCATCCGCTGCTCACGTCCGGCATTGACCCAAAGGTGGACGGAGGTTGCCTTCAGACCGTGTTTCACGGGGTAGCTGGCAATGATTTTTGTTTCCGCCGAGTCCTCTTCGGAATACATGAAATAGAGTACGCGATCATGTTGCACGATGCGGTATTTGTCGGGCATTTTGACAGGGATCGAGTGCATCACACGGTAGACCGTCACTCCACCGGGCGAACGAGCAACGATCCGGGGACGCAGCATGAATTTCCCGTCCGATCGATGGCGAAGAATGATCGTCGCTTCATTGATATGCAACTCGTCGGAATCCAGTTCCATGGTTTGTGCCGATTCGAGTCCAATCTGTAACGCGATTTCGCTAGACGCTTCTTCCGGGTATCCGCGATCGAGCTTCATGATTCGAAAGTCGACTTCGACATCAAAATCGGGTTCCAGCAAGACTTTCTTCAGTAATCCATAGCGTTTCAGAAATTCATCGCCTTGCACCGAGACCGTCGCACCTCGAGCGTCCGAGACGACGTCTCCGATCGTCGCGGAGACTTGCAAGAAACCGGCGTCGGCAAGAGATTGTTTGGTGAAATCAACGGTTTCCACCGCCTTTGTTTTTCGATGTGAGTTCAGCATCGACAGCGTTTTCGCTTGGTCGGGTACCGTCATCAAATCAATTTTGTCGGCCCGGATTTCAAGCTTGGTCCAGTTGACACTCATATCCAAGCCTTTGCCGACGTCCGTGATCAATTGCAGCCCTTGCGCACCAATTTTCCCTGGCGGGATTGTGGTCGATGAGACAATGCGAAAAACGGGCGAATCCCCTTCCGCATGTAGCCCATAGACCGTATTTCCACGTCGCAGGATGCGAAGTCTCCCGGACGTCGATTCATCCACGACATTGGCGCCGCCCGTCCAGACTACTTGGCCTCCCGCATTCGTTTCTTTATGGCCAAACCCCAAGTACTGATGTCCGTGCATCCGATCACGGCGGCGATTGATGGCACAACGATCAAACGTTGGATTCTCCAGTCGCACTGCAATCCCGATTCCGCAATGCCAGGTCGGTTTTCCTGCTGAGATTTTAAGGTCCTTGTAGTCGGCAATCACATCAAAATCACCTTCGATGATCCCGCAGACGTTCATCGTTCGGACGCCCGCCTCGGAAGAGTGGACCATTTGCACGCCATCAATCAGCTCGGTCACAAATGACGGGTCGCCTTCGAAATCAAACAAGTTTGCAGGAATTCCGTCACGAAAGTAGTGGACGAGCTGGGATGGCAACACTGTCGCTTCCTGGTCCATCCGATTGACTTCATCGGAAGCCAACGGTTGGTTCTTCAAAGCCGGCAGGGCTGTGGGCCAATCGCCTGTTAGTCGTAGGTTGCGCACGACAGCACGAGTTTGATCTCGATAACGGAACATTCCAAATTTCCGCGACTCTGGCGTCGGTAGTTCCCATTGCCCGACTTGCTGGCCATTGAGCGTCAACGTCACGCGGCGATCGCGGATTTGCATCTCCGCCGAGTTCCAGCCCAACTTTGGTTCGGTTTCGAGCGAAGAAGGCGAGCTTTGTGTGGCGAGCTCGGATACGTTATCCGGCCGCAATTGGGATTTATCAAATCTGCCATCGGTCAATTCGTGCAAGCGAACGCCGTTAGGGGTGATCAAGAACACGGTTCGTCCCAGCACCGGATGCACTCCGATGCCCTCGGGATGGTATTGGAACTCGTAGGCAATGTTAGCGTCCCAGCAAAGAGGGCGGACATATTGAATCAGGTCTTCGTGGTAGCTGTGACGCACGCCGCTTGCGGGTTTGCTGATCAGTTCAATGGATTGCTCATTGCCGATATTCGTTTCCCACTCACCAAGTCCATCCCCGAGTTCAGGATCATAATAGCTGGCCCAACCGCTAAGCGATGGATCAGCAAGCAAATCGATGGATTGGGGCACCTGGGGTTCGCCAGTCAGATGCAAATTGCGGATTTCGGACACGGTTCCTCGCCAGCTTCGCAGTACCACCCACGGTGTCAATGAATGTTTCTCATCCGTCTGGAACACCCGACGTCCATTGAAAAAGTGATCTGCGCTGCCACCGCCGCCAACCACCGCTCGTAAATGACTGACCGATTCAATCTCTTCAAGTTTCGCATCGAGGGCGATCTCGCGGTTGCCTTTGGACATCGCAGCGACGCCCACGTGTGTTCCTCCGTGAATCGGTATCACCGCGGTTCCCTGGACCATCAATTCGGTGAACGCGCCAGGGCGAGTGCTGACTTCGGCATTTACCTCGAAATCTCCGGCAAGCGGTCCTCGGTAAGCCAGGCAATCAATTTCATGTCCCGAGATTTTCCATGCTCCATCAGCTCCGATGTGAAATCGGGTAAGCGGGCGAGCTGCCGCATGCGACGCAGCGTCGGAACGGCTAAAAACATCGTACAACGATTTTGCAGACGCGATGGCGAGCGGCGGTTGATTCTGCTCAGCCAGGAGCTCGGCTTCGGCACAACGCCCTTTTAGCAGCCGCAGGTAGTCGTTGATCACATCCAATTCCAGTTCCGAACTGTATCCGCTCAAATCGGCATAGACCCCGAACAATTCCTCCTTGACGAGATGCGATGTCAGCGGATTTGCGGCGGCGGACCAGAGCATCAGTAAGTCAGGCCACCGCTCGGTCGCCGAGGCGGCGTTATGCGAGCCACGTTGCCAACCGAAACGGTCTTCTAGCCGTCCCGCAACCGCAGCGACGTCGCCTAATTCGATTTCGATCATGCAGAGCAGGGTCGACTGATCCGCCGCCTGTTCCGGTGACGTCGGCTTAAAGAATTCGGTTTGCCGTTGTAAGTCAGCTAATTGACCGAGCAGCGATGCCGCTTGGACCAACTCACGGGCCGGGGAAAGCAACCATGCTGATTCGGGGCAAGCGTTTAGATCGACTAAGCTGTCGACGCCAGTTTCGTGTTGCCCGAGACTTGTCGATGACCGCCGAAACGCACCACGCAGCCGGAATCCGTGCCCATGACCGGGCAGCACCCAGCGAGACAGTGCGTCAAAACGCTGAGGGAGCGGCAATTCACGTGTCTGTTGGCAAACCGTCACCGCGTTTTGCTGCAATAGAGGCTCGCCAAAAAGATGGCACAGCACGGAGGAGTCTCGTGATGAATTGCTGTCCACTGGATGATCGATCCCAGAATCGGCGGCCCAGGCCGCGATCACGCCCGGGGCGAATAACAGGATTGCCGCCATCCTGCTAACGAAGCCAACACATCGATGCTGGATTCGCGTGTCTCGCCCTTTCTGCATCAAGATTGCCGCGGCTGAATAACGCATCGTCGAAGGCTTTTTCCTATACTGAAGCGTGTACATGAGTGAACGGGAACGCTTTCATTGTTGCAGAACAAAGGATCGCGTTGGGATGCTAAGGCAACAAAAAGTCCGCTCGATGGAACAGCTCTATAGAAGAGTCGAGTGAGCGTCAAATTTCATGCGGGAAAATCGTCAACATTTGGCATTTTGGGGTGACTTGCAACAAATCGAGGCTTTTTATCAATTTCGTCCGCGTGATTGCTCGTTCCCGAGCGACTAACACCTCACACACGGTACGATTGCGTGGTTGATGACCACGATTCGCGAGGGTGATTTTGGACAACGCTGAATTTATTGACGGATTACGAAGGCAGGACCCTGTCGCTGCGAGGCACTTGAACGAGTGTTTCGTGCCGTCAGTCTGGCGGTTCGTTTACGCTCGCGTTGATCATGATACGCACCTTGCCGAAGACATCGTGGCCGAGTCGGTTTTGGCGCTCGTAACAGCCGCCGCCAGCGGAACCGCGATTGATCATCCGGCCGCCTGGATGCGAACCGTCGCGGTGCGACGAATCCAAGATCACTTTCGCGCCGCGGCACGGGTTCAACACCTAATCGAACAAGCGCAACAGCAGACCCAGGTCATCGATGAACTAGATCCAGCAGCAAAACATGACCAAAAATTAAAACGGCAAAATGTGCGTGAGGCGATGGACGATCTTCCCGAGACCTATCGTCTTGCACTGGAATGGAAGTATGTCGATCAAGTCAGCGTGAAAGTGATCGCAAAACGACTTAATGCGACGGAGAAGAGTGCAGAATCGGTGCTTTATCGAGCACGTCAAGCACTTCGGAATCAATTGAACAAACACGGCGTTGAACCTTCGCAATCGGACGCCGCAAAGATGCCACAAAATACGGACGGATCGCCGGTCAAAGGTGAATCCGCCAACCAGACTAAGCAAGCCAACGGGGATTCGGATTCGTCTTTGCAAAAGGGACGATCACCTCTTTTCGAACCGCGTCTCGCACGCGAATCCTGATGCGGATTGTTCAGTCGCCAATAGCAAAACACAGCGGATCCAGTCGCGACTCCGACGAAGTGCGTAATAAATATGACACACGACCTAACTTCTAACCCACTGCCTGACGACTCAGGCCAAATTGACGACGACAAACTGTCGGCCGATGACGATAGCGGTTTGGCAGTGATGTTGTCGGACGCTTTCGATGCGCCACCGGTGCCGAAAACATTGGTTCGACGGTTGGATGAGGGAATTGCGGCGCAGTGGGGCGAGTCACCTGAATTGGCATCCTCGCGACTCGGCGGCGCTGTCGCCGTCGCCCGCAGTGGAACAAATTGGCTTCGTACCTGGCCGCTAGCCGCAGGGGTGGCCGCAGCATTCATGATCGCGTTTGTGTTGAGCACGGGTTCGAACAATCACGCATGGGCAGCGGTCGTCGATGCGATCAAGCGGCAGGGGTTGATTCAGATCGAGGCAGCGGACGGTATGCGTTGGCTGGATCTTTCCAATTTAGTCGTAGGCCGCCAAACCGAATCGCAATCCCAATGGGTCGATGTTCGCAAGCGATCGGTGCTGACTCGATTGGCCGACTCGGACACCGTTTATCGAACGCCACTAGAGATTGACGCGGACGATTCAGCCACGGACTTGCTGTTGACCGCCTTCCTGCTGGATCAACCATTGTCATCCGAAACGCTTGCCCCGTTGCGTGGGATCAAGCTGATCGAGCAAAAATGGGAAGAGCAGACGGTCGACGGTCGAGACATCATTGAACTGCATGTCCGCTTCCAAACTGCTGCGGGAGCACCCTTCTCACTTTCGCTGCAATTGGACCCTGAATCGAATTTGCCGTTGTCGGTTCAATCCGGAAGCGGTGATGAAGCGCGGCTCACTTCGCTGGCGTATTCTGATCAGTCGTTGGCGGAGTTACAATCGAGTCATTTTCCAAACGACATGACGATCGTGGACACGTCGACGGTGCCAGTAGACTCGATCAGCTCATTGGATGACGCTTCCACGGGCAACCAGAACGAAAGCCATCCACGCGCCACCGACTCAAAACAGCGGAACGCGTTTGTCGACACGCTGCCGATTGGACCAGCAAAAAAATGGGTGCCCGTCGCCGTGGTGTCCTCGACGGATGCGGAAGTACTCGAACGAATCAACACGATCCTTGATGATTTGTGGCAGCGTGAAGAGGTTCGTCCCGTCGACATGGCGACCGACCTTGAATTGTTGAGGCGAGCCTACTTGGATCTGGCCGGCCGCACGCCGACGGTAACCGAGGTTCGACGATTCTTGCAGGATCAAGGTGCCGATCGGTACGAGCGACTGGTCGATCAGTTGTTGAGCAGTCCTGACCACGCGTCGCAATTGGCAGCGGTGTGGCGATCTTTTTTGATCCCCGAAGGGGTCGATTTGGACGCATTTGGCGGACGCGAAGCGTTTGAAAAGTGGTTGTCCGATCGCTTTGCCGCGAGCGAACCTTACGACCAGATCGTTCGCAAATTATTGTTGGCCGAAGGACGATTGTCGCAGTCCGGTCCGCTGTTGTTTTACTCGGCTCTTAAATTGGACGCCGATCAATTGGCGGCACGCACATCTCGCGTTTTTTTGGGGATGCGATTGGAATGTGCCCAATGCCACGACCACCCCTTTGAACCGTGGACGCAAGAAGATTTCTGGAGCTATGCGGCCTTCTTTGCCCAGATCTCGCGTCCCAAGGGTGAACTGGAAAATGTGTCGAGCGTGATGCGGGTCAGCGATGTCGATCGCGGTGATGTGATGCTGCCTGAGACGGAGACGATCGTGCCACCGCGATTCTTGGGCCAACCGTTGCCGCCCATCACTGGAACCCCAAACGCTGCTTCGGGAAACAATACCACAACGGAATCGGCGCGTCGGCAAAGGTTGGCTGCCTGGTTGACCGGACCGAATAACCCGTATTTCGCACGTGCCACGGTCAATCGCGTTTGGGCGCAATTGCTGGGACGTGGGATCGTCGACCCCGTAGACGACTTTGGTGTAAACAATCCGCCCGTGTCACCAGAGCTGCTTGATACGTTGGCAAGTCAGTTTATTGATGATGGCTTCGACTTGCAAAGTCTGATTCGATCGGTCGTTTTGTCCAACGCATACCGGCTTTCCAGTAGTTCGCAGGCAACTGTAAACACAGACGAGGATGCCACAGAGAAGCGGCTGAAACTGTTCGCCCAGATGAACGTCAAGACATTGACTGCCGAACAGCTTTATGATTGTATCTCGGTCGCTACCATGCTTGGGCAAGACAATGCCCCAGCCGCTCAATACACGTTGGCTCGCTTCGGCAACAGCCAGCGTGACATATTCTTGCAGCAATTCGCTACCCCGGCAGCCAATCGTGCCGAATACCTTGCGGGGATTCCGCAAGCGTTAATGTTGATGAATGGGTCATTGATTTCGGGGGCGACCAGCGAACAGACCAGCGGTTTGATCCGATCGCTTGAAGCTCCGTTCTTCACCGACTCACAACGGATCGACGTGTTGTTCATGGCAACGTTGTCACGCCCTGCGACTGAGAAGGAGCGGGAATTGTTGTCGGGATTTATCCCAGAGGACGCTTCACCGTCGGAGCGTTCGGCGGGACTAGCCGATGTCTTGTGGGCGCTGATCAATAGTGCCGAATTCACGCTCAATCACTGATCGTCTGACTTTACTCATTGCAACTATAACGGTGTTCAACCATGCCCCAATCGTTTTCACGACGGCAAATGCTGCAATCGATGGCAGCCGGTTTCGGTTCGGTCAGTGCCAGCGGTTGGTTTCCCGGATTGGCGCAGGCATTGGCCAATGATCCGAATCGGCGTCGCCACTGTATTTTGCTGTGGATGAGTGGCGGTCCGAGTCAAACCGATACGTTTGATATGAAACCTGATCATGAAAATGGGGGCGAATTCAAAGAGATTCAAACTGCGGTTCCTGGTTTGCGATTCAGCGAACATCTTCCTAAGTTAGCCGCGTTGAGCGACAAGTTGGCGGTCATGCGAGGTCTGTCGACGAAGGAAGGTGATCACGGTCGGGGGACGTATCTGATGCGGACGGGGTACAAGCCGATGGGGCCGATTCAGTACCCCTGTATCGGCTCTTCTCTGGCGAATCAGCTCGCTGAAGAGAAAATGACGCTGCCAAGCAATGTCAGTATCGGCACCTACCGCGCGTTCAACCAAGATGCCTTTAGCCCCGGTTTCCTGGGACCACGATTTGGTCCACTGTTTGTCGGTGCCAGCGATGTGCCCGGGTCCGTGGGCAATGACGAAGACGGGTTTCCAAGCTTAGAGGTGCAGTCGCTGCGACGCGCCGACGGGATCGACGAACAACGTATGCGACAGCGTTTGAAAATTTGGCAGAGTCTGCAATCCGAGTTTGTCTCGTCGCGATCCGCAGGCGCAGCAGGGATGCATCACGAAGTCTACGAGGGGGCGGTGCGATTGATGCACAGCGATGACGCGAAAGCGTTTGATTTATCGCAAGAACCCAAGAAACTGCGTGAAGCGTACGGCGCGAACGTGTTTGGTCAGGGCTGTTTGATGGCGCGTCGGTTGATTCAACGCGGTGTGCCGTTTGTCGAAGTTTCGTTGGGAACCAACAGTGGCGGCGTCGGCTGGGATACGCACTCGGATAATTTTCGAGCCGTAGCCGACCTCTCCAAAACACTCGACGATGGTTGGGGGACGTTGATGCAAGATCTGCAAGATCATGGATTGCTCGAATCGACAACCATACTTTGGATGGGGGAATTTGGACGGACGCCAGCGATCAACCCTAGCGCCGGACGCGATCACTTTCCGAACGCTTGGACCAGCGTGCTAGCGGGCGGCGGTATTGCCGGCGGACAAGCGTATGGGAAAACAAGTGAAGACGGTACGAACGTCGTGGATGGCAAGATCGGAGTGCAAGATCTACTCAGCACGCTCTGTTCGGCACTCGGGCTAGGCAGTGCCCCAAGCAACATGTCGCCAAGCGGTCGACCGATCCCAATTTCCGAAGGCACCGTCATCAAGGAAGTGTTGGCATGATCGGCGTATTTCGAATCTGTATTACGGCGGCGTTCGCGGGATCGCTTGGATTCGCCAGCGAATTGACCGCGAGCGAACCGCCAGGATTGCCTGTTTCAGCGACGGTAAAATTACTATCCGATGCGAGAACCGATTCAATGGCATCGGAAGACGAGGTCGTGATGGCAACTGCGGCGCCGCCCGTGGTCACGCTTCCCGGTGAACGGTTACCCCAATACCAAACTCGATACCATCGTCGTGAATTCTTGTCCAGCCAGGAGAACGATCAAGGCGAAATTCGGTTTCTGTTGTGCCTGCCAACGATCGCAACCGAGCCCGCGAAAGCCAACCAGCTTGCAACTCCGATCTTAGTGCGTGCCAAAATCATGATCGATGGTGCACCTTTTACCGAAACACGTCGAAAAAAGGTCGCATCGCTGCTCGATTCGATTGACGCAGCCAGCGAACCCGAGACCACAGTCGAAACGAACGATGAATCTCGCGATCCGCCGGACGATGCTGAATCAGCAGAGGTCCCAGAGAGTGTGGCGGAGGATCCCGCTGCGGCAGCGCCGGTGGCGTTGTCGGCACCGTATCAATTGACCACCGAATCCGGGGAATGGTTGCGGCGGTATGCCGAGGCCACTGGTGAACCGGTCGCCGCCGACGAGGCTGCTTGGTTGATGAATCATTGGACCGATGGACCGACGCTGTTATTGTTGCAACCCTACTTTCAAAGCTTTCGAGCGAATGAGCGGCCTGTTTTTCAAATCCTTGATCGCGATCGGGACGGACGTGTATCCGCTGCAGAACGTAGTGAAGCGGTCGCCGCGTTTCAGAAGTGCGATGCCAATCGAAACGACATTGTCGAAGCCCTTGAAATCGCTGCCGCCGCCCGCTCGCTTGCAGATAATGCCGACGACTCGGCCTACGAACGTCCGTTGTTGCTGTTACTCGCGGATGTACAACAGATTACGCGAGACAACGCAAGCCTTTTTGCAACGATCGCTGCTTTTGACCTGGACCAAAACGGCCGAATCGACGACTCGGAAATCAGCGTCCTTGAAAAACGATTGCCTGACATCGACCTGATGGTTGAATATGTCACTGCCAACGCAAGTAAGTCGAAACTGAGCATTGTCGCGACCTCGGCGGATCTGCAGGCCACCGTCGCGGCGTCATCAACGTCCGATGGAATCGACGTGAACGTGGGTGGCACCACCATCCAATTTTCGGCTGTACAAAATTCGCAGTCAGACCAGATCTCATTGGGCGCCGTCGTCGACGGTTATCCTCTGCTGCCAATGCTGGATCCTAATAGCGACGGACGCTTTACGATTCGCGAGTTGCGAGAACTCGAACAGCGACTTTCCCAATTTGACCAGGATGGTGACGGTGCATTGTCGCTGCAGGAAACACAATCGCCGATCCGCGTGGCTCTGGGACTGGGGCCAACGGTGCATGGCGAACTGGCCGGGCTTAGGCGTTTCAAGCAAGCGGAGTCGACGCCGTCGATCTCGCCACCGGATTGGTTTGTCCGGATGGACCGCAATGGCGACAACGATCTGACACGTGACGAGTTTCCCGGTTTAGATGAACAGTATTCGGCTCTCGATGCCGATGCCGACGGACTGATTAGCGCGGCAGAAGCATTGCAGTTCAAAGCCCCATAAATAAACCCGCAGAAGTCAAACTAATAAGAATATCATGTTAAATCGAATTGACGAAATGACAAAACCGAGTACCAACGGACCGCTCAACCACAGCAACGAAGAATCGATCGACGTGGCTCAAGCGGTTGACCAATTGCATCAGCAATTGACGGCACTTCGCGAACAACTGGCCGGAGTCATCGTAGGACAGCACGAAGTGGCGGAGCAGTTGTTAATCGGAATGCTGTGCCGCGGTCACTGTATTCTGCAGGGCATGCCTGGATTGGCCAAGACGATGTTGGTGGCGACATTGGCCTCGTTGACCGATTTGACGTTTCGCCGCGTGCAATTCACCCCCGATTTGATGCCCGGCGATATCACGGGCAGCGAGATATTGGAAGAGGATCATACGACTGGCAAACGAATCTTCCGGTTCGTCGAAGGGCCCTTATTTGGAAATGTGATTTTGGCCGACGAGATCAATCGGACTCCACCCAAGACGCAAAGTGCGTTGCTCGAGGCGATGCAGGAGCGACAGTTGACAGTGTGCGGCCAGACCTACTCGCTTCCCGATCCGTTCTTTGTCTTGGCGACTCAGAATCCAGTTGAAACCGAAGGCACATACCCTTTGCCCGAGGCACAGTTGGATCGTTTCCTGCTGAAAATTCACGTCGCCTACCCCAGTCGTGATGAAGAAATGGAAATTGCTCGTCGGCAAACCACGGATTACAAGTTCGAGACTGTCAAAGTGCTCGACGAAGACCAGATCCACCGGATGCAATCATTGGTCCGCAGCGTTGTCGTTGCCGACCACGTCTATAACGCGGCTCTCGATTTGGTTCGCGGCACGCGTCCCGAAGAGGGAACGATGTCACCCGAGCTGCAGAATTTGGTGCAATGGGGTGCAGGCCCACGTGCAACGATCTCTCTCTTATTGGCCGCCAAGGCGCGTGCGTTACTGAATCGCCGCTGTCATGCCACAACCGAAGACTTAATCGCAGTCTCCTTACCGGTGCTCCGACACCGCGTGATTTTGACATTCAATGCCGAGGCCGCGGGAGTCGATGCGGACTCGGTACTAAACAGGATCATCGAGCAAACGCCGTCACTAAGCAAAAAGAATCATACTGCGAACAGCAGCTAAGGACCGTCGGAACAATTACTGACGTAGTGGATCTTGCTAAAGATCCCATGCAGACGGGATCTTTAGCAAGATCCACTACGCAACTCCCATCGCTTATTGTTCCGACGATGCTTTCTCGTTTCCTCTCACGATTTTCACCCCCGACACCCCCACTTCATGTTCACCCGTTTTCGCCGTCGTCCGCCCACCGACCTCACACCGGGGCCCGCTGCGTCACCATCGCCCTACGGCGATTTGGTCGACCCGCGAGTGTTGGATCAAATTGGTCATTTGGAACTGTTGTCGCGGAGTGTCGTGGATGGGTTGTTAGCGGGCAAGCATCGCTCAACGACCAAAGGGGGTTGCTGCGAGTTCGCACAGCACCGGCAATATGCCGCCGGTGACGAGGTCCGACAAATCGATTGGCAGGTCTATGCGAGGAACGATCGTTACTTCATTCGTCAATTCGAAGAAGAAACAAATTTGCATGCGATGTTGGCGATCGACGCAAGCGGATCGATGAAGTTTGGCTTGTCGACTCAGAGTAAGCTTGAGTACGCCAAGCAAGCCGCGGCCTGTCTGGCGCGACTGTTGTTGCACCAACGTGATGCTGTCGGATTGACGATTCTGCACGACAATAATCCTGCATTCGTACCAGCGAAACAGCATGCGGCTCATCTGCGAGCGATCTTAGCGACGCTGCAATCAGCTCAGCCCAGCGAGGCGGGCAGCATTGACGTGGGTAGTTTGGGCAAGCAAATCCAACATTGTGCAGCCCGACAACGACGGCGGGGATTGTTTGTGCTGTTCTCGGATTGCTTTAGCGATCTGCAGGAACTTGCCACAGCGCTGCGAATTGTCCGTGCTCGCGGACATGACGTGGTAGTGATGCATGTGCTGGCACCCGAAGAGTTGACGTTTGACTTTCGCCGATGGTCGGCCTTTCAGTCATTAGAAGTATCGGGGCAGCGTATTCATTTGGATCCACCTGCCGTGCGGCAGCAATATTTGGAACGGATGCGACGCTTCGTTGCGGAATTAGAAGAAAACGTGGTGGGCCTTGGTGGCGACTATGTCCGCTTGACCACCGCCGTCGATTTGGCCGACACGCTCGGCTGGTTTCTGCGGAACCGCATGGCACGCAAGGGAGCGAAACGAAGATGAGTTTCCTGAGCGTTGCATTTTTATTGGCACTGCCTCTGGCTGCCGCTCCGCTATTGCTGCATCTGTTTGATCGACGCCGCAACACGGTGATCCAGTGGGGCGCGATGCAGTTTTTGATGGAGGCATCAGCGAGAAAAACCAGTGCCCGTCGGATGAAACAATGGCTGCTCTTGCTGATGCGTTGTTTGGCGATCGCCGCACTCGTGTTCGCACTCGCGCGTCCCTTGTTGCCGTCCGGGTATTTGGGAGGAAACGAACGGGGTGAGACTATTTTTATCGTCGATAATTCGATGTCGATGCTACGTACGGATCCTTCAGGAACGATGATTGGCAGTGCGATCGATCGTGCCATCGAGATGGTGACTGATTTGCCGAACTCAGATGATGTCCGTGTCTTGACCGCCGCACCCTATCCGATGTGGAGTGGGGCGGGACCGGTCCGAAGCGATCGACGAACCCGACAGTGGATCAATTCCGAATTACAGCAACTGCAAGCCACGCGAGGCCGCAGCGATCTTTTGGCGGCGCTATTCGCTGCGGTTCAGGCCGAACATCAACCGACGCAATCCTCGCGTCGCATTGTCGTCTTGACGGACGGTCAAGCTGCCGATTGGGGCCTGGAAGACGAAGCGGGTTGGAAGCGTTTTCGCGAAGTCTTGAACGAGTCACCGATCCGTACCGAAATCCAAACCGTGCGTCTGGACACGTTGAACATGTCTGGTTCCCAGGGAGCCGTATCCAAAGGGAACGTGGCGGTCGATCAAATGATGATTCGCCGCACGATCGTGGGCGTAGACCAGCCGGTGACGATGACAGCTCGGCTGCATAATTACGATACGACTCCGTTTTCCGGCGCTCCGCTTCACTGGAAGATCAACGGGGTCGAACAAGATCAACAATCAATCGACTCCATTGACGCACAACAGTCGTTGGAGGTGAATTGGGAGCATACGTTTGCGACACCGGGGACGTACCGCGTTAGTTCCCGGCTGGAGCACTCGGATGATTTAATCGCGGATAATCATTTTAATATGGTGGTCGAAGTCGTTGACCGCGTCCCGGTTGTCATTGTCGAAAATGCCTTCGATCTCGCCGAGATGCAGCAGGATTCCTACTTTGTCCAAGCGGCGTTGGGGTGGATTGATGGTGTCCCGCTGAGTGACAATTCGATCTACGTGCCGACGCTCGTTTCGCCCGCAGAGTTGGCGACGATGGATCTTTCCGAACAGCGTGTCGTGGTGATTCCCAACCTGACGCGGTTGGACGATGACGTCGTTGAGACACTGACCGATTTTGTCTCCGATGGAGGCGGTTTGTGGATCGGACTTGGCCCTCGAACGGACGTCGATTACTTCAATCACTCGCTGTTTGCGGACGCCAGCGGGCTGTCGCCGTTGAGGATCGACCGCATCGTCGACGCGGATGGTGCTGACGACGCAGCGGATCCGGCCGACGCCGATCAGCCGGTAACCCGCCGCACCCGAATCGATCCGTTTCGCAGCACGCACCCGGCGACACGCCAATTGGCCGATGACAAACAGCTTGATTTAGCCGACGCGGTAATCCGGCGCCGCTTCCAATTCGTTACGAGCGAGAATAGCAAATCACTATCGGTGCTACTCAACCTCAGCAACGGACAGCCTTTGGCGGCGGAGAACTTTGTCGGTCGGGGGCGAGTGATCGTCCAAGCGGTTCCGCTACGACTGCAGTGGAGTGATCTCGCACGAACCCAGTCGTTCGTGGTGATGGTTCGTGACTGGATTGACTATTTGGCGCAGCCGCGCGCGACCCAGTACAACCTGCAACCCGGTGAGCCCATCGTGTTGCGGATACCGTATTCCGAGGGGGCGGGGCAAGCCAACCAGGACGCGGCGACGGCGATTTTGAGAACACCGCATGGGGACGCAATCGAGTTGACCGCCAATCAACGTGACAATGGCTTCGAATTTCGCTCCAGCCGCACTCGGTTGCCGGGTGAATACGAATTGGAAATCGGGCTCGCTGATCAAGCGATTCCCTTTCAAGTGCTACGAGACGCCAGTGAATCAAATTTGGAACCCCTCGGTTCCGATGCGGTTCAACAGATTGCGGCATCGACCACCGCAAACCCGTCGATCGAACGATTGTCCGCGACGGCGTCGACGCAATCCGATCCATTGTGGCCCTATCTTCTTATCGGATTAATTTTGCTGATCACGGGCGAACTGGTCCTTTCCGGCATTCTGGCTCGTGAGCGATTTGGCATCGCGGGGATCCCCGAGTTTTCCGAAATGGATGCCCCGACGTTGGGTGTGACGATTGGCGATACGGTCACAGAGCAAACGAACTCGCGGGATCGCAGTTCTCTCGTTGACGCAACACCCTCGGAGGTGAATTGAGCGATGGGAGCCACTGAAACCACCACCCAGCAATATATAGCGTTGGAACACCCGTTCAATCTGCCGCTGATTGTTTTAGTAACGCTGCTCTGCGCCGCTGTGATGTTATGGGCCTTGGTTCGCGAACGACGCATATTAGGCGTGAAGACCACGTCTCTGTTCTTGGTGCTTCGTGTTTTCGCCGTGGCCGCGGTTCTTTGGATGTTGCTTGCTCCCACAAGTGTTCTGGAAGAATCGACATCGACCAAGAAAGCGGTGGTGATTTTGTCCGACGTAAGTGCCAGTATGGCGACGGTGGATCCAGTCGGAACCGCGGACGATTTGCGTTGGGCGATCTCGGATGACACGGAGCACTCGGACTCGTCGCTCATCGAAGCCGTCGCACTTGCTGATCGGACAATCGCTGCACTTGGCATTGCCCATCGCGAATTGTCCGCCGCGATCAGCGAGCTCGAAAAACATGGTGGCGAACGTCGGGTGACAGAACATGTTCAATTGGCCAGCAAGGCGATCACGCGATCGAGGATGCATTTAGATCAAATCCGGGACGTTGGGACAGCCGCCGACGTGCTGGATTCGGACGCAGTCACCCCGTTGCTTTCTAGGTTATCCACGCTGTTGAACAGCCCCGAGTGCGATGCGTTGGTTGATCTTGCCGAAACGCTGCAGCGAGATCGCACTCCGACCGAAGCCGGTTGGCGTGAAGGACTTACCGATCTGGTGGGGCGAACCGCGATTGCGAGGCGCGTTTCGGTCGAGCTTGCCGAGCAACTGTCCAAGAATGCGTCGGCGTGGCGTGACCCCGGTGTGGTCGCCTCAGCAACGTTTCAAAACCGAGCCCGCGGTCAGCGTGTCGCCTCGTTCTTAAACCAGCTTGGTGATTCGAGTTTGGATTCGATCAAAGAAACCGCAGACGTTCACTGGAGCTTCTTTGATGACGTACCGCGGGATCTATCCAGCGACAACGAAGCGAAGTTGTTCCTGAGTGAATTGGCGGATCGCGATGATTTGGCAAAGCTGACCGATTTGTCCGCTGGGCTGCGGCATGTGGACCGAATGCGGCAAAACCAACCGGTCGCAGCAACCTTTGTACTGTCGGACGTCGCGCATAATCACGCCAGCGATCGTAAGCCAACGGAAATCGCGACACAGATGGAAGGTTCACCCGTTTACGTCATTCCCATTGGCAACTCGTCGCGACTGCGGGATATCGATTTAATTTCGACCAGTGCTCCCAGCGTTGCGATGCGAAACGACGCAGTGGTAATCGAGGCCCAATTGGAAGCGTACCAGTGCTTGGGTGAGACTTACATCGTGCAACTCATGCAGGACGGACAAGTGATCGATTTTCGCAATGTGCTGATCGACTCGGATTCCGCTAGCCAGCGGGTTCGCTTTGACCAACGAGTCTCCGAGATTGGGACGGCAACGTTTCAGATCGCCGCAGAACCGCTCGACGGCGAAATGACGTTGGAAAACAATTTCGGCGAAGTTGAGATCAATGTGACGCGGAGTGACATCAAAGTCTTACTTGCGGACGAGCATCCACGCTGGGAATATCGCTATCTTGCACAATTGTTTCGCCGCGATGACAAGGTCGAAGTCGACGAACTGCTGTACCATCCTCGTGTAATCGCAACCGGTCGTCGTGAGGAAACGAAAACGTTCCCGATCACCGTTGACGATTGGGATCAATACGACGTGGTCATTTTGGGCGACATTCAGACGGACCATTTCCCAGCCCAATCGCAAGAGTCGTTACTACAATACTTGCGGACTCGCGGTGGCACTTTGATCATGATTGCTGGCGATTCTGCCATGCCCCAGGCTTATGTGGACCATCCGCTAGCCGCCGCAATCCCGGTTCGGCCGATCGAAGACGCCGACGACCTTAATCGCGAATATTCCTTTCGTGTGACCGAGCAGGGACGATCGCACGTGGCGCTGATGATCGGCGAAACCGACTCGGCGACACGAGATGCATGGGACTTTGTTAATCGTTTTTCACCGCTTCATAAAGTCTCGCGTTGGCGGTCGCCGCTGCCAACGGCTCGCAGTTTGATCGCGGCGGCCCCCCGTGACCTCGGCCCCAACGCAAGTGATGCCGAGCTGTCCGATTCGACGTTTTTGTGTTGGCAACCGGTGGGGCGAGGCCGCGTGGTCTATCTAGCCGGTCCGGATACCTACCGTTTGCGTTTTCTGCGTGGCGATCAGTTACATTATCGTTTTTGGGGTCAATTGATGCGTTGGGCGATTGCGTCGGATCTGTCTGCGGGTAACCGTTCGGTACGGATTCGCACCAGCAAAACGCTTTACGAAACCAACCAGAGCGTGGACGTTGAAGTCGAATTGCTTGATGCCGAAGGCAACCCCGTGATCGAGGATAGCGATGCAACCGACGTGCTGCATCTGCGTCTGATCTCGGGTGAGGACGAGCGATTGGTTCCACTGGCGGCCGATGTGGAGCGACCAGGTTTCTATCGAGCCGATATTCGCTCGTTGCCACCGGGTGTCTATCAGGCTCAGCCGGGTGGAAGCTTGGTTGATTCACTCGCAGAAATCGATGCAGCCGAGTCCTCGTCTGAAATCGCGTCAGCCACGTTCACGGTACAGGCCGATTTGCCAACGGAGCTTGTCGATACGCGGTGCAATCGCGTGCTGGCGGGGCAAGTTGCCGAATTGACCGGCGGCCAGGTTCTGCCGCCCACCGCAGTGAGCGAAATTATCGAACTGACCAATTTGGATCCTGTCGTCACCCACCGGGTGCAACGTCAACCATTGTGGCTTCGATGGCGGTATCTGTGGCTAGTTTTTGGATGTTTACAAATCGAATGGATTGTTCGTAAGTGGAGAGGGCTTTCGTAATCGTGTCAGCTTCAATTTCAACGCATCCGTTACCCTCCGCCATGACGGCCAAGCTAAGATCGGTTCGATGGCGGCACGCGATCTTCGCAGCAATTCGCGCCCTTTTGATTGGAGGGTCCGTGTTGGTTTCATTGATGATTCTATCGATGGTATTCGATTGGTCGTTTCCGTTCATCGATCCGCTGGTGCGACTCCTGCTGACGTCGGGGACATTGATCGCAACGGCGGTCACCGTCATTGCGATGGGGATCAGCCCGATTCGTCGGTCGCTGGGGTGGCATCACGCGGCAAGTGCCGTTGATGTTGGCATCCCGCAATTAGAAGAGCGTTGGTCAACGGTCACAAGTCTGTCGACGCGAGACCAATCAGGTGATTCGGCGACTGCCAAGGCGATGGCGGCCCAAGTCACTAGCGAAGCGATCGCGATGGAGCGAATTGTCCGACCCCATGCGATAGCCTCGCCCGTGCCGCTTCGCCAGCCACTCGTTGTCGCGGGAATGATTGGCATCATCCTTGTCGCCATGATTGCGATCAGCCCGCAACAAATGTCAATCTTGTTACAGCGTTTTTGGGCACCCACATCCAACGTCACCGCGACGCAGTTGTCCGTCGTGACCGGTGACCAGCGAGTGCCTCGCGGCGAAACCATCCAACTGGTTACAAAGCAGAATGGTTTGAGTCGATCAACCGCGACATTGACGCTGCGAGACAGCGAGGGACACGAACAGACACATCGGCTGCGACCCGACGAGGAGATGAAAGATCAGTTTTCGCACCCGATCCGAATCGACGAATCGCTGAGCTACCGCATTCGCTCGGGTGACGCACAAACGGATTGGCATCAAGTGCAGGCGATCGATTACCCCGAGATTGCGGAGTTGTTATTCACGATCGAATACCCCGAGTACACCGATCGCCCGAGCGTGCACCGCGACCTGATCCCGCGACGCATCAAAGTCGTTCAAGGCAGCACGCTCGATTTGGCGATCAAGCCGCTCGAAACTCTGCAACGCCTTTCGATTTCACTTTCCGCACCCAAACAATCGTCTCGCGATGCCGACTCGGATGGACAAGCTGCGAATGAGACGGAGCAAGATCTAGTTGCGGATACGGATGGATGGTACCGATTTCACATGCAACTGATTGACGACGTCGTGCTGCGTCCGGTGTTACAGAGCCCTGATGGTTTAACAAACCAACGAAAAACGTTCTGTCGGATTGATGTTATCGCGGACAAAGCCCCTGTCGCTCGCGTGGTCAGCCCCACCGATGAGATGGCGGTTGCGGTCGATGAAACGATCGAGATCGAATTCGAAGCTCACGATGATCACGGAATCGCCACCGCCGAACTTGTCGTCTATGACGAAACGCAGAAAGACGCCGATGGAAACCCGAAAGTAGTCGCTGTTAAACAGATTCCGCTCGGCAATCAGAAGATGCAGAAGCATGTGATGGGGAAAACGCAGCTCGATTTAAAAGAGTTAAATTTGCCTGAAGGAAGCGAGATCAGTTACGCGGTCCGAGTTACCGACAATCGCAAAGTTCCCTTCGCTGAGCTCTCCACGCCTGATTCGCCGGCGCCGCCGTCGAATCCGAATGCAGCCGACCAAGAAGAGACTCGGATCGCAGAGATGCGGAAGCAAACGCCTGAGGATGCAATCGCCAAAGACAGTGCGGCGTCGCCAAAAGCGAACGAACAAGGTGTAGCCCGTCAAGACCGCGATGACGTTGATCGGATGCCAACACAACCGGCTTCCGATGCCAAGCAATCCGAGAAGCCTCAACCCGTGGCGAATGAAACCGGCAAGGATGCTGCAGCCATCGCGAAGCAGTCCCAAACAGAGCAACCCTTGAAAGATATCTCGCCAGCAAAGGAGACAGCGTCCTCATCCGAACGAATCGCGAAAACATCGGACGACGATTCGCCTCGTGAGGACGCCAAAGCAACGAACTCGCCACAAATGAATGCCGGCGATCCACGTGATCAAACCGCGGAAAACCGGCACACAAGTTCAACGGACAAGAACGCTGGCAAAAAAGACGAGGCCGAGAAAGACAAGGCAAATAATGACACAGCAAATAAAGATAAAGTCGTCACTGAGGAAGCGGCTGGAAAACGTGACTCGGACCCCGCGGCTGCGATGCCCAAGCCGAACGAACGAGACGCTGCAGCGTCGCCGACGGCGTCCAGTCTGGCGAATGTTCCCGCTTCACCATCCGCCAGCAAAACACCGCCACCGCCCCCTGCCAAGTCTTCACTCGAGCCACAACGCAGTCGCAGCGGCCAAAACACGATGACCGGACGACGACGGTTGAAGATTACCGCAAGATTATCCGCGATAGCAGAGGCGAACGATCTTCCCGGCGAAGAAATGGAGGTGCGTGATAACGTTGTCACGATCGACAAAATGCTCGCCGAGATTGAAACGGGGCTGATGCAATTACTCGACCACAGAATCGCGGATGCGGATCGTGCGGAACAGTTCAGGCGGCTCGATCTCGGACTGGGGAACATCGAGGCGTATGTTGCCGAGCTGCGTGAGCAAACGAAACAGAATCAATATGCCTTTGTCGGGCTGCAGATGGTGGACATCGCGCGTACCCACGTTACCCCGGCCAGAGACCGTGTGTTTGCCGCCATCCAACGACCCAACGCCAGCGACGCGGATGCCACAGTGTCGCTTCAACATGTGGTCCGAGCAAGAGAGTTATTGGATGCTCTGCTGAAACGCTATGACCGAGTCGTTCAGGAAAAGAAATTGAAACGTTCACTCGACGACACCGTCACAATGTACGAGATCTATATCGAGAAGCGACGGACCTTGATGCGGGAATCGCGACAAAATCGCAATCCGCTCGAACGCAAAATGGGGGTCATCGAAGTCGACCAAGCATACCTCGATCGCTTCGCGGAAGTCGTCAAGCTGCGTCGCGAGATGATGGACGAGTTCGCTCAAATGCTCGGGGATGACCCGCGACTCCTTTCCCGATATCTCGAATTAGTCAAACGCCGTCGAAACTCGTTGCGTGACCGTTTGTCCGATATCTCGCAGCGACAATATGATGCTACCGAAGAAGTGATGGGGTGGTTGCAGATCGATGAAAGCCAAAAACCGGATTTGTGGACGATCATCGTCGAATTGCGTCTACACTCGGCAACGGAGTTGGCCAAAGATGCTGCGGAACTAGCCGAACGAATTGAAAAGCAAATGCCGCTGGAGCTTGATGCCGCCGTCGGCACTCCCGCGGATGTGATTCATCAAGCGAAACAGATCGCGAGCCTCGCTCGTTCGATTAGCTTTGATGCGGACAAAGTGATCGCGGCTGCGGGGAAAGTGGAGGATCGATCGCCCCTGATTAGCCATGCTCGCACGTTGGTCGCCCAATTCGACCGTTTCTCAGCAACACTTGATCGCTTGTTGTTTGAAAACGAGGGAGTGGAAGCGATCACGGACTATGTCGAACCTCGCATGCTGGAAACACGTACGGTCGCCGATCAAGCGGACGCCTGGGCGATACTGAGCCAAAGTTTGGCGGAACAGTCCTATTCGGGGATCGTGAAAACGGAACAGCAGCGTATTGCGGTCGAGACGCAATTGCTACGCGTTGAAATGCTCGATATGAAGACCGAACTGGAGGGTCAGTTCCAGCGGTTGACGGAATCACCTATCCCCAATGAGATCATTGTCATGATCGAACAGTTGCATCGGTTGATGGAAACGATCACGTTCAATCAAGCCGCCGCAGCGTTTCGCGCAGGCCAGATGCAAATCGATTCCGCCGCTCGCCAACAACAACTTGCCACCGATCGATTGATCGAAGCGGAACAGTTATTCGATAAGATGCGTCGCGCCGTCGTCGACGCCTTAGACCAATACGATGTGCAAAATCCGAATATTGCCGACCTTCGCGATCCCACGCTCGATGAATTCTTAGCACGACTCGAACGCGAGCCCAATATCGCAGCCCAATTAGGTATTCCCAATCGCCCGCAAAATCTGCGTGTGATTGCGGATTCGGTTTTTTGGCAGGAAAACGCTGCCGGTGCGCTCGGTGATTCGGGACAAGCCGCTGCCGCTCGGCTCAAAGAAGCAATGAAAATGAAGCGATCTCTTAAAAAGGCAAAGCAAGACAAGCCTGAGCCGCAGGAACTGTCGGACGAGCAACGCGAGAAACGCGAAGAAGCAAAGAAAACACAGCAGATGCTCGAAAAGTCGTTGGTCGAAATCCAAGAACAACGAGACGATCCGAATACAACCGAAGCTCAACGCCGCCGCTTAGAACAGCTCGCCGAAGATGTTCAGAAAATGGTCGATCTTTCCAACGAAGAAAATCGCGACCGAGCCGCGTGGGAGCGAATGGTCCAGTCGGACGAGACTGCGGGGTTGCTGCGAGCGATCTCCGCAGGCAAAGCGATTCCCGATCAACAATGGAACAAACTGCTTTCCACACTCGATGATGGGTTATGGCAGGTTCGCGGCAAACAACCGCCGGCGGCCTACCGCAAAGCCATCGAACAATACCAAGACCAAATTCGCGAACTGATGCAAACAATCGATGAAGACTAGCAATTTACGAATCGGCGACCGATGTCGATGGATCATCGATGTCGCGATTCCCGGGGACTCAATCAAGGCGAGTGCACGTTGCATCGGCGAGCTGGTGTTGTTAACGGCACTCTGTTTTCTGCTGGGGGCAATCCTGGGGGAACAGGTCCATGGGCAACAAGACGCCGGTTCGGTGATCGCAACGAACACGAATCTGAGTGCCGCGCTTCCGGCCAGCCAGTGGGCGAGAGTTGAGTCATCGGTCGACCGCGGATTAAAGTGGTTGGCTAGCCAGCAAGCCGAAGATGGTCGATTTCCCAGCGACGAGATCGCTCAACCCGCTGTTACGTCGATGGCGATCATGGCGTTTCTATCGCGTGGTCATTTGCCTGATCAAGGACCGTATGGCGCGAACATCACACGGGGGATCGACTTTGTGCTGAGCACTCAGCGGCGACGCGGCTACTTTTCTCTGTTGCCAGTCATTCCTCCGGCACAACATCTGACGCCCTCGCAAACTGTTGTTTACAACCATTCGATTGCTGGGCTGATGCTTGGCGAAGTCTATGGAATGTGCTCAGGCGAACGATCCGAACAAATTGAACAGGCAATTCATCGGGCGTTGATCTACCATCGCGAGGTGCAATCGCGAACAAAATCAGCCGAAGCCGACATCGGCGGATGGCGGTACGGATATCCCGAAAGCCCGACGGCATCGTCCGACATGTCGGTGACGGGGTGGGCGTTGATGTTTCTGCGGTCTGCACGGAACGCCGAATTTAATGTCCCCAAACAGTACTTTGATGAAGGCTTAGATTTTGTCCAGCGGTGCTACGAACGCGACCTGTCGCAGCACGAAAAAGGAGTTTTTCGATACCGACCCGTCGAGTCGCAACCAACCAATCCGCAAATTTCTCTTGCCAATACCGCATCTGCGACACTGACGTTGATCCTGGGCGGACGCCAAGACCACGAAGGGGTCGCAACTGCAGTACGATGGTTCCGTAGCCGTGCTTATCCCAATCCATGGCAAAATAACTACTACTATTTGGCCAGCTACTACAGCAGCCAAGCAATGGCACAAGTCGGCGGTGACGCGTGGGATCAGATCTTTCCACAAATTGCCGCCGGCATGCTCGAGGAACAATCCGATAGCGGCGCATGGCCAGCTGGCGGCGCCAACGAAAAGCATTTTGGCCAGACCTATAGCACTTCGCTGGCAATTTTGGCGCTGACACCCGCCTACGGTTTGCTACCGATTTATCAGCGTTAAAATTCGATAGGAAACACCTCGAATATGAATAGTCAAATCCCACTCGCAAATCGAACCCCCTTAGGTGGAATTTTCTCTTGAACCGAATCCTTCCCGTTTTTCTAATCACTCTGTCTGCGAGTCTAGTTCAGGCTCAGAGCCTAAGCCTCGATGCAATCGATGACGCGAATCTCGTGCAAGCACTCCGCGAATCGGTTGCAACGTTCGATCCGACGCAGCCGGAGAAGCTCGGCGCGCGGGCAGCAACGATCAACCGGCACTTGCTGCAAATGTCCGCCGACGAACGTTACGAAATACTCAAAGATTACACGCTTCCGGAATCAGCGACGGAAAATGTCGCTTGCTTTGCATGCATCTGCAACGTTGATGCTCCGCCCCGTGATTTCGCTCGCGCGATCGGACGACGTCCCCAATCCGATGTGTTTGCAACTCCTAGCATCGGAAAGGCTGAAGGGCTTTTCAGCTCGGCATGGTTACTCGTTAGCACCGCCAAAGAAATCGGACGCCTGCACGAGTTGACTCAACAAATGAACCTGAGGACGGGCCCAAACGCAGACTATCTCACTCTCCTGCTATCGATCGCCGGGGCACGGGGGGTGGATGCAACGACCATCGAGGAGCGGAACGACGCTTGGATCGAACGATTGAAAACAGAACCCGATTCCATCGCAATGCAAGCTGTCATTGTTGCCGCCGTCGCCGCAAACTCTGAATCACACGCCGTACTTGTCGATACCATTGCGACTCTACTGGACGAATCCGATTCGGTCCCGATGTCGCTTATACAGCTGTCGCGCGAAATCCAGCTGCGTTCTGGTGCATTGCCAAATATAAAATCCTCTCTGCTAAATCAGGATTGGATACGAATGCCTGGAAATTCACTTTGGTATATGTATGAAGGGCATCTGACGCAGGCAACCGCTGGACCGTCGTCGATCCTGTACCGATATCCCATTAGCGGAAATTTTCGCTTTGAAATTGAGCAGCTTGCGAGCGGTAGTCGCGATGCGAATCACGTGGGCTATGGAGGACTCGACGTGGGCTGGGAGGGATATCGTCGGTTCGAGCTCAATCATCGTGCCATTGAGAAGCAATCCGATACGGTTCGTTTTTGGGTCAACGGGCACCCGGTTCGTAATGCTGCTACGACCGATACGTCGCCTTGGTTGTTGTTGCACGGCGAGGGCATGCCGAACCATCGCTATCGCAACCCCAAACTGTCGGGATCCCCGGTGGTGCTCCGCGAGGTTTCGATGATCGGCGAAAACTCGCGAAATGGATGGTCGACGTATGCAGAGCAAACAGACGACGCCCTGTGGACAGTCAACGAAGGAGTGCTGCAAAGCGTGCAAACGGATTCGCCTCCACGCCAACGTCTACTCCGCTACGTGCGTCCGTTACTGACGCAGGAAACATTCGAATACGAGTTTTTTTCGTCCAGTGATCAAGTGGTCCATCCCACACTTGGGAAACTCGTGTTTCTGATCGAGCCAACCGGGGTGAAGGTCCACTGGGTCACCGACGGAGAACTCGACTGGACGGGACTACCGGCTGACAATGCCTTGCTGGAACCGCTCGCACGGCGAGGGCCCCGGCCGTTACCATTGCGGGACAATCAGTGGAACCATGTTGTGTTGAAACGCACTGATGACAAAGTCAGTGTAACCCTTAACGATACGTTGATCTACGAACGAGCGATTGACGAGCTCGATGACACGCGGATCGGTTTCTATCACGATCCGTCAAAAGAGACGGTTCGAGTGCGTGCGGCAAAGTTGCGAGGCGATTGGCCACAAACAATCGACGTCGACAATTGGTTGCGACCTGAGGGCACCCCCGATCAAATCGCCCAGCATTCGGCACCGGATCTTTTCCCGGAGGCGATTCTACGATCGAACACCCGAGAAGTCATCCGTTTGGCAAGTGAAATGGAGCCTGAACAACGCTACGAATTTTTGTCCGACTGGGTGCTGCCGGGATCCTCCCATCGGACCTTTCGCCTCGATGGCCATTTCGTTCCCCAGGACGCCGGCGAAGACGCTAGCGAACATCGACACAACGCCGACCATCATCGACGTGATCATTTGATTGCCCCAGCGACCAAACTCATTTCAACCGCGAGTGAATTGGGGCGTTTGTCGGAACTGAAGACGAAGATCCAACAGAGTCCCGCCGACACGCTCCAGCAAAAGCGAGCTCGTGCTGCAATGTTGGCTTTGGTTCAAGCGGCCCAAGCAGACATTGATGACGCTCACGAGAGTCTCGAGACGCTTTACAAATTGGTGAGTGAAGAACCGAACCAGACGCCCGATCAACTTTGGCCCGAGGTCTTGGTGGCCCACGCTTTTGCGGATGATACCGATGCTGCCAGCGTGCTAGCGGATCTGTTGACGATTCTAAAACCTGCGGCATTCAACGATGCGAATGCAATTGGAATCGAATTGCTCAATGTCTTGCAATTCCTTGAGGTTAAAATTCAGGCCGAGGACGTGGACCTACCGCAAATCGAACCTCCGTTTTGGGTTGCATCCTCACCAGTCGATGCAATGAAGCGTTTAGCCGGCGGCGGCAAAGCGACTTGGATTGCCAAGCCAGGGCGAATTCATGCGATTGGCGGCCACGGAATCGAACAAATCTTTTATCGCTATCCGCTCGAAGGCGACTTTGAGTTCGAATTTCAGTACTCACTCCGTAGTAACACGGGATGTCAGGTTTTGCTTGGCGGGCAGTGCTACCAGATTTCCAGATGGAACATTCGAAACGGTCCGATCGATGGCCCACTCACCTTGACGAAAATCGATCCTGATTTGTCAGCCGAAGGCCTTTTACTGCATCAACGTTTCTCGGTGAAAAACGGCGTGTGCACGGTGTTTGCCAATGGCCGCGAAGTCTTGCAGCAGCCTGTTCAGCCGGGATTTCCTTGGATCGCGATTCGTCAGGTGTACAAACAGTCGACTCGCTTGCTCGACTTGCGAATTGCCGGCGATGCCACGATTCCAGAGGCGGTGCGGCTTGATACCGAGGGAAGCGCCGGTTGGCGGTCTTATTACCATCACGATGTGACAGGCGAACATGTGCCTTGGCACTGGCAGGATGGCGAGATCGTTGGTCAACGAAGTACGAAGTCTCCGGGAACCGGGGATGAGCAGTTACTGTATTACCAGCGTCCCGTATGCGAAGATGCTTCGATCCGTTACCAGTTCTTTTATTCCGAGGGGGAAACCACGGTCCATCCGGCGATAGATCGAACCGCCTTTCTCTTGGAACAAAATGGCGTTGCAGTGCACTCGATTACCGATGGAAGATACGACGAAACATTTGCCAACAAAATGAATCGCCGGGAGGTTTCTGAAGGTCAGCGGACGGCTCCGGGCGATCTGCTGCGAAACAACGAATGGAACGCGATGGAGATCATCGTTCGTGGTAACACGATCGAATTGAAGTTAAATGACCAATCCATCTATGTCGGTCCAGTTGATGCCAACACCGTTCGCACGTTTGGGCTGTTCTATTACGCAGATCAGTCGTCGGCGCGTGTGAAAGAGGTGGTGCTTCGTGGTGATTGGCCGTCGGAGGTGCCTACGCTGGATCGCCAACCGCTTGCGGATCAGACGGTGGTACAGCTCGATGCCACGCGTGATCAATTGGAGTCGAGATCTGCACACGACTTCACACGCGATGGGTTGCCCAGTGAATTCTTCGCGATCGAGGGGCAACAGAATGCGACCATTGCTAGTTCCAGCGAAGGGATTTCATTTGCAATCCGTAGTCCGGACAAGTGGACGCAGTCCTCGATTGTTTGCAATTTGCAAATGCAAGGGGATTTCGATGTCTCGTTGGACTACAGCGATCTAAAGGTGCAGTCGGGCGAAGTGGCGATGGCCAGATTGATTGTTCCCTTTGTCTCTGCGAATGCGGTAAGCGCCCGTCTCTCTCGCGACGAACACGGTCGTGGCAAGCGAGTCATCAACTCGGTGCTGCAAACGGAAAACCCCAATGGAGGACCGACGGTCGTGAATAAACCCTTGGGATGGGAATCGACATCGGGAACGATGCGGATTGCGCGTCGAGGGAAGCGTTTGCACCTATTAATCAAGGATGATACAAGTTCGCAATTTCGTCACCTTGAAACTTATGACGTACCAGACACACCGACCCAGAAAATGCGTTTGGTGACCATAGCACAGCGTGCCGAGCTTGCCACGGTGAATTGGCGAAAGATTGAAGTTCGTTCCGAACAGCTATCACAAATTGGAGCAACGGACGGTGAAAACCGAATTTTTGTTGCAAGCGCTGACGGCAACCAGATCCGACAGATCACCAAAGGCATAGACGACTTGGGCAACCATGGATCGCCGGAGTTTTCGCCCGACGGGACAAAGATTGCCTTTGACACGTGGACCGGTTCCTCGCGGTCAGCCCGCATCTTTATTGTGAACTTTGACGGTACTGGTCTACGTGACCTGGGGCTGGGTTTGATGCCGACCTTTACCCCCGACGGTAAACAAGTCGCGTTTTCGTCGCTCGAGGGGATGATGATGATGAATCTTGACGGCAGCAACCGTCGTGTCATCAGCCGATCCGGATGGGGCATCCAAATTTCGCCGCTCGGCGACCAAGTTGCCTTTACCGACCATGACGCGAAAGGACACAATCTGTTCATACTCGATTTAAAAACGAATCAGAAGCGAGCGTTGCTGACAGGCCCCCTCGCAGAACGCTATTCACAAATCTACTGGAATTTCGATTGGTCCGCCGACGGCAAAGAACTTTGTTTCGTGGGTAGCAATCACCACACCGGCCAACGTGAGTTGGCGGTCGTCAGCGTCAATGGATCCCAGCAACTCTTTGAGACCCTGTTGACGGGCGGCAACTACGCTAATATCGCTTGTCACCCCGACGGAGACCGGATCATGTACAGCGACAGCGATCCAGCCTACGGCAGCATGTCGATGTTCATGATCCACCGCGATGGAAGTCCGTGTGAACATCCGCTGCTCGAGAAACGCCGCATCGCTGCGGTCGCCGGCGGCGAATGGTCGCGTGATGGCAAAATGATTGCTCTGGCAAGCAGCGTGATGAAGACGTTTTCCAAACCGGACACCGATCCCGATTTGGTACCGCAGTTGGATGACACGCGGAATAAACTGCCTGCGACGTTTGCTCCGGATCTGTCGGACATGGCCGCGAATATTGGACTGTTGAAAGTTCGCGACGGTGGGGCAACGCTCCGATACGAACCGCAGGGAATCGCGATCTCGAAAACATCCAATCCCAAAACTCCTGCAGAGATTGCTGTCCAGCTGCAATTGCTGGGTGATTTTGATGTGACTGCTGAACTAGACCCTGTGCGATCCGCTGAGGGAGAAGCCGGCGAAGTGCGGCTGGTCGTGCCGTTTTCAACCGAAGACAAACTTGAACTGCAAATCATTTATAGAACGAACGCCAACGGAGGTTCGTCACTGCAAGCCCGTGGTGTTCGCGACAACAAAGAAAGGTTTCGCGAAACGGTCTCTAGCGATGACGGCTACACCGGACTACGTATCGCACGGCGTGGGATGATGACGCATCTGTTGTGCCGCGATAGCACGTCGGATCACTACCAAGTCATCGCAAGTTTCGAGACAGGCGATAAGCCAACGAAAACCTGGGGGTTAAAGGTCGCTGTTTCCTCGGCCAATCGGCAAGCACTCAATGTCAATCTAAAGCAGTTTTCAATCCGAGCCGACAAGCTTCTGCTAACCGATCGATCAAAAAAACAGTTTCGCAGGGTGCATTCTGTCAATGTTGGCGGGACAGAGGATCGACAGGTCGCCAGGGATATCCCAGGGCTTGGCGGCCACGGATCGCCAAAGTTTTCGCCCGATGGAACCCAAATCGCTTTTGATACGTTCAACCATGGTTTTCGAAGTTCGCACGTGATTTTGGTGAATTCCGATGGTACCAACCAACGCGACTTGGGCCAGGGATCGATGCCGACATTTTTCCCTGATGGAAAACGCTTGGCGTTTACCAGCAACGACGGGCTGATGACAATGAACGTGGACGGCAGCGATCGGCAATTGGTGAGGCGAAGCGGCCATTCGATCAAAGTATCACGCGACGGAAAGCGATACGCATTTATCGACTACATGCCGCTTGATGGAAAGGTTGTGCAAAATCTCTATGTCATGGATGTGGCAAGCGATGAACCTGCTCCGCTGCTCGTTGGCCCCCACGCCGACCTGTTCAGCGAGATCCAGTGGAATGGAGCGTGGTCGCCCGATGGCAGCGAATTCGCATTTCGCGGCAAATCAAAAGCCGACAACGAATACCAAATTGTCGTCGTCAACACGGCGGGCTCGGACCAAGGTTTAACGGTACTACGGCGAGGCAGTCGCTATACTTGCGATTTAGGCTGGCATCCAGATGGAAACCGTATCTTCGTTTCTCGACGTAACGACGATACCGGGGGGCACCAATTAGTATTGGTTCCTCGCGATCCATTGCAACCCGACCAACTAATACCGGGTCAAAATCCATATCACGAAAACTTCAGCAGCGGAGTCTCGCCGGACGGCGAGCGGCTCGTCTTTACCAGCAATCCGCTAGCCGAGTACACGGACGATTGATGAACGAACTGCTAAACGAGCGACAATGACCGAGGATTTTGTAGGCTAGGTTTTATTCCGCCAATCCTCCGCAGTCACCTCGCCCCAGACGCAGTTGGGGGAGAGGTGGCAGAAAACCAGCGCAACCAAAAATCACTACAAGCCCAAAGTTTTCGCGGTCCGCCCTAAGGCACTGTTCGGAAAACATTTCGTCATTTGAGTTTTGTTACAAATCACGCGGGTAAAGTGTTTTCTCTGTAGTGGACGAGGCTACGAGTCCCGTCGTGCCAATAAGTCGCTGGGACTCGTAGCCTCGTCCACTACCTCCAAAGCTGGCGGTCGACCTACGCCCATTCCAGTAGAATCTCTAGCGGAACGGCCCAAACGCCACCGGAGGGTTCATGTCATTCGGGAAACGTTTTGAAATGGCAAAGTTATTTCCGAACGTTTGCTAAATCGGTTTGCAACCGCTTATCAATCCTTGGCGGCGGAGGCGGTTAACCAGAGGGTTTCGGTTGTGACCGCGTCTTGTAGTGAGTGCGTTGCAGCGAACGTGGTGGAGGGTGGCGTTTTATCGGCGGCAGAAGTTAGGCGGGCGATAATTCGGAAGGGGCCTTGAAAGGTCGTCTTCTTGTCGGCGACGAGTTTCAATTTGACCGACTTCGACGTGTCGCCTTTTGTCTGGGAGACGACGGACTCGGCGCGGATCCCTTCGGGCAAGTCCTCTGCAGTGATTGTCAGCTCTTCAGCATAACCGTGCTTCCTGGCAATCGTGATGGGGACCTCAACGGTGCCTTCTTTGTTTGTCGCGAAATGGTCTTCGCTGACCGTCAGTTCCACGGTGGGTGAGGCTTCACTGATCACGACGCTGTAGGCGTGGCGTGCACTGTGGCCATCGACCAGGTCCGATACCTGAAGTTCTAATTCGCTGTCGCCTTTGCTGGTGAATTCGATCACCGAGTCGTATTGGCCTCGCGACACGTCATCATTCTTGGCCAGTTCACTGCCGTCGGCAACATTGACCACGCGAAGTTGTGAATCGAGCGGGAACCCAAATGCTCGCGAGTGCACCACTGCTTTGTACCGCGTGGACGCCTTCGCCTTGAACCGTAACCGATCGACATCGTTCGGCTCGCTGATATGCCCTGAAAATATGCACGGCAGTGACGGAGCGGTCGCGAATTCTTCGTCGTCTGTTTCCGCGATCACGACGGCGTCATGCGGTAGCGACGTTTGCCATTGCCATCCGAGGGTCGAAGGAATGTGTGCGATCAGAGGCGAGTGCTGTGTCGCAGCCCGCTGTTGCAGATCGTACTTAGGCGGCAAGTTCCAACCGAACGCGGTACTGTCGGATGACACCGCATTCGCGGGGATCACGAGTGGTAATACGTGGTCGACGTAGGCGTTGTTGGTCATCCGAATGGTGTAGACAAACGAAGCGGAACCGGCATAGCCGATCGTGCCCGTTGGCACTTCGGGAAAAGCAAAGATCCGTACGAAGAGCTCGCGGTCTTCATCAGCGACGTAAACCAATTGTGGGTCGATTCCTCGGTCATCATCGGCTTGAGCGATCACGTTGCCCTGCTCATCGACCAACTGCATTACGGCGTCCATTGGGGAACCCAGCGGTCGATGGGCAAACGTGGTTGCGACAAACGTTTGTCCTTTTGTTACCTGGACACGGTACGTGTCTATCTCGTTAGACTTGGCAAGTCGACCGTAAACCACGTTGGGTAGAGTGACCGAAGTGGCTTCGGCGATCTTCTGGTTCGGCTCGACTTCCTCGAGCGTTGCCGTGGGCTCAATCAATAACGGCACAAGCTTCGATGCGGAAGTCTCGTCGATGACGCGAACCCAGACGATACCAGGCGCGGCATTGGCGGAAAGATTGACGCTGAGTTGGCCCGAATCCTTTTCGACGGTCAGTTCAACGTCATCGCGATCGACGACCGCTTTCACTGGCCACCTAGGAAATTTGCCTTCGGCTTTGACAGTCGTTTTATTGCCAACAGAGATGACGGGAGGATAGAAGCGATCGAGTTGCACTTGGGCGGATGCAACGGAGGAAAGGGCAGCGCTGAGTAATAGCGAGACGAACGCGACACCAGAAACTCTAGCGAGCGTCCGGTTTAGGGAAATCATAACTAGAAGCGTAAGTTTTCTGTCGCCCCTCCCGGGCTTCGGATCATTGTTTGCTTCGTTCTCCTGGGGCTTACGCCCCAGGCTACATCCTGCCGCCACTCCGTGACTGAAAATCGCAACTTCAAAAAACGAAAGGGACGACCGGAGGGCTTGCGCTCCGCCGCTAGAAAATGATGTGGCGGTGGGGCGTGAGTTGAAAAGGTTTCGCATCAGCTCATCAGTTCCGAGATCGGTGTGGCGTCGCTGACCAAGTGCACCGGTCGGCCTTCGGGCGAATGCAGCATTTGTCCTGGATCGATGCCGAGCTTCCGGTAGACGGTCGAGACGAAATTTTCGGGCGAAAGTACTCGCTCGACGGCCGCGTAACCGTGCCGGTCGGTCGCTCCGATGACTTGGCCACCAGCGGTTCCTCCGCCAGCGAACATGACGCTCATGGCGTTAGACCAGTGATCGCGTCCGCCGCGATCGTTGATCTTTGGCGTGCGTCCAAACTCGCCCAACGCGATCACCAAGGTTCGCTCCAACATGCCGCGATCCTTCAAATCAGTCACGAGCGCTGCGATTGTCGCCTCGAATGACGGCATCTTTTTGTCATAGGCGTCAAACAGGTCGGTATGATGGTCCCAACCTCCTTGCACTAGGGTGACAAAGGGCACCCCGGCGCTGACCAAGCGACGTGCCAATAGTGCTTGCTGTCCAAACGTGTTGCGGCCGTAGGCGTCTCGTACCTTGTCGGGCTCGGCGTGGATGTCAAACGCGGCTTGCGATTGGGGGCTACTGACCAATTCCATGCCTTGCGCGTAAAACTCGTCGGCTGCCATGACGGGATCGCCAGCTGCCGCGTCCTTGATCCGTCGCAATTTGTCGATCTGATTGCGGATGTCCTGACGCGATGTGAACCGTTGGTCGGTCAACCCGCTTGGGATCGTCACATCACGGACTTGAAACGACGAGCTGTTCGGATTGTCGGGAACCACAAACGGAGCGTGCTTGGCGCCGAGGAAATTCGGCCCACCCGAGCGAGACATGCTGGGGATCGAAAAGTAGGCGGGAATGCCATCCGGGGCACCGACTTGGTGCGACACCACACTTCCCAGACTCGGGTGAAAGCTGACAAACGCACCGCAGCCCACGGGGATTCGCGGTGGTGCACCGGTCATCATGTAATGATTGCCCGCGCCATGATTGCCTTGATCGTGCCGAATCGAACGGACGATTGCCAAATCATCCGAAATTGCTGCCAACCGTTTCATCGGTTCCGAAAAATGGACGCCGGGAGTTTGCGTTGCGATCGGCTCGTATTTGCCTCGAATCTCGATCGGTGCTTCAGGTTTCGGATCAAACGTTTCGTAATGACTCGGCCCCCCATCCATCCAAATCAGGATGCAAGCGTCCGCTTGTCGTTTCAGTAGTGACGGCGGGGTTTCCGAGGCGTAAGCGGATGTCGCACGTAGCGCACCGGCCAACCCTCCGGCGATCAAACCGTGGAGACCGAGTTTCAGTCCGTCGCGGCGGGTGATGCCGTCACAATTGCGATGTTGTTTTAGATTCATGTATCCGTACCTAGTTCAGGATTGAGAATTCTGGGGCATTCAGCATCGCCCACATCAGATCTTCGATCACGCCGCGGCGATCCGCTGCCTTCGTGATCAGCTCGATGGCGTAGTCGCGTTCGTCTGCGGTAGGGTATCGCGTGAAGGTTGCCAAATACAGTTCGTCGACGATCTGTTCAGGCGATTTTTGATTTTCCGCCAACCTTGCGGCGCGTCCCGAGTCGGAACGAACACGCTTGTCGAGTTGTTGAGAGTTCATCAAGTGAAGCGATTGCGTAACTGTCGAATCGGGCGTCCGTTCGCACGGCGGATCCTGGTTCTCGTTGGGCCGGCCAAAGGTATCGAGGAAGATCGAATCGACGCGTGTCGTCCAAACTTGGTTGGCTCGCGAATCAGGAGGCATCGCTTGGAACGATTCAGTGGTCTGCGTCACGTCGGCCACGGCGTCTAGCAACACTTCCGCTCGCAATCGGCGGCGATAGTGACGCGAATAGTTCAACCGATCCGCGACGTTGGACGCCGTTGGCTCGGAACCGTGTAGATAGACTTGGGACAGCGTGATCGTCTTCAACAATTGCTTGAAATCGTACCCTGACGCCTGGAAATCCTTGGCCAATGCACTCAGCAGCGTTGGATTGGTTGCGGGGTTGGTGGTGCGTAGATCATCAACCGGTTCGACCAATCCGCGACCCATCAGGATCCCCCAGGTGCGATTGACGTGGACTTTGGCAAAGAAGTCGTTGTCGGTGGATGTCATCCATTGAGCGAGTGCATCGCGTGGATCGGCGGGTTCCCCGTTGTCGCTTTCGGGTGTGTCCGTTGCTTCATTCCCCGCGACCTGAAACAACGGCGTTGGCGTCATTGTTTCGCTTGTCAGCGGGTGCAACACGGACCCTTTGCTTGAAGTAAAGACAACTTCTTCGCCACCGGAGATGGGCGGCGACAGTCCGGTGCCTTTGTAGCTAACTTTGGCAAAGTAGGCGGCGAACTGGTAAAAGTCTTGTTGGCTCCATCTTTCAAACGGATGATGATGACACTTGGCACAGTCCAATCGGATCCCCAGGAACAACTGGCTAACCATCGTCGCAACCTCGTCGGGACTGCGTCGATCGCGATAAAGGGTGGCCGCTCCGTTTTGCCAGGTGCTTCCTTTTGCGGTCACCAGTTTGCGAACAAAGGTGTCGTAGGGCACTTCGTCACGAAACTGCTGGCGAATCCAATTGTCGTAATTCATCACCGCCTTGATGCCAACGCGGTAGGGATTCGGACGCAGCAGATCGGCCCAATAACCGGCCCAATGATCCGAAAACTCGGGTCGCTCGAGCAGTTGATCGACCAGCTTGGCCCTTCGCTCGGCCGGAGTCTCGCTTTCGCTGCCATCGAGAAACGCACGGGCTTCTTCGACCGTCGGAAGACGACCAATCAAATCGAGGCTCACACGCCGCAAGAAAACATGATCGTCGACCACCGGCGAGGGCTCGATCCCAAGATTCTGTAATTTCTCGTAAACCAGTTCGTCGATGAATCCATTTCGCTCAAGTGACGCGAAGACGGCGGGCGGCAGCGGTTCGGTTTGCGGGATCACCACGTTAGCCACTTCGATGTGGTACATATAGCGAGCCATCACAGCGGTTTCCCCGGGCAGCGAACCGGCTTGGATGACACCGTTTGCGTCGACCGAAACCACAGCGTCGTCATTGGACAAATAGGTCGCCAACCGAGTGACGTCTCGTGTCGAATCGTCGCTGTAGTGGGCCGTGACCCGCAGCGATTGAGTTTCCGATGGCGTGAGCGAAAAAGAATCTCGATCGAGCGTCACTTTTTCGAGCGTCGGCTCACCTTCCACGCGACGAGGTGCACCTTGGCGGATCCACCGCGTCAACGTTTGATAGACTTCCGAATCTCGCTCGATTTTGCGGCCACCGCCGTGTGGCAATTCGGCAGTCGCCTTTAGCAGCAACAAACTGTTCTCGGGGGACGCAGGGAAGATGCGTCGACCACGCGCATCACGGCTGACCGCAGCGTGGTCGAATTCTGGGTCAAAGCCAAGCAGCGAGAGTTGAAATCCGTTTTGACCACGCTGCTTACCGTGGCATGCGCCTGAATTGCAGCCTTGAGCGGTGAGAATCGGTTGGATATCGAGCTCGAAACTGACCGCAGCGTCGTCAGCGAACGTGGGAGCACACGCGATCGCGACGCTACACGCGAGCCAGATCAAATTGCGGCAATGTCGGAGGATGGTGTGCATGACGGAAGGCGAGGAAAATCGGTCAGAAGGAAATATCGTAGCTACCTTCGCCAGAAGGTGGTGATTCGCATTTTGAGAGGCAACTATCCACGCTCTGGCGAGCGTAGCAACAAAACGCAATTGCCGTAATTTGCCGCCGCTAATTGCTTCTCAGCGTTGGGAAAGCCAGCTAAGCCCTAATTAACTCGGGGATCGGTTTGCCGTGATCGACGATTGGCGTCGGACGGCCGTTAAAATCTTTGATGAACACTTTGGACGCGTCGATTCCTAGGTGATGATAGATGGTTGCCAAGAAGTCGCCGGGACCGCAATGACGCTCGATCACATCTTCACCGCGTTTGTCCGTCGCCCCGATGCACTGGCCCGTTTGGATTCCGCCGCCAGCCCAGATGTTCGAGAACGCACGCGGCCAATGATCACGGCCAGGTTGCTTGGTGCCTGCAGCGGCGCTAGCGTTACCGGCTCCGGTGCTGGGTTGATAGTTGATCTTCGGTGTACGACCGAACTCGCCAGTGACGACGACCATCACCCGTTCATCCAAGCCTCGCTCATAAATATCTTCGATTAGTGCGGTGACAGCTTGATCGTATGCTGCGGCCCGAAAACGCATCGCGTCGAACACGTGATGATTGACGGCATGGTCGTCCCAATTCTGGACTCGGCCGCATAGTGGACCGCGCAGGCTGCTGGTCAGTACCTCGACACCCGCTTCGGCCAAACGGCGAGCGAGCAACAATTGTTGTCCCCAGGTATTGCGACCATAACGATCGCGAGTCGCATCGTCTTCTTCGCTGAGGTCAAAGGCCCGCTTGGTTTGCGGATTCGTCAGCAGCGTCATTGCTTGCGTCTCGAACTCATCTAGAGCGCCAAGTTCACCGTATTGGTCAAACGCTCGCGTCATCGTATCGAGTTTCTGTCGCAAATCGATTCGCCGACTCAAACGCTCGACTTCACGCGAATCGGTCAATCCGATGTTGGGGACGACGAAGTTAGGAGCATTCGGGTCACCGGTGACAGAGAATGGCGAATAGGTTTCACCAATGTAGGCCGGGCCAATATATTCGTTTGACATATTGACGCCGACATACCGCGGCAACGGATTCGTTCGCGTCGCTTCCTCTTGAGCACGCAGATAGTTTGCCACCGTCATCCAATCGGGAAGCCGTGGTTTCGGTTTGTCACGCGTGTCGGAGTCGCCCGACAGCAATTGCATGGAACCGGCCGGATGTCCACCGGCGGTTTGATGCATACTTCGCAGCACCGTGAACTTGTCCGCAATCGCGGCTTGTTTTGGCAACAGTTCCGTGAAGCGGACGCCCGGGATTTTGGTTCCAATCGTTCCAAAAGGGCCGCGATATTCGGTGCCCGCATTGGGTTTGGGGTCGTAGGTGTCGATGTGAGAGCAGCCACCGGGTTTCCAAACCATGATGACCGACGTCTTTTTCCGCGACGTCGTCGGACTGGCAGCACGAATTCGCATCACGCTCGGCAGACTGAGACTGGCAAAGCCGGCGATCCCCATCCGCATAAAACTCCGGCGAGACGAGCCACGTCTCCCGTTGCCAGTCGCCAGCACGTTGCCAAGTGGTCCTGGACAATGAGCCGGTTGAATCGTTTGAGTATCGTAATCGGCTTGTGAAGGACGTCTCATTTCTTCTCCGCGGGTAGGACGCGAATCGCGATCGGTTTGGACACCACGATATCGGCGATGTCGGTAGTAGAGGGCTTCTTTGCAGGTTCGCTGGTGAGCTTTTCGGCGGCGACCGAGTCAGTGGCAGGCGAGTCAGGGGCCAGCGATGCCGGTGAATATTTTGCTACAGCACTTCCGTAGAAGGCGATCCAGTAGTCGCCGGGAGCCGTTTTCAACTTTGCCAAGTCGAGGGTCACTTCCGAGTGATCATCATTAAGCGGCAAGTCGAATTTAGGGTGACTCTCAAACCCGCCTCCCATCGTTTGCATCGCGACCGTTGCTCCGGAAAATTCGCTGCGGCGGCGGTGGGTCAACGGAATCGTCACCGATTCGCCAGCCACCACTTCGATCGGTGCGTCGGCGGAGGGCTGAATCGTCAGCGGGGCAACTTCGGCACTGCCGACCGATACAGCCACATCGCCAACGAGTCGCGGACTGGGGATTTCGGACCATGCATCCTTCACAGGCCACGCCATCGACGCCAAGCGACAAGGCCGGCTGATCGCTTTACCGTCTATCTCGGCTTGACCAACGAACGTTGCATTGGCCCAGCCGGCAGGTGCACCTTCGTCCGCAGTGACCAACATAATGCCCCGTGATTTGCCGGCAGGAATTTTCAAACCTTGCGCGAACACGCCATCAGGCAGCTCTTGCATCGACAACTCGATGTCACCAGCAAACCCATCGCGACGAAACGCGACCACTTCCAGAGCCATTGTCGCGCCGGGTCGCAGCGACATCGGTTTGGACAACGCGTTGCGATCGCCGTTACGCAGCCCCATATGCAGGGCCCACGCGACGAGCGCAAAGTCAGGTTCGGCTTTGCGGATGATCATCCGGTAACGGTTTCGAATGTCACTGCGAGTGCCGCCAAATGCGTCCAGCAGTTGCACCCGATAACGACCGTCTTCGGGGATCTCAATTTTGCCAAGAATGTCGGATGTGCCTGCGTTGTACGGAGGACCGTCGTAGGCGTAGTTGTTGCCGGATACTTTTACCGGACTTGGAATATCGGCTAGCTCGATGACGTCGACAAGGGATTCGGTCTTCGAGCCGTCTTCGACGCTTTCAACAACTCGTTGTACGAGCATCGTCGGATCGGTGGGTAGACCGAGTCTCTCCGAAGCGACTTCGACCCACCATGTTTCGCCCTTTTTCGCAGTGAACTCGAACACATCGACGTCGGCGGCAGGGAAAAACGTTCCCGCAATGTCGCACGGCAGCGTGATCGTTTGAACCGATGAAGCTTGGCCATCGCCCTTTCCATCGTTAGGTTCGACCTCGGCAACTTTAGCCTCTTGTGAAAGACCAACAGGCGGCCACGAAAACGCATTAACTTCTTCGGTACCCGCCATTCTCTGCGGTCGCTCGCCTGCAGGAAGCTCACGAATTGCCAAGCGATAAAAATACTCGCCCCCCCCTTTAAACGTCAATTCGTGGACTTTCACGATGTATTGGCCGTCCTCGGGAGCGACGAAGTCGAGCAGGTCGCCACGACGTTCGACCAACAAATCGCGACCGGCGGCGTCCGCGATGATCACCACCGCGTTCAACTTGCTGTCGATACCGCGTGCGGCACAGTCGACAATGACACGTTGATCTTTTTTGGCTTCGAATCGGTAATGGTTCACGCCACGTACCGGCATCGTCGCGTTAACAATCGAGTTGATCGCCACTGGCAATGCCATCTCCGGCGACGTAGCCGGTTCGGACTGAACGACCTCGGCCACCGTGTCGACTGAAAAGACACGTGACGAGGACAAGCCAAGCGGCGTCATCACACGAGCTTCATGAATGCCGGCAGGACAATCCGCTGCAATCGTGACAACGTATCGCTTCGGAACGACTTTACCGGCATCATCGAGTTTCGGTTTTGCGGTGATACCGGGATGCGAGAAGACAAGTTCGCTCGCGTCATCGATTGAATCCCCGCTGAGGGTGACTTCGATTTCGCTGCCGGCTTGGGCGCCCATGGGCATCGTGGTCAACAATCGCGGAGACGGCAAACAAACCGACTGAGCGAACGCATCGATCGAGTTCGTCGAAAAGATAAGCGACATCACAAAGCCAATGGTCAGCCTGAGCGTACGCGAAGGATGTTGTTTCGTCGGTTTGGGATAGGTCATGGCGATGGTTGTTGGGACGTTATTTTTTTTCGTAGCGTTGCGACGTGGGAGCGTCTCTTTAATGGTTGAACAAAAACTCTTTGGTGTTGATCAATGCCCACAGCAAATCTTGCAAATTTTCGCGGGTGGCATCGACTTCGCTGATTGGTTTCTTGTCTGCAGCCATCCTTGGTTCGGATAAATATGCGACCGCCGTGGACTCCTCTTCGTCGCGAGGCGTCCGTGAATAAGCCGCCAAGTACAACTCGTTGACTCGATCTTGGTTGCTGACGTCTTTCGCGGCCGCCAAACGTTCGGCGCGGCCCCCTTTGAACGCGAGTTTGGCTTTAATGTCCGCGGCGTTGATGAAATGCAAGCTCTGCGCCAGGCTGGAGGATTGAACCCGCTCGCACTCGCACACACTGGTGCTTTCGGGACGTCCAAACACTCGCAAAAACGGCGACGATTTGTTGTAGCTATTATCGGGCAGTGCGACCGCTTTGGTGCCAACGGGCAAGTTGGCAAAATCGGTGCGTGCGGCTGTCAAAAAATCGATCGAATCAAGCAGCACTTCGGCTTGCAGCCGCTTGGGATAGAACCGCGAGTAGTTTTGGCGGTCGGCAATGTTGTGTTCGTTAGGAACCGAACTCAATTGATAGGCATGAGAACGAGTAATCACCCGAACCAATTCTTTCAGATCATAACCGCTGTCGACAAAGTGTTTTTCGATCGCGGCTAACAGTTCGGGATTGGTGGGCGGATTGGTGTCGCGGATGTCATCTTCGGGTTCGATCAGCCCACGGCTAAAGAAATGTTTCCAATAGCGATTCACCAGTGCTTTGGCAAAGAACGGATTCTCAGCCGAGCTCATCCAATCAGCCAGTCGTAGCCGAGGATCCTCGCCAGCAGGGATTTCACCGACGCTGTCTCCCAAAGCCGCAGGCAGCAGGGTTTCTCCGGTCTTGGGGTTCTTTTCACCCGCGACGCCGCGTTGATGAAAGATTTGGTCCTCGCCGCGTACGCCCGTTGGTTTGCGTCCCACTTTGCTAAAGAACGCGACAAGCGAGTAGTAATCGTCTTGGCTCCATCGCTCAAACGGATGATGGTGGCACTGGGCACACTGCATCCGGACGCCGAGAAACAATTGGGCAACGTCCTCGATTTGTTCCTTCGGTTCCTTGACTCGCTTGTACCAAGCGACCGGCGGATTGCCCATTACGGTTCCCGTGGCAGCCAACAACTCACGCACGATTTGGTCGTAAGGCCGGTTCGCCAGCAAACTGTCTCGCATCCAAGCATGAAAGGCAAAGTTGGATGTGATGTCGCTTTTGTCATCCCGCCGATTCTTCAGTAGCGATGTCCACTTGTTTGCAAAGTAGTCTGCGTAATCAGGGCTCTTTAACAGATCGTCGATCACTTGATCACGGCGGTCATCGTCGCTGTTTGTCAGGAAGGCACGCGATTCGGCTTCGGTCGGCAAGCGGCCAGCGATGTCCAACGTCACACGGCGCAAGAATGTCGCGTCGTCGCATACCGGCGAAGGCGGAATGCGCAGCGTTTGCAAATTGTCAAAGACATGGTTGTCAACGAAGTTGTTCGACTCAGGCACTTCATCGACGGCGGCTCCCAAGGGAATCGCGGCGGTATAGACTGCGACTTTGCCTTGATAACGAACCATCACGGCCGCGTTGCCGGGCAGATGCTGAGCATGCACCAAACCGGACTCGGACGACTCGATCATCGCGACGTCATTGGTTTCGTAGAGAGCCAGATCGGTGACGTCGCGAGTTGTGCCGTCACTGTAATGAGCAACCGCCGTTAATTGCTGCGATGCACCCTGGTTCAGCAATCCTCGTTCGGGCTGGACCTGAATCGAATCAAGCTCGGGTGCGTCGTCCGCACCGTACAGAGCTCCTGCGGCAACCCAGTCACGCAGTTGGCGATAGCCGGTTGAATCGATGTCTAGCCGATGGCCACCGCCATGCGGAACTTGCCCGGTCGCTTTCAGCAGTAGCAGACTTTGGTCCGGTGCCGCCAGGGACAGTCGTCGCCCGCGACCTTCGCGAACCACGTGTTCGTAATCTTCGGTGGGCTCGAAACCCAACAGCGAAAGTTGAAAACCGTTCTGTCCGCCACCCGCCTTGGCGTGGCAAACGCCGGTGTTGCAGCCTGCTTTGGTCAATACAGGAGCGACGTCGTTGGCGAAGCTAATCGCACGTTTGGGGCTAATCGCATGCTTTGGTGCGTCCACGGCAGCTGAAATATCGCAGTGGCACAGCGAAAGAACTATCGCAGCGACACATGGCAAACACCATGGCACCTTCGAGAACTCGCGCCGGGTTAAGTCGGATCGCATAAGCGAGTGTCACTGTATTGGGGGGGATTCCCGAGATCGGGGGCGGGAAGTCCAAAGGACTTAATGACTACGATAGTGTTTACTGGTCACAATGTCAAATTATGAAATAGCCCGGTTGCCGCAGATCCATTTCCTCAATTCCAGCTTGTTTTTTAGTCTATACACTCCTGGCGGGCCAAGTTTTAGTAAACTGGTCACTCCCACCTCGCGTTTTCCCACCTTTAATCTCTCGAGCAAACCACTATGTCGGTTCCTCCTTCATGCTCAACCGTTCGTCCATGCGAATTTTCGACTGCCGGGGGTCGCTGCCTCAGAGCACATTGCACGCCAATCGCCGCAGCTGTGATGGCTCTGCTCTGGTTGCTGGCTGCGGTACCGGTCGGTGCCGAATCCGTGTTAACGATCGCAAAGTTGGAACGAACGACGCCTGTCGACTTTGCGACTGAAATCGCTCCGATCTTGAAGCGGAATTGTGTGGCATGTCATCACAAGGCCGATGCTGAGGGCGGTTTGGTTCTCGAATCACATGCGTCGCTGATGAAGGGTGGCGACACCGGCCCGGCGGTGATCGCCAAAGACGCCAAATCAAGTTTGTTGTTGATGCGGGCGACTGGCGAAGAGGATCCGCTAATGCCCCCGGAAGACAATGACGTCGGCGCGTCCCCGCTGACTCCTGAGGAATTGGGGCTCTGGCAATTGTGGATCCAGCAAGGTGCGAACGGTTCCGACACGACCGAAACCGAGTCGATCAGCTGGCAAGCCATTCCCGAATCGATTCGAACGGTCTATGCGTCGGACGTTTCACCCGATGGGCTGCACTTCGCCTTTGCCCGCGGCAATCGCTTGTTGGTTACTGACCTAGACAATCCAACCGAAACCGTCTCGCTGGCGGATCCCGCGTTAGGCGATTCAGGGATCGCGGATGTCGACTTGATTCAATCGATTGCCTTTTCACCGGATGGACGTCGACTCGCCACGGGTGGATTCCGCACCGTGCGGTTCTGGAAGCGAACGCATTCGCCGCTCGAGTCCAAAGACGCTGCGTGGTTGAAGCCGGCTCAAACGATGGCGGTCAAGCCCGATAGTTCGGGGATTGCGCTCGTCAATGCCATCGGTGATATCGAGGTCTGGGATGTTGCCAAGAACGAACGACGAGCAACGATAATGGGACACTCCGATCCCGTTGTCGGAATCGCGTGGGCGGGATCCACGGACCATTTGGTCATCGCCGACGAAGCGGGACGCGTGACGTTTAATGACGCAGCCACCGGAAACGAACTCGCCGGACTTAAACTTGGGTTATCACTGAAACAATTGGCCACGTGCAGCGATGGCGTTCACGTTGCAGTCAGAAGCAACGAGGGCATCGTAAGACTTTTGCGATTCGTTGCGGCCGCGGAAAAGGCGCCCGCAAGTGTCCAAGTGGTGCATGATTCCATCGCTGACATTGTAGATGCCACCGCCGTGGCACTGATTGCCAAGCCAGCGCTCGCGGTTGCAATCGCCAGCGAGTCACGTGGCGTTGTGCTGGTCGATGCGGCAAAGAATCAAGTCACTCGCACCCTGGAAGTAGGATCGGTCGTCGATGCCATGGCCGTTTCCACCGATCAAACACGTCTGGTGACTGGCAGTCGTAACGGCATCGTCGGTGTCTGGAACTTGGCAGACGGAAAACAATTAACCACCAGCAACGCTTCGGTCGAAGATTCGCTGGCGTTGACCAAGGCGACTCGTGACGCAAACCGCCAAAAAGCATTCGTGGCAAAATTGACGGGTAAAACGAAAACGCTTCAAGAGTTACTAAAGAAAGAAGACGAGGCTCTCGCGGCACTTATCAAGACACGTGATGCAGCGATCGTGGCGAACGACGCCAATGAAGCAAAACGTGTCGCAGCAGCCAAGCTGGTGACGGCGTCAGAGGCCGCGATCGAAAAGAGCAAGGTTGACATGGCGGCCGCAGAGAAAGTCGTTGTCGAAGCAAAAGCGAGACTCGAGAAAGCGACAAAGCAGCTCGAAACAGACAAGGCGGCTGTCGTGAAAACCGCAGCGGACGAATCGGACGAGAAGAAAGAGGAAAAAGACGAAGCCGAGGCGGCTAAAAAGGCGGAAGCGGAAAAGCAAGTTGCCGCTACTCAAGCCGCGATCGACAAAGCGAAAGCCGACGTTGCCGCGGCCGAGAAAACCATCGCCGCGGCAAAAGCGTCGCTGGAAAAGAGCACGAAGGAACTTGAAGCCCAGCGTGCCGCATTGACGAAAGCCGAAGCGGAAAAAGCGAAGACAGACGCTGAATTGGTCAAGCAGCAACGATCGACTGACGCGGCTACTGCGGCTCATAAACGAGCCACCGACGCGATCCCCGCACACCAAGGCGTCGTCGATGCTGAAACACGCCGGCTCGCTCGGCTCGATGCGAAACTGGCCCACGTTCAAGCAAATTTGACGCGACCGGGACGCGCGGTGCTCGCTGTCGCGTGGAGTCCCGATGCCACCCAAATCGCCACAGTCCATCGTGATGGCAGCACGCGTGTGATTCGCAGCAGCGATGGCCAACCGTTGACTCAGTTTCCGCAGACAAGCTCTAGCGATTTAGCGGCTGACGGTGGAACAGGCCAATTCGATGTGGCGATTCTCGGCGACAAGCTTTGTCGGCTAAGTGGCCCTGGCGCCGTGCAGTGCTGGTCGCTGCAAGAACATTGGACGCTCGAGCGGACGATCGGGGCGATTAACGATCCCGGACAAATTGCCGATCGCGTCACCGCTATCGATTTCCGTCCCGACGCGATGACGGTGGCGGTGGGTTCAGGCGAACCAAGCCGATCGGGAACCGTCAAGATTTTTGACGTTCAAACCGGAGAACTTGTTCGTGATTTGGGCGACCTTCATTCTGACACCGTGCTCGGGCTCGACTTTTCACCCGATGGGCGAACGCTGGCGTCATCGTCGGCGGATCGAACAATCGCATTGACCGATGTCGCCACCAGCACCACGACACGGCAACTCGAAGGACATACGCACCATGTTCTGTCGGTGGCTTGGCAAGACAGTGGTGAGGCCCTGGCGTCCGCCGGAGCCGATCAAACGGTCAAATTGTGGAATACCGAGACGGGAGAAACGTCGCGGACGGTCAGCGGTTTCCCGAAAGAGATGACCGCAATTCAATTTGTAGAAGCCACCGATCAAGTTGTCGCGGCATGTGGCAGCGGCGAAGTGCGACTTGTCAATTCAACGAACGGAGGCAAGGTTCGCAGTTTCGATACCGCCAAAGACTTCGTGTTTACAATCGCCGTCACGCCGGACGGAAAGAAGTTAATCGCCGGCGGCCAAAGCGGCGTCGTACGGATTTGGACCATCGCTGATGGGAAGCTGGTTTCTGAATTAAAATGACGGATTGAGGTTTAGCGGTGAGGCGCGGGGTTGGACTGCTAAAGATTTGGTGGTGTTGTGATTTTTAGTTGCGATGGTTTTCTGCCACCTCTCCACCAACTTCGTTGGGGGAGAGGTCGAACGGAGCCTTCAGCGACGTTCGGGTGAGGGGGCTGACCGAGCAAGCCACTCGCCGACGACAACGCCGTTTGCACCGGACTTGCTCGGATGATAGCGCGGTCGCCCCCTCACCCGAGCAACGCCTTAAGGGCGTGCTCGACCTCTCCCCCGACTTCGTCGGTGGAGAGGTAACTGCAGTATAGACCGGAAGGAAAACTTACCCCCAATACCCGATGACAACACCAAACTTTTAGCAGGCCAGGCTTGCACGCTGCCACTATCGAATCGGTATTTCGTAAAAATCAATGTCGCGCAGGTTTTGTTTCGATCCTTAGCCGCGGGCGCCATCCCGAAATCGACTTTCACTTTCTTCGATTTTTTGTAGTAACTATCAAGTGCCCCCGTACCATTTACTCGTAGCAGCCATGATGGGCTGCGAATGACACTGGAATAACAGCGGCCAGACGTGATGACGACGGACGAATTTGACAACGATCGCTACGAGGAGTTCCTGCAGCATTTCCTGCGGGATCAGACTCGGATATTCGCCTACGTGAGGACGCTGTTGCCACAGTATGCTGATGCACAGGATGTGTTCCAGCGATGCAGTTTGACGCTATGGCGACACTTTGATGACTTTGATAACGAGCGACTGTTCCTGCCGTGGGCCTGTGGCGTTGCGTTTAACGAAGTTCGCAATTTCCGACGCGTGGCAGGCCGAGACCGCTTGCAGTTCGCAGATGATCTTGCTGAACAATTGGCCGATCGCCGGATCGCTACGCTGGGGCAACGTGACCTCCGCTCGTCCGCGATGCGTAAGTGCATCGAACATCTAAAACAAACCGATCGCGAACTGATCCATCTCGTTTACGAAGAGATGCGTCCGGTCGCGGAAATCGCCGATTCCGCAGGCAAGGCCGTGCAGACCATGTACAACCGCTTGTCCGCCGTCCGCCGAATGCTACTGCAATGCATCGAGAAACGGATCGCATCCGAGGAGGCGTTAGGTTGAGCATGTCAGATAAAAACCAAGACGCACGAACGCTACCCACTCTGCTGGACAAGCTTGTCGATGGATCGATCACAGAATCGGAACACCTCACTTTGCAGGATCTGTTGCGAGACGACGTGGACGCTCAACAGACTTACTTTAACTATCTGGATCTGGATACCGATCTGCGTCAATTGACTCAGGGCACGACGACGCCTGCTGCTAATCCGCACAAGAACCAGAAGGAAACGCAACTGCAATTCTGGATGGCGGTGGCAGTGTCGATGCTAATGATGGCGTCGTTGGTGTGGTGGAGTTTTCTCGAACCGAAGGAAGAACCCGCGGTATCACCCCAGGATTCCGTGGTGTTGGTTCAGTCCGCTGGCGGCGTTTTCTTTCGCGATGTAATGCCCGCTGTCGGCGAATCGCTGAAAAGCAAGCACGAGTACGCACTAATTTCGGGCATGATCGAATTGAAGTTCCCCAGTGGCGCGGAGGTCATTCTGGATGCACCGACAGTGATCGAAATTGCCAGCCTGGAGCGATTGATCGTGCGTCAAGGGGCGTGCAGCGTTCATGCTCCAGCAGGTGCCGAGGGGTTCCAAGTGATCACGCCAAAGACCGAAGTCACCGATTTGGGAACACGCTTCTCCGTCGACGTTGATGAAGCGGGCGACACCGAAGTGCAAGTCGTCGAAGGGGCGGCCGAAGTTCTTCCTCGCGATCGGTTAGCCGCAGAAAAAATATTGTTGACCGAACGCCAGGCGAGTCGTTTCAACGGCGACGACTCATCGACCGTCGACTTCCAACCGGGCAAGTATCGTCGTCAACTTCCCGACCGAGTTGTCGAGTTTGCAATGGGAACGACCAACGGCAAGTTCGACGGGCAACTGTACAGCGTTTCCGTTCAACGAGCCGGAGTAACTCGCCAATATGATGTGTCTGAGTTGGTCGGAGTCGAGGTGACTCATTTTCATGGCGGCACGAACACGCAGCACACGTCCGTTGCAGTCGGAAATACGAACGAAGTGGGTGATGGCCGCCGGGCAGTGATAGAGTCGGATGCGTTGCTTCACACAGGCTTTCTGAATCTAGGCGGCAGTGTCCAACCGCTAAACGGTGATCCGGTTTTGGGTGACAACAAAGATGATGACACGACCGAGGGGATGGCGATTCGTTTTCGCACGCCCGTTATCAATGCATCTGGACCCGACGTCGTGTTCTTTGAATTGCAGTCGGTACTGAACCCAGCGGACGGAGACGGATTTCACGTCAGCCCGTTGCATTTCACCACGGGCTTACGCTCACTGACCGTGATGCGTTACGACATCACGCTCAACTCGGCCGAGGCGTTATCGATTCCCGACTTTGATCTGTTGCAGTTCAACTCACCCGTTCAGTCCGTGTCGGACCTAATCGACGGATCGTTCACGCGAATGAATCCTGCGATCCCATTTTGGGCGATCGCAGTCGGGATCGATTTGAGTGATCTTGGCTACGCGCCAGGAGTCGCTGTCGACGGATTATTCTTTCAGGATGCTCGGGACGACGATCAAATTGTGGACCCCGTGTTTATTGCTGGTTTGCCCGCCGAATTTATTACAGCTGAAGGACAGAAACCTTAGACATGATGTACGCCTTGAAATTGACGCTCGCCGCATTGATGATTTTGAATCTCTTGTCGACGTCGCATGCGGACGAGCCAGAACTGGTTGCCGATTGGGACTTTGCAGCTGAAGCGACACGTTCGTTTAAGTCACACGGATCGGTTCTGCGTGACCAGGCGGGGCCGCGTCCTCCGGTTTATCCTGACTTTCAAAGCAACAACACGGCAATCCGACTCGGTGATTCCGGTGGCTATTTGTCAATCGACGATTCCGCCGATCAAACTGATTTTGACTTTACCAACGGGGACGCGATCACGCTCGAAGCGTGGGTAAAAATCGAACTTCCCGCTAACAACTCGCCCATCTATATCGTTAGCAAAGGGCGAACCGGCAGCCCCCATTTTGCCAAGGACAACCAGAATTGGGCGATGCGTGTGCAAAAGGTTGGAAGCTCGATGCGGGTCGGCTTTCTGTTCGCGACTAAGCCCTCCAGTGGCGATGCTCATTGGCACCGCTGGACGTCGACCGATTCGTTCACGGCCCAAAACACTTGGCATCATGTCGCAGTGTCGTATCGCTTTGGCGAGCCCGATTCGATGCGAGGCTGGATCGATGGACAACCGACCGGCGGCGATTGGGGCATGGGCGGAGAAACAACTGAGCCACCGATCGTCGATGACGATCAAGTGTGGATCGGATCGGCCAACTCCGGAAACCGTTTCATCGGGCTACTCGACAACGTGGCTGTGTTTCGCGGGTTAGCGAGCGATCAAATGATGGCGTCGCGTTTTCGCCGAGTGGGTGAAGAAACCAAACCAAAACTCCTTGCCGAAGCGATGCCGGAACTCGGTGAAATCCCAACAGGCCGCGTTTTGGTCAGTATCGGCGAAGGCTTGCCAGCAGAAAATCGCTGGATCATGGACAACGAAACATGGCCCGCCGACGCGTTGCGTTGGTCCAGTGACGCGTTCCTGATTGAGCGGTTGCCGATTCGATACGACGATTGGGGCATCCGTGATGCATGGAGAGAACCGGTGCTGTTGCGGATGGCTGCGGATGTCAAAATCGAACCAGGAAACCATCGGCTGCTGATGCGAGCTCGTGGAATGGGCCGACTGTGGGTCGACGGCGAACTTGTTGCCCGAACGGAACCAGTCACCCGTCGGTCACCCGATGGCGAGCAGCCGATCACACCCGTTGCGGTACCACCGCTGCCAGGAGTGCGTCCGCATGGTTACCACCAGCAGGAAGTGTTTGCAGAACTAGCGATTCCAAGGGGTTCTGAGCAGGCAAAGAACACTCGTCGGGTGGTGCTAGAACTGATTGTTGGCGGCAAAAATCAACGCACCGAAACGGGCGAAGTGTGTGTCGCGGTACAAACCGCCGACGGTGATTCGTTTGATCTGCTAACGCCCAAGGACGCAGACGTTGTGCCGTTGACCGACGCCTCCGTCGAATCGCTGCTAGAGCAAATGGCGGATCAAATGATTGTCATCGATGACTCATCGCGACGCACCGCTGCGGCGTCGCAAGACGCCTATTGGGACATGCGGCATCAGACCGCTTCACAGTGGGCCGCCGAACATCCGGCTCCTGCAATTCCCACGGTCGACGTCGATTCGCCGGCCAATCCCATCGACGCCTTTATCGCCCAGAAAATTCAGTCAGCAATCGAAGCAGCCGCGAAGAGCGACAGTAAAGTCACCGAGCATTTTCACGGCAAAGTGCTGCCCATACTTCGCGAACAATGTTTCCGTTGTCACGGCGAAAAGGACAAGGGCGGCTTGAAACTGAATTCGCGTGAAGCTGCCTTACTGGCCGGCGAATCCGAGCTACCTGCGGTCGTTCCCGGCGATCCGGAAGCGAGTGAGTTGATCTCGCAAATCCGCAGCGGCGAGATGCCGCCGACCGACACGGGTTTGAGCGAACAGCAAATGGCAACGTTGGAGCAATGGATTCGCGATGGGGCAGCCTGGCCTGCACCGCCGGTTGACGCCGAACGTCTATCGCCACCAGCGGTTGTTAATGACGAGTCGTTTCTTCGCCGCGTGTACCTGGACACAGTGGGCGTGCCCCCAACGCAGGCAGAAGCTAAAAGATTCCTGCGTGACTCTAGGCCTGAAAAACGCGAACGATTGATCGATGATCTGCTTCGTGACCAGCGGATGGCCGATCATTGGATCAGTCTCTGGCAAGATTTGTTGGCAGAGAACCCCACCCTGCTGAATCAGTCGATGGGCAGTACCGGGCCGTTTCGTTGGTTCCTATATGACTCGCTGCGTGACAACAAGCCGATCGACCGCATGATCACCGAACTGGTCATGATGCGAGGCAGCCCCGACACCGGCGGAAGTGCGGGATTCCGATTGTCAGGTGAAAGCGATGCGCCGTATGCGGAAAAGGCAAATATCTTGGCGGGGGCGTTTTTGGGAGTCGAACTGCAGTGTGCACGCTGCCACGATTCACCCTACCACTCGACGTTGCAGCGTGATCTGTATTCGCTCGCAGCGATGTTAGAACGCAAGAGTGTCCAGGTGCCCAAAACCAGTCGCGTTCCCGATGCCTTTTTTGAAAAGAAGGGGCGTGAGTCGTTGATCCGGGTCACACTGAAGCCGAACGAATCCGTCAGCCCTGATTGGCCGCTGGGCAATTTGATTGGGATCGCGGATAACGATCAGATCAGTTCTCTGATGATGGACCCGAGCGATTCACGCGAACGGTTGGCGGTACTGATGACTGCACCCCAAAACCAGCGTTTCGGGCAAGTGATGGTCAACCGTGTTTGGAAACAGCTGATGGGCGCCGGGTTGGTTGAACCCGTCAGCGATTGGGAGGGGCAGACGCCGAGTCACCCTCAGCTACTCAACTGGATGGTTCACCAATGGATCACTAGTGGCTACGACTTGCGAGTTGTGATGCGGCAGATCATGACGTCAAAGACTTACCAACGCGAGGCATCGGGCGAAAACCTGATTGCCGACGCGGAACTGCGTTTCTTTAATGCACCCGATCGGCGTCGACTGACCGCAGAACAAGTCGTTGATTCGCTGTATGTGGCATGTGGGAATGAGATGAATGTCGGAGAATTGACGTTTGTCCACGACGGGCAACGCCCGATTGGAAAACGTCAATCGATGGGCGTCCCGAAGCGGTCCTGGATGTTTGCCAGTTTGAATAACGAGCGTGATCGGCCCAGTTTGTCGCTACCGAGTGCTCGAGCAGTGACCGATGTGTTGCAGGCGTTTGGATGGAACGGATCTCGAGCAAAGCCGATCAGCGTTCGCGACACTGACGCCAACGTGCTGCAACCGGGAATCTTGGCCAACGGAACGCTGGCAATGTCGCTCAGTCGTGCATCGGTGGGCAGCGAGTTGAGCCGGCTCGCGATCGAGGCGCCTTCGACGGAGTCGCTCGTAGACACGTTATTTCTGCGGTTCCTAGGCCGACAACCGACAACCGAAGAACGGCAAGCGTTCGTGGCTGAGCTAAGCGTTGGCTTTGATCAACGTCTCGTTCCCGAAGAACAATTGCATTACCCCGAGCCGTTGCCGCCACTTCCTCAAGTCACTTGGTTCAACCATTTGCGAGGCGAAACCAATACGATCCAACAACAGCTAGAGCAACGGGTAAGCCAGGGACCGCCAGCGGACCCGCAACTCGATCCTGTTTGGCGAACCGTTTACGAAGACTTCGTTTGGAGTCTGATTAACCACCGTGAATTTGTCTGGGTGCCATGATGTTCGGTTAGTGCTGCATGTTTTGGTAGTGGATCTTGCTAAAGATCCCGCCGCATGAGGATCTTTAGCAAGATCCACTACCGCCAATCTAAATTGTCATCCCGCCTGAAACACACCTCAAAACTGCGACCATCTTATGAATCTCAATCCCTCATCGCTGTGTTTAAATCGTCGTGACAGCCTTGCTGCGATCGGAGCGGCTGCTGGCGGTCTGATGCTGCCACGTGCGGCTGCCGCGTCGTCGGCGAGCCCTCTGATTCAAGGCAAGGCGGAACATGTCATCTCGATTTGGCTCGGCGGCGGGATGGGGCAAATCGATACGTTTGATCCCAAACGGCAAGGGGATCCGGTCGCCAAGAAAGCGGGCTCGTACTACGCCGCAGTCGACACAGCGGTTCCGGGCGTGCAAGTTTGTGAGCACTTGCAGCAGCTCGCACCGCTGATGGACCACGTCACTGCCGTGCGAACGGTCAACCACGAAGTCATCGACGAACATGCCGCCGCTACCAATCGCATGCACACCGGGCGAGCGGTGACGGGCACGGTCTTGTATCCGTCAATCGGTTCGATTGTGGCCAACCAACGAGGTGCAGCATCCGACGGAGCACCGCCGTATGTGTTGATTGGCTACCCCAATGTCACACGGGGGCCAGGCTTCTTAGGCGCCAACAGCGGTTACCTGTATTTGACCGACACCAGCCAAGGGCCGGCCGGACTGTCGCGGCCCGCGGAGATTACCGATCAGCGGCAATCACGACGCGAACGCTTTTTGGCAAACATTGGTGAGGACGCCAGTGCCATTGCCGACCGCCGTGTGCGTGATTACGAGGACGCCATCAAGCAGAGTCTGAAACTGAGTGGTCCCGATTTTAATCGTGCCTTTCAGTTGACTCAGGAGCCCGATAGTCTGCGGAACCGATACGGAGGCGAGTTTGGACAACGATGTCTATTGAGTCGCCGCTTGGTCGAGCGAGGCGTGCGGTTTATCGAAGTCTCGCACAATTTGAATTTCCTGAACGGTGCAGGTTGGGATGTTCACAACGAAGGAATCTTGAATCAGCACGAATTGATCCGAGAGATGGATACCGCTATGTCGGCATTGATCATTGACTTGAAAGAAAAGCGTTTGCTCGACAAGACGTTGATTGTGATCACGACCGAATTCGGACGTCCGCCCGAGTTTGACAGTGCCGGAGGCCGCGGACATCAAGGCCGAGCGTTCTCATGTGTGCTGGCGGGCGGTGGGCTAAATCATTGTGGTGCCTACGGCGAAACCGACGAACTAAGTAAAAAGATCGTCGCCGATCCGGTGGGTGTCCCCGATTTCTTCGCCACGATCTGTGCCGCTGTCGGTATCGATTACGGTAAATATCTCTACGACGGCGACCGTCCGGTTCCGGTCACCGACAACGGCAATCCGATCGCAAAACTGTTCACTTGAGCGTTGGAGAAGGTAAGCCACCGCTCAATTGTCGCGTAATCGGCAATCAGAACACTAGACCGGAGTAATGCGTTGCGATGCGTGATTATTCCGCACCGTCGTCTACCGAAAGACGAATGCAATCGGGTTTTGTTATAGCAAGATCCGAATTCTCATCTAAATCGCCGTGGTAGCAACCCAAATTTTTTGCCACGAAATCGCCCGTTTCGGTTGCTCTCTGATCACGCGATTCATGCGTATTTACGGGGATTTACCCCATTTTTCGGTCCGCCCTTGCACAAAAGGACCTAAATGCGCGAACCCGCCATTTTCTGAAAATAGAAAAAAACGTCTTATACCCGAACCTAATTGTGCGATACTTAGAGTACAGAGGACGTTTGTTGCACATCATCCTCGAACAAGGGGCGTTTCGACGCCACAGAGACCTTGGTAGAACTTTTGTTAAGAATCAAATTGTCGCGGTGTGTTCGACAGGACTTTTAGTCCGCTACTCCGCGGCCAGACGTTGCTAGCAATGCCATTGCCTCTTCTCATCTTTTTACTCTTCTTTGAATTCGATAATTGAGATTGTCCGATGCCATCAACCAGCACATTAGTTCCCAGTATCACTGAAACGTCCTTTCAGGCCGAAGTCGGCCAGCTTGTGAAAGATTTGGTGGGAGCGATCCGATCTCGCAATCCATTAAACGTTTTGATTGATTCATGGCACGATCCGATCTACATCAAATCCGCCGATGGACAGATCATGGTGACCAACAAGGCATACGAGCACACGTTCGCCGGAGACGTCAGCTCGGTCGGCCGGTTTAGCTCGGATTACTTGAACGAGACGATCAAGCCGGTCGCGGCCAGTTCGGATGCGTTGATCATGCAAGGCTGCACCAGTGTCGATTTTGAACACCTTGGCCGTGATCAACACGGACGTATGCTGTTGCTGCGAACGATCAAACGTTCGCTGTTGGGCAGCGGTCATACACGAGCTGCTATTTTGGGAGTGACCCGTATCGTCGAAGTGCAAACCGAAAATCCGGGAGCACTGCGTCTATTGGACCTCGCTCGAGTCTGGGACCAATTCGTGCGATTAGATGACCGCGAGAAGAAAGTAGCGGTGTTGGTTGCCAAGGGCGAATCGGTCAAGGACATGGCAAAGATTCTCGACGTCTCGGACAAAACCATCGAGAATCGACGCAACGCCGGAATGCGAAAGTTGGGTGTAGAAAACCAAGCAGGCCTGATTCGTTTGATGGTCCGATTCCAAGACAACGGGTTCCACGACTTCGGTCTGTGATCTCGAAAGAGTTGACTGTTGACTTGGTGAGCCGTGACGCGTGAGCGGCCGGGTCCCGCTGTTGACTTAGTGAGCCGTGACGCGTGAGCGGCCGGGTCCCGCGAATTACCCGGTGCCTTATGGCCCACGGCTCACAAGAGTTTCGGGAAGTACTTGCAGCAAATCGAAAGTCTTGACGACCTCCGCTACGACCAACCTTGGTTTTATGCCCTGACCAAGCACTAGGCTTGTTCGGATTCATCCACGGTGTCGGAATCGTCCAGCGTCTCTGGATCGTCCGATTCTGGATCATCCGTTTCGGGGTTTTCGAAATCGGCGGTAAATGATTGCAGCATCCGCTGCAACGAAATGCTTTGATCCAGCCCTGTGGTTTCTTCGAGTGATTTGGCGATCTGGCGAGCAAGATCGGCCAAGATCACGCCCCATGCTTGACGTTCGTCGGTATCAGTCCCCTTGTGCCAATGCCCCACGTTCACCTCGCAGTGCAGGGCACCTTCGGCAATCCATCCGCGAAACATTTCGATCGCTTTCGGATCGTGTTCCGCTGCCGGCGGTATCGGCAACGGTTTGTGCTTCTCGTGCATCAGGATCGCTCGAACAGGTAGAAAGAAAAAGAGGCATGATTCGTTCATTGCCTTCCGCGTGTTGTGACGCAGCGCGTCAGCACACAATACTGCATCGAGTCACGATGCCCAACGGGGCACGTCGTCACTGTGCGTGCTTAGAAACCCGGTGTGCTTAGAAAGCCGCGGGTACCAGGAATAATCGGTCGGGGAAGCTGAAATATATTTGAACCGTCTGATTTCCACCGCACTAGACCGTTATCATAGTCACGGACTCGATCGAATCAGGAAAATTCAACAGACACGCCAGAACAAGGACCGCAGATAATGCCGTTTCCTAAAACGACTGCAAAAATCGCCACGATCACGATCGCACTTGGCCTGGGTATAGTCTTTTTCAATTGCGGGCATGCGGATGATACGCCACCGATCGACACGTTTCGCCAGCAGCTCAGTGATCTGCGAGAGCGGATGGATGAGAACCTTGCCGACGCGGCTCAATACTTGGAATCACAGATTGCAAAGGATCCTGATTCCGAGGATTTGAATGTCCTTCGTCACACGGTTGCGACCCGATTCATCGAACAGAAACAGTACAAAGAAGCAACCTCTCAATTCCAAAAACTGCTCGAATTTCAGTGCACGCATAGCGAGAAATCCGCGAATCAATTCGGCATCTGGATGACGGTGCAAAGTATTCAAGACGTGACGCGGCTATCGGGAGATGACGAAACGCTGGAATCCGCGGTGGATCGTGGCATCAAAGCGTTGAGTTCCGCTGCGTTACAGGACCAACAAACTCCCCTGTTACCGCTTTCCCAGTTGGTGGTCTTGAAGGCTCATTTTCTGGCCGCGGACGACCAGCAGGATGACGCCGATGCGATCGTCCAATCGGTGCTAGAAAAGCTTGTTGCAGCGAACGAATCGGAACAAGCCGACGAGGAAACGATGCTCGCGTTGATTCGCATGTTGCGCAGTCTGACGACGGCGGATCGTGAGAACGACACGTGGCGTGAAAAATTTATCACGCTGCTGGACGAGACCGTCACGTCGGCGATGGACACCTACCCGGCTTCCACAGCGATCCAGAACGACTACGCCGAAACGCAGTACTTGCTGATTACTCAGTGGCGACAAGATGATCCAGATGCAACGACCAAGCGGATCAAAGAGGTCACGGACAAGTTGAATTCGTTAGCGGTACGAAACGCATCGGTCCGTGCCATTCTTCGTCGCCTCGATTTGCACAACGAACGACTATCCGCGGTGAAACCCATCAACACTTTGATTGGCAAAGCGGCACCGGAGTGGGATATCGACGCGTGGGTAGATACGTCGCAAACGACACAAGCATCACTCAAAGGCAAGGTGGTGCTGTTAGATTTCTGGGCGATGTGGTGCGGGCCGTGTATCGCCACCTTCCCGCACCTACGTGAGTGGCGTGAAGAATTTGCAGACCAAGGATTCGAGATCGTCGGAGTGACTCAGTACTACAATTTTGACTGGGACGCAGAAAAATCACAGGCATCGCGATCCAAGGACGAAGTGCCACCGCCGACCGAGCGATTTGCGATCGCGAGCTTTTTGGAGCATCACAATTTGCAGCATCCGGTGCTGGTGACCCCCAAAGAGAGCGAGATGTCGAGCGATTATGGGGTGCGGGGCATTCCGCATGTTGTGCTAATTGACCGCGAAGGCATCGTGCAATTGGTCAAAACGGGGGCGGGGGAAGCGACCGCCAAAGAAATCCACGCGAAGATCAAGGAATTGCTGGAAGCGGGCAAGAAGAGCGAATGATCCGTTTTTTGCCTCTTGGAATTTTCCCGAACTTGGGGCGTGGGAATCTGTGTCGCAAGTGGTTAGAATTCCGCAGTGTTTTCGAAGCAGAGTTTTCAAAAACGCGACGCGCCCATAGCTCAGTTGGATAGAGCAGTTGACTTCTAATCAACAGGTCGTAGGTTCGAATCCTACTGGGCGTGCTTGCTTTCGTCTGAGGACCTTCAAAATGATTACTGACGTAGCGGAACTCGTCAAGAGTTTCGACCTGTGCCGTGATTCACGAAAATCTTGACGACTTCCGCTCCCCTTGATCCCGTTACACGCGGTATTTTCAGTCATCGGCCCCTCGCCATCGATTGCACGCTCTCAGAGTGCATCGGTCGTCTAAAAATAGTGGCGATCAACCATGCGGATCGATTCCCCAGCCATAAATTGACACATTGATCGGGAAACCGACCCGACAAGTCGGTTTGGCGCGCCGCACGAAGATTTAGTTGCGCAAACTTTGAAAGGGTTCCTAGCGGCGATAGCGAAGCAGACAATCGCCCAAGACGCGAGTCCACTTTATCCTACACATCTTTTCAGCCCCATCCCGATAGGGATTTTAGCAATTAGCCGGTGGTTCGAGCGTAGCGAACACCACCGGAAAACCTAAACCAACCTCGGAATTGACCCCGAAAGGGTCACAGACAGGAAACTGTTCTCTGACGGGGCGACCACGCTTCAATGAGGCCACGAGTTTGAACTCGTGGAAAGCTTTGTACAGATCGCGATCGTAAAGCTTGTTGCCGCCGCTTCAATGAGGCCACGAGTTTGAACTCGTGGAAAGGCGGCGTTGAGAGTTCCAACGCTCGGCGCACCCGCTGCTTCAATGAGGCCACGAGTTTGAACTCGTGGAAAGACAAGGCCGCTCTTGAAGCGATCGAAAGCGTTATGGCTTCAATGAGGCCACGAGTTTGAACTCGTGGAAAGATCGACCGAGTTGACTCCATCGATCAAGTTCAACATGCTTCAATGAGGCCACGAGTTTGAACTCGTGGAAAGCAACCAGTTACTCGGAAGCATTTGAGCGGTCTGACCAGCTTCAATGAGGCCACGAGTTTGAACTCGTGGAAAGCGTTCAACATTCGATTCGCAAGCCGAGCGGTCTTTGGGCTTCAATGAGGCCACGAGTTTGAACTCGTGGAAAGTTGAAACAAGCCATATTACGGCTGCCGACGAGTGGGCTTCAATGAGGCCACGAGTTTGAACTCGTGGAAAGGATTGACGGCGAAACCTTGCGTTGCGTTGCGATGCCGCTTCAATGAGGCCACGAGTTTGAACTCGTGGAAAGAGTGTTTCCTCCGGTGTAGGTTTTCGAGTCGCCAATGCTTCAATGAGGCCACGAGTTTGAACTCGTGGAAAGGACGAAGAAAAGCTCGCGGCGGTCGTGGCAATGTCGCTTCAATGAGGCCACGAGTTTGAACTCGTGGAAAGTTATCCGAAAACGATTGCACAAGCTTGACTTGATCGGCTTCAATGAGGCCACGAGTTTGAACTCGTGGAAAGAGCAGTTGCAGCACCGCTTTACACCGAAGCCGCTGGGCTTCAATGAGGCCACGAGTTTGAACTCGTGGAAAGTTCCTCCAACGCTCAGGCAGCCCTCCCTCCCTGTGGGCTTCAATGAGGCCACGAGTTTGAACTCGTGGAAAGAAAGAGGGATCGCACATCGTTGTCCACGCGGGCTCGGCTTCAATGAGGCCACGAGTTTGAACTCGTGGAAAGGTAGGAACAAACCGCGATGTCGCTGGGCACTTCGCGCTTCAATGAGGCCACGAGTTTGAACTCGTGGAAAGTTCGATGCGTTGGTGTCGTTCGCGATGATCCAATCGCTTCAATGAGGCCACGAGTTTGAACTCGTGGAAAGCCCCACACGCAAACCCGTGGCGTACATAAGCTGAGCGGGCTTCAATGAGGCCACGAGTTTGAACTCGTGGAAAGAAGCTGACCACGTTCCACGAAAACTCATTAACGATCGCTTCAATGAGGCCACGAGTTTGAACTCGTGGAAAGCCACCAATGCGATCGTGAAGCAACTCGAAGGTTGCGGCTTCAATGAGGCCACGAGTTTGAACTCGTGGAAAGTCACTGGCCAAGTGTATTGGAACACTGACCACCCATGCTTCAATGAGGCCACGAGTTTGAACTCGTGGAAAGAACCTCTCGTCGGCTCGCGTCGCGTTCGCCACGCAAGCTTCAATGAGGCCACGAGTTTGAACTCGTGGAAAGTCACGGGACGCGGTTGGTTGCGATCGATCACCTTTTGCTTCAATGAGGCCACGAGTTTGAACTCGTGGAAAGGTCGCATCGCCTAACGCCCTCGGCGCGGTGACGGCTGCTTCAATGAGGCCACGAGTTTGAACTCGTGGAAAGGGATGCGTTTCGGCAGGGAATGGCCGAGTCTATGGCGCTTCAATGAGGCCACGAGTTTGAACTCGTGGAAAGCAATCGACGATTCACAATATCGCGATAGGTTTCCAAGCTTCAATGAGGCCACGAGTTTGAACTCGTGGAAAGTACACACCGAAATCGCCACCGCTCGTCAAGCCAAAGCTTCAATGAGGCCACGAGTTTGAACTCGTGGAAAGGGCTTGCCTATTTCGAACTGAGATTATGGAGGATTTTGCCCGGTTTCGCGAGTGGCTATCGGATTCGCTGGTGTGTGACATGCTTAATCATCCAGAACAGGGTTGCTTTTGCCGCACTTTCCACTGTTGCGAGCGGAGGCCGGGTTTTGCTCGCTGCCTCGCCGCTCGCGTCATCATCGCGTCTGGAAAATCGGGTATTCCTGGATTTCGCCGCTTAGACGACGGGCCAGCAGTCGGGTTTGAATTTCCAATAAGCGTCGATAACTCACCCGGTAGTCGAACAGCGGATGGGTGACCAGGGAATCCATTCGCTTCTCATAGGCTAACAAAAAGTGCTTCCGGCCAGTATCGCTCATTACGACCGAGTCCCCGGCACAAATGAAATGATCGGCTGTGACCATTCTCGTATTGATCGCCGACAGGACCACCGAGTCAGCGATCAGCGGACGGAACGGCTCCATCAGATCCAATGCCAACGCTGGCTTGCCCGGTTTGACTTGATGATAAAATCCCAAGTGTGGGTCCAGGCCAACAATCGTTGCAGCGACAAGGCAATCCTTTGTAAGCAAGCTGTACGCCAGGGACAGCATCGCATTGACGGGGTCGCGAGGCGGACGTCGGTTGCGTGAGCGGAAATGAAATGCAGGCCGTTTCTCAGCGGTCGCGAATCCTTCATCACCGTTCGAGACGCTACAGTCGACTTTCAGCATGCCGGCAAAATCGCCAAAGTACACGCGGGCGGCAATGCCTTCGATCCCTAAAAGCGAGGCGAGCGAATCCGCGTTCAATGCGCGGTTGGCGTAACGCTTCAGATCACGCAAAGATGTCGCATCAGGCTCGCGATGATTTCGCATCAGTAGCGTTCGTTGGTTGCGAATCTTGCCATGCACCAAGGCGCGGGCGATGCCGAGACAAAACACGCTATCATCGGCAAGCCGAAATTGCTGACGACGAACCAGAATATTCTTGACGCCCAGCCCACCGCTGACTCCATAGTAGTAGCCCTTTTGAGTGAAGTAGCCGATTGGCACGTCGCGGCCAAGGGCTGTTTGGATGGCCTGCGTCGAAAGCTGAATGTTCCCAAACAAATTAATTTGGTTGATATCGTTAAAGCGGATTTCTTGAACGATCTTTCCCTCCACTTTCGCTTGCAACAGATCGCCTTGTTTGCCGATCCACATGCCTTGCGTGTTGAAATACACCGGACGTCGTTCGTCACGGGCAGTGATCAGTGGGCGTACCTTTAGAGGTGGTTGCCCAGCAGTAGAGAGACGGCGGGTTTCTTCGGGCAAACAAATGCCGACCAAAGAACATCGCGGGCACTTAGGACTGGATACCAGTGGCGGTGGGATCTGGCAAGAGTCACGGTGCAGCCGCGCCAAGTCGATCGAACGGCGTGTGAGTGCCAACAGTTCATCGTCGACGGGAACACGGACACGTTGCCGAGTTTCATTGAAATACAGCACGCCCTCATCAGATTGGTAACCATTGTCTCGCAGAACAAGCACCTGCAAGGCAATTTGAACTCGCTCGGGATCCCAGGCGGCGAGGGTTCCATCGGCCATCCGCTTGGGACGACCGCGTTTGTAGTCAACTGGCGTTACGACGTTACCGGTGGCTTCGGCCAGATCGAGTTTGGCAATAACGCCGAGCGATTCACTGCTCAGAGTCACACTACGGGCGTGAATCGTGCTCGGCAAATCATCGGTGTCGTCCTCCGAGTCCGTTTCACCGTCCGACGATGCTTCGCCCGATTCCGCCTGGTCCTTACCCAGTTCATCCGTGTCTTCGTCACCAAACAACGTCGAGGCTTGTAGGTGTTTTGATTTTCGCGACTTCTTGGGTTTGGTCGACTCGGGGGCAACAGCAACTGGCTCTTCATCGGCGCTGGGGATGAACGACTTTGTCGCGCAGGGTTCGGCGGGCGCCAATCCTCCGGTCCCGTTATCGACTCGGCGATGCACGATCCCACCATCAATCGTATCGATCGATTCAGCAAACTGGCCTTCGACGTGCATTAAGTAAAACAGTCGTGGACAGTACACAAATTCGTTGATCATCCGCGCTGGCAGCAGGTCTTCGGGATCAGGGGCAGCCGCCGGTACACTAGAGTCAGCATCTTCGATGGGTTGGATCATGACATCACGGTTGCGTGGGTGAATTCAATCAAGAAGTGGCAAAGCAAAATCACACGACGAAGCAAGGGGCCGCCATGGCCGAGTAGGGTTTGCCGATCGCTTGGACGAGCGTTTCGCTACGGGAGGCGGCCGGGCCAAGATCGATCACCAAAACTTGGTCTTCACCATGGTGCAAGATGTCAGCCATCTCAGCCTTGCAACGCAGCAAGTCAGCGTCAGTCAACTGGCATTCAAAAACGCTGTACTGCAAATGGTCGCCCCAGCCGCGGAGGCATTTGAAAATCTTCCGCAGCCGTTTGGCGTCACAAACGTCGTAGGTAATCAGGTAGATTCGTCGCACGATTTTTTTTAGCCATCACGAGCATGAACACCGCCATCAAGAAGGCGGGTCTCGCACCCCACCTTACTTCCGGTTGTGCAATCTTGGCACATAATCAAATACGTTCGCGGTCGAAAATTCCATTTTTGGCGACACTCTGTGCGGTTTATGCATGGTAGGACACGCGTTTGGCGCGGAGAACACATCCTCCGCAGCCAAGACTTGCAAATCTACGAAAGGTGTTTCCGTAATTTTCGCAACTGCGGCTTAGGGCATGGGTAGGAAGAAAATCAGCTCCTGCGTCCAATGGGCGAGAGAGTTCTAAGCATGTACAACGCCAATGGACGCAGGAGTGCTCCCCACGAAAGCCTCTGCGGCACGAAGACCACACAAGATCCGACAAATAAACAACCAAATTGAGAAAGATCAAGCAGCCCAGATGCAATTATTCGCAATGAATGTCAATTGCGGCCACTAGTCAATGTGGCGGGGGTGCAGTTTGGGGTGGTTCTCTTAGGAATACTATATCGCTTTTCGAGCACTCCGATTGGTTGAGTTGTGCGATTACCGGGTACAAAAGGTTAGTTGCGTGAATCGATCACTACCGAAGCATACATGGTTGATCGGATTTTCATAAACCTCGTTTGCTTTCGTCGTTTTACAAATCTTGGTCACTGAGGCCGCGTTCTTTCGAACATAAAACCGAGCAAGCAATACATCTTCCAATGCTGTATTATGTTCCACCGTGGCGATCTAAACGTTTCGGTCGCCCGGATACTCTGCAACCGGCTGCATCGCGTGGCATTTCTCGGGGCGTTTGGCTCGACCGCCGCCAAGCGTTCCGAGAAAGAGGGCGTGTGGGCGGTGATGAGCCTGCGAAAACTGAAATTACTTTCAAAAAACAGTTTATTTTGCCCTCTCCAGTGACCAACCATGTCACAACCATCAGCTAAGTTACGCTCTTCAATTTAGTACACAACCAATCTGAGCATGCGAGCAATTGGCATGGATTTTGACTCATTCTTTCACCAAGCGACGGGGCATCCGCCCTATCCCTACCAATCTCGTTTGGGAACACGAGAGTCGCTTCCCACTGTTTTGAGCGTGCCTACTGGTGTTGGCAAGACCGCTGCGGCTACGTTTGCTTGGCTTTACCGCCGGCGTTACGCGAATGATGCGGTGAAGCTCGCAACGCCAAGACGTCTTGTGTACTGTCTTCCGATGCGAACTTTGGTCGAGCAAACTCGCGATGCGATCTCCGGCTGGCTAAATAATTTAGATATTGCAGATCCGAGTTCTGGTGGCGTTCGTGTCAGTGTGTTGATGGGGGGCGAAAACGATCAGCTGTGGTACGGGCATCCGGAAACGGATCAGGTATTGATTGGTACGCAGGATATGCTGCTTTCAAGGGCCCTGAATCGTGGCTATGGGATGAGTCGCTACGCTTGGCCTATTCAATTTTCTCTTCTCAACAACGATTGCTTGTGGGTGATCGACGAAACGCAGTTGATGGGCGTCGGACTCACGACTTCTGCTCAGTTGGCTGGATTGCGAGGCAAACTCGCAACTTACGGACAATCGCATACCCTGTGGATGTCGGCCACCCTGGATTCCGATGCGTTGGCGACGGTCGATCACCCGCGTCCTGAGGATGGTGATTGGTCTAATGAGACGGTCGAAGATGACGACAAGGCCAACGATCGCGTGCTGCGGTTGCTCAAGGCAAAGAAACCGTGCAGCAAAGCTAACATCGAGCTTTCTCCTGATAATAAGAAGGCGTACGCCGGATCGCTAGCGGAATCCATTGTTACCGCACATGTTGCAGGTGAGTTGACACTGGTCGTGGTGAATCGTGTGAATCGAGCGCAAGAACTTTTCCAAGCGATTCAGAAGATTGTCGAAAAGCTGGATGTGCAACCAGAAACGTCGCTGATCCATTCGCGTTTTCGGCCGTTTGAACGAGCGAACGTTCAAGCAGCAGCTCTCGACGAGTCGACGATCCCCGCAGCTGGACGGATCCTGATTTCCACGCAAGCCATCGAAGCGGGCGTGGATATTTCTTCTACAGTTATGTTCACCGAGCTCGCGCCGTGGTCGTCGCTGGTACAGCGGTTCGGACGCTGCAACCGGCGTGGCACTTGTGGCGCCGATGGTAAAGTCGCTGCCCAAGTTCACTGGATTGACATAGACACGTCCAATCCGAAACGAGCGTCAGACTTGGCGTTGCCATACGAGCTTGCGGAGCTCGACTCTGCTCGCGCGGCACTGAGCGAACTTGCCGATGTCGGGCCACAATCTCTTACGCACATCGAAGTCGAAACGCCAAGCGTTATTCATCATGTACTACGTCGCAAGGACTTGCTCGACCTCTTCGACACGACCGCTGACCTGAGCGGAAATGATCTCGACGTTTCACGTTACATACGAGAAAGCGAAGACTGCGATGTGCAAGTTTACTGGCGAGATTGGGACGCGAAAGATAAAACGCTCAACGGAAAACCGCCAATTCCATTGTTCGATGATGGGAGTGTCGTCTTTCCAGCACCTTCTCGAGATGAACTTTGTTCGGTTTCGATCGCGGCGGTTCGTGGCAATTCGGCATTCATCAAAAAAGCAGCCAGTAAAGACATCCTCTGCTATACGTGGGATGCACTCGATCGGGATTGGCAGGTGGTCAAACCGCATGCGGTTCGGCCTGGAATGGTTTTGTTGTTTCATTCGAAATCCGGCGGGTATGACAGGCAGCTAGGATGGACAGGCGATCCGAAACATGCACCCGTATCTGATTGTCGGAGCGAAGCGGGAGTGCTTCAGGCCGCGATGGACGAAGATGACTTGGCGGGCAAGCCACTAAGCGTGATGGATCACTTGCGAGATGTCGGACAGGAAGCGACTGCCCTGCAACAAGCACTTGACAATGAACTCCCCGATATACCATGGCCGTCGGTGGTCCGCGCCGCGTGGTGGCATGACGTCGGCAAGATCCACCCCGCGTTTCAGGGTGCGGTGGTTGCTTCGAACCCAGAGCTGGATCACGCACAGCTATGGGCAAAGTCCGGCAGGAGCGGTTACCTAAAATATCAGATCGTTAGCGGCGAAAACCACGACGCCGACTCAGATGTCTTGGTGGAAGTCGTGCCACAGATTCGTCGCGGCTTTCGGCACGAATTGGCTAGCGCGATTGCGTGGCTCCAACAGCATCTGAACGATCCAGAATCCAGTTTGATTGCCTATTTGATCGCTGCTCATCACGGCAAGGTACGAATGAGTTTGCGCAGCATGCCCAACGAGAATCGACCGTCTGACTCCGGCCGCTTGTTCGCTCGCGGAATCTGGGACGGCGACGAATTACCTCGAATTGAGATCGGCAATAAGGAAGGGGACGTTTCAGAGGCAACCGAATTGTCTCTGGACTTGATGCAGTTGGGAGAGTGCGAAGGACAGCCGAGTTGGTTGGCTCGGACGGTTGGATTACGAGACGAGTTCGGACCGTTTCGACTGGCGTTTTTGGAATCACTGGTTCGCGTTGCCGACTGGCGTGGCAGCGAGAAAGGAGCAACCGAATGAGCAAAGAACTTCATACGATCAACTTGAAGGGCTGTTCACCGACGCCGCTGGCGCACTACTTGAAAGCGCTCGGGGTCTTGCGGCTCGTCGCTGAGCAAGCGGACTCATCTGCGTTGGGATGGTGGAAGAATGATTCGTTCTGGTTGCGATCGAAGCTGGATGAAGTGGAGCTCGCCACTTTCTTTCTGGAAGACTATTCACCAACGCCATTAGTCGGTCCATGGGGAGCAAGATCAGGATTCTTTCCGGCCTCCTCCGAAAAATCTGCCCGTGAGGCAATCGAAGCCATTCTAGCCAGTGACATGAGTCGATTTCAATCGTTTCAGTCGGCGGTTGTGTCTGTTCAAGTCATACTTGCTGATCTTGGGCTTTCCGAGAAAGCTGATTCGGATGAAGACAAGCTGAATCTGCTAAAGGCATGTCGAGCGAACCTAAACGACGACTTACTCAAGTGGCTGGACGCGGTTTACGTGTTGCTTAATGATGGTCGAGCCTTTCCGCCACTGCTGGGAACGGGTGGCAATGAAGGTAGCGGAAGCTATATGTCCGGATTCGCTCAACAGGTAGTTTCGGTCATTCTCAAGCGGCAGTGGGACCACGCGTTACGCGGTGCGATTTTTGACACGGCAACGACCGGCATTAAAGACAAGCAAACACCAGGGCACTTTCATCCAGAGGCCGCTGGAGGTCCAAACGCTACATCGGGTTTTGATGGATCAGTTGGCTTGAATCCCTGGGACTATATTTTGGCTCTTGAAGGCTGTTTGCTGTTCGCTGCTTCGACGGTGAAGCGACTTGACTCCAAGGACGACGGCAGTCTGTCATTCCCGTTTTGTGTACGTCCTTCGGGCGTTGGTTACCAATCGTCGGATCTTTCCGACGAGTCCTCCACGCGAGCCGAAATGTGGTTTCCTCTGTGGGACAGCCCGACATCGCTTGTCGAGGTTGAGCAAGTACTTGGTGAAGGACGAGCAACGATTAGCGGGCGGAACGCTCGCAATGGCATTGACTTTGCACGCTCTGTTGCATCGCTCGGTATCGATCGCGGTATCTCGGAGTTTCAACGCTACGGCTTTCAACAACGCAATGGTCTCTCAAATTTTGCCATCCCTCTTGGACGGTTTGTTGTGCCACAACAAGAGATCTCAACCGCCGGGTTACTCGCCCCGTTGGACCACTGGCTGGATCGATTTCGTCGTGCGGCGACCGGTAAGACAGCTCCGGCCCGTGCGGGTCGAGCATTGCGGCAACTCGAGTCGAGCATCTTAAACCTCTGCCGACGTGGCGACGCTGCAGACGTCCAGGCGACTTTAATTGCGTTGGGCGAAGCTGAAGCCAGCGTGGCGCTCTCGAAACAACTTCGTGATGGAAGCATGGGAAGCGGAATCAATCCATTGCCACTCCTGAGCGATGATTGGTTGGTGAAGTCATACGATGGTACTTGCGAATTGCGGTTGGCGGCCGCCTTGGCCAGCATCACGCATGCCACGGTAGGTCCCATTCGTCGACACCTGGAACCAATCGATTCGAAGACGTGGAGGTCTCGGTATCCCAAATGGGCAAGCGACGCTTCAGATCCTGCTATCGTTTGGACCAGCGGCTCGCTCACGAACAACTTAATTGCCGTGCTTAATCGCCGCATGATTGACGTGATGAAGGGCGGCAAAGACGAGGCGTCAAACGAATTGCTTGCTCCCCTTCGCGGTCGCCTGGTGGCAACGCTACCGGACATCGCGGCTTTTATCGACGGCACAGTCAATGACGAACGGATCGAGAGTCTGTTCAAGGCACTCTGCTTAATCGATTTCCCACAATCCAAAGATGGTTTTGCGAGAGTCATGCAATCATTGCGTTGTCCACAGGCTGGGCGAACATTACCTGATGCGGGATTTGGCTTGCTCAAGCTTTGCTACCTGCCGCACAAACTGAACGACGTTGCCATCGTGTTAACGCCACGGATCTTGCGGCGAGCGATGTTAGGTGATGGTGCAGACGCGACGCGATTGGCTTCGCGACGACTGACTGCGTCGGGTTTTGTACCAGCAGCCGACACGTTGTCGATGAGCCGCCAGCACGCACAACGAACCGCCGCCGCTTTAATGTTCCCGATTTCGAAGCAGGATGCCAAGCGGTTGGCGCGTCGGGTATTGCGTCAAACTGAACCAAGCGATGATGTCTCTATCGCATCGTCGGAATGAGTGTTTTTTGCTTGAATCTTTGGGCGGACGCCCACGGCAGTTCTTGGTTCGGCCTCCGGCCTAAAACTCGAAAGGCATGGCGTCTTTCGTTGTTGTTTTCCCATTTCCAGACTTTCCCCTAGAGTTACAAATGATAATTAAATTGGACGAGTTGAAATCGGCACCTCGCTTGTTGATCGAAATCCCACTCAAGCCGATTCAGGGTTCCCGTTTTCAGCCGACGGGCTTCCCAGATCTCGGTGCTGCCACTTTCAAAGGTTTCAATGATGCAGGCGAACCGGTTGATTGTCTGTTAGTCGAGTCCGCGCAATCGATGGCTAATCGGTTGGAAACGGTTTGCTGGGATGAAGGTAAAGATTCTCTGGCAGCGCCGCTCACCGGCCTGCCCTATGTTCAGACTACCTTGCCCGACGGAACGGTGACCGACTCCATTCGTGAGGCGCATCGATTGAATTCACCCTACATCGCGTCCTCGAAGTCCAAAGAATTCGATGCCATCAAGGAAGCTGTTGGCTTCGAAGCGAACAAGCCATTTAACCGTCGAAAATTGGCTGAGGCACTGCTTAAGTACGATCCATGCAGCTTGCTTCACGGCACATTTCTCGAAAAGATCGGTGGCGTCGTTCGTTTGCCGCGAGTGATCTCGGGTTTCGTCGAGGCCCAGGGGATCGAAGTCGCCTCGGCGGGTGGTGTCAAGTTTGATCGTGTGCAACCTGGCACAGGCGAGAACACTCCATACGGTAAAGCCGCGGAAGGCTACGGAAACGTGCCGTACCATCGCGACGAGTACACAGCAAGTTCGATCACTGCCTACTTCAATCTCGACCTAGCACAATTACGCGGATACGGACTGGGCGAGAATGCTGAAAACCTGCTGATCGCTATTTCACTTTACAAAATTCGAAAATTTCTGAATGAAGGCTTGCGACTCCGCACCGCATGCGATTTGGAAGCCACCGATGGCATCATCGTCAAGCGGCCCAATGGCTTCGACTTGCCGGAACTGGAATCGCTTGAGAGCGAGTTGCCAGGACTCATCAAAAAAGTGGCCGATGAGAAGCTATTTGCTGATCCCGCCATTACCCAAATGACTTATAGCAAAAGGTGAGACCTATGATTGCCATTGAAATGCGGTTCCTCACCGGCAAGTATCATGCGACGCCGTGGGGACGACAAGTTAACGAAGGTGCCGTCGAATGGCCGCCATCGCCGTGGCGCATCTCGCGTGCATTGTTAGCAGTGTGGCTCTACAAGTTTCCAGAGATTCCGAAGACTCAAGTGCAGGACCTTCTGCAAAAGCTATCGGTTGCGCCTGCCTACAAGCTTCCTCAAAGCACGTCAGGGCACACTCGTCATTACATGCCGACGACTAACGACGCGAAGACCAAGGTCTTTGACACTTTCATCGCTGTTAATCGAAAGGAACCGCTAGTCATCTGCTGGCCCGAACTAGAATTGACGGATGACCAGCGTCAGCTTCTTGATAAGTTGGTCAGCGCGATGAGCTACTTTGGCCGTGCCGAATCATGGGTTGAAGCGTCGATATCGTCCACTGCTCCTGACTCGTTCAGTGTAACGAAACTGGATGAACGTGGCGTCGGCGGGTCACAGGAGTTGGTTCGCTTGTTGGCACCAGACGATTGGGATCAATACGACTTCTGGCGAACGCGAATGATAAATCAGATGGAAAAGCAAAAGCTGTCCGAGAAACATGCGAAAGCTTTGGAAAAGGGCAAGCCTACTGACGAAATCAAGCTTTCCGCAAAAGAGAAAACTGCAATTCAGCAAGCCTTGCCCGAATCCACGTTTGATGCGTTGCATGTCGAAACGGATCAACTGCGTAAAGCCGGTTGGAATCGCCCTCCCGCGAGTCGGTGGATTGATTACGTTCGCGATAGCGAGCAACCTATTCGGCATCCAGCGTCTCGAGTGCCTAAAACGCAAGTTCCGACCATTGCTCGCTTCTCGATCGCTGGGGCGGTGCGTCCGCGATTTACAGAGGCGTTGTGGATCGGCGAACGTGCGAGAAGTTACATCATGGGGTGCTCGAAGCGACAGAATGGCGACCAATGTTCGGAGGCTTTTTCCGGAAAGTCCGAAGATGGAAAACCTCGAGGTGATGGCTTTCAAACTCACGGCCATGCACATTATTTGGCTGAATCACTGGGACCCAGTAGTCGCGGGCGCATCACGCATTTGACCGTGCACATCCCGACCGGTATTCAATTGGAGGATGAAGCTGCCCTTAGCCGGTTCACGCACATGCACGGATCCGATGGTCACGATCTGCAGGTCGTCCCGCTCGGCGTCGGTCAACCCGGCGACTTTGGCGGATTGGATCAGCGTCGCGGTCAATCGCCACTGCTTGCCAGCAGTCGCGTTTGGGAGTCTTGCACACCGTTTGTAGCGACCGATCACCTTAGAATTCGTAATCACGAACGGAATGATCCGGAACAATACGCGGTAGCAGAACGGCGTGAGCTGGAACGACTCGTTCGGAAGGAACTCAACCGGCGCCCATGGCTCGCTGAATTTTCCGAAAGTGTCACGATTGAACGTATTTCCCACACGCTCCTGAGCGGCACGAATACGTCTTGGATGAAATTCCGTCGAGTACGTCAACGCGGTGGAGGACGTCACGCATCGGAACAAGGCTATGGATTCCGGCTGACGTTCGACACTGCTGTAGAGGGACCAATCGCACTTGGCTATGGCAGTCATTTTGGACTGGGGCTATTTTCGGCAGCGGAGGACGCTTGAATAAGATGCGATGGGAAAGATCTGAAAATGCGACGAGACGCTCGTTGCGGGTGATTGCTTTGGCATTGCTACCGCGGAGCATCAACCCCGTCATTCGCATCCGGTTGCACGAGGGCACCGTGGCGAGTGCTAGAACACAGCGAGTGGGACATCTCCTGGTTGCTACCTTCGACAGAAGGTGGTGACTCGCATTGGACGCTCAGTGGTTCCGCCAAACCCGGCGACGCGTTGGCATGTCGTCGCGTCAACAACCACCGAACGTGGCGACGCAACCTTACAGCTTGCCGGTGTAGGCATCTCGTAGGATTTGCACGGTGTGGCGGACTTGGATCTCTGAACCGGTTGCGGCGAGATGCGTTTGTAACTGGGTCATGCAACCGATGTTGCCGGTCGCTACGAGATCCGGCTCCGTGCTGAGCAGATGCCGCACTTTGTCGTCACCGAGTGATTTGGCGATCTCGGGTTGGTCCACGTTGTACGTTCCCGCCGATCCACAACACAGATGCGATTCAGGAATCTCAAGCAGTTCCACTGCGGGAATCTGTGCCAGCAATTGACGCGGTTCGGATCGGACCGATTGTGCGTTGGCTAAGTGACACGCATCGTGGTAGGCAATGCGTAGCGTTTCACTTCGCTGTGGGATTGCAGCAAGTTCGCCTAATTCAGCAAGCACCACGGAGACGTCTTTCACTTTACTGACAAATGCGGTCGCGTCAGATTCGTACTTCGTCCCTTTCAGAATCATTGCGTATTCGTGCATCCCCGAACCACAACCCGCCGCGTTGGTGACAATCGCATCGACATCTTCGGGAAAGGCGTTCAAGTTGGCGATCGCGAACTTCTTGGCTTGATTCCAGTTTCCAACGTGCCAGCTGAGGGCGCCGCAGCACGTTTGTGTCGGCGGCACGACCACTTCGATGCCGTTGCGTGTCAACACGTCGATGGTGGCTGAATTAATATCCGGAGCGAGCACTGATTGAGCACAACCGGACAACAAGGCCACTCGCCCGCGGCGTTTTCCGATTGCGGGATTGACCGCCGCCCACGATTGTCGCGGTGGCAATCGATCTGGCAGCAGATTCAACATCGCCCCAAGCGATCGTGGCAAAAATGGAGCAAGCGGGCGAGCAAAACGGCCCATCTTTGCTGCGAGTCGAAAACGTCCCGGGTAAGGCAGCGTTGAACTTGTCATTGCGCGCGTGATCCGGTCGACGAGCGTTCGCTTGCGTACTGGTTCTATCGTGGCCCGATAGGGACTGATCAAATCACGATAGGGGACTCCCGACGGGCACGCGGGTTCACATGCCAAACAACCGAGGCAACGATCGATATGAAGCGACGCGTCATCGACCGACAAATTGCCTTCGAGTACATCTTTCATCAACACGATCCGGCCACGCGGCGAATCAGGCTCTTGCCCCAATTGGTGATACGTGGGACAGGCCGCCAGACAAAAGCCGCAATGCACACACGTACTCACCGCCGAGGCCATCTCGTCGCCTAGCGGACCGAGTTTCGAGATCGGGATTTTGTGTTGCATGCGTTTGGTTCGGAATTGAGCGTGGATCGTCAGTGAAAACCAACGATGCCCCAAGAGGGATGTTAGGAGGAAACGGAGTCGCGTGCCTGCGATGGAAAAGTACGCTTGAATCGACCGCTGGGATCAAACGCCTGCTGGACCGCCACCTCGATGTCCGACGTGGTTTGCCGGTTCAGAAAGACGTGATTCGAATTCCCGCGTACACACAAGCCGCGATGATTCTGCTGCACAAGTACACTTTCGAGCGTGTGCAGCGAATCCGGTTGTTCCAATGCCGCCCAAACGACCGATCCACATCCGCTGACGTGCAACGAAGCGGGGACTGCGGCGGCGATGGCATCACACAAGCCAGTAAATTGGCGAGTCGTGGTGGGGATCTTTACGACGTGGGCAGCACTGGCGAACCAGTCGAGCTCGGTGATCGAACTCCAAAATGAATCTGCAGCTTCGCCATCCACGTGATTCAGTTCCGCAAACTGCGTCTGAATTTCGGCGGCGATTTCGCGGTTGGCATCCTGGGGTCCGCGTTGGCGAAAATACAGTGTTGATGTAGCGTGATGATAATCAATCGCGTCAAGTTCCCAGCGACTCACAGCCGCCTTCGCCATCGACTGCGATGCAAGCTCCGCCGATTCACACCGCAGACTCAGCGTCGCCGAATCGACTGGCTTGGGAAACACTTTGAAAGTCACTTCGACCATCGCGCCGAACTCGCCGCAGCTTCCCACCAAGAATTTCGGGATATCAAAGCCTGCTGCGTTTTTGACAACTTTTCCGCCAACGTTCACAATCGTGCCATCGCCCAAAATCAGTTTGGCACCGAGAAAGAAATCGCGGATCGATCCGTAACGAAACCGCCCTGGCCCCGATAATCCGGAAGCAATCGTGCCGCCAAGTGTCGCGCCGGCACGCACCAACATTGGGTCGAAAGGCAAGTATTGCCCGCGCTCGCTCAGCACCGCTTGGACGTCCTCGATTTTCGTTCCCGCGTAAGCGGTGAACGTGAACTCCGACGGTTCGTACTGAACCACCCCCGACAATCCACGCACACTGATGGTGTCGTACGGATCGTCTGACATACAAAGCGGCGGTTTGGTTTCGTTACCAACGATGACGGCATGCTCGCATGCGAGCACCGCATCGCGAACTTCGTCGATCGTGGTGGGCTGCAAGGTCGCATTATTACTCACGCGAAATCACTCCTTGCTTTTCCAGTGGATGCAATCCGGACATTGACAGTGACGGCGCGTCGGCACCGGGGAACATCTTTCCTCGGTTAGCGATCTCCAACGGATCAAATGCACGACGGATGCGATGAAACAACTCGACCGTTGCCGGATCAAACATGTCGGGCAAAAATTCGCGTTTCTCCATCCCGATGCCATGTTCGCCGGTGATCGAACCGCCCATCTCGATACAGACTTTGATGATTCGGCTACAGACCTCTTCGGCTCGATCGAACTCGCCTTCGACATTTCCATCGTACAGAATCATCGGATGCAGGTTTCCGTCACCGGCATGAAACACATTGGCGACACGAATACCGACATCACGCGAGATCTCTTGGATACGAACGAGTGCTTCGCCAAGCCGATTGCGGGGGACGACACCGTCTTGGACAAGGAAGTCGGGACTGATGTGACCAACTGCGGAAAACACACACTTGCGGCCTTTCCAAATCGATAACCGCTCGGCCAACGTCATGGCCACGTGTTGAGCAAACGGATCGGTGCGAGCGATGACTTCGCTCAATTGCCGCGTCTCGTATTCCACTCGTTCGCGAGGTCCTTCGAGTTCAACGATCAGCACCGCCGCACAGCCTTTGGGATAGCCACATTTGACTGCCGCTTCGGCTGCCTCGATCGACAGTGCATCCATGATCTCCATCGCACCGGGCAACAGTCCCGACTCAATCACAGCTGAAACCGCGTCACCCGCGGCCTGCAACGATCGGTAACCGACTAGCACGGTGTGGAATTTCTCGGGCTTCGGTAACAGCCGCAGAGTGATCTCGGTGGCGATCCCGAACAAACCTTCGCTGCCGGTAAACAAACCGGGAAAATCGGCGCCGATCGCATCGGTGCTGGCCGAACCAAACTCGACACATTGGCCGTTGCCGAGCACCGTCTTCATGCCCACCACATGATTGGACGTCATGCCATATTTCAAACAGTGGGCACCGCCGGAGTTGAACGCCACATTGCCGCCGATCGTACAGACCGTTTGGCTGGAGGGATCCGGGGCAAAATAGAGCCCGTGTTTTGAGGCCGCCTCGGTGACTTTGATATTCACCACTCCAGGCTCAACGACCGCGATTCGATTGACCGGATCAAGATGCAGAATTTTGTTCAGTCGGTTCAGGGCGATCACGATGCCGTTGGCCACTGGCAATGAGCCACCGGAAAGACTCGTCCCGCTGCCGCGAGCGACAAAGGGAATCGCTTCGTTGTGACACCAGCGAACGGCTTGAATGACCTCGTCGCTCGACTCGGGAATCACGACCGCAAGTGGTTTTTGGTGAAACGCGGTCAATCCATCCGATTCAAACGCAGCGTTAAAGGCAGCGTCTTGACGCACCCGGTTGGGTGGCAAAAGCTGGGTTAGACGTGCGAGAGCTTGCTGCGTGGAATTCATAACCGCATTGTAGCAAACAGGAGAGACGAGCGAGGGGGTGGGCAGTCCGCAAGGGGCAACGAAACCGCAGCGGGCAGGAAAACGAGAGCAAGCAAAAGGCGAGCGTCAAGTTTCGGTCTATAGATTACCAGAAAGCGAACGTGAGTGGAGGGGTTTGAACGCCGAGTGCTTAAGCAGGTACGTAGAAGTCTTTCGTATTTTTTGGCTGTTTTGACGTTCCCCTGGACTGTTGTTTTAGCGAGCCGCTCGCGTGTGAGCGGCCGGGTCCCGCGTATTACCCGGTGCCTTACGGCCCACGGCTCACCACCGCCCGAACCATGACTGACGGTCCTCACTGGTAGCGGAATTCGTCACTACTATCGTGAATCACGGCACAGGTCGAAACTCTTGACGAGTTCCGCTACGTCATAAATTATTCCAATGGTCCCTAACGGTCGTTCCAATCGATGCCGGACATATCGGCCAATGCCAGCGTGAGGGCATGGGTACCACAACGACCGTAGCCCTTGGCTTTGACGGACTGATAGAGTTGCTCGCCCAACGCGAGTCCTGGCATCGAAAGCCCCATGCGGCGACTTTCGCTGAGCACGATCCCCATATCTTTGATGAAATGCTCCACAAAGAAACCAGGATCAAAGTTGTTCTCGATGATCCGCGGTCCGAGATTGCTGAGTGACCAGCTTCCGGCTGCTCCCGAGCTAATCGATTTCATGACCGTTTCAAGGTTCAATCCGGCGCGATGGGCATAGATCAACGCTTCGCACACACCGATCATTCCGGTCGCGATCAGGGTTTGATTCACCATCTTGGTGTGCTGTCCCGCGCCTGCGGGTCCTTGGTGCACGATCGTTTTGCCCATCGCTTCAAAACAGGGTTGCATGGCGGCAACCACATCATCGTCGCCTCCGATCATGATTGACAATGCGGCATTGCGGGCCCCGAGATCGCCACCGGAAACGGGAGCATCAAGCGAATGCACCTGTTGCTGTTTCGCCAGATTGTGAATCTCCACCGCTAGCGATGGCTCGCTGGTGGTCATGTCGACGACGATGTTGCCCGCTGTACATCCCGCCAACACTCCGTCGTTTTTGCACAAATAGACTTGGCGGACGTCATGCGGAAAACCAACGATCGTGAACACCACGTCCGATTGTTCGGCAACAGCGCGAGGCGAATCGGCCCAAGTGGCTCCGCGATCAAGCAGGGGCTGGGCCTTGGATTGGCTGCGATTGTAAACGGTCGTCGCGAACCCCTTTTCAATCAAATGACCACACATGCTCGCGCCCATCACGCCTGTGCCAACCCAGCCGACGCGTGTTTCTTTGGGAGTAATTTTCATGACGTTGGACATGGTCGGAGGCCTTTTGAGGTAGGGGGCGGACGAGGTGGATACAGGCGATAGGGAAACCGCCATACGATCAACGATTGCCCTTGATTAATGAAGACTCTACTGTTTTTAGGCCGACCATTTGAACCCGCCGGTCGTGGTCCAGAATACGACGAGCATGAATAACCAAACAAGATCGAGGAAGTGCCAATACAGCGCCGCAAAATCGACGGGCCAATGGCGTTCGTGATCATAGCGGCCTTGCAGCAATCGCACCGATACGATCCCCAGTGCGATAATTCCGCCCGCAACATGCAACGCATGCAGAAAAGCCAACACAATCACCATGCCCACGAGACCCTTGCCATTGCCCTCTTGGACGGCCGGCCCCGAAAGCATCGTATACATCGACAGGATTTGGAACCCCGTAAATACAATGGCTAGCACGGCACTGAGCCCAATCAAAGCCGCCGTCGATTCTCGACGTTCGCGGCGTATCATCCGGGTGGCAAAATGTACTAAGACGCTAATTCCTAGCAAACACAATGTGCTGACCAGAAAGGTCATCGGAATCGGTAACGCCGACAACGGGTCACCGCGACGCGAATAGGCGTAGAAGCCGTAAAGTAAAATGCTGGCAAGAAAAAATACGCACAACGAACCAAGAAACAACCATCCGCCCTGTTGGAAGCGTCGGTCGGTTGGCAAGCGGTCGATAGAGGGTTGTGTCGCGCGGGTCGGCATCAGAAATCTTGCGGTGGGAATTTCACGATAGTGTAATCCAGTCACCGAAAAATTATTAGGGGCGCCACACCGTGACAACCGGGCGTTTGCACTGCGAACGAAAGCCTACTGTAGCAGCAGGACAAACCCCGCCACGGCGGCGGCTTGCAATGCGACACCCCGGGGTTCAAGCGGAAACGGATTGATTCGCTTCGGCATCACTTCACAAGATTGGCAGTCGCCGGGTGAGCTGACGCATTGTCCTGCTGGCGTCGCGGCCAAATGATAGGGCAGCGTTTTGACGTTGTACAAGAATTCCATACCTGAAACCGCATTTTGCAAACAGCCGTAATGATTTCCACATCGTTCTAAGTTCGGCTGCTCGAAATACAGCGGTTGATGCGAAAATCCGGCAGTGTAGCGGTCGGGCTGGGGGACGATCGATCCGGTGGCCATGATGACCATCGAGGACAATTCGCGATGTTTGGCTGCTTGATTCACAGGGACTCGTCCGCTGGGAGCAGGGCCCTGGACATCGATTCCCGCGATCGGTTTCATCAGCATTTCCAATTCGCTTTTGCGGAGTTTGGCAGCGGCGACGTTTTTGTCATCGACCGGTTCTTCGTTGTTGCCTCCGCTGCCGAGCAAATCGTCCGTTTCGTCCTGCGTGCGAGTCGCCAAAGTAAATCCGTCACCGAATGATGGCACAAATGTCGAGTCGGAATCGTCGTGGGAGTGATTTTGTTGCGTTGGATGCTGGCTCCAAAACTCATCCTGCATATCAGAAGCTGGCTGTACGACCCCCGCAAAGAGTGCGATTGAGGGCGCGAGCTGGATCAATTCCTTCTCAGCGGCGGTTTCTGCGTGTGAGGTATCTGCAGCGGGACCTTGGCTGACCTCGCTCGTCCAGCTCGGAGCTTGGGCGGAAAGCGTCGAGATGAGGCCAAAACAGGCAATTCCGACCGCCACGCACCCCATTGGGGCGGCGGACCAGCGAGTTTGAGCGTGAATTTTGGTGTGTGTTACCATCAATCGCGGCTTACAGAGGGGAACGGCTGGCTCGGGAACGACGTCTTATCATTGATCGGACCCTGACAATCCGGATGCCCAGCAGGACCGCAAACCGCGTCACTTTCGCTAAAACCGCCAAATCTAGCCTATTTTAACAACGCAGCGGCGGGGGCAATCTGTAACTGATATTCGATTCTTGAGCCTGTTTTGTTTCGAATCAAATACCGGGTCGACTATGATGGAGCCACGCCATCATGGCCGCCGTTTCGTCGTCCGTTTGCCGTCAGCAGAACGCCGCATGGTGGGTTGGAAAGCGTGCCAGTCCGAGTCGTTATTTCGTACGTTATGTGTCCTTACTGTTCGAACCCTTGATCCGTATGAATTTCGATCGCCGTATTTCCGCTGCGACTTGGCATGCGATCGATCGTTTGCGTCGAATGACGCGGCGAGTGCGTTCTGGCAGCGAGCGCTTGGATGCCGGCAGCGCAAACCCGATGCCGATTCGCCAATCCCGCGGCTATCGTCCATCGCTCCGTCCATTGGAGCCTCGTCTCGTCCTGAATGCGACTGCCGAGTTGAGCGATCTTGGCCAATTGCTGATCACGGGAACCTCGGCGGCAGACACCGTTCAATTGCAAGTGACTGCGGATGGATCGCTGCAACTTCGCGACGAAGTCAACCAAATCATTCCGATTTCCAATCACCCTGGCAATCCAACAGATCCCCTGGCCGCGGGTGCAGTCACGGCCGGCCAGATTATCGTCAGTCTCGGCGGCGGCGACGATGTGTTCGTTGCACAATTGCCGTCCAGTCTCAGCGTTACCGTGGTCGATGGTGACGGAAGCGACACAACCCAATTAATTCTGACCGACCGTGGTCCGATCGGGACGGCGACCCACAATATCGATTCCGAATCGATCACGCTGAATCAAGATGCCCCCACGATCTCGTTATCGGACGACCAGTTGGTCTTAAATGGGAACGTGTTGATCGGGACCGTCAATTCCGATTCGGTGATTGACGTTGGCAGCGGTCGACTCGATGTCGATGGACGCGTGATTCTGTTGGGCTCGGTCGACGTTGTTGGCAACGGGGGCAGTGTCGATCTGAGTAACGCGATCACCACCTCGGCATCGGACAACGTTGATCTTCGCTTTGATCTTGGAACACAGCCCAGCACCACGTTCTTGTTCGGTGACACCGACGCCAGCGGTGGGCGGCTGATACGGAACCTGGAATTCGTTGACGCATCATCGGGAACGCTTCGCGAAAGTTCGATCGCAATCTCGGGTGACCTGAATGTTAGCAATCAATCGAGCGCCATTGAGATTGGCGAAGTCGTTGCCGCCCGTAACATTGATCTGCAAACCAGCAGCGATGTCTCGTTAGGACTAAACGCAGCGACGTTAGAAAGTCTTTCGATTAAGGCAACAGGTGACGTCACTGTCAGCGGTACCGCGGCAATTGAGAACTCGTTTGTGATTAACGCGGGCGGTGGTAATGTTCGACTCGATTCGCTCAGTCTCACAATCCCGTTCGCTGGTGACGTCGTTACGATTGACAATGCGAACGATGTGACGCTTGGCGACATCGATGGCTCGCAATCTCGCTTGTCGATCGGCCAGAACGGTGATGTCCGCGGCGACGTCACGCAAGCAGGTGGTACACGCTTGGTGTTAAACCAAGTTCGTGTCGCTACCGATGGTTTGATTAGCCTCAATTCACCCGGCAACGACTTTGACGTCATCGAATCCATTAACTCCGATCGCGACATCACGATTGTCGAGACCGATAACGTTTTGATCGTAGGTGACGTTCGCTCGTTCGGCGGAAATATTGATATCCAAAATACGGCAGCCGACTTCGGGGTCGTCTTCAGTGGCGTGGTTGCCTCGTCCGGCGGCAACATCCGCGTGACCTCGGCCCAGCAGATTCAGATGCGAGATGCGTCGGTGATCGATGCCGGCGACGGAACGATCTCGCTGAGTGCCAATTCCGACATCACGATCGCGTCGCTTGTCACGACCACTGCGTCGGCAAACGCAGTGCGAATTGATTCTATCGCAGGGGCCATCATTGACGGTGGCGATTCGAATCTCGACATCGACGCTAATTTTGGACGCGTCACCCTGAACAGTGCATCAGGAATCGGTGCCGCAGACGCTCTCGATATTCGCGTGAGTGAAATCGCAGCTGTGGTGACCGCTAGCGGCAGCATCCAAATTGCCGAAGACGATTCAGTTCGTTTGCTCGATTTACAAACGTTCGATGGCGAGATCATTGTGACCGCTGCGGACTCGATCGAAATACCGGACGAACGCGGCGAAGACGACAACGGCGAGTTTCAGGTCGATGCGAAAGTCATCGCGGGCGGGACCAACGGACGCATCCGACTGGACGCTGGCAATGATCCGGGCGATCGGTTACTGATTGGCAATGGCGTTGCCTTGTTCGCTTCGCAATCGACCCTCGGCGCGGTTCAATTGGACGCCAACTCGGTGGAACTTGGCACGCAAATTGAGATCCGCACAGGCGACAACGTCGGCGTCGCACGCGTTTTCTCACCTCGCCCCGTGATGCCGCCTCTGGTTCTGACCCCGGATCCCAACGCCCCGGTTGGCGGCCCAGCAACCGAATTTCCCGATCCCAGCGACGCTGCGTTTTATGATACGTCATCGGTCTTTACGAACCGCTTGACGCAAGCATTGGGGAACGGCGGGGCTGGTTTTTTGACGGTGGGTTTAGGTCAATCGGGTGAACAGGGACTAACCTTGAATCTCGATTGGGGCGGCGATTTCGAGCGTTATCAGCAAGTTGACTTGCTGGCCGGCGGTGAGTTGCATTCGATTGAGCATGCTTACACCGAAGAGGACATACTTGAGTCACGTCTGAATGGACGGACCTCAGCCACCGCTCCCTTGGAAGTGCGTTTCTCGGTCCGCCACCACGAATCGATCATTGTGACCGGGAACTCAATCACGCAAGGTTCCGCAGAGGCCGAGCAAGTCGAAAGCGGCGTCATCTCGGCAACCGATAATGACAATCCGCTGCGTCCCGATCTAAACCAAGCAATTCAACAAAACTCCGTTGCCGACAATGCGAGTTTGTTGCATGTCAATGGTCAAGCTCAATTCATCATTCCTTCGCTTACGATCCCGGTCTCATTTTTTCCGGTTCGTAATGTGATCCCAGAGCCTGAGACATTCGAGATTTTCGTTCGAGTGGAAAGTACGGTCGAACTGACTAGCACGAATGTGTTGACCAGTGAAGCGTCGCGAGGGTCAGCTGTGGTCCGTGATGAATATTTCCAGATCCGCGTGATCTCACCCGACCCTGATGGCGAAGATTTAGCACCGCCAAAGCGATTGCAAGATACGATCCTGGAAGGAGACAATTTGAAACGCTTGTTTGCCAAATTGCCTGATGGTCGGTATGTGATCGAATATGTGTTGGGGGACGGCAACGAACGAACGATTATCCAGGCCGACGTGCGTAATGGAGAAGCGATTGATCTGGGCGATGAACTCGACGGCGGCTATTTGAAACTAAAAATGTTGGATTTGATGCCAGAGGATACTGCGACTCCTGAGCAAACGGAATCAACTCAGGGCGACGCTGAGAACGAACTTGATCAACAGGCTCCGGCAAACGGGGATGACGTGTCGGCATCGGATCATCGAATGGACGCCCGACCAGAGGATCAAGACACTGTGGTCAAGAACCCTGTGCGGCCAACCTCGGGCCTCGCTAATGCGGCGGATGACCGACTGTCCAAAGTCGCTCGATTCGCCCGCCTCGCTCGATCGCAATCATAGATACATTATGGCTAAGCAACCTTCATCACCGAATCCGGATTCTGGGGACGATACTCGGCCGGATCCCACGCGGCAAACGGATCGCGATCCGTCACAAGGTAACAAAGCGGGGAAAAAATACGCGACTCGCGACGAGCCTACCCAGCTCGATTCCTCGGTCGACGAAACCATCAACATTGACGACGTTGCCGCGTCCAACGCCGATCCACTTAAGTCGCTCACTGACACCGATGCGAATGTTAACTTAGACGCGACGATCATGGTTCCCAGCGACTCCGAAAAACCGGCTGACAAGATCGCCGCGGCAGATTTGTCGAAAACGCTTCCGAACATTGACCCTACTGCAATCACCGAGCAGATTGAGCAAACCCTCGACATGGAAGAGGCGGAACCCTCGTCCGCCGCAAACCAAAAGACACAATCTGATGGACTGGATCGAACACTGTCCGCTGCGGACTTAGAACGAACACTTGCGTTTGACGATGGCGTCAAACAGGGCGGCGGCACGCAGTCAAAACCCGACTCGCCCGCTGTGCCGCAACCTCCCAATCACACGGTTGCAATTGGATCGATTCCTCACCCCAGCAGCAAGGACAATGCGAAGGACGAGGACAGTGCCAATGACAAGGAAGACGATTCTGTAGCGACTCCAGCTCAGTCGATCATGACGAGTCGCGAGGTCGGAGCGACGATCAATCCGCGAGAGTTGTCCGACGAAGACGCGGTGATGTGGGAATCGCTGGCCAAATCGGCGACTCATCGAAACGAACCGAGTCAGTTGGCTCCGGCGATCGAACGATCGCTTCGTGAAACCAACTTGCGGATCGTGCCTCGCAATGTCACCAAAGGATCAGACACGGGGTCAAACGTATCCGACTATCAACTGGTACGTCTGCTCGGCAAGGGTGGCATGGGGAATGTCTACGTTGCCAAACAAGAGTCGCTCGACCGGATGATCGCCGTCAAAATCATTCGCCCCTTGGACCGTGAAAAACGCGAGAAACTGGAATCCTCGGGCCGGTTGGCGGATGTCGAACAAAACCGCCGCCAACAATTCCTCTCCGAAGCGGTCGTCACTGGGGACCTGGACCATCCCAATATTGTCCCGATCCACGACATCGCGGTGATGGGACAAGACACTCTTTTCTATGCCATGAAACGGGTGGTTGGCACGCCGTGGAACAAGGTGATTGCCCAAACCTCTCGCGATGAGAATCTCGAGATTCTGCTGAAGGTTGCCGACGCGGTTGGCTTTGCTCACACGCGAGGCGTGGTGCATCGCGACATCAAGCCAGAGAACATCATGTTGGGCGACTTTGGTGTCGTGATGGTGATGGATTGGGGATTGGCGCTACCGACCGAAGCGTTCGAGAAACACGAATCGGTCTTTCCCGTGACCGGACTCGGGGGAACCCCGGCGTTTATGGCGCCGGAAATGGCAACCGGACCGATCTCGCGAGTGACCGTCCGCAGCGATGTCTATTTGCTTGGCGCAACGCTGTTCATGATCATCACGGGCGAAGCGCCCCATCATGGGAGCAATGTGCGGGAATGTTTAAAGGCGGTGGCCAACAACACGATTCGCGACGTTACGCCCGAACATCAGGGCGAATTGATGAATATCGCGTTGAAGGCGATGGCAACCAAGCCGTCGCAGCGGTATCCCGACGTGCCTTCGTTCCAAAAAGCGATTCGCGACTATCGCAGTAATGCCGAAAGTATCGCGTTAACGACGCAGGCTAAGGCGGATTTCGAAAACGGCATGAAGTCGGAACTGTATGCTGATTTTTCTCGGGCCATCTACGGGTACGAGGAAGCACTAACGCTGTGGAGCGGCAACCAACGTGCGATCGACGGTCTCGGCCAAGCAAGACTTTGCTGCGCCGAAATTGCCTTGAAGAACCAAGACTACGACACAGGACTGCAGGTTCTCGATCCGGATAACGCCGAACATGTTCCGCTGATCGAGCAACTGAAACATGGACTTGCCCAGCGTGCTCAGCGACTTCGCCGCTTTCGTCTGCTTCGCTTATTCGCAATCGCGATGCTGGTGTTCATCTTGATCGGCGGCACGGTTGCAACGTTGATAATCAACCAAAAGCGTCAAATTGCCGAGGATGCAACGGCAATCGCGATGAAACAAACAAAGATAGCTTTTGACAATCAAGAAATAGCTGAACGTCAGACCAAGTTAGCAAAGAAAAACGAAACTTTGGCGTTAGAAAACGAAAGGAAAGCAATTGCGGCTAACTTAGCTACCGAGAAAGCACTGACCGCAGAAACCGAGGCCAAAAATGCTGCGAAAGTGGCAGAACAGGCGGCCCTTGATAGTGAAAAAGAAGCATTCGCAGCACGCGACGATGCTCGCAAACAACAACGGATCGCCGAGTACGAAGGCTACATTTCCAGTATCGGTTTGGCAAAAGCACGTATCGATCGCAACAACTTTAGCAAAGCTCACGAAACACTCAAAAGCATCGCGGACCAGCAGCACCAACGACTAGACGCAATCGAAACAGACGACAACGCCAAACACACTTACCGTCCGCTGGCGTGGGAATACCGTTGGTTGATGCGTCAACTCGGTGAATCCGATTCGACGCTCGACACAAAGTCACCGGTCGTCGACCTAGCAACCGCTCGCGATGGACGTTCCGCCGTTGCCGTGTTGGCTGACGGTACGGTCGAGCGAATGCTGCTGAGTACAAGCGGCTCGATCAGCTCACACGTTTCCAAGCGAATGGACGGTTCCAATGCGGTCGCCGCAGCGGTCTCCGAGGACGGATCTCAAATTGCGTTGGGAACCGCATCCGGAGAAATTGAGCTCTGGGACGCGACACTTGAAAAGGTGTCCGCCACACTGGCCGGACATACGCGTGCGGTGTCGGATCTAAAGTTCGCTGGCGATACGCTCCTGGTGTCAGCGTCCCAGGATCGAACCGCCAGGGTTTGGGATTTGGGCAAACAAACCCAAGTAGCTGATTGTTGGCATATCGCACCCGTGCTGCAGTTGGACGTTGTCGAGCAGACGCCCGCCAAAGCGTGGTTGATTGCGACCGCCGCAGCAGACGCCTCCGCAGGCAGGATCGTCTTATGGCAACTGTCGAGAACCGAGGGCGGGTGGAATGCGGAACGACGCGGCGATTTTGATGCCCATGATCGGCCCGTTTCCTCGATCGCGTTATCACGGAATGGTGAACTCGCCGCTTCCGGCGATGACCGCGGCCATGTGTTGATTTGGCGTCCTTCGACAATCAAACCGGTCGACTATAGCGCTGCGATCTCATCGGCGATCGAATCGGTTGCCCAAACCGATACTGAAACCGCCAACCCTAGCGAATCGAAAACAAGCTCGCCGGTCAACTCGATCTCCTTAGACGATCCTGCGTTAGGCCAACGCAATCTCGCGAATCCGACGGGCTCGAACAGCGAATCCTCACCATCGCTTGTCAAACACATGGCTCATGAAGATGCAGTGCGAGCGATCGAATTTTCCGCCGACGGTCAAACCATTCTTACCGCAGCGGACGACTACACGATTAAACTGTGGAAAACGCAGTCACGCCAACTCGATACCTCGCTGCGTGGGCATGGCGGTTGGGTTACGTCCGCATCCTTTCTAGGCGATCACGCGGCCCATGTGCTGTCCGCATCCATGGATCGTTCCGTACGTTCGTGGAACCCGAGTACTTACGTTGGGGCGGCTGCAATGACGCAGTTGGCCTCGGTCGAAACGTCGCCCGAGGATGCAACCAACGTCGCCCCACGGCTGTCACTACGGCAAGCTCATAAAGATGAAATCTTGTCCGCACGCTTCAGCCCCGATGGCCAGCAATTAGTCACATCGAGTCGGGACCGCACCGCAAAGGTCATGCGGATCGATGCCGACACCTTGGCTTTGGAAGAAATTGGTAGCGTGGTCACCGAGGATCGCGATAAAGAGGGGGGCACGCTTCGCGAGGGAACCACGTCCATTGTGATGTCGATGGCGTTGGATCCGACGCGACGACGTTTGTACGTCGGCGGTGCGGATGCAATCCTACGCATTTGGGATCTCGATCTCGGCACCGAGCTAGGCGAGTTGTTTGGTACGGGACTGAATCAATCGTTTGCGTTGTCCAAGACGGGTCGCTATTTGCTGACCGGCTCGAGCTCGCCCGAACAAAAGGCACGGCTGTTTCGCGTCAACCCGTCGGGACGTCCCATGCCGATGCAGCTGTTTCCACTCGGAGAACACGAAGAAGCCATCACGGCATATGCGATCTCCGATGATGAAACTCGCTTATTCACCGGAGATCGCGCCGGCCGTGGTTTTCTGTGGAACATGCGAACCGGTAAAACCATTGGCGGCCCCATCGACACGCTGTTAGGCAATCGCATCAACGCAGCTTGTTTTATGCCCAATGGCAAACAGATTCTTGTCGCTGCGGATGACGAACTGCTTTCGTTGATCGACCTTCGTTCAAAAAAGCGAACAGCCAAAATGAAACACGATGGATACGTCACCTCCGTTTCACTGTCACCCGAAGCAAAGTTCGCACTGACGGTGTGTGAATTGTCCACCAACGACCAATTGCGTACGTCGGTTCATCTCTGGGATTTGCAGACTCGGAAGGGACGCGAATTGCAGCGAAGCACGCAACGACGTAGGGCAAAAGACAGCTCCGAGGGAACGAACGTCGCAGCAAATATAACCGACGGCGACCGGCGTATTGCGTCTGCAGAGTTTTCCGAAGAAGGACATTCCGCGATCGTGGCGATCGTTTCGGGGGCCCATCAAGCAACTCGCGTCGACAGCTGGACGATGGGTGCCGGACTTCAGTCGGCAAAGAAGACATCTTCGATGGAACTGCCGTCCGAATTAGGGGCTACCGCCAACGTCAAACCGATCAACGACGGACAGTTTGTCAGTCTAAACGGCGATGGAGCGTTTTTGTGGGACAAGGCAAAAGGAACTCATTTACGCAGCTTCCGCGCCAATGCCGCAGTCGTGCAATCCAGTTTCTCGAGCGATGGGAAATATATTGTCACTGGAAGTCGCTCAATCAAAATCTGGGATTCGGCCACACTCGATCCGCTCGGGAAACTCGAAGTCGCTCACGATGGCCCCGTTCGTTCCGTCGAATTTGCACAGCAATCGCTCGGCGGCGAGCCCGACTACCGGTTGGTGTCGGGCGGCGATGATGGCAAAGTCCGTCTTTGGCATTGGAACCCGACATCGAAACGTGTCACGGCGGCGGGCGAATTTGATTTTGGATCTCCGGTGCGTTCGGTCCAATTATCGTTCGATGGGATGTCTGTGTTGGCTTGTGGCTCTGCGGGCACAGCAAAGCTTTGGCGGATTGATTCACCCGCGAGTCCGATTGTGTTTCAGCAGCCCAGTGCCGGTGGTTTGGTTTGCATCACTTCGTCACGTGACGGCAAGTGGATCGCGGTCGGCAGCACGGAGTCAGTCGGCTACCTTTGGCAAGTTCCTGAACAAGGTGAACCTGTGGGCGATCCCATTGAATTGCGAGGTCATTCCCAGCAAGTTGATGACATCGCGATTCTGCAAGACGCGTCACAACAAATGCGAGTCTTTACCGCCAGCGACGATCAAACCGCTCGCGTTTGGGACCCGCGGATTGAACAAATTACGGAAAAATCGAGTGAATCAGATCCCGAATCGCAGGACGCATTCCAAGCCCGCGAAGTACTGCTGCTAGAACAACACACCTCTAGCGTCACAGCGGTGGATGTGACCGCCAGCGGCGAGCTGCTGCTAACCGCAAGCCGCGATGGCACCGTCATTCTGTGGCCCGCCGATATCACGTCGGAGCAAGATTCGCAGCAAAACTCGCGGTAATAATCGCGGTAATAATCGCGGTAGCGAAACTCGCCAAGAGTTTCGGAAGCTGTTTTCGCTCGCCACCTGCTCGCAAGTATGCAAGAATGGAATGATCAGCCGTCACTTGAGATGGCTCGTAGCAGAAGTCGTCAAGACTTTCGTGAATCGCCGAACAGGTCGACGCTCTCACGCGAGTTCCGCTACGTCAATAGTGGTTCCAAAGGTCCTCAGCGTCATCCTTACCCACTCCAACGCCATGTTCAATCCAATGCGAGTCTTAATCGTCGCAGGCGTCACCTTAATTACCGCGATCTTTGTCGGGTTCGGTGGAATGGCGTTATTCAAGTCACCTGCCTGGATGGCTCATGTCTATTTTGGGATCGGATCTGGTTTGGGCTTATGGTTGGGCGTATTGCTGTTGCGGCTGATCGCTCCGAAACGCAAAGCCCCCACGACACACCGCATCGCTGCTCCTGCGGCCGCAACGATTCCCTTTCATCGTCGCTTATCGCACTTTATGACCATCGTGCATACGGCAGATCAAGACGGCGAACGGTCGCCGATGCCGATTTGGTCATTGCGACAAGTTCACCGCAGGACGCCGCCAAAGTCGAGTGGTTTTATCCGCCAAATCTTAATTCGAATTCATACGATCCTGTCACGCCAGTAGTCGAAATCCCCACGCCCCACCCAACGCCGCGAGCGCTTTTCATGCTGCAAATTTCGGCATTTGCGTTTCGTAGCTACGCTCGCCAGAGCGTGGATTGTTGGCGTTCAATGTGAATCACCACCTTCCGTTGAAGGTAGCTACCAGAAAATCGTTCACGGCCTTACGCCTCACCTTACGCTTGGTCACGCTCGAAAAATTCAGCGAATGAAGACAACGACCAATCCCTACTGTCCCGCGACCGTGCTCACCGGCGAGAACGTTACCTCAGACGACTCGATCCAAGTTTCGGGCGAAGTCTTTCTCAAAGACATTGCATTGTTGATGCCCACGCCGCTTGTATTGCACGTGGTTCGCCTCGCTTTTGTGGTGATCGTGGCTCCGCTTTGGGTGCTCGGCATAGCGTTGATGATTAAAGATGGGATCATATTAGAAACCACGGTCTATTCTGGTTTTGTAACGCTGCTATCGGCTCTAGGATTAGTCGCAAACTGGCTTGTTTCACGTTCTCGCCGAGCTCACCGACTTGTCAAAACATCGCGGGGATTGTTGGGACCAATCGAAGGAGTACTCGACGCACAAGGATTTACATTTTTGAACTCGGGCGATGGGAAACGACATCGCGTTTCGTGGAGATGCTTTCCGGTTGTCGCGGTGAATCGCCATGGAATTCGGCTCGACTGGAATCTGCAGAATGGCAACTTCATTGCGATACCAGCACGCTGTATCGAAGCCTTTCCTGCTTTACGCGTTCGCTCAATGATCGAAGCATTTCGAGCAGCAGATGAAACCGAAGCGAGTTATCGCATCGCAGCAGATTGGAACGATGCACCGCCAGACGCCATTCGATTTGAGCTAACAACTCGACAACGTCCCGCGCAACCGCCGACGAAACTGGCGATTTACTATTTGGTCATTGTCGCGATGCTGGTAACAGGCGCGATCGCGTTCTGGCTCTTCGTAATCGAACGAACCTATCTCGCCAGTGCTGTCGGAATCGGTTGCCTATTTCTTATCTCGGCTTACACGTCCATGCGGCAAACAATCGTACCCGCCATCCCCGAATTACAGTGGAACCAGTGGGGCTGGCTTACCGAAGATGCATGCTTCAGCGAAGCACCAGGTTCTCGACGTTCGGTGCCTTGGTCCGAGGTCGACCAGATCGTGCGTGATGACGAAACGCTCACAATCGTGATGCCCGACAATTCAACCTTCGCAATCCCGAGAACAGGTTTTCTTGACGGTGGCTGGGCTGACCTGGACACGAAACTTCAATCACTCAGTCAAAGACATCAAGTGACTGTAAAAAAAACGCAGCCCGAAGATTGAAAAATTGCGTTCACAACACCTCGAAGGTCGTCGAGATTGCCTCTCTACCAAATTGGAGACTGCTGATTTAGTTAGCCGCTTTGGCCAACGCTGTGAAGCATTTAGAGTCGGCAAATTACAGCATATGCGTTTTGTAGCTACGCTCGCCAGAGCGTGGATGGGTGCCGCGCAACTACGAATCACCACCTTCTGGCGAAGGTAGCTACGACAAAATGCTTCACAGCGTTCCGCTTTGGCGCAAGCCACGGTTTCGTTGCCATCCAACCGTGGCTTGCGCCAAACCGCCTAACATAAGAGCGGTGTTTTCGTACTAAATCAGCAGTCTCACTTCGTTGGTGGAGAGGTAACTGCAGTATCGGACGGAAGAAAAAGTCCCCCCAGTATCCGATGGCAACAGCAACGAATCCATTAGTGCGGCGTAAACCCCGCGGTTCCTATTCTGTTTCTGCCCCCATCTAAAAACGGCGGTAACCCGCAACGCCAGCAAATAGTCAAGTCTGAACAAGGGCAAGCAAGTAGTTCGTCACCCCCCGTAAGCTGTTTCCTGCTAACGACTTAAAGCACGCTAATCGTGCGAAACAATGGCGTTTCACCTTAACTGATAATTCATCAATATCCTTGCAATCGTTTCTATCAGACAAGTTTTTAGGGTTGACGGGTGGGGGTCACGCACAGAAGATGATACGTAGACTTTTGGTTGCTGGCTGCCCCCTTGCTGACTGCTAGCGGTATTGATGTTGACCATTGTTCACTACTTGTCGCCTTGTCTTAGGTGTTGAACTCCTTTCTTAAAACATTGGAGGACCCCAACAAAATCTTTTTCTCGTATGTTGCGGATGGGCTTTTGAAGTTCGACGGTACTTCTCGCTCATTTCTTATCAAAACATCTCCGTCAATCAATCATCCATTTTCAACTCATCTGTTTGAGAGCATGGGGCGTTTTCGTACCCAAATTCATGCTCTCTTACCTTTTCTCCCCGTTTGGAAGGTACTTTTTTATGAATCGACCTGATTCACGCCGACTTGGGTTCACTCTGGTGGAACTGCTAGTCGTCATCGCCATTATTGGTGTTCTCGTCGGGCTACTGCTGCCCGCCGTACAGGCTGCCCGCGAAGCGGCACGCCGCATGTCATGTAGTAACAATTTCAAGCAATTGGGATTGTCGATCCACAACTACCACTCTGCCTACAATCAATTGCCACGGACGATGTGTGGCACCGATCGCGGATCGGTGGCAAACGTGTCCTACAACTACAACCGGTTGTACGTCAGTGCGTTGGTAGGCGTATTGCCGTTTGTTGAACAGCAGGCAATGTGGGAAAGCATTTCCAACCCTAGCCAAGAAACGACTCCTGGTACCAGTATGCCGGGCGGAGTTGCCAACAACACTTGGCCGGCCATGGGGCCAGTGCCTTGGGCAAGTCAGTACAAGCCATGGGCGACCGAACTGCCAGCCTATCGTTGTCCAAGTGACCCGTCGGTATCGATTGGAACGGGCACTGGATTTACGAATTATGGCTTCTGCTTCGGCGATGGCGTCCAGTTCGTGAACAATGGCGGCTACAACGATTGGGGCAACATTGATAACGACAACAACAATGGCAACGGCAACAACCAGACTTGGGTTGCAACCCGTGCCCGAGCGGCAAATCGAGGAATGTTTTGGGCTCGTCATACCACAAGGTTCCGCGACGTCTTAGACGGTTTGTCGAACACCATCGCAATGGGTGAGATCGTCACATCGATGGGACAAAAAGAAATCATCGCGGACATTCGCAGTAACACGACGGGTGGCGGTGACAAAATCGTGCGAGAACCTGGCGTCTGCCTTCTTCCTGCACAAGGGATTGATCCCGAACGACCTCAGTTCTACACCGGTGGCACACCAACAGTGCCTCGCGGAACTCGCTGGGGTGATGGACGTGCTAACTATAGCGGTATGAACACGATTTTCGCACCAAACAAGCCGAGTTGTTCTGACGGCGGTGACAATACCCGTGGAATTTACTCGCCGGCAAGTCGTCACCAAGGTGGTTGCCACGTGTTGATGGGGGACGGTGCGGTGAAATTCATCACCGAAAGCATCGAAGCGGGTGACAGTACCCACGCCACCGTTGAACGCGACAGTGCGAACGGCGCACCGGCAGGCTCTAAGAGTCCGTTTGGTTTGTGGGGTGCATTAGGCACGCGAGCCTCGAAGGAAACCGAGTCGCTGGAGGACTAGTCTTCGGCGGCTGAAATTCGCAAGTAGTAAAGTTCGAAGGGCTAGGTTCCAACTGAGGGGACCTAGCCCTTTTTTCGTGTTCCAACACTCTGCCTGTTAAAGCGATCTGATTAAAGCAATGGTTCCGCACAGGTGAATCAATCCGAGCGGTATAATAATGATGTAAACACACCAAACAACCTGGAAAAACCGTGCGTCGAGAGTCGCATTTTAGGTTGTCAACAGCCCCCATTTATTGACAATGGTATCATAATGCTGAATGTTATAATTCAGTTCAGAACTCTTCCCCACTTATCGTAGAGCACAACAATGAAAAACCTATTTTTGACAACCTTGTTTGTTTCCCTCGGCTGTCTCGTAATGACCGGTTGTGGTGAAAGCAAACCCGGCGTTGTTGAGCAACCAAACATGACTCCGGAGGAAATCGAAGCCCAGCAGGAAGCGTACATGAAGGAAATGGATGAGGATGCCGCATCGACGGGTGAAGAGTCCTCCTAATCGTCTTCTAGCCCTGCTCAGGCGACGTGACCATGGAGACGGATAAGACGGCATTATCCGTCGTTCAAAATTGCACTCAATGCATTTGATTGTCGTTGCTTAGTTTTTGACTGTCGTCGCTGAATCGACCACGATTCAGCGGGGGCGGCCAACGCTGTGAAGCATTTTTTCCTATAGGGTTTGTGCTAATTCAGCGTAGTGGAAGTCGTCAAGACTTTTGTTCTATGGTGAATGCCCCCGAAACTCATGACGAGTTCCGCTAAGAAATGCTTCGCAGCATTGGGGGGCGGTTATTGTTCCCGCGGTGCGAACTCGCTTAGACGCTTAAGTGCTCGCTTAGCACTGGCGTGTTGAGGTTCGATTGTCAGGATGTTCGTATAAAACACTCTCGCTTCCTCGAAGCGTCCGATTTGTTCGAGACATTCCGCTAGGTGAAAATTAGCGGTCAACAAATCGGGCTCTAACTGTACCGCTTTGACGAGGTGCTCAATCGCGAGTTGAATCTGACCGAGTTGCTTGTAGGCAAATCCGAGGTTGTAGTTCGTTTCGGCGATGTCGGGTTGCATCCGATCCGATTGCTCGAGCAATTTGATTGCCGAACGCAAATCCCCCTGTGCGCCTGCCGCCACGCCCACGTTCATTAACGACGAAGCGTTCAGATGATTCTCGGCATGAATCGGTAAATAGCTGATGATTGCGACAATGATTCCAGTCACCAGAGGCATCCACAAAGATCGCGACTGACGTTGGGCAACAGCTTTAAATAGCTGGGTAACTGCTACGGCAGCAAAAGGGATCAGCAGTGGAACAAGCGGAAATCGATAGCGACCGAGAATAAAGAAACCGACGATAGCGATCACCATTATCGCGATCAATGCGTATAGCAAAGCCAGTTCTTTCCAACGTTCGCGCGTCAACACGATCCCCATCGCTGCCAAGGGGGCGAGTAGGCCAAATTGCCAAAATGAAAGTAATTTGAGCACCACCGAATACTGTTGGTGAATAAACAGGCTTTCGACATCAGGCACCTCGAAGTGATTGACAACCATCGCCGTCTTTTGAAACAACAGTGAGATCCAAGAACGAGGGGCTTGGCGAATCTCGCTCCAGGACTTCCCGAACCAGAATCGTGAAACCTCGCGGGCGCTCAAGTCACGCCCCATTTCTCGTTCGGCCAATCGATGGGCGTCACTTCGTTCATAAACGGGGGTTTCGTGGCCAGGGACGAGCGGTTCATAAATCCCCGAAGCATGCATATTGTTGCCGATATAGAAGTTCGGACCGGCTTGAAAGGTAGTCGGAGACCACTCGCCGCCTAGTGAACCGTTGCGGGCAGCGACCGGCAGTAGCACCAATACAAGTCCGAGCACCATTGTGCCGGCCAAAGCGAATCGGTGGTGGCGTGAAAGAGATGATGGAAGCCAAATCAACCAAATCGGAAACAGCGGAATCCACAGTAACGCATTTTCGCGAGTCAAAACGAGCAGCCCCAATAACAGCCCGGCAACTAGGCAGAACGCCAATACGGGCGTTTTGCGAGGCTCCGGCGTGACACCGGTCTCAGACGCATCTTCGGCCCTGCTGAACAAACGAGCTTGAATGGAGAGACTCGCCCATAGCAATCCGCACAACAACAATGACGCCAACGAGGTTTTTTGGACGATGCCGTCGTAGTAGATCGCCGGGGCATAGGCCGCCATCATCAATCCCGCGACCACGGCGGCCCGCAAGCCAAACACTTTCTTTGTTGCTGCAGCTAACAAAACGCAGGCAAGTGCCCCGAATAAGGCTTGCGTGATCCGGATGCCTGGCACAGCAACGCCACCGAATTTCATCAAAACCGCTAAGACATACGGATACAGCGGTGCTTGATAGAATGTTGTATCTCCGTACCACGATCCCGATGCGATTTTCTCGGCCCAGGCATAGTAGGTTGCAGCGTCACCGAGCAATTGCTGCGTCGACGCAATCGATGCGGTTTCAGCCAAACAGGTCAAACGCAGTATTAGCGCGAGTATGCCAATCGCAGCCATCAGTACCCCACTCGGCATCCCTAATAAGACGGAGTCCGATTGTTGAGGCGGAGTCGTCGGATTTTCACTGCGATGCGATGCGGTACTCGATGAGTTCCGCCGCTTTCGTCGATGCGACATTCAGGACTCGAGATGAGGTAGCGGTAAATGGGGAACGCTGTGAAGCATTTCGTAGCGGAACTCGTCAAGAGTTTCGGGGGCGTATGACATGGATCGAAAGTCTTGACGACTTCCGCTACGCTAAAAATGCACGAAACCTTCGAGGAAAAAATGTTTCACAACGGTGGGTAAAGGGGCAGGAAAGCAGGCCAGCGTGACAAGCGGTGATTACGATTGTATTCTACAGTTACGTTTATGTGAATCGAGTCAACCTGGCCTACAGCGGCGTAGTGAATAGAATCCCGACACCAGCTTAGTTCCTTCGCAATGGCTATCATGCATTGCTGGTAATGAGTCTCGATGATGGTCGTGCTCGCAGCTGCATTCCCGATGACGATGGACATGAATGATTTGACATCCACAAAAAACGCCATGTTCCGCGTCTGTGATGTCACCAAGGTTTACGACATGGGCGAAGTGCAGGTGCAGGCACTTCGAGGGATCAACCTGGAACTGTACGAACACGAATTTGTCGTGTTGCTGGGAGCGTCAGGTAGTGGGAAATCGACCCTGCTGAATATCTTGGGCGGCTTGGATGTGCCGACCGCGGGCACGGTCCAATACCACAACACGGACCTGACTCAATCAACCGACACAGAGCGGACACGTTACCGCCGCGACCACGTGGGCTTTGTCTTTCAGTTCTACAATTTGATTCCGAGTTTGACCGCTCGAGAGAACGTCGAGCTGATCACCGAGATCGCGAAGTCGCCCATGGATGCGATGGACGCGTTGGATCTTGTGAGAATGAAAGATCGCGCGAATCATTTTCCTGCTCAGCTCTCAGGCGGTGAACAGCAACGTGTCGCGATCGCCCGAGCGATCGCAAAAAATCCCACCGTGTTATTGTGCGATGAACCGACCGGTGCACTCGACGTCAAAACGGGCGTTTGGGTGCTCGATGCGATCTCGCGAATCAATCGAGAACTAGGAACCACGACGGCGGTGATTACGCACAACGCGGTGATCGCCGAAATGGCTGATCGCGTCATCTCGCTATCGGATGGGTTGATCTCAGGGATCCATGCAAACACGAAACGGATTGACGTTTCGGAGTTGCGATGGTAACCGATGCGCAAGCTTGATCGAAAACTGATACGCGACATGTTGCACATGAAGGGGCAAGTGTTTGCGATTCTATGCGTGATCGCTGCGGGTGTTGCCACGTTTGTGATGTCGATGTGCGCGTATAATTCGCTCGAAACCAGCAAAGAAGCGTTTTATCGAGACTTTCGCTTTGCCGACATTTTTGCTCAAACACGGCGGAGCCCGAATGCGTTAAGGCCTCGTTTGCGAGAGATCGAAGGGGTGGCCGCCGTCGAGACTCGCTTGGTCTTTGACGTCTTACTGGATGTTCCGGAGATGAGCGAACCGGCAACGGCACGGCTAATTTCGGTTCCGGATTCTGGCGAGTGTTTGCTCAACAAGGTCTACATTTCGCGAGGGCGGATGATTGAACCCGAGCGTACCGGCGAGGTCGTAGTGTCGGACGTGTTCGCCATGGCCCACGGTTTCGTTGCCGGTGATCAAGTGCGTGCGGTGATCAATGGCAAGCGTCAGACGTTGAAGATCGTTGGCGTGGCGATGTCACCTGAATACGTGATGCAGATACAACCGGGCAGCATCATGCCGGACAATAAACGCTTCGGAATCTTCTGGATGAACGAGCGTGATCTCGAAGCCGCCTTCGACATGAGCGGTGCATTCAATAGCGTCGCCGTTAAACTCGCCTACGACAGTAATCCCAACGAGGTGATTGACCAAATTGATGGATTGCTAGAGCCCTACGGTTGCGTAGGAGCGTATGGCCGCAGCGAACAAATTTCGCATCAGTATCTGTCGGACGAACTCAAACAGCTGCGTTCCATGGCAATTGTGTCACCCGCGATCTTTTTATCGGTCGCTGCGTTTCTGCTGAACATTGTGGTTTCACGCATCATCATTCAGCAACGCGAGCAGATTGCCGCACTAAAGGCGTTTGGTTACACCAACGTCGAAGTCGGATCCCACTACTTGAATTTGGTGCTGTTGATATCGGTCAGCGGTACGGTGATTGGTACCGTGTTTGGAATCTGGATGGCGTCGGGCATGACCAAAATGTATGCCAAATTCTATAAGTTTCCCACGCTTACCATCCAAGTCGATGTGATGGCGATCGCGATCGGCTTTTTGCTGACTACCGCAGCCGCCTGTCTCGGCACTTGGCTTTCGGTTCGCAAGGCGATTCGATTGCCACCTGCCGAAGCGATGCGTCCTGAGCCTCCGCCGCGCTACAAGCCGACACTTTTGGAGCGAATCATTCCACGCGAGCAATTGTCTTCTGAGATGCGAATGATTATCCGTAACGTCGCTCGCAATCCAATCAAGGCAGGGTTCTCGATCATCGGGATTGCGATGGCGGGTGCCGTCATGGTGCTGGGAAGTTTCTCGCTCGACGCGATGAATTACATGATGGACTTCCAATTTCGCAAAGCACAGCGGCAAGACCTGATGGTGACATTCGTTGAACCGGCAACCTCGTCGGTGATGTACGAGGTCAGCCGGTTGGAGGGAGTGCTCGATAGCGAGACGATTCGTTCGGTGGCGACTCGCATTCACTTTCAGAACCGTTCTCGCAGAATCGGGTTGATGGGGCTGGATCGCAACGCCTCGCTGTATCGTTTGCTCGACAAGGATGAACGCGTCTTGGTCGTGCCCGAGTTTGGTGTGATGTTAAATACCAAGCTCGCTCAGTTGCTCGGTGTCAATCGCGGCGACCTTGTCACGATCGAAGTACTCGAGGACAAGCGGCCCACGCTGACGGTGGAAGTCTCCGCGTTGGTCGAAGAATATGCGGGGCTGAACGCGTACATGAATAAGCAACAGTTACACGCCATGCTAAAGGAGTCCAAAGTGGCTTCGGGTGCTTTTCTGAAGGTCGATGCAAATCGGATGAATGAGCTTTTTTCGGAGCTCGAACTTCGGCCTGGCGTGGGTAGCGTGATGATCAAAGACGCGGTGTTAAACAGTTTTCGCGAAACGGTGGCGGAAAACATTTTGGTGATGCGATCCTTCATCATCTTCTTTGCGGCTGTGATCGCAATCGGTGTCGTCTACAATAGCGCCCGCATTTCCTTGTCCGAACGAAGCCGCGATCTCGCGACGATGCGAGTCATTGGGTTCACGCGAAACGAGGTTTCAATGGTTTTGCTTGGTGAAATCACCTTGTTCACGCTTATTGCGATTCCGCTTGGATGGGTGATTGGGTACGGTTTGGCTGGGATGATGGCCAGCGGATTGGACACCGACAACTATCGGATTCCATTAGTGATTAGCCGCAACACCTACGCGTTAGCAACGGTGGTGGTCATCGCCGCGACGTTTTTCTCTGGATTGGTGGTCCAGCGTCGCATCTTTCACCTCGATCTGGTTGGGGTGTTGAAAACACGAGAATAACATGAAGTTTTCAATAAAGACGCTGCTATGGGGAATCTTGATTGTTGCAGCGATCATGGCGTGGATTTTTGCAATGTTCCCTGAACCCGTGGAAGTGGAATCCGCCACAGCGATCATCGGTCCGCTTCAAGTCACTGTCCAAGAGGATGGGAAGACGCGAATCCGCGAGAAATATATCGTCTCGGCTCCCGTCTCGGGCCGCGTCTCACGAATCGAGCTGGACGCGGGCGACCATTGCAGCGAAGAAACACTGCTGGCGGTGATCTTGCCGAGTGCCCCCGCGTTTCTCGACGCGCGAGCTCGTGCGGAAGCCAGTGCGCGAGTCCAGGCGGCAAAAGCGGCGCTTCAACGTGCAGAATCCGCGAGTGAGCAAGCGGTAATCAATAACGACCTTGCCAACACAAAATTCGAGCGTGCTAAACGACTGCGTCCCTCTAACGCCATCTCCGAGAGCGAATATGACATTGCTCGAACCGAACAATTAGCGACCCGGCAAGCCATCAAGACGGCTCGCTTTGATGTTGAAATTGCAGAGTTTGAATTTGCGATGGCCAACGCCGCTGCGCAGCAGTTTGCCGAACCCGTTGACGATGACGCGGTAGAGCCTTTTGAAATTATGGCCCCTATCGCAGGACAAGTATTGCGAGTGATCCAACAAAGCTCGGCGGTGGTCGCTGTTGGAACACCGCTCATAGAACTCGGAGACCCACGTAACCTCGAGATTGAAATCGACGTCTTGTCGACCGACGCGGTGCGAATCACGCCCGGAGCCAAATTGACCATCGAGCACTGGGGTGGAGAATCGCCACTGCAAGGCTACGTGCGAGTGATTGAACCGGGGGCGTTTACGAAAATATCGTCGTTGGGCGTTGAAGAGCAACGCGTCAATGTGATCGCCGATTTCAATGAACCTCCCGATCGCATCGCCTCGCTCGGAGACGGATATCGAGTGGAGACGCGCATCGTCGTCAATGAGCTCGCCGATGTGTTGCTGATACCCAACAGCGCCTTATTCCGCCATCAACGACAATGGCATGTGTTGACCATTGTCGATGGCAAGGCGAATCTTCAGCAGGTCGAAATCGGCCTTCAGAACGAAACGCAAACGCAAATCATCAACGGATTGCGAGTCGATGACGAAGTGATCGTATACCCGAGTGACACGCTCGAACCCGGATCAGCAGTGCGAGCGAAAACAAGCACTTGATTACCGTCGGAACAATAGTTGACGGTCCTCACTTGTAGCGGAAGTCGTCAAGACTTTCGTGAATCGCGGCACAGGTCGAAACTCTTAACGAGTTCCGCTACGTCAGTAGTTATTCCGACGGTTCTAAACTGGTCGGATCACAAGATTATTCGTACACGAATGTAATCGGGGCATCGATATCTGAGTGTAGGCTCTGGTGTACCGGACATTTTCTCGCTGCGGATTCCAGTCGATCTCGCATCGCGGGATCGTCCACCAAACCGCTCGGTACTGTCACGATCGTTTCCAAGCGTCCGATCCGTCGCACCGGTTGTGCGATCATCTCCTTGGTCACGCTGACCTTGGTACCGGTCAATTCGATCTCGTGCCGCTGGGCAACGAGTCCGAGAATCGTCAGCACACAACTTCCAAGTGCAGTGGCCACCAAGTCGGTCGGTGAGAAACTGGTGCCTTGTCCACCGTTGTCTACCGGAGCATCCGTGGTAAGTTCGGTTCCACTGGGACCGTGTGTCGCGCGGACGCCTAGTTTACCGGTATAGATCGCTTGAATATTGACTGACATGTTAAATTGAAACTCGAATTAAGGGGCGAAACAGTATTGCAGTATGGCCAGCAAATCATAACCCGAAGCGTAAGCGAGGGACCGAGTCAAGACAGATATTCCCTCGCTTACGCTTTTTGAAGTTGCTGTTTTTGTGCCGGAGGCACTTTATGGGATAACCTTGGACTTTAGTCCAAGGTTATCGGTTCTGAAATTGGCGCCAAGTCGCGGAGCGACGTTCTGTGGCGAACCATCAAGTCACAAAACGTCCCGCTGGGACTCGATTAATATTGGCGAATATCCCTCGGACTAAAGTCCGAGGCTATCGAAATATGTCGCTCCGCGACAGCAACTAGCGCAACTTCAAAACTTACGCTTCGGGTTCTGATTCTTCTAAGCCGGACGCTCTCGTAAGACGCCGGGTAATGCGGTATGCCCGGCCGCTCACGCGCGAGCGCCTCGCTAAACTAACAGCCCCCTTGCGCCGCACCGCTACTAAGGTAGATGTCTATTTCGTCGATCTCAAATTACGACGATATTGGCCGGGTGTCATGTTCGTTTCGCGACGAAAAACGACGTGCATGTATTCGGGGTGATCAAAACCGCAGAGCGCCGCGATGCGATCCATCGCCAAATCGGTCTCCGCCAACAATTGTCGTGCTCGTTTGATTTGCACGTGGCGGATCTCTTGTTGCGGCGAGCGGCTAAGCAACTTTCTCAACTGGCGTTCGAGCGTACTGCGAGACAATCCCGAGTGAGCGATCACATCTTGGACCGTGATTCCGTTACAAGCGTTTTCGCGGATATACGACAGTGCTGTTGCGATCGACGGGTCGTCGATCGCAACGATATCGGACGACTGACGCACTTCGATTCCAATCGGTGGAACCACGTGCAGCAATTTGTCTGGCTTCTCACCCTTCATCAACCGCGACAATAAACTCGCCGCTTGAAATCCGGTTTCTTCTGCGTTGGGAATCACGCTGGTCATTGACGGGTCGCACAATTCGCAAATCACGCTGTCGTTATCGGTGCCAATCACAGCGACTTCTTCGGGAATGACAAGCTCGGCTTGGGCACACGCCTCGAGCACCTGTTGGCCACGAACATCACTACAACAATAGATTCCTACGGGCAGCGGCAAACTTGTCAGCCAGCGAACGAGTTCCGTCCGCTCGTTTTCGGCGGTTCTGGCGTCCGGTCCTTGCCAAACGGATCGGTAGACAGGGCATTCGTTATCAGGTTTCCAAACGTGGCGACCAAATGACTTTTCCCGTCGTGTCGACCACTCTTCATGCTCGAATCCACAAAACGCAAAATTCTGGAAACCTCGTTCGATTAAATGCGTGGCGGCCACGCGACCAATTTCCTCGTCATCACTGCGGATCACAGGGAAACCATAATCTTGTCCCCGGTCGGTCAACTCGACGATCGGGATTCCGCTTTTGGCGACCGCTTTGGCAAATTCCGGCGTTGTCACGCGCGAGATAATCCCGTTTCCTTTCCAGTCGGCTAGCCATGCGGGAGGCTTGGCGGTCAGGTCGCGTTGTTCGAGAAAAATCGACCAATCGTGATGAGTCTGGCGGAACCGAATGACCCCTTCTAACAAATGCCGGCCGTAAATCGTCGACGTTTCGATCATCAACGCGACGCGTTTTTTCTTCAACATGAGAGATAAGTGACGAGACAAGAAGGGGAACGAGTAGAAAGATCATTTGGCCTGCGGATTAAAGTAACGCTTTTGCCACCAGACGGGTAGGCTAAAATGCAATCAATCACAGGGCGCACTGCAGGTGAGAATTCGGTATATAATGGGGCCAGATCATCGTTTAGGCCGCCGTTTCGGGCGTGCACCCCACCGAGAATGTCCTACCGAGGAAGTCGAAGCAGACATCCCCTCCAATTTGCGTTCCCGCCTCACAGGTTCAACTTCATGCGAATCCTCGATCTGGTTAGCCCTCGCGAACTTTCTCGCGTTGCTGCATTGCAATTGCTGGCTCGCCAGATTGTCGAGGGTTTCTGCTCGGGTCGACACCGCTCGCCGCACAAAGGGTTCAGCGTCGAGTTCAAGGAACACCGTCAATATGTGCCCGGCGACGAGCTAAAGAATATCGATTGGAAAGCGTTCGGGAAAAGCGACCGGCTGTACATCCGCGAGTACGAGGAAGAGACGAACCTGCGTTGCACGTTGTTGGTGGACCGTAGCGGATCCATGCAATATCGCGGCGAACGATCCAATGGACTTAGCAAGGACGAGTACACTCAGCGGCTTGGTGCCTCGCTTGCCTATTTGATGCTCGGTCAACAAGACGCTGCGGGAGTGATCACGTTTGATGATCGACCGCGCAAGATCGTTCCGACTCGAGGTCGCCCCTCGCACCTGCGACTCGTGATCGAAGCACTCAGTGGTCCGCCTCCGGGATTGGAAACCGATCTCGGGGGTGCGATCAGCATGTTGGTACCGAAACTTGGACGACGCAGTTTGGTCGTTATCTTGTCCGACGCGATGGGCGATCTTGAGTCGCTGAATCGATCACTTGCTCAGATCCGGTCTCGCAAACACGAAGTCATTTTCTTTCATATCTTAGATCCTGACGAAGTCGACTTTCCGTTCACAGGCCGTGTACAGTTTCGAGACATTGAGGGAACCGCAGACGATCAAACCGTCGACGCAGTCACGATTCGCAAGGCTTACCTCGATCGGCTTGCCCAACACAACGCTCGGCTTCGAGATGTCTGTCGCCGGCATCGCGTCGATTTGGTCAGCATTCATACGGATCAGCTTTATGACGACGCGTTGCATCAATACGTGGCATTGCGGAGAAGCCTGTCATGATGTTGCTCAACGGACTGCTCGCGTTTGGGGCATTGGCCTTTACGATCCCGCTCGCGATTCACTTGCTGTACCGCAGCAAGTTCAAAACGATCCAGTGGGGCGCGATGCACCTGCTTGAACCCGTCGTGCGAATTAATCGTCGACGGATCCAATGGATGCACTTGTTGCTACTGATGCTCCGCTGCCTATTGCCAATCCTGTTGGCGTTTTGCTTGTCCTTGCCGCTATTGACGGGATGCAGGGCGCTGCCGGGTGATGATCCGCAAACCATCGTGATGGTGATCGATGATTCGCTCAGCATGGCGGCACGAGATGACACGGGACGTTCGAATATTGACCGCGTGAAACAGGAACTCGGGGACTATTTGGCAACATTGTCTCGACGTGACGAAATCATCTGGATGCCCGCAAGCGAGATTCGCAGCGTGGCATCGATATCCGGTCATGCCACGATGGGCACCAGCGATGCGCAGGATCGCCTGCGCACCTTGATCGCGACGACGGGGCCATTTGATTTGGCAAAAGTGGTTCGAGCAGGGATGGCAGCCGCGGATAACGGCTCGCACCTCGAACGTCAGGTGTTGATTGTGTCCGACTTCCAAAGCTGCAACGTGAATGATGCTTCGCTTGAGAACCTGAAGACACTGATGCAGGCTTCACCAAGCGATTACGCACGACCGGCAATCCATTTTTGGAACGTCGGAAGCAAATTGAACACGCGTGAAAATTTGTCGGTGGACTCGATTGAAACGATGTCGCCCGCCTTGGTCCCTGATCGTCGCACCGTGTTTGCAGCGCGAGTCCGCAACGCCAGTGATAAACCGATCAACGAAGCCAGAGTGACTTGGTCGATTGATGGCGTGAATTCGGAACCCGGCTTGGTATCGATTCCCGCTCGCTCGACGACCTTGATCAATCATGTAACCGCGTTTGCGGAGTCTGGAATTCATGAGATCGCGGTGACGGTAGAGCACCCCGACGCATTGTTGGAAGACAATCGCCGTAGTGCCGCAGTTGAGGTGATCCGCGAGATCGATGTCTTGCTTGTCGATGGTCAACCAGGGAAAGAGCCGTTGGAGGGCGAAACCGATTATTTGGCGATCGCCCTGAGTCCTTTTGCGTTTGCTCAGCAAGACCAGGTGGATGCGGTCCGCGCGTCAGTTGTTACCGTTTCGGAACTGCCAAAGCGAATGAGCGAACAACCACCGAACATCCTCGTTCTGGCTAACGTCGCGTCATTGAGCGAAGATCAACAAAACAAGATTGCCGATTTTGTCTACAAAGGCGGATCGTTGATCTTGTTTGACGGCGAGAACTTGGACAAGGCAGAATATGCCAATTCGTGGAAGCATGGCGAGCGATTAATGCCACTGCCCGCCAAGCTGGACAAACTGGTGGGCAATCCGTCGGAAACCAACGCCACGCCGATGCGAATTGGCGACGCTAATTCTCAGTTCACTCCCTGGTCGCGACTTGCTCCCGGTGACCAACGTCCGTTTTCGGGAGTCGACGTCTACGCGTATCGAAAGATCATTCCTCGCGTCACTGAAAATACCGACGACAAAGGCAGCGAGACAGACAACACAACAAATCCCGATGCCATCGTCTTGATGTCGATGTCCAACGGTGATCCGCTTGTCGTTTCAGCCCAACGCGGACGAGGACGAATCGTCCAGTTCGCCATCCCTTGTGATGATTCCTGGACATCGCTGCCGCTGCGACGCATCTACCTGCCGATGATGCAGCAGCTTGCACTCGATTTGATCGGCAGCGGAAGAGCGACGACGGTGATGACCGGCGAGCCGATAGTGGTATTGATGGACGAATTTCGTCAGCCCGAGAAAGTGCAAGAGGATACAAAAGAAGCCGCGATCAAATCGAAGGCGTCCAGACCCACCGGCAAATCCGCCAAGAAAGCAGCCGCAGACGAGAGCGACATTGAGCCAGCAATTTTCACAGTCCAAACGCCTCGTTCGAGCGAAATCACGATCGAGATGCCCAGTGATCCGCAATCACCGGACGCGACCGAGTTGGTCTGGACGCAAACGAATCAGGCTGGCTTGTATCGGTTCCGACAAATTCTTCCTCAAGCCGATGGCCAGCGTATCGTGACCGCGACTGTGCGAGTCGCTGAGGTCCCAGCGGAAGAGTCGCAACTACGTGACGCTGAACCCGCGCGGATCGCAGCGGTTGCCGAAATGATCGGAGCAACGATACACACGGAAACAAATTCCATCGAATCGGCCGAACAAACTCGCCGGTACGGTCGCGAAATCTGGCGTTGGTTCCTGTACGCACTTTTGCTTGCGATGATCTTGGAACTGGTGGTTCAGCAGCAAATTGTGCATAAGAATCACGGGAGCATCGCATAATGGATTTTTTGCCAACAATTCGATTTGCGGGTGATTTGTCAGGCGGTCTTGTGCTTGCGATTGCTCTCATCGCAGCGTCTGCGGTGATGTGGTTTTACGCTCGCGAAACTCGCACGATGGCCGCTCCGTACTCATATTTGTTACCAGCGTTGCGTGCAGCTGCCGTCGCGTTGGTCATCTTTATTTTGTCCGGACCGGTGTGGCACCGCCGTGAAGAAATTGGGACGTTGGGGAAGGTCACATTCGCCATCGACACGTCGGCAAGCATGGCGATTACCGATAGCGCCCGCTCTGACGCTTCGGAATCACGCGTTCGGCGTGCCACGCGACTGCTGGTTGGCACCCCTGAAAACCCTGGTCTTGTCGAGCAACTAAGCAAAACGCATGACATCGAAGTCATCGAGTTTAATTCCGCTGCAGCGGTGCCGTTGTGGTCCAGCAGTGACGAGGAACCACTCGAATCGTCATTGCAATTGATCGCAGCAGGACTGCGAACGAATTTGTCGTCTGCGATCTCGACGGCGTCCGTCGAAGGTGGCGTCGAAGGAATCCTGCCCAGCGAGAAACCGTCGCAGGATTCGGACTCGGTGGACGCCGACGATCCCGAAGCAAGCCGAGTCCGTTCGGCAATCGTGATCATCAGCGAAGGACGTCACAATCTAGGTCCATCCCCCGTCGACGCAGCACGCCGAATTGCGTCCGCGGCGACTCAGGTGATGACGCTTGGAATGGGATCCGAAGAGGAACCGATTGATGCTGGCATCTCTCAAGTGATTCGTCCGGATTCCGTCGCTGCAGATGGACGGTTATCGGGGAAACTTGTTGTCAAACAGTTTGGCATGACCGGTAAGCCGTTGGGATTGCGGATCGAACACCTGAACAAGACCGTTTGGCAACACACACTCGTCCCCGGCGTCGAAGGGGATATCGAAGTCCCGTTCGACTTCGAGGTTGAGCCTCTAGTCGAGCTGACGCAAGAGGCTTCGGCCCGAGGCGTCAGTCGTGATGCAGTGGCATTGGATCTGCGCGCGATTGTTGACTCCGTCGCCGGCCGGGGCGGATTTGTTGCTGGGGCGGGTACGAATGGGAACATCATGGCGGACAATGATTCGATGCCATTTCGAGTCGCCGCCTCGGTTCGGGATCGTCGTCTGTTGATTCTTGATGGATCGAGTCGTTGGGAAACACGATACCTACGCAACTTGTTTGGGCGTGACCCGGCGTGGCGAGTGGATTCGATTTTGTATGGCCCGGGAACGGATATTCCGTCGGTGACGCGAGGCGACCAACCCGGACAATTCCCGTCGTCCGCCGAAGCCATCTCGCAGTATGACGCCATCATTCTCGGTGAGGTCGCTGCGGAGCAGATCAAACCCGTCGATGCGGCATTGATACGCCAATTTGTTAGTCGTGGCGGCGGATTGATTGTCATCGATGGACAGTATCAACGCGTTCGCAAAATTGTCGAATCCCATTTGTCGGACGTTGTTCCGATTACGTATGTCGGTGGTGATTCGCTGGTCGATGGCGGCAAGATTGTGCCGACGATGGTGGGTCGCGATCAACCGATGATGTTGCTGCGGCAAACCGATGAGTCCGACAGCAATAAACTTGCGGAGATGTGGGCGCGGTTGCCTGAAGCCGCGTACGTGAACCAAGTCCAGGCTCAAGCGGGAGCGGAAGTTTGGGCGACGTCATCACAGCCGGGCGGCAAGCAGCTTCCTTGGTTAGTAACGCGGCTCTTTGGTTCCGGCCGCGTCTTCTATTTCTCGTCGGACCAATCGTGGCGTTGGCGATATAAACTGGCTGACGAATTGCACGCTCGGTTTTGGAATCAAGTGCTCAGCGCCGTCATGCAGCCGCCTTACGCGGCAAGCGACTCCTTTGTCTCACTGGGCACCGATCGCGTAGAATACGGAGTGGGTGATACGTCACTGATTCGCGTTCGCCTGCAAGGTCCCACCGGCAAACCGCTGGGTGATGCAACGGTCGACGCGTTGTTGGTGACAGCGGATCGTGTCGTGTCGACGGTCGCATTGTCGATCGACGATCCGGCCAGGGGGACGTATCAAGGTCAAACGCCGCCGCTCGAACCAGGCGAATACGAAGTCCGGATTCGTGCAAGCGGTTTTGATTCGACGGCGTTACAAGCGACCACGCCGATTTGGGTCGGGTCACCCGATCATGCAGAATTGCGTCGCGTTGGACTCGATAAAAACGCCTTGTCGCAAATCGCTCAGGCCGGCAAGGGCAGCTACTTTCATGAATCATCTGCTGACAAGTTACTCGAGCAGCTGAAACCGTTGTCGAGTGGTTCGATCATCGAATCAGATGTGTTGATATGGCAGTCATTTTATTGGTTTTGGGTGGTCATCGCGTTGTTGACCGCTGAATGGTTGTTGCGCAAACGAGCAGGGTTGGTGTAAACGATGTCCGCAGCAGGCTCTTCCCTTGTTAGCCAATTGAAACTAGATCCCGCCACCGCGACGGCACTTCAGTCGTTTGCCCGACGGCGGCGTTGGTTGATCTGGCTTCGCTGTATCGCAATCGCCGTGTTAGCGTTTTTTGGGACGGTGTTCGTCGTCGCGCTCGCTGACCACCTGTGGTTACTTCCCGAATCGCTACGGATGATCCTCAGCCTTGCTGCTTATGGAATCACTGCGGCAGTATTGTGGGGATTCGGTCTTCGTCATCTGCGTCGCGATGATCCTCAAGAGCTCGCTCGTCAGCTCGAAACGACCGCGCCACGTGTCCGCGACGACCTACTTTCCGCAGTCGAACTTGGCGACCCCCGGTTCGCCAACGGATCAATCGAGTTGCAAAACCGATTGCAGCAATCGGTCGGACGACGACTTCAGAAGATCGACGTCACGGGATTGCTGCCGATCGCGATGATTCGCAAATGGTTGGTCGCGGGTTCGGTGGTCTTGTTGGTTTGCGTTCTTCTGACACTGATTCCTTCGTTGCAGTTCGGTCGTCGTATGGCACGTGCGATGTTGCCGATGGCTTCGATTGAGCGTGCATCGGAAATCAAAATTCGAATCGTTGAACCGATCCCTCCAACCCGCTATGTGGCCGAAGGCGATGCCGTTGCGGTGGTCGTTGAGGTCAGCACGCCTCGTTCGCAGCCCAACGCATCGACGGAGATGAGCCCCGCTAATGGCTATTCCGAGGAAGTGATCATTCAGTGGAGGGCCGACAACGAGACATTCGAGTCGACGATGTTGTCTCGCGCGCCGCTGCTGACGTCGCATGCCGACGGTTCACTGCCGCGCTCCGGCGACGGATCTGCAGCGGTCGTTCCGCCGAACGTGTTCGCGGCAAACCTTGCCATCAAAAAGACGCCGGTTCAGTACCGCGTCTTGACCGGGGACGCTGTTACGCTTTGGCACACGCTAACTCCGCTGCCTCGCCCTCGCGTTGTTTCCTTCGAAAAACGATACGAGTTCCCCAAGTATGCAAAACTTGAGGACGTGATTGAAACGGCGGACCACGGTGATTTAACCGCGATTGCCGGATCCGTAGGCCATTTGAAGGTCCAATTTGATCAACCTGTGCGCGATGCGATGTTGCGGTACGGGGCCCGTGGTGTGACTATTCCCCTTCATCAGGTTGGCACCGACTTGATGGCGTTCTCCGTTTCGTTACCGATCAAAACGCCGGGTAATTATCAAATTGATGCGATCGGGCTCGACTCGGAACTTGGCAACCCGTTCGGGCCTCAATACACGATCGTCCCGATCCTCGATACCCCCCCCGTCGTCCGCTGGGGCGATGCAGTGAAATCGAACATGCTGGCATCGCCACTGGACGTCTTGGCGTTTTCGGCATCGGTCGAGGATGACATCCCTATCGATGACGTCTTTATTGAGTTCGAGATCAACGGATCGGCGACGCTTCAGAACCCGATCGCAATCGAGTCTGCGGCCCCAAAATTGTCCCCCACGTGGGATTGGGACTTGATGCAGCGGAATGAGTCGCCGAGCCAGAGCGAGGCATTGGTCAGTGGCGATATCGTCCACGTACGCGTGGTTGCGCTGGACCGCAAACGGCAACGAGGCGAGTCACGTTTGATTGAAATTCTGATCGTCGATGATGGATTTACCCAATCACGGCAAGATCATCTGAGTCGATTAGGCGAAGTGGTTAGCGAAACCGTCGACTGGACGAGTGACGCGTATAGTTTGATTGACGAATTGCGTCAACTGACATCCCAGCCCGACGCCGCCGCACTTCCGGAAGCGAAGATTCAATCAGTCCAAAAATCGGCCTCGTTAATAGCGGACGCCAAAGTTGCGTTGATGAACCGTTTGAAAACGGTACTCCCACTCAGCAACGATCCCGTCGAAGCATCGGGGCTTGAGCAGATTGGTTTGGCGCTGATCGATTTACAATCCAAAATCGAGGCCGCGGTGGCGATCATCGAAGATGACACAGCAAACGCGAATGATGAGGAAAAAAAGATCCGACGTGACCTCATCAAGCGACTCGACGGGCAACTTGCCAATACTCGCAATGAGGTCTCACGCGTCGAAGAGTTCGCTCGTTCATTTGTCGCCCATCACATGGATGTTTGTGCACTGACCGACGCCGCAGCATTATTGCAAAGTGTTCAGCCAATCGCGGATCCCGAAGCCCAGGTTCCAATCGAATTGTACGAGCGCTACGTCAATGTCGCCAATGCACGCATGAAGACGATTGACACCTTGATCGCGACTTATTCGGAATTGATGCCCGAGTCGCATCGCAACTATCTTCGCAAATGGAGTGATTTTTCGAGCTCGTGGCAAATCCGACTTGGTAATACGATCAACGACCCACCAGGGCACGAAAACCTGCGGTCGTTGTTGCAACAATACACCGCTGAATTGCATCGCCAAGTGGTCAGCAATTTAATTGACCAACAACTCGAAGGCCGGCTGAAAAACCTGCTTGTCGAACTCAATGGCCAACGCCGCAAACCTCACGACATTCTTCGCCAAGCGAACAACGATGGACGGGAAGCCAAAAACTTATCGAAGAAACTTGAGTCGATTGATGATGCAAATCAGGCTGCCACGACGACGCGTCGCTTAAATGAAAAGCAATCCGCATACGATCATGCGATCGCCGATCTCGTTTTGCGGCTAGAGCAAGAGGAGCCTTTGAATCGAGCGAGACCAATCGTTGATTTAGGCTACGCGTCGGACACGTCTCTGTTTGTGCGTGCGATTAAGAACGTCAGCGCCGATGGCTACCAAGACTATCGCGATGAATCGATCTCGGATGTTTATGAAAAATTGGCACGAGCCTTCTCGGTGATTCATGCAATGCATGAAGTCAAGACATTACAAACCGAACTTAAATCGCTGCGATTGGCCGAGAACCGTCTCGATCATTACGCTGAAGCACGTTTAGAGCACCCGATGTGGGTTGAGCGGTTCATGTTCGGGATGGAAAAGGCGGTTCAATCGGTACGAGCTGCGGGGGTCGCATCGTCGATCTCCGAATCGATCGATCAATCCCGCTACGGTGGCTCTATCGGACAGGGATCGGAATTGATTCGCCAGCGACGATGGGACGAAAACGCACTCGTTTCCGCATCGCAGCACTTGCGGCCGGCCGTCGCAAAAGTGGATGCAGCGATAGCCCCACTCGCACCGCTTGTCGAAGAGGCACGCCAGGTCATATTGAGTTATGTGCCTACGCTTGCTGAACAAGCACGCCAGGCAGCAAAAAAAGCGGGGGAGGCGGAACAGCGAACCGAACAGCGTGAGGATGCATCCGCAGAAACGGCAAAGCAACTTGACCAGCAGCAACAAGAAGCCGAACAAGCCGCCACCGAGACGATGCAAACGTTGGCCGACCGGGCCAACAACGCTGATTTGACCGACCGCAGCGAACGAGAATTAGCACGAGATGCGGACGCGGCTACCGCGCAAATTGCCGATGCCCTAAAACGCTCGCAACAACAAATGGACGCCGCAGCGACAACGTCGGCTGAACAACCGCGGAGCGAAATGCTTGATGAAGCAGCAAAATCGCTACAGGATTTGAAAGAAGCACTCGAAAATACCGCTGAACATTTTGAGCGTGCGGACGCAGGCGAGGATGTGTCCGAGTCACGCGAACAACTGCGGGCTGCGGAGAGTGAATTGCAGCAGGCTGCGGAATTGCAACAGCGTTTTGATCAAGCCGAAGCGATGGCCAATGCGGCCAACAAATCCCCCGAAGAATTGATGCGTCAACTCGAACAAGAGTTAAAACGCAACGAGATGATGCAAGAAGAGTTGTCCGATATCGCTGCCAATGCAGTCGAAACTGCGGCTGCGTCACTTGAGCAGGCCGCGCAGGCGGAACGCGAGGTCAATAAGAGTCTTGAGCGAAGCGGTCCAATGCTGCAAGAGCAAAAACAGCGGATGCGTCAGGAGTTGAAAGGGGTTGCCGAAAAAATCGACACGGTCCGTGACGCTTTGTTGCATCAAGCGGAACGGGCGGCAAACCTCGGACAACAACAGGACCTTAACAAAGAGATCGCTGAACTTCGCAACGACTTGCAAAAGGCGGCTCAGGATGTGCATCAAAGTGGCAACGGTGACCCATTGATGTCGGAATTGAATCAAGCAGCGAAACAAGCCAAAGAAGCGATTCAGTCCGCAAGCAAGGCGATCGAGAAAGTGAAGCGGGATGCCGACGACGCCGCTTCGAAATCGGTCAGCGAACGTGAGAAAGATCGACAAGCTCTTGAACAACAAGCCAGTCATCTGCAGCGTGAGTCGCGGAATCGCCGCACCCAAGACGCAGATAACCAACGTAAAGAATGGGAAAATTTCGAAAAAGCCGCCGGTCATCGAGAATCGGCAGCAAAGCGAGAAGTCCAAAGTGCTGAGCGGCAAAAAAGCGATTTGGAAAAGAAACTCAAGCAAAACCCCAAGGAAACATGGCGAGAAGCAGAGATCGATCGCGCCGAAGATCGAATCAAATTGGCCAAGACGACCGAAGCAGCAGCACGCGAGTCAAAGCAATTTGCGAAGGAAAAGAAAGACGCCGCTGAAAAAATTCGAAAGCAGACTCAGTCCGAAAAAACGGAATCACTCGATAAGGCTAATCCAGGAGCACAACTTGCTCAACAAATGGCAGCGAAAGCCGACGCCGAACTTGGGCAGATCGAAAAAGCACTCAGTGAAATAGCCAATCAATCAGCGATGCCCGAGTCGTTGCGTGCATCAGCTCAGGCGACCGAGCATGCCCTGAACAGTCAAGCGGCAATCACGCAGCAAACCGAGACTGCTGCGGACCTGCTCGAGCGGGCTGCTCGCCACGAACAACGACTTGGCAAGGAATCGGTTGCCGAGGCGCTTAGTGAAGCCGCCGAATCGGTCGAGCAAAACGCTGTGGCAAGTTCAAAAGAGGCACAACAAGCCGTACAAGCTGCCCGCGACGACCAAACGCAATCACCTGCCGCGAGCCAGAAGATCGCCGAAGCGACAGAACAGATCCAAGCCGAAGCAGACCGCTTGTCAAACACGATGGCTGAGGCGTTACCGCAATCCCCTGCGGCAGACACATCATCGTCGCCGTCGACACCTAGCGTCCCGACTCCTAGCGGCCCGACACCTTCATCGCAATCGCAGTCTGCTTCATCGCAATCACCATCGTCTGCTTCCCCCGCAGCTAACACGCCCGAAGGACGTGCTCGCCAACTCGCCCAGACCCTAGACGAACTCGACCAAGCGATGGCGGAGCCATCAGGTCAAGCCAGCGGCGAGGGCCAAAACCAACAATCCGGCGAAGAGCAGGCGGCCGAGGGGCAAGCGGGCGAACAAGGGCAACCATCCGAATCGGCTCAAGCGGCTCAGGGAAGTAAACCCGGGCAAGCCAAATCAGCCGGTCAGGCATCACCGACGCTGGCGTCTGCGATGCAGAAACAAACTCAGCAAATGGCCAAACAGCGTCAGAGCCAAGTGAACGCCGCACAGCAAGGTAACCCAGCAGAGAGCCCATCCGAATCGATGGCTAAGTCGTCCATGAGTACGATCAGCAATTCGTCATCCGACGGTATCGGCGATAGCGAGTCCATCGCTTCCAAAGGCGAAAATCGAAAAGGGGCTCAATGGGGGCAACTTCGCGAGCGACGAACCGATGATGTGAACGAGACGGAGGCCAATGTGGGGTCGCCCGAATATCAACAGCAAATCGAAGCTTATTTTCAAGCCGTTGCACGCCGAGCGGCAAAGAAGAAATAGATGAATCCATTATCAATCAATCGCCGACTCGTCTTAAAGAATCTCGTGGCCGCAGCGTGTCTGCCGATGACGGCGTGTGCGTTCGCGAAAACCGCTGCCGCAGAAGAATCACTCCAGACGCTTTACATTCCTGACGAAGTCGATCGCGCGGTTCGTAAAGCGGTCGAGTACCTTGCCGGGACTCAGCGTGATAATGGAGCACTAGCCGATCGCAATCACCATGTCACGATGACATCGCTGGCGATCATGGCGATGGCTTCGATTGGGACCCAACCGGGCGATGAAACCGAGTTGGGGCGAGTCATGCGACGAGCGATTGACTTTGTGTTGACGCCCAAGCATCAGGACGACAACGGATACTTTGGCAAAAGTGACGGCTCGCGGATGTATGGACACGGGATCATCACGTTGATGTTGACCGAAGTGTTGGGCATGGGAGCGACGGTGGAGCAAAACGTCCGCATCCACGAAGCCTTGGTACCCGCGATCAAGCTGATTTTAGCGGCCCAAAAAGTAGGCAAACCTGAATTGCATCAAGGCGGTTGGCGCTACGAGCCACGCAGCACCGACTCGGATTTGAGCGCTTCGGTTTGGCAATTGATGGCGTTACGCTCAGCCAAGAACGATGGCATGGACGTGCCCGGCGAGGCAATCGATCAAGCGGTCAAGTATCTGAAAGCATCGTACACCACACCACGAAAAGCCAAGCGGGGTAGCGTCGAGGTCAGTGGATTTAGCTATACCCCAGGAACCCACCAAGCAACCTTCACCATGACGGCTGCCGGATTGCTCGCGATGCAGGTTTGCGGGTTGTACGATTCACCGATGGTCGCAGGCGCTGCGGACTGGTTGTTGCAGGATCCCCCCCAGATCAACGAACGCTATTTTTATTACGGCATCTATTACTACTCGCAGGGCATGCACCAGTTTGGCGGAAAACATGCCGAAACGGCGACCAAATTGGTGTCCGACTTGTTACTCGGTGCCCAGCATCAAACCGGAGCCTGGCAACCGCAACGCGAAGAGCATAACTACGGAAGCGTTTATGCCACTTCACTGGCCGTGCTCAGCCTGAGTGTTCGCTATCATTACCTGCCAATTTATCAGCGATAGAAATCTGTATTGCATTCAAAACGGGCTTTTGCGAACCTCTTGTAGGGCGTGAAACGCAGCGTCCGACTAGCCCGACTTTCTAGAGGATGGAGACTCTGACTGTGTATCGAAATTTTTGCCTGGCTGCTGTGACTTTCTTGGCTGCCGCTTCTGGCACCACCGCGACCCTTTCGCAAGCCGAAGATGCTGAAAACGCTGGAAAAAGCGTGCTACAGCGATACACGTTGCGTTATACGCTGAAAAAGGGCGAGCAACTCCATTACGAAGTCACTCACGCGGCAAAGACCAAGACGCGAATTCGCGGTGCAGAAGAGATTTCCACGGTCCATACGGTCAGCCAGCGGCACTGGGATGTTTTGTCAGCCGACGCCAACGGCGAATCGACCATCGATCATATAGTTGACTCGGTCGAAATGACTCAGCAACAAGGCGAACAAGAAGAAATCCGTTGGGACAGCCTTTCCAAAGAAGAACCACCGGCGATCTTCGGACGCGTCGCGGAACAAATCGGCAAGAAATTGTCGACGCTGACGTTTGATGCTCGAGGGATCGAAATCAAACGAGAAAATCACGGTGGCACTAAGGCGTCGCTGGGCATGGGGACTTTGACGCTTCAGTTGCCCGAAGAACCACTTGCGATCGGCGATTCATGGTCGGTTCCACACGAAGTCAAAGCTCGACTGGATAACAGTGAAGTCAAGACGATCAAGATTCGCGAACGCTACACACTTGAAAAAGTGCAAACCGGAGTTGCGACCCTTTCTTTACGCAGCGAACCGCTGACACCAATCAACGAAGAATCGGTTCGTGCCCAAGTTGTTCAACAGCTCAGCAATGGCACGATCCGCTTCGACATCGACAACGGCCGCATGCTTAGCAAACAGCTTGATTGGGATGAAACGGTCGTCGGTTTCCAAGGAGCGAACAGCTTGATGGAATACCGTTCGCGAATGACCGAGAAATTGGTCGACGGTGTAGAACGTACCGCTCAAAAGCCGTAGCTATGACCGAAACCGCACGCGACAGCCATTTGTCGTCGTCGCGTGCCTTCTATATTCGCGAAGCAACCCCGGCATCGATCCGAGGGACAAGCCTGAAGGGCTGCTTCAATGGAATGAGTTAGCGTCCACGATAGTGTTGGACGCTCAGCGGACTATTCCTCGTCCATTGAGCCTTCTGTTTCCGCTAACAACCTGGCCTCGTTGGCTTCGTATTCCGCGATCGCTGCCGCGTCGGCATCTTCGGTGACAACGGTAGGCGTGGTGTCGCTACCGCAGCCAAGAAATAGCGAAAATGAACCAAGAAGAAGTAGGGTGATCGAGAATGCGCGTTTCAAGTTAGATTCCTTATGAATGGTTGGGTTTGAATTACAGTTCGGATACGGACGTAAAGTTTGAAGCAATCGAGACGAACGTCGCACCATTGGCATCGATGGCAATGAAGCGACGTCGAGTCAATTTGCAGGCCTAAAACTCTGCGTCGATCGTTTCTTTGTTGGCGCGAGTACCAAGTGATCCCCAAAGCCCGTACGGGCTCTTCGAGCCGGGTGCCTGAGTACCGGTACCGTTCTTCCAAACCATACCCGCAGACGAGTTACCTGCTTCGATCGAGTCGGTGATGAACTTCACCGCACCATCACCCATCAACACATGAGTACCGCCTTGGTGATAGCTGGAGGTGGAACCAACGACGTTCAAATCGTCGCCATTGTGCCGCGAACAGATTTCCGAGTTCGGAGGCAGGATCGTAGTAAAACCACTGAAGATCGTCTTGGCGTCGGCCCAGCGATAACCACGAGCTCGTGTTTCCCGGCTGGCCTTAATCCAAAAGAGAGGGCGTTCCGGATCAATTTTGACGTAACAAGCCTTGGGATTATCGCGAATCGTTTTCATCGTGCCGTTATTGTTACCAGCAGAGAAGCTGGGCAAAACGGCTCGGCTGTCTTTGTCACCAAGATAAGTAGCGATCTCTCCCATCGCAATCGTGTTAGACAATCCGTCCAGAACGTCTCGGAAACGTCCCTTGTCGAATGGCTTAAAGAAACCACGGTGTGCTGCTCGTGCGGTTGTTGCTCGCGAGCGTGTACCGTCGATCATTCTCTTATTGGCCCACGGACCATAAGCCGTTTCATCACAAGAGTCTCCGATGCAAGCAGCATAGTTCGTACGGCCCAGTGATGGTAAACCACGCCCCGGATCGCTCGGACAGCGAATTGAAGGGATATCGGATGCCCAAGGAGTGTAATTGATGTTTTGAGGCGTGGGGCCCATTGCGTTCCAGGTTCCGCCCACCGTGCTTGGATTTGAAATTTGTTCCCAGAGCGCCTGTTGCTCAATGAACGGCAAAGTGCCCACCAAAACGCTCAACTGCCGATTGTTGACAATCGCTGAACTACGCCACCAATCAATTCCGGGGCTCGGAGCAACCGTCCCGGTACCGTGGGTGGGCATTTGTTTGTAGGCAGAGTGGTAATTGTGGATCGCAAGACCGAGTTGCTTGAAGTTGTTGCTACAACTCATCCGGCGTGCTGCTTCGCGAGCGGCTTGAACGGCCGGCAATAAAAGCCCGACTAAAACCCCGATGATCGCGATCACGACCAAAAGTTCGACTAGAGTAAAACCTTGTTGTGACTGACGTCTCATAACGTGCACCTATTCACCTATAAAGAAAAGAGAGAAGAGTGAAGAGCGGAGAAATGACTTGCTCAACACCCCCATTATAGCGGTGTTAGTCAAACCGTCAGTAACGTTTTGCGTCACGGGACTAGTCATTTGCGACATCCCGTAATTGTTGACACTGTCGACATTGCTAGCGATCTTCTCAGGAAATTAACAGCTAAGCGACTGAAAGCCCCTTAAAACGCGATAAATGGACCATTCGAAAGCATACAAAGATTGTCCGCAACCGATCTGTCTTAAGGAATGTAACCGGCATCTTTATTCTGTCAGCAGTAGTCGATTCCCCGCCTTATATTTGCGACATTTACGTTTAGCGAAGGCGACACCCAGTTTCAGGGTCGTTTCTCACTGATTTGAGTGCTCAGAGAGCCAGGGAAGTTATTGAAAGTCGACAAAGACGGCTCGAAGTTTTAACCCGATCGCAGAGCCCAAGAAGCGAGCGGCGACTTTGCATTTCCGATTGTCTTTCATTCACTTGGAACGAGCGGTTTACTTGCGTCGTGGATATGCTCGCAAACGCATGGATATCCGCCGCGAGCGCGACGGCATCTACGGCGAATCCCGACAGTCATTTTCCGCTCGGTCCACTGCACCTGGAACCGCATCTATCTCGAGATGGCCCACCTTTGGACTCGCTATACTTAAGAACAGTGCGTCCCGGTATGGTTCCCCGTCTGGAGAGATAGTGATGAATCGCAATGGCCGTCGTCAGTTTTTGGCAAACGTTGGTAGTGGGATGTTGGTTGGCAGTTTAGGCACTGGCCTGGCGGGCGACCTGGGCATCCGTTCGGTGTGGGCCGACGAAGCGGACGATCGGTTGACGTTTGGTGAACTGGAGCCGTTGGTTTCACTGATGCAGGAAACGCCGCTTGGCAAACTGCAGCAAGTCCTGCTTCGCAAAATCGAAACCGGCACGGACCTGGCCACCCTAATCGCAGCCGGTTCGTTGGCAAACGCTCGCACCTTCGGCGGGCATGACTATGTCGGTTTCCATACGTTTATGGCGCTAACGCCGGCACTAGAAATGGCGGCCGAGCTTCCCGACCCTCGGCGTGCTCTACCCGTTTTGAAAGTCCTGTACCGCAACACCGATCGTATTCAACAATTTGGTGGTTCCAGCAGTGAAGTCCTGCGTCGTTTGGACGCCAGCAAGCATGAAGGTCATCGTCCGTCGGCGGAAGAGTTGCAAGCTATGACGCGGCAGGCCGAGGTAGCGGGAGCCGAGCAGATGATGGCGGCGCTGAGCGAAGAATCGGCAGCCAACGTTTTCAATCGGGTCCAGCACAGCGTCCAAGATGAAGCCGATGTGCACCGTGTCGTGTTAGCATGGCGAGCTTGGGCGTGCATCGGAATTGTCGGTGAACGACATGCCAACACGCTGCTGCGGCAATCGGTGCGTTATTGTCTGCAAGATTCACAGCGACGAATTCGCGATGGTAAGCCCGATCCCCAGTTATGGACGCTGCTACCACGCTTGCTCGATCAATACAAATTGCTCAGCCAACCGGTCGGAAATCGTAGAGGGGATGACCAATGGATTGATGAATTGGCCTGGACGATTTTTCACAGTAACCGTGTGCAAGCTGCTGACGCGGCCGCGCAAGCCCTGGCCGCCGGCTATGCACCCCACCAAGTCGGCGAAGCCATGTCGGTGGCTGCCAACCTGCTGTTGTTACACGATCCGGGCCGTGACAAGGATGGCGACGGAGATAAAGTCAAAGGTTCGGTGCACGGAGCCTCGGTGGGAGTCCACGCATCGGATGCAGCCAACGCTTGGCGTAACATCGCTCGGGTCAGCAACCCACGCAATACGATCGCCAGCCTGTTAGTCGGTGCCTACCACACGGCCGGCCAAAGCCCGCGAGTTGATCGCGAGCCGTGGCCGCTGAAGATGGACGCGGTCGAAGCAGTGGACGACAAGCAACAGCTCTTGCAGCAAGCCGAACAGGCCGTCCGCAATCGTGATCAAGCATTAGCAGGTGCAGCCGTTCAGCGGTTCGCCGACTTGGGTGGATCTCCACGAGCGATTTCGGATGTGTTGATTAGATTTGCGACCAGCGAAGACGGCGCGTTGCATGCTGAAAAGTACTACCGCACCGCCACCGAGGAATTCGCCAATACACGGCCGTCACTGCGCTGGCGACAATTGGTAGGTTTGGCACGAGTATCGGCCAGCGAATACGGAACGGCCGCCCCCGGCTATCGCGAAGCATGCGAACTGCTAAACGTGAAAGCCTAATCCCGATTTTCCGAAACCACGCTCGCCAGAACGTGGTCCACCATCTGGCGACGGTCGCTACATCGAAGTTGAAAATACTGCTAGGCAGCTTTCAGCCACGTGCTCTATTTGTCGCTATCCACGTACTGAATAAACGCTTCGACGTTGCAAGGATCCTTCGTCTTCAGCGGCACAAAGCCAATCTGCTGTTGGATGTGCTGCAACACCTCTTTTGCAACATCGTGCTGCTGATAGGATGCAGCGATCCAGCCGAGACCAAATAGAAAGTCGGCGTTGGCTTGATTGCTCTCGACCAGCGCGCGGGTGCCGCTAAACAGTCGTTCGGTATCGAAGGGGTACTGGGGAAAAATTCTAACGGTGGTGGGATTTGCTACCGAAGCGATCAACTTGGCGTACGTTGCGTCACCCCGATCTCCGTGTAAATCTGCGATGGCCCCTGCATACAAGGGGCAGTCCTCTTTGGTCTGAATCATATTTGGTTTCACAAAGAACGCGACGTCGTAAAGGGTCGGAAAAAACGAGGCATCCGACTCGAGCGACGTACGAACATGCTGTTCCATCAAATCCAAATTGACAGCTTTTGCTTCCGCCAGCGTTTGAAAGTGGTTGGCAAGCGTATGCGGTGTTGGGCCAGTGTTTAATGGAGCGAGATCTTTTTGCACCGGCACCAGAAACTTACCATCGAATTGGTAGTTTCTAATTAACGCCATATCGATATGCCGTCTGCTGCTCAGTAACAGAGCGGCTTCACTCCCTTGGCGATACCAATTGTCAAGCATCGCTAGCCTCTCTGCTTGGTCTTGGTGGTATAGTTGTAACTCAGCCCAAGCGTGACCGGCGTCATCGATAAAGTGGGCATACAATTCGTTAGGGTTCAGGCCAAAGTGCGAGTTTCCCTGCCGCGACAGGAAGCTCGAGAATGCTTCGATTTGTTCGGTTGTTCCTTCACGAACGAGGTGACGTCCAATTTCTCGGAGCAACTCGGTGCCACGAAAGTGGCGTTCATCGCGGCGGTAAATGCGGACGGAGCCTGAATCGTAGACAGCGACACGGAGCCCCTCGTTACTGAGCTGGATCCGACCGGGAGATTCACATTCTCGAAGCACCGCTGCAGAACTCATGCCTTGCGACCGAGGCAGCACTTCGGAAAGCACATACTGGGGCTGCCCATTCTTTGTTGGTCTCTCGCTGAGCACCACGATTGCTGGCCAGCTGGCTGTTTTATCAATCTGAATGGCGGCATCGATTGAACGCCATAGAAACCCAGAATTGTTAAACCGTCCGGTAGTTTCTAGCCTCATACCTTTGCCACCCAACGCCGCTCGACACGCAGCGGCCGTTAGCGCCTGCGAAAAATAGAGGTCGCTGAACAGGTAATTCTTGTCGTAGTCATTGCACAACAGATAGTCTTGGCGGGATGTCTTCAAAATCGCAAGTTCTTGTTGAAACTGAATCCCACTCAATGGAATCGTGCTCAGGGCTGAACCGTCAAGAACAAGAACTTCAGTGCCTGCAGAGTTGATCGCGACGCTCTGTGATTGGCCGCTCAGTCGCTTTGGAAACGATTGCAGTTGAGAAAGATCGTCGTAGCAAACAAACACATCCCCGCTTTCCGTCAGCACACAAATGACATTCCCCTCTGCTGCGCGAAGCCATTGTCGGATTTCTCCTTTCGGTCTCGCAATTGCGTTGACGACATCACCATCGGGTAAGGACAACCGATACAATTTCTCGTCATCCGCGACAATGACATGCTTTTCATTCCGATCGAAGGTCACTGCAGTGATATTCGCTGATGGCAATGCCCTCGGTTCACCAAGCATTTTGCCGGTGCGGACGTTCCAAATTCTGAGCTGGTCGGAAACCGTGACCAGACCGGAGCCTGTGCGAGATAACGCAAACGCAAACTTCCCCGACAAGTTCTCTTCCTGCACATGCATCGCCATCGTTAGCGACTGCTCTCCTTCGGCGAAGCAATTTCGCAAGTGTCGATGAAGTTCCGTCGGAAAAACGCTCAAGTCTAGCTTTGCATTGACGTCTCCCTTGGGCCACCCGAGTTGTCGCGGATCCAACTGCTGGATAAATGCGAACGGCATCGGTCGCGCAACCCTGAGTACGCCGTCTTTCACTGGCCAAGTGAAATCGACCTCGGATTGCGACAAATCTTGATTCTTGGCCCAATGCGAATCAAATGTCAGCCTCGGCGCAGTGTCACAACCGACCAAAACGCAGATCACGATAGCGAGTAATGGAAAGATCGTTTTCGGTGGCAAAGAAGAGTTCATCAATCTCGTACTCGGGTTTGTTACTTTTCTCATTGGTTCTGCACTGAGTCGGCAAGAAACCTGACGCGTAAGGCCTCTTCGTCCACCAATGGAATCTCATTGATCATTTCCCCTTGCTGTTCGACTCCCACTTTCAAGGTTCTGTCAGCGTTGTAGAGCTGCAAGTAAGCTTGTGTTGGCATGTCGGCAGTTTCCACGCCAAACCGTAGGAACGGAAGGCTTTCCGCGAGCATCAATGCAGCTTGTCCATCCAGCTTCCCTGCAGAAACACGCAGTCGTCGCAAATCCGTGGTCGCCAGCAGATCGAGCATATTGGCGTCGATATCGACTCCAACAAAATCTAACTCAACCAGGTTCGGTGCCTTTTTCAGCAGAGCGGACAATTCTGCTGGCGTTAACGTGACATGCGGGATGCTCAGTACAGCGAGACTATCGCTTTCGATTCCGGCCAAAAGTTCATTTGCCGTCAAACCCAGGCAATTGAAAATCAGCGTTTCCAGTTTTGGTGACTGAAGGATGTGCCGAATACCTTTTGCTGTGACGTTTGTATCACGGAGATTAACACGTAGCAGTTGATCGGTTTTCAGCTTTGTGATGACTTCATCGGTCACCTTCGTTCCGGGAACACTCAAGTGCGCCAACGACTCGAGTTTCACCAGTGACGCTAAACTCGAATCGGTAAGCGTGGTATAAGGAAGCGAAACATGCGTCAGCGTTGTGCATTGATCCATCCAACTCGCATCTTCATCCGTGATCGACGGACCTCCAACGCCAATCTTCTGCAAACCAGGCAAGCCACTCAGTTCGGCCTTTTCAACAGTTCGCATCGCGATCAATTCCGTCAATTTTGGCAGGTTCTTGACTCGCAGGGTGCTCAGCGGGTGCATCAACTTTACCGTACCTTCGAGCTGATCGAGATTGCTGAGATCAACGTCACTGCAAACCCACGTATCTTCAGGGATGGGCTCGTAATAACTCTCGATATGGGGGTCGTTGTTTCGCAATTCACGCAAGTGGCGGTGATCGTGCAGGCTCAAACGAGAGTCAGCCAAACGGCCGGTTCCGAGTCGTTCTAAACGAGGCAGTTTTTGCAACATAAGGTTCATGACGCCGTCATCAAGCTGACCGTAGCCTAGTTTTAATTCTTTTAATTCCCCGAGTTCAGAAATGTATTCGACCGTCGCAGCGGACATCGAAGAGAAGGTGAGATCAAGGCTTTGGATCAACGAATTCTCTTTCAAAGCAGAAAGATCAACGTCGTGTAACGGCAGTTTCTGGAGATCGAGCTTGGAGGGGCCCTCGCTCTTGCCAAGCCCCTTGATCCACCTCTGTACAATGCTGGAGGATTTTATTTCGACATCGTTGATAGCCCCTGAAAAGAAGCAGCGTTTCCGGTCAGGTTGAAAATCCAGCTGAGGTGTTCCCCTATAGAATACGGACTCGAGCGTGGGGCCATAAACTCGAGCTTCGACAAGCTTAGGTGCGTCTTCGATATGCAGCTTTGTGACCCAGGCAGCTTCGGGTGCCTGCCGGAATCGAGTAACGCGAGATTGGAAGGCGTAATGGTCGTGACGCAGGCGAGTGAGTTCCGGCGTATTGACAATTGACAACTCAAAAGCTTGCATCGAATCGAGAGTCAACAGTTGCAGACTCGGTAGATTCTCGAGTTCCAACTTCACAGGAACATCATTCATCATGTGGGAACTCGACCGAATGGTCAGATTCTGTAGTCTGGGCCAACCAGCAAGCACAAGCGAATCGCTGTTGCCCTGTTGAGGTCGTGGCAGTTCGAGTGAAACAAGCTTTGCCGACCATGGGTAAGTTCGCTCGAAGTCCTGCATGCGGACGAGCGTATCGACAAGGCTAAGCTGACGTAAATGCGGTAAATCCCCGAGCAGCTTTAGTCCTTCAGCATCGACATTCGTCCGAATCAGACTGAGGTCTCGGAGCTGGGGCATGGATGCGATCGTGTGCAGTACGCTATCGTCGATCGTCCGACCTCCGATGCGAATAGTCATCAATTGCGACATCGTTCGCATTTGATCGAGCTTGTTCAGCGAGTAGGAGTCACCGCCCAAACGCAAGACCTCTAAATCTGCAGATTCGAATACTTCATCGACGATCGAATCATCGGGGTTATCCAGATGCACCTCGCTGATTCGCGCCGAAGCATTCGTAACACTCGCGGGCAAGAACTTAGTAAAAACCTCCGCCACTCTGCCTTCGACGACGACAAATCCTTGCGTCCCCAATTTCGAAGCCAACTGGACGTGTCTTTTGCTCTGACTGACAGACGTCTGCCAAAGGCCCAAGGGAATCGCTGTCAGAAATGTCAAGAACAACAAATCTCGAATGGAGAGCTGTGCCGTTTCGCTCGGCAGCCTCGCCCAATACCCGGCCGCTACGACCAAAAGGGTAAGCACACCACAAGCAAAAATGTTGGTAAAAAGTGACCAGCCGCTAAAACTGGTTGACACGCTGTCGTCTGAATGCACCCACCGTCGAAAGTAAGTAAGCGGATATCCCGCGGACTGATCGACGCCAGCAGGCGCACTTTCGACTTCAAATATGGCCTTCTTCCCAAACGTTTGTCTTGCGACCGCTTGCGTCTTAAGTGGAATGTTTGCGAAAACGCTGATCGCAATGCAAACGCCAGCAATGCATGTCAACAGCGCCGTGTCTCCGCGAGATAGACGCTTTGGTCGTTTTGCCAAAGCAGCCGAGTCGTTTGTCTCTGATTGCGGTAAGTCGCTCGATCCTTGATTCGCGTTGGCCGAATCATCACGTTCGGGCATATCGTCTGTCATAAACGTGGGAACCAGTAGCGAAGAGAACAGTGCGAGCCAACTTGAGGCGATTGGCTAACCTCGAATCGATCTGTAGGAGTAAATCGACAATGGCCAATTCGCTCCAGAACCATCAATTAACACAATGGCCGTGGTCGATATATTCCAGCTGAACAATTGCCCTCTAGTGTAGAGCTAGCGCAATGCGATCGCAATCACTCCTCGACAAATCGACATCGCATTGAGGCGACGGATCTTCAGTGAAGTGGAGGCGGCCGGTAGGAACCGGCCTACTTTGCATTGTTGGCAATCGCTTTCACGATCACATCCGCTATCGCCTGCATCCCCCTGTCACCCGGATGAGCAGCGACACCTTGATGCGTAAAATCACGCTCCGAACGAGCGTAATTTGCTTCGTCGTTGCCGAGTGTGTCTGCAGAGGCAAAGCGACCACCTACCTGCTTGCAAGTCTCTTCCAGGATTTGGTCTTTGATACGGTTTCCCCAGAAACAACCTCGAACCACAATGTCCGGATTGCTGCTCTGCTTAAAACTCGTTAGCAGCTTTGCCATGCTCAATCGAAAAGCTGCCTGCAGCTGCTCTGTGCTCAATTCAGGTACGTTCTCTCCAATCGCGACGATGACAAGGTCCGGCTTAAACGCAAGTTCTTGTCGGAGCGCGGAGTCAACGTCATAGCTTTCAAACTGACGTTCGAAAGCCGCGATATTTACAACCATCGACTCCGGAGTTTTTCCTGTTTGCTGTGCGATTGCCTTTAGCACCAAATGCACATAGTCCTTCTCTTTTGCACTGGCAGCCATTCCCCAGTTCCCCTCCCAACCAATATCAGGCTTCGGTCCGTGTAGGGTGATGCTATTGCCAAGAAAGAGGACTTTGTTTGCCTTTGTGCCGTTGAAGACGATGTCCGGCTCTTCAGCAAACGAAGAAGTCGACAATGCAACGTGCAACGTCACGAGGAGCATCGCTATCACATAAACGCTTTGGTGGACTCGTAGCAGAGAGGCTCTCATCATGACTTGGTCTTTGATCGAATATGAATGTTAATAATGCAGCGAAGTAGGGCCGGTTCCTACCGGCCACGTGCGTAAGATGACCGGTTCCGTGGGCTTCGCATGGGCACGGCCGGTAGGAACCAGCCCTACTTCACTCGCTTACGCTTCGGATTGTAAAAAACTCGCAACTTGAAAACGCGTCAGCGAGGGCCCTCCGGACACTTTTTGCGACCTGCTTAGCTGATGATGTCGTGGATCACGTTTCCGAAATCCTGTTCAAGCCGCTTGTGACCGGGGACCTCCATGCGGTGCGAATTGAGACCGAGTTGATGAAGAATCGTGGCATGCACGTCGGTGACATAGTGGGGTTGCTCGACGGCGTGGAACCCAATCTCATCGGTCGCGCCGTGGACAACGCCCCCTTTAAGTCCTCCTCCAGCCATCCAGACGCTGAATCCGTAGGGATGGTGGTCGCGACCATCGCTGCCTTGAGATCCTGGCGTCCGTCCGAATTCAGTTGCAAACACCACCAACGTTTCGTCCAGCATTCCTCGTTGCTTTAGATCGGTCAGCAAACCCGCGATCGGGCGGTCTACTTGACCGGCCAATTTGCTGTGCATGTTTTTCAAATTGGAATGCTGATCCCAAGCGCCTGCCGCACCATCGCCGTGCATGATCTGGATAAATCGGACGCCTTGTTCCGTGAACCGGCGAGCGGCCAGTAGTTGCTGGCCGAAATCGCGGGTTTCTGGTTGGTCCAAACCGTACAGCTTATGTGTTTCTGCGGTTTCGCCGTCGAATCGGATCACATCCGGAACTGCCGTCTGCATTCGGAACGCCAACTCATAAGACTTCGTTCGTGCTTCCAGCGCAGCATCGTGCGGGAACCGAGTTTCGTTTAGCCGGTTAAGTTGGCTGACCAGATCAAACCCCAATCGCTGCTCACGGTCAGAAACCTCTTTTTCAGCTCTCGCATAATCCAGCGGATTTTTGGGATCGACCTTCAAACCGACGGAGTCGTAGGCCGGCCCAAGATAATGGCCGTCGCGGCGATCAAAAAAACGTGGCCCCATGCTGATGAACTGGGGCAAGTTATCGTTCAAGGTCCCCAGGCCGTAATTGATCCAGGCCCCGATGGTGGGCACGCGCGGATCGAGCATGTGCCGTCCCGAGTGAAATTGCACCTGAGCCCCGTGATTGTCGTCAGTCGTCCACATTGATCGAATGACCGAAATGTCATCGATCCGCGAACCGATATGTGGAAACCAGTCGCTGACCTCAATCCCACTTTGGCCGTACTTTTTGTAGCCAATTTGCAGCGGATACAGTTTGTTGCGTTGTTGCCCATTGGCGTCGTTCACAACGACCACGCGAACACGTTTGAGTTTCTCGGAATGCTGAACCTCTGCGAACGGAGTATCAGGGATCGACATACCTGCGAACTGATTCAGTGCCGGTTTGGGATCGAAACTCTCCATGTGCGAGACGCCTCCGCGCATGAACAACCAGATCACGTTCTTCGCTTTGGCTGGGAAATGAGGTTGTCCATCGGAGGTAGCAAAACCGGCAGCCCCAAGTCGGTCTTGTTGCAGCATCGAAGCGAGCGCTATTCCACCGAGCCCCAAGGCGGATTGTGTGAAGAATTGACGCCGTGGCGAAGCCGTGCCACACGTTGATTGCGACATGTTAATACGCGAGGGATTCATCGAGTCACCGGATGGATATGAAGTCGTTGTGATTAATCAGCGCATGTACCAGTCTGGCTCGCATGCGAGAGCTTAGCTCGGTGGCGGTGGCGCCGGAGTGTAGCTCCGCTATCTGGTGGCCGAATTCCGCACAATGGTCGACCTCCTCACTATTGGGCGAGCGCGCTAAAAGAGCAAAGAAAGCTCGCTCGACAAATTGTTTAAAACTCGCTTCGGGATCTTCGTCACTGATCCGCTCGGCGATCTGTTGCGATGCGGTCAAAGCAAGTTCGCTGTTGGACAGCGCGAGTGCTTGTTGCGGCACGATACTCTCACTGCGACGGTAACACTGCAACAAATCGGCATCGTCAAACATCGTCAAGAACTTGTCTTGAGTGGCTGCCGAGTGAGTGAAATACAAACTCCGCCGCCGACTCTCGGGACCTGGCTTGATGCTCGGACCGCCCAATTTCAGATCCAGCGTGCCAGCTAAATGCAGCAAGCTGTCCCGAACCGCTTGCGATTCCATGCGGCGAGTGTTCATCCGCCAGTAATAAACATTTGTCGGATCCGCAGCCAGCGTATGGGGGTCGGCCTCGAGCGTCGAACTACGTAACTGGTAGGCCTGCGATGTGACCATCAAGCGATGCAAGTGCCGGAAACTCCAACCTGATTCAATAAATTCCGATGCCAGGTAATCGAGCAGTTCGGCATGCACGGGGCGTTTCGCTTGCAGTCCAAAATCGAATACCGTTTCCACCAGGGGCTCGCCAAAATGCCGCATCCAGACGTGGTTCACCGCAACCCGAGCGGTCAATGGATTATTGCGATCGACGATCCAGCGTGCCAGAGCGAGCCGGCGGCCCGTGCTTTGTTTGGGGTAGATTGCGGCATAGGTATCGAAGTTATGCGCGGGGGTTTCAAGAGCCTTGCGTGATCCACGAAGCGGCGTGTAGGTACCGCTACCAGCCGCGACTTTCTTTAACAGTGCGGCCGCCTTGGCCTGTTTCGCTTGTGACGCTTTGATCTTTTTCTCGTCTCCTTCGTGCAGCAGTTTCTCGTACAACGACTCAGCTTGCATCCACTCTGCTTCTCGCTGGGCAGCCAGTTGGACGGCCGCGGAACTAGCTGCCGAGTCCGCGTTTGCATCGAACTGCAAATTGTCCGCCGCGACGATCGCGGAAATTCGCTCCGCGTCAGCCTTCGCGACATCCAGTTTTGCCACGGCTAACGCGACCGCTTTCTCCGTCGACTCGGCGGTCAACGCGGGTTGGTTGCCAGCGGATTTCAGTTCCAACTCCTCAGGCAGTGACCGTAACGTGAGATGGTCAAACGCGACGGTCGCATCGAATCCAGACACCGTCAATTGGCCTTCAGGGCGGCGATCGGGCAGCGTGTAGGCAATCAAGAATACGTCATCGAGCCAGACATTGACGAGGCGATCACGGACCGCGAAACGCAGTTGGTACGCTTTGCCGACTTCGAGTTTGAGCGACTTGCCGCCTTGACCTGGATAGACATTCTTGCCATTGCGTGTATAAGCTACTTGCACCTTCTGGCCCGGCTCGTGTGCGCTGCTGTAGACAAAATTGTTGTAACTAGCATCGTCACTTTGATCAAAGCGAAACGTGACCGATTTGAACGTGCTGCCGCCGGTAACTTGATAACGACACGTCAAATCGAAGTCTTGCGGCGGGGTGTTTCGCAGTTTTAGTTCATGCCCTTCGCGAGAGATCGTAGTTTGGTGTAGCATCCCATCGCGGAGCTCCCAACCGTCGCCCACAAGTTCCCAACGTTCGTCGTTGAGTTGGTCAAAGGGTTCATCAATAGGGGCAAAATCACGCTGTGAGTTCGGATGCGTAGCTGCAGCATTAGAAATCGCGGCATCGTGACGCTGGCGAGCGGCGGTCAACTCACTTTGCGCCGAGGCGATCGCCTTTTGAGCATCCGCAAGTTGAGCTTGCTGAACGTAGTCCCGCGTACCCGGTGCATAAGCGAAACGGGGCAGGTCTACCGGTGTGATCGGCGGAGCGAAACTCGCCAAGATCGCGGGCACCGAAGGAGTGATTTCCGTCTCTTTGTCAGGCTTGCTCTCATCGCCGCGGAGGTGCAAGAAGGTCTCCGCGTCGAGATGGTCGTCAAACACGCGGGGTAATCCGTCAACATCAAAGTTTGTGACGCCCGCAACGGGATCAAGACGGACTTGATGTGGTTCGAAGATCGCCCGGAAACGATAGTAGTCGACGTGAGTGATCGGATCATATTTGTGGTCATGACACTTGGCACAGTTCAGCGTCAATCCGATGAACGCCTTTGCGGTGTGTTCGACCGTCGAGTCAAGCCAAGTGGTGCGATTGAACAGATAGTAGTTGCGGGCGAGAAAACCGGTCGCACGCACGACATCGGGATCATCTGGTGCAAGCTCGTCTCCGGCTAGCATTTCAAGCACCATTTGGTCGTAGCCCTTGTCTTGATTAAGCGAGTCGACGATCCAGTCTCGCCAATGCCAGAGATGCTTCTGGCTGTACCGCAATTGGGCTCCTAGACCATACCAATCGCTGTAACGCCAAACATCCATCCAGTGCCGAGCCCAGCGCTCGCCGTGCTGAGGGCTTTCAAGCAATTCGTCGACAATGGTTTCCCATGGCCGTTCGTCACGCAGTTGCTCGGCGGTGGGCGGTAAGCCAACCAAATCCAAGTACAATCGCCGCAGCGCGATCGATCGATCAGCCAATGGGGTTGTTTGTAAACCATGTTCGCGGCGTTTGACGTCCAACCATTGGTCGATCGGATTGATGCTGGATTCGGACGCATTGTCTGATTGCAAACCGGGCAACCCAGGCCGCACAATCTTCTGGAAAGCCCAGTGTGATTCAGGGCCCACTGGAATTTTTTCTTCCGGTGTGATCGCTCCCTCGTTGATCCAGTCTCGTAGCAACGCAATCTCTTCCGGTTTCAGTGCCGCCCCATCTTCGGTTGGCGGCATGCGATCATCCGGTTCGGCGACGATACGCTCAATCAGTAGGCTGGTGTCCGCATCGCCCGGATCGATCACTCCAGACTCGAGCATCAATGGCAATGTCTCCAGACGCAGATCGCCCTCTTGTTTGAGCACCCCGTGGCACGAGTAGCATTTGCCCTCCAGAATTGGCTTGATTTGCGTCAGATAGTCAACGCCCGACGCCAGAGAGGCGATACACATCGGCAACAACAGTCCGACGAGGCAGATCACAATACGCATACCGGTCTCCTCCGCAATCTATACGGCGTGCGACCTCAGAGGCCGAAATGACTGTTGACGTTACCCGGCGACAACAGCGTTAGGTGGGGATGGGGCAGCAAGCGGGCAAACGGTGGGCTGGGGCGAAATGTCCCCAGGAACGAAAGTCTAACAGAAGCCGAGGCCGAAAGTGCAACGATTCGCACCCCATAACGTTGAAACAACGACAAATAGTGAAGTAGGGCCGGTTCTCACCGGCCAAGTGCGTTGGATAGCCGCTCCCGTAGGCTATAGACCAAGGCCGATCGGCGGATGGCTGATTCCTGTGGCCATGCATTGGGCACTTCTCTAAACCCCAAAGACGGATCCTTTTCCGTTAAGATAGTTGCACCATTGATCTTCAAATGTGCATCGTCCCCACCACGGTTTAAAACATGAAGAACGCGATTCGACTCAGAATGTCCTCTCTCCTAGTGATTCCGTGTGTAGCCCCTTTCGTTGTTCTCGCCGCAATCGTTTGGAACGTCGGCTTGACGTCATCGACCGGGCATGCGGCATCGCTGAGTGCCGGTGTTGCCAAAGTTGATATTACGGATCGTCAAGCCGGCCCCGTCAATGATCCGCTGTACGTCAAAGCGCTCGTGCTCAAGTCTGACACGACCACCGCGGTGTTGGTCACGGTGGATGCGGTCGCGATTGGCGAGATTGGGCACATCAAGAATGACTACCTATCCAAGGTTCGCGTGCAGCTAGAGAAAGAGCTCGGGATTGCTCCCTCTCAGGTGCTGATCAACGCCAGCCATTGTCATGGAATTGTTTGTGCTGACGTGGATGCGCGAACCGTTGAAGCTGTGAAAAAAGCGGCGGAACGGTTGGTACCGGTGAAGATCGGCGTGGGTGTGGGGCACGAGGATCGGATCATGGAGAACCGGCGACTGAAGCTGAAAAGCGGGAAAGAAGCCGACGTCCGCCACGCTTACGCGCTGCCGCCCGACGAGGAGGTTGCCGAAGTTGGCCCTGTCGATCCTCAGATCGGTCTGTTGCGTCTGGATCGGTTTGACGGAAGCACGTTGGCGGTCGTCTACAACTTTGCCTGTCATCCAATTCAAGGGGTGCCTAGCGGCGGTAATACCGCGGACATCATTGGCTTTGCGTCGAAAGTGATCGAAGAAAACCTGAGCGCTGACACTCTTGCCCTGTTTCTGCAAGGTTGCGGCGGCGACATCAACCCGGTCATGTACAAGGACGTCGAGAACGTACGAAGCGCCGAACCGCTTGGAAACATGCTGGGACTGAGTACGTTGCAAGGGCTTCGCAGGATTGAGTGCCGCGAGGATGCTCGTTTTAAATGGGTCAGCGAAACGCTTGCACTGCCTCGAGGCGATCGAAGCGAGCGTATCTTTCAACTCGAAGCTGAGCAGCAACGCTTGATGAAGTCGCTCTCAGGGACCAGTTTGAATCTCAAGACGTTCTTGCCGTTGGTGGTGAAATACAATCTTTCAGGCGAATTTCCTTCGTATTACTCGCACCGATATTTGCTGGATGAGAAATTGGGTCGCAATGATCTTAGCCGACTCGATGCCGAGAATCGTCCCAACATGAATGCCTACATCAACAACATCAACACGATGGAGGAATTGACGCGGGTGAACACCAACCTTGCCCTGTTGCGAAAGCATCAGAAAAGTTTAGTGGATTCGGGGAAACGCACGATTGATGTTGAGCTTGTTGCAGTGCGAATTGGCGATTTTATATTGACGACCTTTCCCGGAGAGTTGACGGTGCGGATCGGATTGAACATCAAAGAACGGTCTCCTCATCCGCATACCTTCGTCGCGGGCTACACCAACGGCTACATCTACTACGCGCCAACCGCGGATCAACTGGCAAATGTCGGTGGCGCCCAGGAAGACAGCGATTGCATTTTGGATCCTCAGTGGGAGCAGATGTATGAAGTCAAGGTTGCCGAGATGCTAGGTAAGCTTTAGGCCTTCAACAAGCAAGGCTTTTGGAGGAAACAGACTCTGAGCCAATTATTTACACCGTGTTGACGCGTGCGTAACGGAGTGCGCCAAGTCCGTTTCGTGCCGACCAGTTGTTCGAAGTAAAGTAGTAAAGTAGTAAAGTAGTAAAGTAGTAAAGTAGTAAAGTAGGGCCGGTTCCTACCGGCCACGTGCGTTAGACGACCGGTAACGTACGCTTTAAATCGTGGGCGACCAGTGGATGACGGATTCCGTCGTTTGCACATAGGGAAGGCCGGTAGGAACCGGCCCTACTTTACTTGTCTCCGTCCGGACAAACCGGACGGAAGCGAAAAAAAAAGCCGACATACTTTGCTGATCGCCGAATCGATCATTCTTTGACGGGAAAATGGAACTCGCTTACTTGCTTGCCACTGACCTCATGATGACGCAGCGTTAGTTCTGGCTTGCCATCCTTTCCCTTGGCTTGGACTTGCCCTGACAAAAAGCCACCAGCGACTCGAAGAAATTGATGCGTTGGCCGTTTATCACCTGGCTTCCAGCCCAGTTCATGATCGGCACTTCCCGGTCCGCAACCGAATTCCCACAGGCCAGATTTTTCGTCCAGCGACGCGTATTGCCAATGTCGATCACCACAGAAAATGATCAAACCTTCGATCTCCGCGAAGGCCCTCCGCAGCTCGTCTCCCTCGTGAACGAAATTGTCATTGGCGTGATTGTCACTCTTGTTATCACGGTCTGGGCCCACGATCGGCGTCGGACTGAATAGCAATTTAAACGTCGCGTCGGAATCCTTCAGCGTCTTTAGCAGCCATTCCTTTTGCGTCTTCCCCAGGATCGTCTTTTCAGGCCCGTCGGGCATGTTATTGGGACTTCGGAAATCGCGACCTTCCAAAATCCACATCTGGGTATGCTTGCCCCATGAAACCGTTTGGTAACGAGGCTGATGCGACGGGAATTGCTCTTCGTTAAACAGCTGCACGCCTTCTTCAAACGAGACCGATCCGTAACGTTCCCCTGGCCAACAATCGTTTTTCAACGTGTCGTGGTCATCTTTGATGAAGTAGGTCGTATGGTTTGCATAGAAATGACGATTGTTGGGCAAGGCAAAAATACGCTGCCACTTGAACCGCATCAATTCCTTTGTCATCGCCCATGGATCGGGTTTGTCGTAGTATTCGATGTCGCCGGCGTGCACGACAAAATCAGGACCGATTTTCTCGAAGGCCGGATAGATTTTGTGTCCCAGATCGCCATCATCGCGGCGAATGAAATCGTGACAGGTTGTCATACAGAACCGTACGTCTTTACTGCTGCTCGCTTCGGGCGGCGTTTCAAATCCGCCTCGCAAAACCGCTGAGAGAGCCTCCTCCGAAGTTCCCTCCTTGCCCAGCGGCCGCGTTTCCACGATTGCGGCGTACTCGGTCCCTGGCTTTAGGTCTTTCAAAGCCCACTGAGCCGTAAAATCCTCTTCGGCGACCGTCGTCTTCCAGTCGGTCGTCTTCGAATCGTAGCGTTTCAATTTCGGGAAATAGGTCAATCGCACTTCGCCTGCGATTCCGGGACACGCTCCCAACATTTGCTCTAGCTCCGCTCCGGCGGGCAACTGTGCGGCAAGAAGTTCTTTGGCGTTGGTCCCCATCGCAAGTTTCCTTGCATTGTTGTTGGACAATTTCACAAATGGCAGCCCATCCATCTTCGCTTCTGGGTTCTTTGTCGTCCGAGTCCATAACACGATGGAGTTTTGCTCTGCCCAACTGTTTCGCATCCCGTTCGCGAGAAACGGTCCGGTGGAGGGTGAGGAAACAGGTGCTTCGGTGGGTGCCGGCAACGTGGTTAATTGAAAGTTTTTGTAAGCAGCTTGCCCACCGTGATCGGTCAACATCACCCGATCTCCCTCACGGGGTTGGGCAAAACCGGACTCTTCAAAAAACTTGCTACGTGCATAGATCGCGTCCCATGCCGTCCCCACGGTCGAAGTCTCAGCAACCAGTTTTCCGTTCAGAAAATGTTGCAAGTGGGTTCCACGGGCGACCACTCGAGCATGATTCCATTGGCCAGCAGGTTTCAAAGGCTTGTCGAGTGCCGGAGCTTGCAAATCGTAGATCGAAGCGGTCGAGCCAGCGCTAGGATTTTTCAGCGGGATCGCCTCGTCGATTATCTGGTACTCAACCCCCAGGTAGCGATTACCAAACTTGCGGACTCGGTACTTCAGTCCCGAATTGGTTTTTGCAGAGATCTTCCAGTCCCAAGCGAGTTCAAAATTTGGGGGCAGGGGAGGGCTGAGGATATTTCCGTCTCCGGTGCGAGGTTTCACCAAGCGAACCTCGCCATCAGCGAACTCCCAGGCCTCTCCAACCGGTTTCCCTTTGCCGGTCCGCCAAAACGAAGGCTGACTCCAATCATCCTCGGGCGACACCACCGCAATTTCATTGGACGCTGAGTCGCCCGCCTCATTCACTTCATCCGCAAGACGGTCATTTGCACAAACGCCTGCACAGGCAAACACCAGCAGCCATAAACAGTGGACCAAGCCAATCAATCGCATCGAAGAAGACCTAGCAAAAGAGAAAAACGAGGAAAGCTCGGCCCATGATACTCCATTCCACCCCCGCCAAGTATAGGAACGCCTGGGGACGTAGCATCATATTCAGCCCCAACGCGACCGAAGTGTTCGCACTTCAGCAAACAAAGTGCTGTATTCTTATACTTCATCGGGTGTAGGGCCGGTTCCCACCGGCCACGAGCATTGGATGACCGGCGCCGTCGGTTACAGATCGAGGGCGACCGACGGATTTCCAGTTCCATAAGCCAAGGATGGAGTCGGCCGGTGGGAACCGGCCCTACTTCACTAAAGTGAAGTGAGGCGACAGGGTTCCCACGACGGCTCCTGGATAGTCTATAGTGAAGATCTGCGTGACATTCATGTTGCGTTCCTTCCGCAAAATCCCACCCACCCGAGACTGTCGTGATGTTCCATGATCACACGCTCTGGACGCTATCCGCCATCAGCTTTTCTGCGGCTCTCTCTGCGCCGGTTTATGCCTTGACTCCGCTGCATCAACCGATCGATACGTTGGTCGTTGCCCAACCACACGCCGCAAGTGGCTGGGACCTGATCGGTGACGACCGTCTGTCGGTGACCCACAGCAATGGAAACGTCGGCATGTACCAATTGTCCAAGGTCGACCAACGAGGCGGCTGACACACTCATTTCAGGACGTAAATAAACATGCATCACAAACCGGTTGTCTTCCTCGCCTGCTTCTTGGGGGCTGCTTTTATTTCCACTCCGGTTACGGCAGCCCAGTTGGTAAAAGCTGGCAAACCGACGGGTGAGTTTGTTTTGCCCGTTGCACCGGCGGGGGCTGAGTCGTTTGCTACAAACGATGTTCGCGATTGGATTCAAAAAATCACCGGTGCCGATGTGCCCATCGTTGCTGTGCCCAGCACGAATGCGAATACAAAAGTATTTGTGGGCACATCCTTCGCCGCTGACTTCCCCCAAGATCTAGAACGGTTGCAAGGCAACGACGGCTTCGCTGTACGCCACAAGGGTAACGACGTCTATGTGTTTGGCAGCCGCCCGCGAGGAACGTTGTATGGATTGTATGCTTTGCTGGAAAAGAACAGCGATCTGATCTTTGCTCGGCCTCACGACGACTTTGGCGCCGTGCACGGACAATCGCCCGACTTTGAATTAACCGAAACCGACTTCATCGACATTCCGGTGTTTCTCAATCGCCGCTTTGGTCCCAACTGGCCGAAGCATCGGCCGACGGGTGAGTGGTTGCTGCGAAACCGCGACAACACACGCGATGTGCGTGCGAACTACGACGGTTTTATCGATCTCGACATGATCGAACCCTACGGCACCAATTTTGCCGTGCCAATCGCGAGCCATCAAGAACAACATCCAGAGTATTTCGGTTACGACCCGATCAAAAAATCTCGTCGCTTCGTCAAGCACGGCGAGGGAACGATGTGTTTGAGCGTGCCAGGATTGCCAGCCCTCTGGGCGAAAGGACTTGCCGAAGACGTGGCCAAACACGAAGCCCGTTTTGGTCGCCGGGTCGAGCATGTGCGGTTGGGGCCTGGAGACAACTGGTTCTGCTGCCAATGTGATCAATGTGTCGCTCCGTTGACCCTGCCCGACGGAACGCAACTGCCGTGCAAGGATCCCGATTCGATCAAGGACCCCCTGTTTCGCTCCACGCAAATCATGATGTTTATCAACGAAGCGATGGAGACCTGGCAGACACTGCGGCCTGAAGTTCCAATTCATGTGTTGGCCTATATCCATTTCGCCGAACCGCCCCTCGTCGATCCATACCCAGATCTGGGCATCTGGTTTGCGCCCTATCCAACCAGCAACCAGCATTTCCCGCTGCTCGACCCTCGGCAACCGAAACCCTGGGGCAGACGGTTCGAAAAATGGCTGACGATGACGGATCGCTTGGGCTTCTACGAATACTTCGAAGCCAAACCCTCGCCGCAAGCATTCTACGCCGCGGCTAACTTGAGAGCGGTGATGGAACGACCGGACCACCCAAACTCGCTGATCTACGCTGAAACCAGCAACGACTTTGGCACCGACGGGATCGGCAACGGCCAGTTCGGCTGGGATGTGGGCCAGATGAACTTGTGGGTTCACACGCGTCTGTTTTGGGATCCGACGCAAGACGTTGATGCGCTGTATCGCTATTACATCACCCGCACTTATCGCGAAGCCGCCCCGCAGATGCTGGCCTACTTTGACTTGATTAAGACCAGTTGGTTGGCGCCCGACAACGTAACCATCAGCTCGTGCCATGCCAGCATCGCCGGCGTGTACAAGGGTTTAATTGTCGACCGTGGTTTGGAGAAAGAATGCATGCGTCTTCTGACCGAAGCCGAAGCGGCTGCACAGCATCCGCATTCCAAAACCATGATTCGCCGGATGCGGGAACAATACGAAGGATTTGGCAAAGACATGGCCCGATTGATGGTCGCCCATATCCAAGAGATTCGTGGCGAGGCCGACGACTTTGATTCCTTGCAGTGGGAAAAACCGGCAGTCAACGACGACTTCAAACTTGTCACGCTCGACGGCCAAGAGCCGCAAGCGTATTCCAGCACCAAGCTTCAAGCCGCCCACGACGGTGAATCGCTGCACCTGCGGTTTCGTTTAGAAGGTCCGCCGGCCGCTACGGCGATCCACTCCGTTTCCAACACCGAACAGTGGCCTGTGGGCGATCACTTGGAATTTTGGTTGTTTAGCGGCGGGGCTCGTTACGTGTTCGCTTTCAACGCCGATGGGGTCCAATACGACGCCAAAAATCTAGACCGCAGCTGGGATTCCAACTGGGACCTAAACGTTCGCTCCACGCCCGAGGGATGGGAGGCGGTCGCCAGCATCCCGCTGTCCACATTCGAGTTTGCGGCAGGACAACCCACCCACGTTCGTTGGTTCTGTACGCGTGAAATCCATCACAGCGAACAGGAGTCGAAGGAAGTTTCCTACCAAGGGAAACCGCTTTATTACCGTAATTTCCCCATCGTTATCGAATAAGACCGGCGTTTGACCATGAAACCACTTTGCTTTCTTTTAGTCATGTTTGCAGCCGATGCTGTGCTGGCTGCACCGCCGCTGTCGATCGATTTTTCCGCTGGCGAGCCGGCAGACTATTTCACCGCGGATACTGCCGGTAAGGTATCGCGTGCGGCGGTTGATGATGCGCAGGCGATGCAAATCACCAATGCGACGATCCAGTTGCAGGACGTGAGCGTGATGCCGGCCAGTCCCTACAGTCTGACGCTTGTGGCAACGTTTGCAGGCGACGTCGAATCGATCGAAGAGAATCCTCGGTTTGAGTTTTTCAATCAGCTGGGACAGACCAGTTCACGTCTGCCATCGCGTACCGTTCAGTTTTTTGACGCCGCCGGCCAACCCACTGGACAGCCACAAACCTACGCCATGCCGTTTCGCAAATCGCACCGCTACGAAGACCTGTTTTATACACCCGACGATGCTGTCACGGCGCGGATTCGTCTGTCCTCTGGCAAAGGCGTACGTTTGCTGTTGTCACAACTGCGGCTGGAACCAAGCGGCAACGACGCTGCTCTGAACCTGAATCCGTCATTCGAGCTCGGGCCTGACAACTATTCGGGCTGGCAGAATATCGCCCAAGGCGGAAGACTATATCAGCGCGACGGCAAGACGATCCTCGACACCAAATACGGTTCGACTGGTCAACGGATCCCGCTGCAGGGACCAGGCACGTACGCAGTCTCCGCACTCGCAACCGGCAACGGTTACAACTCAGTCGTGACCGTTCGCGTGTACGATGCCGAGGGCAAGGAACTGATGCGGAGTTCGACACGGCGTTATGGTCCACGAACGTATTTCGTCCCTCCTCCCGAGGCGACGTACATGTCCCTTCTGGTGTATAGCTGCCTGCTGGAAGAGGTTCGTTTAGTTCGGGTGGGAGACGAAAACGCGATCAAAGATTTGATCAAGTAGCGTTCTCGGGTGATGGTACCTGTATTGCCTTTTAATGGATACGGTTCTGCATCGAGCGAAGTTTTAACAACCAACTCTGTGTTGGCTTTTGAACTCGCGATCAAGTTGACAATCGCTTGTTGGCTAGTCAACGGCTTGCCACGCCAAGTTTGAATTAGGAAACGAATCCGAGCACATTGAAAATTGATGTTGGATGTAGGGCCGGTTCCCACCGGCCAATCACAAGCCGGCCGGTGGGAACCGGCCCTACAGTTTGACTCCCATGTTTTTGAAAATTGCACTAAGAAGGTCGTTCGGTATTTACCGGTAAAACGTCGATCATTAAGTGAGCCGACGGCGCTAGCCGCGGGCCCGTCGTTTTTGTTTGAAACATGCCCGCGGCTAGCGCCGTCGGCTCAGATCATTATGTGGAATGACTCATATTGACCTGCTTAACGGTTTTAAAACGTTGCATTACGCACCAGCTATATAGACTCAAACCAAGGTGGGGCGAAATCGCTACCGATACTTACTTGCCGCAGTAGAATTAAGTTGAGCGAGTACGTTGCGCACGTAGCGAGTCGTGGGCGATCGGCAATCGAGCCACGACGTAGATGCCATAGACGGCGGCACAAGCGATGACAGATTTGATCGCGACCGGCAGCTCACTGTAGACCAACGTCGATCCAAGAAGCAGCGTCACCATCGAGTAGGCCAGACGCTTCACGTTTCGTCGCACTCCGCCCTGGTCTCGCCAATCGCGAAGGGGACCTCCGACGACCGGCCATGCCATCGCTTTGGCGTGCAGCGATGGTGACACTCGCAGCAGGAAGTAACACATCAGCAGCAAGAACGGCGTGGTTGGGATGCCCGGCAGGATGACACCGATCATCGCCAATACGAAGAACAAACTAGCCAAAATCCAATACAGAACGCGTTTGGCTCCGCAGACGGTTTCAACCATCGAAGAACTTTTTGAAGACGTGGATCGTCGCTGCTCGGTTGGCACGGCCCCAGGAATGCATCAACGGAATTTCTTTGGGACAAACCGCTTGGCAATTGCCCGCCTTGCCGCAGTTTTGAATACCGCCCGGTGCGATCATCGCTTCGATGCGGCTGGCCGCGAGTGCTTTGCCAATCGGATTTGAGTTCATCAACACCGCTTGGCTCATCGCAGCGGCACCGATAAAGTTGCGATCAAGTTCTTCGTCGCGACGTTGCTGGTAGTCTGCTTCCGATTCATCTTCGCGGCGATCGATCGCGACTTTTTTGTACTGGGGACAGGCTTCCAAGCAACAGCCGCAGCTCATGCACTGGCTTAGCGGGTAGTTCTGCTGTTGTTGGTCGGACGATTGCTTCGGTCCGCTGCCCATGTCGTAGTAGCCATCGACGGGAACCCAACACTGCAGCTTTTCCAAAGCTCGGAACATCCGATAGCGATCGACGCAGAGGTCGCGCACGACCGGAAATTTACTCATCGGGCGAAGCTCAATCCCGCTCGGATCATCCTTGAGCAAACGATCGACTAGCGCCGAGCAAGCCTGACGGACACGCCCGTTGATGCGCATCGTGCAGGAACCGCAGACTTCTTCCAAGCAACCCGATTCGTAGGCGACAGGGGCGACCTTGGCACCGTCGTTGGTGGTGGGATTGGCTGCGATGCGTTGCAGTACGCTCGTGACATTCAATCCTGGTTCGTAATCCAAGACAAACGTTTGCCAATAGGGCGGCCGTGACGGTTGATCTTGACGCTCGATGCGAACTGCAAATTGTTTTTGCGACATAAAAATCGACCGCTAAATCGAGATCCTGACAAACGTGCACACCCTGGTATACAATACGCAAATATATTTTAATTGTCCAGCCCAGCGTGGGTCCGGGAAGTGAGTGATGAATCAATTAAATACACTTTCTGAAGCGATGATGATGTTAGCGAGCTATCACCACCACCGTCATTGACCTAGCGAAACGACTCGGCGATCTTGAGCACACGAAGGACCAGCAGATTGCAAAGTTCACTCGAGAGGATTGACGCGGATGTCTTGGATCAAAGCAGCAAAGTCAAGCGATGTGCCGATAGGAACAGGCAAGCTCGTGATCGTGGACGATTACTTGATCGCGTTGTTCAACATTGACGGAGTCTTCTACGCAATTGATGATGCCTGCCCGCATCAGGGTGCGCCACTGAGTGAAGGCATTATCCAAGGCTGCATCACGGTTTGTCCCTGGCACGGTGCCGAATTCGACGTCACCAATGGAAAACTACTGTGCGGACCGGGCGGGCATGATGTCCAGGCTTATGCAGTCACGATAAAAGAGGATGACGTCTTGATCGAGATTCCCTAGCCTTAGTATCATTCGATTGCATTTTTGCAAAGAATGGTCACCAAGACGGTTGAACCGACAATTGCCTCAACCGCGTGCGGCAGCCCAGCGTTTTAGAACCGAATTTGGCCAGCCTTTTACCGGATAGGTTGAATCAACCGCAGAGCGCGGTCTTCATACGCGGAAACAGGATTGCCTCTTCCTTGTGGACGTGGTGGCGGACGTCGGCTTCGATCCAGCGGAGCAATCCGTACATCTGTGAAAACTTTGGACAAGCATCTTTGGGGGCGGAGAAGTTCTTCGATGCACTTCTCGCCTTCTTGAGGGTTTCGCCAATGCCGGCGTGCTCAAAGGTGACTCGATGAATCATTTTAGCGACCGCATCCGCAAGCGATTGACTGTGATCGGCATCACTTTCAAATTGACGGATCGCGGGAAACAAGGATTGCTCCTCCTCGACCATCACGGCCAGGATTTCGTCACGCCACGCGATGAAATGCTGCTGAACCTCACGCAATTCTTCGTGAGCCTCGCCGTGCAGATCGACGACCTCCTCCATCAGTTTGCTCAGCAGCGGCAACGTGTCTTTCAACAGTGCATGATGTTTCTGCTCGATGTGATCGCATAGCTGCGTCAGCGATGCATGCATCCAATCGGATTGACAATTGGTTCCCGCTTCGGCGACGGTGCGTTGCAACAGTGACTGAACACGCAACACTTCTAATCCATTTTCCCAACACGCATTTTCAAGTGGTTTTTCTCCGTCACAACAGTAGTCGAGATGCAACATGTCGAACACTTCCGCGGTCTGCGGATGCTGAGCGACCCAAAGTCCGATCGGTGAGTCATGCTGCAGTGCGACGGTACGTGATTCCGACATGGCTAACTCGCATTATTTAGGAGGATGGGCATCGGGTTTGGCTCCTTTAAGCAGCAGCAACAGCATCTTGGTGGGCTGGTTCGCCGTGATGCTGTGCGACAAATTCGCGGCCATATGAATGAACGTATTTGCCGATGCGTCGATGGACTTTTCGCCCAGCGTCACTGTCGCGTTGCCATCGAGAAACTGAAGCACAGCCGGCACGGCTGCTGTGTGTTCCGAGAGCTCTTGACCGGCATCAAATCCGAACAAGACCACTTTCAACGAGGCGTCCTGGTACAGCGTTTTGCTGATCGTGCCGCCTTCTTGAATGGCAACTTCGGCGGCGAGATCAACGTAGGAGGTAGACAAATCGCTCATGACACCACCTCCACGATCGTCCGGAACTCTTGGTTGTCATCGCTACGCATGGCGTCACGCACATAGCCCTCTGTGGCCAACTCGCCCCGCAATGCGGTACCGCTGGTTTCATCGAGGAACGGAATGAGTGTGAGGTCGGGAATCATTTGATTTTCTCTTTGGTTGGAATAACGCAGCTCGGCGGTTCACCACCGAGAATCACGGTCGAGGACCAGGTGGAATTATTGTGGAGATACGGTGTGCTGTGTTCCTCGCTCGAGCCCAATGGCTTTGGGGAACAACACATTGTTCTCTTTGTGAATGTGCTGATGCATGTCACGCTCTAACTGAGAAAGCGAATCAAGCATTGCTCGGTACGTGTTGCAGGCCCATTCGGGCGGCGTGTAACCGTCGGTCGACTCGTTCAAGATCGCCAACGCATCGCCCGCGAGATCATGTTCATGTTCCATTTGGTGTATGGGATTGGCAATGCTGACGCAGTGAAGTTCTTGACGCTCGCTGGACGCTTCGAGCTGCCGTACCATCGGAAAGAGTATGTTTTCTTCTTTCATCATGTGCGGTTCGAGTTCTGCCTTGAGCGCCACAAAGGCTTCGCGAGTCTGCAGTAGTCGTGGCTCCTTGTCACCGTGAACACGTGCAACCTTGTTGGTCATGAAGTCCAGCCGTGGAAGCTCTTCTTTCAAATACGCATGATGTGTGGATTCAATGTGATTGGCTAAGTCTGTCAAACTCATCGCGTCGGCATCGACGGTCCTGTCATCGGTCAACTTGGCGTCACACAGTTGCAATTGCTCTACGACGCTGGACGGATCAATCTTCTTTTTCGCACAAGCGTCTGCGAGCGGAATCTTGCCGCCGCAGCAATAGTCGATCTTCATCGACTCGAATACACGGGCACGACTGGGGACCTCGCGAACGAGTTCGCCAACGGTGGCTTGAGTGTCAATGGTTTGCATCTTTGAATTCCTTTTAGAATGGATGGCTTACGCCACTTGTTGTTGTTGTTGTTCTTTAACTTGTATAAACACAGCTTCAATCAATTCGTCGAACTCCGCTCCTGTGGGTGGTTCTGCCTTCTTTTTGATGCCGAGATCGTGCAATCGAATGTGAACGTCAACGTGCTCGCGAACTTGGTCGAACACACCGAGGCTGCAATGGATCGGGCATCCGTCGATGACCCAAACCTCGCGGTCTTGTAGTTTCTTCAGAAACAGCGGCTTGGCAGCACCGACGCCAGCCAAACACGACATCTCCGCGACGCCTCGACGATCCAGTTCGAGTGCGACCTGACCGGCGAGTTGCCCAGCATTGGAACAACCCGAACAAGCAAACAGGATGGGTATTTTCACGGACAGGGTCTCCTTTTGGTAGCGAAACTCGCCAAGAGTTTCGTTGGTGTCTGTCGAAAGTCCCTCCGACTTTCGCTACGTCACTTTACGTTGTGGAATTCTTCTTGAACGAATGCCCCGTCTTTAGTCCGGCGACGAAGATCACGAACGCAACCGCTCCGATGAAGAAGATCGTATCCCCAGGGACTCGCATCCAACGCAGCGTTTGCATCAGCTCGGTTTGCATAAACTCACTGCTGCGAGCGTACCAGTAACCGGTCTCGACCGAGGCTTTGGTTTGCAGTAGTCCGACTGGCAGCAAACTCAGCACACACATCGCGAACAGGCCGATGTTCATGCTCCAGAAACCGATCCGCAGTAATCCGTCTTTCCATTCACGCGCCGGAATCAACACTCTTAAACACATCAGCATCAGTCCCATGCCGAGCATCCCATAGACACCGAACAACGCAGCGTGCGCGTGCAAGGGTGTCGTATTGAGTCCTTGCATGTAATACAGTGCGATCGGCGGATTGATCATGAACCCGAACAAGCCGGCACCGACCATGTTCCAAAACGCCACGGCAACGAAGAAGTAGATCGGCCATTTATATCGCTGGACCCACGGCGTCGCTTTGGATCGACGCAAATCTTCCATGGCATCGAAACCAATCAACGTTAGCGGTACGACTTCGAGGGCACTGAACACCGATCCCCACGCCAAAGCGACCGTCGGAGTACCCGAAAAGTACAAGTGGTGCAGCGTGCCGATGATGCCGCCAGACAAGAATATTGTTGCCGCCAGTAGGGCTGCCGCTGCGGCGACGCCCGGTTTGACTAAATTTAATCGCATGAATACGAACGCGATCACCGTGGTCGCGAAGACTTCAAAGAATCCTTCGACCCACAAGTGAACGACCCACCAACGCCAGTACTCGACCATCGTCAAGTGTGTGTGTTGCCCCCACGTCAAACCGGCTCCGTAGAACAACGCGATCGCGGCGGTGGCGACGGCCAGCAAGATGACCAAGTGGCGTTGGCTGCCCGCTTCGTTGTCCCCTATCGTTTCGGATGTCGATATGAATCTCGGTGATCGATCGGGGACATCGAAACTCTCTGCGAGGTTCGCTCCATCGCCATTGGCTGCCGCTGGCAAATTGCCAACACCGTTCCGACGCAGTGCTGGCCACAACACACGGATCATCAGCACCAACCACAACAACAATCCGACCATCAATAGAATCTGCCAAAACCGCCCCAGTTCGACGTACTCGTACCCTTGGTGACCGAAGTAAAACGAGACTGCATCGGTAAGATGGTTTTGCACACTCAACCACTCACCGGCTAGCGAACCCACCACTACCAACAACAATGCGCCGAACAACACGTTCACTCCGAGTCGTTGGAACTTGGGTTCATGGTGGCTGACCAGCGGCCCGATGAACAGCCCCGCAGCAAGCCACGCGGTCGCTATCCAAAACAGACCAATTTGCACGTGCCATGTTCGCGTGACGCTGTACGGCAGCCACTCGGCAAGCGGTAAGCCATAGAACCCGTCACCTTCGACGCCGTAGTGGGCCGTGACGATGCCGAGTGTCATTTGTGCCAAGATCAGTGCGGCGACCACCCAGAAGTATTTGATTGTGGCCTTTTGTGAAGGAGTGGCTTCCCACAGCGCCAATGGATCCAAGGCGTGATGATGGCCTTCCTCCTCCTCTTCTTTGCGTGACGCATACCACCAAGCCATCGCTGAAATACCTGCCAGCAACACGATCACGCTAACGCCGGTCCAGACAATATTGTCACCGGTGGGACGATTGCCAACGAGCGGTTCGTGTGGCCAATTGTTCGTATAGCTGGCGATGTCGCCGGGGCGAGTTGTTACCGCTGCCCATGAGGTCCAGAAATAGAACGCCGCGAGTTTACCAAGTCGCTCTTCGCTGGAAATTGCACCCGCAGGGATCGCGTAGTCAGCGTTGCCGTCGATGAAGACCGTTTTGTAATGCTCGACGTTGGCCGCGAAAGCTTCGGCGCGAACTGGCGAGATCGTGACGACTCCCGTAGACTCGTCGTACGTATTCTCGTGAAATTGCTCGGACAGTCGACCGGTCAATTGGCCTTGGAACTCGGCGCTGAGTTCGGCAAACGGCTTGCCGAATTCCGCGGCGGCCCATTTGTCCAAGATGAACACGGCTTCGCGATGAAGCCAATCCGCGGTCCAGTCGGGTGCGACGTAACTGCCGTGCCCCCACACGCTACCGACTTGCATTCCGCCCATCGACTGCCAAACGTTTTGACCTTCGCCAATTTCACCGCTGTCAACCAACGTGACGCCGTCGGTCGTAACGAACTTTTCGGGAATCGGAGGCATCTCTTGATAGATACGCGTCCCGATCCAACCAAGGATCAGGAACGAGACAATCATCACGGCCGCAAAGGCCATCCATAAGCGTTTCATCTTGTTAAGCTTTCAGGGTGCGTTGAAATCGCGGAGTGTTTCGGAGGTGTGGGGTATTGCTGTTGGCCGAAAGTCTCGGCGACTTTCGCTGCGAATCATCAGGTTTAAGCAGGTTGTAATTCTTCTTTGGGTCCAAAGAACTCGTAACGCACGCGAGTCTCATCGACACCGAGTTCTTGCAAGCACGCACGAATGTTTTGCATGAAAGGTTTGGGGCCACAGAAGTAGAAATCGGCTTCCGCAAACGGAGTCCACTGGCGAAGCAACTCGGTGGTCACGAAACCGACGCCGTCACACTTATTGCTTTCGACATCGCTATCGATCGGCGCGTCGTACAACACTTTCACGTGCATATTGGAACTGAGCGATGCCAAGTTTTGAATCTCGTCGGCGAACGCATGTACGCTGCTGTTGCGTACCGCTTGCAAGAAGTAAACCGGAGCATTGGGATTCGCATGCACGATCGACTTGGCCATCGACAGCAGAGGTGTCACTCCGATTCCGCCCGCCAGTAGAACAACCGGGCGACCATCGGCGTTGTCCGGATTGATCGTGAACTCGCCACAGGGCGGTCCAACCTTCACGCGGTGACCTTCTTCGATCCCATCGTGGAGGTGACTTGAAATCAAACCATCGGGTGCATCGGCGTTCGGCTTCTCTTCGCGTTTGACACTGATACGGTAGTGCGGCTCACCTGCTCGATCCGACAGGCTGTAGTTACGCGGCGACGTGGGTGTGTGTGGGTGGTCGATGTGAACCGTGATGTACTGACCGGGTTTGAACGGCGGCAACGGGCCTTCGTCTTCAGGCTTTAAGTAAAACGAGGTCACGATGTCGCTCTCGGGAACCTTCTTGGCAACCACGAACGTGCGTGTGCCGTTCCAACCGCCCGGTGCGGATTGTTGCTCTTCATAAATTGCGTTCTCGCGGCCAATGAAAATATCGGCGAGGAAACCGTAGGCTTCGGCAACCGCAGCGATGATCTCGTCGGTCGCACCGTCACCCATCACGTCCTTGATCGCGGCCAGCAAATTGCTACCGACGATCGGATAGTGTTCTGCTTTGATGCCTAGCGAGCAGTGTTTCTGAGCGATCAGCTCGACTGCAGGCATCAATACGGCGGGGTTGTCGATGTGGGTGAAGTAGGCACAAATCGCACCGGCCAAGGCCTTCTGTTGCCCTCCAGAATGCTGGTGAGCCTGGTTGAAAAATGCCTTCACTTCGGGGTTGGCCTCGAACATCCGCTCGTAAAAACGGCGAGTGATCGTTTCCGCATTGGCGGCAACCAAAGGGGTGATTTCTTTGACGATTCGGACGGTCTTTTCGCTCAGCATGTCGGTGGGTTTCGCAGGTTAGAGGTAGAGAAACACGGTGGAACTCGTTACTTACACCCAAAGGTATACTTTTAAACATACACGTCAAGGTGTATATTTAGGGCGTGCCGAATTTTGCAACGGTTGTTTCCAGGGCGTCTAGCAGCGGACACGCCGGAAACATTGGCAATTTCCGCGACGCGACGAGACCACCGACCGCGATTCACCAGCGAACCTGCGGCAATACGCCACAAAGACAATCGAGTCCAAACGTGCTTTCCAAAACCGCTGAATACGCGCTTCGTGCCGTCACCTGCCTCGCCGAACGCGAAGCCACCGATGGAAACCCATCGTCTGCAGATACCTTGGCGAAGATCACCAAAGTTCCTCGCCGCTATCTCAATCGAGTGTTGAAGGATTTGGTTGCCGCTGGCTTAGTGCATTCGCGATGTGGACCTCGCGGTGGCTACGAACTCGCTCGCCCCACCGACAAAATCACGATCCTGGATACCGTCAACGCCGTGGGAAAACTCGAGCGAATCCGCAAGTGCCCGCTGGGGTTGAAAACACACACATCACTTTGTCCGTTGCACGCTGAACTCGACCGAGCTTACCAAGCGACGGAAACCGCGTTTGCGGCAGTCACAATGAAGAAACTGCTTGAATCGACCAGTCCCATTGTTCCGCTGTGTGAATCACCTTGAAAAAGCTGACGAAGGAACTCGACTTCGCCTGTTTTTCGATTGTGATGGCAACGAGAATCGGCATCCTTCGACGCATTGTCGGCGTGACACGCGTCACCGAAACAGTTGCGACGATAACGCCAAAACCCTTTGGCGAGTGATCCAACGCAATCCCCCTACTGCAGGCCACCCTACTGCAGAGCACTGCGGTACAAATGGTTTGACCGACGAACTATTCACGGTTCGCAGGATGGGCAGCCCCAATCGCCATGCAAAACCCTACAACACGAACATTTGACTCGTGGAAAAGTGCGTCCGACGGATTTTCGTTGGACAAGGAAATATCTGACGTTATAACATAATCATCGCGTGTATCGACTGTAAACCTGGATTGGCCACAACATACGAAACTTGTCATTGGTACACCTAAGTGACGTTTCGATCGTTTGGCTCCGCTGAACCAACGATAGATCCATTTTGCATAACCGATTTCCTCTTCGCCCACAAACGTAACCGAGCACACCCGTGGATCAAAGTCTTGCTGAAATGTCGTACGATTACATTCGAGAGAGGCTCGCCAGTGGTGAGTTTCCTCCCGGAAAACAGTTGGTGAATCGGACACTTGCAGAAGAAATCGGGGTGAGTGTGATTCCGGTTCGCGAGGCGATTAACCGGTTGTCCAGCGAGGGTTTGGTAGATCACGTTCCCGGTGCGGGTGCGTACGTTCGCAAAGCAAATCGCCAGGACCTCAACAACCTCTACGTTTTGCGTGACGCACTCGAAAGCTGCGCAGCGTCCGAAGCCGCACAGTATATAACGGAGGATCAACTGGAAGAACTCGAGTGCATTTTTGATCGAGCCAGACAGACAGCGTCGCAAATTGGCGATTCCTCTAAGGGTCATAGCACCAAACGTCAGTTGGATCGCTGGATGGATGACGAGCAGCAGTTTCATGAATTGTTGATCGAGGCGTCACGAAATCCATTGCTTGCCAAAGTGGTTAGCGATAATCGGGCAATCGGCACGGTCTTTGAGGCCCAACGCAACGATCCGCGATTGTTGACGACAGAGGTCGCTCAGGCGACGTGTGAATCGAAGGCGGAGTTGTTGCAAGCTTTGCGAGACCGCGACCCGAAGCGAGCACGACAGTTGATGAGTGATCAAATCCAGCGCGGCCGAAAAACGGTTATCGGCTTTCTTAGCCAGCAACGGCGAGAGCGGAGCTAGTGCCACGTTGCAGCGAGGAATTTGGGTCGCGTGTAGCGGAAGTCGTCAAGACTTTCGTTGTAGTTGTCGAACGAACCGAAACTCGCGCGCGAACTCCGCTTTCCTAAATCTCATCTGCAACAAAGCTTTCGTTTTGGTAAACGTGACTCGCTGTATTGAGCTCTAGATCGACCGTCCTCTTTTTTTGTTTTCCGCTCCGCTGTGAGCCGACGGCGCTAGCCGCGGGCCGGTCAATATTGTGGCAACATGCCCGCGGCTAACGCCGTAGGCTCATAAAATCCGCGTCTTTTCCCGGGTGCAAGCACCCATGTGTGCAGCGGAAGCCCAATGAGACATCAAGAAATTCCCTGTTTTCACTTTACTCGCGACCCGCTATGTTATATCATGCCATAGCAGGGACTGTACGAGGGCCACTTCAGAGGATTTGCAACGTGGTCGAGATCAATATAAATTTTTGGTACCTTCCTATGTGTCGTGGCGGCTAGATGCGGCAGCCAAAACGCACTGTCCTTAGCGCGTGTCGAGCGAGCGAGCCTAGCAAGCTGGAGCGTTACCTGCAGGAAACCCCTGATGCGGCAGCACGTGGCAGCCAAGCAGAACCGGCGGGGGTTAGTGGTCCCACCGAGCTTCCGCGTTAGAACAAGCATTAGCATGTTCTTTTTTTGATTCCTAGTTTTCATTTACAGAGGTGCAGTATGAATATCAGACGTAGATCTGGTTTCACATTAGTCGAGTTGCTGGTGGTGATTGCCATCATCGGCGTCCTCGTTGGTCTGTTACTTCCAGCCGTACAAGCGGCCCGCGAAGCAGCCCGACGAATGAGTTGCAGCAATAACTTCAAACAGATTGGGTTAGGTCTGCACAATTATCACGCTGCGTATGATCAGTTCCCCATGCAAATGGGTGGAACCTACGCGGGCGGTACCGCAAACATGAACCACAACTTTGAACTGAGCTGGATGGTCGGTCTGTTGCCGTTCATCGAACAGCAGGCGTTGTGGGAGCAAATCAGCAACCCCAACAACAATGGTGGTACGTTCCCGGCCATGGGGCCTTCCCTAGGGAATACGGCATATATCCCTTGGCGAACCCAGGTGAAAGGTTTCCGTTGCCCAAGCGATCCGACCGAAAGTGTGGCTGGCAATTTTGGATACAGCAACTACGCCGCGTCTCTCGGTGATTCGGGATACGAAGAGCAAGATTGCGGTATCAATGACGACGGGACCATCCGAACCGGAAGCCAACAATGGGATCATCAAAATCAATCTCGCTGGGATCGTGGAATGTTCCGCGGCCGGCATGTCACTAAATTTCGCGATATTTTGGACGGGACCGCGAACACGATTGCCGCGGGCGAGATGGTCGTTGATGCTAATCGGCGGGAAATCTTAGGTGCTTGGGTGCACGGTGTGAATCCGTGCAAAGCACCAAACGATGTTGAGTACGCGGGCAAAATCGACCCAGCAAGACCTCAGTTCTATATTGCATCCGCTACCATCGAAGGCAATGCTTTGTTTCAACGGGGACACCGGTGGCAAAGCGGTCTTCCTCACTTCACCGGTTTCAATACCATCCGACCACCAAATAGCTACAGCCAGGCTCGTTCTTGGCCAACGAATAATGCGTTTGGGTGGTTCACCGCGGGCAGTCGGCACCAAGGCGGATGCCACGTGTTGATGGGCGATGGCGCGGTTCGATTTGTCACTGAATCCATTGACACAGGCGACCAAAGCATCATCCCACCAGGAGGATGCCAAGGTACCGGTGGTCCCGGCGGTGAAGCCTTGAACGGTAGAGAAAGCCCTTACGGAGTCTGGGGGGCGCTGGGAACCAAGAACTGCAAGGAAACGAACGCTGAGGTCCCTTAAGTCTTGATCAAGTAGCTTGAAGACGGGTACAGCCATCTGCTGTACCTGTCATTTCCTTTCATCAAAATTCCCTTTCATCAACCGAGAAATAACCAATGATTCGTAGTTTCGCCTTTGCCGTAATGACATTGATGTGCTTCACTCTTCTGCCCGGTTGCGGTGGACAAGAAGACAACGTGGTGAGTGCTCCGCCCGAAACCACTTCAGTGAATGTCGATGCTGAACGAGCCCAAGAGGCGGGTGGTTCAGCGCCTCAGAATGTTGACTACACCAAGCAGTAAGTCGATGCTCGGCGATTCGTCGTTTGCGGTGTTCTAAGACTGCGTTTGAGTCGCGTGGATCCACGATTCATGACGACTCTTTGGTCCCGCGAACGCTCAGGATGAGTCACCAGAGAAGTTTGATCTTTCGGTCGATCCAAAGCGATATCCGAAAGCAGCAGTTTTTGCGCTAACGGCTTGTTGATTTAATCGAAATGCAAATCGCATTGGTGAGCCGCGGGCCGCAAGGCACCGGGTAATGCGTGGAACCCGGCCGCTCATGCGTCACGGCTCACTAGAGCAACAGCCCGCTAGCCACGGTTTCGTCACCATCCAACCGGGGCTAACGCTCAAACGGCTAACATACAAGCGGTGATGTTGTACTAAATCAGCAGTCTCATCAGATTGGGGAGTGTGGTCGTTTTACTACCGACCGCGCCCCCTTTTTTTTTGCTCCTTTCATGGCAAACATCGCTTTGTGGCAAACGCTGCGTTCGCTGAACGTGGCGGCCGCATCATGGTGGCTCAGCGGTGTTGATCTCAGGCTGACGACCTAGCTCCCGTTGACGATCGCAGGATGGGGCAAGTGCAATGGTGTCCAGGAAGAAACCCCTGATCTGCATCAAGATTTGTCAGACGCGATCTCACCCAGCGGATAAACGCGAGTGGAACCACCTTCCAACTACGTTTGCGGAACGTGCGATTTATAAGTTGATGTAGGGTGGGTCAAACAAAACCATGTGTCAGGTGGGTCGGCGTTCGCGATTGAAGGTTTCAATCAAAATCAGTTGTTGAGTGGAGTTCGTCGGTTTTGCGACGCCCCACCAGTCACCTCGCGAACTTGACCTACCCTACATTCATTCAGCCATCATTAAAATCACAAGTAATAAATCGCACGTTTGCAAAACGGTTCCTGCCGATGTAGCTCAAAGTTTGATCACTTCGCCGCTAGCGCGGCTTCGAGATTACACAACTCTGTACGCAACAAAACGCAGGCGGCAACATGCATGGTGCCTGAAACGGTTGTGGAACGTACAATCGCAGAGGTCTTCATCCTGCTTTCGTCTCACGTTTTCGTTTCTTTCCTATGTTTGCCAGTGAAAATCGTTACTGCCGCACAAGCAATCTGCGAGCTGTCATCTCGATATTGTTCGCGGTGTTGTTCAGCGGTGTTACCGGTTGTGGCCCGTCGAACACTTCGGTCGATCCGCCGCAGACGAGCCAAGAGCACGCTGGAGAGTTGCAACTTGATCACATTGCAGTCGCCCGTCGCGCGATAGCCGCGAAAGACTGGGTAACCGCAGAAACCGAATTGAGATCTCAACTCGTTGAAAACCCTGACGATGTTCTCGCTCTGGATATGGCCGGTGATGTGGCGTCTGCCCGTGGCAAGATGCAAGAATCGGCCCGCCTCTATCAAGCGGCAGTCGACAAGCATCCGCAAGCCTCCATCGAGTTATTTGATAAATTAGCCCAGCAGTGGACGGTCGCGGGACGTTTGTTTGAGAGCTTGTCTGTTCTGCAGGATGCAATTAACAAATATCCATCCTACCCACCGTTCCGCTTGGACTTGGCGGGGTTGGGCACGTTGACGGGGATGGAGCAGCTATCCATCGAACAGTTGAAATGGCTTGCACAACACAATCAGGGTGATGGCGAAGGCCTGATGGCGCTAGCGGCCCCAAGACGCATCCAACCGGACGAGTCGATCTGCAAGGAGGCGCTGGAGCGTTGTCCTGATGACTTACGGAATCACTATCCACTCGCCCGATTGGATGCTGCCAATCTACAGTGGCTTGATGTTGCCCAGCGATTGGAAGGCGTTGTTGAACAGCACCGTGACTTCATTCCGGCACAGCTGCTGTATGGGCGAGCATTGATCGAACTCGATCGAAACGACGATGTCCAACAGTGGCATGACCAGCTTCCCACGAGCGCGCAGGAGTCTGCGGACTATTGGGCGGTCGCCGGAGTTTGGGCTGAACATCAAGGAAATTTCGAGCAGGCTGCGCGAGCGTTCGGGGAAGCCGTTAAGCGAGATGGCTCGAATGATCCCGAAACGCTAAAAAAACTCGTCGTCAACCTGACGCGTATCGGTCGAGGCGATGCGTCCACCCGACTCACTCAACGCGTCCAGCAATTCGCTGAACTCAGCGACGCGTTGGATACGTTTGATTGGAGGGATTGTGAATCTCAAAGTGCTGCGATCACGGTTGCTCAGAGTATGGAGAAACTCGGGCGATTATGGGAGGCCGAGGGCTGGGCACGTCTGGCCTTGAGCCTGAGCAATGATAAGACCGCCGATGCCCAAGCGGCCTATCTCGCCATCCGCAAAAAACTAAGTACGGATACGCCTTGGCAGCTTCCCCAGGGGATTATCGGCAATGAGATTAATCTTGAGGACCTGCCGCAGGTTGCTTGGACAGCGAGTCGACAACCGACGATCGAAATGCCGCTATCGCAAAAGCAAGGCGATATCCGATTAGAGGATGAATCAATCCCGCGAGGCTTGATTCACACATGCGAGGTCTCGCCACAAGCAAAGGAAACGGGATACGCGATCTTCCAGACAAGTGGTGGAGGCGCGGCAGCCGTCGACTTCAATTTAGATGGCTGGCCTGATCTCGCCGTCGCGATGCTCGACGGTGATCCGATGAAGTCCAACTCGCAACCGAACCAGTTGTATCAGAACGTAGCGGGACAATTTGAAAACGTGACCGAGCTAGCTGGGATGCATGACACGGGGTTTGCTCAAGGAATCACTGTGGGTGACTTCAATGACGATGGATTCCCAGACATCTTCGATGCCAACATTGGCCGCAATCGCTTGTATCGCAATAACGGCGATGGAACATTCAGTGACGTGACCGATCAAGTTGGGCTGCAGGGTGAATTCTGGACGACTTCCCTAGTGATTGCCGACATTACTGGCGATGGCCTTGCCGATCTGTTCGAAGTTCAGTACTGCGCCGGCGAAGCACCTTATACAAAGCAATGCCCCAGTAGCACCGACAAAGACCGGATTGGTAGCTGCTCACCTCTACTGTTCGCAGCGGAACCGGATCGTGTTTGGCAGGGGGCTGCCGACGGCAGATTCGCGGAAACAACCGATCACTGGCTCGGTCAGACCAGCCCCGGGCGAGGTTTGGGGATTGCCGTCGGTCAATTTGATGAAAATGACGGCATGGACCTGTACGTCGCCAATGACATGTCGGCTAATCAATTCTGGTCTTCAACCCATCATGACGGAGAGTTGCGTTTAACCGATCTGGCCGTCTTGAGAGGTCTCGCTGTCAGCGGCGCATCGAAAGCTCAGGCGTCGATGGGCATCGCCGCCGGGGATCCAGACAACGATGGGGACATCGATTTCTTCCTCACCCACTTCGCACGCGAACACAACACGTTTTATCAACAGGAATCGCCTGGGATCTGGTCGGATCGCTCCCATCGTCTGGGGCTAGGTGAATCATCCATGAACGTCATGGGATTCGGTACCGAGTGGGCCGACTTTGATAACAACGGCACCGTCGAATTGATTATCACCAATGGCCATGTCAATGATGTCAAGGAGGATGATCCCCACGGAATCACATTGGCGATGCCACCTCAAATTTACCATCGGGATCGTAGTGGTGTTTGGCAAGAACTTGCACGTCAAGAATTGGGCGAGTATTTTTCGAAACCTCATGTGGGCCGTGCTTTATTGACGCTCGATGCAAATCGTGATGGGCGAGTTGATAGTCTCGTCACGCATTTGTTCGAGCCTGTCTCCCTGCTGATCAATCACACTGAATCCGCGGGGGCCTCGCAGGGGATCGTTCTCGTCGCGACAAGCGGTCAACGAGACGCTATCGGAGCCATCGTGACATTGGAGGTGGGCGGTCAGAAACGAACCGTTCAATTGTTAGCCGGAGATGGCTACATGTGTTCCAATCAGCGGCGGCTCTCAATCGGAATTGGCGCTGCGACCAAAATTCAGAATGTTCATGTCCACTGGCCGTCGGGTAGCCACGAAGTTTTTGGAGATATCTTGGTCGGCGAAGATATGTTGCTCATTGAAGGAACCGGAGAACCGGTTAGAGTCCGCTAATGCAGTCAATATCCATCCATTTTACGCCAGCCGTTAAGCATGGCATCGGCGCTGAACCTGCGGATAGCGTCACAATAGACGGTAAGGTCTTCGGTGGGCCTTTCATACGGCAATGCATCGAGGTGCAGATATTTTGGCCGAGGCACAATGCACTTTTTGGGTGATGGGCCGCCCCAATTGCAGTACAAGTCCTTACACCGCGTTCATTTGACTTGCGGGAAAGTGTATCCGACCAACTTTTCGCTCGACACAGACTTATAAGTTGTTATAACATCACGATCGCGTGCATTGATCTCAAGCTCGGATTGGCTACAACCGCTAAGGCTTGTCATCGGTAACCCTTAGCGAAGTTTTTATAGTCTAGCTCCGCTGAGCCTACTAGTGATCCGTTTTTCGTAACTGATTTCCTCTTCCTTCAAGAACGCAACTGAGCACACCGGTGGGTAAAAATCTTTCTGAAATGTCGTACGATTACATTCGAGAGAAGCTCGCCAGTGGTGAGTTTCCACCCGGAAAACAGTTGGTCAATCGAACACTTGCAGTCGAAATCGGGGTCAGTGTGATTCCGGTTCGTGAGGCGATTAACCGGTTGTCCAGCGAGGGCTTGGTGGACCACGTTCCTGGTGCCGGCGCTTATGTTCGCAAAACAAATCGCCAGGATCTGAACAACATCTACGTTTTACGTGATGCACTTGAAAGTTGTGCAGCGGCAGAAGCCGCACTGTACATAACGGAAGATCAACTGGAAGAGCTCGAGTTCATTCTTGATCAAGCCAAACAGACCGCCAAGCAGATATGCGGATCCTCCAAAGGTCACAGCAATAAACGTCAAATGGATCGCTGGTTAGATTGTGAGCAGCAGTTTCACGAACTGTTGGTCGAGGCGTCGCGAAATCCGTTACTTGCCAAAGTCGTCAAAGAAAATCGGGCAATCGCAATGGTCTTTGCGGCCCAACGCTATCATCCGCGAATATTAACGGCGAAGATCGCTCAGGAGACGTGCGAATCGAAGGCGGAGTTGCTGCAAGCCTTGCGCGACCACGACCCGGAACGAGCACGACAATTGATGAGTTTTCAAATTCAACGCGGCCGAAAAACTGTCATTAATTTCCTTAACCAGCAAGAGCGAAGCTAGTGCTGCTTTGCTGCTTGGAATTTGGGTCGCGCGTAGCGGAAGTCGTCAAGACTTTTGTTGTCTTTGCAGAACGATCCGAAATTCTCACGCGAGTTCCGCGACCCTAACGTTAATCTGTAACGAAGCTCTCGTTTTGTTTAACGTGACTCGCGGCATTGATCTCTCGTTCGACCGCCCAATTTTTTCGTTTTCCCCACAGTTGTGAGCCGACGGCGAAAGCGGCTTGTTGATTTAGGAGCCGCTCGCGCGTGAGCGACCAGGTTCCACGCATTCCTCGGTGCCTTACGACTCACGGCCCACCACAGCGATTTGCATCTCGATTAAATCAACAGCCCGCTCACAAGAATAGACGAAACTAATCGCTTCTAGCGTTAGTACGTTCGGCTCACCAATCGGGACAGTCGAACCAGATCATTGTGTTTCTTCTGCCAGTTCTCTCAGGCACGGTCCGATTCAGCGGGCGTCTCGCCCCGTACCCAAGGCCTTCTACCGGACTAACCACCATAAAATAGTAAAAATTTTGCATTTTGACGATACGCTCTTGCAATCTCATGTTATAACATGGCATAGCACAGTTACTGCTATTGGCTAATCAGTTCTCCCCTACTCAGGATTTTTGCAATGCGGTCGAGCCTATTAACGTTGTTTGTTCTGTCACTCTGCATAGTCGCTGCTGGATGTGGCACCCAGGCCACACAGTCACCGGAGCCTCGCGAGCTGCAGCGCTATCTGGAGCAAAACCCTGATGCGGCAGCGCGCGGCGGCCAAGCTGAACCGGCGGGTATCGAAGGGCCGACTGGGGCTCTCAGTTAAGACTATCAGTTTCTCATGTTTCGCTTTCTTCCTAGTTTCAATTTACAGAGGTGTATTATGAATGTCAGACGTAATCGTGGTTTTACATTAGTCGAGTTGCTGGTGGTGATCGCCATCATCGGCGTGCTCGTCGGTTTGTTGCTGCCAGCCGTACAAGCGGCCCGCGAGGCAGCTCGGCGAATGAGTTGCAGCAATAATTTCAAACAGATCGGATTGGCGTTTCACAACTACCATTCCGCTTACAATCAGCTACCGGCTCAGGCCGGTGGAACCGCACGAACGTCCGGCTCAGGCTGGAGTTCGACTTATACACCGACGCCCAGCGGTGGCGGAACAAACATGAACCAGCTCAGCGCGCTGGTCGGTATCACCCCATTCATTGAGCAGCAGGCGCTTTGGGAGCAGATCAGTAACCCGTTTCAGGTCGCCTCGGGTAATCGGTATGCTGCGATGGGTCCAAGCCCCTATATCCTACTCGCCGACCACACGGCTCAGGGCGAATACACACCTTGGTTGACCAACATTCCCTCCTTCCGTTGCCCAAGTGATCCGGGCGTAGGGCTCCCTGCGCAAGGCCGGACGAATTACGGCGTCTGTCTCGGCGACTCGCTTTATTGGCAGTACAACTGCATCACAGATCAGTTCGGTCAGCCGTCGCCTAACAATGTTAACGCGAGGAAAACGGGGCGTGGAGTTTTTGCGCACGGTCGTCTAAAGCCAAAGTTCCGTAGTATCCTTGACGGGCTTTCTAACACGATTATGGCTGGCGAGTTCAATACGGACTTGGGCGATCGAGATGTCACCACTCAACCACGCAGTGGCATCAATGGTCACCACCTTGAGCCGAAAAAGGCTTACGAGCAGATCGATCCAGAGCGTCCAAGGTTTTGGCTTTCGACTGCCCCAACGAATGGAAGCGCCGAAGAGATGCGAGGCTACAAATGGGCATACGGGTTAGCCATCTTTTCCGGCATTACGACGATTCTTCCTCCGAATGCCCCGGTGGTCTACGACACTTCCAGCACTACCGCCACTGACATTTTCCGATGGGGGATTTTTTCGCCTAGTAGTCGGCACCAAGGTGGATGTCACGTGTTGATGGGTGACGGTGCAATCAAGTTTATCACCGATTCGATCGAGGCGGGTGGAGGAGCGATGGTTTCCCACGACGGAAATGGTGCCACGCTACCACCCGGCTCCGCGAGTCCTTACGGATTGTGGGGTAGTCTAGGAACGCAGGCCAACAGAGAGATTATTAACGAGGAGTTCTAGGCGGCAATCTGCAAGTCGGGGTGGCGCGACAGGGGCCTGTCGCGCTGCCCGGTTTCGCAAGCGTTCCTACGCCCAACCAAGCTAGGTTGAAAATCTTTGACCACGTAGATATTCCGGTGATAAATATGACCCGCTGCCTTATCCTGATCCTGTGCGTTTTCCTGTTTAACGCGTCCACGCTTTGTGCTGAGCCGGCCGATGACGTTCTGTTCAGCACTTCGTTTGAACGCCCACCCCAAGCAACGTTCCAGCAGTTAAAAATTGGCTCGGTCGAGATTAATGCGACCGGTACGGCAAACATCACCTCGCGGTTTGCCCACAGCGGCGAAAAATGCCTGCACATGCTTGGCGACGCAAACAATACGGTGACGCTTGTCCTTCCACCAGAACTGTCCAACGTCAAGGGAATCCGGTTTTATGCTGAGCGCTGGACAGTCAAAAGTCCGTTCACATTCAAGGTCGAGGTACAGCAGGACGGGAAATGGCGCGATGTTGCACAACTGGACAGTGTGATCGACGTGGGCGCGCGTTTCCGTTCACATATCCAACTTCCGATTATGGGCAACGCAAAAACGGAGGCCATTCGCTTCAGCACCGAAGCCGCGTCCAGCTCAGGATTGCTGATCGACGATTTGTCGTTGCATTCTTCGGTTCCAAAACGGCCAACCATCATTCCGACTGATGTGATGCCGAGCGAACCGCTAAAGCTAATCGGCAGCCAGTCCCTGTTTGTGTCAGGCACACAAGACACGCACACGTTTCGCATCCCCGCGATTGCTACCGCGACCAACGGTGATTTGATCGCCGCATGTGATGCCCGGCGAACTGGATCGGGTGACCTACTTCCCCAGCGTACGATCGACATTGTGTTTCGTCGGAGCACCGACAATGGCGAGACTTGGACACCAATGGAAGTAATGGATCAGTCCGATGATGGAGGCTGCAGCGACCCATCGTTGCTGGTCGACGAAATCACGGGCGACCTATTCTGTTTCTACAACTTTATGAATAATGATAAGTCGAGCAAAGAATTTCGCTTTTACGTGCAAAAGAGCTCGGACCACGGAAAGAGCTGGGGAAAGCCAGATGACTTCACTGATCAGGTCGCTGGACCCGAGTTAAAGGATGCGTTCAAGTTCATCACATCGGGCCGAGGAATCCAAGCCCGCGATGGAACGCTGATCCACAATTACGTTCGCGTCGGCCAAGGCGTCACATTGTTCGCCAGCCGAGATCATGGCAGGACATGGAAAACATTCGGCGATGTCACTCCAGGGGACGAATCCAAAGTGGTAGAATTGTCAGACGGCACGCTGATGGTCAATTCGCGGATCGACCCGGGAAAACGGTTTGTACACAGGTCATCCGATGGCGGAAAAACCTGGAACAGCCTCAGCGATGTCAGTCTACCCGACCCGCGTTGTAACGCCAGCATCATCCAGTACACGGCCAAAGCGGATGGCTATTCCAAAAATCGGCTACTGTTCTGCAACGCTGCCTCAAACCAAGGACGTCAGAACTTGGCGGTCCGAATCAGCTATGATGACGGTGCGACCTGGAGTGCTGGTAAGGTGATCGATAAGGGGGCCGCTGCTTACTCGGAAATGACCATACTGAAAGACGGTAGTTTCGGCGTCTTGTACGAACCCGGCCACAGCGAAGTCCGTTTCGTCCGCTTCTCACTCGATGCACTGACAGACGGGACGGACCGATTGAACAAACCCTATGTCCGCGCCAACAAGACTGGATTCTAATCAACTAATATCATTAGCGACTTAGGAATCACTTCGCGACCGCGCACTTCACTCGCCCGGCGTCCATCGCTAATAGGAATGGGTAGAATCTAACCCACAAGTTTTAGCAATGCTTGGAGACGAACCAGGGCTAGTTCATGATCGATCCTTGCGAAGCAGTGACCATGTGGTTCGCGCTCGATCACGTCGAAGAGGAAAATGGCTTTGTTCGTTTCGCAAGGGTTCGCATCAACGTGATATGCGACCGCATGCTCGCACGCAGACGCTTGGGTTTAGTCAAGGAATCGTCGACTTCCCAACGGAACAAGACCGTAACTTTGAGATCTCCATGCTGGCCTGACCCAGCGATCTGAACGTCCCCGAAACGATTGCAATCCATCACGCCGACCGAAACCAATCTGCCGCGAGTTCGTGCCGAATGTTGGGATTCATCAATTACAGCGAGCACGTTCGCGAAGACGCAAATCCTCATGTGGCGCCTTAACGGAATCTGGCCAAAGACATGAAAGCAATGGAGAATGCTATCGGGATGGTAGCCCCCCATGTCGATTTGCATCACTAAGCAGTTTCCCACGAATCTTGTCGTACTTCTGCTGGCGGTATTTCTAAAAATCCTGGGCAGAGATGCAAGTTGGCTTAAGGTGGAGATTTGGCCTACGTTCCTTAATACCCTCGGTGTCGCCGCCCCAATGGCAATACAAGTCCTAACACCGCGGGCATTGGACTCGCTAGAACAGACGTCCGACCACAATCTCGCTGGACATTACATTATCTTACGTTATAACGTAAGTGTAACGTCTATTGAACGTAACTGATTTCCCTTTCGCCAATAAATGCAAGCGAGCAAACCCGTGGACCGAAGTCTTGCTGAAAAGTCGTATGATTACATTCAAGATAAGCTCGCCAGTGGTGAGTTTCCGCCCGGAAAACAGTTGGTTAATCGGACACTTGCAGTCGAAATCGGGGTAAGTGTGATTCCGGTTCGTGAGGCGATCAATCGGTTGTCCAGCGAGGGGTTGGTACGACACGTTCCCGGTGCCGGTGCCTATGTTCGCAAAACCGATCGCCAGGATCTTAATAATATCTACGTTCTGCGTGACGCACTCGAAAGTTGCGCCGCGTCAGAAGCTGCGCAATATATTACGGAGGATCAACTGGATGAACTCGCACACATTCTTGATCGTGCTGGAGAAACCGCCGCGCAGATTCGCGATTCCTCCAATGGTTACAGCAACAAACGTCAATTAGATCGCTGGATGGATGACGAGCAACAGTTTCATAAGTTGTTGGTCGAGGCGTCGCGAAATCCGTTGCTTGCCAAAGTCATCAAAGATAATCGGGCAATCGCAATGGTCTTTGCAGCCCAGCGCTATGATCCGCGGTTGTTAACGACGGAGGTCGCTCAGGAGACGTGCGAATCGAAGGCGGAGTTGCTGCAGGCTTTGCGAGACCGCGACCCCCATCGAGCGAGACAGTTGATGAGTGATCAAATCCGTCGTGGCCGAAAAACCGTCATCGGCTTTCTTAACCAGCAACGGCGAGACCGGAGCTAGTTTCGCTAACATCGAGATCGATCTCGACCGTCCCTTTTTTTTCGATTTCCCCGCAGTAGTTAGGCGTGGGCGTTAACCGCGGACGGCTGAAACTTTGGACTTGTTGTGATTTTTAGTTGCGTTGGTTTTCTGCCACCTCTCCACCAACTTTGTTGGGGGAGAGGTCCAGCGGAGCCTTCAGTGACGTTCGGGTGAGGGGGCCGACCGAGTAACTCGCTTGCCGACGATAACGCCTTTTGCACCGGAATTGCTCGCCGATAGCGCGGTCGCCCCCTCACCCGAGCAACGCCTAAAGGGCGTGCTCGACCTCTCCCCCGACTTCGCCGGTGGAGAGGTAACTGCGGTATCGGCCGGAATAAAAAATCACCTCCAATATCCGATGACGACAGCAAAAACTTAGCAGTCCAGCGCCAGTCGCGGGCCCGTCAAGATTTTTGGAAACATGCCCGCGGCTAACGCCGTCGGCTCACAAAATCTGCGTCGTTCCGGGTCGAATCCACCGTGTGTGCAGCGGATGCCTGATGAAACAACAAAAAAATTCTAGATTTTCGCTTTACTCACGCACTTCCGTGTTATAACATGGCATAGCACGGCCAGCACGGGGGCCACTTCAGAACCTCTCTCAGGAGATTTATCATGCGGTCGAGCCTACTAAAACTGTTCGTTCTTTCACTCTGCTTAGTCGCCACGGGATGCGGTAGCCAAAACGAGCTGTCCCCTGAGCCTGGTGAGCTGGAGCGTTATCTAGAAGAAAACCCCGAGGCCGCTGCACGCGGCGGTCGAGAGGAACCAGCGGGTTTCAATGGACCCGCCGAGATTCCGCGTTAGAACAAGCAAAATCTTGTTGTTCTTCTTTTCCTAGTTTTGATCTTTTCCCAGTTTTGATTTACAGAGGTGTATTATGAATGTCAGACGTAATCGTGGTTTCACATTAGTCGAGTTGCTGGTGGTGATCGCCATCATCGGCGTGCTCGTGGGTTTGTTGCTGCCAGCCGTACAAGCGGCCCGCGAAGCAGCCCGACGAATGAGTTGCAGCAACAATTTCAAACAGATCGGATTGGCGTTCCACAACTACCATTCCGCTTACGGTCAGCTACCGGCTCAGGCCGGTGGTACCGCACGAACGTCCGGCTCAGGCTGGAGTTCGACTTATACACCGACGCCCGGCGGTGGCGGAACAAACATGAACCAGCTCAGCGCGCTGGTCGGTATCACCCCATTCATTGAGCAGCAGGCGCTTTGGGAGCAGATCAGTAACCCGTTTCAGGTCGCCTCGGGTAATCGGTATGCTGCGATGGGTCCAAGCCCCTATATCCTACTCGCCGACCACACGGCTCAGGGCGAATACACACCTTGGTTGACCAACATTTCCTCCTTCCGTTGCCCAAGTGACCCGGGCGTAGGGCTCCCTGCGCAAGGCCGGACGAATTACGGCGTCTGTCTCGGCGACTCGCTTTATTATCAATACAACGCAATCACCGATCAGTTCGGAAAGTCGGTCTCCACTTATGCCGACGCGAATAACGTTAACCGTGGAATTTTTGCTCACGGTCGTCTCAAGCCAAAGTTCCGCGACGTGCTTGACGGGCTTTCTAACACGATTATGGCTGGTGAGTTCAATACGGACTTGGGCGATCGAGATGTCACCACTCAACCACGCAGTGGCATCAATGGTCACCACCTTGACCCGAAAAAGGCTTACGAGCAGATCGATCCAGAGCGACCAAGGTTTTGGCTTTCGTCTGCCCCAACGAATGGAAGCCCCGAAGAGATGCGAGGCTACAAATGGGCATACGGGTTAGCCGTATTTACCGGCATTACGACGATTCTTCCTCCCAATGCCCCCGTGGTCTACGACACTTCCAGCACTACCGCCACTGACATTTTCCGATGGGGGATCTGGTCTCCCAGCAGTCGGCATCAAGGTGGTTGTCACGTGTTGATGGGTGACGGTGCGATCAAGTTTGTCACCGATTCAATTGAAGCGGGTGGAGGAGCAATGGTGTCCCACAACGGCAGCGGCGGCACGCTTCCACCGGGCTCCAAGAGTCCTTATGGATTGTGGGGAGCGTTGGGAACAAAGGCCAGTCGTGAGACGATTGGCCAGGAATTCTAGTGCCTCGTCAGTCTTTGATTTTGGGGTTTCTAATGTAGTGGAGCTTGCTAAAGCTCCCTGTGTCTTGGGGTGGGAGGAGCTTTCGCAAGCTCCATTACAGGTTGATCGTAGCGGAAGTCGTCAAGACTTTCGGCGGATCTTCCGAACGAACCGGAACTCGCACGCGAGTTCCGGTACCCTATTGATAATTGATTCAGCTGTTACGCAGCGCTAATCTGCAATTCGAGGTTTGCGCGACTGGAGGTTAGTCGCGCGGACAGCGGACTTAACATGTCCGGCATGTCACGACATCGGTTACCAACAACGGTTCAAGAAAGAATGATCGATAATAAACTGAACGGCTTGATTGCCGCGACTTATACGCCACTCGATGACAACGGTGAGCTGAATCTTGATCCGATCGCGGCGATGACCGAGTGGCTAATCGCCCAAGGCATCAGCGGTCTTTACGTATGCGGAAGTACCGGCGAGGGAATGTCGCTCAGTAGTGATGAGCGGCGGCGAGTTGCAGAGGCATACGTCCAGTCCGCCGGTGGTCGCGTCCCAGTCATCATTCAGGTCGGACACAACAGTCTTGCCGAAGCGAGGCAGCTTGCTGCTCACGCTCAACAGATTGGCGCGACCCACGTCTCGGCGACCTGTCCGTCGTACTTTAGCATCAATAATGTCAACACGCTGGTTGATTGCATGGCTGAAGTTGCCGGTGGTGCGCCGGAGCTGCCGTTCTACTACTACCACATTCCCGCTCTAACCGGTTCCACATTGGATATGGTTGAGTTTCTTAAACTTGGTGGTCAGCGAATTCCCAATCTTGCTGGTCTCAAGTACACCGACACAAAACTGCATGAGTTTCAGCAATGCTTGGAGCTGGACCCGGCAAGATTCGATGTTGTTTGGGGTTGTGACGAAATGATGCTCGGCGCGCTGGCGACGGGTGCTACCGCATCCATCGGCAGCACATTTAACATCGCTGCTCCGTTGTATCTTGGAATCACGGAAGCCTTTCACCAAGGGGATCTGGTCGAAGCTCGGCGTCTACAGTCGCTTTCGGTAGAGATGATTCGGACGATAGGCAAGTACCCGTTCCATGCGGCGATGAAAGCGGTGCTCGGCATGAAGGGATTTGATTTGGGTGGCTGTCGATTGCCACAGGGGAGGCTGCCCGAGTCGGACGTCAGCACTCTACGACAGAATCTTGAATCGATTGTTTTTTTTGATTGGTCGCAGCCCGAAATTCACGCGGCTACCTAACGGCATCGGCTCGAGCCTACCTGAGTCCATGAACACCCAGCCTTTACGGTTGATTTGCTCTGTTTCTCACTCAACGAGGTTGTTGATGAAAGTTTCAGGATTGAGGGCGACGCAGGCGTTTTTGACGTACGTGCTGCTATTCTCAGCCACAACGATGGCGGCGTCTCGGCCCAATATTCTGTTCATCGTCTCGGAAGATAACAGCGAACATCTCGGCTGCTATGGTGAAGACCGCGTTCATACGCCTCATCTCGATGCGCTGGCGGCGGGAGGCGTTCGTTACACACGGGCCTATGTGCCGTATTCAGTCTGCAGTCCGTCGCGGGCCGCGTTCCTGACCGGACTCTACACTCGTCAAACTGGACACATCGGCTTGGCGACGCACCGGTTTTCGATGGTTCGCGATTTCAAAACAATGCCAGCGTATTTCAAGCAGGCCGGTTACTACACCGGGTTTCTCGGCAAGACCCACATCAATCCGGAACACGTCGTTGAAGACCACGTCGACCACCGCGCGATTCGCAATTTAAACTTCGACAAGACCATCAGCATCGCAGCCTATGCCGAAGAGGCTGGCACGGTTATCGAGAAGGCAGCCGCTCGCGAGAAACCATTTCTGCTGATCATCAACTACGCTGACGCCCATCGGAAATTTGTCAGAAAGTCAAAGCACGGATTTCCAACGCGACAAGTCGAAGATGACGTTGAGCCGTTCCCCTGGATCGGTTCCGACTCGCCTCATCTGCGTGAGGAACTCCGCGACTACTTCAACTGCATGAACCGACTCGACGAAGGCGTCGGCATGGTGCTGAAAAAACTGGACGAGGCGGGAGCAGCCGAAAACACACTGGTTGTTTACATCAGCGATCACGGCGCGGATTTCCCCAGAGGCAAAGGCAGTATTTACGAAAACGGCACACGTATTCCCATGATCGTGAATTACCCGAAGAGTTTTCTGAAGGGAAAGGTGGAACACGCAATGGTGTCGACAATTGATCTTCTACCGACGATGTTACAAGCCGCTGGTTTGCCCATTCCTAACAACTTGCCGGGCATTGCGCTGCAGGACATCGATTCAGGCAAAGTTCCACAGCGAAAATACATCCACACTTTCACAACCGGATCGTCACCGAATCTGTTGTACGTGCAGTTTGGAATTCGGGATGAGCGTTACAAGCTGGTCTACAACCCGGATCGAGCACTTAATTTGCTCGCCGCGTCTCGATACACGAACAGCAAGCTACCGGAGGACCAACATCTGCAGAGCTTTCTTTATCCGCCGGAATACGAATTGTTCGACCTGCAGAAGGATCCGTACGAGTGGAAAAACTTGGCGGATAGTGCGGAGCATCGAGACATCCGGCAGCGACTCATCAAAGCCATGCAGGACTTTCAACAAGAGATCAAAGACCCGTTCGCCAATAAAGAGAATGTCGCGACTTTCATAGCCGAACAGAAAGAGTACCTCCACAAACCGTACAAAAAAGCAGGCTTCCGTTGGCCGCACCTGACCATGTTTGAGATGAATAACCAATGAACCTCATTGCCATCCGTGACGCACTATTTCAGTACATCAACAAACCACCGGGTATCGGGCAGCCGACGCCGCCTCATCAAGACGGCTTCTACTTTATGCTAGAACCCAACGAAGCCGTCACAATGTGGTTGGCGTTGGAAGACGTCGACGAAGAAACCGGCTGCGTTCGTTATGTGAAGGGGTCTCACAACGATGGACTTCGGCCACATGACAAAACGGCAACGCTCGGCTTCTCGCAAGAATTAATCGACTATGGCCCACGCGATACGGAACGAGAGATTCCATTTCCGGCTAACCCAGGCGATCTGCTTGTGCATCACGCGCTGACGATTCACCGCGCCGATGGCAATCGTTCGCAGACTCGAACTCGACAGGCCCTTGGATTCATTTACTGCTCCAGTGAGGCCGTAGAGAGTGAAGAGAAGCAGAAGCGTCAGGCAGCGATAATAAAGCGATTTAAAAGCCAGGGGAAGTTATAGCGATGCCGTGGACCAAGTTTACTCAATGCCCAGATGTAGAATGAAACATTCAGCCATTTCTCTCATTGCTCTTGTGCTTGCCATTGTTCCGCAGCTTTCTGCTGCTGGGCAAGATCTGTTGTCATGGAACGAACTGCCACCGGTGCCCGACGAACTTGGATTTGCTGGGCCATTTGCAGGTGTCCACAACGATTCGTTGATTGTCGCTGGAGGCGCAAACTTTCCGAAGCCTGTTTGGGAGAACGATGTTAAGTACTGGCACGATCGAATCTTTGTACTCACGAAAAATGGCAGCGACTACCAATGGAAGGATGGTGGAAAGCTCGCCAAGCCGATTGCGTATGGCGCCGCCGTGTCGACTCCCCAGGGCGTCGTCTGCATGGGTGGCAACGACTCCACCAGCACGTTTGACGATGTCTTCCTGCTGCAGTGGGATCCGGAAACGAAAAAGATCTCCAGAACTGAATATCCGTCGCTACCGAAGCCCTGTGCACATGGCGCGGCCACACTGATCGGTGATACGATCTATTTGGCGGGCGGCCAACAGGATGCGTCACTCCAATCTGCGATGTCGAATTTCTGGTCGTTGGACTTGTCGCAGCGAGGCAACCCCAAGGAATTCATTTGGAAAGAGCGTCCGCCGTGCCCAGGTCCCTCTCGCGCGTTTAATCTGACCGTCGCGCAGCACAACGGCTACCACGATTGTGTCTATGTGATCAGCGGCAGGCGACAGGACGGCCCGGACGATACGAACGTCGAATTCCTCACAGACGTTTGGGAGTACACACCCGCGACGCAGCAGTGGCGGCAGCGCAGAGATGCGCCGCGGTGTGTGACGGCGGGCACGGGGATTGGATTCGGCCAAAGCCACATTTTCGTGCTGGGCGGCGCGGACGGCTCACTTTATTTCAAAGGCAATGAGCTCAAAGACGATCATCCCGGCTTTATCAAACAATCACTCGCGTACCACACGATCACCAATACCTGGGTGGAAGCGGGCGCAACTCTCGCGAATCATGTCACCACGATCGCGGTGAAGTGGGGCGATTCGATCATCATTCCAAGCGGCGAAGTTCGTCCGCGTGTGCGATCGCCCGCGGTGTATCGCGTCACACCGACCAGTGCGAGTCGCCACTTCGGAACGGTCAATTACATCGTGTTATTTGGCTATTTGTTGGCGATGGTGGGCGTTGGCGTCTACTTCACCAACAAAAACAAGAGCACGAACGATTTCTTCCGCGGAGGCCAGACGATTCCGTGGTGGGCAGCTGGCTGCAGCATTTTTGCAACGATGCTTAGCTCGCTGACGTTCACCGGCATTCCATCAAAATCGTTTGCTCAAGATTGGGTGTATTCGATTGGTAATATGATGATTCCGGTGGTCGCGGTGCTTGCGGTCTTTGTGGTGATGCCGTTTTACCGTCGGATCGATGCGACCAGTGCGTATGAGTACTTGGAAAAGCGATTCAGTCCTGGCGTGCGTATGTTCGGCAGCGCCAGCTTCACGTTGTTTCATATTTTCCGAATGGCCGTCGTGATGTCGCTCACCGGTTTGGCGCTCGCGGTTGCAACGCCGCTCACACCTGCACAATCCGTGTTGCTAATGGGCGTGCTGAGCATCACCTACTGCACGATGGGCGGAATAGAAGCGGTCATTTGGACCGACACGATTCAAACCGTCGTGTTGCTCGGCGGCGGGCTGCTGGCGATGATCTTGCTGATCGGCGGCGTGGAAGGGGGGGTCAGTGGATTTGCGACGACCGCGTCGGATGCGGACAAGTTTAAGATTGCCAATTTCCACTGGGACGCGACCAGTGCGCAGATTGCGCTTTGGGTGATCATTCTTGGTTCGATCGCTCAAAATGTTTCGTCGTACTCCGCCGATCAAGCGGTGGTGCAGCGGTACATGACAACGGCAACTAAGGAGTTAGCAGCACGTTCGATTTGGACCAATGCGGTGTTGACTGTTCCTGCGACCTTGTTGTTCTTTGGGATCGGAACGGCACTGTTTGCTTTCTACAGTTCGCATCCAGAGAAGTTGGATCCGACGATCACGACCGATCAAGTCTTCCCATTGTTCATCGCTCGTGAAATGCCGATCGGAATCGCGGGGTTAATTGTGGCCGCCGTGTTTGCGGCCGCTCAGTCAACAGTTTCGACAAGCATGAATTCAACGGCCACCACGATCGTCACGGATTTCATGCGACCTATGAATCTGTGCCGATCCGACCACGGTTACTTAAACGCGGCGCGTTTCTGGACGCTCGCTTTGGGAGTGATTGGCACGCTGCTGGGACTCGTCTTCGTGAATCCCGATATCAAGTCGCTGTTTGACACTTTCATCATGGTCATCGGTTTGTTCATGGGGGTGCTGGGTGGCTTGTTCGTCTTGGGAGCACTCAGTCGGCGAGCGAATGCAAAGGGCGCAATGATTGGTGCGATCGTGGGTGCCGGTGTGATGTTTTGGATGTGGAAGTTCACTTCCATCAACGGATATCTCTACACCGCCAGCGGTATTGCCTCCTGTGTCGTCGTGGGTTTCATCGCCAGTCTCGCGTTTGGTAAGCCATTGAAGGATTTGACTGGCTTGACGATCTATACGCTGCACACCCCAGAAGTTACTGCCCACACGGACCGGGTTGTCCTGACGCCCCAAGAAGCAACAACTTGATGCATTGGCGAAGTCAGAGGCAATCAGATTTTTTAAGTTGCGTATTTTTCCAACATCATAACCTCAAGTGTGAGTTTTTAACTCAGCGTTTTTCAGCAGTGCCGGAGGCACGACAGCATGTAGCCTGGGGCGTCAGCCCCAGGTTTTTCGATTCAAATGTTTCAGAAGCCCCGAAGGGGCGACAGCGATCGAGCGTCCACGCAATGTGTCGCCCCTTCGGGGCTTTGCAAATCGGTAGTTCTTTTTCCTGGGGCTGACGCCCCAGGCTAGGTGCTGCCGCCACTCCGTGGCTAAAAACGCAAACTTAAAATGCGTGATAAACTCGCCCCAATACAAAGGCCATGTCGATGGATGATATCCGCCGATCCAAACTAATTTCCACTTACCGTGATGGATTACTCAACGACACTTTGCCCTTTTGGACAAAGCATTGCGTCGATCGAGAACAGGGTGGTTTCATGATGTCACTGGGCCGTGACGGCACCGTCATCGATACCGACAAGGGCGTTTGGCAACAGGGACGATTCACATGGCTGTTGGGGGAACTTTACAACAACGTCGATCAACGGCCTGAGTGGCTTGAGTTAGCAAAACACGGGGCAAAGTTCATTGACGATCACTGCTTTGATCCAAGTGACGGCCGCATGTGGTTTCATGTCACGCGTGATGGGAAACCGATTCGTAAACGACGCTATGCGTTCTCAGAAAGTTTTGCCGCGATAGCCTACGGAGAGTTGGCTAAAGCGACTGGCGAATCGCACTACGCCGAAAAAGCGAGGCGGGCCTTTCAGCGTTTCATTGACCACAACCTGAATCCCCAGGACACCGCCCCCAAATTCACCGACACACGTCCCATGCGTGGACTCGGCTTTCCGATGATCACGATCGTCACCGCCCAAGAGTTACGCGAATCGATCAACCTACCCGATGCCAATGAGTGGATCGATCGCAGCATCGACGACATTCGTCATTTTCACGTGAAAGACGACATTCAGTGTGTGATGGAAACCGTGGGAATTGACGGTACACGGATCGATCACTTCGACGGGCGAATGCTAAATCCGGGGCATGCCATCGAAGGCGCGTGGTTCATCATGCTGGAAGGAAAAATTCGTGGCGATCAGGAACTGATTCGCACCGGATGCCAAATGCTCGACTGGATGTGGGAACGTGGCTGGGATCGAGAACATGGCGGAATGCTCTATTTCGTCGATGTGAACGGGCTGCCGGTTCAAGAGTATTGGCACGATATGAAGTTCTGGTGGCCGCAAAACGAAACGATCATCGCGACGCTGCTTGCCTATAAGTTAACCGGCGATCCGAAATATGCGAAATGGCACGCGATGATTCATGATTGGACGTACGAACATTTTCCTGACCCCGAATACGGCGAGTGGTTTGGCTACCTTCATCGCGACGGTAGCGTTAGCTCGACGCTGAAGGGCAATCTTTGGAAAGGTCCGTTTCACATGCCGCGAATGCAACTTGTATGCTGGCAACTGTTGACCGAAGATCTGTAATGCGAGCGGTTGAAAAGAATTTTCCGTAGCGATACTCGCCAAGAGTTTCGGACTGCCAAAAGTCTTGGCGACTTTCGCTACGGCCAGTAGGTTGATATCTGCCGTCCGTGTAATGAACAAACGAGTCTACCCCCCAACACAGAGTATTCACGATGACTTTCAAACTGATGGTTCCTTTCACCATCCTTGTTTTGAGTAGCTCACTTTTTGCGGCGAGTCCCGATTGGGAAAACGAGCAGGTCATCGGAATCAATAAGGAGCCTGGGCGTGTCTTCTCACTGCCGTTTCCTGACCGCGACGCTGCGATCAACCAAGATTGGCAACAATCATCTCGCGTCCAGATGCTCAACGGCCAATGGAAGTTCCATTACGCCAAACGTCACGATTTGCGACCGACGGACTTCTTCACCGAGTCTTTCGACGATTCCGACTGGAGTGATATCCAGGTTCCTGCAAGTTGGCAAACTCAAGGTTTCGGCGTGCCGATCTATTGCAACCAAGCTTACCCGTTCAAACGGGACTGGCCCAAGGTCACGGGCGAGCCACCCCAACATTTCACTTCCTACGAGTATCGCAATCCCGTCGGCAGCTATCGACGAACGTTTGAATTGCCAGCCGATTGGAAGGACAGTGAAGTATTCATCCATTTCGGCGGTGTTGAGAGCGCGTTCTACCTGTGGGTCAACGGCGAAAAAGTCGGCTACAGTCAAGGCAGTTACCTGCCTGCCGAATTTGATTTGACCAAGTTCCTGAAGCCTGGTCAGAATACGCTCGCCGTTCAAGTCTTCCGATGGAGCGACGGTTCTTACTTGGAGTGCCAGGATTTCTGGCGACTCTCTGGCATCTTTCGTGACGTCCTGGTTTACGCGACACCCAAGGTTTTACTGCGTGATTTCTTTTTTAAGTCAGACCTGGACGACGACTATCGCGATGCCACGTTTACGATCGATACGGAATTGCAAAACCGGGGCGAGTCCAGTGCATCGGGGTCGGTTGCCGCTGAGATCGTTGACTCCGGTGGCATGACTGTTTGGGAGGGATCGACCGGCGCGGTGACCTTGAATTCAGAAGAACAAAAACAGTCGACGATTCAAGGTTCAATCAAAGACCCACAAAAGTGGACCGGCGAAACACCGAATCTGTACAAATTGATCCTAACGGTGAAAGATGAATCGGGAACAACCGTCAGTGTCCATCGTCATACGATTGGTTTCCGCGAAGTGGAGATTAGTGAGCGTGGAGAGCTTTTGGTCAATGGCAAGCCGGTCATTTTGAAAGGCGTCAACCGGCACGAGAATGATCCCGATACCGGGCGGCATGTCAGTGAAGAGTCGATGCTCAAAGACATCCAAACGTTCAAGCGATTCAACATCAACGCTGTGCGATTGAGCCATTATCCAAACGATCCACGCTGGTATGAATTGTGCAACGAGTATGGGATTTACATGCTTGACGAGGCCAACATTGAATCGCACGGCTACGGGTATGGCAAAGATTCGTTGGCTCACCCGCCCGAGTGGAAGAAGGCTCACGTCGATCGCTGCGTGCGAATGGTCCAGCGTGACAAGAATCATCCGGCGATCGTAATCTGGTCAATGGGCAATGAAGCCGGCACGGGTGAGAATTTCGCCGCCTGTTTCCGAGCCATCAAGGACCTCGATACCTCGCGGCCGGTCCACTACGAACGTAACGCGGACCCGTCAACGATAGATGACATGGACAGCGTGATGTACCCGAGCGTTGACTACCTGCACAGCGTCGGCAGACAGGATTCGGCGCGACCGTTCTTCGTTTGTGAGTACGCCCACTCGATGGGGAACGCAACGGGTAACTTGGACGAGTATGTTGCCGCTTTTGAAGCCCACCCGCGGTTGATTGGCGGCTGTATATGGGATTACGTCGACCAGGGACTGCGACAATCTAATCCGGATGGCAAACGAGGGCCGGACGGGAAAGACTACCACTTTGCCTACGGTGGCGACTTCGGCGACCAACCCAATGATGGCAACTTTTGCATGAACGGGATTGTCGATGCCGATCACGAACCGACGCCGAAAACATGGCAAGTCAAGTACTCGTACCAACCCGCTGATTTTTGGTTCGATGGCAATCAACTGCGTATCCGCAATGAGTTGTTCCACACGAACCTTGCCGATCATGTCGACCTCGTTTGGGCAGTGACGGACAACGGTCGCCTTGTCAGCCAGGGGCAAGTACCAACGCCATCGATTGAGCCGTGGAATGAGGCGACGATCACGCTCGATTCGCTTCCAACACTCAGTGCAACCCCAGGCTCTGAGTATCAATTAAAGGTATCGCTGAACCTGAAACATAAGACGGCTTGGGCCGACAAAGGCCATGAGGTCGCTTGGAAACAATTCGCACTCGGCAGCACACCGGCGACTGTCCTCGACCCCGACGGCGTCGTTGACATGCAAGAGTCCAACGTCGCGTTTGAAGTGACGGGCAAGGACTTCTCGGTTGTTTTGAACAAAGCATCCGGACGGATCACAAGCCTGGTCTATCACGGACGCGAAATACTTTCGGATTCACAAGGCCCGCTGCCGAATCTCTACCGGGCCCCCGGTGACAACGACGGTTATGCGGCGGGGCAATGGCGCGGCGCTGGTCTGGATGATCTACGGCACACCGGGACCTCGGTGCGTCAGACGGCCCGAGCAAAGAACTATCAGCAATTCACGGTCGACTACGCCAGCGAGGGCAAAGGCGGATTCCAAGTCGAAAGCTCGTGCGCCTATACGGTTTTCGCCGATGGCAGCGTCGCGATCGACACCGTGCTCTCACCGAACCAAGACAAAATGGTGCTGCCGCGAGTTGGAATGCGACTGTTTGTGAATCCCAAATTTGAGCGTGTAACCTACTACGGTCGCGGTCCATCGGAAAACTATGTTGACCGAAAAACGGGGCAAGCGATCGGTCGTTATCAGACGACGGCAACGGAGATGTACGTTGATTACGCCAAGCCACAATTCATGGGATCACGGTCGGACGTGCGTTGGACATCACTTGCTGATGATAACGGGAATGGCTTCGTGGTCACCTCGGAGACTCCGATTAGTTTCAGTGCGATGCATGTCACCGACGAAGGGCTGACCGGAGTTCGCCATCCGCATGAAATCCCCACTCGCAACGATGTTGCTTTGACGATCGATGCTGCGGAAACCGGGATCGGCGGCGGCAGCTGTGGACCGTCTTGTTTGACGGAGTATCGAGTTCATGGCACTCAGCACTTGCGTTTCATGATCCGGCCAATCACCGCAGGTGTCGATCCAATTCAAGCGACTCGCCAACGAGCGAATTTGGGCGGTACCCTGACGGTTTCACGCGACAATGCTGGAAACCTCAGCTTTCACCCAACGAAGAGTGGTTTATTGTTCAATTTCGCAATTGACGGTCAAAAGCAAGAATCGGATGACGCCTTTAACTTAGTGAACGGCGGCGTGGTGATCGCGAGCGTGAATACCGGTGACGGCGAGATTCCTGGGGTCCAGATCAAACGAGTCTTCGCGAAGCAAGTCGACAAATCGAAATGGACGGCAACCGCGTCTAGCATCCAATCAGGCGAAGGCGAGGTGCATCATGCGATCGACAACAACCCCGACACATTCTGGCACACCAAGTGGCAGGGAGGCGTCGATCCACCACCGCATACCCTGAAAATCGATTTTGGCTCGTTCCAGCCACTTGCCGGAATCAGTGTGCTGCCGCGGCAAGATTCAGCAAATGGACGGATCATTCGCTACGAATTGTCCGCTAGCGAAGACGGGGTGCAATGGCAGCAAGTTGCCGCCGGCGTTATGCAAAATACTGACCGCCGCCAAGACATCCGCTTCGCGAAGAAGCAAGATGTTCGTGCAGTTGAGTTAAAGGTTTTGAGCGGACAAGCGGGCGATTTCGCGACCGTTGCAGAAATTGGGATCTTGGAGGATTAGCCTAGCACCGTCATCGCCGAGAATGAATCGACATACTGGCATCCATCAATCATTTCCTACCGCAGCGTAGGGTTTGATCAATCGATCCTCGCCGTCGGTCAAGTCCTCGAGGGTGAAGCGGACGAAGCGGACTTCATCGTATCCGGGTTCGTAGAGCACACCGAAGCTGCCATCTTTGAGGACCGTGATCTCCGAATAGGCGGATGGTCCTGGATCGATCACCTTTCCGTCGCTCCAAGTCCAACCGCCGTCGTAGCTGATCCGTACCGCCAAGTTTTCGCGTCCCGAATTGGACGCCGCGTTGACAAAAACAAGTCGATCTTTGGAATAACCATCTCGCTTAGCCGTGTACTGAATGATACAGGCGTTACAGCGTGGGTCGGGTAGACTGAAATCGCTGACGCTGTCCCAGTTTTTTCCGCCATCGGATGACCTGTGCACAAACCGTTTTCCCGGGCCGATCCGGGAATTAACCATCAACGTTCCGTCGGGTAGCTCGACAACTTTCGACTCGTCACCGGGACTGACCTTGCCGATGGTTTTCCAAGTCATCCCATGGTCTGAACTTGCAAACAACGTCACGCCTTTGCCAACCTCAACATAGTTGTGAACCAGCAAACCGGCACGCGTTTGAATTCCTCGGCCCGAGGTAATGAACTTGAAGGCCTCCTTCAACTCAGGACCCGCCACTTGATCGGTAAAGTCAATCGGTGCTGCCCAAGTCACTCCATGATCCGAGCTCTTTTGCACCACAAAGCGATATTCCTTACTCGACTTGTCGGCGACCATGTAGTTGTAGAAACAAAAGATATCGCCAGTGGTATCGTCAACGATCAGCGACGGATCGCTACAGCCTCCGTCCTCGTACGGGTCAAGCACTTCCATCGCGGACCAAGTCTTGCCATTGTCGGTGCTACGTCGAAAGACGATATCGATCGTGCGTTGGCCGATCAGATCCGCGCTTCCTTTCCTTCTCGCATCACATGCCGCAATCAAATCCCCGTTCACCGCGGTTGCGATCGCGGGGATTCGAAAGGTATGGGTGTCGTTTTGGCCGGACACGAACAACGGCTGATCTTCGATTAGTTTCAGTAGCTCACTTGGCATCACGTCCGACGGAATCGAACTCGGTCGCTGCGGTGCCGAGGCGAGCAGCGACAAATCGTCGATCAGAACCCCGGCTATGGGTGCTGCGGTCACGCTGAAGCGAATCGCGTCGACCTTGTCCTCACCGGGGATCGCAAGTTGAATGTGCGACAGAAACCTTGCTCCGACGGTAACGATCCGATCAATCTTGGAAACCTCACACCATTTGCCACCTTGATGCGCCTCGACTGAAAACGAAAACGGGTCTTTGCTGGTCCAACGTTCCGCGTGGAAGCGGATCCCTTTGACCGGTTGCATGTCCGCGGGAATTACAAACGTGATCGAATTATTCTCGTCGCCAAGTAGGTGTAAACATTGCTTACCCGTACGCGCAAATTTCGACGAGATACTTGCAGTACCCGTACTCTGGATTCGAACCGGACCGTCTTGAATCGTCGGAAACACTGCATCTTTGCCGTATTCAAAGGATGTGCTGAACAGGACATCCTCGGCAATCGCGGCAGTACCACCCCAGCCCGGTAGTACTGCAAAAATCGTGGTAACGAGGCAAATCCTCGCGATAGCAATGAACATTTTCATTTCTTCAATCTCGTATTTGAGGTTCGCAACGCAAGGAATATCAACGCAATTCGAACCTTCGTTCGCCGATTCTCGACAACTCGTGTTATAACATGGTATCCCGCACCGATCGCGAAGGCAAGTGTCGCGCGGCACAATGAAAACTTGTCGACACACAACCGCTAAAAACGAATGGACACCACTCAACACCGCGGACTCTCGGGTCGATCGTAATTATACGCAGATACGCCGAACCAGCGTTGCGGCGGTGAAGCATGCGTCGACAGATTAAAGCCAGTTGCTATGCGAAAACTAAGGGGGCTAGGCTTAGTGAAAGATCGATTGTGCCTTAGAATCGTGACATGACAAAATCAGATACAAAACAGGTCGGAGCAAACGTTCCTCGACGTGGCGAGCCCATTGAGCCGGAAGTGTTCCGAACGATTGCCGATTGCACCTACGATTGGGAAAGTTGGCACAATGGCTCAGCAGAACTTTTATGGGTGAATTCCGCCGTGGAGCGATTCACGGGATTCTCGCCGAGTGAATGTATGGCAATGGATGATTATCCGTTCCCGCTGATTGCCAAGGAAGATCACCCTCGGTTCGCCAGCTACATTGAACAGATGGTGACCGGCAGTACGGAGAATAATATCGAATTCAATGTCGTTCACCGCGATGGTTCGAACCGTTGGGTCGCGATCTCCTGGCAGCCGATGATTGACGCAAAAGGTCGGTCGTTGGGGTTTCGTGTTAGCACGCGTGATATCGCTGAGAAGCGAGCGATGCGAGAACAACTTCGATTGCACAATGAACATCTGGAACAACTGGTTCAGGAACGCACGGCTCGCGTCGCCGAACTTGAAAGGCACCGATCGAAGATGGAGCGGCTCGCGTCGCTCGGTGAGCTTGCTGCCGGAGTTGCTCACGAGATCAACAATCCCCTAGCTGGGATTCGCAACGCCTTGCTCTTAATCAAACGTCATCTGCCAACCGACACAAAACACTTTGACATGTTTGAATTGATCGACCGCGAGATTGATCGAATCAGCGGCATCACACACCAGATGTATCGACTCTACCGCCCGAGTCAGCAAGAGGAAACACGATTTTCGATTCGTCGCACTCTAGAAGAAGTCATCTTGTTGTCGCTACCGTTGTCTCGCAAAACTCAGGTGGAAGCAGTGACACGATTTGAGACCATGTCTTCAGCGGACGAACTTGAACCGGACAATGTGGTTTTGCGAGAGGGCGAGCTGAAGCAGGTGCTTCTAAATCTGGTTCATAACGCAATGCAGGCGTCGCAGCCGGGGCAAATGGTTACGATCTCCATAGGGACCACATCTAGATTCTTGAGGATCACCGTTTCAGACCAAGGACACGGCATCACGGAGGAGAATATTGACCACGTTTTCGACCCTTTCTTCAGCACCAAAGCCGAAGCGGTTGGGCAAGGAATGGGACTGGGCCTGGCGGTTACCCGCAGTATCGTCGAAGCAATGAAAGGCACGATCGAGGTGACGAGTGAAGTGAACGTGGGAACGCGATTCACGGTGACGTTACCACGTCGATTACGCTGACAATTGCAGCGAGATGTCGTAAAAACGTTTGATTCACAACAAGCCGAAACTTTGAAAAGTTCCGCTAAGCATCGATTTCGCATAGATATTTAAATGAATAAACAATCATATCGCATTCTGATCGCTGACGACGAACCACTGTACCGTAACACGACTGCTGAATTGCTTCGTGAGGAGGGGTATGAGTGCGTTTGTGTCGAGGACGCAAATGATGCGATCGACGTGCTTAGCGAACACTCCTTCGACTTGATCCTTTCCGATCTGAATATGCCCGGCAACTTGAAGCTGGAGTTGTTGAAGGAGGGTCGAACGAAGTATTCCCATATACCAATGGTCGTCGTTACTGGCGCGCCTTCGATTCCCAGTGCAATTGAGAGCGTTCGGCTGGGGATCGCCGATTACTTGCTCAAGCCGGTGAAATTTGAGGAGTTGTTGTCAGCGATCGAGCGAGCGATTCGACATCCGATCGCCAAAATTGTTGAAACGGATACCCCTCCTTCGCCCGTGGAGTTGCGGAAGCACTTTCCAGAAATCATCGGCGAGAGCGCCGCAATGCTCGAACTGTTGGACATTGTTGATCGCGTGGCGGCCAGCAACACAAACGTCTTGATTACTGGCGAGAGCGGGACTGGCAAAGAAGTCATAGCACAAGCAATCCACAATCACAGTCCACGAGCCAAAAATGCCTTTCAAGTGATCGACTGTACCGCGATACCGGAATCGCTGTTCGAGTCGGTATTGTTTGGACATGTGAAGGGTTCGTTCACCGGAGCGATCAAGAACCAGATGGGGCTGTTACGTCATTGTGACGGCGGCACCGCGTTTTTTGACGAACTGGGTGAACTGCCTGCCGCATCACAGGCAAAGTTACTACGGGCAGTTCAAGAGCAAACCTTCACACCTGTGGGTGAAAGCAAACCGGTCCAAGTCGACACCCGATTCGTATGCGCGACCAATCGCGACCTTCAATCGGAAGTGGACGCGGGGCGTTTCCGCCAAGATTTGTTCTACCGCTTGGCCGTGATCCATATTGAGCTTGCGCCACTGAGAGAACGCGGCGATGACATTTTGTTATTAGCCGACTTTTTCCTCGAACGTCTGAGGCCCAAAGATTCGCCCTTGACTGGATTCTCGGTTGAAACACTCGATTGCTTCCGACGGTACCGCTGGCCGGGAAACATTCGTGAGCTACGCAACGTGATCGAGCGCACGATCACACTAGCCCGAGGAACCGAGATTGAGGTTTCAGACTTGCCGCCGCAAATGCAATCGGCGGAGGAGGATCGTGTTGATCTATCGCTGCTGTCGGAGATTTCTCGTGACGAAGCCCTCGACAATGCCGATCGTGCTTACCTGAATGTCGTACTCAAGAAACACAACGGCGTCATCGCCAGCGCCGCGCGCCAGGCAGGTTTATCCCGTCAAGGATTGAACAAGCTGCTTAAACGACACGGGATTGAAGCGGACGATTTTCGTTAGAAATTATCTGGACAGCGCCACTTGATGTTTGAAATGCCGCATTTTTCAGGCTCTTCGTAGCGACCTTCGACAGAAGGTAGACGCCCAATGTTTCCCACGCTACGAAAAAGTACTACCTTTTTGCGCTGGACGACGTCCAATACAGCAGACTCATGCCCAGGATTCCGCTGACAGCGGAGCCGACGAGGACGCCGATCTTGGCAGTGTCGAGTCCGTCGGCACCAAAGGCCAATCCATCAATAAACAACGCCATCGTGAAGCCGATACCGGCTAAGCAACTGCCGGAGATCAACATCGACCATGGCAGTCCTTCGGGAAGCCTTGCCCAACCGATGCGGATCGCTAGCCAACTGAGTAGCACGATGCCCACGGGCTTGCCAACGACTAAACCGAGGATGACGGCGACCGCAACAGAATCGCCCAAGTTGGACAGTTCGATCAGAACGCCAGCGTTCGCCAATGCGAAAACCGGCATGATGACGTAGGCACTCCACGGGTGCAGCGTCATTTCCAAGTATTCGAGCGGCGAGACGGTTTCGCGAGTGAGTTGCTGAACCTCTTTCACTACTGCGGCTCGATGCTTTCGACTGGCCCAGCGACCGTCCTGAAATTCCTCCTTCTTTTCATGCAAGTATTCACGAAAATGCTCGGGAACTAACACCGATTTGGCCGGTGTCATCAAACCCAAGATCACTCCCGTTAGAGTAGCATGGATTCCTGATTCATGTAGCGCAAACCAGGCGACCGCCCCCACAGCGATGTAAGGCGGAAAACGTCGCACGCCGAGCCTCGAGAACAACTGAACAACGCCGATACTGACCGCTGCCAACACGAGGAACCGCATATCGAGAGATTCGGTGTAGCCGACGGCGATCACCAGAATCGCACCGATGTCGTCGACAATTGCGAGCGACAATAGCAACACTCGCAAACTGTGCGGCACTCTTGATCCAAGCAACACTAAACAACCGACAACGAACGCAATGTCGGTCGCCATCGGGATTCCCCAGCCGCGCATCCCCGGTTGGCCATATTGAATAGCGAGATACAAACCCGCTGGAACGACCATGCCCCCGATAGCTGCTGCGATCGGAAGCGACGCTTGCCTCCAATTCGATAGCGATCCATGCACGATCTCGCGTTTGACTTCCAATCCGATCACGAAGAAGAAGATCGCCATCAAGCCATCATTGATGACGTGGTGCAGCGAATGATGGAACTCAAATGTTCCAAATCCGATCGTGATATCGGTCTGCCAGAACGCCAAGTACGTATCTGCAAACGAAGAATTAGCCGCGACCAGAGCGATCGCGGTGCAAATCACCAAAACGATGCCGCTGGTCGCTTCGACATGCAGGAATCGCGCAAGCGGACGCAGCAATCGGTCGATGGGTTGTAATGGCAGTGGCACAGTAACGATGTCACGCGTGGTCATTTCATCTAGCAATTTCATAGGTTACGCGACCGGATGGCCCCACTTGTCCGAGCGAATAACGTGTTCGCCGTTGGCGATCCCGATTGAGCCGGGTCTTGGCGATAACCCCTCGATTGTGTTTCGTCGGTCTTCTTCGCTGCTGAACTCCATCGGACGTTTAGCCTGCAGTTCATTGAGAGACCCGATACGATGGCACTCCATGAACTGCGTCAGTCCATCAAGCATTGTGCGAATAATGTCAGGCCCTTCGCGGTATACGGCTGAAACGACCATGGCCGCATCCGCGCCCGCAAGCAAAGTTTTGATCACGTCTTCTGGGCGACCAATACCGCCGTTTCCGGCCAGCGGCATCGCGGGGCAATGTCCATAGACACTCATCAACGCACGCAGTGTCGGCGAAATCACACCGGGTACTGACAGTCCCCACGTCGTTTGCAATTTGAAGCTGTCCAGAGCGATGTTGATTTCTGGATCGCGTGCGTACAGCACCAAACCCTGCACGCCCGAGACCAATCGTCGCGCCAGATGGCTGACGGCGGTGTATTCACGATGCAGTTTTAAAAACAGCGGCACCGAAATGGATGCACGAATCGTCCTCACCAATTCGACGACTTGATCCTCCAACTCTCGCGGTTCGTCGTAATCACTGTCAGGTCGATGATGCACGTTCAGTTCGATCGCATCAGCACCGGTGTCTTGCAGTTCGCCAGCGAAGTCGAGCCAATTCCCATCGGTGCCACCATGGAGACTGGCGATGACGGGAATGTTGGACTGCACGCTAGCGCGATTGAGCATGGCGAGATAGGTTTCGACACAGGGAACCAAAGCTTTTCGCGTCATTCCTGTCGTTCCATCGAGCAGTCGTTTTTCACGCTGGGTGGCGGAATCGCCATTGCGAATCCGCCACGCGATCACGTGTTCTTCAAACAACGACGGCAGAACGACTGCCCCCGCACCGGCACTCTCCATCGCGATGCGATTCTGCGTGTTCGCAGTCAGCGGACAGGAGCCGACAATGATCGGCGAACGAAGTTTTAAGCCGCCAAAGTTTGTGGACAGGTCGAGGGTCATGAGAAACACTCCGTTGAAGAGGGGGGGGAAATCTCGGCAGATGTTGGCAACACGCTGTCAATGAATCTTCAAGCAAACAAGCTGTACTCCGAAGCGGCATCCCAGCGGATACCGGAATTCTGTATCTGACTATTGACGGGCGAGACAAAGCTTTCAGGTTTGATCGCCAAAACAGAACACTTCACATCGGACAACACCGATTCGGCAGTGTTGCCGATCAGGAATCCGGACACGCCCGTGCGACACTGCGTTCCCATAACCAGCAAATCTGCTTTGACATGGTCGACGACTTCACGAATCGTCTCGACCGCGTTACCTCGGTAGACATGGCGCCGCAGTTCAGGATGCCGCAACTTAATCTCTTTCAACAGAACATCCAAACGCTCACCCACGTTCGCTTCATACTCTTTGGCCATCGCGTCGACGATGACGTCACCCATTTTGATGCGAAGCGGTTCTTCCATCCAAATGTTCCACGCACTGACGACATGCAACGCAGCCGATTCCCGCTTCGCGATAAGGCTGGCTTGTTCGAGAATACATTGATTGAGTTGTCGATTCACCTTGTCGTCCGATGTTGCGTCGACCGCCGCAACAACGCAGTCAAACTGGCCATGCAGGTCGGGTTTCAACAGCCACACCGGACAGGGGCACAGCCGAAGCAACGACTGCGAAACACTTCCAAACATCCGATCGACGAGTCCGAATCCGTCCGCAGTTTTGATGAGCAAATCATGTTCACCCCGCACGACTTGACGTGCGGTTTCATAAGCGGGATCTCCGATCGTGATCACAACATCTATTGCGACACCGGTATCACTGTAGCCACTGGCGAAATTCAGCAATCGGCGGCGCCGGTCGCTGGCAATGGCTCGCTGTAGTTCATCCGTTTCGTCGACCGCGCTGGTCAATCCCAGCATCGACGGCAGCGGCTTGACCACGTTCATCAGAGTCAGACTTGCTTTGTTCTCAATGGCAAGTTCAACAGCCCGACAACGCGCTGTTTCATCGGCGGCGGGATCAGTGTACAGCAGTATGTTTCTGAACGGTTGCATGATTGACGCTCCTGATAACGTGATGGCGGTGGTGTGAAGGACTACCCCTTCCTCTTGCAAACAGTGGTCCACAGACCGTTGGTTTTTGTATTAAGAGCTCTATGGTTTGCGAAGTCGCGGATCACATCGTCAATCCGTTGCTCAGGCAACTGACCAGTAGAGTGATCAGCGCCAATGACCGACTGAAAGGGCGTCAACCCAGGTTCCCGTTGGCAACATGGTGTGACGCTTTCGATCTACGCAAAAGTCGTTATTACGGGCTAAATGCCTGCGTCACGGCAAACAATAGCCTGCTGGCACAAGCGTTGCATTATGAAACTATCAACGTCGCGTGATCCAACGTTGTCTCACTCAGATCTACGATTTCCTCACTCAGATTTATTCTTTCTAAGGAGGTCCAGTCATGTTGATGCGAAATCCGGAATATCAAGCCCAACACCGAGTTGAGAACAAAGGCAGGCTTGATGAACCATTCGTCGTTCACACGCCTCGTGAAATGCTGGTCGGTCAGATCGCGTTGATCATGATGTTTGTCACTGCAATCCTGCTGCGGGCAATTGCGTAAAGTCTTTCTCTCAGCAACTTGATTTCACAGGGATTGTGTGATGCGAAACGCATCTATGGAGTCTCAAGAACGAATGGTTCAACAAATTGACGAATGTATTCATAAGCCAGACTCATCGTATGTAACGGGATGTCACAATTGACGCCGAAAATAATTTCGTCGTCATTAGCGTTGGTCTCGATCCTACTACGCCACCCCGTTGGCCTAACTGTTGCAATGTTAGTTTTTTCCCTCACCCACACATACTGGAATTCACCACAATGGCTCGAAAGAAAACCATCACCATCACGGCGGCCGATCAAGAACGCTTGGAAGGCTTGTTCTTAAGCGACTTTGCGGACGCATTCCGCGACAAACCATACTTGCATCATCTACGAGGTGAACTCGATATCGCTCGAATCGTTGCCCCCAACGAAATCCCCAGAGATGTGATCACGATGAACTCGACCGTTCGCTTGCGGGACATGGAGTCCAAAGAAACCGAGACGTTCACTTTGGTTTACCCCGATGAGGCAAACATCACCGAGGGAAAATTGTCGATCCTTGCTCCGCTCGGAACCGCGATCCTCGGCAACCGCGTCGGCGACTTAGTGCAGTGGAAAATTCCGAGCGGGGTTGGTCGTTGGCGTGTTGAAGAACTCTTGTTCCAACCCGAAAGTGAAAGCGTTGCGGCATAAACGCGGCGTTTCAAATCCCTATATCGCTTATTTTCCTCAGATCCTTTGGAGAGTATTTTAATGAAAATTACAGTCGCAACGTCGATCGAACGACTCAGTCCATCAGCACGCGATTCCATTCGGTCGCTAATCTCCAGTACACTCGCACGCTTCGCGCCGCGAATCACACAAGTATCCGTGTCGGTCGTCGACGAGAACGGTCCCCGCGGTGGAGTCGACAAGCTTTGCCGCGTCAATGTGCTAATGCCAGGCGTTGGCACCGTGACGACGAAGGCACGTCACGAAAAACTGATGGCCGCTGTCAGCGAAGCGGCTCGTCGTGCCCGTCGCATCGTGGTCACAAAAATGAAACGACCGCCTTCGTTGCGTTTGCGTCAGCGTACGAAGGGTAATCCGACACTCGATACCACCAATCGTTAACCCCCATACCATTAATCGCGGTTTACCATCATGACTTCTCGCATCATCGCCGTCAGCCGAATCGACCTCGGGCGGCTACAGTCTCTTTTAGACAGCCATTTTGTCAAAGCAATCGGCAACGATCGTGCTCACTTGAAGGAACTAAAAAGTAAGCTAGAGCGTGCGACCGTTGTTGATTCCAGCGAAATGCTGCCCGACATCGTGACGATGAACTCGACGTTTAACCTCTTTGACTTAGATCGTAACGAGGCCGACACGTTTACGTTGGTGTATCCCGAAGAGGCCTGTATCGCCGAAGGTAAACTTTCGATTCTTTCGCCACTTGGCGCAGAAATCTTCGGACTTTGCGTCGGTGAAAGTTTGACGTTGCACATCTTGAATCGCGAGACTCGAAAGCGAGTCGATAAAATGTCGTTTCAGCCCGAGCGAGTCGGCGCGTTCGATTTGTAGGGACAAAGTCCCGGCCACTTAGCCAGCTCAGCCCATCGGGCTGGGATATGTCGGACAATCAATTCGAAGAGTTAACGCCCGCCATTTGTAGGCAATTCGTCGGGTCGTTGGCCCAGAACCCACTTTTCCACTCACTATCTCGAACAATCATGTCCATTGCAAGCCATCACGTCGTCATCACCGCCGAATACCAAAATCACATCGTCATCACCGCCGAAGATCACCAGCGACTGTTGCAGTTGCTCCAGCGTGAATTCAAAGAAATCACCGGATGTACGTCCCACTTATACGATCTGTTGAAAGAACTTCACCGCGCAAGTGTGGTCGACCCAGCGGACGTGCCCCGAGACGTCGTCACCATGGACTCCGTCATCGAATTAACGGACCTTGACACCAACGAAAGCGAGATTTTCACGCTCGTCTACCCTGACTCCGAAAACGTGAAGGAAAACATGCTGTCAGTGTTTGCACCTATCGGGACCGCTATTTTGGGCTATCACATCGGTGATATTGTGTCATGGGCGATCCCCATCGGAGTGCGACACATGAAGATCGAAAGCATCCTCTATCAACCAGAACACTACCAAAAATGAAAGGAGAGTTTCATGAGCAGTCACGAAAGTCATTTTAGCAAAGTTGAATCATTCTTAGTTCCCGCTTTGCCGTTCATCGGAACCGCCGTCGTGGCCGCACTTGCTTACTGGATGTATCACTTGGACATCCCGTCGTGGATGTGATGGACCGCGTCAATTGAACTCACTCAACTCATCCAATCGCTCTCCGAGCCGGTCGCCACAGGCCTGGGGACACACAAGGCGATCTGCGTTAGGGGCACGTGTTTATCTTCCCGGAACGGCCAAGTCCAGATTGGCACACTCGTTGGCCGCCGACGCACACTTTGACGTGAAGCAGTCGGATGTGGTTCGCAAATAGCAGGTGACTGACTCGGGCGACCAAACGAAGCAGACTTGATTCGGTGACGGAATCAATACAGCGGAGTGGTCCGAGCAAACGTACGCCGAGTGTCTTCGCCGCAACGAAGAGTTGTTGTTGGATGGAAAGCGTGTCTTGGTCGATGCCAATTTTCGTGACGATGCCAGTCGTCGATTGATTCTTGATGCCGCAACAAAACTCGGCGTGCGAGTTGCAGTGCTGATCTGCCACGCGGATCCAGATATCATTCGGACTCGATTCGCGAATCGTAGTGTACGTGCTTCCCGCGCGGATTGGTGGGTGCACTTGAAAGCCGCCGAGAATCGCGACGGGGAACCTCCATGCTGCATTTCATTTAGGGAAACACGGGAACTCACTTGAAATGAGTCAGCCCCAAAACCACATCTAAGACAACCAAAGACAGGATGAAAACATGGCCGAGCCACTCACACCGGAAGAACTGCAGCACATTGACGCGTATTGGCGAGCGGCGAACTATTTGTCGGTCGGGCAAATTTACTTGTTCGACAATCCATTGTTGAAGGCCCCCTTGGGAACGGAACATATCAAGCCACGCCTGCTCGGCCACTGGGGTACGACGCCAGGCCTGAATTTTATCTATGTCCATCTGAATCGCGTCATTAACAATCATGACCTGAGCGTCATCTACGTCACCGGACCGGGACACGGTGGGCCCGCTCTGGTCGCCAACACGTATCTGGAAGGCACCTACACCGAACACTATCCCAACGTCACGCAAGACGAAGCGGGGATGAAGCGGTTGTTTAAACAATTTAGTTTCCCCGGCGGCATCCCCAGCCATGTTGCCCCCGAGACGCCGGGTAGCATCAACGAGGGTGGCGAACTGGGCTATTCGTTGTCCCATGCGTTCGGTGCCGTGTTTGACAACCCCGATTTGATCGCAGCCTGTGTCGTTGGTGACGGGGAGGCAGAAACCGGGCCCCTGGCCACGTCTTGGCATTCCAACAAGTTTCTCAATCCGATTCATGACGGCGCCGTGCTGCCAATTTTGCACCTCAACGGATACAAGATCGCCAACCCTACCGTGCTGGCTCGCATCAGCCACGAAGAGCTCGACCAATTGTTGCGTGGATACGGCTATACACCGCATTTCGTCGAAGGCGACGATCCCGAGCGGATGCATCAGCAAATGGCCGCAACGATGGACCAGGTAACCGACGAGATCCACCGCATTCAGAACCACGCTCGAAAGAACAATGACGCCTCGCGTCCGCGTTGGCCGATGATCGTGCTTCGCTCGCCCAAGGGTTGGACAGGGCCGCGCGAGGTGGATGGCGTGCAAACCGAAGGGAGTTGGCGCAGCCACCAAGTGCCACTCGGGCAGTTACACGAGAACCCTGCACATGTCACGCAGCTTGAACAGTGGATGAAGAGCTATCGACCGGACGAGCTATTTGACGATCAAGGCCGGCTCAAGTCGGAATTGGCAAAACTGGTACCGCAAGGTGAGCGGCGGATGGGCGCGAATCCTCATGCCAACGGAGGCGCACTCTTGAAAAGTCTACGGTTGCCCGATTTTCGTGACTATGCAGTCGAGCTGCCGAGTCCCGGCAGCGTCAACGCGGAAGCCACTCGGGTGCAAGGCAAGTTCATCCGCGACGTGATGAAAAACAATCTCGAATCACGCAACTTTCGTATTTTCAGTCCCGACGAGAACGCGTCGAACCGCTGGGCGGATGTATTTGATGTGACGGGGCGCGGCTTCGTGGGCGAAATCCTGCCGAGCGACGACCATGTTTCGCCCGACGGTCGCGTCATGGAAATGCTGTCCGAGCACCAGTGCCAGGGTTGGCTCGAAGGCTACTTGTTGACCGGTCGCCACGGATTCTTCAACTGCTACGAGGCATTCATCCATATCGTCGACTCGATGTTTAACCAACACGCGAAATGGCTGAAGGTTTGCAGCGATATTCCCTGGCGACGTCCAATCGCGTCGCTCAACTATCTGCTCTCGTCACACACTTGGCGCCAGGATCACAACGGATTCAGCCATCAAGACCCCGGATTCATTGACCACGTCGTGAACAAAAAGGCCGAAATCATTCGCATCTACTTGCCGCCCGATGCGAACTGTCTGCTTTCTGTGACCGATCACTGTTTGCGTAGCCGCAACAACGTCAATGTCATCGTGGCGGGCAAGCAGCCGATGCCACAATGGTTGACGATGGATCAAGCAATCAAACACTGCGAAGCCGGCGTCAGCATTTGGGAGTGGGCGAGTAACGATCAGGGAAGCGAACCGGACGTTGTGATGGCTTGTTGTGGCGACGTGCCGACACTGGAAACGCTCGCGGCGGTTGATCTGATCCGAAAACATCTTCCGGATTTGAAAGTTCGGGTCATCAACATCGTGAACTTGATGAAGCTGCAACCCGACAGCGAACATCCGCACGGTTTGTCCGACAAGGAGTTCGACATCATGTTCACCACTGACAAGCCAATTATCTTCGCATTTCATGGATATCCATGGCTGATCCACCGGCTGACGTATCGGCGGAGCAATCACAAAAATCTTCACGTCCGCGGCTACAAAGAGGAAGGCACGACGACGACACCGTTTGACATGGTGGTGCTAAACGACTTGGACCGATTCGACCTTGTTGGAGATGTCATCGACCGGGTTCCCAAGCTAAGAGCCAAGGCGGCATACGCTAAGCAGGCGATCAGTGAGAAATTAATCGAACACAAACAGTACATTTGTAAGCACGGGGCAGACATGCCGGAAGTCCGCAACTGGCGATGGGGGGACCCCAAGAACCATTCGGATCAAGAATCATGAGTGAACTGCGGATGGAGTGTCTACTACGCACGACGAGCAAAGCATGAGCAAACAAAAGATCTGGGACATCCATCTGAAAGTCGATGGGCTACCCGATGCCGAGATGCTCAAAAGCATGCAGCAGTTGGCAGAGAGGATCATGGAAGACCTGAGCAGGACAACAAAAGCACCGCTCGCGTAACCGAGAACTACCGATTCTGGCACCCCCAAAATCGACACCTGAAATAAAAGAACCTAGGACACTTTTCGGTGACTGCCGGCAATAGACGCTCGTTCCCAGGCTCCTGCCCAACGCCGTGAACGGTTTTCTGGTAGCTAGTTTTGCCAGAAGGTGGTGATTCGCATTTGCGCGCCAACAATCCACGCTCTGGCGAGCGTAGCTACGAACCGCAAATGCGTAATTGGCAGCACAAAAAGCGTTCAAGGCGTTGGGCTCCTGCGTTGGAACGCACTACTTTGGCGGCGCCCGCCTCGTCTGTTCTCGCTCGGCAGGCGTGAGTTTTTTAAAAAAAGGCTCACTCCAGCGTTCGCGCTGCCCCGGCTCCTAAACCCATCGTGAGTTTTACCACTCCGACGACGAATAGGAAAAGAAAGGAATAGGTCCAGCGCTGGGTCAAATCAAACAGCCCGCCGAAGAATAGGGGGCCGGTTGCCGCAACAAGGTAGCCAATTGATTGCGCAAAACCAGAAAGTTCTGTGGCGGATTCCGTGTCGCTCGATCGAAGGACGATGAACAGGAGCGCCAATCCGAAGGAGCCGCCCAGAACGAAGCCAAGAAGCGAAACCCATAACGCGTTCCATCCCATCGGATCCAACAGAAGCCCGGCCAAGCTAATGGATTCGACCACTGCCAATAAAAATACGATACTGCGTTGGTTCGTTCTTCTTCCCGCATAAGTGGGAATCATCAATGATCCTAAAATGCCCATCGCTTGTGACAACGACAACATCCAACCTGAATACGTCGCGTCGTAGCCCCTGCTGATCAAGATGGCGGGCAGCCAAGCTAAGACGACGTAGAAGGTCAGCGACTGAAGGCCCATGAAGAGTGCGACTTGCCATGCCAATTTCGAGCCGCCGAGATGCTTCATAGCCTTTTGAAAGCTTCGATTTGGTTCTGATCTCGTTAAACGACGAACCTGCGGCAACCAAACAACGAAGGCAACCATGGCTGGGATAGCCCAGACGCCCAACGCTCCTCGCCAGCCCAGTTTGAAATCGCCAGCCAACGGGACGCTAACCCCCGCTGCCAGCGAAGCTCCCAATCCCATCGCGCTGGAATAAAGACTCGTGACGAATCCAGAACGTGAGGCAAAATTGCGTTTCGTCAGACTCGGCAGCAATACGTTGCCAAACGCAATTGCGATACCCAAAAGAAGAGTGCCCAAATACAGGGCGGGCAGCCATGCGATCGACCGCATTGCAGCACCGACAGCCAGCAATGCCATCGCCCCGAGCAACGTGCCACCAATACCAAACCGCCGAGTAAACAAGGGCGTTAAGGTTGAGATAACTCCAAACGCGATCAGCGGCAATGTGGTCAACAGACCCAACTGCGAACTGGACAGCCCCGTCGACTGACGTATGTCTTCAACCAACGGCCCAACGCTCGCCAGTGCGGGACGCAGGTTGACAGCAACGAGCAGGATGCCTGAGATCAACAACAGGTTCGCCGAACGCGACTGGCGATGCATAGGTAGAACTAAGGACGGTTTGGGCGACGAGACGTGATGGACGCTCTCAGTGTGGCCATGACTTTTGATGCTGAACCCTCCGTGTGGGTCGAGGCGTGGATTGAATGTTGGCAATTTTCGATGCTGGCAATTTGCAGAGTGGAAGTCTACCGCAAAGCAAAGTCTTGACAACTTCCGCTACAGTTGCGTTCGCAACCGACAACGGCGCCAAGCGACAACGCTGATTGCCTCGCTCGCCGGATAATCCACTTCGCCCAGGAACTTTTAGTAAATTGGTCTAAAGAGAATTCAGCAGGTCGGCAGTCAATTCCTGCAACGAGGTAAGCTGTCGATCGGCGATGACAAAACGCTTTTGATTTGCGGCCAACGCTTCAGGAATGACAATCGTTTTCATCTGCGCTGCTTTGGCAGCCAGTAGCCCAATGAACGAGTCTTCCAACGCGAGGCACCGCTGAGGCTGGACACTCAACGCGTCACAGGCGTTCAAGTAAACTTCAGGATGAGGCTTGGAGTACCGTAAATCGGCACCCGATACGACCGCTTGGAAAACGTCATGTAGATCGAGCGCGTCGATTGTCGCCTGGATCAACGTCATCGGTGACGATGATGCGATTGCGAGTTTCAATCCAGACTGTTGGCAAACGCTAATCGCGTGGTTCAGTCCCGGCATCGCGGGCTTGTTAACACGCACCAGTTCAATCACGCAGTCCACGATTCGGTTGCAGACGTCTTCGCGGCTGACCGAATCCCATGGCGACTTTTCGTAGTACCTTTGGACAATCTCATCGACGCGCATACCTGTCGTGTCGATCGTATCCTGGCGGGTGATTGCAACGCCGAGCTGCGCAAACACATCCAATTGGGCTTCTTGCCAATAGGGCTGCGAGTCAATCATCAACCCATCCATGTCAAACACTGCTGCTGCAATCATCATTCTTTGCACTTTTCGTTTTGCGAATCTTGAACTTCTCCAGCGGTGCACGTGTCATGCAGGCAATGATCGGTATTCACCACACTGCCCGTCAGAGAACAAAATCATGGCGAAGCCGTTTAAGCTCCCCCTGACACCGTTGCTGTTACACAAGCACGATCCGCCTAGCATCTTTTCGGCGTTTTTTTCCTCGGCGTTCCTTGCAAATGTCGTTTCCTCGATGGCTTCCGCCGATCCCCATGACTGGGCAGTGCAACGTATGTTTGAGATTGTCTCGACATTCTAGGATGCTGACCAGGCAGCTCAATGCGGGTGTAGTCGGAAACTCTATCACCGATCCAGTGGGAAACGGCAATGCTGCGTTACAGCAGCTTAGTGACACCCCAGAGGTGATTCGGGATGTAGTTCGAAACTCTTGACGAGTTCCGCTACAGCGGTGAATGACAGTTGAGATTTCCGAGATCAGGATACCGCGTCGTTCTGCCGCGGTGGAATCGCAAGTATGTCGCGGTTGGAGTTTCGCAACACGCTTTCTGTCACGCTTCCCATCAATGCCCGAGCAATTACCGATCGACCGCACGTTCCGACCACGATCAATTCGGCTGACAACTCTTCTGCCGTCGAGCAAATCGTATCGGCGGTATCGAGAGTGGACGGTTTGAGAAGCATCGAGAACCCTTCAATGTCGATCCTGTCAATAAATGACTTCACTTCTTCGCTGGCTCGCTTTCTTTCTCCCATGACAAACGCTCGCTTCTCAAAATCACTCAACGACGCGCGGCTCATCAGAGCTGTTGCCGGAACGCTGAAAACATGAAGCAGAGTAACGGTCAGCCGATCGAACAAACCTAGTGATTTGACGGTGCGAATCGTTGTTTCGGAATAGGACGAAAGGTCCGTCGCCACGATTGCTCGACGGTACGGCCCTGTCGGAACTCCGTTGGCCATCAAGACGGGACGGACCGCGGTCCGGATCGTACGCTCGGCAGTTGTCCCGACCAGGATATTTCGAAGAAGTTGTCGACGATGCGGGCCGATCACGATTAAGTCAGCGTCAATGTCGCGGGCTGCCTGCGTGATTCCGGTAAACGGATTGCCAAGCACGACACGAAAGTCGTATTTCACGGCATCAATCTCTCCGAGAGTATGTGTCAGCTCCTCAAGCAATTTCGTCGATGCATCCCGTTCTGCCTGCACGATCACCTGCGGCTGATCGTCATCAACGACGTGAACCAAATGGATCTTGGAATCAAATTCACTCGCCAGCAGCTTCGCGCGGCGGATCGCACGATCCGAGCGTTCTGAGAAATCTGTTGCAACTACAATGGTCTTCATTACTCTGCTCACCGACATCTTCTTGGGAGGTGTTGGACTCGTAACTCGACACGGTGATGCGCATCGACAGTGCGTGCAATCGCATTTCGGACCGAGCTCACTTCTTTAGGACGTTCGGAACAATAATTGGCGGGCGGTAGTGGACGAGACTACGAGTCCTGCAGCTTCATTCAGCCAACAAGGACACGTTGCCTCGTCCACTACGGAAGACGCCGCCAGTTATTCTTCCGACGGTCCTTACCTCGACTGAGTAAGGTTTTTGTTAGCACTCCAATACTGATACAAGCCACTAATGCAACCCGCATGCCGAGAGGTGGGTGCAAGTTCGGTGATCGCGGAGGTCGCGCGTACCTTTCGTTACGCACTCACGAAATCCGTTGGCAAAGTGCCTTGTGAAAACTTTTCGTCGAGAGACGGATCAAGCCCGAGTGAAAAGCGTCACCTCGAGTTACCGGCGTCAGCTGATAGTTGACGTGCTCGCCACCGCGTTGCTCAACGAAATCTTTTATTGCTAGGCATTCCGCTGCCTTTCTCGACTTTGGTTAATATTGGAACGCAGAGTGCATTATTGAGACTACGTTCAGCGGTGTCTACAATGGGCGACCCGCGAAAGAGTATCCCCAACTTGAAGAGAGAACAAATCATGAATACCACGACTGCAATGGAACTTGAAACTCGTATCGACATTGCACAGGCGACTCGCGAGTCGATGGTCGATCTGTTGAATCAGCAGCTTGCCGATACGTTCGATCTGTACTCGCAGGTCAAGCAAGCTCACTGGAACGTGAAAGGCATGAAGTTCATGTCATTGCATCTGTTGTTCGACCAACTTGCCGCGAACTTCATTCGTTATGCGGATGACATCGCTGAGCGAGCGACGGCGTTGGGCGGTTTGGCGAAGGGAACCGCGCGAATGGCGTCCGAGAACTCACACATTGAAGAACTGCCAAGTGAGATGACCGACGGCAAGGAGTTCGTGATCGCGATGGCGGATCGCTTCGCTGCGTACGGCGCGTCGTCGCGTGCCGCAATCAAACGTGCCGAAGATGAGAACGATGCCGTGACCGCGGACCTGTTCACCGAAATCACGCGTGAAGTCAACAAGAGCTTGTACTTCTTGGAATCACACCTGCAAGGGTAGGTCTTGCGTGGACGATGATGCCCGAGGGAGGGTGGAAGAGATGCTTCCACACCATTGACATTGAGAGGGTAAATCAGGAACGTCGAAACTCTTGGCGAGTTTCGATGGGAGACCCTTAGAGACGTAAGGAAAAATTGGAGTTGCTTACGTTCTACCGGAAGAACATTGTTCAGCGAGCAACGGAATCTTGGCGTCAATCCAAAACAGCAGCCGAATCACGGGCGAATTCGCTCGCCCAATCGATCCGTACTTGGGATTTCGATGCGAAGCCGGTCATCATTAAAACACCACACGTCGGTGATGCGTTACTTTCCTACGCCGACCAGCACGACTTCGACCTGATCGTCACCGGCGATCGCCGTCGTGGCACGCTAAATCGGTTGTTTCTCTGCTGCGTGTTGGTTTCAAGAGCAACTTAATAAGTTCCATTACGGAGACCGTGAATCCATGGCTAGCTTCAAAAATATCTTGGTTGCGACCGACACTCGTTTGGACGACCGCACAATTGTTGATGAAGCTGCCCGACGCGAATTGGCCGCGATCAAAGCGACAGCGGTGCAGACCATCAGCACGATGCCGCTGCCCGGGTCGATATGCAAGAATCGATTGAATGGATGCTGCTGTTTGTCGATCGATTATACCGTAGAGGCTATTCGATTGGATTCATTCAGTTTGCCAATTAGACAGAAGCGAAACACGATCTCACCGTGCAATCAATACGCTGCACGGTGCCTGGCGTAGGACATGACGCGACGTACTGCCTAGCAGTATTCTTGCGACGATTGTCTCTCGTCTGTCACCGACAATGATCAGGTCGCAGTCTCGCTTGTTTGCGTGTTCAACCAAGGCTGCACCGATGTGCGGGGCTTCAACAAGCGTGCGTTGCACACGGTGACCGGCGTCAGTCAGTTCATCGCGCATCGTTTCGATATGCCCGGATGCCGCACTGCGAACTTCTTCCCAATATGCGGATGCCTTTCGCAACAGATCAAGTTCGTATTCGGGCCGCGTTTCCATCACATACACTAAATCAATCTCGGTGTCCGGCGGCAATTGCAGTCGAGCGATCCAATCCGACAGCCGTCCATCGGTTTGAGCGTTACCGACACCGACAAGCACACGCCGCGGTACAACAGGTTCGGGCAAGGAGCTTCCCGATGTGACGGCGGGCGGACGAATCACCAGAACCGAACTTTCAGCACTGGTTGCGACGTAGCCAGAAACACTGCCCAGGAAGACTCGCGAAATCGCTGAGCGACCGATCGCGCCGCAGACAATCAGGTCGACGTTCTCTGACTTGGCAAGTTCGACGATCTCAACGCCCGGAGGCCCACTGGGAAGATGAGTGCGGATGCTGCGGAAATCACCATCGACCGAGTCAGCAATTTCTTGAATTCGTTTTTCATCCGCTTCGCGTTGCGCTTTGACGAACTGGGTGGCATAGTTTGCCTGAGTCGTTCCGGACCAGTCCACCATGGAAGGGAACGCAGACACCGTGACGAGCGAGAGATCAATCTCGTCTCGATGTGGGAGTTGGCGTAAACAATTCAGGGCATATTTGGAGTACGGTGAGTCGTCGTAGGCGGTCAAGATATGCATGTGTGTAAGTTCCTTTGTAGGTTGCGTAAGCTTCCAGCTTGCGATCAACGGTGAAACGCAATCTGGAAGCTTACGCGACGTTGATTACGCCGCAACTGCGGTGATGTCGTATTGGAAAGCTCCAGGGTTGAGGAAGATGTAGAGCAGCATCAGGACTGCGGGCAGGACGAGTATGAGCAGCATCAGCAACACAATTTTGAAGATGTATCGTTCCTCATCATCGCGACATGTGCGGTAGTCTGGTGATTTAGCACTTGCAGCTAGGTCGCGTTTCGATGGCTGTGGAACCTTGCTGATTTTTCGTGGTACACGTCGGATACTTAGTTGTCGCGGGCGCGCGATCTCGGTACGGACCAAAGGAGACGGCGATGTCTTCCACAAAACCATGGCGAATACCTCTAGGTGTGCCAGTAAGCAGGTGTGCCAGAAAAGTCGCGAGTCTGCGTGGGATCCTATTCAGAAATGCCAAGCGACTTTCACTACTGACCTAAATAATGCAACGATTGCGCCAACGAGGATGAGCGTGTGTTTTCATGGCTCTGCAAGTCCGTTTCGCGACGAAAATGTCACCCCCGATTGCAGTGTGATAACTCAGGTTGACACTCCTGGTTCTCGCAAACGCCAGACATTAGAAGGTTTGCGACTCGCTCAAAGGTGATCGCCACGGTTGTGCCTATACCCCCACTGACAACAACTCGTTGGTGCGCCGTTTGCGTCATTGAAGTGGTAGCGGGACTCGTCGCGACATTCGCAAGTGATGAAGCGATGACGCATCACATACTGACTTAGACAATCCGAGGAGAATTGCAATGAACATCGACAGGATGCACGAACACGAGATCGAACGCTGGGAAAACGAAGGCGGAAATTGTCTGCAAGTCAGTGTGGACATCGACAAACCGCTTGTTTATCAGCAACGATCGAGATTGTTGACGAACTCTGCCACGAATGGTCATCGTTCGCTTAGCAACGACAGACTAGATACGGGCGAAGCCGATCGGAACGATTCAGGGAGTGAATGGAAACAGATACGGCACGATAGCAAGCGTCGCAACGAGAATCAGCAGTTGAAGCGGCACGCCTACTCTTAAAAAATCACCAAAGCGATAGCCTCCCGCTCCGGTTACCAAAGCGTTGATCGGAGATGCAACGGGCGTGGAAAATGCCGTCGACGCAGCCAAAGCAACGCCCATCAATAATGGATAGGGAGAAACGTCAAGCTGCTGGGCAAGTTCAAGTGCAAGTGGTGCAATCAATACACTAGTCGCGGTGTTCGAGATAGCTTGGATCAGCAGCTTTGACGGCGATATTTTCGCGCGGCGACAGAGGCTTAGCACAACCGGCAACATCACCGCGACGGTCCCGGTTGAACTGAGAAATGCCGATAACAACGCACTGGCGAGCATCACGGTCACCGTTAGCCGGATCGTGGACCTGCCGCCAACTCGACCTAACCACCCGCCCGCGAGATCGGCGACTCCGGATTCCAGGATCGCACCACCGACGACGAAGAGTCCTGCGATCATCAGTACCAACGAGTTAGAGAAACCCGCTGTTGCCTCGGTGGGTGTGAGGATACCAGTGAGCAGAAGCGCCAACAGTGAGACGAACGCAACCACGTCAAGCCGGAATCGGTCAACCACGAATGCAATGATCGTCGCCAGCAGAACACAAGTCACTATCCAAATATCAATAGTCATGCGCAAAGTTTAATGACATTGATAAGGTGACGTAAGCGTGACCGCAGGTTGTCACTGTCGCTGTATAGAGACGCACCGTTTTGTGTCGTGCTTAAGAAAAGCATTCCGGATGATGCGATGTTTGCGATTGCCATCACGGCAATCCCAACATTTTCTACACGTGTCACAGTTGTCATCGGAAGATCGAGCATCGTGCCAAGGAAAGCACATTGAATCTCTCATTTGTCTTGCAGACTTATCATGACTCCGACCTGTACCGGAATCGAATAGTGGTGGATTTGACTCATGCTGTTTCGATCCTCCTATTAATCATTTGATCCGTGGTTTATTTGCAACGACAAATGAACCACGGCCGATTCAGACACTCGACCGATAGGGCGTTTTCACTTGGTTGACTCGGTCTCGTCGGATGCATGATAAATCGGTAGTCGCAGCCCCCAATGGATGGTAGCCAAACGCAGGGCGGCCGCCACGGCCATGCCCGAAACCGCAGCCTGAGGTTGCGACAAGCCAGCCGTTTGCAACAGCAAATAGACCGTCACCCCTGCGATCGCGGCCGTTGCATACAAATCCGGTTGACGTAACAACAACGGAACTTCATTACACAAGATGTCTCGCAACACACCTCCCGCCGTGCCCGAAATCGTTCCCATCAACACCACGATGATCCCTGAAAATTTCTGTGCCTCTGCAACCTGGGCACCGCTAATCGCGAACAGAGCCAGTCCGAAAGCGTCGGCGACCAGCAACGAGGTTCGCGGCGGCTTGCGGAAGCGTGTGTATAGGATCGTCAGCAGGGCAGTCGCGAGGATGACTAACAGGTAGGTCGCATCCTCAATCCAAAAAACGGGGTGATGATCAAGTAAGACGTCGCGGATTGTGCCTCCGCCAATCGCCGTAACGATAGCGATGATAGCGACTCCGAGTACGTCAAACCTCTTGCGTCCTGCCGCCAGGACACCGCTCACCGCGAACACGGCGACGCCAATCATATCGAGAATGTATAAGACCATAGAAAGCAAACTATTCCGTTGACGGTCGCTTGGCCACCCGGCTAATCTGACAGAACAAAACCTCTCGTGTTCACGAATTTATCTATTATCGGCTGTGAATAATCTGGATGATAAAACACTCGCTAGGCACGATGACTATTCGCGATTTCAAATTTGGACACCACTGGTTCCAAGGCTCCTGCCCAACGCCGTGAACGATTTTTAGATAGCTACCTTCGCCAGAAGGTGGTGAATTGCATCGGACGCCAACAATCCACGCTCTGGCGAGCGTAGCTAGTGTCTGTCATAAAACCTCGAGGCGGCGTAATTTTACAGCTTGAGAGGGCGAAACGTTAGTGTGAAGATTGTTGGCGACCCGCCTTCAACACCACGATGAGGGGCGAATTTGCAGTGTTTTCAGATGACTGCGCGTACCTTCAGCCAGGAGGGTGTCGTTGATCAACTCTGCGTTGTGTCTTTGACCTAATTAGGCCGCTGCACGTACTGTCTTTGCCGCTGCAGCGTCGGGGTTTTCTGCCGCGATCAATAGCCGGCCAAGCACCTGCAGGTTCCGCCCCAGCACGGCTAGGCCAAGATAGCGTTTAAAACCAACTTCACTGCGGTCACGACAACGTTTCAATCCGTTGCCCCGCTGCAACGCACCGACCGCGGATTCGATTCCTGCGTGACGGTGTCGACGTCGGCGTGAGTCGTCTGACTCGTTGGCAACTTCGGTTGCAAAGTTTTGAGAGTTCCGCGATGGACAACTGACGTTGCCAACGATCGGCAACAAGGCTTTAACGTTCGCCGCGCTGTGAAAGCCACGATCAAGCGAAAGTTCTTCAAGCTTACCTTGGTGACGCTGCTGGGCGATCTTCGTTTGCTCAACCACGACACTGCCGTCGGTTTCATCACGATCCATCAGATAGTAATGGCTGATGAAGCCCGCACCGTCCTCAAAGATCATTGCCAGTCGTCCATACTGAATCGGCTCGCCTGCTTTGCCACGTTGGTAGAGTTGCGTATGAGTTTCGAAAAGGCTGAACAGCTTCTCGCTGTTGGGAACGCTCTCGCCCAGCACCACTCGGCGATGCGCGGTATCACGAACCTGTTGGGTCAAACTGGCCCAACCCGTGAGTTCCTCAAGCCGAATGTGCAGCGAGAGAGGCAATGCGTTTTTCGCTGCCTTTTCCAGTGTTTTGACTCTTTGGAGGATCAAGTCTACACGCTCTATCAGGCTACAGTAGAGCGATTCGATCGCCTCCTTCTTTTTGACGATACGACTGGCAGAGAGCTGATTAATTTGTCGATGAAGCTTTTTGATCGTCTTTAACAAGTGAGCGGACTGACGCCACCGAGGAAGACTGATTTCGTCAGCAAGGGTGCGGGCCAGCGGGATGATCTTCCGCATCCCGTCGTACATCAAGCTGCTTTCGGTTGGGTAATGAATATTCGTTTCGATCACGAACGAGTCGGCGCGAGCCGATCCTACTGCATCGCCATGGAACTGTTGTCCGTGTCGAACAATGATGTGGTTGATCTTCTCAATTGTCTCAGGCTTGATCAGACAACACGAATTGCGAATACGGCGAAAGTCGAAATTCGGGTCTTGCTCCCAATCGTCAACACCGAGGATCGTACGGAGATTGTGATGGTTCTCGGCTTGGTCTTGGAGTTTGTCGTAGTCGAAATTGCAATTCATTCTGAGCACTGCCAGCACGAGAATTTGCCAATCATCGAAACCGGGTCTGCCGGTATCGCGGCGCGAGAGCTCACTGACATCTTGCGCGATTAAGTTGGTAAGGCTTCTTCGCAGCGGACCGTCGAGATAGACATGACGCAGGGCAGCGAGAACGGGTATAATTTCGTCACGACAATTCAGATTCAATTGCAACTGCGCGATGGGGGTTGCTGCGAACCGCATCTGAGGTTCATAACTCTTTCGCATCTCGACCACTCCTTGAAGATTTGTGATGAAATTGGTTTTTCCTAACTGTTTCAACACTCGAACCGGTCAAACGGTTCAGTCTTCAAGGAGCTTTTTTCTAAATAACCCCGTAAAACACGGGATCATTCTGTTTGATGACAGACACTAGCTACGAAACGTAAATACTGTAATTTCCAACCTAAAAATAGTTCACGGCGTTGGGCTCCTGCCTGGGAACCCAATGAATTGCAGGCTCCCGCCTGCCGAGCGAGAAAAGACGAGGCGGGAGCCTCGAAAGCAGTGCGTACCAGGCAGGAGCCTGGGTACGAGCGTCGCTCGCTCCAGATCGGCAGCCTTCAGGTGGACATGACCCATGCGAACACCCGGATCTACCGGACGAGAAGTGCCGTTAATATCCATAGGTCATGCGTTTCCAATCTCTTCATTTTGGTTTCGCTTGCTCCACCATAAATGGTCCAGCGAGAAAATGTGTTTGCCTTGTGGCCGCACATCCTTTCCTACCGACGCGAGTGGATTAAAAATCAATCTGCGGATTGCTGGCGTACAGACTCCAAAATTCTAATCAGGATCTTCAGATCGCGAGGCGATACGTCAGCGAGCTGTCTGCCGTGCAAATCCAAAAGCGGCTGATCAATCTTCTTCAACAAACGCTTTGCCGCTGGTTTTATCTCGATGTAAAACACCCGGCGGTCCTCTTGACTTTGCCGCTTGTCGATGAAGTCAAGCTTCCGAAGTTGTTCGACGACTCGCGTGATCGCGGGGGCTACCTGAATCATCCGATTGGCAACCTCCAAACAGGGCATCGGCTTGCCTTCGCCGCGAAGAATCCGCAACACGTTGTATTGAGACGATGTCAGTCCATATTCCCGGAGTAACCGTGCGATGCGATTTTCAAGCAGATCGCTGGTCCGCAGTACGCTCAGAATCGCTTCGTGCTGGACCGAAGTGAACGGCCCCCGCATCTTGAGATCTTGCTGTAGTGTCGAGGTCATCTTATTGTCCAAAGCAGTGCGGTATTCAAAGTTAGTTTCCATGTAAACCTCTTGCAAGTCAACATGCTGGCCGTCGTCTTTCCAAGACCATCCCTATGGAAGTTGTCTGCATGCAACATTTCGCAGGGCCGAGTCCATCCATACTGGGAGGCAGGGGAGCTTAGGATTACAAGTAGGATTAAGATTAAAAGTTGCCTGCATGAAGTTTTGCTGTCACATTTCAATTGACATGCAGAGAAAGCTGCGAGGCGTTTCCGCAGTGGCGCACAAGGTTTACAATCGGCACTACTCAAACCCTTGTTTCACCTTGATGATGGGATGCTCATGTTACGTTTCGTTTTGCTGTGTCAACTGATGGCGACACTGGCGTTCAGTGTGAATAGCTTCGCCGAAGAATCGGATCAGACGCCGCTGATTCTTGCACATCGTGGAGGCGCTCACGAATTCGAAGAGAACACGATGGAGGGTTTCGCGACTTGTTACGAGCGAGGGATTCGCGGCTTCGAAACGGACATTCGGATGACCAAAGATGGCGTGTTGGTGTTGTTGCATGACGACAGCCTGGACCGGACTCACAATGCCAGTGGCCCCGTCGAAGCGAAGACGGCGGATGAGTTGAAGAATGTGCGAACAAAGAAGGGGCAGGCGTTTTTGTTTCTCGAAGACTACCTCAAATACTTCCAGGACAAACCGGGTGTGTATCTCGAGCTGGAGATGAAGACCAGCAACAAGGAACTGTATCCCGACGCTCGGATTGCTGAGTATTGCGAGAAACTGTATTCGCTGGCCAAGAAGTACAAGCCAGCTGATTCAGATTATCCATTCACGTCCTTTGACGAATGGCCACTGGTGGAAATGCGCAAGCGCGATGCGGATTGGCCAATTGCGATCATCGCCAGCAAACCGCTGTCACAGGAGCTCATCGAGCGTGCAGAACGTTTGCAAGCGACGCACATCGCTTGTCGCATTTCCGGAACGTCGCGAGAGTTGGTGCAGAAGGCTCAAAAACTGGGGTTCAAGATCAACGGCTGGCCTGGCCACAAAGTAGAGGATTACTACTTGGCGATCGGTTTAGGATTGGACGTTGCCTGCACGGACATACCAACGGTCATTCAACAGACCAAAGAGAATCTGCCCGCGAAAATTAAAAAGTGACCTCGTCCGTGACGCGTCACTCGCTTTGGCTTTGCGGGTGTCGACAGCATCCCGAATTTCGTGCGTCCAACGGAACGCCGCTACAGCGAGTCACCGCTGCGGCGCAACGCTGGGCGGCTGATGCATTCTCGAGGAAACGTTTGACCTCAAATGCCGGACGCAGTTTCTGCGTCAACGGTCGGATCGCTCGGCTGGCTGCGAACGCGTTTGACAAATCGATATCCACGCACTCGAAACGACACCATCATCGCAACGGCCAGTGCTTGACCGAGCAGGAACACGGAGGGGAAGAACCATTTGAAACGTTCGATTGCGAAATAATTCGCCAACATCGCACAACAAGTCATCACAAAAACAACAAGTATCTTCGTGGGTGTCAATTGCTTGCCATGAAAGGCCCATATGTCGATGACCGTTGCGAGCGAAAAACTGACTGAAACAACCACGATCATTGTGAACTGCTGGCTATAAATTCTAAACTCAACACCCAGAATCGCTTTCAAGATAGCCACGACCACTGCTAAGACTGCGGTCCAGATTAATAGATCGCGAATTCCAAACTGCAGCGCGTCCGTCGTCGATTCGTCCAGCTCGACTTGCTTATAATCGCCTTTTGCCACTCGCAGCAGAAACGTGGTCAATGCCGCAAGGACCGTTGCGCCGCAAAACATGTAGATAAAGACAGCCCTTTCTTCATTTCCTAAGCCAATAGCCGACGTCACGCCGAAGCCAATCAGGACAGGCGTGACGATCGCGAGTAGCCAACGCAAGTGATTTTTCCCAAGCCCTAGCCAGGCTCCCACAATGCAGCAAAAGAACATCGTAGCCCCAAACAGGAAGACTGCTGGCACGTTAGGATTGGTGCGAACCAGAAACGGTGCCGATGCGAACCATATGCTCGCCGCCAACGCAACGATCCCCACAGAAACGATTCGTGATCGGCGGTTTGATTGTGCGTCCAATTTTGCGCTCGCAAGCTAAATACAATCGGGCAGTTGATTTCCTATCCGTGGACAATCTATCACTTCCGTTCCCTTTCTCGCCGATCAATCTTTTCGGATCGCCCACAGGGCGTCAAATGTTCGTAGATAGATCGTGCCGTTTGAGATCACGGGCGAGGCCGACATCGTCTCGCCAGTATCGTTCTGTGCGACAATCTTAAAATCACGCCCCGCTTTCACCACGGTGATCTTGCCGTCCCGGGCAGTCAGGTAAATATGGCCGTCTGCGAATACCGGCGAAGCGCGATGTCGGTGGTTGTGAGTGCGTTCCATGTATACCTCTTGGCCGGTCTTCCGATCCAGCACAAGCAGCATTCCGTTTTCTCGGCAGAGGTAGATCAGATCGTCGAGAATCAGCGGAGACGGCACGTCCGGCGTGTGTTGATCTCGGACCCAAAGGATCGCATCGCTATCGGTCAGATCCCCTTTTTTATCGGGAGCGACTGCAAAGATAGGTCCGTTTTTCGCGGTCGGGCACACCACGATGCCTTCCGCCGCAGCGGGTGATGCAACGAAACGCAGCGTCGGGTGATAGCTCGAGCCCTGAGGGTTCAGGCCGCCGAGCCTCCAGATTTCCTTCCCGTCCTCAAGCGAATACGCCACGGTGTAATCCGCTCCATGAGTGATCAGAAACGTGCTGTCGCCGAAATCGTACAGCATGGGTGATGCGTACGAATGCTCATTTTCTTTCGCAGCCCCTGTCACACGCTCAACCTTCCACACGTGATCGCCTGATTCCGCGTCGATTGCCACAACGATGGCTTCCTGTGTCGTCGGTTTTCCATCTCCATGGATCAGCTGAACAAACAGGCGTCCATCGTGGAGTACGGGGGTGGCCGACATGCCGAATGCAATGTCGAATTTCCCATACCGTTTCTGCAGATCAACTTGCCAAACCGGCTCTCCGGAAACCGTGAAGCAAGCAAGGTCTCCGGTGCCCATGAAGGACCAGACATGTTTGCCGTCCGTGATCGGCGACGGTGACGCCGAATTGCCCTCATCGCCGCGTGCCTCCTTGTTGCCCTTGCTGATTTCTCTTCGCCATTGTTCATTGCCGTCGGTTCCGAAGCACATCAGCAGCAGGCTCGCGCCGTCGACTGTTGTCAGGAAGACTTGGTCGCCCCAGACAACCGGCGTGGCACCAGCGGGTCCTGGCAATTCAACTCGCCACGCCACATTTTTGTCTTTTGACCATTCTGTCGGAACGTTATTTTCCGTCGATATGCCATTGCTGGTCGGGCCTCGCCACGATCCCCAGTCGTCTGACAGACAATGGTTCGCGCCGATAATAAACAATAGCGGTGCACAAATGACAACAGTGATCGGCTTCATCGGTAGCTCTCTCCTGGACGGGTACAGATCAGATGGCCGCTATCCTATTGCATCAGCAATGCTGCAGGCAATCACCACGTTCACAGATCGCACCGGAATCGAGTCTTGGAGACCAACCGGACTGCTACTGCTCAGCACTGCATGTTGTGTCCCAGCGTGTAGCCGTACTGGATCCGTTTTCGCCCAATTTCGAATTCGTGACCGCAGACCGGGCCTCCTATTTGTTTCAACGGCATGTAGATTACCCGGCTACGCGAGAACTCTCGCGGAAAAGTGTAGAACGTTATGAATGAGAGCACGGCCTCGTTTTCCGGCCATTTCCGTCCTAACGGCGGCCGAGGAGCTTGCCTATGATTGCCAAACGACGGCGCTGGTCACCGGTTAAAGACATTCGCTTCTTGCCGAACTTCTCTTTCAAGCAGGGCGTTCTCGATGCAAAGGAACTCAATGACTTGTTGTCGTCGTCACAGCTGTCCGCCACGACTAGAATGTTGATTACGACATCGGAGATGCAATGAAATCATTCACGACACTGTACCTGCATTTTATGCAGAACCGTGCCAGCCGCCGCAACTTGCGGGTGCTGGCTCAGTTCGTGCTCTTGCTGATCGGGATGATCCTCGTCTACAGCGTACTCTTTCATTACCTGATGGCGTGGGAGGGTCGTCGCTACACTTGGATCACCGGCGTCTATTGGACGCTAACCGTGATGTCCACTCTGGGGTTCGGCGACATTACTTTTCACACCGACCTGGGCCGGATCTTCTCGATGGTCGTTTTGATGAGCGGAACTTTGTTCATGCTGATCCTGCTGCCGTTTACTTTCATTCAATTTTTCTACGCACCGTGGATCCAAGCTCAGGAGGCCGCGCGGGCGCCTCGCAGCCTGCCTGCCAATACCGAGGGTCACGTGATCGTGACAAATTACGGACCGGTCGAGGCCGCTTTGATCAAGAAGCTGACGCAGTTCAAATACCCGTACGTGATTCTTGTTTCGGAAGTCGCGGAAGCGTTGCGACTTCATGATCTGGACTTGAAAGTCGTCGTTGGGGAATTGGATGATCCGGAGACCTATCGGCTGTTGCGCACCGACAAGGCGGCACTCGTGGCCACCGTCGGCAGCGACGTCATCAATACAAACGTCGCCTTCACGGCGCGCGAGATTTCCGAGACTGTGCCAATTGTCGCCACCGCCGCCGATGTTGCTTCGGTCGACATTCTGGAACTTGCTGGCTGCACTCGAGTCCTGGAGCTCGCGGAAATGATGGGCCGGTCACTGGCCAGACGCGTGATCGGGCGAGATGCAAAATCACACGTCATCGGGCAGTTCGATGATTTGTTGATCGCCGAGGCCAGCGCGGCGGGAACGCCATTGGTCGGAAGAACGCTTCGCGACATTCGCTTGCGTGATCACGTCAATATCACTGTGTCGGGTGTGTGGGAACGAGGGCGCTATCAAAACGCGGGTCCCGATACACTGATAACCGAGAATACCGTTTTAGTGCTGGCTGGCACACGCAACCAACTCGATGAATACGATAGCTTGTTCTGTATTTATCACGCCAGCGACGTGCCGGTCGTGATTCTCGGCTTCGGCCGTGTCGGGTCCGCGACCGCTCGTGGCCTCGATCAGCAGGCGATCGAATATCGGGTTGTGGAGAAGAAAGCTAGACAAAAGCACGACGACCGACTGATCGTAGGCGACGCGGCCGACTTGGAAATCCTCAAGCAAGCCGGAATTATGGAAACGTCTGCGGTTGTGATTACGACCCACGACGACGCGCTGAATGTTTACTTGACACTTTATTGTCGACGGTTGCGCGCGGACATTCAGATCATCAGTCGCGCGACACTCGAGCGTAACATTCATACATTGCACCGCGCCGGCGCCGATTTCGTAATCTCCGAGGCGTCGATGGGGGCCAATGCGATCTTCAATCTACTCCGTCGCAGCGATGTATTATTGCTAGCCGAAGGTCTGGACGTATTTAAAGTGAACGTGCCGCCGTCGCTTGCCGGAAAGACTCTCACGGACGGCGCTGTGCGGCAACGAACCGGTTGTAGCGTGATCGCCATCAATAGCAAGGAAGGACTGCAAGTCAATCCAGGTCCTGACACCACTCTCCCCGCAGGCGGAGAGATGTTCGTGATCGGTACCGAGGAATCGCAACTACGCTTCCTGGATCTGCATCTAGATCGATAACGTCGATGTTCACCGCCGCAGTTGCGGCCAGTTCAGTTGTTATCGAAGACGAATCAAAGAGCTCTTGGTCAATGATGCTGTGCTGAACCACCACGATGACAGGCCGGAGGCCGATACACATGCTGCCGGTGGTGTAAGCCACCGACTAGTGGATATAGAAATACATAGCCCAGAGGGCGACACAATCGCTGTTACTGTGTCGGCCTCCGGCCTAGTGCGTTCATGACTAAATCAGCAGTCTTCGAAGTTGGTGGAGAGGTGGCAGAAATATTGCGCAACAAAGATCACGACAACATCAAAGTTTAGCGGCCCAGCCCAAGCCCCTTTCTTCTCCACCCTACAGGTGTGCTGTGTGCCATCCGAATTCAGGGCCCGAAAACGAATCGGTAACCAACCACTCATCGCTGCGTTCGAGCCACTCACAATCGCGAGTAATTGGCTGGATGCCGGCCCAACACGGAAAGAGTATCCTGTATAATGCCCCTGTCTCCTAGCTCACCCCACCCATCAATGCAGACTTATGAAAAAACACGACTCGAATCGACGTACCTTTTTGAAACGCACGGGAACCGCTGCGGCGGCGACTGGAGCGGTTGCCTATTTCCCGTGGACCCAGGCAAGCTTTGCCAATGAAGCCAAGAACGATCGACCGACCATTGGTTGTATCGGTGTCGGCAGTATGGGCACCGGGGATGCTCGTGGCCACGCGAACTTTGGTGACATCGTTGCAGTTTGCGATGTTGATTCTCGCCATGCGGATCGAGCTAAGAACGACGACAAGATTGGTAAAGGCAAAGCGGATACTTACAAAGACTATCGCGAGGTCTTGGATCGCAAGGACATTGACGTTGTCAGCGTCGTCACGCCTGACCATTGGCACGTGAAGATTGCCATTGAAGCTTTGGAAGCTGGCAAGCATGTGTTCTGCCAAAAGCCTCTCACATTGACGCTTGAAGAGAATCAATTGATTCGTAACGCGTGTCGTAAATACCCTGATTTGGTATTCGTTGTGGGAACGCAACAACGCAGTGATCGCAATAAGTTTTTGCGTGCGGTGAACATGGTGCAGAAAGGGTTGCTTGGCGACATCTCCAAGGTAACCGTCGGAATCAACGGCAGCCCCACCGGCGGACCGTTTCCTGTTGCGGAGCCACCAAAAGAATTGGACTGGAACATGTGGCTGGGGCAAGCTCCGAAGGTCGACTACCGCGAGAAACGTTGCCACTACGAATTCCGTTGGTGGTACGAGTACTCAGGCGGCAAGTTCACCGACTGGGGCGCTCATCACGTTGACATCGCAACTTGGGCGATTGGCCAGAACGGTGACGGTCAAGGCCCAATCGAAATTGATGGCAGCGACGCCAAGCACCCCGTTCCCTACGAGAACGGCTACGCGACGGTGGATGATTCCTACAACACTGCGCACGACTTCGCAGTGAAGTGCAAATTTGATAACGGAATCGAGATGAACGTGACCAGCCGTGGTGACAACGGGATCACGTTTGAAGGATCCAAGGGTAAGATGTTCGTCAATCGTGGCAAAATCACAGGCCTGCCGATCGAAGAAAACTGGGACAAGGACAAGTTCACCCAGGACGACGTGATGGCGCTGTACAAAGGCAAGAAACCGGAGGGTCACAAAGACAACTTCTATCGCTGTATTCGCGAAGGCGGACAGCCGATCTCGGATGTCTTCACTCACGTGCAAGCGATGAGTACCTGCCATCTGTCGGCGATTGCCGCTCGCTTGGGGCGTTCCATCAAATGGGATCCCAAGTCGGAGCAAATCTTGGACGACGAGGAAGCCGCCACGTTCTTTGCACGCACGCCACGCGAAGGCTTTGAAATCCATCGCGTCTAGTCGGCTCACCGGGTTGTAAACCCAAAAGTGACTGATAGCACTCCGGAAGGTTATAACCTTGAGGTCTCGTAGAACAAAGACACCCGAGACCTTTGGCGGAAATCGCCCCGGAGATTGTTTCAGAGCCAGTCGGATAGTGTTATTGCAGAGACACGCTGAAAGACCTCTGCCAACGTAGCGATGGCGTGAATCCTTGCGCCGATGTGGATTGCCACAAGCTGAACCGGGCCAATCGGCGTAATACGTTTTTTTAAAAAGGAGCCGATTTTAAAGCGTTTGACCCAAACCGCCGGTACCCGCCCCCCCTTTTCTGCGCACGTGAGGATAACCCTGCGACGTAACAATTCGGCGATCGTTCCGCTTTGTTGGATAGGAGGCCGCTGAAGCTCTTTCGCGTCCCAATATTCATCTCGTTTGGAACAGAGTCATGAACCGTGTCCCATTTTTTGCCGCTCTGATGTTAATCGGTTTTTCTACTTCACTGCTGGCAGCCGAGCCGGTGTCAGGCAAACTCGCGAGTCGCATAGAAAACTTAAAACCAGTCGTTAACCTCGCGTCCGTCGAACAAACGACGAAATACGAGTTGTTTGTTGCCGAACCTGTGCCAGATTTGATGTACCGGCTTGAGTATCGGTACACCGAAACAAGTTACCAAGACGGAAGCGACTGGGCCACATTTTCGGTTTCCGAAGACTACGACACGATCCAAGACTCGATCCTCTGGATCGCACTTCATCTGGTCGCGGAATGGCGGGTGACCGAGTTTGTGCCGCAGCCTCAGTGGGAATCCGTTTCGATTCATAACTCGTACGCGTCGGCCCAAACGGCGTCGAGCCAATGGCAATCACTCGGATTCATCACGAAAATTGTGATTCGCTACGCCGGATATCGAATCGACACGCGTGAGCTAGAGCGAGTCTTTCCATCAGGTTACTGAAGGTAGTGCGAAGGCCTACTGTCCCGCTTTCTGCGCGCGATCTTTACTGCGGCGGTGGCGGCCAGTTCAGGTGCTTGTGAAGAAAATCAAAAGTACCTTGCCCATTGATGCTGTGGCCGCCCTGGAAGTACTCGATGCCGACACGATCTGATTTTCCGAATTGCGCGTACAGCCAGCGGACTTTGGCGAATTCATGGGCCACCCATTGGTCGCGGCCGACGCCGTCGTGATGACCACGTTCCACCATGAATGGTCTGGGGTACATCAGATAGGTCATCTCCGCATAGTCGAACGTGCGTCCGAGGTTCCAGTAAGGCATCTCCCACTCGATGGACCGCATAAACGAGAATGGTTGGTCGGTCGATGCGACTTTGCGTGTCCACTGGTTGAAGTCGCCCGAACAGATCGACAGACAATACTTCGGTAGCGCCGTGGGCACTCGGACTGCGGTCTCACCGCCGTAGCTTAAGCCGTAGAACGCGATCCGGTCGCCATCAACAAACGGTAACGAGTCCAGCCAGCGGAGCATTTGATCGTGGGAGGCGATGATGAAGCTGAACAGCGTGCAACCGATCGCATTGGCCTTGCGATCGAGCCAACGATACTTGTCTTCTCCACGATACAAGTTATGGGGCGCAAACGTGATAAAGCCTCGCTCGGCTAACTTGGCGGCATAGTCATTGTAGGCAGTCTTGCCGTTGTCGATCGTATCACGCGGGATGCCATTGCGACCGTGCTGGCAGACCACAACCGGTCGTTGTTCTCCTGGCTGTAAATCTTTCGGAATTAACAAAGTGCCCCAGGCAAACAACGACTCGTGCACATCTAACACCACGTCGTAGGCGGTCCACCGGTCGGTTTCCGCAACCTTTCGCGTCCGCGCATTGGGTTGCAAAAGCGGCACGTCAAAACGGCCCATTGCTTCGGTCGTAAAACGTTCGCGGAACTTCTCGGTGGCTGCAACAAAAACGTCATCCGCAACGACATCGTGCGTCTTGTCCGTGCTCCAAGGTCGATCCTTCCATTCCGGGTGTACTTTGTACAGAAAGAAGTCATCCCGGACGTGCTCGGATTGCCGGACGAGAGCCTGAACGTGCTGCTCGGCCTGATCGGTGCATCGCTGCTGCCGCTGTGCAATTCGCAACGCTGCATCGGCGCGTCGTTCGTAGAGGCCGTCGATTGCTATGGCGGTTTGCGCAGCGCCAAAGTTTTCAAGGAATGCAGTGAAAGCTTCGTCGGACCAACGAGTCGCCGGAACATCGTTGTCACCGAGAATTAACTGTGGGCCTTGTCCCTTAGCAGTTTGTCGAATCTTCTTGAACTCGGTCTGCACACGATCCGCTGGCGGAGTGACGATGTCGCCTTTGTGTCCCGCAACAGTCGGAAACGGACTGTGCTCAATCAGTAATCCACGAGGCGCGATCAGTGAGGCGACTTCGGCATTGCCAAGCCGCACCGAGCGCCGCCACACATTGCGGTAGATCGGTTCGGACCAAGCGGCATCACTGCTGTCGAAGTAGCCGCTGACGAGCGTGCTGTCGATTCGATCGTCAATCGCTGCGGCGTGCAAGGCGATCAATCCGCCTTCGCCATAGCCGACAATTCCGATCGGCTTGTTGGCTTCATTTTGATCTGCGAAGCAATCGACGGCTGCGAAAACTCGCTGCAGGTCGTAACCGATCACGTGCCGGCCCATGTGGAACGCTTGCCGATAGATCCATTCGCGATCCGTCATGTCGGCTCGCTTGATCCGGTCGTCATCGGTCTGCAGTTTTTCGCGGCTGATGATTGTCGGGATGATCAGATCGAAACCAGTGGCTGCCAGTCGCTTCGCAATCTGTTCATTGGGTCCGAGTCCGTCGGCGAGTCCCAGCAATTGCTCGGGTGACTGATCGGCGTCGGGAACCACAACGCACATGCCGACGGCGGAGTCCTTTTGCTGCACCCAAAGTCCTTCGCCGAACATATTGGCGAACACCGGCCAGCGAACTTGAAAAACGCGAAAACGATCCGACTCGGCAACGAGTGCCGGGTTCAACTGATCGCCGTATTGTTCCAATTGCGGCGGTAGACGTTGTTCGACAACACCGAGTACCGTCCGAAGTTCGGATCGAAGCTCTGTTCTCTGAATGTCATCAATTTCCAGTTCGTGGCGTTTTTCGTTGACGACGGCGATACGCGAGTCGACGAACTTGTGAGCTCCGCTCATCAAGCGGCTTGATAGATCCGATTCAGGCCAATGAAGCGGCTTTGTGCCGGCAAGCGTTTCAATCTCCGCAGCCGGCTGCTCTGGCAGAACGTTCAACAACACTAATGTCGCCCAGCAGGCCGCCGTTGTCGAAATGAACTGATCCTTGCCGTGCGGATAACCGGTTTCGAAGTAGGTTTGGAACGGCTTGCTACGCGATACAACATGCCACGACCCGTCATCTAATTGCGTTCGCAGTAAATACTCCAGACCGCGTTTGTAACTGTCTGCCGTTACCGCAATCCCCGACTCGGCCAGGGCATACAGAACCGTTGCGGTTGCGTAGGCGTCGCTCTCCATCTCCGCTAGTTGAGCCCAACCGCCGTCGGGTCGTTGCTGAGCAATCAAATCCTGAGTCAATTTTTCGGAGCGTTCGTCAAGACCAACGTACGGTAAAGACAGCAGTTGAAAAACGCGATCCTCGGTGTCTTTCGGTTCGGCGGTTTCAAACCATTTCGCTGCGTTCGTTATCGCCTCTTCAATTTTCAACTGTTGCGACGGACGACCAAAGTTTTCGATCGCGCGGAGCGCCAAGTACGTTGTCGCAAAATTGCTTTTCTCCGATGGCGGGCGATTGCTGGAGCACGACCAGACGCCGCTCTCACGTTGCTTACCCAACAAGTAGTCGACGACCGGATCGGTAATGTCGTCTGCCTCACGCTCGCCAGCTTCCAGTCCCCACAAAGCCCAACCGGCCGTATCGACTTGCCCTCCCGTGCCGCGACCGTCGGCATATTGTTTCTGCGATCGTTTCAAGTGCGCGTAGGTATGCTCAAGCTGGCGAAGCAGATTGTCAGGGTCGATGTGAAAGCCATGCTTGCGGGCCTCGGCAAAGACCACGGCCGGCATCGCTTGCCCGTGACAGGTGAAGCATGTGCGGCGCTGCGCCGTTTCCGCCGACGCGATTTCCAGAAGTGGCAGCGATCGTTCGACTGCACCGTGCACCCGTTCCGTAAAACCCAGCGGCTCCGCGGCCGCCAGCAGATGGCAGTGGGAGCTAACATACAAAAGGATGGCAACAACAATGGCGGTTGTTCTAGGCATGTTCAGGAACCATTGAATCCAAATAGTTTTGCCGCGGTACCGCCAAGAATTTTGGTGCGATCGTCGGGCGACAAATGAGAAAGTAAATCCGCGACGCTTATGCGATAGTCTCGATAAGACTCTCCGGTAGCTGCCGAATTGAAGCCTCCTCCGTAGATCATTCGTTCCGCGCCAAATGCGTCCGTCAAACGTCGAATAATGGGTTGCACATCGCGATGAGGGTAACTGTTCTGATCAGGTATCGAGGAAACCTTCATCACCGTATTGGGAAACCGTGACCAGCGAACAACAACCTCATGCTCCTCGGGGGTGCCTTGCATCGGTCGCCCCAGATGGTCGATTATGACCGTTGTGTCGGTAAACTCTCGAATCAACGGTTCGAGCCCCGGGGCATATCGGGGCTCGAAATGCAGTTGAATCGCAAGCCCCAGGTCCGACGCTGTTTTCCAGAGATGCCGTAGCTCTTTCGTACCAAAGGGCGGCAGACGATCAGGAGCGTAAGCGTGGACACGAGCGGCAACGATTCCTCCCGGATTTCGCTGAACCAACGGAGCCATCTTTTCGACCGAACCAGGGCGATCGGCAAAGAACAAACACGTCCCCTTCAATCTTCCCTGGCCAACGTTCAGGCAGTGCTCGAGGTAGTGGTGGTCGTCTTGGTAGGGCTCCGGATGAACGACGACGGCAAAATCGACGCCGGCATTGTCCATACACTTCAAAAGATGCTCGGGAGTTGCCGCAGCGTCGGGCCGATAGGGTGCCCGTGCATGATACGGGAAACGGGGATCTTGACCGGCGAAACAATGAAGATGCGAGTCAACAACCACGCTCGACACGGCGTCATCCGCAAAGGCGGCAGCGGATGAAAGCGGTAGGGTGCTAAGACAACGAAGCAGATCGCGACGATTGAGTTTATTCATAGATGTATCGGATATCGGATAAAACGCGAGATCGCCATACTTTGGATGGCTCGGCGGAAAATCCAAACTCTGGCGAGTTCGGCTACGTGAATGCTTCACAGCGGTGCCTACTACGCCTCCGGCTTCGACACGGTCGCTGCTGGCGGTTTGCCTAGCATACCCCGAATCGCTTACCGTCGCCTCATGTCTTTAACGACTTGGGGCGTGTGATTTATAAGCTGTGCAAGTCACGCATTTCCGCCGGGCTTGCACTGGCGGGATAACGAATGACAACTACCAATGGCGTCCAATACGAATTTCCTGCCACATCCCCCGCGAATCGACAGAGGCGATGCGTGGCGGATGGAAGACATTTATGATGTAATACGCTGCCAACTCCCACCTCGGACCCCCATATGAAAATCCTATGCAAATCGTTGCTACTGGCGGAAATCCTAATGCTTTCCGTCGCGTATGGAGCCGAGCCACCGGTGGCATCGGATCCGACCGCGATCGACCGCGTCGAGAGCAATCGCAAGCCCAATATCATCCTTGTCATGGCGGACGATCAAGGGTGGGGGGATGTCGGCTACAATGGCCATCCGTTCGTGCAGACGCCGCAGTTGGACGCGATGGCGAACGACGGTTTTGTGTTCGACCGCTTCTATGCCGCGGCGCCGGTGTGTTCGCCAACTCGCGCCAGCGTCATGACGGGACGCAACCCAATTCGAACCAAGGTGACCAACCACGGTCGCTACATGCGTCCTCATGAGCAAACGATTGCAGAAACTTTGAAAGCGGCTGGATACGTCACCGGGATTTTCGGCAAAGTCCATTTGGGATCCGGTCAACCCGACTCGCCCTGCAATCCCACGGGGATGGGATTCGACGAATGGGTCATCGGCCTGAACTTCTTTGACAATGATCCCTACCTGAGTCGCAACGGCAAGATCGAACACCGCAAAGGTAAAGGTTCGGTCATCGCGATGGACGATACGCTGGCGTTCCTCGGCAAACATAAGGACCGCGACCAACCCATGTTTGCAGTCGTCTGGTTCCCGTCGCCTCATGATCCTCATCAGGAAGTCCCGGATGGCCCATCGCTTTACGATGGCGAAAAGCATGCCGGATACTATCGTGAAATTACGCTGCTGGACCAACAGCTTGGGCGGTTGCGTCGTGAATTGAAGACCATGCACATCGCCGACGACACGATCCTTTGGTACTGCAGCGACAATGGAGGCCTTGTTGAGGCGACGTCCGGTGGGCGCGACCGAAAGGGCAGCATCTACGAGGGCGGTTTGCGAATTCCGGCGATTATCGAATGGCCGGCGAGCAATCTCAAAGGGCGAACTGCCGTACCCGCCTGGACGTGTGACATCTATCCAACGCTGTTAGCAATGGCCGGAATTCAAATGGATGCTCCCCACCCTCTTGATGGAACGGACATCCGCAACATCATCTCGGTCAAAGCCGACAAGCGTAGCAAGCCAATGGGCTTTTGGCACCTCTTCCAACAGGGCCAGGCGACCTGGAGTGACCGAATCCAGAAAGCGATCATGGAAAAACAGCAAGCCGGGGCCCCCTTGCCTCACGCCCCAGAACGGATCCGCAAGGACGTCGATGAGTTCCCGCAGTTCTCCGAAGACATCGCAACCGGCCATGCTGCGTGGAACGACTGGCCGTGGAAACTGCATCGAATCAACGGCACAAAATACGAACTTTACAACCTCGCCGACGACCCAATGGAAACAACGGATCGCTCTGTCGATCCAGTTCAGCAAACGCGACTGGAACGGATGAAACAAGAACTCAATGGCTGGATGGTTTCGGTCGTCGGTAGCATTAACGGCAAGGACTATCATCAATAGTACTGGTATCAATTAGCTCAAGCTCGTGGAGGCCCACGCCGCTCGGTGAACGCGTCGGTTGAAAAAGCAGCCACGTTCGCCAGAACGCATCTGCGGCGTAAGTCCTATGTCAATTGTCAAATTGCTCGAGTGCAAATCAATTGGTTCAGCCCACCGCCGAAATTCTTTCTGTTGGTTACTCAGCCGAGACTGTGCTGCCGTGCGACCAACCCGCCGCGTCTTAGGTTACACTACAACCCCCGCCCGCTGTGCGACTGTCCTACCGCCGGCAAATTCTTAACCATCTTCGAATGCCTCAACGCCCATGAAAATTCTGTTTTCCACGTTGTTGATATGGCTGGTGTGCCCACTCAGCTTGGCCTCTGCTGACACCGTATTGCGAGCCGGAGCGTCGTCGGTTGATATTTCGCCTCGCAATTTTCCCGCCATCCGTAATGGAGGGTTCCTGCAAGCCACCGAGACGCGGGTCGCCGATCCATTGCACGCGAGGTGTTTGGTACTATCCGATGGCAATGAAACGATCGCGATTACGATTGTCGATTCGTGTATGTTTCCCACCGACATCTGCGATGCGATCAAGTCGAGAGTGGCGAAACAAATAGGCCTGCCCGCCAATCGGATCCTAATCAGTGCCACCCACACGCATTCCGCTCCCTCGGTCATGGCGTATTGCTTGGGCACCAGCCGCGATGAAGCCTACGTCCAGTACGTTGTGCCGCGCGTGGCGGAAGCAATCGTTTCAGCGCATGCAAAATTACAACCGGCAAAGATCGGTTGGACGGCCGTCGACGTCGGCGAGCAAACCAATTGCCGTCGCTGGATCACCCGCAGCGACCGCAAGGGGACAGATCCCTTTGGTCAGCAAACGGTCCGGGCCATGATGCATCCCGGCTACCTGAACCCCGATTACGTTCATCCCGCCGGTCCGATCGACCCGCAACTTTCGTTGCTGAGCGTGGTGGCAGCTGCGGATGACGTTCCGCTGTGTTTGCTAGCCAACTACTCGATGCACTACTTCGGACAAGGTTCCGGCTTTTCGGCCGACTACTTCGGCGAAGTCGCCGGCTTGTTGGAATCGGGTATCGCCGCGACTACGGAACAACCGGCTCGAGAGTTTGTGGGCATCATGTCGCAAGGCACAAGCGGCGATCTGCACTGGATGGACTACGGCAAGCCGCAGCGACGTGTGGACCGTACGCAGTATGCGAAAGCGATTGCCGAAACAGCTTTGACGGCCTGGAAACAGATCCGACATCGATCGGATCTGACCATCGCGATGGCCGAATCTCGGATGAAGTTACAAAGACGAGTCCCGGACGCCCAGCGGCTCGCCTGGGCCAAACCGATTAACGAACAACGCGGCGAGGCACCTCCCAAAGACCGCACGGAGGTTTACGCCCAGCAGGCGGGGTGGATTCACGAACATCCGGAAACCGAGGTGGTGTTGCAGGCCGTGCGGATCGGCGACCTGGGTATTACTGCACTGCCCAACGAAGTCTATGGAATCACGGGTCTGAAACTGAAACGACAGAGCCCCCTGGTCAGCACCTTCAACCTGGAACTTGCCAATGGCGCCGAAGGTTACATTCCGCCGCCTGAACAGCATCGACTGGGCGGATACACGACCTGGCCTGCGCGAACCGCGGGGCTGGAAGTCGAAGCGGAACCGAAGATCGTCGAACGTGTTTTAACATTGTTGGAGTCCGTGTCGGGAAAACAGCGACGAGCCCTCGTCGATCCGCCGAATACATTTTCCCAGGCAGTGATGAAAGCTCAGCCCACTGCCTATTGGCGACTTGGCGACATGGTCGCTGACCATGCCGCCGACGCGACGGGCAAACACCCTGCGCAGTTCGACGGTGGCGTGGCCCTGTACCTGCAGGGACCTGACCTACAGGAAAACTCTAACACTGCAGCACAGGAATCCACCAACCGCTGCGTCTATTTTGCTGGCGGTTCGATGCAGGCAAACGTGTCAAACCTTCCTGCCAACTACAGTCTGTCGATGTGGTTTTGGAACGGCTTGCCCGCAGGCAGTGAAAATCCGTCGGCAACTTTGTTTTCTCGTGGGTCGGGTGAGGGACAAGAGTCGTTGTCGATCGTAAGCAGCAAAGAGGGTCTGCCGGTGTTGGCCATTCGCAGCGGAGTCGCCGAACAAGAAGCGACCGAACAGGAACGGGCCGAGCAACACGTGGGATCGACGCCCCTAGTCACCAAGGCTTGGCATCACGTGACCCTTGTCCGCGATGCCGACGCCGTAAAGATCTTTTTAGACGGCAACGTCCAACCGGAACTGGACATTTCGCTGCGTTTGGCCGGCCCCGCGTCTACTGAATTTTCGTTTGGCAACTTCGATGGCAAGCTGGACGAAATCGCCTTGTTTGCTCGCCCCCTGTCCGCCGACGAAACAGTGGACCTCTATCGTGTGTCGAACATGAAAGCTCCCAAGGCGCCGCCGAAACCCGTCGTTCACGGTGAAAAGCCATCGGACGCCGGAGCCCAAAAACAGTACGCCGAGGGAATTCAGAAATCGCAGCCGATCGCTTATTGGCGACTACATGACAGCAACCGTACCGCTGCCGGCGACGAACGGGCTGTCCACGATGGACGCTACGAACCGAAGTCGGGGCCTCGCAAACCCGGCACTGTGCCACCGAATTTTTCGGGTGGCCGCATGCTGGCCAGCGTTCCTGATTTGAACGACCAATACAGCCTCGAATTCTGGTTCTGCAATCAACTACCCCACACCAACCGTGCGGTCACCGGTTACCTGTTTACGCGAGGCGTCGACGGCGCCAATGGTGCCCCCGGTGATAGTCTGGGAATCGGCGGCACGCATGCATCGATGGGACGGTTGCTGTTATACAACGGCAATGAACGCGGCGAATTAATTAGCGGCGAGACCGTGCTGAGAACCGATAGCTGGAACCACGTGGTGCTGGTTCGCGATGCAAGCCATGTAAAGGTGTTCTTAAATGGCGAACTTGAAATCGACGGCCAACTAGCCAAAACCTATCCCGACGGTTGTCCACAAATTCAGATCGGTGGCCGCAACGATAACTTCGCAAATTTCCAGGGCATGATCGACGAGGTCGCGGTTTACGACCGCACTCTTTCGGCCGACGAAGCCCAAACTCACTTTGCCACCGCCGGCACTAAACCGCTCACCAAAACGAAAACGGAGTCGTCGCAGGAACTCGAGCCGACGACGGCCGAAGCATCTCTTGAAAAAATTCACATTCGAGACGGGTTCGAAGTCCAGTTGGTCGCCAGCGAACCACTCGTGAAAGACCCCGTCGCCATCGACTGGGGACTCGACGGCAAATTGTGGGTCGTTGAAATGGCGGACTATCCGCTGGGTATGGACGGGGCCGGTAAACCGGGAGGCCGCATCCCTGTACTCGAGGACCAAGACGGTGATGGCCATTATGATTCGTCAACGCTGTTTGCCGAAGGGCTCAGTTTCCCCAATGGGATTCTGGTTTGGGGGGACGGCGTCCTCGTTACCGCCGCGCCCGAAATCCTGTATTTGGAGGACAGCACCGGCGACGGCAAAGCCGACATCCGCCGCAGTGTGTTCAGCGGATTCCTGGAGGGCAATCAGCAGTTGCGAGTGAACGGACTGCGCTGGGGGCTGGACAACTGGGTTCACTGTGCCAGTGGCAGCCACCACTCGGGCTACGGAAAAGGCAATCAGATTACCTCCGTGCTGACTGGCCAGGCTCACCAGATTGGCAGTCGCGACTTTCGCATTCGGCCCGATAGCGGCGACATCGATCCGCAGAGTGGTCCCTCGCAATACGGCCGCAATCGTGATGACTGGGGAAACTGGTTTGGGGTGCAAAATAGTCTTCCGCTGTGGCACTATGTGCTGGCCGATCAAGACATTCGCCGCAACCCACACTTTGCTCCGCCCGATCCCAAACATCAAGTGGTGACGCCCAGCAACCCGCCTGTCTATCCCGCCGCGCAGCTGCAAAAACGATTCCACAACTTTGACCAATCGGGCCGCTTTACATCGGCTTGTTCAGCGATCATCTACCGCGACAACGTTTTGTTCCCGCGTGCCGAGAACCAACAGCATGCGTTCACATGCGAACCGTTTCATAACTTGGTCCAACACAACATCATCACCGACGACGGAGTCAGTTTTGACTTTCACCGCGACCCGGCTGAGTCGGACTTCGATTTCTTTGCCAGCCAAGACCGTTGGTGCCGACCGGTGATGGCTCGCACCGGGCCCGACGGGGCCCTGTGGATCGTGGATATGTATCGTTACATGATCGAACATCCGCAATGGCTGCCGCAAAACGGAAAGGACGAATTGCGCCCCTACTACCGGCTAGGTGAAAATCATGGCCGCATTTATCGGGTCGTGCCTACCGGCAAATCGCTCACCACGCCACGGATAGCAAACACGACGACCGGCTTGCTGGGTACTCTGGCAAGTTCCAACGGTTGGCAACGCGATGCAGCTCAACAAAGCTTAGTCCGCAATAAAGAGGCAGCCGCCGTACCCTCTATCGAATCGATGGCAACCGCGGGCGACACACCAGAACAGCGATTACAAGCCCTGTGTACGCTCGATGGCATGCAAACGCTCAGCACCAATATTTTGCAATCCGCATTGCAAGATCCGCATTGCAAGATCCGCATGCCGGAGTTCGTCGACAAGCCGTACGGCTGGCGGCAGAGCATACCGTTGACGTCCTATGGTTGAAGCCGCTTGTCGATGACCCCAACGCCAAAGTGCGACTACAACTGGCCGCGACGCTGGGTGCCTACGATGATCCGATGGCCGCACAATTGCTGGCCCAGTTGGCGACTGATTCGGCGGATGACGTTTACATCCTGGCGAACGTCATGAGCTCGCTGAACCAACGCAACATCGCAGAGGTTCTGACTGCCACGATTGCGTTATCGTCCGATGTGGCGGCGTCCACTGACCACCAACGCCGCTTGCAACAACAGTTGTTCGGGCAGGTCGCGGCTCTCGGCGATGCCATGGCCATCGGTCATGTCATTCGCCAAATCTGCGACGATGCGGACGGCCCGCTCAAACCGTGGCAACTTTCCGGACTGGCGGATCTGCTGGACGGACTAGCGAAACGTAAACTTTCACTTGCTCAGCTGACCACTGCTCAACAACAGCTGATCGACCAATCGATCGATCAGGCCCGTGGATCGGTTTCCGAAACGTCAAAAGATTCAAAAGATTCCGAACGGCTGACGCCGTTGACCGCGGCTTCGCTACGACTGTTGTTGCGGCAGGACGACATGTATGCCGACGATATGCGGCTGTTGTCAAACTTGTTGGTGCCACAGTCGGCGGTAGAGCTGCAGTTGGCTGTCGTCGATCGCTTGGCACTGCAAGACGATCAACAGGTCGCCGAAGTGCTGCTGGCAGGTTGGCAGTCCTATGGGCCATCGCTGCGAGCGCGAGTGCTGGACGTACTGGCGAGTCGTACGCAGTGGAGCAACATGCTGCTGACGGCCGTTCAATCGCGGCGGGTTTCCAGTGGCGAAATCAGCCCCTCGATGCGAGAACGTCTGTTGGCAACCAAAGACGAAACGCTACGCACCGCTTGGACCGAAGCCTTCACTGCGTCGACAAGCCCTGATCGCAAACAGGTTATCGAGCGTTACCAGACCGCGTTGACATTGACTGGTGATGTCGAACGCGGACGGAAAGTTTTTGCGACCAGCTGCGCGGCCTGTCACAAGATTGGCAACGTCGGCCACGACGTGGGACCCAATCTGGCCTCGATCACCGACAAGAGACCACCAACCTTGCTGGCCAACATCATGGACCCCAGCGCCGAAGTCGAGGCCCGCTACTTGACCTATATCGTCGTCACTGTTGATGGTCGCGTCCTCAATGGGTTATTGGCAACCGAAACCGGAAGCAGCATCACGCTGATATCCAACGAAGGCAAACGCGAAACCATTTTGCGTACGGAGATTGAAGAATTGCGTGCGTCAGGAAAATCATTGATGCCCGAGGGGCTAGAAAAAGATCTCTCGCCGCAAGCCGTCGCCGACTTGTTTGCCTTGCTAACCGCGAAACCAGAAACCAGCCAATAACCCATCGATGACTGTGATGCGACGACTTGTTTTGCTGTGGATTCTGCTGCTTGCGCTGCCGCTAGCGCACTGCCATCCGGAATCGTTAACGGTGATGTCCTTCAATTTATGGAATGGCGGAGACGCCGGCGGTCAACCAGACGAAGTCGCCAAGCCCGTTTGGACATGGACTCCTCTAACGCGTGCGGATGATCCCAGTGACCGTCACAACCGCATCGACTTTGTTTTTGTCCGTTCGCAGGACATCACCGTAACGGCTTGCCAACGCGTTGGCGAACCAGGGAATTCGGAAATTCCTGTGCAGCCATGGCCGTCGGATCATCGCGCGATCATCGCCACGATTGTGATCACGGAATCGTGAAAACGCTGGCAACCGAACCACCGTTTGCAGTGGCGAATGGTTGACCACTTACAGCTTTCGTTGGTCGCTGGATTCGATTCACACTCCTTCGTAGCTAGTGTCTGTCATCAAACAGAATGATCCCGTGTTTTACGGGGTTATTTAGAAAAAAGCTCCTTGAAGACTGAACCGTTTGACCGGTTCGAGTGTTGAAACAGTTAGGAAAAACCAATTTCATCACAAATCTTCAAGGAGTGGTCGAGATGCGAAAGAGTTATGAACCTCAGATGCGGTTCGCAGCAACCCCCATCGCGCAGTTGCAATTGAATCTGAATTGTCGTGACGAAATTATACCCGTTCTCGCTGCCCTGCGTCATGTCTATCTCGACGGTCCGCTGCGAAGAAGCCTTACCAACTTAATCGCGCAAGATGTCAGTGAGCTCTCGCGCCGCGATACCGGCAGACCCGGTTTCGATGATTGGCAAATTCTCGTGCTGGCAGTGCTCAGAATGAATTGCAATTTCGACTACGACAAACTCCAAGACCAAGCCGAGAACCATCACAATCTCCGTACGATCCTCGGTGTTGACGATTGGGAGCAAGACCCGAATTTCGACTTTCGCCGTATTCGCAATTCGTGTTGTCTGATCAAGCCTGAGACAATTGAGAAGATCAACCACATCATTGTTCGACACGGACAACAGTTCCATGGCGATGCAGTAGGATCGGCTCGCGCCGACTCGTTCGTGATCGAAACGAATATTCATTACCCAACCGAAAGCAGCTTGATGTACGACGGGATGCGGAAGATCATCCCGCTGGCCCGCACCCTTGCTGACGAAATCAGTCTTCCTCGGTGGCGTCAGTCCGCTCACTTGTTAAAGACGATCAAAAAGCTTCATCGACAAATTAATCAGCTCTCTGCCAGTCGTATCGTCAAAAAGAAGGAGGCGATCGAATCGCTCTACTGTAGCCTGATAGAGCGTGTAGACTTGATCCTCCAAAGAGTCAAAACACTGGAAAAGGCAGCGAAAAACGCATTGCCTCTCTCGCTGCACATTCGGCTTGAGGAACTCACGGGTTGGGCCAGTTTGACCCAACAGGTTCGTGATACCGCGCATCGCCGAGTGGTGCTGGGCGAGAGCGTTCCCAACAGCGAGAAGCTGTTCAGCCTTTTCGAAACTCATACGCAACTCTACCAACGTGGCAAAGCAGGCGAGCCGATTCAGTATGGACGACTGGCAATGATCTTTGAGGACGGTGCGGGCTTCATCAGCCATTACTATCTGATGGATCGTGATGAAACCGACGGCAGTGTCGTGGTTGAGCAAACGAAGATCGCCCAGCAGCGTCACCAAGGTAAGCTTGAAGAACTTTCGCTTGATCGTGGCTTTCACAGCGCGGCGAACGTTAAAGCCTTGTTGCCGATCGTTGGCAACGTCAGTTGTCCATCGCGGAACTCTCAAAACTTTGCAACCGAAGTTGCCAACGAGTCAGACGACTCACGCCGACGTCGACACCGTCACGCAGGAATCGAATCCGCGGTCGGTGCGTTGCAGCGGGGCAACGGATTGAAACGTTGTCGTGACCGCAGTGAAGTTGGTTTTAAACGCTATCTTGGCCTAGCCGTGCTGGGGCGGAACCTGCAGGTGCTTGGCCGGCTATTGATCGCGGCAGAAAACCCCGACGCTGCAGCGGCAAAGACAGTACGTGCAGCGGCCTAATTAGGTCAAAGACACAACGCAGAGTTGATCAACGACACCCTCCTGGCTGAAGGTACGCGCAGTCATCTGAAAACACTGCAAATTCGCCCCTCATCGTGGTGTTGAAGGCGGGTCGCCAACAATCTTCACACTAACGTTTCGCCCTCTCAAGCTGTAAAATTACGCCGCCTCGAGGTTTTATGACAGACACTAGCTACGATCGCCAGCGCGTGGGAAACCTTGTCCGTCCACCTTCTGGCGCAGGTAGCTGACGAGGACGAATCAGACGTTACCTGTTTCAGGTAAGGATAAAGAGCCTCAAAGTGATTCGCAGACGCTCCCATTTGTGCGCCACTAATTTATGAGTTCGGATACGATTGGCGAGGCAGGAAATCGATCGTCCTGGTCTGTAATCGCGATACACCAAGTTCTTGAAGACGCCTCGTTTCATCCAGATGTATAAGTTGCCGCCACACAGGCTGCCCGGCTTTAGCTTGACCATTTGAATAGACTTGCTGAACACGTCTTCCAGAGTTTCCGGGGCTCCACCGCAATCCGCTCGGCAAGATGACGAGCGAATGGACCGAATTCGAGTAGACTGTGCGTATTCCATTCCAACTTAGTAGGATTTCTCGATGCGTTATTGTGGCTTGATTTTGACGTTCTGGATTGCTGCCGTATCAAGCGGCGAAGACTGGCCCGGATGGCGCGGCCCGCGCGGTGATGGCACGAGTCTGGAGACCAGCGTCCCAACACGCTGGAATGGTCCAAGCGGCCAAAACATTCTCTGGAAAACGCCCATACCAGGGTCCGGTTACTCGTCCCCCATCGTTTCGGGAGACGTGATTTTTCTGACCGCGTTTGATCACAACACCTCCGAGCGGACTCTCCACTGTTTGGATCGTTCGAGTGGATCGATTCGCTGGACACGCGCAGTCGTGACGTCGCCGCTCGAAGGAATGCACGCGCTCAATAGTGCTGCGTCCGGCACACCGGCGGCCGATGGTGAGCGCGTCTTCGTGACCTTTTTTCGCACCGACGATCAAACTGGAACAAAAGGTGCCCCCGGTGAAATGGTCGTGGCTGCTTTCGACTACCAAGGCAACCAGCAATGGTTAGTAGCAGCCGGTGAATTTTCCAGCGTTCACGGCTTCTGCACCTGTCCTGTGCTGTACAACGATTTCCTGATTATCAACGGCGATCATGACGGCGAGTCCTACATCGCGGCACTGCGGAAGGACACCGGTGAAGTTGTCTGGAAGACACCGCGAGTTCACCGAACACGCAGCTATGCAACTCCACTGCTGCGACCTGTCGACGGCAAGATGCAAGCCGTGTTGACGGGTAGTAAACGTGTCGCTGGCTTTGATCCAGACTCCGGCAAACGTTTGTGGTGGATCGAAGGTCCGACCGAACAATTCGTGGCGTCCATGGTCTCCGACAACAAATATTTCTACCTCAACGCAGGTTTTCCAACGTACCACGTAATGGCGGTTCGCCCTGGGGGCAAGGGCGACGTTACCGACTCACACGTGCATTGGCACGTTACTGATTCCCAATCCTATGTGCCGTCACCGGTCGTCACAAACGGTTTGCTGTTTGTCGCTGACGACCGGGGAATCGGCCATTGTTACGATACCGGAACCGGAGAACATCTCTGGCGAGAAAGACTGGGACGTCACTTCAGCGCCTCCTTAGTCACGGCGAACAAACTCGTCTACTTCACCGCTGACACGGGCATCACCAAAGTCATGAAAGCGGAACGGACTGCTGAAATTACTCAGACCAACGAATTAGGCGAATCGGTATTCGCCTCACCCGCAATCTCCAATGGCCGCATCTACCTTCGTGGTGTACAGCATCTGTTCTGTATCGGCGAGTAGGGGGCTACAGATAACCGTATGTGCCCAGCAAGTGGGTTAGAATTGGGGTCACATCGCTTTGCCGTAGACTTGCCAGAGCAGCATGACTGCACGATTTTGCCTTTGAATTGTCGATTCGTATTAGGACACTTGCGAGTCAAATCATGTATCCGACGTGATTTCCAGGCCCAGGATTGAAACGTCGTCTTTGGGGCCGTTTTTGGCACACCAGCGTTGCACGGACTTCTGGAGTAGAGACACGCTGTCTTCCAGCGACTGGGACTGACCGAGTTCGATTATCTCCATCATTTGCTGCATCGTAAATTGATCCAAGTTTTCATCCATCGCTTCGGGCACGCCATCGGAATAGGCATAAAGCCGATCCCCGGGCGCGAGCGTCACGACTTCTTGGTCATACTCCATGTCTTCGACCCAACCGATAGCCATGTTGCACCCCTCCAGCAGTTTTGGCAATTCGCCTTTTGACACATGAACGATGGGATCGTGACCTGCTGAAACAAATTGAAGCTCCAAAGTGCTTAACTTCAGTACGCCGTACAGCATTGTAAAGAACAATTCGTTTTGTTCCTCCATTGGGAACCGACGATTTAGTTCGTAGGCTACTTCCCTTGGCGGAACAATCCGGGTTCCTCCGTTGCCATCCGACTGGACCAGCAGCGAAGAGGACGAGACCAACGGAGTCATTAAGCGACCGATGGTTACCGACAGCAAAGAGGATGCGACTCCATGGCCGCTAACATCAACAACATAAATCGCAATATGGTCGTCATCCAACGCAAAGTAGTTCAAAAAGTCCCCTGCCAATTCATCACAGGGGATGAACTGCCAGGCGAAGTTGACGAGTGACGTTTTTGGATTGGACGATGGCAATAGCGAGCGCTGCACCTTAGCGGCCGCGTCCAAGTCACGTGTCATGCGTTGGTTAGTCGAGTCAAGCTGATGATTCAGAGACTCCAGTTGGTCGTTCCAGCGTGTCAGCTGTTCCTTGGCAACCGTTAATTCTTCGTTAGTGCGAACGAGCTCCTGGTTTTTCTGCACCGCGTTCTCAAAAGTCGAAATAAGCAAATTTAAAGTCTGCTGTCGGCCCGCCTTAACCGTATATCGGTTGCCTCCCAAGGTAACATCAAGTTGCTGCTCATCTTCACCATCGGCAAGTGGCGTTTCCAGCAGCGATGCGACCCGTGAAATCAGAAATTTAGGATCATAGGGCTTCGTAACGTAGTTGTCCGCGCCGCAGTGCAGTCCCTTAATGATGTCTTGCGCATCCGCGAGCGTTGAGAGCAGGATGAACGGAATCGTCCGCAAATCGGGGTCGTTCTTGACGGCGTGGCACAACTGGTAGCCGGTCATCACCGGCATTTCAATATCGGAGATCACCAAGGTCGGCCGCTGTTCTCGGATCATCTGCAAGCCGATCTGGCCGTTTTCCGCAGTGCGAACCTGGTAGCCCGCTTCTAGCAACTTGTCGGACAAAATCTTTGCTTGGATGCGGCTATCCTCTACGATCAGTAAAGACGCAAGTGGTGAAGGATCATTCATAGTGACTTAACCTAACAACCTAATTTTAAGTTCGGCGGCTGCGTTTGATGTGCCGCAGGATCCCTGGGGCCAACTTGGCAAGCGGCAACGTGCGATCGGCAAGCTTTTCTTCAATCACAACTTTGGGCATTCCATAAACCACACAATCGCTCCGGTTCTGTGCGAATACGAACCCGCCTGATTGCTTCAAGCCCCGACAACCTTCCAGCCCGTCACGCCCCATGCCGGTCATGATTACGGCAAGGGCATTGCCACCGGTTGCATCGACGGTCGATCGAAGGGTGTAATCCACCGACGGTCGGACGCCATTCTCGGGTGGGTCGTCGGTCAATCGAACCCATAAGCGATCGCCACGGGATATCAGTTTCAGATGCTGGCCCCCAGCGGCGATGATCACTCGTCCAGCGATCGCCTCCATTTCGTTGGTCGCTTCCAGAACCTCCAATTCACACATTGAATTCAATCGAGCGGCCAATGACTGCGTATACGTCGGCGGCATGTGCTGAACGACAAGAACGGGGATCGGCAAATCGGCGGGCAGTTTTGGCAATAAGGCTTTCAGCGCGACGGGGCCACCTGTCGACGTTCCCAAAACCACTATTTGGCAAGGGAATTTAGGAGCCGGGACTGTGTCGACCCAGTCATCGGTGTTTGCCGTTTGCACAGCGGTGCGTCGGCGAGGTCCCGCGGCGTCGGACGATTCGCGAAAGGCGGAAATTTTCTCTTGCAGTTCGTCTTGAAGTTGTTGCCGGTTCGCATGCGGATCACTCCCGGATGGTTTAAGGATGAAATCAAATGCGCCTTCCATCAGGGCATCCGTGGTCACTTGGGCTCCGGCAGCCGTAAAGCTGCTGACCATGATTGCTTTGGAGCGAAGTCTACGGCGTTTGATCTCACGCAACAATTCGATGCCGTTCATGTCAGGCATTTGAACATCAAGCGTCAACAGGTCGGGCTCAAATCGTTCGATTTTCTCCAACGCGTCGACGCCATTTTTAGCACTCCCGACGGAATCTGCACCTTCGACCTTGCGCAACACATTCTGAATCGACTGGCGATACAGCGCCGAGTCATCTACCACCAGAATTTTCGTCGGTCGGGAATTCACAATACGCTTCCTACGGTTGGCTATCGGTAGCAAGGGATTTTATAAAAAACTCGAGGAGCCTTGCTTTATCAAATGGTTTGACAATGAAGTCCATTGCACCAGCTTTGATGCACTCAATTAATTTTGGTTTCTGGTTCACCGCGCTGATCATAACCACGCGCGCGCGTGGATCTTGCTGTATTAATTTCTTGAGCGTCGAAACACCGTCCAATTTCGGCATCACAATATCCAAGGTGACTAGGTCCGGATTAATCTGCTGATACATTACCAGGGCCTGCTCACCATCCTCCGCTTCACCTGCGATTTCCCAACCAGCGGCTTCCGCGATTTCGCGAATGCATTTGCGCATGAACAGGGCGTCGTCGACAACTAACAAGCGTTTCGTTTTCATCGGGCTCTCTCTCGCCTCTTGCTCATCCTAATTTGGTCGGGTATTGCCCAACGACCTCGATCACCACAGTGCCATTCTCGATATCGAAAGACATCCGTCTACCTCTCTCGCCACCACAATGACTGGCCAGAAGCGGAATCCGAAAATCCGTAAGCAATTGCTGACAGGCTTCAATATTCTGTTGACCGATGTTATTGACGCCACTCGTGCTGAACATACTGGCGCCGCCGGCGATTTTGGCCGTCAACTTTAGGTTTTCGCCAGCAAACGTTTGCATCTTCGCGATCAGCCCTGGAATGGCCGTATCGATATACTTTCCAAGTCGTTCTGTTTTTCCGCGTGATTCGGGCAGCACGATATGGGCCAGTCCACCAATTTTTCGTCGTCGGTCATAGAGTGCCAATCCGATGCATGAACCAAGCAGCGTGCGGAGGGTATCCCCGTTTCCACCAACTTGCATTTCCCCCATCCGCACTGAGCGACCGAACGCCTGTCTTACCGGCTCCATATTGTTAAACTCCTCATTGCTCAAATTCACCGCTAAGGAGCACATCTAGCAGCGTCGGCATCGATTCGCCGTCAGGCACGAACAGCAACGTCCAATTGACCGTTAAGCGATTAATCTGAAATTGGGTCTTCGCTAAAATCGCTTGATCAAAAACAATCGCCTGGCTCATCAGCAGAAATTCCATCAGGCTCTCGGCGAATTCCCGGCTAAATTTCGGTGGTGCTGGAACGACTTCCTGTGATTTATAGAGCTCGGAAAGACTTTGATGCAAAGCGTTGAGGTACGCGCAGCAAAGTATGTTGGTCGTTTCTAGGGCCGCCGATTTTGCCAATTCGGTCCACTCGGTCGTCGTGCCCTGAGGATAGCCTAACAACATGTCGGTCAAGGCCCAACCGCTCGCATCATCGAACGCCAGGATCATCTGACCCGTGATAATCCCCTGGATCTGCATCGAACAAAAACATATTGGCGTATTGTCACCGCAGGACAACAGCCCTGTCGCCTCCTCCATAGGCAACTGTTCGAATGAATCGACATCAACGACCGATGGTTTGCCAATCCATTTTGCAAGGGCACCCGATGCACTGGCGGCCCCACGACGAAACGTCGATTCGAGCGCAGTCAATTGCATTGTGCTGAGGAGATTCTCTTCCTGATCGGTCAACTTGCCAGACCCTCGGTTGCTGTTTTCATAGATGGCTGAGTCGCCATTTGGTACGCCGCACCAACGTCAAGCATCAAACCGACGCTCCCGTCGCCCAAAATACTCGCGCCCGATAAGCCGCGTATCTCGATGAAGTTATCCGAAAGCGACTTGATCACCATGTCATGACTGCCGAGAAGTTCGTCGACCCGCAACCCTACGGTCTTTCCGGCGGTTTGCAAAATGACCACCTCTGGCGCCCGTATGTCGACAGCCGACGCCTCACACTCAGGTCTATCTTGACCACCATCGGAATCATTCCAATGGAAAATCTCATCGATTCGGATCAGTGGTATGAACTCACCGCGAACGTCCATCGTCCACTTTCCCTGAACTGGGAACACCTCTTTATCTTCGACCGAAACGATTTCACGAACGTCATCGATCGGCACTGAGAACACGACCCCACGTATCTTGACCAGCAAGCAATGAATAATAGCAAGAGTCAATGGTAACCGGATGGTAAAATGAGTTCCTTGCTGTGGGACGGATTCGACTTGGATCGTTCCGTTTAGTTTTCGGATCCGGTCTTGGACCACATCCATCCCGACGCCGCGGCCCGAAACGTCAGTAACTTCTTGGGCGGTGCTAAAGCCAGGATGCCAAATGTAATTCAAGGCCTGCTCGTCACTTAGTTCGCTAGTTGCTGATTCCGACAATGTTCCATTGCTGATTAGTTTCGCTTTGATTTTGCCGACATCGATTCCATCGCCGTCATCTCGAACGTGGATGTAGATGTTGTTTCCACAATGGGTGGCTTCTAGAGAGATTGTTCCTACCTCTGGCTTGCCGTCAGCAAGGCGGACCTGTGTTGATTCCAAACCGTGATCAATCGAGTTTCGTATAAGATGCATCAATGGATCGCCCAACGCGTCGATCATCCGCTTGTCGAGTTCGGTTTTGTCGCCACGGATCAGCAGGTCTGCCCGCTTACCACGTTCTTTGGAAAGATCTCGGACGACCCGTTTAAAGCGATTGAATAAGGGAGCCACCGGGACCATGCGAGTGTCCAAGACTCCTTTTTGCAAGTTCTTCGAAACCCGCGAAAGCTGATCAATTGCCTCTCCAAACTTTTCGAGGTAGCCTCGGTCATGTTCCCAAATTTCCGAGTGTTCATCCATTAATTCCAGCCCGCAGCGAAGTCGGGCGACGAGAGCCCCGCGGTCGCTCGGTTCAGCGGTTTCATTCTCCAGGTCATCGATCGTGTCACGCAGGCTGTCACAAAATTCGCGGATCCGGTTTAACGCACTGGCTTTTCGACGTGCCGGACTGATCTGGCTGGAAATCTGGACAAAGCGGGCCCGATTGACAACCAGTTCGCCAGCCAGGTTCATTAGGCTGTCCAGGCGGTCGATTTCGACACGCATTGTTTCAGCAACCTTACCGGCCGCTTTGTCGGAATCGGGCGGTTCACCAGCAGCCGATGTGTCCACCAAGAGCGAAGAATCGAGGGAGGGCACTGGTCCCGGATTGTCGGAGGACTGTACCGACGCAGGTGTCTCGCTATCCGCTTGGCCCGTTGGTTCCGTGCCGGGTTCATGTGCTCTCCAATTAGGTTCCACCTCGGGTAAAGCGGAGACCGGTTTCTCATTCAGATCATTGACTTCCGACGGACTGTTGAACTCAGTCACATGGTTTGGGAAATCAATCGATTCCACGCCATCAACCTCCGCTGCCCTGCGTAGCTCTGCGAGTTCTTTGATGGTTTGAAGCTGTATTTCGAATTCTTCTAGTTGGTCGTCCTCCGACAGGTCATCCAACGCCGGCTGAGTCGATTTCAGATCTCCCAGTGCTGCAACCCGGTTTACGATCAACCGGGCCTTTAGGTCCGCCAATTGCAACCCGGGGCGGAACCGAATCCGCATGCGGACCTCAGCATCTCCGCGGTCCGCGTCTGTCGAGAAAGGTGGGTTTTCCGGCGGAGACGCCGGGGAAGAAGCGGGGGTAGACGTCAGAATTGACGCAGGGGCTCCAACCATCGGCTCCGATATTCGGTCAGAATTCAATGGTTCCACCACCGAGCAGCCCGTCGCATTATTCTGTTTGTCATTTGGCTTGGCAGCTTGATCTTCCAATCGTTTCAGCTCAGTGAGCAGCGCAGTAGGACTAAGCAACACCTCAGCGTCCCGTAGGCGATCGTTGCTTTGACGGAGGAAATCGATGCACCGTAGCACCACGTTCATCGTCGCCTCATCGAGCTGCTCCGTGCCGGAACGAAAACGCTCAAAACGATTCTCTAAATGATGAGTCAGCACCGTCATTTGGTCCAAGCCCATCATCCCAGCGGATCCCTTGATGGAATGGATCAGACGGAACGCTTCGTTCAAATCCTTCGCATTTGACGAATCCCTCTCAAGCAACAACAGGGTTTCTACGAGGTCATCGAGTTGCTCTTCCGTTTCGTCCAGAAACGTCTGCAGATATTCTGACATGTCGTCATCCGGATCAGACAAATTATTGGTGTTGTCACTCATGGATGTCGACCTTGTCGTCCGGTCGATGGACGGGTGCCTGACGTCTCTCCCACCTTCTTATAGATCAGAGGCGAAACTCTTTTCAAACCGCCCAGCATTTCGTAGATACCTTCCGACGGTCCGACGACTAGGTAGCCGCCAACCGCCAACGCATCCACCACATTATTGACGACACTCTGCTTCGATTGTCGGTCGAAGTAAATCAGTACGTTGCGAATGAAGATGCAATCAAAAACCGGCTTAGTGAGTGGTCGCATCAGGTTGTGTTGTTGGAACTGCACCAGTTGCCTAATCGATTCCCGAACTTGCCATTGGTCGTTGGCGGTCGAGGACTGGAAGTACCGTCGCCGCTGTTGGGCTGACACCTCGCCGATCGCACGGGAATTGAAGTTTCCGCTGCGTGCCGATTCCAAAATTTCTTCGCTGAGATCCGTCCCGAGAACTTCCAACGACCAATCACGAAGTCGATACAGGTTTTCGGCCAGACAGATTGCGATGGAGTAAGGTTCCGAACCATTTGCACATCCGGCCGACCAAATTCGCAACTTGCGCTCCCTTTCGCCGGCGCGGTGACGTGCTAGCTGTTCGGTCAGCCAATCAGTGCAGAGCCAGTCAAATTGCTTTTGAGTGCGAAAAAAATAGGTTTCGTTCGTCGTGATGGCATCCAAGAAACCGGCAAGTTCATTGGCCCCCTCGGCAGATGTGAGGATTTGATAGTAGGAATCAAAACCGTCAAAACCGCCTGCACTGACGCGGCGGCGAATACGATTGCTAAGCAAGGTGATCTTGTTCTTGTCGATATGGATTCCACTATTTTCATAGATGAAATCGCAGAAGCGATCGAATTGTTGCGAATTAAGACGCGGGAGTCCCACTGTAGATTGCCCCTTTGTTTGTTTCCACGGCAGCGGGGGTTGCGTGGCAACGTAGCCATTGGAACCGCGGCCGGGGATCCCTGCGACGTTACGTTTCAAACTTGCCCACCAAATCCTGCAGTGTCTGAGACTGGGCGCCGAGCTGTTCGGCGCTTGCGGCCAGCTCCTCTGCGCTGGCCGCATTTGATTCCGTCGTTTCCGAAACCGACCTGATCGCAATTTGGACTTGATGGGCACTTTCCGATTGCGATTCAGTCTGTTCAGCGATCTGCACGATTCCCGCAGCCGTCATGTCGACTGCCTCGACGATTGAGGCAAGCGAATTGCCTACTTCTTCGGATAGCTCAGCGCCTTCCGCAACGCGACGCGACGATTCTTTGATAAGCTGCGTGATCTCTTTAGCGGCTTCGCTAGACCGTTCGGCCAATTTCCGCACTTCATCGGCCACCACGGCAAATCCCAAGCCGTGTTCACCGGCGCGAGCCGCCTCGATCGCCGCGTTTAACGCCAACAAGTTGGTTTGACTCGCAATGTCACTGATGACTTGAATAATATCAGTGATCTGCTCACTTGATTTTTCGATCAACCCCATGGCTATCACGGCTTCATTGCGGGTCTTGCTCGCTTTGCCTGCCAGACATGCCGTCTTGCTCGCCTGATCATTCACGCAGGCGGCACTGGTCGCGATCACCTGGATCGCGTTGGTCATCTCGGCCACCGACGCGGTCATCTCTTCCACGCTCGCCGCCTGGTTTTGAGCCCCATCGCTTAAATTCGCGCTACTCTCCGCGATGACTCGAGCGCCTTCCGCAAACTGGTGCGCGCTCTCGATTACCTCATCGATCAGACGCCTCGTTTTTTCGCGTTGCTGTTTCGCAGATCGTTCCAACTGAACACGCTTGGTGACATCGTCGGCGTACTTAACCACTTTGCAGGGTCGTCCGTCGGGACCGAGGACAGGGTTGTAGGAACCCTGTATCCATACTTCGCGGCCCTCCTTTCCAATTCGCCAGTATTCCGAATGGGCGTACTCGCCACGGTTCAATTTGTTCCAAAATTCCAGGTACTCGGGACTATCACGTTCGCCAGGGTCGACGAACATTTTGTGATTCTTCCCACGGATCTCATCCAGAGCGTAGCCCATTGCATTCAGAAAAAGATCGTTAGCCGTAATGATCGTTCCGTCCATTTCGAATTCAATGACCGCCTGCGACTTTTGAATTGCGTCAACTTGGGCTTTGAAATCTGCGTTACGAAGCGTCTGGTCCGTGATGTCAGTGGCATACTCGACCACTTTGAATGGTTTGCCGTCCGCGTCAAAAATCGGATTGTACGATCCTTGAATCCAAACCTCATTGCCGGATTTGCGGATCCATTTGTATTGGCCATTCTCATAGTCACCGCCATTAAGTCGGTTCCAGAGATTTTTGTGATCGGCGCTTACCCGGTATTCGGGATCGACAAAGATGCTGACATGCTGTCCTTGGATCTCGGCGAGTGTGTAGCCCATCAAATCCAGAAAATTCTGATTGGCCGAGATAACAGTGCCGTCCATCTCGAATTCGATCACAGATTGCGACCGGTTAATCGCGGCCAGCTGACCCGTCACATTTTGTTCGAGACGTGACTTTTCCAGCTTTAGCGTTTCCAGCTCTCGTCGCAATTCGGTTTTCGTTTTAGCTTTCGATCGTTTCAGGCTATCTGTTTTTGTCACGGAGCAGCTCTCAAGTGGTTGTCAGGCGGCTGTATGCTTTAAGAAGTGGTCACTTCTTGAACAGGATGACGTTTCAATCGTTCCGGACTGAACAATTCCTCGATGTCCAAGACGATTACAAGGTTGCTATCCACTTTTGCGAAACCCGCAATGTCACGGCTTCCAGCGACTGTCATGGTTTCGGGAACTGGCTGAATATTCTGCTCGGGAATCCGAATGACCTGAGAAACCGCATCCACCGTACATCCCATGGTTCGCTCACCTACATTGACGACGATCGTGCGTGTATCGCTGTCCGCCTGCTTCGCCGCCAGACCGAGAAGTTTACGAAGGTTAATAATCGGAATAATCGCGCCACGCAAATTCCGAACCCCCTCTACGTAGTTGGCGACTTGCGGTGTTTCGGTGACTCGATCAGGCATCACGATTTCCTGAATCTGTTCAATCCGAAAAGCGTATCGCTGGCTGTCGATCTGGAAACCAACGAAATGCGATGTATCTTTTCCCGCAGAAATTGCATCCGATGGTGACGAATCAGCAGGTGAGTTCTGAACCATAGGTGCCGTGGACAAGTGAAGAGGAAATCGATCGGGCCAGATGGGCAGGACTGCGTCACACCAGTCTATTTAGCAGACATGGCAGTTACAACGAACGAATCGCAGAAAGATGAGCCAATTGGTTTGAACAAGGTTTACGAGGGACAACGTCAGCAAACATTCTTGGGTGCCCCCCCGTGAGTGCGATAGCTCCAGCTTCACTTGGTCGATTTGCCGCCCAAGCCTCCAAGCCACTCGTCCGCCGGATGGATCTGTGATTTGCCCGACCGATTTGCTCGCCCGATTTGCTCGCTCGCTACAGTTGCAGTATGAACTCCTCCCCCGTATCAAGGCGCCGCCATGAATTCTTGGAATCGATGTTTATGCTCGTTCGTTTGTTTAGCGATGTTTTACTCCACCGCCTCGGCACAAACGATGGAAACGCTTTTTCAGTTCGCCAAGGCGGATGAGGTGGCAAAGTGGCAGATCGTCAACGACGGCGTCATGGGAGGCCGCTCGACCAGCAAGGCCACGATCACCGATCAAGGCGTGCTGCGGTTTGCGGGCATTCTGTCGCTGGAGAATAACGGCGGATTTGCGTCGGTACGATCACGACCTGACGGATCACTGGGATTGGCTAGCGGCGAATCGATCGTCTTGCGAGTCAAAGGGGACGGGCGTCGTTACACATTTAACCTGTACACGCCGGAGCGCCGGACCGCGTTCTCCTATCAGTTGGATTTCGATACGCAGGCCGGCGAGTGGACGGAAGTGCGATTGCCCGTTGATAAGTTCGTTGCTCACTCATACGGACGGCCGATGCCCAGCATGAAGCTCGACCCGAACCAAGTTCACTCCGTCGGTATTCTACTGGGCGATAAAAAGTCGGGGCCATTCGAGATTTTAGTGGACTGGATCAACGTGGACTAAGCTGGAACTAGAATGTCAGTCGCCACTCAATGCAACTCATCTCGCATTCGCAGTGACGACCATCGACGAGCAAGCACGATCACGGCAGACGCTCTAAACCTTTTCTGCATGACGATGTTTGGTCCGGTATGCTTAGATCAGTCCGTTTTCATCCTAATCTGTGTGCCGCCATGAAATTGTCGTGTTTGCTCTCCTTGTTCCTTGCCGCATTCCTGGCGATCCCTCCCTCTACAGCGAGGATATCTGCCGCAGAGATTCGGGTTATCGAAGCGAGCACGGAACCGCCAATGTCGGGCAAGGAGGTCGATTGGATCTACGGCGACTATCTGATGGAGAACGCTCAAATTTCGTTCGTGATCGCAGCACCAATAGCGACTCGTGACGCGAACATGACGATTCGTAACATCGGAGGCTCCATCCTGGATTTGACGCTGAACCACCCATCAAACGATCAGCTGAGCGCTTACACGCCTGCAGCAGGACGATATCTATTTCATGATCCGTCGACAGTGGAAACCGGCCGCGATGGCGACGCCGTTTTCTGGCAATGCCGGTCGTCTAGGACGCTCGCCAACGATGGCACCACGACAACCGTTCGATACCGGTTGGCGGATGGAGACGCGTTTGTTGAAGCGACGGTTACGATCGAAGGTGACGCGGCGGCAAAGGTACAAGCGTTTGACGGGGTACGAGCGGACGGATGGTTTGAGTTTAAAAACACGGGCAATGTCGCTTACTGCGAAGATGCGTTTTTTCGACAGACCATTGGATTCAAGAGTCCAGTCTCTCAACAACCGCCAACCTGGAAGAAGGGACGCCCCTATCAATTGCACTACGCTGGCGAGCATCTCCAACGAAGCGATGGCAAGCTATCTTGGACAGTACACATCTATCCCGCGACCAGCCCGATCGACTTGATCTCCGCTGCCGGATCGGCGGATGTTTCCTCGGCCTTGGTTACATTCAAAGTCATCCCGGAAGCTCTGCCCGATGGAGATGTTGACTGGGTCAATCGCGCCAAAGTCAGCTTGCGGTTAGCAGACACGGAAGGCAAAGAAACGCAGGAACTCTACACTTTGCAGACGGACGATCGGGGCTTTGCCCACGCCAGGTTGGTGCCCGGAAATTACGTCGCAGTCGCCTCCGCGATCGGATACAAGGACGCCGAGGTTGCGTTTCAGTCGACGGCACAGCCAGCAGATGTCGACTTGCCAATAACGAGTGCCAGCGGTTTTGAAGCCGAAGTCACCGACGAGCAGGGCAACCGTATTCCCTTCAAAGCCACGATCTACTGCATCGATGGAGATCAGCCGGATTTTGGACCGAGCAGCACACGTACCTTCGTTGAAAACCTTGCCTATTCGGTGCATGGACGTCTGCGCTGCCCGCTTAATCCAGGGAAGTACGAGATCTTCTTCAGTCGCGGTCCAGAATACAACAGCGAAAGAAAAGAGGTCGAGATTTCGCCAGCGACGATCTCCAAATTGGTGGTGCAACTCGATCGTGTCGTCGATACGACCGGATGGATCAGTGCCGACTTGCACAGTCACAGCAGTCCATCGGGCGATAACACATCGGACCAATACGGTCGTGTCGAAAACCTGTTATGCGAGCACATCGAGTTTGCCCCGTGCACTGAACATAATCGTATCAGCAGTTACACGCCGCATTTGGAACAGATGAAGCTCAGCCACTTGATGGCGACCTGTACCGGAATGGAGTTGACGGGGTCACTGTTGCCCGTCAACCACCAAAATGCGTTCCCGCTACATCAGCATCCACACACGCAGGATGGTGGGGGACCAAGGACGTCTTCGAACCCGGTCGTGCAAATTGAACGGTTAGCGATGTGGGACGACGCTTCGCAAAAAGTGGTGCAAATGAACCATCCGAACTTGCATCAGATCTATGGTGACTTGGATACCGACGGTGTCCCTGACAAAGGTTTTCGCGGGATGCTGAAGTGGGCAGACGTTGTCGAGGTTCATCCGCTGGAGACCATTTTTCAAGACATCGCCAACAACCCTCCTGGCGTTCGTCGAATGCGAATCCCCCTTTTCCAGTGGATGCAATTGCTGAACCAAGGCTACCGTATTCCGGGGGTGATCAACACGGATGCACACTACAACCACCACGGCAGTGGTTGGCGACGCAACTGGTTTTTCAGCAGCACGGATGACCCAGCGAATATCTCGACAGACGAGATGGTTCGCGAAATCGAAGCCGGACACATCGTAATGTCGACGGGGCCATTTCTTTCGCTGACGGGACATGCCAAATCAAATCCGGATGTCGCCCTTCCCGGTGATGAACTGATTGCAGCGGATGGGAAAGTGACGCTTAAGGTAACAGTGCAATGCCCAAATTGGCTGGACGTCAATCGTGTCCAGGTGTTCGTCAACGGGAGACCGAGCGAAAAGCACAATTACACGCGAAAGAACTCGCCCAAGATGTTCGGTGACGTCGAATCGGTCCGCAAGTTTGACTCATCAATCGAATTGACGCTGCAGAAAGATGCACATGTTATCGTGGCAACGATCGGCGAAGGAATGACCATGGAAAGGGTGATGGGCCCACGCTATGGCAAACGTCCTCCGATCGCAGTAAGCAACCCGATCTTTGTCGACGTCGACAAAAATGGTTTTCAATCCAATGGTGACGAACTCGGTCTGCCCTTGCCGGTCGCCAACCATGAATCGCGATAGAGAATGAATCCCAAAGAGACCATGAGAAACAAACTCGTTGCTTACGTCGTCCTTTTCAGCTTGCTGGTAATCTGCGGACCTGCTCGGTCACAGGAAATCACATCAGTTCTTCCCAAGGGCTACTTGGAAGTCGGTTCGGATAAAGAAGCCGCGCTGCGTAAATTGTGCCAAGCCACGGCCGACACGAGTTTGTTCACCGGGGCCGTTCTGGTCGCTGAGAAGGGCAAAGTGATCTACAAGGATGGCTTCGGCTTGGCGAACCGCGAATGGAACGTCCCCAACACGACGGATACCAAATTCCGACTTGCATCGGTAAGCAAGCAGTTCTGTAGCATGATCGTGATGCAATTGGTGCAGGAAGGTAGAGTCCACCTGGACGACAAAATCACAGACCACCTTACGTACTATCGCAAAGACAATGGCGACAAAATCACGCTGCACCACTTGCTGTCTCATCAATCAGGTATCAAGGATTTCACGACCGGCTTTGATTACAGGGGAACGACCTCTCGTTTGGCGTTCGATGCAGACGAATTCATCAAGCTGCACTGTAGTTTCGATTTAACACATGAACCGGGTACGATTTACAGTTACTGCAACGCCGGTTACTGCATCTTGGGTAGGATCATCGAGAAGGTAACGCGGAAAACATTTGAGCAAAATCTGCAAGAGCGTATCTTTGGTCCGGTGGGAATGAAGGATAGCGGGTATGACCGAAACCGTTACCTGATCAGAAAGCGAGCAAGCGGTTACATCTACGGCCCGTTTGATATTGAAAACGCAGCCTTCGTAGAGATGGACTCTTCGCCCGGACCTGCCGGTGGGTTGTACTCGACCGTGGAAGACATGTTCCTCTGGGATCGTGCTCTGTATTCCGATCAACTGCTGGATGAAAAGCACCGTGGAATGATGTTCACACCGAATCGGGACGTGCCAGAAGTGAAAGCGGCAGGCGGGCGACCTCACAGTATTTACGGTTACGGTTGGCAGATCTACACACGCAGCCATCCGGTTACACAGCGGCGAACCAAAGTGATCAATCATGGAGGGGCGATCAGCGGGTTCAGAGCCATGGAAAACCGGCTGGTCGATGACGACGCCTTCATCATCGTCCTCTGCAATCAAGGTGATCCCTTTGGATCCACGGACGTTTGGGATGCGGTCGTTGAACTTAGCACGCAGTTAATCCATGTGGTAACGGACCAGCCCTACAAAATGCCTGGCAAAGCCCGATTGACGCAAGCTCAGCGGATGTACCAACTCGTGAAATCAGAAGGAGTCGAAGCCGCGATCGAATGGTTCAAGACAAAAGGAAAGAACAGCGGTTGGGGAGGCGCCAACTGGGAGCTGGCAAATCAATTGATCAAGGACGGCCGTGTCGATGACGGGATGCGGCTAATGGAATTCGATGTCGAAACGTCCCCTGGAAAAGTATGGCTACTGCGAAAAACGGCACTGGCTCACTTGAACAATGGGCATCCAGAAAAAGCATTGGCGTTTGCCGAACAAGGGTTAAAGCTGAGATCGGACGACGAAGGTTTCACCACCGTCAAAGCCGAGGCGGAGCAGGTTTTAAAGACAATGGTTGAATAGCGTTGGTGCGAGACGACTGGTTTACGTCGCGGAAGCTGACGGACTTCGCAATTGCTCGGGCACTCGGGCAACCACTTAAAGCAGTCGGAGTCGACAGGGATTGACGAAAGCCATCTGCGGGTAGACACCCGCAGCTAAATGCTGCCGCAGCTATCGCTGCTAATGCGGGAAAGACCACCCGTTGATCTGCCCCCGGCCGTAACGCTGTGAAGTATTTTTCCTAATAGGGTTTGTGCTAATTTAGCGTAGCGGAAGTCGTCAAGACTTTCGTTCCATGGTGTATGCCCCCCGAAACTCTTGACGAGTTCCGCTACGAAATGCTTCACAGCGTTGCCCCTGTCGGCTTGCGTGGCGAAGGGGGGACTCGGATCGTATCACGCAATGACGTCGTGAACGACTTGTCCCGACAGGTCGGTCAGGCGGTAATCGCGGCCCGCGTAGCGATACGTCAAACGCTGGTGGTCGAAGCCCAACAAATGTAGCATCGTGGCGTGCAGGTCATGCACCGAAACCGGATTCTCGACGGCTTTGAATCCGAACTCATCCGTCGCGCCGTAGATCGTGCCGCCTTTCACACCTCCGCCCGCCATCCACAGCGAGAATCCCCAGTGGTTATGATCGCGGCCCTGGCTAGCGCCCGATCCGTTTTGCCCCATTTCCACCGATGGCGTGCGTCCGAATTCGCCACTACACAGGATCAATGTCTTACTAAGCAGGCCACGTTGCTTGAGATCTTTGATCAGCCCCGCGATACCCTGATCACATTGATTGGCGACATTCCGGTGGGCGGCTTTGATGTTGTCGTGACTATCCCATGGCTGGCCGGCACCGTGCCAGACTTGCACGTACCGCACGCCGCGTTCGACCAAACGCCGAGCCAGCAGCAGTTGACGATTCTGAGTCCCTTCTCCATACAGTTTTAAAATCGATTCCGTCTCCTGGCTGGTATCGAATGCATCGGTGGCTTCCATTTGCATTCGGTACGCCAAGTCAAATGACTGGATCCGCGCTTCCAGTGCGGCTTCGTCCGCACGCTGGGACAAGTGCTTGGCGTTGAGTGCCTGCAGAACCTCCAGCTGAGCCCGTTGATCCGATTTCGATAAACGCTCGTTGCGAATATGACGAATCAGCTTGGTCGGATCGGAATGGGCGGTGTCCACCAACGTGCCCTGATAACTACCAGGCAGGAACGCGGAACGCCAGTTACCCGCACCACCGACCGGCAGGCCGCCCGGACATAGCGCGACGAATCCGGGTAGATTCTGATTTTCGCTCCCCATACCCCAAGTTAACCACGATCCGAAACTGGGACGCACCAATCGGGAATGGCCGGTGTTCATCAACATCAGCATCATTTCGTGGCTGGGCAATTCCGCGTACATCGAACGAATCACCGCCAATTCGTCAGCGCACTCGGCCACACGTGGAAACAAGTCGCTGATCGGCATCCCGCATTCACCGTGCTGTTTGAACTGAAACGGCGACGGAAGGGCCACCCCCGTTTTGCGTTCGGTTTGCAGGTTATCAAACGGCAACATCTGACCCGCTCGACGAGTCAGTTCGGGCTTGGGGTCGAAGGTATCCACCTGCGACATCCCGCCATTGAGAAAGACGTGGATCACATGCTCGGCACGAGCCGGGAAGTGGGTTGTGGGACCGGCGGTTGCCGACTGACCAGCCAACATATCGGAGAGCGCCAGTGATCCGACCCCTAGGCCGCAACGTTTAAGAAACTGGCGGCGAGGGGAGGTGAAGGAAGTATCCATAATGATTTTGCTCGTTGAAGGATCCTTGCGTGACGGATAAGTCATTGCATCGGCAGACCGGTCAGTCCAAGAAAATAAACTCGTTGGACGCCAGCATGGCATGTGCCAGTTGCGCCCATCGGTCGGTGGTCACTGATGTGGCAGGTTCGGCTGGCGTTTCAGTCGTGTCGTCATCGGCCGCGTCGTCAACGGCTAGGGGACGCGTGACAAAGGCGATCGCTAAATCGCGTTCTGCGTTGTCGGGCTGACGCAAATAAATCCGCTGGTACAACCAATCGACTCGGTCACTATCCGTTGCGGCTGCGTCGACGGCCAGCTTGGCCACCGCAGCAGCCCGGTCCTGAATGAAGGCGGAATTCAGAGCGTACAGCGTTTGCTGGGGCACCGTGGTATCAGGGCGTTTGACCGTGCACGACGTCGGGTCCGCGCCATCAAACGTGCTGGACAAACTGGAAATGATGTCGCGATTGATGAACGCATACACGCTGCGGCGAGGCACCACCGGATCGGTTTCCAGATCGAACGGTCGCCCCCCAATAGTCGTCGTGTCCAGTTCGCCCGATACGGCCAACAACGCATCCCGCATCGATTCCATTTCCAAACGTTTCCTCGGCATCCGCCACAACAAACGGTTCTCAGGATCGCGGCGGCGAGCTTCGGGATCCTCGACGGACGCCTGCTGGTAGACGCCGGACAGCATGATCCGGCGGTGCATCTTTTTGATCGACCAACCGTCTTCGGCAAACACCGTGGCCAAGTGATCCAACAACTGCGGATGTGTAGGCGGCGTGCCGCGGGTCCCCAGATCATCGGGCGTACGGACCAGCCCCAAACCGAAATGGTGCCGCCAAATCCAGTTCACGATCACACGCCGAGTCAGCGGGTTTTGTGGATCGATGATCGCTTCGGCCAGACCGCGGCGGCGCTGTCCATCGGCAAAGGGCGTCGTGCTGTACGGAGCCACAGCCGTCAGGAACCTCGCGGCGACCGGCTCGCCACGGCTGAGCGGATTGCCGCGAAGGAACACGCGGGTTTCGGGCGGCGTCTCGGATTCGGCCAGCACCATACCGCGCGGCGGCGAACCGGGCGAGTTCAGGTGCAAGTCATGAATTGTGCCACGCTTGCCCGACAGTTTATCCGACACCGTGCGGTTGAGCAGTTTGGCGGCGACTTCGTCCGGCACATCGGTCGGGGTGCCGGTTTCGTATAGGTGCCGCCGCAGCTGTTGATTGATCGCGCTATTAATTTCGGTGTGTCGTGGATCTTCGTCCGTGATGATGTCCACGGCCGGCGTCGCTTCCAATGACGCTTCATGCAAAGCCGTCAACCAGCCGAGGTGCACGTCGGAAAAAAGTTTGCCGTAGGCTTCGGACAATTCGATCAGCGATGCCGGCTTGGCTTCCTCCAGCGTACTGAGGACTCGCGGATTCCATTTTGGCGCCTCCACGCTCATGTTGTGCACATCTTTCAACTTCGCCGGATCGCCGTTCTCCGCTTTCAACGTCTGTACCAATTGTTCGCACGCGGCTTGGAATTGTTCCGCAGGGGTATCCTGCAGACGGACCCAAGCAAAGAACACCGGATCCTGTTCGCTGAGCGAACTCAAATAGAGACGCCAACGATGCAGGACCACCGGACGCACGTCGTCGGTGCGGTACGACAAAAACGCTGCCGAAAGGTCCTGTTCGGGCACGCCCTTGGCCAAATCGGTTAAGTACAAACCGACTTGGCTACGCAACCGGTTTCGCATCACTTCCATCTGATCGCGAGCCATATCGCGATAGATGGTTTGTCGTTTTTCCAGTTGACGTTGGTAGTCACGCAGTGGGGCGGTCGGCGATGGGTCGCCCAGCACCGGCAAATCGTCGGGCGAATCACTGCTGGCCAGCGTCGCGTACAAGGCGTAGTAATCAGTGGTGGGAATCTCGTCGAATTTGTGATCGTGACAACGGGCGCAAGCGACCGTCATTCCCATCAGACCACGCGTGACCACGTCGATTTGGTCGTCGATCAAATCATGCACGCTGCGAAACTGCATGCCGACCGTTAGGAAGCCCAGCGCCGCCAGGGCCGGATCGTTAGCAGGCAGGTCGAGTTGGTCGGCGGCCAGTTGTTGCAGGACAAATTCGTCGTAGGGCAGGTCTTCGTTCAGAGCGCCGATCACATAGTCACGATAGGTGTACGAAAACGGAAACCGCGTAAAACCGATGGCCGAGCCGCCATGGGTGTCGGCATAGCGAGCGATATCCAACCAGTGACGGCCCCAGCGTTCGCCATAACGAGGCGAGTCGAGTAGTCGATCGATCACTTTGGCGAAGGCATCATTGTCGGGGGCCGCGTCGTTGACGAACGCTTCGACCTCGGCGGGCGAAGGAGGCAGCCCGATCAAGTCGAAACTTGCTCGCCGAATCAGCCGCCGGCGATCGAGTCGCGGGGCAAGCGTCAGTCCGTTCTTCTCCAACGCTGCGACCACGAAGCGATCGATATCGGTGGACGCAGCGCCGATTGGCGTGGGGACATCGGGACTGCGAATCGGTTGATAGGACCAATGCCCCTCGAACTTCGCGCCTTCGTCGATCCAGCGACGCAGGATATCGATCTCCTTTGACGTGGGCCGCTTTTGCATTTCCGGGGGCGGCATCCGCATGTCCGGATCCTCGGTCGTCAACCGCAGAATCATCTCGCTGGCATCGGGATCGCCCGGCACGATCGCGGCCGCCGTACTATCGTCGGCGATGTCCAGCCGCAAATCGGCTTCGCGATGTTGTTCGTCTGGGCCGTGGCACTGCACACAGTACTCCGCCAAGATCGGTCGCACGTCGCCGCTGAAACTGATCTCCTTCGCCGTGGCCTGCAATCCGTAGAAGGCGGCCGCCAAGCACAGCGGAATCGCACCCCGGATCGCCGTGTGGCTGATAGGAACTCGGCAAGTTGTCATCGATTGCCTCATCTTCTTCCAATGCGATAAACGTTGTGTTTGCAATTTTTTTTCGGTGATTTAACCGTAGCCTAGGCTTCCAGCCTGGGTTCAATAGGCTCCTAGGCTGTCATCCTACGGCTGGCTGATCGCTCGCTCCAAAAGGTTGCGGGTGATTTGCTGGACCCGTTCGTCCGGGCCGTGAGGGCGACTGCCATGAGACCACGGTAGCGTATGCCCCGGAGGCATGCTCAAGCCCTGCGACCAAAAAATCGTGGCGGCGTTGAATACATAATTGCCCTTGGGGCCGGGATAGATGGTGGCGGTCCAAGGAGCCGGATTGGTGCCGCCCTGCCAAGCGGTGCCTTGGGCAAGGACCTCCAATCCCGGCAGGTCCGTGGGCGGATCGCCATGGAATTCCCAGCCGATCAAACCGGGCACGCGGTCGCCCTGTTTCATTCCGGTGCCGGCAAACACCCAGTGATCGGGTTTGCTGCAGATCCAGTCACCGCCGCCGTTGACCGGACGCAGATTGCGAGCGCCCATCAGGTACCCTTCGTCGGGTCCGCGATGGGGGAAGGGACCGTTCGTTTTTTCGCGTAGAGCAGCCCATTGGTAATCGCCGCCGTAGGGTCCTCCGCGGAACATGATGCGGTTCGGTTTTCCACCGCTGTTTGGTTGCAGCGGAGTCACCCAGCACACCGAATTGCCTGATAGGAACAGCAGGTTTACGCCCGCATCGCGCATCGCAACCACGCTTTCATATTGGCGAATGTCCCAGTATTCGTCATGGCCGACACTCAGAAAGGCCCTGCACTCCAGCCCGCGATCAGGCGTCAGCATGTCGCTGTTGGAGCAGTAGCTGACGTCGTAGCCCTGCTTTTCCAGCCAGTACGCCAACGGGAACTCATACGTCAGATAACCGCCGCTGCCCACCGACAAGGGATCGTTCACGACGCTCGTGTACTGGGCTTCGCGACCATAGGGACGATCGAAACTGACGTCCGCCCAGGGGCCTTGTACGCCTTTAGGATGCGTATAAAGCGACGACTTGTAAGGCCAGCCGTTGTAGGCCTGCCAAGTATTATCGCTGCATTGAAACAGGATGTCGGCGGGCCGATCGTCGCGCACAATGAAGACCACATAACTTTGCCAGTAAGCTCGGTCGTCCTCGGGCACCAGCGTGGTCAAACGGCCAAGGTACACACCACTGAGCCAGTCTACGGGAATCGTCAGCTCGACCGAAGGCTGCCAGCGGCATTCGTGCAGCGTTCGCTCGTTAGGGGTCGGGACCGGTTGGGGGCTACCCTGAAACGGTCCCAGCGTCGTCATCAATCTCGCACCGCGGCCATCGTAATAACCCGTGCGGAAGATCTCGATCTGGAACTTTTCGGCGGGCTCCGTCGATACCATGAACTCGATCGTATCGCCGCCCGCGACGCTCTGTTTAGAACAATAACCTTCGATCGCCGGCGAACGACAGCCATCGCTGCGATCCATTCGGACGCGGGTCAATTGCCAGTCGGTGGAACCCAGTTTTGCGTTTTCTTGTTGGATCCGATTTGGCTCTGGTGCCGGTGTTTGAGCAGCCAAGCGAGTCGAGTTTGCCACGCCAGACAAGACGAATACGGTGGTCAGCACGCCCCGAAACAATGGATGTGATTTCATGTTGGGTCTTACGAGAGAAACGTTGGAAATGATGGGAACGCGCATAGGCTTTTCGTCGCTACCTTCGCCAGAAGGTGGACAAGTACCAACCACGCTCTGGCGAGCGTAGTTACGATTGCCTTACGGCAACGGCATCCGCAGCACGCGATGGTGGTAGCTGTCGACAACGTATAACCAATCACCGCGAACGGTCACGCCGTGCGGCCGCTGGAGTTTGAACTCGCCTTTGCCCAGCACGGTGGTCAGTGTCTTGGCAACGGGATCGTATTTACGAATCGTGTGATTCATATCGTCGGCGATAAACACATTGCCATCGGGGGCAATCGCGAGATACTTGGGTTCCTTGAATTGAGCTTCCAGCGCCGGCCCGTCGGCATCGCCCGGCTTCCCCGTGCCGGCGACCGTTTCAATCACGCCCGAAGGACGAACGACTCGCAGGGCATTTCCGTTGCGTTCCACGATGTACAGGTTGCCGGCATCATCCATCGCCGCCGCACGAGGATCGACCAGGGGAGCCGCAGTGGCTTGCTGGCCATCTTTGGGGATGCCGCGTTGACCATTACCAGCCAAGGTCGTGATCTTGCCTGATTTCATATCGATGGCACGGATGCGGTGATTGCCCAGATCGGCCACCACGAGACGCGATTTATCGGGCGTCAGGGTGACGGCCATCACCACATTCATCTGGGCCTCGGCTGCTGGGCCACCGTCCCCAGAAAATCCCCGCTGACCGGTGCCGGCGAAGGTCGAAATTTTTCCACTGGCCGCATCGATCTGCCGCACCACGTGATTGAGGTGGTCGGACAACAGAATGTCGCCGCTGGGCAGAATCGCCAAGTTATGAATGGCGTCAAACGTGGCGTCCGTGGCCGGGCCGCCGTCGCCCTCGTAGCCTTTCTTTCCCGTTCCAGCGATCCGTTCCAGTTGGCCCTGATCATCAACGCGAAACACGCGGCCGCCGATGTACTCGGCGATCACCATCTTTCCCTGCGGATCAAATTCGACGCCGAAGGGGATGTTCAGTTTGTCGGTCGTCAGCGATTGCGGTGCCGGCGTGGGGGCACCGATCAATACGGTCACCTGCTCGGCTCGAACCAGCGAAGCCGGAAGGAAGACCGCTGTGAGGAGAACCGCGGCTAACGGTGACAATCGCCACGCAACAGAATTAATCAGAGAATGGTACATCGGGTGTAAATCTTTCAAGCTGGTGTGACCGGCATTCCGCCGTTTAGCACGGGAGTGTGAAACGATGTTTTCAAATGTCGCTACGGTTGTTGGGCCGGCGGGGTGCTGCTGACGGCATCACCGTGCCGTAGCGTCAGCAGGTACTCCACCAGATCGGCTAATTGTTGCGAGCTGAAATCTGCCACCAGTCCCTCTGGCATCAGAGAAACATTTTGAGCACGCTCGGATTCCACTTCGTCGGCGGCAAAGGTCACATGTTGACCGGTGGCGATGCCCATCGTGATCTGGCCATCTTGTCGATCGATCACGAGACCGCTCAGTACGCGACCATCTTCCAACAGGAAGGTGTGGGCGACGAAGTTGTAGTTGATCGCACCGCTGGGATACTGGATGTGATACAGAATTTCCGTCGGCCCATACTTCATGCCGATCGACGATAAGTCGGGGCCCACCAGCGTTCCTGAGCCGTCCACGTGATGGCAACGGGCACAGGCGGCGACTTGGTGGGTGGCGAACCATTGCCGTCCGCGATCAGGATCGCCTTGCAGGGCCAGCACCGTTTGGACATCGTGGATTTTCTTGCCGCCCTCCAACACTTTGTGCGGTAACGCCTCTTCAGCCAGTTGCCGGATCCGGCGATCGGCATGGTTGTGCAACAGGAAAGAAAGTTCACCGTTCAGATCTCTAGGAAAAGATCCCTCGCGATAGACTGGCAAGATCCGCTGGACACCCTTGATCGATGCGGTTAACAACTGCAGTGCACGGCGTCGCACATCCAGCGGCATGTCGTTGCTGGTGAGGACGTCCACCAGCAAGTCATCGGCGGCCGCGCCGCCCAACTGAGTGTTCGCGTCCAGGGCGGCCAATGCGATCGGTCCGCCGCTGGACTGATTCCGAGCCACGTCGATCCACTGTCTGATGGCTGCTTGAGCGGGCTGGTGCTGTAAGTCGCCCAACGCGGCCACCGCAGCGGCACGCACGGGAACGTCGACCGTGTCGGCGTGAGCCAACTTCAACAGTGACGGACCGAACTTGGTCAGTCCGCCGCGAGCGATCGCGGTTATTGCGTCCTGCTGCAACGCGGGATCTTGCAAAGCCGCGGCGAACAAATCTTTTAGCGAAGCGGTGTCGGCCAATTCCTGCCAGGGACCATCCAACCGGCGGCCTAATCGTTTCAAGATTTCACGCCGGCCGGATACGTCAACAGCGCCAGCCGAGTAACGCTCGATCAGCAGTTGTCCGGCACGACTGTCGTCCAATTCAGATAACGCGATCGTGGCGGCTTGTTCGACCGACGGTGAATCGTTGGCTGCCAAAATCTTCGTCATCGCGGGCAGCGACTCGTGACGCTGCAGGGCCCACGCCAACCCGATCACCTGGCCGGCGGAATTCGATGGCGGCAGCGTGTCGTCCGGACGTAGGAAAGCGTCGTTGGTGCCGATCGGATAGTACGGCGGCACGGCGATCGGGTGGTTGTCCCAACCAGCATCGATCGCTCGTTCGGCCAAGCGGTCGAACAACTCGTTCAGGTCAGCTGTGGAGCGGTCGACCAACGCGGCTCGCACGGCTTCCAGATAATACCGGTCGCGGCCATCCCAACGGTCGGCTAGTTCTAGCAACGCATCGCCCAGCTCTTCGCTAGGGACATTGCGCAGCGCCATTAGTAACGCTCGACGCACCCCGGCATCAGGATCGTTCGTCAATGGCAACAGTTGATCCAGGTAAGTCATGGCCGGTGACACCAGATCCGTTCCCTCGGGCGAGGCCACCAACCATTCACGCTGTGTATCGCGGGCCAGCAGTTGCACAGCCGTCTCGCGGATTCGCGGATCCGGATCGCTCAACGCGGCCAGCACGTCTTCGCGCTCGGTGCCGGGCAGGGCGTCCAGTACATGCAGCACTCGGGCACGGACGTGCGCTGGGGCCTGACGAAACAACGTCAGCAACTGCGGCCGCACGGTCGCGCCTTCAGTCACCAAACGATCGCGAGCTGCCAGCCGGGTGACTGTGTTGGGCGACTGCAGATCGGCCAGCAGCCCCGCCACGGAATCGGCGGTATCGCCCAGCGCGGGACGCTTGCTGGTTGACTCAGTCGGCTGTGCGCTCAGCCGGTAGATGCGGCCTGTGGTTTGATCGGAAAAACGATTGCCGCCCACGCCGGCGTCGTACCAGTCGCAAACAAACACCGAGCCGTCCGGTGCCACGGCCACGTCGACCGGACGGAACCAGTCGTCTTCGCCCTTCAGCACAACTTCGTAATCGGTTCGGAAGCCAGCCCCGTGGCGATGCAGCGGGTGAGCGTTCACCTGCCGGGTTCCCGAATCGATCTGCAGCACGGCGCCGAAATAGCGTTCGGGTAAATGTTGTCCTTCGTAGACAGTCAATCCGCCCGGTGCACCGTTGCCGGTCCCGACCAATTTCGGAATGATGCCAGGTAATTCTTCGGCCCAGTGCCGATTCGATTTGGGATGTTGGTAACCGTAGTTTCCGCCATCAATCACCCAGTACATTCGCGAGCCACGATTACCGTCGTCGTCATTGTCGGATCCAAATACGTTTCCGAACGAGTCGACGGCCGCTTCGTAATTATTGCGATGTCCTGAAGTCAACACTTCTAGCTGGGTGCCGTCGCGATTGACACGCAGCGTGGTGCCGAAATTGTTGCTGGACAATCGCCGGCCGGAACGATCCGTCACGTCAAACGTTGGCTCGCGAGCCTGCACGCGATCGGCTCCGTAACGGGCGTCACCGACGGTAAAGTACAGCTTGCCATCGGGGCCAAAGGTCATGCCGTGCAAACCATGGTCGCTGTCGACGCCGCGAAAACCGCTCAGCAATGCGTAACGCCGATCGGCCCGGTCGTCGCCATCGGTATCTTCCAATACCAGCAGATCGGGCGAGTGGCCGATGTACACGCGTGTGCCGGTTTGTCGGCCATCGGCCCAGATTTCCTCCACGGCTAGGCCCAGTGGGACCGGAAACAGATCGTCGGCGAAAACGGTCACCGAATCAGCTCGGCCATCACCGTTGGTATCACTGAGGATTTTTATGCGGTCGGCACCGTCAACGCGTTTAAGCTGATCGAATTCCCGCTGCTGCATGCGATAATTCAAACCTTCCGAAACCCACACCCGTCCACGCGAATCGATATCCATCGAGGTGGGATTGTTGACCAACGGTTCGCTGGCCCACAACGACACCTCCAGCCCAGCGGCGGGTTGCAAAGATTTCAGGGAGTCGCCCGGCGACTGTTGGGCGTGCGATGACTGGCCCGGTAGCACCACGGCAAACGCGATCGCCAAGTAAACACAACCGGCCGAAAGCCGATCGGCGTGAGCAGGAATAGTTACAAGTCGGTTTATCAATTCAGGTCGCCTTAGTGCTTTGTCAATTGTGATTGTTGGGTAGTGGATCTTACTAAAGATCCTTCCACACCCAGGCAACAAGTTCGACTGTCCCATTTTTACGTTTTCCCTGCATTTGTGAGCCGACGGCGCTAGCCGCGGGCCTGCTTTTGCTAACGTTTTACCGAGCGTCAGCCCGACGCTAGCGCGTTCGGCTCACAAAATGGGACAGTCGAACAAGGAGCTTTAGCAAGCTCCACTACATTAGAACCCCCGAGTTTCATACTAGACGAAGCCCTACGCAAACAATTTCGCGATCGGGGTTCCCTGGTCGGTCACGGGAACTGGGCGGTCGCCCGCGTACAGGTACTTGCTGTAGTCGACGCCGACGCAACCGCAGATAGTGGCAAAGAAGTCGGGCACACTGACCGGATCGGCGACGATCTTCTTGGACAATTCGTCGGTTTCGCCAAACGCCCCGCAGTGGGCCAAGCCACCGCCGGCCAGCACACAGCAGAACGCCGAACCCTGATGGCCGCGTCCACCACCGCTGTCGAATTCTGGCGGACGGCCGAATTCGCTAGTGATCACGATCAAGGTTTTGTCCAACAATTTCTTGTCCTGGAGGTCCGCGATCAGGGTCGCAACGGCGGTGTCCAATTCTTCGATCAACTTGTGTTGGTTGACGATGCCGCTGTTGTGGACGTCCCAACCCGAGCCGTTTAAGAAATTCAGGTTGTGGCTGACTTCGATAAATCGCACGCCGCGCTGGATCAGACGTCGACTGAGCAGGCAGCGTTGTCCAAACTCTCCACCGTAGCGATTGCGTAGATCGTCCGGCTCGCCGTCGAGGTTGAAGACGCTACTGAACTCGGGACCGCTCAGCTTCATGCTCTGCTCAATCGCGGCTTCGTAGTCAATCAATTCGGTCACCGCAGTGGAGCCGGCGTTTTTGCGTAAGTCCGCGAGGAATTGTTCGCGTCGGCTCTGACGCTGCGGCGTAATGATGTCGGGGCGAGACAACCCGGCGGGGCCGCGACCGGTTTCAGTCAGGTACAGGTATCCGTATTTAGATCCCAGAAATCCCGGGCCGCGCGTTACATTCGGATAACCGATCAGCACGTACGGCGGCGCGTCGTCGCTGGCCGCTCCGCGTTCGTGCGCGATCAACGATCCGAGCGAAGGATACGTCACCGTACCGCTGATCGCGCGGCCAGTATGCATGCGATTGGTGGCCGCCGCATGCTCGTCGATCACGCCGTGATTCACCGTCCGCACGGCGGTCACGCGGTCCATTACTTTGGCCATCGACGACAGATGCTGACAAACCTGCACTCCGTCCACGGCGGTGTCGATGGAATCGTAATACGAACCCGCTTTTTTGGATTTGGGGTCGCCTTTGACTTTGGGATCAAACGTATCGATCTGTCCCATCCCGCCGCCGAGCCAGATTGAGATCACATGTTCGGCTTTGCCTTGCAGCAGCGTTTGCGGCGTGCTGCCTCGAGCGATCGGCGCGACACTCAACGCGCCGGCGGCCGCCATACTGCTAGCCAAAAACTGTCGTCGGGTAGGATCTTGCATAACTCGTCTCAAATTCGTGGGATAACACGTGACGTAGCGGGATTTGTCAAGGTTTGTCGATTTTATCGAAATTCGAATTGCACTCGTGAGCCGAGGGCCGTGAGGCCCCGGGTAATGCGTCGGACCCGGCCGCTCACGCGACTCGGCTCACTAAATCAACAAACCGTTGACGAATTGCGCTACAGGATTACGGATTGGATTTCAGGGATTGGATCAAGGAACCCAAGCAAACTCGCGATGGTTCACTAGGCTCCAAACGACATCTTCGTAGACTTCACGCCACTCGGGCTGCAGTCGTGGATCGACAGCAGGGCCAAGCTGCACCCGGCGCTGCCATTCTTCCTGAATCTCATTGGCTTCGGGGACCAAATGGTTAGACCAAGTCGATTGCGGCAGCGGGGGAAGGACGGGTGGCCGTTGCACGCGATCTGCAGGGACCGTACGAGAACCAAAGCCACCGACTAAAGCTGGCAGCAGGTCCGCGCGTTCCTGTTCGCTGGGGTAACGCGCCAAGAAACGCAGGAACAGCGTATCTAACAACGCCTCGGGCGATGGGGCCTTCAGAGCCAATTCCGCCAAAGGGCTCTGGTCAGCCGCGCGAGTTAGCGACATCGACAGCGTACCGTTGGCCAGGATCCCCGGCTGCAACAGATTGGGATCGGTTTCACGCTCCGCGATCGGTTGCTGTCGGGTGCCGGTCCAACCAAACGCTTCCAACACGTCGGCGATCGGTTGAGCTCGCGGCAACGACAAACTGGGACGGTCCCGTTCGTTGTTGAGCCCAGCAAACATCCAGGCTCGCCGCGGGTCGCCCAAAGACTGCCGCGTGGTAATCGGTTCGGCCCCGTCGTGCACGAACGTCAACTCGCCCGTATCCATGCGGCGACCTGATGCAGCGAACAGCGAATCCACGATTTGTTCGCCCGCTAGACGCCGCGGATCCGGTGCGTTGAAGAAACGTTGCTCGGCGGCAGCCTGTTGATTGCGTCCGATCGCTTGGCGTTGGTAGGTTTGCGAAATCATGATCTGATGCAGCACATGCCGCAGGTCGTAATCGTGCGAAATCAATTGGTCGGCCAACCATTGCAGCAGTTCCGGATGGCTGGGCGACTTGCCCTCCCAATCGTTCACCGGTTGAACCAAACCAGCGCCCAGCAAACGGTTCCACAAATGATTGACGACCACCTGGGCGAAGCGATCGTTTTCGGGCGAGGTGACCAATGCCGCTAAACGTTCGCGTGAATCCTTGGGGTCGCGCATCAGAGCGTCGATATTTTTCCCATCCTCGACGCCCGTGAACGATGCGAACGGCCACTTGGGCTGGACCTGCACGTCCGGTTTTAGCGTCACCCGGATCAATGACTCGCGTCCGATGCCTTCAAAGAATGCATCCGGCACGCGACTGGTCTTGGGCGGCGCCAGCGATTTGCGGTTCAACATCGCTGCCAGCGAATACAGGTCTTCCTGCGTCGTGCTGTGATAGGGCGAATCGTGACAACGGGCACATTGCAATTCGATGCCTAGGAAGGCCGAAGCGACGATGTGTCCCTTGGCCGCCATCGGCGAATCGTTCTCGCCAGCCATCGCAAAACCGGCACTACCGCCTTCGTGAGGGCTGCCACGCATCAGCAACAATTCCGTCACCATGCGGTCCAGCGGTTTGCCGTCCCGCAGCGATTCGTACAAGAACCATCGAAAGGGCCCGGTCGAGTTGAGCGATTGATTTAGGAGAGTAGGGTTTTCGGCCAACAAGTCCATCCAGAAACTGACCCAGTGGTCCGCATACCGCTGGTCCTGCAACAAACGCTCAACCAATTTGCTGCGTTTGTCCAGATCTTTGCTGGCCAAGAATTCGCGTGCTTCATCGGCACTTGGACCGACGCCCACGGTGTCCAAGTAAGCTCGGCGGAGGAACGCGGCATCGTTTACCAACGGCGATTGAGCTACGGCGGCCGGATTGATTGGCGGATTGGGCCACACGGCGCCGTCGGCGACCCACTGCTCTAGCGTAGCGATCTGCTGATCGCTCAGACCTTCGTCGGTGGGCGGCATGTCATGATCGCGAATCCGAACGATCATTTCGCTGGCGTCGGGATCCCCCGGCACAACGGCCGGCATTTCCGACTCGCCCATCGCCAGTGCGTGCTCGCGGGAATTCAGCCGCAGGCCACCCTGTTCCTTTTCACCATGGCAGCGGAAACACTGATCGCGCAGGATCGGCAAAACGTTCTCGTTGAAGTGTGCGGCGGTCGCCTCGTCGGTGTTGGCCGCTTGGCTGATCGCCTGCGAAATCTTGGCGGCCACAAAGCGATCGATGGGATGCGAACCGGAATCGATGCCGGCTGTTTCCTCAGGCGTAACGGTTTTTCTGGCCAGTTCGTGTCGTTGCTGCCAGAAGGCGTCTTGCGATGCGGCGGCCGTGCGACGTGTCTCGTCTTCGAATGCCACCAAATCGGATTCAAATTTTCGTAGCACCGGTTCGACCGACGCGTCGGACAGCATCAACGGACTCGACGCGTCGGGCTGCAGCACAAACAGCGACCCTTCGCTATTGGGCTGGATCGCCACACAGACTTCGCCGGATTCCGTCCGGTCGCCATTGCCGCCCACCATGACTTCCAAGACCACGCGTACTGTTCGCGGCCCGTCTTGTTCGGGTGCTACGTCTTTTTCGGGCGTTGGGATTTCAAACGACGTGAATGCTTCCTGTTGCGGGAACGGCAGCAATCGGGCGCCGGGCACCAACGGATCGGGAATCGGCACCACGGGTTCGAGATTGCCGCCGCGGCTGCGCACCGTTTTGGTGTCAGCTACCAATTCGCCGTCGACCCACAATCGGCTGAGCGAGCGGACGCGGACGAGGAAGCGATGGTCGCCCGCGGGCAGTTCAATATCGCCAGCGATCCGCAACAGCAACGGGGCCTTCCAGCTAGAACGGATGCCCCAGTCGTCGTAACGCACCGGGATTCGCGACAGCAGGAACGCGTCGCCCAGCCAGCGAGTCGATTCGGCTGGCCATGACTCGCTCTCGAACAACCAGCGGTTGGCGGCGGGCATGTTTTCGGACAGCTGAAACAGCACACGACCAGCGGGGATCTGACCTAGGTCGGGCATGACCTCCGGTGCCATGCGGACGACACGCTCATCGCCGACGCGATTGAATCGAGCGGCCAGGGTTTCATCGCTGAGCACCGTGCGGTGGATGGCAACGGCATCCAACATGCCGGCAAACCTTTCGCCGATACGGACTTCATCGTCGTCGACCACTGGCGTCTCGACGGTCGGGCCGCCCATGTCCCAGCGGCCATCGGTCGGTTTACCATTGACCCAACCGCGGATCGATTTCGGTTCGCCAAAGCGGTACGTGATCGCCACATGATGCCAACCCGTGTTCACTGGAAAGCCCAGCTTGGAGGTCCAGCGGTGCCAGTGCTTGTCGCCAGTGGAAGGCTTGGTCGCGAATAGAAAGTTCACCTTAGCTTCGCCCTGGCCGCCCACGATTCGCAAGGCCCAGTTCTGATTGTCGCGTGCAAACCCAGGCGCATTGGTGCGTCCCTTGCCGATGATGTACCGCGGCTCGCCGTCGCGGATATCCGTCGGACTCACCCAGGCTTCGAGGGTAATGGGATCGCCGTTCTTAAAATCAAATTCGCTGTCCGCCCCGGAATCAGGAATCGACAAGTAGTCGCCGGCATCCACGCGCACTGCTGTGTTGTCGGAAGACATTTCGGGAAACTCAGGCGGCCGCGGACCGGCTTGATCGCGTGCCACGTTGCCATGCACCGTTAAAGGCATGGTTTCCTCGCTGCTGAAGTCCCAGAGAACGGCCGATTCGGCTGCAGCCGTGGACGTGAACGAAACAAGTAGACCCAATAGGGCGAGGCAAGTGGGACGCATTTCAAAACTCGACGTCGTACAGCGGGCGGGTGGGATGGTGGGGGAGTTGGGGGTGAGACCAGTGCGTGACGAATCATTCGAACCGGTCTCGACTCGTCGCGAATCCCAAGGCGGAGGGGGGGCAATCAGGCTTGCGAGGTGGGGCGTCAGGGGAGTGCTTGGAGGTGAGCATCTGATTCTACACGATCGAAGCCGCACTTTCACCCATTATGTCGCACCAATGGGCCGATTCCAGACTACGGGGGTCACGAAGACACCGGCGGCGGGAACGATGTCCAAGTCTAAAAAAGGGCGGCGAGGCAAGTGGACGCTTGGTTTTGCCCTGTTAGTTCCTACTGATCGTGGAAGCATTGCCTCAACAGTGCGTCGCTAGTCGCAAGTGGTGGAGCAGCCGGGCAGCGGTCACACCGGCGAGTAGCGAGCACCGCAGGAACTGCATTTTGTCAAGAAATCAACAGCCAATTCATCGATCCGCATTCGATTTTCTGACTCTCGGCGAAGTCTTTCTTGCCAGCGGCATGCGTGTTCGGAAACATCCGTTCCAAGAAGACCAATCAAACGTGTGGTCGATGTACCACAAATGCATTAATCGGAGGTGGAGGTGACCGGTGAACTGAACGCACTTGCTTCGGTCGATAAAACTTTCGGTCACGACGCCAATATATTGGAATTGCCTTCATCGACCTTGCCTTTGCAGACCGCTCGTCTGAACTCGCTCCGGCGTCGGCCACCGGTGCAAGGCAAGTTTTGACATCAAGAACAGGCAAGAAGGAGTCCGCGTGCTTTTTCTTCGCCCAAGCTGGTTTTCCGATCGATGACCTAATGGCTACCGTCGAAATGCGGGACCGTTCCCCGCTTTTGTCTCATTCGTGTTACATATGAGTTCGATCCGTGGCGATTGGGCCGGAAAAGAGTCCTGACACTTTTGACCCTCCCCTGACACCTTTGATCCTCCTGCACAACATAACAATATGAACTCCAATCAACGGATTGCATAATTGGCGTGCGTTCAACCTTGGGAGGAAACAAAGGATGAACCAAATAGGAAAGCGCCACGGACTCATGAATCAGTGATTTCTGTTGAAGGAGACTGGACCTTCTGGTTGGTGATATACGTTACTGGCAGCACGGCCAACGACAAAAGAAACACCATCATATCGAGTCCGGATTTGGCGACCTCGGCGAAACCCTCCTCATTCGCGGCTGGTAGTGCAGAGGGAGGATCTATCACTAGGCAGAGAAAAAAGTATCCACCAACGATTAGGTGGACAAACCCCGTCACCGCGAACGCAGCAAATGCAGCGTGCGTGTCAATCATTGATTCATCATCCTGGTTACCTTGACCCTGCTGCGGCAGGAACCAGAAACTGGCAAATGCCGTTAGCACCGGTAGGTTAATGTATATCGTTGACCAAGCCGAATTTCGTGCGTCAACCTTTACGTCGCTGTATTCTTGGAACGCCCCGAGTATTAAGAAAAAGAACACATAAGCCAATGCGATCAAAAGCCAAGTTGCAAACAAGTAGACACGGACCTGCTTTCTTGGCCAGCTATTCCCGATTTTATTCATTGCTCAGTGCACCACAAAAAGTAAGTTGTCAATGGTTATTGCAAGCTCCCGTCGTAGATCGCTAAACGCGTTTCGCAGATCTGTTGTTGAATGCAGTATGTTTCGCGACAGGTCATCGTCGATTTGAGCCTTGGGCACTACATTAAGATACGTTTGAGTTATCAATTTTTCATTTCGTTCCACATTAAGATTGATTGGCCTCTCGTCGTATCCTAGGTATTCCGAAACCCGCATGTTTTTCATTGTCTGGTACCTTCCTTGATGGCCAATTTCGATGCTCGCAGCGTATTTCCAACGTCCTCCGGTCTCGCGGACTCGTATCCGTCCTCGCCACCACTTAACTTTGTGGTCAGATGGCCATCGCCCAATCAATTGCCATTTTGAAACTAAATCTAGACGCTTTTTCGTCGCATCTGTTTGTGGGAGGAATTCAGGATCTGTCGATGTCGCTTGGCCAATCACTTTCAAGTTATGCTTAATCGAAGGTGGGGTCGTCGGAGTAAAAACGGAACTAAGTTCCTCTTCAATGCGACGAAGGTTCAGATCATCTCCGGTTCTCAGGTCGGGTCGCACGGCTGCGACTGTGATCGTTTTCGTTTTTTGCTCATGCCAAACTCCATGTTTCTCAATAATCTGTTCGATGGGAATATGCAACGAAGAGATCACCGCCGTCGTGGTTTCTTTGTCAGCCATTGAGTGAAAAACAAGTCGAATGTCATTTTCGTCCGTCATCTGCTCAGCGAAAACATTGAAGTTCACCTGTTGACTCTCGTCCCAGGGCGGGAGGGATTCTCCCCTGGGGGCGTAGAAGTTTGCGAGCTTTTCCAAATCGCCATCGACTTTCGACCACTCTGACTCAAGCATCATCTCATTCATTGCGCCGAAGCTATACCGCCTAGAAAAAAGGTTCGGATCAAAGTCCCTTGCTCTAACCACGGACGAAATCCGTTCAACTCGCGTCGCGGTACGCCTTTGATAGACGTCCCGAAACACTGATGTCGACTCTGGATTTGTAAGAGCGTGGTACATGCCAAACGTGCCGTCCGGCAAGGGCGATTTTCCAAAGCAAAACCATTTTGTGTTGCCAGCACTTGTATCGCGTGCCTTGAACATCCAGCAAGCAACATCCCTTGCAGGTCGAAAATGGTGATCTTCGACCGTGATCTCGCCCCACTCCTCAAGCACGTAATTGAGTCCGGACACTTTGCTCTGCCCATACCCGATTACGTCACCCGGCCCAACAAAGAAAGTTACGTCACCGCCATTGCGAGAGTAAACAAACGCTTGATGCGGGGTGTCTGAATCGCTCGCGACAAGTTTGCAAGCGAATAAGCACAAAAAGGCGAACGAAATTGCGTTGCGATGACTCACTGTTGCACCTTCTTGAATGTACACAAACCAGACCGGTTCTAAGTGTAGCATATGTTAGCGTCCGGGAGGACAAGCGGTTTTTTTGTTTTCTTCTGCGAGCGCGGCGGGCTTTGGTTTGGGCGGCCCGGGCTAGAGATTCCTGTTGGCGATAGCTGGCGTCTCCTCATGGCTGGGGATTGCAACCAGCTTTCGGCAAATCAAGGACGAGGCGACACGGCACACTTCGCGGGCGAGTTGATCACTAACCGTGAACACCTTCACGCCATCGATCGAAATTCGTAGCACCGGAGGTAAGCCGCCCTTGTTAAACCATTCCGCAAGATTGTTTGCGTGCTCGGTAGCATCATCGACCATGCCGAGTGCGAAGTCATCCATTATTGCGTTGAGTGATTCTGTTGGGTCTATGCAACGGACAATGCCAGAGCATGTGTTGTTCGGTCAACGGAAAATGTAGTCGCGTTTTGATCCATTCTCCTATTGCCTGATTGAACGATTTACAGGCTGCCACAAGTCCGGTGCCCGACGGCAAGCAGAAAATCGGTTCCCCTTAAAGGTCTCCCCCAATTTTCGGCTTTTGCGTCCAGCAAACCGATGGCAGCGCCAAGGTGTGGACGATCTCGCACGATGAAGTGCAATAGGATAAGTCGGAAGGTTTGCTTTCCCGTGAACTTATCTGATGGAATGGGCCCGATTAACGACTTGATCGCTCGGTTATACCCCCTTTTGCGATTGGTTGACCTTGACAGGCAACCGGACGACAAATTCACGGTGACGTTCGCTCACCAGTAAGGCGATCGGAAGATGAAAGCGTACCTTGATTCACGTAGCCGTGTTTTGCCAGCACGCGGACTGTCACAGTATTCCGCGTTCTGACAAAACGCGGCTACGATGACAATTCACCCCTCGCTGGCCTAACATGAGCTATCTCAAGGCGATTCAAACAGCCATTCTCATGAGCACGGTCGGGCCTTGGTACACTGATGGAAGATACGAGGAACAAGTAAGGCGCTTTACAAAATGGGCCCCAATCAGTGAGCACGAACGAGAATGATCCATTTCAGACCGAAATACAACGACCTGAGGCCAAGGCGGCTTCGTCGCAATTGATGCCTGGAACGATAGGCCGATATAAGTTGCTGCAAAAGATTGCGGAAGGAGGCATGGGGGCGGTATACATGGCCGAACAGCGTGATCCTGTTACGCGTCGCGTCGCCTTAAAGTTGATCAAGAGCGGCTCTGATTCTAAACAAGTCATTGCGAGATTTGAGGCCGAGCGTCAAGCTTTGGCCATGATGGATCATCCCAACATCGCTCGCATCTTTGACGCTGGTGCGACTCCCGAGGGTTTGCCATTCTTTGTGATGGAATTGGTAAAGGGGATTCCTCTAACAGAGTACTGTGATCGTCACCAACTTTCCGTAGAAGAAAGAATCAAGCTTTTTGTTCCGGTCTGTCGTGCGGTCCAGCATGCTCATACGAAAGGAATTATTCATCGTGATCTAAAGCCGTCAAACGTTTTGGTTGCCCGATATGACACAGTGCCGATTGCAAAGGTAATCGATTTTGGGCTTGCGAAAGCGACAAACAACCAGTCGATGCTGACTGACAAGACGATGTACACAAAATTTGGCCAAGTTGTGGGGACATTGCAGTACATGTCGCCAGAACAGGCCGAGATGAATCAATTGGATGTAGACACGAGGACGGATATCTATTCACTTGGAGTAATGCTCTACGAGCTGCTGACTGGCTCGCCGCCATTGGACCGCACAAGGCTAAGCGACAAAGCGTTACTCAAAATCTTGGAAATCATCCGCGACGAAGAACCACCCAAGCCCAGCACTCGGTTGAGTGAGTCTTCGGTTTCGATTGCGGAGCTGTCCGAACAACGACGAATCTCGCCAACACAGCTCCGCAAAGTTTTGCGTTCCGATCTCGATTGGATCGTTATGAAATCTTTGGAAAAAGACCGAGATCGTCGCTACAGCAACGCGAGCGACTTCGCAGATGAATTGACGCTTTACCTAAATGGTGAAGAAAGTACCGTTCGTCCGCCTAGCTTTGGATACCGACTTCGCAAGACAGCGCGTAAGCATCGCAAATCCTTAGCAGCTATCAGTATGGCGTTCGTTTTGTTGGCATCTGGACTTGTGGGGACGGGCGTCATGTGGCTGCGTGCTCTCGCGGAGTCTCAACGTGCAAATCAGGAGGCAGATGAGAAGGACTTGGCACGAAAAGATGAGTTACGAGCGAGATTGCAAGTCGAGGATCAAAGAGACCAGGTCTCATTGGCTCTCGATCGTGCAGTAAAGGCTCAGGACGAGGCCAATATTGCGTTCGCAAAATCAAGTGTATTGCTCGCTCAAGCTAGATGGAGTTCTAATCGAACCACCGAAGCGATGCACGTTCTGAATTCAGTTCCGCAGAGCCACCGAAACATCGAGTGGCACCTGACAAAAAGTCAGTTCGATGCGGATGGGGTTCATTGTGTCGGCCATACATCTGGCGTTGTCGACGTCGACATTAGCCCTGACGGGACTCGCGTCGCTTCTTGTGGAAACGACAAGACAATTCGAATATTTGATATCGAAAACGGAGAACAGCTCGGTGTGATTTCGGAACATCACGATGTCGTTACAGCGGTATCCTTTATAGACGGAAACCAACTTGTCTCCGCATCCAAAGACGGCTCTATCCGAATATGGGATGCATCAACGCTGCGGCAGACGAAGGTGTTATACGATTCGAGCATGGGCTATGACGAGTCGAATTTGGCCTTTGTTGACATGGATGTCAGTGGCAATCTAAAAACGGTCGCGGCCTTGGCTGCCGACGGGAGTATATTCGCGTGGTCAGATTTTTCCGGTAAGCCGTTGGTCAGAACAAAGAAAACAGAAGCATCTCAGATACGTATCTCCCCCGACGGCAATCGCATTTTCGCAATCAGCCGTAGTGGAAGATTTGACTTACCTGGTTCGTTATCATCATTGGAGGCTGGACGGGATGATGATTTTTTCTTAGGTGAACCCGGTCTTTTGGTTTTTGATCTAGTGGACAGTTCTTTCGAATTGCTCAAATGGGAGCAAGAAGATTTCCAACCAAAGACGCTCGACATATCGCCAAGCGGTGATTTTGTCGCAATCGGAGGATCCCATGTAAGCGAATTTGGGAACAACCGAAAGACTTCTCTCATCATCACTGGCAACATCGAGACAGGGAAAATGATCGAGCGAAAAGCGTTCTCCAATAACTCGAGCGAGGTCACGTCGATTCGTTTTACACCCGACGGGTTTGATCTCATCGTGGGGAATGCTGACGGAACCACAGAGATGTTGAACCCCTCCAGAAATAGCTTTGAAGGAGTCCTAAGTCGGCAAGACGGCCGCGTAAACGACCTGGCAATCGCCCCTGAAGGATTGACGTTTGTTGGATGCTCAGATAGCAACACGATTAAAATATCCGGAATCAATCTCGTGGCGGGTGTCGTCCCTGTTTGGCAAGGAACGGTTGGCAATTGCACGCTCAGCCTAGTCAACAATCAACTTGCGTTTAGTGCATTGGATGATTCACTGTTGCTCAACCTAGAAGATTACTCGCTAAAGACGTTTGACGTTGATTTGTCGGGGGTTGCTTCATGGAATCGACTGTCGCCAAGCGGAAAGCACTTAGCTTCTTGGAGTAACGGCGTACATGTCAATGAAACGGGGCTTTTGAACTGGCTTTCGCACATCAAGAGAAACGGGGCCCAGAAAAGTGAATTAGTCCTAGTCAACACAACATCCGATAAGGTCACAAAGCTGAAATTCAAATGCAGAATCTCAGACGCGAGATTTTCTCCCGATGAAAAACGGGTGCTTGTTGGCGATGTGAATGGTCGGATTTCACTTTGGAACGTGGCAGACAAAGAACTTCTTTTTTCCACCCCAGCCACTGATACCCCAATTTCTTGTGTGGCGTTTTCAAACTCAAACGATGTCGTTGCGGCCGGATCGGCTGACAATGCCATACTGTTAGCTCACAACCTTGACGACACTCCATCGAGACTCGAAGGTCATGCTGGAAGGATCACAAGCTTGTGCTTTGGAAAGGAACCCAAGGATCTTATCTCCGCCGACGACGTGGGGAATATTTTTTTGTGGGACACCGTCTCAAGACTGCCGGTCAAGAAGCTGATTGGGCACAACGGCGCCGTAACGTCCGTCGCAGTAACGAAGGATGGGACAAGGGTGATATCCAGTGGAATTGACCGAACGATCAGAGTGTGGGAACTGGCGACGGCGGCGGAGCTATTGACAATTCCATGTAAATACCCCGCTTTTGATGTTCATGTCAGTGAACAAGGCGACGGAATCATATGGCGTGAAGCCCTTGAATACTACGTATCGGTCGACTTGGGATTTTTGGGAGACTCGGGATTCGAAATCGGAATTGTACAATCACTGAACTTCAATGGATCGATTGATAAGCTGAAGACCGGGCAAGACCCGATGCTAGTCTCCCATGATTTCTTGCAGCATTACGATTTCTGGATGTATCATAAGGAGCAGCATCGGCAAGACAGCTTTTTGCTGGCGTTTCATTACGCCTGGATGATAGAAATGATCAGGGGGGACTCTAAGAAAGCCAAATTGTTTCAAACGTGGCAACGCGACGACGCGAAGAATATTCTGTTCGAGGATATCTTCCCTAGCCGCAGTTCCTCTTTGTTGAGCAGCGAATATGACGATCTCTGTGCCGAGTTTAGAAAGGCCGTTGAAGACCTTAACCAAAAAGACAACGTCGTACTTCCGCCAATTGTTGAGCGAGCAATGGAGCTAATCGACGAGACGAAATAGACGAGACAAGTCAAAGGGGGCAGTCCTCTTTGAAGCTTGTCGACGTCGACAAAGAGAAGGCTTCGCCAGGATAAGGTCTTGTATTCGGTGTTCAGTAAGCCAAATCGATCGAAGCGGTTTTGGAAGGTCCGCTTCACTGCTCCGGCGGCCGACTCCGGTGAATCGCCCGGTCGATGAAGCCGGGGCATCGACGTCAGCCCGTGATGACGTCAGCCCGTGATTAGGCGCGGACGTGTCAAAGACCGAAGTGATTTCCGCCCCGACCGAACTCCGTTCGGTCGATGCAACCGCCGTCACAAAGTTGGTTGAGGGCCGTGACCGCTAAAGGCCAGCATTGCATCCGTGACTTCCTCCGCCGACGCGGGCGCGATGTGTTTGTGACGGGATCCGCCGGAGCCATGCTTCGGATGAGAAGCCCTCTGGCTCGATTCATGGGGCAGTAAAAGGTCTTTCTCGTTTTGAATCAATTGTCGATGCAAAACAATCAGCAGACGGTCCTGGGCTGATACAACTCGGAGCGATTCGCTTGAGGATTCTGTTACCCATTCCCAAAGGAGTTGAGCATGCGATTCTCAGTATTCATGCTGACGGTGTTGATTCCGCTTGCTGCAGCATCCGTTTTGGACGCCCAAGACGCAAACGAGCAGGCCAGCTCTGTGCGGGAGCCCGTCTTTGACATCGGCAAAATCGAAGTCCCCGAGGGCAGTACGGCCGATGTGCTGGAGTTTCTTCAAAATACCCATCGCCGCATGGTAAACAAGTACAATTGGAATTGCCCACGAAAAGTTGACAGTGGACCAGCAGATGTCAGACTTCTCTGACAGGAGATCCGATTCATGGACAAGCGTCGAACTTTCAGCCGAGAATTTAAATTGGCCGCCGTTAAGAAAGTAATTGAACAAGGACTGTCGTACGCCGCGGTCGCTAAAGACTTGCGCGTCGGTGAAACCTTGATTCGCAAATGGAAGAAGTCTTTTGATGAAGATGGGACTTTCTCTATTGAAGTGATCGGCAGTCAGTCGGTCGAGGCCGAGCTGAAACGACTCCGTGAGGAAAACCGACAGCTCAAGATGGAGCGTGACATTTTAAAAAAAGCGACGGCCTTCTTCGTCAAAGAAAACAGTTGAGGCTCGCGTTCATTGACAAGCACCGCGATCGATGGCCGATCGCGGTGCTCTGTCGAACTCTCGAGGTTACACGTGCGGCCTACTATCAGTTTGCCGGTCGCGACATCACCACGACAGAGAATAGAGAAACGCAAATCACACAGGCGATCAAAAGGGTTCACTTGGAAAGGCATCACGACGCATACGGAAGTCCAAGAATGCATCGAGAACTATTGATACGAGGAGTTCAGTGCAGCCGAAATACCGTCGCCAAGTACATGCGTAAGGCAGGAATTCAAGCGAATCGCCGAACCAAATTCAGAATCTCGACCACCGATTCAAATCACAATCACCCCATCGCCAACAACCTTCTCGAGCAAAATTTCTCGACCGAAACAATCAATCGAGTTTGGCTCACTGACATCACCTACATTCCCACCAAAGAAGGATTCAGTTACCTGTGTGCTTTCGTTGACCTGTATTCACGCAAAATCATCGGTTGGAAAACCAGTCGTAACATCGATTCTGAATTGGTGGTGAGTGCACTCGATCAAGCTTTGGCGTTTCGTTCACCGGCGGCTGGCTTGATCGTTCATAGTGATCGTGGCTCCCAATACGCCAGCGAGCATTTCCGCAGCAGGTTAACCGCCAACCGACTTATTCAGAGCATGAGTCGTCGCGGCAACTGTTACGACAATGCTCCGATGGAATCGTTCTTCAAAAGCTACAAGACAGAAGAGGCCCAGCAGATCTACGACACACACGAACACGCCACACGCGGCGTGTCTGATTACATCGAAGGTTTTTACAACCCTCTTCGCTTGCACTCCTCATTGGACTATCGGAGTCCCATTGACTTCGAGCAAGCCATCAAAGAACCGTTACTCGTCGGTGAATCCTGATCCACAGGACGCACCATTTACCTTCCCGTTAAGACCGGTCCACTGTCAACTTTTCGTGGGCAATTCCAAATCGGTCAAGCAGACAACGTTCTGGGCAACATACAAGAGCTATTGAAGGTCCAACAGTGCGTGAGAACAACGGCTTCCATATTCGATTTCGATTTAGCATATTAACGCTTCTCCTGACCCCTTGCGCGACGGCCTGTTTCTTCGCTATCTACCGGCACCTCCATCAGCCACTTGTTGTGACTCATCTCTAAATCCTTTCGCAACATCACATCCGCCAGTATGACACGTCGCCAACTCAGCCGTAAGAAAAAAGCTTGCTTCGGCATCGTGACAACGGGCCTGTGCTTACTGCTGATCGAATTCGCGTTGACGCTGCTGGGCGTCGGACGATCGACCGATCACGCGGACCCGTTTGTCGGTTTTTCAAACCAAGTCCCCTGTTTCGAACCATTCACCGATGACGCCGGGAAATCATGGCTTCGAACGGCGGAGAACAAATTGGTTTGGTTCAACGACCAACAATTCGGCGCCGCCAAACCAGCCAACACCAAACGCATCTTTTGCTTGGGTGGATCCACGACGTTCGGACGCCCCTACGACGACACCACGTCCTTCTGCGGCTGGCTTCGAGAATGGTTGCCGCACATCGACGCAACCACCAACTGGGAAGTCGTCAACGCCGGCGGTGTTAGCTACGCGAGCTATCGTGTTGCCACCGTGATGCAGGAATTGACCGCCTACGAACCCGATGTCTTCATCGTCTACACTGGCCAGAACGAGTTCCTGGAACGTCGCACCTACGCCGACTTCTTTGATCAATCCGAAATACAGCTTTGGCTCAGCGGGTGGCTCGCCAAGACTCGCACGTATGGCTGCATCGACTCGATCCTTCGGCGTCAACGCGACACGAAACCGAATCCCAACGTCAGTGTGCTGCCCGCCGATGTCGACGAACGACTCAATCACACCATTGGCCCATCGGACTATGTTCGCGACAATGAGTGGCGCCGCGATGTTCGACTACATTTCCAGTTCAACCTCAATCGAATGATAGACATCGCTCGTGCATCGGGCGCGAAGATCCTGTTTGTCGTGCCGGCGTCTAACGAAAAGGATTGCAGCCCATTCAAGATCGAACCTGAGGCGACGGATTTCCAAGACGGCCAATCCGCTTTCGCTAAACTGGATTTCGCGCGTGCCAAGGAAGCGTTTCAGACGGCGCTGAATCTTGATATCTGCCCGCTTCGCGCACCCGACGACTTTTTGGATATCGTTCGCGACTTGCCAGAAGCCGACGACGTTTGTGTGGTCGATTTCGACCGGCAACTGCGCGAGGTCTGCCTCGCCGAACAAGGGCACGATCTACTGGGCGACGAATACTTCCTGGACCACGTTCATCCGACCATCGACGTCCACCGCCGCCTGTCGCTGTGGATCGCCGATGCGATGCGCCGGTCCGAATGGTTATCGCCCGGCGCGCTCGGCGCCAAGGATATTCCCAGCGAAACGCTCGCCGACGTGGACGCGTTGATCCAAAGTCGCATCGATCCGCGTAAACAAGGAGTCGCGCTGCGAAACCTCGCCAAGGTCATGCACTGGTCGGGCAAATTCGAAGTCGCCGAAGCCCGTGCTCGCGATGCGATCGCCAAACTCAACGGTGACGCCGAAAGTCAATTCATCTTGGCCGATTGCTTACGATGGACCGGCCGGATCGATGAATCGGTACGGGTTTACCAACGTGCGGTCAACGAATTTCCTGGTGACCTGCGGGGTGCTCAGCGGTTTGGGCAGTTGCTCTTGGAACTTGGCCAATACGAAACGGCTCAGGGACACTTCTCGATCGCTGCGATCGGTTGGCCGGAAACCAACCCGAGTCATTGGTCGGCACGCTACCAACTTTCACTGGCGTGCATCGGCTTGGCTGACTTTGAATCCGCGCGAACCGAGCTCCAGCGATGTCACGAGCATGATCCAAAGAACATGGACGTAACGTTTGCGCTCGCCGAATCATGTGCCGGAGTCGGCGACACCGATACCGCCATTAAGCTTTACAATCGCGTCCTCGATGCCTTCCCCAACGATGTCGAAACTTACGTGCGTCTCGGCTACCTGCAGCTCATTCGCAAGGATCCACAAGCCGCCGCCGCAAGCTTCGCCGCGGCTCTCTTGCTCGCCCCCGAGCACCCCCAAGCCCAAGCAGGCAAAAGCATCGCGTCCCAGCTGATTGCCACCCAATCGAAGTCGAGCCCCCGAACGTAACTGGCTATCAGTGGAGGGCTATCGCCGAGGGGAGGCTGGGGTTTCGGATTTCGCTTTTGATCCCGTTGCGCTACCACATCGTTACTTCGTAGCCAAATCGAGGTTTCGCAAAATCCACAAAGATTGGCGCGACAGTGTTTGTTCATTGGTTGACCTGTGCGGTGACATCAAGCGATTTTCAATTGCGATCAATGATCTGAAGCAAGTCAATCCTGACGTACACGAGCGATACCGCCGAACATGGCTGGAAGGTGGCGAAGTCGTCATTGCAATTCGTGGAACCTTCGGCGAAACCGCAGTTGCGGCTCGATCAAAGGGGTCACGGCTCGCTCAAAGGGGTCAGGACTCTTTTCTGGTCCAAACGCCACCGACTGAATTTAGATGAAACACGGTTGCGACAAACGCCGGGAGCGGATCCGCGTTTCACTTGTGGTGATTGATCCATCGATCGGATCCAAGAATGTCGGCCAATACACAGACGGAGATTCGGTAGGAAGATTAGAGGTAGGAAAATTGGGTTGGTCGCGGGTCTTCCTATCCGCTAATTCTCCTGCCCCATTTTCCTTCAGCGGCGACCAAATGATTTTCATCGAGATCGGGCATCTTCATTTGCTTGCCGCATGAATTTTTCTGACCAAACCGACCGCGCTATGATGGTGTCGAGCTCGCCGATGTCTATCGGATTTCTCGTTACCGTCGGAGGAAGTTCAGCAAAATGATTGGCCCATGAATGACCCGAATCGACGCGAATGCTTTTGTTTTGCTGGCAATACTCGCGTTCATTCCCGTAATTCGCGGGCCGTCTGGCTTCAAAATGTGTGATAACCACATCGTACAAGTTGCAGCGACGGACCCGACTGTCGTTCTCCTGTCGTTGCTTTGCGACTTTAGGAAATGGATGTTTGGTGTCCCCCGGACTGACGTTCGGGGCTATCGCTTGTCGTCGCGTTGCGACTGGCTAACTAGAAATTCGCGAAGCGACGGTAGGCATTAGCCACGGAAGCGAGTCCGTGGTTTTCCGTCACGCGTCTACGGGACAAGATTCTCTGCTAGCTCATTGATGTAGAACTCGAGGTGAGAATAACCCAAGTGACGGTTGTTACTTGATTCTCCTGCTGTCACCACCTTGTTAGCGTCGGCGGGATCATTGAAGTTCAAGTGGTGCGACCGCTCCCAAGCATCCGGTAGCCCATCGCCGTCGGTATCTGCGGAGGCCTTGGATGGCGTGAGGCCCTCGAGGAACCATTCGTCGGACGGCTGCAGCGGTGCGTTGCGCCCCCATGCGCCCGTTTTGGTTTTGACTTCTTCGACAGTCCGTCGGGTCAACCGGTCGCGGGGCCAGCAACCGGCCTTGACAAGAATCAGTTCGAAAGCCGCTTTGGCATCGACCAGTTCGATTTCCGGGGTATTGGCAGGTGAGTCCAATTCATGGCCGTTGTTGTTGAATTGAATCCACTTCGGTACGCCGCCATTTTGACTGCCCCACTTCCAATGTCGAGGATGACCCTGATAACCCCAGTCCTCGAAGTAGTTGTCGCTTACGTAATAGCTCATCTGCGGAGACAGGGCGTAGGGATACATCCGGTCATCCGTCTGTGGCCCGCGTCTGTAGTAGTTTTTGTAAAGGTTGACGGCGCTCCGGGCGCGAACGCCGTGGCCGTCATCGGTGTAGCCGCCGCGGCAGTTGTAAATCAAGTTGTTGCAGAAATCGCTCGCGGCGTTTTCTCGGTAAGGTGCCATACAGGGGACACGGCGTGCATGATGAGCCCAAAGATTGTGGTGTACCGAGACAGCGCCACTATCTTCCGCAGCGGAGATTAGACCATAGTTGTGCGCGCCTTTGCTGTGTCCCTGATCGTCGGATTCCTCGATCGTGCACCATTGCACTGTCACGTCATGGGCGTGGTACAGATCAATGATCTCGTCGTTGCCCCAGCTTAAGGACAAATGATCAAGGATGATGTTGTACGTACCCGAGTCGGTGGGGCCGCGGCCGCCGAGCTGAATACAGTCGCCGCCAGCCCCGATGTCGCGACGGGGACGAACGCGGAGATGTCGAATGATGATGTCGTGAACACCGTAATCATAACTCGAGATGACACCCTCGACCGTGATCCCCGCGCCCGGAGCGGTTTGGCCGGCAATGGTAATGTAAGGACTGGTGATGCGAATGTTGCCGCGGATGACGCCGCTCACCTCGAAAATGATGATCCGTGGTCCGTCCGTGGCGCAGGCTTCCGCGAGACTGCCTGGCCCCGAGGCTTTTAGATTTGTCACCTTGATTACCCTGCCACCTCGCCCGCCTTTGCTGACCGCCCCCCAGCCCTGGGCGCCAGGAAAAGCTCTGAGTTCAGTGTCATCCTGAGCATCTGCTAAGCTACTTGTCAAAAACACCAGCAGCCAAACACAAGCGATCGTCCTAACGAAGCCGACGTTCATTCGAGGTTCCTTTGCGTTGTCTAATCTGTCGCTGATGTCGCCCTATCGTTTGAGCTCACTCAGCTTCCGCCGCGCCAACTGGGGTGACGGAGGCTTGCCGCTCGACTTCATTGACGATTGCATTTTCAATTTCTGGCGACCAGGGAGCGGGCAGCCCGTAGTACACCATCGCTCCGCCACCTTCATAACCGCCTTCGGCCAAGACACGTCGTGACGGAATGTAGGCCATCACGTCATGCGAGTATCCGGCCACCCACGTTCGCTTGCCCGACAATTCAAATTTTAGTCGCAGCGCATAATCGACGACGACTTCGCCACCGAGTGCCACAAATTGAACGTCATCGCCGATGTGCCAGACACTGATCGGATAGGGATAGGTCTGACTGAGCGGTTGGCCGGCGTCGAGTTTCTTTAGCAGCATGTTGGCGCGCGACACCTCGAACCGGTTCGATGACAGAGCGTTTTGCTCGATTTGTTCGCGAGTCGGCAACGTACCGAGCGGCAAATCCAGTGCGTCAAATGTCGTCGTCAGCTGTCCATCAACGGCCTGCATTTGACTGGTCAACAGCACGGCATCGACCGCCGTGGCCAATCGGCGTCCGTAGTGTCGAGCCAGTTCGATCGTGCGGCGGGGCAGTGGATTCTGATCAGCACCGCAGCCCGCAAAGAACAAGGCCACGCAATCGGGATGGTTTTCTTCCAGTTCCATCTGCGCGAAACCGGGGTAGTCGCCCGACCATTGGTAGCTGCTCAGGACCGTCGAATGGCAGGCGTAGCCAAACAGTACCGCGACCAATTTTCCGTCCGCATCGCGGGCCGCCAGAACCGGCACGTCGTGATCGACGGGCCCCTTTAGCGTTGCTTCGGTTCGCGACTGTGGCACCACACTTTCGGGCGTGTTCTCGCGTCGGTTGACCGCAAAGGTCGCTGTTCCACTGCCCCACGACAGGCTGCAGGGAGCAAGATTGTCCAAGGCATTGTCAACAACGGAGGCAATTTTTTGCGTCAGTGTTTCGACCCAGCGATCAACCGCTTGCTGTTGTTGCAAATCGATATCCAAGTAGTGCAGCGGATCTAAATTGTGCCCCACCACAGGCCCCGTATGAGTGTGAGAACAATTGATGACGATCTGGTTCCGCGACAAACCGTGTCGCTGCTGGAGGCCATTGCAGATCGCTTGCGCGAGCGTTCGATCAATGCCAACGAGGTCCAAGGTCAGCATTAAACCACGCTGCCCTTCACCGTCTTCCAACACCAACGCCTTTGCCCACAGATCCGTCAGCTTACTTTCCGCTGGTTTGTCGCGGCTCGCATAGCCTGACATCCAAAGCGGCTCGTCAGGCGTGATCGCTACCTTCGCGGCACCGGCTTTCCAGTTCGAATCCTCCGCCAGCACCATTTCACCGCATAACACAACAAAGCATCCGGCAACAACAATAATTTTCTGCATGAATGGATACTCCGGTCCGCTCGATTCCACGACAGGTTCGAAATTGGGCTCCTCATCGGAGTCCCTGATGGGCCTTTTATAGTCGAAGACAACTCGCTGTGCTGACAGGGGCGTGCGATTGTTAACTTGGGAGAGTCAAAGCACCTCCGCACAACTCATTGGGTTTAACGTAGCCTAGGCTTCCAGCCTGGGTTCGATGTGGTCCCCAGGCTGAAAGCCTAGGCTACGTTTTGCAGCTTCGCCGCCTTGAGGAGTTATGTAGAAAGTGCATTGCGTTTAACGGCGCGGCAAACGGTTAGGAAACGCTCGCCATCCTGGATAGGCAACGACTTGTATTAGCATTGCTGCCTCATCTGCTCGCCATTTCCACAACTCCGAATACGGCCTGCTGCCGGCAAACCCCAGCCCGAGTCGAACAGCCACACTGCCTATCCAGCCAAATTCGCAACTGACACCTTAATCATTTTGACACCTTAGTCTTTTTCAATTTAGGTTGATTGAGCCGAGTGACTTTACGACAAGTAGCTCACCGTTAGCATCGGCCTTAACGTCGTATCACGCCGATTGGCTTGGTGTAGCGACTAAAGCGGAAACAACTCGCAACCTTCACGCTGAATTAAATGATCTCATGTTGGCGATTTAGACGTGTCCCCCAGTATGACGACCCTTTATATTGCGGCTAAAGTCACGATTCTATTCTGGAGCTCTGACAATGAAACGAAAACGCCGCTGGTTAATCGAAACTCTGGAACAGCGAATCGTGCTTGACGGTGTCGGACCAAATAGTCCGCCCCAGCATCCCGCTTGGGAATCCGTTATTGTCGCCTTCAACGACAATGTGGCTAACCCTAGCGTCGTGGCAAAGGGACTTGTCAATGCTCACGGTGGTCAACTGGGGCATGTCTACAACCATGCCCTGAAAGGTTTCTCCGCGCAACTTCCGGAAGCCGCACTACAGGCATTGGCAAAGAACCCACAGATCAAACAAATCGAAGCCGATCTGGTCATGCAGGCTTTCTCGCAAATCACTCCCACCGGTGTAGATCGTATCGATGCCGACATTAGCGGGTTGGCCAACATCGATAACGTTGACGACCGAGTGAATGTGAACATCGCCATTATCGATTCAGGCATTGACGCTGACCATCCTGACCTGAATGTGGTTGGCGGCAGGCATTTCTATACAGTAACGTCAGGTCGACCCAGCAATCGCGGAAGTTTTGAAGATGGCAACTACGACGACAACAATGGGCACGGCTCCCATGTTGCGGGAACCGCCGCGGCACTGGACAACGATTTCGGCGTAGTCGGCGTCGCGCCTGGGGCGAACCTCTGGGCTGTCAAGGTGCTCGACGCCAACGCCTCGGGTTACGTTTCAGACATCATCAAAGGCATTGATTGGGTCACAAGCACGAGGACCGACGGTGACCTCACCAACGACATCCACGTCGCCAATATGAGTCTCGGCGGCCAGGGCGTTAACAATAGTTATCGCACTGCCATCAAAAACAGCGTCGCGCGTGGCGTCGTTTATGTCGTTGCAGCCGGCAACGAATATCGCGACATCCTAGGAGCTGACCTTCAATTCGGAACGTACGACGATACCATTCCGGCTGCTTATCCGGAGGTTGCCACGATCAGCGCGATTGCCGATACCGACGGTATGCCAGGCGGCTACGGTCCATCGACCCAGTATGCCGATTTCTTCGGCAACTATGAAGACGATGAGTTCGCCGACTTCAGCAACTTCAGTAATGATCAAGGGGCACCAGGATATTCATCGTGGTACAACACAAACAACTTGGTCAATAATCCCGGCGGCTTGGGTATCGATCTGATGCTGCCAGGCGTGGACATCTATTCCACGTACAAGAACGGTGGTTACGCGTTCAGCAGTGGTACGAGCATGGCAGCGCCGCACGCGACCGGATTGGCGGCGCTGTACATCGCTGCGAACGGTCCCGCCACGGATGCGAACGGAGTGTACGCCATCCGCCAGGCATTGATTGACGGCGGCAAGGCTTGGACGAGTCCGGAAGGTTTGGTGTTGCCGAACCCGCCGACGCCAAATCCGGATAGCCCCGACAATCACTACGAAAATCTTGGCTGGGCGGGAGACGGCGTTCCAAATCAATTGCCGATCGCTGACGCCGGCATCACGCAGTCTGGTAACGAAGGCAACCCGATCACGTTTGACGCCTCGGGATCGTCGGATCCCGACGGCGATTCGCTGACTTACGTCTGGGACTTCGGCGACGGGCAAACCGCACACACCACGGATCCAACAATTTCACACTCTTACGAATATGGCGGAACGTTTGCTGTTTCATTGACCGTCAACGATGGTCGCGGCGGACAGTCAATCGATACAACGACCTCCGACGTAAGCGAAGTGAATGATGTTCCCGTTGCAGTTGCTGGTGGACCTTACCGTGGATTTGCAAACTCTCCGATTGCATTCGATGCATCGGCTTCCAGCGATTTTGATAATCTTGATGGGACAACGGCAAATGATCAGATACTTTGGTACACCTGGGATTTTAACGACGGCACTGTACTAACAACGACGGATGTGTCGGTCGATCACACGTACACAACTGCCAATAACTTTAACGTCAGCCTTTCGGTCAATGACGGTGCGACAGATTCATTACTCGCGGTCACTTCGGTCGCCGTCGATGCGGAACAATCGGGTGTTCCGATGTACGTTTCCTCCATCGACTTTGAATCGAAACGCGGTGGCAAGGATTGGCGGGCCGTGATTGAGATTAGAAGTGCTGAAGGTAACGTCCTTGCCGGCGTTTCCGTGACGATCGTGTTTGCCAATCAAACCTATCAAGGGACAACGGACTCCAATGGACTGTTTCGCACTGGATGGATACGAGATCTTAGTCGCGGAACCCATTACGCCGATGTGTCCCAATTAGTGCTGGCGAACTACGTCTGGAATCCATTGGCACTGGATTCCGAAGTCGACGACGGAGGCCTAGCCGGTTTTCCAGATGGTGTTTTGGTGGTGTAACACCTTGTAGCTGATGTGTCGAGCGATAGCGAAATATATGTTGCCAGTGATTAGGCGTAATCCATGGCGGTAGTGATCAAGCGGATGGCAAGCAACCGCCTCCGTCGGCACGCACTCAAAGGCCTCAAAATCGGCAGCTTGGTGAGAACGTCGTATCACGCCGATTGGCTCGGTTCCGATAACGGGTCTGCTGCCAGAAACTCCCAGCCCGAGTCGGACAGTCAGACTGCCTCTCCAGCTAAATCGGTACCTGACGGCTTATTCTTCTAATTCCGGTGAGTATGCTGTTGGCAAAACTATACCGTTCAGGGGAAAAAAATGCTGATTCTATTTGGGCGAGCGATTCCGGCCGTCTGCTTATTTGCGGTTGTCTTCTTAAATCACGCCGTCACGTTGGCAGAGGACAATCAGGCTGCCGAGCAGAGTTTTTCCGTCGTGTTGCTCCCTGACACACAGCTCTATTCGGAAAAGTATCCAGACACGTACGTCGCCCAGGCACTATGGATTCGGCAACAGGTGAAGGAAGATAACATCAAGTTCGTCGTCCATCTGGGCGACATTGTGCAAACGGCCACCCAAAAGCCCGAATGGGAAAATGCAGATCGAGCAATGCGACTCCTTGATGGTGTAGTGCCCTACAGCATGGTACCAGGCAATCATGACATGGTTCTAGAGAACCGTGACTCGGCACTGTACAACCAGTACTACTCGCCCAGAAGATTTGCCGACCGACCGTGGTACGGTGGGCACATGGGCGAAACCAACGACAACAACTTCTGTTTCTTTGAGGCCAGTGGCATGAAATTCATGATCATTAGCCTCGAATTTGCTCCTCGCGATGAAACGCTCGAATGGGCGGCGAACGTGACAAAACGATACCCCGATCATCGCGTGATCGTAGCGACACATTGCTACATGCGGCCAAACCAGCGAGACACGGGTTGTGCCACGGCGTACAAAATAGCGGGCAACAGCGGCGAACAAATCTGGCAAAAATTCATCCGCAAGCAGCCGAATATTTTTCTTGTTGTCAGTGGGCATGTGCTGGGCGTGGGACTCCAAACAAGCGTCAACGATGCCGGAGGGAAGGTTCTCGAAATGCTTACGGATTACCAGGGCCTCCCGAACGGCGGCGACGGTTGGCTTCGTTCACTGCAGTTCGTGCCCGGCAAAAACAAGATCCACGTCAGGACGTATTCGCCCCTGTTGGACAAACTCAATAGTGACGCAAGCGAAACGTTCTCGCTTGACTACGAAATGACCGCTGTAAAACGGAATGCCGGTTGACTGGCGTTAAACCCCGACCTTGCTAATCGCTCTTTCGGCAGCAAAAATCAAAGCAGATCCGTGCCTCACCTGTGGCGATTGCTCCATCGATCGGGAAACCTGATTGACGCCGCCCCCCAGCGTGTTGTTGGATCTCCTTGTTTGTGCGAGCAAGATTTTTGTATCTGCACCAATCCCTACTGGCCTGTTTCCCGATAGAAGTAGGATGAATTCTTCGCCGAATCAGAGTAAGTCCGCCGACGCACAGGCGGAGATTAGGTAGGAAGATTAGGGGTATGAAAATGGGTTGGGTCGAGCATCTTCCTACCCGCTAGTTCGCTGTTTCTCCTACCTAATTTTTCCTTCGGGCAAGCGATGCTCGGTGTAGGGAAGACAGAAAAAACTATTTGGAGATGGGGCTTCTTTTTTTCTCTGTCGCATGAATACTTCTGTCTATACCGTCTGCCGTACGATCAATAACCTTCGGTTACGTCAGAGAGCAAACTCTTGGTGGAGAATTAGTTCGCCCTACCCATTCTGTGGGGAAATTGGTGCCACCCACCCATTCTGAGATTGGGAATTAATACTCAGTGTGTCTGTTTTGTCATTACCGACCTGAACTGGTCAGTTCTTGTTTGTCGATGACTCCGTCGCTGTTCTTGTCGAACCTGCTGAACATCGGAGTCGGGCCACGGAATTCGGCCTTTGTGATCTTGCCGTCTTTGTTTGCATCATGGCGAAGTATCCGCGCCGCCATGCCTCTGCCCTCGCCACGCTGTGGCCTTCCCTCGCGTGTTGCGAGTGCTGGCGGGTTGGCCATCGCTTGCTTCATTTCATCGGCGCTCCACGGCGGAACGTCCTTTCCGCAGATCGTCAGTAACGCTGCGAACCAGTGATGTGCCATCACTTCGGCTCCCATATCGTTTGGGTGAACTTTGTCGGCCTGAAACGCTTGCGGCCAGATCTTACTGGTCGGCGTCCAAACATCCGGCCCTGCAAACACATCGTGCGGTTTCGATTTGATGAAAGCAGCGAGCGATAGTCGTTCATTGCCGATCTCGGGTTCCATTCCTTGTTTGTAAATATGCATTGCGATCACAACGGCATCCGCGCCGTCGGCCTTTAACAGGTCGGTGTATGCTTTGATCACGTCCGCACCTTTACGGATATGGACGTGATCGCTCTCATCACGAATGCCTTCCGAACGACCGCCAAAGGCCCACTGCAGCGATTGCTGAGCCAGCACAATTTTGGGGCGGGAGTCATCTTTTAGCAGTGGTCGAAGTTTGGTCGTCCATGGTTGCATCGGCTCTCCCGTTTCGACATTCATCCACTTCGCGATAGGTGTCGAACCCTGAGTCGCCGACTTCACTTCAATGACTCGCTTTCCGCTGAAGTATCGGTCGAGCTTTCGCTGCAGCATCGCCGGCCAGTGGAACGAAGTCGAATAGCCATTCACAACAAATGTTCGCGGCTTGCCGTCAAACCAATCTGGGCGATCTGCGCGAGGCTCCTGCCCATGCACAGAAGTGGAGGCACTGAATGCAAACGCAAAAAGCAGAAAACCTACTAGAACTCTTCTCATCATGACTCTTTCTGATCGGTGGTAGGGGAGTGATCAACTGGCTTTCTTTTCTTCGTTGTCTTTTGGAGAGACAACGTCGACAATTAAATCAAGAGACGCATCGAATGTTTTTCGTTCGACCGGTGTCACCGCGTTTTCGATTGAGAACCTCAGATTTTCGGAGCTGCGGATAAGCTTCGTCGCAAGCCGGCTTCCCGCCGCTGTTAAATGCACTCGCCGCGCGCGACCGTCGATTTTGCAACGCACGCGACGAATGTAGTCACGTTGTTCCAGCAACTTCAGCATCGCTGTCACCGTGTTCGCGTCCGAGACCATGCGGTCAGCGAGTTCCGACTGCGTGATTCCATCTTCCTCTGCCAGCAGCGACAGTAGCACAAACTGGTCAGCCGTTACGTCGAATTGGGCGAAATGTGCTTGAGCAACCCGATGCATCGTCAGGTAAGCTCGTCGCAATCGCATTGGGATGGATTCTTCAAAGGTCATTTGTCACGTTTTCGTTGCTGAACAGGGTGTTACGACGACGTCAAACTTGTCGGCAACCTTGGCCGTCCCACTTGAAACTTTACTACGTCTACGTACTAATAGCAAGAAGAATACTTGACAGCCTCTCTTCTTGAACGGGAAACCCAACCATGGCGTCACAAGAATCTGCCACGCCCATCGTCCGCAAAATCGAAGAATCCTCTGATCCCGATGAACATGGTTCGAGTCTGAATCCCGTTCAGAAGCGGGAAATCGTGTTGCGATTGGAGGCCGAATCGCTGGACAACATGCGTAAGCGGGCAACGGTCCGGGTCGATCAACCCAAGGGCAGCACCTTCGAAATCATCTGCGACGAAGGCCCGTACTTGGACGGCGACGATTCCGCGCCGCCGCCACTGGCCTACTACAGTGCCAGCATCGCGTTCTGCCTGTTAACTCAGCTATCGCGTTACGCGAAGGTCAAGAAACTGAATATCAGCAGCATAAAGCTCGCGCAGGAAACGCGATTCGCGATGGAAGGCTCCGTTATCAAAGGAACGCTGGCTGGCCGAGGCGTCGAAGTCGTCACTCATCTAGACATTGAATCGGACGAGCCCGAAGACGTGATTCGCCAGATGATCGAAGTCGGCAAGAACAGCTGTTTCATCCACCAGTCGATCATGAATCCAGTACCATCGACGATTCAAGCAAAGGTCAACGGACAGCTACTCAGCGGATTGTGAGTTTTGAGAGATCAGATTGCTGTAGACACACAGTGGCAGATCGAACACGTGTTTCTTTGGGAAGTCGTTCCGGAACGACTCGGTGACCGTGTTTATCTTAGCGGCTTCGCCGACCAGAACATCGACTTGTACTGTTAAGCAGGTCGGCAGGGGACTTTCAGTATCTCAGCTGTTTTGGCACGATTGGCTTGTTGATTTTGTGAGCCGTGGGCCGTAAGGCACCGGGTAATGCGTGGGACCCGGCCGCTCACGCGCGAGCGGCTCACGAAATCAAAAACCCCTTAGCCACGCTTCCCACGTTCAACCGGGGCAATCGCCCAAAAGGCGAACGGGATGTCACCCAGTGACTCCTGCCAAACCGCTTAGTGTTAGCACGTAAAGTCGCTCATCCGACTAGAGCGTACTTCGTTTGCTGAAGCGGATCGAGAACAGGTTGGGGCAATTTATGACCGAGAATGCCATCAAAAGCCAGGGTTGTACACCACACCTCTGGGTTACGTTTTGGTTAAAATATCTCGTCCTGCCGCTAATACTCGATTTTGAGGTAGCGAAACTCGTCGGCGGATTCTCAAGCGTCTTGACGACATTCGCTACGACGTGAACACTGATTCTTAGCTTCGTCAATGCACTAGACGCTTGGCACGAGCTATTCGGTATTTAGTGTCGTGCCAACTCCCATTTCCATTCCCAGGCGACCACTCTCGATGATACGAACTCTGCATTTGATCTCACTGAAATCCGTCGCGTGCGTCGCCATCGTCATCATGGTGGGATTCGTTCCGCGTTGCTCGGCCCAAGAAACTGCTGCCGAAAAAAGTGATCGCGAGGTTCAGCCGGGTGTTCCCAGTGGCAAGCTCACCCGCGGCGTGTTTGAACAGAGTAAGCTGTTCCCTGGAACACGACGCGACTACGCCGTTTATGTGCCTGCACAGTACACCTCTGACCAACCGGCCAACTTGATGGTGTTCATGGACGGCATGAACTACGCCAAGCCAGAGGGTGCGTTTCGTGTTCCCGTCGTCTTTGACAACCTGATTCACCAGAAGGCGATGCCAGTCACTGTCGCAGTGTTCGTGAATCCCGGCACGATTCCGGCTACACAACAGGGCGCCGATGGTCGCAGCAACCGGTCGTTTGAGTACGATTCACTCGGTGACCGCTACGCGAACTTTCTGGTCGACGAGTTCTTACCCGTTGCACTCGAAGGGATCAATGTTTCCGACCATCCAGCGGACCGCGCCGTGTGCGGGATTTCATCAGGCGGCATTTGCGCCTTTACCGTCGCTTGGGAGAAACCGGAACAGTTCAGCAAGGTTCTCAGTCATATCGGCAGCTACACGAACATTCGTGGTGGCTGGGCTTACCCCGGTTTGGTCCGCAAAACCAAAGAGAAGCCGAAGCCAATCAAGGTCTATCTCCAAGAAGGCAACGACGACCTCAGCAATCTGCATGGCAACTGGCCACTCGGCAATCGTTCGCTCGCCGCTGCACTTCAGTACGCGGGCTACCCCTACAAATTGGTGATGACCGAGGGAGGGCACAGCGGCAAGTGGGGCGGGCTTGAACTACCCAATGCTCTGCGTTGGCTGTGGGACGACAACGCCGAGTCCACAAACATTCCCTCCACCGCAACCAAGCCGGCCTGGGAGCCACACCCGGACGCGGTCCCACGCGACGATGTGCCTCACGGCACCGTCGAGGTCATGAAGCCCTGGGAATCGAAGATATTTCCCGACACGATTCGTGAATGGGCCGTCTATGTTCCCGCTCAATACAACAAGGACACGCCTGCCGCGTTGATGGTCTTCCAAGATGGTGAACGAATGCGAGACGTGAATGGACGCTGGCGAATTCCAGTTGTGTTTGACAACTTAATCGCTCGCGGTGACATGCCGCCTACGATCGCTGTCTTTCTCGATCCAGGCCACGACAAATCGAAACCGCGCAAAGGCAACAAGTCGTCCAACCGCAGCTATGAGTACGACGGATTGGGGGATCGCTACGCAACTTTCCTGCTCGATGAAATTCTGCCGGAAGTCAAATCACGCTACAACATTTCCGACGATCCCAAGATGCGTGCGATCGGTGGATCGAGTTCCGGTGCGATATGTGCCTTCACCGTTGCTTGGGAACGGACCGACCAATTCCAAAAGGTCTACAACAGTGTCGGCAGCTACACAAACATTCGAGGTGGCGATGCCTATTCGGGACTTGTGCGAAAAACAGAACCCAAGCCAATCCGTGTCTACATGGCTGACACGAGTGGCGATATCGACAACGCGTTTGGAAGTTGGCCGATCGCGAACCAGCAGATGGCATCGTCACTGCAATACATGGGCTATGACGCCCGCTTCGATTGGGCCGAAGGCTACATGCACAACGCGGACTACGGAAGCTCGCGTTTTCCGGATGCGATGAAATGGCTATGGCGAAGCGAAGCTCACTCGCCGACCATCGACACGAGCGACGACTTGCGTGGCGACCTCACGCTGTTGAATCTACTTGTGCCGGGTGAGTCATGGAAAGTCGTGGCGCAGGACCTGGGCTTCGCCGATGCTCCGTGCAGCGACGATCAAGGCAACTTCTACTTCTGCGACATGAAGGCACCTGCGGTCTACCGCGTCGACGCAATCAGCGCTGAGAAAACCGTGATTGCGAAGGAGTCCGTCAGCGGACTCGAATTCGGTCCCGACGGATTGCTGTACGCATGCCAAGGCAAACAGAAACGCGTGATCGCCATCGACACAACCAACGGCGATGTGAAAGTCGTCGCTTCCGATGTGCAACCCAACGACATGGCGATCTCCAAGGAAGGCTTCATTTTCATCACTGAGACGCAAGCGAAGCAAGTCACGCGAATCAACATCAAGACGGGTGAGGTTTCGGTCGCCGACACCGGCATCACGCGTCCCAACGGTATCGCTCTGTCGAATGACGGCGGAACGCTTGCCGTTTCTGATCATGGTGGTCCCTACACGTGGACATTCCGCGTCAACGCGGGTGGCGAATTGGACGCGAAGATGCCGACCATGCCGATGCGACTGCCAATCGACCCCAAGGGGGAATTCAAGTTCAACGAACCACCGCCATACAGCACTGTATCCCGTGGCGATGGCATGTGCGTCGATAAAGCCGGTCGTTACTACGTCACCAGCGAGTTAGGCGTGCAAATCTTTGACCCAACGGGACGTCCATGCGGCGTGCTTCCCAAACCCGACAAGACCATGCCGTTAACCAGTTGCACGATCGCTGGCGAGAACCACGAGACCCTCTTCATCACGAATGGCCGAGCGGTCTACCAGCGTCAACTGAAGATCCAATAGAGATTGGGAATTGATGTAGGGCCGGTTCCCTGTATAGACCGGAGACATGGGTGGCGCTTTTTCGGGGACATGGGTGGCGCTTTTTTGCAGTAATCATACTTACTCCTTTTAGGAGCAAGTATGGGCTGGAAAGAGTTCGATCGAGTGTCCCAACGAGAAGAGTTTGTCCGCTTGGCAGAGGCCGACGGAGTCAATTTTAGCCGGTTGTGCGAGCGGTTTGGTATCTCACGCAAGACCGGCTACAAGTGGCGAGAGCGTCACCGAGCTTGCGCCGAAGAACCTTTGGTGGATCGCTCGCGAAAACCTCACCGATCCCCCACACAGACGCCCGCGGAGATCGAGCAAAAAGTGCTGCAGATCCGCGATGCTCACCCGGCCTGGGGCGGCTTGAAGATTCGCAAGCGGCTCAAAGTCATGGGTGAAAAAACGCTTCCTTCGCCCAGCACGATCGCCGCTGTCTTGAAGCGACATGATCGCATCAGTGACGCTGAATCGGCCAAGCGAAAGCCATGGACGCGGTTCGAGCGAGAGCGTCCCAACGAGCTGTGGCAAGTTGACTTCAAGGGCGAGTTCGCGCTGAACAACAAGAGCTATTGTTACCCGCTAACCCTGCTGGACGATCACTCCCGGTTTTCACTGGGGATCCTCGCTTGTGGGAATCAAACGCGGCAAACGGTGCAAAGTCATTTTCGCAACGTGTTCGCAATTTACGGGCTTCCACACGCGATTTACGTCGACAACGGCAACCCGTGGGGCGGTAGTCACTTGATGCGTCACACACGTTTTACGGCGTGGTTGATGCGTCACGATGTGGAAGTGATTCACGGTCGTCCACACCATCCTCAGGGCCGCGGCAAGCTGGAGCGATTTCATCGCACGCTAAAACTCGAAGCCCTGCAGGATCGCTCACTGAGCACGCTGGCGGAAGCTCAAGAGTGCTTTGATCTTTGGCGAGACGTCTACAACTTGGAGCGTCCTCACGGGGCATTGGATTTGGAAACACCTTCGCAGCGATACCAAATCAGTGAGCGACGTTTTCAGGAGAAAACGGATCCGTTCGAGTATAGCGAACGCTACCAAACACGCCGCGTCAACAGGGTTGGCCAGTTCCGTTGGAAGGGGAAGACGTACCGCATCAGCGAAGCATTCCAGGACCATCCTATCGGCTTGAGTGGGACTCAAACGGACGGTGTTTGGGATGTCAGTTGCTGTCGTTTTGTGGTGGCCCAGATCGACGAGCGGACTGGCGAAATTCGACGTCACCAGCCTCGCGGCTGAAGTTCGCTTGCGCTCACTTCAGCCGCGAGGCTGGTGAGCGAGGACGGGGAAAGCTATGCTTTCTCCGCCCCCCGCTGTCTTGTTCAAAACGCCACCCATGTCCCCGAACGAAATATTCCCACCGGCCAAAACCGACAATGTGTCGCCGGTGGAGACCGGTCCTACGCCATGCGTCCGCTTTCACTTCCCGGTGCTACAGGTTCCATCCATGCAGTTTGTGGGTATGTTCTTGTGCTCATTGATTCCAAACCTGATCCTAAAACTGAATTGCGCTACTTGATGACCATGCAGCTGATCGTGACCCATCCGGGCGGAGCCCACAAAGACGATTTCCTTGCCTGTTGTCTGTTGGCACATTTGCATGGGGTTCCGATCCAACGACGCGAGCCAACGGATGATGATTTGGCCAATCCATCGATCTGCGTCGTCGACGTAGGTGGTGCTCACGATCAAGAACGAAACAACTTTGACCATCACCAGTTCCCTCGCGATGCTCCGCCACTTTGTGCCTTATCGCTTGTGCTGCAAAGCATGGGACTTTACGAAGACGCGTTGTCGTTCTGTGCTTGGCTTCGTCCGGCGGAATGGCTCGATACGTTAGGGCCAAACGAAGCTGCCAAGTTGATGGGGATTCCACGTACAGCATTGGGAGCTCTAAATTCTCCGCTCGATACGACTTTGCTGAATCGATTCGCAAGCCAGACTCAACTAGATCCAGAAAGTCCTATTCACCAAGTCATGTGCATGGTGGGTGAAGATATCGTCAACTACTTGCGTTCTTTGCGGCAGCGGCTGGACTACTTGAAAGAGCACGGTCAGTACTGGACGATCGAAACCGATGGCGAACCGATTCAAGCTTTGTTTCTTGAAAAAAGTGACATAATTTCAGATGACCCTTCGTTTGGAGTCTATGCATTCATCGAGAGCGAAGGCAAAGAAGATCAGATTCAGGCGACGATATATCCTGATCGGCGGGGCAGTGGATACGGATTGTCACGTTACAACGACAGTCAACGCTTGGATTTTTCGCAGATCGAATCACACGACCTCGTTCGATTTGCACACAAACGTGGCTTTGTCGCAAAAGTCTCAACGACGGATCCGACGCGGCTAAAGGAGCTACTCGCACTCGCCATCGTCAAAACGGGGAACTGAAGTGACGACGCTTCCGTTTGTTCCTCGTTAAGGACTTCGATGAAATCCGGGGACAAACGCAACAAGCGTCAAGGATGTCTGGCGCTGAGGACCGTCGCAAGAATAACTGGCGGCGTCTTCCGTAGTGGACGAGGCAACGAGTCCTTTTTGACTCGATGAAGCTGCAGGACTCGTAGCCTCGTCCACTACCGCCCGCCATCTATTGTTCCTAGCGTCCTATGCAGGTCGTTCGGTATAAACCGGTGAAACGTCGATCCTTTTGTGAGCCGTGGGCCGTAAGGCACCGGGTAATGCGTGGAACCCGGCCGCTCACGCGGGAGCGGCTCACTAAATCGACAAGCCGCTAGCTGCGGGCCCGTCGACATTGCGGGAATCATGCCACGGCTAGCGCCGTCGGCTCAGATCATTATGTGCAATGACTCATATTGACCAGCTTGATCGGCACACATAGTGAAGAAATTGAGTCAGCGAAAGTCGACGATGACAGGTCGATGATCTGACCCAATCGCAGGACCAACAAATCGATCGGCCACCTCGATTTCGGATCCCACTAAAACATGATCGATCATCAGCCCGGGTATCGGCGTCGCCCTGGGACTCCAAGTGCTTTGTATCCCTTGCCCAAGCGAAGAATCACGCAACCCGGACTCGTTCAACAAGCGGCCAAACCAATACGACCACGGCGTGCAATTCAGATCGCCAGCGACGATTCCCCGGCCATTTCCGCGTTGATTTACCTCTTTGGCGATTCCTGCAAAACAGCGATTGCGATCTGCCCAACTTGAAACGCGCATCGGTGGCAACGGATGCGTCGCAATCAAGTGCAACGCATTTCCGTCAGGCAACTCGAAATCAGCAACGATTGACGGGATGCTGGTTTGCGACGAGAACGTCACGACATCGCAACTCAACCAGCGGTGTTTGCTAAACATCGCGATGCCAAAGTTATCTTCGCGCGGCACGACACGATGGTAGGGATATCGATCACGCAACCCCAGTTCCATCGCAGTTGTCCAAGATTCATCCGTCTCTTGCAGAACAACAAAGTCGGGATCTGCTTGGGCGATCCATTGCAACACCGCCCTCTTTTCCGGATTGCGCGTCAACACGTTTGCGGTCATCAATCGGTACGTGTTGCCCAAAACCGGGGCCGTCGGCCAGTAAAACGGCGTCAAACTAAGCACCAAGGCGAGACCGCAAATCAAACCAAACACGCCGATGTGTTTGCGTCCGAGCAACCACAACCCCAATCCCGACACAAGCACAGCCATCGTTGCTTGAACACGCATGTGACTTGCTAGGTCCAGCAGATAATGCCACTTCCCCAACAATCCTGCGAGCATCGTGCCGAGAGAGAAAATCAATACTGCGATCAGTAGACTTTGTGCAGCTTGTTTCAGTCTCTTCCCAAAAGATGATTCATTCGCGGTGGGATGATTCATGGTTGGTGCGTTGTCTTTCGCAGACCGTGCTGCAACTTCGGACCAGTGCGGACCGGCATATCGATAAGACCAGCCTTCACGACAACAATCGCTTCATCGCAGCGGCAACGCCGTAGGTGACTTCGGTCATCCGTTTGTAATCGAGCGTGTCGGGGGTATCGGATTGCTGATGGTAGTTTGGGTTACGCAGAAAACTAGTGTCCGTTAACATCAAGGCGGTATAGCCTTGATCCCAAAACGAACTGTTATCGCTACGACGAATTTCCTTCACTTTTTCGGGTAACACGATCGAGAACAGTGGCATCGAGGTGCCTCGTTTGAATCCGCGTCGGAAACTCCAGTTGAGCTTCCAAGACGCTGGGTTTCCTACGGCAGCCAAAAAGTTGCCTCGTTTCGGGAAGAAACGGTGCAGCCGTTTGGGAATCGAAGGAGGCACGTTTTGCGACCCTAACTCGTCACGAAAATAGCCCACCATTTCCAGACACAACATGCCAACGATGTTGTCTCCCTCTACTCTGGATTGACGTGCATGATACTGGCTGCCCATCGAATCAACGTCCCCGTACGGTTTTTCCTCACACGTGAAGGCAACATACCGCGCCGTGCGTTTGGCGGAGTGCTGACTCAGTAGCCGGCTGACTTCGAGCATCACCGCTACCGCGGACGCGTTATCATCCGCCCCCGGTGTGCCAGCGACGGTGTCGTAATGGGCACCTAGCAAAACGATATCGTCCGGGTGCTTCTCGCCTGACTTTTCGACGATCAAGTTTGTCGCGGGGAATCCCATTGCATCGTAGTGCTGCGGTTCGACCTGGTAACCCATCTCAGTCCACTGGCCTGTGATGTAACCGGTCGTCGCCGCGATCGATTTGGGCTGGTCGAGAGTGCGTGACCCAATCAGACCAGCAAGTCGATCGACGTGCAGTCGAAGACTCGCTTCGATCTCGGCGCTCATTGGCGGGGACGTCCTTTTCAATTTGTCGTCGCAGGCGGTTCGGCTCGTTAGCGTGCTAAGCAGCTCGCTTCGTCGATGCTAAGCGGGTAGGCAGGAATCATTGGGTGAAATCCCGTTAGCCGTTTGGGCCAACGCTGTGAAGCATTTTCTCGTAGCTACCTTCGCCAGAAGGTGGTGATTCGTATTGGCCGGCAACCATCCACGCTCTGGCGAGCGTAGCTACGGAACGCAAATGCCGTAATTTGCCGTCTCTAAATTCTTCACAGCGTTGCGTTTGGGCGCTAGCCCCGGTTCAGCGCCGGACCCGTGGCTAGCGCCAAAACGGCCAATTTACAGAAAGACTCTTGCCTAAATGCTTACTGGAGCGGTCACTATTCTAAGTGCCAAAGACGCCCACCGCGAGCCCCGACGCGGACGTATTTAAGCAGGTCAATAAGAGTCATTCAACATAATGATCTAAGCCGACAGCCTAGCGCCGTCGGCTCACAGAATCACCGAACCTTCGCTTGCGGATGCCGAACACTCGCTTGTTTGCTATGGCTGGAAAAAACTGTTTTAAGGTCGGTGACGTTATTGCCGAACGTTTGCAGTAACTGAAACCCGCCGCTAATTGCCCGGTGCGAAAGCGGCCCGTACGTTCCGACCCGTTCGTTCCGAGTGGAATGCGGAACTATTTGCGTTTCGTCTTAAAGTAACGAGCGTACTCCCAGCGATCTTTCCACTCGGCAAAGAAAGGCTCGTAGGCCTCGACTTCGGTCCACCATCGAGGCTCAGGATGGTTAGGATCGACTTTGCCAGCGGGGTAATCTTTGCCAGCCACGCTCTTTTCGACAGACGCGTTCCATGCGACAAGTGCTTGCTGCATTCGCTTTGCTACCTGCGGATGTTTGGACGTCACGTCGGTGGTTTCGGTAGGGTCGGTCTTTAGGTCGTAAAGCACGAACTTGGATCGATCCAAATTCTCTGCCAGCAATTTAAAGTGATTGTCGACCATCGCGGCTTTTCCTGAGAAACGAAAGGGAATCGGTTTTTCACGCGGTCCCAATTCTTCGCGAAACAGTGGCTTTAGGCTGACCCCATCGAGTTCATTCGGTGCGACCGATTGATCGAGCGACAACAGGTCGACGAGCGTCGGAAAGATGTCCATGGTACAGGCGGGATGACTTGTCACACGAGGAGTGATCATCGCGGGCCACTCGACAATCGACGGAACACGCAGTCCCCCTTCGTACAAACTTCCCTTGTAGCCTCGCAGTCCGCCTACGGTATCTGGTTTGATCTTTGGCAAACCTCCATTGTCGCTGCAGTACCAAACCAAGGTATTCTCAGCAACGCCGAGACGTCGTAGTGAATCTCGCAACGTTCCGATGCTGCGGTCCATCGCCACCAGTTCCCCATAGTGGTGCCGCGAGTCCTTGTCGAGCGAATCAAATGGTTTCAAGTCCTCGTCACCCGCTAGCCACGGCGAGTGAGGTGACCCGAACCAGACCACAGTAAAAAACGGCTGGTTCGCTTTGCTTTGTCGCGAAATGAAATCGATCGCTTCAGTCATCGCCACGTCCGACGAATCGCCCTTGAATTGCTCGAACTTTCCTCGCCGGCTCATCAGCGGATCGCGATCAAAAAAATTGGTGACCGAAACCCATTGGTCAAAACCAAAATGTCCAGGGTGATGCGTGTCGGTGTGTAAGACAGGAACTCCCGCACCACGCAGGCCATTGAGATGCCATTTCCCAAAATGGCCAGTCACATAACCGGCGTCCTTCAGCACGCTGGCGATCGTGGTCTCTTGTAATCGCAACGCGTAACCGTGCGATTGGACCCCGCTGCGATCGTTGGACCGTCCTGTCAATACCGTTGCCCGCGTCGGTGAACAAACGGGGGCTCCGGCATAGAATCGATCGAGCCGCAACCCAGCACCTGCCATCGCATCGAGATGCGGCGTTTTCAAAACCGGGTGATTGTAATAGCCGGTTTGTCCCCATCCTTGGTCATCCGTCATCACCAACACAATGTTGGGTTGCGACGCTGATTTCGCATTCAGCCGCGTGTCGTCATCTGCGCGACTGTTACCGACCCATCCGAAAACCGCCATCGATACGGAAATGGAAAGGAAAACGAAAAAACGAATTTGGGAACGAAGGTGATACTGGATTTGGGATGGCATATTTGGTTCTCAGGCGGGACTTTAGTCGGATAGTTACAGCGTAACACGAACCCAATCGCCGTGCAGACGCGAGAAATCAAATGCGATCACCAGTCCGCCTCTTAATTCAGCATTCGAGTCCGACAAGTTTTGATGTTAGCGGTGCCGGCGTTCAGTATATTGGGTTGGGGAACGGTCCACGACATTCATCGTCCAACCAGGAAAACACAATGCGTCTCGTCCTTATTGCAGTTGCGTTATGTTGGATTACTCCCGTTTCTGCGGAAACGATGCCAAGGATTCGTGTCTCTGAAAACGGCGAGCATTTCGTTCGCGGCGACTCCGACGAGCGGTTCGTGGTCTGGGGTGTGAACTACGATCACAATCAGGCTGGCGAACTGCTCGACGAGTATTGGATCGAGCGATGGGACGAAGTGGTTGACGATTTCACTGAGATCAAACAGCTCGGTGCCAATTGTGTTCGCGTCCATCTGCAACTCGGGAAATTTCTCGATGCACCTAGTCAACCGAATCAAGCCGCTCTGGATCAGTTGGGCAAGCTGGTCAAGTTGTCGGAGCAAAAGGGGCTGTATCTCGATATCACCGGCTTGGCCTGTTATCACAAAGCCAACGTGCCCCAGTGGTATGATCAGCAGAGTGAGCAAGAACGCTGGCGAACCCAGGCGTTCTTTTGGGAATCGGTGGCGAAGGTTTGTCGCTCGAGCCACGCTGTGTTCTGTTACGACCTGATGAACGAACCGATCCTTGCCGGTGGCAAACCAGAATCGGATTGGCTGGGCGGTGAATTGGCGGGCAAGTTTTTTGTTCAGCGACTGACGTTGGATTTGGCCGGGCGAACGCGTCAGCAGGTTGCCAAGACTTGGGTCGATCAAATGGTCGATGCGATTCGCAAACAAGACGATCAACATCTGATCACCGTCGGCGTAATCCCTTGGGTATTTGTGTTCGGTAGTGGAAAACCGCTGTTCTACTCGCCCGAAGTGGGGGAACGGCTCGATTTTGCGTCCGTTCATTTCTATCCCGAGAAGGGGCAAATCGACAAAGCGATCACTGCGCTAAAAGCGTACGACATCGGTAAGCCGCTCGTCGTAGAGGAGATGTTTCCCATGAAGTGTTCTGACGCGGAGCTTGCCGATTTCGTCACTCGGTCCAAAGATTTTGCCGATGGATGGATCAGCTTTTACTGGGGATCAACGGCCGCACAATTGCGAGGCTCCGGCAACGCAACGATCGCACACGCCATCACCGCCGCGTGGTTGGAACGCTTTGCATCGATGGCCGACTCTATGACAAAGGTGCCTCAGAAATAGTGCGAAATTGACGGGGATCACTCCGTTGGGACAATCGACTGCCCCGATTACCGACCGAGTATCATGGGCCATTGTGACGCCGGTTAGCACGACATGATGACGTGGCCGCACAATGCAGCACGTACAATACAGCACGAATGAACCGTGATCTGCGTTGCGGTCCGGTGGAGCCAATGGAGTCGTCCGCTGTTGGTTGTGGGCTGCGGTATTTTTCGAAGTTCTCTTTTTTTTTCGTTTCAAAGGCGCGTTTTACCATGCGGATCCTAATTGCTCTGCTTTCGTTCGTGTTGGTCTTTGCAACCAAGGCAAACGCGGCCGATACGATTCAGTTGCCGGTGACAAAAGACAACTCGATTGTCATGGTCGATGGCGAGTGGGATCAGAACGCTGGAAAACAGGGACAGATCCGAGTCAAAGGCAACCAGCATATCGTTGCGATGGCGTTTGACACGTCTGCCATCGTGGGCAAACGCGTCAAACAGGCCAAGTTGGTATGCGTTCAGGGACAACAATTAATTTCTGGCGTCACACTGTCCACGATCGCGACCCCCTGGGATGAAGACCGCTCAAACGGTCTGACCGCGGGAATCGAAGGAATTGACGGCTGGGGTTACCCGGACGCTCGGTTTCCGGCGGTGTCTGGCGGGAATGCTTTTACGCTGGTTCACCAGTCGACTTCATTGATCCTTGACGGCAAGTATCATTGGGACGTGCCGCCCGACATGATTCATGCGCTGGCCCTTGGTGTCGCACATGGTTTGGCCATTCATGAACACGACGCCGACTATCGGCGAAACCCGACAATCTTCGCGCATCAGCAGTCCAGCAAGAAACCGTATTTGCTCGTGGAGATAGACGATTCGGCAGATGCGAACCCAGCGGCTGCCACGGACCTGCGATTGGATTCGGATGAGTTTCGTTCCGCCCTCCTGACACTGACGGCGCCAATGCGGGGATTTGCCTATGAAGTCAGTGTGGATGGTCGTTCGCTCGGCCGACACAATATCCCTCCTGTGGCGCCCGGTCACCCGCAAACCATCCCGCTTCGTGACTTGCCTTCGTCGATCACCACAGACCAACCGTATGAAATCAGGATTGTCACCGTAAATCGCACCGGCCAACGTTCGCCGCCAGCGGTGCTGCGTAACGTGATCCTGAAGTCGGGTACGGTCGATCGACCCGCGGTGGATTTTGCATCCGTGCAGTCGTCGCCAATGACTGGGTTGAGCGTGATTCCGGTCACCGATAAGTTCGATGCTTCGGGAAAGGCGGTGGGAGAGCTTCCTGAAAACTATCGGACTCACAACGCGATCTTCGATGGGAAGCGAGTTCAGCTCAAAGCCGCTGCGGGCGAAGTCGTCGGATTTCAGCTATTGCTGCGAGGCGACGACGGCGAACAGGTCTCCGTCAAGGTGCAGATGGAGGCACCTGAATCGCGTGTCGATTTACATCAAGCGGTCTACGTGCCAGCAAACGGACGGCTGATTCCCGATCCGCTGCTGCCGCTGCCTGATACTGTTTCGCTCAAACCCGATGCGGATCAATGTATTGTTGCCGATATCTACATCCCGTTTGATGCATCTCCGGGTGTTCGCACGGGGAAGATCACAATATCCGACGGACGCGAGCTGCCGCTGTCGATCAAAGTCCTGCCCTTCGCGTTGCCTCGACAAGCGACATTCCTGTGCGAGATGAATGGCTACGGGCTGCCCGAGCACGTCAACGACTACTATGCTCTTCAGCAAATTGCCTACGACCATCGAGTGCATGCTAATATTTTGCACTACTCGCACAACACTGCGGCTCCGGGTTCAAGGAAGAGTAACCTTGATATGCGTCTTCGTTCGGGAAGACGGATGGACAACAAGCGGTACGATGATATTCAGCCAGATTCCAGGACGGCATACTGGAACGATTTTGTAGAAGCGTTTGGGCCATACATTGATGGCTCGCTTTTCAAAGATGGCCACCGTGGGCCGATCCCGGCACCAGGCTTTTATCTGACGTTTCACGAAAGCTGGCCGCTCAATTGTCGAGCCTACTTCAATGGCGATCTTGACGCATACAATGCGTTTGATGCGCATCCCGAGTACGCTCGCACGTACGTCAACATCCTGCAAGATTTTGCAAGACTTGCCGATTCAAAAGGATGGAAACAGACCGGATTCCAGGTGTACTTCAATAACAAGGGATCGTTCGACGAAAAGACGAAAGCTCCCTGGATTCTGGATGAACCGACCAGCTATTGGGACTACCGAGCGTTGCAGTTTTATGGCGAACTGACTGATCGCGGCCGTGAAGGTGCAGCGGACGTGCAAATCGATTATCGCATCGACATTTCCCGTCCCGAATATTGTCGAGGCCAGCTGGACGGGCGCGATGACCTATGGGTTGTGTCCTCATCGGCGATCCAACACTATCGGCGTCTGGTCACCGACCGCATTCAGCGAGATGGGTTGAAGGCGTGGGTCTATGGCACAACGAATCATGTCCACGAGACCAATCGCAACGTCCAGGCCTGGGCACTGGACGCTTGGCAGAACGGAGCGACCGGTATCGTTCCCTGGCAGACGGTCAACAAATCGGGCAGCGCATTACGTGATGCAGATCAGCTGGGACTGTTCATCTTCGACAAAAATCCAACTGGCGAAACGGTCGTTCGGCATTCGCTGCGACTCAAGGCGTATCGAGATGCACAGCAGTTAATCGAGTACCTGAACCTGCTGCAGCAGCAACGAGGTTGGTCGCAGCAGCAGATGCGACAGTTCGTCGACCAATATGTTGACTTGAACGTTCAAGTTCACAAAACCAATGAGGAGGACGCTGGTACGTCGGCATACGGCAGGCTGTCGGCAACGGGGCTGGAGAGTCTTCGGATCGCAACGGCAAAGCTGTTGGCAGCCGACTGAGCATGGGCTGCCATCGATCTCGAATCATCTACGGGACGATCAAGCCAAAACTAGCGTAGTGGATCTTGCTAAAGATCCTTTGCTGACGGGATCTTTAGCAAGATCCACTACATCAACTTGTATATCGCACGTCCCCCGCAAACCATGCCTTGGATCATAGCGAAAGAAACTTGAATGACAACCTCTGCACTTGCAAAGAAGCTTTATCGGGCTGTTCTCGACAGGAACGCTAAAGCGATCGAAAAACTTGCGAAACCGGGAGTCGATGTTGACGAACCCTATGCCGATGACGACACAGACAGTCAGCGATCAGCGTTGCTAGTGGCGGCAACTCGCGTGGATGTCCCGTGTGCACAGGCGTTGATCGACGCAGGTGCCAATGTGAACTTTAAAGAGTTGCCAGCGAAAAAACCAAAGCCCGGTTTTGGCTACAACTTGTTCACGCCGTTGCACTGCGCGGCACAAACCGGTTCACCTCAGATGGTACAGCTTCTGGTCGATCATGGTGCTGCGGTCAACGCAGTGGACGATCATGGCGACACTGCGTTGATGGAAGCCGTGGGCCGCTGTGATGGAAAAAAACACTTTCAAGTGATTGAAATCCTCGTCCGAGCGGGCGCCAATCCAACCCATACGCCGGGACGTAACGGAGCATCCTACCTTGTTTGTGCGGCTGACAAGGGCGACAGCATGTATCGGCGGGGATTGATCAAGTTACTGGTCGATTGCGGTGCCGATCCCAATGCGGCTTGTGGTAGCAGACGCAAGATCTGTCCGTTGCATGCAGCCATTTGCGAAGGAAGCCTGAAAGGCGTAACGGAACTGCTCGAAAACGGAGCCGATCCGACGGTCAAAGCACCGAAGACCTCAAAACATGACTGGTCCGGGCTTTCCGCATTGGACTACGCGAAAGCAGTGAAGGCTAAGAAGTCAATCGTTTCATTGCTCGCAAATTGGCAATCTGTAACGAAGCCAAACACAGCGGGGGCTGCCAAGCGTGCTTCGGCTTCCAAAAGCAAACCACTTCCTACCGCGAGCAAGGCTTGGGATGCAATCGAAGCGGCCTTGGAGATGAATAACAAACGGCTTTTCAAATCGCTGGCCAAGGGAGCGAAGAAGTCTGACATTACAACGTTGGTTAGCAAAACCAAGATACGATTAACCAACGAAGTGAAGGAGTTCTTTCTTCGGCACAACGGGCAAACTGGAACCAAGGGGTTGATTGTCGATTATGCGAGTGGAGAAGAATTCAGGCTGCTTTCGATCGACGAGGTCATCAAGGAGTGGACAATATGGGAAGACCTTGCCCAATCCGGGGACTTCGACGACAGCGATGCCGTACCCGATGCGGGGATTCGCGAATGTTGGTGGCATCCCAAATGGCTGCCGATGGCGGGCAACACGGCGGGTGATTTTTTATGTTTTGACAATAGCCCCGCCAAAGGCGGCAAGAATGGTCAAGTCATCACGTTGTGGCACGCCGATTCGGCTCGCAACGTAGTCTACCCGTCGATCCGCGATATGTTGGCGGCAATTTCAAATTGACTGCGGCGTCCAGGCTAGCGCCGTCGGTTCACGAGTACAGGGCAAACAAAGAAATAGAACAGTCGACTTAGACTGCCAGTGAAAGAACGAAATCAGCCACTCCCTCTCGAATTGGAAATGGCTTTAATTCGCCTCCCACATGCATTTATTATGGACCAGTGTTAGCGCCGGTTCATCGCGCCCCTACTGACCGGGTGTTTGGATCAGTGCTTCGGGTCGAACGAGGTTGAAGTAGTGACCATGATCGGCGGTCAGGATCAATGCGGTTTCGTCCCAACCACCGTTCTTTTCGATCCATTTAACAACCGCTTCAAAGGCGTCGTCGCCACTAAGGACCGCGCCGATGGAATTGTCGATGTTGTTGGAATGGTTCGCCCAGTCAACGTCGCCTGATTCGACCATCAACCACCAACGGTCGCTGCGTGAATCAAGTACGTCCATTGCCGCAGTCGCCATCTCGCTGAGTTTAACGTTCTCGTGCAAATCGGCTTCGCTGTACGTCTCCGCCTTTTCAGGTTTGGGGTTTCCGAAACTGACCACGGGATCGTAGTTCCCGTCGGCGGTCCGGAATGGCAAGTGGCCGCCTTGGGCACCGAAGAATCCGAACAACCGCTGGCGGTTCGCCTTTGCGTCTCGGACGCCGGCCTGCAAAACATCGGGCCCTGCAACACCGCTCGTTCGCTGCGCCACGACGTACTTGCCACCGTTTTTGGCGTCGATCGCGGCCATGTCGTCTGGGGCGATGTATCGGTTGCCTGCGACATAGTTTTTGCCTTGAGCGGGATCCTTGTCCTTATCGAGTCCCCATCCGCCGCCGATCAGCACGTCAACGCCCGGCAAGCCGCCAGGATGGTAGATCGACGGTCGCCCGATTAGGTCGCGCGTCAGATCTTGATAATCATTTCGATGAACATTGTTCGCATAGGCGCATCCAGGCGTTGCATGGCTGATCGGAACGCTCGTGACGACACCGACCGCGAAACCTTGGTCTTGCAGTATCCTGGCGACCGGCAATGCCTCGCGTCCCATCGAATCCACATTCATCGCCGCATTGTAGGTTTTGATGCCGCTGGTCAACGAAGTTGCTGACGAAGCCGAATCGGTGTAGGCGTGCTTGGTTTTCTTGCTCTTGCCGATCGGGTAGTTCGCATCCGTGATTGGACTCCAAGGCGAGTCGCCGCCAAGTTCAGGATCGTAGCCTCCGCGAACTTTTCCGTCGGGATTCGTCACGGTTTGAGTCTCGACACTGACGGAAGTACCGTCGTTGTGAGGGCTGGTGACGCAGTAACCGAAGTCAGTCTTTGCACCACGGTAATCTTGGAAGTGCAAGCCTTCGCCGCGTCCTTCGTGATAGGCAACCTTGCCTGATCTTGCGATCGATGCATTTCGTGTTGAGTCCCAATCCATGCCGTCGAAGACGAACAAGATGACTCGCTTCTTGCCTGACTCCACCGCTTGCCTCTGGAGTCGGTAAACGTCGGTTTGGTCAAAATAATCGGCCTTCGGGTTCAATGTCTTGTCAGGCAAATAGCCGTAGAGTTTTTCGATGGCCGCCGCATTGCGATACAAACTGTTCTCACCACTCACCGATTTAAGGTCGATGCCGAAAGTGTAGACCGGGATCAAGCGGTTACTGTGTGTCTTCCAACTTGAGTACGTGTCGGGGTTGGTTCCCCAATATCCCCAGTCGGTTTTTCTCGTTGCAACGGCATCAGCCTGCAACTTCGCGATCGGGTCAGAGGCTTGAACAACAGACGGTTGCGATAAAGCAACGATCGTCGAGCCAATCAGAAGAACAAAGCGCTTCGTTAAGTTTGAGCAAGAACGCATGGTGAGTCTTATTGCTTGAGGCGGGATTTGGGTTGGTGGGAATGGCTAGCCATCGGAATAAGTATATTCAACGATTGACAAATATGCGATCGTGGGCGCGATGTCAATTTTCTCGGTCGTCGGTAGCTTTGCGTGTAGGCGAATGTCGACACCGAACAGAGCACCCATCGCGTTCATGATAGTTTCCGTCTTGCACTTTTCGCGACGGATTTTGGTACGAAAAAGTCGGCCCCGAAGCAGGCCAATATGAGTCATTCCCCATAATGATCTGAGCCGCCGGCGCTGGCCGCAGGCCGCTCAAACATTGGTATTGACGTGATTTATAGTTGCTCCGGTTTTCTGCCACCTCTCCACCAACTTCGTTGGGGGAGAGGTCGAACGGAGCCTTCAGCGACGTTCGGGTGAGGGGGCTGACCGAGCAAGGCACTCGCCAACGATAACGCCGTTTGCACCGGAATTGCTCGCCGATAGCGCGGTCGCCCCCTCACCCGAGCAACGCCTTAAGGGCGTGCTCGACCTCTCCCCCGACTTCGTCGGTGGAGAGGTAACTGCAGCATAGGCCGAAAGAAACACTCTCTCCCAATGTCCGACACTAATACCAAAGTTTAAGCGCCGTCGGCTCATAAATGGATCGACGTTTCACCGGTATGTACCGAACGACCTGCTAAGCTCGAGGAGGATTGGTGCAAATGGCTTTGTCCATGGAATTTATTCGAGACGGCCAAGCCTATTGGTCGAAATGGGTGGCGGCATCGGGTACGATTTTGCGCATGCCACCATTCTGGACGCTCATTTAAATCGAATCATGATAGACCCAAACGCTCCATCCAAATCAAAATCCTCACTGGAACCCACGTCTGCGCCACCGTCGCTGTGGGAAAAGTATCGGCCTCACATCATTTCTGCCGTGCTGTTGATTGTGCTGGGTGGGATCGCGATCGCGCTCATCAACAGCGGCGGCGAGCAAAGAAGAGCGTCCGAACCCATGGAAATCCGCGACCGTTGATCGTAAACGGTCAATTGGGGGGCGTTTTGCTTGCGTTCTTTGCTTGATCAGCGAAACTACCGCACCAACCGAATCCCTAGCGGCAACGAGTCTCCGAAAATCGCCGCTTCCTCTTCGCTTTCCAGCCGCCCAACGTTCTTCAGCAATTCAAGGTAGTGAGGCGGTGCTGATTTCGATTCTAGATATTCAATCACTTCACTACGCACCTGCGGAGACAAATCGCGATATCGATCTCCCGTCATCCTCGCGATCTGGACAAGTGCCAACATCCAAACCGATTCATGCGCGGCGGTGTCTGTGCTGCGATCCAAGCTAATCAGCGATTCGATCCAGTCGCCGACCTCACTTGCCCCGACGCATCCATTCAAGGGACCGTACAGCGGTTGACGACTGCCCAGGCGACCGATTGCCCACAACAATGCATGGCGAATTTTTTCGTTCTTTTTGTTCGAGATGGCTTCGATTGCAATTCGCCCCAATGTGACTTTGTCCCCGACGGGCAGTCGCTCCAGCGACCCAATCAGCCTCCAAGCCTCGGAGGCCTCGTGCGGCTCGACTTTTCTGGTGCGATTTTTCAATGCGCTGATCCAGGGTGCAGCAAGTTGCACTTGTTGTCCCGCCGTCAATCCGCCCGAGATCCTTCGCCACAAGATCATCGATTCGGTACGCGAGGCGGCGGCAGGGAACACCAGTTTATTGTGAACGGCACGCCAAACCTGCGAGACACGCCAATCATCGACCGCGACGCCATAGCCCGGCCGCAAGCAGAATCCGACGAGATTGAGCCAGCGTGATTCATGCTGTGCCGATTGACGCCGGCCTTTTTGGTTGTCCAGTAGAAACTGCCATTGGTCACGGAGCAGCGAAGGAGGCCAGTTGTTACGGTGCGTTTCGGTAATCTCTTGCAACCGCTTGACCAACTGATTGGGTTTCAACTTTGTCGCCGAGTCGCCAAACACGCTTTCAATCGCGGCTGCACATTGGGCAACGGTATCCGAATCAACGATTCCGCGTGATTCGCCCGTTCCGGCGTGGGCGTCACGATCTGTTTCAAGCGTGCTGCGGATGTCAAACTCCAGTCGCCATCGTTTGCTGGAATCGGTGTCGACGCAGAACAATCCGACGGTTCCGATCTCACTCAGTTCGGATTCAATCACGACTTTGATCGTTTCATCACTGCGTCGTTTGCCTTGAACCAAGGCGGTACAAATCGGCGGCAAGGGCGATACTTCCTTGCGATCGATTTCGATCAACGTTCCCACGGAATCGGCCAATCGCGTACTACTAACCCACAACGGAAACTGGACCGGTGACCCGATTTGCAATTCCAGCGGATGTCCGTCGGCGCGGAATCGCTGGCCTGCTTCTGCGGTTCCCGGGATCAAACACAGCCCTTGCGGCGGATTATCAGCGACCTGCATGTAATACGACCGGCCCAAATTTGCGGCAATTTTGACGCCATGCCCGCGACGCACACCGGCATAGTAGGCCGCGCCTTGCGCGACTGCCAAATCGAGTCGCGGCGCTTCCAGCACGCGAGGTTTCCAGCCGGCTTCGTCCCCAGCGAACCAACGCGTTAGAGATTCGACGATTCGCTGGCGAACCGCCGGTGCCGACATCACTCCGCCGTTGAACAGCACAAGTGCGGGGCGTTCGGCGGAATTGTCGTCTTGCTCATCAAGTCCGGTTCGCCGGTGAGTGTTCAAAAATTCAGCGAGGTGGCGGGTGATCGCAGCATCGGCGGCATACGGCAAACCAAACTCTTGGAATCCACTATCGCCAGCGATGGCGGTCGCGTCCAAGTCGACTTGAGGGAAGAACCCATCCATCAAAACGGCATCAATTTCAGCGTCCGAGACTTGCACTTGCGTGCTGCCGCCGAGCAATTTGGATCCTTCGGACGGCAGATTGATCGTGTAGGATGCAGGCCGATCGGCTTGCAGCATCGTTTCTTTGACGGTTCGCGATACTTGAACCAACCGATCCCATTGACTCGGCGACAGTGGATTGTCGGGCTGATTCTTCGTGATTTTTGCTTCGGCGAGCTTTGCCACGGCGAGATCCAAGTTGTCGCCACCGAGAATCAAATGATCTCCGACGGCAACGCGATGAAACTGAATTTGATCGCCTGATTCACCTGCCGCCCGTACGCGGATCAAGGTCAAGTCGGTGGTGCCACCGCCGATGTCACAAACCAAAATTAACTGTCCCGGCTGGACACTTTTCTGCCATTCATCTTTTTGGCGGTCGATCCAGGCGTAAAACGCCGCTTGCGGTTCTTCGATCAAGTAGACTCGCGACAATCCCGCTTTTTTTGCCGCGGCCACTGTCAATTCACGAGCCACCTCGTCAAACGACGCTGGCAACGTAATCACGACGTCTTGTTGAGCAAGCGGATCCTCGGGGTGAGCATGATCCCACGCGGAACGCAGATGATCCAGATACCGCGACGATGCATCGACTGGCGACAATCGAGTCACGTCGGCATCGCCGTGCCAGGGCAATAAATCGGCGGTGCGATCGACGCCTTCGTGTGACAACCAACTTTTTGCTGATGCCGCTCGGCGACCAGGATGACGATGCCCCGCGTCACGGGCAAGCACGCCGACGCAGTAGGACGCGGCCTCGTCTTGCCAAGGCAACTGCTGGCCCCCCGCACCCTCGTCGCTTGTCAATTCGTAGTGAAACGATGGCAACGTTTCACGGTTTTCACATTGTCCAAAGTCCACCCACTGAGCGATCGGGAACGTCTCGGTGGACCAGGGCTCTTTTTCTGTATCAATAAAACAGAGAGCACAGTTCGTCGTCCCTAAATCGATACCGACCACGTAGCGTGAAGGTCGGGTTTCAAGTTCATCAGCAATGGGATCAGAGTTTGACACAACGGGCGTATTAATGAGGGAAGACTCTTGCAGTGGCGAGCAATTGCCGATCAGACATTTAGGGGCTATCCGCCCGCCATGGCGTTTCAGGTTATACTGCGGACGCATTGTTTGCCATCCGCTCCCCTACCAATCCACCCCTCACAGCGACTTTCATGATGACGCATTCTGCATCCCAAAACGCAAAGCCTCGCCAAACCGCAAACGCGACAAACGATCCAGCGGCCGAAAGTGCCTCGTCCGTACCGACACTGAATCGTCGGCAAACGGTGGCTGGATCGCTAGCCACTGTCGCTGCATTTGCCACGGGGGTTTCGCTAGTCGCGGAGAGTCAGGGAGCCGACGATCCGACACAGCAAACGGCCAAGCGAGCGACACCCCCAAAGAGCAACCCGATCGCCGTGTCGACCTATTCCTATTGGCGTTATCGCGACGACAGCAAATTGTCGATCGAAGAGTGCGTTGACCTGGCAGCCAACACTGGTTTCGATGCCGTCGAGATTTTACACGTGCAAATGCAAGACGAATCGAATGCCACGTTGCAAAGGATCAAACAGCGCGCATTCCGTCGCGGGATGTCGCTGTGCGGCTTCTCGACGCACCAGTCGTTTGTTTCGCCCGATGCCGCAAAACGTCAAGAAGCAATCGACCATACGAATCATTGCATCGAGCTTGCTTACGCGTTAGGGATTCCCACGATCCGCGTCAACACGGGGCGTTGGGGAACGTCGGGCAGCTTTGATGAGCTGATGAAAAACAAAGGCATTGAACCGCGACTGGACGGCTACAGCGATGACGATGGTTTCAAATGGGTTCGCGATTCGCTCGAGCAATGCTTGCCCACGGCCGAAAAGTGCGGCGTCGTTCTGGGACTCGAGAACCACTGGGGACTTGGCCGTACCGCTGACGGCGTTTTGCGAGTCGTCAATGAAGTCGATTCGCCCTGGTTGCGGGTTACGCTCGATACTGGAAACTTTCTCGAAAACCAATACGCCCAGTACGAGCAGCTCGCACCGGAGGCAGTCTTCGTGCAAGCAAAAACCTACTACGGGGGCGGCACTTGGTATACGCTCGACATCGATTACGCAAAAGTGGCGTCGATTTTAAAGGCAGCCAATTACCGCGGCTACATCTCGCTTGAATTCGAGGGCAAGGAGGCTCACGAAACCGCGATTCCTAAGAGTCTGGAGATGCTTCGCAAGGCGTTTGCGAACGCATAACCGCAAGCAAAGATCGCCTCCAGCTAGCGTGCTTGGGGAATCCCAACAATGCGTCTTGAAATTCGACTTGCCAACACTTTTGCGTCGAGATGTTCATCCATTGTGAACGTCTGTTGACTGGGCAACCTCTGGAATTCAATCGTCCCTAAGAACGAGATTCCATCGGACAAGGCGATCTTCATACGCAGTGGCCGATGCGCACGTACATGTTCCGTCGCGTGGACGGTTTCAAAGAGCAGGTCGTCACAGGCATATTTAGCGAAGCGACGAATTCCCCCACTGTTGTCAAACAAATCGATTTTGCACGCGTCTGCAAAATCAGGGACGACGAGTTGCACCAAAGATCCAAAATCATGATCGAGTGAATTCAGAAAATCGGGTGTCGCAAGCTGGTCTGACATGAAATTTAATGCGACGTTAAGTCCGTCGTCGGCTTTGTCCTGTCCATAAACGTCGACTTTCATCTTGTTGTCAGGAGCAATCGCTCTCATTCGCTTTGCAAATCGTTGATTGTGCAATTCCATAAACTCCGCCCTATTTTCTTCTTCGCCTGAAACGTGTTCGAGATCAAATTGTGTGTCGTGCGGATTGGCATCAACTTCCAAACGTCAAGGTATTTTCAAGTAGGCGTTGGATCTCGCCCAACTCGCGAGTCAACTCCATCACTCGCGGAGAGTACTTCGATTTGTCGTAATGCATCTGTACGCTCAACACACTGAGCTGTATTTCCAGCGATTCCATTGCCTCGGCAACACGGTTCAAGTCCTTGATCGCATCACTCGATAGCGACACGTTACTGCTATGTGAATACATCACTGGCTCCTACAAAGATGCGGGACGCACTATTTCTGCTTGCCCCAAATTGAATTTATATGACTTTTGTTCCTGTCGATTGACTTCAATCGACGGTACAAATGCCCCAATCATCGGTTTCCACCGCTCGCATCGAATGACAACATTAGACGTGTCAAGGTGGGATTGCCTGAGTTTCATCGGGGACGACCTCGTTCCCTCGGTTACCCCTTCTCGCGAACTCCCAACAATCGCTGTATTGACTGGCGTTGCGACGCTCGTGTGCCTGATTTTGATTGCCAGTGCATGGTCAAGCCAGGATAGAATCCCGAACTTTCGAATGGGGGAATCCCCTACTGAACATAAGTGCCGTGGTGTCTGCGATCCTGTGAGAAAACGCTACAATTGATTAGGAGATCGTTCGCCAAGGAAGTGATTTTCGTTCCGCCGACGCTGTGTGTGCTGGCAAAAATGGAGTGACGAAAAAACACCTTGCTAGCTAGGCACTTCATTTGGCACATCTAAGCCATTCTGCGGGCGTTCGCCGTGTGTGAACTTAGTTGAACTTGGCATCGGTTATCTGCAACCACACTCAAATGGAATTGAATTTTACGGGGTAACATCGAGGCGATGAATCGCAAAAAAAAATCATCGACTGCTGAGAAACAGGCAGATTCAGAGGATGATAATTCCCAGGACGATAATTCGAAGAAGCCGGCGGCGCGTTTTCCGATCGTGGGCGTAGGGGCCTCCGCAGGTGGATTCGAAGCACTGAGACTTTTGCTCGAAGCGATGCCTGATCGGCCCAATGTTGCTGTTGTGATTGTTCAACATCTGGCTCGAGACAAACCGAGTCTCGCTCCGGCGCTGTTGTCAAAGTACACGACGATGAAGGTCCGCCAAGTTCACGAAGAAATCGTAGTCCAACCCAACTGTGTCTACATCATTCCGCCAGGCCAATATCTTGAAATCGAGGCGGGGCGATTGAAATTGGCTGCAATGGAACCCTCGCGAACCGCCCCCATTGCCGTGGATCACTTTTTCCGAGCCTTGGCTAAGGATCAACACCGCTGCGCCGTGGGCGTGATTCTGTCGGGAACCGGCAGTGATGGCACGTTGGGTATCAAGGCGATTAAGGAGGCGGGAGGATTTGTGATTGCACAAGATCCCGAAACCGCCGAACACGCGGGGATGCCCGTCAGCGCTATTGATTCGGGGATGGTCGATCAAGTGCTTTCGCCGAAAGAGATCGTTGCCGCAATTACACGTTTTGCCGAGCACCCGTATCTACTGCAAAGCCAATTATCGACGCTGCCGGAGAATTCTGAGTCAGCAGAGGCTTCTTTAGAGGACGATCTTTCCTCGGACTCGCTCGGCGCGGTCATCTCGCTGTTACAAAAACATGCTCATCGCGATTTTCGCACCTACAAAGAAACGACGTTGTTGCGTCGCACGCGACGACGGATGTGTTTGCACCACATTGATCGCGTGGATCAGTATCTAAAATATCTCGATAGCCATCCAAGCGAAATCACCGCGTTATCGAAGGATTTGCTAATCAGTGTCACCGATTTTTTTCGTGATGCCGATGCCTGGGGCAAATTGGCGACGGAGATCATTCCAAAAATTGTGGCTTCGAAATCAAGCGAACCTGTCCGTGGTAACAATACAGATAACGATGATTCGATTCGCATTTGGATTGCTGGCTGTGCGACCGGAGAAGAAGCATACACGGTGTCCATGCTGTTTTTGGACGAAATAAGTAAGCAGCAAAAGACATGCGGACTTCAGGTGTTTGCATCAGACATCGACAAAGATGCATTGAACTTCGCCCGCGCCGGACGATATCCGCCCAGTATCCAGGCGGACGTGTCGCCCGCACGACTGAAACGGTACTTCGTCGCAGAGAGCGATGGAGATTATTACCGCGTAAACAAGACACTGCGTGAGGCAGTCGTGTTTGCGGATCAAGACATCATTTCGGACCCGCCATTTTCTCAGCTGGATCTGATTTGTTGTCGCAACGTGCTGATCTACTTAAAACCGGAAACGCAACAACAGGTGATGGCGTTATTTCACTTTGCACTGCGGCATGGCGGTTATCTGATGCTTGGCACCGCCGAAACCGTGGGACGCCAAGATGATTTGTTTGCGACGATCAGCAAACGTTGGCGGATTTTCCAACGCATTGGCCCGACACGGCATGATCGCGTCGATTTCTCGATCCCACCAGGGTATTCGCGACGTGAAGTTCCCACGAAGCCGCCGTTGTACCGACGCGATCGACAGATCACTCAGTTAATCCAAAAACGGTTATTCGACATCGTCGCACCACGCGCCATTTTGATCGATCGTCATTGGCAGATCCTATACATCAACGGGGATGTCAATCCCTTCTTGCAACACGCATCAGGGGTTCCGAGCGACGATCTGCTTGGCAAACTACGAAGCGAATTAAAGTCTCGGCTGCGGGATGGCGTTCGCAAAGCTTTTTCAGAAAAACAGGCAGTAAATCTGAGTTGTCTGTTGGACCAACAGGGAGCGATCGTCCCAGTCCCGATTGAGATTCGTTTACTCGATGACACGGAACACGACGAGGCGTTTGCGCTGATCATTTTTGGCGGAGAAGGCAATCATCCCGAATCAAAAAAAACAGATTTTCCCGAAACACAGTTGGTGATTGAGCCCCCTGATACAGAGCCCGCAATCGTCGCTTCTGACGACGAGATGTCAGCAACGATTCGCCACCTCGAAAACGAGCTAAATACGGTCAAAGACGAACTGCAGTCCTCGTTGGAGCAATTTGAGATCTCACATGAGGAGTACAAAGCATCCAACGAAGAGGTGATGAGCGTTAATGAGGAGTTGCAGAGTACAAACGAGGAGTTGGAAACCAGCAAAGAGGAACTGCAATCTCTCAACGAAGAACTTTCCACTGTCAATCAACAATTGGCATCGAAGATTGACGAACTCGAAACCAAACATGCGGACTTGGAAAACCTAATTTCCGCGACCGAAATCCCTACGATTTGTTTGGACAACGAGCTAACGATCCGCTGGTTCACCCCCGCGGCTCAATCCTTGATCCGAATGCGGCCTTCGGATCAAGGGCGTCCTCTTTGTGATCTTGCGAATGAATTCCGAGATGGTGATTTAGCCGGCGAATGCGAACATGTGCTGAGACAATTGAAACCGCTTGAAAGCGAAGTCTGTTGTCGTGATGGCCGGGTGTTCCTTCGGCGTATCCTGCCTTATCGATCTAGTGATCACGACGTCGGGGGTGTGGTGGTGACGATGTTAGACATCTCCGCGCGAAAACAACAGGAAGAAAAACTGCGAGCGAGTGAGGCTCAGTTACGCCACGCGTTACGCGTGGACGGTATCGGCATCTTATTTTTTGATGCGAAGGGGAGTTTGATTGATTGCAATGATTGGTTCTTGAAACGCACCGGATACACACGAAAGGAGGTTCAGACGCACACGCTGGAGCAGCTGAATCTTAATCCGCCACCTGAGTGGGCCCAGGTTGCATCGGAGCAGTACGATGAACTCGAAAAATCGGGACATCTGGGACCTTACGAGAAACAATTTGAATGCAAGAACGGTTCGGTGTTGTGGATGATGTTAGCTGGATATTCAAGAGCTGACGGCGCCATCGTCGCTCATTGCATCGATATCGGTGGACGAAAACGTATGGAAGCCGAGTTGCACGCGACGGAACAAAAACTTCGGCTTGCTTCCACCGCCGCCAACTTGGGCTACTATTCCTACGATGCCACGAACGAAATCCTTTCTTGGTCCAACGAATTGCGTACTGTCGCGCGAATCAAACCCGATGAGCCGGTCTCGTGCGACCGAGTCATGGAATTGATTTACGAGGAGGATCGCGAGCCGTATCTTGCTCATTTAGCCGACGTCCTCGCTAAGTGCGATGACAACGGCTATCGAGCTAATTTCAGAGTTGTCAATCCGACGGGGGAACTTCGCTGGATCGAAGATCGTGGCAAAGTCGTTTACGTGGAAAAAGAGGGCAAGCGATCGGCTCGCTTCGCAGTCGGCATGTGGATGGATATTACGGAGCGAAAGAATGCCGAGGAAAGTATTCGCGAGTTAAACCGAACACTTGAAGAGCAAGTACTACAACGGACCGAATTTCTCGACATTCTTCAAACTATTACGCGTGTCGCGAATGAAGCAAGAACTGTCGAAACCGCGATGCGGGCGGCTCTGCAGCGGATTGCAACGCACAACGGCTGGTTGGTCGGTCATTTGTGGCGACTCTGCAGTGACGGCAGTGGTCAAATGGAAAGTTCAGGGCTTTGGCATATCCGAGAAGATGCGAAAGCACGACTGTCCCACTTGCATGACTTCTGTGAACGGCGTGGCCAAACGCGATTCACGCGTGGCGAAGGCTTGATCGGCGCGGTGATGCAGACGGGCGAGCCCCAATGGGTCGAAGATGCGTCGCTCGATTCAGCGCTGCATCGCATTTCGGAGCTCGGCTTTCACGCGGCCATCGCCTTTCCGATCACCGTGGACGGTGAAGTCGTTGCGATCATGGAATTCCTTTCGGATAAAGTTATTTCGCAGCACGATCGTTTTATCGAAATCCTGCCTGATGTGGGGATTCAGCTAGGTCATGTGATTGCTCGGAAACGTCTCGAAGAAGTCGTTGCCGAGATGGCAGTGATCGAGCAACAGCGGATTGGTCGAGAATTACATGATGGGATCGCGCAACAATTGACCGGGGGCGCGTTAATCGCAGAATCACTGCGTCGCAATTTGCCAGCCGAGATGGAATCTCAACTCGAAAACGTGAAACACCTTAGTGATATTCTAAAACAAACCCATCAAGACGTCCGCCGACTGTCTGACGGGCTTTTGCCCAATTCCATTGATTCGGTTGAGTTGTTAGCGGGGCTGCAAGGTCTTGCCTCGGAAACAACAAGGCGGTTTAACGTACCCTGCGAAGTGGAAGCCCCACAGTTTGACGAGTCGTATATCACCAACGACGCGGTCGCATTTGTGATCTATCAAATTGCCTGTGAAGCGGTGCACAACGCAGTCAAACATGCCGAAGCGAACCGAATCCGGCTTACTCTGACGACTACCAAAGATCAATTTTGCATGAGCATCCGTGATGATGGGATTGGCATCTCGGAACGACAAAACAAATCGCACACCAATGGATTGCGCATTATGCGTTATCGCGCCGAAGCTGCAGGAGGGAATCTCGATATCGATTCGGTTGCAAGCGAGGGAACATCTGTTAAACTCAATATTCCTCACCGGAGTTGTCAATCATGAACAAAACACTGTCCTCCATCGCACGGATTGTGGTGGTGGACGATCACGGCATTGTCCGTTTTGGCTATTCCCAACTCATCAATCAAGAACCCGACATGGATGTTTGCGGCATGGCTAGCGGCGAACAAGAAGGGTACAAACTTCTGACGCGTGAATCCCCCGATCTCGCGATTATCGACTTGTCACTAAAAGAGGGGAGCGGACTGGATCTGATTCAATCGATCATCAAAACGCTTCCACAACTGAAGATATTAGTGATCTCGGCCCATGATGAAAGTTTGTACGCACACCGTGTCTTGGCAGCCGGAGCACGCGGGTATATCAACAAGGAAGAAGCTCCCGAGAAATTAATCGAGGGCATTCACGCACTGCTTGATGGAGACTTTTTCTTCAGCGAATCGGTGACCAAAACACTGATTCGGGGGCGTCTTGGGAGCGTCAAACCGGCGATCATGCAGGGGCTTGAATTGTTGACCAATCGCGAATTGCAAGTGTTTGAACAGATTGGTCATGGGCAAAGCACTCGTGAGATCGCTGATGCCCTGTTTTTGAGCGTAAAAACAATCGAACGACACAAGGAAAACATCAAAAGCAAACTTCACATCGAGCATGCGACCCAATTGGTCCAGCATGCCACGCAATGGGTCATGAATCGCGGCTATTAATCGCGGAAAGGTCGTGCGATCAACGTCCGATGTCTCTAGTTTCGTAGCGGCACGGAGCAGGCCTGGACTGCTAAAGCTTTGGTGTTATCGTCGGATATTGGACGTGGGTTTTCTTCCGGCCTTTACCGCAGTTACCTCTCCACCGACGAAGAGACTGCTGAAATAGTCTTTTTCAAACGTTTGCCGTGATGCCCGCTCTCACCGCGACAGGGTAGCAGTCACGCGTCACCTCGCCCGGCGAAGCTGCTCGTTGTACCGCACATCACGGGTGTCCGGCGACTGGCTATCGGAGTGGTTGCGTAGATTCTGAGCTTGTCTTTTCGAACTTGATGGCGAATGATTCCTGCCTTGATGTTCGCGCTGGTGCTGCGAACGACGGAGGCATGGTGCACGGAGGTGCGTTTCATGGGTGCGGTTGATCTTTTTGAAGAATTACAAGCGGCTCAGTTTGGCGACACTCGCTTAAATCAGCGTGCTATCGGAATCGCTCAACGACTTGAGCAGAACCCCAACGCGAGTATCCCAACGGCGATGAAGACCAAGAAGGAGCTTGAGGCGTGCTATCGGTTCTTCGATAACGTAAAGGTGACGCCCGAGAGAATCTTGCAGTCGCATGTCGAAGCAACGTACAAGCGGATTGCCGATGCAGACTTAGTATTGTGCGTGCAAGATTCATCTGAAGTCGACCTAACTCGTCCCAATCAACAAGTTGAAGGTGCCGGGCCTACGGACTGCGAATCACGCCGCGGTGTGTTCTACCATCCAGTGATCGCATTCAATTTCGACGCCGTCGCTCTCGGGATTATCGGGCAAAAAAGCTATGTTCGTAAGCCCCTCAGCACGCTCAACCCTTCTCAAAAAGTAGATCAACGACGCAAAGCTCCGATCCAAGAGAAGGAAAGTATTCGCTGGCTCGAAGGTCTGCAGATGACCAACCAGGCGGCGTTAGCTTGTCCTGAAACTACTTGTGTCTGTGTTGGTGACAGTGAATCGGACATCTACGAACTCTTTGTCGCGCAGTTGCAAATCCAAACCCCCAATCTGCATCTCTTAGTGCGTGCAGGGCAGAACCGAAATACAACGCAGAAGGATGACTGGAAGGATCAAGTTCGTGCCACCGCCAAGATCGGCGAACAGACGATCAACATCCGCGCCCGAACAGCGAAGGTCAACGTAGGTGCGTCGGCGAGAAATCGTTCTCGCGATGCAAGAACCGCTCAGATTGAAATACGCAAGGCAACTGTTGAGGTAGCTCGTCCTGTACACGCAAGCTGCGACTTACCTGCTAGCGTTAGCATGAATGTCGTTCTTTGCGAAGAGATCAATGTGCCAGAGGGTGAAGATCCGATTTGCTGGATGCTGGTGACCACATTACCCATTCAGACCGATGAAGAGGTGCAGCGAGTGATTCGCTCGTACTGTATTCGTTGGCAAATTGAAGTCTTCTTTAAAACATTAAAGTCTGGCTGCCGAATCGAGCGCCGGCGTTTCGAAGAGATCAACCGGGTTAAGAACTGCCTGGCGTTCTACAGCCTCGTCGCTTGGCGTTTGATGTATATCTGTCACATGGGGCGGGAATGCCCTGATGTGGAGTGTGAGATCATATTCGAACCGAGCGAATGGAAAAGCGTTTACACGATTCTCGGCATCGAACATCCTCGAACCGGTTGCCCACGATTAGGAGATGTTGTTCGTGCGATCGCTCGCTTGGGCGGCTTTATTGACCGTCCCAAGAATGATCCTGGTACTCAAACTTTGTGGATCGGAATGCAGCGATGCTACGACCTGTCCAACGCATGGAACGCTTTTGGCCCAGGAGCCAAAAAAATTTCAGCAGGCTAGAATGTGTAGTACAACGAGGGCGAAGCTGGGAGAGGTCCAGCGGGCCCTTTAGGCCTCGTTCGGGTGAGGGCCGACCGCGCACCACAGCGTGCAGTGGCCTCGACTTGCTCGGTCGGCCCTCACCCGAGCATCGCTGAAGGCTTTGCTCGACCTCTCCCAAACTGCGTTTGGGAGAGGTGACAGTACGTTTGCGCAACGTCGGATTTTAATTCAGCAGTCTCACGAAGTTGGTGGAGAGGTGGCAGAAAACCAGCGCAACTAAAAATCACGTCAATACCAAAGTTTTAGCGGCACGGCGTGAGCCGCCCGGTCGTAGCGAGTAAAAACGTTCGATTGAGAACCGGCAGCTCGCGTCGCTCCGTGGCTCGGCGTTTGTTTGGTATTACGCTGTCCCGCCAGACTCGCGTCCGAGTTTCGAGCTTCGTGGTGACACTAAGCAGTTAGGCAGGGGGCTTTCAGTAAATTGGCCGTTTTGGCGCTAGCCACGGTTCCGACGCAGAACCGGGGCTAGCGCCCAAACGGCAAACGGGATTTCACCCAATGATTCCTGCCTACCTGTATTATGTTTTAAAAGTTTATGACATTCGCGTTGTCATCCCGACTCATCTCGCAGTGTAAAATCGGAACTTGAACGTCCTGCGAATCCGGAACGTTCTCTTTCGGGTTCGACATACCTCTCGCTGGCGAGATCTGCTGATGCGTCCTCTGTGTTGCTATTTATTGATTGCGACCTTCGTTGCCTTGCTGGGGCATGCTTCCACGATCGAGGCGGCGGAACCGGCGGCTCGCTCAACGCAAATTACCTTGCTGCCTGATCTTGATCGTGCGATTCACGATGCCATGCAGTCACGCGAATTTGACGCTGCGGTCAAACTGATTGACAAAACGCTCGATGACAAAGCGACAACTGCCGCTGATTATCTGCAATATCTGAAAGCGAACGCTTTGGCTGAATCCGGCGCTCATGACGAAGCCATCTCCGCTTATGAAACGCTCGAAAAGCAATATCCCGACAGCACCTGGGTGCCTCGGTCTCGGTTTGGCCGCGCCCACGTGATGGTACTGCGTCACCAATACAATGACGCGGGTGCAGTCTATGCCGCCGAAGCGGAACGTTTGCTCTCGCGCGGTCGCAAAGACGAACTTGCCAAACTGTATCTGGAGTTTGCCGATCGTTACTTCGAAGGCATTGCTTCGGATGATCCTTCGAAGTTGAAAAAGCCAGACTACAAACAAGCACTCACCTATTACATCGAAGCGGTGAAACTTGGCCCGTCGGCCTCGCTGCGACAAACGATTGAATTCCGCATCGCCCGTTGCCAGGAAGAATTGGAATCTTATGGAGCGGCGGGTTTAGCCTACCAAGAGTTTTTGAAAAAGTATAAACGTGACGACCCGAAATCAGACGCGGCGGCGGCGATCACCGTTGCCGAAGCGACATTTCGGCTGGGCGATGTCGAGCTGAAACTCGGTAAAAATGTAGAGGCACGCAAAACCTGGCAGGATTTTTTGAGTTCATGGAAAGCGGTTGATGCGGGTGAAGACACCGTTGCCATTGACGAATACCTTGCTCGCGCGGAATACGAAGTAGCCCACACGTATGGTCTTCCGACCCCAGCTTCGATTCGCGATTTAGAATTAGCGACCACTGCGGCGGAGCGGTTTCTAAGTCACCATCCCGAACACGAACTCGCCTCGAAAGCAGAGCTGGAAATCGCACAAGGCTTTGCGCACCATCGTCGCCACACTCAAGCGGCTGAACGCCTCGAATCCTTGGTCGACACCCCTGCTTATGCCGATACCCCTGAAGTCGCCGTTGCACGTCAAATGCTCGGTCAACAGTACTTGGCGCAAGAGAAGTTCGATGAAGCGATTGCCGCCTGGAGAGCTTTTCTGGAAAACCACCCCGCGGACCCTCATTGGCCTGAAGTCCAAAAACGGATCGTCGATACCGAATTTGCCAAGGCTGCATACGCGAAGAAGCAGGAAAAGTACGGAGAGGCTCGTGATTTGTGGACCACGTTTCTGAACAAACATCCGCTCGATGCACGCGCTGCGAAAATCTTGTTGACGCTTGGTGAAATGAAGTTGTCCGAGGCAGCGGAATTGCACAATCAACGTGTTGCCAAGGTGATCGAAGATGGCAAGTCGGCCCAGTCCGTTGACCTAGACAAACAGACCAAGCAGCTTTTCCAAGACGCGATCTCCGATTGGCGACGCGTGGTCAACAAATACCCCGATACGCGTGAAGCGTCCAGTGCTTCGTTGATGATCGGCATCACTTTGGAGGAACGGCTCGGGAAACTGAAGGAAGCGCTCGAAGCCTACAAACAGGTCGGAAATAGCGTCCACGCCGCAAAACGCATCCGCCGCCTGACATCGCCCACGCTGCAGATTGTCACGGAACGCAAATTCCGCAGCGACGAAAAGCCGCGAATCAAGTTAACCACACGCAACTTGGAAAACGTGACGGTTAAAACCTATCGCGTCGACATGATCGACTATTTCCGCAAAATGCATTTGGCCAGCGGGATTGAAACACTCGATATCGCGTTGATCGATCCCGACTCGCAATTTGTTCACAAAATCGAAAACAGCGAGCAGTACAAACAGGTCGAAGGGGATATCGAAATCCCCGTAGATGGCCCATCGGTTACCGCGGTTACGGTATCAAGCGACAAACTCGAAGCGACCACGATGGTGGTCGTCAGCGACATCGATATCATCGTGAAATCATCTCGCAATGAATTGTTCCTGTTCGCCGAAAATATGCGGCTAGGCAAACCTGCCGCCGGGGTCAGTGTGCTGATGAGCGATGGCGACAAGGTGTTTGCCGAAGAAATCACCGGTGACGACGGCATTTTGCAAACGCAGTTGAGCGAACTTCGGTCGATCAAGGATTTGCGTGTGTTCGCGGTCCAGGAAGGCCACATGGCGTCGACTGTCACCAATTTGAACGGGCTCGATTTCGCTGTCGGGCTGACGCCGCGAGGATACTTGTATACCGACCGCCCTGCGTACCGCAGCGGACAACTTGTCGATATCAAAGGTGTTGTGCGCTGGGTCGATCAAGATCGCTACACCTATAAAGCAGGCGAAAAGTTTAAACTCGATGTCTATGATTCGCGTGGACGTCAATTGCAATCAAGTGATGTTTCACTTGGCGACTTTGGCACGGTCAGCGGAAATATTCTGCTTCCGAGCACGGCGACACCCGGCGACTATCGCATCCATTTGCACCGCTTCACTTCGGGGGAATCGGATCGCGTCGGAACCTTGTCGTTCGAGACAAAGTTTAAAGTCAGTGAGTACAAACTCGAGCCAGTCCAGCTTTCAGTCGAACCGGAAAAACAAGTTTATCATCGTGGTGAAACCATTCGAGCCACGGTGCAACTGAAGTACTACTACGGCACACCGCTGGCAAACGAATTGATCCGCTATCGCTTTGGCAACGATGCAGCGGTTTCTGAAGGCGAAACCGACAAACAGGGCAAACTATCGATTGAGTTTGACACGACCTCGTTTGACGAATCGCAACCACTTCGTTTGACGGTTGAAAACCCACAGCGAAATCTGACTACGACACACACGGTGTTTCTGTCGACGCGTGGATTTGAAATCGCAGCCTCATCGACACGGGATGTGTTCCTGAATGGCGAATCATTTGAAACGCTTTTCAAAGTTTCTGACCCTGCCGGGAAACCGATCGAAACACCGCTGAGTGTCGAAGTTTTCATGCAAACCGTCACCGATGGTCGCCCGGGCGAGAAACTCGTCGACAGCCATGATCTTGCCAGCGACGATGGCGAGGCCCGGCTAACGCTGAACCTTGATGAACCAGGCATCTACGTGATTCGCGCCACGGGGATCGATCAGTTTGAAAGCAAAATCAGCGGCGAGAATCGAATCCGCATCTCCGGCGACAAGGACACCACGCGACTGAGAATCCTGGCGGATCGTCACCGCTACCAGGTTGGTGATAAAGCGGCAGTGAATCTGCATTGGCGTGAGGCACCGTCGCTGGCACTGCTGACATTCGAGGGTGCATCGATTCTTGATTATCAACTTGTCACGCTTGCCTCGGGCGACAACAAAATCGAGCTGCCAATGAAATCATCGTTCGCGCCCAATGTCTTTTTGTCTGTTGCGGTGATGACTAAGAATCAGTTTCACTCGGCGCAGAGCGAGTTTCGTGTATCGCAAACGCTGCAGATCGCGATGAAACCACATTCACGACAATTGAAGCCGGGTGACGACTTGACCGTCGAAATCACGGTGACTGATCCACAAGGCAATCCGGTCAAGTCCGAGCTATCGTTGGGCTTGGTGCAAACGAACCTGCTCAACACATTTAGCAACGTTCAGGATGCAATCGAAGCATTCTTTTCCGAGGGAATCCGCCGCACTGCGGTACGGCAGAGTACAAGTTGCACATTCACTTATCGCCCGACAACACAAAATGTCAGCGAATCATCGTTGGCGGAAGCGGAACGTGTGGAAATATTAGAGCGTGAGACCCGCGCACTCGCCGATTTAAGCGGACGGATGATGCCGCCGACTGCAATGCACGATCGGAGACTCAATGCAGCGGTTCCCATTGTTGGCGACTTTGCCCTAAATACGGATTGGATGATGGATGGGGGCGAGGTCAATCTTGATGCGATTGTGAGCTCCGATGTCGACAATGATATGGATGGACTTAGTCAGTCAAATGATCCGTTCGGTGCGATGGATGATCCATTCGGTGGGGAGGTGCAACAATCCGAGCTCGGACAAGTTCCGTCTTCGCAAGTATGGCAGTCGCTTTCTCGTCGTCGTTTGTCCGTCAGAGGTTCCAGTGAATCAACAACAGGGTATGCCGTTCAAGCGAATATCCCCCAGGCTGCGAACGCACCGATGGACCAAAACGCACAATTGTTCTTTGATCAATCGCCGGTATGGCGTGTTGTTCCGCAAACAGAATACTTTGACATCTCCGCGATCCAAAACCTCAACCCAAACTCGATGGTCAATGGAGTGACCGCCGATGGGGCATTCATTGTGCTGAAAGGACGAGCCGATATAGAACAGAAAATTCGTGAACTCGGGTTCCAGTGGTTGCCCACGATGGCACACGCTGAAACGGCGTTCTGGGATCCAACGGTGGTCACCGACGACGACGGCCACGCGACCATCACCATCACGATGCCTGCGAAATCAACGGCATGGCGTCTTACCGCGACAGGCATCAACACGGAAACACTCGCCGGCGAAGCGAGCGAGGATGTAATTACCAAACGAGACCTGTTTGGGATCCTTAAAACGCCCCTTGCCTTTACCGAGGGCGACAAGACGAAACTGCCCATCGAAATCCATCATGGACCCGGCGGCAAACGATCAGTATCCGTTTCGCTGAAAACGACCTTTGGCGACCCGTCTACAACCGATTCCAAATCCGTTTCCCAAACGAAAGTCATGGAAATCGATGGCGAGGGGATTCAGAAATTGTCAATCCCGATCGAAATTGAATCCGCGACGAGCGTGACGTTTGAGTTGACAGTCACTTCGGACGGTGAACCCGATGACGTCACAAGCGAAGTCGTCGCGGTTCGACCATTTGGATTCCCGGTGTTCCAAACCGCTAGCGGTACTTCGTCGCAAAACACTGTCGCGCTCATTGGACTGGACAAAAATCAGCCCACCGAAAGTTCCTCGTTGGAAATCCTGATTGGCCCGAGTGTCAATCGATCGTTGTTAGAAAGCGTCCTCGGAAGCAGCCCGAATGCGTTGTTCAACTGCGGCTTACCCTCGGCAAGTCCAATCGAACGTGCCATATCTGACGCAATGGGTGGCACGGCCTTGCTGAAGATGATTGGCCAATCAAGAGACTCGGACACGCCCGAAGGTCAAGCGTTGTCGGGTCGCGTTGCCTCGGCCGTCACACAACTCGTCTCGGCGGCACGCGAGCAAGGCGGTTGGTCATGGTCGGGGAATCCTGATGCCCAAGCCGCTGATCCCTATTTGTCATCACGTGTGATGTGGGCCCTTCATTTCGCTCGTAGCATTGGATTCTCCGTACCCCAAGCGACGGTTGAAAAGGGCAAAGCCTATTTACAGACGGCGTTTACCGAGACGGATTCGAGTGACCTCGATCGACAAACCGTTCTATTACATGCGATGGCAGTCTCGAAATGCGGCGATTTCTCGCTCGCCAATCGACTGTATCGCGAACGCAATCGATTGAGTCTCTCAGGGTTGATCCACTTAGCACTGACGCTCGCCGAAATGAACCACAAAGAGATGGGGCTCGAAATTTTGCCGCTCGTCAAAATTCCTGGCGGTGATTCGCAGCTCAGCGATGAGGATCGCGTCACGGTTTTACCCTGGATGCGGAATGTGACTGAGTTGCAAGCGATCTATTTGTTGGCTCTGCAAGAAATGGATCCTCAAAATCCGAATGTGGCGAAGATGACTGAGTCGTTATTGTCCGCTCGCGTTGGATCGCGTTGGCCAATCGAAAAAGTAAACGGACCTGCCATTACCGCTTTGGCGAAATGGAACGCTGCGGTGGACAATGCTTCGGAGCCTTTTGAACTGACGCTCACTGTCAACGATCACGAACTCGAAATTTTGGCGATTGATCCTCGTAAAGACGCCACGCGTCGCATCGTGGTCGATGAAAGTTTGCTGAGCCACGAAAAGCCCAATCGGATCGAATTCAATTTGGTCGGACGTGCCACTTTCAGCTACTCTGCCGTTTTAACGGGCTTCGTTTCAGCGGACAAAATCAAGAGTTCAACAAAACAGTGGACCGTCAGTCGCATCTACGAACCCGCTCAAAAACAACTCGACGGCCGCGACGTGCCACGTGGCTTTGACGTTATCAACGGCAGCTACCGTTCGTTCACTAACGCGTTGACTCAATTGCCGGTGGGCCAGCGAGGTGTCGTCACACTCAATCCACGTCGACACTACGTTACCAACCGTACCGGCGAAAAGTACGACTATCTCGTGCTAACCGAACCGATTCCAGCGGGATGTTCGGTGTTGGACGGTTCCGTGTCAGGACAATTTGAACGGTTTGAGATTGAGCCGGGCCAAATCACGTTCTACATCGGAGATCGAAATTATCCTTCGGATATCAAATACACTTTGGTGGGCAGTATCCCTGGGAACTTTCGTGCTCCCCAGTCGATTCTGCGTAGCTTCTACGAACCTTCGCTGTTTTCCATCTCGGAAGTCAAAGCTCTCGAAGTGCTCGATGTCGGCGAGGCGTCAGTGGATGAGTATCGATTGACTCCCGACGAACAGTACTATTTCGGCAAACACGCATTTGAGAATGCCGACTTTGACGCGGCGCATCGCTATTTGACGGAGCTGGTCGAAAATTGGCAACTTGATGCCGACAAACTCAAGAACGCGACGCAGTGGTTATTTGCTTCGTCACTAAAACGAAAAAGTCACAGTGACACCGTCAAATACTTTGAAGTGCTAAAAGAGAAATTCCCAGACGTTGAAATTTCGTTTGAGGATATTTTAAAAGTGGCCAAATCGTATCGCGAACTTGGCGAATATGAACGCAGCTACTTGGTGTACCGAGCGACGGTTCAAGCCAGCTTTGAACGTGAATCGCAAGTCGCCGGTTTTTTAAACGAACGAGGAGAATTCGTGCGTAGTGTGCAAGTGATGGAACGGTTGCTGCATGACTATCCCGCCGAAGCCTATGTTGCCACGGCGACGTATGCGTTGGCTCAGGAAACGTATCGACGCGCCGCTAAAGCAAGTGAAGATGCCAAGTTGAAATCGGCTGAGATAACGCGAGTGCACTTGATTCATGCGGCAATCAAGATGCTCGATCACTTTGTCACGACTTGGCCCAAGGATCCCGCAGACGATCAAGCGAGTTTCGCATTGGCAACGGCCATGATCGATCTAGAACAGTTCGAGTTCGCGATCGATCGCTGTGAAAAATACGCTCAGCGTTATCCGCAAAGTCGACTGCTCGATTCGTTTTGGTACATCATTGGGTATTGCCATTTTGAACTCGAACATCCCGAAGCGGCGCTTCAGATGTGTCGCAAAGTTGCCGAGGCGACTTTCCCCAATCCCGATACCGGCGGCACCCGAGTTGCCGACAATCGCTGGGAAGCGACCTATATCATGGGCCAGGTCTATCACAGTTTAGGCGATGCCGCCGATGCGATTGCAGAATACACCAAGGTCAAAGAGCGGTTCGCTGACGCTGCCGAAGCGATCCGCTTTTTTAATCGCAAGGCGGTCGAGCTCGATGAAGTTACCACGATCAAGCCCGACGATCCTAAAACGGTCGAGTTGCGTTTTCGCAACATTGCGGAAGCGGTCGTGAAGGTCTACCGAATCGATCTGATGAAGTTTGGATTATTGCAACGAAACTTGGACCGCATTACAGCAATCAACTTGGCCGGAATCAAACCGTATCACGAGGCCACGGTCGAATTGGGGGATGGACGTGATTTTCGTGATCGTGAAAAGGCACTCGAGTTGCCGCTCAGTGATGAGGGAGCCTATTTGATTGTGTGTCGCGGCGAGAACCTGTATGCCTCGGGATTAGTTTTGGTGAGCCCGCTGGAACTTGTCGTGCAAGAAGACGCCACATCAGGACGCGTCCGGGTCAGTGTCAATGACACAACGAGTGACCAATTTCTTAACAACGTTCATGTGAAGGTCATCGGTTCGGTGAACGATGAATTTGTTTCGGATGATTCGGACCTGCGTGGGTTGATGATCGCCGACGACATTAAGGGCACCAGCACCGTGATTGCGGCTCATCAAAACAATCAATATGCGTTTTATCGAGGCAAGGTCGATCTGCAATCTGCGATCGCCGCAGCGAACACATCCCCTGCATCGGGTAATGCTTCGGGCAATGCGTCGGCCGAGGCCGCCCCAAACGCCACGGCTGGAAAGAAGCCGCAGAGTAAAGGCAAAGCCGGGCTGCGAGACAACCTGTTCCGGCAAAATTCGATTTACCAGGAAGAACAGCAGCTGAATTTCGAAGGGCTGCTCAATAACGAGCGTCGCGGCATTACGACAAAAGAGGCTTACAAGTAAAAGTTGAACGTTTAATGGCCTTTTTGGTAGCAGAGCGGCGCGACCCCAATGCCATCTACTTTAGTAGCGGTCCAGGCTTACGCCACCGGCATGGGATGTGTCGGCCTCCGGCTTAAGACTGCAAATCACGCAATCTATAAATCGCACGTCCTCCGGCACTTCAAAATAACGCAACTTCAAAACTTACGATTCAGGTTAGAATTCTTCCAACGCCGGTTGCACTGCTAAAATACAGCGGATCGTCAAATGTCGCTCGTGCTATTTCACCGCTCTACGTTAGAATCGTTACGCTAGAATGACGTTCACATTCTTTGCTCCTCACCCCCTTTCAGACATGAATTCCGCGATGCCAACCCGTTTGCTCGTTTTGTTTGCGATCTTTACCGCAACGCTTCACGTTTTCGATTCGGTTCACTGTTCACAATTGGTTGCCGAAGACGCTGTTTTGACTTTCGACCGTGACTCGGTAGCGACGTCTCACAAACTCGAAACGCACGAACTGGGCGATACCCGCAACGTGTTGCGGTTCGGTAACGTGATTCTTGCGGGCCAACCCAACCAAGATCTGTTCTCGGAATTCAAGCAGCGGGGAATTACTACCGTGCTGACGCTCCGCGAACCGGTCGAATTGGAATGGGACGAAAAACAGGTTACCGAGGCGGCGGGGCTGCGTTTTTTCCAGCTGCCCGTTCAAGGCCCCGACGATCTCAGCCCAGAGATGTTCGACAAAAGTTTGGAAATCATTCGTACAGCGAAGGACGACGCGAAGGTCTTGGTGCATTGTGCGGCGGCCAGTCGTGTCGGAGCGGTATGGATGGCGCACCGCATCATCGATGGCAAATTGAGCGTGGATGAAGCACGCAAAGAAGCTCGACAAGTCGGACTGCGAGCTCCCGTCATGGAAGCAAAAGTGCTCGAATATGTAAAGGCAAAACAAGCCGCCGAATCGGATAAGTCAACGAAATAGACGCCTCAATAGGGGTGCGGTCGCCACAGGCGGCAGGGTAATTTTTTCAAGCCGGAACGGTGCAAACCCAATGTACGCGGCCCCATCGTTTGGCGTACACTGAGCGTCGATCGAGCCCCTTTGCGGGCAGCCCGATCGCTGGCAACCCGTTTGCCGGCAACGACAAATGGATATCACCCCGCTCAAGGAATTTGAAATATGAATCGATGGATGTTGCTCGCCGCCGCTGTTTTCGTGATGAGTTTCCCCAGCATGGCGTTGGCCCATCCAGGTCATGGCCCCGCCAACCACGGTGTTTCTGAACACGCGATGGGTGGATTGACTCACGGCTTAACGCATCCGTTGACGGGAATTGACCATTTGTTAACGCTGATCGCTGTCGCTCTGATCGCGGTTCGCATCGGGGGACGTGCGATGTGGGCCGTTCCTGCCGCATTTTTGGCAATGGGATCAATCGGGGCATCCGCAGCTTCGCTTGGCTGGAGCGTGCCGATGGCCGAAGCGATGATTATTGGGTCAGTGTTGGTCGGCGGACTGACTTTGGCGTCACGACGTACCGCACCGACGTTTTTATTGAGCGTGATCTGCGGATTTGGCCTGTTCCACGGCTATGCTCACGTGATCGAAATGGTGGGCACGGTCACTGTCGCGTTTTACTCGATTGGGTTGATGGCAACATCGCTTGGCATGATCGTAATCGCGATGATGGCAGCGAAATCAGCACAACGACTCGGTTCGACCGAGACGTTCACCAAAGCTTGCCGCATCGTTGGCGGATCGCTCACCGTCGCAGCGATCGCAATGATGCTGGTCTAAAAGTGGGATAGGCTTCTAGCCTGTAATTGTCCCATTCCTGTTGAATCCTCCTGTAGCGAAACTCGCCAAGAGTTTCGGATCGTTTGGCAAACACGACGAAACTCTCTGCGAGTTTTGCTACCTTAAAACACACCGATGACAGGCTGGAAGCCTATCCCACATTCGTTTACGCGATGATCTCGTTAACCACGCGTGATGGTTTGGTCAGATTGGACAGACGCTGATTGGCACCCTGCGTCGGATACGTCAGACGCATATGGTCGACGCCCATCAAATGCAGCAGTGTCGCGTGCAGATCGTGAGGCGACACTTTGTCGACGACCGCTTCGTATCCGATCTCGTCGGTCTCGCCAAGCGTAAAACCGCTCTTCACTCCACCGCCGGCCATCCAGATCGTGAACGCGCCGGGATTGTGATCGCGACCGACGAGTTTCATTTCTTTGCCGTTGCGATTTTCCCGCATCGGCGTGCGGCCAAACTCGCCGCCCCAGACGACAAGCGTATCTTCGAGTAACCCACGCTGCTGCAGATCTTTTAGCAATGCGGCGATTGGCTTGTCCGTCTCGCGGCAACGGTCCGAAAACCCTTTGTTAATCGCTTCACTCTCAGCCGCCCCGTGCGAATCCCAACCCCAGTGAAACAGCTGGATAAAGCGAACGCCACGCTCGGCCAATCGACGGGCCAGTAGGCAATTGTTGGCAAACGCCTCCTTGCCCGGCTCGACCCCATATGCATCGTGCACGCTTTTGTCTTCTTGGCTCAAGTCAAATGCATCGGTCGCCGAAGTCTGCATCCGGAATGCCATCTCGTATTGTGAGATGCGAGTCAGCGTTTCCGCATCGCCATATTCTTCGTAAGCACGTCGATTGAGTTTCTCGATCGCATCGAGAGTCGTTCGTCGCTCTTGGCGAGTCGAACCATCGGTGTTTGACAGGAACAATACGGGATCGCCTTGCGAACGACATTGCACCCCTTGGTACACCGAAGGCAGATAACCGGATCCCCAGACGCTCTTACCCGCCGACGGCATCCGCCCGCCTGAAACAAGCACGATGAAGCCGGGCAAGTTGTCGTTTTCGCTGCCGAGCCCATACGTGGCCCACGCCCCCATGGAGCCCGCGCCGAGCGTTTGATTGCCCGTCAACATCAACAACTGTGCGGGTGCGTGGTTGAACTGAGTCGTGTACATCGACTTGATGAAACAAACTTGGTCCGAGACCGTTTTGAATTCCGGGAATCGGTCGGACACCCAGTTGCCCGCCTCACCGACTTGTTCAAAAGGAAACTGCGGCCCGAGCATTTTTGGAACGCCTTGGATAAATGCAAACCGCTTGCCCTCCAAAAAGGAAGCCGGAGTATCCATGCCATCAAACTTCGCCAATTCCGGCTTGTAATCAAATAAATCCAGCTGGCTGGGAGAGCCGGCCATGTGCAAATAGATAATCCGTTTTGCTCGCGGGCGAAAATGCAATCCACCCTCCAGACTCGGATTGCCCGCTTTGCCATTGGCAAGCGACGCGTCGGCTGCTCCGGCGGACTGGGCGCCCATCCAGGCCGAAGCCAAACCAAGTCCGCAGCCGCCCAAAAAGTGACGACGGGTGCTGGCGTGCAATCGCTGCAATTCAAGCTCTTGATGTAAATTCATTGTTCGATGACTCATTTTGTGATCGCCAAATCGGAATTCAAAATCGCCAATGCGACGATGCCTAGTGGGTCCAGCTTGGCTGGCATGCTTTTCGCCGCCGTAGAATCTTGCGCCTTCGTTTCACTCTCTGATGTTTCGTTCGTTACTGTTTCATCGGTTGCTGGTTCACGCACGGCTGCTTCTTCCACGGTTGCTCGTTGCGTCAGCAAGGTTTCGCACAGCATCATCAAATCCGCAAGATCTTCTTCGCTTGGCTCGCGGCTAATCACACGTACGTAAATCTCGCGAATGAGATCGCGTGGTGTCGCTGACGGTTTAGCACTTGTATCTGCTTTAGCACGGTCGGCGATAAACTGTGCCAACTCGGTATAGACTTCGCTGTTTAGCGTCACCAATGCCTGCAGCGGTGTGTTGGTCGCGATTCGCCGTGGACTACAAATATCACGGTTCGGCGTATCGAACATGACAAACCCAGGATAGGGACTGGTCCGTTTCCAATACGTATAGACACCACGCCGGAAGCGATCTTCTCCCTCGGCAGCCTTCCACGCGGCACCCGAATAAACTTGCTGCCAAACCCCGTCCGGCTGCGGAGGCATAACGCTCGGGCCTCCCATTTGGGACGCCAATTTTCCGGATGCGACGAGCGCTTGGTCTCGCACCATCTCGGCGGTCAAGCGAGTGCGTGGGCCTCGAGCGAGCAACCGGTTACGCGGATCTTTCTCTTTACGTTCCGCATCGACTCGGTTGTCTTGTCGATAGGTTGCCGAAAGCACCAATTCCCGCAACAGCGATTTTAGACTCCACCCGAGATCGCTTTGCATTTGTGAGGCAAGAAAATTCAACAGCTCGAGGTTCGAGGGCGGCTCGCCACTGACACCAAAATCTTCGAGCGTCTCCACGATTCCGATTCCGAACAATTCGTTCCAAATCCGATTCACCCAAACTCGCGAAGCCATCGGGTTGTCACGAGAGACCAGCCACTGAGCGAACTCCAGGCGGTTGGTCACCTGAATCGGCTTGCCATCCGCTGCGATTTGAAAGACATCGGGGATCTTGGGCTCGACTACGTCGCCGCGGTCAAGCCAGTTGCCACGCAGGAACAATCGAGTTTCGCGTGCCGCATCGAGAACACGGTCTTGCATGATCGGCAGCGACGGCCCTTTGAACTTGCTCATTTCACGACGAAGCGAGTCAACCGTTTCTCGCTGTTTCGCGTACGCCTCATTCTTGCCAAGTTCGCTAAGTGATGGGGTTGCCGAGAACTCGACCTTGAATCGACGCAAGTGGTTAGAGAGTCCGCCCGTGACCGACGCACTCTGATTCAACTTTAATTCGAGCGTTTCGGATTCGCCAAGCTGCAACGGTTCGGTGAGAGTAACGACAACCCAGCGGGGTTCGAAAATTTTTGGGTAGCCTCCAAATCCTTCCGATCCTTTTTGCAACATTTTCTCAACCGGGTTCGCGCCCGCTCGATAGTCAGGAATGACCGCATCGAGTTTTACCGGCGTGGATTTGCCTTCTTTCCCTATGACGGCGACTTCCAGATGGGAAAGCACGCTTCCCTGTTCGGGCCACTTGGCCGGATCATCGGATTCCGGCCGGATTGTGAAACGCAGCGCCGTGATTGACGATACATCACTCGACAATTTGTAGGTGCTGCCCACCGCAACCGTTCCGCCGATCACACGGACTTCATCGCCGACCTTTCCGATCGTGCCCGTGGTCGATTCGAGTTCATTGATCGGCAGCAATTCCCACTGGGATTGACCGGCCACCGTGTGCGAGAGTGAATCGAGAGCCTTCTCGGCCTCGTTCAGCTCACGCCCGGTCCTCACGAAATCAACACGTAATTGCTTGTCACTGAGATAAGGGATCGCTGGTTTTTCGTGATCCAAGTCCGCATCTTCACTATTGTTGAATAGCGACAACCCGGCATAGAACTCGTCATGCTGGTAAGGTTCGTAGGGGTGAGCATGGCACTGGACGCATCCGAAGGTGGTCGCTTGCCAAGTCGTCCAAGTGGTGCTGAGACGATCGATCACCGCGGCAATGCGGAACTCTTCGTCATCGGTCCCGCCTTCGGTGTTGGTTTGTGTATTGCGGTGAAACGCGGTCGCCACGAGGTCGTCAAAGGACGGATCGGGCATCAGATCGCCTGCGAGTTGTTTAATCGTGAATTCGTCATATGGCATGTCTTGGTTGAACGCTTCAATCAACCAATTGCGGTACGGCCACATTTCACGATGCGGGTCTTTTTCAAACCCTTTCGAGTCGGCATAGCGAGCCAAGTCCATCCACATCGAAGCCCAACGTTCACCAAAATGAGGCGACGCCAACAAACGCTCGACTTCTTGTTCGTAAACGAGTTCACGGTCCACTTCGTGTTGCGATTTCGACAATTGCTCGACGAACGCATCAAGCTCTTCGAGCGTCGGTGGCAGCCCGATCAAATCGAACGAAACACGGCGCAACCATTGTTCCGGTTCGGCTTCACGAGTAGGTGACAAATCGTGCTGCCGCAGTGAACTGTAAATAAAGTGATCCAACGGCTTGTTAGCCCATGCGATCGATTGGTCGCTTTCGGGAATCGAGGGGGCCACCAGCGGCATCCGCGACCAATGGTCTTCCCATTTAGCGCCCTGTTGGATCCAGCGACGAATCAGCTCAATTTCTCGCTCGCTTAAACCATCGGGATGTTCGTCGGGCGGCGGCATTCGGTCATCAGGATCGTCCGAGATGATGCGTTGAAACAAAACCGACTCATCCGGATCTCCCGGTTCAACCACCCAACCGTCAGGCGGCAAAATCGAATCGGCGTAGACGAACGAGATGTCGCCGGCCTGCTTTACGCCGCCGTGGCAACCAGTACACGATTTTGCAAAAATCGGCTGAATGTCGTGTGCAAAACTCGGGTTTTCGGGGATCGGCAGGGCACCCTTCGAATCGTCGGCGACTGCCAAGCCGAATGGCATCATTATCAGCAGCAATAAGGTCAACCGAACCACTTTAATCAAGGTGGGCTGGTAATCAGTTGATTTACGAAGCTGTGATTTTTGTTGTGGAAATTGCATGCTGGCTATTGTAGCTCATCACGCCGCGAAAATTAGCCCTGATGCTTTGCAGAGAACGAATCGCAAACAGACTCAATCAGCGATGTTTTGTTCGCAGGGTTGGACGGGCTTCGGACGAAAAATAGCAACGCAGTTAGCACGGAATGCGGGGTACCCCCAACCCAAAGTCAACGCACAATAGATCGCAATCGACAGCGGTGACGCTCCGGCAGCAAGCAGCCGAGGGGTGTCCAGAAAAGGGTCTCCTGTGAACCAAGCTACCGCTAAATAGACACCGTTGGCCAATACGCAAAAGTTCGCGATAAACCAGACGGATGGCTTGCGAATTGCGATCGCAATCAGCAACGGAACCACCGTTCCGACTAAGGGGCCTGACCAAAGGGTGACCAACGGATGCGGGTCAGGGGCGAAGAGGCTGTGTGGCAAATGCCATGGTCTAAGTTCGGCATGTTGCAGCGTCCCACCCCCTAGCCAGCCTCCGATCAGATGGCCGACTTCGTGTGTCGTCGTCATCACAATCCAGGATGCAATTAGCAGCAGGGTGAATCGTATCATCGTGGATTTGTTTAGCCTCAAACGAGCAAAATCGATTTTACCGGTAGCGAAACTCGCAGACGGGCTGATGATTTAATCGAACTCCAAATCGCAGTTGTGAGCCGTGGGCCGTAAGGCACCGGGTAATGCGTGGGACCCGGCCGCTCACGCGTCACGGCTCAATAAATCAACAGCCCGCGGAGAGTTTCGGCCATCAACGTGCCACTACGAAAGTCTCTGCGACTTTCGCTACGGTAAAGATTCTGCGTAAGCCTTGGCCACCTCTTCGGCGATAATTTGGAACCCTTTTTTCACCGTCGGCTCGGGCATCGTGAACGTCACTCGAATGCACTCATTGCGGTGTCGCCAATCGTGATCGTCCAATCCAAAAAAGAAATAGTTGCCGGGGACGACTAACACGTCACGGGCCTTCAGACGCTGGTACAGTTCTCGCGAACTGATCGGCAACCCTTCGAACCACATCCACAGAAAGAACGCCCCTTCGCTGCGATGAATCCGATAAGGCAACCGGTCGTCGAAGTACTCGCGAACAAACGCCTGAGCTTGCTCGGACTTCGTACGGTAAAACGGCTGGACCACTTCATTGCTCAGCCGCAAAATTTCGCCACTTTCAACGAGCGGGGTTGCGATCGCTTGACCAATGTTGGTGTTGGCGAGTCCCACGATGGACATCATCGATGACAGAGAACGGATCACATCGGGGCTGGCCACCACGATCCCGGTGCGAGTGCCTGGCAACCCGATCTTGGAAAGACTGAGCGTCAGGATGATGTTCTCGTTCCAGACCGGAGTGGCTTCGGTGAATATCGCGTTGGGAAACGGCGCGCCGTAGGCGTTATCGATGATCAGCGGAATGTCATTCGCTGCAGCGAGTTCGGCGAGTCGCTCGATCTCTGCGTCGGTCAACACATTGCCGGTCGGGTTGGTCGGACGCGACACGCAGATTGCTGCAATATCGTCAGTGATTTCTAACGCGTCAAAATCAACACGATATTTGAATTCGTGTTCGCCGGTCATTTCCAGTCGTGGCTTGACGGCACAAAACATCTCGCCATCAACCGATTGATTGGCATAGCCGATGTACTCGGGGACCAGTGGCAACAGGACTCTTTTGCGGCTACCGTCGCGGAACTTTCCGGCCAACGAGTTGAACAGCATGAAGAACGCCGTTTGTCCGCCTGCGGTGACGCCGATGTTTTCCGGTCCTAGATCCCAGCCAAATTGCCGTTTGAACAAATCCGCTAGTGCCGCCCGGAATGCAGGATTCCCCGAGGGTGGTTCGTAGTTGCCTACCGCGTGTTCAAGTTTGCCCGGTTCTCGCCCCATTTCCTCGAACCGCTTTCGCCACAGCGCATCCATCTCAGGAATATGTGCCGGTTGGCCGCCACCAAGCATGCAGATACTGTCGCCGCCCCTGGCGATTGCATGCCCTAAATCGTCCATCAATTCGCTGATACCGCTGCCGCGACAAAGCTGCTCACCAAACTCAGACCAGTGCAATTTCATTGTATTTTTCAGTGCGAGACATTGCTGTTGAACGCTCACGAGTATGGTGAATCTTCGTCGACCATGAAACCATGCTGACACAGCAACTCATTTAGCAAGAACCTGTGTAGCAAGAACCCATGTAGCGAAACTCGCGAAGAGTTTCGGTCGCCGCCACGGTACAGATCAGAAAAACACTTGGCGGACGATTTTCTTCGACGTTCATTAATCCAAGGTGACGATTCGTCTGAGGCTACTTAGAATATGATCGTCAGCCCACAGCCCCCGATAATGATTCCCTCTGAACACGATGCAACGTAAACGCCTCCACTACCGAAGCTCGACTGCTTGGATTGCAGTGCTAGGGGTATGCGCGTTGGTGGCGTCGCCCGCGATCGCGGCAGCAAATTGTTGCTGTAGAGGTGCGGGGCAAGATTTACCCGACGCGACATGCTGCTCGGCCGAATCTACTGCAGCGATTCAAGGATCAGGGTGTCCTACCGCCACCGGCGGGGACGCTTCGTCATGCTGCGGGAATTTGGATGCGACTTTCAAGGATGTGTCGCAATCTACCGGGACCACACACTGCTGTGACGTCCCGAGCCAATGCAAGTGCGTAACGTGCTGTGGAAGCGTAACTGCACGGCACATCATCCCCACCTCAGTGGTTCGCAATCAACCCGACGATCAATCAGCCCATGCGTTGCTAGCGGCTGAATTGACGTTGGATACACCGTGGTCGATACCAACGTCTTCAACTCGCGTTGCCGACCTGATAGCGTTTCTCCCTGCACAACAGCAGTGCGCACTTCTTTGTCGTTGGCGGAAATAACGGTCGCTTGTGAAGCTCTGTTATTTCTGATCTGTGTTTCTGTACAACGATAAAAATTTGTGTTTTTGGAGAATCAATATGTTTCGAATGTTAAGTGTTGTTGTCGCTTCGGTAGCCCTCACCGCCGTCGTCGCGTCGGCATTCAGTCCTGTGAAGAGTTCAGGCAACCAGCAGCCAGCGGGAGTCTGCCCATGCGGCCAATGCGAAGCTGGATGTGACTGCTGCGATGGAGGCGAGTGTGCATGTGAAGCCTGTGGCTGTGATGCATGCGACTGCAATGCAGTTGGCTCTGCGGCAACTGCGGATACCACGCTTGCAGCCGTTGCCACGGACGCAGCGTGCCAGTGCGGTGTTTGTGAAGCAGGTTGCGATTGCTGCAATACAGCGGATTGCATTTGCAGCGAATGCGACTGCGAACTCTGTGTAATCTAACACGAATCGCAGAATCGTCGTTAACGACCGGCCAGCCGTCTCATTCGAGGCGGCTGGCCTTTTTCGTCGGCTGCCGCAACTTCCGAATGAGAGTGTGCTTCGCGCAGACCTCCTACGCGATGTTAAAAATCGGCAATGCGGTTTGCAACCTACCAGTTGCGTTGTTTCGGAAATGCTTCCAACTCGTCCAATGCACTGTCGGCCGACGACGAACTCTAGGCCAATCGGAATGGAGCTCGGCGTAGCGTACTGTTTGGAGCCAGGCGGCTGTCTCAATTGTTTTTACAGAGGCTCGCGGACGTGCGATTCGCTTCGAAGTTCGATCAGTTGCGTCAATCGTCGACCAAGTGCGTCCAAATTATTAGCGGCGTTCTCAGTCTGGCGTGTCGCGGCTAGTGTATCTTGAGCGGACTGATTGATTTGATCCATCGATGTCGTTACTTGATGAATGCTGTTCGCCTGTTGCTTCGACGCCGTTACGATCTTGCTTGCTGCTTCAGCGGATGCCGCTACCATCGTACCGAGCTCTTCGATTGTTTGCTCGGCTTTCATGACAACCGCATAGGCTTCGTTGACGGACGTGGCCCCCTGTTCAGTCGACAGGATCGCGTCGTGCGTGGCGGCGAGAATTTCACTTAATATGTTTCGCACCTCCGCTGTCGCCAGTTTTGCTTGTTCCGCTAACGATTTGACTTCGGCTGCGACCACTGCGAACCCTCGTCCTGCCTCGCCTGCTCGCGAGGCTTCAATGGCGGCGTTCAATGCCAAGATATTGGTCTGATCGGCAAAGTCGTTGACGGCCGTGATAATGGTGGCGATCGCTTGGGCGCGTTCGGCGAGCCTTCCCATGCTCGTCGCTGTGGATTCGTCGCGTTTGCGGACCATGGACATCGCCACTCGTGTTTCTTCGACCGCCGTTCGTCCTGATTTGCTGACAGCGTCGGCTCGGAGAGCGGTTTTCGCGACGTCGCTGACCATAGCAGCGGCATCCTCGGTGCTGCAGGCAACTTCCTTGACGAACTTTGATGCGTCTTTGACCGCTGCCGACTGCGTTTCTGACCCACGCGTTTGTTGAACCACGCTAGCAGACAACTCTGTACTGGTAGTGGATAACATCGCGACAGTTTCGCGGACCGCGTTGAAAATCTGTTTCCGTTCATCGTCGATACGTTTTCGTTCGCTGACGTCTTGTGCTACGCAGATGTACTGACGGCGATCGCCTTGTTTCAATTCAGTCATTCGCAGCAGGATCGGTACATGTGATCCGTCCCGGCGAAACACGTCCAACTCACGTTCCCGATTCAGCGTGTCGACATCACCTATCCAATCGCCAAATCGCGTATTGGATTCGTGTTTCGACCCGTTGAGAGCGACAATCAATGTGGAAAGATGATTGCCAATTACTTCTTGCCGCGGGTATCCGAATAGCGTTTCCGCTCGTCGATTAAAAGTTTCAATCTCACCATTTGTATCGATCGTCATGATCGCGTCGGCTGTTGAATTGAGAATCGCTTCTAGGTTTCCATGAGCTTGGTGAAGCTGAGATTCGTGAATTGTGATGTCAGCGATCCGGGTTTCAAGTGAATCGCGGGTCTGTTTCAGATTGACCAAGGTACGGTAGAAGATCGCCATGAAGTAATACAAGACGAACCCGTAAGCGACTAATCGAAGCATGTGCCACAGCCACCAATTACTGTCCCACAGCACGGACCGCTCGAAGATCAGGCCAGCGACGCCGAACAATAGGCACAGGTTGGCAAAGATCAACGTGTCGGTGTTCTTGTGCTGCCGAAACAGAAAGAATCCTGTCGCAGCCAAGAACCCGATGCCGCCTCCGATGTTGAGTGCTTTGGCAGCAAACGTAAAGCCGTGGTCATCCTTCATCGCGGGCAGCAGGTTCGGTTGTGCCAATGAGATGCATCCGAAGGCGGTGGCGAAAGCGAACATCAGCAACGCAGCGATCGGTACATCTACTTTTCGGTTGAACTGATCCGGCAACCAAACCAGCGCAAACGTAGCACCGCCGACAAAGGTGGCGCAACTATGCAGCCAAACAAAGACGTGTCCCGCATGCGTGGCGGCATGAATTCCGTCCAGAGTTCCCATGCCGATGAACCCGCAGATGACCCACACATAGGCCGACGTCAAACTCCCTTGCTGGCGAAGCATCAACATCGTTACTGCCACGATCAGAGCCGCAAAGGAACCGAGTCCTTCAACGACCGCATGAAAGGGATGATGGTTCCAGATTCGGCTCGGTAGAATGTCAAACACACTGAAGGCCAGTGGTGTCATGCCCACTAGAGCCAAGACCGTTATGTCACGAGATGACAGGGGCCGTGTCTCTAACGGAGGCTGATCGATCGCTGCCATTGGTTGAATCCGAAAAAAAGGTATCACGTTTCATGGTGACTAAGCGACAGATCTTTGTCCACAATGGAATTTATTTCAGCGAGGTGTTTCATCAAGAAGAAGTCAAATGGGAGTATTCTTAATTGGTGCCAGCCACCTAAACTATTCTAAGTTGGTGCCAGCCACGTAACCGGGGTTTGTAACCACAATCGTTATCCGAGTATTTGGGTGAGGGCTATAAGTTCTGGCAATAGCGAGGCTGCGAGGTGCGTGGATGTTGAAACCTGGCGTCCTGTTTACTCAATTGCCAAAGGCCATTGCGCGAAACCTCAGGCACGACTGTTAAGAAACAATCGTGCTCTTCGGAGGCAACCGTTTGCAGCATGCAATGAGTCAGTTGAAGCACGCCGATGCGCTGGATTGGCCGCGGTGCCAATGGTGACCCGTTCGCTCGGCATCGGCTTGCATCGATTCGGCACGTCCTACACACGTCGAATGGCCAAAATACTCTCTCCAGTGCCACACTAAGTCTCGCCACATCGATGAATCGATGCCGAGTGCCGCAAGTGTTTTGGCCAGGCCCGCGGGAATTTTCGCGGTGTCATCACCATGTTTGGCAGTCCAGCGAAGCAGTCGAAGATAGTCGCTAAGCGACAGGCTCAGAAAGCCACGGTCGCTGCTGCGAAAACCATCGGTGTGTGTTTGCGGTTCGTTGGAGAGTGTGCTGGATTTGAGCGATAGCGGAGCAAGCCAACCGTCACGGCGTACCTTGCGTCCAGTGGGGTTCTGACGCTTCGCACGCTGCTTTTGCCGGAGCTTCTCGACGGGCGTTTCGCGAATTGTCTCGGCCGCTTCTTCGGTTGGAATCGGCACTAAGTCGAATGCTGCTGAATCGATCTGTTTACCTTTCTCGGCTTCGATGCGGTCGTAAGCAGAAGTGTGGGGAGAGTGGTCGGGGGAATCCGCCATGGCAGCCCGCACCGGATTCAGGTCCACGTACATGCTGCAAGCCAACAGCCCTGTTTCATCGACGATTCGCTGTGCTTTGAAACGGCCTTCCCAAAAGTGGCCGGTGCACTCATCGACCTTGTTAGCTCGGCGGGCGATCGGCTCAGACAGTGCCCGCATGAACCACGAGATGTCCGACAAACGTTGCCGGATCATGCTCAACCGCTGCCTGTCACGGACGAGCCTCTGGACGTCATTTTCGGTCGGCTCGGCGAGATGTTCTTCGAGCCGATGACCTGGAAAGACTTTCAGCCAGCGGAGAGCCACTTCGCTGTCGGACCACTCGGCCAAGACATCAGGCCGATTGCGAAGGATGAGGTGCAGATGATTACTCATCACGGCATAGGTAAGCACGTCGATGGCAAAGACTGACGCAAGAGCTTCCATTCGCCTGCGAATCCACTCGCGACGGCAGGAATAGTCCTTGCCCGTGGCAGCATCGATTCCTGCCAGGAAGGCACGACGGACGCACCGCTGTGTCACATTGACGATACAAACTTCATCGGGGCTGAATTGCTCAGCTCGTGGCGGCCGCGGCATCAGACACCTCCGCGTGTTTGGGGGGATGATTCGGCTACCGGTATTAGATCCGAAATCCGCCTCGTGTCAAATTTTGGTGGCTGGCACCACTTAGATCCTTGGATAGGTGGCTGGCACCTAATGAGAATTGGCAGCGACTTTGTTTTGCAGCACTTTTCTATCCGCGTTTTTCGTAGCGGACGCGGTACACGGGGATGCGATGACGGCGGCTTCGTCGCTCGAAGTGGGTGCGATAATCGAGGTCATGCTGCGCTTCAATCTCTTCCTCCGGAATGGGCACTCCCAGCTCCGGTGCGATTTCCGCGATGATCTCGACCGTTTCTTCGAAATAGTCCAGCACGTCGGTCCACACATGTAACCGGCCGCCAGGACGAAGTGCTTTGGCGAAACTTAAGATGCTGCGCTCGTTCAGGACTCGGCGTTTCCGTTGCTTCTTTTTCCACCATGGATCGGGAAAATAAACATGCACCGCCTCCAAACTCTCTGCGGGAACCCGTTCGTTGAACAACGGTTCGGCATCACCACTGATCATGATCGCGTTAGTGACCTCGGCTTTCGCCAATCGGCCCGCTGCATGCTCTGCACACTTGGCGTTGATCTCGATGCCCAGAAAGTTTTGTCGTGGATTCTCCGCCGACGCATTGGACATAAACAGGCCTTTGCCTGAACCGACTTCGATTTCGAGCGGCTTCCTATTGCCAAACATCGAATCGCTGGACAGGACCTCGGGAAGCGAATCCACCAGCCGTAACACCTTCGATATGTCGAGACTGGCTGGTGGGCGGCGAATGGGACTTCGAGACACGCTGGGACTTCTGTTTATAAAAAGGAGGTGAAATGGGGGACCGATCCAAGTCCCAATGGAACAAACTGGACCAAACTAGGGAAACTTACTTTTGAACCGACTCTCCTCACATCGTAACCGAGCACAAATTCTCTACAATGACCGTTCGTTTTAGCACGTCAAACCGACACGACTGCTTCACAATGCTCATTTCTCGCGACACGTTACGAATTGACTTCCATGGAAAAGGCCCCTGCCAAATTTGACGGACTCAATATCGCTGCCTTAGAGAGTCGTCGGGCGGACGATATGGCACGGCTAATCACACGGCATGGAGGCGTTGCCCACGTCAGTCCGTCGATGCGTGAGGTGCCGATCGACCCCAATCGGGCGGCTATCGATTTTGCTTACCGCGTGATTACCGGCGAAGTCAACGTGGTCGTGTTGATGACCGGAGTCGGTTTCCGTTTCTTGCTAAAAGCGATCGAGCGGCACGTCGATCAGCAACGGTTCCTCGATGCGTTGTCCGATATCACAACAATTTGCCGTGGTCCCAAACCGGCCGCCGCGATGCGGGAACTCGGCTTGACCGCGACCATCCGCGTGCCTGAACCCAACACATGGCGAGAATTGTTGCAGACCATCGACGCCAATGTTTCGATCGCCAACCAAGTCGTCGGGGTTCAAGAGTACGGTGTCAGCAACGCTTCGCTTGTTGCAGGCCTGGAAGCTCGCGGGGCAACGGTTGAAACCGTGCGTGTTTACGGCTGGGAATTTCCCGAGTCCACCGGCCCCTTGGAAGAGAACGTGCGGGCGCTGGCCAGTGGCGAGCGAGACATGCTGTTAGTGACCAGTGCCCATCAGGTCGTCAACATGCTGCGGATGGCCGAAGAATTGAACATGGTTGACGATCTGCGTCGCGGTTTGCATTCTACCGTGATCGCATCGATTGGGCCGACGACGAGTGACATGCTCCGTGAGTGCGAACTGCATGTTGACTTTGAACCCTCGCATCCCAAAATGGGCCACTTGGTCACCGAAGCCGCTCGTCAATCCAGTGAACTGACGAAAGCCAAACGACGCGTTAAACAAATCCGTTGGTCCGATAAATCCAAGCCGCAGAGCGAGAATATGCCTCTTCATCCGTCAAACGACAGTTTATTCATGAAGGCTTGTCGTGGTGAGGCGACAGAGCGCACTCCCGTGTGGTTGATGCGACAAGCGGGCCGCTACATGGCGGAATACCGCGAAGTCCGGGCGAAACAATCGTTCCTAGAACTCTGTGCCAACCCAAAACTTTGCAGCGAAGTGATGTGCACCGCGGTGGACCGATTGGGGGTCGATGCCGCGATCATTTTTTCGGATCTGCTGCCGCTGTTGGTTCCAATGGGATTCGACCTGGAATTTGTTGCCGGCGACGGCCCGGTCATCCACAATCCCGTGCGAAGCGCCGAAGACCTGTCCCGCGTCAAAGCCCTGGATCAGCCCGAAAAGCTCGACTTTGTCTATGAAACGGTTCGTCAGACACGAGCCGATTTGCCAGAGTCGATTCCCTTGATCGGGTTTGCCGGTTCGCCGTTTACCTTGGCCAGCTACGCGATCGAAGGTGGCGGAAGCCGGCAATACACGAACACCAAAAAACTGATGCACAGTGACGCGGGTGCTTGGGCCGACTTGATGAACAAGTTGTCCGAATCGATCACGGTTTATTTGAATCATCAAATCGCCGCCGGGGCTCAGTGCGTGCAGTTGTTTGACAGCTGGGCCGGTTGTTTGTCGCCAACGGATTACAGCAAGTTCGTGTTACCTTGGATGAAACAGATTATTGCCGGAATCGACCCTTCGGTTCCCGTGATCAATTTTGCGACTGGCAACCCCGAACTGCTTCCCTTGCTTCGCGGAGATCGACGTACCGTGGTCGGAGTCGATTGGCGCATTTCACTGGACGTTGCCTGGCAACGAATCGGGCACGATTGCGCAGTCCAAGGCAACATGGACCCCTCGGTTTTGTTGGCCGATCCTGATGTCATTCGCGAAACCGTGGACCAATTGCTGCAGTCGGTAGATGGGCGTCCAGGACACATCTTCAACCTCGGCCACGGCGTGCTAAAAGAAACTCCCGTCGAAAATGTGATTGCGCTCGTCGAAACGGTCAAAGAATTGAGCCAACGCTGATGACGTCGCCTCAGCACGTATGTCCGTTCTGCCCGCTCCATTGCGATGACATTTCTGTTGATAAGGCAACGGGTCGCGAATGGATTGCACAAATCCAGTGCCCGACAGCGATTGAGGGGTATACCGACACGCTGAGTAACGCCAAGTTTGCTCGCATCGAAGACGCTGCTTGTGAAATAGCCGAGGCAGACAATCGCGCGAAGGTCTTGTTGTCTGAGAAAGACATACTCCTCGTCGCGACCAGGGGAACCGATCTAAACTCCGCCCGACGATTGAATCAATTGGAGGGCGATAATCGTATTCGCGTCGCATTAGACGACACGGTATCAACCCAGGCATGGCGAAACGCGGTCAGTCGCGAGGGCACGCTGACAGCCACCTTGGGGGACATTCAAAGCCATGCGGATGTCGTGTGGATAATCGGCGATGTCGAAAGTGAAACTCCGCGATTGCGAGAACGAATTTCTGCGGACACAAAGAACTGCATTCACAGCGAATCACTTGCGGCTGAAACCTTGGCAGAACTGTTTGCATCTCTCCGCATCGATCCTAAAGAGCAAGATTCTAAACACGAAGATACGAACGAACCGATCGCCAAAGCGATGCGATCCGCGAACTACTTGGCCATCATTCTGGGGCGAGACGCTTTGGTGAGAAGCGAAGCGACTGCAACCTCTGAATTGCTCAGCAAGCTTTTGTGGCATCTCAATAAAACGAAGCGAGCGGTCGTGTTGCAGTTGGATGCCGCAGCGACGAATCGCGCCGTCACCGCTTGGCGATCAAACCTTACGATCGATTCCATCTCCGACAGTGATCAAGAAATTCACGTTCGACTCGGAAGCCCCGCGAATGGGGCGAGAACCGCCAAGATACAAATTGGAGGGATCGATCGAGGTCCTCGATATGCCGAAGTTTATTTGCCAGCGGCCATCTGCGGCATCGATCGTGATGGCATCATTGTCCGAGGCGATGCGACGGTGACAATGGCGTTGATCGCTATTCAGAGCTGCTCACTACCCACACCGCTGGAGCGTCTGGAGCAGTGGCGGGCGTGATGCCAATGGGCGATATCAAGCCACACGTAAAAAGCACCAAGTGAACTTGTTTCTGCCGGTTCGTAATCACCCGAATTCAATTTCAAGCGATTCGCCGCAACACAGTTTCTGTGACCCGACAAAATTTTCGGGTCGCCGCAATGCTAGACCGTTTCGGATACGGCGCTGTGTTGGGGGTTCGGTGACGACTCTTGCTCAGCACGACGCAAGGCACTCTCAACGCGTTGAAGCAAATCTAAGCTCCGGTCGAACGTTTGATGACTATCGGTTCTTGCACTGGCGACGAACTCGGCATGGCAGTGTTGGCATGCAACAGTACATCCCAATAATGACGCGCGAACTTCCACACGTCGTCCGCAACGTGGGCAGGGATGCGTAAAGCGAAGTGTGCTGTTTGAGGTCATGATAAGATCCTTTGAAACCTGTCCTATCCGTGTTAGATGTCGAGATTTTATCCTTGAACACCATTTAAGGCAAGCTAAAACCCCGCAAAGGGTGTCTGTTGCGGTTTTCCGAAAATCCAAATTGGAATGTTTTCCCCGGTTCTCCGCACCAAAAACCCCTCTAAAGAGTACTGGCGATTTAGCCATCTACAAGCCCAATCACGAATTCTGTACTCAAAAAAAGACTTGGCTATCGCCGAATAACTGCGGAAAAAGTAGTGTTCAAAAACTCATGTCTAGCGTCAACATCTTTCGCATTTGCAATTGCGGAATCAAGTCCCCAGAGAGATGCGGCGGATGCCACCAGAGGTTCGCTAATGCGCCAGAAACGGCGATTATTAGTATTTAACGTGGTTTTCTCACGCAAAATAAGCCAAAAACTAACGCTGTAAAAACCATTCAGGGGGTGACGGGTATGGGGTGGGCCATCGGTTCGGTCATCTCGTAAGGCAGACGCCAAACGGTATCGCCACTCGCATTTGAAAAATAGAGATGGCTCTCACTTAACTGGGTCGGATCGCCGTCAGCCCAGAACACGAAAAACGGGTTCTTCGCATTGATCGGACGGCGCGCATAATTGTGATTACGCGGGCTGGAATGGGTTAGGGTTTTTTTCATTAACCATGTGTTTCCCCGATCCGAAGTGACCCAATTCACCATTTCACCGCCGCCGTGATGCGGCTGTGGCCCTGCGAGTGACGGAATTCGAACTGTCCAAGTCGAATTTTCCAAGTACAAGCTGCCCATGTCATAGTTGTGGTCAGTCTCACAGATCTTCGTGGTCTGCCACGCTTTTCCGTCCCAGCGAGTTAGACAGAAGAAACGAGGGCCATTGGGCGGCCCTGGTTCGTGCCCGTGGCTGGTGACGTACAACACAACAGGGTAACCATCTTCGTCGAACCCCATGTCCTTTAAGTACACGTTTAACCCTAGCGACGCGTAATCCATTACCCTCGCTGAATTTTTAAGTTCGGTCAGCGGAACGGAGAGTTTGTCGCCACTGACAGTGGTCCAACTTCGGCCCATATCTTCGGTTTGAACGTAGTAAAGATCCGTTCGTTGATCGACGTTGCCGTTGGGGTGACGGTTCATGAAAGTCCCCGTTTTGCCCCCCAGTGTTGCACTGGTTTGATAATGTCCTCCTTGCTTGTGCCCTGGTTCTCGAATCCCAGCCAACTTTTCGTCCTCAGACCAAGTCACTCCATCGACGCTTCGCTCGAAATACAGCTCGCGAACACCGGTGTATTTGGTGAACAAATGCAAGAAACCTTGCTGCTTCGATTCTTCCTGATCTAAATAATGCGGTTGCGGGTAGGTCATTTCCTCCTCGCTGATTTGCTCGAACCCTTCAATGCTATAGGGCTTTAGGCTGCGAAACTTGAACCCAGGGCGTCCCCGTCCTCGACCGCTGACAAACACCCACAGGTGGCCGAGGCGATCCACCGCCAAACTTGGGTTGTCATGGGGGTCATCCACTCCGTTTTTGTCGTAGACAACCACCGGCCGGGGCACTTGGTTGGTTTTATGGTCGTAGTAGGAAATCATGCACAACAGATGCCGATCTTTGGCTGCGGTTGTGCCTCCGTACACAAAAAAGGTCTTGTCAACGTCTTTGCAGTAGATCGCCAAAGGAGTGTGTTTGGCGGTGTACGTTCCCAAGCCACCCGAGTATTTATCGCCATAGGGAAACGTCGGTGTACGTGACACCTTGCCATAGGCTTGGTCGCCTTCGCCCTTGCCATAATATTGTCCGAGCGTGAACCAAATTCCCTTGTAGCCGTTGACGGTTCGCACACCAGTCTCGGGTTCCTTGGCATGCACTTCGCTGCAGAGAAATGCCACAATACCCACACACGCGAACTTGAAAATCAAATTCATTCGTTGATCCATAAGTCGATTCGAGTCAAGAAACACCGTGTTCACAACGATGCTATGTAAACACAAACCCGAAGATAGTAACACGATAGTGACGATCGAGAAACAAGAATGAACGGACGTCCGTCAAAGTCTATTGATTTGGTTGCGACAAACACGGCCACGATTCGGGACCATCGTCGTACCACGAGTTACCGTGCAGTGTTTCCGGCGTCCCCTGATCAGCAAGTTGGGTCCCGATCGACGTCGCCCATTCTCGACAATAATCGTTCACTACGTGTGACACATTGTCATAAACAAATTCGTGTTCTCCGCTGGTCGCCAGGTACAGATTGTATCCGAGCAGTTTCCAGTCGCGACTGATTGCCACCAATTTTCGTCCTACCATGCGGTCATCGTCGTCAACCAAGACAAGCAATTGTTTATTGGCGTCCAAGAAATTAGGCACGACCGACTCGCAGAAAGCTCCTCCACGTAGATCGAGACAACTACCAAACGGGCGTCCCATCCACAGTAAATACTCAGCCCGTCCCGTTACTTTGATGGTCAAGCGTTTCGACTGCGTGGATACGCCAGCGTCCGACGGTTTCGCGATTTTGGCTACGTGAGTTGTAAACCAAGCGTCAACGTCGATACCAGCGAACGCAGCCCGATGGAGCCAGTTTTGATTGGCGTTGCCCGATTGTTTGTAGCCCACCGAGCGATTGGGTGTCTTTCGCAGTCCTCGCAACAATAGCATGCGACTCGCCAACGGCAGCGTCGCCAACAGCGTCAAGAAATCGGCTAGACGGTCCTCGTACGCATCCATGTCGATCGCCAACGTCGCGGGCGAAATCCCCAGCGACAAAAAGTGTTCACGTTGTCGCCGCTGTACCCATGATTTTGCTGCATCATGCGACGCACTCAACCCCGCTCGACTAATTCGCCTACGCAGCGGTTTAATCGCGGGCAATTTCGGAGTCGGCGTGATCCGCAGGTGTTCGAGCCGTTTTTGAGACCGTGCGTTCAAGCATCCCGCTCGCTCGGCCTGTAATAGATACTCAAACTCTCGCTGCCATTTGATTGGCAACTCAACTCGACCAGCGATCGATTTCGGCCACTTCGATTCGCGGCGATTTACACCCTGATAAATTCGTAAACGTCGTGCAGCGAGTTGAGTGGCCGCATCGGTTCTCGACAACGGTTCGATATCCAATTGCGAGCTTTCACTTTCGTCTTTTGTCGAATCCAGCCATCCGCTGAAGCGTCGCAACAGCGTGGGATTCAATACCACCAAGTCATTCACGTCAGAGAGCAGGGGAATCCATCGCTCGGTCCGATCCGACGTCCAACATGACGATGGCCATGATAGAGCCCATCGATACCAAGTTCGATAAACGTCACGGATAACGCGATGGCCTTCTGCCGCAAAATACCGTCCTGTTAGCTGGTGAATCGCTTCCCAAATCTCGCGATCGTCGTGCGAGTGATGCAGGCGGTAGTAGCAACCCTTTTCGAGTTTTGTCTGCAGGCTACCGCGCGGCAGTTTACTTTTCGCGACTTCATACCATCGATCATGGGGAACTTCATCAAGCCATTTTTCAAACGAAAGCAATTTGCGAATCTCGGACTGGCTCAGCTGCCCAGCCATCTGCAGTAACGTGTCAATCAAGTGTGGCTGACGCCTCGACAACCAACGCATCATAGGAGCACGGTTCAACGGGCGATGTGGAGAAATGGAAACCCAGCTAGCCAAGATTGCCGGGATCCGATGGGCACTCCAAACCTCAGCGGTTTCCATCTGCGGTTGGATAGATCGACGGAGACGTGTGATCCACTTTTGGGCAGACTTGCGAGTCAGCATCCGATCGGGATACGTCGTGTCGATATCCAGCCCGTAAGGCTTCTGCGCCAACTCGATCGCAAGCATAAATGCGAGATGTGATCGCCGTAATCGTTCGTGAGCATCAAGCTGCGGAAAGTCGAATTCAAGTTGGGCGAGAATGGCGACGCATCGGCGAGCGAGATTCCACCAATCGGGCCGTTGGCAGTGACTTTTAAGCGAATCCATCGCTTCGGTCCATGTTTGCAAACCGCGATCGTCACCGAGCCAGTGAACCAGCGATCGCCAGGAGCACGATGACTCGGAGTCCGGTTGCTGCTCCCAATGGAACAGTCGCCACTCGTCGGCGGAGCAGGACAAGCTTGTCATCACCGCGTCCTGGTCCAATACTTGACGCAATTGATCCAGTCGATTGCGACATTGTTGGCGTGATTGACGTGTCCGTTTTTCCAGTTCACGTTTGGAAAGGGATGCAAGTGCCGAGGACGCCAATTGCAACTCGGCTCTGCTGATTCGGACAAACGCCCCGACTGGGATCGGAAGCGTTTCACGTGTGAACGCATTCGGACGTCCCGCTTGACTCCACTGCAACAACGCGTGTTGCAGTGGATGGGGATCGATCTTGCCGACGACGGCATAAAGACTGCCGTCGCGCCACCGCACCACGCGGCCGGTCAGCAGCGGGATCAGGCAAACGCCGCGAGGCTGCTTTGCAGCGGGTTTTCGGATCGGTTCGTATGCAGGTTTCATCACCCACAAACGACACGTTTCGTTCTGGCGGGTTCGCACGCGTGTCGATTGTCACGCGTCGCGATGCTAAATAAACCGCGTCAACCGGATTAGAACAATACCGGTTTGCCCAATTGGCGGCGCAAAGGAACGAGTTGCCCGGCGTGCATCATTGGATGCGTGCTGATCAGGATGACCACGTCGCCCACAGTAGGACAAAATCCTCGGAAATGCTCCGGTGATTCGGCGCCAAGGTCTTCATCACTCATCCCATCGAGTGCTTCGAGGGTTGCCGCACGCACCTTGTCCCACAACGCCAAATATTCGTCGCGGCCGAGAAACGCAGACGCGTCATCGCTGTCCGCTTTGTCTTTGGCATGTGCCTCGACAAATCCGGCAGGCAATTCGTAAGCCTTGCCCGGCGCAATGCTCTCAAGCATTGATACTTCCGATGAAATCAAGTGTCCCGTTTGCCAAGCAATATGATTGCAGCCCTCACAAGGACGCTGCAACAGTTCCGAGTCATCCAAGTCGCTCATGTAGCCTCGGTAGACCATGTCGCAAAATTTCATTGCCGATTGGATCGCGTCTTTACCTTGCATTAGATTCTCTAAGTAGATAGGAGTGGAAAGTGGTGACGAGATTGTAACCCCATAAGACCGAGTTGGTGCACCCCGCGACTTTTGTTGAGGACGAAGTTATATCGTCGTCTTTTGCTCGGAAGGTCGATTTTATTTCGGAGGTAGCGGAACTCGTCAAGAGTTTCGGTCATCCCCGAAAACGAAAGTCTTGACGACTTCCGCTACAACCAAATGCGTCAATTATAGAATCGACGTCCCCCGCAAAATCGCGTCACACCAACGCAACTTTTGCGGAGCAAAAGGCGACTATCACCAACCTGGGATTAGCCTTGGGGCGATTAGGGCAAATGCCATTGCCGCCAACACGAGCGCAAGTCCCGTGATGGGTAGAGGAATATTGGTTCTGCGTTGCGTCCAATTCACAACGTCCACCAACATGGCTAATAACGCTCCGCCGATCGCGGCACAAATCGTATTCGCGATTCCGGTCGTCGAGTTTGCGGGGACCGAAACCATGTAAATCGCCACCACCGTTGCGGCGGCCACAGCCCCTTGGATCATGCGGCGATAGAGGTTCGAGTTGCCCGATGCGACTACGGCCGCAAAGCCCGCAGCAATCGGCCAGCCATAAATGCCTTTTCGATCCAACAGGATAGTGTTCGACGCGACCGCCTGCATCATCGCGGCGACGACGACTCCCCAAAACACCCGTTGCATCAGCGGCGGCCAAAGTTTGCCGACCAGCATGCCAAAGGCAAGGCTGCTGATCGTCGAAACCATGCCTGCGATCATCAAATCGTTTCCGCGTGGACGCAAGAACGCGGCCAAGATGCTGGCGATTAGCGTCAACACAAAGATCGTTGACAAACGGAATTGCAGCAGCTCGTCACGCGGAGAATCGGCCAGTAAGCTCGGCTGATCTGGTTCCGATACGATTTCGTTTGACATGCTTTCTACCTCCGGTTGTTGCGAGTCGACCACGTCGATTGTACAGCAGACGAGAGATCCGGTCACAAACGCACGAAGCAGGTCAATAAGAGTCATTCCCGATATTGATCTGAGCCGACGGCACTAGCCGCGGGCAAGTTACCTGCGATATTGATGGGCCCGCGGCTAGCGGGCTGTTGATTTAATCGAAATGTAGATTGCACTGGTGAGCCGTGGGCCATAAGGCACCGGGTAATGCGTGGAACCCGGCCGCTCACGCGTCACGGCTCACTAAATCAACAGCCCGCTATCGCCGTCGGCTCACAAAAAGAATCGACGTTTCACCAATATATACCGAACGACCTGCTTACCACGTTTGCACCGGCAGCTCGTCAGAAAGTTTTGAAAAGGAGTCACACAACTGACTCATAAATTCTTTCTTAGGTAATTCTGAATTCAGCTTTTCGCCGACAAAGACGTCACAGAAAAACGGAACGAGCAGCGACTCGCCTTTCGGAAGCGCTTTGCCTAACCCGTGCATGAAGACAGGCGTGATCGGCACATCGGGATGCCGCTTGGCGAGATGAGCAACGCCCGTTTGAAACGCCTCTAATTTCTCAGGCTCGCCTCGCGTCCCTTCGGGGAACAACAACACGATTCCACCCGCACGAAGCACTTCCGAGATCGGTTCGAGCGGATGTTTTCCGTCACTGTCGCGTTTCGTCCTGGTTCGGTCGATTGCCAAAATACCCACGATTCGCGTCGAGAACCAGCGGCGAAGGGGGCGTGTCAAAAAATAGTCGCCTGCCGCCACCGGACGCACGTGACGTAACCGGCTCAGCCCCAGAATGTTCATTAATGCAAACACATCCAGATGGCTGTTGTGGTTTGCAACAATCAATGCGGGGCCCTTAGCCGGCAACCATTCACGTCGCCGAACGTTGGTTCCCAACACCACCATCATGATCGGCCGCACAATCACGGCAAAGAAAATCGTTCGTAAAAAATGATTCACGATTTAGGGACTCAGCCATAGGTGTAGTAGACGAAGTGGAAAAACAGCGGCGCCGTGAAGATCAACGAGTCGACTCGGTCCAATACACCACCGTGCCCGGGAAGTGTCGCACCAAAATCTTTGATTTTTAGATCTCGCTTCAGTGCCGACATGCAGAGATCCCCCGCAAAGCCAGCCATCCCAATAATGACTCCGGCCAACAACGAGCGAGCGTCATCCATGATCGTCAAGCGAGGCCCGACGACGACTGCAAACACGACCGTGGAAGCCACGCCTCCGATCAAGCCCGCGTAGGTTTTACCAGGACTGACTGTCGGAGCGACCTTTCGCTTGCCCAGCGACTTACCCCAAATGTATTGAAAGATGTCGTTGAGTTCGGTCAGCAGAACCAAAAACAAAAGCAGGCCCGCCCCGGGATAGGCAATCGCGGCCTCTGATGGAAAAACGGGAGCCACTCGCGGACTTGGGGCGACTTGAAACATCAGCAGAAACGCGGCGTGCGACAACGAGAACACGGTGATCATCAACGCCCAATGCAGCGATCCAGCGGCTCGCAGAAAACCATCGGTTTGGCCGATCATTAGCATTCGCGTTGGCAACCAAACAAACATCAACACCGGAATGAATACGATGAACATGCCGTACCACGATGTCGCGGCAAAGTAGTACTGTGCAATGATCGACAAGTAGGCATAGAACAGCACGCGGCGATCGGACCGCCGAGTCGGCGTCATCGACAAAAATTCTTTGAGTGCCAAGAAACTTACAAAAGCAAAGAAACACACCGCCGCTGTCGGAGAGAAAAATAACGCTGCGGAGAAGAACCCAACAATCACCCACCACGTGCGTATCCGCTCGCGAAGTTCCGTAAAATCACGCTCGGGATGTCGCCATTTCAGTGCCAATGACACCACGCTGGCCAAAACCAGCGAGACGAAAATCGAAGCGATCGCCACTCGAACTTCAAAAGCCAAATTCATGTTGTCTTGTCAAGGAAAGGACGAAATCAGGGTTTTGACGCAAAACCATCGGCCGATTGATCTCTGTAACTAAGATCCCGCCACGACGATTGGATTACGGTCGATCTTTCCCAAATGGCGAAATCGAGCTTAGATCGTAACAAGTCCAACCCTCTAAGGTTCAGGGGGCGTGCAGATTAGGATGCGTTGACAAATTTCGAGTTTGCGGTTCGCGATTCGACCCCGCAAGCTACTTTTTTCGCTATTTTATAAGCGCTTTCTACGTTTTCATTGCGTCGGTCTGATCGTGCAAACTTTGGACGTCATAGACGAAGCTACTCTTTCCTAATACGGAATTCTCCATGTCATCAACACGCCGTCAGTTTCTAAAAACCACAGCCGCTGCGGGCTCGATCGCCGCTGTCGCAAGCCCTGCGATTGCCGCCGATCACCCGAAAAAACTTCGGCTTGCTGCCATCGGGGTCGGCGGCAGTCGCGGACGATACAACCGAGGAGGCAGCATCGCACGAGGCGCCGCAAAACATGCCGAAATGGTGGCCGTTTGTGACGTCGATGATCTGCATACCCAAGAGTTCAACGAAGCCTTCGGTGGCAAGCTGAACATGTATCGCGACTATCGCGAGATGCTGGAAAAAGAAAAACCGCAAGTCGTCACGATCGGAACGCCCGATCACTGGCACGTTCCAATCGCGATCGCCACACTTCGCAGCGGCGCCGATGTCTATTGCGAAAAACCGTTGACGTTGACGATCGACGAAGGCAAGCAAATCCGAAAGGTAGTCGAAGAGACCGGACGAGTATTCCAAGTCGGGACGCAACAACGTAGCGATAAAGCGTTGTTCCTGACCGCGATCGCAATGGTCCAAACCGGCATGCTCGGCGAGAACGTGAACGCCTACCTCGCGATCGGCGGCGCACCCGACGACGGACCATTCGAAACCGAGCAACCGCCTGAGGATCTTGATTGGAACATGTGGGTCGGTCCTGCGGCCGAAGCAGATTACTGTGAGCAACGCCGCCGCATGTTCCGTTGGTACTTCGAGTACTCCGGCGGCAAAATGACCGATTGGGGCGCCCATCATATCGATATCGCGCAATGGGCACTGGCCCCCGGCGAAGATGGCCCGGTCAAGGTCGCGGCTTCCGGTAAGTTCCCGAAGACCGTGCCTTCGGATTTCAATTGGAATGCATTCTTTAACGGCGAAGCGTCGTTACCGAACGGCTATAACACCGCGACCGAATTCCATATCGATTTGACCTTTGCAAACGGTTCGCTGATGAACGTGAACAGTCATTACAAACGCGAAGGTGACAATGTTGATTTCAATAACGGGATCCTGTTCGAAGGCGACAAGGGACGCATCTTTGTCAATCGCGGCAAGTTAGAAGGCCGCCCTGTGGATGAGCTCACTGACGAAGATCGTACGAAGCTGGACGAAAAAATTATCGAACTGTGCAATGGCAAGAAGCCGGGTAATCACATGGGCAACTTTTTTGCATGCATCGAAGATCGTGGCAAGCCGATTTCGGACGTCTGGTCTCATCATCGCACGATGACGTCGTGCCACTTGTGCAATATCGCTTTGATGTTGGGCCGTGAATTGAAATGGGATCCAAAATCAGAGCAATTCATCGACGACGAACAAGCCAATGCGCTGATGAGCCGCAAATCACGCGACGGCTTTGCATAGCGTCATCTGGAAGTTTGTCGTTGATCGCTCCGTGATCAAAACGATGAATCGCGGAGGGCTTGCGATTTATTAAACGACGCATTTGGTTGTAGCGGAATTCATCAAGACTTTCGTTTCCGGGATGACCGAAACTGCTGATAAAAAAACGGCGACGCGTGATCGCGTCGCCGTGTCGGCAGTACGTGCTCTATTGAGCTGAGTTTGCTTTGCCTCGCTCTACTTTGCCGCGTTCTTCTTTTTCTTAGCGGCTGGTTTTGCTTCGCTCGCAGCGTCTTCGTCGCGAGCGGGCATGATCGGTGAATCCCATCCCGCCAATTCTTGCGGCTTGACCTCTTTGCGATACCCGCCGAAGCGAAAGGTTGATGGGTCGTAGGGGCCAACGAATTCGATATTGAGTTCGCCCGTGATCGCATCTTCCATCCCCAATGCCCACAGACATCCGTTAATCATCATCCGCCGAAATCCATCGTTGCGGATATCTTCGGACGCACAGTAGGTCGTCGTGAAAACGCGTCCTTCGTTTCCGTCTTCGCCCTTGTACGTTCGTACCCAAGCCCCGGGGCAAGGCTGCTTGTCTTCGGCTGCAGGCGAATCTTGTGTCATTCCTTGCAGCGGTTGAGCATTGGCAAGCACGACGCTATTCGCCTCGGGATCGGTCCAATAACCTCCGGCTTCGACCCAAGGATTCTCGACGCCTCGCAGTACAGGATGCTCCGCGTTCTCAGGAACAATCTCCAAACGAGTGCTCATGACGTGGTTCCGGCCGTAGTGACCAGCCCAGGTTTCGCCAAGCACTTGTCGGCCAAAGCCCCCCTTCATTTCCTCGCCTTTGTACTGAAAGTCGAACTTAGCGAACGGAGATTTTGCGGGAATCTTAAATGCATGCGTACTGGTGCGAGTGCCGACGACCGGGCCGCCTCGGTTCAGATAATCCGCGATCGGCTGCATCTGCTCGACGGGAAAGTTTTGGAAACGTAAACCGAACACCATCAAGTCGGCCGAATTGACCGCCTCGGTGTGGGGCATGTTGTTGTTTCCAGGAGTGATAAATCCCGTTTCTGGATCGATATTAAAGAGCACCGTGCACTTAAATCCGTGCCGTTTGGCGAGGATACGTGCCAAGGCGGGAAGCGCCTCTTCGCTGCGATACTCGTGATCGCCAGCAAGAAAAACGATGTGTTTGCCGCTGCCGACGCCGTCTGTGCCCTGGTACACCAAGGGCGAATCAGCGGCAAATCCGCTGCTATTTGAAAACAGAGTCGCTGCTAACGTGAAAGCTGCTAAAGCCACCAAGGATCGTCGCATTCAATTTATCTCTTGTTGTGTCGTTGTTGTTCATCCAAAGCCAATCGGCGGCCCTATCATAGCATGTGACTTTATAGAGTTTTGGCTTGGCCGACTAATTCTGACGGAACTCGTCGATCTTCGAGGGGTTTGATTGAAGTGTGACTGCCCCCCAACCTTTTTTGCAGGTAACAAAGATGACTCCATCAAAACAAAATACGGATAGCTCGGTCCCTGTCAGATCCCATTCTCTGTTTGTCTGGAAGCGAGCAACGGGACTCGTGCTGCTTGCCGGCGCCCTGACGCTGCCTACGATCCAGCCCTCCTACGCCGCACCGGTTCAAGATGAAAAACAGGATCAAGACGATCGCGGCCGACGACCCCGCGACGGCGACCGGCGAGACGCCCAGGAAAGAGGCCCCCGCGATCGAGGCCCCGGTGACCGAGCGGATGGTGATCGACGCCCCGGTGACCGAGGACCTGGTGACCGACGCCCTGGTGACCGAGGACCTGGCGATCGTGGCCCTGGTGAAAGGGGACCTGGCGATCGGGGAGGGGCAGGGCCCGAAGAGATGATGAGGCGGATGCCAATCATCGCGGCTTTGGATGCCAACCACGATGGCAAAATTTCCAAAGAGGAAATTGACAACGCCTCGGTCGCATTACGAAAGTTGGACAAGAACAGCGATGGTGCTTTGACGTTTGACGAGCTTCGCCCGCAAGGCGATTTCGGCGGCCGACCACGCGACGGTGAAAATCGTGAACGAGGCCCCGGTCGTGGTGAAGGCGGCGGAGATATGTCCCGCGAAGCAATGGAGAATCCTCAGCAATTTGCACGCATGTTGTTCGAACGCCGCGATGCGAATTCGGATAACAAATTGACGGGAGATGAGATTCCCGAGCCCATGCGAGCTCGAATGGATGGAATCGACACCGACAACGATGACGCGATATCACGCGAAGAGCTGACAACGGCGATGCGTCGATTCGCCGAAGCGGGACGCGGCGGTGGCCGTGAAAACATGCGAGGCAATGGAGGACGTGATGCCGAAGAAGGGGGCAAAACTCCGAAACGCCCTCGCGCTGAATCCGACGCTGAATAGTAAAAAGTAGCGATCGATTACAAAACGTCGACTTGGCATTCAAGTCGACGTTTTTTTAGATAACGGTCCGCCGACTCTAAGCAGGTCGTTCGGTATATACCGGTGAAACGTCGATCCTTTTGTGAGCCGACGGCGCTAGCCGCGGGCCCGTCAATATTGCAGGAAACATGCCCGCGGCTAGCGCGGTCGGCTCAGATCATTCTGTAGAATGACTCATATTGAACTGCTTAGCTCGCGACTTTCTTCATCGCTAAACGAGCGACTTTGACGCACTGTCGAATCTCAGCAAGCGGATTCTTTGGGTTCTCTTCGTACTCCAACGAAACCGCGCCGTCCGATGGAAAACCGACGTCGTCGAGTGCAAAAAAGACGCCTTCGACATCAAGGTGCCCCTTGCCCAAGATCACGCCTTCGGTCTTCTGTTTCATCTCGGCGAAGTCTTTTAGGTGGATTCCGTACAGCCGCCCCTTTAGCGAACGAATCACATCGGTGGCATTTTCGCCCGAGCGAATGTAGTGTCCCAGATCGGCACAGGCCCCGATCCGCTGGTCGCGGCCTTCGATCGCATTAAGCACATCGACGACTTTGTTGTAACGATGTCCGGGACCATGGTTGTGGATCGCAATCCGTATATCAAACTCTTTGACCAAATCATCAAGATTGTCAAACGATTCTGGGCCTGGATCTGCTGTGATCGTGGGAATCCCAAGGGCCTTGGCAAATTCAAAGACTTTTCGATTGGCTGCTTCGTTGCCACCAAATCCATTGACGCCATGTGCCGAAATGGAAAGCCCCAGATCGGCGACGGTGGCCTTCATCTTTGCGATTTCCTCAAGCGAAGAATCAGTCGGCAGCATGCCACTGTAAAATTCAACTTGGTCAAACCCAAGCTCTTTTGCGTGCTGCAGCGCCTCGTCCACTTTGTATCCGCGAAGCGAATAGAGCTGGATGCCTAGCTTGGCACGCTTGGGTTTCGCGGCCATTGCAGACGATGGAAGGGTCGCGGCGGCAACCACGGTGGAAGTTGCGGCAAGAAATTGGCGTCGAGAAAGAGGGGAAGCTGTCATCGGTGAGTGGGCTCCAAAGAACCGAGGGGGAAGGCAAGGTTGTGAAATTCAAGTCACATCTTAACACAACCCACTTTCGATCGGTTCCAATGACCGTTTATTATTGCAACTACGATACCACCCACCAGCGTGTGACGTCGATTTAATAAGTGACGCATGTGGTTGTAGCGGAAGTCGTCAAGACTTTCGTTTTCCAGGATAGGCGAAACTCTCGACGAGTTCCGCTATCTCAGTGGTTCCGCTATCTCAGTGATAGAATCGACGTCCCTCGCTGGTGCAAATGGGAAGGCGATAACTTCGATCCGGATTGTAATGCATGTCGAACAACCCCTCTCCGCCAAACCCCTACAGCCCCACTCCGTATGCTTCGGGCCAATTCGGCGGTCCAGGAAATGGTGGCAACGCCATGGCTCTCGTTAGCTCGCCCGCGATTTCATTAATCGTAGTGTCGGCAGTCTGCATCTTTTGCATGTTGATCGCGATGGGCATCGATGCTTACCTATTGCTAAGTGGGATGGCCGGCCGGTTGCCTGCGAACAAAGTGGGTTGGTCCCGAGAGACTCAGATCGCGGTACGATTGATCGGGGCCTGCGTGATCATCGCGATCAACAGCTTGATCTTGTTTTCCGCGATCAAAATGAAGGGGCTGAAGAACTACTCTCTGGCGTTGACTGGTGCGATTCTGGCCGTGATCCCGTGCATCAGCCCGTGTTATTTCCTTGGTATCCCGTTTGGAATCTGGGCTCTCGTCGTACTGATGCGACCCGAAGTAAAGCAAGCGTTTCGCTAAACCGTCGTCCGCAATAAAAAAAGACAGGGACAAGTAAATCGCTTGTCCCTGTCTAGCTTCATCCCTGTACCCGATTGTCTTAGCTTGGCTTATGTTCGCTGTGGCAAGCTTTGCAGTTCGCAGCATTTTTTAGCATCGCGGCGGCTTGCGCATCGCCCTCGATCACTTTCTGGCTCGCGTCGACCAACGGCTTATTAAGCTTATCCCAGCTTTCTTCGCTACCTCGCGGCGGCTTTGCTTTGCTCATTGCAACGAGCATCGCGTGCAACTCCTTCTTCTCTTCGTTCGACGCGGTGCCCGAGGCGACCTTCTTGAGCAAGGGGCCCTTGAAGCACGTTTTCATCACCGCCTTGATTGAGGGTTTCTTCGCCGCTTCCTCTTCACCGAATGCTGCATTCATGCTGACAATCGGCAAGCAGACCGAGGCGCCGAGTAACACGCTACAGGCAATCTGGTAAAACTTCTTTTGTGACATTGGCTGACAGTCTCGTTTCGCAAACCAAGTAGTTGAAACACAAACGATCCAAACTTGAATCATTTGCAACGCGATTAGATTAGCTCGTGCCCCAGCCCGCCGCCACATTCGGATGCCCTGCGGCTGAAAGAATTCATCTTTTGCCCGCTATCAAGTTGGCCCGGTAACGCTATCAAGTTGGCCCGGTAACACGTCAGCCCGAATTGCCGTTCAGGGCTGTTCACGCGGGCGACGCCACCATCCAGGCTTGGCCTTGCCAGCGGACCGCCAAGCAACGTTAAAGGTGGCAAAAGGATTCAATCTCCATTTTCACGGGATGGCATGGGGGCTCCCCATTGTGGTAGGATGGCGTTTCGCTTTTCCAATCTTTTCTAATCCACCGATTTCGTTGACCTTGGCGATTATCAGTCAATGGATCACTTGTCCGAGTCATTCCGATCAAGTTGACGTTTTGGCAAAAATTCTCAAGCCAGAGAGAATGCTAGTTATTGTGCCAGATTCATCCAACGTTCATAATTTTCGACAGTACCGTGTCCCTTGTAGATCCACTCGCAATGAATTCACCTGAAGCCAGTAGTTATGACAGTCCGGTAGGCGACTTGGTCCAACGATTGACTCAATCCTTTACGAGCGAACATTCGCGTCCTCCGAAATGGATTGTTGCGGCACCAGGGCGAGTGAACTTGATTGGCGAGCACATTGATTACAACGATGGCTTCGTATTGCCGATGGCGATTGAACGATACGTTGCCATCGCTGCAGCGCCTCGAAACGGTAGCCATCCTCACGTAGCATCGATTCGTAGTGTCAACTTGAACGAGTCCGATCAAATTGATTTGGACCTGCTTCCTGAACCGAAGTTGCCGCCCACTTGGTGTGCTTACATGGGCGGTGTGTTTGCTGGATTCCGAGACAGAATTGGTGCGGAAAAGTTTGGTCAATTGCCGGCGATGGACCTGATGTTTGAATCCAATGTTCCCATCGGAGGCGGGCTCAGCAGCAGCGCGGCATTGGAAGTCGCCACCGCAACCTTGCTTGAAGTGGTTTCGGGGACAACGCTTGGTCTGGATGAGAAGGCGTTGCTTTGCCAAAAAGCCGAGCATGATTACGCGGGCGTTCCCTGCGGGATCATGGATCAATTCAGTAGCGTGTTCGGGCAAGAAAACGCGTTCATGATGCTCGATTGCCAGTCGCAACAAATTCGCCACGTTCCGTTCGACTCCAACGGCGTGTCGGTGTTGATTACCAACAGCAATGTCAAACATGAGCTCAGCGGGGGCGAGTATGCTCAGCGACGCGCTCAATGCGATTCAGCGTTAAAGAAACTAGCAGCAGCATCGTGGCGAGACGTCACCCCCAGCATGCTTGATTCGAAGAAGCAATCGCTTACCGACGTCGAATATTCGCGTGCCCGTCACGTTGTTTCTGAGATCGAGCGGACTCAGAAAGCAGCGGTCGCCATTGAATCAGGCCAATGGCAAGCACTCGGTGAATTGATGTATGCGAGTCATCATTCGCTGCAGCATGACTACGAAGTCAGTTGCTGCGAGCTCGACCTATTGGTGGAATTGGCGCGTGGAATCGGCCTTGCCGGAGGTGTCTACGGATCGCGGATGACCGGTGGCGGTTTTGGTGGCTGCACGGTAACGCTGCTCGATTCTGAGAAAGTTGTCGAGGTCAGTAACCACATTCAGAAACAGTACAAAAAGCAAAGTGGAATCGATGCTCATCTTTTCGCAAGTTTGCCTGCCAAAGGGGCGCACTTGATATCGTGTTGATTAAATTGTTAGGACTCTTTCGGCCCTTTTAGCCGTCACTCGAGCTGCAACGCGTACCTGAACCAATCGGGGCTCGTTGCAATGTCGCAATAAACCAGTAAATAACTTAAGACGCAACATGGATGGTGCGTTGTACTTCAAACGTGAACGAGGCATCGGTGGGCGCTTTAACAATCTTCTGGTTTCTATTCTTTACTGGACTCGTCGGAGCACTGACGTGGTATATCACTCGCAAAGATGATCACGCGAGCAGTTCGGGTTACTTCCTTGGTGGTCGCTCGTTAACGTTCCCGTTGATTGCGGGATCGCTGCTGTTGACGAACCTGTCCACTGAGCAGATGGTCGGGCTCAACGGCGCCGCGTTCACGGACGGTTTGTGTGTGATGGTCTGGGAAGTCGTCGCCGTCGTAGCACTCGTGTTCATGGCGTGGTTCTTCTTGCCGCGCTTCTTGAAGAGCGGTGTGGCGACCGTTCCCCAATATCTCGAAATCCGCTTTGATCACCAAACGCAGGTCATCACGAATATCATTTTCTTGGTGGCATATGTAGGCATCTTGTTGCCGATCATTTTGTACACCGGTGCTCGCGGGATGCTCGACATCTTGGATGTAACGAGCTTGCTTGGAACGATTCCCGAAAAGTTCAACATGGAGGGCGAGACATTTGCCTTGGTGATGATCGTTTGGATGGTGGGAATTATTGGTTCGATCTACGCACTGTTTGGTGGACTGCGAACCGTTGCCGTTTCAGACACACTGAATGGAATCGGACTTCTTGTCGGCGGTTTGCTGATTACCTACTACGCATTGAATGTTCTCAGTGGTGGTGAAGGAGTCGCCGCAGGTGCCGACTTGCTTTGGGAAGACCAAAAAGATCGATTCAACTCTGTCGGCAGCAATGATTCTTCGGTTCCCTTTGGTTCCATCTTCGCCGGCATTTTTCTGTTGAATCTGTTTTACTGGACGACGAATCAACAAATCATCCAACGGACATTCGGAGCGAGCAGTTTGGCCGAGGGCCAGAAGGGTGTGTTGTTGACCGGAGCCTTCAAATTGCTCGGACCTCTGTACCTCGTCATCCCCGGTATGATCGCCTATTCACTGTTTGCGGGCGAAGACATCAAGGCCGACAAAGCTTATGGATTGCTCGTCAATCGAGTGTTACCGGGACCGTTGACCGGTTTCTTCGCCGCCGCGATGATCGGCGCGATCTTGAGCAGTTTTAACTCGGCACTCAATAGTGCGTGCACGCTATTTAGTTTGGGACTTTACAAGAGCGTCAAACCAAATGCCCCCGAAGCGAGCGTGGTTCGTTCGGGCAAATGGTTTGGTTGGATCGTCGCAGTTGTTGCGATGACGATCGCTCCCCTGTTGGCTCAAACGACCAGCATCTTTGGTTACTTGCAAAAGATGAACGGAATGTATTTCATCCCGATCTTTGCAGTGGTCATCGTGGGTATGTTGACTCGCCGCGTTCCTCCAATCGCGGCTAAGATTGGCTTGGTGACCGGTTTCGTGGTCATCGCGGTCGGTTACTTTGTCAGCCCGTTTGATGCAATCGTCGCGTCGGTTCACGACTTTCACTTCCTCGGAATGGTGTTTGCGTGGCTGGTGATACTGATGCTCGTCATCGGTGAAGTCCGCCCTCGCGAAACCGAGTTCATTCAGCAAGATGCCAAAGCGGTCAACATGACGCCGTGGCGATATGCAACCCCGGCCGGCATCGCGCTGATCGTGATTGTGATCGCGATTTATGTTTCCTTCGCTGACTTCAGCGTGCTGCTCCCTAAATCCTAGCGAGCTTTGGCACTGGGATTCGGTGGCAGATTGTCGCTAAACGTCGAGGATTGAGCGTTTATCACGGTCGTAAATAGGCTCGCCAGAGGGTGGATGTCCTCCGTCTGGCGACGGCAGTCACGTAGCAATATGGCTGGACGGCTGTTTTGATGTCGTGACGCCCTGTTTGAATTACAATCGTAGTTACCCTATGCGGTTCCCCGAAAAACGTATCCACGTCGAAGCAACAATATTAGGCACCCACATGAATTTGCGATTTTCGCTTCTGCTGTTTGCATCCCTTCTCGGCGTCTGCACGCTCTTGTCGAGTTCGGCCAGCGCTCACGTCACGGTTGATGACTTCGACTCGATCAAGCTATATACGCTCAAGAACGAAGCGGGCATGACCGTCAAAGTCACGAACTACGGAGCGATCATCACTTCGATCATTGTGCCGGATCGCGACGGCAAAATGGGTGACGTTGCACTTGGTTACAACCGCGTCGAAGACTACATCAATGCGGTTGATAAACCCTACTTCGGCGCCGTCGTTGGACGTTATGGCAATCGAATCGCCAAAGGCGAATTCTCGATCGATGGCAAAACCTACAAGCTTGCGGTTAACAACGGCGAAAATCATCTGCACGGTGGTGTGATCGGTTTTGACAAAGTCGTTTGGGATGCTAATCCGCTCGAAGGCGATGGATGGTCAGGTTTAGAATTGACCTACACAGCGAAAGACATGGAAGAAGGTTATCCAGGTAACTTGAATTTGAAAGTGACCTACAAGTTGACCAAGACGAACGAATTAGTTGTCGACTACTTCGCGACGACGGACAAGAAAACACCTGTCAACGTGACTCAGCACACTTATTTCAACCTTGCCGGCGAAGGCAAAGGCACGATCCTCGAACATGAACTGATGATCAACGCCAAGAAGTTCACCCCTGTCGACGAAGGTTTGATTCCGACGGGTGAATTACGCGACGTTGCGGGAACCCCATTCGACTTTACCTCAGCCAAACCGATCGGACGTGATGTTGGCAAAGACAATGAACAGTTGAAATTTGGACTCGGTTATGACCATAACTTTGTGCTCGACAAAGGCGGCGACGCCAAGTCGATGACGCTTGCGGCTCGGGTCAAGGATCCGAAGTCGGGACGTGTACTTGAAATCCACACCACGGAACCCGGTATTCAATTCTACTGCGGCAATTTCCTTGACGGTCGTTTGCAAGGCAAGTCCGGAAAGTCATATGTCCATCGAGGTGGATTCTGCCTTGAAACGCAGCACTATCCGGACAGTCCAAATCAACCAAGCTTTCCCTCAACGATTCTGAATCCTGGCGAAGAACACCGCACATCGACGACGTTCAAGTTCTCTGCAGAATAGTTCGACTATCCCATTTTGTGAGCCGCGGGCCGTAAGGCACCGGGTAATGCGCTGCACCCGGCCGCTCACGCGTCACGGCTCACTAAAGCAGATCGTTCAATATTCACCGGTAAAATCTCGATCCTTTTGTGAGCCGTCGGCGCTAGCCGCGGGCCCGTCAATACAGCAGGAAACATGCCCGCGGCTAGCGCCGGCGGCTCACCAAAACTGTTAAAAACGAAAAAATAGGACAGTCGAAATAGTGGCGCGATCGTTCTCCCGAGTCTTTAAATCCATCAAACACCCCCACCTAAAACTCCCACCTAAACATCATGTTCCAAGTGATAAAAGCGTTGGTCCTAGTCAGCGTCGTGGTACTCGGCGTGGCATCCGTGTCGGCAGCCGGACCCGATAACTCGCGTCCCAATGTGTTGATGATCGCGATTGATGATTTGAACGATTGGGTCGAACCACTTGGCGGTCATCCCGACGTAAAGACTCCGGCGATGGCGAAACTGGCGAGCCGTGCGGTCACGTTCACTAACGCTCATTGCCAAGCACCGCTGTGCAATCCGAGCCGAACGTCGATCATGACCGGACTTCGCCCGACATCCACCGGCGTCTATGGATTGGCGCCTTGGTTTCGCACGCTTCCCGAATTCAAGCCGCAAGTCACACTGCCTCAGCATTTCCAAAATAACGGTTATCAAACGCTGATCGGTGGCAAGATATTCCATGGAACCTACGGTCGGAATGAAAGGCAACCACGGGAATGTGATGTTTGGGGGCCCGCCTCATCCGTGGGAGTTAAACCAGCACAGAAATTGATTCCTCCTACACCTAACGGTAACCATCCATTGATGGATTGGGGCACGTTCCCGCATCGCGACGAAGACAAAGGCGATTGGGAGGTGGCGTCGTGGGCAGTGGATCAAATCGAATCGATGCAGAATGAGAAGCCCTTCTTCTTGTCCGTTGGTTTCTTCTTGCCACATGTGCCATGTTATGCAACGCAAAAATGGTTCGACCTGTATCCAGAAGAGTCGCTAACGAAGCCCCCGATGCCGGCTGGCGACCGCAGCGACACTCCCAAATCGTCCTGGTACATCCACTGGAACTTGCCGGAGCCGCGTACCGATTGGCTCGAGGCCAACAATCAAGTGCGTCCGCTGGTTCGTGCCTATCTGGCATCCATTAGTTTTGTCGACAGCCAAGTGGGACGCGTTCTCGATGCACTGGAGAAATCGCCTTATGCTGACAACACCATCGTCGTGCTTTGGAGCGACCATGGTTACCACTTGGGTGAAAAAGCGATCTCGGGAAAGAATTCGTTGTGGGCCAGATCGACGCGTGTACCGCTGCTGTTCGCAGGCCCTGGTATCGCATCGGACGCGAAGTGCAATCAGCCCGCCGAATTGTTGGATCTGTATCCGACGTTGGCTTCGATGGCTGGATTACCAGCCCCCGACGGTGTGGAGGGCCTCAGTCTGAAACCGCAACTCGTCGACCCCACCGCCGCGCGTGAACGTCCGGCGATCTGCACCCACAACAAGGGGAATCATAGCGTTTGCGACACACGATGGCGCTATATCCGTTACCTCGATGGCGGCGAAGAACTGTACGATCGCGATGCCGACCCCAACGAGTTCGATAATCTGCTGGCCCCCGGTAAAGATCGGGCCCAATTTGCCGACGTGATCGAGCGACTGAGCCGTTGGCTGCCCAAAGAGCAGCGAGGGCTCGCCAAAGGCAGTGCCCACCGGATCCTCGAAAAGCGAGCGGACGGTATCTATTGGGAGAACCAAAAGATCGATCCGTCGCAGGCTCCCGAGTGAGAATCTTGCTGTAACGACGTTCACCAAGGCTTTCGTTATTTGCTATCGAGGCCAACGGCATCGTCGTGAAACTCTGCGATCCGCACTCTCGCGTGTCAAGCTCTAACGGTTATGCCGGATGTGCTTCTGGGTTTGGGTTCTTGCCCCACCGGAATCGCACTTTGGCAGGCTCCTGATGTAGCGATTATCCGATTTAATCCTCGAAGTCTCATCGTAGCGAATCCTCTGATCGCCACGAAAAGGAGTGCCATCGCCTTCCTCGCTGGCAACCTTCGACACTAAGACGGTTCTTTCGAAATGCACGTGACAAACTCTTCTTTACGATTTAAACGCAAACGGCCCGCCTCGACTAAGGTCGCGGTACTCGTTTTGGGGTGTGCTTTATCCGCGCTCGTGATTGCCGATGTCTCGCTGACTAGCCGTCAAGCTGAGCCGCAATTGCCATCAGAAGTGCAATCGCATCCCGATGCAGTGGCCATGCACGTAGCAGATAACACGGAATCGCCGCTGCAGCTCGTGCAAAAATCGTGCGATTCGACTTCGGGATGTGAATCGCCGGACAAGATCGATTCACCTGTTGCACTGCAAAGCTCGGAACCGATTCCAGCCAAACCAGCACCGGTCGTTCGTTCGAAAGCATCGTTTGTCTTTAATCGAACCACGATCGATCCGCTCGAATTGCGAGACAATACAAGTCGGCCTATCCCCGTTAAATTTGCAACACATCCGATTGGCGACCGCAGCGTGATCCCGGTGTCCAATTCGGAACCCCCGTTGTTGCCGATTCCAGTGAGCCGCCGCGTCAAATCGACTGCAACATTGCCTTACACCACCTCGATGGAATCGCAACTGAAGTGTCGCCAATTGCTAGACCAGGCAGCTCACGAATATCGCGTGAAAGCCTGGCTTTCGGCCGAGACGTCAACCTGGGCCGCATTGACGCATGCCGTCGAAGGCGTCCAGATCGCGACACGCGAAGCCGCCAACAACACAGACGAACGTCACGATCCGCTAGTCGATTTGCAACGCGCTCGCACCGCACTGACCGAGGTACGTGATTTTGCCGAACAATCGACTTCGGCGCATCAAATTGACATGGAAACCATTGTCCGATCGCACCGTACGAAAGTGCTTCGCAATGTCGACCTCGATGGGATAACGTCCACCCGAGCGATCGAAGCATATTTGGACGATGCACGTCAAACGCTCGCAAACTTGGCTAGCGAAAGCGTGCAAGCGGCCGAGGCGATGGATTTGTTGGCGGCAATCTATCTGACACGTGACGACAAGCGAACGTTGCCTAGCAGCACATCACTGTGCCTGCGTCGTGCCGCCTTGCAAGGCCAACCGGAGAATGCGAACTTGGCCTCGAATCTAGGGATGCAACTGGCACGCGTGGGAATGTTGACCGAAGCCCAACGGGTGCTCCAACACTCCGTTTCACTTCGAAACGACCCCGCAACTCAGGTAGCGCTTGCAGGCGTGTTGCAACAACTCGGTCAATTCGAAGCGGCCGCAAAAGTGAAAGTCGAATTGCAAGCGACAAGCTATCCGACCACCGAATTTCCTAAAGGGATCCGTATCCCCGAAGTCATCCAATTGTCGCCAGCCGAATTTGCTGCCGTATCGAATTCCGTAATGCAAACGCCTGCAGGTTCACAACGAGCCGCATCTCAGGTCCCGGCGATCGCCGCCTCAGTGAAACAAAATCGCGTCACCCACACGCCAACCGGTCCCGGCCATCCGAACACGGTCTACACCGACATGTCGGCCAGCGGTTCGCCGGCAGTTCCCTCAATGGATGATGTCGAGGGCAATTCCGAGCCTGCTCCATCGGCCTTCCGCCGCACCTGGAACTCGGTACGCAACCTGTGGTAATTGACAACATGAATACCAACACAACAACCCATCGCCGTTCTACCCTGTCACGCATTCACATGTCACCAGCTCACGCGCGGACCCTTAGCATGTTGGAATACACACGACATCGAAACAGCCGGATCTGTATGATTTACGGATTCGTGGCAATGATCGTGTTGGTGTTCTCAGCAACCCTTCATGCGCAACAACTCGATTCGACTGTTTCTCCGGCGATCGTCGACTCTTCGCGTGAGCAGAATCTATTTTCCAGCGAGGTTTCACCTCTACAAAGCGACTGTGGATGCCGGAATGTTCCCGGCGGCTATCCTTGTCGCGGTGAATGTCGCAAGTGCATGATTGGTGTCGACTGCCGCGATGGATGTGGCGCAGAACAGCGTTGGGAAGATTCACGTCGCCTGAACTTCGACGCCTACGGCCCTGGTGAATATGCCGGGCCTTCACGGCTTTCGCATCTCGGTGAATACCGATTGCGTCCGGGCGATGAATTACAGGCTTTTTACTTGATTACTCGTTCGCAGTCTTCGGGTTTGTATCGTCTGACACCGGGGGATTCGATATTGATCGAGTCACTCGCCGATGCGGAACTAAATCGAGGAACGCTGGAAAATGGATTGGTCCTCCAGCCCGACGGCACGATCACGGTACGACTACTTGGCCAAATTCGGGCGGCCGGGATGACGATCGACCAACTTCGTGAACTGCTTAATGATCAGTACAGGAAGTATTATCCCAAACCAGCGATCGATGTGACTCCTGTTCGCACGAACACACTTGCCGACGATATTCGCAACGCAGTCGGCGGCCAAAGTGGATTCAGTCAGCAAGCGGTCAGCGTGACCGTCATGCCCGACGGAAAAATTCGCTTGCCCGGGATTGGCGAAGTCTGTGTGCAAGGTTTCTCAATGAACGAGCTAAAGAAGGAAATCAACCTTCGCTACCGCGAGATCGTAGTGGGGCTCGATGTTGAACCGATTCTGGCGTCCCAAGCTCCGCACTTTGTCCATGTCATGGGACAAGTGGGTAGTCCGAACCGAATTCAATTGGATGGACCGACAACGGTACTCGGAGCGATTGCCGCAGCGGGTGGTCATTTGCCCAGTGGTAATTTGCGTCAAGTGGTGATTTTCCGACGAGCCGAAGATTGGCGTATGATTTCCACAATGTTGGACTTACAGGGGGCGATTTACGGAAAACGGCCGACCCCGGCGGACGAAATTTGGGTACGCGATGGAGATGTGGTCATCATTCCTGCCCGACCGATTGTCCGCTTTGACAATTGGGTTCAACAGGTCTTTACCGACGGCATTTACGGTTTAGTGCCTCCAGGGACCCAGTTCAACGCAAACTAGGCCCGCAGAACTACGGAGGCGGTTTTTGGTATACAATTGCCCGATACAAAGACGATGGCACTCATCGTCTGATCGAACCTCGCAATCGTAAACAAGAGCCAACGATGAAAGTCTGCTTGCGTCCCGCCACCCGTTTCTATCTCACGTCCGCATTCGGTATCGCCCTGTTTTGCAGTGCCGCCAGTGTCAATGCCCAAGACACGCCTGCACCGGCTGCCGAAGCCCCAGCGGCAGCCGCACCAGCCACCGAAGAAAAGGTAGCAGCTGAAGTCGAAAAGGATTCACATACGATCGCAGTGGAAGCACTGTTGGACAGTATGAACATGAAAGAGACGACACAGCAGACGGTCGACCAAATGTTGCAGATGCAAGTGCAACAGCAACCTCAGATGGCAGCGTTTGAAGATGTGATGAAAGCGTTCTTGCACAAGCACCTTTCGTTCGAATCGCTCAAGCCTGATTTGATCAAGCTTTACAAAACGGAATTCACCGAAGCGGAAATCAAGGCACTGACCGAATTCTACAACACACCGGTAGGCAAGAAAGCGATCGAAAAATTACCGACGCTATCCGCCGCGGGAGCTCAAATCGGCATGCAACGAGTCCAAGCGAACATGGGTGAATTGCAGCAAGCGATCTTGAAGCGTCAGACCGAGCTGCAACCTAAATAAGTTCGTTAGCCGACACATGGCTCTCTGCCATCGCTTATCTCTCTTTCCTCGTTAGGAAAGAGAGATACGACGCTGAGCTAAGCAATATCAGCCAAGCTGATATGCTTTGGAAATCGGCTCCCGACGCATCACGCCCTGATTCATTTCAAAAGTACCAAGCTCAGCCTGTTACAGATTCTTAATCGTAATCTTACTCATAATCCTAATCTTCTCCGGTTGTGTCCGTTTCAGCAGCGGCATGAGCCATTGTCGCTCGGCTTTCCAAGCCGTTGGCGTTCATTCACCCGATTCAAAACCGCTTGATCGGCACCCCGCCATCACACTCTGCGCTCTCAGCGTCTCTGCGCTTCAAGCCCAAGCACGATCTAGCCAAGCTGATGTGCGTTGTAGATTGAATTCCGACGCATCACGTTCTGATTCATTGCAAAAGTTACAGGCTCAGCCTGCTTGCGATTTTGCGTTGATGCCAGCGGGCAACTGAATACTCGTTCCACAAACCGACTGAATTTGCAGCAACGAGCTGTACCTTGCCATTGAAAATTCACTAAAATCTGAAATGCAAAAGCGAGCCTCCAGTGTGGAGCCTCGCCCCCGTAAAGCACGACTCCGAGCCGTGCTTAACTCTTTCGGGCGACTCAGTAGCGTGACTTTGAAGCGACTAACGACGGGCACACTTATCGCCGCAGCATTGGCGTACATGATTTCATATCCCTTCGCCATGCAGTATTGGGGAGTCTACAATATCTGGAATCCGGCCCGGTTTATGGCCCCTGTGCTTGTTTCTGCGGTGCTTTATGCCGTAGCGGGATTCAAAAGATGGCAAATACAAGCGTCGACACGAATGTTGCACATAGTCTTCATTCCTGTCGTAGTGGTTTGTCTATTCCTGAGCTGGGATGCGATTCGCGGCTACGTTGCAATGCAAGACGCACCGCGGTGGATTCTTGGTGACATTAACCTCGTGCTTTGTCTGCTCGCGAGCCTCGGTTGGTGCGCAGTTGCTCGGTTCATTCACCGACGCAAGAGTCGCCAAACTTTTTAGGTTCTGAGGTCAGCGAGGTATGAGCATGATCCCAACCCCATGTTCAACACAGATTTTACGCAGTGGCTCTTCGGGTACACTTTTTCTGTTTGTTCACGCTTCGCTCCGCTGATAGAATCGCTCGTAATTCAAATCTAAACGGCATCGCAACGGCGTTGTCGAAAATCTTTCCATTGTCGGTACGAGGGCCTGTTAATTGTCGGCGATACTCAAAGACATTCTCGCCACCGTCGCCCCTCGCCTTCGCTGTCACGGCTACAAGGGTTCCGGCCAGAACTACCGCCTCGCAAATGAGAACGCGGTTTCAATCGTTAACTTTCAAAAGAGTTCGGGCGGTGAACGGTTTTACGTAAACGTTGGAGTCCAGCCGCTGTTCGTGCCCACGGAAGGTGAATCCACGCCCGACGCCAAGAGAATCAAAGAACCAGAGTGCATTTTCCGCACACGTCTTGATCCTCCTCAGGATGAAATGTTCGGCTGGCCGTATTCGCCCAATCTTGCTGAACAAGTTGCAAAAAAGTTCGATAAGCTCTATTCCGTGTTCGTCGAACCGTTAATGACCATACCAGGGCCGATAACGGAGGCTTCAGTAGACGATTTCGATGAACAATCAGTTCATCCAATGTTGGGAGCGTACCACGCTCGCAATTTCTTGCATTTTGCACGTATCTCGTTGGCTCGCGGAAACAAGGAAAAGGCTGCCGAATTCGCGCGGAAGGCAATTGAGATCTGCCCGGAGCGGGCGACCTCGTTGATTCATAAACTGAATGAAACGTTGGCCAATGCATCTCCTTAGTTTTGTCGTCCGAGACCAATCCACATCCGCGAGGCCTGCCGCGCGGGACGCCTTCGATGTAGTTTCAACGTCGCTCGCGTAATGATATCGAGGTGGAATTTCGATGCTTTTAGCTTCATTCTGGGCGGTGTCATAAAATGCTTTTGTTAGGCGACTTAGGTGCTTGCAGCGCTCGCGGTTCCTATTAGTGTCGATTAGTGCATTTCAGTGTTCCCTCTGCTTTGGCTGCGCCGAACACTAATCCCCACTGATGAACACTAATCTAGATTTGATGTGCCAGAGAACGATCGCTTAACCTCTTCGGTTGAAGGTCAGCGAACTCTGGTGTGGGGTACATCCCGATGCACTCCACAATCCCAGTGGAGGTGCGGCGTCTAAAACAGCTTCCTCACATATTCAGGAGGAGACAGAAAAATGAAGATGCTGTAATTCAGGTATGACAGTATTTCTGTCGCATCCATCCATCTTTCTGTCTATTTACCTTTGCTTGAAACACGGATGGTGGTGTTCATCGCGAAGCGGAGTTTTACCTCGAGAATTTTGCAATTAGAAGTGCCGCGCCGAAGCGGGAAACCGATTAAGATCAGTGATTCCATATCTGCGAGCCTCCACCGTGTCGCCTCGCTCCCCAAAAAAGTATGACGCCCTGTCATGCACATCCACGTTGTCAGGACGAGCATGGACCGATTCGAGATTGCTTGGGAAGCCGCACGTTACAATCCGTTCTATTACCTCGGTTATGTAATCGCTCCTTGTGCCGTAGTCTTAGGTGCTATCACCCGATCCAAGCTCTTGTTCTCGCTGGCGGTGGTCGCCTCAGTCGTCTGCACATTCGTCGTCGTATGTATCGCGATTCAATACAAGTGGGAACTCCGTTCCGCAGCGGCACAGAGTGACGAACAAAGATTGATCGTTGCGATGAGTGATACTGGGAATCTAGCATTCGCCCCTCTTATTGCCAGTTTTCAGGCATTGATGCTGACGGGTGTTTGTATCGTACCGGGGCTTCTTTTACTTCGGTTCCTTCGTCGCAAGCGTTCAATGCCCTGAGTCCTCTGCAGTCGCTTTGGCAACGGCGAAATTCGCTGATACAATGGCTCGTTACAGAGAGTCATTCACTTCGTTCACGGTGGTGACGGCCTTGTTCCCCAGTGCACGATCTACAAACGATGAGCTACACAGTCGGTCTTCTTGTTGAGTCGCCATTACCTGACGACGCCACTGCGTTTGAGCAATTCAACGCCCTGGCAGAGGCGAGTGACGTTAACGAAAAACCACACCCGACGTTCGTGGCGGTGCACGCCGAATTGACCTCTCGATTCCCTTGCATTTGTGACCTTCCCGATGACCAAATCGATGACGGCGTTTGGAGCGATGGGCCGCTGATCAATAATTTCGGTGCGAGCCAGGCTGTGATTGGATTCATGTTCCCGCATGTGAATACCGTTCTGCCATTGGTGATCGAGATCGCTCATAAGCACGGTATTACTGTGTTCGATTGGCAAACCGAGACCGTCCATCGACCTGGCGAGATGGTCCTAACCGTCGAGGGTGATGCCGAATCGCGAAATCCAACGTCGGAGCAATTGGATGCGACCATCGAAAGATTGACGCCCAAAGGTGGACCAGGCTTTGCCGTCCTGGAATCGACGCGAGGCTATGTGCAAGCGGCGGGCGGTAATGGACTTTTTACTGTCGAGTGGCGTGAGGGCCGGAGTGCTGATTTTCAGCATTTTGTGGCGGGCAAGGACGGCGACTCCCAAACCGACGTCGAGATACCGACGAACGGCTTTGAAGTGTCCGTGAAAGCGAACGAGTGCTTGAATCTACAAGACGTCAAGTCTCTGTTCCAGACGTTCCTTGCCGGTGGCAACCGCCCCGGCAATTTTGTTTGGCGTGATGTGACCGAGCGATTCGTTTGAGCTTGTGTTCCGCAATATTCGGTGCTAGTCGAACGCTCGTTGAGCTGTTAGCCGAGTGATTTGACGGCTTCGATCACTTTGGAGTCATGGCCGTCGACTTTGACGCGTTTCCAAACCTTCGCGACTTTACCTTCGGCGTCAATCAAATAGGTAGACCGCTGGATCCCCAACGACTTTTTGCCGTACATGTTCTTTTCTCGCCATGCACCGTACTTCTCGGAGATTGCGTGATTTGCATCGACCAAAAGCGGAAATGGCAACGAATATTTCTCGCGAAATTGGGTATGGCTCTCGGCATCATCCGGGCTGACGCCATACAACCTGACACCCAACTTTTCCAACTCGCTGTATTGATCACGAAAATTACACGCCTCCTTCGTACAGCCCGGCGTGTCATCACGAGGGTAGAAATAAAGCACAACCGGTTTGCCCTTCAAATCGGCCAATTTTACCTTGTTGCCAGCGTCGTCTTTCAGTGTGAACGCAGGGGCTTTGGTTCCAGCTTCAATCCAATCAGCCATTTTCGATTTGCTCCGTTTGCAGGTCGTCGTTTCAATACACCGCACACCATAATCGGTTTCGCCGCAGGTTCCCATAGTCCTAAGGAGCAAGCGAGAAATAGGTGCCCCGTTTCGGGTAGGGCCGGTTCCGAACGGCCGTCCTTGACGCCTCGATGGAGTCGGCCGGTAGTAACCGCCCCTACGCACTTGGCATATTGAATTCGGATATGATTGTGCAGGCAGGCCGAAGTGATTCAGTGTAAGTTGATTTGTTTCCATCCCGTTTATAAAGCGGTTAGCGATGAAGCGACGGCGTTTGTCGCGAGCCCGTTAGTTTTTGCAGGAAGCAGGCCCGCGGCTAGTGCCGTCGGCTCACAAGAATTGACGAAATGTTAGTTTGTTTGGCACTACCGCCACGTTCCGCCTCTGCGATCCCCCCTTTACTCGCCCACCCGAAATTTGGAAACCCACATGACGCCTGGATTGAACGACGAGCAGCTTGCTCTCTACGACCACGATGGTTTTCATCTCGCTAAACAACTGTTCGATCGTGAAGAGATCGAATTGCTTCGTCGCTCGGCTAAGGAAGACAAACAGTTGGACGACCATTCGTTTGGCCGTGGGGATGGCGAAGGAGGTACGGTGCGGTTGTCGCTTTGGAATCATCCCGGTCACGGAATTTATGGTGCATTCGCCAGATGCGAACGATTAGTTCATGCCGCCGAGCAAATCTTGCGAGACGAACCGTATCACTATCATTCAAAAATGATCATGAAAGATGCTCGCGTCGGCGGAGCCTGGGCATGGCATCAAGATTATGGCTATTGGTACGGCAACGGAGTGCTAACGCCAAACTTGGTCAGCTGCTTTGTCGCGGTCGACCCATCGACTCGCGAAAATGGATGTTTGCAAGTGATTCGCGGTTCGCATCTTTGCGGCCGAATTCATCACAAGTTGACGGGCGAACAAGCCGGCGCGGACCTGGAGCGCGTCAGCGAAATTGCTAAACGTTTCGAACATTTGCATGTCGAAATGGACCCTGGCGATGTCCTGTTTTTTCACTCCAACCTACTGCACCGAAGTGACCAAAACGCAAGCGACCATCCACGTTGGTCGATGATTTGTTGCTATAACGCCAAGAGCAACGATCCGTACAAAGAATCGCATCACCCGCGTTACACGCCGCTGGACCGATTGCCCGACTCGGCGATCAAACAGATCGGGGCTCAGCGATTCAGCGGAGATCAAGCCGAGATGGCGTGGTTGGATCCGAAACGCGAAGCGTCCGCCCGTCGATTGGAGGAAGACGCTTAGGAAGGAATGTCGTTGATCGCTCCGCGATCATTACGTTTCGATCACAGAGCGATCAACGATACTATTACGTAATGATCGCGGAGCGATCAACGACATTTAAAGCGATTGCCAATGAACATCTCGGACGACCTCGATTATTTACCGACGATGCCGTCACGCCGTGATGTGCCCATTGGCTGTATCGGCAGCGGTTTCATCATGTCCGATTGTCATTTAGTCGCCTATCGCCAAGCAGGGTTCAACCCGATTGCGATCAGTTCACGGCGAATGGAACGAGCGCAACAAGTTGCTGATCAACACCAAATCGGATCGGCTTACGATTCCTATCAACGGATGCTCGAGGACACGCGGATCGAAGTGGTGGATATTGCGGTTCCACCCGACGTCCAGCTGGACATCGTCCGAGACGTCGTTCGTCATTCGCACATTCGAGGTATTCTGGCGCAGAAACCGATTGCGGGAAACTATACGGATTCGCAACAAATTGTGCAGTTATGTGCCGACGCTGGTATCACCCTGTGCGTGAACCAGAACATGCGATACGACCAATCGGTTCGTGCTTGTAAATCCGCGATCGATCGTGGGATGATGGGCGAACCGGTGCTCGCGACGATCGACATGCGAGCGATTCCTCACTGGATGCCTTGGCAATCGCGTCAGGGCTGGATGACTTGCCGGATCATGTCCATTCACCATCTCGATACGATGCGTTATTGGTTTGGAGAACCCGAGCGAGTCTTTGCCAGTTTTCGAACCGATCCAAGGACCGAATTCACGCACGTCGATGGCATCGGACTGTACATTTTGGAGTACGCAAGCGGATTGCGGTGCATGATTTGCGACGATGTTTGGGCGGGACCGGCTCGCGAAGGAGCTGCCGAGGACCTTGGGATCCGCTGGCGAGTCGAAGGCACCGAGGGGATGGCACGCGGTACGATTGGATGGCCTCGTTATCCCAAACGAGAGCCCAGTACGATCGATCTTACGACCACCGAATTGCAGCAATGGCACCGTCCGCGATGGGATGAGGTCTGGTTTCCCGACGCGTTTGCCGGTCCAATGGCCGAGTTGCTCGTTGCGTTGGAGTCAGGAACTGAACCGGCAATGAACGGAGTCGAGAATTTGCGGACCATGGCATTGGTCGATGCATGTTATCAATCTGCAGCCGAGCATCGTGCGATTTCGTTGTCGACGACATGATAGAATTAAGGCAGGGCGTCGCACGACGTGATCTCCCACTTTCGTCCCATCGACTTGAAACGGTTTGATCATTTCTAACTCGTCCATCAATCCGTACGAACCCCCACGTAGCGATCCTGCGGTCGAAAATCCGTTGGCGCTTGGGGATGTATTGCAAACATCCGAGCGGCTCGAGTTTCAGACCGAATTAACTCGTGGGGATATTCGCGGTGGCATTGCTCGAACCAACATTCGCACCGATTTGGTTAGCATGCGGACGTTGGCTTCGATTGTCATCTTCTTTTGCATTTACATTGGTTTTCTCAGCCTGGTTGCGTCTCCCAATTCAACCGTCGCGTTGCTGTTATCGATTCCGATCGTCATTACCGCGGCGTTATTGCTGGTTCGCTATCGGGCGATTAGCCGTGCTGTGAACTTGAATACTCATCGCTGTGGTCCCATTCACGGGTACATTGATCGCGACCAGATGGTGATTGTGCACGCAGACCAAACGCGTTGGATGAAAATGGAACACTTGGTCAGCGTCGGCCGCAGTCGAAACGCCTTGACGCTCTGTTTCGACGCGACCCAGATGCAATTCGACGTGCTGCCGTTACGTGCGTTCGCCGACCGTAACCGCGCCGTGTTGCTTGCCCAGCGGTTGAGTGAACTGCGTCCTCCCTGTCCAATCCAGCTCATCGACCCGCGACGTCAAGTGCTGGCGGACGACGTCCCTGTTTGCAGCCCGGCAGAGAACGCGGCTTTTTTTGCTGGCGGGATCTATGCCGACGACATCCAAGACACCGTGCTGGGGCGAAAGTGGCGACGAGGGCTGCTGCGATTTACGTTGCTGTTTGGCTTATTCGCGATCAGTCTGATTCTAGGTTGGTTCTATTTTGTGGGGTTCACTAGGTTCGGGATCGTCGTGGGATTGGTGTTGCTGTTCGTGCTCAGCAAACCGGCTCGTTCCGTGATCAAGGCCCGCCGGGCGACGCTCAGCAACACGGAACCGTTATTGATGTCGTCAGGGTGGTTCGATGCTGCTGGGCAATTCAGCATGGCGACCACCGGGCAATCCAAAGCCAATTGGACGCTGTTCGACGCGTCTGAGATCACCGAACGCATGATTCTGTTAAAGATCAAAGGTTGCGACATGTACCATCTGGTCTCGCGAGGCCAATGCAGTGACGACGCGGCGTGGCAAGCCGCCTGCAATTTTGTCAAACAATATGGACCGCGGCCGGTCCAATAGCGGGTTAATAACAGGGCGAACCGCCCGGCCACGACCGCGGCAAAGCTAGGGCTGACGCGCAGCCACCATACCCAGTACCATACAAGAGTCAAGATTCGGGTCCGCATTGGAAGTGTCATCGAATGAACCAAATTGCATTAAGATTGCTCATTTCGCTCGTTTTGTCGTGGTCGTGGGCCGTTTCCTCGTCAGCCCAAACCGATCCGGCAACCGATCCAACCGCGGAAAAACCTGCCTCCCCCCCAGACACCACCCCGCTGGCGTCGCCCGATTCAAAACCGCTGTCGTATTGGATCGAGCAACTTAGTAACGACCAGTTTCACCGCCGGAAACTCGCCACACAAAAGCTGATCGATGCGGGGCCCGATTCGGTCACATTGTTAGTAGGCGCGATGTCGGCAGGCGATCTGGAAACGGTCGATCGAGCCGTCCACGCGCTCAGTGCAATCGCGCTCAAACAGGCTCCGAACGAAGAAGATGGAGCATTGGGCGAATTGCGGACGTTGAGTGTCCACGCTGCCGGAAGCCAAGCGTCATTAGCCAAAGCGGCGGTCGAAGAAATCCACGAAGTCCGAGCCACGCAGGCTCAGGAGGCACTCGGCCGCGCCGGGGTCATCATCGGCGTCGATAACTTCTTGGTCCGCGCCATCAGCACGCCACAAATGGTGGTTCAAATCGACGAGAATTGGTCCGGCGATATCGAATCGCTGAAGTGGCTGCGATGGGTGCGAGCGATCGAGTTTGCTCGCGTTAAAGGGCCCGCGGTGCGAACCGATGTATTGGAACAACTGGTCACGATGCCTGATCTGAACACGATCGCGGTGGTCGAAGGCCAAGTCGATGCCAAAACACTTCGTCCCTTGCAAGAAATGAAACATGTCAGTTCGATGGAGTTTCGCTATGTGCCGTTGACTCCGGAACTGGGTGACGAAATCGTAAAAATCCCGATGCGAATCTCGCTCAATCTGATGGGCACCGGGATCAGCAAAGAAAAGGTCGAAGAGATGCGTCAACAGCTTCCTGGGTTGACGATCGATCATCGTCAGGGAGGCTTTCTCGGTGTTAGCTGTATCAACGGATTTGATGTTTGCCGCATCAACGAAGTCATCCCAGGATCGGCTGCCGAGACGTCGGGATTACAACGCGGTGACGAAATTGTTCAAATCGATAAAACCGAAATTGGAAAGTTCGAGGACCTGCAGAATGCCATTAACCAAAAGGTTCCAGGCGACGAAGTGGAAGTGAAATTCCGTCGTGGCGATGCCCTCGAATCGGTGAAGCTAAAGCTTGGGAAGTTAAATCAGCGGTGACGTCCAAACCAAAGTCAAAAGCTAAGCTAGACACGAAAACAACATCCAAGTCGAAGCCACAACGCCCCAAAGCCGATCCTCCGCCGCATGATCCGGTCTGGGAACAATCGGCTTGGCGAAGTCGTACACGGTCGCGATTACTCGATTGGTTTGCATCGAACCACCGTGTGCTGCCTTGGCGATCAGACCCTCAGCCGTATCACGTCTGGGTCAGCGAGATCATGTTGCAACAAACTCAAGTTGCGACGGTGATTCCCTACTACGAACGCTTTCTGAAACAGTTTCCCACGGTTGCAGCGCTCGCCGCCGCAGACGAGTCGTCGCTGCTGTCCCACTGGGAAGGACTCGGGTATTACCGCCGCGCGCGGTCGATGCACGCGGCTGCAAAGCAGATTTGCGAACAGCACGACGCGGTCTTTCCCACGACGTTCGACGACGTACTCAATTTGCCTGGCATCGGTCGCTACACTGCGGGCGCGATCATGTCGATTTCTCAAGGCCAATCGTTTCCGGTGCTCGAGGGAAATACACAGCGTGTCTTCAGCCGCTGGGTCGCTATGCAAGGCGTCCTTTCAGAGAAGCCGACTCTCGATCTACTTTGGCAAATTGCCGAAGCGATGTTGCCCAAAAAAGGTGGAGCCGGCGGCGACGCCGCGACGGACCGTGGGCCGGGAATCTTTAACCAAGCGGCGATGGAACTTGGTGCACTCATTTGCACACCACGATCCCCCAAGTGCGATCAATGTCCGGTGCGAGCAAGTTGCTGTGCACGGAAACGTGGCATTCAAGAAACGATTCCCGGCAAAGTCAAGAAAATCGACTACGAGGATCGCACGGAGTTTGCCTTTGTGATCGCAAACCGAGACCAGTCTCAATTTCTGGTTCGACCGATTCCGACGGGAGAGCGTTGGGCCGGGCTCTGGGATTTCCCTCGTTTGACCACCGGCGAAATCGAAAATGAATCGGTGGCCGCGGCACAGTTACACGACACATTATCGACGCCTATTTCGGTCGGCGATCCGTTGATGTCGATGAAGCATGCCGTGACGAAGTACCGAATTCGGTTAAACGTTTTCCGAGCCAACGTTGCCAACGGATCGACTCGCCGATGGAAGCCGCCCGCACCTTGGAAATTTGCAACGCTTGCGGAGATCGACGAACTTCCGATGAGCGTGACGGGCAGAAAAATCGCCAAGGAATTGAGCAAGTGTCGCTGATCGCTCCGCGATCTTGGCGTTTTAATGCTCTTGTAGCCACGCTCGCCAGAGCGTGGATTTCCGCTACTCTCGCGAGCTGACGTACGACGATTCGGCTAAGTTTCCTCTTTCGATTCTAACCAATTTGCTTCATGTAATCGGGAACGACTCCAATGAAACATTGACAGTGGTTGCAAACCGAAACGTCGGTGTTGACCTGGCGGCTGCATCTTGGACACGGACGCTGGGGCGGTTGTTGTTTTGCAGTAGGCGTTTCGGACAGCGGTGCCAAGTCGCCGAGAATCCGCATCACACCTGTATCGGAAAGTGCGTCCTTCGCTTGTGGCACAACCACTTCGCCACGACATTTTGGGCATGGCAACGTGCGTCCTCGCAAGTGAGTGCCAGCTTTCAGGCGGTGACCGGCCTGACATTGAACGTGCACGAATTCCATTTCCGCAACCTTTCTATTTGGGTGTAACTTAGACGGCTCTACGGAAGGGGGCTTCCGCAGATGACTGTGTGAGGCAGGATTTCGATGATGGTCTCGACTTAACAATAGAACCCCAAAGCGAGCCTCAGGTTTCGAACTATTTCTGCTGGGGCTTGGTTTGCGGAGACTTTTAAGTTTGCGTTGTTTTCCGGGGCCGGGGCGGCGGCTATGGAAGTCCACGCCACTCAGGCAGCTCTGCAGAAGGGTGAGGCAGCCACACTAATAATCGAACCACACCCCGACGCCGATGTATTCTTCGCGGCGAGTGAAAAACTCGTACTGGCTGGTGGGGCCTTCGGCGTATTGCAGTCCGACGCGGAATCGACGGTGCGATTCAGGGCCTTGAAACGCCCAGCCCAATTGAATTGTTGGCGAGATATCATAGTCGACTGCCTCGCGAAAATTTAAGTTGACCGCCGCAAAGGGGGCTCCGGTGCGAAACGATTTCGCAATCGGCGTGTACTCGATTCCGGTTTGGTATTGGTAACGTTTTGCTCCGCCCGACGTGGAAAACGCATTCGCCATTTCTCCGTACAGTTGAATCGATTCGGTCGCGGCGTAGCGAAGCCCCAGTACCCATGACTCTGTTACATAATTGGTACGCTGAAACAGCGGATTGCGCACCATGTATTCGTCACCGACATGCGAACTGATGTGAAAGTACCCGAACTTCATCGCCCAACGTCCTTCGGCCGCGGTGATCTCGGTGCCAAAGCGAAAATCCATCGATTCAACGTCTTCGGCATGGTGCAGATCCAATCGCGTCGCAACCGCACCTTCTAAATCCCACTGGAACCCGCGAGGATTTTTGGCACCCGGCGTTCCATAGCGAATTAATCCAACTCGGCCTCCTAACGTCGCGTCCCAGAACACTCCGTTGTTAGTATCGTTGTAGATCACGGTCGAAATTCGGGGCTCGTGCGGTCCCGCCAAATACGAATGCCACAGCAATCCATCGGGCAGCACGTACCAGTCGCGAGCACCGGAGTTCGCACGGTTGTGCCCGCCACCTGCGGCGACATATTCAAACTCTCCCAATTCTTTGCAGATTGTGTCACACTCGATTTCGGTCTGGTGCAATACCGAATCGATGTCATCAATCACACTGGGGAACTCAGAGTGAAAATCGCTTCGAGTGGCTTCAGGCAAACTCACAATGTCATCGGCATGCAACGTAGCCGACAAGACTATGAAACCGATGCATCCGCAAAGCAATAAAAACGCTCGTCTGGTACCACGGACCATGCTAATGCAATACTCCGTCTGCGCGTCTGCCAACCTTTGCCACGGGTACGTTGATCTTCCGTCCCATATAGACACGTTTATGAACTCCACTGGCGATAAGTTCGTGCGTCCTGGCGACGGCGTCTCTCGATTCCTCAAGATGTTCTTTGTCGGTAACGACGACCACCTCGTGCGACTTTGCAACAAAAGCAGCAAACTCATTTTTCCATTCCAGCGGAAAGTAGACCACCCTTTCGACTGGCAATTGCAGTGAGGCAGCGTGAGCGTGTTCGCCATAGAACACCGCGACTGCGTCGGGGTGTTGCTCTAAAATGCTGGCGGTCTTGCTGTACAACGAACGTTGCGTTGCCGCAGCGGGAATGAATCGCGAGGTGGTGTATCCCAGCAGCAACATGGCCACGATGGCGGTTCCCGCCCAACTTCGAGATGAAAACGCAAACTCTCGATTCCATACGACGCACGTTCCGATAAATACGATCATGCAAAGCGAACCAAACAGGATCGTTGTCAGATCGACATGACCACCAAGCTTGATGTCGGCAATCACGACCGACAAACCCGTTGCCAGCAAAATCATGTTGGCCCGTTGGGGAAAGGGTTTCAAATAGGTGGTGATGCCACTGGATCGTTCGGGCCGCAAGACGGTTTGATCGATCATTCTGCCGAGCATCAATGCCATCAACGGGATCGCAGGCAAAATGTAAGTGGGCAGCTTGCAACTGGCGATAGAAAAGAACAACAAGATCCAAACCGCACTGCAAAACAGGAAACCCAGATCCTTTGATCTCAGCACACGAGTCGACTCTTTGCGACTGACCAGATAAACCGCCAACGACGGCAACAACAACGAAGCGGGGAACATCCCGACGAATATCACTGGCAGATAGAACCAGAACGATTCCTCGTGATTCGAGCCTTGCGTGAATCGCTTGAAATTGTGCTCCCAAAAGAAGTAGTCGCCAAACTCGGGATTGAATTTCCAAACCGCGACGTACCAGGGAACACAAACGACGATAATAGGCAGCACAAAGGCAGTCCAGTGCAATAGCCGAGTGCGTGTGTGATCGCGTCGCAGCCATCCGCTAGTAATCAGTGGCGGCGCGCACAAGATCAACGCCACTGGGCCTTTCGTCAGCACGCCTAACGCACATGCCATTCCGGAAATCATCCACCAGACCCAACGATGTTGCGTGTCGCGAACTGCGATGTGTCCGGTCAAGAAACAAACGGTCACGAAGAAGGCCAACAACGAATCCAGAATCAGAAAACGACCCGCGATCACAAATCCGCCACATAACAGCAATGCAACGGAGCCCAGCCAAGCGGCACGGCTGCCGATGATGCGTCGACCGAGCAGAAAGGCGGCCAGCACCGTTGCGATCGACGCCAGCACCGAGGGCAATCTCGCAGCCGTTTCATTGTTTCCAAGCCATTGAAAACTGGCCGCGGTTAACCAATACATCAGCGGTGGTTTATCTAGATACGCTTTGCCATTGAGCGTCGGTGTCACCCAGTCGCGAGAATCGTTCATCTCGATCGCGATTTGTGCGTAACGGGTCTCGTCGGGATCGATCAACGGATACGACAGATTTGGCATCAACACGACAAAACACGCGAGCGTCAGGATCAACGCAGCGATCATTTCTTGCCGCGGCGTCCATTGGCTCTCCGACGTTGCTTCGTCGTGAGTGGCGATCGGAAACAGGGTTTCGTTCCACCACTTTCGCAAGTTGTTTTTGATTTTCTTAACCATGATTTCTATACCGGCGAATAAATCGTTTTACGCATCATCGCGATGCTCAGAAGGACAAAAATAGCATTGGCGATCCAAACGCCACACGCCGCGATTCGGCCATCTTTGGCCATATCAAGCGTCAACGCAAAAATCGGATAATAGACCAACAACGTCGGCAAAAAGACGATCCCAAAGGTGGTCATCGTATCAGCTGTCTTCAATCGAATTGCCAACGGCACACCGACCATCGCCAACGCAAAGCAAGTGAACCCGCTGGCCCAACGCCGGTGCATCTCGGCATCGAGTCGTTGCAGACGTTTACGTCCATCGCGGACAGCGTCATGGTGCGCCATGGCGGTCACGCCAACGATCTCGTGAACACGCCCCGTCAAAATATTGATTCCGGTTTCAACCGCGATTGAACTTTCTCGTCGCACAATTTCTCGGGACTGTTTCGACGTCGCGATCGGCAAATCGCTCATCGGCATATGCGATGGATTGGCCGTCAATACGTCGTAGGGTGGTTCGGTGCGTAGCGGGACCGTATGGACGAACGTATCGGGGAAATGAAACGAAGCTTTGCCCTCGATCGTTGCCGTTCCTTCGGTGACGCTTAACGTCAAACCTTTCTCCTCGTCGTTGTAACGCAGCACTGCCGTTTTCGCGTTGATCGAAATCGATTCCTGATTCGGTCGACGAATTCCGATCACCGGTTCAACCAAATTGCGACCGTCGACATCGCGGACCGACAAACTCAAATCGCCGTGCTGAAAACTTCGTTCACGTTGTAGCACGCCATACGCAACGTTTTCGACCGACGACATCAGGACATGTTGAATGCCATTAAAACCCCAAGTGAACGCCGTGTTGATCAACCCCACTGTCGCAAGGCTCAGTAGCGTGGCGATCCCAACCGCGGGCCAAATCGCCGCGAGAGGCGAAATCCCAACCGATTGCAACGTCGTGAACTCGTTATCCGCCGACATCCGTCCATATACACAACACACACTAAATAACGCCGTTCCGGGTACCGCCAGCGACAATGCATTTGGCATCGCGTAGGGAATTAGTCGCAAAACACCAATCACGCCTAATCCTTGGGACAACGCTTCGCGGGCGACACCGATTAGCATCACCATCAACGTCATCACAAAAAGGGACAGGCCAAACATCACCAAAATGTCGCGTGCAATACCAAGCTGGATTCTCGTTAACATGGGGCTTCCTCCCGGTGTGAGGTGGCGACCGTGCGTCCCTCTGCTTGTTCCAACATCTCTATCATCTGGCGAATCGCCAGCACATCTTCGTTGGTGGCGCAGGAGGGTGTTTGCATTGCACTGTTCAGACAGGACGCCGAGAGTTTCTCGAACCAATTTCGCACTCGGCGGCCGAACGCCACCATCAAAATGGGAAGCGGGAAGCGAGTTCGGATCCGCAACCTCATCTCGCCACCGAGCCACGATTGGATTCGAGCCGTTTGGCAATCGCCGTCGGATTGACGACCTCGATCACCTGAGCCTGACCTCGATTCCCCAGTCGCCTGACTCGCGTCCCCGGCGGAAAATATCGCTCGACTTGTTTACTAGGAATTCGCTTTTCCACTACTAAAACGGTCCGCTGATTTGCCGCAACAAGTTCCCGCAATCGCCGGTCATCGAGTCCGCCAAAATTGGCGACATCCGATCGTTTTAGGTAAAACGGCACACCAGAAAACTCGTGAGCTACCGTGGCAATCGCGGGATTCGATTGCAAAGCAATCTGCTCACTGAGCGGAGACGCTTGGCCGAACAAGGTTTCGCCTTGGCTGTACATTGGCACCCATTGGTGCATCACCATAACAGCAAGCAGCATCGCGGTGCCCATCGATGCCGGCCAAGCAAACCGGGTGTCGTGACGTTTGCCGATCAGCAAAAACAATGATCCGCCCAACAGCACGGTCCAGAGCGTCGCCCAGGCATAAATCAAGGTCGAGGTGTCACCAACATAAGTTGTGATGTAAATAACAAATGCGATCCCAACGCCGCAGGTGGTAACCGTCGCGGTACGAGGCGACCAGAACCGGGCGAACCAGAATTGAGCCTTGTCCGCGGATTCGTCCAGCACGTAATCCAAGTAGTGACCAATCATCAACGCAAACGCTGGAGCGGCTGGCAATAGGTATGTCGGCAGCTTGCATCGCGAGAGCGAAAAGAAGACAAAACACCAAACGCTCCACAGCAATAAGTAACCAACCGCAGCAGGCCGCTGGTAACGCGATTCGCCCGACTGCCGGAACAGGAAATGAGCGTAGGGAATCGTCAGAAACGACCACGGATGCCCTGCGATTAACAACACTGGCACGAAATACCAAATCGGTTGATTATGAAATCCACCGGCAAAACGCCCCAGATTGTGAGTGTAGAAAAACTCCGTCAAAAACGACGCGTCTTGTAGCGAAACCGCGATCATCCAGGGCATCGCAATCGCAAGTGTCACGCCGCCGATCATCCCGTATTGCCACCAACGCGGCTTTGCAAAAGTGTTCGACAACCATGCAAACGCAAACACTGGCGGCAACCACAAAACGAGGGCAACCGGCCCCTTGGTCAGAAACCCTAGTCCGCAGAACACAGCCGCCAACAACCACCAGCCCAATTTTACTTTGCCACTGCGAATCGCTTCGTACGCCGTGAACAACGACAACGAAACAAACAGCGTCATCACGCCGTCCAGCAGTAAATATCGACTCGTGAATGCGAACCCCGCGGACAACAGCAACACAACGCCGCTGAGTAATCCGATTCGCTTGTCAAAAATTCGAGCACCAAACCACATCGTCGACGCAATCGTTGCCAGTGCTGCCAAGGCCGGGACAAGCCTTGCGGCGGTTTCCGTGATCCCAAACAGCTTGAAGCTGATGGCACACAACCAATAGACCAGCGGCGGTTTGTCGTAGTACGTCTGAAAGTTCAATTGCGGCAACACCCAGTTGCCGGTCGCGATCATTTCACGTGGTATCTCGGCGTACCGGGTTTCATCGCGATCGATCAACGGATAACCGAGATTCGTTAACATGAAGACCGCCGCGATAACCATCAGGGCGACGCTCGCCCAAACGTAGCGTCGATCTTGTACCGCCGCTGCTTGCGAATGGCTGGTTCGGTTCACCGAGGCCGATGATTCGTTAAGAACAGGAAACTGGACGGCGTTCCACCAGAATCTCGCCAGACTGCAGAGGACTTTGGGGATATGCGAGATCGAAACCGTGCTCGTGCCCTCGGTTCGCGGACGATGCGAAACGCCCACTTCGACAATTTGGTAACCAGCTTGTTTCGCACGCGTCAGGATTTCGGAATTGACTAAGAATCCGCCGCCCGAAATTTCGAGGTTCTGGACGACTTCGCGATGAAACATTTTCAGCGCACAATCGACGTCTCGAACTTCGGTACGCAGCAGGATCCGCACCATCTGGTTGTAAACGCGGGAATAGAGACACCTCAGCGGCGTGTCTTTGCGATCGATACGGTACCCACAAACGATGTCGTAGCGATCGGCAAGCAGCACGAAACGATCCAACTCCGTCAGATCAAATTGACAGTCGGCATCCGTAAATACCACCAATTCCTTTTCTGCTGCGGCAAAACCACTACGAATGGAGGCCCCGTAACCTTGGTTCGGACTGTGCTGGACTAACCGCACGTGAGGGTTCGATTCCGCCGCTTGCAACACCAGTTGTCCCGTGCCATCAGTGCTGCCATCGTCGACAACAATGATTTCATAATCGCTGGTCAATTGACTTAGTGCCGAGTCGGCCTCGTCAATTGCTTGGCGAATGACTTCACTCTCGTTCCAGGCTGGCAATATAAGCGAGAGGGTGGGGGCGGCATCCGACCGTTCCTTGGCGTACATCCTTGCACTTTCAAATTTGGAATCTTTTGCTGATCGGCAAAGAATAGATGCAAAGGGAAAATTGCAACAAGCCCAACTCCTAATCTTTCCGTAGTTAAATCCCGAAAACTCTAGTAGTTGAAGAAATCAGCCCAGGAAATGATAGCAAACAAGGGGTTTCGCAGGTGGGTTGGGTGATTCCGGTTATCGCGATCGAACCAAGGCGAGTGGGTCGTACTAAATACACCGTAGGGGAGAGTCGATCTGAATAACATGAACGTGTCGGTCGCGCTCCAGCAACCGAATGACTGTGTATCAATCGTCCTACGACGTGACATGACAACGTCACGCCCGAAAATCGAAGGAAGCCAAGGATGGCAATCCGATTCGAGTGGCAACCAAACCTGTCTGTCCTTGCCGTATTGATCGTCAGCGTCATGCCAGCTGGGTGCAAGTCGCCTCAGCCGTGTTGTGATTCCGATTTGGTTTCTCGCGAGCTGAACTGGCGAACGGGGGCGGGGCCGCAAGGTGTCAGACCGACTCATGAAGTCATTCCCGCCAACGTGATCCTCGAAGACGGGCTGAGTGAAGACGAGGCGGTGCAGACGGCGCTCGCCAACAACTCGGCCTTTCAAGCCACGTTGGCTCAGCTAGGGATGGCCCACGGCGATGCAGTCCAAGCGAGCTTGCTGGCCAACCCCTCGCTGCTGGCGTACTTTCCCACCGGTGTCAAGGAAGGCCAGTACACGCTGTATGCTCCGATCGAATCGTACCTGATGCGTCCGATGCGAGTGAAAGTTGCCAACCGAGACTACCGGCGGATTGGCGACCAATTGGTGCAAAATGGTTTGGATCTGGCTCGTGACGTGCGTGTGGCTTATACCGATTTGGCCGTAGCCAACGAACAGGCGGCACTGGCGCGAGAGGCCTTGGAAATTCGAGAGAGCATTGCTGAATTGACGGACAAACGGTTCGACGATGGTGACATCAGCGAACTTGAAACGATTGCGGCCCGTGTCGATCAACTCAATGCCACAGCAACGTCGGCTGTCCAGCGGCAAACCGTTGCGATTGCCGAAGCTCGTTTGGCGACCCTCATCGGGCTCACCTCATTGGACGTCCCGTTGATGCCACTGCCAATGGACGTGGCTAATGTTCCGATCGTGGATGAAACGAGTTTGATTGCGCAAGCCTTGGCGTGTCGACCTGATTATCAATCGGCAAACTGGACGATTGCGGCGGCATCTCAGCGATCCCGACTCGCGCGGTGGTTGTTTTTGCGAGTCGACGGGGTGCTGGATGTACGCGACGGACCTGGTTACACCCACACCGGCGGTGGATTGCGAGCCGACATTCCTATCTTCAATCGCAACCAAGGCGGAATCATCCGAGCCGATTGGGAAGTCAACGCAGCACAACATGCTCGCGACGCGATTCACGATCAGATCGTTGCGGATGTTCGTACCGCCGCACGACAACTGCAGCAAGCCAACGACAATCTGACAATTTTAGAACAACAGGTCGCACCGGCATTGATCGAGGCCTTGGAAATCGCCAAAAAGGGTTTTGCCAACGGCGGCACTGAGTACCTGCTAGTACTACAAACGACGACGCAATACCTCGATACCAAAGCCCGAATCTTGGACCAGAAAGCGGCCTACGGGCGTGCCTTGGCGGAGCTTGAGCGTGCGGTAGGGTGCCATTTAGAGGCCGGCGAGGTTGACGTTGCCGAGTTGATCGAAGCCACGTCCATTGAATTTGACGAATCGACACGGTAGCGAGTCCAGCTGAGTGAGGCGACTGGAAACAGTGAAAACAGGACGAGCAGGGATGACGTGCCCCCCGGGGGCGTTGGCATCCGTTACATTGATGACGTTCTTTCCTATTTTGGCTTCGACAACTTCTCAACCCAACCGATGATGCGAGTTCGGTTCTAGGGTTGTCGACGCGATCGTTTTCACCCCAGGAACGCCCATCATGTCGAGTCAATTTCCTGCTTCAAATCAGGGGCCTTATCAAACTCCCGGTCAAGGTGGATTTCAACCACCGCCACCCGCATCGCATCCGCTAAAGATCCCAGCGATCATCTTGATCATCTTGTCGAGTATTTGGTTGCTGTATGGCGTGGTCAATTTCATTTATTCAATGACGACCGGCCTGCCGCCCAATTTGGCTAATCAGGGCAATGTCGCTGCCCAAAAATTTGGTTTCTATGCGGCGATCATTTTGTTGCCGATCATCAATCTTGTCGTCCTACTGGGCAGCATCATGATGCTCAAGCGAAAAGCCTATCCGCTTGCCATGGCAGGGGCGTTTATGGCGCTGGTTCCGGTTTGCGGCCCCTGTTTCATCTTGGGCATCCCGTTTGGAATCTGGTGTCTGATTCTGCTGTTTCAAGCCGACGTCAAAAATTCGTTTAGCTGAACAGGTCGAAAATGAGTACTGCGGCGTGCCTGTCTAGCCGCCGCTAGTAGGGATTACGATCGTGCGGTTCACTTCACCCTGCTGAGGTAGGGTGAAAGATGTTGCACGATCTCGTACCCCGGGCGTTGTCCGCAAGGTGCTACTTTTGCAGAGCACCTTGCGTTAGATCACTTCTTTCAACAACCCCATGGGAACCGTCATTTCATTTTTGAAGAATCCTTCATTAAGACGCTTGGTCCCTATCACAACCGCATCCAATAACTAAGCTGTTAGTAGCGTGTAGCGGTGAACGCATCGGAACAAAGTCAGCCGCGCTTTTCCAACGGCAGATTTGCTTCATGTTTCGCTTCGGCTATCCCCACCTTCCCCCAGCGTACGTTGCGACGCTGCTGTTGACCGCAAGCCTAGTGAGTTCAGGTTGCCACCAAGCAGCGGGCGAAAAAAAGACCGCGGCAAAATCCGACGCTGAAAAACCAGCGAAGATTGAAAAGCTGCCTGTCGAAACCGATCTCGCCACGATCACGCTGACTGCGGACGCGGATCGTCGATTGGGGATCACGACGTCGGCGGTGACCGAACGTGAGATCACCCAGCGTCGGACACTGGGCGGACAAGCGGTCGTGCCATCGGGAAAGAGTATCATCGTCTCGGCCCCTTTGGCTGGCACGGTTTCGGGGGCGGACGGCAAACCGCTTCCCTTCCCCGGCAGTAAAGTCGAACTTGGGCAACCTCTGTTATCGTTGAAACCATTGTTGTCGGCCGAACGTGATGTGCCGACGCCTGCCGAGCAGGTTCAATTGATCAGTGCCCAAGCCAATCTGATGGCGGCACAAACCATCGCTGCAGGGGATGTGGACCGTAGCCAAGCGGAAGTGAACGGGGCACAAATCGCATTGGATCGAGCGAAACAATTGTTTGCGGATCGTGCCGGTTCCCGCCGAGCCGTCGACGATGCCGAGGCTCAATTAAATATCGCGACCTCCACGCTCGAAGCCGCGAAAGATCGAAACAAACAACTGATTGATTTGCAAAAGTCGCTCGAATTTAAATCACCCGAGGCGGCTGCGACCGCGATGTCCGTTACCACTCCGATTTCCGGCTTGGTCAACCGCATCGACGTCAGCGAGGCCCAAACCGTGACCGCCGGTGCGGTGCTGTTCGAGATCGTGAACCTCGATACGATTTGGATTCGGGTTTCGGTTTACGTCGATCTGCTCAGGGATATTCAATCCGAGCAAAACGCTCAACTCGTGTCACTGTCCGGTGACCCGCTACGCGAACCGATCGTTGCCAAACCGATTGCGGCTCCGCCCACTGCCGACGCTTTCTCGTCCTCGGCCGACGTGTATTACGAAGTCGATAACCGACAAATCGGGCTGCGTCCTGGCCAGCGAATTGGTGTCGAGTTGGCGATGTCGAAAACTCAAACATCGCGGATCGTCCCAGCAGCGTCACTGATCTATGACATCTACGGAAATGCCTGGGTTTATGTAGAAACGGGCCAGCGGCAATACACACGCCATCGCGTGGCGGTTCAGTTTGTCGCAGCGGATGAAGCAATTTTGGCCAAAGGGCCTGCCGTTGGTACTCCCGTTGTCGTCGATGGTGCTGCGGAATTGTTCGGTACCGAATTCGGAGCGGGCAAATGAGCATCCAACGACGCAATGCACGCTCGCTACCGCAAACCAGGTCAGACGACGCATCGATTCCCCAGTGGAGAGTGCAACAGCAAGCCGCCGCCTGGCTTTGCTGGGCAATGGGGGCGAAAGTATGAATTGGCTCATTCGAACCTCGCTGCAATTCCGTTTACTAGTCATTGTGTTAGCGATTGCAATGATTGTCGTCGGCGTTCGCACATCTGACTCGGTACCGCTAGACGTGTTTCCCGAGTTCGCACCTCCGCTGGTCGAAATTCAAACCGAAGCTCCCGGCATTGCCACCGAGGATGTCGAAAGTCTGATCACCGTCCCGATCGAAAACTCGGTTAACGGCATCCCGTTTGTTCAAACCGTCCGCTCCAAATCAGTACTAGGTCTGTCGAGCGTCCGGCTGATTTTCGAGTCAGGGACAGACCTATTGACTGCTCGCCAATTGGTTCAAGAGCGACTCGCTCTGGTTTCACAGCAACTGCCGATGGTGGCCAAGCCGCCGGTCATCTTGCCGCCACTCTCGTCGCTTAGCCGCTGCTTAAAGATCGGGTTGTGGTCTGATACGCAATCGCAGATGGATATGACCGTGCTGACGCGATGGACGATCCGGCCACGGTTGATGTCGATCGCCGGGGTGGCAAACATCGCGGTGTGGGGCGAGAAAGAACCGCAATTGCAAGTCATCGTCGAACCGGACCGGCTGCGGGCCAGCGGAATCACTCTTGATGCCGTGTTGCAGACGGTCCGCGATGCCACCGCAGTGGGCGCCGGCGGTTTCGTCGACACCGCCAATCAACGATTGGCACTGCGTCATGTTCCGGCCGTCTATACGCCCGAGCAGCTCGGTGAAATCGTGATCGGATTTCGTACCGCGACATCGTCCGCTGCCACCGCAACCGCCTCCACCACGCCGACTCGTGTTGCAGCGTTGCCGACGACACCACTGCGGATCAAAGATGTTGCCGAAGTAACTTACGACTACGCGCCGCCGATCGGCAACGCGATCATCAACAGCCGGGCGGGACTGTTATTGATCGTCGAAAAACAGCCTTGGGCCAACACGCTGGACGTGACCAAGAACGTCGAAAAAGCGATGGCAGAGCTCAAGCCTGCGATGGGCGAAGTGGAATACGACACGACCATCTTTCGCCCGGCGACGTTTATTGAGCGAGCATTGGCTAACCTCGGCCATTCGATGCTGGTCGGATGTGTGTTGGTCGTCATCGTGCTGTTGCTGTTTCTATTTGATTGGCGATGCGCGATCATCAGTGCTACGGCGATCCCGCTGTCGCTGCTAGCCGCCGTGATGGTGCTGTATTGGCGTGGCGGCACCGTCAATACGATGGTGCTGGCCGGATTAGTGATCGCGCTGGGCGAAGTCGTTGACGATGCCATCATCGACGTCGAGAACATAATGCGTCGATTGCGACTAAACGCGCTGCTGGAAAAACCTCGCTCGACCTTCGAAGTGGTCTTCGACGCTTCGATGGAAGTCCGCAGCGCGGTCGTGTACGCCACCGTGATCGTCGTCTTGGCGTTTCTTCCCGTTTTCTTTTTGACGGGGCTGGCGGGAGCGTTTTTCCGCCCGCTCGCAGCCGCCTATATCCTCGCAATCTTGGCTTCGTTACTGGTTGCTCTCACCGTCACGCCAGCAATGTCGCTGATCTTGCTGCCCAAATCGGCTCAGCGGCGTTCGGTCGACGGTCCGCTGGTTCGATTGTTCAAATCGTTGTACCGCACGATTTTGGGGATCACCGTTCGCTTGAAGTGGGGGACACTCGCGGTTGCCGCGCTAATCTTCCTTGCCCTTGTTTCGATCATCCCGGGATTGGGTGAGCAATTGATGCCGAAATTTCGTGAGACCGATTTCTTGATGCACTGGGTCGAAAAACCTGGCATCGGGATCGATGCGATGGACCGAATCACATTGCGAGCGAGCGAAGAGTTGATGGGCGTTGACGGAGTTCGCAATTTTGGATCTCACATTGGCCGCGCCACCGTGGCCGATGAAGTGGTCGGCCCCAACTTTACTGAACTTTGGATCAGCATTGATGACGACAAGGACTACGACACCACTGTCAACAAGGTGCAAGCGATCGTCGACGGGTACCCAGGGCTGTATCGCGACTTGTTGACGTATTTGACCGAACGGATCAAGGAGGTACTCACAGGCACCAGCGCTTCGATCGTCGTGCGAGTCTATGGCCCCGATTTGGATCAGTTGCGTTCCACTGCGGTGGAGATCGAAGCACTGATCAAGCCGATCGCGGGAGTCACAACTCTGAAGATTGAACCGCAAGTCTTGGTGCCTCAAATCGCCATCGATTTGCGAGTCGACGCGGCTTCGGAATTCGGTCTGACGCCGGGCATGTTGATGCAAAGTGTCAACACGCTGGTCAACGGCACGCAAGTCGGTGAGATGTATCGCGACCAAGCGATCTTTCCCGTCGTCGTTCGCGGCAACGATAATTTGCATACCGATTGGGCGACGCTCGGCAACATGATGATCGACACGCCGTCGGGAGCCCAGGTGCCGCTGAAAAGTCTAGCGAGTGTCACGATCGTCCCCGCTCCCAACGAAATCAAACGCGAAGGAGCCTCGCGGCGATTGGATGTCACTTGTAATGTCGAGGGGCGTGATCTGGCATCCGTGGCAATCGACATCGAAGCCGCAGTGCGAGACGGGGTGTCGTTTAAAACGGGTTACCACCCCGAATTTTTGGGCGAGTACGCCGAAGCCAAAGCATCGCGACAACGGTTGCTGTTGCTTTCGCTCGGTTCCATCTTGGCGATCACCGTGATTTTGTACATCGACTTTGAAAGTTGGCGACTTGTCATGCTGATTTTGCTGGCGTTACCGCTCGCACTCGCCAGCGGATTGTTGGGCGTCGTCATCAGCGGCGGCATCATCTCGCTCGGTTCACTGGTTGGCTTTGTCACCGTTTTGGGAATCGCAGCTCGCAATGCGATCATGTTGATCAGTCACTATCGTCACCTGGCTGCGGAGGAACCCAACATCACACACCGCGAATTAATCATGCGAGGCGCCGAAGAACGATTGTCGCCAATTTTGATGACAGCGTTGACCACGGGGCTGGCGTTATTGCCGCTGGTCATCACCGGCGAACTGCCAGGCCAAGAGATTGAGCATCCAATGGCGCTGGTGATTTTGACTGGGTTGGTGGGTGCCACGCTCGTCAATTTGCTGGTGTTGCCAGTGATGTACGGATTGTTTGCCCCGCGGCCGCGTACAGTGCCGATTGACTGAACCGAAGATGTAGGGCCGGTTCTCACCGGCCACGGGCATTGGATAATCGGTGCCGTTGGTTACCGATAGAGGGCGACTGGCGGATGATTGGTTCTGTCTGCCACACATCGGGCACGGCCGGTAGGAATATTTCGTTCGGGGACATGGGTGGCGATTTGAACAAGACAGCGGGGGGCGGAGAAAGCATAGCTTTCCCCGTCCTCGCTCACCAGCCTCGCGGCTGAAGTGAGCGCAAGCGAACTTCAGCCGCGAGGCTGGTGACGTCGAATTTCGCCAGTCCGCTCGTCGATCTGGGCCACCACAAAACGACAGCAACTGACATCCCAAACACCGTCCGTTTGAGTCCCACTCAAGCCGATAGGATGGTCCTGGAATGCTTCGCTGATGCGGTACGTCTTCCCCTTCCAACGGAACTGGCCAACCCTGTTGACGCGGCGTGTTTGGTAGCGATCGCTATACTCGAACGGATCCGTTTTCTCCTGAAAACGTCGCTCACTGATTTGGTATCGCTGCGAAGGTGTTTCCAAATCCAATGCCCCGTGAGGACGCTCCAAGTTGTAGACGTCTCGCCAAAGATCAAAGCACTCTTGAGCTTCCGCCAGCGTGCTCAGTGAGCGATCCTGCAGGGCTTCGAGTTTTAGCGTGCGATGAAATCGCTCCAGCTTGCCGCGGCCCTGAGGATGGTGTGGACGACCGTGAATCACTTCCACATCGTGACGCATCAACCACGCCGTAAAACGTGTGTGACGCATCAAGTGACTACCGCCCCACGGGTTGCCGTTGTCGACGTAAATCGCGTGTGGAAGCCCGTAAATTGCGAACACGTTGCGAAAATGACTTTGCACCGTTTGCCGCGTTTGATTCCCACAAGCGAGGATCCCCAGTGAAAACCGGGAGTGATCGTCCAGCAGGGTTAGCGGGTAACAATAGCTCTTGTTGTTCAGCGCGAACTCGCCCTTGAAGTCAACTTGCCACAGCTCGTTGGGACGCTCTCGCTCGAACCGCGTCCATGGCTTTCGCTTGGCCGATTCAGCGTCACTGATGCGATCATGTCGCTTCAAGACAGCGGCGATCGTGCTGGGCGAAGGAAGCGTTTTTTCACCCATGACTTTGAGCCGCTTGCGAATCTTCAAGCCGCCCCAGGCCGGGTGAGCATCGCGGATCTGCAGCACTTTCTGCTCGATCTCCGCGGGCGTCTGTGTGGGGGATCGGTGAGGTTTTCGCGAGCGATCCACCAAAGGTTCTTCGGCGCAAGCTCGGTGACGCTCTCGCCACTTGTAGCCGGTCTTGCGTGAGATACCAAACCGCTCGCACAACCGGCTAAAATTGACTCCGTCGGCCTCTGCCAAGCGGACAAACTCTTCTCGTTGGGACACTCGATCGAACTCTTTCCAGCCCATACTTGCTCCTAAAAGGAGTAAGTATGATTACTGCAAAAAAAGCGCCACCCATGTCCCCGAAAAAGCGCCACCCATGTCTCCGGTCTATACAAGGAACCGGCCCTACTTCACTAACAAAGCGTCCATTCTTTCTCAATCCGCTTCCTGTTTCAATTTGCGGTAGATCGTTTTTCGATCCAGCCCCAGGATCCGAGCCGCCTGAGTTTGGTTGCCTCCGACGGCGTCCATGACGTGGTTAATGTACCGCCGCTGGATCTCTTCCATCGAAACCAATTCAGCGGGATCAAAGCCACCAAAAATCAAAGTGCCTCCTTTGAAATTCCGAATCTTCTCAGGCAGATCCTCCACGGTCACCTTGTCGTAGCGGGTTAACGCGATCGCTCGTTCCATCACGTTACGTAGTTCACGCACGTTACCAGGCCACGAATAGCTGAGCAGTTTTTCGGCGACGCCTTCGGCCAATCCATCGACTGGTTTGTTTTCGCTCTTGGCAAATCGTTCGCGAAAATGCTCGGCCAATCGTAACACGTCGGCACCACGCGAACGCAGCGGCGGCAACTCGATCCCAATCACATTGATTCGGTAATACAAGTCTTCACGGAAACGCCCTTCAGCAACCGCCGTTTCTAGGTCCCGGTTTGTCGCGGTCAACACCCGCACGTCAAACGGTATCTCTTTGTCGCTTCCAACCGGCCGCACCTTGCGTTCTTCCAAAGTTCGCAAAAGTTTGACTTGCATGGTCATTGGCATCTCGCCCATCTCGTCTAGCAGCAGCGTCCCGCCGTCGGCTTCCAAAAACAATCCGCGCCGCTCTCCGCGAGCATCCGTAAAGGCTCCTTTGACATGCCCGAACAACTCGCTCTCTAGCAACGTTTCGGTCAGTGCCGCGCAGTTGACCGGAACAAATGGCTTGCTCGATCGGCGACTATTTGCGTGGATCGACCGGGCCACCAATTCTTTTCCCGTACCACTTTCGCCCGTGATCAATACCGCCGCATCGGAATTGGCGACCTGATGCAAATGATCGTACAACGACTGCATCGCGGGGCTTTGCCCGAGCACTTCGCCGAACGCGGTCGCGTGGTTTTGCGAGGATTCGAGCAAACGAACCTGTTCCGATAATCGTCGATGCTCAATCGCACGTTTGATCGAAAGCGACAACAAGTCCATTTCGATCGGTTTGGTGATAAAGTCGTAAGCTCCGCTGCGCATCGCTGCGATTGCCGTTTCGAGCGTTCCAAACGCAGTCATCACGATCACGGGGATGTCCGGGCGAAGCTGAGTCAGTTGTTCGCACAGTTGCAATCCCGTGGTCCCTGGCATGCGAACGTCCGTCAGCACGACGTCGTAATCGCGTTGATGAATCGCCTCGATCGCTTCGCTGGCTGAGGTGAACCAGTCACTCTGCATCCCACGCAGCCGCAGATCGGTTTGGATCAACTCGCACATATTTCGCTCGTCATCCACGATCAGAACGCGTGTCGATTCGCTGGGGTCTGTCATCATTTTATTCTTAGTTCGAGTAGCTCAAACGCCATGTTCCCCAAGCCGCGTAGTGGATCTTGCAAAAGATCCTTCATTCGGGATCTTTAACGGCGTGTCGATATAGAACCTATTGGAAAACCGATATTGAGCGATCATTGCCGATCCTGTCGTAGCGAAATTCGTCAAGAATTTCAGTCCTGAAAATGCTTGGTCGAAAGTCTCGACGGCTTCCGCTACCGGTTCGTGTGACGCGGAAAACAAACGCGAAAGGTTGTTCCTTGGCCTTGTTGGCTGTCCACGGTAATGTCGCCACCATGCTCACGCACGATACCATAAGCGATGGACAACCCAAGTCCCGTTCCTTCGCCGACGTCTTTGGTCGTATAAAAAGGTTCAAAAACCTGGTTCAGATTTTCGGCTTGAATCCCCACGCCAGTGTCTCGCACATCGACCCACACCCGATCGGTATCCTCGTCGAAACCGGTCGATACGGTTACCGTGCCACCACTGGGCATCGCGGCGATCGCGTTGCTGATCAAATTTGTCAACACTTGTTGTACCTGCGCTGCATCGCCATCGATTTCCATCGGCGTGTCGGTCGACTCGAACACGAGCTCGGCTTCCGATTTTCGGACCAAGGGACGCATCAAATCGCAAGTTCGCGAGACAATCTCTTGCAACTCGATCACGCCATGTGGCGACGGGGTTTGTCGAGCAAAATCGAGCAGCTGGCGGATGATCGTGGTCATCCGTTCCGATTCGCTCTTGATCGTCTGTGCACTTGACGCGACTTCCTCGGGCGACAACTTCCCGCTGGCGATTAATCCAGCGCGTCCAGACACCACATTCAGCGGCGTGCCCATTTCATGAGCCACGCCAGCGGCAAGCGTCCCGATCGTTCCCAATCGGTCCGTATGCCGAATGGTATCGCGTTGCGCACTCAAACGGTGACTCATCTGGCTGATCGCCGCAGCCAATCGCCCCAGTTCATCGTGGCTAGTCAGTGCTGGCGGTTGATCGAGTTTACCTTCGCCTATTCGGTTGACTTGATCAATGAGTTTATCCAGCGGTTTGCCGACCAACTGAACGCCTCCCCAATAAATCACCAGTGCCGACAAACCAGCAACGCCCAAAAGAGACAACAGCGACGCATTCACGGAATCGCGGACCAATGAATCCTGATCGGACATTGACTGAGACACCTCGACGGTACCCATGTTTTTGCCATCCACTTTCAGCGGAACGTAAGAATAGGCGGTACGAGTCCCATTGGCATCGGTTACCGAAACGCTTGACATCGATCGTGCAACCGTTTTCTGTTCGGCTGACGGAACCTCTTGTCCATCGATCCAACGCATCCGTGGTCCGCTCCGTTGTTCGGTCGTCACTTCAACCGCTTGTCGAAGCGTCACGCGTGAATTGCTACCCGATACCGAATCGATGGCGGACTGAAATATTTCGACTAGCTCGTGGGCATGAGCTTCACGCTGTTGTCGCTCCCACGCGTGTTGACGCTGAACCGTTTGCCAAGCGAACAACGAAACAACGGCAAAGACACCGACGAGAAAGATCAGGATCAGTTTCGCTGCAAGTTTCATAAAAAGCTTCCCAAAGACAAACGCGACCAACGTCGATTGTAAGTCAGACGTTGGTCGCAGTCAGTAGCCATGCGGCCGTAGCATAGGCTTCCAGCCTGTGATCCTTCCCTACCTTATCACTGAAAGATTGTCGCTTATCGTTCGGAACGTGCGGTTTATAAGTTGATGTAGGGTGGGTCAAACAAAACCATGTGTTTAGTGGGTCGGCGTTCGCGATTGAAGGTTTGAATCAAAATCAGTTGTTGAGTGGAGTTCGTCGGTTTTGCGACGACCCACCAGTCACCTCGCGAACTTGACCCACCCTACATTCACTCAGCCCGAATTAAAATCACAAGTAATAAATCGCACGTCCCCCGCGATCAGAACGAAGGATCACGGAACGTTCCACGACGCCCAGTGTTCCGACGTTCTTTAATTCCGAACCACCACAAATCGTGATCCTTGCTCGCTACGAACCAAGAATAGAATTGAGCCATCGGTGTCTTCGGCAACGCGTTTCTCAAACTCGTTGGCGCTGGACACGTCGTGTCGATTGACTTGGACGATCACCATTCCCGGTTCCAATCCCGAATCCGCCGCGGCGCTGCCTTCCTGGACTCGCGTGACGACGACGCCTGTTTGCGAATCCAATCCCAATTGCTTGGCCACATCGGCGGACAACGCACTGATCTCTAACCCGAGCGACTGCATCTTCACGCCGTCGCTCTTCTCGGGCGACTTCGTGTTGGCCCCAAATTGATTGGGTGCCACTTCGGGTTCGTACGACAGTTCAATCGACTTGCCATCACGCACCACGTCCACGGTCAACGTTTTGCCGATGGATGATCTTTCGACCGACAACTGCAATTGCTGAGGCGTGGTGACATGGATCCCACCAAAATTGACAATCACATCACCAGTTTTCAGTCCCGACTTCGCAGCAGGCGTTTTCGGGAACACATTTGTCACGACCACACCGCTTTTTGGTGCCACTCCAAGCTGGGTACTCAATTCGTAGTTTACCGGTTGGATGCTGACGCCCAAGTACGATCGTGAGACCTGCCCATGGCTGACCAATTGGTCGCTGACCCAGTGGGCGAGGTTCGATGGCACAGCAAACCCGACACCATTGTTTCCGCCACCGCGAGACGAGATGGCCGTATTGATTCCGATCACTTCACCGCGCAGGTTCACTAGCGGTCCACCGCTGTTACCTGGATTGATTGCCGCATCGGTTTGAATGAAGTTTTCGCGATCGGTGATCCCGATGCCGCGATTCTTGGCACTGACGATTCCGGCCGTGACGGTGCTTTCCAGACCAAAGGGTTGGCCGAGCGCGACAACCCAATCGCCCACCTCCATCGCTTCGCTATCGCCAATTCTGGCAGCAACGAGGCTCGAGTCACCCGTGAACTTGACCACCGCGATATCGGTTTGCGGATCAGTCAGAACCTCCGTTGCTGTGAATTCACGACCATCTTGCGTTTTGATAATCACCGTTCCGCCGCCTTCGACAACATGATTATTCGTCAACACGATCCCGGCCGAATCAATGATGACGCCCGAACCGATGCCGCCTTGAGAACGAGGCGATTGACGCGGTGTCATTTGGCCTGGGGGCATTCCACCGCGACGGCCGAACTCTTGATTTCGGAACATGTCTTCAAACGGAGTCCCCTTGAAGGGATTCTCTTGACCGAGGGATTGACCGTTGTCTGGCACAGGTTGTTTGGCAGATTGCCAAGAGGTATCGGGGCGATTTTCGATGGCGACGACCGAAGGCAGAACATGAGTCGCGACGTCACGAAATGCGTCGGACAACGCATTCGCAACCCCGATTGACTCACTGCGTAGCACCGGAGCGGTGACGGCGGGTGTTTCAGTTTTGACATGCGTCGCCGGTGCAGCGGCGATCAATGCGCCGGTTGCCGCAACGGTCAGAGGAGCGGCCAATAATGCAGCACGGAATTTAGCACGTTTTGAAAGAGGACGGTTCATTGGGTAACCTTTATCGAAGGGTGGGATCAATCTTTAGAAATGCAGCGAGTACCAAACGCAGTACTGAAAGAGACTGGCAACTCGCATCTGCCGAAGTTGATTGCACTGCGGCAACACTCAGGCGACCCCAACTAAAGCACGTGTCGTGCCAGCAGCGAAAACGGTCGGATGCAAACGGAAAAACGGCGTAAAAAACGGGCTTTCAGCGAATTGCGCTAGTGCCGTCGTGATTCGTTCGAGGGACACAAATCCGCAGCGGGGCAGAATGCCCCAAGCAATTTCTCATGTAGCGAAAGTCGCGAAGACTTTCGGGAGGCATTGGCGGGTCCGAAACTCTTGGCGAGTTTCGCTACATGATGCACGAAACTCTCCGCCAGTTTCGCTACGTTTTGTCGATCCGGCTTTGCGACTGCATTAATCGCGACTCAGTCAACGGCGACTTCGCCACTGCCCGAGAAACGCGAGGTTATCAGATACATCACTGGTGCCAAGATCAGGACCAGCACCGTGCTGAGTGACAGACCAAATGCCAAACTGGTCGCCATTGGTGAAACCACTTGAGCCTCCTTGGATCGCTCCAGCAGGATCGGCAACATTCCCGCGACCGTGGTCACCGACGTCAACAACACCGCGCGAAAACGGCGTCGGCCTCCGTCAACGATCGCCTCTCGAATGGGCATCCCCTCTGCAACGCGGCGATTGATAAAGTCGACCAAGACGATCGAGTCATTCACCACAACCCCAGCTAACGCAACGATGCCAAAGATGCTGAACAGCGTCAGTTCAATCCCCATCACGATATGTCCTAGAATGGCGCCGATAAAACCAAACGGGATGATAGACAATATCAAGACAGCTTGCCAACACGATCCGAACTGGATTGTCAGCAGTAAGAACATCGCGCCGACGACCACAAAAAAGCCGATCGTCAAACTGTTTACCGTTTCGGTGGTCTGTTCTTGCTGGCCCGCCCACTCCAATCGCACCCCTGGAAATTCTTCTTCGAATAGAGGCACAAAGTTGGCTCGCAAATCCGCGACGACGTTGAACGCATTGCCTTGCGATTCATCCACATCGGCAACCACGCCGATCGAACGCATTTGATTGACACGGCGGATTTCCGAATAACCTCGCGCGACTTCTACATCGGCGACTTCGCTGAGTGGACGCTCGATCCCATCGCCGTTACGAATACGGATGCCACTGAAACTGACCAACGTATTGCGGTCTTCGCGTGGATAACGCACACGAAGCGGTACTTCATGGCGTCCTCGTTGCAGTCGCATCACTTCTTCGCCGTAATACGATGCACGCACCGTACCCGCAACGTCGGCTAACGAGATGCCCATCGCCTTGGCATCGTCACGGACTTTCATGCGGTATTCCCACTTGCCTTGCCGCGTGTCCGTTGCGATGTCCGACACGTAGGGATACTCGGCAAGTTTTGCTTTGCAGCGGGCGATCGCGGCATCCATTTGGTCCATGTTCTCTGCCGTTGCCATCAATCGCATTTCGATTGGCAGCGAAGCGGGGCCACGAGGGGTAGCACCGTAGGCAACCGCCTCCGCGCCTGGAAAACGACCCGCGTCTTCACGCCACATGCGGACAATGTCGGCACTAGACACCGTCCGTTCACCGATATCGTTCAATTGGACAAAGATGCCTCCGAGATGGCTTGCCGGAGCGACGCCCACCTCATCGCCCGACGAGCCGACGGTTCGCTGTACCGCTTGCACAAAACCGTTCGGATCGGTCGTCAAGCCTTCGTCAATGGAACGTTGGTTGATTCGCCAAATTGCCGCCTCTAACCGTTTTGTCGCCCCGTCCGTGATGGCAACCGGAGTCCCATCGGGGTAGGTGATTTGGACTGTGATGAATCCGAAATCGATTTTGGGCAGTAGCAGAAACGGCACCATTCCGGATCGAACCACTCCCAACGACAATATCAATAATCCCGCCGCCGCAGACATCACGACCGCCGGATTTCGTAGTGACACATTCAGAATCGGCGTATAAATCCGCTCGATGAACCAGTTCAAAAACCGAGTCGTGCCTTGATTGCTGCGATGCAATAACCAAGCGATCGGCCGCAGTGGGAACAACACCCAAGTCAACGCGTCCAGAAAACGACTGCGTCGATGCGCCAGATGCGCCGGCAGGATCGTCAAACTTTCGACCATCGAAATGAACAACATCGCTCCGACGCAAAGCGGCAATACCACCGTCAACCGCTTGATATTTCCTTCGAGGTACATGATCGGAATAAACGCAATCACCGTGGTCAAAATCGCGGTGATCACCGAGGGCATTACCTCGGCGGCCCCATCGATTGCAGCATCACGGTAACTTTTGCCTTGTTCGCGATGAGCATAAATATTCTCACCCACTACGATCGCATCATCGACCACGATCCCCAGTGCAATCAAAAACGCAAACATGGATGTCATGTTTAGCGTCTGGCCACTTTGGTACATGTAGATACACGCGCCTAACAACGAAACCGGGATTCCCAGTGCCACCCACCATGCCAAACGCATTTCCAAGAACAGGGCCAGCACTAGGAACACTAATAACAGTCCCATCCAGCCGTTGGTCGCCAACAAATTCAAGCGATTTTTGACGCTGGTGCTGCGGTCACGCATGTGCAGCATGCTGTATCCGTCAGGCAAACGAGCCTTTTCTTGATCGACATACTCACGGACCTCTTCCGCAACGAGGATCAAATCATCCGCGCTCGTTGTTTCCACCGACACCACGACCGCAGGCCGACCGTTGACCTCGTTAATCGACGCGTCGACAGCAAATTCATCACGCACTAACCCCAGGTCTCCGACGGTCAATACCACACCCCCACTATGGCTGACCAACGGAATCGAAGCAATTTCTTCACCGATTTCACTCTTGTCGCTGCCACGGAGCAAGATTTCTTGGGACCGCCCTTTCAGCGTACCGCCAGGCAACTCGACGTTGTTTGCCCGCACAATGTCCGCGACTTCACTCAGCGACAAGTTGTATTCACGAAGAGTGTGCTCGGGGATCTCGATATCGATTTGATAATCGGGAGCCCCCACCAAATCGGCCACCGAGACGCTCGGCAGCGCCAACAAGTCATTGCGGACACGTTCAGCCACGCGTCGTAATTCCAGGGCGGCCTCGACAACGGCTTCGTCGTTATTTCCATTTCCAGCCCCCGAATTCTTTGGCCCCAACACCGCAACGCGAATCGCGGTGGTGAAATTCGTTTTTAAACGAACGTCCGGCTTTTCCGCCAATTCAGGAAAGCTTGGGATTTGATCGATCAAGGTGGTGACTTCCGTCAACACTCGCTGCGCATCCGCTTGCTTGGTATCGCTGTCCAATTCGAGCGTGACGCTACCGATCCCCTCGCGAGCCGACGAGGTCATTTCGTCAATGCCGTCGACGGTGCGAATCGACTCTTCAATCTTTTCTAAGATGCCCTGCTCGATTTCATCCGGGCTGGCTCCCGGATAGACAACCGAAATATTGAGGACGTACAGTTCAAAGTCGGGCCAGAACTCACGTCGCAGCTGCGTTAGACTCCACGCACCCAACAATAGTGTGCCGAGCATAATGACATTCATGGCCTGCCAATTTTTGACCGACCAAGCGATAATCGATTTCATCCGGCTGCCTTTTCTGACTCGAGGGCCGAAGCGTCGTCGGCGATTTTGGCGGGCGTCCGGCCCGCTTGCCTTGTCGACGGTCCTGTGGTCATGACCGGCATCCCCTCTTTGGGATCGCTGACCGGCGAAACAATCACTGCGACCTGAGCCGCTGTCGTTCTCGACGTTAGCAATGTCGAATCAATATCGGCATCGACGATCACCTTATCATTCGTGCGGCTAACGACTTCGACCTGCACCACACGAAGCTTTCCATCGACGTCCAACCAAATTCGATTTCCTGGACGAATCGCCACTTCGTTGACGCGGTAGAGTGTTCGTGTTGGCTGGATGTTAAGCGTGACCGAAACGAACATACCCCGCATTAAACGTCTCGGTCCGTCCGCGACGACATTTGTGGAAAGAGTCGAAGCGTCACTGCGATCCAGAGCAGTCTTCGACTCGACCGCGACCACGTCGGCTGGCGAATCGACACGCAACAAACAGGGGTACGTGCGAGTGTCCAAGTCGATGCCCGCGCCATCGATCCGGGCCAACACCGCCTGCCACTCGTAGATTCGTTTTCCTAAACGGTATCGAATCGTCGCACTCACAGGCGGGACTCGGTCGCCAAGATTCCCCTCATCGAACTGGCTCGCCATCGCAGCCGAATTCCAGACCCAATACATTTGGTCGACCGTCAAATTCGAGCGGACTTCGATTGCGGTGGTATCCTCGATCGTGACGAAGGAGGTTCCTGCGGCGATAAACGACTGCTCTTCCACTCCGCTTTGCACCACACGTCCGTTGATGGGGGAATTCACCGTGGTGCGAGAAAGATCGAGCTTGGCCCGCTCCGTCGCCACCTCCGTCAACGCTCGTTTTGTCAGAATCAAAGTTCGCTGTGCGATCAGCTCTCGCTCGCGATTTTGCAACTCGACCAAAGCCGATTTCGCAGTCAGTTCGGCTCGCTTCGCGACATCGACTTCGGAAACCGAGGCGGCTTTGCGGGCGACAAGTGCATCCGCGCGAGTCCGCTCGGCGCTGGCAAGTCGAAGCTGCTCTTCGGCTAGACTCAACAGCTGCGACGTGTTTTCGATTGCAACGTCGGCAGCGGCCAATTCTGCATCCTCTTGTGTAGTCTGAGCCGCCAACCGTCGCACTTCCAATTCGTATTCGATGGGGTCCAAGCGGATCAGGGTTTCGCCTTTGGTAACCTCGCGACCGGGACGCAGATTCTCGGATTGTTGGACCACACGTCCTGCCACCTCCGTGGCTAGACGAATTTCGCGTAAGGGCACGACCACGCCATTAGAAGTGATGGACAGCGGGCCTTGGTGCAGCTGCAATGCTTCTGTGGAAACCGCCGTGGCGGCGGGTTTGTCTGGCTTTGAACGGGTGGGGCGTTTACGCTCTCCGAGCAATGTGTAACCAAACAAACAGCCCCCCAAAATCGTGATAGACACGACAATGTTAAGAACCAGATGCTTGAGGGACCGGGGTGGACCGGAAGTGGGGGTGTTCATGAGGCGAGTCAAAATCGAGTCGGATGCGTGATGCCGCTATATTTTGCTTCGAAGAATGCGAATCTGCAGCAATGAATTGGAAACAAGTTCGAGTTAACCCCTTAGGCAGCCGCAAGTTCCGCCAAAAGCCTGAATGTGGAATAGGCTTCTAGCCTGAATGTGGCATCATGGGCTTCCCGTAGCGAAACTCGCCAAGAGTTTCGGGGGCAAGGGTGGACGAAAGTCTTCGCGACTTTCGCTACGGGAATGTGGGACAGGCTTCCAGCCTGTGTCCGACCTCGAAATACATCCAAACCTCTCTTCTGCGTCAGAATCTTGCCCTCTCGAAGGTGCTTCCGCTATGTAGTGCGAAAATTCCCGATCCAGAGTGCCAAACTTTCCGTTGTTCAAGCCGGAAAAACTCTATCGACTTTCAGGGTTCCCGCCCGGCTGAACCTCAAACGCACCGAGGTCTGGGGCGTCCCCCGCAAACGGCAGCCCTACATCGACGCCACGATCGACGAGTTTGCTGCCCGGTCTCAGTTGCAGCAGCGTGATGCGAGGCAGCTCACCATCCGGCTGCCGTGGCCCCGCCAATTGGCGTTCATCCGGCCGGGCAAAGTCGGTAGCGAAAAAGTCATCCTCGCTAATCGACAAATCCATATCGAATGAGTTGAACGCCACGTCACTTGTTTCGAAATTCAGCTGGTTAACCAGGCTACGACTACGCACACTCAAATTGTTACGCAGCAAGTGATCGTACCCTGGCACATCGGTGGTATTGTCAGCGAGTCGAGACAACATGTTGAAATTTGAACCATTGCGAAACGCGGTGTTGCTGAGCCAATCGCAGCCACTGATATGATGGTTCGCGTAGAAGCCACTGTTTTTGTTATGCACCGCAACGCAGTTCTGTACGACATGCCGAGGAATCGGATCAGGCAAACGTGATCGCGGCGTCGAACCATAGCCGCCCGCTTTAAAACCGTTGCCGTCTGCAATGCTTTTAAATTCCGGTGAATAGCCGTTCCAAAACGCCCAGCAATTTTCAAACGTCACCGACTCACCCGCCATGATGCAGTCAAAACCATCGTCGCTATTAAACCAAGCACGGCAGCCTCGGAACACATTTTCGCGATCCCCTTTCCGTGGGTGACACCCGAAACCATCCACGTTCCCTCCTCGGCCGTTTTCGGAGACCGGATCGTAATTTCGGTAAGCGTCGCAGTTTAGGAACAAATTGTCAGAACCGCGGACGGCGTAGATGCCAATGGCGTGTCCATCATGCATACTCAAACGCTCGAACACATTATGGCTGCCATCATTGGCGAAACAGATCGATTGCGTATGCGTCTTGATCGTGACCTGAACGCCTATCACCTCCAATCCAACAAAATGCAACCACGAACCACTGACTGAAAAAGCGTGGACACGCATGTTGGCGGGTTTGACATTGGAGAAGTCAAAAACGGGCTGTTCGCGGCCATACGCTTCGTAACGAATTGGCTTCCCTTTGCTACCGCTTTTGTTCAAGTCGATCACGTGAGCAAAGATTCGCTGCTTCCGCGCGATCTGAGACTCCGTGATCTCGTAGGTTCCACCGCGAATGGACACCGTATCGCCAGGCTCGACCGCCGACTGAGCACGCTGGATCGTGGCAAAAGGAGCGTCGATCGTCCCGTTGTTTTCATCGCTGCCGTCAGTCGCAACGAAAAAGGTCTCGCCTGCATCGACAATCGCCGTGTACCCCAACAGCAACCAAAGAGCAGGAAGCACAAAGACCCGGGCTGTTGCCAGGAGGGCAAGCCACGGTCGGGTGAGGCCGAGCATTGGAACGCTGTTTGTCGAAGGTTTCATAAGCGAAGAAGACGCCCTGAGTGACCGAGGTGAGCTCGGGGATTTTTGATCGGGTAGGCAATTCATCCCGTCTAAATTTATTAGCCGTTGGGGCGGAAGGCCCTGTTAAATGCGGAAAGTGTAGGGCCCCCTTGGGTGGGTTAAATCATATTAGCCAGATTTTGAACACGGCATAGGCTGCCGGCGAGCATCCTTTAGGGAACCACACTATGGGTCTACGGAACAGCAACGCGGAGGGAAGAGCAAGTTCAGGCGAATTCGGTACCGAATTTTATTGTTGATTCCCCTGTAAAATGAACGTCCGCCATCAAAATCTCGGGAAGAATTCCTGTCAGATGTTTTCAGCGACGGGAATTCTCAATAGGATGAGGATTCGTTAGATTCTTGCGCAAGCCAACATGGGCTGAAGCCGCCATTTAAGCGTCTTTTGCAGGCTGAACCGCCGTCTAGTGGGGTGTTAGAAAGGGAGATGGCTAGCAAGGTGGACAGGCAAAAAGTAAAGTTATTTTTAGTGGATGTTAAAGGTCAGACGCAGAAACACCGATAGGATGCGTATCACCGACTGCAACAACACGATTGTTCCAGTCAGAGGATCTTGACTAACCCGCAAACATTTCCTAACTTTGCGGCAAATCAACTAAGGCGACGTGGCCAAGTGGCTAAGGCGAAGGATTGCAAATCCTTTATTCGTGGGTTCGAATCCCACCGTCGCCTCTTTTGCAGTAATGCAATTTTCTTTCGATTGCCGACACCCATTCTCCGTCGGCCTCTGCCCATCTGCAGCAGTCTGTCAGACGCAACGCGATGATAGGTTAAAGCCCCGGATGCGAGTCCGGGGAACACCGCACACATCCACCCGGGTAGTCGCAACACGACGGCAGGAATCCCGCGATGGTTTGCCGTGCCATAGAGGAACGGTTGTGCCTTGTTTCGCTGGGTAGTGCCGTTTGACGGTTTCTAAACTTTTTGAAACCAGTTGGCCCGCGAATCACGCGAATGAACGCGAATAGATATTTAACTCAAATACATTCGCGTCGATTAGATCCGGACCCCTATTCCGATTGCCTTGGTGTTTCGCCGTCAGGGATCGTGATCTGTAGTCGTGCGTTTTCGGCGAGGAACGATCTGAGGATGCTTGCCAAACCGGTAGCGATTCCGAGTAGCCCGCCAAGATAGCTGAAATTGTGCATTGCGCCGTCGCGCCAAAAGGCCGCAGAATCTGAGATTCTGGCATTGCGAAACACAAACTCTTCAGTCGGATCGGGGTGGACAACAAAATACGCGATCAACAAAGCCGTCAATCCAGTGATGACCGTTGTACACAGAACCACGAAAAAAGATCGAAGTACCGCGATGACATACTCGCGGTTGTCGCGAACGAGCATCCCAGCGGGAATAAGAAATGTGCCGATCACGAGCCCCATCCACCATGATGCTTGCCAGCCAACGAATGCAGCTCCAAGTCGATTATGAAAATGAGGTGAGATGTGGAATTGTTCGAATTTGAACTTCGTAAAATACTCCGGTGAGACTGAATACGAAATCTGGTTGTGCACCGCACCATAGGTGCCAGAAAGCAGACACGCTAAAGCGAAAAGGAAAGGCACTGAGAAGATTCGTATCAAGTGTCAGCCTTCATTCGAATAATGACCGGCGTTTGCGTGCACGGACAATGTGGTTTCCATTTGTAAATATCTTATGTCGTGCTTCGTGTGCACACTATGCTTATCCGTTACTTACCGAGTCAGCATGTATTTCCTTCGGTCGAGAGGCATTGTCGAGTGTCGGACCGCAGTTAGAAAAAAGTCTGCGGTCGTTCAGCTTAGCGAGCAATCCAAATGCGAGCCAACCCAGCACGGCAAGAAATATTGGGGTCATCGGCATGCATCGAGGATCAATCATCCCAATAGCGCCACCGGTGGCCGTAAACAGTGACGAACCAAGTACGCGCCGCCAGTTTTCGCGGTGGACAGACGCGACAAGTATTGCGAGAAGGATCGCACCAACAATAGGCATCGGGTGCCAGAACCAGTCGAAACGAGTGTGCACGAGGATCAAAGTAAATCCAGCAATGAGTGCGAGTACTCCTTGACCGAAGGAGAAGCGCCGGTGCAACCCCTCGGACACGCTCGCGCGAAGCGGTTGCATCGAATCATTGCTCACTATTTCGGCGACCTCTAGTTTCTGCGGTGTGTGAGGCTAAGAGTAAGAATTTTTGGGTGTTCTAAACTTGAATTGGGATTTGTTCTCACAGACTGCCCTGCTCTTTGGAGCGGACGACCGCCAGCGTATTTTTATCCTCTGCAAGGCTAGCGTCAAGCTTCTTCACGCTCTGGACAGGCCGCTGGCGATGGTGGCTGACGGAGTGAACGCGACCAGCACGTGAGGATTCGACAGACACTAAGAGTAGCTTCAGAAAGAAATCTGGGATTTGAATCTTGTTGATTACCTGTGAGGACGTTTGCGCCGAAGGCGATACAGATATTAGCCGGCGGTCGAGTGAAGCGATTACCGCCGGGAGCCTGTCCAAACGCTAACAACGACCCCGAAGGCGGTCACAGCCCCATCAGCATGGATTCTGTGACAACGACCATCGACGATAAGAATGGGAAAAAGATGGGGCGCAGAAAAATGGAAGGCCTGAGTTCCAAGTTGTCATCTACCTAGCAAGATTGTCTGGTCTTCTTATTTCGCTTGCGATGGGATGAAACGAAGAAGGTTAAAAAATGTAGGGTTAGAAAATAGGGAACGCATTCGTTACGCCAATGTACGCTCAGTCGACGCTACTTTTGCGGAGCAAAAGGCGACATTGGCCCGCGGGTGTGCTCGACTGTGCGAATGCGGGCGATGGCGGTGTGCGATTGGTGACTTGTTTGCGAAAATTCGGTCGATGTGAGAGCGTGCACTCAGCGGCACACGCGGTTCTTGGGATGACGGTTTGCCACAAAGGGTTTGGCACTGTTATTGCTTCGCTTCGTGGCAACGGATCTCGGCAATCGCTTACCACGATTCCTCGCACGCTCTTTCGGTTTTAATCCACAGGATGATGAAATGATCGCTACGGTGACCAATGTCGCTCACGGCAACTTTTTGCAAAACCACATAGTGGGAAAGCCCGCTGACCGTGTTCACGTGTTGTGGGTGTCATTGCGATGAGCGACAATCCGCGACATGTGCATCCGATCTATGATCTGTTTCCAATCGAGATCGACGGCTTTGAATCGTTAGCCGAGTTGGCTCTGGATCTCAGGTCGTCCTGGAATCACGCGACCGATGAAGTTTGGCGTCGCTTGGACGCCGAGCTTTGGGAGATCACTCAAAATCCGTGGGTGGTGCTGCAAACGGTGTCGCGTCAGCGGATCGAAAACGTCCTGGGCGATGCTGCGTTTCGACAGAAGGTCGATCAGTTAGTGGAGATGCGAAGACAAACGGCGGAGCAGCCCGCATGGTTCCAACAAACCTATTCGGAGTCACCGCCGCTGAAGTGCGCCGCCTACTTTAGCATGGAGTTCATGCTCAGTGAGGCGTTGCCAATCTATTCGGGTGGTCTCGGCAATGTCGCAGGCGATCAACTCAAAGCGGCCAGTGATCTTGGCGTGCCGGTCGTTGGCGTGGGCCTGCTTTATCAACAGGGCTACTTTCGCCAGACCATCGATACCATGGGAAACCAGCAGGCGTTGTATCCGTATAACGATCCTGGCCAGTTGCCGATCCGGCCGTTGCGTGATGCCGATGGTGAATGGTTGCGATTGAAGATCGAGCTGCCAGGTTACGCCGTTTGGCTGCGAGCGTGGCAGGTTCAAGTCGGCCGTGTGAAGTTATTCTTGCTGGACAGCAACGATGCAGCAAACTTCCCAGCACATCGTGGCATCACCAGTGAACTGTATGGCGGCGGACCCGAGTTGCGTCTAAGACAAGAGCTGATTCTGGGTATTGGCGGTTGGCGGTTGTTAAGCGAGCTTGGTATTGCACCCGAAGTATGTCACTTGAACGAAGGGCACGCTGCGTTCGCAGTTCTAGAGCGGGCGCGCCAATTTATGGATATCTCAGGGCAACCGTTTGAAGTCGCGTTGGCGGTGACGCGAGCAGGAAACCTGTTCACGACGCATACGGCGGTGGCGGCAGGTTTCGATCGCTTTGCTCCCGAGTTGATCGAACAGCATCTACGGCCCTATGCCGAACAGAAACTGGGTATTTCGGTGCATGATCTGCTGGCACTCGGTCGGTTGAATCCCAACGACGAATCGGAACCATTCAACATGGCGTATTTGGCGATCCGGGCAAGCGGCAGCGTCAATGGCGTCAGTCGTCTGCACGGGGAAGTCAGTCGTCGAATTTTCCAGCCGCTGTTTCAGCAATGGCCCTCCGACGAAGTGCCGGTTGGACACGTGACCAACGGCGTTCACGTGCCGAGTTGGGACTCGACGGCGGCGGACAAGGTTTGGACACAAATGTGTGGTAAAGACCGCTGGCTAGGGACAAGCGAAACACTGGAGTGTGACATTTGCCGCGTCTCGGACGAGAAACTATGGCAGTTTCGCGTGGATGCAACTCATACGTTGGTCGACTACGCTCGCAAGCGATTGTCGCGTCAGTTAGCGGCAGCGGGATCGTCGCCAGAAGAAGTCGAAGCAGCCAAGCATCTGTTCGATCCCAACCTCTTGACGCTTGGATTTGCCCGTCGCTTTGCAACCTACAAACGACCGAATTTGTTGCTGCATGATCCAGATCGGCTACTGCGTTTGTTATCCGATCCGGAGCGACCGGTGCAGCTAGTGCTCGCAGGCAAGGCGCATCCTGCGGACAAAGCTGGACAGGACTTGATACGTCAATGGATCGAATTCATCCGACACCCCATCGCACGTCAACATGTGATCTTTATCAGCGACTATGACATGTTACTGGCCGAACAATTGGTGCATGGCGCCGACGTTTGGGTCAACACGCCTCGGCGGCCTTGGGAGGCAAGTGGAACTAGCGGCATGAAAGTGTTGGTCAATGGTGGTATCAATTTGTCGGAGCTGGATGGTTGGTGGGCCGAAGCCTACACGCCCGAAGTCGGCTGGGCGATCGGCGACGGCAACGAACATGGTGACGATCCGCATTGGGATGCCGTCGAAGCCGAACAGCTCTACAGCGTGCTGGAAAACGAGGTCGTGCCCGAATTCTACAATCGAAACGAACAAGGCATCCCGACTCAGTGGATGGCACGCATGCGAGCCAGCATGTCCCAATTAACGCCGCAATTCTCAGCCGTTCGCACGGTGCGTGAGTATACCCAGCAGCACTATTTTCCTGCTGCCACCGCGTACCGCGAACGCGTTGCATACAACGGCGCGGGCGGCACCAGCATCGTCAACTGGGAGCATTCGCTGCGTGAGAAATGGGCGTCGCTGAAGTTTGGTGAGGTGAGAGTGAAATCGAGTGAAAACGAACATGCCGTGGAAGTTGACATCTACCTGGACGGACTCGATCCGAGTTTCGTGCGAGTCGAGTGGTATGCCGACCCGATCAACGACGAAGCAGCGGTTCGGCAGCAAATGTCACGAGTCGAGAGGCGAGAGGGCGCCGCAGCGAACTGGGCAACGTATCGCACCAGTGTCCCCGCAACGCGCCCCGCAGCCGATTTCACGCCACGTATCGTGCCCAAACACGCCAGCGTCGCAGTGCCACTGGAATTGGATCTGATCCGGTGGCAACGATGATTCAAAACGAACAATAAAGCAACCGTAGCGAAACTCGCCAAGAGTTTCGGAGATACACAATCGTGAGCTTTGAGGGCACCGGGTTTCGCGCGAGACCCTGACGTCTACGCGACATAGCTCACAATGGTGCATGCAGTGGTAGCGAGGACTGGCTTACCGTTGGGCGCAACGTGAGTAAAAGAAGATTCAGCGTTCAATTGACGTGAAGAGGATTGGACCTTCGGCCCGCCAGTACCTCTCGGATCTATCCATCGCACGTCACCTGCAAAAGTACGCGCCGTCAACGCTACTTTCGCGGAGCGAAAGGCGACAAACTCGCGTGCAACTTCATTGTCAACGAGATTGTCAGCCGCAAACATTGGGCCCCTCAATTACGCCTCGTTGGCGATCAATTCGTTTTGAAACTCGGTCCAGAATGCTTTGCCTTTAGCGTATTGGATCGGATCGATGCGGGCTTTGAATGCATCGAGATACGAAAGGTAGCTGTCGGCATAGTCGACGTACGAGTAGTCTGCTTCGGCCATTGGATTGACGAAACGCGGGTCGCCCGGTTCGACCTGGTAGGCAAAGGCTCCGGCGTCATCGAGATGAATGTTTGCCAATAGCGTTGGCATCTTCATCTGCAGTTCGTAGATGCTGCGTTCGCTCCAGTCCATCCCTTCTGTCGCAGCCTCGAAAGCCTTTGCGACCGGCTTCGGAGTGGTGCTGTCGGGAAATCGCAGTCCCCAGGCGGCACCCGACTGGGTAAGCCCATCGCGATTCATGTCAATCTGAGCCGCGGGAGGAATCAACAAATTGATCGCCCCTTCTTCGGATAACGAATTGACTTGAATTGGGTCCGCCAGATGATGGATGTCCTGGACCACGCTCAGCTCGTCTGCGGACAGTGACGACAAGAATGCTTTCGGTGCGGCGTAACCGCCGTTTTGATAGGCGTGCTGAACAAGCTCGCCGTACTGTTTGCCTAATTCGCGTGGTTTCTCAGTCGTGCGGTAGCGGCCTTGCAACTCGAGCTGAAACCATCCATCCCATGACTCCTGGATCTGCGTCTCGATGGGATCCTCGGACTCGATTGATTCCGCCGAAGCGTAGCCCGCATGCCCGACACTCGCCAACACATCGCTGAACACATTTTGCAGACCGTGTTCCGCGTCCAAGCGTCTCTGTTGCATCGTGGGATAGACAGAGTTGGTGTCCGTAATTTCCATCGTTGCAGATCCGAAAAAGGCGACGGCAAATAGCGACTAAGATCGGAATGCGGATGCTCTGCACATGAGTGAAAGTAATGAAATATGTCGGGAAAGATTGAGTCGCGTTTGCATGATCGCTGTGAGCGTTAGGTAGCGGAACTCGCGCGAGAGTTTCGGTCATCCTCGAATACGAAAGTCTTGACGACTTCCGTTACAACAAAATGCGTCACAAATTACATTGACGTCCCGAGGGATTCTCAGACTCATCGCTGGTGATCGCACGGCTCAAGGCAGGTGGGTGTCGAGGCCTTGCATCTGATAGCGAAAATCGAATTGCAAATCGGGATGCAATTTCTCCATCGCTTTTTCGATCTTCTTCAGCTGGGTGGCATACATGTTTGCACTGACTTTGCAGCCACGGAAACGGATTTTTCGCTCGACGAATTGGCGACAAAAGTGGATGCGGATCCGTAGTTCGGTTTCTTTGTTGCCCGAGTAGCGAATGTACTTGTCCATCCAACGCACAATCTTTCGCATCGTCTTTTTATGAATGGAATGCGCAGCGGGGAGTTGTTCATCGATCTCGTCGCAGACAGCATCCGCATAACCCTGTTCGTCATCCGCATGCATCAACAAATACGTCAACAATTCTTTGTTGTCGACTTTGTATTTTGCCAAGCGGACGCATGCATCGAGCAGTTCGTCGCGGTCGAGGTTCGCGAGCGATTTTTTCAGCTCATGGATCGATGCCGCCTTCATGTTCTCTATTTGTTGCTGGGGGAACAAAACCGTAGCGAAAGTCGCCAAGACTTTCGGCGGTCAGGGGGAAACGAAAGATGATTGCAACTGACGAAACTCTTGACGAGTTCCGCTACGGGAGCCTGGCAGCATCATATTCGGATTCTTTGATCCACGTCAGGTCCGACCAATAGCCGGTGTCGTTTGCCTGGGCCTCGCCTGGGGTGGTGCGGCCGTTGATGACGATGTCGGTAAGCTTTTTTTGCAGCGAGCTGGCGATCTCGGGATGCAAGGCAATCACGTTAGACGCTTCGGCAGGGTCTTTGGCAAGATCGTACAGTTCGTACTTAGATTTGCGATGCGGCAGTATCAATTTCCATGTTCCCTCGGTGACAGAGAAACGTCCGTCAATGCTGTGGTTGATCAGCGGCAAACGATCGTGCTTCGCCGCCGAATCGACCAACACCGAAGCAAAACTCTGACTATCTTCGCCAGCGTTTGCGGGGATCTCGGCGCCGAGAATTTCGGCCAACGTGGCCATCAAGTCGAGCTGACCCACGAGTGCATCACAGCGGCGACCGGGCTCGGCAATGCCGCTTGGCCAACGAACAAAAAAGGGGACGCGGTGGCCGCCTTCGTAGATATCCCGTTTGCCGCCTCGGTAGAGCGAGCTACTGTCGTGATCAAAGTCTTCGATCCGTTTCTTCCATGATGTTTCCGGTCCATTGTCGCTGCTGTATACGATCATGGTGTTTTGATCGAGACCGGATTGCTCGAGGAAGCTCAGGAAACGACCGACATGGTGGTCCGTTTCGATCACGAATTCGCCATAGCCGCCGGCGTTTCCTTGTCCGTGAAATTCAGGTAACGGACACACGGGGTAGTGGGGCGAGGTGTAAGGCAGATAAACGAAAAACGGTTTGCCAGATTTGGCATCACTCGCTTTGCCCTCGATCCATTCAATCGCTTTGTCCGTGAACCGAGTCAAACATTGGTTGTCGATGAAATCGGGAGCCACCTCCATACCTCTGGTTCCAACAACCTTGGCAGTTTCCTCTGGCGAATCTTGATAAGGTGGCATGATGCGATAGTCGACGTGCCGTTTGTTTGGTTTCTTGGCCGTGAACATCGTTGGCGGCACCTTGGCATGCCGCCCTTCGAACCAAGCCAAGACACCATAGTTCAGTGACGCGGGAACGCCGTAGAAATAGTCGAACCCCTTGTCTAGCGGCATATCGCGAACCGGTTGCGTCCAGTCGCGATTGCGATAGTTCTCTCCGGGAAAATCCATACCGAGATGCCACTTGCCCACCATGGCGGTGTGGTAGCCGTTGTCTCGGAACAGCGAGGCAAGCGTCATGCGAGAATCGTCAATCAAGCACTTGCCTTCGGCGCCCATCACGCTCTTCTTCAAGGTCGTACGCCAAGAATAGCGGCCCGTTAACAGTCCGTATCGCGACGGCGTGCAGACGGAGTCCGAGCTATGCCCATTGGTAAAGGCGATTCCTTCGGCAGCAAGTCGGTCGATATTGGGCGTTTGGAACTTGGCGTCCGGATTCAGGCAACTGGCGTCTCCGAATCCTTGGTCATCGGTATAGATCACAATCACATTGGGCTTTTCAGCAGCAGGCAACAGCGATTGCGGAACCATCAAAACGACGAATAGCAACAATACCGGTGGCTTCATGGCGTCGAACTACTTTGTAAGGTGGAAATCGATCGAGTCGGCTGCGGGGGCAATCGTGACGAACTGACCGCTACGTATTAACTAGCGTAACACGTTTTCTCGTTCAGAATCGAGGTGACGGGGGGTGAAAAGGTTGATGTCCGCGATTCGATCGTGGACAATGCAACTCGCGAACCCCCGTGTTCTGACTAAAATAATCCGATCTCACGTCGAACCGTTGACTTAACCCGCTGCGAAGCCATTTTATGACCGATTCCGATGAACCCTCGAATCCCGAAGCCGTGCCCACCGAGCCCGCAGGCCCAACAAAAGAAGAATTGCGATTGGCGATGAAGGCGTTTCGCAAACGCTTGAAGCTGACTCGATTGGACGATGAGTCGCGATTGGGTTATGGCCCAATGTCATCAGGACAATCTTCGGGCGTTGCCGCGATCACGCCTCCGGACTCGTACCCCAAATCCGTTTGGCAAGAATTGGCCAATCAAGGAAAACTGAAACGCGAAGGCGGCGGTCTGTATTCCATCGTCGGTTCGTAAGGCGACCTGCCTAAGCAGGTCAATATGAGTCATTCCACATAATGATCTGAGCCGACGGCGCTAGCCGCGGGCAAGTTTCCTACAATTTTGAGTGGCCTGCGGCTAGCGGGCTGTTGATTGAATCGAGATGCAAATCGCATTGCTGAGCCGTGGGCCGTAAGGCACCGGGTAATGCGTGGAACCCGGCCGCTCACGCGTCACGGCTCACAAAACGATCGACGTTTCATCGGTAAATACCAAACGCCTGACTAACGTTCCGTCCCACCTTAAAAACCACTTCCCTCCTTCACTCCCTCCCATTTTGTAAAGCTAAACATGAAACGACTTGTTTTAACCCTTTCCCTGTGCTTGTTTGCAACCGCCAGTCTATTGCACGCGGAAGATCGTGTTTCCTCCGATTCGAGTAAAGACTCCGCCCTCTTTGATGGCAAGACATTGTCGGGTTGGCACACCAAGCCATCGGAATTTGCCAAGCACTGGACCGTTACCGACGGGATGATCATCGGCGACAATCCTGACAAAAAGGGATCGGTGTTGTGGACGGATGCCGACTACACCGATTTTGAAATGACCGTTGAATTCAAGACCGATTCACCCGATTATGATTCGGGCGTTTTTCTGCACGGCGAATCACACCAAGTGCAAATCGGAATTTCACGATCGCTAAAAGTCGACCTCACCGCGTGCATTTACGCACCAGTGGATAAACAAGGTTCGTATCCTGCGAAATCGGACAAGGTTAAAACGGTTCATAAGCTAGGTGAATGGAACACATTGCGAATGGTAGTAACTGGCATGCGTATCCAGACGTTCCTGAACGATGAGCCGTTTGTTGACTACACCGCGATCCGGTTTCCGGAAAAAGGAAAGATCGGACTTCAGTTGCACGCCGGTGTGCATCAGAAGATGTTGTTCCGAAATTTCCAGATTCAACAATAACGAATCGGGATCGACTAAACATTGCGGACAACGCAGTGAAGCATTTTTTCCGATAGCGTTTGCGGCTTTTTAGCGCAGCGGAAGTCTTCAAGACTTTCGTTCCACGGCGCCTGCTCCCGAAACTCTTGACGACTTCCGCTACGAAATGCTCCACAGCGTTGCGCTACGAACGCGATGCCGTTTACATCGAGCGAACTTGGGGTTCGCGTACCCAGATGCGGTGCTGCTTGGCTTGCTCGACAAATTTGTCGAGCTTGGCGTCGTTGACGTCGACGATTCCCTCGTCAGCATCGAGAGCGACCGACGCTTTTTCAAACAAGCCTGTCGCTGCTTCGGTGTATCCGATGACTTTCAAATGAGCGAAAGCGTCTCGGATCCAATCAATAGCGGCGGCTTCGTTGGAAAGCGATTTGGCCTTCTCTTTTGCGGGGGCTACAATCACGCAATCAAACAGCACCGAAGGGGCACCGGCCAAGAAATGCTCTGGCATGACTTTTTCCCCAGCACTGGTTTCGATCTCGCCTGCATTGGGTGCGACGATCGACAACATCGCACCTTCGGCGTGAGCCGTTTCGCGGATTGCCTTTAGCAATTTATCATCCGCGCCCGCAGTGATCAGCAGGCCAATCTTTTTGCCTGCTAAGGATTTCGGGGCCGCGGCGTATTGCGACAGTGGCTTGGACGGATCAGGATCGCCCACGGGCACGCGAGGCTTAATCGAATCGCCTTGACCTTTCATGCCCAGCGCAGCGGCCACTTGCTCGACAAGCTTTTTGTCGACGTTCTTCAGATGCCCCAACATCCGCGTGCGGATTTTGATTTCGTCACATTTTCCAAGCTCGAACGCAAACCCACCGACGATGTGACGCTGCTCAGGCTCCGTCATCGATTTCCAGAACAATCGAGCTTGCGTGTAATAGTCTGCGAAACTTTCGGGGCGGATACGCAATTTCTTGCCCGACTCTTCCGCCGGATACGAAGTGAAGCCGGCTTTGGGATCTTCACGCGGTTGGCCATCATCCAGTGAGTTTGGCTCGTACGCGACTCGGGCCGTCGGCACCTCGGTTTGCATGTGCCCATCACGCTGGAAATTTGCAAAGGGGCACTTCGGTTTGTTGACGGGGATTTGGTGAAAGTTCGGACTTCCCAGTCGCGAGAGCTGTGTGTCCAGATACGAGAACAGTCGTCCTTGCAGCAGCGGGTCGTTGCTGAAGTCGATGCCCGGAACAACGTGCGACGGACAGAACGCCACTTGTTCGGTCTCTGCGAAAAAGTTGTCAACGTTACGATTGAGCACCATCTTTCCGAGCGGCGTTAACGGAACGATCTCTTCCGGAATCAACTTTGTGGGATCAAGCACATCAAAGTCGAATTCGGCTGCTTGATCTTCACTGAATGCTTGGACTGAGAGTTCCCACTCGGGAAAATCTTTGGCCTCAATCGCATTCCATAAATCACGACGATGGAAGTCGGGATCTGCGCCGCCGATTTTTACCGCCTCGTCCCAAATCAATGAGAATGTACCGAGTTTGGGACGCCAATGGAATTTGACGAATTTGGATTCGCCCTTTTTGTTAATCATCCGGAACGTGTGAACGCCAAACCCTTCCATCATGCGAAAGGAACGCGGAATGGCGCGGTCGGACATAATCCACATCAACATGTGCATCGCTTCGGAATTGAGCGAGACAAAATCCCAAAACGTGTTATGAGCCGATTGTGCCTGTGGGAAATCGCGGTCGGGCTCGGGTTTGACACTATGGACCAAGTCGGGGAACTTGATCGCGTCTTGGATAAAGAACACGGGCATGTTGTTACCGACAAGATCGTAGTTGCCTTGATCGGTGTAAAACTTGACCGAGAACCCGCGCACGTCGCGCGCCGTGTCAAACGAACCCGCGCGACCCGCAACTGTCGAGAACCGGCAGAATACTGGCGTTTGCACTGAGGGATCCTGTAAGAATCCCGCCTTGGTCAGACCCGCGTGCGACTTGTAGGTCTGAAAATAGCCGTGGGCGGCATAACCGCGCGCGTGGACGACACGTTCAGGGATCCGCTCGTGATCAAAGTGCGTGATTTTTTCACGCATAATGTGGTCTTCGAGCAATTGCGGCCCACGCTCACCCAGGGTCAACGTGTTTTGATCATCGGCGATCACAAGGCCTTGATTCGTCGTCAAGCGAGCACCATCACCCGAGACGGTTTGGTGCGGTTCGCCTCCGTGGCCAACGTTGGTTTTTCCGGTGGATTGATTTTGTTTAGCCATGGACAGGGATCTCTCGTGAGGTTGGGAGGTGGAACGAATGCGAACGATGGATGTTCAGGTTGGAACGCAGCAACGATCATTGCTGACGAATTCCGCACGTACCAAGCAAACGTTGTTCCTCAATCAAGCATCGCATCAAAGAATCGGATCGAGGCACGCTCGTGCCATCGCTTTCCCTGGCGATCTAGAAATCCAGTGTGCCCGCCGGATGCCGCTAAGGCTGGGTACAGCGGCCCATCGGTGATCCAGTCGCGATTCGTAAAGACCGCTTCATCGACCACCGGATCGTCGGATGCGTGAAAAAGCAAGGTTGGCGTTTGGATCTTGTCGAGAACGTAAATCGCCGAGTTCTCGCGGTAAAACTCTTTGGCGCCGTCGAAGCCCAAGTGCTTGGCGGTGAATTGGTCATCAAGCTGCCAGACCGACGACGCATTTTTGATGGATTTACGTTCATCGTCCGTCAACTGCGCTCCCTCTCGGAGCAATTCGTCGCGTTGCTTTTTCAGTAGATAGCGATCGAATAGTCGGTTCAGTCCACTGCGCAGATTCGTCGAGGTTGTTTCCATGTCTAGCGGTGCCGAGACGGCTGTCGCAGCCCGAAATGCAGATTCGTTTGCCGTTTCGGCGAGATATCGCAGCAAGACATTCGCCCCCAAAGAGAACGCGATCGCTGCGAGTCCGTTGCGAGTCCACTCTGGTCGTTGTTGATGCAAGTATTCGACCAGCAGCACGATGTCGTCGGTATAACCAGGATGGTGAAAGCGGATGCAGTTCCGAGCGGAGCTACCAGCCCCGCGGTTATTCCACAGCACCACCGGATAATCGGCGTCGAGCAACCGCTCGGCCATCGAACGCATGTACCCACTTCGCGCATGGCCCCCCATTCCATGAAACAGGATAACGGTCGGTTTATTGGTAACATCAGCGGCAGGCAAATAGTAGCCGCTCAATACGTCCGGCGGCGTTTGGTCGCCGGGGACGTCAAAGGCAACGCAGCCCTCGTAGTGGTCGACATCCAAATCAGGACGCATCGTCTTGATTGACAGCGTTTGTAGCCATCCGCCAGGGCAACAACGATGGGGCTCGAATGGATCGAGCCACTCGAAATTGGAGATCGCGAACTTATCCGCTTGGTGTGTTGACACCGTTGTTATGACCTCCAACTACGGTACGCGCCGCTGCTGGCGCGTCGCGATGCAATCCGGGCAATGCCAACGACTGCGCCCGATGCAGCGCCCCAAAGGATTGCCTCTCGCCATGCCACTTCACGCGACGTTGGGTTTTTAGGGGGATCGCGGTCCAGCGTGGTTTGCCATGCCGCCTCGAGCAAATGACGTGCTACAAACGTGGCCCCAATCGCTGCGACAAAAGCAATCGCAGATTCGGTGCGGCCAATGCCCGGGTTGCGTCCGTCGGGTTCGTCGCGGCCGGTGTACTCGCCGACTCTATTTCGCAAGTCATCATAACGGTCGTGAATCGTTTCCATTGTGCCGGACATAACATCTCTTTCGTTCAAGTAGATTCGTAAAAATTTGATACTTCTCGGTAATCGCCACCCAAAAACACTCGTACCCAGGCTCCTGCCTGGGTACGCACTGCGTTCGAGGCTCCCGCTTCGTCTTTTCTCACTCGGCAGGCAGGAGACTGAGAACCAGTGGTCACGTTTACCGAGAAGTGTCGTGAAAATTGTCAGTGCTTAGTTCAAAGACTTCGCAATCAACGTGCCACGATCCGGACGATTCCCAATCGAGTGCCCGCGTCACCATAAAACTTGTTAATGGCAGCGAATCATCCAACGAAGCCACAGAAGATGTGGTTGCTGGGCGTTCAGGCTGTTTGATTTGGATTCACAGTGCTTGGAGAGGGAGAACCTTTGGCAGCAGTCTTGTTTCGAACATCGATCGACGCGTTTTGTCGCCGTTGCCTGGGAACATCATTTGCGACGACGGCTCACAGTTTCCTGGGCTAACGATGTTCTCGCAGAAGGTAAACACACAATGGCTGGCCACCATGGCGACCACGAATCAGAGGCATGGCGTGACGTTTTCAGGACATGGCTGACGCAGACCGCGTCATCCGCAGACGACGTGATGGATGCGGGAATACGGCGATTGCGAAAACGGTTGGGCCGCTGTGGTGTCCCCAATATCCAACCGTACATCGGCTACGCCACTCGCGGTGCGATTCGACTGCATGGCCGCGTGCTCACCAACCCGCCGCTCGATCCCGATTTTGAAAGCGACAGGTGGTGGCAAAATTTATCCAATGCCATTGGTCGATTCGCCAGCGATGAAGTGCCCAATGTGATGGTCAAAGCAACGGCGGGTGGCAGTGCGGGTAGCACCCACAGCGACAACGAAGGCTACTTCCATTTTGATCTGCCACGTGAAACGGGAGGCGGCGACCAAATATTCTGGTCACCCGCAATCATGCAGATCGCGGGCGATAATGGCTCGCCGAGCCAATCGAGCACCACCACGTGCGATGTCATGTATGTGCCCGATCATGCAAAATTCGGCATCATCAGTGATATCGATGATACGATTTTGCACACCGGCGCCATCGACATCGCTACGATGGCAAAGCTTACCTTTTTAGGGAACGCGCGTACTCGAGCTCCGCTATGCGGTGTGGCAAAGTTGTACGAGATGTTGCAGCACGATGGGGACATCGAAAGCGAACCGCTTAATCCCATCTTCTACGTCTCCAGTTCGCCATGGAACCTGTACGATCTGCTCGAAGACTTCCTTGAATTAAACGCAATCCCCAAGGGGCCCATTCTATTGCGAGATTTGGGGTTCGATGAAAACAAATTGTTCAAAGAAGGACACGAGCACAAGTTGGTCAAAGCACGTCGTTTGATGCAGCAGTATGAATCACTGCAATTCGTGCTGTTCGGAGATTCAGGTCAAGAAGACGCGAGGCTGTATGCGGAAGCAGCCAAGGAATTTGGCTCGCGAATACGGGCCATCTTTATTCGTGATATTGATCCGGGGCTTTCGAGTGAACATGACCAACGGGTGGACATTCACGTTCGTGCATCACGAGCGGCTGGGGTTCCCATGTACTTGGTCAGCGACAGTACCGAAGTGGCTCGGATCGCGATCGAGCATCGGTTGATTCCCGCATCAGCGCTGGCGGAAATTGCTACGGCTACGCAGCGAGATCGCCAGCGAAAAGAAAACATTTTGCAGCCGTAAGCAGATCGTTCGATATATACCTGTGACCTGTGAAACGTTGATCCTTTTGTGAGCCTACGACGCAAGCGGGCTGTTGACTTAGTGAGCCGTGACGCGTGAGCGGCCGGGTCCCGCGGGTTACCCGGTGCCTTACGGCCCACGGCTCACCACTGCGATTCGCATTTCGATTAAATCAACAGCCCGCGAGCCGCGGGCCCTTCAATATTGTAGGAAACATGCCCGCGGCTAGCTCCGTCTGTTAGTTCGTTGCGGTTCCAGGGCGTTCGATCTTCTCGACCACACGAACTGCTTTGGGTTCCGGACGGATGCCGTCACCGTAACGGACCGCGTAGACCTGTGTCGCTTCGGCACCGAGTAACACAATCATGGCGCTGTAGTAGACCCATACCAACAAGACCGCTAACGAGGCAGCCGCGGCACCGAGTTGGGCCCCCGGTTCGCTATACGAGAAATAGATCTGCATCACGAAACGGCCTAGCAAGAACAGTGCTGTTGTGATCGCTGCTCCTACCAACACGTCTCGCCATTTGACTTCGGCGTCGGGCATGAATTTGAAAATGGCGGCAAAGATTACCAGGACCACGATGGCTTGGACTGCGAAATTGATCACCGATGCCACGATTCCCGACATACCAAACATCCCGCCAATTTGGTCCCCGATTCCGGCAAGCACCGACGAGACGACAAGTGAAACGAGCAAAATGAAACCGAGCCCCAAAATCATCCCAAAGGACATGACTCGTTTCATCACCATGTCCATAATTCCCGTGTTCTCGGGATCCGGTTTTACCTCCCACACCTGGTTCAGTGCCGCTTGCAGTGCCGCGACGACGCCGGTGGCTCCGACAACAATCCCTGCAAAACTGAGTAGCGTTTTCCACCACTTGCCGCCGGACTGTTCGTGATTCTCGATGATCGTCGAGATCTGATCACTTGCAGCTTGGTTCCCCATCATCTGCGCCGCCTGGGATGTTAATAATCCCTGAGCCTTCTGCTCTGCTTTTTCGCTGTCGTACATCACCGACATCCCAAACGTCAGCAACGTCATCAGTAAATACAAGAGCGGAGGTAGGGCAAAGGCGGTGTAATACGCCAGTGCCGCAGCGAGCGTGCTGCAGTTGTCTTCTGAAAATTCGGAAAACGTTTGTTTGAGGAAGTTCATGATACGGAGGCCCGTGTGCGTAGATTCTGGTTACCGAAATAGCTCGTGTTAGCGAAATGATGTCGCAAATCGCGCGCCACAGCGGCATGTCGTTTGCATCCCGCTCGCAATACCGCCTAGCTGCGTGTATCCCAGTCACCATGGTTGTCGATTGACCGATCGGTTGGCTGCTATTTCAACAGTCCACCAACGATTTCATCTTGGTGGGAACACACAACGGTTAACGAATCACAATGGACGACACATCATCCACCGATACTAGCGTCGCGTCCGTTGCAGCGGAGCGACGTCGGATTGACCGGCCTGCGATGCATTCAGGCACCGAGCGAGTTGCACTACCAACGCGTGCGAGTAATCCGGTGTTCGGGTCGTCGATCAGCGATGAAAGTTTATTGCTTTCGCTCGTCGCGGTGATCGCGGTGACTTTGGTTTGTGGGACGTTGTTTGTCGCGAGCAGTTTGTTTGTCCCGATTGTCATTGCCACGTTAGCATATCTTTCGTTACGCCCCATCGCGTCCCGCATGTGCCATTGGGGATTGTCACAGACCATCTCCAGCGGGCTGTTGATCTTAGGCATCTTCGTCACTTTGGGGATCATTGCTGGGATGTTGTATTCCCCCGCACAAACGTGGATTGCATCAACACCAGAAAGCATCAGTAAAATCAAGTCAAATTTTGCCGCAATCGAAGAGCCGTTGACGGTGCTCGACCGAGCCGAAGAGGAACTTGATAAGGCGGCTCCCACTGGGAAGAAGGAAGCGACGGTGGAAGTATCGGTCAAGAAACCGCGAATCCTCGATCGTAGCGTGCTGATCAACAAAACAGGCCGCTTTCTCGCATTTATTGCCGCGGTCGCCGTGCTCACCTTTTTCATGCTCTCCTCGGGCGACGATCTACTCAATCGTGTACTAAATGTGTTACCAGACGAACATAGTCGTCACGAACTGCTAGACAAGATTGGCGATATCCAAGAGACGGTCGGCAAGTATCTCGCTCAGATTACGTTCATCAACATCGGGCTCGGTATCATCGTTTCGCTTGTGATGTGGGCCATCGGAATGCCAACTCCGGTGTTATGGGGAGTTCTCGCGACGCTGTTCAATTTCATTCCATATGTCGGCGCCTTGGCGGCCACCGCATTTGTTTTCATGGCTGCGGCGAGTACGTTTGACACGTTGCCGCGGGCCGCCCTGACCGCTGCTGCGTTCTGGTCCATCACCGCGGTCGAAGGTCAGTTTGTCACGCCCGCGATTTTGGGGAAAACGTTAAAGGTTGGGCCCGTGATTGTATTAGTCGCAGTCGCATTTTGGGGATTTCTGTGGGGCATACCTGGAATCTTTCTTGCTGTCCCGCTATTAATTGTTCAGCGAAAAATCTTCGCGAGCTTCAAACTCACCTATCCGCTCGCTGCAGTGTTAGGCGAGGATGCGTGCCGGGTGGGACAAGAATGTGATCCCATCAAAGAAGACCAACCGATCGCCGAAACGGCATGACGTAAAGTAGGTTGGCGATGGCGAATTATTTCTTGGGGGCCAAGCCACACTTAGTTGCGAATCAGCGTTTTGGATTTTCCAGCAACAGTTGCGAACATTCGTCCGCTAAGATGCCGCCCTGAATCACCGCATTTGGTTTCGCAGCATCAAAAAACGATTCACAACCCAACCCCAGCGTACCGTAACCGGCTTGCTCAATCACGCTGGCGGGGGCGCCAAAAATGATCCGCGGTATCCGTGTCATCGCCGCGATCGCCGCACACATTGGACACGGCTCACCCGAGCTGATTAGCACGCAGTCCTCAAGCTTCGTCCTTTGAAGTTTCTCGCATGCGCGATCGATCGCACAGACCTCGGCATGCCGTGATGGATGTCCCGTTTGTTTGACTTGATTACATTCACACGAGAGCATTTCGCCTTGGGACGAATAGACTGCGGCCGCGAATGGGTTCTGTCCCGCTTGGACTCCTTCCCATCCCTTGGCGACGACCGTACGCATCCACTCGGTCAGATGGGTTTGGTATGGTTCGGTCATTACACGGCTCCTATTTTGGGGAGGGCTCGGCATGCGAATCAGCGATCGAAGACGCGTTGGCAAAACCGTAGTGTGCACGAATGATGCCAATCGGCGACGCCGTCATCGCATGCGAGTTGCGGCGCGATAACGAAGCGGGGTCAATCCGGTTTCTCGCTTGAACATGGTTGTCATATAGGCGGGAGTGCCGAAACCGGTGGCGACCGCAACACTGGCCACTGGCATATCGGTGGACGCAAGCAATTCTTTCACTCGTGCGATACGCAGACGATGAATTTCGGCCAACGGTGATCGACCAAACGCGTCCTTGAACTTAATTTGCAAGCCGCGAACACTCATTGGCACCGAATTCGCAACCTCTTCGACCGTGAGTTCCGAAAACACATTTTCGCGAATATATCGTACTGCGGATGACAACTCGGGATCCTTGATCGCCAGGACCTCGGTAGACCTTCGTGTGACAATTTCAATGGGGGCAATCCGTTCGTCTTTGCCGCTGTCTTTTCCTCCACGCATCAGATTGTCCAGTCGCTCAGCAGCCCGGTACCCCATCTGTTTGGACGGGTTTAATACGGCTGACATCGGAGGTACCGTCGTCTGCGAGATCAGTGCGTCCTCGGCTCCGGCCAAAATGGCAACATCATCAGGAACCAAAATATTCATACACCAACATGCGTCCAATAATTGGCATGACGCTGCCGTTCCCCAAGAGAAGACAGCGATCGGTTTTTCTAGTTTCGTCAACCAATCTTCAAGTCTCAGACGCTGTTTACGCCATTGCTCGCTGCCCATCGATTCGTGGATGTAGTTAAACGTATTGACCGTCGCAAATTCTTTTCCAATTTGATTCTGGAACGCATCGGCATGCTTTTTCACATAGGTGTATCGGAGCGGTCCAACGTAGGCAAACCGTTGAAAACCGCGTGTATAGAAATGCTCCTTGGCTAGTCTTGCGGTCGCGTCGTAATCGATGGCAACTCGAGGAAATGAGACGTCATCGAGTTCGATACCGGAAATGTTGATCACCGGCAGTTTTCGCGACTCTAAGTCTTTCGCAATTTTCGCCGATGAAACTCGCGCGATGATGCCGTCGCCTTTCCAGCGATTGGGAAGTTGCAACTGGTTGTCTCGACCACGCGGCTCTACCTGCAATTGCCAGGGGCCATGTTTCTGTGCGTAACTTGTCACTCCGCGAATGAGATCTCGCCCCCATTCGGTCGAAGTGTCCACTAACAATGCGACCCGTGGCATCGGTTTTGACACCCTCGCCAATTTCGATTTTGTCACGTAGTGGTTTTCCTTCGTTTGGTGCACGAGCTACTACGGAGGCAGTAGGAATTAGCGAAAGCAATCATCGAATGAATGCGCGTATGCGAAAAAGTTTAACGCATTTGGATATATAAGACCGTTCTTGACTCGATAGAATAAGCAAACCGCCACATGGGGAGATCTAGCCCCTCCCGCTGCATTTCACGGTTTAAATCCGTGTTGTTGGCCACTTTTCTGGCGTTTCTTTTCTTATTCGGAGTTTATGAAATGAAGTCGAATCAAACAGACCGTTCAGGTTTTACGTTGGTCGAGTTGTTGGTGGTGATCGCCATCATCGGGGTGTTAGTCGGATTGTTGCTTCCTGCGGTTCAAGCAGCCCGTGAAGCGGCACGCCGAATGAGCTGCAGTAACAATTTTAAGCAACTCGGACTAGGCATTCACAACTATCACAGTGCTTACAAGCAGTTACCCCAGCACGGTTCGGGAACGATTGACGAGAACATCTCCCCTAACGTGCGATCATGGCGTGCGACGAACAACGGCAATATGCTTCAGCTATCAATGCTGGTTGCTTTGACACCGTTCGTCGAGCAGCAAGCGATTTGGGAACAGATCTCCAATCCAAATGACTATGACGGTGATGGTACAGTCGATTTTCCCGCGATGGGACCGTCGCACGGCAATATCAATTATGCTCCTTGGGTTACCGAGCTACAAACGCTACGTTGCCCGAGTGACCCAGGGACCGGTTTGCCGGCGCTCGGCCGAACGAACTATGCTGCGTGTCTTGGTGATTCGGGACGACAGCTGCATAATGGACCGCGTAACAATCCACTGTTGGTAAAAAGCAACCCTTCCAAACTGTCACGGGCAGCCAATCGCGGTGCGTTCGTGAAATACAAGAAGACGGCGTTCCGCGACGTGCTCGATGGGCTTTCGAACACCATCGTGATGGGTGAAATCGCAACTGATCTCGGTGACAAAGATACTCGCACGATCTCGAACGATATTGGCGCCAAGGGTAACAGCGGTCAGGTCGCATCGGCTTTGGTTCACGACAATCCGGCGTACTGCTCGCAGAACGGTATGATTGATCCACAGCGTCCTCAGTTTTGGTTGGCGACGCAAGAAACCGATGGCGCCACCACGGGACGTGGATATCGTTGGGCCAGTGCTCAACAGATCTACTCGGCGATGACGACTATCTTGCCACCGAACTCGAATCTTTGTGCTTTCAACCGCGGAGCAAACATCGCGATGTTGCCGCCATCTAGTCGTCACCAAGGTGGTGTTCATGTGCTGATGGGCGATGGTGCGGTGAAGTTTGTTACCGATTCGATCGAAGCTGGCGATTCAAGTGCACCTGCAGTCTGGTTGAACGGCACCGGTGCTGCCGCGCCTGGTTCACGGAGCCCGTATGGATTGTGGGGATCGTTGGGCACACGTGCTTCACGTGAGACGATTGATACCGAAATCTAAATCTTCGCTTGTTTAAGAATGGAAACAGGTCCTGGGGTGATTTCGCTTCAGGACCTTTTTTTCTATCACGCTTTCACTTCTTACTTGATCTTTTTCTTTACACTTCTTGATTCTGGAGACTCGAATGATTCGCAAATGTTGCTTGGTATTAAGCCTGTTTATGTTGGGTTGCATGACCGGTTGCGGCAGTTCAGGACCTACAAACGTCATGGAAAATGCAGACGAACAGGCCATTGCGGACTACAAGGCCGCGATTGCCGAAGAGCAGGCGATGACGGCAGCCGACGAAGAAGAGTAATTCGGATTCGCCGTAATGATTAAACGCGATCCACGCTAACGGCTTGGAAAGCCGTGCGACAATCCGCTAACGGCTTGGAAAGCCGTGCGACAATCACAGTGTCCTGTAAATCTTCACGTCGTCAACGACGACGTTTCGGTGAACGGACAGCCGCAGCATTCGCTTGGTGGGGTGGGCGATTCCGGGTGATGCAAACGAGCCTACCTCGTTGCCATCGATCGATACGGTCAATGTGTCCCCGTCGATCTTGGCAAGCACGGTGTACCATTTTCCCGTTCCCAGTTTGTGTGGAAATCGTTTGGCCTTTGTTTTGAGCTCCGCTTGTCGCTCGGGGGTGATGGTTTTGTTCTGCCGCGCCTCGCGAGTTTTCAGATCCATGATCCCGGTTTTCAAATCGGTGATCTCGGTCTGCTTGACACCCACAGTGACTTTGAACAAATGGCCCGCCCATACTTTTTTGTACTGCAAGTCGGCAAAGTTCAACCCCAGCGTGTCCTTTTCGTGCTCGAGCATGAACTTCATTTCCACCGCGCCGTTCTGAAATTCGGCGGGATGCGTCACCGAGACACCATGGTCGGCGTCCTTGTGAATGTAGATGTACATCGCTCCGTCTCTAAGATCGACCTGTTTGTTGCCGCCCGCACGTGACTTGCTGTTCGTTCCCCAACCGTTGCCGACCTCGTCAGTCTGTTCTTGCGATTCGTTTCGCTCAAAGTCATCGGAAAAGATCAGCGTGCCGAGATCGTCGCCGCTTGCGGGGGACGAAATCAGGGGCGTTGAAAGTACAAGCGAGAGCGCGACGCAAAAAAGTGTCTTGATCATAAGTGTGTTGATGCCGGTTTTTGTTGGTTGCATGTGAGGGAGATCGGCAGGTGAATTTTCGCCTGCCGTCACGAAAATCGCGAAGACTTTCGGATTGAGAAGATTGTCCCACGTCGGTCGACCGTGATCAATGGTTGACGCGATACGAAATACAAACTCGTGATGATTTCGACTACACTAATCGCAGCGTTCGCTAATCAAACGACGGTCTTCTCTCGCCCCCGACAACGACATCTCAGTAGGGAATTTATGAAATACGCAGCCCTCTTGTTTGCGACCTTCGTCAGCCTGCCCTTCGCCATCCAGCATGGTGTGGCGATGGCAGAGAATCCCAACGTGTTAATCCTGTACGCCGACGACCTTGGTTACGGCGATCTTCGTTGCAATAACCCCGAGTCGAAGATTCCCACCCCCAATCTGTCTCGACTGGCGAGCGAAGGGATGCGATTTACCGACGGGCATTCGTCATCGGGAATTTGCACTCCTAGCCGCTATGCTCTGCTTACGGGGCGCCACCATTGGCGTGATTTTCACGGGATTGTCAACGCGTTTGGTGATTCGGTTTTCGCGCCCGAGCGGCTGACACTTCCCGAGATGATGAAACAGCGGGGTTATGACACTGCTGCAATCGGCAAATGGCATTTAGGTTGGGACTGGGATGCCATTCGTAAACCCGACGCGGTGAGCACGAAACAAGGGCGAAACAAAGTCTGGGGGCCCGAGGACTTTGATTGGGAAAAGCCGATTCCCGATGGCCCGCTGGCACACGGCTTCGATTCTTATTTTGGTGATACCGTGATCAATTTTCCTCCCTATTGTTGGATCGAAGATGATCACGTCGTCAAAGCTCCCGATACGCTGATGGAAACCTCGAAGTGGAAGCCGATCAAAGAGGGCAATTGGGAATGCCGTCCAGGCCCGATGGCTTCAGATTGGGATCCGTACCAAAACATTCCGACGATCACGCAGCGCGGTGTCGATTTTCTAAAATCGCGAAACAGCAGTGATAAGCCTTTCTTTTTGTACTTTGCGTTTCCCTCGCCACATGCTCCGATCATCCCCAACGATGAATTTGATGGGAAATCCAAGGCGGGACCTTATGGTGACTTCGTCTACGAAACCGACCACGCAATTGGTCGCTTGTTAAACGCACTTGTTGAATCGGGCGAAGCTGACAACACGATCGTGATCTTCACCGCCGATAATGGCCCCGAAAAATATGCTTACGCCCGAGACCAAAAGTACGACCATTGGTCGAGCAAGCCGTTTCGGGGGCTGAAACGAGATATCTACGAAGGCGGCCATCACGTTCCACTGCTGGTTCGATGGCCAGGAACGGTCAAAGCAGGTTCGACCAACGAAACCCTGGTGTCGCAGATCGATTTCATGGCGACGATTGCCGCAGTGGTTGATTTTTCGTTGCCCGACGACGCAGCGGAAGATTCGCATAATTTGATGCCGCTGTTAAAGGGGGCGTCAAAGCCAGTCCGAACCACGCATATTCACAACACACACGTCAGCGAATATGCGATCCGACACAACGAATGGTTGCTGGTGGGCACGAAGTCGGGCTACGTTAGCGGACGCAACAAAGAATGGGAAAGCAAGCATGGCTACCCTGACGACGACAATGGCCCCGTTGAGTTGTACAACTTGAACGAGGATATCGGCCAGCGAAACAATGTTGCCAAAGAGCATCCTGAACTGGTGGAGCAGCTACAAGCGAAACTGAAACAGATTCGGGAACAAGGATACTCGGCGCCACGAATTTCGAAGTAGCCTTCGAGAAGGTCTCGCGACATTGTTCGACTTTCGCTCGTTTGGTTTGCTCGAGTCGGTTGCGATTTGTGGTGTCAAACAATTGTTTGCTGCTCTGAGCCGGATGAACAGTTGAGACAACTGTTCTACAATGACTTCGTTGCATGAAATGTCCGCCGCGTAACGCGCGGCGTGTTCCCTTATGCGATCAAGTCGTGCACCACATGTGCCGGTTCGACGCCGGTTAATTTTTGATCGAGCCCCTGGTGTTTGTAACTTAACCGCTCGTGGTCATACCCCAGCAGATTCAACACGGTGGCGTGGAAATCACGAATGTGCAGCGGATCGCGAACGATGTTGTAGGAAAAATCGTCGGTCTCGCCATAGATCTGGCCCGGACGTGAACCGCCGCCAGCCATCCACATCGTGAAGCATCGTGGATGGTGGTCGCGACCGTAGTTCTCTTTGCTCAATTTGCCTTGCGTGTAAATCGTGCGTCCGAATTCGCCACCCCAAATGACAAGCGTATCGTCCAGCATGCCTCGTTGCCGAAGATCATCCAGCAACGCCGCGCACGGTTGGTCCACGTCCTTGCATTGGTCTGGCATCCGACCGGCAACGTTGGAATGGTGATCCCAATTGTTGTGATAGATTTGCACAAAGCGAACACCACGCTCTGCTAATCGGCGTGCCATCAGCACCGAATTGGCAAACGAGCCTGGTTTCTTTGCGTCTTCGCCATACAGATCAAACGTTGCCTGCGTTTCCGTACTGATGTCAGTCAACTCCGGCACACTGGCCTGCATGCGAAACGCCATCTCATACTGTTGGATCCGCGTGTGCGTCTCGGGATCCCCAATTGCTTCATAGTTCAATTGATTTAACGCATTTAAGCCGTCAATCGTCCGGCCTCTTATTTCGTCCGGAACCCCCGGAGGATTATTGATATAGAGAATCGGATCTCCGCTGCTGCGGAACGAAACCCCCGCATGTTGACCGGGCAAGTAGCCGGAGCTCCATAGCCGTGAGGAAATCGCCTGTTCCTGTTCGCGGTTTTTGGGAGTTGCCACCAGCACTACAAACGACGGTAAATTCTCGTTCATCGACCCGAGCCCATACGAGGCCCACGACCCGAGACAAGGACGTCCGGTAATTTGGTTGCCCGTCTGCATGGCCGCGATCGCAGGTTCATGATTGATCGCTTCGGTATGCAGGCTCCGCATCCAACAAATGTCGTCCGCCTTTTTCGACAAGTACGGCAGCAGTTCTGAATTCATCCACATGCCACATTCGCCGTATTGCTTGAAAGAATATTTCGACGGAGCGATGGGGAAACGCGACTGACCACTGGTCATCGTCGTCAACCGTTGTCCCTGCCGAATCGATTCCGGCAAATCTTTGTCGAACATCTCTTGCATGGCCGGTTTGTAATCAAACAAATCCATCTGTGATGGGCCACCGACCATGTGCAAATAGATCACACGTTTTGCCTGGGGAGCAAAATGAAGCGGAACTTCGCCATGGCTGGCGGCAAAGGCGTTCTGGGGCGTCATCAGCGGAGACGCTAACGATGCGAGCGCCGCGGTGCCGAGTAAGTTGCTGCCTTTGGCCAAAAAATGACGACGCGTTTGCAGCATATGCGATTGTTGATGCGGGTTCATTATTTCGTCAAAGCCTCGTCAAGGTTCATGATTTGATTGCAAGTCATCGTCCAAGCGGCCAATTCGGAAGCGTCGAGCGATGTGTCCACCGTTGAATCTCCGACGGCAAGCAAGTCCGATGCGTCTTGTGGGTGGGCTTGGTAATGATTTCGTAGGTCAGCCAAAATGGTCGAGAGAATCGTGATTTCAGGTTCCCTCAGCGTCCGAGCGAGGACACGTTCGGCGATAAAGTCCAAGAGGGCTCGGTCATCGTCTGTTGCTGTTTTTAAAGCGACTTCAGCGAGCTTTTTGGCTGCTTCGACAAACTGAGGGTCATTCAGCGTCACCAGCGCCTGAAGCGGTGTGTTGGTCCGCTCACGACGGACCGTACACACTTCGCGATTGGGAGCGTTGAACGCTTCGAGTCCTGGCGGTGGAGCCATTCGTTTCCAGAACGAATAGATCGAACGGCGATAAAGGTCTTCGCCACTATCGGTTGTGTAAATTCGAGTGTTGCCTTCGGGCAACCCAACAATGTCCCACAGGTGGTCAGGCTGGTATGGACGCGTCCCCGGGCCATACATCTTTTGCGACATCAGACCGCTGTTCGCAAGCGCCGCATCGCGGATCATTTCCGCATCCATACGGAAGCGAGGTCCGCGGGAAAGCAGCAGGTTGTCGCGGTCCTTTTCAAGTTTCTCGGCCGTCGTGATCGCCGCTTGGCGATAGGTCGCACTCATCAGCATCTGTTTAAAGAATCTTTTGACATCCCACCCATTTTCAACGAAGTCGACTGCCAACCAATCGATTAAACCGGGGTGTGTCGGCGGAGCGCCCATCACCCCAAAGTCTTCGGGAGTGACGACAATGCCTTGACCGAAAATCTCTTGCCAAAATCGGTTCACCGTCACGCGTGACGTCAACGGATTTGCTGGGTCGAGGACCCATTGTGCCAACCCAAGCCGATTCGCGGGGGCTTCACTTGGCATTGCATGTAGGACGGCCGGAGGAGCGGCGGCCACGCTTTCGCCCACATTGTCGTACTCGCCTCGCATCAAGATGTTGGCCATCGCCGGAGTATTGGGCCGCTCTTCCTGGATATGCGTGATCGCGCCGCGTTGACGAATCGCTTCTTGTTCACGTTGTAGTTTGCGGATGCTGGCGACTCGTTGCTTGTACTCCGGATCATGATTTTCCAGAAAATATTGCCGCAACGCGTCTTGATCAGCTTCGTTTCGCTGGCCGACGGGAACGTCGAGAGCCTTTGCCAAAACGCTGTACTGCTGAACGCGAACGACTTCATCCGATTCTAAGACTCGAGTGAACAGCTGCAGGTCTTGGATCGAACCGCCTTCCAACAACGATCCACTACTACGTTGCCCGACACGCAGCGGGGTCGCAGTGCGAATGGTCGCGTCCTTACCGAGTGTTTCTTTTTCCGTTCGTGTCCCTTGCTTTTTGCCATCGACAAAAATCCTCACGCCGCTGGCGTTACCGCTACCATCCCAGGACACACATACATGGTGCCATTGGTTGTTATTGAGAACGCGTTTGTCGGTCATGACCTTCAATCCGTTCTCGGGCCAATCCTGCACAAGGTGCATGGCCACCGAACCGCCAGCAACAAAAACGTCCCAGCCGCGACTTGCGTTGCTGCTATCCATTCGAGCGATGATCGAAGCGGCCTTGTTTACATCTGGCAATCGAATCCAAGCGGCAAACGAAAACGGTTCGTCTTTCTCGAAATCCCCAAGCCCGCCTAATTCCAGCGTGGTGGTGGCGGTGATTTTAAAGGTATCCCCCAGTTTGCCATCGGCGGTCCATTGGGCATCCTCGCTGACCGCGACACCCCGTCCCTTTTTCTCGTTCAAAGGTAGATGAATCAGTCGTTTGATCGTCGGTGAGTTTTGCCGCATCGATTCGGCCGAAACGGTGTCCAGCCAAGCGGTGAAGGCCGGATTGGAGTTTTTAACGTGCAGGTCGCGAGCTTGTTCGGCGTTCTTGATTTCAGGTTCAAGTTCGTTCCAGCGAGCAAGGTCCTGTTGGATTGGCACAAACGCCACCTTGCTTCTGCCGTCTTTGGAATTTCCATCCTTGGGCGGCTGAGTGGTGTTACGAAAAAAGGCTGCTAATGCGTAATAGTCCTTGATCGTGATCGGATCAAATTTGTGGTCATGACATTGGCAACAATTCGTGGTCAGTCCTAGGTAGACCCAACCAAAGGTTTGCACCCGGTCGGCCGCGTACATTGCCACGTTTTCCTCGTCGATTGTTCCGCCTTCGTTTGTCGTCATTGCACAACGTTGGAATCCGGTGGCGATCAATTGATCAAGCGTCGGGTCAGGTAACAGATCGCCGGCAAGTTGTTCGAGCGTAAAATCGTCAAACGGTTGGTTCTGGTTGAACGAGCGGATCACCCAGTCGCGATAAGGCCACATTTCACGATAGTTGTCGAAATGCATGCCGTGAGTATCCGCGTACCTGGCGGCATCCAACCAAAAGCGGGCGCGATGCTCGCCCCACGCCGTCGATGTCATCAGCCGGTCGATCCATTGCGAGACGGCTTCGTCACCCGACGCTGCGTAGTCGGCAACAAACGACTCGACATCATCGACCGACGGTGGCAACCCGGTAATGTCGAAACTGAGCCGCCGGAAAAAACGGCGAGGTGATTCTTCGGCCGCAGGACGCAGTCCGCTGTCATGTAGTCGCGCCAGTACAAATTGATCAATTTCGTTCTTGCACCAATTCGCATCGGGCCTATCTGCGTCGATTTGCGGTGGCGGCACTTTTGTCGGTGGAATTAACGCCCAGTGGTCTTGGTACTCCGCTCCTTCGGCTACCCAACGCCGCAGTGTCTCACGCTCTTCGCTCGACAACGACTTCTTGGACGCTGGCGGCGGCATCACCATATCGGCGTCGTCGCTCATCACGCGAGCGATCAATTCGCTCGCCTCCGGATCACCCGGTTGGATCGCTCCGGCATCAATCGCCAATTCGCGGGCATCCAATCGCAAATCGGCCTCGCGGCTCGAGCCATCCAAACCATGACAAGCGAAACAGTATTCTGCTAAGATTGGCCGAATATCGCGGTTGTATTCCAGCGGTGTCGCGGCGGATGCAATACTTGGCCACGACAGCAAAAGAGCCGCCGCTAGCATCAGTGCTCGCGATACGGGGGCCGCTAGCCAGGGGCGGGACCAATCCGGCGCGTTAATTGATTGATTCTGCATCGTGATGAATTTCACTTTCTGCTGCAAAGACGGCGGGGCGGGAGGCGGGTGGGACGCATGACGTGGCATTATCCATACGCTATCATGCCAACGCCGAAAAGACACCCAAGTTTACATGGAAAGATTGGGATGTGCAGCTGAATACTTTTGTGGAAGTCATTGTCAATTAAAATGGATGCCCCCCCCAATCAAGACACGATCACTTTCTTTAACCGCTACACCGGCAAGATCGAGCAGGAAGAGATCTACGGGGAACCGTTTCTCCGCTGGACCTACGAAACGGTGCCGGGCCAGATCGCGCTGGCGGTCGCCGCCAAACGCGTTTGGTTTTCCAAATGGTACGGTTGGCGGATGGACCGGGCCGCCAGTCAAACGAAAGTGCTCCCCTTTATTGAAACCTACAAACTCGATCCGAACGAATTTCAGGAACCACCCGAATCATTTTGCACGTTTAACGAGTTCTTCTATCGCAAATTGAAGCCCGCCGCACGTCCGATCGATACCGATCCGAACTCGGTCGTCTTTCCTGCCGACGGGCGTCATCTGGCAATCGCTGACGTTTCTAAGCCCGATGGATTTTGGGTCAAGGGACAACGGATGGACTTGGCTCGGTTGTTGGGTAACCGCGAGTTAGCAGATCGTTACGCCACCGGCAGTATGTTGATCTCTCGACTCTGTCCGGTCGATTACCACCGCTACCACTTTCCAGTGTCCGGCGTGGCAAGCGATTCCCGCTTGATCCCAGGATCGCTGTCGTCGGTGAACCCGATTGCACTGCGGAAACGTTTGGCGATTTTGTGGGAAAACAAACGAGTGATCACCCAAATTCAAACGGAATCCCACGGCACGGTGTTGATGATCGAAGTGGGCGCGGCCTGTGTCGGAGGCATCCATCAAACATTCACTCCCGGTGCGGTGCAGAAAGGGGACGACAAAGGCTACTTCACATTCGGCGGTTCAATGACGATGGTGTTGATGGAAGCGGGACGGGTACGTTTTTCGGAGGACTTGCTAACACATTCGTCCCAGCAACGCGAAGTCTATGCGCGGATGGGTGACGTTGCCGGTCGCAGTGAGTGACCGCGTTTAGCGTGGTGACATTTCGTCATGGTTCTCAGCAAGTGTGAGACACGTGTTCTTTACCAGCAAGGTCGTATGTCGTTCATCCATTTATTTCACCGATATCTTATTGCGCCGGTTATCTTATTGCGCCGGTTATCTTATTGCGCCGGTTATCTTATTGCGCCGGTTATCTTATTGCAGCAGTGTCGCGGGGATTGCTAGACGATAGTGATGCTCGATGTCAGTTGGCGTGAGCGCCCGTGAGTAAACTGCGATTTCGTCGACAGCACCGGAATATTGCCGCCACGCATCGGTCGACGTTAATTGGCCGATGATCAAATGGAAATCACCGGATCCATCGACTTTACCTTCCGCCAATGGGACGCGACTCGCCAGTGTGCCGTTGAGATAGATCTCCATTGTGTCCACGTTTTTTACCGCCACGACGTGATGCCATTGACCGGGCACGCATAACCCGCGAGTGAATGCGTTGGTTCCCGTCTCGAACGATGCGGTCGGAGGAGTCCGATGCAGAAAACGCAATGCGCCGGGCTCGTGGATCATGAACGTGTTTGTCACCACCTCCAAAACGTTTAAAAAGATTCGGTTGTCTTTTCTTGATTCGGGAAATACCCCTAGCACGGCCGCATACTGCAGGTCATCGGGCTTCATCCATAACTCAATCGAGTAGGGACCTTGGTTGAGTCCTTCGATCGGATTTTCGCTAATCAGGTATCGTGCTGAGTCGCTGCGCTGGAAACGGAGGTACCCATTGGTGACCTGGATGTTCTTTCCCCCGTCTTTCGCGTGACGGAACATCGCCACGTGATTCGGTCCCATTTCATTGCGGACCGAATGGTTAGCGATCGGGGAATCGTCCGTGTCTTCAAAACGCCAATAGAGAAGCGGTGAGTCTCGGCGAATCAGCTCTGCATATTCATCCGTCAGAGGCAATGCCTTCTCTTCGTACGCAATAATCTTAGGCAGTTCCTTTGGCTTGGCTGTGATCGTTTGCAACAAGTCTTGCTCTCGGTTGACGCTGATTCGCGTTGCCTCTTTCACACGTTGGCTGATCAACGTATTACCATCGTCACCAAGCAATGACAGTTCGACTTCACCGCTGAGGACTTCGACTTCCGAAGTCCCCGCCGGAGTCACGCTGACGCCAAACTCGGTGCCTAAATCAACGATCGCTGCCTTGGGCGCGTTGAGCACAAAACCGCGAGCCCGCGGAGGCACGTGTGCACTGACGCTGCCGGACAATAACGTCGCTGCGTCCTTGGAATGAATTTGCAGTTCGGCAGGCCCTTCGATCGCAACCACCGCACCGCTCATAAACTCCATTTGCACGAAGCCCTGTTCCAGCTTCAATGTGCCGGACGTTAATCTTTGTCCGATCGAAAGCTTTGATGCGGAATCACTATCGCTACGCACAACGACGGCGGCAACCGGTTCGACCATCGCGACATCAAAACCCTTGGTGAACGCGTCATTGGATGATGCGTTCGTTTCGTCGGTCGATGCCACGATCGGAATCGTCGGCCCGTCGGAACGCTTGGCCTGCGGAGCGGTTTCCTGTTGCGGTGGGCTGCCGAAATAGCCACTCAGCGACAAGACCAATACAAACGATAGTCCACCGATGACGAGAATCAGAAACGCCACGAACCCTTGCAAATTCATGCTCGCACCCGACCACGCGTTCGAACATGTCGGCACTAGAGGCGACGTTGGCTGATCATCAGCCGTTGTGAAATGTTCACTCAGGTGAGCTGGATTGACGCTGTCTACCACTCCCCAAGCACCGGAAAGCTCAGAGTGGATCTGCAAATAACGAAGGTAGTGTGCCTGAGCCTCGGGGGAAGATTGCAGGATCGCCACGAGTTCCTTGCCTTCGGCGTCGCTTAGTTGTTCGTCAATCAAAAGCGGCAACAATTCGTTCAGGCGTTGCATGTCGTCCGCGTTATCAGGGTGAATGTTCATTTGGGCGGCTCCATCGATAGTTTTGACTCGACGCAAGCGATTAGTTTTTCTCGTACTCGATGCAGCATCAAGCTGACGGCGTTCGCGGACTTGTCCATGTCACCGGCAATGGCTTTCACGGAAATCGATTCCGCGTACCGCTGGATGATCAATTTTCGTTGTTCTGGCACCAGTTTGACAAGACAGTCTTGCAGAGCGGTTTCGCGTCGCTGGCAAATGTCATCGGGAAACATTTCGGAGTCCATTGCGTCGAGCGATGCCGCCAAATCGGCGGGAAAAATCAGCCGGTCGCGGGACTGACGTTTGCGAAACGCCATCACCTGGAAACGAGCGATTGTAAACGCCCAGGCCATAAAATCCGTTCCCTCTTCGAATTTGGCTGCATCGCGACATAGCACCAGATTGACTTCCTGTAGCACCTCGTGGGCCTGGTCGCTGTTGCCTAATCGCTTCAGCAAAAATCCAAACAGCCGAGGTTGGGCCTCGGTTAGCTGCAGTACCCACGCGGTGGTGAGCTCGATTTTGCCTGGTACGTCGTTGTGCATGTCATTTAGTAGATAGCCGAAAGCGGCTAAATCTTTCGCTTTCTGCAGGGAAACAGCGAAAAAAAGAAAAAAAATATCGTTGCTCAAGAAAGATTTTATTGCGATTGGCTATTCCCCACTATCGCGTTAACGGGAATTCCAAATCCGTTGTCTGTGACAGCTGTCACTTTTGCATCTCATTCCGATCCTTCAAATCCAGAGTTTGTTTCATGCCCAATCGTACTCCGACGATCGTTCTCGCCTGCTTTGCGTTTGTCGCCAGCTTCTCAATCGTGGGCTGTGGCGAAGCCCAAAATGAAGTGATTGACCAATCGACGGTCAATCAAGAAAGCATGGAAGCCTACGAGGCTGAGATGAATAAACCAGCCGGTGGCGTCTAGCCATTTTCACGGCTGTCGAGACTGGCTCGCGGGTGAATTTTCTATTTTGCGTTTGTTGTTTCTAGCATTTACCTCATGAGCTGGGTTCGACACCCCCTGACTGTTTTTTACGAGTTTACTTTTGTTTGTTCCTTTGGGAGTTTTTGTAGATGAGAAATTCTAAGAATCGCGGCTTCACGCTCGTGGAGCTACTCGTCGTGATCGCCATTATCGGCGTTTTGGTCGGGCTGTTGTTGCCGGCGGTCCAGGCCGCTCGCGAAGCCGCACGGCGGATGAGTTGCAGCAACAATTTCAAGCAACTTGGTTTGGCAATCCATAATTACCACAGTGCCTATAACCAGCTTCCCAATAATCACACGGGAACGGATCGTGCCTACGTAGGCGATGTCTCGAACAACAGCAATCGCCGTTTTCTAAGTTGGCTGGTGACCGTGTTGCCGTTCATCGAGCAGCAAGCGATGTGGGAAGGTATTACCAACCCAAGTCAAGAAGTGAGTCCTGGATCCAGTATGCCGGGGACTGTGACCAACGGCACGTGGCCAGCGATGGGACCAGTGCCATGGCAAGCCGCCTACCCCGCCTGGGCAACCGATATCGCTGGATTTCGTTGCCCGAGTGACCCGTCGCGTTTACCCGGCGTGGCAACGGGACGCAGCAACTATGCCGCATGTTTGGGTGATTCGATCGACTCGTGTTACTTTGGCGGCAAAAACGAGCGGGGCGCGTACAACCAACCCTCCGATTACTCCCTGAACAACGATGGCGATATGACGCTGCGAGCTCAGGCTGCTAACCGCGGCTTTTTCTGGAGCCGTCACAAGGTGGGCTTCCGTGACGTGCTCGACGGATTGTCCAACACCATTGCCGCGGGCGAAATCTGTACCTCTGCAGGAAGTCGTGAGACACGCGCGGACTGGGTTCGCAACATTTCCTTTAAAGGCGATGGAACCTGGGATGGCGCCGGCGAGCCTAACCGCTGCAGACAAGGTGCGCATATCGATCCTGCTCGTCCAACGTTCTACACCAGCTCTGCCAGCGTTGAAACAAACCCATTGAACTCTCGTGGTGGGCGTTGGGGCGATGGACGATTGACGTACACGGCGTTTCAAACGATTCTGCCTCCGAATAACGCCAACTGCTCGACCAACACCTCCGATGGCAATTGGTATTTTATCTCCAGTGCGGGTAGTCGTCACCAAGGTGGTGCTCACGTGTTGATGGGAGATGGTGCAGTCAAGTTCATCACCGACAGCATCGAGTCGGGCGATTTGACGGACAATGCGGTCGTCGCATCGTTTACTGGACACACCTCCAACCCGAACCTAGCGGGTTCGCAAAGTCCGTATGGGCTTTGGGGGTCGCTCGGTACGCGTGCCTCGAAAGAAGTGATCAAGGACGAGTTTTAGACCGCAATCGAGCGGGTGTTAAACGGATAGCCGGCGACAAATATCGTTGGCTGATCGAGCGTAGGGCCGGTTCCTACCGGCCGGTTCTATCGAGCTGTCTCTATCAATCCGTCAAGGACGGCCGGTGGGAACCGGCCCTACGTGAAACGTGACATTCATTTTCCGCTCGCTCCCAAACTGCCTCACTTTTTTCGGGGGCGCAAAGGCCTGGTACAATGAGTGTCCTTCCAAGCATCCCTCCGAGTTTCGCTGCATCGTTAAAATTGTCTATATGAATTCTGTCGTAAACCGCTTTTGCATTCCCGTGCGTTATTATTCCGGCGTCGTCGTTGCGTTCATCTTGCTGGGGACGATCGGGACCGGTGTGTTCGGATCTGGTGGGCTTGGCGTCGTGGCTGCGTCCGACGAAATGGATCTTCCAGAGACGATTGATTTCAATGATCACGTTCGTCCGATTTTCAACGCCCACTGCACCGCGTGTCACGGTGGCGTCAAGCAAGCCGCGGACGTCTCGTTTGTCTACAAAGAACAAGTGCTGCCGCCCGATGGATGGATCGTCGAACCAGGCGATCCTGAGAACTCGGTCCTGATCGAGCGTGTTCTGACCAGCGATCCCGAGTTTCGTATGCCTCCGCCGGACCATGGGCCGCCATTGTCCGCCGCAGACGTTGCGATCTTGACCGGGTGGATCAAGCAAGGTGCCGTCTGGAAAGCAAGTTACTGGTCCTACGCTGCACCGGAACCGCAACCACTTCCCGAGGTTTCGGATCCCAAATGGGAACGCCAGCCGCTTGATCGTTTTGTGCTTGCCAAACTGGATGAAAAAAAACTCACGCCTTCGCCGGATGCCGCGCCTGAGCGTTGGCTGCGACGTGTCACGTTGGACTTGACCGGATTGCCTCCGACGCTCGAGCAGCGAGATGCGTTTTTGCGGGCGTTTGCTCTGGACCCCGACGCGGCTCGTCGCGATTACGTGGACCTACTGCTTGACTCGACCGCGTACGGCGAACGATGGGCCAGCGTGTGGTTGGACCAAATTCGTTATGCCGATTCAAAAGGACTCGGTTTGGATGGGCGTCGATCGGTTTGGAAGTATCGCGACTGGGTAATCGATTCGCTGAATCGTGATTTGCCCTATGATCAGTTCACGATCAAACAGATCGCGGGCGACTTGTTGCCCAATCCGACGATCGAAGACTTGATCGCGACCGCTGCGCACCGTTTGACTCAGAACAACGAAGAAGGCGGTACGGACGATGAAGAGTTTCGCGTCGCCGCGGTACTCGATCGCGTCAGCACCACGTGGCAAACTTGGCTCGGCGTCACCTTTGGTTGTGTGCAGTGCCACAGCCATCCCTACGATCCATTTAGGCACGAAGAGTTTTACGAATTCGCGGCGTTCTTTAACAACACAACCGATAGCGATTTGGACGAGGATTGGCCTGTCGTCCAGGCTCCGGTCGATCCGAGCGACTATGACAAGGCCGATCAACTCGATCAGCAAATCCGTGGGCTTCGAGATCAGTTGTTCCAGCAAGAGTTTGCCCAGCTACGGGCTGACGACGTCTGGACGCCGTTGGTTGATCTGAAGGCGTCGACCAGCAACTCGACGCGGATCGAAGTCCAGCGGGTGGACGATCACGACGAATTTCATACAGTCGATACGGTCAGCCGCAATACCGACATCACGGTCGAGTCACCGCTGCCAGCGGAGATGAAACAATTGACGGCGATTCGGGTGACCGCCAAGCCGCTTGATCCCAAAACCGGACTCGATGATTCCGAATGGGGATTTGTATTGTCCGAGCTGAAGGCGGAATTGCTGGTGGACGGCCAGGAATCTCCTATCGAGATCTCGTTTGCCCGCGTGATCGGCGACGATCCGAATCCGTTCTACGATCCGAACGCCAGTTTGGATCCCAAATCCAACCTTGGTTTCGCAGCCTATTCGCGAATCAATCATGCTCGCGAAGCTGCATTCGTGCTCGATTCCCCGATCGAGATCCCCGACAATGCTCGACTTCGGGTCACGCTGAAGCATCGCGTGTTTGTTCTCGGTGCATTCTCGTTGATCACTCGGCGGGGACGTTTGGCTGTCAGCGACCGAGAAGAGTTCGTCGAATTCGTGAACAACGAATCAGTGGCGAATTCCCGAGCTAAACTCGCCGAACTCGAGAAAGAACGTGCAAAGATCAAGTCCGTTTCGGTACCGGTCATGCAAGAGCGTCCCGACCATTTGGCTCGGCCGAGTCATTTGTTCGAGCGTGGGTCGTTTCTCACCAAAGGCGAACTTGTTACGCCGGATACTCCCGAATCGCTTCACCCGCTCCCCAGAGAAGACTCGGGCAACGATGTTCAGCAGCCGAACCGATTAACGCTCGCCAAATGGTTGGTCAGCCAAGACAATCCGCTAACCTCTCGTGTTGCCGTCAATCGTGTCTGGGCTCAACTGTTCGGGACCGGTTTGGTGCTCAGCGAAGAGGATTTTGGTTCCTCGGGCGAATCGCCGTCCCATCCGAAATTATTGGACTTTTTGGCACTGCGATTTCAAGGTGAACAGCAATGGAGCATGAAATCGATGATTCGCGAGATTGTGCTTTCGCGAACCTATGGGCAGTCCTCCAAAGTTACCGACGAAGGTCTTCAGCTTGATCCTCAGAATCAATGGCTTTCTCGAGGACCGCGTCACCGTTTGTCGTCCGAGATTGTTCGAGACCAAGCGTTGGCGTTGTCGGGGCTGCTCAGCGATAAGCCGTTTGGCCCCCCAGTACACCCGCCGATTCCCGACGGTGTTTGGAAACCCTTTCAGTCCGGCGACAAATGGCCGATGGCAAAACTGGGCGACGAGGATCGCTATCGTCGTTCGATTTACACCTACATGAAACGCAGTATTCCCTATCCGATGTTTGCCGCGTTCGATTCACCGTCTCGCGAATTTTGTTCCCCGCGACGGCTGCGATCCAATACGCCGCTGCAGGCGTTGATGATGCTAAATGATGAAACGTTTGCCGAGAGTGCGTCGGCGCTAGCAGGGCGAATGCAGTCTGCGAGCAAGGATCCACGTGAGCAAATTCGACACGGATTTGTGATCGTGACTTGCCGTGAACCCTCCCCAGCGGATCTGCAAGATTTGATGACCTTGTTTGAGTCGCAGCGTGGCGTGTCGGATGAAGACGTCTCAGATGAAAACGATGCAGACCAAGTCAGTGACGATGCGGACGCAATGACCACGGTTGCCGCAGTGCTATTAAACCTCGACGAAGTGGTGATGAAGTAAGGATAAATCATGAGCAACGAAAACCTCTATCGCGAAGCACGCGCCACCAAACTCCAGCAAACCACTCGTCGTCATTTCCTGCAGGGGTGTACGACCGGGATGGGGGCAATGTGGATGGCGATGCAGCAGAACGCCAACGCGGCATCGAAACATCTGCCGATGCACGACGCGCAAAATCCACTCAGCCCGCTACCGTCGCCATTACCGGGCAAGGCGAAGCGGGTCATCTATTTGCACATGATTGGCGCCCCGAGCCAATTGGAATTGTTTGATTACAAGCCCGACTTGAAACGGTTGGATGGCAAAGATACCCCGCAGTCCTTCTTGGAAGGCAAACGGTTTGCCTTCATCCAAGGCACGCCCAAAATGCTGGGGCCGCAATATCCGTTTGCCCAATATGGTGAAAGTGGCGCGTGGGTTTCGGATCGGTTTCCGCATTTCACCAAACACGTCGACGATGTCTGTTTCATCAAAACGATGCAGACCGATCAATTCAATCACGGTCCCGCCCAATTGATGGTGCACACCGGGCAAGCCCGCATGGGGTACCCGTCGATTGGATCGTGGACGACGTGGGGACTCGGGACTGAAAACGAGAACCTTCCAGGCTTTTTCGTACTGCTTTCCGGCGGTCGCCAGCCTCGCGTGGGCAAAGCGTTGTGGAGCGGTGGTTTTTTGCCGTCGGTCTATCAAGGCGTTCAGTGCCGCTCGCAAGGCGATCCGATCCTAAATATTTTCAACCCCGATGGAGTTACGCGGGATCGACGTCGCACGATGCTCGATGCCCTCAATAAACTGAACCAGCGAAACAACGAGACCTTTGGTGATCCCGAGACGCTGACGCGAATCGCTCAATATGAAATGGCGTTTCGGATGCAGTCGGCTGTCCCCGAAGCGATGGACATCAGGGACGAACCGGCACACATTCACGCGATGTACGGAACCGAACCCGGCAAAGAATCGTTCGCCAACAATTGTTTGTTAGCCAGACGGTTGGCCGAACGCGATGTGCGTTTCATCCAGTTGTTCGATTGGGGCTGGGATTCGCACGGTGCCGGTAAGGACGAGGCATTAAACGAAGGGTTCAAAGACAAATGCAAACAGGTGGATCAGCCGATCTCGGCGCTGCTGACCGATCTGAAACAACGCGGTATGCTCGAAGACACGCTAGTGATTTGGAGCGGTGAATTTGGTCGAACGCCAATGCGTGAAAATCGCGGCGGTAGTGAAATGAGGTTTATTGGCCGCGATCATAACCCCGGTGCCTTCACACTTTGGATGGCCGGTGGCGGTGTCAAACCGGGCTACAGCTATGGAGAAACCGATGCCGTCGGCTACTCTCCGGCCGAAAACCCCGTCCCCCTGCGTGACTTTCATGCCACACTGCTGCACTTGTTAGGTTTTGATCACAACAAATTGAGTTATCCGTTTCAAGGACTGAATCAAAAACTAACCGGCGTGCAACCCGCGCAAGTTGTCCATGACGTCTTGGCGTAGTCCAACGATCTTAAAATTAGAGCATCTTTATCTTTGCTGTAGCTACCGTCGCGTTCGCGGTGGACCACGTGCGGACGGTGGACCACGTTCTGGCGAACGTAGCTACTTTCTTAACCTACGGCATTTCCCAAGCGGCTCTGGCAGCGACGCTTACACCAAGATGTCTTTGATCACATGGCCATGAACGTCGGTCAATCGGCGTTCAAAACCGTTGTAATAATACGTTAGCCGCTCGTGGTTCAGACCCAGTAGATGTAGGATCGTGGCGTGTAGATCGTACACGGTCGCGACGTTTTCGATCGCACGGTAACTAAATTCATCGGTCGCTCCGTAAGTGAACGGAGCCTTCACGCCGGCGCCCATCATCCAGGCAGTAAAACCGTCGGGGTTGTGGTCGCGACCGCTTGCTCCCTTTTGGAACGTGGGCATTCGTCCAAACTCGGTTACCCAGACCACCAGGGTCTCCTCGAGTAAACCACGCTGCTTCATATCGCGAAGCAATGCAGCGCAGGGCTGGTCCAGTACCGGGCCGTGTTTGCTGTATTGATCGACGATTTTTTTGTGTCCGTCCCAATTACTGACCCCTTCGCCCCCGGTCTGATAGGCGCCGTTGAATAGTTGCACGAATCGCACGCCTTGCTCGATCAAACGTCGTGCCAGGATGCAATTGTTGGCAAACTGTGCCTTCAGCGGGTTGGTTGTGTCGTCGGCTCCGTAGGCTTTTAGCGTGGTCTTCGATTCGGTCGTCAAATCGGTAACTTGCGGAACACTCAACTGCATTCGAGCGGCAAGTTCGTAGCTAGCGATGCGGGCTGCCAATTCGCTGTCGCCTGGGAATTGTTCGAGATGCCGCTCGTTTAAACGTCTCAAGAAAGCACGCGTCGCCCGATCCGTTTTTGCTGAGGTCCCCTGCGGAATTTGTAAGTTGTTCAGTGGTTTGGTTGCATTAAACTCGGTTCCTTGGAACGCAGCGGGTAGGAAGCCAGGCCCCCAATTGTTGACGCTCGACTGAGGCGTGCCGCGAGGATCCGAGATCGCCACGTAGGATGGCAGGTTCTCGTTTTCGGTTCCTAACGCCCATGTCGTCCACGCTCCCATGCTGGGAAATCCATCGAGTGTATTGCCGGTCGACATGAAATTCTCGCCCGGTCCATGCGTGTTCGTTTTGCCGGTCAACGAATGGATGAAACACATGTCATCCGCTAGCTCGGCGAGTTCCGGCAGTAGATCCGAAACCATCTTGCCTGATTCGCCTCGCGGCTTGAACTGCCACGGGCTCTTGGTCAGCATTCCTTGCTCGCCCTGAAACGTGACCAAGTTTTCGGATCCCGGCAGCGGTTGTCCGTCGCGTTTGATCAGCTCCGGCTTGTAATCGAACGTATCGACTTGGCTGCACGCCCCCGCACAGAAGATTACCAGCACATTTTTGGCGGCCGGTTTGTGGTGCGGTTCGCGTGCCGCAAACGGATGTGTAGGATCGATCTTGGGACGCAACGGCGTCGCTGGACCGGCCATCAAATTTTGCTGATGCAGCAGATTCGCCAATGCGATACCGCCGAGTCCCGTTGCCGTTTCGGCTAGAAACTTACGTCGATGGAGGTATGTATTCATGATTGTCACTGTCCGTAGCGGAACTCGTCAAGAGTTTCGTCGTAAACTACCCGTAGCGGAAGTCATCAAGACTTTCTTCGTCGTCATCAAACGCGCCGAAACTCTTGACGCGTTCCGCTACCTGAGATTTGCTTGTGCTTCGCTGCACTAAGGAATAAAAACAAATTCGTTTGCGTTCAGGATCGCTCGCGTGAACTGCACGATGCCTTCCTGTTGAATAAACTGTTCGCTGTCGGCGATTTCTTGTTCCGTCGGCGAGCGTTGGAAACACAGCTGCCACGCTCGGATGATTTGACCGGGGACCGTGTCCGCTTCGGATTGTAAACGCGTGGCTAAAATCTCGGCCTGCTGCATCATAAAGCGACTGTTCAACAGATTCAGTGCCTGCAGCGGTGTGGTCGATCGACTGCGTTTTGGCATCACCATGCTCGCATCGGGGCAATCGAAAGCACCAAAGACATGATCCTTTTCCTGGCGAACTTTGGTCATGTAGATCATTCGCCGCCAATCTGCCGGTCCGTAGTCTTGTTTTGCGTGATAGTGACGCACGTTCTCAAGCTCGACTTCAAAAGCACTGAATCCGGGACCGCCTGCGTTCTCGAGATCCAACCTGCCGCTGGCCGCAAGCACCGAATCGCGAATTGCCTCGGCTTCGAGTCTTCGTGTCGGGAAACGCCACAATAACCGCGTGTTCGCATCAAACTTCAAACCCGCGAGCGTCGGTCGGCTGGATTGTTGCCAAGTGGCTGAGTGCAGAATCAGCCGATGGATGTGTTTTAGCGACCAATCGTTCTCGATCAGCTCACACGCCAACCAATCGAGCAGTTCGGGGTGCGATGGCGGAGTGCCGTTGAGTCCAAAATCACTCGGCGTGTCGACGATCCCGACGCCAAACTGAAATTGCCACAATCGATTGACGATCACGCGAGCGGTTAACGGGTTGTCTTCGTTAGTGACCCAATTTGCGAAAGCGACTCGCCGCTTTTGCTCGGGGGCATTTTGGTCAAGGTCCAGAGAAGTGAAGACATCGATCGCGTTGGGACTTACTTGTTCACGCTTCGCATCAGGCTCGCCGCGATACAGTCGGTGCGTTGCACCAGGTTGCGAAAAACTGCCAATCCAAGCTCGCGGGCGTGCCTCGATTTGTTTCCTTTCAGCTTCGATCTCGTTTAGCCTCGACAGCCACGCTTGGCCTTGACGAGCTTCGTCCTCGGGAAACGATGCAAACACGTACGCGGCGGATCGAGACGGATCATCGTGCGGGAAACGGTCCGCCGATGATGCGATCACATGCCATCGCCCGGGGTCACTTGCACATTCGATTCGGTACTTCGTTGCCACACGATCGGCAAATTCGCCGCTACGGTCACGCGCCCACTCAATGCGGTCGATTCGAGTTGATTTTGGTAACTCGATTTGGACCCATCCGCCGGAACGAGCTGACGCTATCCAGCTGCGTGAGTTGCCGTATTGACCGTCATTAATCTGAGCCAAGTTGTGTTTGGGGTGCTGGAAATCGCCCGCCGACGTCGCCTTGGCCCCTAGGCTCGCCAACGCCACATTTTCGTCACCTGAAAAAATCTCGAGTTCATCAATGCACGGCTCACCCGCGTTGGTCGCCTCGATGACGAAGCGAACAAATTTGGCATCGCGTGGCGCAAACGACTCAACGTTGTGTTTGGCTGTCACGCTAGAACGTAACGTGGGGGATTGGATTTCTGTGTCGTTTGATACCTCTTGCAGTAGGATCACATCCGCGGTGGTTGCCGCCCCATCGTCGCCTGATTCGAGAACAATCAGATCTTCCGGGTTGAATTCGTGAACGCCCGCATCATAGAAACCACTCCACGTCGGTTGGCCGTTTGCCTGACCCGAACCGTCGGCAAGTTTTTGCTGGTTGATCTTGGCAATTTCAGTGCGTCCGGTCGCGTTTTTTAGCACATAGCGAGCATCGGTGCTGTGAGACTCAAACCCCGCGCCCCAACTGAGCCAAACACGGTACGAGCCTTGCACGTTTGGCTGGTAAGTAGCGACCGGTTTGCCCGGTTCGTTTTTCCACCACGAATATTGACCATCGCCCCAAGTGGAACTCGGCGTGTTGGCGTACCGAGCCGTTCCTCGCGTCGTTTCGATTTGATTTGCGTTTGCGTCGTCGATCGCAATCACAGCGTTTTGGTGCGCCGGAATATATTTTGCTAATCGCTCTCGCAGTTGCTGCGTCTCGCGTGCGATCGTGTCGATGCGTTGCTGGGCTTCGTCGCTCAGTGGCAGTGCGGCTTCACCATGTTGGACGCCCGCGAACACCGCTTGCATCGCGTAATAGTCCTTCTGAGTGATCGGGTCGAATTTGTGGTTGTGGCAACGAGCACATCCGGTGGTCAGACCAAGAAATGCGGTCCCACAGGTATTGATGATGTCATCCAGTTCGTTCTGCCGCTGCATTTGAGTCAGCTTTGGATCTTGGCTTTTGACCAAGTCCATTGGCCCAGCGACTAAAAAGCCGGTTCCGATTGCCGCGTCCAACGCGTCCAACGCGTCACCCGCGATCTGTTGGCGAACAAATTCATTGTACGGCTTGTCATCGTTGAGTGACTCGATCACCCAGTCTCGGTAACGCCACGCCGTCGGCCGTTCTCGGTTTGTTTCAAATCCATTCGTCTCGGCAAAGCGAACGAGATCCAACCAGTGACTCGCCCAACGCTCGCCATACCGCTGGCTGGCGAGAACATGATCGACGAGGTCTCGCCAAGCATGCGTCGATTCATCGTTGACAAAGGCGTCGACTTGTTCGGGCGTCGGGGGCAGCCCGAGCATTACCAAAAACAAACGGCGAATCAGGACTCGGCGATCCGCAGGTGGTGACGGTTCTAAGCCTTCAGCCGCCAAGCGAGCGTGAACAAAGGCGTCGATCGAATCGGCTGATGAAGGACGCTTGAGTGGGCGAAACGACCAATGGTCCAACTCGACTGCTTCTGTTGCCGGGCCGTAACTTTCCGTTGTCTTCGCTCCCTCGGCAATCCACGTTTCGATCAACTTGATCTCGTTGGCCGACAACGTGTCGTCCGGGGGCATTTCGAGACCCGCTTCCTCATGTTTGATCAACTTGAGCAGGAAGCTGCCGTCGGGATCGCCGGGGATGATCGCCGGTTCCCCAGAATTGCCGCCCCGCAGCATGTTGGCCAAACGATCCAAACGCAGCTGGCCATTCGCTTCATCGGGGCCATGACAATCATGACAGTTTGCCTGCAGAATCGGTTCGATCTCGTCACGGAAATCAACCGCATGGATCACTGATGACGACGCCAGGAAGTATGCCACCAGGAAGGCAAGCACGGTCTTGTGGACATGTCGCCATCGGACCATCAATGGCAGCGATTGTGGCAACCGGAGCATGGGCGAATCATTGGGGGAGGGAAAGGGAGGTGGGGAGGCTGGGGAGAGCCAGTTTAAGGGAACGGCAGGTGCGAAGCAAATTTGTGTCCGTTCGTCGCCTCGTTTTCGTGCACTGTGCTGCCCATTTGACGAGCAATTGTCACCTCTGACGCGTAACGCCGTGAACGATTTTCTGGTAGCTACCTTCGCCAGAAGGTGGTGATTCGCATTGAACGCTAACAATCCACGCTCTGGCGAGCGTAGCTAGTGTCTGTCATCAAACAGAATGATCCCGTGTTTTACGGGGTTATTTAGAAAAAAGCTCCTTGAAGACTGAACCGTTTGACCGGTTCGAGTGTTGAAACAGTTAGGAAAAACCAATTTCATCACAAATCTTCAAGGAGTGGTCGAGATGCGAAAGAGTTATGAACCTCAGATGCGGTTCGCAGCAACCCCCATCGCGCAGTTGCAATTGAATCTGAATTGTCGTGACGAAATTATACCCGTTCTCGCTGCCCTGCGTCATGTCTATCTCGACGGTCCGCTGCGAAGAAGCCTTACCAACTTAATCGCGCAAGATGTCAGTGAGCTCTCGCGCCGCGATACCGGCAGACCCGGTTTCGATGATTGGCAAATTCTCGTGCTGGCAGTGCTCAGAATGAATTGCAATTTCGACTACGACAAACTCCAAGACCAAGCCGAGAACCATCACAATCTCCGTACGATCCTCGGTGTTGACGATTGGGAGCAAGACCCGAATTTCGACTTTCGCCGTATTCGCAATTCGTGTTGTCTGATCAAGCCTGAGACAATTGAGAAGATCAACCACATCATTGTTCGACACGGACAACAGTTCCATGGCGATGCAGTAGGATCGGCTCGCGCCGACTCGTTCGTGATCGAAACGAATATTCATTACCCAACCGAAAGCAGCTTGATGTACGACGGGATGCGGAAGATCATCCCGCTGGCCCGCACCCTTGCTGACGAAATCAGTCTTCCTCGGTGGCGTCAGTCCGCTCACTTGTTAAAGACGATCAAAAAGCTTCATCGACAAATTAATCAGCTCTCTGCCAGTCGTATCGTCAAAAAGAAGGAGGCGATCGAATCGCTCTACTGTAGCCTGATAGAGCGTGTAGACTTGATCCTCCAAAGAGTCAAAACACTGGAAAAGGCAGCGAAAAACGCATTGCCTCTCTCGCTGCACATTCGGCTTGAGGAACTCACGGGTTGGGCCAGTTTGACCCAACAGGTTCGTGATACCGCGCATCGCCGAGTGGTGCTGGGCGAGAGCGTTCCCAACAGCGAGAAGCTGTTCAGCCTTTTCGAAACTCATACGCAACTCTACCAACGTGGCAAAGCAGGCGAGCCGATTCAGTATGGACGACTGGCAATGATCTTTGAGGACGGTGCGGGCTTCATCAGCCATTACTATCTGGTGGATCGTGATGAAACCGACGGCAGTGTCGTGGTTGAGCAAACGAAGATCGCCCAGCAGCGTCACCAAGGTAAGCTTGAAGAACTTTCGCTTGATCGTGGCTTTCACAGCGCGGCAAACGTTAAAGCCTTGTTGCCGATCGTTGGCAACGTCAGTTGTCCATCGCGGAACTCTCAAAACTTTGCAACCGAAGTTGCCAACGAGTCAGACGACTCGCGCCGACGTCGACACCGTCACGCAGGAATCGAATCCGCGGTCGGTGCGTTGCAGCGGGGCAACGGATTGAAACGTTGTCGTGACCGCAGTGAAGTTGGTTTCAAACGCTATCTTGGCCTAGCCGTGCTGGGGCGGAACCTGCAGGTGCTTGGCCGGCTATTGATCGCGGCAGAAAACCCCGACGCTGCAGCGGCAAAGACAGTACGTGCAGCGGCCTAATTAGGTCAAAGACACAACGCAGAGTTGATCAACGACACCCTCCTGGCTGAAGGTACGCGCAGTCATCTGAAAACACTGCAAATTCGCCCCTCATCGTGGTGTTGAAGGCGGGTCGCCAACAATCTTCACACTAACGTTTCGCCCTCTCAAGCTGTAAAATTACGCCGCCTCGAGGTTTTATGACAGACACTAGCTACGTAGCGCAAATACTATAATTTTCAGTCTGAAAATCGTTCACGGCGTCGCCTGACGCATGTGTCAAATGTTCGAAGGATGGGTTTGGGGTACAGAAAAAGTGGACACGCGTGACAAACACGACTGTGGCCGGCCATGAGAAATAGGAAGCGTCGTCGCGTGGGTTTGGAAATCAGCGAGAGTCACATATCGATTCCTTAACTCAGGCCGGACACGCATTTAAAATTGAGATAGGCGAGCACACTAGGTATTTGAGAACGGGGGAACGAGTGATGAACTGTCGATTAAGAAGTAGGTTTCGAGCAAGCCGATTGGTGATTCTGATCACACTCATATTGTACGCTCAGCCGTGCTTGGTCGCTCAAGGCGACGGGCCGGTTAATCCACCGCCTCGCGAGCAGGCGGAAGTGCAACCGCAAATTCGTGGTGGAGGCGATCCGTTTGTAGAGCCGCAACATCCTGATCGCGATCATTTTGGCGGTTGGCACTTGGGAGTTTTTGGTCATTACACGACGACCGGACACCTGTTGACGCAAGTGTTCCCGAACACGCCCGCCTCGCGAGCTGGACTCGAACCCGGTGACCGGATTATCACGGTCAACGGCTATCAAGTCGGCGACGTCCTGGACCGGCAATATCCCATCGACTTCCTGATCCAACGACACGCGTCGCCAAGCGGCTTCGTGCGGCTGTTGGTGCAAAACCGTCGGACACTCCGGTTGCACAATCTTGACGTCCGATTGGCTCGCGGCCGCATCCACTTCTAAGCCATCCGCCCCACCCGTAACGAAACTCGTCAAAATTTTCGTCCGGACTCCCAACCCCGCCCCAAAAATCACGCAACGCAAGGCGATTTCCACTCAATCGCAATTTCTGAGTATGGTAGAGTGGTTCGGGCATCTGCTTCGATGCCCGTCCCCTCTCATCTGATCCGAAGTTGCCGTCTTAGGAGTGCCCCCCTTGAAAACCCGCTTCCTCCCCCTTCTATCCGCTTTGCTGCTAGTTTCGACCGCTCACGTGATGGCCGCTACGCCCAACGTAATTGTCATCATGGCGGATGACCTCGGTTATGGTGATGTTTCTTGTAACGGCGCGACGTCGCTGGAAACTCCCAATATTGACAAACTGGCTGGCGAAGGCGTGCGTTTTACCAGTGGTTATTGTTCCGCATCGACGTGCACTCCGACGCGTTACTCGATGCTGACAGGCAGCTACGCATTTCGTGGACAACGCACCGGGATCGCACCGCCGAACGCACCTGCGATCATCAAACCAGGGACTGAAACTGTGGCATCGTTGCTGCAGGGCGCTGGCTACAAGACTGCGGTGATCGGAAAATGGCACCTTGGCTTAGGCGGCGAGGGCGGGCCGGATTGGAATGGCGACCTCAAGCCGGGGCCGCTCGAAATTGGTTTCGATACCTGTTTTTTGTTGCCCACGACCAACGACCGAGTGCCGCAGGTCTATGTGCACGATCATCGTGTCGAGAACCTTGACCCGGCCGACCCGTTGTGGGTCGGAGAGAAAAAGCCAAGCCCCGAGCATCCCACCGGCGTGACGCATCGTGACACGCTGAAGATGGATTGGTCGCATGGTCACAATTCGACAATTCACAACGGCATCAGCCGAATTGGTTTTTACACCGGCGGTCATGCCGCCCGTTTTCGTGACGAAGACCTCGCCGACAAATGGGTTGAAAAATCGGTCGAGTTCATTGAGCAGAACAAAGACGAAAGCTTCTTTTTGTTTTTCTCGGCACATGACATCCACGTGCCACGCATTCCGCACGAACGATTCCAGGGCAAGACGTCACTTGGACTTCGCGGTGATTCGATCATCGAACTTGATTGGTGCGTCGGCGAATTGATGAAGACACTTGACCGATTGAAGTTAGCCGAGAACACGCTTGTCGTTTTCTGCAGCGACAATGGGCCTGTGCTAGATGATGGTTACAAAGACAAAGCGATTGAGAACATTGGCAACCACCGTGCCGCGGGGCCTTACACCGGCGGCAAGTACAGTGTTTACGAGGGCGGCACACGAACACCGTTCATCACGCGATGGAAGGGACGGATCAAACCCGCGGTGAGCGATGAAATCGTCTGCACAATCGATCTCGCTGCCAGTCTTGCCGCACTGACCGAGCAACCGCTGCCTAAGGACGCATGTTTGGACAGTCTCGATGTGCTCGGTGCATTGTTGGGTGAAGCCAACGCGAAGGGCCGCGAAAATCTGGTCCAGCAGGACAACGGCAGCCGTGGGACATATGGCTTTCGCGCAGGCAAATGGAAGCTGCATCGCTACGACAAAAAGTCGGCTCGTAACGTCGTCGTCGAAACCTCGCTTGCCAACACAAAGGTGCCCGAGTTCCAGTTGTTCGATCTTGACAAAGATCCCGCGGAACAGAACAACGTGCTCGACGAGCATCCCGACGTCGCCAGGCGATTGAAGAAGCAATTAGCGGGAATCATCGAACAAGGCCGCAGTCGCCCCTAAACGACTTGTCGGTATATATTCGCTGGCGTCCCAGTCATCAGGCTGCCATATTTCGTTCACCTCCCCCAAAACGTTGGAGACTGCTGAATTAGTACGATCACCGCTCTTATGTTAGCCGTTTGGGCCAACGCTGTGAAGAATTTAGAGACGGCAAATTACGGCATTTGCGTTCCGTAGCTACGCTCGCCAGAGCGTGGATGGTTGCCGGCCAATACGAATCACCACCTTCTGGCGAAGGTAGCTACGAGAAAATGCTTCACAACGTTGGGTTTGGGCGCTAGCCCCGGTTGGATGGTGACGAAACCGTGGCTAGCGGCAAAACGGCTAACTAAATCAGCAGTCTCGTTTGCTTTAGGGAGTAGACCGGATGCAGCCTGGGGCGACATCGGGACGGGGCTTGTTAACCGCGTGCTCGTAGCACGCCATTACATCTCACTAACGCAACGCCGAGCAGCGTAGCTTGCGTTAGCAACGGTTGCGAGTGGCTCCATTTGATTCGATGACCTGGGTAGCCCGCTGTGGCAACCACCGGAAAACTCACTATGGCGAGCGTGAGAATTGGTCGATTTCGGGTTACTCTCATTTTGAAATCAGACTCGTTCTCGCGGGATGCCCGCTCTTCAAAAGGGTCTGCCACGATGCCCGTCTCTCCCACTCCAATATGAGCGTCAATATTGTAGGAAACTTGCCCGCGGCTAGCGCGGTCGGCTCAGGCCATTACGTGGAATGGCTCATATTGACCTGCTTCGAAGGGGAGAAAATGTTTGTTTGTTCGCGCATTCTTCCCATTCTTTTATTTGTCTTTCGCGGTGTCGGTGATGTAGAACACAAGGTTATGGTTAACAACCGACGATAATTTGACCACACGTCGACGCTTGGTCTGCGGGAGAAACGACACTGTGTTGAAAGAAATATTGCAATCGAGCCAGCTTTGCTGTGGACTCAATGACGTTCACGCTCAGCAGGTGATCGATGCGTGTCAGTTGGTCGCGTACCGCAGCGGCGACGTCGTTTTTTCAGAGGACGATCCAGGCGATAGCATGTTTATCGTGGTCAAAGGTCGAGTGAAGATCGAAACGGCATCGTCCACAGGAGCGACTCGTTTCATCGATCACCTTGATGTCGGCGAACACTTTGGCGAAATCGCAATGCTGACCGGAGGCCGCCGCGCGGTGATGATGGCGGCAGTGATGGATTGTGAACTGCTGGAACTGAAACAAGATGCATTTCAGAAGTTAATTTTGTCGGTACCTGGTTTAGCGGCCAATGCCTGTCGCACCCTCGGATTTCGGCTTCGTCGAGAGACCCACGGACAACAACGTCGCAGTCGCCCACGTGTGATCGGGCTGGTCAACCAACATTCCGGGACGATGTTTTTTGCATCGCTGGTCGCCCGGGCTCTAGCGGCCGAAGGCGATCAAGTTTGCGTGATCACCGAAGAGGCAAGTTGTTCCGACGCAGGGGATTCATCAAGCTTTCAAAGCAGCCGAATTCCCGCTGATCTCTCCGGCATTGAAAAGTCCGAATGGGTTCGCAAGTACGTATTGGATCACCAACGCCGCGAGGACGCGACACTGGTAAATCTTTCGCCGACGTTATCGGTGGAAACGTTCGCTTCGATCCTGCCACAGTGCGAACAAGTGTGGTGGCTCGTCACTCCTGACGATCTTGGCAATGCGGCGTATCGACTGCATACGTTGTTAAATGCCCAGCCTGTGCTCGCATCTCGGATCTATTGGATGTGGATGACCCAGGATTCGCAGCAGCCGCCGACTGTGCCGGAGATTGGCGGTTCGTTGGCTCAGCCTGATTTCAAAATCAACTTAGACAGTACTCCTCATATAGCCTCACGCCATCAACTTCAAAGTTTATCGCGGCTCGTCCGCCACGTGCACGGTACGCGGATTGGCTTGGCTTTGGGTGGCGGTGCTGCGCGTGGACTGGCACACCTGGGCGTATTGCGGGCACTTGAACGCGAAGGGATTTACTTTGATCTGATCTCGGGCACGAGCGCCGGGGCACTGGTGGCACTCCCCTACGCGTTCGGCTGGGAAATTGAACGTGCGATCGAGACGTTCAAAGAAGACCTGACACCTAGTTGGTTTTTCCGCCACCTTCCGCGTGGAAACCAGTGGTTTATGGCAACCAAATTCTGGACTGGCGGCTGGGAACCGATGCTTCGCAACCACTTTGGGGATGTCCAACTCGATCAGCTGCATATTCCTCTTAGCACGGTCGCAGTCGACTTGGTGAGCGGCCGTCAAGTGATCCGTGATCGAGGCGACACCGTGGACGCAGTGCTCGAGAGTATCAATTTGCCCAAGATCTCGCGTCCAATAATGCGTGATGGGATGGCGTTGGTTGATGGCGGCATCTTTAACAATGTGCCGGCGGATTTACTCTTAGATCGCGGTGCTGATTTGGTAGTCGGAGTCGATGTCGCAGCGAAATTGTCACCCCAGTTCGCTGGGAATACTGCATCCACTCCGACCAGTGATATGCGTCGTCCGGGGCGTTTAGAAACACTCATGCGAGTCAACGAAGTTCAAGATCACGAGATTACCGCATTGCGTACCAAGGCGGTCGATCTGATGATTGCCGTCGATACATCGGCGTTTGACTTTGCCGATTTCACTCGGGCCCATGAATTGGCGGAGATGGGAGAGATGGCGGCAGAGAAGATTGTGCCGCAGTTTCGTCAATTGTTGGCGGAGCAAAAAGAGTCCGAGTCGGTGGGGGCTTCGCGTTTCACCTGTGCGTTGCCAGCAAGGAGTGTTGCTAGTTAAGTTTTTGTAGAGATGAGTTGAACCAACTGCACTAAGCAGTTAGGCAGGAGTCTTTCAGTGAATTGGCCGTTTTGGCGCTAGCCCCGGTTCCGGCGCTGAACCGGGACTAGCGCCCAAACGGAATGCTGTGAAGCATTTTTCCTTAGAGGGTTTGTGCTAATTTAGCGTAGCGGAAGTCGTCAAGACTTTCGTTCTATGGTGTATGCCCCCCGAAACTCTTGACGAGTTCCGCTACGAAATGCTTCACAGCGTTGCCCAAACGGCTAACGGGTTTCACCCAATGATTCCTGCCGACCTGCTTAGCCACTGGCATCTTTCGTGATAACCGACGGCCCGCGGCTAGCGCCGTCGGCTCACAGATCGCCCAGCTATTTGACCTATACATACTATTCGACTGACGTTTTCAGACGTTCACAACCCACTCACCTCAGATGGATCATTCCAATTTCAAATCGTCACTGCATCGCACTGCTTGGGATCGGACACACCAATGCGGAAGTCGTTCGTCGCTGGATCGATTCGCCGATCGCAGACTGTCGCTTGGTGTGCATCTCGAAATTTCCCTTTACAACGTATTCCGGGATGTTGCCTGGAACGCTGGCGAACCAGTTTTCGATTGACGAAATGCAGATTCCGCTTGGACCGCTTGCGGAAAAGGCAGGGGCAGAATTGATCCTGGATGAATGCATCGGCTTGGATGTCGATACACGGACGCTGCGTTTTGCCAATCATGCTCCGTTGGTGTTCGATGCGCTCTCGGTTGGGATCGGTTCGATGCCCGCAGGCTGGGACCAGCACGAATCGCCCAATATCGTCCCCGTCAAACCGATGCAAACGTTTATTGAAAGGTTCAGCCAGCACGTGGTGCAGTGCCGAGACGCGGCCGATCGGCCTCCAAAAATTGTCGTGGTGGGTGGTGGTGTTGCAGGAGTGGAAATCGCCTTCTGCGTTCACACACGTATGAAACATCTGTTTCCCAAACTACCGGTTTCGATTGAGATTGTGACAAGCGGGGACGAGATTGCCGACGGACTGAACCCGCGGAGTGTCCAGCGGTTGCGAGGATTGCTGGCTCAGCGATCGATCGGAGTGACGACGGACTTTCGCGTCTCTGAGGTGAATGAAGACGAGGTGTTCGATCAGCATGGCAACCGCCGTCGAGGCGATGTGGTGCTGTGGGTCACGGGCGCCGCAGCGCCGCCGCTACTCGGAAAGCTGAACCTACCGACCGACGAGCGCGGTTTCCTGGCGACCGAGCAAACATTGCGTACAACTGCCGGCGCACCGATTTTCGCAGTAGGCGATAGTGGAACGATTCTGAGCGACCCTGCACCGAAGGCCGGAGTGTTTGCGGTTCGCGAAGCTCCGGTGTTATGGGAGAATCTAAATGCAACCATTCACCGGACGGCACTCAGTCGATTTACGCCACAAAAAGAATTTTTGAAGATCTTGAACACCGGCGATGGCAAGGCACTGTTGCAATACAAAGGCTACAGCTTTCATGCGAGTTGGTGTTGGCAACTGAAACGTTGGATCGACAATCGATTCATCCAGCAATACCAGGTTTAAGCAGGTCGTTCGGTATTTACCGGTGAAACGTCGATCATCCTGTGAGCCGACGGCGTTAGCCGCGGGCCCGTTAATAGTGTAGGAAACTTGCCCGCGGCTAGCGCCGTCGGCTCAGACCATTATGTGGAATGACTCATATTGACCTGCTTATAAGGAGAAAAATGATGTCCCATAGATCTAGGATTTTACGCGAACCTAGCATGCGATCCGTGAACGATGTAGCGAGCGGTAATTGCAGTTGTCCGTATCGACGGTCTCGGATGCTGCTCTATGCACTGGCCGCGTTGGCGATTTTTGCCAGTGTCGCAGTCCGTAACGTTCACAAGGGGGCGAACGTTCTCGCAAACGAGCAATCCAACGGCAAACTCGACGGCGACACCGCCGCGGTCGCTGTGACGGAGGAGTCCGAGGTCACCACGTTCGTTTTCGAGGCGGATTCAGGATTGCCCTGCAATAATGGGTTGGAATGTGACGCGAATTCGGCGACCAACGACAGTAAATGAGCATCTGGCAAAGATCCTCACCAGTGGAATCACGGAAAAAACGTGAAGTCACGAAACCGCTACCCGCCTGCCGAGCGAGAAAAGACGAGGCGGGAGTCTCGAAAGCGGTGCGTCCCCAGGCAGGAGCTGGGGACGAGCCTTTTTGGTAGCGTTCACCGAAAAGTGTCAAATTTACACGAGCTTATTTGACCGCCAGCATTCGCTCGAGTGCAACGAGACTCCACTTGGAAATCTCTTCGTCGACTTCGATCTTGTTGACGATCGCTCCGTCACGGAGATTTTCCAGCGTCCAGCAGAGATGTGGCAAATCGATGCGGTACATCGTTGCACACATGCAAACGACCGGGCTGAGGAAATGAATTTCCTGTTCGGGATGCTCGGCCTTCAAACGGTTGACCAAATGTAGTTCAGTTCCGATCGCCCACTTAGTTCCTGCAGGACTGTTGCGAACCGTGTCGATGATCTTGCCCGTGCTGCCGGAGACGTCCGCGATATCGTTCACTTCGCGAGGGCACTCGGGATGAACTAGGATCTTGATGCCAGGATGTTGTTTGCGGAAACCTTCGACATGCTCGGGGCGGAACATTTGGTGGACACTGCAGTGCCCCTTCCAAAGAATCACCTTGCTGTTTTCCAAGCCTGCTTCGGTATTGCCGCCCAGTTCGAGTGCATACGGATCCCAAACCGGCATCTCCTCTTCGCCGATGCCCATGCTCAGTGCCGTGTTGCGGCCGAGGTGTTGGTCAGGGAAAAAGAATACACGGTCGCCGCGCTGGTAAGCCCATTCCAAAACGGCCTTGGCATTGCTGCTGGTGCAGACGATTCCGCCATGGCGACCACAGAACGCTTTCAGACTGGCGGCACTATTAATGTACGTGACCGGGATGACGCGTTCGGTGTCGATCACTTCGGACATGTCTTCCCATGCCGCTTCGACTTGTTTGATCGCGGCCATGTCGGCCATCGAGCAACCGGCAGCCATATCGGGCAACAGCACCGTGACTCGCTGGCCATCGCGTTCGGCTAATTTATCGGGGCGATTTGCCAAAATGTCGGCAGTTTCCGCCATGAAGTGCACGCCGCAGAAAACGATGGTGCGGCACGTCCGGCTGGCTGCCGCCATCTCGCTCAGCTTGTAGCTATCGCCGCGAAGATCGGTGTGCGCGATCACCTCGTCTTGTTGATAGTGATGCCCAAGAATCATCAACGAATCGCCAAGTTCGGATCGAACCGCTTCGATGCGGGCTTGCAATTCTTCGGGCTGAAGCGTGCGGTAAGACGCCAGTGTGTGGATCGCGTCTTTGTCGTGTTGGGTGATGGTCGCGTTCAACGGTTGTCCTTCGATAACAAAAATAGTCGCCTGGGCAATAGCAGCCGCAAAACGATTCTACGCCTCTCTTGATTGTACCCCTAAAACCCACGATTGATCGATGGGCCCTAGGAATGGGCTATGTTGGCGACGATTATTCGCCCTTGCTCTCCTCGGCGATCTTCTCTTTCAACAACCGCACTGCCGTGCCGTAAATCTCGACTTCGGGAGCCAATTCAGCGGCTTTTTCTAGCTGAGACAACGCCTCGCTATATTTTCCGCCTTGATATAGCGCCAACCCGTAACGGTATTGCAGATGGGCGTTGTCGGGCACCAAGCCGGCATCCCGGGCAATCAGCGGAAGTTCGGCGGCACGAAGCTGTTTGGCGAGCTCCGTCATTTCGGCTGCTTGCGGTCCGTTGGACTGGGCCAACGTATCCAACAGTTCAGCAAAATTCGACCTCGCCCCCGTCGTGTTCGGCTCGACTCGGATGGCATCCTGATAGGAATCGATCGACTCGCCGTAACGTCCCAGTTGTTCGGCAAGTGCTGCCCACGCCATGTGGGCGCCCGCACGATCGGACGCGTTCATTAGCGTCGCTTTGACGTTGCGAGCCGCCAATTCGACCTGGCTTCGCTTAGTATCGTCCAACTGGCGCAGGGCACCGGTCGCGATGATCACGCGAGTGGCTTCGTCACGCACCGGTTTCATTTCGTCCTCGAGCAGCGGGAACAGATCCTTCGCTATCCGATCAGGCGACGCCATCATGTAGACCGTCACGGCGGCGGTGCGAACCAATGGATGTTCAGCCTCGTTTTTCAGTAGCTCACGGGCAACCGGCAAGGCCTCGGGGACGCTCGATTGTCCCAGTTCCGACAGCGCAGTGGCGCGAGCGTACGCGGGAACCTTATCGTCGGTCTCATTCACCAATCCAATCATGGCATCGACGGCTCCTGGCTCGCCCGCACGGAACGCCGCAATCGCTTCGCCAAAATGAGGTGGCGTTGCACGTTGTTCGCCGTACCATTTTTCGCACGCATCGTCACACCACTTGTCGACTTTGGCGATCGCCTGAGCAAGTTCGTCGTTACCCATTTCGGCCAATCGCAACCAATCGGCGTATTCGTCCGCCTTTGCACTTGTCGATGGATCGAGTTCCTTGCGTACATCTTCGATATGACAGCTGCTACATGCGTTGGGCGTTCCAATTTTTACGGATAAATCGGGACGTGGAACACGCAAGCTGTGGTCACGCCGAGGATCCACTTCCATGTACGTTGTATGCGGCATGTGACAATTCACGCACATCGCACCCTCCGTACCCGGCAGATGGTGATGATGCGACGGAACGTCATATTTACCGGCAGCGTGTTGATGACACGACGTGCAAGTCTCGTTGCCTTTGTGTTTTAGCTCCAGCGAGTGCGGATCGTGGCAATCGCTGCAGCGGATGTTTTTGTGATACATCTTGCTTTGGATGAACGAGCCAAACACGTAGACTTCGTCTTTGATCTGACCATCGGAGTGATACGTCGCAGGGCTCATTAGCTCTAACGCATAATGGTCAAAATAAGTATCCCCGCCGTGAAAGTTTCCGTCCAAAACACCACGTCGGCTGTGGCAGGGAGCACAAGTTTCGATTTGCGGTTCGTTGCTTTCCCCTTTCAGTTTGGTCAGTCCGTATCCGTAGCGGCGATCCCAGAATAGTGATTTGCTGTTGGCCAGTTCCACATGCATGCTGCCGGGACCATGACAGGCTTCGCAGCTAACATCGATCTCCGAAAACGTCGTGTGGTAACGGTTCGCTTTGGGATCAAAGTTCGTTTTCAGATTCGTCGAATGGCAATCGGCGCACATCGTTTGCCAGCGCTGAGCGATCCCGGTCCAGTGCAGTGGATCATCGGGCTCGAGTTTATCGCTAACGTCCGGCGGACGCAGATAGAACCATCGCTTCGCTTTCGTATCCCAGCTGATTCTCAGCACCTGCACACGCGACAATTCGTCTTCGGGCATGTCGTCGCTGCGATCAAATTCGACCATGTATTGCTGAAGCGGCGTGACACCAAAGACGTACTTGACCTCAAAGTCTTCCATTTTGCCGCTGGGGCCTTCGGTATAGACCATGAACCGCTCGCCATCGCGGTACATGCGGTTGACCAAACCATCGTGCTCGAAAGTGACGTCGTTAAAATCACCGAGCACCGTTTCGTCGGTCGCGACGTCCATCGCCAAATCGTGATGCGAACCCTTGAACGCTTCGGCTTGGTCACGATGACAATCGATACACGCACCGCGGCCGACGAATTGAGCTTCAATCCCCGCCGGTTTCGCGGACCAATAATCAGCAAACACGCCCCCGCCTAGCAGCAGGATCAAGCCACCGATCGCAAGCGGCAATATCGGACGAGCCTGTTTTGGCGTGGAAGATTTTTTGGTCAAGGTCGACGTGGGGAACAGAGAGCGAATGAGGGGGGCAGGATCGCCCGCAGCGAGCGAGCCGATTATGATACGCCGATACCATGATACGCAGAAATCGCCGCTATTGTTTTGCCGCGGGGGCAGATTCGCCGAGCAAACGCCACGCTTCATGACGCATTTTTGCCACAAGTTCGGTTCGTGCGGAATCTCGGGGCTCGATTTGGTTCAACAGACGGGCCGACCGCAATAGCGACTCTGCCGCTCGGGCATTGGAATCTCGATCCGCGCCCGCCGCCGATCCTGGGTTTTCCAACGCAGGATCGAGCGAAGATCCGTCCAAAATACTGCCGCGAGATTTGATGATACCTAGCACGTCATCCAGCAGCGGATCGGACGAGCTGACCCCTCCGGGGGCCCTTTCCAAGGCACTGCGGATTTTCGACTCGATCGGGTTCGGAGTCGAACTGTGTTCGCTCGTCGCTTCGTCGCGAGGCGTCACTTCGTCCGTGGGTGCTTGTGCCATGGTCACACCTAACGTCACGATCAACAGCCCGGCGGCGAATAACGCGGGTCGCATGGATGAGGAAAGCATGTTCGGATCTTTCGATGAAAACGGAACTCAGAAGGTGCGAGAACAAAATGTCGCCGGGCGTCTCCGACGTCCGAGAATCTCCGCCGTCGGAGACGTCGTGCGACATAGCTACAACTCGAGTAACGCGGTCGCGACGAGACAGCAATTGCAGCCAGCGTCGAGCAATAGCTTAACGTCGGAGGCGTCTCGTATACCACCGCCCGAATAAAGTTTGACGCCAGGCGATTGCCGACGAATTCGCGAGCAAATCTCGGCAATCGAAGGACCACGTGACGTCCCCACTGTCGCCGTGTCCAGCGCAACCACACGCTCGATGCCCAGCTGCTTTGCCAATTCTAGCCAATGTTCTTCGGAATCATCGCCGCCTAAAAAAACACCCTGGCGATAATCCATCCCCAACATGATCTGAGAAAAAACCAACGCCCCTTCGAATTGTTGCAGCGACGCAGCATTCTTGGCACATTCGGTCGCTGCAATCACAAACACATTGTGGCGTTTCCGAGCCAATCCCAACAACGAGGCCACCGTGTCTAATTCGGGCAACCCAATGTCGACTAGGATCTCGTCCAATTCGCTGTGGGTGGAAATCAGACGCTCAAGTAAACCGATTTGCGGCTGGCCGAGAAGGATCGAGTCTAAATCGGCAATGTAGAGCGATCGAATACCGAGACTGCGGTAGTGAGCGACCAACGCAAACGGATCTCCGGCGGTTTGCCCCCCGAATGAAATCGGCTGGTACGCTTGCCGGTCGCCAGCGATTGCGTGAACGGCGAGTCCCGATTTCAAATCGACCACTGCGACAATTTGTTCGCAAATGGTCGAGTCCAGCCATGAGCAACGAGTCATCAAGGAAATGCCGACTCGTTACTTGGAGCTATCGCCGATCGAAAAGAGCGATTCGACTTTGACGATAGCATAATCGTCAGGGAAGGTGTGGATGGCTTGAATCAGCACACTCTTGCGACGCGTTTCCACGTTGACGTAGCTCAGGGCGCCGAGTGCCATCCGGCCGCTGGCGTCAAAACGGTGCAGCAGCCCTTCAGTTTGCCCGGTGCCCAATTGTTGTTGAACCATCCAAAACATGTCGGGTTCCACAGGCTCCAATTGGAAGTGCGTCTTGTATAGGACACCCCCACGGCACTCTGCTCGCTCGGTGCGACTCCCTTTGAGGGGGCGTGAAAGCAGGCAGCGACGTTTTGGGAGTGGTTGTTGGGCACTGGTGGCGACTTCACAAATCGTCATCCCCGCACCTCGCCACGTGACGACGTGGCCACAATTGGTGATGTCGACTTGGACCTCGTAGTCCGTGCGTTCGACACGGCGTCGTTGATGCAGTGCGTAGAGCTCGGGATGCAGTGAGCGACTAAAAACGTGAAACGCCAACTCGGCGACTTTGGGGCGAACCGAAAGCATGGGAATTTATCTATGAAGAAGAGCGCGAGTAAATAAATTTGTTGTCAAGACTGAATGTTCGAGGTCATTGATACTCAATGAAAACTTTTTTCACTAAGATATCGCCGGTTTCGCTCTGCTCGGTCTTATGCCACTAACGTCTGTCGATACGTGTGAATCGCGTTTCGCCGTATTTCCACTCGCCCAGCGTTGTCGTGTCATGCCCATTATACGCTGTGGAGTGTTTCCAACCAAAGAGCGTTTACGCGGATGACAACAAAGAATATTCTTTTTGTTTCGAGCCCTAATTTCCCATTGACATTTTGGCATCGCTGAAATCTCAACGTCCTCAAAATTTGCCCCTTCATTCTTGCATCAAGTGTTGTCTGTACCATGGTCATCGTCATCGACAATTACGATTCGTTCACTTACAACCTGGTCCAGAGGCTCGGTGAGATCGATGCCACGATCGATGTTCGCGTCTTTCGCAATGACGAGCTGACGATTGAACAACTACAAGATTTGTCGCCATCGCGGGTCCTGATTTCGCCAGGACCATGCACGCCCAACGAAGCTGGCGTCAGCGTCGAGTGCGTCAAGCAATTCGCTGGCAAAGTTCCGCTACTCGGCGTCTGTCTCGGTCATCAATCGATTGGTCAAGCGTATGGCGGCGAGATTGTGCGTGCCCCGGAGTTGATGCACGGCAAAACCGACAAGATCTATCACGACGATAAAGGCCTTTTCAAAGGTTTGGACAATCCTTTCGTTGCGACTCGTTACCACAGCTTGGTAATCGAGCCATCAAGTTTGCCCGACGAACTGATCGCCGGTGCATGGACTGACACCGGAGGCAAGCGGCAAATCATGGGCGTGCGTCACAAGGAATACAAACTCGAAGGGTGGCAGTTTCACCCCGAAAGTTTTCTAACGCAGCCAGGCATCGAACTGCTCAAGCGATTCTTGGCATGGTAATTCGATCGCCAAGTCATGCGAGGGAGGATTCGCCGTGATCGTCATCAAACAACACGATGATCGATGCACGATCGATGTGCATGTCACGCCCAAAGCAAAACAGGCCTCGATCGGAGGTTGCCACGATGCCGCGCTCCGCATCTCGGTCACCGCACCGGCTGATAAAGGGAAAGCGAACAAGGCGGTCGAAAAATCGATCGCAGCGATCTTTGGCATGGCCAAGTCGAATGTGGAAGTCGTTCGCGGAGCCACCTCGCGACGCAAAACCTTGTCAATCGCCGGAGTCAGCGAATCCGAAGTGCGCAAGATACTCGATCCGCTGCTACGCGATGGATCCGCGTAAAAAGAGTGCGGTGCGGGGGTGTTAGCGAGTCTGGAGCGAACGGTGGCTCCAGTAGTGGGGTTTCGGTAACGAAGATTTCCTGTCACCTCTCCCAAACGTAGTTTGGGAGAGGTCGAGCAGAGCCTTCAGCGATGCTCGGGTGAGGGCCGACCGAGCAAGCCAAAGACCTGCTGCAAGCTCAGTTGCGCGGTCGGCCCTCACCCGAACGAGGCCTAAAGGGCCCGTTCGACCTCTCCCAAGCTGAAGCTCGGGAGAGGTGACTTGATACTTTCCCCGGCCGAAACTCTTGGCGAGTTTCGCTACGAAATGCTTCACAGCGTTGGCCAAAGCGGCCTATGAAATCAGCAGTTTCATAAAGATCGGTTAAGCGATCGCTGAACGCTACGCTGTCGCAAATTAACCGCCTAAAACTTGCGTGTCACCGAGATGCGTTTGCGTGGCAGGTCGATCTCTAGCACTTTCACTTTGGTCACATCGCCTACCGCCACGACTTCGTTTGGATCTTGCACAAACGTGTTGGCGAGTTGTGAAATGTGGATCAGCCCATCCTGATGCACCCCGATGTCGACGAAGGCGCCAAAGTGAGTGACGTTAGTGATCACCCCTTCGAGTATCATGCCGGGCTTCAGATCCTCCATGCAGTTCACGCTGTCATCGAATTTTACCGCGCGGAATTCGCTGCGGGGGTCACGTCCGGGCTTCGCCAACTCGGAGATAATATCCGCCACCGTTGGCAAACCAAATTGCTCGTCCACAAACTCGTTTGGCTTTAATTTCTGGCTCAGTGTTGCATTGCCGACCAGCGCCCGAGAATCAGTCCCCAATTTCTTTGCCATCTGGCTGACCAACACATAGCTTTCTGGATGCACAGCGGAATTGTCCAGCGGTTCGTCGCCCCCGCGAATACGGAGGAATCCCGCCGCTTGCTCAAACGCCTTTTTGCCCAATTTCGGCACTTTGCTCAACTGTTTGCGATTCCCAAAGCGACCATTCGCGTTGCGATATTCGACAATGTTCTCGGCTAACTTGGGGCCAATTCCCGCAACGTACGAAAGCAGCGGAACGCTCGCCATGTTCAAGTCCACGCCGACGCTGTTTACACACGATTCGACCGTTCGATCGAGGCACTTGCGAAGCTGCGTTTGATTGACGTCGTGTTGATACTGCCCAACGCCGATCGATTTTGGATCCGATTTCACCAATTCGGCAAGCGGATCTTGCAAACGGCGAGCGATACTGATCGCACCTCGCACCGTGATGTCCAAATCGGGGAATTCCTTCGATGCCAATTCGCTTGCCGAGTAGATTGATGCCCCCGATTCGCTGACCATCACTTTGGTGACGTCAAGTTTGTGTTGGCGAATCAGATCCCCGACGAAGCTGTCGGTTTCCCGTGACGCCGTCCCATTACCGATCGCAATCAACTCGACGTTGTACTTTTGGATTAATGCCAACAACGCTTTACCAGCGGTCGCCGTGTCACTTTTGGGCGGCGTGGGGTAAATGGTAATGTTGGTCAGGAATTTGCCTGTTCCGTCCACCACGGCGACTTTGCAACCAGTACGAAAACCGGGGTCAATGCCAATCGTCACACGCGGACCGGCTGGTGCACTCATCAGCAACTCTCGCAAATTTTTTCCAAACACTGCGATCGCTTCTTCATCCGCTTTTTCCTTTAGCGTTTGCATCACGGTCGATTCAGTGGCGGGCATCAGCAGACGCTGGTAACAATCGTCCACCGTGTCAAGCAACTCGTTGCGAAATTCGAAATCACGATTGGGAACGAGTTTTGGCTTCAGTTCGGCGAGCACTTGCGAATCTTCGAGCTTGATACCGACTTTCAGCACCCCTTCGGATTCACCTCGCATCATCGCTAACAAGCGGTGCCCGGGGATCTTCGCAGCCGATTCGTTGTGGTCGGTGTAAAGCTCGAACTTCTCGGCTTGATCCTTTTTGCCTCGCTTGATCGAGGAAGTGATCCGTCCTTGCGAGAAGGCTTGTTTTGTCATCCAAGTCCGCGTGTCGGCGTCCTCGGACCATTGCTCGGCGACGATATCCAGCGCTCCTTTCAGTGCGGTGTCAGTATCGGGGACCTCTTTGGCGGAATTGACGAACGCCTTCAAAACATCGTCTTTCGATTTGCCAAGCTTAACTTGGCTGAGCAGCAGATCGGCCAACGGACCAAGGCCACGTTCCCGCGCTATCGTTGCTCGGGTACGCCGTTTCGGTTTGTAAGGCAAATAGATCGCTTCGAGCGTCTGCATGTCGCTGCAATCTTCGATCTGTTTGCGAAGTGCAGCGGTCAGCAACCCTTGCTCGTCGATTGTTTTAAGCACGGTGACTTTTCGTGCCGAAAGTGCCATCGCTTTTTCCAAAGCATCTTCGATCGTGCGAAGGGCGATTTCATCGAGCCCGCCGGTGGCCTCTTTCCGATAACGGGCAATAAACGGAATCGTATTGCCAGCATCGAGCAGTTCGACCGCCGATTGAACCTGTTTTAGTGGCAAAGACAGCTCTTTTGCGATCGTTTTGGTCGCAGCATCGATATCAAACACGTTTTCCGTTTTCGTAGCCATCGGGTTTCTCAATGAATTGTTTTGTCGATTTTTGTCAGCAGGGCGGCGGATTTTAGCTAGCCGCCACTTCAATGTCATTAGCATCTTTGAAAGCAACTTCGCCGCCTGTATCGCCCAGGAGCGAGCGGCTCAAAAACACTCGAAAGTCTTGACGACTCCCGTTACGTAGTGCTTCGTCAGTCTTTGTTTTTTGAGGTAGTGGATCTTGCTAAAGATCCTTCCACAACCGTGAAACAGGGAGCTTTAGCAAGCTCCACTACAATAGAAACCCCAATTGTAAGACTGGACAAAACACTAGTACGTCTTGCTATTTGTCATGCTGCTTGATGGCCATATTAAAAAAATGCCGTACGGCGCGGCCGCTGATCGTCGTTTTCGATAATAGTTCTTCCGCAATCAGCATGATCGCTTTCTCGTGACCCTCGTCACGGAGAATGTGGGCGGTTTTGTCAACCAATCGGCGTTCAATTCGCTCCATTTGCTGCGGCGTTCCAGGACGAGTGTGCAGCAACCGCCGAGCAGTACGCAGGTCCTGAGACGCACCCGATTCGCAATATTCGCCAGTGATCATCGCTTCAGCGACCATTCCCGCAAACAGGATCAACACTTCGTCCTCGAGCCAATCTCGGCTCGACTTGGTCCGCCCTTTCTGGATTTTACAGGCCCCCAACCGCACTCCCTCGACTTGCAGTCGCCGCGGCGAAATCGTCACTTTATCGATCGGCCGACCCAGCGACAGTGCCATTACGGCATGCCCCGCTTCGTGATAGGCCGTCGCGACCAACGCGGGGTTCGGGCTGGGCGTGGGTTCCTGATCCGATTTTTCAATCGGCTGTGGTTCATGTTTCATTCCTTAAGTGTATCGGACATAATGTCTCAAACAAACGGCGTTACGCGCATCTTCCTTTCTCCCACCGCAATCAGGTCCTGGCGATGAAATCACGGAACATTCGAATTTGGATCTTGTTCGCCGCTTTCGTCTGCACGCCCTGGCAGGGCCGAGGAAGCGTTGCCGATGCATGTACGGTGATGCGATTTTCATTCGATGGCCGCATCGTCGTCGCTCGCAACCATGATTGGGGTTTTGGCGAAGGCTTATTGGTCGTGAACCCACGAGGAATCCAAAAGCGGGCAATCTCTCCGGTCCAGCCTGCCAAATGGGTGTCCACTCACGGCAGTGTGTCTTTCGTGCAATTCGGACGCGAGATACCGTTTGCCGGAATGAACGAAAAAGGACTGACCGTCGATCTGCTGCAACTGAATCAAGCGGAGTTTCCGGTGATCGAAGCTGGCAAACATTCAGTGAATGTGGTCCAGTGGGTGCAATATCAACTCGATACCGCAGCGAACGTATCGGACGTGATCGCCAGTCTAGATAAGATTTACCCGACACCGATGGTCCCCAGCATCGAGCGGGTTCACTACTTTGTCACGGATGCATCCGGGGATGTTGCCACGATCGAGTTTTTGGACGGCAAAGCCAACGTGCATCGTGGTAAAGAGATTCAAGATTGTGCACTGGCGAATTCAACCTGCACCGCCTCGCGAGAGGCGTTTCACAATCAACAGTGGCGTGACAATAGCGAGCGTCGTTACTACCAGGCGGTGTGCCAGGTTCGGTTGGCGAACGTGGATGTCGCGCCAGCAGACTCGATTGAATATGCTCGCCAATCGCTATCGAAGGTGGATCAACCCGGTTTGACTCAGTGGAGTATCGTTTACGAACCGGCCGAGAAGCGAATCTCCTTCTCAACTCGCGTGGCGAAAAATGTTCGCACGCTTGACCTCGACGATCTCGATTTTGATCCCGCCAGCGATGCGTTGACCGTCGATGTGAACAAAAATGTCGCTGGTGATTTGATGCCGCATTTGAAAAAATATGAAGCGAGCGATAACGAGAGAATCGTCAATTTTGCCTTCGACCGAACGATGCCAAACAGTTTCGTGCGAACCGCCGTCAAGCAGCTTGTGCTAACCTACCCCGCCACACTGAGCGTGGTAGGCGAATCTGCTGCCGTCGGTGAGTAAGGTCAGCGGAATACAAGAGGATTCTGGGCGAGTAACAACACGGCATTTTGTTTTTTTGGGTTTTTCCTCCAATTTTGCGCCTCGTTGTGGCAACATTCATGCCTTCGATATTAAGCCATGGCATCACGGAGCTGCTACTTTGTTCTACCCATCGAAAGTCTTACGTCCGCTGCGATAGAGGAAGGTAAATGTTGGAAAGCTTAACTTGCAATTCGTGCGGGGCACCGATGCAGGTGCCAGAGTCAGCCCGGTTCGTAAAGTGCAATCACTGCGGTGCTCAGCTGGCAGTGCGTCGCGAGCGTGACGTGACCTTTACCGAGGCCGTAGACAAGCTAACCGAAACAACGCAATCACTGAGCGACCAAGTCAGTCAGTTGACGAAAAATCAAGAGATTGCGAATCTGGATCGACGATGGGAAACGAAACGCAGAAATTTTATGATTACTGGCAAAAATGGAAACTCACATTTGCCAACTGAAGGTGGCGCGGTGGTCGGGGGAATCATCGCAATCGTGTTCGGAGGATTTTGGACGGCAATGGCATTCTCCATTACGTCACATGGTCCGTCGGGATTGGCCTCGATATTCCCATTGTTCGGCTTTGTGTTCATCGCCGTTGGAATTTTTAGCGCGATCCACGCCAACAAAAAAGCGAGCGAGTACAAGCAAGCCAAGCGGCGTTACGAGCAGGAGCGTTCGAGATTAAGACGAAAGTAACCTGTAGGAGGTTGCCCGGAACCCATAGCGCGTAGCGAGACTCAGCAAGAGTTTCGTCCGTGGCCGTGACTCGCCGAAACTCTTGACGGGCTGTTGATTAAATCGAAATGCGAATCGCATTGGTGAGCCGTGGGCCGTAAGGCACCGGGTAGTGTGTGGAACCCGGCCGCTCACGCGTCACGGCTCACTAAATCAACAGCCCGTTGACGCGTTCCGCTACTACATGGTTTTGGCGATTGCGTAGATTTCGCGGTAATCGAGCACTCGGTCGTTGGTTTCAAACAGCGACGCGATCGCTGCCCGATGCGTTTTCATCTTCAATCCGCCGACACCGATCGCGCCGTAGACTTTCAAATCGCCGATCGATTTGCTTTTGTCAGTCACGCCGATGCCTTCGATACCAGCGGGCGGCACGGCATTCAGATCGATCGCCACCTTTAATGACGAGCTGCTTTTCAAGGTCGCTTCGTTCACGAGCTGGACGCCCGCGGCCCCACACGCAATCAGGATTTTCGCGTCGGCAAGTAGTGCTTTGACATCGTCGGGACCATTCGCGGAGGCTCCGGTGATCGAGCCGCCTTTGGTTGGCTCTCCGATCGCGTTGGCGACTTCGTTTGCCCGATCCAGCGATCGGCTGGTAACAATCACATTGGCTCCATCGGCCGCCAGCAAACGAGCGACTCGCTCGCCCACTGGCCCGGTTGCACCCATCACAACCGCCGTCGCGTCTGCCAAATCGACTTCGCGTCCCGCGTAGACCACAGCCGCTGCCGCCGTGGTGTTGCACCCATTAGCGTCGAGCATGACCGAATTGCGAACAGGGCCGAAAAAGCACTCCGTCACTTGCTTAAGCAGCGTTTCAGCGTTTCGAACATTCGATCCTCCAATAAATATCGCCGTGTTCTTCAAATTATCGCCGCCGCGAGTAAACATCGCTCCGTGAACCAAGGGCGTCACGTTATCAGACGTTACCTCGGCATGGCTCAGTAACGCATCGATTCCGGAATCATACGCAACCACACTATCAAACGTGCTGGCGTGAGAATCAGTGTCGAGTTGTATCAAAATCTTACGAGACATGAAGGACTTGGGGGTGAGCAGTGTGGGGCGTATTTGCGTCGTCGCAATTAGAATCGTTCGCCGCAGTGTTGGGCAACCAGTCCAATCGTCCAGGTGGAAAATAGTCGTAGCGAAAGTCGCAGAGACTTTCGGAGATGCCGAAACTCTTGGCGAACTTCACGATGAGGAGGGCTGATGACAGGCTGGAAGCCTATCCCACATTAAAACGAAAAAACCGCACAGGCTTTTGATGGCCTGTGCGGTTTTAAGTTGATTCAGTCAACGCATTGCGTTAGCGCGATGCGTTCGCTGCGACCTTGGGGATTTCCCAGCCCTTGCGATATTCGCGTTGCACGAATTGGTTGACTTCGGGAACGTTGGTGCTTCGCATGGTCTTCGCATCCCATTCGATTCGCTTGCCTTCGCCGGCGCGTAGTGCGAGGTTGCCGACCAAGATGGTTTCGGTCAAGCGGCCTGCGTAATCGAAGTTCGCCATCGTGCCTGGCTCGTAGTCGCCTTTGACCGATTGCACAAACTCCCATTTTTGACGCTCATCGCCACCGCCCTTGTAGGGAATACGTGGCAACGATTGTGCTGGTGGTTTGAAGTCAACGAACTCACCACGTGGCAACAGGATGTACTGTGCACCGTAGTCATCGGGTGAGAACAGGACGCCCTTGGTTCCGACCAAAACGGCACCACTGGTTTTTCCACCACCGGAGCGTTGGTCGGCAATCTTTTTCTGGAACGACTCAGGCAGTTGCTTGATGATGTCGTCCGATGGCAATTCACCACCGTCGTACCAGTGGAATTTACAAGCGGCAAGTCCATCACGCTTGGGGAACTCGAACATCAACGACGAGCTGGCGGGGAAAGTTTCGCCTTCGAAGATACCGGGGTTCTTGACCGCGGTCACGGCAACGGGATCCCACAAATTCAGTGCCATCACCGACAAGTTGGTGGTGTGACAAGCCATATCGCCGAGAGCTCCGGTACCGAAGTCGACCCAACCACGCCAATTAAACGAGTGGTATTCGCCTTTCTTGAACGGACGCATCGGTGCTGGGCCGATCCAAGCTTCCCAGTTCAAGTCCTCTGGAATTGGATCTTCGCCAGCCGGACGTCCCTTGCCTTGTGGCCATACGGGACGGTTGGACCAGATGTGGATTTCGGTGACGTCACCGATCACGCCACTGCGAATGACTTCGACGGCTTCTCGCATGCCGTCGGCCGAGGTGCCTTGGTTGCCCATCTGAGTAACCACGCCCATCTCCGCAGCGGTTTCACGCATCAAACGAGCTTCGCTGATCGACCATGTCAATGGCTTTTGGCAGTAAACGTGCTTGCCCATCTGCATGGCACGAACCGCAGCGGCGGCGTGCGTATGGTCAGGGGTGCTGACGGTGACAATGTCGACTTTGTCGCCAAGCGTGTCGAGCATTTCGCGAAAGTCGGTGAACTGTTCCGCGTCTTTGAATTCACGTCCCTTCTTTGTCAGCGTGCCGCCATCGACATCGCACAGACCGACGATGTTAACGCCTTGTTCGCCGATGTGGCTGGTGTCGCTGCCGCCTTTGCCGCCGACGCCGATACAGGCCGCCGAAAGTCCTTGCAGTGCCGAGTCCTTGCCGTGGCTAATTAGCGAAGTGCCCGACCAGAAACCAACGCCCGCAGTAAATGCGGCACTTTGGCCAATGAAATTTCGACGTGTTGTTTTCTTACTCATCAAAGGTCCTTGGGAGGGAATTACAGGATTGGGTAGGTTGAGTGAATGGGGGTTGAAACCGCCCAAATACCATAACAAGGGAGTATCGAGGCGGCAACGATCTGCATTGTAGCATTTTAAGCCGACTCAATATGATTGCCACAAAGAGTCCCACGCTTTAGCATTTTCTCGAGCAAAAAAAGAACGAATATAACGTTTTTTGTCAGAGGACACGTCGCTCGCCGTGGTCGCCGGTTATACGCTTGTTCCTGGACAATCCCGCTCCCTTTCGACATCTTGCCTTTTAGATAAAATGGCGCCCCCACCCGTTCATCCCTCAGCCCAAACAGCTTCCATGACCCAAAAACACTCCTCCGACCGTCGTTTTCGTCCAATCGTTGCGGGGACCCTCAGCATGACGCTGGCGTTTTCAGTGCTTAGCGGGTGCTCTCGGTCGGAATCTGATGGAGTGAATCAGGCTTCAAAGCCAGGCGATTCGGCGGCAGTTGCACAGCCTAAAGCGGCCCCTGTCGTGGCCGACAATGCCGACGACGTCGCGGCGTTGAACGAGGCCGGGTTTGTGCTCGAGAAAAACAAAGCGGGTAACGTGGTCGAGCTTTCGGTCTCAAGCGACGTCAGTATCGCTGAGTCGCTAAAGCATTTGAAAGGCCTTCCCAACGTCGAAGTGGCCACTTTCAACGGTCCCGGCGTTGACGATGAAGGAATGTCGGCGATCGAGTCACTCAGCAAGCTCAAGCGATTAACGCTGACCGATTCGGCGATCAGCGACATCACACTGCAATCCGTTGGCAAGCTCGCCAACCTCGAGGCGTTGTTTCTGCGTCGTACCGGAGTGACCGACGCTGGACTCGAAAGTTTGGCGTCGCTTAAAAAGCTGCGAGCGATCGATTTACGTAACACCAACATCGCGGACGCGGGACTTGACTCGTTGGCGAAGATCAAATCGCTAGCCGATATTCAACTTGAAAAATCGAAAGTGACCGATGATGGCATCGCTAAACTCGATGGACTTTCTCTGAAATCATTCAATGCCAACTACTGCACCTCGATCAGTAACAAGTCGCTCGAAGTGCTCGGAAAAATGAAATCACTCGAATCCATTCAACTCGATTACACCAAGATTGACGACGAAGGGATGCCGGCTCTCGAAGGACTTTCCAAATTAAAGCGGCTGCGCATTCGTGGTTCCGATGTTACCGGCGAGGGGCTCAAGTCGATTGCCGGATTGAAGACGCTCGAACGATTGGAACTGCGCGATACCTCGCTTGATGATGAAGGGATGAAAATCATCAGTGAATTGCCTAACGTCAAGTTCCTCGATATCAGCGAATGTCGATTGGTCAGCTCTGAAGGCCTACAAACCATCGCTGACTTGACCAAGCTGACCTACCTCGGGCTGTGGGAAACAAAGACCGACGACGAAGCGCTGAACACCTACGGCAAATTGACCAATTTGACTGAGTTGAATTTGATGTCGACCAAGGTCAGTGACGAATCCGTTGACACATTGATGAAATTGCAAAACATTGAACGTCTGAATGTCGCCGGTACAAGGTTCACCGACGAAGGGTTCAGCAAACTTGCATCGCTGCCTAAATTGAAATACATCAATGTCGCGAACACAGACATCGGCTTCTTGTTGGTCGAAGAGTTAAACGAGAAATACAAAAACCTAAAAGTCGCTGAGAGCGAAAACGAGTAACACCGGGATAGGCTTCTAGTCTGTCATCACGATACCTTTGTACGGCCATATTTTTAGGGACATCAGGATGGGCTTAGGAATCGCCTTTCGAGCGTTTTCAGCAGCACTTTTCAATAAACAAGCTTCCGAGCGGATTCGTCAGGCACTGCAGCCTGAAACATCGCAGGAAGCGGAGCCGAAATTGCTGCCCAAGGCGGAACCAAAGCCGACTGCGCCGAGCAAACCGGTTGTGACCAAGCCGGTGCGAAGCGATGCGATCACGCTATTGTCCGCTCTGCAACGCGAGGCCCGCTTCGTTGATCTGATCCAAGAAGACCTGACCAAATTTGCCGATGCGCAAGTCGGTGCCGCCGCTCGACCCTGTTTACAGCAGTGTGCATCGACGTTGGCAAGATTCTTTGATCTCGCCCCGGTCAGCGATGTCGGCGAAGGATCGCAACTCGAAGTCGGTGAGGATGGCTCGCCCGAACGCTATCAGTGGATCGGCGAAGGTTCGTCGACCTCGGGAAAGCTGATTCATCAAGGTTGGCAAGCCACCAAGGTGGAATTGCCCAAATACAGCGGCAGCGAGCGTGATGCAAACGTGATCGCACCGGCACAAGTCCAGCGATAGAAAACCGCTCGTTCCCTGGCTCCTGCCTGGTAACGCACTGCTTTCGAGGCTCCCGCCTCCTTTTTCAGCGGCTTACGGGGGGCGACCAAAACGCTTGGCGAATTTCGCTACCGGAAAATCAAAGCTTGATAAAGCACTTGGCTCGTAGGCGTTGCCCGATAGAGGCCGAGATCGGGTCACAATCGCGTACTAATGGGCATCTGCGCCGCTTCGACGAAAGGCCACGTTTTCAGCGGTCCAATTGGTGACGACAATACCATGCGAGGATCCATCCTCCTCGACTTCTCTCTCGATTGACTCAACTGACTTTTCCATCATGAACGCCCGTTACAGTATCGGAATCGACCTCGGCACTACCAACTCGGTGGTGGCGTTTTGCCCGCTTGACGCCCCGGACGATCTTCAACTGATGAAGATTCCGCAGCTGATCCAACCGGGACAAATCGAGGCCCGCGATTCACTCCCTTCGTTCTTGTACCTTCCGCGAGAATCGGAAGTCGAGTCGTTACGAACCGCTTACAACCCGGATCCCGCTGGCGGCGTTGTCGGAGCTTACGCACGATCTCAAGCCGCCGACAATCCGCAACGCGTCGTCGTTGCCGCCAAGAGCTGGCTCTGCCACAGCAGTGTCGGACGCACCGATGCGGTGCTGCCTTGGCAATCACCACCGGAAGTCAACAAGGTGTCGGCTTACGAATGCACTGTTCGATTCTTGTCGCATCTGGTCGCCGCTTGGAATGAACAACACGACGACGCTCCGCTGCGAGAGCAGCAAGTGGTGTTGACCGTCCCTGCATCGTTTGCACCGGCGGCACGTGAATTGACACGGCAAGCCGCGGTCGCAGCCGGACTGCCCGAAACATTCGTGTTGCTCGAAGAACCGCAAGCCGCCGTGTACCGTTGGTTGTCGGCCAAAGGTGACGATTGGCGACAATCGCTTCGTGCCGACGATGTGATGTTGGTCGTCGACGTCGGTGGTGGAACAACCGACTTGACCCTGGTATCGGTGTCACAGAAAGATGGCGAATTGAACCTCGAGCGTCTTGCTGTGGGAAATCACTTGCTGCTGGGCGGTGACAATATGGACTTGGCACTCGCCCACTTCGCCAGCACAAAGTTTGCTGAATCAAGCCACGAATTGGATCCGTGGCAAAGCGTGGCACTTTGGCATGCATGTCGTGATGCCAAAGAACAACTGCTGTCGGTCGATGGCCCTGAACAGCAAACCGTCTCGGTACTGGGACGCGGCAGTTCGCTGATCGGCGGCACGATTTCTGCCGAGATTGGCAAGTCGGAAACACAGCAATTGATCGTCGAAGGCTTCTTCCCGAAATGTGACGCCTCGTCGCGTCCCGAACATAACGCGGCCTCTGGCTTCCAGGACATCGGGTTGCCTTACGAAGCCGATGCGGCGGTCACTAAGCATGTTGCCGCCTTTTTGGCTGATCAATCCGGTGACGATGCTGCGGCGAGCGTCACGCCAACGCATGTGTTGTTTAACGGCGGCGTCTTCCGCAGCGAAACGCTCCGCACTCGGATGCTCGACACGATCAACGGCTGGTATGATCACGATCCCGTGGTGCTTGGCGGGCTCGACGATTTGGATACATCCGTCGCGATGGGGGCCGCCTATTACGGATTCAGCAAACAGAGTGGCGGAATTCGCATCCGCGGCGGGACGGCCCGCTCGTACTACGTCGGAATCGAAACCGCCGGACTGGCGATTCCTGGGGTCCCTCGACCGCTGCGTGCGTTGTGCGTTGCCGCTCGTGGGATGGAAGAGGGCACCGAGACGGAAGTCCCTAGCGACGAAGTCGGTATCGTGGTCGGAAAACCTGCCCAATTCCGTTTCTTCAGTTCCGCGGTCCGCTCGGAAGACAGTGCGGGATCAAAACTCGATCGCTGGAGCCAAGATGAGGTCGTTGAGATTGAACCGATCACGGTACATCTGACGTCCGAATCGACATCGGGCGAAGCCTTTATTCCGGTAAAATTCGCCAGCCGTATCACGGAACTTGGGATGTTCGAATTGTGGTGCCACAGCACGCGAGGCGACGAAAAATGGAAGATGGAATTCAACGCTCGTGAATCGGCCAAATAAGAATTGGGTGAGACGCGGTTTGCGGTTAAGATGATTGCCACCTGGGGGTCGGTCCTGCTAGCGACCTCGCTCGTCGAGTCCCGGGAGTCATCATTCGCAACGGATAACGGACGTGTCTCAATCGAATCCTTTTTCGGAACAATACCCGCACCCTCAATCCCATCCCGCACCGACGTCGACCAAGCGTGTGTTGATCATTGTCGCGATCATCATGGCGGGAATTGCGTTGTTTTGTGCGGGCATCGGCACGATCGCCTTTGTCGCGATGCAGCGAATTGCACGTCCGGCACCGGAGGTCGAACTTGCGCCGCGTGAAGATTCGTTTGCACGTGACACCGCTGATTTCAATCGGTCCCTTGATCGGCTGCTCGACGAAAAACAGTCGCAATCAACACCTTCCATCGACCCGGCGATTCAGCAGTTTATCGATGACAGCAGCGACAAGCTCGAAAACGGAGATGACGTCCGGTTTAGTTTGACGCTGTTTATCGAAGCGGTTGCGATGAGTGACCATAGTGGGGGTTCGCTCAGCATCATGGATCGCTTGGCGCTGCGAACTTGGCTAGCGGAATATCAGCCCAATCCTGATGGCATCTCCGGTGAATTGCGCGTCCTCGACGTTCGCCTTGACTCGACCGGAAAATTGGCGGTGGTCGACTTGCTCGCCTATTCCGATTCTGACCAAGCGGAATCGTTACAGTGGTTCTTGGTTCATGAAGGCGGCCAATGGAAATTCTACGATTGGCAGCGACTCGAGTTTGGTCGGCGACTTTCCGATGAGTACGCTTCGTATCTGCACGGCGAGTCACCGCTGGACGAGGGTTACGACAACGCGTTGACAGAGTTAAGCGAGGCGGAGATCGCATGGTACGAAGGCGAGCCGGATCGAGCGAAGCAAATTATTCGCGCAGCCGAAGCGAAGCCGATGCTTCCGCAAGACCGTCCGGTGCTACAGTTGCAAGCCGCCTACACCTGGATGCGTCTCGAACAATACGATGAAGCGGTGCGGGTGTTAAAGGCGGTCGAAAATCCCGATTCGCTGTGGGGAGTCTGGCCCTCGTTAGCGGTCTGTTATTACAACCTCGAGGAACACAAACTCGCGCTGCAGGCGGCCAACAATGCTCAGAAACAATCGCCGAATCATCCGAACGGATTTTGGATCGCGTCTTTGATTTATGACGAGCTGGATCAAAACGACAAGGCGTCGGACGCGGCGATAAAAGCACTTCGCATCTGTCCCCTAGACTCGGTAATTTTTTACAACGCGATCACCCAAGGGCGTCCGCAAGACGTCCCTCAACTCGTCGATATCATCGCCGAAAATGACGAGGAATATCAATGGACCCAGTTGCTGTCGCAAACCTTTCGCGAATCTTCGGAATTCCCGAAAGCCGTTGTCGACGAGCTCAAGCAGCGAGATGACTTGCCCGCGGGGTTACTCGAAATCGCCTTAGGGAATCTGGCCTGGAGCAGCGATCAATTCGATGAGGCCGCAGGTCATTTCCTGAAAAGCCAATCGGTGGCGGAATTGGAGTACATCAAGACGATTGCGACGGAAAACCATCTCGATGTGCGATTGCAAGATGATGACTTCGAGAAACTTTTTGCTGAATCGCCCCCTGGCGATTCACTGTTACGCAGTCTCGTGCTGCGGGCTTACGATGATTCGTTGTACTGTGATCTTGAAAAATTGCTGGCTGCTTTGCAGTCTCACACCTCGGCTAGCGAAAACGGTTGGTCCAACGCACTCACCGGCTGGGCACATTACACCAACGTTGACTATGAACAAGCAGTGGCGTCGTTCGATGATTTCCTCGCATGGCGTGGCTCCGTGGAGTCGGAGCCTGGTGACGAACTGGATGAGACTGAAGGGCTCGACGATGACACATGGCTAGACGCCGTGACCGCCGATTATCTGGTTGATTCCCTGCTAGAACTTGGTCGGCCGTTGGAGATCATCGAACGATGGCCCGAGGATGCTGGCAAGCATTACCAAGTCGGCAGTTTCCTGCAACTGCAAGCAAATGCGACACAACTAGATCGCTTTATTGAATCCACGGCCGCAACTACTTCCGACTCGGTTCGGATCCAACGACTGCGGCTGCAAGCCGATCAGGCAATGAGCGAAAAAGAGACGGAGCAAGCCGCGACGTATCATCGCGAGGCCATTGAATTGGCATCGTCGGTTTACGAGGAGGATGAAAGCTACTTCATCGACGAACTAATCCGTCGATTCGCACGAGATTTGGTTTTAGGAAACTATGTTGCGACCGACGACGAAATCAGTGACCTCGATTTCGACGATAATGTGGATCTTAATGTCTTGGTAAACGCCGCCGTTCGTGAATCCATCCGCGTGTGTGACGACGACGAGTTTGCTGCTTGGATTCGCCGCGCCGAACAATTGCCGCACGATACGGATGAGAACTATGCCGCTTTGCAATTTGCGGCCGGAGACTATTACGCAAGCAAGAACCAATTGCTAGATGCGATTGAGGCCTACAAACAGAATGTGCGGACCTCGAGTGCTGATTCATGGAGCCTGCCCCGAGGCATCGAGGCGGTGGTCGGTGTCATGGTCCGTGCAGGACAGGTTGACGAAGCCAGGCAATGGGTTTCGGCAAACCCGATTCCCGATAGCGAGGTCGCTGATGAAGCCATCGTTGACATCGCAACCGGCAATTTTACATCGTTGCTAGATCATCTCGCTGCGGTCGACAAGGCAAAAGCAACCGATTGGCTGCAACGACAATCTCTCACGGATGGATTAAGCTCACATGCGGATTCGCCCGAGTTTGCCAAGTTGATTGGTCAGTTTCCAATCCGAATACCCTACATCACGGTCGATTCTGCTGGCGAGCTGTTGAGTAAGGCCTCGGAGCCGATTGATCAACAACGAGTTGCGGAGGTACTCGAAGCAGCCCTGGGTGAATCGTTTACCGCCAAGGCAGTGGTGGATGAGGAAAGTAACCCCAGCCAAATTGCCGAGCAGGCATGGTTGTTTCAATCGGTTGCCGGCCAACGCATCTTGGTTAGTTCGAGTGAACGGCAATACAGAACAGACAACCTATCGGATTGGCTTGGCGAACGATTGAGTACGCCGGTAACGCGGATCAAGTTTTCCATCATGGACGACAAACCGAATTCCACGCAACGTTTATTTGCGGTCGCGTCCGAGCAAGCGGGTGACGACACACTTGCGTTCACTTGGTCCGGTGGCAACGAGATCTGGTCAGGCCCCCAACTGGCAGCCCAATTGACGTGGTCCGATCGCGTTCCGGTGCAACTCGCCACACAAACGCGTCCGCTAGTGGAAGTCCCGCTTGAGGATGCGGACACAGAGTACGAATACGTCGGAATCAACGAATGGGACCAGCACCTGCAGGATGCCGGCGAGAACCTCGATGCGGTATTGGCAATCAATGCGAACGGAGTTCGTGAAACGATTTCCTGCACGATCAGCAAAGTGGACGCGGAGGAATATGACATCTACGTGTCGCCCGCTCGTGATAGCGTCCTATTGCCATTCGTAAAAGCCGGCTTCACCTACACCTGCGGCCCAAGCAATTTGTCGTTGCCGAAGACCAAGTCCAACTAGGTGAGACGGACCGTCGTGCGTTGGCCTATCAAAATTCCACTCGCGACTTGGGGAGAGTCGAACGGTGTTTCTTTTCCGTCATTCCAATCTTTCTGTCTGCCGAGTGCCTCGATCTGCGGAACGCGTCACTCAGTAACGAACAGCGTCGCTTCGTTAGCTGTCACCCGCCGGAATCGATTTCCGGCTTCCTGCGATTATCAATCGGCCGGACACTGACGAGGAAAGGTTATAAAATGGGAGGTTAGAAGATAGGAAACGATGGTTTGAACTTCTTCCTGCACTAATCACCCAAAAATGATGCTGTGGGATCAGGCTGTAAAAAAAGAGAAGGACAGACGAATGAGGGACAGACGAATGAAGCTGGGACGGGACAAGCGTATCATTCAGTGAGCGGCGGCTAACAACGACGATCCATGGCTGCAGGAGCGGCGGCAGCTATCGACGCACTGTCCAACCGACGACGTGAATTGACGACCGTGAGCTCAATAACACGCTACGTCGCCTGATAATCAATTACAAACAGGAAAATGTTTGACAGAAATATGAAGACAGGAAAATAGGGCACTCGCTTCTCCGTCTTTCCAATCTCTCTGTCGCATTAATTTTCCTGTCTACCATCCGCTATTGCCTGGCACATGCAAGCACACCGAACCAGTCTGTACCGGGCTCCCCGCCGAGCACTCATCACTCCGTGTCTTATTTTCAAGACCTTGCCAGTCCTCGCGTGCATTTCTTGGTTCTGCTTGTTTCGCATGAGGTGACGGGTCAGTGACATCTACTTTAGTTGCAGTGTGGCGTATGAAACCTTCAATTCTGTCCGGCCGATTCGCGCCGCTAAACAGGTCGTTAAGTAAATACCGGTGAAACGTCGATCCTTTTGTGAGCCGACGGCGCTAGCCGCGGGGAGCGTCAATATTGCAGGAAACATGCCCGCGGCTAACGCCGTCGGCTCAGATCACTATGTGAAATGACTCATATTGTTCCGCTACGAGATGTCCGACGAAACTCTTGGCGAGTTTCGCTACGGGGGCGGAGCGGGTTAGCGGGGTAGCTTCCTGGATCCCAATCGTTCGCCTTCCGGTGGACGGACGGGAACGTTGAGTCCCCCCATCTCGGACAATTCGTCGAACATTTGTTTACTCATTCGCTCGACCTGGTCACGATAGCTGGGCACGTCGATCAGGTTGTGTCGTTCATGGGGATCGGTCTGCAAATCGTAAAATCCATTTTGATCCCAGACGCCGTGGTAGTAGACGAACTTGAATCGTTCGTCACGAATGGCGAACAGTGTTGGTGTCGCTGGGAAATTCCATTCCCAGTGGTACTCGTACAGAACGTGGTCTCGCCACGTAACGTTTTCGCCTTTCAACAATGGCAAAAATGACTTGCCGTCCACTTCGGCGTCTGTCGGGAAATCAACCTTCATCGCATCCAAAGCTGTCGACGCCACGTCGATGTTTTGGATCATCGGATCGATTGTACTTCCGGCGGGCAGATTTGTCGGAGCATACGCAAGCATCGGGACTCGAATCGATTCTTCAAACGCATCACGTTTGTCGTAGAATCCGTGCTCGCCCAGCGCGAATCCGTTGTCTCCCATGTACAACACGAGCGTCGATTCGAGTTGCCCGGCGGCTTTTAGCTTGTCCAATACACGGCCAATGTTTTCGTCAACACTATGCACCGTCTCGCAATAGTCGCGATACAGTGCGTCAAACGATGGAACCGGGTCGTTATCAAACGCTCCTGTCTCCATGTGGTCGATCCCGTGAATGCTGTAGCGACGATCGCGAATCCAACGTGATTGTGTTTGATAGTTCTCTTCGCTGTTTGCCATCGTCTCGGGATAAACGATTTTGCTTTCCGCGTATCGGCCCTGGTGCCGCGGTGCCGGCTTAAACGGATAGTGCACGGCCTTGTAGGACAAGTACAAAAAGAAAGGTTTTTGTTGCTCATCGCTTGCTTGAGCGTCGATCCACCCGATTGCTTGATCGGTCAAGATGTCGGCGTTGTAACCTTTAAACTGACGTCGCTCGCCATTGATGTTTAATTCGGGATCAAAGTATTCGCCCTGGCCTTTGAAACTAACCCAGTGGTCAAAGCCAGGTCTTCGCTCATCGCTGTCGTGGCCCATATGCCACTTGCCCACAAACGCGGTTTTCACTCCGGCATTTTGCAAGTATTCAGGAAAGTATCGTGTTCCCGCCGGTACAGGACGTTGGTTGTCAACGACGCGGTGTGCGTGCATGTAACGGCCCGTCAAAATCGAAGCACGACTGGGCGAGCAAAGCGACGTGGTGACAAATGCGTTGCGAACGTGAACGCCTCCGCTGGCCATCCGATCCAGATTCGGAGTCTCCAGAAAATCAGGAGCCTCGTCCATAAAACCCATAAAATCGTAGCGGTGATCATCACTGAGGATGAACACCACGTTGCGAATTTCGGCTGAGCAAACATTCACATGGACAAGGAACAGGCAAACAACGAGAGCTCGTAGATTCATATTATTGCAACGGTTCGAGATCGGGCGTGGCGCAAAACCACTCCATCGGACATCTATGTTAACGGGCGAATCGAAAGGATCTTCACCGCGAATTGCGGTTTATGATATTCGGTGTGCGCGGCGATGCGTACACGTTTGGAGCTGTCGCATTGGATTTGTCCCAAAGTAGACGCTCCGGTTGCGAATCGCGTCACGGTGGTATGACAACACGAGGCCTACTTCGCGATTTTTTCATTTGCAGCCGCGTAAGCTTGGTGTCCGGTTGAGTCACCAGGCAACACGGGATGCTGGTTGGTAGGCAGAAATGCAGCGTGCTCAGTAATAATGTCTGCATACTCGGGGTTGGACGCCAAGTTTGTCCACTCGTGTGGATCCTTGCGCAAGTCGTACAGTTCACGCGAGCCGTCGTGATACTCGATGAAGCGATAGCGTGCCGATCGGATCGCGAAATTACCAAGTCCAAAACTGGTGATCGCAGGATGCTTCCAATCTTGCTTCGGATTCTTTAGCAGCGGAACGAGACTTTGACCTTCCTGGGTCGCATCAGCGGGCAATCCGGTTAGATCTAACAATGTAGGGAAGATATCCAACAACTCAGCCGGTTGAGCAGTGTTTTGGTTCGCTTTGAATCCCGGTGCGGAAATCACAATTGGCACGCGTGTTCCATCTTCCCACAGCGAACGTTTCGCCCATCGCTGTTTCTCGCCGAGATGGAAACCATGGTCCGAGAACAGCACGACGATAGTGTTCTTTGCGTACTCGCTCGACTGGAGTGCGTCTATAACTATTCCCAAGCAATGATCAGCGAAGCTCACCGAAGCCAAATAAGACTGAACCGCGTGTTCCCATTGTCCAGCCCCGGTAACCCACTCGTGAGTCGGCGAGACATGCATCAAATTGGTCAAGTCAATTGCATACTGGCTGAGATCGTTACGGTCATCATCTCGAACCAATGGTAGTTTGATCTTCGCACGAGGGTGCATGTCGAACCATTTTTGAGGGACGTACATTGGCACGTGAGGCCGATAGAATCCCACGCCCATGAAAAATGGCTTGTCGTGTTTTGATTTCAGCTGCTTGACTGCCCATTTGGCCGCTTTCATGTCGGGCATTTGATCGTCGTCTTCCGGGTAGACGCCCCAGTCCCAGAGCGGATGCCCGTGCGGCTGAGAAATCTTTTTCTCGGGTCTCGGTCCAAATCCGCCGGAAGGCTGGTACTCCTGAAAAAAACGTTTGTCGCCTGTGTGAAAAAGTTTTCCCGAGGCCATCGTCTTGTAACCATTCTCGGCAAACACCTCTGGCATCGTCTTGACACCCTCGAGCGCCGGAGCCTGCTTCAGGTCTGGCGACAAAAAGTAAATGCCGGTCGTATGCGGATACCGCCCTGTCATCATGCTCGCGCGTGACGGATTGCAGACAGGAGACTGACAATGAGCGTTTTCAAAGAGCGTTCCTATCCCCGCTAGCCGGTCGATATTGGGCGTCTTGGCTTGCGGGTGTCCCCCCAGGCATCCGACCCAATCATTGAGGTCGTCAATCGAAATCAGCAGTACATTCGGCTTCTCGTCCGCAAACGCCGGGACGGTGGCAACGGTTACGCAAAACAAAAAAAGGATTCGCAAGCTCATAAAAACGGTTGTTGTTATAGGTCGGAAGTCGGGGGAGGGGAGCAAGTTTAGCGGGTCAGGGTCAACGAGCGTCACTCGACTGATCGTTGCAAGGCTGTCGGGACAGTAGGTGATTTTTCAATACGCCCGGGAGGCAATCGCGTGCGTTTCACGCCATTTTCTCTTGTCATTTTACGGAGTCATGCGGCGTTGTGTCGCAATTCGACCGGGATGGTCTACCATCATACACGTTACAATCTACTACAATCACCGCCATGACGGGGACAAATCTGCATGCGGAAGTTGCACCAAGCCAACAGGAAGGTTCCGATGATAAAAACACTGATTCACGGGTCCATTGTAGCCACCCTTTGTTTGACGTTCCTAAATGCCACCCGAGGATCCGAACCCATCGTGGTGAAACCCAACGGGGGTTGGTGTTGGTTTCAAGGCGAGCGGGCCGTAGTCGTTGACGGCAAAGTCATCTTCACGTCAATCAGCGGTGACGACCACGGCGATTGGACGGCAGGTGATCTGGTTGCGACCTCGTTTGATCCTCGATCAAACGAGATCAAGCACTTTGCTCTGCACCCGAAGTTTCATCAAGACGACCACGATGTCGCGGGCCTGTGTGTGTTGCCCGACAAACGACTGCTGGCGGTTTATGGCAAACACGGCAACGATCACCTGCAGCGTTGGCGTATTACCCAGCAGCCTGCGGATGTCAGTGACTGGACCGACGAGAACACGTTCGACATCGGGGCGGCCTACACCTACAGCAACGTGTATTCGTTGTCAGCGGAAAACAATCGCATATACAATTTCCATCGGGGGCGTGGCTACAACCCGAATTGCACGCTTTCGGATGACGGCGGAGTTACATGGCGATACGGGTGGCGTTTGTTGGGGTGGACACGAGGCGACTTCAAAACGGACCCGCGACACACAGGGCACGATGGCGGGCGTCCTTATGTCCGCTATGCCAGTGATGGCAAAGACAGTATTCATTTCATCACAACGGATGACCATCCGCGTGCGTACGACAACAGCATTTACCACGGCTATTATCACGCCGGCAAACTGTGGACATCCGATGGCACCGCGTTGGAAAACCCGACAGGCGACGGCAATTCGCCGCTGAAACCAAACAGTTTCAGCGAAGTTTTTGCGGGCGGCCGCGATCGCGTGGCTTGGACGAGTGACATTCGGTTGGACAAATCAGGTCACCCCTATATTGCGTTTTCGGTTCAAGTCGACGGAGCAGAGGCACGAACGAAACGGACTGCTGGTGGATTGGATCATCGGTATTACTACGGTCGTTGGGACGGTACGCGTTGGCATGTCCACCCGATGGCTCATGCCGGCACAAAGCTGTACGCAGGTGAAGACGACTACACCGGCTTGGTGGCTCTGGATCCCGACGATCCCAACACCGTCGTGATCTCAACGAATGCGGACCCAGTGACGGGGACGCCGTTGATCAGTTCTGCCGATGGGGAACGCCACTGGGAATTGTTTCGTGGAACAACGAACGATGCAGGAGCGAATTGGCTGTGGACTGCGATTACCGAGAACTCGACAAGCGATCAATTGCGTCCGGTCGTCCCAGCGAATCCGAACGGGCCTCGCATCATGTTGTGGACACGGGGCAAGTTTAACTCGTACACCGATTTTCACCTCGATGTGGTCGCGATCGTAGGCGAGTAGACGCGGGATGTTCGGTGTAACTTGATCGGCCGGTTGCGTTTGAGTGTTGGTTGCGTTTGGCATCCTTGGCATCTGCTAGAAACCTCCACTTCCTTCCCATTTTTGACGCGGCCAATTTGGTGATTGAAGAAACGCAAGTAATTGATCGCCATTTCGGCGTCGACGATGACTCGCTACATGGATTGCGTTCGATAGTCGAGCGGTCGCATTCCTGTCAGCCGATTGAAGGTGCGATAAAACGTTGACAGCTCTTCAAAACCACTTTGAAACGCAATCGACGTCACTTTGCTCTCCGTATCGCGAAGCAATGTTTTGGCGTGCTCGATGCGTCGTTCGTTGAGATACGCGAGCCACGTCTTTCCCGTTTTGTCGCGAAAGTCGTTCGTGAACTTTCGCCGCGACATGCCACATGCTCTCGCTGCCGCGTCGACGGTCAGTTGTTCAAAAAAATTAAAATCAAGCCACAGCAGATACTCGTCAATCGCATCGGGAGGACGAATATCGTTGAGTTCACAATTCGTTTCATGATCCGAGGGCAGCTGCCCACCGGACGCCAAAGCAAGCTGAGCGAAAATTTCTATCGCTCCGGCGATCGCCGACAACGTCGAAGCCGAACTTGGTTGCGAGACGAGATAGAGCAAGCGGCGAATCCGTCGTTCGATGTTCAACAACGACATGCGTTGGCGAGGAAGCTTGCCGATCGGAATCATCTTTTCGATCTCCGCACATGGCGTGATCTTGTGAGGGTCGATTGCCAACCCATACAGCGATATTGGATGCCGCGGCGTATCGACAATCCGGTGACTCATCCCCTCGGGAATGAGAATACAGTCGCCCGAAACGCAATTCGACGCGTCGCCGGCACTGGATGCCCAATCTGCAGCAATCTGGCCGCTGCCCTCGCGAATGTAGAGAAGCTTGGGAAAGCGATGCTGAGTCTCGGTCATCGAAAACGACTCGTCGTGCAAGCTTTCAAACACCCAAAGTCCCGAGTTCGACATCGTTTCCGGTACTGGCACGCTTCGCCGAGTGGTTGATTGCGAGGTCATGGAAAGAGTTCTCAGCGGCGGTCGCGGCGGGATTTATCCCCGAATTGAAGATTGTTATTAACTGATGATCGCATGGAATGCCCAAATTGCAAGTCGATCGTGCGCAAATGGCGAAGTCGCGGAATCGAAAGGTGCCGATAATCATGAGCGTTGGAATCACTCGCACCGCTTTTCTGTCAAAGGCTCACAAATGACACAACTCACCAGTCTCCAAGTCGACGAAATTCCTGCGATTCGTCCGCGCCGCACCATTAGCGGGATGTCCGCCATCCTGTTGCCGCTGTTGTCGGGAATGGAGATCGATTGGGAGGGATTCCGAGGACACGTCGTGCGTACGGCGGATGCCGGATTGGTCCCCGCGGTCAACATGGACACCGGCTACGCCAACCTGATCACCGAAAAGCAACGAGAACAAGTGCTCGCGGAGACGCAAGCATTGATGGGCGGGCGAGAGTACGTGGCGGGTGTCTTCGTGAAAGATACTCCGGACGACGCGTTTGATTTTGATACCTACCGAATCGGACTCGACCAGGTCCTCAAGTATGGTGGCACCCCGATTATCTTTCAGTCGTTTGGTTTGACCGAACAAGCGGACGACGAAATTGTCGAAGCGTACAAAAAGATTGGTTCGCACGCAGGCGACTTCCTCGGTTTTGAGCTTGGCAAAATGTTCGCGCCGTTCGGAAAGATCTACAGTCTGGATGTCTATGAGGGGCTGATGGGGATCGAAGCGTGTCGAGGCGCCAAGCACTCATCACTGAGTCGCGAATTGGAGTGGCAGCGACTTCGACTTCGCGACGAAATTCGCCCGGACTTTAAAGTGCTGACGGGCAATGATTTGGCGATCGATATGGTGATGTACGGAAGCGACTACCTGCTCGGACTCAGCACGTTTGCTCCGGAAGCGTTTGCTCGACGTGATGCGATGTGGGCTTCCGGCGACTCTGCGTTTTATGAGCAGAACGACATCCTGCAATACCTTGGCTTCCTTGCCTTTCGCGACCCGGTACCTGCATACAAGCATAATGCAGCTCAATTCCTGCACGCTCGCGGCTGGATCAAGACACCGCTGACGTATCCCGGCAGCCCGCAACGACCCGAGTCGGATGTTGCAATCCTGCAAGACATCATGGATCGCATCTCATAGTCGTTCGAAAAGCAATTTTTGAAGCATCCATAGCTCGCACGCCCTTGCACTCATCAAACTACTAAGGCTCTCCATGAAGACTCTCACCATTGCCATGCACGGTGTCACCGGACGCATGGGAACCAATCAACACTACATCCGTTCGATTCTGGCGATCATGCGTCAAGGAGGCGTCGTCACCTCTGATGGGCAAACGATTCAGATCAAGCCAATCCTTTTGGGACGTAACGAAGCCAGACTACGTCAATTGGCCGAAACCGTTGCCACTGAGGAGATCGGCCATCCGGTCGACTGGTCGACCGACGTTGACGCGGTGATTGCCGACGCAGCAACTGACATTGTTTTTGATTCGTCAAGCACTCAGATGCGAGCGACGATCGTTCGTCAGGCGATTGACCATGGCAAAGCGATTTATTGCGAAAAGCCGATCGCGATTGATGCCAAGGAAGCATTCAAGCTGGCCGATGAGTGCGAATCCGCGGGCGTGAAAAACGGAGTGGTGCAAGACAAACTGTGGTTGCCAGGGGTGCGGAAACTGAGAATGCTTCGCGACCAGGGATTCTTTGGCGACATCCTCAGCGTACGAGGTGAATTCGGTTATTGGGTGTTCGCCGGCGACGAGCCAAATCAGACAGTCCAGCGTCCATCGTGGAATTACCGCCGCGAAGATGGGGGCGGGATGATGATCGATATGTTTTGCCATTGGGAATATTTGATCAACGATTTGTTTGGCCCAGTAAAGCAGGTCCTTGCTCATGCGGTCACCGATCTTCCCGAGCGAATTGACGAAGCGGGCAAGCCGTACAAATGCACGGCCGATGACTCAGCCTATGCGTTGTTCCTGCTTGAGAATGGATTGACCTGCCAATTCAACAGTTCCTGGGCTACTCGTGTCCGACGCGATGACTTGTTGACCGTCCAGGTAGATGGAACCAAAGGATCGGCGGTCGCAGGCCTTCGCGAATGTTGGACGCAAAGTCTTGCGTCGACTCCGCGGCCGATTTGGAATCCCGACATTCCGCAACCGATCAATTTTTATGATGGCTGGCAAAAATTGCCGGACGCGACGCAGTACGATAACGCGTTCAAGATTCAGTGGGAACTGTTTCTCAAGCACGTGGTGACGGGAGAGGCGTTCCCGTGGTCGCTGCGTAGCGGTGCAGCGGGTGTATTGCTGGCCAATGCCGGCGAGTCCTCTTCTCGCGAACAACGCTGGGTCACCGTCGAAGAGAAGGACGCATGATGACGACGCCCGAATCAGAAGTTGCTTCACCCGATCGCAGTCGCCTGGCTGTTCACACGATGACGACGAAGCCATTGTCACTCGCCGAGGCAGCGGATGCCTATTCGCGGCGTGGAATTGCCGGAATCAGTGTCTGGGTAGAAGCCTTGGAGGGACTGGCAACGTCGGCGGCCAAGCAAATCGTTGATGATGCGGGGCTGAAAGTACCAGCGCTGGTCCGAGGAGGTTTTTTCTGTGCATCCAGCGAATCAGAACGACAAAAACGTGTTGACAACAACCGACGCTTAATCGAGACGGCCGCAGAATTGGAAGCGGAAATGCTGGTACTGGTCGTGGGTGCAGAGCCCGGTGTTCCGCTGGAACAGCAACGGGGCTGGGTGCGCGACGGCATCGAGAAAATCTTGCCTGCGGCGGAGGCGGCGAACGTCAAACTTGCGATTGAACCTCTGCATCCAATGTATGCAGCGGATAAGAGCTGTATCAATCGTATCGCCGAAGCTCGCACGATTTGCGATTGGATCGACAATCCCTTCGTGGGTGTTGCGGTCGACGTCTATCATGTTTGGTGGGATCCCGATCTGAGTAGCGAAATCAAGTTGCTTGGCGAAGCTGACCGTATCTTTGGCTTGCACGTTTGTGATTGGCGAGTTCCCACACGTGATTTGCTTACGGACCGCGCGTTGATGGGTGACGGGTGCATCGACATCCGAGGTATCCGCGGGCAAGTCGAAGCCGCCGGATTTAGCGGCTGGATCGAAGTCGAAATCTTTTCCGAAGAGCACTGGGCAAGTGACCAAGCGGATTACTTGGACAAGATCATTCAGCGTTATGAAACCGATTCGTAACGTGGATCGGACCAAAGCACCTTCAGTTTGACGACGCTCTCGCGGCGCTGCGCGTTGTCACGCGGTTCTTGTCGTGCCGGTAGCCCGGGTGTTTCCGTTTGTCTGCTTTGTGATCTAACGACACAAAGCAGTCAACCCGATGCGAGCCATGGACGATATGCAGAGGGTGCCCCCCCGGTTAGCAATTCTTTCCGCGTCCCTCACCGTTCGCCACCTCCCCACCCGCGAGTCAAAACGTGCCCATCATCCTTATGATCAACCTGAAAGGCGGCGTTGGAAAAACCGCCTCCACGGTCGCCATTGCAGAAACCTTTGCCGAACAGGGGCAACGCACGCTTGTTATTGACGCAGATCACCAAAGCATGGCGGGCGAGCTATTGGTGGGGCAGTCTCGGATGCTTGCATCCGAGCGGGCAAAGACGACATTGCACGACATGTTTCTAGCGATGGCCGATGTCAATTTCGACGCAGCGGATTTGCCGAATTTTGCATTGGGCAACGCGTCATCGGTGCAAACGTCCAGCGAGAATTTGTGGGTCGTCCCCTGTTCGTTTCGGATCGACGATTTCTCGAGTAACGTTGCAAAGTCCCAACGTATCTGCCGGTCCTACGCAACCGAGCGTGAATTGCAGGTATATCTGACCCGTCAAATGAAAAAAGTGAAACGCTGGCTCGACGCCAGCTTTGACGTCGTCCTTGTCGATTGCCCTCCTAGTATTGCAATGCAAGTTAAAATGTTCTTGCGAATCGCTGACGGCTACGTCATCCCCAGCGTTCCCGACCAATTGTCAGTGCGGGGCTCGGAGAACCTGGTGAAACGACTCTCAACTTACGGATTCAAACTCGCCGGCCTGGGGACGCTTTGGACGCTGTATCGTGAACAGGTGGCACTTCATCGTGAAATGGTTCTCGATCCATTCTCGGGAATCCCCAAGCCGTTTCAGACGATCATTCCCAACGCGACGCGATTAGCTTCGGCAGTTGATCCACGTAGCGTGAACGCCCCGTTCGCAAATTGCGACGCAAAGTATGGTAAACCTTTTGCAACGCGATATCGCGATTTAGTTGATGAGATGTTTGGTCGCTGCGAACTCCTCGGTATCGAGACGCGAGTCGTTCATTACGTCTAACGCGATTCAGATTCGAGCGAAGTGGACGAGGCAACGAGTCCTTCGCAAAGAGAGTAAAACGGGGACTCGTCGCCTCGTCCACTACCTCAAGAGTGAGATGCAACAAAGCACCACTACCTTGACGAGTGCAGACTAGTGCTGGTCGCTTGTTCGTGCAGACGATTGGTCTGATAAGCTTCGATCAATCGATCGAGCATCTCGATCCGATAACGAATTCGCTGGCCTCGCTCTGTATCACGGGTAGCCCGTGGTTTATCAAACACACGAATTTCCTGGACAGCAGGCACGATGTCGATCCCATCGCGGATCGCCGCATCGACCGACTCGAAATGATGGTGTTCGGCCAATACAATCCGGTTAGGCTCTAGCAGCAAAGTGTAGCCGTAGTCGCCGTAAGCCTCCGAGAACGCTCCGTCGATCGTGATCGCTTTGCCGCTGCGTTTCAGCGGTGATTCGCCTTCTTCGACCTTGACCGGCACATGGCCGTTCACGATCAATCCTCCTTCGGTTTCCATCCCAAATTCGGTCAACACTTTGTCGCAGAATTCGGTTTCGTGAATGAGTGCGAAGTAGGGATCCTTGGTCTCGCGATGCGGTGTCTTGTCTTGGATAAAGTCACGCTCGAACGTCGCAATCCGGTCCTTCCCAAACAATGGTGACCGTGGACCGCTCCACAGGTACCAAAGGAAATCCAGATCCTCCTCAGCCGACTTTTCGACGGCACGACGGACTACTTTCTCGATGCCTTCAAATAGCTCGCGTCCTGCGAGCGGGTGACCATCGACCATCAATGGCAAAAACGAGCCTTCCGCATCGCACGGCACGCACCCATGAAAGATCAGGCATTCATCTCTTCTTAGGTACATCGATCCATGACCGACCATGAAACGCATTTGCTCATGCAGCTTCTGGCTGTCCAAAAACGAGTGCTTCAGACACGCAAGGCATGCCGATTCCTCAGCGGACAACTCATACGGGTTTTCCGGATCCACCGTCGGAAATAAATTGTCACGCAGATCGTAGGTTTGTCCATCAATCTCAATCGTCCCACGCACATGGTCGATTCGATGCAGCAAGCGTCGATGGTCCAAACCCCACTGCGGATTACGTTGGATCAACTGCCCTTCGAGTTTGAACTGCATCACGGCAGCCGCTTTTTGCATCCGTGCAACGACCTCATTGGGACGCATGCCCTCTCGCTTGGGCATGAAAAACGTGGCGGGGTCGTCGGCGTAAACGGTGCGGGCGAGATGTTCAAGCGGTGTCAACGGAACGCTGTAGCCCTCGTCCAATTGGCCAAGGCGTCGGTAACGCAGCGACACGCGAAGCACTGTGCAAATTAAAGCCTCGTTTCCAAGCGACGCACCAAGCCACAAAGCATCATGATTGCCCCAGATGAATTCGACGTTGGGTTGACGACGCAGATAATCCACGACACGGTCGCCCCGTGGGCCGCGGTCCCAACAATCGCCACCGATAATCAGTTCATCGACGGCTAGGTTGCGAATCAGGCGTCCGAGCAGATGGATCAGGTGTAACGCGCGTCCACGTCGTACGAGTTCATCGAGCATTGCTGCAACAAACTCAGGGCCCCGATCAGTCGAGGGGGCGTGCAACATCTCTAACAGAAGTTCACTGTATTCAGGCGGAAATAGATTCGTTGCCAGTCGCAGGCTGAAGTTGGATACCAGGTGGCGAAGCAGTTCAAGCTGCGACTTCAGCATTCTCGTTGCATACGCTTTGACCTCTTCAGGTTGCTTCAGAGTGTGTCGCAGGCGTTCGGTAACTTCTGCTGGATAGAAGGTCAGTGTCAAAAACTCTGACATCTCATCGGCGTCCATCCTTCCCGAGAACATCTCTTCGACGAGCGGGCGGAGCGTTCCGGAAGCGTTGTTGATCACATGCTGCAGTTTCTTGTCTTCCCCGTGAATGTCACTGATCACATGCACAGCACTTTTCGGCAACGTTTGCACCGCCGCAAGCCGCGCGACCTCCGCGATGGCTGCGTCGACATTTGGATACTTGACTGCAAGCAGTTCCAGTACCGAGAGGTCCGCTTCGGGACGCTTAAAGGACAGTGACGTGTTGAGCATTGGTCATTACGTGCGAAGAAGAGATAAAGTCTGTCGAAGACGAGAATAGGAAGCCGATTAGGAAGCAACCTAGTTCGCTAAAGGCCTGCCTGGCAAACCGAGAACCTCAACAGTAAACTGCCGGTTCCGGCTTACCTAAGTTGTAAGGCAAGAAACCAGTCGGGGCTAGCGAGGTCGGCTCACAAAAACGCAATCGCAAGCGTTGTGAGTGGCCGCTAGGCCCCAATCGTCAATGCCGCTATTCGGTCAGCGTTGCCGGCTTTCCACTCTTCGGGTTAAGCTCGATGCTCTTGATGGTCGTGACGCCGCTTGGGACTTGCACCCGCACATGAATGACCTTCGCTTTACCAGGCAACTGAGTTTCGACGGTCTGCCAATCGTCCGACTTCGCGACAGCGACTCTGACTCGTTTTTCCGGCGTGAAATCTTTGTCGCCCGAGTCTCGCCACGAGATGCTGAGATCGCCCGGGGTGTCGTTTTTTACGACGACTATGACTGAAACAGGACCCTGTAAATTCAAACCAGCACGTGTGATGAATGGCTTTTGCTTTTTTCCCGATTTTCCAGCAACGATCTGAACCCCGGCTGCGGTCGTTTTCATCTCACCGCTCCGTACGATCCACGGAACGTTTGACTTGCCCGTAGGCGTTGACACTGATTTGCCGCGTATCGGTGCAGCCGGCTTTCCGTCCAAGTAAAAGTCGAAATAGTCGGATGCCGCTTTGGACATCTCCTGCGTCGCGAGCCCCGGCGGACTCAATTCGCTGGCCCATGCGGACAAATTCCCTCGCAATCGGGTGGCAATTTCAGGATGCGTGCGGAGAACGTTATGTTGTTCTTCGATGTCGTTACTCAAGTCGTAAAGATACTCGCGATCGCCACCGCGAAGCAATTTCCAGTTGCCTTCGCGGATCGCCGACTGTGCCGTCCAACGCCACATCAACGCGTCATGCGGCGGAGTCGTTAGCTGGCCGGTCAAATGCGGAATCAGGTTGATACCGTCGAGGTCGCCGGGTTTCGTTTCCAGGTTCGCGATCTCGGCCGCAGTTGCCGCGACATCAAGCGCACTGACGGGATGGTTATAGATTTGTCCGGCGGGAATTTTGCCTGGCCAAGCGATCACGAACGGCACATGCATACCGCCTTCGGATAGCATCCCCTTTTCGCCATTGAGTGGATCGTTTAGCGAACCATCCCAGCCCGGACCGCCACCGGGTGCGTCTAGCTTGTGAATTTTTAGCGGAGCCCCGTTGTCTCCGATGTAGAAAATCAGAGTCTTCTGCGTCAGCTGATGTTTCGCCAGTGTGTCGGTGATCAATCCCACGCCGTCATCCACCGCAGACAACATTGCCAGGGCCTGGCGACGTCGCTCGGGCATCTTCCCGGGAAAGCGGTCGAGATACTTCTGTGGTGCGTCCAAGGGCACATGCGGTGCGCGATAAGCGACGTACAGAAAGAATGGATCATCCTTGTATCGCTCGATCAACGCTGCGGCCGCTTTGCTACAGCCGTCCACGTGATACATCGTAGGAGGCAAATTCGACATCTCACGATCCGTTCCATCGAGCGTGATGTTCGCCGCGAAGGGACGTTGAGCGTTCTGGTTGAACACATGTTTGAATCCGTGTTCCGTGATCTTGGGGCCAGTCCCAAGATGCCATTTGCCGAATTGGGCAGTAATATAGCCGGAACTTTGAAGTCGTTCGGCGATCGTCAACTCGCGATCAAAACCGTCGAGCGATTGCCCATTTGCTTCGACACCGAATCGCGACTGAAACTTCCCAACCAACAATCCAGCTCGCGAGGGGATACACTGCGGCGCTGTGCTGTATCCGTGTGTTGCCAGCACCCCACTGCGAGCAAGGGCATCGACGTTGGGTGTTTTGATGTCGTCAAATACGCCTTGGCACGACAAATCCGCGTAGCCATGATCATCGGTGTAGAACACGATGATATTGGGTCGGACGACGTCGCCACGTGCGCAGGTTACAACCGTGATGAAAACACTGAAAAGCAGAAAGGATTGTTTCATGAAAGTGATTTAAGTGGGCGGGCGGGAATGGTCCATTCGGGTGAAGGCTATGCTCGACCTTTCCCAAACTGCGGAGACTGCTTATTTAGTACGACATCACCGTTCTTATGTTAGCCGTTTGGGCGTTAGCCTGGGCCGCTAAAACTTTGGTATCGACGTCGGATAATGGGGGTGAGTTTTTCTTCCGGCCGATACTGCAGTTACCTCTCCACCGACGAAGAGGTTGAGCGGCTTTTAAGTTGAGTGGTAGCAACCACTTGCTTCACCCTCCCAACGAAGTAGGGAGCGACCGTGTTAAGATTTGGCAATAGTCGCTTATCAAAAAACTAAATTTTTGATTCGATGTTTCGCCTCGATGCGCAGCATCGAAGGACATAGGGGGCTCCTATGGGAGTCTGGCTGCGTGTATGTTTGGACCCTTGTACCGAGCGGCAACGCTCGAGTACGTAGGCAGTCGACGAGCGATTTCGGTCGTTGGTCGGCTGCCGTTTTTTCCAAATACTTCGCTCGATCCCTGGCTCGACGCTTGTTCGGGCTCGGCAAAATGGGGCCGCCCCTTCCGCATCGCCGTCACATCGGCCTCAGATGCTGGCGCAGGCCAATGTGACGGCGACGCGAAAGGGGCTCTTCAACCGTTATTTCGTTGGTGGACTGATCAGACCATCGCGGCGAACTTTGAAGTGTCAAACGTTTCTTGATTACGAACCATCTGATTGAGTGTCGAAAGAAGCTTTCGTACGCAAGCGATCATCGCCAGCTTGTACGGTTTCCCTTGCTTTCTTAGACGTGTGTAAAAGGCTTTCAGACGCTCGTCGTACTGCCGAGCTGATAACGCTGCCATGTACAATGCACAGCGGACCGATTGACGCCCACCACGCACCATTCGTTTACCATCCTTGGTGCCACTTTGCTTAGCCATCGGCGATACGCCAACTAACTTCGCAATCTCTTTGCGATTGAGTTGCCCCAACTCAGGCAGCGAAGTCAGAAGCACATTGATCGTGACCTCGCCCACGCCGGGGTGGCTCTTCAAAATCTGCACTTTGGGCTCTTGCTTTGCCAGCTCTTTGAGGATCTCGCTGAGTCGTTTATCAACGCGATTTAGCTGGTTTTCGATGTTGCGCAGCATCTGTTTTAGCAACTTGCGAGTCTCTTTGTCGGTGGTATGTAGCAACCGCGATCGTTCTTGAGCCTGCATCTTCAGAAGCGATACCCGACGATGAACCATCGCGGTGTGATGCTTCTGTTGCTCGCTGCGTCTGACTGCCAAGTGGACCGGAACGTCCTGACCAAATCGACAAATCATCGCTGCATCAATCGTGTCGGTCTTCTCAAGCCATCCATGGCCCTTGGCGAAGTCTCTGACTTGCCGTGGGTTGACAATGGCGACGTCAATCGAGCTGTCGTGAGCCATGTCAGTCATCAACAGGTGATAGCTGGCGGTGGATTCACAGAGAATCAATGTCGCGCTGTCAGGATCAATGCGGTCAAGCAATTTCGCTTGAATGCTCTTCACGTCGTTATCAATTCGCCCGGTAAGCTTGTTTTGAGAATCACAAAGATCGAGATTATTTTTGGCAACATCGACTCCGATGACTCGTTGGTAACCGGTTCGCGACAGTGGTGTTTCGTGTCGAGTGTTTGTAGTAGATTCGTTGCTCATCTTAAAAGTCCCTGCCTAGTAAATGCGGTCTGGCATGACGCCGACCTAGCGACCGTTCGGGTAAAAGAACTGACTCACGATCAAGCTCCCAATCGCTCTAGCCTGGGGCCGAGAAGGGTCGGATAGGATCTGTGAGTCAGCGACTTTTCCGCAGAGCGACTGCGAAAAGGTCATCACAGCGAATCGACGCGAAAACCGGTCGAAACACCACAATGATCATATACTAGGGTCGGAAAAGGAGCCTTCAGCGAGTTTTCCGCTCTCGGGCTGGCGACGTTGAGCTTGCACATTGTCATCTCTAACACTTCGATGCCCCACCCAGAACTTGCTCCGCTCGTTCTGACCTCCCCAAAACAAGTTTCGGGGAGGTGAAGCACGTCAAAGGACTCGATTCACAACGAAATAAAAGGCCGCACAACCTCGAAGTTGGTGCAGAGGTGACAGAACATTGTCGCCATGCCGCATGCTACTTCTGGAACCTCGTTTACGGCTTAAAACGGTGCAGCACTTCACCTGTGGGTGTTGTTAGCCGAATGTTTGACATTTGCATCTCGCCCGCGGCTCGCGACGGATCGATGCGAATCCCTTGCACTGGTTTTGCTGGTGAAAACTCGATTGCAACCTCGTGGGCTGCTCCGTCGTGCTTTGGCTCGAACCGAACACTGCGATCTCGATAATACGCGGGCGCGACGCCTTGTTCGTGCCAGAAGACTTGTCCGTGACCGGATGATTGCGATCTCATCGTGAATCGAAGCGTCAACGGTTGCTGATGGATCGCTTTTGGCAACGGGCAGGAAAAAGAGGGATCACCGCCGCTGCTGGTGACAACAAGTACACCGTCGGTAACCGCCAGCGTGCAAGTGCCGTCGGCTTGCCAACCCGCAATCGGCTTGCTGCGAGGACGCGTGGGTTTTTGGGACGCTGGACTCGCGGTGTTTCTGATTCTCCCGACCCCTTCTTGCTCCGGTTGATACTTGGCCGGATCAAAGTTTTGGTTAGGCAGCGGTAGTACGGCGTGGGTATCGATAAGGAATGTCTCGATTAACGCGTCCATGGTTTTAACGCGTTCAGGGTACTTGGCCGACACATCATGCTGTTCTCCGAGATCTTCGCTCAAATTGAATAACTTGTAGCGATGGTTTCCGTTTTTACCGCCGTGAAAAATACGGATCAATTTCCAATCGTTTTGGTGTACGCTCACCGAAGGTGGGAGCCACTCGGGAACAGGCGGGCTGTGCGGAAAGAATGTGAAAATAGCTTCGCGCTGGAGCGATTTTCCATGCAGTGCCGGCACGATGCTGATGCCATCAAATTCCTGATTCGGCTGAGGTGCAATGGACAACAGTTCCAATAGCGTGGGGTAGAAATCGCTGCTTTGAATCACTTCATCACTACGCGAGTTTGCTTCGACGACTGCTGGCTGCACGACAATCGCAGGTCCGCGAACGCCTCCTTCATACATTGTTGCTTTGCCGCCTCGAAGCGGCGAATTGCTAGTGGCCGTGGTTCCATCCACTTGGTTATACATGTTTCCGCCGTTATCCGATGCAAACACAATGATCGTGTTCTCTGCAATCTTCAGTCGGTCCAAGGTATCGAGCAATGTGCCGACCGCATCATCCATGCTTTCGATCATTGCGGCATAGGTGGGACTGCGCTGCGGATCGTTCGGGTCAATCATTTTCCTGTATGCGTCGATCAACGATTTCTTGGCATCGAAAGGAGCATGAACGCTGAACATCCAGTAATTCAAAAAGAACGGTTGGCTCTTGTTCGACTCGATGAACGCCACGGCTTCCTCAGCCATCCGATCTTCGATGTGTTCGCTCGGCGTGTTGGGATCGAAGTCAGGGTACTTCCATGGCGCAACGTAGCTGCCTGCGGGGCCCGGTCCCGCCCAATGCGGAACGTCGACATCAAAACCATGCTCTAGCGGTGAGTATGGCTCGGCTCCGAGATGCCATTTTCCAAAATGACCGGTCGCGTACCCATTGTCTTTGAACATTTCGCCAAGCGTGTAGTACTCGGTCGATAACCGCGAAACTGAACTCGGAAATGTTGCCATTTGGTTTGCGGGTCCGGTTCCCGTTGCCGTTGCCTCGAGGATCACTTGGGGCAAATGGCAATTCGGAGTGGTGATTCCGGTTCGCGCCGGGCTAAGTCCCGTCAGTATCGCGGATCGCGTTGGCGAGCAAAGCGGACTCGATGCATATGCATGCGTGAACGTCATCCCGCGTTTGGCGAGTCGCTCGATATTGGGTGTCTTGTAAAATTTGGTGGTTTGAAACAGCGTCGTATCGCTCCAACCCAAGTCGTCCGCCAAAATGAACACCACATTTGGCTTCGCTTCGGCTGCGATTGCGGACGCGGTGAACAGGAACCATACAATCCCCAAACACAGACTCCGTTGCAGAGTGGATAGCTGGCGATTTGAATTCAATTTTGGTTGCTTCACGAAAACTTCTAAGTTTTGGGGGGGGATTAAGTATCGGATCCAAAGCAAACATGGTAATCAGGACGCAACGTTACTGCGGGAGATCCGGAAAAGCTTTGAGTTCAAGTCCGTGAGTATGGGGCACGCCCCATTGCTCGTAATAGAGGACTTTGACGCGATTCCAATCGTCGCGGATCATCCAACGATTTAGCTGGACAATATTTGCGAGCGTCCATCTCCGCCGGGCGTGTTTTAAAATACTTGCTTCGAGCCATGCGTCGTCAAAACCTGCCCACTCACCGGCGACACACGTTAGATTCGCGATACAGACGGGATACACTTCACGAAACAAAATCGTCTCAATTTCCGAAGCCGTGTAAGGTGATTCCGCGAGGGATCGAGCAATGCACGACAAGTCATGATCCTGCAATTCAGTGTCCAGGAAAAGATCCGACAAGGCACGCCAAACGGGGCGGCGATTTTCAATATCTTGATCGGCGGGAGTCATGGAAAAAGTGACGGCGAATGGAAGGCTTGTTACGTCACCGCATCGTCGCCGCTGGCACGAAGCGGTACGACCGCGATAAATGATGGAGACACTCTCAGTGAACTTCGGCGATCATTCCTCGGTCGCAAAGTACGCTTCGCATAACATGCGAAGAAAGTTCTCGACTTCATGATGCATCGGTTCATTGACCGAAACGATCAATATGTTGTCCAACGCTGATATCGCCGCGGTTCCACCAGACGATTGCCATTTAGTAGGACTCAGTGTTTCCCTCATCACCTCGACGATCTCCTCGCTCTTGTCCTGCATCGCTTTTGGCAAGCGATACATTTTAATGACGCGGCGTTGCTCGGACGCTTCCGCAGTTGTGACCATAAGTACCTCGTGCTCGATGACGTAGGTTAAATCCAAGCTTCGTAACATCAGTCGTAAGGCACTGCGAAGCGTGACGTGTTCTAACGCAAGCGTCACAGGCACGTCGGTCGCGATCCCCAGTTCCTCCAGCGATTGCCTATCGATCACGATTGGGATTTTGTGCATGTCTGAAATGTTCTGCATCGCTTCGCCCAACGGAGTCTCGATAAATTGGATACTCGTTTCATCATCAAGCGAGGCGAGAATACGAGCTTCCGATGCATTGTCCGATCCGATCGTCACGACTTGGTTTTCTCCAATTGGCGGTCGCTTCGCCACACGTCGCATCTGCGTCGGCTTCGAGTTCACGGAACTGGGCTTCGGTTGATTTGGTGCTGCGAACGGATCATGTAAGTCGGTCGCCCCGCTTCCGCCAAAGGGATCTGACGACTGAGCAAATCCAAGTGAACTAATCGACATTGCAACGACAGCCACCAACAACAAACGCATGATTGACATCGCGGGACCTCCGAACAGAGAAAGAGAAGTGTCATGGAATCGTTACGAATCCGCCATCGAGAACACGAATGTTGAGTCCTACGTATTGTTGACACGTGAGTATTCATGGCGTTCTATGGCTGTGATCTAACGTACCACAATTTTAATCCACGCGCACAAATGAGGGTTTTGAACGCACAGCAGGTTACATCGATCGGTTGAACCAAGCTGTGTTTTATGGCTTTCGCTTTCGCGCACGCTGAAGGCACTGCTCGACCTCTCCTTTAAATGCGTTTGGGAGAGGTGGCAGACGCGCAAGTCACCTCTCCCGAGCGAAGCTTGGGAGAGGTCGCAAGGGCCCTTCAGGCCTCGTGCGGGTGAGGGCGACCGCGCAACATCGTGTCTAGTGCGACTCAACTTGCTCGGACGCCCTCTGTAGACTGATCATCATCAATTGCAGGCGAATCGATGCATCTGAGTTGGCATTGGATATGTTGGGCCTTCATTCGATCCATTTACGACTCTGAGTAGCTGGGGCCAACGGGTGTACGTTTTTATTCCCTTTAAGTGTTTCGGGTGAGCAACGCTAAGCCACTAAAGACTTTACGTCTGCCGGGTTTCCTGAATCTATGATAGCGGAAGCGAGCGGTTTGCCGCTGATACGCCGCACCCTAAAAATATTTGTCTTGGCAGGCCGATATTGAAGGTAGATAATTCCAATCTCAGTGGCGAACGATGGGTGAAGGGAATCTCATCCTCGTCTTGCCAAATCGTGTTTCGGTTGCGACCGCAGACGGCATCGCCGTCGCCCTCAGCAATCCCAGCATTTTGGGGTGTAAGGATTCCACCACAATTGCGTCTACTTTTCTAAGTTGTCTACGGAAGGAATTAGCGAGACCCTTGGAAAGCAGGCACCATTATCGAAGGAGCTTGATTTGATGAAGACAATACCGCCATGCGACCTCTGGGGCATGAAAACCCCGACCTTTGAAATCGACCCATCGCCTAATTCGCAAGCGAAACGGGCGTTGGTGAATTGGATCGATAGCAATCTGCAGATACTTACAGATTCGCAATCAAAATTCGCGAGTCCCCTTTCGCTGCAAGACGAACTTGACTCGCAAAAGCAGGGTCGATAGACGGAGCGCTGTGAGCGACACCACGGCAAACGATTATGTCTTTGCCGAGGATGGGGTGTCAGAAACTACAAAACCCGCCGCGAATGGATTCGTGGCGGGTTTTGCTTTCAAGAAGTCAACGCAGTGGCTAGCTCATTCCCAGCCGACGGGTTGAGTCCAAGCTTGTTGCTTCTGGTCTTTGAACGACGGGTCCACTGGCGGTTTGCTGCTGGTGACGACCGCTCGCACATAGAGTTCGTTGCCGGTCAATTTGTACTCTGGCGTTGCCGATTCGGATGTCGCGACAACCGCCCCGATGCGATGTTCATCGACTCCGTCCCCCTTTTTTAGTGTGGCAATGAACTTGGTCTCGTAGGTGGTGTCGGGCTCGGTTGCTATCGCCAGCGATAACGTTTGGCTTTCCTTGTCAAATTGGACATCGGACAATGCCACTCCGCTAGATGCATAAAAGTCGCCTTGTTTCATTGCCCGAATCAAATGCTCGGGAGTCAAGTACTTGCTGCGGACCATCACCCAGCCTCGCCCGGGACGCGAACCGGCCTTGCCGTGATACTCGTGTGAATCGTCGGTGCCGATTCCCATCAACGGGGGAATGTCGAGCGAGGTTTGACGAATCGCGTTGGCGATGTCCCACATCCGTTCGATGCTGGGGTGATCGTCGTCACCGAGATGGTTCACACCGGGATGTCCGTTATAGACCTCGAAGAAACGCTCCGAGACGACCGCCGCCAAATCCTCGGCGGTTATCGCATAATGAAAATTGGGATGGTTGACGTGAGGCAAAACCTCGCGGCCGTGTTTCTTTTCATGCTCGAGGATCGCACGCAAGTTGTTTTCGATTGCTTGTCGCACGGTGTCGCCCCCGACCGGTTTGATCACCTCGGCCAAATTCGTGGCGTTGATGTGAACTGGTTTCCCCTCGGCTTTATCGCTGATTTCTTCGGCCGGAATCAGAATGAATTTGCCCGTTTCTTCGACAAGATAGCGAAACTCGTCCATCGGCTTCAGCCGGACTTCGTGATTTTTCTGTCCAGGCTCGCCTCGGGTTTCCACCCATGCATCCCCGAATCGTTTCCGGTAACGACCTAGAATGCCCTCGTCCGCTCGCTTATGGATCGCGGACATCTCCATCCAACGCATGCCTTCGCTCAGCACGTTGTGGTCAGTTAACGCGAGAAAGTTGTAGTCGCGTTGACGATACCAATCCGCGATCATTTCAGGGAATTGGTCCCCATCGCTCCATAACGAATGGGTGTGCAGGTTGCCCTTCCACCATCGTAGTTCAGGGTCGCCGTTGGATGACTCTTGTGCATTTGCACGGAGCGTCAATGTGAGAAAAAACAAACTCGCTATAATCCAATGTTTCCGCATGTTACTTTGGTTCCGTATGTTGATTTGGTTCTGGCCAATTCAAGTGTTTGTGTAGAAAAGCAAAGGTCCCAAGACCACGAATAGTATGGGGGCCATTGAAGAATTCGATGGTGGTGGAATCACCGATTCCGAGTTCGTCGTAGTGACGCCGGACTTTGGCGTATTCCGCTGCCACCCATTCGTCCGGTGCGACACCGTCACGATGTCCTCGCTCGACCATGAACGGGCGGGGCGTCATCATACAGGCAAGCTCAGCATAGTTGGCCACGTTTCCCATGTTCCACTCCCAAATTTCATATTCGCCAGTGTAGACGTAACTAGACCGATAGATGTTGCTGGTTGTTTTGCCAATCCACTCATTGAAGTCGGCGGAACAAATCGACAAGGCGTATTGCGGAACAAAAGGGGGCACACGCACTGCGGTCTTGCCGCCGTAGGAGATGCCATAAAACGCAATCCGATCGGGATCCACATGAGGCTGCATACTGAGCCACTCGAGCGTACGTTCGTGCTGAGGGATGATGTAACTAAACAGAGATCGCTTCAGCGGATTGGATTTTCGTTGAATTTCGCGAAATCTGTCGCCGCCGCGATAGGGATTCTGAGGTGCATAGACAATGAATCCGCGGAGCGCTAGCTCGGCAGCGAAGCCGCGATCTAAGAAAAGATCCGTGTGTTGTTCCAACGTGCTGGCGGCGGTACCTTCGAGCCCATGTTGGCAAACGACAACGGGCCGCCGCTCGCCTGGTTTCAAATCGGTCGGCAATATCAAAATGCCTCCGGCGATCACATCGTCGAACACATCCAAAACCACTTCGTATCCCTTAAACTTCTCTTCATCGATAATTAATCGAGAACGGGGGTTGGCCGGAAGCTTGGCATGCGGAAGTCGCCCAATCACCTCATCATAAAATTCGTCACGATACGCTGCGGTGGTGTCGATCCAGGACTCTACGGTGCTCCGATTGGCCTTTTTCCAGTGCTGATCCCGAATCCGAGGGCTGTCGCGAACCAAACGTTGATTTCGCTCAACCAGCTCATCGACCTGTCTCGCTTGTCTTTCGGATGCATCCGCCAGCGGTAATAGCGGTGTCAATTTCGCGGTTGTTTTTAACGATGCGTCGAGATTTAGTCCGGCTAAAAACAAGGTCACCGCTGAAACGCTGCCGGCGGGGCCCGTGCCATCGTCACTAATTACCAGCTCGATTTGGTCGGGTTGACCCAACGATTGGTAATGGGATTGAGCACGTGAAAACTCATCGCGTACGGAGGCTAGTTTCGGAGTATGTATTTGGCCGGGGGCTGATCCGCCTCGGCGGCCAGGGGTGACTGCGGGTGGTCCATCGACTTGGGGAACTCGGCACGCTTCGACAGTCAGTCGCCGCGGCGCGATGAGCGAGGCAATGTCGGCGTCGGCAAACTCGGTCAACAAGCTCCAAACATTGCGGTAGATCGGTTCACGCCATATCTGTTCGCGGTCGTCAAAATACCCGCACACCATTGCCGAATCGATTCGCGTATCGATCGCCGCAGCATAAAATGCTAATAATCCTCCTTCGCCCACACCGGCGACGCCAATCGGTCGGTCCTGCTTTTTAGAATCGCGTCGGGCGACAAAGTAATCGACGGCAGCAAGTATTTTCTGCACCTCGTAACCGATCACGTGGCGTCCGATTTCGAACGACGTGCGGTAAACGAATTCGCGATGAGGTTGGTTTGTAAAACCAACTGCTGGATTTCCAGAGTGTTCTTGGTCGCGATTGATCAGCGTCGGAATCAGTACCTCGCAACCTTGTTGGACCAAATGCAGTACAAAAAGGTTGGCGTCGGCACCTTCGCTCAATCCCACGAATGCTTCGGGACTCCAGTCAGCATCCGGGATTGCGATCACGCTTGCGGTGGGCTCTCGTCCTTTGGGGGTCAACAACAATCCTTCGCCGGTAACGCCGTCCATTACGGGCCAGCGGACTTCGCGAACCACGCAGTCGGCGGAACTAGCCAGAATCGGAGCGGCCGACTGAAAGTCGTCCTGAGATATGATCATCTGTAGCGTCGGCTGATCGGCACGGGGATCGACTGCACCGATAATTTTCGCGAATCGTTCGCGGTTCGCCAGGACGCTGTGCAAATAGCGATCTTCGGACGCATAATCACGATGCCAATTTTGCTTGCGTATTTGCTTGGAAAGGCTCAATTCACGTTCTGCGAACCGATTGATCTCACGTACCATCCACCCATCCAGTGGTTCGTCTAGCTGAAGCGGTTGGGTGTTCGGCAGCGTTTGCACTTCACCGAGCGTGGGTGCGGCGTTGTCCTTGGCATTCGCGATTGTGAACGTGGTTAGCCACGCAAAACAAACCGCAGAGAGGAGGTTTTTGTGAAACAAGAAACCGCGAGCAGACATTCGCATCTATAGACTTGTCGGTGGGAGGCGAGCGAGGTGGGAAGTCTTTGCGAATATTCTACATCATTCGAGAGTGGGCGTGTGTGGAATGGAATCTGACAGTTTTTTAGTTCGTTGTGGCAAATGTTTTAGAACCTCTACCGAGCGAAGCCTGGGGGAGGTCCAGTGGGCGATCGTCTCGTTCGGGAGGGCGACCACGCGATCCGGCGGATTGTGTCAACAAATCTCCTGACAAATTCTGCTACATTGGCAATCGCATTAGATTTGATTGTGCCGCGTTTTTCGAACGTATACAATCGAACCTCCCCCCACAGCGACGATCTTGCTCGCTCTATACACTTGCTCCCACCTCGCGAAAGTGTGATTGAATGAAATATTTTGAATTCTCGCGGTCCCGATTTCCTAGCTTTTGGATCGGCCTTGTCTTTGGTTTAGCCATAGCGGCAAACTGCATCCCGCAGTCGTATGCTAATGCTAAAGATTCGATCCAGCCCGATAGTGAAGCGAATGCGGGGCTTTCCGTTGCTACGTTTGACATCGACGCCACTCCGCCCGTTGGTTTCGTGATGGCGTATGACCGAGTCAACAGTCATGGTGAACTCGGGCTGCGATGCCGTGGTATCGTGATCATGGGCTCCGGGGATCCGATTGTGCTGTGTGCGATGGATTGGATCGGGATCGCTAACCAAAGCCATGATGTGTTTCGCCAGCGGATCGCAAAAGCTGCGGGCACGACGCCGTCACGCGTTGCAGTTCACACGCTCCATCAACACGACGCGCCGCGTTGTGATTTTGGTGCTGAGTCGCTACTGAATCAGGTTGGTGCCACGGATTTGGGAACACACGATGGAACCTTTGCACGACGAGTGATTGACCGCTTGGCAATGGCAATTCAATCTTCGTTGAAAACGGCGAAACCAGTTACACACGCTGGTTTTGGAACCGCCGAAGTGAAAGAGGTTGCTTCGAATCGTCGGCTTCAAGACGAAACCGGTAAAGTCGTGGCGACTCGCTATACGGCGACCCGCGATGCCAAGTTACGCGCCCTGCCGGTGGGCACGATCGATCCCGTGCTCAGTTCGCTGTCGTTTTGGAATGGTGACGCCCCAGTCGCCGTGCTGAGCTATTACGCGTGTCATCCGCAAAGCTACTATCGTACTGGGATTCCAAGTCCCGATTTTCCAGGGATCGCGAGATTCTTTCGCAGCCAAGATGCTCCGGGACCGTTGTATGTGCACTTCAACGGCGCAGGCGGTAACATCGGCGCAGGCAAATACAACGACGGCTCAAAGCCGAACCGTTTGATCTTGGCAAAACGTGTCGCCAACGCGATGCATCAGTCCTTTGAAACGACCGAGAAGTTTGCGATTGGCCCTGAGGATGTTAATTGGTCCACCGTGGGAGCGGCGCTACCGCCAGCAAAACATCTCGATCGCCAAACATTGGCCGACGCTGTATCGAAATGGGACGGAGTTCGTAATGGGGGTGCCCCCAGCGACTTGGCGTGGCTACTCCGCTGCGAAAATGGTCACGAGATCGATCTCGGTTGTTTATCCGTCGGCGACGTCCGCGTGCTGCATATGCCGGGCGAATTGTTTATCGAATATCAATTGGCTGCCAAGGCAATGCGGCCTGATTTGAAAGTCGCGATGGCGGCCTACGGCGATTACGGCCCTGGTTACATCGGCACCGCCGAGGCGTACGGACAAGGCGGCTATGAGACAAGCCAGACGGCGTCCAACGTGGCTCCGGAAGTCGAAACGGTACTGATTGACGGAATTAAAACGCTATTACAAGTCAAGGAGGTGGCCCAATGATCGCCCGTTACTTAAAGCCTATCCGGAAACCGATAGCGAAAGTCGTCAAGACTTTCGATCAAACGCTATCGGGGCCGAAATTCTTGACGAATTCCGCTACGACAGAATCAACCATGAAAGCTCATCCTCGGTTTTCTGACCGGTTGTTGTTGATGACGATGTTCTATTTGGCTCCTTTGTTGATGTTCGGATTCGTGACTGGCGAACTCTCGGCGAACGAGCCTGCTTCCACCAGCGGGCCGGATTACTCCGACGAGTTGCCGCGGATCGCCCCTACAGAGCCTGATGCTGCACTTTCCACATTCACTGTGGCGGACGGATTCCAGATGCAGCAGGTGGCAGCGGAACCACTGCTCGGCAGCCCCGTGGCAATCGAATGGGACGAACATGGCGCGATGTACGTCTGTGAAATGCGAGGCTACAGCGAAAACCGCGAAGATGGTATTTCGACTATCGCTAAGTTGACGGATTCCGACGGCGATGGGATTTACGACAAACGTGTTGAATTCGCCCGCGGACTGTTTTGGCCGACCGCATTGTTTCCCTACGATGGCGGTTTGTTTGTCGGGGATGCACCGGATCTGTTGTATTTGAAAGACACCAACGGCGATGGAGCGGCCGATGTTAAACAGCGAGTGTTGACCGGGTTTGGCACGTCGAATGTGCAAGGGTTGATGAATTCGTTCCGCTGGGGACTGGATAATCGGATTCATATCGCTTGCAGCAGTGTCGGAGGCGAGATCCGACACGCACATGCGGCCCCAGACGTTGCGGGTGTCAGCATCCGTGGACGTGATTTAGCGTTCAACCCTCGCACTTACGAATTTGAACCGACCAGTGGTGCGGCGCAGCATGGGATGTGCTTTGACGATTGGGGACGAAAATTTGTTTCTTCCAACTCGGATCACATCCAGCAAGTGATGTATGAAGACGATGACATCGCGAAGAATCCGTTTGTTGTGCCGCCTCCTTCGCGAATTTCGATCGCCTCCGATGGCCCGCAAGCCGAAGTGTTTCGCACCAGCCCGGTCGAACCGTGGCGAATCGTGCGAACGCGATTGCGAGTATCCGGTGAGGTCAAGGGAGTGGTTGAAGGTGGCGGCCGAGCCGCTGGCTACTTCACCGGTGCGACCGGGGTGACCCTATACCGAGGCGATGCATGGCCCGCGAAGTGGAAAGGTCACGCCATCATTGGCGACGTAGGCAGTAACTTGATTCATCGCAAACGGCTCGATCGCGATGGACTAGAGTTCGTCGCAAACCGGATTGATGATCAAAGTGAATTCGTTACCTCGAGTGACATCTGGTTCCGCCCGGCCCAATTTGCCAACGCCCCGGATGGGACGCTACACGTGATTGATGTTTATCGTGAGGTGATTGAACATCCGTTGTCATTGCCTGAATCAATCAAAAAGCACCTCGATTTGACCTCGGGGCGGGATCGTGGGCGGATCTACCGAATCGTCCCCACGGGATACACACACCGTTCGTCCCAAAGTCTCGCTGGGTTAACCACATCGAAGCTGGTTAAAACGCTTGCACATGCGAATGCTTGGCATCGTGAAACCGCGGCACGACTGCTGTACCAGCGGCAAGATCCGGCAGCAGTGGTTCCGCTACGGTCGTTGGTCAAAGACAGTCCGTCGCCGCTGGGACGAATGCATGCGATGTACGCGCTAGATGGACTGGCAGCATTGGACGAGGCGACGCTAATCAGCGGCCTGCGTGACAAACATCCGCAAGTGCGACGGCACGCATTGCGATTGAGTGATTCCATTGAATTCACGCCTTCGATTGAAAGGCGGCTCGTTGAGATGATCGATGACGAATCGATGGAGGTCCGCTACCAGTTGGCTTTTGCCCTAGCGAACACCGAGGGTGATGTCCGTGTCAACAGCTTGGCTCGTATCCTCAGTCGTGATCCGAACGACCGCTGGATACGCGCTGCGGTGCAAACGGCGATAGGCGATGATGCCGAAAAACTGCTTGTTCGGCTGAAGCAAGACGACTCGTTTAACGGCAAGTCGGCGGAGGCGTTTAACAATCAGTTGAGCACTCAAATTGCGGCGCGAGCACGTAATGCACTCTCCAACGGCGGCGAGCGTCCAAAGAAAAGTGTCTCTACGACATTGGCGGTTCGATCCCCCGAGGCAATTGCTCATCGGCAAAGCGTTTTGGCAAAGTACCGTGATGCACTCTCGATGCAAAGCGATTCCGATCGCGGCCGCGAACACTTTAAGAAGCACTGCAGCACGTGTCACCGAGTAGAAAACGTGGGACACGAAATTGGTCCGAACTTGGCGACCATCAAAGCCCGTGGTGAGGAGACTGTCTTGACTGCGGTCCTCGATCCGAATCGAGAGGTGAATCCGCAATACATCAACTACGTCGTTTCGACACTCGATGGAGAAATCGTATCCGGGATGATCGTTGACGAAGGGGCAACGAGTATGACGTTGCGTCGCGGTGACAATGTTACCGCCACGGTTTTGCGAATCGACATCGACGAACTGAAGAACACCGGGCTGTCGATCATGCCCGAGGGATTCGAAGACGCGATGGACAAGCAAGCAGTCGCCGACTTGATCGCCTACTTGATGCAGGCATCCTAGTTCTTTGTCAGTCTTTGATTTTGGGGTAGTGGATCTTGCTAAAGATCCTTTCACACCCAAGAAACCGGGAGCTTTAGCAAGCTCCACTACGTTAGGCGGCCAAGTTTTATTACTAGACGAAGCACTTGCTGGATAACGCGAAGTGCGTGGCACAAGGATACGGTTTGACGCTTGTGGCAGGTGATTTTAATCAACCCGGATAATGCGAGGGTGAGCCACGAACCGCGTGTTATCCCCGTTTGATAGTGTAGGATTGCGAGTTCCCACCTTTGACGGCTGACATTGGCGGACGATCGTGAAAGTCGTCTTGGATTTGCGATGCCACGCCGTGGTCAACTGCACCGGGGTGTGCGTGCAACAGGTAACGCCAAGATGTCGGTTTATCTTTGTACAGCGTCACCGCTCCATCAAAACAAGCCGAGGCACCCATCCAGCCATCGGCACGGACGTGCCACTTGCTCGGAAATCTGGAGTTGCTGGAATGGTCAAAGTAGGTGATACCCTCGACGACGCCTTTGTCAATCGAACCGCTGTAGTCGATCCAGGGTGATGGCAGTCCAAACAAATCCTTCTCACCTTGTTTACCGTTCGCTCCGGTAATCACCCCGTCGCCGAACCTCGCTGAAATTGCTTTCGCGACTCGTACCGCCAGCAAGCCAAAATTGGTTTTCCCCAATTCTAAGGTGTCTGCAACCGATCGCAGGGATGTTTGCAGTTCAACAAACAAGCCCGCATTCGGCGCCGGTGCAACTGCGACGTAAAGGTCCTGTTTGATCAGCGGTTTCGAATCGGCCCCGCTGAGCCATTCGAGCCGAACGGCCATCCTCGCTTCGTCATCTCCATCGTCGTAGGCGACCCACTGCGTTTGACGAATTTTGGTGCCGGCGGTGTCAGACCAAAAACTCTCTCCGTCCACCATATGGTGCGCAAACCACACGGATCGATGATGATCGTGATCCGGGGCGCCGGGATGCCCCATCCGTGTTAACGGAATCCCGGAGGGGCCAGTTAACGGAAAGAAAAACGGGCGTGGTGCATCCTCGGACGCATGCCAGCGAAGACGTTCGCGACCATCGATCACAAACGCGACTTGGTTGCTAGGAAGGGGAATGATTTGACAGCGGGGCGATGACGAAAACTCAAGTGGTTGCATGAACGAAACTTGTTGGGGGCGATGCTTGGTTGAATGAATGCTTAGGCGAATAGGTCGTGAACCACTTTAGCTTCTTCGGGGCCTGTCAGCCGATGAAGTCGACCGCCATGCTCGAACGTCAGTCGTTGATGGTCGATTCCCAACAAGTGCAAGATCGTAGCGTGCAAGTCGCGGAAGTGAACTTTGCCTTCGACCGCACGTGATCCTATTTCGTTGGTCTTGCCGTGCACGTAGCCTTGTTTCGTTCCGCCTCCGGCTAACCAGAACGTGAATCCGCTGGAGTTGTGGCCCGAAACGTCCTTGCCATCGCCGGGGACTAAGCCAGGCCGACCAAATTCGCCGCCCCAGACGACGAGCGTGTCTTCTAACAATCCTCGTGCCGCCAAGTCTTCGAGTAATGCCGCAATGGGGGCGTCAACCGTTTCGCAGTTCGCTTTCAAGTCACGTCGATGATCATTGTGTTGATCCCAACTGCCATGATTGACTTCGATAAACCTCACTCCTGCCTCGGCAAACCGTCGAGCAAGCAAGCATTGACGCCCGAAATCGGTAGGGCGACAGGTGCCGACCGACAACTTTTCTCCTACGCGATATCGCTTTAACGTTTCCGGGGTCTCGTTGCTCAAATCCAACAGCTCGGGGGCGGTTGACTGCATCCGAAAAGCAAGTTCCATCGACTCAATCACACCATCAAGCACCGGATCACCCGGTCGCGCATCGCGATGTTCCTGGTTCATCGCCTGCACAAAATCCAACTGACTTCGTTTGATTTTCTCGGGCAGATGATTTCCGGAAATATCACGGATCACTGCTTGGGACATATCTTCGCCATTGGTGCCAATCGGCGTGCCCGCAAACTGAGTCGGCAGGAAAACGCTGCTGTACACCGATGGCTTAGCCGCATTGAGACTAACAAAGCCCGGCAAATTTTCGTTCTCCGTTCCCAAACCGTACGAGATCCACGATCCCATACTAGGCCGCTTTCTCAGTTTTTCGCCGGTGTGTAGCTGCAGAAAGGATTGGGCATGGTTTCCCGTGTCAGCGTGCATGCCATTGATCACACAAAGCCGATCGGCATGTTTGGCCGTTTCAGGCATCAGATCTGAAATCCATAGTCCGCTGTCACCACGCTGAGCAAAAGGGAATACCGACCCCGGATGCTTTTCTTTCCCCGTTTGCGGTTTGTAGTCAAACGTATCCATTTGTGCCGGTCCGCCGCTCATGCACAAAAAGATGACACGTTTGGCCCGGGGACGAATCGCTGCATCCGCGAGTGGCAACTTTGTTGCGGCTTCGGCAGTGCTTGCCTGCAACTGACACAGCGACTGCATCGCCAAGTATCCAAAACCACACGAAGCGGTTTGCAGCATCGTTCTTCGTGAAATCATGTCCACTCTCAATCCACGTATCGAAATTCGTTGGTCATCAACAAGGCTTGGCAAAGGCTCGCCCAATTTCGTGTTTGACGCTCTTTGTCTGTTTCGGATAGCTCGGCTGCATCGCTGATCTTTCGAACCATCGCAAGCGATGCGTCAACCTCTGACGAGCTCGCGTGACGATGCAGTACACTCGCGAAAATTAGCTGAATTCGATCTCGATCATCATCGCAATCCGAATTCAACACCTGGGTAGCCAGATGCTCGGATTGCTGAACAACGAAGGGGCTATTCAGCAAGAACAACGATTGAGTCGGCAGCGTCGTGACATCACGTTTCCCCGTGATCCCCACAGCATCGGGAAGATCAAAAGCGGCCAGCTGTTTTGGCGGTGCGTGGCGAAGCATACACAGATAAATACTGCGATGATTACTTTCGCGGTGTAGATCGGTCGCGTTGCCAGGAGGCCAATTGATCAACGCATCGACCTTTTCGATCGCCGATCCCTTTTCTGGTGAATAGTCAATTGATCCGCATGCTTGCAGAACGCTGTCACGTAGCGATTCTGCATCCAATCGTCGACGATCATGGCGAGCCAGGAATTGATTATCGGGATCGATTTGAAGGTGCTCGTCGTCACATCGACTGTCCAATCGATAGGTGCGAGAGAGCACGATGGACCGGATCAAGCGTTTGATCGACCAACCTTGTTGAACAAATCGATTGGCGAGATGGTCTAACAACTCCGGATGCGACGGGCGAGCGCCGTAGACGCCAAAGTCATCTGGCGTCGTGACGATTCCTTGGCCGAAAAGGTGCTGCCAAACGCGATTGACCATCACCCGGGCCGTTTGCGGATGGTCGGGATGGGTTAGCCATTCCGCCAATTCTAAACGCCCACTGTGTTGGGCTTCGATTGTCATCCCCAAGCCATCGGAACCGTCGTTGGTATTGATGGTTTGATAGGCAGTGAGCGTCCCACGTGGCGCTAGCGGACCAAGTTTCTTGCCTTCGCCGTTGATGTGGATTTTGCAATCAACGGGTTTGTTTTTTTCTCGAACGCCCATAGCGAAACCAAAGGGCGGAACGACTCGGATGCCTTGTGGCTGGCCCGATGTCCGGTGCAACTTCAATGCTTCGTCATCCGAAAGGGCTCTTGGAAACAATGCGAACTCCCCAATATTGCCCGTAAGCGGTGCAAAATTATCGCTGCGGTTTGCCAGGCAAAATTCCGTATTGTCGCCGAAGGTCGATTTCAATTTCGCTTCGATTTCAAGCTGCCCATTCAGAAACAACTTCATTTGATCACGGTCGCGGACCAAGACGATGTGGTTCCAGCTGTCCTTTGGGATGACGGTGTTTCCAGCAACGGACGCCGTGCCCTTGTTTCCGTTAAAGACAAACAATTTGCCGGTTCGAGACGTGTCGTGGTTGCCGCCAATGCCAATGTGATCGCCGGGAATTCCGCTGTCTCGCTGTTTGCCCCGCGAAAACAGGTAGGCCGTGATCGCTCGAGAATTATTTTTGAGCGTGTTGCGGAACCAAAGAGAAACGGTATAGGACTCGGTCGGCTTAGCCAACTTGCCAACAAGCGTTGTCTTTTCCACTGTCGCAAATGTTTCCGCCGAATAGCTCGCCGCTGGGGTCACGGTCAATCCATCCGGTGCCGCGTCGAGTCGGACGTGCAGCTCAGGTGAAAGCGAGTCAATCGTGGCGGAATAATCGTCTGGAAACGAAGGAGCACTCGAGCGATCTGGCTCGGTTTGGTTCGTCGACCAATCCGATCTTAGTTCGTGCAGCGGAGTGGGCGGTGCGGTTAGTTTCTGATTCGCAGCGGCGCCGTAGAGAGTTTGGGTGCTGGAAAAAATTCCCGCCAACGCGTAGTAGTCACGAGTCGGAATGGGATCATGTTTGTGGTCATGACATCGTGCACAGGCAACGCTCAACCCGATCACGCCAGTGCATACGACATTGATTTGGTCGTCCACCACGTCCATGGCGAAATTACTGTTCATTGCCGACGCCGGTTTCGATCCGATGGCAAGAAAACCAGTGGCGATTAGCTGCCGATTCCGCTCCGCTGGCGATACTGATGGCAGCAAGTCACCCGCGATCTGTTCCTTCAGAAATTGGTCATAAGGAAGATCGTTGTTTAGAGCATCGATCACGTAGTCGCGATAACGCCACGCATGAGGAAAGGTTGCGTTGCGTCCCAAACCATCGTCGCCATTGGATTCGCCATAGCGAGCAACGTCTAACCAATGGCGTCCCCAACGTACTCCGAATTGCGGACTTGTTAATAAGCGGTCAACGAGCGTTTCGACCGTCGAGTCGGCGTCGCGTTCGTACTGGGCGACGAAGGCATCAACTTGCGTTAACGTCGGCGGCAATCCGATTAGGTCGTAGTAAATCCTGCGCACCAGGGTGCGAGGATCAGCATCCTTCGTGGGGGAAAGTCCTGCATCTTCCATTTGCGACAAGACGAAATTATCAATCGAGTCGCGCGGCCACTGGGGATTGCTCGCGGAGGGGACCGATGGCGTTTGTCGAGGCAAGAAAGACCAAAGTGCCTCGGCATCGATAGGCTGCGAGGCGGGCGTTGGGCCTGCGTCATCTCGAGGGTCAACGGCACCCTGCGACACCCATTTCTCGAAGTCCTTGATCACCGATTCAGATAAAGGGGCGTCCGGCGGCATTTCCAGGTCGTCGTACCGCAGAGCCTGGATAATCAAACTCTTATCGGGGACTCCCACTAGCAAAGAGGGGCCCGATTCGCCACCGGTGCGCATTGCATCGCGGCTATCCACGCGGAGCTTCCCGCCAATTTCGCCCGAGTCCGATGAATGGCATTCGTAGCAATGCTGGACCAGTACGGGACGGATTTTCGTCTCAAAAAAAGCGGCTGGATCCTCTGCTGCGTTAACGCAGTCGCAAACAACGATTGCAAGTGTCAACAGCAACGAGTCGCGTAGGATTCGCTTCATGGCGACCAAGCGGATTGGGGGGGTGGGACGAAGGCGGGAACCCTGATTGTTGAGGATTTGCCAAGCAAATGCAAATTGTTTTGGCTAAGAAACGCGGGTTTTGCGAATAAATCTATAGAGCGGAGTGATCCAATGAGCATCGGGTGACCATTGATATCGATGATTTTCGAGCGAATCGGCCGCTGGCGGGGACTGCTCAGCTTTACTCGCGTCAGGCCCGCTAATACGATGGCGAGCATGCTGCGATCGACAACGGTCCGCAGTTCATCCCACCTTACCTCTCGAAAAGCACGCCTCTGATGATACGATCACTCTTTGCTTGTGGACTGACTTTTGTACTTGCTGCGACTTTCTGTGTTAGCGCGACGACATGCTCTGCTACTGATGATTACGACTATGACCTCGTTCATTCGTCGGTCAGTTTCAAGGCACGCCATCTCGATATCAGCTGGATTCACGGTCGATTCAATGATGTCTCGGGAAAATTCTCGCTTGACCGCGAAACGCCTTCCAACTCGACCTTTGCGTTGACGATCAAAACCGACAGTGTTGATACCGCAAACGCGGCCCGCGACGAGCATCTTCGCCAGCCCGATTACTTCGACACCAAGCAATTCCCAACGATCACTTTCAAAAGCACAAGCGTCAAACCGATTGATGGTGGCTACAATGTCGAAGGTGATTTCACGATGCATGGCACCACCAACAAAATCACGCTCGTGTTAATGGGTGGCAAGGAGCACGATTTCAAAGGCACAAAACGTGTCGCGTTCTCAACCGAATTATCGCTCAAACGCAGCGACTATGGGTTCGACAAAAACGCGATCGGGCCGATCGGCGACAAGGCTTTGATCATGATCGATTGCGAAGGCGTTAAAAAGTAGCGGATGCCTGAACCGCTGCTGTATGTGAAGTCGTTCGCGGTTGCGTTGATCGCCAGTGCATTGTTTGAGCTGGTGATCACAAAACGGCATGGCGCTGCGACAACGAGCCTGAATTTGATTTCCACGCCAGCGATTGGCGTTGGAATGGCGATCGGATTTATGGTGATGAAGCTGCAATGGGCGTGGCCGCCCGGGAGCGCATTGGATCGGTTCCTGACGATCATTTTGCCCGCTGCGATTTGTATTCAGTGGATCGCGGCTGCCCGACGCACACCACTTTGGTTGACATGGCTAATGCGAATTTGCCTGGTTGCTGCAGTACCACGGATTCTGATGCACCAATCGGTGTATTTGAACGAATCAGGTGAATGGACGTTGTGGCAAACCTACCTTGCAATGATCATTTGCAGCGGTTTGTTCGGTGTCGTCTGGTTGTTAATGTGCCGACTGTCAAAGCGATCGTCTGAAGCGGTCTCGATTCCGCTCTCGCTTTGCTTGTCGATTCAATCCGCTGGAGTCTGCGTGATGTTAGCGGGCTATATAAAAGGTGGCGCCGTCGCTATTCCGATAACCGCAGCGGTTCTGGGGACCGCGATCGCCGCAGGTGTTATGCGGAAACGAGGTGAGGTTAACATCGCGTTCCACTCGGATGCTCTGATTGGCATTGCCGTAGTGATGCTGTTTTCGGTGCTGTTTTTCGGGCACTTCTTTGGCCGCCTTACGATCACAAACGCCCTAGCGATGATGATCGCACCCACGCTTTGCTGGGTAACAGAAATGCGTGGCATACGACAGCTCAGCCCTTGGCGTGTGGGGGCGATTCGGGTGGCCTTTGTCGCGATTCCATTAATGATTGTTTTGGTGGCAGCGAAGCGTGACTTTGACCGCAGTTTTGCCCCGTTGCTGAAAAATAATGAAAAGAACGAAATCCAAAATCGTTACGCACGAGCGTTTCCAATTGAGTTAGAATCGAGCTCCCTCCACTAAACCTTCCCCTCCAACAAACGGAACCTACCTATGGCCGTATCGCGTAATCGTCGCTCATTTCTGAAGTCCAGTGCAATCGCCGGTGCGGCGATCACGTTGCCCGCGCTTTCCTATTCACGAGTCTATGGAGCCAATAGCCGACTGAGTATTGCCAGCATCGGGACCGGCGGCAAAGGCTGGAGCGACCTGAATGGCGTCGCAGCCAGTCCGCATGTCCAAGTCGTTGCACTCTGCGACATCGATAGCTCGGAAAAGCACCTTGGCCAAGCCGCACAGAAATATCAGGAAGCCCGACAATACGACGACTGGCGAAAGGTGCTGGACAAGTCCAAAGAGATCGAAGGCGTGATGGTATCGACTCCCGATTTCATGCATGCCCCCATCGCCTTGCCCGCCATGCAACTGGGGAAGCATGTGTTTTGCCAAAAACCGCTTACCCATTCGGTTCACGAAGCACGGCAGATTACGTTGGCTGCCCGCAAGTTCAATGTGGTGACACAAATGTGTAACCAAATCCAATCCCATTCGGCCTATCGCACCGCCGTCCATATGGTGCATACCGGAATGATTGGCAAGGTCAAAGAGGTGCATTCGTGGCAAGGTGGCAAACCATCGTGGCCGCGGCATTTGGCTCGTCCCACGGGCAATGATCCTGTGCCATCGAACGTTCGCTGGGATTTGTGGCAAGGCGTTGCGGAAGAGCGTCCTTACAAAATCGGGATGTATCACCCCTTCAATTGGCGCGGCTGGCAAGCGTACGGGACCGGGCAACTTGGCGATTTCGGCTGCCACATTTTGGATCCCGTTTTCAAATCACTGAAACTGGGTTCGCCTAACAAGTTGACGGCCGAAGCACCAAAGTTGTTTCCTGAATCATGGACCGACGAAGCGACGGTTCGTTACGAGTTCCCCGGCACCGAGTACACCGCCGATTCGACGCTGCGAGTGACTTGGTATGACGGTGTGGGAGCGCAGCCTCCGCGTGAAAAATTGGGCGATATTCCGGCCGATTACGCGTTGCCCGGCGCGGGATCGGTACTGGTTGGCGAAAAGGGATCGCTTGTGATCCCCCACGTCGCGATGCCCAAGTTGTTCCCCGAAGACAAATTTCCAGCGGACAAATCGCCGGTGATTGAGAGCGTCGATCACTACACACAGTGGGCGGACGCCTGTCGCGGAGTGGGTGAAACGACATCGCACTTTGATTACGCCGGACCGCTAACCGAGACTGTCTTGTTAGGCACAATCGGCATTCGGTTCGCGGGTCAGGAGCTGAAGTGGGATGCCAAGTCGCTAGCGATCACCAACAACGCGGACGCTCAGAACTACATCACCAAGCCATACCGCAAAGGCTGGGAACCCACTTGGGTCTAAAAAAGGTGTCCGAAACCTTTTTTTAGGGGGCGAGGCGGATTTTGGCTAAGTAGATACTCGTTTTGCCTTCGTGCGACGAGTAGTAGCTGACCCAGAGATGATCGTCGTGCCAGACCATGCCTGCGTAGCTGGTGTCTCCGCCGGAGGGTAATGCGAGAGCCTCGGTCAATTGCCCTGCATTGGCGTCGAGCCAGCAGAGTGACGTGCGAACTTTCTTGTCGTACAAGCGAACGGTTGCAAGGATGCGACCATCGGGCAGACGAATCATGTCGGGACCACCGATGCGTATGTCGAGACTTTTCCAATCCCACTCGGTATAGGGTGGTCGCGACGTGCCGAGGTTGGCCGTGTTGGGTGTGCCGTCTTGACGCAACAGACAGTAGGCGGTGTCGTCGGGCAGGAAAATGACCGAGGATTCATTGGGGTAGGTTCCAGCAACGTCAACTTTTTCAATTAACGTTTCAAAATGGTTGCCGTCGTTGCTGCGAAAAAGACTCAGGTTACGTTGTTTCGTTCCGGTGCCGTATCCGAATCCATACGCATGCCCTTTATGCCACGAGATTCGCCACAGCCAATTGTCGAGCGTTCCGACTTTTTGTTTCGCGGTCCAGGTGGTGCCGTCATCAGAAAACCAAACCAGCGACTGGTGATGGCGTCCGCTTGGCGTTTCGATCGCTTCGGCGCCAGCCAACATTAAACGGTCGTCGGGCGTCACGGTGATTTTGGCATCGCGAAGATCGGAATCATCCGACGTGACCAGGGCGGCGGATTCCCAGTGGACCGCGTCGGTCGACGTCAGCACGCGAAGGGCTCCGTCAGGCGATTTGTGGCCAGAGCCTTCGCGAAAGACGCAGTACCAACGATCTTTGAATCGCACCAAGTCGGTGAAAGCGTTGTGCGGCGCGGCATCCCAGATTCGTTGGACATCGACCAGGACCGGTTTGCCATGATTTGCCGCTACCGCGTCGGCTGAAAACGAATCGTCAGCCGCGTTGGCTAAGGCGGGAATGATCAGAAACGCGAGCACGAGGAAGGTGTTTTTCATGGTGGGGGATTCTTGAAGGTGGGAGGGGATTTTTCGCACCGCGTGCGAAAGGAGGGGAGTGACGATGCGGTAGTGCGATCGAGATCACAAGTTTAAACGTTCGCAGGACACGCGTGGGGTTACGACGCGCGGCATTGTGCATCTATTCGTGAGCCCCGTATTTGCGAGACCGGCGGAAACCTCTCGATTCAGGAGTTCTCACCCAAATTTTCTGGCGGAATGTAAACCTTGCTCGTTGCACGACTTGTCGACTAGCGAGGGCGTGGTAATTTACAATCTAGGTGGTTGCCGCTGACTGACCTTTTTCGTTTCGCTAAACCCTCGTCGCCGAACACAATGACAACTTTCTACGCAACAGGCTCAAAAACCGCCTCGCTCACCAGCGAAGACCTTCGTGATGCCCTCATGCAGACATTTGCTGCAATTGGCACTCCGGAGCGGGCACTGTTGTTGCCGCCTGACCACACGCGTTTGTTTAGCCGTGCGGGGGAATTGACCGTTTTGTGCCACGAGATTCTGGGCGACCGCGTCAAAGACATCATGCCTGCACTGGGGACGCATTCGCCGATGAAGGCGGACAAGCTGGATCACATGTTCCCTGGCATACCTCATGATTTGTTTCGCCCTCACCTGTGGCGAGATGACGTTGTTCGTATGGGAACCGTGCCGTCGGAATTCGTTTCCGAAGTCACCGGCGGCATGTACGATCGCCCCTGGGAAGCTCAAGTGAACCAACTGTTGCGTGACGGCGGCCATGATTTGATCTTCTCACTCGGCCAAGTCGTTCCACACGAAGTGATCGGGATGGCCAATTACAACAAAAACGTGTTTGTTGGTACCGGCGGCAAAGACGGTATCAACGAGAGCCATTATTTGAGCGCTGTCTATGGCATCGAACAAACGCTCGGGCAAGCCAACACGCCGCTGCGTCAAATTTTGAACTATGCATCGGACCATTTCTGCAAAGATCTACCGTTGGTCTACGCGCTAACCGTGATCGAGCAATTGCCTGATCGAAGTTTGCACACCCGTGGATTGTTCATCGGCGACGATCACGATACGTTCTTTCAAGCTGCGGAGCTGGCAAGTCAAGTCAACATCACTCAGATCCCCCGGGCGCCAAAACATGTCGTCGCCTATCTGGATCCGAACGAATTCAAAAGCACGTGGCTCGGTAACAAAGCGATCTATCGAACACGACTTGCGATTGCTAACGGCGGACGATTAACCGTGCTGGGTCCCGCGGTCGAAGAATTTGGCGAAGACGAACAGATCGATCATCTGATTCGCAAATATGGATACCGCACGCGTGAAGAGGTGATTCGCCTGGTCGCCGAGAACGAAGACTTGGCAGCCAATCTTTCGGCAGCAGCTCACTTGGTCCATGGATCACCGGAGAACCGATTCGAAGTGGTTTATGCTGCAGGCAATTTGTCGGATGAAGAAATCCGATCCGTGGGATACACGCCCGGCAACTTGAAAGAGCTGATGAAACGCTACGACGTTGAAACGCTGCAAAACGGTTTTCACAAGGACGTGGATGGCAGCGAATTCTACTTCATCCAAAATCCATCGCTTGGATTGTGGCAGGCTGATCGCGGTTAATGCCCGATCGCAGTTAATGACCGATCGGGATTAGTAAATTGACGCCATCCTCGATGGCAGAGGCTCACCTGCACGGCACGCAAGTCGCGGCTATGCAGGGTGTGCCGACTTCGTTAAACCGGATCTAGTTGACCTGGACTTTGTTACAAACCTGACAAAGGATGCCAGCTTGTCGAATCGTGGGGACAAGTTCGCCGCGAAGTTCGTCTGAGGGCAATTCGCCGCGAAGCACGACGGAGCGGTTCTCGAACGAGATCTCCAACGATGCGAAGTAGTCGCCTAAACGCTGATGCAACCGGATCATCGATTGGATCCGGTCAAGCGTACGTTTGATGTTCGATTCAGTGTTATTGATTGCATACATCTTATTTGCCTCCGAAATCTCGATTAGGGTTAGGTCACTAACACACTAAGCGGGAAATGATGCAAGTTTGTGTCTAGAAAAAACAGGCATTTTAAGGATTCATTACAGTTAGGCTCAAAGTACAAGAAATTTCACAGATTCCGGCAATAATTGCTGCAGTCGGGAAGCTGCACTTCCAATCGTCCGGTAAGCAATGCTTCTGAGTTGGCAAAATTTGGATGTAATCGCGATTGTTGCCAGATCAAAACGTGTACGATAGCTTCACCCATTGATTGGACTGGCTGTCCCAGGATCGGCATTGTTTGCTGACGCTTCCGAAACTCATGTAAAATTCGAGGCCTTTCCTTCGAGGAATGACCGCTTGACTGAACCAGAACCAGATCATGCAAATGACGTTCCAACTCAGATTCCACAGCCTGCGGTTGGACGGCTAAGTTTGTACTTTCGCGAGCTCTATCGGCTACGTGACGCTGAAATTACCACCACAAACAGCAAAGAACTGGGCAAGCTAGTCAATGTTTCTTCGCCTGTGGTCCGCCGCGATCTGAGCGCGCTTGGCACAATTGGGCAACGTGGCGTTGGTTATTCGGTTGATGCGTTGATTGAACGCATCGGCCAGGTGCTGGGATCGGGAAAGCAGTGGGAAGTTGTTTTGGTTGGTGTCGGATCGCTTGGCGACGCGTTGCTGCGTTATCGAGGATTCAGTCGACTTGGATTCAAATTAACCGCTGCGTTTGACGTTGATCCGACACGAATTGGTTCAACGATTGGCGGAGTCGAAGTGATTGATGCAAAAGAGCTTGAGCGAGTGGTAACGGCTTCGCCACCGAATCTCGCGATACTCGCGGTGCCGGCCGACAACGCAGCGGAAGTCGCCACGTTGCTAGTCAAATTAGGCGTTTCGGGCATCCTCAATTTTGCCCCAACCACGTTGAAACTGCCGCCGCGTATTGCGGTCGTCAACGTTGATCTCGCAAGTGAGCTGCAACGTTTGGCGTTTGCAGTACAAAGCGGCAAATGATTTCGACGTTTGCACTGATGAATCGCTGGCGCATCGTTCGCAGCCGCTTCATTTTCATGCAGGGAAGCTCATAGCAGGCAGTCGGAACGTTAAGTGGCGGGATGATTTGTAGCGGAAGTCGTCAAGACTTTCGTGAATCGCCGAACAGGTCGAAACTCTTGACGAGTTCCGCTACGTCCGAAATTGTTCTGACGGTGCTAAGCAGGTTGGCATCAGGACAAATTGCCCCAACGGTCCCTGTTTGCCACAGTTTCTTTTCTTCACCGTGCTGTGCCGCGCATTTCGAACCAAGATTTCCGCGTTAGGAATTCCAGGTCGAGGCCAAACCGTGAACTATGTTTCAGCGAGCGAGGACTGAAGTGCCGCTTCATTGGTGCCCATTGCGCAGGAACTGAATCCTCGCAATCATTTTTACTGTTACGACCGGAACGAGAGACGTGCGAACCGAGTTGTCCGCCGAAACAAAGCAGACCTTTTCAGTCGTTGCCTTATTTGCAACGGTCTTTGTTGTGGCAATCCATTATCAATCAGCTGCCCCGCCATCACCGTCGCTCAGCGATGCATCGGTCAACGAATTGCTGCAAGAGTTTTTGATCGGCGGAGTTGCACGGTTCGCAGTTCCGATGTTCGCCTTTGCCGCCGGATTCTTTTATTTCCACAGCGATGACGGATCGATTCGTACTTACGTTCGCAAACTCAGCCAACGTGCGCGCAGCGTGTTGGTGCCTTATTTGGCCATCGGATTCGTGGCGACGCTGTTTTGGGTTTTGGTTCGAATTGCCGAGGGCAAAGCCATCGAGTCGTCGCCTGCGGGTCTCATGGTCACTTGGCTGCTACGTCCGCCTGCGGAACAGCTGTGGTTTTTGCGGGACTTGATAGTACTGGTTATCGCCGCGCCGATCGTGCGGCAGATCACCCGCTTGCCTTATTCGATCGGGCTTGTCGTGACCGGATTGCTCTGGATCAGTCCGTTCCAGCCATTTCCCGTCTTGCATGGATGGTACTTGTTGAATACCGAGACGCTGTTTTTTTTCTGTGTCGGATGTGCGGCGAACCAGCACACCGAACTCTTTGAACGACTCGGTCGATTCAGCACGTCGACTGCGGTTGGATTTGTCATTGTCTGGTTCGATTTAATCATTGCCAGAATCATGCTGCGGCCTGATTTTGATTGTTGGTATACAGCTGACTACACCGTGGACAGTTTGTTAATTCACAAGGCCTCGATCATCGCTGGATGTCTATCCATTTGGATGGTTTCTTGGAAAGTTCGCCAGCCCTCGTTGATTCGATTGTCGGGGGCCGCGTTTTTTGTTTACCTGATCCACGAATTTCCACTGCGTGCGGCAACGGAGCGAGTGGTTGAACCGATGCTGGACAAGGGCGCTTGGTTTTGGGTGCTGTTCCCGGCGGTGACGCTTGGCTGTTTTACCGCCGCGATGCTGCTGAATCGATACATACCTAGGGCAATCGCACTTATTACGGGCGGACGAACACCCGATTCGATTGCCAAACTTGCTGGCGTTGACTCGCCTCGCCCCGTTTATCTGTCGCATTCCCGTGGTCCCGCAGCAACGACCCACTAAGGCAAAACCAAATCATGATGCTTCTTATTGTCCTATTTGCGCTCGCGGCGATCATTTGGATGCTTCCGCTGATCCAAACGGCTCGGACGTTTCAGTTGGCGACGTTGGTGCTGGTGACGGGAACCGTGCTGGGGCCGGCATTTTTTTCAATTGACGGTCCTATTCAACTGAGCTTGGATCGCTTGCTGTGGGGGGCGATGTTTGCGTTCGTCGCGATCCGTTGGAGAATGGGCGAGCTGAAACTGCCACAACTCAACCGTGTCGACGCCGTTGTCGCCGCAATCACGGTTTGGTTGCTTGTCAGTGTGATGATTGGAGGCGCCGATCCACCCAAGGAGGCTCCGCCGATCGCGAAATGGTTGTTCTTTATCGCGATGCCGGTTGGCATGTACGTGGTTGCCCGGATTAGCGAGGTAACGGAGTCCGACCTGCAATGGGGCTACCGAGTTTTGCTAGGCCTTGGGTTGTACCTTGCCGTGATGGCAATTTTTGAAGTCTCGGGGATGCATGCACTCGTGTTTCCTCGGTACATCGTCGACCCCAAAGACTGGGAGTTTTTTGGCCGCGGGCGTGGTCCGTTGCTCAATCCGTCCGGCAATGGCATCGTGATGTGCACGGGATTGGTGATCGCGGTTTTAGGCGTCATCCGATCGACGTACCGCATGCGTGCGGTCTATCTCGTACTTTCGGCACTACTGCTGGCTGGCGTTTACTGCACGTTGACGCGAAGTGCTTGGATGGGAGCGATCGCTACGGTTGGGATCGTCGCGTTGATCTACTCACCCCGTTGGGTTCGTGTCCTCGGGCTTGCTACCGCAGTGTTCGTCGGCGGTGCCGGTGTACTCGGGCTGAAGGACCAACTTTTGCATTTGAAACGCGACAAAAATCTGACGTCCGCGGACGCAGAGAAGTCGGTTCAACTGAGACCGCTGTTGGCGGTGGTCGCGTGGGAGATGTTCAAGGACCATCCGATCACCGGGCATGGTTTCGGCCACTACTTTGCCCACTCGAGTAAGTACCACAGCATCCGCAGTTACGACATGCCATTGGAGAACGCACGTCCGTATGCTCAGCACAATGTGTTCCTAGCGATCCTCGTCGACTCGGGGTTGATCGGTTTGTCCATGTTGATCGTGATGCTCGTCACGATCTCAGGCATGGCGTGGAATCTTGCACGAAACCAAGGGCATTCCGTCGCGATACGTTGTGGCGGACTCATTTGGCTGGGCACGTTTGCGGCCTACTTTTGCAACGGAATGTTCCAAGACGTGACGATCATCCCGATGGTCAATATGTACTTGTTCTTTGTCGCTGGGATTGCCGTTTCGCTTTACGAACGAGGCGTGGAAACGCGTCGGGTGGAACAACCAAGACATGTGGGGAGCTTCTCCCCCGTTTCGCTGGCGCAGTAGAAACTCGCTCGAGCGTGTACGATGCTCACTACGGAGGACGATCTCTCAATCGGAGATGAGTCGTCATCGCGAGTCATTCCCTCGGTCACATCCGTGGCAAAGGTGGGGGCTCGCACCGTTTGCTACCCGCCTGCACACGCCCACCGTCAACATTATGGAATCGAACCTTCGTCAACGCGTCCGCGTTACCCTCGATCAACTGCGCCGCGAACTATTAGAACAGCGGACCGACGATGGACATTGGGTCGGCGAACTGTCGGCTTCCGCGTTGAGCACTGCAACGGCCGTCAGCGCGTTGTCGGCCACACTGATTCACGCTACGGGATCGATTGCGAAAGCGGATTCGATTGGGGATCAGATTGTCAGCGGAATCCAGTACCTCTGCCAGCAACAAAACTCCGACGGTGGATTCGGCGACACCGATCGCAGCCATTCCAATATCGCGACCAGCTACCTTGTGCTCGCGGCATCCTCGTTGGCCGAACAAAGCATGGGGGCGGGGCTGGATCAGAATCAGCTTGCGTCGCTGAAAGTTTATATTGAACGCGAGGGACAAATCGAAGGACTGCGGCGACGCTACGGCAAAGACAAAACGTTTGTCGTGCCCATTTTGGCAAACATGGCGATCGCGGGTCTTGTCTCGTGGGACGATGTGCCTCGATTACCGTTCGAGGCGGCGGTTTTTCCGCAATCGATGTACCGTGTCTTGCAGATGCCGGTGGTTAGTTATGCCATTCCTGCGCTCGTCGCGATTGGCCAAGCTCGGCACTTTCATGGTTCCAAAACCTGGTTGCCCCTTCGCTTGATTCGATCCGCTTCGGTCAATCGATCGATGCAGGTGCTGCGGCGGATGCAGCCCGATAGCGGCGGCTATCTCGAAGCAACCCCGCTGACGTCCTTCGTGCTGATGAGTTTGGCGGCAACGGGGCGTGCCGATTGCGAAGTCAGTCGCGGTGCGATCCGTTTTTTGATGGAATCGATGAGCTCCGATGGCAGCTGGCCGATCGATACAAATTTGGCGACCTGGATCACTTCGCTGTCGATTTCGGCCTTGGCGGGTGATCCCGATGATGATGGATCTTGGTTCACGCCATCGCTTGTTGATTGGCACCTCGGTTGTCAACATCGCCAGCGTCATCCTTTTACAGGTGCTGAGCCGGGTGGTTGGGGATGGACTGATTTGTCAGGAGCCGTTCCGGATGGCGATGACACACCCGGTGCCGTGCTCGCAGTGAAACAGATGCAACGTCATTCGCCGTCCACGCAAGTCGCTGCGATGGATGAAGCTATTTCCGACGCTCAGCAGTGGTTAATCGGTTTGCAAAATCGAGACGGTGGTTGGCCAACATTTTGTCGAGGCTGGGGCAAGCTGCCGTTCGACCGCAGCAGTACCGATTTGACGGCCCACGCGTTACGGGCGTTTGGCGAGCATGGATTGAATTCACAAGCAAAATCGAAAGCGGAACGCTTTTTGAATCGCAGCCAGCAGCCCGATGGTAGCTGGCTGCCGCTGTGGTTTGGCAACCAAGATCACCCCGACGAAGAGAATCCGGTCTATGGAACATCGCGGGTTTTGTTGGCGGGTGCGGCAGGCTTTTTGAGCGATGAAGCGATCCGCCGGGGGGGCGAGTACCTCTGCAATGCCCAGAATTCCGACGGCGGCTGGGGTGGTGGTTCGTCCATTTTACCCTGGATGAATCGCGAGTCGGTCCGTGCGGACGGCGTTCAGACGGATCCCGAATTAGTCAGCAGTGTGGAAGAAACGGCGGTCGCGATCGAAGCTCTGGCGTCCATTTTTGGTAAAAATGGACGTCTTATCACGAATGATCATGGAAAAATGGCAAAGGATTCCGCTGACTTGGCCCAATCCGGCGCCAGTGGTGGGAAGAATGACCCGAAACAAGTTATAATCCGTGGCGTTGAATTCCTACTGCAAAATGTCCACGATGGACGTCATCGTGTGCCTTGGCCGATTGGATTTTATTTTGCCAAACTTTGGTACCACGAAAAACTCTACCCGCTTGTGTTCACGGTCGCTGCGTTGTCAAGCTACCTGCGATCCGAGTCGGATTGAGATGGCAAAACATCCCATCGGCTCCATCCCTTGATGATCCCACCTAAGGAATCTGGTTTGTCGACCGTAACCACTTCAAATAATACGTCCAATTCGGCTGACGCTCCTGTCGGATCGACAGCGCGACCCACGCGTCGCAAAACGAGCCATTTAAAAGACGTTCCAGCGACGCTCGAACTTCGCGAAAGTTTGCGATCTCGCTGTGCCGAGGTCGCCAAGCGAATCGACCGATCGGTTCCCTTGACCAAGGACCAAATGGAACAAATCGCTCGGCGTTTTCTCGAAGAAGCCGATCTACCCGAAGGCTACTTGGGGTGGATGATGGTGATGATCAGCAGCGAATTTTGGAAAGACCAATTGGCGTCGGTTCCGCCCGAGCGACGATTGTTCTTGCTGCCGCACTGCTTGAAACATGCCGAAGGATGTCCCGCCGAATACGATCAATTCGGTATGAACTGCAAAGAGTGTGGGGCATGCAGCATCGCCGATTTTCGCTCCATCGCCGAAGAGATGGGCTATCGCGTGTTAGTCGCCGAAGGATCCCCCGTCGTGCTGAAGATCATCATCGGTGGCTATGTCGATGCCGTCGTCGGTGTCGCCTGCTTGAACGTGCTCGAGAAAGCGATCGATAAAGTCCTGCTCGCGGGCATTCCGTGTATGGCAGTGCCGCTGTTGAGCAGCGATTGCCGTAACACCAAAGTGGACGAATCATGGGTCGAGCAGATGATTCGCACGCCCTACGCGCCGGCAACTCAACAGACAAAGAGTTACGTCCACTTGATGCGTGCCGCAAGTGAGTTGTTCGAACCTGACTCGATGAACGAATTGGCGCCGCGTGTTCGAGACCAATCACCGCTTGGCGTTAGTGCGGTGACCACGGAATCGATTGCAAACCTTGATACGATTGCTGCAACCGAGCATATTGCCTACGACTTTTTGGCTCGTGGTGGTAAACATTCGCGGCCGTTTATTACCCTGGCGGCGTACGATGCAATGACCGGGGGTGATTGCACGGGCGACAAGGGCAGCGAGCTGGTAACGGAATTGCCCGTCACGGTGCGACGAGCGGCGATGAGCATCGAAACGTTCCACAAAGCAAGCTTGGTTCATGACGATATCGAAGATGACGATGCGTTCCGTTATGGACAACCCGCTGTCCATCATCGTTTTGGGTTGCCCACTGCGATCAATGTAGGCGACTATCTGATCGGATTGGGATATCGATTGCTCAGTCGGCGTGATACTGACGATTCGATTTCGTCTGACGCACGCGTGGATGTGCTAGACGCCTTGGCAACCGCCCATACTCGGTTAGCCGAGGGACAAGGCGCAGAGCTGCTTTGGCGAGATTCCAAGAGCCGACAACTTTCACCACTCGACGCCTTGAAAGTCTATGCACTAAAGACGTCGCCTGCGTTTGAGGCGGCTCTGTTTAGCGGCATTCGCTTGGCCGGCGATGCGGAAGCGTATCGCAAACCGATCCGTGATTTTTCACGTAACCTTGGGGTCGCGTTCCAAATACTGAACGACATCGGCGACTGGACTGGCGACGACGACAACAAAATGTCCGCCGGTGGCGACTTGTTTGGCGGACGTCCGACCATTTTGTGGGCACTCGCTTTGGAAACACTGAAGGGTGACGAGCGAGCGTTGTTGATCAATCTGGTTGACAACCCCTCGCAGTACAGCGACAGCGAGCGCATGGCCATTGCGACGAGGCTTTATCATTCCGCCAGTGTCTTTGAGACCGCGATGAAATTGGTCGATAAACATCAAGCAAGAGCCGAAATGGTGGCCGACGAACTCGAACCCGAGTCGCTTCGTCGGTTGCTATACTTCTTAGTCGATACCGTTTTGGAGCGACCCGAGATTCCCACGCCGAACGTCATTTCGTTGAGCTCCATTCCAGTCAACTCGCTGCCAGTTGTCTGATACAGTTCGAGAACCGATTCGATTTCACACCACGCATTCATGAAGGATTCGATGTCGCCTAAAAAACTCAGCATCGAAATCGAGCATCTTGTCGGTCAATTTTACTCGTTGACCGAAGAAGCAGATTCTGAATCGGGTCTCGAGCGGGCCACCAGGCTTCGTTCCGAATTAGCCGTGTTCGAATCGGTCGACAGCGTCCCGCCGCCGTTCGATCAGCTGTTGGATCACCACAAACACATGACGGTCACTGTGGAAGCGTTCCATGGTCAAAAGGTCGATGTGGTAGTGCATCGGACGAAACGACTCGACAATTGGTACTCGCGTGAAATCACGTTGGTGACCCAACAAGACAAAAAGATTGTTCAATACGGAATCGTCCGTTTAAATGTCGATCAGTTGAGCGAACCGGTGTGGAGTCGAATCGAGAGTGAAACCACACCGCTGGGTCGGGTTTTGATCGATCATAACGTGCTGCGTCAGGTCCAGTTGTGCGGATTATGGCGAGTAAACGCGGGGCCGTCGCTTGCTTCTATCATGCAAGTTGAAAATGGTGAGACGCTTTTTGGACGGACTGCACTAATCTATTGCGATGGCGATCCTGCGATCGAGCTGCTCGAGATCGTTGCGCCTGTGCCCTCTGCCTGATCCCGCTCCCTCGCTCTCTTGAGGATTATTGAAATGCCGTTGCGTCTCGTGTCAAAACGTCCCTCGTTTTCTTTTTTGTGCATCGCGACCGTCTCCGTCATGATGCACGCCACTTGTCTTTCGCCATCGAGTCATGGCCAAGATCAAGACTCGCTCTCGGCGTCCTCACTTCGCGCAGCGGGCTTGAAGGCACTGCAGGAAGGCAATCGCGAACTTGCAATCGAATCCGCTGACGCGATCGTTCGTCAACACAACAATGATGCACGTGCCGTTCGTTTGGCTGCGGACATCTATCTACGAAGCGGTAAAGTCGAGTGGTCGGTTCGATTGTTTAACCGCTACGCCAAGGCGGTTCCCGAGCAAATGCCCGAACTTTGGCAGCGGGGCATCGCCCTCTACTTCACCGGCAATTACGACGAAGCCGCCAAGCAATTCGAGGTTCATCGCAAGGTCAATCCAAATGATGTCGAAAATGCCGCTTGGCATTTTCTATGTGTGGCAAAGTCAAAGTCGTTCGAGCATGCGCAAAAGGTGATTTTGCCCGCTCCGAGTGATTCGCGGATCCCCATGGAAGAAATCTTGCAAATGTTGTCCAGTGGGAATACCCAAGCGGTCAACGATCGAGTGAACGAAACCAAGGTTGGCACACCCCAACGCGCCGATGCGGCGTTCTATGGTGATTTCTACCTCGGACTGTATGCCGATGCCGCAGGCGATATAGCCAAAGCGAGCAAGTTGATGGATCGTGCAGCGAAAGATGCACCTCATCACTACATGGGCGATATCGCCCGAGTCTATGCAGCCCATCTAAAAAGTGATGATGCGAAAGACGGCGGCAAGTAGTCGCTGATCGCTATTCAAAATAGTTAACGAAAGATTCGTTATGTCCAAAGCGGATTCACCCCGCCGTTCTCGCGTCAAAATCGCCATTTTGCTATGCGTTTTGGCGTTTCCAGTTTTGCTCTGCTCGGGAGCGGCAACGTGGTGGTTCGGGCGGCAAACAATCGCCGCTGGGGAACTCGCAAAGAAACGTGCCGAACTCGTTGCTCGTGGCTTGCCGATCGATGACCAATCGATCACGGAATTCCGTTCAAAGCGGATGAGTCACGAGTTTTCAGATCGTTGGATGCTGTTGCTGGATCAACTCGAATCCCCAGCGTTTCTCGAGTCCTGTAAGGGTGTCCCGATTGTGGGAGTCACTGATGATGATCCGCCTGTTGCGTTGGATTCACCGAACAAATATCAAGACGATGTCGAGCGTTTTTTGAATCAGTGGTCCGATCTTCGCGCCGAGTTGCATGAGATCGCCGAGGGCAGCGGCGCAATTTGGACTGACATTGAATTCGAATCCTATGCGACCTTATTGCCTCGTGTGCAAAATACTCGATCGGCCGCGAGGTTGCTTTCGCTTGAATTCAAAGATGCGATCCGACGTGATGATCGCGATCAAGCGTTCCATAGCATTATGGCGACCATTGGTGTTTCACGATCTATCGAGTCGGAACCGATTTTGATTGCGTCGTTGGTTCATATCTCGATCAGTGGCATGGCACTAGAGAATTTGAAGCAAGCGATTGAACTCGATCTGTTCAATGAAAAACAGCTCGTCGAGATTCTCGACCAGCTCAAATCGTTCGATGACTTCGGCACGAAATATCGACTTTCCATCGCAGGCGAGCGCGCGATGTCGCAGCCAGCCTTTGATGATCCAAGTAAACTTTTGGATGAAGATACCGGAAGCAACGTCGGTAGTCGTCCCATCGACGCGTTGGCCTCACTGGAATTGTTTGAGCAAGCCGAGGCGATTCCGACCGAAAACCTGACTGATTTCATGAGCGGGACAAAGCAGTTAGGGTCGCAGATGGACCGCGAGTTTCAAGAAGCGGGCTTGTTGCGAAAATACGATACCATCCTTACCGGTTTGACAATGCCTGCCCTTGGTGCGTACGCAGCCGCAGTGGTACGTAATGCGATGCAAACAAGAATTGCGAAGATTGCGATTGGATTGCGATTGTTTCAAAAGCGAAACGGCCGCTGGCCTAATTCATTGGATGAGATTAGCTCAAAAAATATCGGCATTGAACTGGGCCCAACGGAGCCGATCGGAGACAAGCCGTTCGGATTGAATGTGGATAACGGTGCTGCCGAGCTTTGGGGATTCGTTCCTGAGAATGCCAGTGACACGACGCCCGACTCGCCGGTGGATCCGATGTCAAAGCCCGAAGATTGGCGTGAGCACTGGGAATATTGGCACTGGAAACTTCTGGCCGCAAACGAAGCAGAGTCGCGGTAGCTGTCAGTTGTCTCCTCCGCCGAGTCAAGCTCGACGGACGGATGTTTCTCGAGGCCGCGCCATTCGTGCCTCAGGCGGTAAAATTTGAGCGTTACGCTTGCTGCAATCGGATGGCTTACGCCGCAATCGCTACCAAAGTAGATGTCATTGGGCTAGCGCTGGACAGCTAAAACGTTGCTGTTGTCATTGTGTTTTGTGGGTGAGTTTTTGTTCCCGCCGATACTGCAGTTACCTCTCCCCCGACTTCGGAGGTCGTGCAGCTTTTAAGCTGTTTGTTTTCCTAGACTTATGGCTCTTTGCTGTAGTTTATCCAGACGCAGGAGATTTTGAGCTAGGACCAACAGACCGGTCTCGCAGCGGGCTCGCTTTATTCCGCGACCGTGAAAGCGGTCCACTCGCCGATTCCCTTTGGCGTCGCCAAAGGAGAGTTCCACGGTTTGCCCGCGTAAACGATAAAGCGTCTTGCAAGATTCACTTGCCATCTTCTCGCGTTGAGCCTCCAGCATCTCTTCGCCTTCGATTCGCTTGATTCGTCGTGGGCCTTTGCCGCTGAGACAGCGTTCGGCCAACGGACAGCCCTCACAGAACTTCGCGTCACACTGATAGGTCGATTGGTAAACATATCGGTCGCCCATACGCATCTTCTTTTCTCGCCACAAATAGGCTAAGCGGTGACCTTGCGGGCACACATAGCAATTCAATGAGGCTTGAAAACGAAATTCTTCGCGGGGAATTTGAATTTCGCCGCTGCGTGACTTCCGCTTTGCAGCGCTACCGCTGGCCGATGGCGGTGCCAGCAAATCAATGTTCCGATCACGCGCGTCGGTAAGGTCAAGAATGCTGCAGTAGCCGCCATCGGCCAGCACCCTCTTGAGTTGGCCGCCGAATAACTTTTGCGTCTTGTCGATCATGGGGGCCAGCGTGCCCGCATCCGTTGCAGAGGCTTGACACAGATAACTAACAATCAGTCGACTGACCGGATCGACCATAAATTGAACGGTATACAACGGACGATACGTCTTGCGTTTATCGCGGCCCAGCGGCGCAATGGGGTCAGTCAAGCTGACGGTGATCTTGTCAGGATCTTTGCGTTTATCACTCGGCTTTTTAGCGTTTTCATTAATCCGTTGCTCCAGTACGATGGCGGCCGCCTCGATTCGAGAGGCCAAATCTTGTCGGCCTGACTCCGTTGGCGGCACCCATTTGGGAAGAGGATCGGTTCGGCAGTAAGTGCCGTCGATCAGTTCTTTTAAGAGTTCCTGTCGCCTCTGGAGAGTGTTGCGATTGACCATCCGATGCCGCGATGCACAGGCGGCAATCGACGTGCCATCTAGAGCCACCGTGGTCGGGTCAAGATGCCCTTGCTCGATGGCCCGTTGGGTCACGTCGTCATGAAGCCTCTCAATGACGTCGCCGATGCGATCACGAAAATCATACCAAGTTCGACGAGCCGGCGTGTATCCATGACCGAGCCATTGCATCGCTTCGTTGAGCTTGGCTTCTTCCTCCCAACTTGCAGGGCTGAGTCGTCCCTTGAGGAACTGATAGAGAACCATCTGCAAAAGCAGAATGGGATCGTAGGGCTCCTGGCCCCTACCACTGTACATCCGATCGACTTCGCTACGATCAAGTTGTTCAACCTGCCGGCGAACAATTCGTGCAAGATCGTCCGGCGGAAGTTTGGCATCAATTTGTTTCCATCGCTGATCGCTTGCTGGCAGAGGGACGGGGCGATAACTGACTTTTTAATCGTCTCTGAATCGTTTATGCTCATGGCGACCTCCGTGTGGCTTGGAAAGAACAGCGACGCACATTCTGTGCGAAATCCCAATCCAAACGAAGGTCAATTTTTTTGCGCTAACCCCAGTTGTTAAAACAACTTAAAACCTGTACGACCTCTTCGTCGGGAGGGTGAAGCAAGTGGTTGCTACCACTCAACTTAAACGCCGCACAACCTCGAAGAAGGTGGAGAGGTGGCAGGAAAATTGCGCAACCAAGAATCAAAACAATCCCAAAGTCTTAGCAGTCTAGCCCGACCATTCGCCCCTCTTTTTGTGGGCGATGCATTGAGCCCCCTCCGCTGACGACGCAATGGATTCAGCGTTTGCAGCCGAACACACTCGCTCCGGTGCGTTCTTGCGTCACCTCGGGCGTGTCAAAGGGGGGTGTGTAAAAGACACGGCGCAGCAGGCTCCAGGCAGGACAGATTTCTGTCATTGACGTGACAAATGCTGCGTAAAAGGCGAGCGTCACTGCTCTTTTTGTCAGCAAAGATTTGGCGTGCTGTGCACTGGGCGAGGCGAGTGCAACCTTAACTTGCGCCGAAGGAGACTTCTAACGCCCAAGCAAAACGACATGTTGCGTTGGCGTGTCAGTTGCTATTAGCTCATCACATTGAGCGAGTGGGATTCTGCGTTGTTCACAAAATATCCAAGCTCAATTGAGGACTTCTTCACGAACTCACCTAACACTATTTGCCGACAAGAACCGATGCGATTTGCATGGAAGCGTGGCGATCACGTTGAACGTTAGGCAGACGAATAAAGTAAGGACGACAAACATGGTAATAAATTCAAACACGACGGCGGAGAATGCCGCATTACGGATCGATAAAGTTGAAGAACTCAGCTGGAGACTGATGGACGAAAATATCTCGGACGCTGACTTGCAAAAACTCGAGCAACTGCTGAGGGAAGATGTTGATTGCCGTCAACGCTATTTAGATTGCGTGAAACTGCATTGCGAACTCAAGTCTTTTTTTAAGGCCGGCTCTGAAGAGCAGAAAGCAACCCCCAACAGTGCAATGCTCGGGATGTTGTCGCGAGGATTACCAACGTCGGGATCCACTATTCTCCAGCGATAGCTATTGCAATAAAAGCTCAGGACGATTTTTCACGATCGGAGATCGCCACAAAGTGTTGCCAAAGGTGCTCCGCCAAAATTCATTCGACATGTGCTCGCAACGCGATGAGCGCTGGGGGTGCTGAACCAGTTCCGCGATGTGATAGATCGTTTGCGTTGCAACGTTGACTTGCTTCGATCAATCCTGCCACCAGCAATGTCGTGCTCTGTTTGACGCGTATTGCTTGGCGTGAAAACAGCTTGAATCTTCGACAAATTTGGATCGAGTCGGCACTTCGGTGCGGATGCGTTGTGCATCAGCGATCTTCGTTACCTATAATGCCACTGCCGATCCCCCATTGCGGTTCCCATTCATTCGAACTGCGAAACGAATTTGTCACGTAGGGCACGCTTTGAGGCTACCTCGCCTGCCCGCCATCGAGAGTCACCTATGATTCGATTGTTCAACAAGCGATTTGCTGTCTGCAGTCCGTCCAGCTCAGGCCAGCACGTCATTCACAACGACAGCGGCCACCCTGCACGCGGACGGTACGCGGCGAGTTCCTGTCTCTGGATCGCCATCGTGGTCGCTATGCAGGTGCTCAACGTGCAAACGTTGTGGGCGGCGTCCGGCGAGCAACCGAACATCGTCTTTATCCTGGCGGATGATCTGGGGTATGGGGAACTTGGTTGTTACGGCCAGGAAAAAATTAAAACACCTAACATTGATCGCCTTGCCAGCCAAGGAATGCGTTTTACGCAGCACTACACGGGGGCTCCGGTATGTGCGCCGGCGCGTTGCGTATTGATGACGGGCCAAAATTTGTCGCATGCCCAAATCCGTGGGAATCGTGATTCCGGAAACGGACGCATCTACCCAGGCCAATGGCCGATCACCGACGACGCCGTCACCATTGCAGAAGTCCTGAAAACGGCAGGCTATGTCACCGGAGCGTTTGGCAAATGGGGACTTGGCCCCTCCAACACCTCCGGCTCGCCGATCAAACAGGGCTTCGATCGCTACTTTGGATACAATTGCCAACGGAACGCTCACAGCTATTACCCTCCGTTTTTAGACAGCGACGAACGCGAAGTCCAAATCAACCTCTACCCGATTCCTGGACATGACCGCAAACCGGAAGGCCAGGTGATTGCGGACGACTATCGGGCGAAGAATTATGCTCCGGATTTAATCCTCGCCGAGGCGACCAAGTTTATCGACAAGAACAAAAACAAACCGTTCTTTCTGTACTTGCCGTTTGTGGAACCTCACGTTTCCATGCAACCTCCGCAGCAATGGTTAGACCAGTACCCCGAATCTTGGGACGAAGAGAATGGGCCCTACCGAGGTGAAAACGGATACTTGCCACACCCGCGGCCACGCGCTGCTTATGCATCCATGATTTCGGATCTCGATGAACACGTTGGCACGATCCTTGAGCGTTTGGAGGATCATGGTCTGAGCGAAAACACCCTGATCGTCTTTACATCGGACAATGGACCGACGCACGGAGGCCGCGACCCTCGCTTTCATATTGGCGGTGCCGCTTGCACTTTCTTCAACTCGACTGGCGGACTGCGGGGTTTCAAAGGCAGTTGTTACGAAGGCGGAATCCGCGTTCCTTGTGTCGTGAAATGGCCAGGCCACGTCAAAGAAAACAGCGTCTCTGAATTGCCATCCTATTTCCCCGATTGGTTCGTAACGCTCAGCGAGGTCGCAAAGATTGATCTGCAAAATACAGGATCGACGAAAAACACCGCGCTGGACGGGATCAGTCTACTGTCGGAATTGACATCCTCGTCGACGCCAACACGCGACAGTCCTCTGATTTGGGATTTCCATAATTACGGGGGCATCGTCGCTATTCGCGATGGCAAATGGAAAGCGGTTCGACGGGATCTCTTGAAAAAGAAACCTGGCGACTGGGAACTCTACGACTTGGACACCGATCGCGACGAACAAAATGACGTCGCTGCGGAGCATCCCGAAGTCGTCAAGCGACTCGAGGCAACGTACTTGGATACACGAACGATCGAGCCCGACTTTGCGCTCCCCATCTATGACAAGTTAACTCGTAAAAATGCGAACTGATCTTCAGCGGCCGAGCTTTCACCGGCATTTTACTGTTCACTGCCCCTTACTCTTCCTACTGAATTCGCAAGACAAAGAGCACCATGACAACGCGTTTATTTAGATCACTAGCGATCGTCGCCGTTTTGAATGTCGTCACCGCCGTGACGATCGATGGAAAAGAGGCCAAGCACGCCGTTCCGGTATTTAAGGACGGTGAAGCACAAATTGTCGAGGAGTTTAAGGATTCCGACTTTTGGATTCGACACGATCTGTGGGTGGAAACCGAATTTGATTCCGATGGCGATGGCAAGCTGGATCGTATGCATGTGGATGTCACGCGGCCTCGACAAACCGATACGGAAGGCTTGAAATTGCCGGTGGTCTATGGATCAAGTCCTTACTATTGCGGCGTGGGAGATTCTGACGAAAAGTATTTCTGGGATACACGACACGAGCTGGGTGAGGTGCCGCCGCCACGGAAACATATGCCCGAAATCGAACTAAAGATCCAGCGACCGATTATCTCAAAGAGACATGTTGAAGATTGGCTGCCTCGTGGTTACATCGTTGTCCATTCTTCGTCGCCGGGAACCGGACTCTCCGAAGGTTGTCCGACGATCGGAGGAGACAACGAATCGCTCGCGCCCAAAGCCGTAATTGATTGGTTGTGCGGACGCGGGAAAGGGTACACTTCGATCGATGGCGACGAACCCGTGACGGCGTATTGGAGCACGGGCAAAGTGGGAATGACGGGAACCTCGTATAACGGCACGATCCCTCTAGCAGCGGCGACAACCGGCGTCGAAGGACTCGAAGCGATCATCCCGGTTGCCCCCAACACGTCGTACTATCACTACTACAGATCCAATGGATTGGTGCGGCATCCGGGCGGTTATCTCGGTGAGGACGTCGACTATTTGTACGACTTTATTCACAGCGGGAATGCGGCACGACGCGAGTATTGCGATTGCGAAATTCGTGACAAAGAAATGGCAGAAGGAATGGATCGCGTCAGCGGGGATTACAACGACTTCTGGGCAAAACGTGACTACATCCATGACCTCGGTCCGATGAAAGCGGCGCTGTTGATGGCGCACGGTTTCAACGATTGGAACGTCGTGCCTGAGCACAGCAATCGAATCTACCAAGCCGTAAAAGCCAAAGGAGTTCCGGTACAGACCTACTATCACCAGGACGGCCATGGTGGGCCGCCGCCGATGAAGCTGATGAATCGATGGTTCACGCGGTACCTACACGGAGTCGAGAACGATGTTGAAAAAGATCCGCGGGCTTGGATCGTGCGAGAGGATGCCAAACAAGAAAATCCAACTTCGTACGAGGACTACCCCAACCCCGCAGCGTCACCGGTAACGTTGCGGCCGACCGCGGGAGCCCCTGAGCGTGGCACACTCGTTCTTGAGTCAGGCTCGGGTCAAGGAACAGAGAAGCTGGTTGACAACTTTTCATTCAGCGGGGAATCGCTTGCCCAAGCCGAGTGGACAGAGCATCGACTGATCTATGTCTCCGAAACGCTTACTGAGCCAATGCATATATCAGGGACACCAAAGATCGAATTGAAATTGGCCAGTAGCAAGCCGTTTGCGAATCTGTCGGTTTGGCTTGTCTCGCTGCCTTGGAACAATGACAAGAAGGCGAAGATCACCGACAACATTATCACCCGTGGTTGGGCGGACCCTCAAAATCAGCATTCGATGCGCGAGAGTGAGCCGCTGGAACCCGGGAAGTTTTATGATGTGAAATTTGACCTTCAGCCAGACGATCAAATCATCGCGAAGGGCCAGCAGATTGGGCTGATGATTTTTTCGAGTGATCGCAACGTGACGCTATGGCCAACGCCAGGTACGGAATTGACGGTCGATCTCGATGCGACGCAGCTGAGTCTGCCTGTGGTGGGCGGAGTCGAAGCGTTTAAGAAGTCGACTCAGAAGAAATCCGAAAATGCAGATGCGGAGACTGCGGCAAAACCGGCACATCCATAGTTCTGGTTTTGTTAATATTCTCGCAAGTGGCGGCTAGGCATGAACACAATGCTCAAAGATGTGATGACGGAGCTCGAGTCGCTTGGCTCTGCTCAGACGCGAAAGACCTATTTGCGCCATGGAGCTACCGAGCCTCTGTTTGGCGTAAAGTTCGGCGATTTGCGTCCGCTGCAAAAGCGGCATCGAGGCGATCAGGTGTTAGCGGAAACGCTAATGGAAACGGGCAACAGCGACGCCATGACATTGGCGTTGCTGATCGCGGATCCGACGCAAGTTAAATCTCGCCAAATCGACGCGTGGCTAAAACCGTTGCAGTATTCTTTGCTGGTTGGGATGGTTGCGGATTTAGCTTCACGCACTTCTTGTGCAGCAGCAAAGTGGAAGAAGTGGTCCAGAAGTCCTCAGGAGCGAAGTTTGGCGGCCGGCTACACGTTACTTGCGAGTTGGCTAGTGCATGATGCTGCGAATGTGCCCGACGAGATTGCCGACGCGGCGCTGGATCGAATCGAAGCGACGATTCATGATGTGCCCAACCAAGCAAGGCACGCGATGAATCAAGCTCTGATTTCAATCGGAATTTATTTGCCTGCTTATCACGACCGAGCGATGAGTGTCGCCAAAGCAATCGGCAAGGTGTCAGTAGATCACGGCGACACGAGTTGCAAGACGCCTGATGCCGCAGCGTACATCGAGCGGGCACTGAAGTCAGGCCGGCGAAAACGTCCGTCGTGACAGTGGCACCAGTGTGATGTTCCAGACTGACGCCAAATATCCGGATCGCACAATGTTTTACCTGTCTCGGCTGTGAAATGCTTGCATTGGCAACGTGTCTGGGTGATCGCCAGGACTGGTTCCCCGGCTCCAGTCCAACGCCGTGAACGATTTCCTGGTAGCTACCTTCGCCAGAAGGTGGTGATTTGCAGTGGACGCCAACAATCCACGCTCTGGCGAGCGTAGCTACGAAACGCAAATGCTCTAATTTCCAGCCTAAAAATCGCTTATGGCGTTAGGCAGGAGCCTGGGAACGAGCGTTTTTTGCTGGCATTCGCCAAAATGTCTCGCATTGGCCACGGAAAGCGCTTGGTGGTTTGCTCCGGACTTTACGCGAACGGCCTGGGTCGGTTAAATCGTAGCTGTAACTTCAATACAGACTTAAATTACGCGAATGAGGATTGGAAACGAATGGTTTCTCGATTGGCTTTGATGATGGCGTTGCCCGCTTTGGTTCTAAGCACTGGCACGGCGGTCCACGCCCAAGCCCCTGCCACGCCGGTCTACGTAAAGGTCGATACGACAGAAGGCGCTTTTGTGATCGAATTGGATTCGGCGAAGGCCCCTAAAACCGTGGAAAACTTCTTGAAGTATGCCAAAGAGGGCCATTACACCGATACGATCTTCCACCGAGTGATCGATGGTTTCATGATCCAAGGTGGCGGCTTTACCGCAGATATGAATGAAAAAGATGCACCTCGGATGGTGCGAAACGAAGGCGGAAATGGCCTGAAGAATAATCACTACACCGTCGCGATGGCACGTACGAGTGCTCCTCACAGCGCCTCGAGCCAGTTCTTTGTGAACACCGCAAACAACGATTTCCTCAATCGTGAGAATTCACAAGACGGTTTTGGCTACGCGGTCTTTGGTCGTGTCGTCGAAGGCAAAGAAGTTGTCGATCGTATTGGCAAAGCGGCGACGCAAGCGAAGCCGAACCCGAAAGTTCCAGGCATGCTAATGCAAGACGTTCCGACAACTCCCGTTGTCATCAAGAGCGTCGAGGTGGTTGAGAAAAAATAGAATCGGGCTTCACGATTCTCCCTGTCACGAATGCAGCATTGCCTTCTGTCATCACCATGAGACAGAAGGCTTTTTTGCGCCGAATCAGTAGCCTGTTCGGTTACGCGGGCCCAACGACACAGGCCCAGCCGATCGACCCGTTCGCCGAACAGTTCGCGAATAACCCGCACAATCGCTAGGGAGTGTCTGCGTGGCTAAATCAACCGTACTTTCTGCCCCACCAAAATGAGCTGGTCGTCGCGTTTGAAACTACGCTTTATCAGGACGGTCGATTCAGTATCGTTATCGCTTATCGGGTCAAAACTACAGAATGAAATTGCCACTCTTCATTCTCCGCTTCTTCTACGCCGTTGCTCGTCGGTTACAGATCGCCGATGCAACCCGTTTGCTTTATTTGGAGCCCAAGAATTTTCGCACCCAAGCGTTACCTGCGGGTTATTTATTGCGTTCGCCACGCGCGGGTGAGTTATTCGAACTGATCCAAGCGGGAAAGGCACCTACAGAGATCGGCAGCCCACGCGGTGTGTCCGGGCAGCGCCGAGTCGTGGTGATCACAACGCCCGACCAGCAAGTCGTTTCGTTTCTATGGATTGCCATTGAGTCGGTCAACGCAAACGAGAATTTTTCGCGTGCTCGTCACCTAGGGACATCCGTTGACCTGCCACCGCAAGCCGGGTTCCTGTTTAACGCATGGACGCATCCAGAACACCGCGGAAAGCGATTCATCAGCTGCATGATTTCCTACATCATCGAAAATCGATTAGCAGAAACCGATACACTTGTGACAACGATGGATTGGACAAACGAGCGATCATCCCAGGCGTTTGGCCATGCGGGAATGAAACCGATTGGCACCGTGGTCCGACTAGGGCGAGGTCCGGTGCAATTAAGTTTGCTGCCACGAGCGGCAAGCCAATTAGGACTGAAACTGGCTTGCGAAGCGCCGGGCTACAAACTCGCGTTTTAACAAATAGCGTGTTTTTTAGCCGATATGGCGATGTTCAACTACGCCGCAGCCTGCTCTGGCTTTCGCACAAATGTGTTTTCTTGAGCGATCACTTCATCGGCAAGAGCACGGTAATCGATTGCGCCATTGCTGTCAGCGGAGTACTCGAAGATCGACTTGCCGAAACTTGGTGCTTCGGCCAAACGAATGTTACGGCGAATGCGTGTGTCAAAGAACTTGGCACTACGATAGAACTCACGAGCACCCTTACTGGCTTCAAAGAACTCGTTGATATCGGTGCTGACTTCGGCAGCAAGCCGAGTGTTCGAGTCGTACATGCAAAGCATCACGCCCGAGAGACGCAAGTCGCTGTTGAGTCGTCGTGAAACCACTTCGATCGTCCGCAACAGTTTGCTCAATCCGTGCAGCGCCAAAAAGTGTGGCTGCAGCGGCAAGAACACTTCATTCACCGCGACCAAAGCGTTGACCGTCAATACGCCCAGGCTGGGCGGACAATCAAGAATAAAGTAATCAAACGGTTCGTCATCGGCGTCGAGCTTGTCGCGAAGAATCATCTCGCGGCCCACTTCGCTGGCGAGCTCTAGCTCGGCGGCAGCCAAATCCAAGTTCGATGGAATCACGCACAGGTTCTCATTCACCCAGCAACGTGCTTGCGCGATCGTCGCTTCCCCACAAAGCACTTCATACATACTGGCTTCGCCGTCAACGGCGGTAATGCCAAGGTGCAGCGAAGCATGGGCTTGCGGATCGAGGTCGAGCAAACATACGCGACGGCCTTGAGCGGCAAGAGCAGACGAAAGGTTGACGGAGCTGGTCGTTTTGCCAACACCACCTTTTTGGTTAATCACAGCGATGGATCGCATGGTACATCATCCTTGATGGGGCGAGTTAGCGGTTGTTGAGAACGTGGAAAAAAGCTGTGCAATTTCAGAACGCAACTCAGGCTGCGTCTTGTTGTCGGAACTGTTGGTATGCCAATAACACATCGTACAGATCCGCGTCGATACGAACGGTGTCGTCCGCGAAGTCACTGAGCCAAGTTCGGTTGGATTTTTCGGCGTCGATCAATAGCGGGACAATTTGCTTGAGCGAAACATCGACCGTCTTTGGGGCAGCCACGCCCGTCATTCGGTCCAATTCGCGTTCTTTCCGCTCCTCTGAATGATGAGGTGTCAACTTTCGATTTGCGGATCTTGCCGTGGAAAAACCATTCTCAGAAACAACGCGAAATTTCGGTTCAGGCATCAACTACATCTCGGAACGTGGATCGAGAGAACTTTTATCCTCTCGAGAACGACCCCTGACAAAACGCAGGAGGTTAACTCAGTCTTCTTTAAGGAGAGAAAAACGACTGCCATCGGCACCGCTTTGCTTCCTAGTCGAATCATCGACTTTGACGGTTAGGGGACTTAAATCAAATTTATCGATTTTTCTAATTGTCAATTTCGCGTGTTTTTAAGGCCCGTCAGTCGTCGCAAGCCTCCGCCGGTGTTGCGTAACCATTTTGTGGCACGCAAAAATGCTCATTCATACGTCGCGGCCCATCAAGCGAAAGGCACACCGATAACGTGGGTTGGGTAGGCAAGATCGGCGAACAGGGATCATGGAGCCCGGCTGCTGGAATCACTAAGCCATGCCGCCCCGAGAGACGAGGTACCACATTGAGCCCCAAATTCCTTAGGTCAATTTTGGAAAAACTTGTTGGCCCTCGCGCATCGCGGGGCTCCCCGGTTGGCGTGGTCGCGGTTCTACAGGCAGCGGCATCGTGCCGGACCGATTTCTCTGCCAAATGGGCTGTTTCGCGGGATCAGACGGAGTGTTCAGCGGTTTTCACGCTGTTTTCCATTGTGGAATGTGAAGCCCCTTTGCCACCGTGATACCAAAGTCGATGCATTTGGATGGCACGGGCACGGGACATTATTTCGGATTACGGAACTGCTAGCAGATTGGGGCCCGCTCGTAGGTTGACATTTCCGCTGTTCGGCAATATCTTCGCCCTGCGCGGCGGGTTGCTTTATTGTTGACCTGTTGATTGAAACTCCAGCAGAGCCGCTATAAAACACCTAAAACTGCTGGCTTCCAAAATTGAAGGTATGTTTCGACCTCAGAAGAGTGTCTATGGAGATGATTCCTGGACGTTTTCTGAACTCGAGCATGCCTATGAATGAGACCGACTTGCGATGACTGTCGATCTAGAAGCAATTGCCCGACGTGGGCGTTGCGAAGAATCAAGTTTACGAATTGCGTTGCCCCTAATTGAACAAGGATACTCGCCGCCATTTTTGGCGCGATATCGGCGTGATGAATTAGGCGGTTTGGACGAGGCCAGTCTGTGGGCACTCGCCGAAGCTGTTCAATCGGACCGTCAACTTGCGGCGCGACGCGCCGAATTGCTCGAGAGTTGGAGTGCGACGCCGATTGCCGATCCCGCGCTGGGACGAGCGATTGAGAAAGCGAACTCCAAACGCATGCTCGAGCGACTAGGTCGACGGATCAAACTTGAATCCGGTGAAGCGGTCGATTCTGCCACTCGGCTTGCTGTTCGTGTTCTGAACCCACAAAAGGGTGACGGAGACGACTTGCATGCGATTGCGGAAAAGATGGAAGCCATCGATGACGCAAACGAAGCCAGCGCGAAACTTGAAAAGTCGTTGGCTGGTCGCTTGGCGGGTGATCCGCGAATGATCAATGCCGCGGTCCAGTGGCTTGGCAAGAACGCAAAAATTCACGTCATCGAAATCCATGATCCTCACTCGAGTGCTGATCATGGCGATGACGATTCCGACCACGGCAAAGAGCAAAAGCCCAGTTCGGCCAGCACAAAGTCGGTCAAGAGCAAGGCCGCTGCCTCCGATGAAGCTTCGCTAACAAAAGTTGCCGAAGAGCCTGCGGCCAAGGAAGCTGCGAGTGACGCTAGCGCCGCGACGGAATCCAGCGAAACTGCGGAATCCAAGTCGGAGCAACCAGCAGCGACTGTCGAAACAACCGAGCCCAAGGCTGAAGAGTCTAAGGTCGAAGTGAAGGCCGAGACGGCTGCTGCCGCTGCCCCCGAGGCAACGAGCGAAACGCCACAAGCTGAGACGCCAAAAACCGAAACGCCACAAGCTGAAGCAACTGCTGAACCGGCTGTTTCGGAAGCTGCCACTGCGGGCACAGCCAGCACGACGCCAGCCACCGAGGCAACGGACGCTGCAGCGGAGGCAACCACGACGGAAGCATCCTCGCCCGAAACACCTGCTTCGTCCGAAACACCTGCTTCTCCAGAAGCCGCTGCGACAACGAAACCGTCCTTCGCTGATGCCAAAGACAGCGAAGCAAAAGGCAAAGAGCCCAAATCCGACAAGAAGGCCGAGCCAGCGCCTGCGAAGAAGCAGAAGAAGGTTTCGCCTCGCCAACGACGTCGTCGTTGGTTAATGAGTGTCTTGAAACCGTTGCAAGGCAAGCGGATCCCCACGAACAAGCTTAGTTCATTCCAAACGGTGATGCTCGCTCGTGCCCTTCGCAGCCAAGTTGCGAATTGCTCGTTCGAATACGATGCCAATCGTTTAGTAGCAGAGCTGCAGGCCACCGCTGATCGCATCAATCCCCGCTTGGCGGATATGTTGCGAAACATTCTGATTGAAAACGAAGCTGACATTCGGGGTGCTGCCGAGGCCGCATGGTGGGACGAATTACAAGAACGTGCGTCGAGTCGTTTGCTCGGTATCGCCGCTGACCATTTGCGAATGCAGGTCAACCGCAGCGGCGTCGAAGCCAAAGTGATCATGTCGATCGATGCCGTCGGGCCTCGAACCGCGGCAACGGCGATCGTCGCGAGTGATGGTCGATTGTTGCACTGCGAAGACTTGCCCTGCCAATTGTCAGCCGGAATGCGGTCGCAAGCGGTGCTGCGAATGGGCGAACTGATTCATGCTCACCACGTCGATTTGATCGTAATCAGCAATGGTCCCGCACGCCGAGGATGCTTGGTCGCGGTGGGTGAATTGGTTAAACAATCGCCCGAGAATTCGATTCGCTGGACATTGGCGGATCGCAGCGGTGCGGACACCTACGCCGGAAGCCAGGTTGCGGATCAAGAAATGCGAACGACGCCTCGTCGATTCCGCAGTGCAGCCTGGGTCGCATTTTCGATTCTGCAACCTGCAGGCGCAATCGCAAAGGTCGATCCTCTGAAATTGCGTTTGGGATCCTTCCAACGAGAACTTGCCGACAAGGCACTGATGGAAGTGCTCGACGATGTCATGATCAGCGGTGCTTCGCGTGGTGGCGTCGATGCAAACTCGGCGCCCACGTCGTGGTTGTGCCGTTTGCCTGGCGTTACGCAGGAGGTGGCCGACGCGTTGGATTCGGCTCGTCGAAACGAATTGTTCAAGTCTCGAGAACAGATCGAAGAGCTTGATGCGTGGGGCGACAAGGCGTCGACGCGACAAGCGTTGCCGTTCTTGCGAGTCTTTGGCAGCGAAGAAGTCCTCGATGGAACATTGATTCACCCCGAGGACTATCCGTTGGCCAAGAAGTTGGCAACGACGCTCGAGATCGAACTGCCGCCATCGACTCCACCAGGTTATGAAACGCCCAACTTTGACGAAGACGCCGCACCAAAACTAAGCGACGTCGTCGAGCCAGTTGCCGAAACCAAGGAATTAAAAACCGCCGAAACCGACGAAGAGAAACCTTTCGGCTTAGCCGCGGAAAACGAAGCGGGTGAATCGGACGCAGCTCCTGCGGATCCGGCAGCCGAAGATGTTTCAGCAGCCGAACCTTCCGGCGAACCCGCGGCAGAACCTGCAGTTGAGACGGCGGAAGCGGATGCTTCGGCAAGCGAATCTGCGGAGGAAAGTGTCGCAGAAGCTCCGCAGGCTGAAGAATCTTCCGATGCGGCCGAACCAGCAGAAGCCGCTGCGGCGGTATCGATGCGTGTGGTTCGTCCACGCCCTGAAAAAGCCAAAATTGACAAGTGCATCAAAGAATGGCAGATCGGTGCCCGCCGAACGCGTCAATTGGTGAGCTGGTTGTGTGACCCGTTTGGTGATAGTGATGTCGCCGATGGGGCTTCCAACGCAGTGCTGACATCGATGCCAAACCTAAAGACGCTCAAGACCGGCGACCAAGTCATCGGTGTTGTCGTCGGCGTCATGCCGTTTGGTGTGTTCGTTGAATTGGCACCCGATTGCAGCGGATTGATTCACGTTAGTCGCGTTTCGGAACAGTTCATCGAAGACCTGCACGAAGCGATTCAAGTCGGTGACGTGATCACCACTTGGGTGACCGGAATCGATACCAAGCGTCGTCGAGTGGCGTTGAGCGCGATCTCGCCTCAACGTGAAATCGAACTCGAAGAGATGCGTCGTCAACGCAACGATCGTCCGCAACGCGGTCAACAATCGCAAAATCGTGGCGGCAACCGCGGCGGTGCAAACCGCGACGCTGCTCCAGCACGCGGAGGAGCGTCATCCGGTGGTGCCCAAGCTTCACAAGGCAATCGTCCCGACAATCGTGGCGGTCGCGGCAAAGCGGGGGCATCAAGCGGTGGTGGTGACCGAGGCGGCCGACAAAGCGGCGGTGGTCAACGCGGTGGACGTGATGGCGGACGCGGACGCGACAACCGAGGCCGTGACAATCGCGGCGGCGGACGTGGTAAACAATCCGAAACGTACCGCGTCGTTAGCAGCAAGCCGGTCGAACCGATCAGCGATGCAATGCTCAAAGGCGACGAGCCGTTGCGATCGTTTGGCGATTTGATGCAGTTCGTTACGAAGGACAAGGTCGAGCCGGCCAAAGAAGTAAAATCGAAGAAAGAGAAAGCCAACGTTAGCTCGGAAGCACCGGCAACTGCTGAAGCGACCCCATCCACTACGGCACCCGCCGCGAGTGAAGAGCCAGCGAAAGCAGTCGCGGAAACTTCGAAACCGGAATCAGCGGACACCTCTACGGTAACGCCCGGCGACGAGCCAACCTCCACTCCAACGGATACATCGGCCTGATTGATGAGCGACGATTTTAACGAACGGCTCGAGTCGGCTATCCAGCGTGGGAAACAACGAGCCGAACAGAAAGCGTCCATCGAACGTCAACAGGAAATGAGCGCCGAAGAACTTCGGCGAATGCATACGTCGTATCGATTGTCGCTATCGGATCATATTGAAAAGGCGGTGCACCGCGTCGCTGACCATTTTCCCGGCTTTCGCACCGAATCGCTGTTCGGCGAAAACGGTTGGGGTGGTGCATGCTACCGCGACGACCTGCGTATCGAAGCGGGCAAGCGAAGCAATCAGTACAGCCGTCTGGAAATGATGATTCGGCCTTACAGCGACCTGAACGTGCTCGAGCTCAAAGGCAAAGGCACGGTGATGAATCGCGAGCTATTCAACCGCAATCATTTTGTCGCCATCGCTGAGGCAAATGAGGCTGATTTCCAACGGATCATCGACGCCTGGGCGATTGAATACGCGGAAGTATACGCGACCAAAAGCATGTAGCTCGCGAAACTCGCAGCGAGTTTCGGCCGGCGGATGTAAAGCCAAAAGCCTTGCTGACTTTCGCATCGCTAAAGTCGTTTCTAGTGCAATTTGACAGATGGCGTGGGACTCAGTCGTAGCTGCGTTCGCCAGAACGTGGTCCACCGTCTGGCGACGGTAGCTACAGACGAGTAAAAACGCTCTAGCGTGGTTTATTTGGCGACCATCCGTAGACGTCCGATAGAGCGCCTACCACGACATCGCACAATTGATTCAGACGAATTGGCTTACTCAAAACCTGGTAAGCTTTCATCGATTCGGCTTCACGTCGAATCTGCTCGTCCAATTCCGCCGACATCAGCACACAGGCGGGACGATCAGGGTTATCGACGAGCTGCCTCATCAAATCGAGTCCCGTGACCCGCGGCATATGGACATCGACCAAAGCCAAGTGGACTCGCCGTTTGCGAATCACATCCAAGGCTTCATCGCCATCGCTCGCTTCGCTGACCTGAAACCCTCGGCGCGCAAGTCCTTCGCAAACGACACGTCGAAATGCGGAGTCATCGTCGGTAACGAGCAAGTTTGGCACAATCATAATCAGAACGTCCTCCGCTTGTTCGATCCCTAGTCCTGCAAACCCACGGGGCACTGCCAAACGGGCAGCCAGCCAGTACACTATTATAGCTTAGCAACTTTGATGCCGGTGCCATTATAATCGCTGGCGGCTTCCATTTGCGTCGTTCCGAATAGGCTGCTTGTGAGCTCTTCTCCGTCAAAACCACCTGCGACGACTTCGTCGCATCGACCCGACGCCTCGCCAGCGGCAGCCGCTGCGGTGGGGGAACTCGCCAAGCGGATCATCGGCAACGTTGAACTGGCTATCGTGGGCAAGCGAAAACAGTGTGTTTTGTCGCTGGTGGCATGGCTGAGTGGCGGCCATATATTGCTCGAAGATGTCCCCGGGGTCGCAAAGACGATGCTCGCTCGTGCGTTGGCACGTAGTGTCGGATGCAAGTTCAAACGGGTTCAGTGTACGCCCGACCTGCTGCCATCGGACGTCACCGGGACTTCGATTTTCAATCAGAAAACGGCGGAGTTCGAATTTCGCCCCGGGCCCGTATTCACTCAGATTCTGTTGGCCGACGAGATCAACCGGGCCACTCCGCGAACGCAGGCATCGCTGTTGGAAGCGATGGCAGAGACCTGCGTGACGGTAGACGGGACGACACACTCGCTGAAGCCGCCATTCCTAGTCATTGCAACTCAGAACCCAGTCGATCATGAGGGGACGTTCCCGCTGCCCGAAGCTCAGTTGGACCGTTTCATGATGCGGTTTTCGCTCGGATATCCATCGATGGATGAAGAGTTACGGATGCTCGAACTGCTGCAAGGTGCCCATCCCGTGGACGGATTGAAGCCGGTGGCTGCGGCCGAGGAGTTGGTGCAAGCACAGTTGGAGGTCAAGAAGATTCACGTGGATCCACGCGTTCGCCAATACCTGCTGCAGATCGTTCATCAAACACGTCTGCACGAAGACCTTGCGCTCGGTGGCAGCCCGCGAGCCACGATCGCCTTGTTCCGCTGTGCACAAGCAATGGCAGCGATCCGCGGCCGAGCGTTTGTGTTGCCCGACGATGTCAAACGCATCGTCGCGCCAGTGATGAATCACCGCTTGATCGTCCGCCCCGAAAGCCGGCTGCGAAAGGTGACGGCGGAGAAGATCGTCGAAGAGATTCTCAGTGAAATCGCAGTACCCACGATCGAAGCCGCATGATTTTTGCCCCGTGCCTTGCGGTTAGCTGCCGGGCTGGCAACTGGCCCGCGGGTTCGCGCCGCATCGCTAGGTGAAGGGCATCACGTGATGTCCCTTCACTTCAGTCCCTTACACGGACTAATTTTAAGGCGACCAACGATGCACGCTAGCCTCGGTAGGGATGTAGGGCCGGTTCCCACCGGCCAGTCACAACCCGACGCGTGAGCGAGGGACACGACACGATCAATACTCTCTTGCTAACGCATTGGGGAGTATGGAAAAACTCGCAACTTCAAAATGCGTGAGCTATGATGTCCGCCAGTCTTGGGCTATCGCCGTTTGAATGTGTCACCGAAACGTGTCAAGTGCGAAGTCGTAGGTGTTGAGGTGCCCCTCTACCACGGAATCATAACCTGTCTTCTGAACCGGCTGGTATCCGCCAGCAAGATTCCAGACGATCGGCACCGACGCTTTGCGGCAGGATGAGAAAATAATCGAATCACGTATTCCGGCTTCAGCAAGCGTCAATATCCCGCCTCCTGCAGGGTCACCAACCAGAACGTCCATGCCAGCTTGGTAGATTACAAAATCAAAATCTCCCGTGCTGATTGAGTTCGATATGCGTTCGATTTCTGCCAAGTATTTTGACGCTTGATCCCGATGCGTGAATCGAAAGCCAAACGAATTGTGGTGAATCCGATCGTCGGCAAGTCGCATGAGAATGTCATCCGTGCCGTCGCCACGGTGAAAATCGCAATCGAGAATCAGCACGCTGTTGACAGATGGAGAGTTGAGTACGTGACGCGCAGTCAGCGGCAACGCATTAAGAGCACAGAAGGACCCAGGCCGTGACCAGTGTGCGTGGTGAAATCCTGAGGTAGGAGAAAAAGAGCAGCCGGTTTCGACAGCATCCGTTGCGGCTGCAATCATGCTAGCCGCGGCAATTGCGATGGAATTGGCCATCCGTGCTGAGGCAGGAATTGAAGCCTCGTCGAACGTGTTAGGATCAACGTTCGACACCAAACGCACAAAGTCGTCATCGTGCGTTCCGCTCCAGCATTCCCAAGGAAGAGGCTCGAAACCATCATTTGCATGGAAGTCCGCGGATTGACGCAGTGCGCAGATCAATCGGTGCGTCTTTTCGTGAGAAGGAATCGTCAAATCAGAATCGCTGACGATCATCTCATCGCGAAAAAAAGTTTGCATAGTATATCTGTCCGATATGACGAACGGCGGTCGTTTCCGAGGAATGCCAATCTAGTCTCCATTTGTAAACACAATGTCGCCCACCGTCGCTCAGTACAATCGCTGGACTACTCGCCATCTGGGAAAGCTTTGGTGATGTCGATACCTCGTTCGGCGAGAAACGCAGATACGCGCCGGCGCTTAGAGTAGTCATTGGTCGAGAGGTCGAAGATCGTCTCTTCGAGTTCAGTGGTGTAGTACGGATCAGCTCCCGCGTCGAGCAGTATGGCCATGAGGTCAGTCCGGCCGAGGTGTAAACAGCAATGAAGGGGGCAGTCGTTCACGTCGGATGATAGGTTCGGGTCTGCACCATGGGCGAGCAATGCAGCAACCATCGCCGAGTCGCCAAGTTGACATGCAATCGTGAGCGGAGTGTCACCGAAATCGTTGCAGCGGTTCACGTCGAAGCCATTTTTGACACAGAACACTGCGGCGTCGACGAAGCCCTCCGTCACCAGGAAGTGAAGAGCCGTCTCCGATCGGAAGTTCGTACTCCGGAGTTCAGGGTATCGGCGAAGCAGTCCGACTGCAGCAGTTCGATCACGAGCGGCTGCGTCGATGAAGTCGCCAACGATCTTGTTGTCGAGCACCATTCAATAGCTCATTTTAGAAACAGATGGAAACAGCGGGCGGCGGCGAACAACTCAACGACTGCGAATCCGACGACTGCCGCCGGACCAGAGCAATCGCTGGAGATCCGCATCTGTACACTGACCCTCAATTCATACCGATGTACACATGTTGATGCTGGGTCTTGATCTTAACTCCCCATCCAATATCCTGGACCGCGATTCCCCAAGGCATCCACCAACGCAGATACAAGAGATAGCCGTCGCGTAGCGGTCCGACGGGGAACGTCATGCAGCGGCCAACAGGGGAGTAAACGAGCAGGAACGCTCGCTGCGACTTTGGTGCTTGATAAAGATCTGGGTTGTAAGTGGCGTGAGTAAATCTGTTGACAACCCGAAGCAAAATTTCGCCAAACAGGTGCAGCAGTTTGTTCGTCGTTGATTAAACACCCGCCCCATGGCAGTGTTGACATTTTCCAGTGCCTCCGCACCTCGGGCATCCCGTCGCGACACCGGTTCCTTTTCGGATGCAATAGCAGTCGCCCGTTCCCTTGCACGTGCTGCAAGGTTGTTGCTTTATTTTTGTCTCGATTTCTGTCGCGAAGGTTGCGTCCGGTATTTCCTCGCCAATGACGCCAGTGAAGTTATTGGGTAAATGTTCTTTTTGGTCGTCGAAAAACCATGCAATTTCATCGCAAACCATTGCGTGTAATTCCACAGACCTGTGAGGAATTTGTATCGGCGATATGTGTTCGATCTCAGAATCGTTATCCAAGAACCGTTTTGAGAACCCTAATAATGGGTAGTCTGTTATTCCATCAGACCGAATCCAACATTGGTCGATAGTGTTACAAATAGAAAACGCAGAACGTTCGCACGCAATTCGGCGTTTCGGTTTGCTTAAACCGGACTCCTTTAGAGCATCGTTTAGGTCGGCGATTAGTACTCGCACGAAACCACGTGCGGATCGCCAATAATCGTCTTCATCCTGTTCAAACATTGCAGTTTCAGACATAAGGTTCTTGATTTCACGAACGGTAAGGGGTGGCGGGAGTTGATCCTCTAGTTCGAAACTCGCGACAACCGCCACTCCCGTGCAATGCTCTGGATTATTCCGTCTTGCACAGCTAAGTTTCGCGAATCAGCTTGATGAATCATCAGGTGCTAGGCGGTCCTGTTGCAGTCCAAGGTATCGCATCGAGAGATTAAGTGAAATCACCAAACATAGCATCAGCGAGACGAATCCAACTTCAAGCGACAATACGTAGTGAACCGTCGAGAGCTTTCTCTGTGGGGCAAACGCGTAAAATACCGAGGTGCCACTAATGCAACATATTAGGAAACAAACGAGCCAGCTCTTGACGAGCCACCTCGTTGCGAATTTGCGGGTAGTTTGACGTTGGACTCCCCATGACACAATTGCCATCGCTCCAAACACCGGAATGGCAGCAAACAGGAAAGTGAACAGAGATACCGTTATTGTGGCTTGCCAAAAAGACTCTATAGCAATCGCGTGATGGCTAAACAGAAATGCGATAATTCCACTGTTGCACACCAACGATAACGTGATGCCAATCCAGAACACGTTAGACGCGCTAACGGCTTTCAATTGCAAAACTCCAAAATATGACAACGTCTGCGTGCTCCAAGTCGGGTAACGGTCGCGTGACCGGGGACGGTGAGTCGGATTTGCCATTTGCAAAAACACGATGTCGTCCTCCGTCTCTACGGCATGGTTACCCGTCGACTTGCGTCAATCAACGGGAAAGTTTTCAGCGTGACATCGCAAAGTATCAGCATACTCTCGATTGAACGAACCATGCGGACGTTCGCCGTCACGAAAGTATCGCTCAAGCTGTGTACGTGGTGTGATCCAGTGCATAGTCAGGCCGCGAGTTTGGGCAATTACGTCGTTGGGCAAGTGTGGGATTCGCCCAGCGTGAAAATCTTTCAACGCTTTGAAATCAACGGAAATATGGGATGAGGCGTATTCGATCGTACGCGGCGTGGGCAGATCTTGAGTGTGGTATTCGTATCCGATCAGATCTTCCCAGCGTGGACGGCAGCACGATACGGATCAGCGGAAATCGCAGGATGCGGAGATTCGTATGGGTTTGCGTCCGTCACAGTCGGATTTCAGTCGGGTAACGAATTGCGATCTCTCCGGCTTCTTTACAAACGGATTGATCGTGCGCCCAAACGAGATCGCTTTGGGGCTTGACGTTTTTAATCAAACATCGATTGATTTCTTCACCGATTCTACCCCGGCCAAAGATGCTGCGGCAACCTGGTTGGGGACGCTAATGCTTGCCGTCCCCTTTGATTCACTCATCGAAATCACGTCAGCGTTGACCGGGCCGCGTCCAGCTAACATTGAATGAAAGAACGACGCATTCCGCGGCTCCGCGTCCAACGCTTTGTACTGCCCTCAAACTAGGTCCATCCAAATTTTAGTAGCGCCCGGCCACATTGGGGACAAGGTGATCGCAGCTTAGCGAGGTCGATGTTGGCAATATGGCATATTGGACAATAGACACCATCGTCCGGGAGCGGGATGGATTCTCTCAATTCAGATAGTTTAGACGCTTCGCGATACACCTCTTCAGCACTTGCGTCCGGCGATGGTAGCCCAGAGGCTTCCGGATTCGTGATCGTTGAATTCAGCGGGGTCGTCGAAATCCACTCGTCCGCAAGATGGTTCGCGTTGTCGTCAAATCGATCGGTAATGTCCAATTGGCTAAAGGACAATGCTTTGGGATCAATCAGTTCTATCTTTCGTAGTCGGAGAGTCAACACACCAGACTTTGTGAACTCCTTCTTCGATTGCGGTTCTGCATGCACAACTGACCAATCAGCGTCGCCAATGTGTAAGGTTGTCTCCGTTGCGAATGAATCTGGTAGATTCGCTGGCGGCATTTCGGACTCAGCAAACACTTCACTGTTTGCATCGTTGATAAAGGTCACCAGCACTTTTCGACTAAACCATGACATCTGGACTTCTTTGTGAGAGAACGGCAGCGATATGCGAACGCCGGGCGAACGGCAACCAATTGAAACCGTTGACCACCGCCGCTCCGTCACCATCGGACTACTATCCTTTTTGCTTTTCGGGTATGACGCGTCGCGAATTCTTTTCGGTTCGCAAGGCATACGCAGCCCACACTATGCAGGCAGCGGTAACCGCGATTGCAAAACCCAAACCCAGTTTGGTTGCGGGAGGAGCAGGCAAAAGCAAACAAACGAGCAAATAGAGCAAGATTGGGTGAACTACCTTGCCCCAGCTTTGCGGTACCAAATATCCAAGTTCAGCGGCAGTGCAGCGAACGAATATGTGAAACGAAGCGAGAAAAAGTGGGATGAACAACCAGGGGGCAAACGCCGCGTGTCCGAGCGGAGCTAGGTAGAAACGTGTGGTCCAGGGAAAACTAAATCCAACTAGCGACACTGTCAGCAAGAATGCAGACCACAGTAATTGAGCGCCATTCGTATTTTGCGGAGAGTCCATGGTTTAAGCGTCGGGTGTTAGAGTTCTTTGTCGGAGGACGGTACGGATATTCGAATGCCGATGACAGTCACCCTTTTCCAAAACGCGAACCAATCGGCACTTTCATCCATTTGTTAGCTACCGTCTTTTGTTGTTTGGATGTGAACAACGGTGCTATCCACCGGATCGTCGGTACGTGTCCACTGAGCAATAGGGCGGCCACGACGACGCCACCATGAACCAGCTTTTTCTTGCGGGTATCGTGCAGGCGAGTCCTCCCAGGTTTCCTGTCGACCGTACGGTGTCATGTCCAGCAAATGCAGAGTAGGGAGCATGGCTTCGATTCCGCGCCATTTCGTTTCGTATGTTTGGAACACTCGTTCGTCAGTCCGCAAGTAGCAGCGAAGGTCGCCACCGTCCCGAGTCGTCAACGCGTCGCCGGAGTCGGCAGTCGAATACCACGGTGCCGTCCACCCCATGAAGTCGCGGTAAGCGACAATCTCGTCAATCGCACCGCTGCTAAAGACGGCGTAGGTTACGTCGCGGTCAGCGAGGTAGGCTTGGACGGCTGCAGTCATTGCAGTTTGGCTGTGCGTGCACCCTTCGCATTGCTTGTGGTGGGGGGCGCCGCTGTTCCACATGAAGTGATAGACCATTAACACACGCCGGTTTTCGAAAACCTGATGCAAAGGCATGGCACCATTTTGGCCTACCACAGTGACCGAATCCATCGGCGTCATCGGCAGTCGCCGCCGAGCGGCAGCGATTTCGTCTCCCTTACGCGTGTGTGCTTTTTCGCGAACCAGCAGTTCCGCGCGGGCTCGCTCCCACTCTTCTCGGCTCACGATTTTGGGGGTTGGCGATTCAGTCATTGTATTGTCCTGTTCTCGGTGATTGGATCGAAAACTGTGTTTGCGCCATGAACTTTGGTCCGATAACGTTACCGATCAGCCGGCGGCGACGAACGTCGCAGCCACTCCCAAAAAGCCCACCACCGCCGCTCCGTCGGCCTCGGATGATTACCCGAGGCGTGTGCTGAGTTAGGGACAGTGGAGGTGGAAATCAATTCTATACGATTGAGCATGTCATCGTCGCCCAGTCGTTGGGCCAATGTGGTTTCCATTTGTAAATATCTTATCCCGTTCTTCGTGTGCATCGGATGGTTCATCACTCCGCACTTCCGTTGCTGCCATCGAGGTAAATCGGTTCGTTGCCCAGAAAACGAGAAAGTAAAGCGAGAGGTGCAAGAGAAACACAAAGATAATTGGCGCCGCGCTCATCGTTGGATGCACCCTCTCAAACAGCGGAACTGCGTTGAGCAGGATCATCATGGGACAGACGTAGGCGAAAAGCACGGTTGACGTAATGTAGATCGAGACCTCAATCGGATCACGCACTAGGGTGGTACGTCGTGCAACTTTCAACCACCAAAAATCCCCAACCATCGAACAACAAATTGTCAAAGCAATCTGATTACGTTCGTTGCGGTACGGCAAGAAACAATTCAGGTATGCGTAAATCAGGGCAATGATGAGTTGAAGCGAAAGTAGGTGAAGGATCCGAAGCGGCCCCCGCGGTTGCTCGTAAATTCGCGATGTCGGCCAAAGTCCGAAGGTCGAAAGAGCAAACGCCAGGATAGTTGCGCCGACGGTAGCTGGGATTACGTTTGTGTACGTTGTCAATCTCGATCAATCCTGGCGAATGGTGGTGTTCACGGGGTTCCGGAGGTTGGCTGGCTGTGCAAAGTTGTCGTGCCACCGCAACTCACTGGCAACTCGCAGTTCGCCGATCTATTGTTCTGGCAGCAACCATGCGAAATTTGCGGGGCGTACATCAGCCATGCCGTGCTCTAGCAACGCTATATTGGGTGATTGATCACGCGGGACATGCCGCGACAACGGTTGCTGTTCGGTGTCGAGAACGACGATTGTTTGCCCCGCGATTTCCTCGTAGTCGGACATTGGCAGACGGGGCGTCCCACGCAAGCTCATTCTTCACGCAATATCTTTTCGATCTTCCGCCCTTTTGCTAATTCATCGACCAGCTTGTCCAAGTATCTGACCTGCTGTGTTAATGGGGTCTCAATGTCTTCAACCCGATAGCCACAAATGACACCTGTGATAAGGTGTGCATTGGGATTTATCCTGGCGTGCTGAAAGAAGTGTTCAAACGTCATTTTGTCGTCGATGCGTTTCTGCAGCTCCTTTTCGTTAAAACCCGTCAGCCAGTTGATCACCTGATGTAGTTCTTTTTTGGTCCGGCCCTTCTTCTCAACCTTGGCAAGATAGTGTGGGTACACGGAAGCAAAGGTCATTTTTGCAATTCGTTCATCATGATCGTTGGTGCGGTTCATCTTACGCTACTCATTTTACTAATTGCATGCCACTTCTGGTCGTCTTCGCGTCAAAGGTCTCTCCATCGAACTTTTGTTTGTTGACGCCAAGCAGCCAGTCGACAATTTCGGCGAAGAATATGAAAGGCGCAGTCGCAATCATCCACAGAGCAACCAATCCGATTGTAAGAGGGCTCGCGGACGCCATCTTGATGATCAGGGAGATAGCTACCGCAGCAACCACAGAATAAGTTAGTAGCAACTTCAGAGAGAATTGGAAACGCCGACTCGGTTGCTTACTATCGGTCATAATCAATTGAGCTCAGGAAAACGAGAGCATGGGAGGTGACTGGATCTAAGGACTAACGGCAGCCATCACCCGGTACGCGCGAGGACGGCTTCCATTTCAAGAACGCCCTTTCGCGTGCTCCGGTGCAGTGGTGCGCCCAGTATGGGCGTGATCTTGTGGGGTGCAAGTCCCTTGTACTTAGGTCCCGTTTCTTTCAGGCAGTTACCATACCAACTGAAATTTGAACGAAAGATCAGTACGAGGCTCTAAACTTAGCAAATGGGGCAACTGCGCCGGAGGTGACGAGCCGTGAAAAAGAAGCGTGCGAATGTGACCGTAAATCTGGCTAGCCGCCGCGAACAGTTTCGTTCGAGCAACAACCGAATCGGACGAGCTTCAACGCTTAAACCGTCGCCAGCCACATTCACGCCAAGACCCGCGTTTGCTACGAACAGAAACCCGATAGGAGGCCGACGTCTACAGGCCCGTCGCGGAGCGATCATTGAGATCGCAGCAGGCTGCTGACTGCGAAACCGAACCGGAAGCCCGGCGGATGCCTTGGAGAAACACGGGGCGCAGGTAGATCGGGAGCTTGGGCGGGGACAGATCACGAAAACCCTTATCCGGGGAGAACTTCTAGCGTACCCGTGAGTAGGGCTTGCCCGAAAGGCGGGGCGGAATGCGGTAACGCATGACGTGCCTGGAGAATGCAGCAGAAGTTGTAGTACCGATCCGCCAAAATCCAATGGCGGCGGGAAGAACCGAACGTCAACAGTCATGAAACGAACCACCGATGACCTCAGAGCACACGATCGCAGAACAACTTGTCTTCGATTTCGTCGAAGCGGATGACGCTGCGCCAAAGATCCCGACGGATGATTCGGGTCTGGCGGTCATCGAGAAGTCAGCCTTGGGCGATGATGCTCACAATTTGATGGAAGCAATTGTCGATGAAGTCAACATGGAAATGGCTTGGGCAAGAGTGAAGGCCAACCGTGGAGCCCCAGGGCCCGACGGAATTACGGTCGACGACTTTCCCGAGTGGTTTGCTCCGCGTTGGCAAAACATTCGCCGACAACTACTCGATGGCATCTATCGTCCGGGCCTGTCCGGCGGGTGGCCATTCACAAACCCGATGGCGGCACGAGAGAGCTCGGAATTCCAAACTTGCTCGAACGCGCCATCCAGACCGCCATTTTGTGAGTCCTCACGCCGATCTTCGATCCAGGATTCTCGGAATCGAGTTTCGGTTATCGACCTTATCGCTCGGCGCAAGATGCAGCCAAGCAGGTACAGAAGATCATCCGCAGCGGTCGACGCCGATGCGTCGATATGGATCTGTCAAAGTTCTTTGATCGAGTCCAGCATGACGTGTTAATGGCACGCGTGAGCCGCAAGGTTCACGACAACCGACTGCTAAAGCTGATTGGACGCTACCTGCGCTTTCGGAGTGATGATCGATGGAGTATGTCAACCAAGCGAAGAAGGAACGATGCAGGGCGGTCCGCTCTCACCACTCCTTTCCAACATCTATTTGGATGATCTGGACAAGGAGTTGAAACGGCGCGGATTGCCTTCCGTGCGGTATGCGGACGACTTCGTGATCTTCACAAAGTCCGATGTAGCTGCGCATCGTGTTTACGCGAGCGTTGAGCGATTTCTGGCGCTGACGTTGAAACTGCAAGTCAATCACGTCAAGAGCAACGTCTGTAAGACGCAAACGCTTGAGTACGTGGGCTACGAATTTCGTGGCTATGGCGGACAGTTTCGCGTGAGTCGAAAGAAGCTCGACGTATTCAAACGGCGTGTCTCGGAAATCTTTCGTAGAAACCGAGGCATATCGATGAAGAAGCGTTTCGCGGAGTTTCGTTCTTACGCAATTGGTTGGCTTGGGTATTTCCAGTTAGATCAAGTCAAGACAACATTCAGTACGCTCGACAAGTGGCTTCGGCGACGGGTTCGGGCATGCTACTGGAAGCAGTGGAAGAAGTCGAAAACATGGCTTCGCAACCTGATGTCATTAGGCTTGTCGTACCGGGACGCCCGTCCGTTCGCGTTTAGCGGCAAAGGCCCATGGCGTCTATCCAAGACGTCGGGAGTCCAACGTGCGTTATCGAACGAGTACCTGAAAAGCGAAGGCTTACTGAGTCTATTAGAGCGTTGGCAACAGCTTGCATCCTCGCGGCGAATCGCCTAGTGCGGACCCGCATGCTAGGTGATGTGGGAGGGGTCCCGGAGCAATCCGGGCCCCTATCCCGATCATACTCTTAGGTGGACTAAATGATTTGCAAATTAGAAAATGGCTTCTCTCGCCGTAATTCACGAGCTGAATCACGAAGACTCGCTCACCTGCTTTCTGGTCGTAACCGACGATGTGGAGACCGCGGTTCGACAATACAAACGAAAGAAGCCAAATGAATTCAACAACAATCTCAGTCTCGACTACAGCGAAAAATCGAGTGACCCCCGAGCAGCTCGCTTTCTCCGCGGTTCGGATCGTGAACGTCGCTTTCGACGTCGGCAGTGAATCGCTGCACTGGGCGATGGAACTGCCTGATCAGACACTCAGCGGCAAGTGCGACAATACGAGCTGCGACATCCGCACGGCACTCAGGCAGATCAGCGTCAAAGCGGCAAAACACGGCTACGGTGAATTTCGCGTCATCTGTGAATCAACCGGCATCTATCATCGACGCTTGCTGCAACTGGCCGGCAGTCTGGGCATGCGAACCTGCCTGGTGCATGGCGAAGCGGTTGCCAAGTTCCGCACGATTCAGTTCGCTGACCATGGTAAGACCGACGACAGGGACCCGCGAGCGGCACTGACGGTTGCCAAAGTTGGCAAACTGATCCGAGACCGCAAGCTCGACATGCTCTACGCACAGTTGCGTGAACTTCACCGTCTGGTGCATCGCTGTGAAGCACGCATCAAAGTCGCCAAGTGTGAACTGCATGCGGATCTGCGGAACCTGTTTGCCGATCTCCGCTTGGACAAGTCGGTGCTGTACGGGCCAACCGGGCAAGCCCTGGTCGAAGAGTTCGCCGGTAACCCTCATCGAATCGTTGCGGCGGGCGAGGAAGTCTTCTGTGCTGCGATGAAGGCCCGCTCCAAGCACACCAAGCAAGCAACCCTGAAGAAGATCTGGAACGCGGCAGTTGAATCCGCTGATGACGATAACGATGGCCTGGCCGCAACACTTGCCGAAATCCAAGCCGCCGCCGTGCAGCAACTTTATGCGGAAATCACCGCGTTTTTGCAGCAGCGAGGCGAACTGGAACAACGGATGCAACAGCTCTAATTGCAGCTGCAAGCCGACGATGCCCGATTGCCGAGCCCGTGCAAAGGCGTCGTCACGCTGCGGTTGCTGTCGCGACTGGTGGCCGAGATCGGACCTCCAGATGACTTTCGCACGCTGCCGCAGTTGATGCGTTACGCGGGATTGAATCTGTGCGAACGCCAAAGCGGCAAGGTCGGACGAAGATTAGTCGTCGCGGCCGGAGGGAACTGCGTTACGTGCTGAACCTGATGGCGATCCCGCTGGTCGGGCGTCAGAAACTGTTTGGTGACTACTACTGGAAGAAGAAGGAGACCGACAAGATGCCGGGGCAGAAGGCGAACGTGTGTGTGATGCGGAAGATTTTAAAAATGTTCTTTGGCTGGTACCACAGCGGAAAACCGTTTGATCGAGAACGCGTGTTCGTGATGGCCAGCGAGTACAGCAAAGCCGCTTAGAGCACCGCCTAACAAGCCCCATCGATTAGCAAACAAAACATTAACTCAACCATGGAGGCCCCTTTTTTCGATCCGCTATCGAACCATGGCGACCGGTGATGACCACCATGCCATCATCAGTTGAGCGTGAAAGCGAGCAACATGATCGGTGCACCCTGACCGGGCCATCCGTGCCTGAGTCCTGTCACACCGGTTGCTTTTTATCTTACGACATGGCCAACGAGTAAGCTCAATGCCGCTCCCTTAGAGAGAGCCCAAATGCGAACTTCGCCAGTGTAGGATTCGGTTCGAGACGTCTGATCGAAAGGACGCACCAGCGAAGTCAAAAAAAAGTGCAAGAAAGTTGCGAGGCGGAAGTGGGAAAATCACTCTGCGAAGCCAAGTTCAAACGAGCATCGCGGCTTAACGCGAGCTCGAAGAATCGGCTCGCTTGCCGCCAGTTAAAAATTCCGCTTGACAAGCAAGCGTAAAGCGATGGCATGGTTACGTGGTCTTTGTTACGCCCACCAAACGCGTGACGCGAAATCGTCACCAAGCAATGTAGCAAAAAAGTAGTAGCCATGAGCAATCGCAGCAATTGATCCAATGGCGACAACGAATCCTCCGGTCCAAACGAATCGTTTTGACTCCGATGATTGCGAAAGCGAAGCAATCGTAAAACCCAGGAGAGTTCCTGGGACGACGTAGTTCATCGTAAATGAGATCACACGATTGTATGGAATTAGGTCGAGAACAAATGATTGGCGAAGTAGTAGTTCGACAGTTGCGGCGGTAAGAGCGACATGGACGACGAGTAGCGTACCCGCAGCGATGATCAATTGGCCAATTCGGTCCATTGTCACGCGTCGTCGAATCATCATCACGACCGCGATCGGCAGCAACGTCATGCAAACAGCCGGAAGCATCACGACAAGTTGAAGTCCGACAATGCCACGAAACGCGTATGCGGCAATAACGACAGTTGACGTGAGAATTCCGAACGCATAGCGGGACGATGTCGACAGCGATTCGTCACGATCGAGAGAGGTTGGTTCGTAAGGATTCGTTGCGTTCAATTCGTCCACATAACGACCGGCATCACCGGGCGGGGAGAGTAAAACTGTCCATTTCAAATTCGGCCGCAAGCCCCGCTCCGTGTGAATGCCATGGTTATCCCAAGCATTTCCTCAGTCCGAGCTAGCCCGGCATGTCATGGTCTACAAACCTGTTCCGTTCTCCCATGAACAGTTGCAAACCGTGGTCAAGAAAGGCGTCGTCCGCATTAAACCAGAATGTAGCACGTGGTTCAGGATGCGTGGTAACGCCTTCAAGTTTTAGCTTCCGGGTTAGCTGTTCGACCGTGATCGGCTTTCTTCCCATGCGGAACGTTTCGTTGTACGTCGGAAAAATGTTTCGCAAAACATATGCGTACATTTTCGTTTGGATCGCTGGGAAGTTTTCAACGATGCGTCGAGCGCGGACGATACACGGTCGCAATTGGCCACCACTGTCGGTGTAGAGTGTGACTTCCACACGGCGGCCACCGAGCCTCGCTGTTGCTTCGTATTCGTCTTTGCCGTCGAGCGCTACCGTGAATGCAAGCGTTCCCAACACGGGATCATCAATCACATCGGGAAGACTCGAATTTCGCTTGTACTTCGGCATGACGAGACTTCAGTGGGATAACGGCGGAATTCACGGGGGACGGGCGAAAGACTTTTAAGCAAACCATTAAACACTGCTCCCGTCCTCCCGTGCAATTCATGGTTCGTCGATCTTGCCTGAAACTTTAGGTTGCGAGATGGGATGGCCATCAACACTGATCCACCCGAATCCGTCACACACCCAGCATACAACATCGGATTCCATCATTGGCATTCGTGACCATCTCAGGCCGTGACATTGATCGCATTGTTGCGATCCAGGAACTGGCTTTGGAATCAAGTCAGTCAGGCGCGGCAGACGAAGGCTACGCGCGCCAATGGTCACGTATCTTCCGATGTCGCGTTGCCGGTCTGTGAATTCAGGTTCGGCATTAGCAGCGTAGTCCCAGATCAGAATGCGGCCGTCAAGTGTCAAATAGACCGCCGGCCCAAGTCCGTGGGTCAGCACTACAGCATCGTACTTGAGCAGGTTTTGATCGGGGTGCGGACGTTCGAGTTGCTCTTGCTGCTTAGTGACAAGTTGATCTCGCAATTGGGCAGGAATCGCTAGCATCATTTCATTCGACGAACGGTACCGATCACCGAGGACCGAGAGTTAAGCATCCATTCGTGAAAACGATCCACCGGTTTTTCGGTGCATCGGATGGTTCGCCACGTTTTCAATGGTCGGGGCGTCGAATTGAATCGGATTGATGGCGTTGCCAAACCAATAGGTAAATATTCGCCACAAGCGGTGGTGTGTGTGGCATCCATTCTATGTGATACGTCTCCGGAGTGTTTGCGTCGATGGAATATTCAAACGAGCCCATTTTGAGGTCACCATGTAGTACGATGTCGAGCCCATCGTCAGTGAATGCAATACGTTCAATTCGAGCACCGAGCGGCGCATGGTAGCAATGGACACCATGATTTGCGCCAAACGTGTACAGGGCAACTCCGTCACCGCTCTCGGTACCATCCGTAACTGCGGCACGTTCGATCTGTGCAACCCGCGATTGATCGTCGAAAATTAACTCCGGGATATCGCGTGCAGAATCTTGGACGCGTGATTTCGCAGAAGACTGACCGAAAGCCTGAACAAGCCACGGGAGTGGAAGCGTATCACCAGTTGTAAGGGCGTCGTGATACCAACGAAGCACTTCGGCCTGGCGCTTGCTGCGTTGGTAGCCCCAAAATGCGAGTGCCACTCCGAACAGGAGTGGAATTGTGAAGACGAGCGTGCGCAGCGAGAAACGTCTCATATCGAATGTTGGCGAACGAAGTAATTATCGCCGGTTGTGGTGGCGATAAGCGGGGCCTGGGGCTGTTATCGCCGGTTGGACCTTCGGCTCCCTCGGTGACACGTGGAGTGTTATCGCCGGTGCGAGGGAGTGTTATCGCCGGTTGGCGTTTGCTGAATATGAGGGGACTTAATTCTTGGGTCAAGCAAAATTGTAAGCTAATTTTCCATCCGAGGCATTGACCTGTGATGCAGCCATGCAAAGAATCAGCAAAGGTAGTGCTGCGGCGATGCGGATGGCGGTAAAAACGATTCAGCACTCAGAAATGCCACCCTGCTTTGAATGGCCGTGGGAGTGGGCGATGACCTTTGCTGTGGGGCCACCGCAACCGGGACGGAATCTGCTCCACACGACCGATTTGGCCAGTTTCTCTTTGCCCAATCGGGTGATTGCAAAGGCCAATTCCATGGCACGCCTTAGTCAGTCGAGAACCACGTGGCGCGAGGAACGTGACAAGTGGGCGAAGATTTGGTTCGAGAAACTCAGTCGGTTTCATGGTCGCAAGCCCCAGGCGACTTGGGAATTCACCGCCGACGATGTGATCGCCTTCCTCCGCGACCACCTGCGGCGCAAGTCGCCTGCTTGGAAACGCCTGAAATCATTCAGTCCCTAATTTCCTATCGCCGTTACGTTCAGGCGTCTGCGTTTGATGACCTGAAGTTCATCCAAAGCAAACTCGAAGAACTCGCCCGAGCTGAGAAGGTTAAGGAAGCGAGATTGCAGGAAGCGGGTGAAGGGACGACGGAGGAAATCGAGGACGTCAGTTCACATATTTTTCGCCTTAGTTTTGTGACCCATTTACTGCGTACGGGAACCGACATTTGCACGATCCAAGAGTTGCTTGGTCACGCAGATATCAAGACGACTCGGATCTACTTGCACTCGCTCAACCGCGAGGATGTGAAGGTGGTTAGTCCGCTGGACCGGATGAACTCGAGTCGTCAAACGGTTCCCGCGAACCGCGGAGCGAACGCCTCGGACACCCAAGACGCGGCGCAGCAAGACGCCAGCACCGAACGCGGGCCAGCCCAATGTGAGCCATCCCAATGCAGGCCAGCCAAATACGAGCCAGTTGCCCGCTCCGACTGCGAGCAAGCGCACCCTCAGGGTGGCATGATTCCCCAGAACGCCAACGTTGCTGGCCAAGTGTCGGCGTTGGCGAGTGCGCTTTCGTTAACCGCAGGTCACTCGCGGCAGAGACTCAAAGCGGCCCCATGCCATCGAGTGCCCCAACGCGCCCAGGATCGGGAACCATCACATGCAGCGTCACCGCCAGGGGCACCCCAAAAACGGTTGAGGTGGTGGACCACGGTGGCGAACTGGGGGTTCCCGCGAGCATCCGTGTCGGTGGGTTGTTTCTTGTCATGCAGTTGATCGACGCTGCGAGTGTGCGTGGGAGGGGTGAGGAGTTGGGAGTTGGGAGTTGGGAGTTGGGAGTTGGGAGTTGAAAAAGATAAATTGACAATTGCAAATTTGAAATTGGTGCGCTTGATGACGAGCCTGGAAGGGAAATAGGAAAAAATCATTGAACAGGAGGTAAGGGAGATAACAGAGAAAGTGGTGAACCATGACTCCGTTTCCTCTGTGCCCTCCTGTTCAAACAGACCGCGCAATCATTGCTCTCGTTTGGTGGTGGAGAGTTGGTTGCTCGGACGAGATTAGGATTAAGAGTACGATTAAGAGTTCAGTCGGGCGGGATCTTTAGCAAGATTCACTACGGAGGGTGGCGTTGGTAGCGGCTGTTGGGGCGAGTCGGACCGGACGCGGAATTGATGGGCGGTGCGAGTGAGCCGGAGGCAGGCCTTCACCCGGACGAGGCCTAATGGGCCCGTCCGACCTCTCCCGTGCTGCGCTCGGGAAAGGTGCAGATGGAAGTGGTGAACGTATTGTTTCACATTCGATTTTTGAGACGCCCGGAAGACAGTTGCTATTTTGTCAGACGCTGGTGATACGTCGAAACACTTTGCTCGCTACACGACCGCTGGCTACGGGGACGTCGGGGTGGGTGCGTTTCGTTGATGAGGTTGGTGGGTATGATAGGAAAGGCGGCTATTCCATCATCGACACCTTCTCTCGTCTGACATTCGCATGAACACTTTATCGCTGGCCGGATCGTCGACGCGTTGGTTTCTTCGCGGTACCGCAGTCGGGATGCTGTTGATGGCCGCCGTCAACGCACTGTCTTATTTCGTGCGTTCGAGCGACTGGAGCAGTTTGGTCGGCAAACCAAAATCGCAGAATGAATCGATCGGGTTTCCATTAACGGTGTGGGAGGCTGGGAACACCTATGGCGGCTTGTTCGCGGACTATCCCAACATGGGCGTTAATATTTTGGTCGCTGCGGCAGTCGGTTCGCTGATTGGTATGGTTGCCGCGCGGCACCGCGATTATCTAAATCAATTGGTGGGCGATTTCGAAGAGGGCGACAGTGCAACCGCCCCGACTCAGCCGATCCAATTCAGTCTGTTTGGGCTGATGGTCGCCACCACCATCGCGGCCGTGTTTGCGACGGTGGCGAGCAAGTTGGCCGTGCGGCCGGAAACGTTGATCGCAATCTATACGCTTGGCCCCATTACCCTGGTCGCACTGGCGATGCTGCCGCGGCGGTTATCGTGGCAGCAACGCGTCGTCATTATCACGCCAGCAGCGTTCTCGTTAATCGCCGTCGCAATTGCCGTGGGCCGGGGACTGAATATGGAATTTGACAAAGTCCTGATGGGTATCTTCCTCAGTTGGACCCCGCAGAGTGCGATCGCGGCGATCGCACTGACCAGCTACCTGTTGATTCAACAATCAAGAGGAGTGAGGAGTGAGTAAATCGTAGCTCGGCTGCGTTAGAGTTCCAGGACGAGCTCGTCTTTCATTGATTTTTGCAACGCTTGCAATCGTGCAAACAGCTCTTTCACTGTTGGCTGCATTGCTGCTTCGCCTGCCAAGTCGTGCATTTCCAACGGGTCTTTTTGAATGTCGTACAATCGCACTGCCTTGGCTTTGGGGTAGACGATGAACTTGTACTTGTCGGTGCGAATGCTCCGCTGCAGATTGAGGTAGCAACCGTAAATCTCGTCCAGCGAACCCGATTCTCCTGCGAGCATCGGCAGCACGGAATGGAACTCGACGTGCTCGGGTTTCGCGGCACCCGCCAATTCGAGTGTCGTTGGCATCACGTCTTGCAAGTAAATCGGCTGCTCAATTTTCGCGTTCTTTTTCACGCCGGGACCGACGGCGATAAAAGGCACGCGGACGCTGTGGTCGTACATGTTTTGTTTGCCGAACAAACCGTGTTGGCCAACGGCGAGCCCGTGATCGGCGGTAAAGAAGATCCAAGTATTGTCGGCTTTGCCTGACGCTTCGACCGCTTTCAAGATCCGGCCAATCTGGTCATCCATGTGAGTGATCAACGCGAAATATTCGCCGCGATGGACTTGCACCGCGTGCTCGGTGCGTGGGAAAGGTCCCAGACGCTCGTCACGCAATCCTTTGCCACATCCGATGGATTCCGCGAACGGATACATCGGTTGAAAGTTCTTGGGCACGGCCACGGAATCGCTGGGGTAACGATCAACGTATTCTTGGGGCGATTGGCGAGGATCGTGTGGCGCGTTGAAGGCCAGGTACATGAAGAACGGATCGTTTTGTGACGCGGCGTCGCTGAGGAAATCTTCGGCATGGTTGGCAACCACTTCGCTCCAGTGGGTGCCGCCCTGCCAAAATCCGCCAAACTTTGGATCGGATGGGGACCATGGATCGCTGCCGTCCGGCGCGGGACGGTTGTAGCCAGCCGGAGTGTCTTTGGGCATTCCAGGGCGAATGTCTCGCGCGACGTCAAACGACTTTTCCGCACTCGCGGTACAGTGCCATTTGCCCGTCATGTAGGTGCGATAGCCAGCGGACTTCATCATCTCGCTCCACCATCGTCCCTCTTTGCGTTCGTTTTCGCTCGTTTTGTAGATCGCGTTTGCATTCCAAACGTATCGCCCCGAGTTCAGCATCGTGCGGCTGGCCACGCAAACCGCACCGCTCCATGACCCCATGTTGTAGGCGTGTGTGAACGTGGTTCCACGGCGTGCCAAGGCGTCGAGGTTGGGAGTTTGGATCTCGGGATTGCCAAGTCCAGCGATCGTGTCAAAGCACATGTCATCTGCGAAAATGAAGACAATATTGGGTTTTTCCGCGGCCGGAGCCGCTGCTGTCAGTATCGTCGCGGCAGTGAGGGCAAGGACGACTCCTGCGAGTAGACGGGGAATCATGGGGTGAAGTCTCTTTGAGGAGTAGGATTCGCGCTTAGGAAATTTAGTTCTGAGCATTCTTTAAGGTGGGGCTTAAGGTGGCAACGAGCCCCCAAAGCCAGTTGGGTAGGGTGATTCCCAGCGAACTTGACGCGTCATTCTAGCCAAATCAATTCTCGTTTTGCAGTTCTGCAGCAGGGAAAATGCGTCTTTGCCATGTTTCTGATTCGATGGACTGACCCATTTGGTGAGCCGAACGCGCATAGCGTCGGGCCGCCGCTCAGTAAAACATTGGCAAAATGGGGCCCGCAGCGAGTGACGTCGGCTCGCAAATACGGGGAAAATGCGTCTTTGTCGTGATTTCGGCGAGGGCGAAGCGTGAAAAACCGTTCTTTCGGAGGTTCAATCCTTGGCGGCTTGCGCTTAAACTACATGATGTCGACTGTCTCTCTACTAAAACGTACACGTATGCGAGCGGAGGAGCACATCATCTTATTGAATTAGCCACTGAGTCGTCGTGGTTCGCTTGTGATCTTACATCCTTGCTTGTGAACCCATTTTATGGTTGCCCGTCTATTCACCGTGCTGGCAACCAACCCAAAAAGCATCTACGCGACACGAAAGGTGACGAATGAACGGATATGGTGCGTTTAGCGACGACTTTTACTTGAACATGATTCTGACGACCGAAATGGATCTGCCCAAAGGTCGTGAATCAATCCTCCATTTCTTTGAACAAATCCGCCGCCGTTACCCGAAGATGCAAAACTTCTACGGCCGCGAAAAAAACGAGTTTGTCTTAGAAGAAGAAAAAGAGGCGGGAGCCTATCGCTGGGTTTCGACCGAATTGAAACGAGTCAACTCGGGAGTCGTGAATCCAGAATCCGCCGAGGCGATCGATGATCTGCACCGCAGCGTGCTGGAGTTGATCCCCTACGAATTATCCGCCAGTCCGCTGGATTGCGAATCGCTGAGCGTGATGTTCGGTTTCGACTTTGCCTACCGCGGTAACCACAACGATATCCTCTCGGAAGTCGTTGGGGTCGCACCGGGTTTGCAAGGGTTCATGAACCTGCCCTTCGGAAAAGTGTTATCGCACGAACCTGCGATTCAATTTGCGTTGGACGAAGAGTGTCGGACGCAGTGCCGGATCAGTTTCGAATCGCGTACCAATGCCTACCAAGTTCGCACGGGCGATTACAGCGAGGATCCGATCAGCGTTTATCTGACGGTTCGCCGCTACGATAGCTTGGGACCTGACGAAACGTATGTTCACGAATACGATCGCTTGGTCGCGCTTGGACGCGACTTGATCGACGAGTATTTGGTGGCGAGTGTCTTGAAACCACTGCAAGATGCAATCTCACTGCGTTAAATAGCAGCCCGGCAAATTCGCCGCATCTTACTCCCCATACCATGCCGCACCCCGACTATAATTCAGTCGGGGTGGTCCTGGCTAACTGCGCAGCGGGGGTAGGTGATGACTTTATCATGGCGATCGGTACGAAGAGCGGCACGCAAAACGATTTGCAGGGAATGGGCGGTCGGCTTACAGCGTCTCAAGACATGGTTGGGGGCGTTGCGTATTTCCGATCAAGACGATCGGCGGCGGGCTTTGAATTGTTCGATTGTTCGATCTTGTCGAGACGTCGTCGCTCGCGCATCCATGAAGCCGCGGTTCGCTTTTGCGCTGCAACGATTGGAGTCTCGTTGCATGTTGGCTGGTGATTTCGTGGCTGCCGAAGGCGAGGGAAGTCCGTGGCAGAATCCGGCGAATCGTTTCGATGTAAACGATGACACTATGGCGGATATCTCCGATGCACTTCTCCTTGCCAACGAATTGAATGATCCTCGGTATATTGACGCTGATGGGAAGTTGCCAGACACGCGGCCCGATGATGTGCTTCTATTCTTTGACGTCAATGGTGATGGATTTTTGAAGGAAGACGATGTTGATGAATTGGCTGAGGAAATAGGGTTTGGGCAACCCAAGAAGTACGATTTTGGTGATGCTCCGACGTCGGCCCAGTCCGGGTTCGCCTCCAGTTATCCCACCGTGGATGGCGCGAGTCATCGAATCACAAGTTTGTTCTTGGGCGAAAGTGTTGACGACGAAGTCAACGGAATTCCTGATGCGAGCGCTGGAGTCGATCGAACTGGCGGTGACGACAAGGATGGCATTGACGACGAAGATGGCATCCGTTTGCTGGCGACATTGATCGTATCGAAAACAACTCCCGCGACCTCCAGCATCAATGTGGTGGCATCGGGCAACGGAAAACTTGATGGCTGGATCGACTTCAACCGGGACGGCGATTGGAGCGACGCGGGCGAACAGGTTTTCGTCAGTGAGAGTATCACTGCGGGCGCCGAGAACACTCTGAACTTTACCATCCCCTCCACTGCAAGCATCGGATCGACCGCCGCACGATTTCGCTTCAGTTCCAGCGGAGGGCTGACGTTTACCGGTGAAGCCAATGATGGTGAGGTCGAGGACTATGTTTGGGATTTGATTGATGAGCAAGGTTTTCCAATCGCGTTGGTCACTCCCGTTGGTGAGACCACGCAAATTCGGTTTGAGAACAATCAAATCGTGGTTAACAACATGGCCTCATCCACGACCGATTTGTTTTCATCCGGTTTGCAGAGTATTTCTCGCCTTGATGTGTTTGGGAGTGATTCGAGCCAAACGTTGAAGCTGGATTATGCCACCTTAAAAACGTTGCCTGTCGATCCGGTGGCCAGCGATGTGGTACGACTCAACGGCGGCGAAGGAATCAATACGCTCGCGATGGAGGGACTCGAGCAAACGCTTGATCTCAGCAGTTTGGTCGGGAAAGTCGACAACTTTTCCATCTTTGATCTGACCGACGACGTCATGGCCGAGGTGTTGGTGGATCCTCAATCGGTCCGCAGTCTGGCGCCGACTGCGAAAACGATTCGGGTCGTCGGTTCACAAATATCTGAAACCGAGCGTGACGAAATTCGATTCACCGACCGAACCGAGTGGATGATCGGGCCTGCATCACACGACGGCGGTGGAAAAGCCTTTCGCAACGTAGTCTCCGGCAGCGGCACCGAGCGAGTCACGGTCGAGGTCGACTTGCCTGCGCCTTGGCAGAATGTGCTCACCGCCGAAGATGTCAATAACGAAGGCGGCATCACAGCGATCGATGCACTGATGATCATTACCGAGCTTGAATTGAGAGCCTATTCGGAATTTGGCGGAAGGTTGGCAACCGATTCGACGCCAGCGTCTCCGCTGGCATTGGGTGGTAAAAGTCGATTTTTTGACGTGGATGGCAACAATCTTATCACCGCGTTCGACGCGTTGTTGGTGATCAATGCGATTGAATTGCAAGGACCTAAAGCCGCTGTGGTTGGCGGTGGCGGAGGTGGTGCAGGCGAACTCGTGGCCTACGATTTTGCAACTTGGCCATCTCGGATCGATTCGCAGAGTGCAGAGGGAGCGATTGAATGGGGTGCCGGAATCGGCCCTGAACCCCCAAAACCTATTGGGTTCTCGCTGCCTGAGGAAACGGACGTACCGCTATCGGTGCGTGTGGATGCGGTCGAAAAGGTCGCATCCGAAGTGGATGAAACGCGAGTTTCCTTGTTGCCACTCAGTCTGGGCGATGAGTGAGGGCGTTTGTAACTGCCGTATTTCTCCGCAAATTTGCGATTGATCATCGAGAGAGAAATTTCTTCGTGCTGGATCCTGGTGGCGATGGCTGGTCGAGTGGACTAAGATCAAGGCCTGTGTATTCTGCCTATTCTTCGCAGTCTCCAGACTATTACTCCCCCGATTTTTCCTGAAGCAACGAGGATGTTTTCCTATGAGCCGTCGAACCACGCGTAGAAACGTAAAACGCCGACGACTTGGTGCTGAATTGCTCGAGGACCGCCGTTTGCTCGCGGTCATCGATTTGCTTCCCGTGGTTGGAACCACGACCGAATCGAACGGGATGACGGTCGTGACGGCAAGTGGCGGATCGACCGTTCGCTTCGAAGCGACGTTGACGTCGGCGGAGCAGGCGGTCCGCGGCTACCAATTGAACTTTGCCAGCAGTGCGTCGTCGTTGGTAATTGACGAATTTTTTGAATCCACAGACTTCCCGGTCTTCATCGACACGATTCTCAATCGCGATGCCGGCGATTCGGTCGTTTCGAGTTCAGCATCCACGGCATTGGGCGTTCCGCCGACCCGCAGTCTAGGGACGTTTGATGTGATGGTTCCGGATGTGGCGGGTGATTATCAATTGACGCTCAACGCGATCGGGGTAAACCCGTCCAACCGAACACTGATTGTCGATGCGGAAACCAACTCGCTTCCGATCACGGACTATGGTGATGTGATTTTACGAGTCGCTAATGCGAGCGAGACCGTGGTGACGACCACGCTGGCGACTCAATCGCAACTCGAGGACGCCAACACATTCACGGTCAACGTGACCCTTTCGCAAATTGCCAAAGAGGACGTGATTGTTCCTTTCACGTTAACAGGTACAGCGGTTGAGGGAGATGACTTCACGGTAACGCCCAGTCCGCTGACGATACCCGCAGGCAACATGTCAGCGAACATCACGTTCACGGTCAACGATGACTTGTCGGCCGAATCGACTGAGACAATCATTGTGACATTGGGCACTCCAACCGGTGCAACACTGGGGGCCCAGAACACTCACACCGTCAATCTCGTTGATAATGATGACGGTACTCCGACGGCAACGCTTGAACTAGCCGCCCCAACGGTCCAGGAGAACGCGGGTTCGGCGGTCATGACCATCAGGCTTTCGTCGCCGAGCGAATTTGACGTCGTGCTTCCCTTCACAGTCACAGGTAGTGCAACACGAAATACTGACTTTGTGATTAGCAGTGACTCGATTTTGATTCCGTCTGGCGAAACAACTGCCAGCATCAATATCGCGATCACCGATGACTTCGAGTTAGAAAACAACGAAACGGTCATCGTCAAACTCGACACCCCCACCAACGCCAAACTTGGATTGCCCAACCGACAAGTCTTGACGATCGTCGACAATGATGACGTCGAACCGCCAACGGTCAGTTTCCGCTCGTCGGCATTGACTGTCGGCGAAAATGTGGGGTCAGTCTCGCTGATCGTCAACTTGTCCAGAGCAAGCGACGCTCCGATCACGGTTCCGTTCACTTTCAGTGGATCGGCGAGTTCCAACACCGATTTCACGATTTCATCAAGTCCCATCACGTTTGCTGCGGGACAAACCTCGGCCACGATCACATTGAATGTCAATGACGATGCGATTGTCGAAGGGGACGAAGTCGCTTTCGTGACTTTGGGAACGCCAACCGGTGCAATACTAGGGGCTATTCCTACCGAGACCGTGACGATTAGCGACGATGATCAGCCACCACCACCGACCATTAACATCGAGCAGTCCACGCTGAGTGTCATCGAAGGCAACACCACGGTTTCGGTGACCGTTAGTTTGTCAGAAGTCAGCGAGTCATTTGTCACCGTCCCATTTTTCATCACAGGGACAGCGACCAGTGAACAGGACTACGCCAGTTTGACCAGCGTCGTCGGTTTTGCTGCAGGCGAAAAAACGCGAACTTTCACGATCAATATTTTCGAAGACAACTTGGTCGAAGGCGACGAAACGATGATCGTTTCGCTCGGCGTCCCGAACTTTGGTGAACTGGGGAACGTGCGATCGACAACGATCACGATCCTGGACAATGATATCGAAGGCAGCAATCCAGTGATCGACTTCACAACCGAGCAGCAGGTTGTGCCCGAGTCGGCTGGGGTTGTGAACGTCACGGCAAGGCTCAGTGTTTTGACGACGCAGCTGATTGTGGTTCCCGTGACCATTGTTGGCACCGCGACCAATGGCACCGATTATGTCATCGCACAGCAAACACTTAGATTCGAGCCTGGCACGAGTACAGCGAGTCTGCCGATTGAAATCATCGACGACAACGAGTTGGAGTCGACCGAATCGTTCACGTTAAGTTTTGCACCGCCCACTGGATTTGATTTGGGCGTGAACCCAACTCAAACGATCTCGATTGTCGATAACGATTCGCCAACGTCGGCGGATCCGGTGGTTGATTTCTCAACCACCAATCAAACCGTCAGCGAAGATGGTGGCAACGTCTCGATTTCGGTCATTCTTTCCTCCGTATCGGAATCGGAAATCGTAATCCCTTTTGTCGTGACAGGAACGGCAACCGACGGAACTGACTATACGATCAGCACCAGTCCGCTACGGATTGCGGCCGGGCAAACCTCGGGCACAATCGTGGTCACTGCGATTAGCGACAGTGAAAATGAGGGTGATGAAACGATTGCGGTCACGCTGCAGAGTCCTACGGGTGCGACGCTGGGAACCAGCACCACGCACACCATAACGCTACAGAACTCAGACCCTTCGGAACCCACTAACCCGATTGTCACGCTCGCCAATGTCAGTCAAACGGTTAGCGAAGGTGACTCCGCCATCAACGTGATCGTCAATTTGTCGAAGACAAGTGAATCTGCGATCACGATCCCTTTCACAGTGACTGGGTCGGCGACCTCGGGAAGCGACTTTGTAGTCGCGGCGAACCCTATCACCATTCCCGCAGGGCAAACGTCCGGCAGCATTACGATCAACTTAGTGGATGATGCCGTTGTCGAAGGTGTGGAAACGGTCGTTGTTACATTGAATCAACCGACCGGGGCAAACCTTGGCGAGGGCACGGTTTTTGTCGGCTCGATTCTCGACAACGATGAAAACGGTGGGGGCAACGGCGGTGGATTGGTCATTCCGGGTAACTTCGCACGTCCGCAATTGATAGCAGCGAGTAGCCAATCAACTGCGGTTCTGTTTGGCGCAACCAAAAACACCACCTTGACGATCGGTCATGTCGGCTCGACGTCGGTCAACGCTCAAGTCATCTTGTTCGACGAAGATTTGAATCCGATTGCCGACGATGCCGGAGGCTTGTTGACGGCGTCTTTGACGGCTGGAAACCTGTATGCATTGATCTTCAATGCCTCAAACGAAGACCAGATCGTGATTGTTCTTTCGTCGGCTGGCAACGATGCGATTAGTGGCGTCAGTCCAACCAATCTGATCCAATCGACCGATGTCGACGGCAGCGGCGAAACGACAACATTGGATGCGTTGATGGTCGTCAATCAACTGGGGCGACAAGCCAACGGCGAAGGGGAAAACGTCCTCGTGCCAGGTCGCTATTACGATGTCAACGCCGATGGACGCATCACTGCAATGGATGCATTGCGAGTGATCAACGAGTTGTCGCGAAACAGTGTCAGCAACGGAGCAGGCGAAGCGGTTGCGACTCCGTTGGATAATCCATTCGCTAGCGAGCAATCCAGTGCCGAACCGATAGACGCATCGGCGTCGGCTCAATCGCCACTCGTCAGCGGATCCACCAAGATTGCGACGTTTGCGGAACTGCAGACAGCAAGCGAGAACGCGAATCCGGATGTGATTGAAGTGGCAACGGTGCAAATCGATGCCGTCTTGGCTGAAATGGATGACGCGTTGCAACTGCTGGGCTAGGACATCCCTGAATTGCCAGCAATGCGATTGTTGTCCGATGTTGGAAACATTCTTTCCAAGGCTTCACCCGCCTTGGAAAAATTGTGGGCAATTGCGGCGTCTATGCAGGTATGCGGATGAGATTCGGCATATCAAAATGAGTCACTCTTCCCTTATCTCCAACCCTTCACCCCCGGAAAGCCGGGGGAGAAGGGAACCAGAATACTTTTTTACCGGAATTCAAGGCGGCGGCAATTACCGCATCTTGCGAGCTGAATGGGCGTCAGGAAGTGAAGTTAGCGAATCAAAGATCTGGATTTGATCAGTCAAAAATTGAAAATCTGTAGTTTTTCTTAGTTTCACGTCGCGATTGGTCCGGCGGTTGCTTCTCAGGCTTAGTTAAGAGGCCGCAATCTGGCTTCGGAAAACACTTTATTCAAGGATCGAATCATGTTAGTGCTCAGCCGAAAAGTGGGTGAAACCATCCAAATTGGAACCGACATCACCTTAACCATCAACCGTGTCGCCGGTGGCCGAGTTCAAATTGGAATCGTGGCACCCCGCGAAGTTGCCATTCGTCGTGGTGAGTTACCTGCGGCGACCAAGGACACGACTTCGCTCCAATTGGTTGCGATGATCACTGAATTGGCGAACGCTGAAACGCAAGTTCTGAATCTCTCGTCATAAATCGGTTCCTCAGCGATTATTGCTCGCAAGTTCGAAGCTGATTGCTGAGGCCGTATGTTTTGTGGAAGGTCCTTCGCTCGGGATCTTTGGCCACGGGTATAGGGATCTATGAAACGATCCACACCAAAACGCATGGATGATGCGTTCAGTGTTTTTCTGACAGCGAAAGCGACGCCGTGTTCGCCGGACATCGTCGTTACACTTCGTGTGACTTGCCGTCTTGTTCGTAAACCACTTTGTAAAGATTACGTTGGCGATCGTTCCAATTCTGGACTGAACCGGCTTCGCGATGGCGACGCAGCTGTTCAAAATCCAGGTCGTGGATGATCACCGTTTCGACATTCGGATTGCATTCTGCCGCGATTCCGTCTCGAGCAAATTCCACGTCTGCTGGCGTGAAGATCCCTGATTGAGCGTAGTGGATGTCCGAGTTCTCAACGAAGGGTAGGTTTCCGGTACAGCCCGAAATCGCCACGTACAAGTGATTCTCGATGCAGCGAGCCTGCGCACAATAACGCACTCGCAAATAGCCATGTCGTGTGTCGGTGTTGAACGGCACGAAGATGATCTGGGCACCTTTCTGTGTCGCGATTCGAGTCAACTCGGGGAACTCGATATCGTAACAAATCTGGATTGCGATCGGCCCACAATCGGTTTCGAATACCTCGACTGATTTGCCGGGATTCACTCCCCACCATTTTCGTTCACTTGGCGTGATGTGGATCTTGTATTGTTTCCCGATCGAACCATCGCGGCGGAACAAGTAGGCAATGTTGTAAAGCGTTCCGTTTTCGATCACAAACTGTGATCCGCCAATCACGTTGATGTCGTATTTGACCGACATCTCCGTAAACAGATCGAGGTACTGTGGCGTAAAGTCAGCGAGTTGGCGTGCCGCTTGCCCCGGACGACTTGACTCGACACAGGAAAGCAATTGCGTCGTGAACAGCTCGGGGAACAAGATAAAGTCGCACTTGTAGTCCGACGCAGTATCGAGAAAGAACTCGCATTGCTGAGCAAATTCATCGAAACCGCTAATCGTTCGCAATTGATACTGGACGACACAGACGCGAATGGGCTCGACGACGTGATGGAAACGTCGTTTTGCACCCGGTACGTATTCGATGTTGCTCCAGATCGCATGCGTGGCGTAGCCGCACGATTCGGTATCCGATGGCAAATAGTTGGGCGTCAATCCGCGAACGATAAAGCCATTGGAAAGCTGGGCGGTTAATACCGGATCGTAGTTCTCTTTTTCGACCACTGAATCGATGTACTGACGTGCCGACATCGTGTCGGCGTGTTTGTGGTATCCGGGAATCCGCCCGCCGATGATGATCTGGGAAAGATTCTTTTGGCGACACAGTTCTTTGCGCGCATCGTACAACCGACGCGACAATTTCATACCGCGAAATTCGGGATCGACCATGATCTCGATCCCATACAGCGTGTCGCCTTTGGGTTTATGGTTGCGAATATAGCCGCCATCGGCGATCGCTTTCCAGTTATGCCATTCGAGCGCCGAGTCGTATTCCATGATCAAACTGGAGGACGAAGCGGCCAATTTGCCGTCGATTTCCACACAGATTTGGCCTTCGGGGAAAAGCGACAACTGACTTTCAATCTGGTCGCGGCCCCACGGTTCCATTCCTGGAAAGCAGCGTCTGGAAATCTCGACCAATGCATCGTAATCGTCGATGGTCAGCTGACGCACCACGATCTTCCATTCAAATTTAGCTAGATCAAGCGGTTCCATTACTGTCATCCCTTATGGGTTTTTTCTGCGAGTCCACGACGGCATGTCGAGTTCTGTCGCGTTTAGATCAACTTCGAAAGCATCATCGTGGCGAGCCCCAACACTAGGAAAAATCCACACATGTCGGTGACCGTGGTCAGCAGGGGCCCACTGGCGACGGCCGGGTCAAAACCAAATCGTTTCAACAGCAAAGGCACCACACCGCCAATCGATACTGCCACAATTGTATTCGCGAAAAGGGCGATGCCGACAACGATTCCGAGATACGGATTTCCGTTAAACAATACGGCGACGATTGCAACAAGCACCCCCAGCGCCGATCCGTTAATCAACCCCACCGAAACCTCTTGCCACCAAACTCGCAACATTTCGGTGGGCCGGACCAATCCAAGTGAAAGTTCTCGCATACTAACCGCGACGGCTTGGTTGCCGCTGCATCCACTCATATCACTAATGATCGGTAAAAATACGGCAAGGGCAATCACCGCTTGCAGTGTATCTTGAAAGTAGGCGATCACACCTGCGGCACCGATGTTCAAAAACACATTGATGCTCAACCAGCTCAAACGTCGCCGAGCTCTCAACCATATTGGCATCGTACGAAGTTCTTCGCCGCCGACGATCCCTTGGCTCTTTAGGTAATCGCTTTCGGCAGCACGCGTTTCTTCGTAATGCACTGCCTCGCGGTGCACGATTCCCTGCAGTTTGCCCTGCTCGTCGACAACGGGCACGGCGAGGTAATTATGAGAATCAAACAGCTCGATCAAATCGTCAAGCGGTGCCGTGGCTTGCACCGAAATCGGATCTCGAATCATCAAATCGGCGAGATGTTCTGCGCGTTTGACGAACAACAAGTTTTGCATCGGCAAGACGCCGACCAACCGATCCTGGTCGTCACAAACGTAGGCGTAGCGAACATCGAAGTCGCTGTAATCTTCGCCGTGCTCGCTCAGATCGTGGATCACATCGCGAACCGACATTTGGTCGTTGAAGCGAAGCATCTCGCGAACCATCATCCCGCCCGCTTCATCATCTTCATACGATGACAATTCGCGAGCCGAAGCTGCCTCGTCGCTTGGCAATTCGTCTAAAATTGCTTCGGCTTGCTCGTCACTTAGGTCGCCCAGCAAGTCGGCTTGCTCGTCGCTTGGCAATTCTTGGACGATTGCCGCCGCAGTCGTGGTGTCCAGCAGCGCCAGCATACGAGCCGCTTCCACCTCCGGCAAATGACTGATCAGCTCGGCCGCGTCGGCGGCATTGAGCGCCTCGAGCACCTGCATTTCTTCGGACTCGTCAAGCCGGCTGAGGGCAAGGGCTTGGTCGGCAGTCGAAAGCTGGGATACGTAATCTTCGAGCTGGACGTTGCTGCCTTCTTGAGCCAAACGCAGCAATTCTTCCCAAGGACGATCGTCCACTTGGGCTACACCGGACGATGATTCATCAGAGCTGGGCATCAACGACTCTTTCGTGGATGGAGAAAACACTTGATAGCATTACTCGGCGTTGGCTAGCGACGCGCGTGCGAGTGAAATTGGATCGGTCACAACAGGATGGCAAGCCGTTTGGAAAGTCTCGACGCGATTGGCTTCCACCCTTCAGTGGAAGTTTTGATAGCGACGGGGGCGTTCGCGTTCAAGACGGCGGCATGCACAAGTGACCAGCTTGACGAAATTTTCCGGAAACCGAAACCGCAGCTCGCCAAGGAAGTGGCAAGATGCTTTCCAATGGAAAATTAATTGCCGCTAAGAGCGATATCCGAAAAGGGGTCTGACCCTCTCCGGCCAGGCAAAAAACTCAACAAAACGACTCGCTTCCAACGGGTCAGACCCCTTTTCGGATACCCTCTAAGAACAGCAACTTTCGAGCGAAATCGATTGTTCAAAGAGTTTCAGAATGGGCTGGTACACGATCGGTTCGCGGTACTTTTGTTCGATCGCAACTGCTTCGCGAAGCAGGCTGTGGGCCAAAATCCTATCGCCCGCTTCGGATGCACGCAGTGCTTGTTCGCCGAGCTCTTCAGCCAACGCAGCGTCACGTTCCACCGTGACCAACCAAATGGCAGCATGGCCCCAACAGCGAGATTCTTCGCCTCGAGTCGCCTTTTCCGCCATCCCTGCCTGACGACTCCGCAATCCTTCCAAATTCAATCGTGAACTTCCAAATTGTGTCGGCCACTGGCAACCAATCCAAAGCGATTTGGCTTGGTGCAGTGCTTCTTTGAAAGTGAGTGAATCATTCATAAATTTGGTTAAAATCAATCGCGTGCCCGCTGATGCAAACCATCCGTTGAGCTTAGACTCTTGAAGATTGCATAACGAACTGGGTTAAGTTTGGTTGACAGTTAATCGCTTGATCGCAAACCGCGTGCCCATTCGCCCAGATTTGCTTTTATTGTGACGCTAGCTGAACCACTCACAGCACCCCAAAAGTGAAAATTGATGCGTTGGCTACGGAATAACGCGTTTTCGATCGCAGTAACGATAGCCATTTTGACGATTGTTTTGTCGTGTCTGATCACGTACCGAGCGCTCGATGAGTTGCCGCAATCGCATCGCCGGATCGTCAACACCGAAGAGCAACTTGGACGAGTGACCAGTTTGCGATTCACAATAGGCACCGCCGCATCACGGTTGCGTGCTTTGACGCTTGGCGGAGACGAACAAGACCGCAGTGAACTTGTCGAAGCGATCGGCCGCTGCGAACAGTTGGCCGAAGAGCTTCAGAAAGTTGCGTTGTCAAGCGAAGTGGTACTGCTAGACGGACTTGAACCGTTGTTGATGGATTGCCGACGGTATGTGAACGAGATTCGGCCGCTAACGCCCATCGCAACCTCGCTGGATTTGCCGCAGCGAACGCGACTGCGAATTGATGCCACGAATCTGCGCGCCCGCCTCGAAGCCAGTCTGGCTGCCAACCATCATCATTTGACGAAGATGAAAAAGGCGGCGGAGCGTGAACGACTCGAAGCCGCTTGGGCTTTAATCGGAGGCCATGCACTGATGCTTGGACTGGTGGGGTTGCTTTACGTTGCTCGACGGAGCGAACAACAACTTCGGCGTCTCGCGGATATGCGCACCCTCGAGGCGGACGAGCGATTCGCGCTGATCGTTCGCGGTTCGTCCGACGGCATTTTATTGACCGATGAAAACGGTCGCATCCAGATGACCAACCCGGCGTTTGATGAAATGTTTCAAACCGACGAGGCGACACTCAAAGGGATGACGGTGGGGTCGTTGTTTACCACCACTGTGATTGACGAGTGGTTGGCCAATCGATTGGTCGAGAACGATCGAGAAAGCACATTGTCACGACGTGTCAAAGCGATGCGTCCCAATGGAACCCGGCTGCATACCGAATTGACGGTCACCCCGCAGACGATCCGTGATCAAGAGTTTCTTGCCATCTCTGTGCGTGATGTCTCTGAACGCGAAGCATCACGATTACGATTAAAGCAACACGAGGCGTTGTTGAGCGAGATTCCCGAACCGCTGCACATTCTGGACGCGGTCGGCCGGGTGGTTTATTGGAATCGGGGTGCACAACGTCTGTTCGGATTTGAGGCCAACGAAGCGATTGGGCAAACCGCCAATGACTTGTTGAAAATCGTCCCTCCCAAAGGTAGCGATAATAACATTCACGCTGTCAAATACGCAGAGACCGAGCGTTGGTCGGGCGAGTTGATTGCGACCACCAAGGCGGGGCGTCGCATTCGCATCGAACGTCGACGCACTCGAATTCGCGAAGCGAGTGAGACGATTGGCGAAGTGGTCTTGGATTTGGACTTGGGTGAACGCAAACGACTGCAACAGGTCGAGCGGCGACGGCAACGACTTGAGAGTTTGGGGACGTTGGCGAGCGGAATCGCTCACGACTTGAATAATTTGTTGACGCCGATTTTGATGAGTTGCAGGATGCTGCAACGAACCGACGCCAATATTGATCGCGGTGCGTTGCTGGACACGATTGGCAACGGCGCCAGTCGCGGTGCCGATCTGATTTCTCAATTGTTAACGTTTGCTCGAGGCGGCGATGGCGAGCACGAACCGATCAACGTGGGGGCAATCATCCCGGAAATCGCGGCGATTTTGCAGGCAACGTTGCCCAAAGGCATTGAGCTGAAGACCGAAGTCAGTGACAACCTGCCCTCCATTCTCGCTGACGAAACCGAGATCAGCCAAGTGATCATGAATCTTGCCATCAACGCACGCGATGCAATGAACCATCATGGCAAACTAACGATCTCAGCCGCTCCGATCACGTTGGCAAGCGAGCGTTCGTACTCTTACAGCACGCTTCAACCCGGCGATTATCTATCCATTACGGTATCCGATACGGGGACCGGTATTCCCAAAGAGATTCGTGAGCGAATGTTTGATCCCTTCTTCACCACCAAAGAGCGAGGCCAAGGGACAGGACTTGGTTTGAGCACCTCGATTGGTATCGTACGAAGCCACGAAGGGGCGGTCGACGTACGCTCGACGGTCGGTGAAGGAACCCGTATTTCTGTCATCCTGCCTGCATTCTCTTCTTCGACAACTGAAAGTGATCCGGCCAAATGAACTCCAGCGACCCCAGCACTCTGTTAGTCGTCGATGACGATGCGTTGATTTTGCAGGTCATGAAACTTTGCTTGCCTGCACCGGACTATCATGTCATCACCGCAGATACCGCCAGCAAAGGTCTGCAACTGTTTGCCCAACACAAACCGGATGCCGTACTACTGGATATCCAATTGCCGGATCAATCAGGGTTGGCAGCGCTTCATGAATTTCGTGAGCTGGATCGTCGCGTTCCGGTGATCATGATGACGGGGCACGGCACCGCCGAGACCGCGATCGGCGCGATGAGCGGCGGTGCGTTTGAGTACGTGACGAAGCCGTTTGAACCGGATGACATTTTGCCGATCATCGATTCCGCATTGGAAACCAGCCGGATGGCGCGAAAGCCAGCGGTCTTGCCATCGGAAAGCCTCGGCGATGCCGACGACGCTACCACCGACCGCGTGTTAGGGGATTGCCCCGCGATGGTCGAAGTGTTTCGCTCGATCGGACGAGTGGCTTCACGAGACGTCGCGGTCTTGATCCTCGGCGAAACCGGCACAGGGAAAGAGGTCGTTGCCAGAGCGATCTATCAACACAGCAATCGTCGTGACCAATTGTTTCATGCGATCAACTGTGCCGCGATTCCCGAGAATTTGCTAGAAAGCGAGTTGTTTGGCCATGAAAAGGGATCCTTCACCGGCGCCGACCAAAGGCACATTGGCAAATTCGAAGTCTGTAACGGAGGCACGTTGTTTCTGGACGAAATCGGAGACATGACGCCAAAGATGCAGACCAAGTTGCTGCGGGTGCTGCAAGAGAAAGAATTCGAGCGAGTCGGTGGTAACAAGTCAATCAAGTCCGACGTTCGCATCATCGCAGCAACCAATCGTGATGTCGAATCCGCGATGGTGGACAACAGTTTTCGCAGCGATCTGTATTACCGTTTGAACGAATTTACGATCAACTTGCCGCCGCTGCGTGATCGAGGCGAAGACATCAAGATCATGGTGGACTACTTTTTTGCAAGGTTTGCCAAATCGCTCGGAAAAGAGTTCGTTTCGATAGCTCCGGAAACCATGGCGGCGCTAAAACTTCATTCCTGGCCGGGGAATGTTCGCGAGTTGCAAGGTGTGATTAAGCAAACGTTGTTGAAGGCGAGTGGTCCCGTTATCGTCCCCGCCTTTCTGCCAGGTAGTTTTACCGTACAGAATGACGATAGTTCCACGAACTCAGCGAATCTGGAAAAAGGAAACTCGGGAACATGGCAAGCGAATTTGAAGATGCGAGCGGCGGCATTGCTCGAAGAAGGATCCCACAACATTTCCGCTGACATCCACGACGCGGTGGATCGGGAAATCCTGCCCGAAATTCTTCGCGCGACTCAAGGGAATGTCAGCGCGGCGAGCAGCCGGCTAGGCGTGAGCCGGCCAACACTGCGAAGTCGATTGAAACAGTTGGGACTTAGCACCGACGTTGCAAAGGATGCTTAATTGCTTTGTAGCAAACAGAATGCAATCACATTCGTGACAGGGACGCGTGAAGCCGATGTTTTTGGACGGGGGGCGTGTCTGGCAGCAGCGTACAAAAACATCCGGAAAGCAACTAATTCTAATTTGGTACCGTTATTGCGTGCTTTTTGTTTGCGTTTCGTTGGCTTGCCGCGGCGTTGTCGCGTAACTTAGACAGTACCAGACAGCGCGACGTCGCTTCGTTTGAATGATACTTCTCTTCTCAAAGGTTTTTGCTGCTATGAAACTTGGCATTATTTCTTGCGCCCCGCGTTGTTACAGCACTCGACGTTTGGTCGCCGCAGCAAAGGAGCGTGGATACAAGGTTTCCGTCATCAACACACTGAAGTGTGCAATCGATCTGCAACGAGGAAAGCCCGACCTTTATTATCGAGGCAAACCGCTCTCCGACTTCGACGCGATGATCCCGCGTATTGGTGCAAGCATCACTTACTTTGGTACCGCCGTGGTGCGCCAACTTGAACAAATGAATGTGTTCGTTGCCAATAGTTCTGCAGGGATTGCCAATAGTCGCGACAAATTGCGAAGTCTTCAGATTCTTAGTCGTCACCATATCGGCATGCCAAAGACAACCTTTGTTCGCGACCGCGGCGACGTGATTCCGGCAATCGAGCGGATTGGTGGCGCGCCGGTCATCATCAAACTACTCGAAGGCACCCAAGGCGTTGGCGTGATTTTGGCTGACACGATCAAGATTGCCGAAGCTATCATCGAAACGCTGCAAACCGCCAAACAAAACGTGCTCGTGCAAAGTTTTGTTGCCGAAAGCAAGGGACGCGACGTGCGGGCGTTTGTCGTTGGCGATCGGGTCATCGGAGCGATGCGGCGAGTTGCCCAGGGTGACGAGTTTCGTAGCAATGTGCATCGTGGCGGTGTGGTCGAAACCGTCGAACTCAATGACGAATATCGCGAAACGGCGATTCGTGCGGCTCAGATCATGGGGCTGCGGATCGCAGGCGTCGACATGCTCGAAGGACAACACGGCCCCCAAGTCATGGAGGTCAACAGTTCGCCGGGTCTAGAGGGCATCGAGCGGGCCACCCAAATGGACATTGCCGGAGCCATCATCGAATACTGCGCCGCGCACGTCGATTTTCCTGAGATGGATATTCGTCAACGTCTGACCGTCAGTCGTGGTTATGGCGTCTGTGAATTGGTGGTCCCCGAAGGATCCCATTTCGTGGGGATGACGATCACCGAGGCGGCCTTTACCGACCGCGATATCAACGTGCTGACGTTGTACCGTGGTAACACGGTGATCCCCAACCCTAAATATTCTCGCAAGATGGAAGCGGGAGACCGATTATTGTGCTTTGGTAAACAAGAAGCGATGAAAGAAATGGTGCCGACCAAAACTCGCAAGAAACGGGCACCGAAGATCAAGACGCTCGAGCAATCGATGATCGATGAAGCGTCGACTCATTCACCACACCACTAAGAATGGTGTAAAATGGAATTTGAATCAGGTGAACTTTATCCTTTTGTTTGGGATCAAACTTGATTCGGTATCCTCTACTTCTCACGTAAGTCTAACGGCTTCAATAGCGATCGAATCATGACTACTTCTGACCACCACTGGTTCGGATGCAACATTGCACCAGGTCAGTTTGCGAACACCGATTTCGAGGTGACCGAGAGCTACAGCAGTCGAAGTGTGGTGATTCCGATTCAAATTAGACGCGGTTTGTCGCCTGGGCCGACCGTGTTTGTTTCCGCGGCGTTGCACGGAGACGAATTGAATGGCACCGGTGCGATTCGTACGTTGCTTGCCGATCCTACTTGGGTGCTGCAGTCCGGCACGCTGTTGTTGATTCCCGTGTTAAATGTGCTCGGATTCGAGCGTCACTCTCGTTATTTGCCTGATCGTCGCGATTTGAATCGCTGTTTCCCAGGCACCAGTGGTGGCAGCATGGCGTCACGATTGGCGAAGGTGATATTTGAGTCGTTGATCAAGAAGTGCGACTACGGTATCGACTTGCACACGGCAGCCGTCCGACGCACCAATTTTCCAAATGTTCGAGCCGATCTTTTGAACCCGGATTGCGTTCGTTTGGCGGAAGCGTTTGGCGCAGGAATTATCTTGCACGGCAAAGGCCCCAAAGGCTCGTTGCGGCGCGAAGCGACCAAGGCGGGATGTCCCACGATCATTATCGAAGGAGGCGAAGTGTGGAAGGTGGAATCGTCTGTCGCCGATTGCATGACCCGCGGCATCTTTAATTGTCTGAAAGAACTAGGCATGATGCCTGGTAAGCCTGACATCCCCAATACCCAGGCGATCATTCGCGAGACACGGTGGTTGCGGGCAGAACGAGGCGGTTTTATGTCGATGCATGTTGCTCCCGGAGACACGGTCGTCAAGGGGCAAGCGATTGCAACCAACAGTAACCTGTTGGCGGAAGACCAAAACCGTTTGGAGGCTCCTTTCTCAGGCGTTGTGATTGGGATGACGACGCTACCCGCGGTGCAACCAGGTGAACCAGTGGTGCATATCGGCAGACTCGCTAATCCAAAGTCGGCCCGACGCCACGAAAAACAGATCGCGGGCGACGATGTGCAACGAACCGCCCACGAGCATCTCGCAACCAACATTCAAGTCACCGAAGCCAGCGAACCGTCCGACGACGAGTCGTAAATCGGGGGCGTCCGCATGTCGCGGCCGTTCAGGCTTTTCTGGGGGTCGCGAATAGTGACTTGCAGATTTTAATCGATTTTCCGCTTCCCTGCGTCACCCGCTGCTGCATTGCTTTTTACGTTGCGGTGCAAGAATCGGCTCGCGATGAACACTACCATCCATGTGTCAAGAAGTGGGTGATTATACAGACAGATTAAGGCAACAGAAAAATTGTTATACCTGATTTAGCAGCACCCTCATTTTTCTGTCGCATCAATATTTCTGTCTCCGTTTTTATCTGCGAGAAAGCTTCTCCGCGGGACTCCTTGTGCATTACGAAAGCCACACGAGTCCGGCCTGTGCTTCGCTGACCCTGAAAACTAAAACGTTGGCCGGCGTACGCTAGGGAAAACGTTGGCCACATCTGACCAAAGTTGGCGTTTGATCTCCAGTGATTTGATCGAAGCGATACGTTCAAGGGCAAGTTCCGGTGTGATGTCGAGATGGCATGCGAGCGAATACGCTGCAATCGTTGGCGAACGTGACATGCCAGCGGAACAAGCAACGAGGGTGCGGGTATTTGTGTAGAGCAGATCAATCAGTGACTGAACGGCGAATCGAAGAACCGAGGGGTCGTTGCCGCCACCGTCATAAAGCGGAAATCGGAGATAGAGCAATTGCCGTGGAAGTTGAGCTGCCGGTTCCTCAATGGCGACGTCAACCACAGCGGTGATACCGGTATCGAACAACGGGCGAGGTTGACGTATGTCAAACGCGTGGCCAAGCCAGAGCAGATTGGGATGGATTTCGTGCACTAATGATCTCAAGCGAAAAACGGGTCATGTCCGATTCGTCACCGCAACCGTTCCGTCACATCGGGTTGCTGAACAAACGACAGTTCGGGGCCGGGGCAATCAGACACCCAACCTGCAATTACAGCAGCGGCCATGGTCTTGCGAATAAGCGACGGAGCAATAGCATCGTAGTGGAAGCGTATGCGGTCGGTACGTTACGAGTGAGCCCAAGTTTCGATTACCCAGCAGTCCGGATTATCTCGCATCAGTTTCCAATAGTGCTCGTGCCATCGCTCAAGTGGTTCAGCATTGGAGTCCGCATCGTTCATCAAGCGGTATCCAAAGTCAGACAAGTCATGCCATTGACCATCAGGCGTCACGACCGCACCAGCGGACGCGCAAGGATCGAGTCGATGAACGCGAGAGACGTATCCAGCGTAGTCGTTGTGTATTGACTCCCGAAGTTCCAAATCCGTTTCAGCACAATTGAGCGTGGAGTCAAAGAGGCAAAGGTAGTCGAATCGCCAGTTTGGCTGCATCGTGTCGTCTTCTTGAAGGCGATGTGGGGCAAGCAGAGTCCGAACTGCGACGTCGAAGCAATCGGGTCGGGTCGAAGAAGGCAGGAGAACATGTAGCTGTGTCTTCATGTTAGTCGACTTCCTCGAGTCCCCACTTTCGCAATCGGCGAAAGGCGACAATCCAACCGTCGCGGAGTAAGTAGCCGCAACCAACCGCAACTGTAAACGCGATTACGGCATCGACAAACAACCATTGGAGGTGCCATACGTAATGGAATGAAAAACCGCCTCTTTCAAAGAACGCGAATGGAAAACCGATTTGCTCGAAGCCGTCTGTTCGAAACGCGTGCCACGTCACGATTAGACGCGAGAAGTTGAGGGCCACCATAAGGCTGAAGAGACACGTGACGCTACTGAAAAACGCCCGACGCTTGCGGTTGTCTTCAAGTGGAGGTTCGGGAGGAGGCGATTCGTACGGATTCATCATTCGCTTCGTCGCCCTACGGTCGGTGTTTGCAGACGCCGCTCCGAACGACGCCAAACAACCAAATTATTCTACTAAAAGAAAACGCCTCCCGCCCCGAAGCGACTCGCATTTAACGTCGGTTTAGCACCAGGCTGATTCCTCGTTGATCGCAAGCCTTTAACGGTTACGACCGGTTTGGTTTAGGTACACACGAGATCAAGGGCTGATCGAGTGTGCGATTAGCGGACATGAGTGTTCGGCGCAGCCAAGTTGTGGGAACACTAATCAACGCTGATTCACACTAATCAAAAGGCGAGAGTCGACCCCGCGCAAACCGAACTATCACAAGCGGACCACGCAGAATACGTGAAGATTCGAGCTGATTCGTGGCAAATAAAGGCCCTTAGTTTTCAGCCACGGATACGCACGGATCAACACGAATGAGTGCATAACAGAAAAACACTCAACGCAACCGAATTCTAACACCACCAAGGCCAATGACTTGGAACTGCGAAAAACCTTCCAATGTATTCAAAATTTTTGCGTAACTAAAGCCAAGCGACCGGCAACGGTAAAATGTTTGCGTCACCCACCGTTGCCAAAGAGCAGAAGTGAGCCTGGACGGTCATGCGTTAAAATCAAATACACCTTGATCGGGAATCACGCTCGACTCTCATTGACTCCAGGCCCCAAAAAGTTGTCCACCGCCGCCTGTGCAGGTGCGGGGTCAGCCAGCGATTTGGTCGGCAATCGACTGAGCGAACATCTCCTTAGGAGCCGGCATGTTGTTTTCGCGTGCCGTTTCGAGATTACGCTTCCACATCCCACGCAACTCGTCCTGCAAAGCGGGGGACAGTTCCAAGAGTTGTTCGAGCATGCTATGCCACGAACCTTCGAGCGACCACGCCGTGCGTAGATTCGGTTCCATTTCGACGAGAAGAGAAACTTCATTGGGCTCAATTTCGTCGATTGACCAAAGCACCCAATACTCTACGAGGCGTAGGAGCGGTTTGCCGTCATAGCGTGGATTTGTCATTGATCTATAGGGGCCAACGGAAGTTTTTTTGAGTCACCGCCCCAGAGTGAAGCGATTGAGAATAAGCATGTCGAAGTGATTGAGTTTGAATTGCCAAAAATTGTACCAGTGGCACCGTCCATTGCCAAAGATCGAAGGTGTGCCCGAAGGGCCACAGCATAAAACACATTGTACAGGAGGTTGGACGTCAGGCTCGTTTTCCGCTGACCGCATGCCTCCCAAAATTGTCTGATGTTGAATCGGCGAGAAAGCTGCTCCGGGGGATTCCTTGTGCGTCGCAAAAAATACTCGGGCTCCATCAGGTCAAACGAGGTGTTCCTGACGACCGAGCCGCATGGCGCCATGAGGCGGCTCGACTTGAACATGGGTTTGGGCGACCGTTTTACTACCGACGCAGCAACGCATTCGCCAAAAGGCCAAAGCTACAAGCTGCTGCAAACATTAATATCCCGCCACCCGTGTAGTCGTTTGCATCCACCATCGCAGCGACACCGCCAATCGTTGCGATCACGCCAACGGCGATCAAAGCGAATACGGCGCAACCAATTAGTTTGGTTCCGGCTTTGTCAGGTTCTTGCTTCGGTGCTGTTACCATAACTTTTGGTTGGGTCACCTAATCTGGTTCGATATGAAGGGGTGTCGTACTTTATTGGGGGCGAGCCTCCAGCCTGGAGGCTCGCGATTATTGACTTTCTGATTTTAGTCTTTTTTCCGCGCGGGCGTGTAACATGGTGCTGCGTTATTTTGTGGTGCAAGAATCGGCTCGCGGGGAACACCACCATCCATGTGTCAAGAAGGAGGTGAACACACGGAAAAATTATAACAGCTGAAATTGCGGCATCGTCGTTTTTCTGTCGCATCAATTTTCCTGTCTTCGTTTTAACCTGCGAGAAAAGTGCACGAAGGTGCTTCTTGAGCGAGAGGACAACGAATAGGGATCTGTCAGGTCGATCGACGTGTTCCTGACGTTTGAGCTACATCCCGCCCCGCAGGGACTCGCTTTTAACATCGGCGTGCCGTCAGGCTGGTTCCTCGCTGATCGCAAGCCTCAAACTGTTACGACCGGCTGAACTGCCGTTCATACGAAGACAAGGGCTTAATTAGTGTGCGATTAGAGGAAATTAGTGTTCGGGGCAGCCAATTTTTGGGAACACTAATCTGCGCTAATCTACACTAATCAAAAGGCAAGTATCGACCCTGCCCAAACTTGACTATCGCAACGTCGCATTGCGGAAAAGTGGCAGGTCAAAAATCTTAATTACGGACTGCTCGTGGCGTGACCAACAAAACGATACTACCGTATTGAGAAACATTGACCAACCAAGCGATTCTCCACCTACGAAACCGACACTTTACGGAAAAGCATGGTACGTGACCGTGAGCATGGGGCGAGCATTGGCGCGGGGTTAGTGGTTTGACGCGTTGCCGGGCAGAATCACGTCACAATAGTCCAGAAGTTTGTCGCCGAGGTCGTCGAGGCAGATGTCAGGTTTGGGCAGAAACGCGACGAAGCAGTCAGCGATACCAAGGGATGTTGCAACGTCACGGGAGTAGTCGCCACCGCCGCGAGACCAGCAGTACAGATCGTGACCCGCAGCATGCATCCGGCGAACATAGTCCGCGCTAGCGGGCATGGGAATCTGCTTGGTGCCGACGGAACGGATCAACGTGTCATCGACGTCAATGTAGATTGTAAGTTTACGATCCAACGAATGTCTCGGTCACAACGTGGTTTTATACGACTGGGTGTCGTACTTTGTGGGGGAGAGGCTCCACGCTGGAGGCTCATTAATTCGTTGTTTGATTTTAATCGCTTTTTCGTTGCGAGGTACAGATCGTTGCTGCGGAATCCTTCGCGTTCCAGTACTGGTTTGTTCACGATGATGCCTTGGGACGGAACCGTAGCCAGCGTGCTTTTTAAACAATTGGTTTTAAGCGAGATTGTGCTCGACAGTTCACATGACGTTCATGCTTCTGCACCGATTTATGTGCTGTGACGAGGCCATCGGGTCGAGACAGGGAACTGCAGCGATGCTGAGTCGGCTTTACGAATCCAGCGTCATGCCTCCGGCACTGTCCACAAACAACACACGCGGCAGACTTCCTGCTAACACTTCCATTCGTTCGTACAGCATCGCTTCGTCTCCCTCCGCAGGCGTTTGGAATCCAAGCAACACAATGGCTGCATCCGCAGATGCTTGTTGGATCACTTCAAACGGAGGCCGCTTCGATACGATGACTTCCGGAACAATCGTGATTCGTGAAGCGGTGCCAAGTTCGACAAGGTGATTGTGAACCTCGGATTTGGCCTCTTCGTTTTCAACGATGCGAAGCAAGCGAATTGGATTGTCACGCCAGCTTTGATTTTTATGCAGTAAATGAGCGAGCAACATCATCAACGCTCCGTTCTCCATCCCACGCCACCAAACATCGATCGTTCCTGGTGGAACATTCCAATGCTCTTCGACATCGGACACGTCTTCGCTGTCGAGGTCTTCTTGACGATGTGCCAAGAAACGCATCGCCAAAATACTTCGATTCATGCGTGCAATCAGCCGGATATTGGCGCCGAACGACTCCGCCCGAGAATCGTCGCGGGGCCATCCCATCAGCACGGTGTTGGGTCTTAAGCCGCCGATCCCCTGACATTGGATCAATGCCTCGATGCCATCGGAGAGGAGTGAATTGCACGTGACCGCTGGAAACGCTTGTAGCTGCTCTTTGGCAATGAAAACTCGCAGCATCTTTTCGTATTGTTCGCGGCGTTCGGCATGGTCTTCGATGTCGCCCGAAACGACTTGAGCGAGCGTTAGGATTCCGTGCCCTGACGTCAGCCAGTGTCCATAGATCGGGATGTGAGATCGTGTCCAACCGGTCCCGCTAAGTGCCATAATGACCGGACGCCAATTCTTTGAGTGATACGCTTCGTCTTCGAGCTTCAAGAGTGCCTTGCGAGCTCGTTCAAATACCACGCCACTCTGCAAGTCTCCCCATCGCGACTCGATCTCTCGCGATCGGATGAACCAATGGAGTCCAGCAATGAAGCCAATCGAGATCGCTGCCCAGACCCAATTGATCAAGAACATCACAGCGAGACAGCCAACCGCCCCTAGCAGCGAGGTCATCCAGTGGCTGTATTGAAAGGTTGGGCGGTAGCTCGGGTTTTTCGTAACCGCTTCGTAGAACGTCGCTAGGTTCAATAGCCCATACGTGATCATGAAAAACATCGTGATGATGGGAGCAATCGCGTTCAAGTCGCCCATCACGATACAAACCTGAGCGATCACGAACGTCAATACGGTCGCGCGACGTGGTTCATTGGTGGATCCACTGCCAGCAGCGAAAAATTTCAGCGAGCGGAAAATGTCGTCCCGGGCAAACGCCTGTAATATCCGCGGTGCCCCCATCATGCTGCCAAGCGCCGACGATAATGTTGCCGCGAACACGCCGGCGGTGATCCAGACAGGCCAAACGGCGATGTCGCGAATCACCATGTTGTTGTTGATCAGTTCTTCGGACGGTCGCACGCAGCCCAACAAGAACGCTTGCGACAAATAAACCACGCAAGTCACTGCGATCGCGAGCAAAGTCCCCTTGGGAATCGATTTCGATGGATTGGCTAGGTCGCCCGACATGTTTGCACCTGCCATGATCCCTGTCACCGCAGGGAAGAACAGTGCAAACATCGTGAACCAATTCTCGCCGGGTTGGTAGCTCGATTGCAAATTCTCACGCAGGTAGACTGGGTTGAACTCGCTAATGGCCCCGGCGTAAAACGAGCCGAGTGCAACGGCTAGAATGGCCAAAATGAAATACTGGACCTTGATCGTCCAACCTGCGCCCACGTAAACGCAAAAGAACGTGGCGAGATTCACCAGGCTTGCGATCGCGACAAAGTGCCCAGAAGATTGCGGGAACGTGAAGGCAAATGCTTCGGTGAAACCGATCACGTACATCGCCACCGAGATCGCTTGGGCAGAGAAAAACAGCACGCCGATGGCGCCGCCGAACTCAACGCCCAGACTTCGGCTGATCAGATAGTAGGCTCCGCCACCGCGAACACGCGTGTTGGTAGCGATCGCTGAAAGCGACAGCGTGGTAAGCGTCGTGATCAATTTCGCGGCCAAGACGATCAGAACCGCGTTGATAATTCCCGATTGGCCAACGACTTGGCCAAAACGCAGGAACATGATCACGCCAAGAATCGTCAGCGTGCAAGGCGTAAACACGCCGCCGAACGTACCGAATTTCGTGGACGGTTGCTGGGGCGAATTCAAGGTACGTACTTTGAGGATTCATGCGGAATCGATTTAACCGATCCGCTGAATATCCTCTTATCGTCCGGCGGGGACAAGCGGCCCAGATGACATTCGTTCGGGCGCGGCGACGAAACAGGTTGGAATGTTCCGTCGGCTCACTGAGCCGTGCTTATTCCTCGTGCTTATTCCTTCAGCGAATATTCACGGCACTGCGGACAACTCTTTTCACCGTTCCAGCGAACGCTCTGTTTGACGTCTTCCCAAATCGTCATGCTGGGGACGTAAATGCGGTCGCCTGGCATCAATTGGTAATTGGTTGCAACGTCGCCGAGCTGCAAGATTTGTTGGTAACAAACCGGCAGAATCAGCCGAGGTTGGCCAGGTAGCTGAGGCCGCGTCAGGATGATTTTGTGATCATTGCAGCGATCCGAAAGTCCGCCAGCGGCGATAATGGCATCGAGCACCGTTTCGTGCCCGACAAGCGGGTAGGATCCGGGGGCGTTGACTTCGCCCATCACGTAAAACAGCCCACTCTCTTTGTTGACCAATCGTACCGTGACGCCGTAGTCGATCGTTTCAGGTTCGATTTGCTCGGAGTCCCCGCGATGGGATGCGAGGGCGATGCGAGTTTGTCGTTTTTGTGTTTCGTGATGTGCCACCAACCCTTGGACTTGTCGTTGGATCTCTTCAGCCGACATCCCGGCGACTTGCATTCGCCCGTACGTCCCCAGTTCGATCGTTCCGTCTTGTTGTACGGTTTGGTCGCTCGATAAACGCACGGGTGAATCAAAGTCGTTCGGTTCGATTACCAACACGTCGCCGGCTTCGACACGGTGAGCCGGCAGCGTCAGCTTCGCCAACTCGGTCGCCACGTTTCCCTGATGCCCCACTGCTTCACGGATTTCGGAGACGTCGGACATCAACGTGTGCGATCCTGCGGACACCGGCAGCCCCATTGACGCTGCGGTTCGGCATCCCGACTGCGTGCATAGCAGCGTCATCACAAGCGACACCATTACAACGGCCGTCCCGGCCGTGTGAAAGGTAAACGGTTTTAATTTCATCGATTAATCCTTGTTCGTTTAAACGTGCGCGGTGTGGCGTCGCGGCGTGCTCGCCGGCCGTCCCTTATCTTCGTGAGGGTCGTTGTTGGGGGCCTACGGCTTGAGCCACGTCCGCCCCCAGACTGCTGGACAAAAAGAAACGCACGGCGTCCTGGCTCAATTGTTTTCCCGGCTGCAATCGCAGCGTCGGGCGTGCCGATGTACCACCGACATGCACATGCACGACACGGTCTTTTAATAACTCGTTTGCTTTGGCAACCAACGCGATTGGGGCCGCGGTGGCCATCATGATAGGTGAATTCGCCATCTCGAGCAGTTGGTCCGCTGGCCCATTGGATTCCGTACTGGCGGTTACGTCAAAATCAAGTCTCCCGTCTATTGTCGCATTTCCGGACATTATGACTTGCACGGTACTTTGCGAAATTGCCAGTTCCTCGACGTGCACCAAACCGCCCGAGATTCGGCCGAACACGTAACCGCCATCTTTGCCGTTTCCGGGCCGCGAGGGAGCCAGACGGACCAGCGACGACAACTCGTCCATCACCGGCAACTCCAACGCCTTGATGTTTGACAGTTCCAAGTCAAAACGCCCGACCAAGTTTTTGGGATCACGAGCCCGTTTGGCATTTAGAGTCACGGTTCCATCGATAACGCCTGCACCCGACGATGACCCTTGCAGCAGTTTGGAAGTGTCGATTCGCTCGAGCCGTACCGATGTTGCCATCGACAAACTGCGATCAAAGTTGCCTTCGGATGCAATGTGGACACGTCCGCCTCCGATACCGACAACCCCTGCACGACATTGCCATCGTGCGACATTGGATGACTGAGAGTAGCTCCAATCCACTGGGAAGCGGGCTTCGCGAACGACGAGACCCGACATCACAGCGTGGTCAACCGAAACATCGGCACGCCCGGAAATAACGGGGCCGATACGACCGCTGACTTGCACGTTCGCTGTTCCCGACATGTCTGCGGAAGCAAACGGGGCCGTGGCACGACGCAAGTTCACGCGGTTGGCCGAAAAATCAAACCGTCCCACTGGCGTGGATGAAAAATCAACGCTCGCTTTGCCGGAAAGTCGTCCGTCGGCGAAATGCCCACTGAGATTTTCAAGTTCGACGCGGCTCGAGTGCACTGCAACGGAAACCGCGACCCGATCCGAAATGGGACTGCGATCCCATCGCACGTTTTCAACCGAGCCATTCAGGCTGCACAACCGACTTCCATTCAGCATCGCGGGCGTGCGAACACATTCGCCGGAAACGGTTGCCCTCAGGCGACGTGCATCGCGAGGCAAGTCGAAAGCGGCGATCACACGATGCACCGCCAGATCCGAAAGTTTGGCTTCGAACGTGATCGGAATCTGTTCGATCGGTCGCACCTTCTCGGATTCGAAAAACTCGACCAGTCGAGCAAGATTGGTATTTCCCGTGGCTGAGTAACGCCCTGACGCCAAGCCGCCTTCGCTTTGCACCGACACGGCACCTAATTCGACTTTGATTGTGGCGTTTCGGATTTCGATTGGTAACCGCTGCGCCGATACATTTTTGCTACGCAACCATGCATTTCCGGTTACCGATTCGAGGCTGGCAATCGATGTGATCTGCAATCCGCCATCGAGCGTCCCGGTGGAATCTATCGCGATTCCACTACATCCCACCAATCGTGAAGTTTCAATTCCTTGGAACTGGCCTTCGACGACTGTTTTTGTCCAGTCCAAGTCACGTGCCGTCGCGGTCGCTTGGTATCGGCCGCCTAATAAGTCAGCGGATGAACTCGTAAAGACAAACGACGAGGGGTCGGCATTCCAGCGGAGTTGGGCCTGGCCCAATTTGGTTCCGGCCAAACGTGCATTTTGAACATCGGCGTTACCGCTTGCGACAAACGTCATCGGCGATGTCGTTATACGAAATTGCCCGCCGATGGTCGTGCTGCCAGATGCACGCAGTCGGGTACCCGAAAATCGCGAAACGATATTGGCTAGATCATCGATGCGGACCGCGTTGGATTTAATCTCGCCTTCAAGCGAGATTGAATCGCCCACTTTGCCTTTGGCGGCCAATTGGCAGATGTTGTCGCGCCATCGCAGAGCAAACTGTGGGATCGTGATCTCACCCTTATGCAACGTCGGATCGACGTCAAAATCTTCGAGTGCTTCTCCCGCGACGTTCATGTTTCGTCCTCGCAGACTCGCGATTGCATCCCAGGCCGCAGGAACGGACGCATTTTGCACGGGACAAGACGCATTTAATTCCGAGTGCAATGCACCTCGCAATTGCGTCGTGGGGATCCCAAGCAGAGCGGGAACCGAATCCGAGGGTGTAAGCGAAACGAGAAGCTGTGACTCGATTATTTCGTCGAGTGACAACGGTACATTTGCCGTTGCCTTAGCATGCACTAGTTGGCGTTTAAGTCGATCACGCAGGACGATTTCAGAACTATCCAATCTCACCGTGCCATCGACAATGTCGAGTTGCATCGCGACATCGTCCAGGAACAAACCGCGGCCCGCGATGCCGTTCGTGTGCAGTACCACGTTGCCTCGATGCGCATGGGGTGACGCAAGTTGCTTCAGATCGACATCAAACGATGCAGTCACCCCGACCTTGCCACGCAGATCGGCGAATCCGAATCGTTTGCTTGCTTGATTTAGATCGACGCCATCGGACGCAATCGATCCCGTCACGGATCCGATCAGTGGATCGCTGCTGGTGGTATCCAGCGTGCCTTTGGTACTTAGGTCGGCTTTTACATCTGCGATTGCCACGCCGTCGAAAATTAGATTCGTAGCCGCCCCGACCATCTTTGCATCAAACGCAAATGTCTGATCGTCCCACTGTAACGAAACGTCCGTCGTGGATCTGTATGCAAGTGCAAACGGAGGGATTTGAGGAAACGCTTTCGAGATACGTTTCCAATCACAGTCGTAAAGCTCGGTGCGTAGCGTTGCAGTAGCTGTTTGCGGCCGAATTTGGCCGATCAATTCAACTTTGGCGAGTCCGTCCAGTGGATTTCCTGTGGCATCGATTCGCAGTTCACCTTTGCGTAATTCGCCACGCAATTCGAAACCCTCTGCGATTGTCCCGAGTTGGTCCGATTTAACTTCCGAAATCGTGCCTTTGATGGATACCAACAATGATTGGGGGGCTAGTCCCGACAGATGGTTGCATGTAATTTGCAACGATCCGCTGGCAGTAATTCGTTCTTGGTTTATTTCCACAGGAACCAAGGGCAGATGTTGCAGTTCAGCGGTGTCAAATTTAATTTGTTGCACCACGATGCTGCTTGTTCCCGCCAGCGATTTGGCATCCAGGATGGTTCTCAAATCGACGCTGCCACCGAGGATTTCGGGTACCAATGTACGCAGATTGATCGAATCGCCAAAATCGGCTTGCACGCCTATGTTTGAAACGGCAAACGACTCGCGTCCGATTTGATGGACAACAAGTTTGGCATCGCGAATGGAAAGTTGTCCAATGGGAATGATTCCGCTGGGTTCGCTCGACGAGCTTTCACTCTGCGGAAATTGCGATACCAATGTTCCATCACGATCGAAGCGAACATGCAAACATGGCTCATCCACCACCACTCGATCTGCCCACACGCCGCTGCGAATGCCATTCAGCAATGACAGATCAATAGCAATTCGGTCGACCGTGGCTTGTGCATCGGTCTTGTCGGCAGCCAAGCCCGAGGAGTCGGAGTTGAGTGGTTCATGAACGACAATTCCGGAAACACAAATGGATCCCAAATTAAATTCGATCGAATCAATCTCGAGTGAGGCCGCCAGCACATAGCTGCCGATCTTCACGGCGGCGAACCGAGCGATAGGGTTTCGGAACAGAACAAGGATGATGGCAGCAGCGAACGCAATGCTGACGCACCGTCGTCGCCTCGACATCGTCCTGAATCGAAACACTTAAAAATCCTGCAATCTTGATTTAGGCGTTTCGCCTGTCGTTGGCTGTCAGATAGGCATCCTGCCTATTGGTTCGTCCCAAACGCAGTTCGCGATTTCTAGGACGAAAGGCCCGCAGCCTAACGCACATTTCGTTTAGGCTGCGTTCTGGTCCCGTGTCCGTTCTTGTTCGCGGGGGCGGGGCATTAACGCCGCGAGCGACTCTACGGACTTGATGTGCAGGTCACGTTGCGGGAATGCAATGTCGATTCCTGCACGACGTAGTTCGTTCACAATGGATGAGTTCAATTCGTTTAGCACTAACGTGTATACATCCCGTTTTGGAATGAAGACGTGTAGGCGAATGTCCAGCGTGCTTTCGCCAAAGCCTTTGAATAGCGTGCTCGGCGCGGGTTCTTTCATGACCGACGGATTGCGTTCGGCGATCTTTAGTAGAATGCGTTGCACTTGTGCCACGTCGGTTCCGTAGGCAACACCCACCGGCAATACGATTCGGCTAATGGGGTCTGACAACGTCCAGTTGATGACGTTGTCGGTGATGAACTTTTTGTTGGGGACGATCATTTCGCGACGATCGAAATCGGTAATCGTCGTTGCACGCATTTGCATTCGCGAAACGTTGCCAGTCAAGTCGCCGACCGTGACCATGTCACCGACACGAATGGGACGCTCAAACAAGATGATCAATCCGCTAACGAGATTCGCAAAGATCTCTTGCAAACCGAAACCGAGTCCCACGGTCATGGCTGCGGCTAACCACTGGACACTGCTCCATGAAAGTCGGATGACGTGACAGGCAAACAGCAGTCCGGCGATGGTGGCGGCGTAACGCATTAGGATCGAAACGGCTTGATGCGTTCCCGATTCCAGTGGTAGACGATCCAACACGGTTAACGCTAGCACACTCGGCAACCGACGTCCAATCATCAGCGTTGCCATGATCACCAACATTGCGGCAATCGCGTCGGTCAGCGTGGTGGGAACCGAGCGGTCGGTCATCACGACCGACTGGTAGCCTTGCCGATCGACCACGGTTTCGGCAATGGTTTCAATATTGGTCCACAGCACGACTCGGTCGAGTACCCGCAAAGCAGGCAAAACGTCAGACCAAATAATCCATCCGCCACAGATCAGCAACATCACGCTGCCCCATCGCAGCAGATCACAAAATTCGGAATTCACCGTTTCTTGTAGATCGACCGGAGTGATCGTGTTGGATTCTGTCTCGTCGCTTTCGTCTTGATTAGCCGGAGTCGGAGTGAATTCCAACGTCTTTTGTTGCTCAGCCTCCGCGGCAAGCCGTTTGGCCAACGCTCGGTTATAACCATTGACTTCCAACCAACAGATCGCGAGCGAATACATCACGATGATCGCAACCAACGCGATCCCTGTTTCGGCCAGTCGTCCCGATAAATGGTACGCCGAAAAGTGGTAGCCGACCAACGACAGGATCGCAAAAGCAATCGGAGCTCCCGTCACGGCCAACCAAATCGGATGCCGCAAACGATACGTCATCGACGTAGAATCTTCGCGTTGCAGACACAGCATAAACGGGCCCCAAGGGCGAACCAGCCAGCCGATTTGAAGTCCCACAAAGGCCAAGATCGAAATGAAGAGCAAACGCTGCAAGCTACGCATTTCATCGACTTCGCTGAATTGCGTCAGTTGTAGCAGGGCAAACACGGGGGTGCCCACAAACACGGTCAAGTCGACCACGTTTCGTACTTTCGCCAATGCGGTTGGCGACCATTTGAACACGCGTTCGCCGACGCCTTCACGCCGAGACAATTCGCGGACCATGGAACAGGCCCACAGGAACAGCACGGTCGTTACGCACGCGTCGCCGACCGCCTGAGTCCATTCGGTGGACCCGCTCGCCATTCGCAGTCGGCATCCTGCCGCCAACAGTAATATTGGCCAGCGGATGGATAGAAATACCGTGATGCCAAAGGCGGCCGCATACCGGAAAAAGCTTGCTTCGGTATCCGGTTCGGGCGGTTGCGATAGACGGCGAACCGCGGCTAGCATCTGGGCATGAAAGAGCAACAACAACAGAAACGATGACCCTAGGAAAACCATGATGACGGGGCGGCGAAGCATGTCACCCGCGAACACCTGAGCGACTTCGATCCACTTCGACGGGGCCATCAACGACACAAATCCCTTGGATGCTTCCTGCAGGTCTTTGGCAGCGATCGCATCCGAGCTGCGGATCCAAAGGACACGTTGGTCGAGGAACTGACGAAATTCGTCAACCTGATTCTCGACTGATTGGTTGATCAATTCGAGTTCGTTAAGGTTTCGAAGCAGCGATTCCTCGTCGGCAATTGCATTGTCGAGCAAGTCGCGGCGGTCACGCAGCAACCGGGCGACCACGTTGACGACATTGTCATGGTCGTATTGCTGAACCGATGCGGCCAGCGACTCGACCATCAAGTTGGCTGCTTCATCGGGATCGGACACATCCCGCCGCTTCTGTTTCCATTCGGTCAATTGCAAATGCGTGATCGGCATTTCGGTTTCGACGATCGCATCCCGTTTGGCAAACTCTTCGGGTTTGGGCAGTTCGCCTCGTTGTTTCTGAAGCAGCAATCCAGTCGACGAGGTCGCTCCGGCATGTTCTACCTTGGACCGAAGTGTTTCAAATGCTTCTTCGTAATGTTTGCTTTTGGCGTGCAGTTGCTCGATCAACTTGCCAATTCGCTCGATGTCGGCCGCGGTTTTAATGCGGGACTCGGCGATGTCGGCATTCACCTCGGCTGCTGATTTGAGCGCCGGATGCGATTCATCGGCAACGCGTCGAGCTTCGGCGGCTTGTCGTAGCGATTCATCCTTTCGCCACTTATCAAGGGTGGTCTGCCAGTTGGTGAGCTGCTTCTTTCGGGTGTTCAGCGTTCGGTTGATCAGGTCACGTTGCAGCGGCAACAGCGGAGCGACCTCTTCCAAACGCCGGCGTTCCGCCTTGATGGTGGCTAATTGTTGCTCAAGGCATAAGACGCGAGTTTGTTGTTCGATCGATTGCACGCGTGTGGAAAGCTCTTCGGTGCCAAGCGATGCGACTTGCTTTTTTGCATCACCCATCCGCTTTTCAAGATCGACGGTTTCTTTGGCGAGCTCGCCTAGCCGCACGGTACGGTTTTCGATTTGGCGTTCTTTGGACTGCAGTTCTTTTTCTTCGGTTTCGATCTGTGTCCGCAGACTGATCAGTTGTTGCTCTAATTGAGCAATCGTGCCTCCGGCGGGCACCACGGGGGCCTCCGGTTCCGTAGGGGCCGCCACGCCTGCATGCGCATCCGCAAGGACCTTGGGCAGCGTGAGCAGAAACGCTTCGATTTCGGCTAAGCGTTTTTTTGCAACTTCTTGGTTGTCGAGCCACTCAGTCGCTTTGCGTAGTCGTTCGACGTACGCCTTGCGATCATCGTCCGATAAATTAGTCGCTGCTTCGATCGCTGCCAATTCGGTCGCGATTGTCTCTTTCTTGATGACCGTCGCAACCTTGGCTTCTGGCGCAGCACTCGGTTCCGTAAAGCTAGCGGGAACCACGACGTCATCAAGATGTACTTGAACGGCAGTTGGCAGTGGAACGTTTTCGGGAAGCGCAAACCCTTGCTCGGCGCTGGACGGAGTTCCCGTGAACAGGAAGGCTCCCATGACCAAAACCGCTGCAACGTGTCGGAAAAGGCACTTCGATCGATTCATACAAAAAATTTTAAAGGCTCGAGATAGAATCCAAGAGGTATAGACACTTCGAATACGCAATCCGCACACGGACGGTCAAGCCGCAAAACGAGCGAACGTTTCGGTCTGTGAAGGAATCAAATCTACCGGTAGCGAAACATCCAATAGCGAACGTCGGCGGTAACGAAACTCGCGAAGAGTTTCGTCCGTTCCTGTGAGCCGTCGGCGTTAGCCCAATGGCACTCACTTTAGGTTTCTGGCGGGTTTTCATTGATCTTCGTGTTGCTTTTCTTTCGAGCTGCCTTCTGTTCCTTCGTTGTTTTTTGGCGGCGAGGGTGGGCCGCTCGTTTGTAACTGCGACCGGGACGATTCGGGATTTTGCACGTGCTGGCCATCGCCAACGCTTGCTCGAATCGCTTGATGCATTCCTCCGTCGGCAGGATCGACAAGTCAATCCGCAGGAAACTGTTGTAGGTATTGAGCACTTCGGTGAAGCTCAACCGGCGGGGAGCCACGCCTGAAAGCGAGGCAGCCTGACGACGGAACTGAACCAACAGATTGTAGGCGATCAGCGATGTGTATAGCTCTTTTAAAACCATGTCTTCGCTTTGCGCCCGAATGTTCTCGGTGTTCATCATCACCTTGATTTCTTTGATGTCCGTCTCCACGTCGTAGCGACATCGGTAACGGTCCGCCAAACTCTCCGAATCTTCGCTCAGCGATGTGACCAAGTAGAGTTTTTCGCCGTTCTCACCAATCTCGATTTCATGAATCAAAACGTTCAGCACTTCGCCTTTTTTGATTCCAGGACAACCTTTGCGATCCTTCGCCGTAGGCTCCCATTGAAGCTTCCAAACTCGCTTTTTCCAGCGTTTTTCGACCAATTCAGCTTTCTTGATTAGTGATTCGAAGCGTTGTGTGGTTAATCGGAAAAGGAAGTCATGCTTCTCTTGGAGACAATGGTAAGCCACTTGAAAGATCCCCAGCCCGGCATCGGCCATCACGATCGACTCGCGTGGAAGTCGTTTGAAAATACGCTTGGCTAACAAGGCTTCGCTGTCACCTTTGCCGCCGTACATTTTTCCCACTTCGGGCAACATGGCTGTTCCGTTTTGTAGGTCGTGAGCGACGAAGAATAACATGATCGGCCAGACGGTTTCGCCGTGTTGGTTGCTGGCCGGCGGATATGCTTTTCGCAGTTCGTCGGTCGGTGAAAGCGTGATCGTGGTGCCGTCGAGTAGGAAGGTCTGCCGGGGACGGAACTGCAATGGTCCGGGTCTCTCAGTGAAAGAGTCGAGAACCTGCTGATAGAAATAGTGGACCGTTTCCAGATCGATTCGATTGCGTGCTCCAGCGTAGGCGCCGGAGGACTGCGACAAGGTTCCCTCACTGAGCCTTCGATTCTCTGGACAGAAGGCTGGCCGATTGGCAATGAAGTCCTTCACGATCCCACAGAGGGTTGATCCGCTAGCTAACCGCTGCATCACCATCATCCAGAGCGTCACGGAGGTGGTGTAGACGGTTGCCGGCCCAGTTGGCTGGATAGCGTCAATCAGCCCGTCGCTGAAGAACCCGTTGAGCGAACGAATCGCCGTAGTGAGTTCGGACCGGGAAATCAGGGGTTTTTTACTTGCAACAAGCATCGGTATCTCTCAATGAAGGAGACATCACTGCTGGCAGATTTGCAAATGGAGCACTAGGCTGATCCGAACACAAAACCAAAATTATCGCAAAGTGAGTGCCATTGGGCGTTAGCCGCGGGCGACGTAAGAGATGTGCGTCCAAAAGCCCGCGGGTAGCCCCGTTGGCTCAGTTTGGAAGCGTTAGAAACCTGGTGGAAATTAAGTGCCCTGAATCGCCACAGTGAAGCAGAGAAACTCTGCGTGAGTCTCGCTTCACTACGAATGTCGGAACAGTCGATGTCGCGTATCACCCCGCGATCCATCGTTCTGATCGCGGAGCGATCAACGACAATTCGTCGTTCCGACGCTTCTTAATATTCGGCGGTGCGGACCGCTTGGGCGACTCGAATGTGTGGCGTGTTTAATCCTTGCAGATAACTGCGGGTTCCTTGCACGCGAACTTCACTATTAAGATGCATCCGCAAATTTAGTCCGGGCGAGGGCGTGACATACGCTAACGTGCGACCACCGTTGTCGGTTATCGCGAACGGAGGACTGTCTTTTCTCGCAGAATAAACTTGAACTAGAAACCCGGTCGCCGTCAGATCTTCGCTACCATCGGTTGATGCAGCGGTCGGTGTATCAACCGAGGCAGGCTGAATCGGTTGTGGCATTCTTGGGATGTTCGACGGTGGAGCAACCGTTTCGAACGTCCCGGTTGAATTAGACACTGAATTGGATGCGGTAAACGCTGGGATCGAAGGCGACAGTGAGGCTTGGATCACAGCGGGACCATCACGACGTTCGGCAACACGTTGGTACTGTTGAACACGCTCGGCAAGTAATCGTGCACGCCCTGCGACAACCGAGTCAGGATTTGAAACGGAGATTTGATGTGCAGCACTAGCAACCGGTGCCATCTCAGCCGAGGACGCACTGGCCGCCATCAGACGCGAAAAGATCAAGCTTAATCGCTCGGCATCCGCGGCGCGAACTTCGTTTTCGATTGCAGCAATCGCCGACGACGATACGTAACGAGTCGCCGGAGCGGGGGCGGCTGGAATCGGCGATGCATATCGACTCGGTGTTGCAACCGGAGGAGTCACTGGTTGAATATTCGCAACTTGTTGGATTGGATTGGCTGCATTGGTTCGGCCACGCATGGATCCGGCAACCCAATTCGCTTCTACGCCCGACGCGGATTCGCCGGGAGCATCTCCGTCGGGCGACGATCGCTCAAGCAAGCCGCCTCCGATTTGGCGAATTCCGGCATCGATATCTGACAGTCGGGGACGACCGATAAACTCAACCGATGCCAGTAGGCCTCGTTTGGACATCGCATCGGTGATTGTTTCGGCTTGTGCTGAGTCGCGTGCCTGACGCTCGGCTGAACTGGATCGCCACTGTTCGCTGACTCCACTGCCAATGGCATCGGGTGCCGGGCTAGCATCGCGTGCCAGGGGCGCCTCACGCAACGGCGGCGTGTCTCCGGTTGCGACAGGCGAAAGCGTTGTGGATGAGGCGGACTGAGTGGCGTTTGCGTACGAGTCCGATTGTTGAGTTGTAGCGGCGTCGTGTGACATCGCCGATGGTGCCTGCTGCAACGCGACTTGTTGATTTTGTGGTTGACGTCGGCTGGATGAATCCGCTGGCAAGCGGTCTCGTCCAGAAAACGAGTCCGATGCTTCGTTTGCGCTGGCGACATTGTCACCCTTGCGGACGGTCTCGCCCGGAAAAAATTCAACGCTCTTCGTATTTTTGCGGATGGCTTGCACCAGTTGTTCGGCGCTTTCGGCGATTTGACTTTGATGGACCCAACGGAATTCGCCCGAAGGAGGCACGATGCGATACCACATGCGTGGCCCATCTGCTCCTTCGCGTTCGCCTTTTCCAATGACGGTCACAGGTTCGCCAGCGGCCAGTTGGACCTGCCATCGAAATTGACGTGCTCGTCCCAAGTGGGTGCCAATCCATGCGACCGTGCGGTCTTCGGTGACGACGGCGGTGTCGCCGTCATTAGCAATCTCGACTGCGTCCGCTGGCACCCAGCAAAAACTTTCGTCGGGAGGGCGGACACCAAGCCAACCGTCGGCGGTTTCAACATAGACCTCTAGCTCTTGGCCGTAACGTAATGGGTCGGTTCGGTAATGTTCGTCCGATGGACCGCACCGCGCGTACGCTTCGTCTTCGGCGACAAAGACAACGTACGGATCGGAAGCCAAGCTGCCGTCATCCGCCTGTAGCGATGTCCAATTCGCAACGCAAGCAATCGCAATCGGTGCGAATACGCTTAGCCAGCTAGCATTTATTGGCGAGCCCATGAGAACGATTTCTCTTTACACGAATCAAAATTTCAGGAATCTGTTGACTCGTTGTTAGCGATTCTGCGGCATTGAGGACAAGAGGAATCTTTTTGGTGGGACGTTTTTGAACGTGGTCGGCTGACTTCGATTTAATTTGGCGGTTACCCCTCTTGGCGTCACTTGTTGGAATTGTGTAATGGGTATGCTGTTGGTGGGCGTGAAGCACCCCACCTTCATCAATACACACCGTTAGTAAACCTAACACCGTTGGCTGGGTTGACCAATTTGCCGAAGCCATCGCGAGGACTTTCGTCATGTCGATTCTGATTAGCTGCGAAATGGGAGGCGATCGAGTGCCTTTGTGGCTGGTCCGAGAATCATTGGCAGCACCCCAGCCGAACTCGGGTTGCGACGAATTCACTGGTGTTTCGCTGGAGCGACGGGCTCAGACGGCATTGAATTCCATTCAATTCGTGCCCGGCAAATTACCAGAGCGGTTGTCCGGAGACGCTGCTGCAAAGTATGTCGCCCGTCGGATGGCGGCGATGTTACAAGTTCCGCTGATCGAAAACAAATACTCAGCTGATTTGATCGATGTCACTCGATCGGCACGCCATCGCAGCGTGATGCCCTCGGCGGTTCGCCAATGGGATTCGGAAAAACGAGACCGGTTGCTGACCGAGGTACATGCCGAGTACCGAAGCGGAATACAGCGAGCGATCCAACAACAATCGCGACAGCACGGATTTACGATCCATCTCTCGGTTCGGTCGTTTGCCTCGTTAAGTGATGGCCGCCAGCGACGCACCGATGTTGGTTTGCTGTACGATCCATCGCGTGAAGATGAGCTGGCGTTCTGTCTCGATTGGATGGACGAGATGTACGAGTCGGTCCCAATGATCCGTGTCCGCCGCAATTACCCTCGCCGCGGGACCACCGAAAGTTTGGTGACGGCGATGCGAAGCCACTTTCCGGCGGACCGCTATATCGGAGTCGAATTGCTCGTGAACCGAGCTTGGGCGGGGCGACGAGTGTCGCTGAGAGATCAAGCAATCGAAGGAATTTGCAAATCGCTAAACGACGTGCTGGAGTTCCAGACGGCGGACGCGGCGTAGGCAGGTTCTCAAGAGCATTAAACTGTTGATGTAGCTATCGTCGCCAGACGGTGGGCCACGCTCTGGCGAACATAGCTACGGTTTGAATCCCTTCCTTCGACAAAATGCTCCAGGCAATCCGCGAGCCGTTTTTGCAGCGAATGCCGCCCAAATTCGGATCCATCCACGCCGCCGAGGAAAACGCGTGGCGAGACTGAATTGCCCAATCATTTCGTTTCCCCAGTAAACCGGAAGACACTGGTTGGCTTCGTTTTTCAGCCCAATACGCCTTTTTTGCGTCCATTGCAGCCAATTGCGGCGGCCTGCGGTGCCAAAGTGACTCTATTGACGCTAACTCATTATGATTTCTATACTTCAGCGCCTCGGTTGCTCGGCGTTCTATGCCCACAGCCCCGAATGTATCGATGACACATCTTTCTGCGTGTCAATTCAATCCAAATAAGACGAAGTGATGAACAGCGAACGCCGACACGAATTGCAAGAAAACATCCTCGCCAACTATCTCGCGCGAATCAATCAATCGATCGAGCCGTATTCGCGTCCCATCGGAATCGGTGTCGCTGCGTTGCTGATCGGAGGAATCGGTTACGCAATTTACAACAGCAAAGTCAGCGAAGACCGCAGTCAAGCGACCTTCGAGCTGCTGATGCAGCAATCGGGCTCGGCAGACCCTGAAGGTCTAGCGTCGGTTAGCGTAAAGTACCCGAACACCCCAGCCGCCGCATGGGCCCACCTCTACCAAGGCAGCGCCTTGCTGGCTCAGGGCACGCGGACGCTGTACGTCAACCGCATGGACGCCGAAGACCAGTTGAAGGGAGCGAGCAAGGCGTTCCGAAACGCCCTCTCCGAAGGCAAGAACGAGTTGCTGCTCTCCCGTGCTCATTTCGGGATCGCCCGCAGCGAAGAAGCCCTTGGTGAGCTCGATAAAGCAATCGCGGCCTATAAAGAATGTGCCCAGATCGGCGAATCCGACGAAATGGTCAAAGCCTGCGAAGAACGAATCGCGATATTGTCCAAAGACGACACCAAGGACTTTTTGGTTTGGTTCAAGGACCAAGATTTCTCGCCAAGCGACCCATCTGCTCCACCATCGCTGCCAAGTGGAGCGATGTTGCCTGAAATGCCCGATTTGGATCTACCCGATCTCGGCGGCGCGAGCGACAAAGAGCCCGGCGACGGGCTGAATCTTCCGGAAGACAAACCGGAAGCCGAAATGAAGGAAGAAGCGAAAGAGGCCGCTGGCGAAGAATCCGCTGCGGAAGAAAAGCCTGCTGTTGAAGAAAAGGCTGTCGTTGAAGAGAAACCTGCAGACAAAGAAAAGCCTGCTGACAAAGAGAAACCTGCTGACAAAGAGAAACCTGCTGACAAAGAAAAGCCGGCTGCCAAAGAAAAGCCTGCTGACAAAGAGAAACCTGCAGCAGAAGAAAAGCCTGCGCCGGACGGTGACACGGAGCTGAATCCGCCCGCCAAGAACACCGAGGAAGCGAAGCCAGAAGCGGCGAGCGACGTGAAGGAAACTGCGGAGACGCCGGAAGTCACCGAAGAGAGCAAAGCACCGGACGCGGACAAAGCAACGTCTGAGTCTGACGCCAAGTGAGAAAAGACTCTCCTGACGACGAAGTTATCCTCGGCGGCGAAGTGTCGGACACCGATGAGGTCGGCGACGACCTTGATGGCGATGATGCTGGCAGCGAGATCCGGATTGGCGACGAGGTTTTTCGTGACATCGTCGTTCCGGAATCGGCCTCGGGGCAACGGATCGACTATTTTTTAACGCAAGCCTGTGACGGTTTCAGCCGTACTCAGATCACGCAAGCGATCCAGGCGGAAGGTGCAACGCTAGACGGACGAACGGTCCGGCCAAGTTTTCGTATTCAGCCGAGCCAGCGAATTCGTTTTCGCATGCCAGAGCCAGCGATCGATGACACCGTTCCTGAGAACATTCCGCTGGACGTGTTGTACGAGGACGATGGGCTCGTCGTTGTAAACAAACCGCCTGGGATGGTCGTTCACCCTGCACGCGGAAACTGGACTGGCACGCTGACCAGCGCGTTAGCGTTTCGCTTTCAGTCGCTGTCGGATGTCGGTGGGCCAACACGGCCTGGGATTGTGCATCGACTTGACCGTGACACCAGCGGTGTGATTGTGGTTGCCAAGACCAACTCTGTTCATATTCATTTGTCGGAGCAGTTCGCCAATCGCGAAGTCGAGAAAGAGTATTTTGCGATCACGGCGGCTCGCATTGATCGCGACCGCGACATCATAGATATGCCGATTGGTCGCCATCCGTATCAGCGGGACAAAATGGCGATCCGCGAGCACCACGAAACCAGCAAGCCTGCGTCGACGTTTTACGAAGTGATCAGCCGCCACGGCCGCTTTACGCAAGTCCGTGTGAAGCCCAAGACCGGTCGCACGCATCAAATCCGAGTGCACTTGTCGCATCTCCGTGCTGCAATCCTTTGCGATCGTCTGTACGCCGGACACGCCGAAGTCACGATGGGCATGTTGACCGGCACGCACGATGCCACCAAAGACACGGTGTTGTTAGACAGACAAGCGCTGCATGCTCGCAAGTTGACGTTCCAGCATCCGCAGAGCGGCAAGTCGATGACGTTCGAGGCCCCGTTGCCCGCGGACATCATGCGAGTGATCAACGTGCTCGAGCAGTTACCGTAGCCAATGTGGGATAGGCTTCCAGCCTGTCGATGCAACAAGGACTTCCCGTAGCGAAACTCGCCAAGAGTTTCGGCGGTATCATCTCGGACGAAAGTCTTCGCGACTTTCGCTACTCGTGATGTGGGATAGGCTTCCAGCCTGTCGATGCAGCAAGGACTTTCCGTAGCGAGACTCGCCAAGAGTTTCGTGCGGTGCCATGTCGGCCGAAAGTCTTCGCGACTTTCGCTACTCGTCTTGACCTTCTTGAACCGACTCGACATTGGAAACGACGCGACCTTTGTGAAGCCGCGTTTCTAACGTGTCCCCAGGGCTAAGTGAACCGGCATTGGCGATGGCTTTGCCATCCGCGTCGAGTGTGACGCTGTATCCGCGTGACAGCACGGCGACCGGCGAGAGTGCCGACAGCGACGCTGCGAGCTCACTGACTTGGCTTCGCCCCGCTTTCAAACTCGCAGTGATCGCCCGTCGTGCTCGTGCATCTAATTCATCGAGCATCCGCGACCGCAAATGAATGATCTCCATTGGCTTACGCAAGATCGGTCGCTGCATCAACGAGGCAACTTCCGTTTTACGCTCGTGAATCACCAATCGCATCGAACGATCGAGGCGTTGTCGCAGATTGCTTGCTGTCGTTTTCAGCGATATGCCATCGGGCAGCACACGCGTTGCGGCATCGGTCGGCGTCAAGGCTCGCAAATCCGCAGCGAGATCGCAGAGTGTGACATCGATCTCGTGGCCAACGGCCGAGACCGTCGGGATGGTGGATTCTGCGACCGCTCGGACGACTGGTTCTTCGTTAAAACACCACAAGTCTTCGAGGCTACCGCCGCCGCGTGAGACGACCAGCACATCCAGCTTCGGCGTCATTCGCTGAGCTGATCGGATCGCAGCGACGATCGATTTAGCCGCCCCCTCGCCTTGTACCAACGCAGGAATCACTACGACGTCGGCGCCATGGTAACGGTTCGACGCCGCCTGTAGAAAATCGCGAACCGCCGCTCCTGAGGGGCTCGTCACGATACCAATCCGGCGCGGCAGCGAGGGCAGTGGCCGTTTTCGCTCGGCAGCAAACAAGCCTTCACGTTCGAGTTTGATCTGCAATTGCTGAAACGCCAATTGCAGCGATCCCATGCCTTGCGGCTCGACTTTGCGAACGACTAGCTGGTACGTTCCTCGTGCTGCATAGACGTCAATGTTGCCAAAACAGAGGACTGCTTGGCCATCCTCGAGATCATGTTTGATCCGCATCGCGGTATTCCGCCAAAGCACGCCACGGATCTGTGCGTCATCATCTTTGAGCGTGAAATAAATATGACCGCTGCGTGCACGAACCAAATCCGATATTTCACCGGCGACCCACAGCGATGGAAAGGTCCCTTCCATCACCGCTTTGATATGTCCGTTTAATTCCGAAACCGAAATCGCGTGTACCGGCTCGCCGGCTAGTGCAGCATCACTCACGCGTTCCACTCTCCAGAAAAGACTTCGACGGCACCGCCTGTCATCATCACGTGTCCGCTCGACTCGGACCACTCGAGTGTCAGATCACCACCGAGCAGATGATTTAAAATCTTGCGATTGGTTTTCCCGGTCAACACGCCCGCGACACAAACGGCAGACGCACCGGTGCCACACGCCCAAGTTTCGCCGCTGCCGCGTTCCCATGTCCGCTGCCGCACCTCGTCTTTCGAGATGACTTCGACAAACTCGACATTGATTCGCTTGGGGAAACGCGCGTCCGTTTCGATCTTGGGGCCGAGCCCGAGTACCAATTCATCGGTCGCTTCGGGAACAAAAATCACACAGTGGGGATTGCCCATCGAAACACAGGTGATTTCCAGTTTGTGGCCATCGATTTCGATTTCGTGCTCCACTACCTTACCGCTTTGGACGATGGACGTGGGGACTTCGGATGCTTCGAGGATCGGTTCGCCCATGTCGACGGTCACCGTTTCGACTTTGCCATCGCCGCCGATTGCGAGCGATAGATCGAGTACACATCCACCCGATTCGATTTTTAGGTTTTCTTTTTGGGCAATTGCATGGTCGTAGACATATTTTGCGACACAGCGAATGCCGTTGCCGCACATCTCGCTTTCGCTGCCGTCGGCATTCAACATCTGCATTCGCGCGTCTGCCACCTTGCTGGGGCGAATCAGGATCATGCCATCACCGCCAACGCCAAAATGGCGATGCGAAATGGACTTTGCCAACTCGGTAATATCGCAGTGATCAAGGTTTTCGGCAAAGCAATCGACGTAAACATAGTCGTTGCCAGCGCCGTGCATTTTTGTAAATCGCATCAAACACAAATTTCGCGGGAGGGATCGTTAGGGCCAGCTGTTTCCATTGAAAGCGTAAATCTAAACGGAATTTGGGTATTTGCGTAGGAGGGAACCGTTTCGACGCGGAATGCAGCATCTATCAAAACGCGTAAAATTGCAGCAGAATGGGTACTTTGCGAAGGATTGCCCGCTCGCCTCCACGCTCGCCCCTTTTTTGGATTTTGATCATGTCGCGGCCTCGTACACTGCTAGTTGGATTGGGGGTGGTGGGACGCGCGATTGTCAGTGCTCACTTGACTGCCAAGGTATCGGTCACGATTGCCGACCAGAATCTCGAGGCGTTGGGGAAATGCGTCGATGAACTCGATTTGGACCCACTGGAATGGGAAATTTCCGAGCTGCGATCCGATGTCGCCGATATGAAGATGATTGACTTGACACATCGCGACCACGTCGCAGTCGACTCTCGCCCGATCTTGATCGAATCGATTGTCGAGCGGTTGCAAGTCAAGCAAGATTTTTTCCGACATGTCGAGCGGTTCCTTAGCGAAGATTGGATTTTTTGTAGCAATACTTCCACGCTTCGTATCGGCGATATCGCGGCCTCGCTTACGGATCCATCGCGTTTGATCGGCATGCATTTTTTCATGCCGGTGGAATCACGTGATGCGGTTGAGGTGATCCCCACGGCTGGCACTTCGGCGGCAAATTTGGCGGCGGTCACAGAGCACGTGCGACGGCTCGATCGTTCGCCGCTGGTGGTTGCCGACGCACCTGGGTTTATTGTCAATCGTATGCTCTCGCCTTACCTAAACGAGGCGATGCTGCTGCTCAGTCAAGGTGCAACGGCGGAGCAGATTGAGGAAGCGGCACTTCGATTTGGGATGCCGATGTCGCCACTGGAATTGATCGACTGGATCGGCTCACGAACCATGTTCGACGCCGGACGTGTTTATTGGCAATCGTTTCCGACGCGTATCGATGCTTCGCCGATGTTGCCGGCAATGATCAAAAAGGGGCGTGGCGGACGGTTCAGTGGTGGTGGGTTTTACGATTACCCGGACGGTCATCGCAGCCAAACGCTGTCGCCCGCCGCGGTTGAAATCCAGGAAAAATACTCACGCAAAACGAGAGCCTTTGTGGCCGACGAGGTGCAGAACCGGCTGAGTCTGGCGATGTGGATCGAGTCGGCACTGTTGCTTCGCCAAGGTGTCGCCCAAACGCTGGAGCAAATTGAGATTGCGATGGCGGGTGGGCTCGGCTATCGCCCTCGCGGCGGGTGGTGCGCCAGCTTTGATCGGATTGGAAGCGAAGCGATTCATCGCAGTATTATCGCTGCTGCCGCCGACTCGAAATCGCTACAGGCGCCTGCAGAATTGCTAGAGCTTTTGCAGGCCCATCGTCCGAGCGAAGCGATCGCCATCTTTGCAAGCGTCAAATACCCGTAGCAAAAGTCGCCAGGATTTCCGTCCATTCTCCGATGAATTGGGAACCATTCCAAACGCTTGCCCCGTGTCGATGACGTCGGAACAAGCTGCCAATCCTCTCGGGCTGAAATTTATTCAAATTTGGCCAAATCTTGCGAACCATTTCGCCGCACAGATCGTCTCAAAAAATGTCCTCTGAAATACTTGCCTTCGCTTGTGTTGGTAGTGATAATGGGGATTGCCGTGTTGCGATAACGCGTCGCAACGAAACTTTCCGTACGATCTTCAATCCTCTCTGGTTGGCACCCGGATTGAAATCGTCAAACAAGATTGTGAAAGGAGGTGATCAAGTGGATTATTGCTGTACTTGCCAACGGGGTGGTAACCCGTAGTTTTGAGTCGGCGGGCTGATGCTTCGGCGCAGCCACCCCACTCGCGATCATCTTCGATGGTACTGCGAGACATGCCCGTCTGTTGAGTTGCACTTCGCTCTCAGCAGGCGGGTTTTTTATTGCGCCACATCTTCAGTGTGGGGTAGGTTCAATGTGGGATAGGCTTCTAGCCTGTCATCAAGCACATTTCATGCAATTTGCATCTGTAATTTTTCCTTTTCAATCGTCTTTCCTCAGATTCATCTCCACTTCCAGCATCCGGATGCACCCGATGGTTTCTGCCATCTAGATTCACTCGCCGCACTAAATTTAGTAGTGACAATTGATTTGGTTAGCTGTGACGGTTGTGGGCGACTCTCGCTTACCTTTCTTTCATTCGTCACCCCGGTGTAATGCTTCGCCATATCCGCTCAGCGTTTTGCGGCAGGGTGAGAATAGACTTGACGCTAATCCTGCAGCGGGGGAGAATAGGCACCACTTGAACGCATCCGAAGCGGATGTATGTCGTAAGAGCAATTCAAAACTCTTTGTCCACAGCCCAATTTGAAGTTATCCGACTGAGTTGCAGACTTTTCGGAATCTTGTCAACAGATCGGAAACAGACTCCATGACCGCCTCAACACGTGCCGCGACTGGCAGTCGCACGCTTCTGATGCCACTGCTCTTAATTGTGGTGGGTGTCGGCTGGTTGCTTACGACGCTAGGCGTTACACCGAGCATCAATTGGATCTGGACGCTTGGCCTCGCGGTCGCTGGCTTTCTGCCGTTTGCACTTCATGGCTTCGACAAGCTGACCGTGACTGTCGGACCCTTCTTTTTGATCGCAAGCCTGCTTTCGGTTCTGCGGCAAACGGGGCAATTGAACATCGATCACGAAATGCCGATCCTTGTAATTCTCGCGGGTGTGCTCCTGCTTGTTGCTCGGTCGCCGTTAATACCAGTCCCGCAGTGGTCGGTAGAGTCCAATCCATCGTCTTTGGAATCACCTTAGAGTGGTTGCACCGGATGCCGATTGAAGAGCCGCTATGTGTGACGCAAACTGAATTCAGACGCTGTGCTACTTAAGCTTGTTATCTTCGCTTTCGCGATTTTCGCATGAGCTACTATTGGTTCGTCGACGTAGAATGAAGCCACTTACATCGTTGCTGATCGTCGCATTCACGCTTGCGTCTTACGCAAGTGCCGATTCGATTCGTATTGCGACGTATAACTTGAATTGGGGTAACCGTCGCGGCGACAATGTGCTCGACGCAATTGCCAACGCCGATCCCGATCTAATTTGCTTCCAAGAAACAACCGTTCACTCCGAACGTTTTCTTCGCGAGCGTCTAGCCAAGACCCATCCCTATTTTTACGCAGCCGGGCATGAGGGACGTTACGCTGGTGAACGGTTCGCTTTTGCTTCGAAGGTCGAACTCACCGAAGTGACTTTCGTCCCACCCACCGCAGGTCTATTTGGTTTCTACACTGCCAATCTGGATTTCTCCGACACGACTGTACGCATTGTCAACGTTCATTTGACGCCGTTCCAGATCAAACGCGGCGGCGGAATTGGTGATGCGATGGCTGCACTTTCAATAACGGAAGATAAACACGCAACCGAGATCGATGCAATCGTCGATACGATTGATTGTAAACGCCCGACGATCGTTGTTGGAGACTTCAATAGCATTTCCACCTTTATCGCTCCAAGACGACTCACCGGATTGGGCTTGATCGACGCATACGCCACGGTTCACGAGGATGCTGACTCTCATCCCACCTGGAACTGGCCAACGCAACCGTTACCGCTCGCACTGCGAATCGACTACATTTTTCATACACCCCACTTCACTGCCCGCGAATCCGAGATTGTCCATCGAGATGGGTCGGATCACTCTCTGGTGTTCGCTGTGCTCAACGTCGAACCGTCGATCGCAGGGAAGAGCTCGCCGCAGTCCGTCCTTAAATCTCAACCAAAACCTCGTTCCCCGTGATCCAGGACGTACAATCAGCCCAAATGGCTTCTCAAAACCCTTACGAATCTCCAGTCGCAGAAACCGATCCCCATATCCGTTCCAACAAGCGTTTTCGACTTGTGCGTTCAATCAGCGGAATCGTTATCGTGATCGCGATTCTGGCAGGCATTTCGGGAACGGTATTTGGAATCAACTCTGCCTTTCGCGAGTTGGCCGTAGCCGAGACGGTTGATCCGAAGCAGCTCTCCGATCGCATCTCAACTTCACTGCGATATGGGGCAATCGCGATTCCCATTGCGATCATTGCATTCGTTTTCCGCTCATGGGCAACGATGAGCCTCAGGCGTGACGGGGGAATTCCAGCGAAATACAAACGTCGACGCAGGATGGACGCGTTTCCTGAGTGAGCCGTCGCAAATGGATTGCGACGGAGTTCCGTTACCCTAAAAACAAATCAGGATAAGTCACTCGAGCGTATTGAAACTTGATGTAAGGTGTAGGTCCGGTTCCCACCGGACAATAACAAGCTGGCCGGTGCGAACCGGCTCTACGACTACGGCCTATCTGAAAATGCACTCGAAAGTGTTATTGAGCCTCTCGCAGACGATGTTGCTCTAGGCGATGATCTCGTGGATTGGCTCGACGTGTTCGACGCCCACCAGCTTTTGCTCTAAGCCGCTATAGAAGTACGACAAGTGGTTGGGGTCGAGCCCCATCTGATGCAGGATCGTGGCGTGCAAATTCTTCACGTGCAGTGGGTTTTCGGCGGCTTGAGCACCCAGTTCGTCAGTCGTGCCGTGGCTGATCCCACCTTTGATTCCGCCGCCCGCCATGAACATCGTAAAGCCGTACGCGTTGTGGTCTCGCCCCGATCCTTCGGCGTATTCCGCTGTGGGTTGCCGGCCAAACTCACCTCCCCATACAACAAGCGTTTCATCGAGCATGCCACGTTGTTTCAAATCGGCTAAGAGTGCCGCGACCGGCTTGTCGGTCGCTCCGGCGTGTTTGTTGTGATTGTCCTCGAGGTTGCCGTGTGCGTCCCAATTGTGATCGTTGTGGGCACCGCCGCTGTACAGTTGGATAAACCGCACGCCACGTTCGACCAGTCGTCGTGCGATGATGCAGCGCTTGCCAAAATCACGGGTCTTGTCTTGGTCCGCGCCATACATCGTAATCGTTTTTGCATCTTCGCTGCTCAGATCCACAGCCTCGGGCGCAGCTGACTGCATTTTGTAAGCCAATTCGTAGCTGGCGATCCGTGACGACAAGTCGCTATTGGTTTCGCGTGAAATCAGATGGCGATTGTTCGCTTTTTGAATCGAATCGATCAATTGTCGCTGCACGCCTTCGGGCAAATCGCTCGGCGGTGCGAGATCCAAAATCGGTGCTCCTTCGGCGCGAAACACGTTTCCCTGATACGTCGCCGGCATATAACCGCTGCTCCAGTTTTTCGCGCCGCTGATCGGTCCACCACTAGGGTCGAGCATGACGACGAAACCGGGCAAATTTTCGTTGACGCTGCCGAGACCGTAGGTCAACCAAGATCCCATCGCCGGGTTGCCCGACAGAATGCGGCCGCTGTTCATCATCAACATCGCGGATCCATGGATCGGCGAATCGGCCGTCATCGAGTGCAGAAATGCGATGTCATCAACATGGTTTGCCACGTTCGGGAATAGCGAACTAACCCATTTTCCGCATTCGCCGTGCTGCTTGAATTTCCAGCGGGGTTCGACGATCCGGCCACCACTTTTATGGCCGCCGCGGCCAAACGTTTTGACGTCGACAGTCTTGCCGTCCATGCCGATCATGTTCGGTTTGTAATCGAACGTATCGATATGGCTGGGTCCGCCGTACATAAACAAAAAGATCACCGACTTTGCCTTGGGGGCGAAGTGTGGTGGTTTTGCCGCCAACGGATTGATAAACGGCGTGTCGGATTCGGATGCAGCCGCGCTATTGAAAAAACCATCGGCACCGAGCATCGAGGCCATCGCCGCAGCACCGAAGCCGCCGCCGGTTTGCCACAAGAATTCGCGACGAGTGCGGCCGCAGAAATTGTCTCGTTTGGTCATGTTCGGGTCTCAGTGATTTCGGGGAAAGTCGAGCGGCACAGTGCAGTGGGGGCAGCATCAATTAACGTTTAGTCAACGAACAGGAACTCGTTCCAATTCATTACGGTCAAGCAATACAAGCTGACCGCTCGCTCGCGTGTGATTCCATCGGTTGACGCCAATTTTTTAATCAACGCATCGCCATCCGCGATCTCGGCATCCGAAGCGGGTCGAGCGTACGCAGCTTTGATGGCTCGGCGAACGACTTCGTCATTTTTAACGCTCGCCGCATCAATCGATTTTGCGAACTTCGCTGCTTGAGCGTGAATGAAGTCACTGTTCAACAGCGACAAGGCTTGGCCAGGCTGCAGCGTCGCGAAGCGAGCTTCGCACGTCAGGTCGGGATCGGGGAAGTCAAAGGCAGTCAACAGCGGCGTCAACAACGATCGTTTCACATGGATGTAAATGCTGCGTCGATTGCGTTGTTCTTCGGGCGAATCGCCCCAACCTTGGCCGGGCCGTGATTGCCCCGCCAGCACTTCGGCCGACAATTTTTCATAAAAACTCGGGCCATAAACGCTCGGGTTCAGCGATCCGTTGACGGCCAAAATCGAATCACGCACTTCTTCGGCACTCAGGCGACGTGGATCAAACCGCCAGAACAAATCGTTGCCTGGATCGGTCGCCATCCCATCGTCGCGACTGGCCGACGACATCTGGTAGGCTCGGCTGTTCATCATCAATCGGTGGAAATCTTTGATTTTCCAGCCGTTTGCAATAAACGTTTGGGCCAGCCAATCGAGTAATTCCGGATGGGTCGGTGGTGTACCGAGTTGGCCAAAGTTGTTGCTGCTGCGAACGATGCCGCGACCAAAATGGAATTGCCAAATTCGGTTTGCCATCACACGAGCGGTCAGCCGGTTTTCATCGCTGACGATCCAATCGGCGAGCACGCGACGACGGCCTAGCGAGCGATTGTTAAACGCATCGACTCGTGCCACTTCGCTGTCGGATTGAACCTTGGGAATGGCAGATTCAAAAATTTCGGGAAATGACGGTTGCACCTCGTCGCCAGGCGAATGCGGATTGCCTCGGAACATCACAAACGTCTTGCCCGGATCCGGCGTGTATTTCGCCAACCCCATGACTGATTTTCGCGGTGGCAATTGTTTCAGCTCGCGTTGGTTCTCACGCAGTCGTTTGCGAAGCGATTCGTACTTACGCCATTGATCGGCGCTAAGGTTGTCTTTGAGTTTTTCCTTGAGGATTTTATCTCGTTCACGACGGGGGCCCTCGGTCGCCCGTTGATCCGGAGCGGACATCTTTACGATCCCAGCTTGCTCAATTTCGTGCATTGCCGCATAGATCTTTTGGCGGGCAACGTCGTTGTCGTGATAGCGGGCCTTGAGTTCTGCGGAAGTGATGTCGATTTGGTTGTTCGCAGGATCGGTGCCGCCCGATGCGTAACGAGTGACATCCTCGAAAAACGACAGCATGCTGTAGTAATCGGTTTGCGGGATCGGATCGATCTTATGGTCATGACAGCGAGCACAGTTGATCGTCAGCCCCAAGAACGCTTGCCCCGTCGTGGTGATCAAGTCATCCATCTCGTCAAAATGAGCTTGGACTCGATCCGCGGGTTCGTCGTCCCAGATCCCAAGACGATAGTAGCCGGTTGCGGTTAGTGTTTCCGTGGTCACCGAATCCAATTCATCGCCGGCGAGTTGTTCGCGTACGAATTGGTCGTATGGTTTGTCGTCGTTAAATGACTTGATGACGTAGTCGCGATACTTCCATGCGTTTTCTTTGGGGTTGTCGCGTTCGAACGAATTGGTTTCCGCGTAGCGAACGAGGTCCAACCAATGACGTCCCCAGCGTTCGCCGTAATGGGGCGACTGAAGCAACTCGTCAACCAGGTTGGAAAACGCATCGGGTGAATCGTTGTTCACGAACGCTTCGACTGCGGCCGGCGATGGCGGTAGCCCTGTCAGATCGTAATAGGCGCGACGCACCAAAGTTCGGCGGTCCGCCGGAGCGTTAGGTTTCAAGCCGGCATCGTCAAGCGATTTGTAGAGGAATGCATCGATCGGATTTTTATTCCACTGGGGATCAGCGACTTGCGGCGGATCAGGATTCCCCATCGGTTCGAACGCAAAGTGTTTCCCCCAAGAGGCCCCTTCGGCGATCCATCGGGTTAGCAGATCGGCTTCGGCGGGAGTTACGGGATCGCCTTCGGGCGGCATGCGTTCAAATTCGTCGTCGGTTGTGATTCGGGCGACCAACATGCTGGCGTCGGTGTCGCCCGCGATGATCGCGAACTCGCCCGACTCAGCCTCCGCAAACGCCGATTCCTGTTCGGCAAACGAGATTCCGCCCTCGGCTTTATCAGGACCATGGCATGCATAACAACGCTTGGCCAATATTGGTTGAACTTGCTTGATAAAATCAACCGATGAAGGAGCCGCTGTTTTCTGCGAAGTCTCGACCTCGGCCGCATCCGATCGCATGCCCAGCCCACCAATCGTCCCGTACACACAGATGCCAATCAGCCTCGCAATCGCATAACGGCCAAGCTGATGGACGGGTGAGAGGGCTTTGAGTCGAATCATAATTTTGATTTCTTGCCGTCGAAGGAGGGATGTGAAGACGGTGCTTTGAATGAAGCAAGGCGGGAGTGCAGCCGCGAAGACACCCCACCATTGTGACAGGAAACGAGGTCGCCGCCAAGTAGGAAATGCGCATTGCGATTGAGATATATTGCCGGCCTTGGCGTCAGCCGAGTCCGACTCCAGGAATTGGCTGAATTAGCGGGTTCTGGTGATAATTAGCTGGCCAAGCGTGTGGATGCGTGCTCTTCGGATGCCACTGTCACAAAGACTGCAATGAGGAATCTTTCGACCGAGCACGGTAGAGATTTTGGAGCGATAAGCCGTTTTGGCGCGAGTCGTCGGAGAATTTCACGTCGCACGGTGCCAGCAACACTCGCTCAAAAGAGACGCGTACTCACAAGAATAGTGACTAAGGAACGACGAAACGTTAAAGCAAATCGATCGGTAGTTACCGTCACTAAGCAGTTAGGCAGGAATCATTGAGTGAAATCCCGTTAGCCGTTTGGGCGCTAGCCCCGGTTCAGCGCTGGAACCGTGGCTAGCGCCAAAACGGCCACTTTACTGAAAGACTCCTGCCTAACTGCTTAGCCGGCGGAATTCACGCTCTGGCGAGCGTAGCTACGCGGATTGTTTATCCGCCTTATTAAGGAGCCAACGTGAGGGCATCCATACGATTTTTGATCGTTGTATGGATCTTTTCGAGTTGCTGCTCAAGCTGTTGGTTTTGGTTGTAGAGCCGAACCAATTCTTGGCGAGTTTGCTCCACTCGCTCGGCGATCTCGTCGTGATACGCCTTGATTGCGATCTTTTCCTTTTCGGTTTGATCGAAATCTTGCTCAAGCTTTAGCTTGTCTGCTTGCGTGGACGTCAGCATTGCCTCGGTCGCTCGAATCGCTTCTTCCAGAACCGTTTTCTGGTAGTCCGCTTGCTGGACCTGGCCTTCTAGGGCTGTCAGACGAAGGCGGATGCGACGCAGCACAAATCGATAATCGTTTAGCGGTCGGATGTAATACTGATTGATCAGCTTCACCACGCCGACATCGATCAATTCGTTAGCGGCTTCCTCTTTCAGGACAAGTTGGTCGCCGACGTTAAACGCGACTTCGTCTTCTTCGCTACGTTGCAAACGGCTGTCCAAGGCACGTCCGGTGCCGTCAAAGAAGTCGCCATCGGTGGCCGCAGTGGTGCGTTGTCCATCGACTTGGATCTTGTGTTTCTTGATGAATTCCACTCGGGTCCAGCGACTCAGCGGTGGATCGTCAGGCGTCGCTTGACTGCCATCACGAAGGTACGAGTCCAATGTTTGTTGGCTCACTCCGGACTCAAACAGATCGGCTAAAAGCGCGTCATCCACACGTCCGAACAGGTGGTTTTCGTCCGAGGTGCTCCCCTGGGCGATAAACATTTCGTGTCCATCAAGCGGCAGCATTTCATAGATTGACCATCGTCCGGCTTGCATGCTGGTAATCGAATCTTGTTGATTTTTTTCGAGCTTGCCAGTCGGTTGCAGCGTGACTTGATCTGGAGTGCTCGAGATCACTCGAAACTCGCCAAGATAGAAACGAGGCAATTGCATGTTCAAGTTCGGCATGGGACGTTCGGCAAATCCGTACACGATCAAGCCTTCGGGAACCAGCGGATCAGGGGCAGCGGGTGCCGCGGCGGCACCGTCTGCGGGAGCGGGAGCGGCCGCGCCGGCGTCATCGGGAATGACCGGTGCCGGCTGTGAGTTCGCTAGGACGATTCCGTTGATGTCCCCGTTTTTGAGTTCCAAGGACCGCCACACGCGACCGGCTTCGACCGAGATCATGGACAAATCGTGATTCAACGCGACCACGCCCTTGCCTGCTTCAGGGTCTGTCAAACTACCGAATTTGAGTGTGTGGTTTTCTTGTTTTGCCTTTTCGGCTCGGACTTCGAGTTTTTCTTTGGTCTGGTGCCATGCCGCTCGGCTTTTCAGTGCTCCGGCGGTAGGAAAGATAAAGACAACGGCCAGCAGCATGGTGATGCTGACGGTGACGAGGTGATACCAACGCCACGTGGGGGATGTCTTCCAAACGAGAACGAAGAAGCCGATTACGACAACGATCAGTAGGCCTAGGATAGCGTATTGCATGATCGTTTAAGCGAGAGGTTGAACCGACGTGAATGAGACAAAAGAGTCGACCGTGTAAGGATCGAGGGCCATTTGCGGTGAGGGCCGCAAAAAAAGCCTCCGTTGGATAATAAGTTGGGCAAGATGCGCCGTCAAGCTTTTCTCGTAATCTGCGGGAGATTCGAGTTGCCGGGGGGGCACGGAGAGCATCGTCAATACGCTCGATGCGCTGGTTTCAGGGGCATTGATCGGTTTGGCAGCGCCGTCAAAGTCGCTGCAACCGGCGTTGCCGTCAATCGACCCGCCGAACCCGTCGGCATAACCGGGCGATCCGGTGAAGACCGAACGTTCAGACGCCGAATTCGTTAACTGTACTGACGGATGTGCGTTTTGTAGGCATTGTCCCCAATAAATCAATTCCCTCACACCTGAATGCCCCACGTGAGAAATTCCCACCCCCGATTGGCGGTCGGCTCATCGATCGCTGCAGAACGGTTTGCGGCCCTTCGAACCTTGATCCGCAAAACCTTGAAACCGATCGGTTGTGCGTTGCTATTGAGCACAATCACGCTCAGCAGCGTGGGGTGCCATCGTCAGTACTATCGCAAGCAGGCGGATTGCGAAGTCAATATGTTGTTGGACGAGAAATCCCAGCACATTTCTCGCCCCCCCAATACGGCTCTGCGAATCGAAGTCGACCGCCGCAGCCGGATGTTTAATCCGTTTGACTTGGATTTTCAGCCGATTCCCACCGACGATCCTTCGTCGTACGAGTACATGCAATGTGTTGATGGACGACGTGGCTACCCGTTGTGGGAAGCATCCGGAGTCACCAACACGGCCGAAAGCCCCGATTGGTGGCAGTTCTTGCCGCTGGACGATGATGGAATCTTAGTGCTCAATGCCGAAAATGCGGTTCGGATCGCACTGTTGCACTCGCCCGAATACCAAGCCCAACTTGAAGAGCTGTATTTGGCGGCACTTGATGTCAGCAACCAGCGGTTCCAATTCGACACACAGTTTTTTGGTGGTGCACAGACTTTTTTGACCGCCGATGGTCGCCGTCGCAACGGCGGCAGCAACAGCAGCACTCGGTTCGAGGTCGGCACGTATAGCAACGGCGCCCGCCCGCTTTCGCTCGAACGTCGCTTTGCCACCGGAGGCGAATTGGTCGCTGGCGTCGCGAACAATATCGTCTGGGAATTGAGCGGACCGAATTCGCAAAGTGCGTCGACCATCTTCGATTTCACATTGCTGCAACCGCTGCTGCGTGGTGCCGGTCGCGACCAAGTGCTCGAAGGTTTGACGTTCGCCGAACGAAACCTGCTCGCCAACGTTCGCGCATTTGAACGTTACCGTCGCAGTTTCTTTTTGAACATCACAATCGGACGCGGGGTGGAAAGCCAAGTCAGCGCCGGCGGCCCCAGCCTAGCGATCAACGGACAAGGATTCGGCACCGGCGGTGGCAGTGCGAGCGGCTATCTCGGTTTGCTGCAAACGCAATTGCAGATCCGCAACCTCGAAGAAAACATTGCCCGTCAATCGGAAAACTTGCTGATCCTCGAAGACACGTTGATCGAGCAATTGACCACGATCCCGGACGATGCCGAGACGATCATTCGTCAACGATTGCAAGTGGCCCAGGCACGATCAAGCTTGCTGCGTTCGCAGAGCCAATTGGTGGCACAACAAGCCGGCTACGAGCGATCCGTCGACGCGTTTCTCCGCAACCTTGGATTGCCACCTTATATTTGTGCAAAACTCGAAGATCCGATCCTGCAACGATTTGAGTTGATCGATCGCGATTTGCTCGGCCGCCGCGAACAACTTGCGTTGGTTCGAACCAGCGTCGGACGATTGAATGTTTCGATTCTCGAACGAGGAACGTTCAAGGTCGATGAAGCCACCGGGCTGCCCGAGTCTCAAATTGAATGGACCGATCAACTGGCACGGACGCTTTTGACATTGCGAAGCGAAGTCCAACCGCTTGCTGAATTCAACCGAACGCTGATCGACGAAGACTTGCCGCGAATCACCGAGGATATCCAGCGATTCACCGAATCGTTAGAAGAACGGCAAAGTCAGAACCGTCAATTGAGCAAGATGTACCAGGAACAAAAATCCCAAATCTGTTCGCTGCTGAACACATCGGATATTGATGAATCGCTATTTGATATCGAAGGTTTGGCTTCGTTGAGCGAATTGTTGAAGGACCAATACGATCGACTTGGCGAGCGTTTGAAGACGTATCAACAACGGATTGAGCTACTCGATCAATCGATTGAGAAATTGGTCACGCAAGGCCCTGACGACAAGGATCCGCGACAAGTTGCTCAGACATTGCGGGATACGATTATTCTGGCGTCCCAGGACTTGTTGGCCGAGCTTGCCGACGACGTGCTGACATTGCAACTGATCCAAGCGCGTGCGAGGACCGAAAGCGTGCTGCTTCCCGAAGTGGATATTGATCCCGCCTCTGCTTTGCAGATTGCTCGTGCGAATCGCCGAGACTGGGCCAACGCTCGTGCCGATTTGGTGGACCAATGGCGACTGATCGAAGTCGTGGCCAACGACTTGGAAAGCTCACTCGACGTGGTCTTCAATGGCGATGTGCAAAATGTCGGCAACAATCCGCTGGACCTTCGCTCATCGACCGGGCGATTGCGAGTCGGATTGCAATGGGACGCACCGATCACTCGTTTGATTGAACGGAACAATTACCGTGCGACGTTGATTGCCTACGAACAAGCCAAACGTGCCTACTATGGTTTCGAGGACGATGTTTGGCAGCAAGTGCGAGCTGAAATTCGGCAGCTGCAGGCCAACCGTTTGACCTTCGAACTCGGACGACAAGCGGTCAGTATTGCAGCATCGCAAATTGAATTGAATGCTGACATTCGCTCGCTCAATGATGCTCGGGGTCGCAGCAGCGGTCCGACCGCGGCTCGCGATGCGATCAGTGCGTTGAATGACTTGTTGGACGCACAGAACTCGCTGCTGAACATCTTTGTCAACTACGAAGTGGTTCGCCGCAGCTTGGATTTTGATCTTGGCACGATGGAATTGACCGCCGAAGGGTTGTGGATTGATCCCGGTAAATTGGATCCTGAATATTTGTTGACGCTGTCCGGGACACGAGAATCAGGAATGATCGGCGGCTGCAACGATTGTTGTCTGCCATCGCGTCCTCAGCCGCGTGCTCCCGACTACAGTTTGATGCAACAGTTCGACGGCGGTGCAACACTGGTCGAATAGCGTACCGCCGGCGAACTATCAACCGTCAACTGCGTTGTCGCTGCCGTGGTGTTATTACACAACATTGGCAACGCGTTGACCGATCGCTTGATACAGATCGTCCGGAAGAGCTCCTTGCTTGGCCGCAGCAATATTCTCGCTCAGATGGCCTGGATTGCATGTTCCCACAATCGTGGTGTGGCAATGGGGATGCGACAGGGTGTAACGCAGAATCAATTCGGCACGAGACATTCCCTCGGGCAGCAGTTCGTCCAGGTCTGCCTGGCTCCAAACATCGTCCAACGCGGGCCGCTTGATTTCCGCGTCGGGGCCACCGTGAGCGATCCCGCCTCGTAAGATGATCCCTGCCCCGTTGTTTGCCGCCTGGGTGATCGTTTCGTGATGTTCCGGAGCGAGCGCCGAATAGGGAACTTGAAAGGTGTCAAAAACGCCCAGCTTCATCAAGTTCGTGATCTCGGGCAGCTTGGTGGAAATGCCGATAAAACGGATCAGCCCCTGAGCGCGAAAGTCGACTAATTGGCGAATCAATCCTTCGCGTTCCAACGTTTCGGCGTCACCGCCGTGGAACTGAAGCAGGTCGAGGTGCCCCGTCTGCAGCCGCGCCAGACTCAATTCTAAATTGCGTTTGATGACATCCTTTTTCCAGTGATGGTCTATTTCCAAGTGGTCTTCGTGTTGCGTGTACATGCAGCCACACTTGCTGGCCAAAAAGTACTCGGATCGTCGCGAACCAATAAAACGCCCGATTCGCTCTTCGCTAGCTCCGTAATCCGGTGCTGTGTCAATAAAGTTGATCCCAGAATCGAGCACGAGATTCAGAAACGACTCGGCATCCTGGTCACTGACGTCGCGAACGCCCCACGTTTTCGGTCCCCGAAGCCCCATGCTGCCATAACCGAGCTGGGTGACTTCGATGTCGGTGCGTCCAAGTTTTCGCGTGGGTAAATTCATAATCAAATCAGTGTAAGCAGGTAAAAGTGAGTTATTCGCGATAACGATCAGAGCCGACGGCGTTAGCCGCGAACGCTAAACATGTAGCCGGCTCACAGGCAGACCAAAAAAGTTTGGAATTGACAAGCGGCGATCACACGGCTGTAGTTGGCGGCATCTCGCAGCGACTATATTAAGGGTTCTCGTCTCTAGCACCTACCCTCGATCCTACCCCTTGGAGTCCTTCAATGCCCCGCACCGCATTGTTACTTGGCGTATTTCTTTTGGTTGCATGCCCCAATGCCGGATCGGCGGCCGAGCGCCCCAACGTCTTGTTGATCTGTGTTGACGACCTGAAACCGACGATCGGTTGCTTTGGAGATCCTGTTGCTGTCACGCCTAACATCGATGCGTTGGCAAAGCGTGGTGTCCGCTTCGATTCCGCGTACTGCAACCAAGCGGTTTGTTCGCCGAGCCGCAATTCCTTGATGACCGGGCTGCGTCCACAAACGATTGGCGTCTATGACTTGCCGACTCATTTTCGTTTGGCGACATCCGAGTTGACGGCGAACGATCCGAAACGTGGTGAAGTGGTGACGTTCAGCCAGCACTTTAAAAACAATGGCTATCTCGCTCAGGGGCTTGGCAAGATTTATCACGTTGGGCACGGCAATATCGACGACAAGGAATCGTGGAGCGTGCCTTTATGGCGTCCCAAGGGGCCGAGCTATGTATTGGACGCCAACGTAAGAAACATTGTGCCTGATGCCAAAGGCAAAAAACGAGGTCCGGCAACCGAATCGGCTGACGTAGACGACGAAACGTACGGAGATGGCAAGATCGCGTTGGAAACGATCAACCGCATTGCAGAAGCGAAACAGAATCCGGATCAACCCTTCTTCATCGCCGCTGGATTCTTGAAACCGCACTTACCCTTCGTCGCTCCAACGAAAAATTGGGACCTCTATCAACCCAGTGAGCTGCCGATGCCTGAGGTGACATCGGCGCCTACCGATGCTCCCTCATACGCTGCAACCAGCGGAGGTGAGCTTCGCAATTACAGCGACATGCGAATCAAAGGGCCGATTGACTCGTCCACCACACGTCATTTGATTCACGGCTACTACGCCGCGACAAGTTATGTGGACGCCCAGATCGGCAAAGTCATCGCAGCGCTCGACGAGCACGGTTTCGCCGACAATACCATCATTGTTTTGTGGGGTGACCATGGTTGGCATTTGGGTGACCACGGAATGTGGTGCAAGCACACGAATTACGAGCAAGCCGCACGCATTCCCGTGATCATCGCCGCTCCCGGTGCAGCTCGCGACGCTTCCACTAGCGCGATGTTGGAAACGGTCGATATCTATCCGACGTTGGTCGAGCTAGCGGGCATCCAGCCGGCATCGAATCTCGATGGCATCAGCCAAGCAGCGGCGGTTCGGGATCCGGAACAACACGTCCGCGACTATGTGACTCACGTTTACCCTCGGTCTTCACGACTCGGCCGTGCGATTCGCAACTCGCGTTATCGCATGGTTCAATGGAAAGAAATCGGTGCGAAACCAGACTCTGCCGAAATGGAGCTTTACGACTATGAAACGGATCCACTGGAGACTCGGAACATCGCCAGCCAGTATCCCGAAATAGTAGCAACGATGAATGCGGAGCTGGACAAGCAACCCGAGCCTAAGCCGCAATGGAAAAGTGCCAAGCAGCGAGCTGCGGCAGCCGAAAAATTAAAACAGGATCAGAAAAAACGGGCTCAGAATGCCAAGTCGCGTGCGGGAATGTTCGCCAAACGCGATCTGGATCAAGATGGATTTCTAACCCTAGAAGAATTCTTGCGGTCTCAGCCCGATCCTGACGAGGCTCCGAAACGCTTTCCCAAGTTTGACAAAAACAACGACCAGAAACTTTCGGAAGATGAGTTTGTTCATCCGTAGAACATGATCGTCGAATCTTTGCGATTGGGATCCTCGATTAAGCCGGTGAAATCTTCAAACCATATTGGATTTGCGGTTCACGCGACTGATCTGCAGAGCCCGATCGCACGTTTTATCGACAAACGGGGCGAAGGGGTGCATCACCTCGTTTTCTTGGTTGTCGATCTTCCCGCGCGAATCGATCAGTTAACGAAAATCGGGGTGAACATGATCGATACCGCTGCACGTCCCACCGCCGAACAAATAGATATCGCATTTATACATCCGAACAGCTGTGGAGGAGTTTTGACAGAATTGTGCCAGAGTCGCACGCGGTGATTGCCATCGATTACAATGAGGGCGGTTGGTTCCGAAGTTAGACTCAGCGTCGATGGCGCCCAACATGCTCGATCCAAAATGCTCTTCCGCGCAATGCTCCACCGCGCCCAAGGTTGGGTGTTCCCAGCCAAGTAGTTCTCCCTCGGTGGACTCGGCCGACATTAAGCAGCCGGCAAGTCAAAATGCAGTGGATTGGCGAGCCGATGACGATATCGAGTTGCAGGCGATTTACACGCGGGCTGCATTCGATTCTTCTTCATGCATGACGCCGGATCGTGATTTTCTGCTCCGCGGCGTGACAAAGGATTTAGGCGGTTCGTTGGCGATCGACCTTCGCCAGCGACACGCTCATCCCGATCCAGAACTGACGAACCGTGCGGCGTTGGACGATTTGCAGGGTGGAGTGACCTCGTTGGAATTGCGTCTGGACCGTGCCGTCCGCTCGGGATCAGGGCAAGCGTTTGGCACGCCCTGTGATGATGTGAACGGCATACTCGGCGAGGGGATACGAGGCGACCAGTTGCTCGGTGACGGGTTGCTCGGTGACGATGGCGTGATGCTTTACGAAGCGAGCGACTTTGACACGGCACTTGCTTCGGTACCGCTGGACCAAACCGCAATTGCTCTGGATGCGGGTAACGGTTTTCTGGCCGCCGCGGCTTCGCTCGCGGCGTTATGGGAACGACGCGGCGTCGACCCGCTTCAAGCCCGTGGCGCGTTCGCTGCTGACCCGATCGGGACGCTCTCGCGTGAGCCATGGCTTGCCCAGCTACGAGGCAAGCCGCTGCTTGGGTTGTCGGATCTTGCGACTTGGACTTCGCGAACGTATCCCAATGTCACCTCTGTCGCCGTCGATAGTACAACTTATTACGACGCGGGCGGAACCGACACGCAAGAACTCGCGTTCTCGATTGCCACTGCGGTGCAGTATCTGCGTGCGATGACCACCACACGAGACTCTCGAACCGAGTCCTTGTCGATCGATCAAGCAGCCGCACAAATCTTGTTTCGATTCAGTCTCGGAACGGATCACTTTCTTTCCATTGCCAAACTGCGAGCCGCACGCGTGCTGTGGACCCGCGTGATGCAAGTATGTGGCGCGGCGCCGCCGCCGATGAAAATTCAAACATGCACAAGTTCGCGAGTGATGACGGATCGTGATGTGAACATCAATCTGCTACGCAACTGCGTCGCGGTGTTTTCGGGGCTACTCGGGGGTGCCGATGCAGTCACCTCGCTTCCGCTTGATCACGCGATCCAGTTGCCGGATGAATTCGGGCGGCGGATGGCTCGCAACACGGTGTTGATCCTCAGCGAAGAAGCTCAACTCCGTCGCGTGGTCGACCCGAGCGGAGGCAGTTACTTTTTTGAAACGCTGACCAATCAACTGTGTGAAAAGGCGTGGGCGCTATTTCAAGAAGTCGAGCGACGCGGCGGCATGCTCACCTGCGTGCGAAACGGTTGGGTAGCGAAGCAAGTTGCACTGTCGGCTCAAAAATGGGCGAGCCAGTTTGCTTATGGCGAGAAAAGTATTGTCGGAGTGACTAAGTTCATTCACTCCGGCGATCGCGTCGTTCGACATGCTCCGCCGAATTTAGATCGGCTGCGGCAAGAGTCAATGCGTCGGTTTGCTGAACATGGCGATGCCCACGTCGCAATTCCGCTGTTTGAACATGGACCCAACCTAGCCGAAGCGATGTTTGTCGCGGCACAAGGCGGTGCCTCGATTCCGCAAATGAATCGCATGTTAGGGGATCAAGCATCCACGGAGGTGTCACCATGAGTCCCGTTCCTAACTTTGCCGAAGTACCGCTTCGCAGTTGTACCACAGACAAGAAAGCGACCGATCCACAAGCAGAACGCTCATCGTGGGATGCGTTCTGCACGCAACAAAACGGATCGGCTCGACAAGCCGCGTTAGGGCAGGAAACTGACGAAAAGATTCCGATCCGACCGATCTATACCGCCCGCGATTTGGTGGGCTTGGACCATTTAGATTCAAAGCCGGGCTCGGCTCCGTTTTTGCGAGGACCGTATGCAACGATGTATCGCCAGCGGCCATGGACGATTCGGCAGTACGCTGGTTTTTCGACGGCAGAGGACTCGAATGCATTTTTTCGTCGCAACGTGGCCGCAGGGCAACGCGGGTTGAGCGTTGCGTTTGACTTGGCGACCCACCGCGGCTACGACTCGGACCATCCTCGCGTTGCCGGGGATGTCGGCATGGCCGGCGTGGCGATCGACAGCGTCGAAGACATGCGGATTTTGTTCCACGACATCCCGCTGGACAAAATGAGTGTCTCGATGACCATGAACGGTGCCGTGTTGCCGATCATGGCGATGTATCTGGTTGCAGCAGAAGAACAAGGAGTCCAAGCGAGTCAATTGATGGGGACGATTCAAAATGACATTTTGAAAGAGTTTCTGGTGCGAAACACCTACATCTATCCGCCCGAGGCAAGCATGCGGATCGTGGCGGATGTCTTGTACTACACGACCGAGCGGATGCCGCGATTCAATAGCATCAGCATCAGCGGCTATCACCTGCAAGAGGCCGGTGCGACTGCGGATCTCGAGTTGGCTTACACGCTGGCCGATGGATTGGAATACATCCGAGCGGGAGTGAATGCGGGATTGAGTGTCGATCAATTTTGTCCCCGGTTTTCTTTTTTCTGGGGCGTTGGCATGGACTACTTTATGGAAGTAGCCAAGTTGCGTGCGGCACGTTTAATGTGGGCCGAAATCGTCAAAGCGTTCGGCCCGAACAATCCCAAAAGCATGTGTTTGCGGGCGCACTGTCAAACGAGTGGCTACAGCTTGGTCGCGCAAGACGTTTACAACAACGCTACGCGAACGTGCATCGAGGCGATGGCGGCAACTCACGGTCATACCCAGTCCCTGCACACCAATGCGATCGACGAAGCGTTTGCACTTCCCACCGATTTTTCGGCTCGCATTGCCCGCAACACGCAATTGTTTCTGCAGCATGAAACCGATACCTGCAAGGTTGTCGACGCTTGGGGCGGCAGCTATTACGTGGAACGTCTGACTCGAGATCTCGTCGATCGAGCCCAGCAACACATCGATGAAATTGAAGCGGCAGGCGGTATGACCCAAGCCATCCAATTAGGCATACCAAGACAGCGAATCGAAGAGGCGGCCACGCGTGCTCAGATGAATGTCGAGTCGGGCGCGAAGTCAGTGATTGGTTTGAATCAATACTGCCATCCGGGCCAAGAAGAATTCCGAGTTCGCAAAATTGACAACGCAGCGGTGCTGCAGAATCAATTCGATCGGCTACAGCAGTTACGTGCCGAACGTGATCCGGTCATGCTAGAACACAGTTTGGCGGCGCTACGTCATGCAGCTTCGGATCCCCAAACCAACCTACTCGCGTGTGCCGTGGATGCGGCACGAGCAAGAGCTACTGTGGGAGAAGTCAGCGATGCTCTCGAATCGGTCTACGGTCGCTACTCAGCTCCTGCGCGAGTCGTGCGAGGCGTCTATTCGTCCGGCATAAAACATTGCGAGGCGTTATCCGCAGTGCAACAGCGAGTTGCTGCGTATACCGACGCGTCTGGACTCGCTCCGCGAATCCTGGTCGCCAAAATGGGCCAGGATGGTCACGATCGTGGACAGAAAGTGATTGCGTCGGCGCTGGCCGATATTGGCTTTGATGTTGAAATTGGACCGCTGTTTCAAACAGCCGAAGAAACCGCCGATACAGCGATCCAGCAAAATGTGCAAATGATCGGCGTCAGCTCGTTAACCGCAAACCATTTGACGCTCGTTCCGGCACTGCACGATGAGCTCGTCCGACGCGGTCACGAAAGCATCATGATCGTGGTCGGAGGAGTTGTACCGCCTCAAGATCATGAGGTTTTGTACCAAGCGGGTGCCACGGCGATTTTTGGCCCAGGAACCAAGATTGCCGATGCCGCGTTGGTTCTGATTGAGCAACTCGAAACCAGTTTGGCCAACGCCAACACGACTCAGGCTGCCGCGAAATCCGTTTCAGGATAAGTCTGGGCCGCAAACTCGATCGGCTTTTAGTGGTTTTGCAGTTGCGCTGGCATTTCTGCCACCTCTCTACCAACTTCGGAGGTCGTGCAGCTTTTAAGCTGTTTGTTTTCCTAGACTTATGGCTCTTTGCTGTAGTTTATCCAGACGCAGGAGATTTTGAGCTAGGACCAACAGACCGGTCTCGCAGCGGGCTCGCTTTATTCCGCGACCGTGAAAGCGGTCCACTCGCCGATTCCCTTTGGCGTCGCCAAAGGAGAGTTCCACGGTTTGCCCGCGTAAACGATAAAGCGTCTTGCAAGATTCACTTGCCATCTTCTCGCGTTGAGCCTCCAGCATCTCTTCGCCTTCGATTCGCTTGATTCGTCGTGGGCCTTTGCCGCTGAGACAGCGTTCGGCCAACGGACAGCCCTCACAGAACTTCGCGTCACACTGATAGGTCGATTGGTAAACATATCGGTCGCCCATACGCATCTTCTTTTCTCGCCACAAATAGGCTAAGCGGTGACCTTGCGGGCACTCATAGCAATTCGATGAGGCTTGAAAACGAAATTCTTCGCGGGGAATTTGAATTTCGCCGCTGCGTGACTTCCGCTTTGCAGCGCTACCGCTGGCCGATGGCGGTGCCAGCAAATCAATGTTCCGATCACGCGCGTCGGTAAGGTCAAGAATGCTGCAGTAGCCGCCATCGGCCAGCACCCTCTTGAGTTGGCCGCCGAATAACTTTTGCGTCTTGTCGATCATGGGGGCCAGCGTGCCCGCATCCGTTGCAGAGGCTTGACACAGATAACTAACAATCAGTCGACTGACCGGATCGACCATAAATTGAACGGTATACAACGGACGATACGTCTTGCGTTTATCGCGGCCCAGCGGCGCAATGGGGTCAGTCAAGCTGACGGTGATCTTGTCAGGATCTTTGCGTTTATCACTCGGCTTTTTAGCGTTTTCATTAATCCGTTGCTCCAGTACGATGGCGGCTGCCTCGATTCGAGAGGCCAAATCTTGTCGGCCTGACTCCGTTGGCGGCACCCATTTGGGAAGAGGATCGGTTCGGCAGTAAGTGCCGTCGATCAGTTCTTTTAAGAGTTCCTGTCGCCTCTGGAGAGTGTTGCGATTGACCATCCGATGCCGCGATGCACAGGCGGCAATCGACGTGCCATCTAGAGCCACCGTGGTCGGGTCAAGATGCCCTTGCTCGATGGCCCGTTGGGTCACGTCGTCATGAAGCCTCTCAATGACGTCGCCGATGCGATCACGAAAATCATACCAAGTTCGACGAGCCGGCGTGTATCCATGACCGAGCCATTGCATCGCTTCGTTGAGCTTGGCTTCTTCCTCCCAACTTGCAGGGCTGAGTCGTCCCTTGAGGAACTGATAGAGAACCATCTGCAAAAGCAGAATGGGATCGTAGGGCTCCTGGCCCCTACCACTGTACATCCGATCGACTTCGCTACGATCAAGTTGTTCAACCTGCCGGCGAACAATTCGTGCAAGATCGTCCGGCGGAAGTTTGGCATCAATTTGTTTCCATCGCTGATCGCTTGCTGGCAGAGGGACGGGGCGATAACTGACTTTTTAATCGTCTCTGAATCGTTTATGCTCATGGCGACCTCCGTATGGCTTGGAAAGAACAGCGACGCACATTCTGTGCGAAATCCCAATCCAAACGAAGGTCAATTTTTTTTGCGCTAAACCCAGTTGTTAAAACAACTTAAAACCTGCACGACCTCTTCGTTGGGGGAGAGGTCGAACGGAGCCTTCAGCGACGTTCGGGTGAGGGGGCTGACCGAGCAAGCCACTCGCCGACGATAACGCCGTTTGCACCGGAAGTGCTCGGTCGATAGCGCGGTCGCCCCCTCACCCGAGCAACGCCTTAAGGGCGTGCTCGACCTCTCCCCCGACTTCGTCGGTGGAGAGGTGACTGCAGTACCGGCCGGAAGCAAAACTCAACCCCACTATCCAATGGCAACCCCGGAGATTTAGCAGGCCCGAATAAGCCCGGCTTCGGTAGATCAGCCAGTCGGATCACGCTGGATCTGCTGGATCGCCCACTGCGAGGCTTCCCGAACCAGGGCGTCTTCGTCCGCTAGCCCGATTCGCAAGGCGGGCAAGGATTCGGGATCACGTTGGTTGCCGAGCACCAGTGCCGCGTTTCGTAATACGCCACGGCGACGTGTCCGCCATAGCGGCGTCTTGCGATAACGCTCGCGAAATCCCGCGTCGTCGAGCGAAAATAGCGATCGAAGCTCTAACACATCGAGCGGTTGACGTGCCGGTGCCGCGCGTTCGTATTGCCGCATCGGTTTACGGTTCCACGGACACACCTCTTGGCAAACATCACACCCAAACGCCCAATCACCCAGCGATTCTCGCAAATCCTCGGCGATCTCGTTACGGTTTTCGATGGTCAGATAGCTGATGCAACGCGTCGCGTCCAACACTCCCGCTTGCGGAAATGCGTTGGTGGGACAGGCATCGAGACAGGCAGTGCAGGTACCACAGTGCGACGATTCATGGGGCGTGTCGGCGGGGAACTCGACATCCGTCAAAACACAGGCAAGAAAGAAATAGCTGCCGAGGCGTTTGTTTAGCAGCAGCGTATTTTTCCCTCGCCATCCCAGCCCCGCCAACTGAGCGATCTCGCGTTCCATGATCGGAGCGGTGTCGACGACCCCGCGTGCAGCAGCGTCCGGAAACGATTCGCGAATCGATTTCACCAGCCGTTTCAGCTTGGGATGGATAACGTCGTGATAATCGACGCCTTGCCATGCATAGCGTGCCACGCGGCCAACCCCTGAGGCAACTGATTGGGTTGGTCCCGCGTCGTAGGGATACGCCAGCGCGATCACACTGCGGCAACCTTCGAGCACCCCGCTTGGATGTTGGTAGGCGTCCAGTCGGTTTGCGATGTAGTCCATCTCGCCCGCGTAGCCCGCTTCGATCCAGCGAGCTAAGTGCGAAAAACCGTCTGATTGGATCGCCGGAGCGACCCCTACTGCGATAAAACCAAGCTCGGATGCTTGGTTGCGAAACGTTGCCAGGAAATCGGCTGGCGACGTAATCGGATCCGTTTTACCGCGTTCACTCAACGGGAGCGGTCTCGACGGGTTCAATATCAGCCTTGGCGATATCCACGCCACGCTCGTGGAACAGCAAGATAAAGCCAATCAACACGGCCAAAGCGAACAGAGCAGGTTTCATCCACAACCAATACCACTCGATTGCCGCGAGCTCGGAATGACGAGCGTCTGCCTTTTCTTCTTGCATGACGGCAATTTCGGATTCGCTTGCGTTAACCTTCGTTGCTTCGTCGATTTGTTTGGTTTTGGCTACAACGACCTCGCTATATTGGACGGACTCTTTGGTTGTATGTTGACCTTCGATTTTGCCGGCGACTTGAGCACCGATCATCATGCCTAATCCAAGCGTCAACATAACCAACAATCCTTGCGCTTGAGCGCGTACGGATTCGGGAGCCTTCTTGTCGGTATAGATTTGTCCGGTGACGAAGAAAAAGTCGTAACAGATGCCGTGCAGCACGATGCCAAGGATAATCATCCAGCGAATTTGATCGGTTGCTCCGAAGGCAAACAGAGTGTAACGCCCTACCCCGGCCAACATGCCAATCGCAAGCATCCATTTAACGCCAAGCCGTTTGAAGAAGAACGGCATGACCAACATGAACACGATCTCAGAGATCTGGCCATACGACATCGTTGTCCCGATCGGCAACCCGGTCAACTCCACCACGCGGCTAGTGATCTGGTAGTAAAACGCGAGCGGAATACAGATCAACATCGACGATACCAAGAAGACCAAATACGAACGGTCTTTTAACAGCGCCAACGCATCAAGTCCGAACAGTTGGCGAATCGATACCTTTTCGTCCGAGCGGACCGGCGGGGTATCGGGAAGCAAAAAGCTAAACACGCCCAATGCGATCGCGGCAACTGCGGTCATGTAAAACATGCCCGAATTGGTTTCATAACCGGTAAACGTCAATGCAAAACCCGCCGCGATCCAACCGATGGTGCCGAGCACCCGGATACCAGGAAATTCCTTTTCCGGATCCGACATGTTTTTCAACGCGATCGTATTGGTCAACGCCAGCGTCGGATAATAGGTAAGCATGTAGCCGAGAAAGAAACCCCAGTTGATGACCGACGGCGAAGGCGATTCCCCTTTCATAAACGAGACCGCCCCAAACATGATCACGCCCCCGAGCAAATGCAGGATTGCGAGCACTTTTTGAGCCGAGAAGAAGCGATCCGCGATCAATCCGACCAGCAGCGGGGTCAGCAGCCCGGCGATCGGACCCACAGAGTAAGTATTGCCAAAATCAGCCGCCTCGAATCCGATCGTGCTCAGAAAATTGGGGGCGGTGACATACCACGATCCCCAAATAAAGAACTGCAGGAACATCATGACGGAAAGACGGATGCGAACACTAGGAGCCATTGAGAGGGACTTCCGTTTGGAGGGAGTAATGGAGGCAGGTTGGTAAGCGACGTCGGTCTAGGGAAGCGATTCGAGAACTTGCTTCGTGGGGATCGGATCCACCGACTCAAGCGGGCTGTCGTCGCGGGCGAAGAACATTAAATGTTGCCAAGGCAGCATGTTATACTCTTTCACGAGCTTGAAGTGGTTCTGTTCGTACTCCTTCATGATCTGATTTTTTGACATCTTATGCAGTGGCTTAATCGGCACCGAAGGATCCTCCTCACGGTATTCCAGCAGAGCAATGACACCGTTGGGTTTTAATGAACGGTGCATATGCCACAGCATTGATTGCGGATGCGAAAATTCGTGGTACACATCGACCATCAAAATCAGATCGACTTCGCCGATTGGCAGATTGGGGTTGTCGACTTTTCCGAGAATAGGCTCGATGTTTCGCAGTTTGGCTTTGGCACCACGAACGCGAAGTTTCTGTAGCATTTCACGCTGGATGTCGACTGCCAGCACGCGGCCACTTTCGCCGACTTTCTTGGCCATCGGTAGCGTCCAATAACCGTTCCCACATCCCAGGTCACAAACGACCATACCTTCGGTCAATTTCAATTGGACAAACGACTCGGACGCGTTTTCTTCGTCATCGCGGTTGTCACGAATCAGCCACGGTGCGCCTTGGTGCCCCATCGGCTGCGCAACAATGCGGCCCATGTAAGTACGACGTGGCTTTTCGTCCGGGGGGGAAGACGCGAGATCAGCGGAATCCGGTGACGTGGGCGGCTCGACCGTGGCGGGATTTTGAGCCGACGCGTTCATCGCTGAACACGCGATCAGCCAGACGAAGAAACATCCGGCCCACAAACCCGCTCGCATTCGATTCGACTCAGTCTTCGTCGCGAGCGACAAGTTCAAACTGAGGCTCGAACGCGTCGTCAAAATCAAAGACGTCATCAAAATCCTCGCGGCGATCGGTTTCACTTTTACGCATCTGTTCGATGCGAATCAGATTGTACACCAATTCACCGAGGTCGCTTGTCGAGCGAATGCCCCAATTTGCTAAAACCATTTTTGCGAGATAACCATATTGATCAATCGCATAGCGGCGACATGACTCGCAAAGTTGTTGGCCCGTGACGTGATTCGGATTTTCAGGCGCAGTTTCCGATGCCGCTTCTACATCGACCGTCGACTCGACGCTCGCCGATTCATTGTTCTCGTGCGCGTAGTGCAATGACTCGCGAATGAATTGGTACGCTTCGATGCGATAACGTTTATCTTCGTTAAGTAAATCGCGAATCGCTTGAAGAGGAGTCGTCATGTGGGGAACTCTGAGGACGCGTCGAGTAGTTTGACGGGGGCGATCGGTACCAAATTGCTTCGGCCAATCAACAGCACGGGATGTGAATCGTATGTCTGAGGAATCATTACACAGGTAACGAAACTGCTTTCGAGTCACACACCGTTTCCATACCGCGTATTTCTATTTTGACCGCTCGCCGCAAAAAAAACAATTCGACTGCGATTGCTCGTCTGCAAAAGACGGGGATTAAAAGGGGGACATGCCCCCTGCTGAGCACACAAGCTGAAATCCAAATCGGCTTACATACCCATCACCGTCGAAGCGACCAAGTTTGCGAAACCAGCGGAATTGACACGCAGAGGCCGCATATTGCTGTGTCAATGAAACAGAGCGATGCGGTGACTTTGGCTTGCCATGACACCGAGACTTGCCATGCTCCCGCCATCAGTGACGCTTAGAAACATGGCATCAGCAAGAATGCCGAATGTCTTACGCAACTTGGAAAACAAAAAAAAGCTGACGGGCAACACACCGCGTCGTGGGGCAAACGACGTAAATGGCTACCCGCCAGCAAGTTTGAGTCGCCCCTTCAAATGAGGGGCTCTACGATTGTATGTTAGGCGGCATCAAAGCTAAACGATAGTAAACAACAAATCCAAGATTTCCGCAATGTGGGGGGATGCGAATCTGCGAAGAAATTAGTGAGGAATTTTTTAAAAATACCCCGCGATTTCCGTACGTTCGACGCTATTTGCACCCATCGGATGAACAAACAGCCACCGGGAAAACGTCGTATATCCGAAGATGTACACATCTTTTTTTAAATAAATCAGTAACCGCCAATAGGGCTATCTGCCACGTCAATTTTCGACAACCCAAGTTGGATTCGGCACTCGTCAAGGATCTCTTTCGTTCGGCTGGCGCCAACCCGGCTAACACCCAGATCACGCATCTTTTCCACCATTTCGAGGTCGCGAATCCCTCCTGCAGCCTTCACTTGGACGTGGCTAGGGGAGTGCTTTCGCATCAGCCGAATATCATCGATCGTCGCGCCGCTGGTGCCAAAACCCGTCGACGTTTTAACCCAATCTGCATTCAGCTCACCACTGATCTCACAGAGCCGAATTTTTTGATCGTCATTCAAGTAACAATTCTCAAAAATAACTTTTACTTTTTGCTTCTTCCCGTGGGCGACCTCGATCACCGCAGCAATGTCATCGCGAACCTCGATCCAATCGCCGCTGATCACTTTCGAAACATTGACGACCATATCGAGCTCTTCGCAGCCATCGGCGATCGCTTGTTCCGCCTCCGCCCGCTTGACCGCTGTGGTGTTTAAACCAAGCGGGAATCCGATCACAGTTGATGTCTTGACCGTACTGCCGGAAAGCATTTTCGCACATCGAGGTACCGCACACGGCATGATGCATACACTGGCGACATCGTAGGCCAAAGCCAGCTTAATTCCGGTATCAAGATCCGAGGTCGAAAGCGTTGGTGACAACAACGCATGATCGATCATTTTCGCGATGTCGGGGTATGTGAATTCGTTGCTCATGTCGTTTTGTTTTTTGCGAGATCGGAGGAGACGGATGTTGTCGGTCCCATCCACGTGCCACAGTGTGAACATCGTCATGGACGATGTCCAAAATCAGCAATTCATGCCTTGAATCATGAATCATCTTGGCAATTTGAAAACAGCCACGCGGGGGAAGCTTTGCAGTCCTGAGTTTCTTTTAAAGCAAATTAAATCGCAAGTTCTGCAGTGATTTGCACTGCGTTATCGCTTTCCAGGTCCAGCAAATACTGCTTCGTATCGAGTCCACCGGGTGCGCTAAAACCACATAGTTTGCCGGACGATGCAACCACCCGGTGACACGGAATTACAATCGGCATCCGATTGCGAGCCATGCTACTGCCAACGGCTCGGCTTGCTCGCGGACTGCCTGCGCACTCGGCCAATTGTTTGTACGTCTGGCGAGTCCCTGGTTGGATTTCACGACAATGTCGGTATACCGCCTTCATGAACGGTGTCCAATTCGATTCGTCGACTTGCACCGTTTCAAACGTAGTGCAGCCAAACTCAAAATAGGATTGCAATCGCTCGTCGAGAGATTCAACCCACTCCCGGACGGTGGTCATATTTGTTTGCGACAATTTCTGCGGCGACGGACTTTGGGCGCGATCATTTCCCCATCGCAAACTCCATAACCCACGCTCGGTCCACTCGGACCACATCTTCCCCAACGGCGATTGATGCTCTGCGACACACGTGGCAGTCGATGGACATTGTTGCTTTGCAGCAAGCGGAGTTCGACTTCGTGATGCCATGTCTATTTTCCAATACAAAAGCGACCGAATACGCGATCCAAGATATCGTCAGTGTAGACCGTCCCGGTGACCTCACCAAGACACTCGACGGCGACGCGAAGTTCCGACGCGACAAATTCGTGTCCATCGCCGTGTTGAACAAGACGAATTGCTGTTTCGATGCACTCGGCAGCGTGGGCAAGCGAACCCGAGCAGCGTGCGGCGGTCCCCATGATCGAACCGACCTCTTCCTGGTCGCGAGACCCCGCAAATTGCGAAATGCGATTTCGCAGCTTCTCCACGCCGTCGCCGGTGACCACGCTGGTGTAAATCCAATCGGATTCCGTCACGACAGCCTCGATCAGATCGGATTTTGTCGCGACCCAGATATCAATCGACGACCGCTTAGACGAACCATCGTGAGTTTCAAAGTAACGTCGCTGTGCCGCCAAATCTTCTTTGGACGCATCAACGCACCAAAGTCGCACGTCGGCGTTTTGCGACGCACGAAGCGCCTGAGACTGCGAAGCCGCGGTGATTTCAAAGAGCGGATCTTCCTGAGCACGACTTTCGATTCCGGCGGTATCGACCCACTGGATCGCATTGCCATCGAGGACGGTTTCCACCGATACAATGTCGCGTGTGGTGCCTGCGACATCGGCGACAATCGCCACTTCATGTCCCACCAATGCGTTGATTAGATGGCTTTTGCCGGCGTTGGGATTACCGCGAAAAGCGACAATCATTTTCGATCGATTGCCCCCGCGGGATTCCATCGATTGACGCGTTTTTTCTACCGCGGTATGGATCACGCTTAAACGCTCGACCAAAGCCTCGTCACTGACGAATTCAATGTCCTCGTCAACAAAATCGAGGCCTGCTTCGACATCGGCAAGCAGATCGAGCATCTCGCTACGCATATGTTCGAGCGGTCGGGAAAGGTTTCCTGCCAATTGTTTGAGCGCATGCTCGAGCGATCCTCGTTGCTCCGCCTCGATGACACCGAGCACCGCTTCGGCTTGCGGCAAGTCCAACCGACCCGCCAAAAACGCCCGCATGGTAAATTCACCAGGACGCGCTGCGCGAGCACCCGCAGAACTCAACACACCCACGATCGATTGCAACACCGGCGCGGATCCGATCGTGTGCAGTTCTGCCGACGGTTGCCCCGTGTAACTTTGGGATGTCGGCCACAGCGACACTGTGACATCCATCTCACCGAGCGGCATTCCGAGATCGATCCGGCTGTCGATCACCTGAGGGCGTTTTGTGTGTGACGTCGGCACGCCGACCGATTCCAGAATCGATACGACCGATTGCCCTGACATGCGAACAATCCCTCGCATCGCGGGCGTTGTTGGCGATGCGATCGCCACAATGGTTTCATCGGAATCGAGCATGCTAATGAACAAACGCCGTCGATTTGGATGGCGACTTTTTCGATCGCGCGACCGCCGGATCGTCTACGCTCGCTCCGGCTTGCCGCAGCGCGTCAGTGACTGCGGATTGGCTCACGAGGTCTCGCAGCACGATCGGTTGTTTCGGATTGGAACCGGGATAGATTGCCAAAACGGGGATCGAACGACTTTGTAACTCCGCAAGTTTCGACTTAATTTCAGGGTTGTGATCGGTCCAGTCGGCCAGCATCGGCACCGCGTCAAGTTCTTCGATGACTTTGCGAGTTTCTTCGGTGTTCAGTGCAACGTTGTAATTGACGATGCAGTTCACGCACCACTTGGCAGTAAAGTCGATCATCACTGTGCGTCCTTCGGCTTGCAGTTCTTGCAAACGATCTTCGCTGTATTCTTCCCAAGCGATTGTCTTCACGCCATCTTGAGGCGCCGGTTCGGCACCCAAGTACTGAAACGCCATAAAACCGATTGCCGTCGCGATGCCCACGCCGCCAACCCAAGCAGCCAAGCGTTTTTCGATGTCGGCCCAGTTCGGAACTTTGCCAATGATCCAGCAACCAAACCAAACGCCTAACAGGGTCACGAAGACAGGCATTTTGTGGTCGTCGCTGAACTGGTTGAAAAAGAACGCGACTGTTGCCAGGAACAAAAACGCCAAAAACTCTTTCAGCGTTTCCATCCAATTGCCTGGTTTTGGCAACCATGCAACCAGCTTGGGCCAAATACCAATTAGGATATAAGGAATCGCCATTCCCAATCCGATTGTCATCATCAACGCGGTCGTTTCAGCGGCCGTCAAAGCGATCGTCAATCCAAAAATGGCTCCCAGAAACGGGCCGCTGCATGGCGTCGACAACACGGTGGCAAACGCCCCTTTGGCGAACGCCCCTGGATAGCCTTCGCGTTTTTGTAGGTCCTGCGATACCTTGCCGCCCGCCATTCCCGGAGCAGGGATTTCCCATACCCCTAGGTAGCTCAGTGCCATTGCGAACATCAACAACGTCAAGCCAAGTCGCACAGGCAAGTAGGTAAACTGCTCGCCCCAAGAGAGCGAAAAGACGACCGCCAGTGCCGTTAACAGTGCGAACACGGACATGATGCCCGCAGCGTAAAAGAAGTTCAGTAAGAACGCTCGTTTGCGATCCGCACCCGCTTGCTGAACAAAGCTCATCACTTTGAGCCCCACAACAGGCAAGACGCACGGCATAAAGTTCAGGATCACACCGCCAAGGAACGCGAACAACAAAACGACCGCAAACGGACGCCCCTTGGCGTCTGCGCCGTCGTTGATCACGATCGGTTGCACTGGGGCTGCCGAATGATCTGGGGCAGCCGAATGAACTGGGGCTGCCGAATGAGCGGCGGTATCCGCAGGCGTGTCCTCGACAGGTTCCTCGCGAGCCGGAGTGGTTGCTACTGCAGCGACATCGGTGTCATCCGCTGGCTGCGTCTTCGTATCGCTGCCCGTGTTTTGAGGAGCCGGTGCAGGTTTGGCCTGCAGTTTGTCGACCCAGTCGGTTTCTGCAGCGGCGTCGAGTACATCGGCGCGTTTGACGCTGGCAAACTGCACCGCTGCGGTCGATGACGCAGGAGCACTTGCTTTGCCGACCTTTAGCGTGGTTGAAAACGACAGTGCCATCGGTTGTTGGCAACTTTTGTCGGTGCAAGCCTGGTACGCAATCATGCCGGCGATCTTGTGATCTCCCGGCTTCGCGTCATTTGGAACCTCGACCGGAACCGACCATGTCACCTTTCCTTTGTGGAACATCACGCCAGGTAACAATTTGGCGTCCACTGGAACCGCGATGCTGTTTGCTTTCGGTGCACCGACGCGGAGTCCCGATTTTTCTGACACAACCATGTTGGTCGAAAAGTCGCCGTCATCGACCGTCAATTGATAAACGTGGAATCCAGCGTCAGGGGTCGCAGTGAACTTCAACGTCGCTCGTTCGCCTGGTACCACCGTGGCGGGCGTCAACTCAGCGGTCCACTGGACTTCGTAACCATCGTCGCGAAACGGTTTCGCGGCAACATTCTTCTCCGGTTCAACCGCTGCGGTTCCGGCTTGCGTCATCGCGGCAGGTATCGCGACGTTGCCTGCGAACGCCGCCGTCAAAGTTTCCGAGATCGGGATGCATGCGCCGTCGGGCTTACAGACTTGTGCCTCGACCGCAATTGAAATTGAGTCACGAAAATTAGCGGGCACGGCAAGCGGCGCCGACCAAACCACACGTCCACCGTGCTCTTCGATCGTGATTCCTTTAAAAATCTCCGAGACGCTTTTGTGTGGTGCTTCGTCGGGGGCAAACTTGCCCGCCAATTTCACCGACTCAGGCGACTCGATCGACAATTTCGTCTTCATCGGCCCGCCAGACGGTTGGGTCACCGAATAGATATGCCATCCACGGTCCACGTTAACAATGACATCCAAACGCCCCTGAGTTCCAGAGGCGTCGACAAAGTACTTTGCTTCCCATTTCGCCGGATCACCGGAATCTTGCCCAAAGCCCCCGAGTGAGAAATCGGAAAAGACACTTCCGTCGTTGTCAAAACCTGTTTGCGCTGTTGCGGTTTGCGGGACGCCCACCAACAGTGTCAGTAACAAACATCCAAGTCCGAAAAGACCGCCGCCATTTTTATTTATCATTTTCAGTACGCTTTAAATAAGCTCTCTGCCGTGAATCCGATTCGCTTAGCCAACCGATCACATTCTGAGTTTATCGACAACTCGAATCCATTGATCGATCCGCTGGGCAATGTGCTCGTCATCGTAGGAAAAATTTTGGTTTTCAAGCAATAACCAAGATGCCCAGTTTCCGAGGTTTATCCAGGCCGATACTTGAACCACATGTTTCGCAAGCACTTCTTGCTGTTCATTCAATGACGATTCTATCCGATAACCCGCCAATACCGAATGCCACGCACTGTGGACATCGGTACACTGACCCAGAAAGCTGGATATCCAACGCGCCAGATCGGTTGCGGCTGCGTCGACGCGAACGGCATCAAAATCAATAATTCCTGTGACCGAGCGAGTCGCCGCAGGGTCACCCTCGGGCGAATCTGCAAAAAATATGTGCTCAGCGTGAACATCACGCAACACGATTTGCGTCTCAACAGACTGCCCCGACAACGCCGCCAGCGCGACGACTAACGAGTTTGCAACGCGATTCCAGTCGGCTCGAAATCGCTCGATCGCCATTTGCAGCGAAAAACGCAGATGCGGATGTTCTATCCGCATCAAATCGCTCGCCATGATCGTGTCCATTTGAGTGATCAATTCCTGCAGCCGTTTTTGACGAGCCAAGAGGCACGGCGGCGGTTGCTGGTGAGTCCCCAGCGAACGAACTGAGCGGTGGAAAATGGCGATCGCAGACGCTCCGCGCGACATCACGTCGTGGCGTTCTCGCTCGGTTTCCGCATCCGCCATCGGCGCACTCGCAAACAGATCGGTACCGCCGACGGGCTCGCGCCACGGTTCTCCCGCAACCCACTGCGCCAATTCCCAGACATGGTGCCCGTCATCGATGGCGCTGCGATCGGTCGCCGCAGGCTTGATGGCAGAGCATCGCTTTAACTGAGGCACAAGGTCACAGCCATTGTTTTTTGCCGTGACCATCACGTGATGGATCTCGTTCACACGCGATAAAGGTGTTTGCAAGGGATAGCGTTTCAGTGCCCAGGCCTCACCATGGGTGGTCGTTAGGCGAAACACCGCCGCACCACTCAATCCCGACTCGATTGGTTCGATCGATTGGATGCTGGATCGCTGGAGCCAATTTTCGAGTACCGAGCGGGCGGCGTCGATCATGCGGCGGCCCAGCCCGCGTTGACACACTGCTGATGGATCAAACGCAGCGATTCACGCAGCGTGTCGTCCTGAGTGAACATCGAGATTTGACGGCGATTGGCATCCTGTTCAATATCGATCTTGATCCACACTGTTTCGCGTGGCATCACCGAACGAACGAGATCCGCCCACTCGACCAGAGTCCAGGCTTGGGGATCGTCAAAAAGTTCCTCGACCCCGAGTTCCAAAAATTCGTCGTCGTCGGTGACACGATAGGCGTCCAAATGATGCAGCGTGATCGAGCCGTGATGCGATTGCAGCAGCGTGAACGTGGGGCTCGTCACATCCGCCGGATCGACGCCCGTCGCCGCAGCCATCGATTGAACGATCCGCGTTTTGCCCGCCCCCAACGTCCCGACCAATCCAAATGTGATCCCTGGGGCTAGGCCGTCGACCATTCGCCGAGCCAGCGCGTCGACATGCTCAAGGTCGAGGTGACGCAAACTCAGCGCTAGTTGATTCGTATTTTCGAGGTCCAATGTCCAACGCTCCGATTCGTAGTGAAGCGAAGCATTTTAGAGCATTATCAGTTCGCCGCGAGCCCGCTGGTTCGCCTTCCTCGTGGCATGCCGTTTTGCTCCCACGGAAACACGACTGCTGTTTCCTCTAGGCGGCGTGACGCAATGTGGTCGGCGCGGCAAAGTGGGCCAGGGTCTTTTCTAGACACCCCAACGTCTTTAGCGTTTGTTTGAACACGGCTGCAGTTTGAGGATTCGACTCGAAGCCCAGATCCTCGAGAAGCTCGAGCATTTCGGCGAGCTCAAACTGAAGCACCAATTCTTCGGGCGTTTGGGGCGACCGGCTCACGGCAACACTCCGATGGGGAATCAAACGAAGGGGCGGACGCAGGATCACTTTCGAAGTGGCAATCCGCGTTGTCGATCGCGATGATCGACTCCCTCCAAAAGATTCGTTCGGAAAATTGCTCAAAATCCGATATCAAAATCGCCCCTGTCGGCAGCGTGTTCAATTCCCCCAGGCCACTGGTGCCGACTGGGTAAAATAGACCGCTGCTCGACGTTAGCATCGCCACTGGTTCGTGATGCGAAGTAGATAACTGGCGTAGTGGACGACGCTACGAGTCCTCAGGGTCTAAGAATGACACTGGGACTCGTAGCCTCGTCCACTACAGTCCGTCACTCGTTGATTCGACGATACTTAGGAAATGTCACGAATTAACTTCCCGATTTGTACGACAGACTTCCTGGTCCGTCGCTGAATTTCGACGGACAAGGATGTCCGTCATACGGAAGTTATTTCGGGACGGTTACTTAGTGGGCTTCTTTGTTCAGCGGTTCTTCGACCACAATCGCTGCTGGGAAGTCCGCAGCTTCGTCTCCTCCACGCTCTTCCCAGCGTTTGTTTTGCGAATTACCGCGAGGTTGATTCATCGGAATGTCCATTCCTCCGGCATCCCCCAGCATTTCGTATAGCCGGTTCTCCATCTCTTTGGCAACCGATTTGTATTCAGGGTTGGCGATCAGATTTTTTGTTTCGCCTGGATCGCTCGTCAAGTCATACAGCTCATCGACGTCCCACAAACCGTAGTAAGTGATGTACTTGAACCGATCACCGCGAAGGGCAAATTGGGTCGGTGACTGAGGAAAGTTCTTTTCCCAGTAGTAAACGTAGAGGAAATAGTCACGCCAATTCAGATCTGGATTATTGGGGAGCTCCAAAAAGCTCTTGCCATCCATGTAATCGGGCGTTTTCAAGCCGGCAGCGTTCAAAATCGTTGGCCCGATATCGATGTTGCCGATCACCGATTCGACCACGGTTCCGCCCTGATAAAGCTCTGGACACTGCATCATCATCGGCACTCGGATCGATGCTTCGTACGACACACGCTTGTCGATCAAGCCATGCTCGCCCCACATGAATCCGTTGTCGCCCATGTAGATGACCAACGTCGAATCGTGAACTCCCATCTTTTTGAGCTGATCGAGCACCCGGCCGACACTATCGTCCACGGCCAATAGCGATTCGCAATAGCGGCGGTATAGGTAATCGAGTCCATTGTTGCTGTGGTAAGAGAAATCGATGCCGTGCCAACTGTTTCGTTGATCGCGAACCCAGCGAGGTGCGTTGTTTTCAGCCGAGATCTCTTTGCCACGTGGCAGAAAGCTGAGGTCCGCATCGGCATAGCGGTCTGCGTGTCGCTCTGCTGGCGTGAAATTCGAATGCACCGCTTTGTGCGACAGATACAAGCAGAACGGCTTGTCCGAGTCTTTCTGTGAATCGAGCCAATCGATCGCGTAGTCGGTCAATTCGTCGGTGATGTAACCTTTTTGCTTGACCCGTTTGCCGTTGACGTTCAGCGTATATTTTGGACCCGGCGGCAAGTAGTTGCCTTGTCCACGAAAGCTGATCCAGTGGTCAAATCCAGGCCGCGGATCATCATGCTCGCCGCCCATGTGCCACTTGCCAATGAAGCCAGTGTGATAGCCTGCTTTTTGAAGGTACTGGGGGAAAAAAATCGTTCCCTCAGGCACGGCACGATTGTTGTCAATCACGCGGTGTTTGTGCGTGTACAGCCCCGTCAAGATTGAAGCTCGGCTGGGCGAACAAAGCGACGTGGTCACGAACGCATTCTTCAGATGTACGCCGTTCGATGCGAGCGAATCCAGGTGCGGCGTTTCCAGAAACGGATGTCCCATGAACCCCATCGCGTCGTAACGATGGTCGTCCGTCAAAATGAACACGACGTTTCGAGGTTCAGCGCCTTCGATCTCGGCAACCTCAGGCAGTTCACCCGAGGGCGATGCAGCCGCCGATTGGGGACTGGCCGATTGGGCACTGGTGCCGGCACAAGCAAAACAAACGAAGAGAGTTCCAGCAATCAAACGCCAATTCATGTAGTCGTCTCCAAAGCAGATCAGCAAGGTTTTTTGGGGGGGAAGCGGAACAGCGGTCGGCGGAGCAGGCCAAGCGGCCAATGCCGGTCCGAACGATGCTCCGCCGAGCGATCAATGATAACTCGGTCGCTCGATGCTGTGGGAATTTGGATTTGCAATCGGTCAGTCCGCTAGCATTCCGTGGCTGGTAAATTTTGCCGATTATAAGGATTTGTTGGATTGAAACGATTGGGCTGGCCGATTTGACAACTATCCACTCGGCAAGACGACGAAGGTCTAAATTCAATGAAACCGACATATCAGTTCTCACTCCTGACTCTCTCCATCGCTCTACTTTGGTTCACCGGATGTTGCGGTCCATCGTGCGGCGGCGGAGCCAACGGCCCCTTTATGCTGGGCGGCGGTGGCTGCGGCACACAAGGCTGTGGCGAATGCGAAGGCTGTGGCGAGCTCTACGTTGACCCTTGGGTCAACCATCCCGCAGACGCATGCGATCCCTGTGACAAGTGCGGCAACCACAATGGCCAATCATGCGGTAAATGCCGCTCGGTCTTCTCGGGTGTCGAAAGCCTGTGGGGCTACCGCTGTGGCGTCGACGCGGGCTGTGACGGCGGTTGCGATTCCGGTTGCGACTCGGGCTGTGAAGTCGGTTGCGGTTGCGAATCCTGTGCTTCGGAATCTTACCCGAGCGAATTTCACTCCGGCGGAGAATACATCTCCGGAGAATCGCACTACCCAGGCGAAACCATCGTCGAATCCGAAGAGCCTGCGTACCAACCCGAACGCACTCGAAAGATCTTCCGCTCCAAGCCTCAAGTTGCTCGCGGTGTACCCACTCCTGCGAAACGATAAGCAAACGAGAGACAAGCTTCGCTGAGTACACGATCGATCAATATAAAGAGCAGTGAACCCAAGCGGTTCGCTGCTTTTTTTTTGCAAGCCAGGATCGTGATCGCAATTTGGCAAATGGAAGTGAGATTCAGACCGAAGCTGCATTCACCGGAAAGTGGTCCGCCGCGAACGCAATGGTAGCCGCCGATTTGTCGGCCGCGTCTAAATCCCACTGCGGGACAATACGTCAAATCGAGTTGGAACGGAACTTTGGGCGGCTTGGGCACGACGCAGCTATTCGCTCGCCAATCAGAATGATGAATTAATAATCGAACCAAGTGCCAACGCCAAGTTGCTCTTCGCGTTTGTTAAAGAACTGAAACTGCGTCGTGTAACCGTTCAGGTATTGCAGCCCAAACCGAATGCGTCGTTGAGACTCGAGTCCCTGCCATTGCCACCCGGTTTGTATATTCATCGTCGGCGAAAAGTCGACGGCTTCGCGGATGTCGAGATTGATGGCACTAAAGGGGCCACCTTTCTGGTGATGCGAAGGCACGGGCACATATTCGGCACCGGTTTGGATCTGAACGGGTTTCGCTCCGCCCGAGGTTTTCACTGCGTAAGCAAACTCGCCATACAGCCGAAGCGGATCGGACGCCTGATAACTTAGTCCGACAATCAATGACTCCGTCACGTAGTTGACCCGTTCGAACAGCGGAAAGCGTTCCATGTATTCATCACCCGCGTGTGACGAGATATGGAAGTAACCCGCTTTAGTAGACCACGCTCCGTCGGAGTGAGTGATCAACGTCCCAAAACGAAAGTCCATCGAATCAACATCTTCGGAATTCAGGACATCCAGTCGCACCATCACGGCGCCTTCGAGATCCCATTGCCAGCCTTCGGGAGCGACTGGCCCTAATGAACCGTAACGCAACAGTCCGACGCGACCGCCGAGAGTCGCATCCCAATACACCCCTTTTTTCGTATCGCTGAAGATGACTGTCGAGATCCTCGACTCGTGAGGTCCCGCTAGATAGGATTTGTAAAGCAAGCCATCGGGCAGAATTGACAACTCATGCGGTGAATGGTTTGATCGCGCCGACACGGTTTTGGCAAAAACCCGCGAAGACTCTTCCGGCGACGGTATTCCTTGGTCAGAGCTTCCTGGATCCGAAGCGGATCGTGATGTCGTCCAGTCGGCATTGTGTTGATATGCTGCGTTGCGAAAGTATCGGTTGACAACACTTTCGCGTGCGCTGCCATCGTTTTCATTCGGCTCAAGCAGGTCGTCCCAAGGCAGTTCGATGGATGCCAACTCGCTTGTCGAGGATGGCGGACCGTCGGTAAAAGTGTCACCCGTCGCACGGGGTGCCATCCCGAGCAATATCAATGCGGCAATCCACGCCCGTTTCACGGAGAGATTGCGATTCGATTTGTCGTTATGAATGGGACGAATCAAGTGCCACCGGTAGCACGAAGGTCGCTGAAACGCTTGACAATGATAGCGTTAGAAAACTTGGGAAACTGACCTTGTAGGGGTAGCTAATGCGTTTCCGCTAACAATCTATCGGTCAGGCTTCGGCGGATCCAAGAGAACGGCTTGGCATTTGATCTGAAAATTCTGGCATTCCCAGCACTGTTGACGTCCTAGTTTACGCAATCAAATGCTTGCATTGGTGTCGGGGGTGACAAGACTAGTCTCAGCGAAATGAGTTGCATCGAGGGCGGTGGGCTAAATCACTTGGTTTTATGGCGATGGAAAGATTCTCGGTCGGTTCGTCTTGTTCGATCCGGAGTAGATCGATAGGCTGAAGTTTCGCGCCGCTGAAAAGGATGTTTCACGCGTCAATCGGCCAGGGAGGGACCATTCGTGCTTCGTCGACGATCTATTCGCACAAAACTGTTTGCTGCACTGGGGCTACTCTCAACGATTATGTTGGTCCTCGCATTCAGTAGCTTCTGGGGCCTAAATCGCTACCAAAAGCTAGCAAATGCGATCAGCCAACGTGCTTCGGAAATCCCCTATGCCAACGAAATCAATCGGTTGGCAGAGACCTTGCGTGACCGCAACAGTCGCGTAAAGGACTTGCGGATCAACGGAGGGATGATTGATGCCGCGCTACTTGAAAACCCGCTCGTCGAAATCGAGCTGGACCGCTACGAGCAAGTCTTGCTTGAAATCGATTTGCGTCTGCAGCTTTATGAAGATGTCCTGAACGCGATCGATGCGGAAACGAGTCTGCTTGTCGATGTCGTGCGACAACGGCAAAGTCTTGCCGAAATACGCAAATCAGTGGATGATCTGAACCGGTTTCATCGTCGTCCCAAGACGATCGAACTTTCAATGAAAACGGAGTTGCCTGAGCGGCTCGATTCTCTGGTCGACCTGACTCATGAGCACCTGTCGCTGATCCATGGTGGCATGGCGGCATTCAGCCAAGATGTTCGCGGCCAATTTCGCACATGGTTTGCTGTAACATGCGTGTGCACCTTTGTCTCGATGGGTATGGTTGCGTTGTTGGTTTGGGGGTTCCACTCGTTGGTGGTCAAGCCGTTTCGCACGCTGATCGTAGGATCGCGGTTGGTTGCCGGAGGGCAATTGAGTCACCGCATCGATCTGGGGACGGGCGATGAGCTTAGCGAGCTTGCTGCGGCCATGAATGAGATGACCGATCGCTTTCAGAAAGCCTACAAAAAAGTCAATTCGCTTTGCACTGATTTGGATCGACAGGTCCGCGATCGGACACGTGAAGTGATCCAGAACGAGCAGCTTGCCAGTGTCGGTTTCTTGGCTGCCGGAGTGGCACACGAGATCAATAACCCGCTGGCCACGATCGCTTGGAGCGCCGAGTCGCTCGAATCACGCTTGGAAGAAGCCGTTGCTCTGAGTGGCGATGTCAACAATTTCGATGACGAATTTCTAGCGGTGATGAGAACCAATTTGCGACGCATCGAAGACGAAGCGTTTCGCTGCAAAGGAATTACGGAGCGGCTACTCGATTTCAGTCGCTTGAGTGAAGTTCGCCGGGCTTCGACGAATCTGAAAGAGCTTGTTGAAGAAGTGCTTTCGATGGTTAGCAAGGTCGGCAAGTATCGCTGTAAGACGTTACGAAGTCACATCGCTGAGACGGCATACGCACATGTCAATCCACAAGAGATTCGGCAAGTGGTTCTTAATTTGGTGACCAATGCACTCGAGAGTGTGGACACCGATGGTGCGGTTGACATTCACGTTCGAAGTGACGGCACCACGACGACCGTGGTTGTCCAGGATGACGGTTGTGGAATGAGCAAAGATGTGCTCGAGCATTTGTTCGAACCCTTTTTCACGCGGCGTCGTGATGGCACGGGAACTGGTCTCGGCTTGAGCATTACTTACCGCATTGTGTCCCAGCACGGCGGATCTCTCACCGCCTACAGCGATGGCGAAGGACGAGGATCTCGAATGGAAGTCTCCTTGCCCGCCCGCGAAGAATACGAAGATAACCCAACAAAAAGTCGTGATACGATTGGATGGAATCATGAGTCAGTCAAAGCAGTCAAAGCAGCCTAAACGCAATACTATGCACATCCTGTTTGCAGACGATGAAAAGAATCTGCAAGAATTGATGCGTAGCGAGTTGCCTCGCATGGGATATACCGTGACGGTTTGTCCCGATGGCTTGACCGCCGTAGCGGCACTCGAAAAAGAACCGTTCGATTGCCTGCTCGTCGACCTGGATATGCCAGGAATGAACGGGATCGACGTGATCGGCAAAGCGCGTGAATTGCGACCTGAAATCGAAGCGGTTGTGATGACCGGTAAGCCAAGCCAAGAAACGGCGATCGCAGCGCTGCGCCATCAAGCATTCGATTATCTGACCAAACCTTGCCGTTTAGCCGATATTGCGGGACTGCTTGGTCGAGTTGCCGAGCGGCGACATACCAAGCGCCAACTCGCCGCGCTTCAGCATCGGCTCAAACGAGCCGAAGGCGACAGCAAGATGGTAGGCGAGGGATCTGCAATGGACTCCGTCCGAAACCTAATTGCAAAAGTTGCCCCCACCGAAAGCAGCGTCCTGATCCGAGGCGAAACTGGATGCGGAAAAGAATTGGTGGCTCGTGCGATTCATGAATCAAGCTTGCGTGCCGAGCAACCTATGGTCGCGATCAACTGTGGCGCGCTTCCTGAAAATTTGATCGAAAGTGAACTGTTCGGTCATTGCAAAGGTGCGTTCACAGGCGCTGATGCGGCCCGCACAGGACTTTTCGAGGTCGCCGACGGAGGCACGATCTTCTTAGACGAAGTTGGCGAATTGCCACTGGCGATGCAAGCCAAGTTGTTGCGAGTCCTTGAAACCGGAGACATTCGTCGGCTCGGAGACAATCAAACGGTAAACGTGAACGTCCGCGTCGTCTGTGCAACGCACCGTGACCTTGAACAAATGGTCGAGGAAGGGACGTTCCGCGAGGATTTGATGTTCCGCATCAATACCTTTGAAATCCAGGTTCCATCGCTACGTGAGCGAACCGAAGACATCATCCCCTTGGCGACTCATCTACTTCGCCGACATCGCACCGATGGCGGTAACGAACAGCTGTTTACGCCTGAGGCTGTCCTGGAGCTGAAATCGCATCAATGGCCCGGCAACGTGCGTGAGCTTGCAAATGTGGTCGAGCATGCCGCAATCCTGTGCGATTCGTTGCCGATCGGGACCGATCATCTGCCGCGTCACTTTGGTCGTCGACAATTAAGAAAGGAATTGCGAGATTCCGAACCGATGACGTTGCGAGATATGGAAATGCTCGCGATCGAACGCTCGCTGGCCAGGCACGATGGCAATAAGCCCGCGGTGGCCGAAGAGCTCGGTGTCAGTCTGAAGACGCTGTACAACAAGATCAATTCAGCCGAAGAGAAAAAGATGGTCGGCTAAACGAGTTGACTCGCTTCGCAGGCTCAGAGGTCTTTACGAACCAAGCCCACAGCGACACCGACTACCGTAGCGGTTTTCACGAACCGCGGCGGAGCCGACCCGTTGCCAGGCTGCAACCGAATGCGATCTGCTTCGGGGTGCCAATACGCCAACGTCGAATCGCCGTCGGGAGTCTCTGCGACAACCAACTGCCCTGGGAACGCATGTTCTTGTCGCTGCACGATGACGAAGTCGCCATCGACGATCTTTGCGTCAACCAGCGAATCTCCCGAGACCTGCAGGACGAACCGGTTCTCTCCAAATAGCATCTCGCTAAAGTCGACTCGCGAGTTTTGCTCAAATGGCAATGCCGTGGGGGATCCATCCACTACCCCACCCATCGTCAAGCTGTTGGGATTTCGATCGGCCGCCTGAGTCAATTCGATCGCACGCGACTTGTTTGGGCTGCGAACGATGAGGCCCTTTCGTTCGAGCGCTCGAAGATGGCACATCACTCCATTGGGGCTCTTGATGCCAAAATGTTCACCAATCTCGCGGACCGTTGGTCCATACCCTCGCTTGACGATCAGCGAGCGGATCATGTTGTAAACGTTTTGTTGGCGGTCTGTGAGTTGAGCCGACATCGAGGAGCCTTTTCATGCGCAGTAAATCAATTCGTCGCTAGCATAACCTGAGAATGCCATCGATTGTACCACGCACTAAACGCGTGTCCACAATAAAGTGGTGTAGCTAACCTGCCCCCGTGTGTGCGGTGTGCCGGCGGAATCCCCCTGCCTGTTAAGGGGCGATTAATCCACTTAAGATGCAGGCAATCGTCGCTAGTCCTGCGGGGATGCACCAAGCAGCAAACCAGTGCAAACGGTCCAATCGGCTCCATCCAATCAGCCATTTCAGGGCGGCGATCCCAACAACAAACGAAACGGCCGCTCCGATAGCCAACAATGCCGGCGAAAACGCCACATCGCCGCTTTCGGCGGACACAGGTGTCTCAATTTGGCGGGACTCGAGGAAATCCTTCAGTTCCAGCACCACGGCGCCGCATATCGCGGGTATCGCCAGCAGAAACGAGAATGTGACGGAATCCTCGTTCTTCATCCCCAGTAACCGGGCGCCGAGAATCGTCGATCCACTGCGGCTGATCCCCGGCAGGATCGCAAACGCTTGAAAACACCCTACGCCAAACGCGTTTAGCAGACTCATCTCACGATACTCGCCCTCGCGTGGCCGCAAACGCCCGAGCAAGATCAGGAAAGCGCCCGTTACGATCAACATACAACCGGCCAAAAGGGGCGATCGCATCAGCCATTCAAAGTTTTTCTTGATCGTCAAACCCACGATGGCCGCCGGGATCGTACCGACCACCAACATTGCGATTACACGGCGATCGCTGAACAAAAGATCCAGGATCCGTCGCCAATAAATCACCAGAATTGAACCGAGTGTGCCCGCGTGAAGGATGATCTCGAGCGTCGGTGACTCGCTCAATTTGCCCGTCAACGCTCCCAGCACCACCAAATGACCCGAGGAACTGATGGGCAGGAACTCGGCAATCCCTTGAACAACGGCGAGGAAAAGAATCTGTAACACGGCTAGGTTGGTCCTTGGCGAATGGCAGGGCGAAGCGGACTCAGAATGAGCCATGCGGGTTTTAAAGGGCGGCCCCGAGTTGTGGAAGGGCAACCTCCGGTGTTAGAAAGTCGGATTATAGTTGTCGCTGCGTTCAACGCGACTCGATTCATTTACAGGAAATTTCCGATGCATCAAACCGAAGACTCTGTTGCGACCCATGCTGCCGCTGAACAGGCAGTGTCTGGTTCCGTCGAGGCACCGATGGATCTCGCAACAAGTCCGACTGTTTTGGGCGACGTGGTAAATGTCGTTCGTGGATTCTGCATGGGAGCCGCCGATACCGTGCCCGGTGTTAGCGGAGGAACGGTTGCCTTGATCCTGGGGCATTACCAGCGACTGGTGACATGCATCTCGCGGTTTGACGCTCACTTTGTCTCGCTAACTCTGCATTCCAAGTTTCGCGAAGCGGGACGCTACATCGACGTTCGTTTTTTGGCCGCACTGGGCGCAGGAATCGCCACTGGAATCGTCTCGCTGGCGGGCGTGATGCACTGGTTGCTGGACCACAAACAACCCGAGACGTTCGCGGTCTTCTTTGGCTTGATTGTCGCCAGTATTTGGATCGTGAAGAGCTACGTCAAAAAATGGGGCACGCCACAAGCGGCCGCGTGTGGTGCGGGCATTCTGGCTGCGGTCGCCATCACATTGATGCCAATGGGCGAGGGCAACATGAGTCTGCCGTTTTTGTTTCTGAGCGCATCGGTGGCCATCTGTGCCATGATCCTGCCTGGGATTAGCGGCGCGTTCGTGCTGTTGCTATTTGGGGTCTATCACCCCGTGACCGGTTTGATCAAAGACGCCGCGCGAGGAAACGTGACACTCGAGTCACTCATTCAGATTGCAGTGTTTGCCAGCGGATGTGCGTTTGGGCTGCTGGCGTTTTCGCGACTGCTGCGTTGGATGTTAGAGCATCACCGCAGCATCACGATGGCGGGCTTGATTGGATTGATGATCGGCAGCGTTGGCAAACTCTGGCCGCTACAGCAAGCGACGCCCGAGACGGCCGGCTTAGAAACTAAATTTCGTCAAATGGAATTTGTTTCGGCGAGTCAGTGGCCCGGCAGTATTGCGATGCTGATTAGCTTGGCCGTCGGCGCAGCCGTCCTTGTGATCGTGATCGAAAGTATCGCAAACAAGATCGACGGTAACGAACCGACTTAAGCAGGTCATGTGTCGACGTCGTTCGAGCGATTGGCTCAACTTGCCTTTCGCATCTTTCTTAAACACGAATCACTTTCGATTTGCAATGTAGAACAATTGAGAAAACTGTTCTGCCATAAGTGACGAACGTCGCCTAAGCAGGTGGGCAGGAATCATTGGGTGAAATCCCGTTAGCCGTTTGGGCGCTAGCCCCGGTTCAGCGCCGGAACCGTGGCTAGCGTCAAAACGGCCAGCATACTGAAAGACTCCTGCCTCACTGCTTAAATAGTGCGAAAGTCGAACTAGGTGATCCCCTGGAAAACGCCCCGCCGGGAAAATTCCGGTGTTCGTCTTCGGAAATCTGAATCCAACGGCTCCCCGATGATTCCCGCGAGCTTGCCCGCTGAATTCCATATTTGATGCGACAGAGCGAGTTGACTTGCGATAAGTTAACACTTGCTGGAGCATGTAACGCGGCGTGTGGAAAACATGAGGAGCAAGGGGTGCACCACGGACCAGAGTTTACCGTTGTTTTGATTTTTGGTCTCGCGCTCGCCATCGGCGCTGCAATGCGATTGGTCTTGAGCCGCGTGCGATTTCCCTACACGATCGCGATGCTGCTGATTGGGCTCGCAGCAGGTTTCGCCATCCAAGCCACCATCGGTAATTACCCGGCGGCAAATGGGCCAAGTCACGTTGCGGAGCATGTCGCTGGCGGCGCTCACGAAAATTCGGCAACGCACACCGAAGACGCCGAGCAGCGGGGTTTGCTCTTCGATTTGCTTTTGCTGATCGGTGCTGCGGGCCAAATCTCACCCGACCTGATCATCTTTGTGTTCGTCCCGGCGTTGGTCTTTGAATCGGCGTTCAACCTCGAAGTGCATCGATTTCGCAAGAACGCGGGTGCCGTCCTGGTCCTTGCCGTCCCCGCATTGTTGTTAGCGACCGTTGCCACGGCCGGTCTGATGGTGGTGCTCACCGGTTCGACTTGGGGATGGGCATGGTTGCCCGCACTGGTGTTTGGGGCGCTGATCAGTGCAACCGATCCAGTAGCTGTAGTTGCGATCCTCAGCGAGCTGGGGGTCTCGAAGCGACTCGGGGTGTTGATCGAGGGAGAGAGTCTGCTTAACGATGCCTCCGCGATCGTGGTGTTTTCGATCCTGTTGACGTTGCTGACCGGGGCAACCGAATCGATCGGCGTCGGCTCTGCCCTATTCGAGTTCATACGCGTTTCGTTCGGCGGATTGCTTGTTGGCGTCGCGCTTTCTTGGGCGATCTCGTCTTGGATCGGGCGTGTGTTCAACGATCCTCTTACCGAAATCACCCTCACGCTTGTGCTCGCCTACGGCTGCATGGTCATTGGCGAAGGATTCTTTCACGTTTCAGGCGTTACAGCGGTGGTGGTCGCAGGTTTGTGGATGAGTGGTTGGGGCCGCACCCAAATCAGTCCCGAGGTTGCACATTTCCTGCATCGTTTTTGGCAAATGCTCGGCTACATTGCCAACACCTTGATTTTCTTTTTAGTCGGACTCGCCATGGCTCCGGCGATCAAAACTGCTGAGATCAGTGACTTAGTCCTGATCGTACTTGCCTGGGTTGGCATCATGGCGATCCGTTTCGTGTTGGTGTTTGCGACCCAGCCCATTAACACACGACTTTCCGAAGGCATCACGACATCCGACAGCACGCTTATCGCGTGGGGCGGCCTGCGTGGCGCGGTCTCACTCGCACTTGCCCTGGCGGTCTCGCAGAACGAAGCCGTCGCCCCCTTGCTGCGGGACCAGATCTTGCTGGTTTCCGTCGGCGTTGTGCTGTTGACCATCTTGATCAATGGGACAACCATCGGCTGGTTCCTGGCCCGCTTGGGATTCGCCGAGGTTCCTCCGACGGAACAGTTGGCTCGTCTAACGGCGCGGTCACGAGCGATTGCCAAAGTTGGCGAGTCTTTGGAGGAGTTATCTGCGTCGCGTGATCTTCGCACGGTGCGTTGGCGTGACGTAGAAAGCCGACTCGTCGATCGACGCGCTGCACTCGCGTCCGAAATCGAAAATCTTGAACAGCGTCTAGCCTTGTTGCCCGAATCCGAACGCGCGGTCAGCTATTGGCGGCAAGTACTGACGATTGAGCGGCGTACGTATTGGGAGGCTTTCGAGCTAGGCACGCTGAGCGCACGTGCGGTGCGAATCCTGGCCCACGAAATCGATGCCCATCTCGATCGCCTGGATCGCGGCGATCTGAAACCACCCACGGCGCGTACGCCCGAGATCCACTCGAGTCGCGTCACCCAAGGGTTGAGTTTTCTGCGCAGCAGTCGATTTGGCTTCGCCCAAGTCGAACTCGTCTTTGAGCTCTCTCGCGCCGAGACGCTGGGTGCCGAACGGGTTCTCGCTAGCCTTGCCGCGTTCGCGGGCGCTCCGCCAGCGGTCATGAAGGCAATTCGAGAGACTTATATGGGCTACCTGCGTGGTTCAAAGGAACGCATCGAAGATTTTCGCAACAACACGCCTGAAATGGCATCCGCATGCGAGTCACGCCTAGCTCGACGTATCGAACTGAATATCGAACGTGAAGCGTTCGAGCATCTTGGGCACGACGGCGTCCTTGACGAATCAGCCGTGGAATCCGAGATCGAGGACGTCGAGTCGCGGATGCACCGACTGATGCGAAGCCCAACGATTATCAGCTTGCCAAGTATTGCCGAACTTGTGGCATCGACGCCTCTTTTTCGTTCGCTTGAGCCCTCCGCACTGGATGCCCTTTCCCGGCTTGCCGAAGAACAGGTATTCCCAGCGGGCACGTGGCTGTGGCGTGAAGGTGACCGTGGCGATAGCTTGATCGTGATCGCGCGAGGCGCCGTGCATGTGTTCAAACACATCGAGGGAGAAGACGCATTTCTCGACGTCCTCGGTGGCGGCGACGTTGTTGGTGAGATCGCGTTGTTGACCGGCGAACCTCGTTCGGCGTCGATCCGTGCCTCGACCGCGGTTACCGTCGGGGTTGTGGGGCGTGATGCGTTTCACCAGTTGATGAAGTTGTATCCGTCACTTCACGAAGAGCTCTGGCGTGCGCTCACTCGACGGCGGTTTTGTGACTGTTCTCGGCAACTCCCCGAGTTGTCGCATTTGAACCAGCGTGACCGACTTCGATGGGTTGATACCGGCCGTCGCATCGATCTCGACGCTGGGCAAAGCGTAAGTGTCGCAGAGGAGGACGCTTGGGCATTCGTACTCATCGGAGCGATCGAGAGTTCCGGCGCCCGTTACGGCGGCGGATCCTTATTCCAAACCGAGTCTGGAGCCACGTTGAAAGCACTCGAAACGACGCGACTCGTGCTACTTCCCCACGGCCACAGCGAATTCATCTAGCTCCGGATGCCCCTCCCGTTTTTCGACACTTCTCGGTCATCTTCACCAAAAAACGCTCGTTCCCAGGCAGGATCCTAGGAACCAGTGGTGGCGTTGTTCACGTTGCCTGATCGCCAACGCACTAACAGGCAGACTGCAGTGAGTGATAGGGCAGTCCAAAGGATCAGCAGAACATAGGTGGGAGTCCACGAAAGTGAGATTGATAGATTTTGTGGCAGGAATCTTGCGAGTAGGTCGAATGTCAGTATTCCGACCAGAAAGAACGCAGCCCCTGTAATCGCAGTAAGGCTTGCTCGGATTCTCCGCATTTTGCGCCAGACGATCGCGAGAAAAGCATGCGGCAACCAATAACAGGCACCGTGCGTGACCATCGTGAGAACATCCCTTGGGGCCGCGAGACATTCTTCAATTGCTTTCATCATTCCCAGCGTTGCACAGATTAAGGCAAGCCAGATGACGACAAAGCTAACTTCGAATAAAACGAAGTGTTTGAGTAAGAACCGCCACAGAGACGGACTCTCGGCGTGCGGTTGCCCTGCGGATTCATGGATCAGCGTGCCAGGAGCGTATGGATTTGCCATAGTGTATTCATTCGCTAACGATTTCACTCGCCTAAATATGTATCTGCGGTGGAGAAGTGTGGCGATTGGGGCGGTAGAAAAGTTGAATTGGCAATTGACAATTTTAACTTGAAAGTCGCGTTGCGCTTGATGACGAGCCTGGAAGCCTATCCCACATTTGGCGCTGGTGCGTCGGCGAGTTCGAAGGCCTCGACGACGGCACAACCGCATGAGTCGCTCCAGACATTGACCGAAGTGCGGCACATGTCCAGCACGCGGTCCACCGCCAAGATGATGCCTTGCATTTCAAGCGGTAATCCGACAGCGTTCAAGATGATCGCCATCATTACCAATCCAGCGTGTGGGATTCCTGCTGCTCCGACACTGGCCAACAATGCCGTTAACGCAACGACAATCTGTTCGCTCATTTCTAAATTGCGTTCAAAGTGCATCTGAGCAATGAACAGCACCGCGACCGCTTCATAAAGTGCCGTGCCGTCCATGTTGATCGTCGCCCCAAGCGGCAGCACAAACGAACCGGTGCGGTTGCTGATCCCGGCGCGTTCTTCGACGCTCGACATCGTTAACGGCAACGTTCCATTGCTGCTGGCACTACTGAACGCGGTCAACAACGCGGGTGACATCGCTTTGAAAAAGTCAACCGGACTCCGTTTGGCGACAAACTTCAGAATCAACGGCAAAGTGATCATCGAGTGGATTGAAAGCGCGACCGCCACTGCGACGACGTACCACGCCAGTGCCATAAAGACGCTGGTCCCCTGAGTCGCCGTGACCGCGGCAATCAAAAAGAAAACGCCGAGTGGTGCGAGTTTGATGATCGCCATCGTCATCGCCATCATCACGTCAAATCCGGCCTTCGCGGCGTCACCGATCCGCTCGGCCGTCTTGCCGCCGACCGAAATTGTGAACAGTGCAAATGCGATCGTGAACGCGATCACTGACAAGAAATTGGGCTCTACCACTGCGGCAAACGGATTCTTGGGGATCATCGCCTCTAACTGGGCGAACAATACGTTGATAAGCGATTCGGCTTGGTGAGCCTCGGGGTGCGCCCGAGCCACCACGTTATCTTTTAGTCCTGGGCGAACGACATTAACGACCAGCAGTCCCGTGATGATCGCCAACATGCTGGTGCAAACGTAATAGGTCAGCGTGCGACGAAACATTCGCCCGAGTCCTTTGGACGATCCCAGTCCCAACACTCCGGTCAACAGCGACGTGACAATCAGCGGGACAGCAACCATTTGCAACATTCGCAAAAACAGACCGCCGAAACGTTGCAGCCATCCGCCGACTTGTTTAGCCAGACTCATGCCATGCGCTTCGTAGATCGCAACGGCAACCGGGTCGACAGCGGCGAGTGTGTCGAGCGATCGGAAAACGCCGTCCTTAGGATCGACTGGATCGACCACGCGTTTGACTTGACTGCCTTTGTTATCGACATACTCGATCACCGTCGAGCCACTGGTATCGTGGATCGTGGCGGAATCGATCCCGCGAGGCAGCTGAGTTGCAGTGCCATCCTGACGAACCACCGTGGTCGTGCGAGTCGAGGCGGTGATGTTCAATGTGACGCCCAAGACCGTTCCAAAAATCATCCCGATCAGGAGCTGCCAATGAAGAGCAAGGCGAAACATAGCGATTTAATCCAATTCGTCTGTTGCGATGACGTACGCGGTAGCGTGGGTGCGGCAAGCCCCAAGGGAAACATGAACTTTATCAATACCGCGTTGCTCGGCCCATTGTGACGCGGCCCCCGAGAGTAACATGGTTGGCCCTTCGCCCACGTGGACGACGATTTCGATATCCGTCCAACGCACTCCTTGGTAACGGCATCGCATCGCTTTCATCGCGGCTTCTTTCGCGGCCCAACGCGTCGCAAACAGCTGAGTCGTGTTCGCGGTTTGAATACAATACTCGATTTCGTTAGCCGAGTAGACACGTTCCAGAAATTGTTCGCCGTGGGCTTCGATCATCTTGGCGATGCGAACACATTCGACAATTTCCGTTCCGAGGCCAAGGATAGCCATGAAGGTCCGTTGGGTAAAAATGAAAGAAGCGGTAACCGCGACGGTCTGTGTCGCATCGAATCGGTTTGCCACCAAGATGGATACCTGCCGCAGTCACCGCTCGATTTTACCGCACGCGACATCGCATCGCGCGAGAAAATGACGGCATCAAAATTATTTCGTGGTGAAATCCAACACGCGGACTTTATCCAGCACGGGCTTCAATACTTCCACGAACGCTGTGTGTTCAGGATGAGGCAAGTACTTCTCGCGTCCTGCATCGTCCGCGAACGTGACCATGAAACAATGCGTGAATCCATCGTCATGTTTTTCGGGACTGTTGTTGATTCCCCACTCGAATTCAGTGATCGAATCGATTTTAGAGGGCAGTTCCGCAAACGCTTGCTCGACTTTGGCAACGTCTTCCTTTGACGCATCATCTGCAAATTTGAAGAACACTGCATGCTTCAATTCGGTTTCATCATCGTCACCCTCTTCAACGTCGTCATCATCAGAGCCCCAATAATCGATCACGAAAACGTCCTTCATGTGCGGCCGTAGCGTATCGCCAAATTCTTTGTGAGCCGGGTGGGGCAGATATTTTGCACGACCTTCTTCGTTTGCAAACGACAACAGGAAACAATGGGTGAAGCCATCGTCGAGTCCTTCGGGACTGTTGTTCACACCCCATTGAAAATCGACGATCGAATCGATTTTTGACGGCAGTTGCTCGAACGCTTTTGCGACAGAGTCGATGTCCTCTGGAGAGGAGGTTTCTTTGAACGAGAAGAAAACGGCATGTCGCAGCACGCGTGATTCCTTAGTTGATTCGGATGCATCCGAAGAGGGCGAAGTCGTTGGGGTGGCCGTCGTTGTGGTTTCGTCGGCGGTGCAGCCCGAAACGAATGCAACACAGGAAACGGTTAACACTGCCAGCGATAAAAAACGATTGAAGTTTGTCATGGGGCTCAATGCGGGGGCGAAGCACTGCGACTCCGAAACGCAGAGCCGGCAATGTGGGGCAACCAAGACGTTCTGCGCTTCGGAGTTGCAGGACGTCGATGTCAATCGTAACGCTTCGGGCTGCCAGCTTCCATCCTTGACGAATCCCGGCTCAGGAATCAGAAAATGTGGGCACCCTCAACCTCTCCCTATCTGTTCCCTTATTTGATCGAGACGTGTCCGATGACCCAAAACATCAGCCAAAACAAAAATACATCGTTCGCGGATCGACTTGCCGAGGCCGTGCGACGGACCGGATCGGTCACTTGCGTCGGGCTGGATCCTCGTTTGGAGCAACTGCCAAGCTCGATCCAGCAGATTGCCAAAAACGGGACTGCGGATGCGAAAGCCGCCGCATACACGCAATTTTGCTACGAGATCATTGATGTCGTCAAAGACAAAGTGGCCTGCGTCAAACCTCAAGCCGCCTTCTTTGAACAGCTCGGCCCGGCTGGCATGGTCTCGCTCGGCCAAGTGATCCGTTACGCGTCGGACGCCGGATTGTTGGTGATCACCGATGGCAAACGCAACGATATCGGCAGCACTGCGACGGCGTACGCCCAGGCTTATCTGGGGGCTGGTGATTCTAGTCCTTGGGGCAGCGATTCGCTGACCGTCAGCCCCTATTTGGGGCGTGACTCGCTCGAGCCGTTTGTCGACGTCTGCGACGAGCGGGCTGCGGGCGTGTTTGTGCTGGTTAAGACATCTAACCCAGGTGGGGGGCTGCTGCAGGACCGCGTGACCGACGGGCAAACGATCTACGCTCGTGTGGCCGAATTGGTGCAGGAATTGAACCAAGGGCGGACCGGAGAGAGCGGATATGGGCCGATCGGAGCGGTAGTCGGAGCGACTTATCCCGAGCAATTGGCCGAGATGCGGGCCGCGATGCCAACCAGCTGGATCTTGATTCCAGGCTTTGGGGCCCAGGGCGGGACGGCAAACGACGTGCTGGCAGGATTTGACGACGCCGGAATGGGGGCCATCGTCAACAACTCGCGAAACCTGATTTTTGCCCATCGCCGCGACGAATTTTCGCAAAAATACGGCGAATCTCGCTGGCAAGATGCCGTTTCTGCGGCCACCGATGAGATGAATGCCGTCCTGGCAACACGAATTTCCTAGCAGGACTTTCGGAAATAAACGCGATTCGGTAAGCTTCGCGGTTCGATCAGGACCCTAAGGAAGTGTTCGATCGAACTGTTTGTTTACTAAATCACCCTACCTATCACTTGCGGATCACACATGGGTACCAAGATCAAGACCCACAAGGGCACCAAAAAGCGATTTCGCTTGTCAGCGACTGGCAAGGCAATGCATCGCTCCTCCGGCACAAGCCACTTGGCAAAAGGCCTCACTAAAAAGCGTCGTCGTAACCTGCGTGGAACGACATCGCTCGATAGCGTAATGGAACCAACGATTCACGCAGCCCTGAACGGCTACAGCAACTAAGCACGAAAGCACTGACCGCTTTCACGTTTAAAACCTCACTCCCATTTTTTAAAACACCCCAAAGTCGAACCGTATCCATCTGACTAGGCGAAACACCCTCAGCATTGAACTGACGGGGGCCTGAAGCCAGAAAGGCGACGAAAAGCTCGAACAACCAATATCGCAACGACGATATTCTCGAGCATTCGATCCAACCATTAGGAAGTAAAAGCAATGCGTACCACTAAAGGTTCAGCACGTCGGCAATCTAAAAAACGTCTGTTTAAACGAGCCAAAGGTTTCCGCGGCGGCCGCGGTAAACTGATTCGAAGCGTCAAGGAGACATTGCTTCGGGCTGGTGTGTATGCCTTCCGCGATCGTCGCGTCCGCAAGCGTGACTTTCGCCGCCTATGGATCGTTCGTGTCAATGCAGCGGCTCGTCAGCACGGTATTCGCTACAGCCAATTCATCTACGGTCTGAAGAAGGCTGGTATCCAATTGGATCGTAAGATGCTTTCGGAAATGGCGATCCACGACAAAGCTGGCTTCAAAGAAGTCTGCGACAAGGTCAAAGAAGCTCTCGCGGCCTAAGCCTCGGGTATCTTTCCCTGTTTAGGGGTAAACCAATACGACCCAGAGTCGCGTTTAACGCACTCTGGGTTTATTTTTTGGTGGCTTGCTGCCAAACCATCGTCCTTGATTTCTCGCTCCTTCCCACCACCTGACTTAGTGTCTTGGCATCATGTCCCTCGATAAATTCATCAGCACGCTCGACCAACTTGAAAAAGACGCTCTCGATTCGTTCGAGGCCGCCGCAGATGCCGACGCCGTCGAAGAGACTCGAGTGCGTTTTTTAGGTGCCAAAAAGGGAGCACTTAAAGACGTCCAGAAAATGATGGGCGGTATCGATCCGAGCGATCGCAAGTCGGCCGGTATGCGTTTGAACGCATTCAAGTCAAAGGTGCAAGAATCGTTCGAGGCATCGCAATCCCGTTTGGGCGGCGGCGAGGCGTCTGGCATCGATCCAACATTCGATGCGACGTTGCCAGGCATCCGGCCCAACGTCGGGCACATCCACCCGATTACTCAAACCATTAATCACTTGATGGAGATCATGGGGCGAATGGGATTCGAGGCCGCCGAAGGGCCCGAGGTCGAAGATCCTTGGCACAACTTCGTCGCGCTGAACATCCCCGAAGATCATCCGGCTCGCGATCCGCTGGACAACTTCTATCTGGCGACTGCTTCGGCAACGCAAGCCGGCAGCGAAGGATCGCAGTTGTTGCGAAGCCAAACCAGCACGGTGCAAATTCGCGTGATGGAACAGCACGAACCGCCGATCCGCGTGATCTCGCTAGGCCGTGTCTATCGTCCTGACGCACCGGACGCCACGCACTATCCGATGTTCCATCAAATGGAAGGGTTGTACGTTGACCAGCATGTCACGATGGCCAATCTGAAAACCGTGCTTCGCGTGTTTGCGACCAACTATCTCGGCGGAGATGTTCAGATTCGTTTCCGGCCTTCGTTCTTTCCGTTCACCGAACCGAGCGTCGAGGTCGATTTCTTGTGGAACGGTAATTGGATCGAATTTGGTGGTGCCGGAATGGTCGATCCCGCAGTCTTTGAAGCGGTCGGCTACGACCCGGAAAAGGTAAGCGGATTCGCGTTTGGTCTCGGCGTCGAGCGACTGTGCATGCGTCGTCACGGGATCACGGATATCCGTGACCTGTACAGCGGCGACCTGCGATTCCTAAGGCAGTTCTAAGCGGACGATAGGCTGTCGTCTGGATTAGAGTTTGTTAGCGCAAATCCAATACAATCCACTTCCGTAGTGGATCTTGCTAAAGATCCTTCCACCCTAGGTAGGAATCATTGAATGGAATCCCAATATCCGTTTGAGCTTGCGCCGTCCGGTTGCAGCGAGTAAAACGTTCGAATTCCACCGGGCGGCTTGCGTCGCACCACTATCGAAGACCCGAAACTCTTCGCGAGTTTCGCTACTCGATGTCTTTCGCTACCCCATGTACAGCGACCGGCAAGACGGATGCTAGACCTGCACTCGCTCGCGATCGCGGACGCCTAACAAGTATAGGACGGCGTCGAGGCCAAGGTTGGATACCGCGTGTCCTGCTTCTTGACGGACAATCGGTTTGGCATGAAACGCGATGCCCAATCCGGCTCGGTTTAGCATCGGCAAATCGTTCGCACCGTCACCCACCGCGATGATTTGGCGTCGATTGATTCCTTCGCTTGATGCAATCTGCTCGAGCAACTCTGCTTTGCGTTGTCCGTTGACAATCGGATCAAGCACCTTGCCTGTTAGTTTGCCGTCGATGATCTCAAGTTCGTTGGCGTGCACATAATTGAAACCGAGTCGATCGCGGAGCATGTTTCCAAAGTAGCTAAAGCCACCCGAGAGAATCGCGGTTCGGTATCCGAGTTCACGCAAATTCAGCAACAACGCTTCGGCGCCCTCGGTCAACTGCAATCGCTCGGCGACTCGCTGGAGCGAGGATTCGGGAAGCCCTTCTAGGGTCGCGACGCGGCGGCGAAGCGAAGTGTCAAAGTCCAGCTCGCCTCGCATTGCACTTTCGGTAATCGCAGCGACCTCTTCACCACAGCCCGCCTCTTTGGCCAATTCATCGATCACTTCGGCTTGAATTAGCGTCGAATCCATATCGAACGCCACCAGCCGTCGCGATCTTCGGTAGGCATCGTCTTTTTGCCAGGCGATGTCGATCGCCAATTCGCGGCTGAGGTCCATGTAACGGGCCTGCATCCGCGGTTTATCGTGCGGCTCGCCGCGAAGCCAAAATTCGACACACGCGCGGCGAAGAGTTTCGGGGTTTTCGAGCCGCTGAGGGCGGCCGGACAGCCGGTGGATCACATCGATGTTCAGCCCTTCTTCTGTGATGATCTTCGTCACTGCGGCGATATGAGATGCTTCGATCGATCGCGCAAGCAGCGTCAGGATGTATCGCGGCTTTCCTTGGCGATCGACCCAGTTGTCGTAATCGGCGTCGCCGATGGCTCGGATTTTTACTCGCAGATCAAGCGATTCGGCCATCGTGTTAATAGGCCGCTCGACTTCGACCCCGTTGCCAACGCGGATCATCATCCCCAACAGCAGTGATCGGTGGATCACCGCTTGGTTGATATCCAACACCTCGGCACCGAGTTCCGCCAGCGTTCTGGTCAGCTCGGAGGTCAATCCGATACGGTCTTCGCCGGTGAATCGCAGTAAAAAGATGTTGCCCATTGTTGGCTCTCCAATCGGCCATTTTTCGTTTGAGCGGTTCGCCGGGCACTGCCCGAAAAGAAGGGGGCCCGAAAAGAAAGACGAAAGCATAGACCGATCCGGCACCTCGATGAAGGGTGGGCACAGCGAGTGAAGTGTGATCCCAAGACACGGTATGGCTGCGATAGCGGGATGCCGCATTCACGAATTTATCGAAGAAACACGCACAAGGCTTGGTGACGCTGAATTTGCCCGTCGCTTTCTCTAAAACACCACGCTTTCTCTAACACCACGAGCCCCACCCAGAGCTGGCTACCGCCATCTCTGACCTCCCCAAAGGGGAGGTGAAACGCGTTCCACAGCGACCTTCGCTCCGCCGTCAAGCTGCACGGCCGCAAAGGAGATTGCTGATTTAGTTGGCCGTCTTGGCGCTAGCCACGGTTTCGTCAACCATCCAACCGGGGCTAGCGCCCAAACGGCTAACTCAAGAAACGGCTAACCGATTTAGCAGTCATCATTGCATTGGGGGGATTATCCTCACGCAGGGTCCCGCTAATGAGGATCGGCACAGGGGCTGCGGCAAAATAACGGCGGGAATCCCGAGAAAGTCGGTAGCCAATTCGCCATTTCTTGGGTTTAATTCACCTGTCGCTGCGAAAATTCATGCTGGCTTAGCTTCCCCCCCGCCCATTTGTTTGTGCACTCTATGCAACTTCCTGTCGTTTCTGATACGCCTTCCCCTCTGCAAAACCGTCCGATGGGCGACGATTCGAACAAGCGCGGCCGCTATGCGGTCATCAGCCTCGGTTGTCCCAAGAACCTTGTCGATACCGAGCAAATGCTGGGGCGGCTCGACGAAGATGGTTACGCGATGGTCGACTCGGTCGAGAATGCGGACTTTGTCGTCGTCAATACTTGCGGGTTCATCGATTCGGCGCGTGAAGAGTCGCTCGGGGCAATCGACGAGATGTTGGCGCTGAAGCGGCAAGGAAAAATTCGCAACGTTGTCGTGACGGGTTGTCTGGCCGAACGCCAGCAAGGAAAACTGCTTGAGGCGCGACCTGAAATTGATGCGATGATCGGCGTCTTCGGCCGCAACGAGATCGTGTCGGTCATCGATCGTTTGCAGTCCGGTATCGAAGAGCAGCAGAAGGTTTTCCGCCCTGCCCCGATCAATCCACTCAGCGATGGGGTGCGAAGTGCGGTCACGCCACGGCACTTTGCCTATCTGAAAATCAGCGAAGGCTGCGACCGACTCTGTACGTTCTGTGCGATCCCAAAGATGCGGGGCAAGCACTACAGCAAGCCGATGGAACAAGTCATTGACGAAGCTAAGCGACTCGGCGACAGCGGCGTCAAAGAAATCGTCGTCGTTGCTCAAGACACGACCTATTACGGCAAAGACCTTTACGGCACTCCGCGTTTGACGGAATTGTTGACCGAGTTGGACAAGATCGATTCGGTCGAGTGGATCCGGCTGATGTATTTCTATCCGATGTACATCGACGACGCGCTGATCGACACCTTGGCGGGTGCCAAGCGAGTGCTGCCGTACATCGACATGCCGCTGCAACACGCTAGCGACACGATGCTTCGCCGCATGGCTCGAAAAACCACTCGTTCGCTGCAAGAAGAAATCCTCGGCAAATTGCGTTCGCGAATCGACAACCTTGTGATGCGAACCACGATGATCGCGGGATTCCCTGGTGAAACCGACGAAGATTTTGCCGAGCTGATCGATTTCGCCGAGCAGCAACGATTTGAACATCTCGGCGTGTTTACCTACTCGGTCGAAGAGGACACGCCGGCGGCCAAGCTGCCTAACCGAGTGCCAAAAGAAGTGGCGGAGCGTCGGCAAGGCGAGTTGATGGCAGTCCAGCAAAAAATCGCGTTCGAATGGGTGCAAAGCCGAATTGGCACGATTGACGACGTCATCATCGATGCGCCGCTTCCGGAGCAAGAAGGCGTTTGGATCGGCCGCACACGTAGCGAAGCACCGGATATTGACGGAATCGTCTACGTATCCCCGTCGGACGACAGCGAATCGATCCAAGTCGGTGATATCAAGAAGTGCGAGATCGTCGCATCGGACGGTTACGATTTGATCGCCGCATCGCTCGGCGAATAATCGAGATGGTTTTTGGATCGCCGCGCAGCGATTTCACGGCTGCAGGCTCTGAGTCAATAGACCGCCTCTAAGTGGTTTCCAGCCCGCAATGCATCAAGCTGACGCGTGGTTCGAAAATAGGGCCACTTCGCATTTGGGCGTGATCTGTTAGTCTTGGGACTTATTACGGCACGATCAATGAGCACGAATTTGGCAATGACTCCAGCGACATCCACGTCGATCTACAATGTTCCCAATGCGTTGACTTCTGCGCGGTTCTTGTTGGCGATTGCCGTCGTGGTTCTAATTCCGATGGGCTATTTCGCCTCTGCCATGGTGGTGTTTTTGATCGCCGCATCGACTGATTGGATGGATGGCTACTGGGCTCGGAAATACGGGCAAGTCACAAAGCTGGGACGTATCTTCGATCCGTTTGTGGACAAGATCATCATCTGTGGATCCTTCATCGCCTTGGTTGAACAAGCGGGATCAGGAATCGCATCCTGGATGGCGACGGTGGTGGTCGGTCGCGAGCTGCTGGTGACAAGTTTGCGAGGAATCATCGAAGGCAGCGGTGGCGATTTTTCAGCCAGTTGGCTGGGCAAATGGAAGATGGTTTTGCAGTGTGCGGCGATCGTTGCGTCCTTGTTGTGCTTGATGAGCACCCCGGTAGAAGCTTGGCTTTTGACCACGGCGACGATTCTGATTTGGTTGTCGATCGCTTTGACCGTCTATTCAGGTTACGACTACACGATGGCTGCCGCTCGAGTCATGCGTGGTGAGCAGGACGCCTCGTAACGGAACCACGACATGCAATTTGTTGACGCGGTGTTTGCCAGTACGATCTTGATGATCGTCCTTGGATGCATCCTTTTATGGGGCAAGACGCTGCAGCGTGTATGGCGGTCGGGGCGACCTTGGACTGACGCCATCTTGCCGGCGGAGACGCGTGAGCGGCCTTTCTGGACCGTCGCCGATGCGATGTTGATGTTCGGATTGAGCTTGGTGCTGACGTTGTTGACGGCCAAGCTTTTTGTTGCGATGGGCCAGATTCGTCCGACCACCGAGGGGACGCCACTCAGTTCCGATTTGCTGTTGGCTGGATTGTCAGCCCAGTCCGTCGGCGGCTTGATCGCCTTTGCGGGCACTCTCGCTTTTCTGCGGCTGATTCGATCCGATGCGGCAGAACGATTGGGATTGCTTTGGAAAGCACAGGACGTTGGTGTTGGGTTGAAGGCGTCGCTGATGCTGATTCCTCCAACGCTATTGATTGCGCATTTTGCGTCGCTGCTTGTGGAGTACAAGCACCCGGTGCTGGACGTGATGAAACAGTCGCCGACACCGGTGTTTTTCATCGTGTTGTTTATTGGGACCGCGCTCGTTGCACCGTGGATCGAAGAGTTTCTGTTTCGGGTTCTGTTGCAAGGCGGTTTGCAGGCGTTTGCCGACCGGCCTGCCGAGACCGATGTGCAAGAGGATCCCGAAGACAAAGATGCGGTGGAACATTGGCAGCCCAAGAGCCTGTGGCCGATGTTTGCCACCAGTCTAATCTTCGCACTGATGCACGGTAATCAAGGTGCTGCGGCGATTCCGTTGTTCTTCTTCTCCGTCGGCCTTGGCTTCCTGTATCGCCAAACCGGACGGATCACGCCGTCGTTGGTTGTACACGTCGTGTTAAATGGTTTCACGATGAGCGCCGAGATCCTGCGTTTGTGGTTCACAGAAACTCCCGCTTAAAACATCGCGGTTGATTGCTCCGCGATCTTACGCGATTTCTGGTTCCCAGGCTCCTGCCTGGTAACCCACCGCCTTGCAGACTCGCGCCTGCCTTGAGTGGATGAGGCAGGAGCCTCGGGTGCAGTGCGTTCCCAGGCGAGAGCCAGGGAACGAGGGGGCGACGCTATCTACCACTCTGACGCAATCACTTCGTGACCGTTTCGCGTCGATAGATCTTGATAGGTGTTGTAGTTCATGCTGTAGGTGGCAAAGCGAACGCTTCCGTCAGCAAACGTCAGGTAGCAGCCGCCCTCGTGCCTGCTCCAGTAGTGTTGCAGGTGCAAGTAGTATTCGTTGCGATTGTGGTTGCCCAACAGCAAACCCATCTTGGATGAAATGTAGTGTTCGCATTCGTTGCCGCCACAGATCGGCCAGCCCCAACCGAGGTCATCGGGCATGGTTCGCTCGCCAAACAGAATCGTGGTGCTCGAACCATCTAGGATGTCGCGGAACCGCTTTTGACTCTCGTTATAGAACATGCCGTTGCCGTCATTGAATCCGACTCCGTTTGGAATGCCGCCGCATGCCTGATAGGTATTGTTAATGTCGTCATCAAAGCTGCCGGCGTTGCCCAGGTAATTGATCGGGCTCAAGACGCCGCAGTCGCCCGAGAGCGGCAGCGGGCCGAGCGGGCCGCTCAGCAGCGATGAGCCTGAACTGGGGTCGCTTGGGCACATCAGCATCGCGATCGGTTTTGAAGATGGATCGTTGCCGCCACGAGCTTGCAAGTCTTTGATATGGTCGCCGCAGTGAGCTTGGGTGAAATCGATCGATTCATAACCCGCTGACTGTTCCATGAACGGCAACACTTGCGAGACCATTCCCCACGAATAACCGTTCGGTCCTGAAACAATGCTTCCGGAAGGGAACGTATTGAACGCGGAATGGTAATTGTGAAGCGAAAGTGCGAACTGTTTCGAGTTGTTGGAACAGCTCATCCGACGCGCCGCCGCACGTGCCGATTGCACCGCTGGCAATAGCAAACCGACTAACACCCCGATGATCGCGATCACCACCAGCAGTTCGACGAGCGTAAACGCGTTTCGACGTGATCGGAAAACAGTCATAACAGTTTTGTAAAGTTGAGTTCTCTGCTGACTTAGTCTTGCGTGGACAACGCAAAGTTCTTGACGCTCTCGTCGTCTTGCGGCACCACAAATTCCAGCTCCCAGGTACGTTTGGCACTTTGGGGGGCAGTCGGAACGCGGTTTCTTCTAGGCGAAGTTGCTTTCGCATCCGATCGTCGTTTGGGATCGACCAGCGGTCCCTCCGTGATCGTCTGATCATTGTCCGCAGGTGAACCGCTGCTGGGTTTGCTAGCAACCGCGGGCGGTGCATCGAAGCTGATCACGACTTGGTACGCTCCAGTATATGGCCCATTTGATTTGTCGAAGCGATATTGTCCGTCGGCAATTAAAGACGTTGCGGCGGGTCCAGAAGTTCCGCGGGCGGGGAGAAAGCTGATCGATCCGTTCGGCGCAGGATTGCCATCGACCGCAATTTGCCCACTCACCGCTTTTCGCAGTGGTGAAGTAGCCTGGCCACATCCGGTAATCAAAATGATGGCAGTTGCGAGGACACGCAGTGGCGTCGATTTTGGCAACGATGGAATCAACAAGGAGAGTCTCTCAACTTGGCAGGAGCGGCGACCAGTATTCGGAGATAACGTTGTCGCAATTGTACACCGGCTCGCTGTATAGGTAGCGGCCACCTTCGGCAAACCAGCAGGAAGCGGGCCGAGCCGACGCTACAGATCCTTTAATCGGCGCACGGCTTCGCGAGCCCGTTTGAGAAACTCGGTTTTGGGCTCACCCGCTTCGAGAAAGATCGGCGGTCCAATCGTAATGCAGCTCAACAGCGGCACTGGCAGGAATTCACCGCGCGGCAGAATTCGGTTGACGTTGTCGATGTAAACCGGCACAAGTTCAAGGTCAGGCCGCTTCTTGCCCATGTAGTACAGGCCGCTTTTGAAGGTGCCCATTTCGTCGTCGCTCGAAGATCGCCCGCCTTCCGGGAACACGATCAGCGAATAGACGTCACCCATTTGGCGAATCATCGAATCGATCGGGCTCTGATGCACCTTGATCTCTTTGCGGTCGATCAGCATCGCGTTGAACGCTTTGGCCATGTGGGGTTTGACCCAGCCGCCGGACCAGTAATCTTTGGCTGCCACGGGCCGTGTGACCGCTCGCACTTCGCGCGGCAGAGCGGACCATAACACGACGGCGTCGAGATGGCTGGTGTGGTTAGCGAAATAGATGCGTTGGCAGGTGTCCGGTTGGCAGTCGACCCACCGCACCGTGAAACCACTGAACATCTTCGCTAACAGAACGATTACATGACTGGTGATTGCCATGGCAAGAAGTTTACTTGCCCGACCCGTAAACGCCCAGCGGTCAAGCAGTATTAAGCTGCTGCGGAAATCGCCAGCCTATGCGGCGCGGTAGAGGTGATCGCGTGTTGGCGGCATGCCCGAAAGTCCCTTGGTGGCCCGTTTGGTTCCGACGACTTGGTACAGTTTGATCGAGCCGTTGGTAAAACCGCCCGAAGCGCCTGCCAGGTAGGCGACCCATAGCCGGTAGCGTTCGGCACCGACCAGCTCGATCGCCTTTTCCTTGTTTGCCGATAAGTTTTGGCACCAGAATTTGGTGGTCAATGCGTAGTGTTCACGCCAAGATTCAACATCGTGAACCTCGAAGCCGCTGTTTTCCATAAAGTCCGTCGTCATGCCGACTGGCGTTAGTTCGGACCCAGGGAAAATGTATTTGAGCAAAAATTTTCGCTCGGGTCGGATTTTGCGTGCCGAACGTGCCGTTGGCTTCGCCCGCCGCGCGATTGCATGGTTCAGCATGACCCCGCGATCATGAAGCATCGAATTGATCTTGGCAAAGTATCGCGGGTAATTCGCAATTCCGATGTGCTCGGACATGCCGATGCTGCTGATCTTGTCGTACATGCCGTTGTGGTCGGCATAGTCACAGATCTCGACACTGACCTGGTCGGTCAGTCCAAGTTGTTCGATTTTTGCTTTGGTATGTTCGTATTGCTCATTGGAGAGTGTGATGCCGTGCGACTTTGCCCCGTAGTGCTGGGCCGCGTGGCAAATCAGGCCACCCCAGCCGCAACCGATGTCCAACATTTTGTCACTAGGTTGCAAACGCAGTTTGCGGCAAATCATATCCAGCTTGTCGTGCTGAGCTTGATCCAGCGAGTTGTTCCAATCGCGAAAATAACCGCAGGTGTATTGCATTTCTTTGCCAAGAAACAGCTTGTAAAACTCGTTTCCGACATCGTAGTGAAACTGAATGTAGTCGCTGTTTTTGCGTTTGGCTTCGTTGCGACCGATGCTATCTTCGCTGAAACCTTGTTGCAGATCACCAATCTTGGTTTTGGCAAAGATGAAGGGCAGCGTACGCTTCACTACCATCGTTTTGCTGATTTTTTTCAAGTGCTGGCGATTCGCACGTGTTGTCTTCAGGGCTTCTGAAAATTCGATCAGATCGCCCCCTTCGAATTCGATATGTCCGGTGGCATACAAGCGGACGAGCGTTTCCAGCGTGGGCCATCGCAGCAACGTTCCAATCACCCCAGGGCCTGAGATTGAAATGCAAAGGTTGCTGTCGACATTTGTGCCCAGCGGTACGACTTCGCCGTTCCATAATTTCACCGAGACGTTCATGTCCAACGGCTCGGCGACCTCGTGAAGAATTTGTTTGATCGATTGGATCTGCGTTTCCGCTGAAAAGGGAAGTCCCATTGTTGAATTCTCCGGGCGAGTCTTGGTCAGGGAAAGCGTGGTTGGCGATTTGTACTTTGTGACTTTTAGCAGGGTTCGAAAAAACGAGTTAGACCAATCTGAATGAGGGGCGATACGAAAAGGATTAAGGCCAATGTTCTAACTGCCGCAAATCTATTTTCCCCAAAGGTGGGGCCGAACCGCTAACGGCGGATTGACCACCATTGGGGGGTGTGGTATCTTGGTTTAAATTCAGATTGATCCAATAAACCGGATGGAGTGTGAAGACTCCTTGTCGCAAATGACCACGAGAGAGTCGGTATCGTTAGACGTTTGCATCCTGCTGCTGGGGCTTGGGTTTTCGGTAATTGAGCTGTGGGGCATCTATCCGATTGGATTTTATGCCCCAATCGTGCTTGTGGTAGCAATCGCCTCGAGACGATCGACGTTCATTTTTGGCTTGGCCAATTCAATCGCGTTTGTGACAATCGGTGCGGCCTTGGTGATGCGAGGATTCGATCCGCACGTATCAGGCCGTTCTTATCTCGCCTTTGCTTGCGTTGTGGTGCTGTTTCTATTTCGCAGCTGGGATCTTTCCAATGCTCACAAGACGCAACACGCAAGCAAGTCGGACCGCCCTTATAAAAATGTGGCAGTGAAGATCGGATCGTCCTCGGCAGAATTCGAGAAGTTGGTCGGCGAACCGTCGTCCAATGGAGACGTCGCGAAGAAAGAACGGTCGAAACGTTCCAGCGCCGACGATCCTTCCAAAACCAAAGTGATTTCCAAGTCGTTGTTAGAGCGACTCGTGCTTGAGCGACTGAGGTGTAGCGAGCGTTTTTCGCGTTCACAGTTGGCATTGGTCGAAAAAGAAATTGCCGAAGCGATGGCACACGATTCACAGATGGATTGGTCGATCAACGGATTGCCTCGTGGAGCTGAGATTGGTGACTACTGTATCGACGGACTGCTCAGCGAAGGTGGAGCGGGGCAAGTCTATCGAGCCACACCTCTCAGCGGAGGCGACTTTGTGGCGGTCAAAGTGCTCCGCGACATTCACCTCAGCGAGCGGTTTCGTCGCGAGATGGAATTGGTGGGAAAGCTAGCTCATCCCAATATCGTGGTCGCATACGAAGTCGGCGAGCATGACGGGATGCTGTATATCGTGATGGAACAGCTCGCCGGTCCCGATCTGAGCGTCTACGTTCGTTTAAACGGGCCCTTGTCATGGCAAGAGTCGGTCGAGGTGATTTTGCAGGCAGCTCGGGCGCTTGAACATGCACATCAACGCGGACTTGTGCATCGCGATGTGAAGCCAGGGAATTTGGTGCGTGACGGGGATCAGCGGATCAAGGTGACCGATCTCGGGTTGGCGGTGCTGACGGCGGATCGCGACGTGAAAAAAGTCCAGGATTTCCGCACGGGGATCGAGATGGTCGCAGGAACGCTCGACTTTATGGCACCCGAACAGGCGCGTTCGCTGTCGTCTGCCACGGCGTTATCCGATATCTATAGTCTTGGCGCTACATGGTTTTACTTGTTGACTGGGCGCTCGCGAGTTCGTGGGGAATCCATGAATGAGAAATTGACCAGCTTGTTGGTCGACAAGACGCTCGAGAAGCTTCCGACCGAGAACTTGCCCGCTGCGTTGCCGCCCATTTTTGAACGGATCGTTGCTTACCGTCCCGAGGATCGGTATCAGTCGATGACCGAAGTGATCGCGGCACTCGAGTCGGTGCGTCCGTCCGATGCGAGTGCGCCGGCGAAACATGCGGTCGAAGTTTTGGTGGTTGAGGACAATCAGGACGATTTGTTTCTGACCGTTGAAATGCTGCGACGGATGAACAAGTCGATCAATGTCCACAAGGCATTTACACTTGAGCATGCGATCCAAGAAAGTCGGTTACACAAATCGCTAGACCTTGTTCTATTGGATTTGCAGTTGCCCGATAGTAGTGGTGTCGAAACGGTCCAGCAATTCCGAGCGGCGGCTCCTGACATTCCGATTGTTGTTTTAACGGGCCAGGAAGATGTGCAGGTTGGGCGTGAATGCATCGAAGCAGGAGCGGACAACTTTGCTTCAAAAAACGACCTAAACGCGGCATTCCTCGAGCGTTTGATCTTCATCACCCTCAGCCGCTGCGATCGACACGATCTGCCGTAACGAAAACTCTCGAATCGAATCGCAGTGCTGCTTCTGAATTGTCGAGATCGGCTGGATCGGCTATCGTTGCGGTTAAATCCGAAGCCGTGATGGTGATTGCGACGCAATCGCCTGAATGACAGATTGAGTGAGTCGAACGCACTAGCGTCGGGCCGCCGATCGATAGAACGTGAGCAACAATCGGCCCGCGGCTGCCGCCGTCGGCTCACAAATGCGTGTACCGCCGTCGGCTCACAAATACAAGAAAAACGAAATTAGGGAACAATCGAATGAGCGGCGTGCCGCTTTGATCGAGTGTCCCCCCCAGTGATAGTTTGGAGATTGCAATGTTTGGAAAATGGGTTGAAATCGAATTTGATTGTTTACCACTTCGCACCGTCACACGGATCGATGCGCCGCTGGACGCTTCGCCGGTTTACGAGCAATTTGTGTTGCGAGTGAAGGATGCATTGCAACGACACGGCGCCCACAACACTTATTACTTGCATCGTGGTGTTTGTCGTTACCATCTGACCAACGATCCGTTGATCGGGATGCTCGAATTTTCTTTCGAAGGCACCGTGATGACTGGCGAAAAAGACGTCAAAACAAAAGCACTGGAGATCAGCGTCGAGCTGAAGCGAGAAACGTGCGAATGGCTGACCGAGCCGATGGTCACAAGCTTTGCCGAAAGTGTGCAGCAAGCGTTGATGGTCGAGTTCGACCGCTATATCGAAGCTGGCGACCTGAGGAAAACCGAAGAGCGAATCAAAGCCATTCAAGAACAAAATGAATCCGATGGCGGATTCATTGGCATGTACTTGTAAATCACGGGGACGTCAAATCAACCACTGTCGCCCCACCCCCCGTAGTGGATCTTGTTAATGTTGTGAGCCGCGACGCGTAAGCGGCCAGGGCCTACGCGAAACCCGGTGCCTTACGGCCCACGGCTCACCATTACAACCTGAAATTCGATTGAATCGACAGGCCGTCACAGATCCGTGACGCCAATGAATTGCTTCGCGGCCATGTGAATTACGTCGCGGCGACGTGCGAAACGGCTGCATAGCCGATCACATCGTTGTGCTTTCGGCAGTAGTCAAGAATCGATGCGTAAACGGACTTGTCTTCGCTGCGGCCAGCGATCTCCAGTAGCAGCGGAACGATTCGTTGCGATGGGACCGCGTCGGGAACCAAGCTTACCGCCGCCTCGATCGCTTCGCCTTGGCGTCCCAATCGATCCAACAGCTCCACGTAGGTCTCGATTGCGGCGGTGCCATGTTGAGTTGGGTCGACGCTCTTGGCTTTTCGCTCGAACACCTTTAATCCCGCTTCGACATTCTCACCGAGCAGTACTTGGTAATAGGCCGAATAGGCAGGGTAAAAATCGACGAACGGCTCTTCGCCCGGGTACTGGAATTGGTGATCCAACCGGCGGCCGTACTGTGCTAATTCCCAAGCCTTTCGCAATTGACTCGGCTCCGTCAGCACAGCAGCGATGCGAACGGTCGAAGCAAGATGCGTCGTGTCCAGATGATAGCCGCCTTCGTTTAGGATCCACTTTCGTTTTTCGATCATCTCGAAAAGCGTTTCGGACTCGTCCGCCGGAGCTTCGCGTCGCGCGATATCGCCACGCACCAGGACGACAAGTTCGTGATACAGGTGATCCAGCAAGCAAGAGGCGGCGGCACGTCGGTCGTCTTTGCTTCGTTGCTGCAGTGCTTGTTCGAACAGTGTGATGCTGTTGCAAGTTCCTTGATGGTCGATGACCGCTTGATAGCCTCGTGCAATGTCCACTCCCTCGTGCAGTAGCACTTGGATCATCGCATCGTAGTTGTCATCCGTGACGGGAATATCTGCCATCAGCTTGCGAGCCAATTCGAGATCGCCGGTCGGACGCAAATACATCCAGCCCTCCGCGACTTTGCCGTCTTCGATCAACATCACGCCCGCTTCGCGGCAGGCATCTAGCAAACCGGTTTCCAGTTGTCGCTCGACTTCCTCCGCCTTCGGTTTTTCTGCTTCACTGCTCAGAACCGGCAGCCCCAAACGATGACGGACCTGCATCTTGAGAGCTTCGAACAGCTCCATTGGTTGTCGGTTCTCGCGAAAGTAGGCAACCATCTGCTCAATCATTTCGCCTGGCTGGGAGCGTTTTTCGTCGAGACGGCTAAAGATTTCAGGGGAGGTCATAGGGTTCGATCGCGGCGGTGCGGAAGGCGTACGGCAAGATGAGGGACAACAAGCATTCATCCCTCGTTTCGGGACGCATCTTAACGAATTCCACGCCATGACGGCAGGGATTGAGGCCCGCTTGAGCAAACGATCACCGGGAAAGCCGACATCACCCGCATATTCTCCTCGTCGTGACGGTTTAATATCCCATCTTCGGTGCCTCAAGTCGTTATTTGGTAGTCACTTAGGACGCGTGTCTAGCCACTGAGGGCGGGATGCTTCATATTGAACATGCAGTCGTTTCAATTTTTACGGATTCACTTTGGAAGGCGAATTTGATGATACGAACCCATGATGATCCCGACTCTTCGCTGCCAGCAGATGTGATTGCCGAATTGCGTGAGGCCAAGGAAACGCTTGAGCATCATGGTCTGGCCGATCGCTTGACCGAGTTAATGGGAACGCCGATTACCGCCTCGATGAAAATGCTGCCGAGTGTTGCCGAGAATGCGATTCACGGGGCGATCGACAAATCGCTTGCTGCCGCAATGGATGTGGCGCTGCGAACGCTCGGCCACGACACCAAGGAAGGCAAGCCGAAGCTGCTAACGCACAAATTGTTAGCTGGGATTTCGGGAGCCGCCGGTGGCGCTTTCGGAATGACCACCGTCGCGATCGAATTGCCGGTCTCGACCGTCTTGATCTTGCGGAGCATCGCGGACATCGCTCGCAGCCAAGGCGAAGATTTGACGGACGTCCGTACTCGTTTGGCATGTTTGGAAGTGTTTGCCATCGACGGTGGCGACTCGGACGTCGACGATAACACCGAAGTGGGCTACTTTGCCGTGCGCGCAGCGATGTCAAAACAGGTAGCCGATGCATCCAAATACGTGCTGAAGTTCGGCGTCTCGGATACCGCTGCCCCGCCGCTGGTGAAATTAATGGGGATGATCGCCAAGCGTTTTGGAGTGGTGGTGAGTGAAAAAATCGCGGCACAAGCGATCCCCGTTATCGGAGCGGTCGGTGGCGCGCTGATCAACAGTTATTTCATTGACCACTATCAAGACCTCGCCCGTGCCCACTTTACCATTCGCCGACTTGAACGCGACTATGGCGAGTCCGAGATCCAAGCAGCCTATTTAAGCTTGTAAGTTCCCCAACCCATTTGAATCACCGAATCCGCGTCAGCATTATTCGTCTTCGGGATCGCCGACATCGACCTTAGACCAGTCGACATGGCCCTGGTCCTCTTCGATTTCGGCGAGTGCTTTTCGAGCCTGTACAAGATCTTCGTGGCGAACAAGGACATCGATATGCCCCGGAGTCTCGGTGCGAAAGCCTGCGGTAAAGCCGCCTGTCGCGGTGGCTTTAATGTCGCGTGATTGCAGAGCGGCAATGATCACAGCCGCTTCCACGTCGTCCGCAACGCTAATAAGCACTTCAGGATTTTGGTGATCAGTCATCGGAGCAACTCCAAGGAGAGGGGTGATGTATCCGAAGGTTCGCAAAGTGACTCTTCGCCCGGAACACGACTCTGCCAAGCCACTCTTAAATTGTATCAGAGGGTGAATAGAGCTGCCAAAGTATGCGATTCCCACCCACAAACTTTGTGCAAAAACAATGCGATGTGTAAAAACAAGGTCACTGTGGCGTATCAGGTTTGACGCAACAATTTAAATCCCGATGACGGGCCAAACACAACCTTGTAAAAACGGTCGGTGGAACAGCAGAGGCAACGGCAACAACACCCAGGTCGCCGTCCACAAGCGGCCGGCCAAGGGAGATTCTAGAAACGTGAGTCTTCGCTCAAACAAAATCCCGACTGCGTGTATTGCAAAGTAAAGCATGGGAAGCCCAAACCCTGCACCTACCGGAACACTAATCGCCAATTCATGCAGCAATCCGGAGAACAGAAATGCTCCGATCGTGGCGATCATCGTCACTCGCCGCGGTCGTCCCGGTAGTTGTTTCAAAGGCCGATAAACGGCTAACGCTGTCATTTCGGAAAAGGCAATGTTCCAGCGACGACCCCAAAACTCAGTCAGTGATCGCGATCGCAGCGGTGCTCGGAAAAGCAACACGCATCGAATGCCAACATAACGCCAAGCTCCCGTCAAAAGACTGAAGAAACCAAAATGTACCCCCAGGCTCAGACCTAGTAACAGCAATGCGGTCGCAGTCCACAATCGATAGATATCGATTCTAGCGGACTCTTGCGAAACATCATGTACGAGCCACCATGCAGTAAACACCAAGACGGCTCCAGCACTTCCATTTCGCAATCCCCGCCAGATTGGGTTTTGCCAGTCGGGGAGAGGCTTTGCTGAAACTTTCCGGAACAATTCCGCTCGCATGCCAAACCAGCCAACACAGAATCCAAGCCATTGCCAATACGACAATTCACAGTCGCCACGCTGGCGTGACTCGCCGTAAACGACGGTTTTCATTGACCACAGCAAGGTGACAATGATCAACAACATCCGCGTTCCCGCAGGCTCTTCGGCACTCATTCTTTCAACAAATAGAACCGACAGCACTGCAAAACTCCACGTGATTGTTCTACCCATTGCAATGCGGGGAATGGCCGCAATCCAATACCCAACGATGGGAACCAAGCTAATGAAAACGATCAGTTCAAAAAACCGTGTGGGATTGGCGACCGAGTAGCCTGTCAAACCGATGCTCCCGATAGATTCGTGTATGCGGCCCATCCATAAACGATCGTCAAGCAGACAAATAAACCATCAAGCATGACTTCGCCCAACGCATATCGAAGACCCTGTGGTGCATCGCTGCGATCAAACCACGCGAATTGGATGACCACGCGAACCAGCCAATAGACAAAGATATAGATCGTGATCGCGGTTGCCAAAAATGACTGGTCAATCAAGCTCGTCGGGGAAATCACTGACAGCAGAGCAAAGCTGAGGTTGGTTCCCCAGATGTATCCCGCGTAGGTCCAGAAAACTTGACGCGTCAATGGTCTTAGCCGTGCCGTGTCCTCGGTCCAATTCAAAACGTACGGGATCGCGAGACTCATGATGACGAGAATCAGTTGTCCGACTCCAGCGTAAAAAATCAGCGTTTCTATCATCATGAATCTCCTCAGCTTGTGTCGCACTTTACGAACCGCAATCGTGCCGTCATCGCAACCTGTCAATAGGGGGAATCCCTGCTAATAGTGAGAAGCTGGGGGACTGGAACTCGGACACTGCCACGTTAGAATGCCGACATGGAAGTCATCACATTGCAATCGGGAAGCAACGGAAATTGCGTCTACGTCGAGGCCGACGGAGTCCAATTGCTATTTGATGCGGGAATTAGTGGGACGCAGGCCGAAAAACGGCTCGCCGCACACGGCAAAGACATCCGCGACATCGACGCGTTGATCATTTCGCACGAACACAGCGATCATGTGCGTTGCATGGGCGTGTTTCAGCGAAAGTTTGGTCTGCCCATTCATGTGTCGACCCCGACGATGCAGGCGACACAAAAGAAAGCGAAGATCGGCCGAGTCGATGATGTGCACCACTTTGACTCTGGCAGCACGCTAGCCTTCGGCCGCGTTCGTGTCGAAACGCTTTGCACGCCGCATGACGCCTGCGACAGTGTTGCCTTTGTCGTCGACGATGGCTCGAGCCGCTTGGGGATTTTAACCGACATCGGTCATGTCGATTGTGATTTGGATCATGTCGTGGGGACGTTGGACGCCGTGATCTTGGAAAGCAACTATGACCCCGAAATGCTGCACAACGGCCCCTATCCCGAGCAGCTAAAGAATCGTATTCGCGGCTCGCGAGGCCATTTGTCAAACGAAGAATGCGCCGACCTGTTGAACCGAAAAGCAAGTTCGCGATTGCAATGGGCATGTCTCGGTCATTTGTCCGAGCACAACAACCGTCCCGATCTGGTTCTGCAAACGCATCGCAAAATGATCAAACGTAATTTGCGACTGCATGTTGCGGATCGCTACAACGCCGGCGCGGTGATGAGTGTCGCAGCGAATCGAACTCAACAGACGTTTTGGGAAACGTCCGGGAATCCGCTGAAGCCGCGATAAAGAATTCATGCGTTATCTGCGCGTAGTGGATCTTGCTAAAGATCCCAGCGTGGCAGGATCTTTAGCAAGATCCACTACGGCAGTCATTCGTCGCCCGTTGCGAACGCGGTAGCGGCTGGTTGGAAGCGTGCGAATGGTCGTCGATCGACTTATTGCAGCAGATTACCGCAGCGATAGCAGTATTTTGCGTCTTTCAAGTGACTGGTGACTTCGCACACCGAACAGGGATGTTGCTCGCGATTCTGATTTTCGCCAGCTCTCAGCCCCACCAATTCCGCGCTGACGAAACCGCTGGGCACAATGATCAAACTGTAGCCAAGCAGGATCAGTACCGCTGAAATCATTTTGCCAATCGATGTTTTGGGAACCACGTCGCCGTAACCCACGGTGGTCATGGTAACAATCGCCCAGTACATCGATTGAGGAATCGAGGTGAAGTGGCTGTCGGGGTTCACGTGAGTGACTTCGTCTACGTTGAACAGTAGCGTTTCCACGTGATACATCAATGCACCACTGATCGTCACCGCAACCAACACGACCGCAAGAAAGACGACGATCTTATTGCGAGCGCTCCAAATGGCATGCGAAAGCTCATCGGCCTCGTTCATCATTCGCCAAAGTTTCAATACGCGAAAGACACGAAGCAATCGGATGCTGCGGAGAGTGAGCAGCGAACGCGACGAACTGCCGACAAAGAAGGTCAAATAGCTTGGCACCACACTCAATAGGTCGATGATGCCCCAGAAACTGAAGGCGTAGCGAAGCGGATGTCTCGAGCAGAGTAGTCGCAGCCCGTATTCGATCGTAAACAGAATCGTCAAAAACCATTCGGCCGCGGTGAACGCATCAAGCAGACGTCCGTATCCTGGTTCACGGAAATCGGGAACCGTTTCGAGTGCGACGAACAGAATGCTGGCGAGAATCGCAACCAATAATCCGATGTCGAACCAGCGTCCGGCCGGCGTGTCGGCCTCGAAAATGACGTCGTACATCGTTTGACGCCACGGCGGCGAATCAGGCCGCTGGGTTTGACGTCGCCGCTGCGTTTTTTGCTGGGCATGCGAACCGGGACGCGTCGATGTCATGGGGTCGGGAGATGAGGTCGCCATGACGTCGTTTGATGGGGTTAAGAGAATGAGATCGAATCCGTGCCCGTCCAGATGGGAACTCAATCGTAGCCTAGGAATCCGCCGAACGCACGACGCGGATTGCCCAGGCTACGAATACAATCTCAAAAAATTAAACTAACTCTTCTTTTCCGGGAACCGCAAAACCACGCGGAGCACCCGGCCCTTTGATATCCAGATCGCTAGGTACGATATCGAGTTTAGATTCGTTGGCAACAAAATCCCAGGTCACCGCTTGGCCGGTATAAGCCGCCATGCGGCCGAGCACTGCGGTCAGCGAACTCGCGGCAGTTTCGGCAAACTCGACGATCGGTTTGCCTTCGCGAATCGAATCGACCAGGTCTTTGTGCTCCTGCTTGTACGCCGCACCGATGTTACCTTCCATTTCCCAAGTCGTCTTGCCATCGCGGGTTTTGATCGAAGCCCCGCTATTGCCACCCAAGATCGTGCAGGTTCCTTTGGTGCCGTAGATTACGTTGCTGTTGTCCGACTTGGTGTCTGGAATTTGCCGACACATAAACGACACCACGCGGTCGCCGGGATAAACATAGTCCACCGCGACGTTGTCCCACATTTCACTATCGTCCGGACGGGTGAACCGTCCGCCACCACCGTACGCGGATACGGGTGGGCCGCCCATGATCCAATTGATTGTGTCAATGTTGTGAACCGCTTGCTCGGAAATTTGATCGCCCGAGAGCCAGACGAAATGCATCCAGTTGTAGAGCTGGTACTCGGCGTCGCTCATGCCTTCTTTGCGTTGGCGATACCAAATGCCGTTGGAACAGTAACGAGCGGTACCGCTGATGATGTCACCAATTTCGCCTTCGTGGATCCGCTTGATCGCTTCGACGTAATTGGTTTGCCGCCGGTACTGGGTTCCCGTAACGATGGCAGTCTTGTTCGCTCGCGCCTTTTTATCGGCTTCGAGACATTGCCGGTAACCTGCCGGATCCACGCAAGTTGGCTTTTCAGCAAAAACATGTTTCCCAGCGTCAACCGCGTCCAGTACATACGGAGCACGGAATCCCGGCGGTGTGGCGAACAGCACGACGTCGACGTCCTTGTTGTCGAGCACTCGTTTGTAAGCGTCCAATCCGTGGTGCATATCGCTCGGTTTGACGTCGAGCTTGTCGGCGTAGCGTGACGCGAGCGACTTGCAAATGTTTTGGCATTTCTGTTCAACCAAGTCCGCGACGGCAACCAATTTGACGTTGTCGTTGATCGACAACGAATCGTTGATGGCTCCGCTGCCACGTCCGCCGGCACCGACGAGTCCTAAACGAATCGGCTCGGGTTTCGATTCTGCGGGCTCGCTGCCACGCAGCACTCGCGTGGATGCAAAAGTCGATGCCACGCCGGCTGAGATCACGCCGCTGTTTTGGATAAATTTACGCCGCGAGGGTAGCGGGGTTTCAGAGGACACAGTGGGGTTGGTTTTAATCGGTTGGGTCATGCGAGTTTCGGGCCTCGGCGTTTGAGAAAGGTGGGAAATCGATCTATGAAGGTGGGAAAACAGGCGGAGAGAACGGCCCAGCCCCCAATCAAGGTGGTTGGCTGGGATCGCAACGACGTTCGCCGCGAAAAAACCATGAATTCCGTCTCGCCCTAGGATACAGCAAACGCCCGCGTAGTGTTGGATACAGCGACGTAAACGTTGACGTCGGAATAATCGCTACGACCACTACGATGGTTCAACTTCCCGTGTTCCAACCTTTGTATTCGCCCGGTCACAAGCCGGTTTGTGAGGTAAACCTCTGTAGAGGGACCGTTGTGTCTCGGTGGACTCCAAGGAACCCAAGCAGATGAACCTAATAAAATCAGCAGCTTTATTGGCTCGAACCGAACTGGCGACTCCCGTACGTGCCGTGCGTAATCGCTTGCTTTCGCATGAAGGAATTTCGCCGCTGTGCGTCTCGTTCTATCACCGCGTTGCCGACACCCATCCCAACGATTGGACCATTTCACGACGAGAGTTTTTGCGTCACGTTGACTACTGCCAATCGTCCTTCGATTTGATCGGACTTGATGAGCTACAAAATCGAGTCGACAACAATCATTGCTCTCATCCGACCGTGACCTTCACCTTTGACGATGGCTACGCGGAAAACTGTGAATTTGCTCTGCCATTACTAGCCGAACGAAACATTCCGTGCGTCTATTTTGTTGCCATCGGACATGTCAAACATCAAAGGCCGTTTCCGCATGATGTTGAGGCTGGCGTCGATCTGGCACCCAACACCTTGCAACAACTGCGTGACATCTCGGATTCGGGAATCGAAATCGGACTGCACACCCGCAATCATGTCGATTTTTCAAAGGTGACCGATCCCCAAGTCGTGCATCACGAAATCACGACGGCGAAAGACGAGCTTGAACAATGGATCGGGCGTCCGGTTCGTTATTTTGCAGTGCCCTACGGGCTGCCCTCGCAGTTGACGTCGATGGTGATCGACGCGGTTTATCGCTGCGGCATGCTTGGCTTCTGCAGCGCGTTTGGTGCCTACAACACTGTCGGACGCGACTCGTTTCACATTCGCCGTTTTCACGGAGATCCGTGTTTCTCGCGAATGAAGAATTGGCTCAGCTTTGATCCACGGAAATTGCGACTCGAGCCCAAAGTGAACTATGCACTGAGGCCCCGTGTACCAGCACACACCGAACTCGCGCAAAGTCAGCAAAGTAGTCGTGAATCAAACCAAGTTTTGCCTGTTGGGGAAACAGCGTCGCAATCTGTTTACCCAGCCATGCCTCAAGTCACCATACCACAGACTCACGTCACTTCGGTTGGCTAAGGGGCGAGTTGGCACAGCGAGGCCAATGCCTCGCTTAATCTCTAAATTCTGAACCGGGGTTCGCAACCCGCTGGACGCACATCAGTAATCTATCCGCAAGACCATCGATCAAATGCTCAATCAAATTCAGCAAATTTATCGTCCCGTACCGCCGCGTCACAAAGAGGGGCCACTGCGATGCATGTTTGTGATTACAAGCATGCCGGTGGGAGGCGCTGAAACATTGCTTGTCAATTTGATGCGGCGGATGAACCCCGAGATCATGATTCCGGAAGTCGCATGCCTGAAAGATCCTGGAGTTCTCGGAGATCAGATCGCCAGCGAATTCAAAGTCCATTTTAATCTACTGTCCAGCAAATACGACATGCGTGTGTTGCCACGCCTTGTGCATTTGATGCACAGTCGCTGGATTGACGTCGTGATCACGGTCGGCGCGGGCGACAAGATGTTTTGGGGACGCGTCGCAGCAAAGATAGCCGGGGTGCCCGTGATCGCGTCGGCACTGCACTCGACCGGATGGCCGGACGGTGTCGGCCGCCTCAACCGCAAGTTGACTTGTATCACCGATGCCTTTATCGGAGTCGCCGAGTCTCATGGTGAATTCTTGACTTCGTTCGAGAAGTTTCCCGCCTCGAAAGTAAACGTGATTCGCAATGGAGTGGACTGCGATCGCTTTCACGCATCTGCTACTGCACGGCAATCGCTCCGCAACGAGCTTGGTATTCCTAGTGACGCCCCGGTGGTCGGATTGGTGGCCGCGCTCCGCAGCGAAAAAAATCACGCCATGTTACTGAACACGGCGGCGATGATCCGCAATCAAAATCGCGATTCGCGATTGGGGCAAACCCACTGGGTGATCGTCGGTGATGGCCCCGAGCGGACCGCAATCGAAAATCTTCGCGACGAATTAGACCTTGCCTCTCATGTTCATCTGTTGGGGACACGTCATGACACGCCCGAACTTGTTGCCGGCATGGATGTGTTCGCGCTAACGTCGCTCAATGAAGCATCGCCTGTTTCGATCCTCGAAGCATTGGCGTGCTGCGTTCCTGTCGTCGCGACCGACGTCGGATCCATTTCGGAATCGGTAATCCAAGACGTCACGGGCCATTTGGTGCCTTCGCAAGACGTGCCTGCGATGGCCAACGCCGTATCGCAATTACTGAATGACCCCGAGACAGCACGTCGGATGGGAGAGCAGGGACGCGAACGCGTCGTGGCAACCGGATCTCTCGATTCAATGGTGCGAGGATACGAGTCGCTCGCCACCCGATTATATGACTCGAAAATATTAAAAAACGCTCTTCCATCGCCACGACCAGCCAAGGTGTCGCCCCAAGAGCAACCCACAAACAGCATTTCCTACTAAACGAGACACTGCGTTGCCCGCCCCCCCTGTCGGAATACCGACGCGTCTTTGGCAGGAAAGTTGCGAAACGCATTTCCGTTTCACGTATTGCTTGGGCGAAAGAATGCTGGCAACTCAATGACCGATCAGGAAGAAGGATGGCAACCAAGCCATCTCACTGGACTTCGCTCGACTCGTTCCACCCTCGACCAAACCAATGACCTCAATCCGAGATTGGCCAAATCTCCTTGCAGCAGCGCTGAGTTGGTTGTGGCAATCGGCCATCATTTCGGCAAAGGAAAGTTTGAGGCCCGTTGAAATTAACAAAAAAAGACAACGTAAAGGTCCTTTGTTTTCCATTTAGCCCATCTTGCCGTCGCATGCATAACTGTTACGTCTTATTCCCATTAAATGAGAGCGGAATATGAAGACTTTCCCTTGTCTGAATGAAAATCACCGTTAATCTGACAAAGATTGACCCAATAGTCAAAAATAAAGAATCTTGCTGCTACCCCTCTGAAAAGTGTGTCGCGTGCGATTCTTACCCCTCCCCGCGGTTGCTATCACAGGTAGAAGTAAATGTTCAATCTCCTTCAACAAATTTCCCATAGGGCGATCGCATTGACTGCGATCAGCATCAGCGTGTTTGCGGTTTCATCGCTGCAATCGGGTTCCGCGCTATCGCAAGATTGGTCAGAAAAAGTCTTTCCGATCAAAGCTCATGACTTTGGCGCGGTTGCCGTCGCGGCGAAGACGGAATTTCGTTTTCCGGTCAGCAATCCATACTCAACCCCGATGCACATCCAATCGGTGCGGGCGAGTTGTGGTTGCACCACGCCGATCATTGAAACTCAGTACATTCAACCGGGCGAAACCGGCTCGATTTTGGCTCGTTTCAACACTGGCACGTTTCGTGGCAAGAAGGGCGCGACGTTGACGGTGGTTGTGGACCAACCTTTTTATGCCGAAGCCCGCTTGGTTGTGGACGGATATATCCGCAGCGATATGGTGTTTCACCCAGGCGAAGTCAATTTTGATCGTGCAACGCAAGGCGAAGTTAAGACTAAAACGAGCAAAATTCTCTACGCAGGTCGTGATGATTGGCAGGTAACGGACGTTGTCAGCAACAAACCATGGCTATTGACCTCATTCAAGCAACTCAGCCGAGGTAGCGGCCGTGCGGACTACGAAATCACGGTCACCATCCAAGAAGATGCCCCTCAAGGCTTCTTTCAAGACGAAGTCACCGTGGTTACGAACGACCGTTCGATGCCCCGCGTTCCGCTGCGTGTCAGTGGCCAAGTTGAAAGTCTGCTCAGCATTTCACCGCAATCGATTGCCCTTGGCAGTGTGAAGCCTGGTCAACCGATCTCGAAACGATTGGTTATCCGCAGCCAAGAGCCCGTCATGATTGATTCCATCGAGTGCGAAGGCTGGGACGTCAAATTTGATCGTCCAACCGCCGAAAACACGACTTTTCTGCTTGATGTGACCTTCACCCCGACCGATTCGACTGGAAACGTCCGAAAGCCCGTTGTCATTTCGACCTCGGGTGCCAAGTCAGTGCAAGCAAAAGCCTTGCTGACCGCAGATATCCGTTCGGAATAAAGACGATCGCGGCCCTCCTTTCTAAAGGATCGGCCGCAGTCCGGCAGAAGTAACTTAACTAAAACGCCTCTCGAAAGATCGGGAGGCGTTTTTTGTTTGCGTCTCTGGCTCAATCCCAGTCATCTTCGATCGTCTCGGCGCGTGTGCATCGACGGCGACGCGTTTTTCGGTAACGCGAATGGCAGTGGCAAGCTTTGCGGTCTGGGGAGTTCTTTCTGCGTGCGGAGTATGGACGCATCAGGGGAAGGGCAACCAATGTGCGTGTCCTAATGTCGTCACTACCGGTATTGGCTGCCGTAATCGGTTTTAGATGCATAGTAGGCCCCACCCAGATGACGATTACTTTCAGCACGGGGAAGTCGGGGTTCCAGAGAAATACCTCGAAATGGCTCAACAAGGAATGTTGCTGCTGTTTCGAAATCTTTGGTGACATCGTCCTTTAGCACTTCAGCTAAAGTCGGTTCGGCTTCCACATTACAACTTTAGGGTAACGGACCACACGCCGACCATCGGTTCGAGCAACGAATCAAGAAGGCGATGCTGGTTAGCGAAAGAGTCTGACAAATAGAGGTCAACGTTTTTCGTTGTGCCAGCGAGTCGATTCGGTGAAATATATAAAAAGGAGTTTATAGATGAGAACCAATTTTATGCGGTGCGTTGCGATTGCCCTAGGCATGAGCGTTTGTAACGCCGCGATTGCACAAAATGCACCGTCGGTTGAACAATACAATTCGCCTTCGAAGTGGAGCAACTTCAACATTGTTCCACCACAACAACCGGCAATGCCACAACAGAGCATGCAGCCTCAAGGTTACTTGCACACAGTATCAACGGGCGGCCCCGTCGGTGCGGCAAAGCAAGATAATGCTGAGATTCTGCCGGCACCCAAGGGTGTCCCCGCACAGCCAGCGCCTCGCATGCCCGCACCACCACAGGTTCAGCAGCAGCAGCCTCAAGCTCAACCGCAACAAGGGACTCAGCTGAACCATCCGGGATACCAGCAGCCAATGGCTCCGGTTCCTTATTCAACGACGGGTGTCCAAGCCGGACCGGGATGCGCTCCCGGTGCTGCTCAGGGATACGGTCAACCCGGATATCAGCAGGCACCTGCTCATTGGCCGGCTCCGCAACCGACATCGGAAACACCGTTGGTTGATGGATCCTCGCCTTACAGCGGACCTCAATCCTTTTTCAACAACGGTTTCGCAGGTCACGGTTACGCAAGCCAAGGTTTCGCAGCACAAAGTTGTGATACCGGAGCCTGTGCGACGCCAGGCACCCGACCTAATCTTGCACCTTGGTACGGTGGTTTCAATTTGCTGTTCTGGCAAATGGAAACCAACCATGCCCGTCGTCTGATCGCTTTCGACTCGGGTTATGGCACCCATACCACCACCGGCGTTGTGGATCCTGACTCGACATTGGGATACGACTTGACGTTCGGTCGCTACTTGGATTGCGGTCGGTATGGGCTGAGTGCCACGTATATGAACTTCAACCCAAGTCAATCGGAAACGATCGTGACTGCGGGATCCTACTACGCTCCGCTTGCATCTTGGAACAATATCTCGATCGACCCTAATGGTACGGGCGTCGATACGGTTTACAACTTGTACGATAATGCAGCGGCTTACCGCGTACGCCGCAACGTTGAAATGCAAGGCCTTGAAGTCAATTTGACCAGTTTTGGTTTGATGGGAGCCCAGCGTGCCGCGGCAATGTGCAGCCAAGGTGCCTGTGGTGGCATCGGAGCGAATCTTGGGATCGGCAACTCATGTAACGGTTACGGTGGAGCAACGGGGCCATTGGTTCGTGCCACCAGCGGTCGTGTCCGTGTGAACACCAGCCACGGTTTCCGTTGGTTCCAATTCAACGATGAATTCGAATTCGCTGCGAATATCGATGGATCGGGTGGTTACCAAGCGACTGACTTTTATTACAACATTGACGTTGAAAATAACCTGTTCGGTTATCAATACGGCTCGATGTTGACTTACTGCCTGAACAGTCGTTGCAATCTAGGCATCGGCGGCAAGTTTGGTATCTACGGCAACCGAGCTGAAATGACTCAGCGTATGGGAACCGCTTCCGGCTACGCTTACGAAACCACGATGCCATCAGAATTCGTCAACACCAAATCGAGTGATACGGTCTTGGCTGGACTTGGTGAAATCGATCTTGGCTTGGGCTATCGTCTGAACAATGCCTGGACCGTTCGTGGCGGTTACCGCATGTTGGGTGCCGCTGGAGTTGCGACCTCAACAGGTTCGCTTGACCAAGATTACAGTTCAGTGGCGACCACTGGCGGCGTTTATGCCAACGACTCGCTACTACTGCACGGTGCCTACGTTGGAATGAACTTCAACTGGTAAACGAAACGCAGCCTAAGCTGAAATCGTCTTTCTAAGACAACTGACCGCAACGCTTGCTCGTTCGGTCAGAACGACTCACCCTGGCGGGGAAACCTGCCAGGGTGTTTTTTTGTTTTGCAAAGGCCTGGCTTCACGCCAAATTTAGCCCCGGATGGATGATGATCGCGATAAAGATTAGGCTGATAGGCGTTGCGTTTTCGTGGAATTTTACTCCATCAAAGTGATACTGATTTGAGCGATTTGCCCCCCCCGACGAAACCGGAGCCGTTGATCGACCCTTCGTTTCTGTTTCGATTCGAGATTCGGCTACTTCAGGACGAGATGAAGTGGTCGAGCAAGGGGCTGACGCTTCCCGAAACGTGTCGGTTGCCATCGTTTGGTGCACTCGGTGAGCGGCCGGTTTTTGCCGATGTGCGGATGGCTTGGAATGCGAGCGGGATCGGATTGACCGTCAATGTCACCGGCAAGCGGCAATTGCCGTGGTGCCGTGATTCACGACTGGACGACAGCGACGGATTTCATTTTTGGATCGATACGCGGTGTAGCCCCGGGATTCACCGAGCGACCCAGTATTGCCATCGTTTTCTGTGGATGCCCGCCGGAGGCGGCCCCAAGCGTGAACATCCCGTCGCCGCCTGGATTCCAATCAACCGTGCTCGTGTTAACCCCAAACCGGTCGCGTCAAACGAATTAAAGATCGCCGCCTACCCGCGCCACGACGGCTATCAAATGTCCGGCTTTGTACCGGCCCACGCACTGACAGGTTTTGATCCTGCGAGCCAACCTCGTATCAGTCTGTATTATGCTGTGATTGACCGCGAACTCGGTTGGCAAACGCTCACGCTCGGTCCCGAGTACCCGGTGTTGGAAGACCCCAGTCTGTGGGGCGAAGCCGTACTTGCGTAACCACCGCCCACCAAGCACTCCCCCCTTTCCCCTCCTTCCTCATTCCCCTCCTTCCTCCCGCAGGCGTCTCACCATGGCCAGCTCATCGATCGAAGCTTTTCCCACTCCGCTGCTGAGTGTCGATTTACCGACGGTGCGAAAGAATTTGCAGTCGATGGCGGAATATACCGCCGATCACGATCTGAATTTGCGACCGCATATCAAGACGCACAAATCACGCTTGTTTTCGCAGATGCAGCTCGAGTTTGGAGCGGTCGGATTGACCTCGGCCAAACCATCGGAGGCGATTGCCGCGGCAAGCGATGCCGAAGACATTTTGATTGCGTATCCTTGCTTTACTCCTGCACGACTGCAGTTGTTTGAGTCGCTGTGCAAGGACCATCAAGTGCGAATGGGGATCGATAGCACCGAAGCCGCAGAGCGCATTTCGAGTCATTTGCATGATCACTCCGGCAGCACCATTGGGCTGCTCGTGGATCTCGACGTCGGTCATCATCGCACCGGAATCTCCGCTGCTGAGTCGGTGGTCGGTTTGGCACGCCAGATCGAGTTGCTGCCGAATGTGCGGTTTGACGGTGTGATGTTTTTTCCGGGGCATGTGGTGCCTAATCATGCGGGCGTTAGCGAAGGTATGGCGAACGTTCGAGCTAGCCTGGTTTCCATCCTTGACGCGCTGCAAAGCGAGGGGCTAAAGCCGGGGATTGTCTCGGGAGGTTCAACACCGACAGCAAAACACACGCATTTGATCCCTGAGATCAGCGAGATTCGCCCCGGCACCTACATCTTTAACGATCTAAACTGTGTGCGTTGGCAATGTGCGACACTCGACGATTGTGCTGCGTTGGTGCATGCAACGGTGATCAGCACCGCGGTCAAAGGCAAGGCGGTTATCGATGCCGGCAGCAAAATGTTGTCGAGTGATCTATGTGGTGCCGATCCGCAATCAGGGTTTGGCTTTCTGGTGGATCATCCTGGCGCCAAGGTTGCCCGACTAAGCGAAGAGCATGGTGAAATCGAATTGGGCGAGAGCGATTGGAGTCCACGGATCGGCGACCGTATTCGCATCTTGCCAAACCATATTTGTCCGTGCGTCAATCTTCAAAACGAACTGATCCTCGTGGACAATGATCAACCGCTGCGGCGATTAGCGGTTGACGCACGCGGGATGGTCCACTGATTGCATCAGATCATTGATCTGATTGCATCGCATCAATGGATGCGAGGATCGATCAAGTGTGCGACGGAGCAATTGTTGGCAACATCGTCGTGGGATGTTTCGCTATAGTTTTGTTGGCGGATCGCTTCACTTCACTCCCTCGTTGCCCAAGAGTATGCACTGTGTCTGACAATCGTTATTCGCTTCAAGCTTTTTTAGAAAAGACAAAAGATCGCGACTTAAACCAAGGGCTTTTCGAGCTTGAGTCCGAGCGGATGCTTGACATCAATCTCAACGGCGAAGTTTGGATAAAGATGGGCGCAATGGTCGCCTACACCGGACAAGTGAAATTTGAACGCGAAGGTGTGCTGTCTCGCGGTGTTGGCAATCTGCTGAAAAAGGCGATGTCGGGCGAGGGAACGTCGCTAACAAAGGTGACGGGGAAAGGTTCGGTATTTTGTGCCGATGCGGGTAAGAAGATCACCATCTTGCAGTTGGACAATGAAGCGGTGTCGGTCAATGGTAACGATTTGTTAGCGTTTGAAATGTCGCTGAATTACAACATTCGCATGATGAAAAAGATGACGGCGATGTTGGCGGGCGGTCTGTTCAATATTCGGCTCGAAGGAACCGGGATGGTGGCGGTTACGACCCATTATGATCCGCTGACGCTGCCGGTTTCGCCTTCGCATCCCGTCATCACCGACCCCAATGCAACCGTGTTGTGGTCAGGCAACATCGAGCCCGAGTTAAAGACCGATGTCCAGTGGAAAACATTTCTCGGACGCGGTTCAGGCGAATCAGTACAACTGCGTTTTCAAGGCAACGGATTCGTGGTCGTCCAGCCGTATGAAGAAGTCTACTTCCAAGGCAGCAGCAACTAGAGCTTGGATGTTGCCAGCGGATCTGTAGGGCAGATTTTTCCTTTTGGCTCATTAACCCAGTTACCTCGCCCCAACAAAGTGAGACTGCTGATTTAGTTAGCCGTTTTGGCGCTAGCCACGGTTTCGCCATCATCCAACCGGGGCTAGCGCCCAAACGGCTAACATAAGAGCGGTGATGTCGTACTAAATCAGCAGTTTCAAAGTTGGTGGAGAGGTAGTAGGAATATTACGCAACCGAACAGTCAATAAAAGACCAACGATTTAGCAGTTCAGTTCCGCTTAGACGTTTTCCGCTGCGGGGACTTCGAAGCCGCTGCGGTATTCGCGAGTCAACATTGCGTTGGCTTCGTCGTTGCCGATAAATTGCTCGGCTTCGGGATCAAACTTCAGATGGGCTCCCAGCGACATCGGTGTTTTTGCGAGGTCGACACCGTTGGCGGTAAGATGCTCGACGGTTCGCTGTAGCGTTTCTTGGTTGTTGTCCAAGCTCTTGATCTTCGCGAGCGCCTTGCTGATCTCGTCGGCAGAAGCATGGTTCTGCTCGCCAACGTAGTAGGAGATGTTACCAAGGTGGCTGACCGCGGCCGACAAGTGACCCGTGGTTGCATCGGCATTCAACTTGGACGCATCACGCGATTGGCACGCATCAATGAAGTTGGCAAAGTGAGCGTCGCCAACATTACGCGTTTTGAACTCTTTGATCAGCTTTTTGTTCTTGTCAAACGCGGCACAGTGATCGTAGGAAGTCTGCGCAACGTAACCTTCGCTGCCGTAGAAAATCACACCAATCTTGTTGCCTTTTCCTTTGCCAAAGAAACTTTCGATTTCGTCGCCCGAGGTGGTCGAGCAATCAAGTCCACGAGTTTCAAAGACGAGGCATTTGTCACCGTAATCGTAGATCGAAATTTCGGTGTTTCCGGTGTCACCGGCATCGACGTAATCGGGATCGTTGCGTTCGGCTTGATAACCCAATCGGCCGCCGTAGGTGAGCACCGAATTGGGGTGACGATTGACGCCCAATCCCCAGCGTGCGATGTCGGTTTGATGCGGTCCTTGGTTCCCCAAGTCACCGTTGCCGTAGTGACGTTGCCAATGCCAATCGTAGTGGAATTGCTTACGCGTGACCTTGGGGTCGGTGTAGGTCGCAGGCCCGCTCCAAAGATCAAAGTTCACTTTTTCGGGGATTGGGTAATCGCCCAATGCGCCGATCGATTTACGTCGTTTGTAGCACAAACCGCGAGCAAAGTTGACTTCTCCGATGCCACCGTCGGCAATGAACTGGACGGCGTCTTGGCAAGCGCTGCTGCTACGGGATTGGGTTCCGGTTTGGAACATGCGGCCGTACTTCTCGGCGGCGGCCACCAAGGCGCGACCTTCGTGAATGTTGTGGCTGATCGGTTTCTCGATGTAGACGTCTTTACCGCCTTGCATCGCCCACACGCCCATCAAGGCGTGCCAGTGGTTAGGGGTGGCACAGGTCAAAATGTCGAGGCCGTTCATTTCCAATGCGTCTCGCACATCGGTAAAGAACTCGGGCTTACTGCCCTGCATCTCGCTGACTTTCGCAACGCGTTGCTTCCCAACACTTTCGTCAATGTCGACAATCGCACGAATCTCGGTGCGGGGGTCATGATTGAAGCCACGAATGTGCTCGTTGCCGCGGCTATTTACTCCGACGATGCAAACGCCGAGTTTGTCGTTGGGGCCTGCGGCGTGTGCGAACCGCTGAGCTCGTGGCAGCGATGCTGCAGCGACTGTCGCTGCAGCCGCCGAGGTGAACTGACGTCGAGATAGTTTTTGCATGCTAAAATCTTTCCAGGAAGGAAGCAGAAATGGTGGGACAGAGTGCACCATTTTACCTGGAAAAATTTCGCCGGTGGTGTGTTAACCGGCGAAATTTAGCGACAAGCCAACTCGGTGGGCCGCAGCGATGCGATTTGCAAGGAACTAGCGACTACTCGCCAAGCGGTTGACCATCGATTTGTCGGTCAAACTGGGCTGCATTGGGTCCGCGCCAATTGTACCTACCAGCTCTTCGAGATAGTCGGTTGATTCGACACGTGCCAGCATCTCTGATGCGTAACCCAGGCGATCGGCCAACTCCAAATCGATCGGCGAATCATTCTGTTTGGAATGCTCGACGATTCCTTTAAGCCGTGCTTCGAAGGCACGCCAATGGTCGATATCGCGATTCTGTTTCTTCTGCAATCGACGCGCGTACCAATCGCTGCTGAGCAACGAATCCCGCGTAAACAATTTGCGAATCTCAGGATCGCTTACGGTTTTGCCTTCGTGGTCCCCGTATGCCATGATGTTCAAGACTGCTTGCAGCGGAGGACATGCCAATTCAAAGCCGCCGTCTTCCATGTAAGCCAACGCGACTCGTTTCTGGGCTTCTGCGATGTGCATGATACCGTCAACAAACGATTCGATGTCTTGCAGTTCCGGTTGCAAGATTTCAGGCGTGAAGACCTTCGATGGATTATCGAACACGCGAGCCAAATAGGTGCGGACAAACCGGGTCGTAATCCGGTATCCCAAGCGGCTGGCAGGAACTTTCAAATCGCCGTGATGAAAATCCTCGATCTTTTCGAGCATCTTGCCCTTAATCATGGCCGCAGGATCTCGTTCTTCGGGGCCCAGGCGGCACCAGACTTCGGGGATCAACAGCGAGATATCGTGACCGACTTCGAAGCGAGGCCCGACGTGACCCGCTGCGGTACTGAATCCACCCAGTCCGGTCAAAATCAATGACACAACGGTTGAATTCAAATCGACCGACGGCATCAGCGCGTTAAAGGGACCTTTGGTCAAAGCGCCTTCGCTGCCCGCTCCCGTCGTACTCGGGCTCTTGCCCGTCAAAGAGCAAACGTAATCCATCAACAACTCAGGCAGTTCTTGATAATGCAGCGGCGAGTAGACCGCGAGCGAGCGGAATCCGGCAACGGGGTCCGGTGGATTGTTGCGACGTCCCGACAACACAGCACCGACGGGAGCGTGAATCGGAGCATCCTCGGCAAGCCCGCGGTGCAATTGCGTGCCTCGCATCGCGACATAGGTGTCACGCGCGTTGACCATGTCCGGGCGGTCTTGCAAGTACCGTGGATTTTTGGTCGGCGCACCGTTGACGATCCGTGGGTTCGCCGTGCTGACGACATAACCGTCCTTGGCTTCGGCGGCCTTAGCCAGCATCCTTGCCATCGGGCCGGTGAATTTGTCGAACTCGATTGCATCGTCGACGATCTCGCGAGCTTGCGAGGTCGTCAATGGCTCGAAGTTGCTGATGAAGCTGTCCGGACGCGACAAATCGAGTTCGGTTTGCTTGTCCAATCCACGATGCACGGCGTCATCGGGACGTTGAAACAATCGATATTCGCAATTTTCGACGAACTTGTAACTTCCCGCTGGCGTGATCGCTTTACCGACGTCGCCCAAAACATCCGCGGGCGCCACAACGCTAGCGCTGATGTCGTCTTCACGCTGGACCTTGTCCGCAGCAATAAAGTCTTGACGCAATTTGAATGTTCGCCAGCGATTATTGTCCCAACCCACTCGCAAATAGGTTCCCACCAGCGTCCGGTCGCCGAGTTTCAGTTCATGACCTGCCGAACCGTTGACGATATCGACACCGAAATGCTCGTGCCAATTTTCTTCCATTCCCGAGCGGATGAAACGCTTGATGATCAATGCCATCGAATAGACATGCTCGGGGATATCACGAAGCCACTTGTTGTAGTCTTCGTTGTAGTCCGGTGACGGAGTCAGCAATTGAATCACGCTTCCGAGGCTTCGACTTGGATCGAGCACTGGGCGACTCGGTTTTTCCGTGTAGTCCGTTCGGCCGGTGTACTCTTTGGACCAACGGTCGTGATAGGAACGCGAGAAGATCTCGTCGAGTTTTGCAAAGTCCTTTTCACGATCGGTGACAAAGATCGGGCCATACAACATATAGTCGCGAAGGCTCTTGCTGATTTCGCTTTTTCCGCCACCGCTAACCGTGCACGGTTTGTGACAGAAGATGCCTTCGCCGACTGAGCCGACCAATCGCCAAGACGGCGCGTTGGGATGTTTTTCGAGTCGGATTTTGTAGCCGCTTGGTGCGATGTATACATTTGTCGGTGACAGCGGAATCCGCTCGACTTTGCCATTGTTTGTCCAAGTGACGCAGCGTTCGATCAGTGTGACCTTGGCATTTTCAGGAATGTAGATAACGCTCGAATCGAATCGGTCGACGCCGTAACCTTTGGGTTTGACGTCGATGAATGATGGGTACTCGCGAGCGACGTCCGAGAACCGGCGTCCGTTGTAACGGCGACTGTTGACTTGGAATTCATCGCCGAGCGAATACGAGGCGAATGCGAGTGCGCCACCGGAATGCTCTTCTTCGCATCCACCCATCAAGTTGGTCGCGTAGCTGAGCTGCGTTTTGACTTCTTTTTTGCAATAACCGTAATAGTTATCCGCGATCAGCGTTACGATCACGCCCGACTCGTCGCGGCACGTCAGTTTGAATGCGCCACCATCGTTGTATTTTTCAGCTGGGTCTTTCCAGCACATCGAGTCGCGACGTTGTCGATCGGTGGCGTCGTCGTAGCTCGGCAAGCCAAGCTCTTTCTTGGTCAAACTCGTCAAGTGCGTCGCCAAGATGACACAACCGGTGTGACCGCTCCAGTGCAACACGTCCAATCCCGCATCGTTGCGACTGCTGACCGGATCGCCTGCGTTACCGAAAATCGTTTCCACAAAATCGAGGTTGCTGATCAACGAACCCGGAGCAAAGAAACGGGTTTCCATGGTCTTCTGGGCACAGAAACCGGGGACCTCGGGACAGACAATCGGGCGAAGCAGCAGCGACACCCAAGTCAGCGCCGGTTTGGCCGAGGTGGATGTGTACGGCAGTAACATCAAATCGTCAGGCGGATTCATTGCGGCCCGAAACAACTTGGCGAATACGCCTTTGGGAACAATTCGCTTTTCATTCGGGATCGCCAATCCCCCTTCGACAACGTGGAATGTTCCCGCCGTGGTACGGCGATCCGAGCGAGGGTTGTTGAGCACGCCGTTGATACAACGATACGAATTGACAAGCTCATTTTGGAATTCGTATCCACCCGCCGGCAAACTCATTTCGCGTGACATACCGTGGCGGTCGAGCGTTAGCGTGCGTCCCGGCAGACGTAGCGGATCGCCGTCGATGACATCGGCGAAGTATTCATTGAGGAAATTTTCAATACGTGAGTCAACCGGTGCCCGATGCTCGGACAGCAATCGATTCTTTTCTCGCAGACTCTCTAGAATCCCAGCCGAGAAGGTGGTCATCGACTGATCGAGTTCGTTGTCGGGTGGCAACAATCCAGCAGAGGCAAGTTGCAGCGTAATGTAATTTCTTAAATTTTCTTTGGCTGCCGGGGAGTTCGACAGATCGCGGTCCCACCCCAAAGCTCGTTGAAGTTCTTCCTTTTCGGACTCGCCATACTGCACTGCCGGGGTTTGTGATGACAACATTGCCAGACTCCTGAGCTAGAGGATTGAATTCCGCCTTGTGAATTCGCACATTTATAACGCGGCTTCTTATTGAAAATGCCGAGGACGCTGTTATACACCACACAGCCGATTTGCGAACAGCGTGGTATAGCGTGATGTTGTAAACCGCAACCCAGATACTGGACATCCGGTTGCGTAATTGCTCTCGATTAACAGCGACTGCCAAGTCGTCTCGCCGGACAAGCGATTTCAAATTGCCCATTCGATTTGCGTGTGCGTATAAGCACAAACAAAAACCCTCCCAAGCGGTGAATGCTTGGGAGGGTTTTAAGTTGATCAGGTCGCAAGTTGCTCGAGTCAAATTACGCTCTAAAAGTCCAGGGACGTGGGATCACTGAGCGTCTTGCAATCGATTGACGGCCTAGTAGTCGTCGTTTTCTTCGGCTTCGCGAGCGTACGAGAAATCGGTTCGCTTATCGACCGCTTCGTAGAAACCTTGGATCACTTCGTTTGTCGAACCGCCTCCTGCGAGCATCGCCATCATACGATCACGTGGGTTTTGGAACAGCACTTTGAGCTCATCCAAGCTCGGTTGGAAATTGGTCGGTTTGACGACATACACCACGCTTTCGGGCATATTCATGGCAACCGAGTATTTGCCGACTTCGGAATTAAATACCGCTTTCATGAATTCTTCGCCAACCGAGTTCAGTTCAGGGACGTTACCGATCGATGCGCCTTGGAATCCAAAGGAATCCATCCAGCTGAACGGACCAAGTCCCGACTTCACTTCGTCTTTGTTCTCGGCAGGAACAAGTTCGCTGAGTTCCGTGCCGGACTTGTTGGCCTTGGCGGCCAGTTCGACTGCGGCATCCATCGCCAACTTGCGAGCTTCGCTGAGGCGAACGGCTGCGATCACTTCGTCACGAACTTCTTCAAGTTTCGGCGTGTACGCCTTTCGCTCGTGGGTCTTCCACGAAATGTAGGTCTTGCCACCACGATCATCGACGGTGCGAAGTGGCGAGTACAACACTTGACGAGGCATGACGCCCATTTGGGTTTGACCGCCGTACATGAACGAAGTGAACGATGGACCACGACGCATCTGTTGCGTGCCCACTTCGACCGATTGTGCAATCGGTTCGGCTTCGATCGAAAATTCGGTGTTCGGGCCAATTTTTTGGAACCGGAAACCGTACTTCTCGCCCAGTTTCTTCAAGTTGAACGGCTTCAGTTCTTCAACTTCGAGCCCGTTCTTTTTGTCGCTGGTGTAGATCGCGTGCTGGTTAAAGTAACGACGCATTTGCGAGAACATTTCCGCAGTCGCTTTGCCCATTCGCTCTTCTGCGATTGGCAGTGCGAGTGAATCGGCAATCTGCTCGCGGACTGCTTCGAACGATTCGGTATCCGGTTTCTTAGGTTCAGCCTTTTTTGGCTCAGCCTTTTTCTCTTCGGCTACCTTTGCGTCTTCCTTCTTTGCATCGTCCTTCTTTGCATCGTCCTTCTTGGGGGCGACCGGTTCGGCGTCCGCCTTTTCTTCTGCCGATTCTTCTTTCATTTCCGGCTTGGCTTCGTCCGCAGCTTTTTCGTCCTTTTTGGCTTCTTCAGCCTTTTTGGCGTCGGATTCTTTGGCCGCGTCATCTGCTTTTTCTTCCGTTTTTTCGCTCACTTCGCTTTCAGGCTCAGTGGCGTCGGTATCGACATCGGCGTCCGTAGCTTCATCACTCGTGTCTTGGAATGCCACCAAGCGGATGCCGTTTTCCGAAGCCATCGAATTGGTTCGTCGTGAAGTCTTGTCTGCATCGTCGTTTGACTCTTTAACTTCTTTGACTTCGGATTCTGGGCTGTCTGACTTCGGTTTCTCGTCGGACGATTTCGCTTCGGGTTTCGAAGATGCTTCGTCACTCTTTGGTGATTCAGCGTCGTCCGCCTTGGCGGGTTCGTCCTTTTTGGGCTCTTCCTTCTTAGTTTCTTCTTTCTTTGTTTCTTCAGCCTTTTTGGGCTCATCGGCCTTCTTAGGCTCTTCCTTGGTTTCGGCTGGCTTTTCTTCCTTGACCTCAGCGGATTCCTTTTCTTCGGTCGCAGGAGTCGCTTCGGCTTCCATTACCTCAGTTTCGACAAGTTCTGTTTCCAGACCGTCGGCCATTTCGGCTTCGACTGCCGCTTGGGTCGCAGGATCTTCGGGAAGTTGGAAATCACCGCCCTTGAGTCGACGTTCGTACTCGGCTCGCAATTCAGCCTCACTGATCTTGACCGCTTCTTCGTCGATGAACGACTGCAGATCGCCGACAAGGTATTCAAATTGAGCGGTGTATTGTCGATGAAACGCGGGGGCAGGCGATTGATCGTTCGGATCGGTGTCCTTGCCTTCTTCGTACATCGCTTTGATCGCGGATTCGCTTGGCTTTGGATCGGTCTTGCTGACAAAGCTTTCAACCGGGATGCCGTAAGCCGTGGCAGTCGCTTCGCGGTTAAGCTTCAGGAAATTCGTCCATTCTTCGGCGGGGGTCATGATTGGCATTTGACCCGCCGAGACGACGGCGAAACCGGATCGGTTATACAAATCGGCCAACAAATGGCTGCGAAGTTGTTCGTACAAATGCACGCGACCCATCTGGTTACGAGAGCTTTCCATCAACATGGAATCGATTTGCTTGTCGGTGAAGCGATCATCGACGAACAGATTTAGCCAAGCACCGATGGCTGCATCATCGAGTTCGAAACCCGCTTTGTTAGCTTCAGAGGCAAATTGCATCGTCTTCAAGGACAACTGCTCGCTTGGAACCTCGCTGATTCCGATCGACGCAACACGGTTGTTTTGGTCGTCGTAGCGAAACCCTGGGGTCTTCGGCGAACCACCCGCTGCAATCGTCTTTTCTGCCAACTCTTGCAGAAAGCGAACAGTCGACTGATGATTTTGAGTCATGTACGAAACACGATTCTGAGAAATTTCGATTCCATCGAAACTGGCAAGCTTCGTGTCTCCCCCACCTCCCGTATTTTGACGCAGGTAGGTGTCGAGTGCCGGTAGCACGACAAACGAGAACATCGCCAACATGATCAGAAAGACCATCATTGGTTTGAGGTTCTTGCGAAAGATTTCGAACGGACTGTTGTTCATAGCAGACTCTTTCTGGCTTCTTTTTCTGGCGAGGACGCAAAGCACCGAGGTTTTTCAGTGCTTTGGGGGATTGTCCGAGGGGGTTTTCCGTAAATTTTCTAAAAAAATCGCTCGGTCGATGACTGCAAAATTATGGCAATCGCATCCGGAGTGATCTTGACAACAAGCCGCGATCGACCAACTCTCTGTCAGAAGCACTCGCTCATGACCTAGTGTTGCCAACCGAGATGCAAAGCGTATCGCCCCTCAAATTAGAGGGTCAAGGCGAGTATCGCATTTGCTTCCTTGGCGTACTGTGTTATTGCGTACTGCCTTGTTGTACTGACTTTCGGTCCATTTCGTCTAACCCTAACCACGTCGTTTTTTTGTATGGCTAAAAGCACGGGCAAAAGTTTGGTGATCGTCGAATCGCCAGCCAAAGCACGCACGATCTCGAAATACTTAGGCAAAGGCTACCAAGTCGAGGCAAGTATTGGGCATATCCGGGACCTCCCCGGCGGCGCAAAAGAGATGCCGGAAAAGTACAAAAAAGAACCCTGGGCCTACTTGGGAGTGAACACCGAGAACGATTTCGAGCCGATCTACATCGTTCCCGATGACAAAAAAAAGCAAGTCAGCAAGTTAAAAGCGGCTCTCAAAGACGCCGACAGCCTCTATCTCGCGACGGACGAAGACCGCGAAGGAGAAGCGATTAGTTGGCACCTGTACGAGATTTTGAAGCCAAAAGTCCCCGTCCATCGGCTCGTTTTTCACGAAATCACCAAGGAAGCGATCCAAAAAGCGATCGAAAATCCTCGCGAGATCGATGGCGGATTGGTCGACGCCCAAGAAACTCGCCGAATCCTGGACCGGCTGTACGGGTACGACGTTTCCCAACTGCTTTGGAAAAAGGTCGGCCGCGGATTGAGTGCCGGTCGCGTGCAAAGTGTCGCCGTCCGTCTGATCGTCCAGCGAGAACGCGAGCGGATCGCGTTTGTCGATTCGACCTATTGGGACCTCGAAGCCACCTTCGACACCGCGTCCAATGAGTCGTTTAACGCCATGCTTGCGACCGTCGATGGTCGAAAAATTCCTTCGGGCAAAGATTTTGACTCCGAAAACGGCAAACTAAAAAATCCTGATTTGCTGCAAATGAACGAGGCCGAAGCGAACGCTTTGGCCGACCGTCTTCGCAACGCCGACTTCAAAGTCACCAAGGTCGAAGTCAAACCGTTCACCGAACGACCCAAGGCGCCGTTTACCACCAGTACGCTGCAGCAGGAAGCCAACCGCAAGATGGGCTTCACCGCGCGGCGGACCATGCAAGCGGCCCAGCGGTTGTACGAAAACGGTTACATCACTTACATGCGTACCGATAGCACGACGCTCAGCAAGGAAGCGATCGATGCGTCGCGTAACTTGGTGCGTAGTGAATACGGCGATTCGTTCTTGCACCCCAGCGTTCGCGTTTATGCGAATAAAGTGAAAAACGCGCAAGAGGCTCACGAAGCGATCCGTCCTGCGGGTACCCCATTCCGGCTGCCCGAAGCAGTCCGCGGTGAACTCGATTCGGACCAGTTCCGCATCTTTGAATTGATTTGGAAACGCACCATTGCCTGCCAAATGGCGGACGCCAAGAAACAACGCATCGGCGTGACGATCGAAGGCGGCGGAGCGACCTTTACCGCCAGCGGAACGAGCATCCTGTTCGAAGGTTTTTTACGTGCCTATGTCGAAGGCAGCGATGATCCCGAAGCAGAATTGGCGAACAAGGAACGTCTTCTTCCGGCGATGTCCGAGCAAGACGCATTGGACGCTAAGAATCTGGATGCGAAGAGCCACACGACTCAGCCACCCGCTCGATTTAGCGAAGCTTCGTTGACGCGAACGCTCGAAGAAAAAGGCATCGGTCGTCCGAGTACGTTTGCTTCGATTATCGACACGATTCAAAAACGCGATTACGTCTACAAAAAAGGGAACGCATTGGTCCCGAGTTGGACCGCGTTCAGCGTGATTCGCCTGTTGGAAACACATTTTGGCGCGTTGGTCGATTACGAATTTACGGCCCAAATGGAAGATTTCCTCGATACGATCAGCCGCAAAGAGGCCGAGCGACTCGCGTACTTGAAAAGTTTCTACTTCGGCAATGGTGATAATCCAGCGTCGGCAGATAACAAAGGAATCGGGCTGAAAAAACGACTTGAGGAAAAGGTCGAAGAGATCGATCCTCGAGTCACGGCAATGTTCTCGATGGGCACGCCCACCGAAGGCGAACATCGCGAAGAGGTGTTTGTCCGCGTCGGCAAGTACGGACCGTTTCTGGAACAGGGCGAACGTCGTGGCTCGATTCCCGATGGCTTGGCTCCGGACGAAATTAATTTGGCAAAAGCACTTGAACTGCTTGAGCAAAGCCAGGTCGAAGAAGAGCCGATCGGAGTTCACCCCGAAACCGGCAAGCCAATCTACGTCAAAGTGGGCCGTTTTGGTGCTTACATCCAACTCGGTGAAAACGATGACGAAGAGAAACGCAACCAATCGCTGTTGAAGGGAATGGAGATCGCCGACTTGACGCTCGAAATGGCGTGCAAGTTATTGACGTTGCCGCGAACGCTGGGCAATAACCCAGAAAATGGCGAGCCGATCCAGGCGTTTGATGGGCGGTACGGACCCTACATCAAGTGTGAAAAAGACACTCGCTCGCTGCCCGCCGGCGTGTCGCCGCTAGAGGTAACGCTCGAGGAAGCGATCACGCTGCTCAAGCAACCTAAAACGCGTGGCCGTGCGGCACCCAAAGAGCCAATCAAGAAGTTCGAAAAACCGTCGCCGATCACCGAGGGTGAAGTCAAGATCCTCGAAGGTCGCTTTGGCCCGTACGTGACTGATGGCGAAACCAACGCCTCGCTACGCAAGGGTATGGACGCGGCCGAGATGACATTCGAAGCTGCCTTGGACTTGTTGGCCGAACGCGCCGCGAAGGGGCCGACGAAGAAGAAAAAGAAGGCAAGCAAGAAGAAGGGGGCTACCAAAAAGAAAGCCGCCAAAAAGACAACGAAGAAAAAGGCCGCTAAAAAGACGGCTAAAAAGAAGGGCGTCGTCAAAAAGAAAGCGTGATTGCGCCGGAGCGTCACACTCTTCGGAAGCGAAACTCGCCAAGAGTTTCGTCCGCCTGACGTCGCTTCCCGAAACCCAAGCCGCCAAGTTTCTTGGCGGCATTCCCTATCGACTGCTGCTCGAATGCAATTCGCCGCGTTCAGCTACGAATTTCAGGCCGCGGAGCTTGCCAATGCTGCAGCAGCATTTCGGGCCAATAAAGCGATGGCAAAACGAATGCAAAATGCGGTTGGCGGGGCATCACGACCAACGGCATCACACCGTCACTCAACATGCCGTTGGGAAGATGATGGCGGACAAAATAGACTGTGGATATCATGCATGGTTTTACGGAAATCGCTTGCGGAACTTGCTGACCAAAGACGCGGATGTATTCGTCGGTCAAATAGTCTGCAATCGGAGCGAGTGCGGGTGATGCGGGCCGAGTTCCTTTGAGCGATCCGAGTCCCGCAGCGACTTGGCCGAGTTCTTCAGGTGTGATGTTGGGTGAATTCAAGCTGTAGACCATTTCGCCGGGGAGGTCTCTCTTTCCCGGTTGGAACAATTGATTGTTGGCCTGGATCAGATGCCCCCAGACAACCACTCCGTCGCGAAAGACTGATTCTTGAGCGGCCAATGGTTGGCACAGCTTATCCGCTGAGCTGAACAGGCGTGTCAAAAACGAAAATGCGACACGCAGGTAACCTTTCTCTTCATCGCCGAACATTCTCGGCGCATTTCCGAACCGCTGACGGCATTCGTTCAGCATGCCTGGCCATGTTGTTTGAGGTTGTGCCGCAGCGGCATTTGAAGACGGTGGCTGAGGAGAGGTTGGCCCTCGCGTCTGCGTTTCCGTGACAATGGCGCCACTTGCCGATGAACTCGGCGATGGCTTGGGCAAGCGAAGCTTCTTACCGCATTCTGGACACTGCACGGTCTCGGCCGAATCCAATTCTACCGATAACACGGTGCCACAGGGACATTTGACGCGGCGCATTGGGGTACACTCACAACGTAAAAGCGGCGGGGATTCCGACTGTAACGCTCAGGAAAAAAATCATCATAATGTGCTGCATCTTTTCGGTGGGCCTGCAACACCCTCCTCTGCGTTTTTTTCTTGGCTGCGTAGTCGTGCGTCGCCGAGATCCAGTCGTCTGAAAATGCTGTAACAACGAACTCGATAACTCGGTTTTCGCTAACTTGATGGGGCAACACGAACGTGACGCAAAAGCGTGATCGCAACCACATTGTTAACGAGTATGCAAAGCTTGCATCGGAATACGATTCGCGATGGTCGAACTATATTCGGATGACGACCGATGCGACACTGACTCGGATGCCGAGGAACCTCGGCGATGTTCTGGACATCGGCTGTGGAACCGGCGCAATCCTGTGCGGCTTGGTAACGGAGTTCGCTGCGTCATCATTGACGGGAATCGACGCATCATCTGAAATGCTCGAGCTTGCGAAAGATCGATTGCCACCGCAGGTTGAACTGAGAGAAGGCTGGGCGGAAGAGCTGCCGTTTCCGGATTCCAGCTTTGATACAGTTGTTTGCTGCAACGTGTTTCATTTCATTCGCCACCCCAATCAAGCGTTACAGGAAATGTTGCGGGTTTTGCGTCCAGGCGGCGTGATGATCGTCACGGATTGGTGCGACGACTATCTGACCTGCAAACTCTGTGACATCTATCTGCGCTGGTCTGATCCGTCCCATTTTCGCATGTATGGCGTCGCCAAGTTTCAGCGATTGATAGAGGATGCCGGCGCGAATCCGGTTCAGATTGAAAAATACAAGGTCACGTGGTTATGGGGGCTGATGACTGCATCCGCCACCAAACCGACTGTAGCCTCCGGCGGCGAAACTTCCGCGTCGCCTTGATCCGCTCGGGGGACTCACTTCCGCCGCAATCGCCGGCACCCTGGGACTGGACGTTCGCGGCATACTTATTAGGCTCATGACTGCGGCGTCCCACTCCATGACCGCTTAGATCCCGCGCCTGGTTGACGATGCGATCGTGTTACGCCCTTTTATTCACAAACGTCTGCGGCCCGCCTTGCGAAACCCGGCGACGTTCGCATCGCTGACCACGGTGGGATTGTTTGGGGCCAGCCTAGTACTGAAACTCGTCAGCAACTTGGTGCTTTCGCGGCTGGTCTTGCCAGACGTGTTTGGCTTGATGGCGTTGGTGTCAATCGCCGTCATGGGATTGATGCTGTTGTCGGATGTGGGACTTGCTCCGGCCGTCGTCCAGCATCGCAAAGGAAGCAATCCCGATTTCTTGTGCACTGCATGGACAGTCCAAGTCGTGCGCGGGTTGGCGATTTGGATTGGCAGCTGGATCGCAGCCCCTTTGGTTGCCAAATTCTTTGACGAACCGATTTTAACCGTGCTGATTCCGATCGTCGGTTTCACTGCGGCGATCGAAGGCTTTGCCTCGACCGGGATCATGACCGTTCAGAGGCGACTGAAACCGACCGCGATGATCGCCTACAACGTGTTCAGCCAATTGATCGGAACGGTTGTCACCTGTGTCATCGCATTTTTTTATCCGACCATTTGGGCATTGGTTGCCGGAGCGTTAGCCGCATCGGCGAGCCGTACGATGAGCAGTTTCTTACTTCCGAGCGAGATGCGGCATCGATTCCGCTGGAATCCCGAGTTTGCTCGCGAGTTGTTCCATTTTGGCAAATGGATTTTTGTCAGCACCGCGGCCACGTTTTTTGCAATGCAAGTCGACCGCATGGTGTTGGGGCGAATCGGCAGTTTGGAGACGCTTGGCTTGTACACGCTGGCAACCACGATTGCGATGCTGCCGATGCTGTTGATCACGCATATCGGCGACTACGTGATGTTTCCACTGTTGGCCCGATCGGCGCGAGAGACACCGGAAAAACTTGCCGCCGAAGTGGCTCCCGTTCGTGGGCGGATGTTGGGGTTCGGCTTGATCATGAACGTCGGCGTGTTTGCGGTTGCTCCGATTTTCTTTGGACGGCTGTATGGTGCCCAATACGCGGACGCCGGACGATTGTGCCAATGGATGATTTTTGCTGGCTGGGGAAGCGTTGTTTCCGGCTTGGCCATGCAAACGCTAAAGGCGATCGGCGATGTCAAGTCGATGGCGACCGCGAAAATGATCCGTTTTTTGGCGACGATTCCCTGTACACTGATTGGCTTCACTCAATTTGGACTCGAAGGGTTTATCGTCGGATACACGCTGGGGATTGTTCCCGAGCATCTGTGGAACGGTTGGAAGCTTTGGAAGACCAAATTGTTCTTTCCGCTACAAGATCTGGCGTACACATTGGCCTTTACCGCCGCAATCGTGCTGTTGCATCTGTTTGGAACCACAATCATGTCGGCCGCGGCACTGGTGTGTTTGGTCAGCGGCATCACGCTGGCCGCAGTCTATTGGCTGGAAATCAAAGCTCGGGGAAAACTCGCGGCACAATCCGCCTGAGTTAGCGTGAAGCTGAAAGGATCCGGCGTTGGATGTCGCCAATTCGGTCCTGTCCCCCCTTTCGATGTGGCAAAAATGCAGCGCTCTCGCCTTGAGGTGCATTGCACGCTAAAATCCCACGCTTCGAACTTAAATCGACAAAACCCACCCATTAACTGATTGCTGGAGTACCCCCGAATGCCATCTGGTATTGAACGCGTCCGAGAGATCCGTCGACTTCGTAAACGTCGTAAGAAAACCCGTAACTTGCTCGAACGAGCCAAGAAGGGAACGATGGAAAAAGCGGAAGTGATTCGCAAACTTCGCCGCCTCACTCCTGGTGCCGATGTGATCATCGAGCGTGAAGGCCTGAAGAGCTAGAGTGTTTTTACATTTGAAGTAGCTACCGTCGCCAGTCGGTGGACCACATTCTGGCGAACGTAGCTACGGCTTGAATTCCACTTCATTTGTCAAAATGCTCGGATACGGTCGCTTTTTTGGCGATGTCCATCTTTGCTGCCACCCCGCCCATGGGGTGGTGAAGGGTGCAGCACCTGCGGAAATGACCGCCCGTAGCGAAAAAACGCGAAGAGTTTCGTGCAGCCATGTCCCCGAATGACGGGGATTTGCGTGTTTTCATCTGAGCCGACGGCCTTAGCCGCGGGCGACGTGAGATCGGCGTTCAAGGGCCCGCGGCCACAGCCGTCGGCTCACAGAAGCCCGGCACGTTAGTCGTATCTGCGTCGCTGAAAGACCCCGCGACTTTCCCTTCGGCGTGTCTTACCAACGCAGCAATGTGGTTCCCCACGCCAATCCGGCGCCAAATCCACACAGCAGCACTAGATCGCCACGCTGGATCCGGCCAGCTTGCACCGCTTCGTCGAGCGCCAATGGGATACTGGCTGCCGAGGTATTGCCGTAGCGATCCAGGTTAACGAATACGTCTTTCGGCGCGATGTCCAGATCAGCGACCGCCGAATCGATGATCCGTTGGTTGGCTTGGTGCAGGACGACGAGCGCCAATTGGTCCGACGTCACTCCTGCGTGCTCCAGCACCTGTTTGGCACTTTCGTCAAACACGCGGACTGCCCATTTGAACACACCTCGGCCGTCCATCGTCATGTATTGGGCACCCTCGGCGTACGCCTCGGGGGTCAAGGCACGGCGGGTGCCTCCGGCCGGAATGCATAGCATCGCACCGCCGCATCCTTCGCTGCCGAGTTGATAGGACAGCAGTCCTTGTTCGTGCAGTCGGTTAGCCGATTCGGCTTCTTCCGCCGCATCGCTCGCTTCGGCGGGGGTCATGATCACAGCGCCAGCCCCATCGCCGAATAAGGGATAGGTTTTCACATCTTCGGGGTTCACCGTGCGGCTCATCATGTCGGCACCCACGACCAAAACACGGCGGCTATTTCCCATCCCAATGAACTGAGCGGCGGTGATCATCGCGTAGGTAAATCCCGCACACGCCGCATTGACGTCCATTGCCGGGGCAATCGAACCGAGCATGCGTTGCAGTAGGCACGCGGTCGAGGGGGTCGGGTAATCGGGGGTCATCGTGGCGACGATGATTAAATCAATCTCGCTGGGGTCCATGTTCGCGGCGCTCAAACAGCGAAGGGCTGCTTCGTAGCACATCTCACTAGTGGTTTGATCATCCGCAGCACGACGACGCTCGCGGATTCCCGTTCTCCGCACGATCCATTCGCTGTCACACCCCAATGCCGCAAGATCCTCGTTGGTGACGATCTGCTCGGGAACGTAGGAACCGGTGGCCGCAACACGGACGCCCGCCACTTTTCCCATCCGGCCACGCGTATTCAGCTCAGCATTTGGGGACTGCCCGGACGCTGGTTTGGATGCGCATCGAGCTTCGGCACACGGTTTTCCCGCGTCCGCCGCTTCGGCGTGTTGGGGGGATTCCGAAGTAGCTTGGATTTCGTTCGCGGAACGATCGGGCGAGTTCGACTGGGTCATTGCAGCGTGATAAGAGTGAGGAAGCTCGCAAAATGGAGAGCGATAAGGTTAAAATAGAGACTCGGGTGCTCACAGGGCGATACCAATCGCTTGCTCTAAAGAGGCGGACCAAATATAGCTTTTTGTGCCCCATCGCGTTAGACGTGCACCCATTTGCACGATGTCAGTGAATTTCCCTAGCGACGACAATTGAATAATTCGCGTAGCTACGCTCACCAGAGCGTGGATTCCAGCGTCGGGTGACGGTAGCTACTAGCAATCAATGCGTTCTAATATTTCGTCGTCCCTTAGCGATCCATTTTGTGGGTGGATCCAGTTCAGTCATCGAGGATCGTAAGCAAATTGCCGCAAATTCTTGCTCGCAACGTCACCGCTCCGAACCCGCGATCGGGCCGTACAGCGACCTGGAAGAGGGTGAGGATCGGGATGCTGGTCGGGATCGCCGTCTTTGGGGGCGCCGCCGCGATTGCCGTATGGAGCGGTTTTACGAATGACTCAAGAAAACAGATCTTTCGCGTCAGCGGTTTTTCAATGGCGCCGACGCTCTACGGCGATTATCAATTTTTGAGCTGTCCCCAGTGCAGTACGCAGACAAAAGTGGCGACGGAGTTAGCATCGGTGTTGGCTGCATCGGCTCGCACCGCTGAGTGCTGGCACTGCGGGGCGAAATTCAAGTGCGACAGCGATGCGATCGATAGCCATGTCATCGAAGGTGACTTGGTCCAAGTCACAGCGATTGGGCCCAACGCCAGCAACCGAATTCGGATCGGTGACATTGTTGCCGTCAAAATGGACGGCCTCATGCGAGTGAAGCGGATCCTTGGTTTGCCAGGCGATGTGGTGTCGGTCGACGAGCGACGTTTGTTGGTCAACGGAAAACGGCTCGAGATCATGCTTGCCGAGTCGAATGGGGTAAACGATGCCGCTTTTATCGATGTAGACATCGATCAACAGCGATCTGATTCACGTTGGGCGGATGCGACCGAGGGCGGCGATTCCGATTGGCTCGTCTATCACCACCGATCGGTTTACGAGCATTCGCGGCCGAGTGAAATCTGTGACGACTACCCATGCAATGTTGACGTGATTCGTCGACTCGACCCCGTCGATCAATTGGCTGTGACGCTCTCGGTCGCTGCTGCAGCAACGATCGACGTCGCGTTTTATTCCGACCAGGGGACTCGTATTGCGACACGGCACCACGCTGCAAACGAACCGTTGACCATTACCGTCGGCCAAGCCGAGTTGGCCGAGACGATTACGCTGACTCCGCGAACGCCAATTGCGATTCGAGTTCGCGAAGAACAGGCCCAAGACGAACAGGGCGACCGCGTGCAATTGAATGATTTGCGAGTTCGCAGATCGGTTGAATATCGATTGCGGCGTCGTGATTCCGACGCAGTTTATCCCTTGAAGTTGAATCAGGGTGAGTGTTTCATCGTTGGCGATAACGTTCCCATTTCAGTGGATAGTCGCGATTTTGGGCCGCTGCCGATGGACAATATTGTCGGATTCGCCCGCCGTTTGACGTGGGAATAGAGGGCAAAACAGCGTCACATGCCTGTCGTCGTGTGACTGCTTGGCACAGAAGCTGCAACAAGATCGGGGGCATCGGCAATCGGTGCCAAATTGACGGGCTGGGGATGCTGATGCGCCAGGGCCCGCAAGCTCATTGGATGGGCTTTTTATTTTGGTGGAAAAGGCCCACCTACCGCCTGATAGGTTGACAAAATGTTCGTTCGGCTGCTTGCTGCTTTTATTATTGTGCCGCTTGTGGAGCTCTATTTGCTGCTGCAATTGGCAGATGCTACTAGCGGATTGACGGCGTTTGCAGTCGTCATTGGAACTGGAGTGCTCGGCTCGTTTCTGGCGCGTCGCGAAGGCGCCAACGCTTGGTTCCGTTTCCAAAAGGCCCTAGCGGAAGGGCGGATGCCGAGTCGCGAAATCCAAGATGGATTGATGATCGTGTTCGCAGCTGCAATGTTGCTGACGCCGGGGCTGCTGACCGATGCGTTGGGATTCATTTTGTTGGTTCCTGCAGGCCGGGCCTTGGTTCGCCGCTTTGTGCTTAGCCGCTATATCGGTTCGATGCAGGTTCATGTCGCGGGGCAACGCGCCGCCGGAGGGTTCTCGCCAGACGACCCCGACATCGAATCGCCCGTCTACACCACGCGCAAGCCGAGTTCGGCCAAGACGATTGACGCAACCTCGTATCACAAAACCCACGAATAAGTGATCCAGAGGGACATGCAGCAGCCAATCATCGGATACCATCGCGACGACGAAGACCACTGGGTGGCCGAGCTTGATTGTGGTCACAATCAACATGTTCGCCATGATCCGCCCTGGATGCATCGCCCGTGGGTGACGACCGATGCAGGACGCGAGTCGCGATTGGGGGTGTTGTTGGAATGCAAGAAGTGTGACGAGGGGTCGCCCCGCGACAACCCGTAGGCAACACCTAGTTTTTAAGCGGTGCGGCGCGAGCCCAATGCCATTTACTTTGGCACTGCGCAGCCGTCCAACCGCGGATGCGGCATTACCGCCACGCGAAGGGAGTCACAGCGAACATCAGCCGTCTGGGCGTCGGCCCTCGCTAGTCGATCCGACAGCCGGATGGTCCAATGTGGTCTCGATTCGTCTGCTTCGTTCCTTTCAAACATCCGATACGTCGATGGTTCACGATCCCACGGTGCTCGCCAGCGTCCAGTCTATTCATGAGGCCGAAACGCGAATTCGCAGCAATGTTCGCCACACCCCGCTGTTGCCGAGTGCCCGTTTGTCACTTGCGTTTGATGCAAATATCTTGCTGAAACGCGAAGATTTGCAGGATGTTCGTAGCTACAAGATTCGCGGTGCGTATAACCGGATGACTCAATTGACGCTCGCGCAACGAGCCGCTGGTGTCGTCTGTGCCTCGGCAGGCAACCACGCGCAAGGGTTCGCTTACGCATGCAACGCGATGCAGATTCACGGCCGCATTTATATGCCTGCGGTGACGCCAAAGCAGAAAGTCGACAAAGTTCGCATGTTCGGCAAAGAGCACGTGGATGTGATTTTGGTGGGCGACACATTTGATGATGCGGCGGCGGAAGCCCACAAGGCAACTGCCGAAGGATTGACGTACGTGCCGCCGTTCGATGATCCCGCGATCGTAGCGGGCCAAGGCACGGTGGGGCTCGAAATTCTGCAGGACTACACCGAACCGATCGACTATGTTTTGGTCGCTGTAGGCGGCGGAGGGTTGATCTCGGGCTTAGGAAGCTACTTTCATCACCAATCACCGGCGACCAAGATCATTGGGGTTGAGCCGTCGGGCGCCCCTGCGATGTACGAAAGTTTGCGTCAGGGCAAAGTCGTCACGCTCGACAAAATTGACAACTTCGTCGATGGCGCCGCTGTCAAACGGGTCGGCGATTTGAATTTCGCGATCGCAAGCCAAGTGGTCGACCGGATGTTGCTGGTCCCCGAAGGCAAAGTGTGTAGCGAGATGTTGCGTCTGTACAATGACGAGGGTCTGGTCGTCGAACCGGCTGGAGCACTTGCCATTGCGGCGCTCGAGCAAATGAAAGACGAGATCAAAGGCAAAACCGTCGTCTGCGTCGTTAGCGGAAGCAACAATGACATCAACCGCACCGAAGAGATTCGTGACCGCGCGTTACTGTATGAAGGGCTTCAGCATTACTTCATCATCAAGTTTCCTCAGCGAGCCGGGGCGCTGCGGGATTTTCTCAACAACGTGCTCGGCCCTACCGACGATATCACGCACTTCGAATACACCAAGAAACACAATCGCGAAACCGGCCCGGCACTGGTAGGTTTGCAGATCGCCAAAGCAGACGACTACGCCGGATTAATCGAGCGGATGAACGCGAGCCACATCGAATTCCAAGTCGTCAACGAGCAGCGAATGCTCTTTGAACTGCTCGTCTAAAATGTGGAGTAGGCATTCAGGTTCGTCAAAGTCGCCTTTTGCTCCGCAAAAGTAGCATTTCTACTGCGCGTACTTTCGCGGAGCGAAAGGCGACTATCAATCCACATCCTGGTAGCGAAAGTCGCTAAGACTTTCGGCCTTCCCCGCATCCAGCAGCACCTACACCACCAACTCTGCTGCACTGTTGCGATTCTTCCATAGATACAGAATCCGCATCGACGTTGCTGGATGGATTCCATCGTCTTCACCGAGGATGCGGAACAGTGATTTTTCGGGGGACGCCAAGATCAATTGGACCAAGCCTTCGGCCTGACGTTCATTTAGACGAACATCGCTGGGGTCATCCAGGATCGACTCCCATTCCAACCGGTCGATCTTGTTAATGAGTTTGGCTTGCTGCTCGAGCTGCTCTTTCAAGTCGTCCCCATCATCGTCGCTTTCCCAGACGTATTTGATGAATCCCGATAACGAAGCACTGCGATTTGCCTGAGTGCGTTGTTTCAGCTCACGTGTGACCGATTCGAACAATTCAGGTTCGGCGGCGTGACCGTAGGGGATCGCCTTTTCAACCGCAGCTGCCATGTCGCTCGGCGATAGCAGCTCGTTCCCAGCGTTAAGCGCCATCACTTCTAATTGAATCAGAAATCGCATTTCAGCATCCAATCCAACCTTTAGCAGACCACTGATCGATGCTTCGATTCCGTTGACTTGCGATCCCAAATCGTCGCAAAGATACTCGATTGCTCGGCCGTGCTTGATTCGGCCAATGCCGCTGACAAACCAGAACGCCGAGCTGATCACCGAGACAATGATGAACCCGAGGTAGCCGACGGTGTGCGTCCACTGGACGGCAAAAATACCGACCAACGCACCGAGGACCAGCGTTAGCAGCCGAAATCGCTCGCCCGCCAGGTTGAAGCGGTAGTAATGCCCTAGTTCGTGCCCCATCACCGCTTGGACTTCGTCACCTCGCAGTTTGTGCAAGACTTGGCGATGGAGATAAATTCCATTGAGTCCGCCGAAAATGCGTCCTAATCGCATCGCCCCGGCGTTGAGCGATTTGTCGCTGGTGACGTAAACCGGCAATCGCTCGTCAGGCAGCTTTAGTCGTTGCAGAGTTTCGCGATAAAGTGTTTGCAGTTTGTATTTGTCAAGCTCGCCGAAGCGTGTGTCTTCCTTGATATCCTCGATTCGCTTCTTCTTTTGACCCCATGTCCGCGCTAATTCCATCGCGAACGGACCGAGGATCACTAAGCAAGCTGTGACCGACACGATCGGAGCCAACACGACTTGATCCCACCGAATAAAGACAATCAGCGTGATGATGCCGATCACGTGAACCGTGATCCATAGCCATGTGAATTGATTAGCGCGACGGAGTTGTTCTAGCAACGCTTCGCGATCGGGAACCGCTTGTAAATTCATCAGAATGCTGCGTCAATCAGGGCTGTAAGTATTCCGCCGGTCGGTTTGCCACGCGTTTGAAAGTAGACGTCGCCGGGGCCTGTGTAGCGGTTGATCAAACCTTCGCCGGACATCAGCGAATCTTTCAGCGACTCGGACGCTTTGACCAGCTTGTACGTCACGGTGTCGGAAAAGGCGACCATGAATCGATTGTCGACATACAGCGTTTCGTCCGCTTCGAGTTTGCGATGTTCGATGGCACCAAACGTTTGGCAGAATACGCTACCGCGTCCCGTCGCGTGCATCAAGAACAGCCCCTTCTTGCTCATCAATCCTTTGAGGCCGCCGTACTTGATCCGCACGTGAGTCGTACCGACATTGGCCAAGTACGATCCGCGAGTCAGGAAGTAGCCGGAATCAGGTTCCAAGTTCAGGACGACGATGTCGCCATAGCTTTCCGGAGCAAGCACGACAGTTTGCTCGTCGGACTTAGCGCGGAATTCGGCGGTGAAGAAACTCTCGCCCCCGAGCATGCTCTTTATCCCGCTGAACCAAGATCCGCGTCGACGGCGTTTTACGGGGGATGGGGCAGAGTTGCCCGAGGCATCCTCGACCGACGATTCAGGTTCGTCCTGCGAATCCAAACGGCCGACATGGGCCGAGATCGAAATCCCAGCCGACATCGTTAGCATGCTGTTTGGCTGCGCAACCACATACTCGTGCTGGGCAAGCGAGAACTGAAGCGTTGAAAAAACAGGAGCGTGGTTAACGCGGAAATCCATAGATTTTGGTGGAGCGATCTGAACGCTCGTGTTTCAGAGGCTTCAACAAGAAATGGAAAGATGCATTAGTGCTAATGGCCTTAAGCTGCGTCTGTTCTTGCGAGCCGACGGCGCTAGCGGGCTATTGATTTAATCGAAATGTAAATCGTAGGGATGAGCCGTGGTCCGTAAGGCACCGGGTAATGCGTGGAACCCGGCCGCTCACGCGTCACGGCTCACTAAATCAACAGCCCGCTAGCCGCAGGCTACGTGAAATCAGCGATGAAAGGCCGAAGGCTAGCGGCGTGCGGCCGAATCAAAAATCGTCTGCGGTATCGCTCGCGTACTTATTGCGTAGCAGGTAGCCGACGAACGCAATCACGCCAAGGATTCCGAGGAAGATAAACAACGCGACCATCCGCGACACACCCAAGATGTCCGAGATGCCGGTGATGCAAATATCATAAATGACAATGCGAATGAACCAGCCAACCAATCCACCGAGCCCGCCACCACGACGTGCCAACAAAGACGAAGGAAGTGAAAACATAAAAAACCCTGCTCACAAATAGGGGACAATAAACGAAGCGTTGGATCGACGTTTTGACCACGAGAGCGAAGGATAGCTTTAATGTGTCAAATCGTTTCACACGACGATGCAAAGGTATACGGGCAATTCCCCCCCCTGTCAACGTTTTTTACTAGCCACCCAATCGAGCTGGCGGTATTCCTTGCCGTCTAACCCGTAGAAAACGGATAATTCTTCTAAAAAGCCATTGACGCATCTCTAACATCTTCTCGTGCAAAGGACGCACTCTGCTAGCCGGCAGCAGACCCCGCAGTATGCGATACGGCTCTCCGAAATCGGAGATCCGTGTGCCTCTGATCATTTCTGAATCCAACTCGATTCGTGTTGCGACAGTGTTGTCGCGCTGACCTCGCTGCCTTTGGCTCGGGTGCATTTATTAGCGATTTCGTGTTGGATCGAAACCAAAATCAAATCTGAGAGAACTGTAAGATGAGAAATTTCGTTGCAATGTTTGCCGCCGTAGCTGTAATGACCGTCCCAAGTTTTAGTTTCGCCAAAGAAACTGACGCTTCATCGGGCAAGACGATCGTCGATATTGCTGCTGGCAGCGACGACTTCAGCACGCTTGTGGCTGCCGTGAAAGCGGCGGGGCTTGTGGAAACTCTTAGCAGCAAAGGTCCCTTTACCGTATTCGCACCGACCAACGAAGCGTTCAACAAACTGCCTAAGGGAACGGTTGAGTCGCTGCTGAAGCCTGAGAACAAAGACAAGTTGGTTGCTATCCTCACCTACCATGTCGTGTCGGGCAAAGTGATGGCTGCGGACGTCGTCAAGTTGGACAAAGCCAAGACTGTGCAAGGCCAATCGGTCAATATCCGCACTGGCAGCGATGGAGTGAAGGTTAACAAATCAAAGGTCGTCAAAACCGACATCGAAGCATCCAATGGAGTGATCCACGTGATCGACTCGGTCTTGATGCCTAAGGACAAATAGTCCGATAGCACCAGTCGCGAGGATTCAAATAACTCGGCCTCGGTAATCCCAAAGTGGGATCGCCGGGGCTTTTTTTTTAAGCGTCGCTATCGTAGTGGGATGTGGGATAGGCTTCCAGCCTGTCAATGCAGCAAGGTCTTTTCGTAGCGAAACTCGCGAAGAGTTTCGGTGGTGACCATGATAAACGAAAGTCTTCGCGACTCGCTGCGAGTATTGTGAAATAGCGTTATTCACACCGCCCTTACTTTGACAATGTGGGGTTTTCTCGCTACTCTAGCTTCACACCCCTTTTCGCCGTAGTCGTTTATGTCGCGTCTCACCCTTTTGTTAATTGCTCTTTTCCTGTCGGCTGGCGCCGTTGCGTCGTCGTCGGCTCAGGGAAGCTGTGGCGATTGGTTGGCACATTCGGGCGATACGGCGAAGGCGGTGGATGGGCCGCAAACCGACGTCTCCGCTGAAAAGACCGAGCAAGGGGCGGAGAAATCGCTTGCCGGCCAATCGCGACCACGCTCTTGCCGTGGACTGCACTGCGAACAGGCTCCACTAACGCCGGCACCGCTGCCAGCTTCGCCGGTCAACGACCAGCGACTTCCCGATCTCGCTTGCCTGGTGGTTTTGTCGTCTGTAAACGAGTTCGAGATCACTCGTGGTGTCGCGGAGTCCAAATTTGGACTGCCCGCTGGAAAGCTGCTCACGATCGAGCGTCCTCCCAAAGTCTAGCCTCAAAGAGTTTCTTACTCTCACATCTTTGGTGTTTGTTCGGCATGCCTGTCTGTTGGCATGCTTGTCGAGCAGACCGTTTCGTCGCATCGACGATGTCCTGATTCAAGGCGAGTGCGCGTTACCCGACGGCTCACGAGAGCGTCCGACTTAGAAAAATCATAACCCGACGCGTAAGCGAGGGACTCCAATCTGATCGCAAGACATTGCCGGAAGTCCCTCGCTCACGCGTCGGGTTGTGAAGGCGAATGCTCTGCGGCCTTTGGATAATGCAGTTTTCTAAGCTTTGCACGATTCCTGGACGCTCGCTCGTCGCGGCTCACTCAATCAACTGTCCGATGATGCCACCTGCTTATCGTGATCATCCCGCAGGGTGATCACCTGGACGTTACGATTCAGCATATCCATCAAGCGAAAAATTCATGTCTAGTGCCACTGTTGGCAGCAGTTCATCTGCAGCTTCCAAAAAGAAAAAGTATGTGCGTGCCGTGGGACCGCGGCTACGCAAACTACTGTATGTCGTCTTTGCCCTGGTCGCACTGCTGTACGCCAATTCGGGCTACCTCTCGTTGATCACTTTCCTGGAGTGGAAGAACAGCGAAACGTACCAAGACTATTACTACCAATACATGTTTCTCGCCCATCTCGTGATGGGGCTGCTTTTAATTGTTCCGCTTATCGTGTTTGGTTTGGTCCACATGTGGAACACCCGCACGCGACGTAACCGCCGGGCACTGCGGATCGGGTATGCGTTGTTTTCCACTAGCATTCTGATTCTTATTAGCGGTGTTTTGCTGATGCGAGTGAGCGGGTTTGATTTGAAGCAGCCTCTCGCACGCAGCACCGTGTACTGGTTACATGTCGCCTGTCCCCTGATCGTGATTTGGCTGTATTGGCTGCATCGCTTAGTAGGACCCAAAATCAAATGGCGAGTCGGGCTGGGGTTTGCCGCAGCGGCCGCGGTTTCCATCCTGGCTCTCGCGATCGCTCAAATGCAAGATCCGCGAAACTGGAATGCCGAGGGACCGAGTTCGGGTGCCCAGTATTTTGAGCCCTCGTTGGCACGAACGGCGAGTGGCAACTTTATTCCTGCTAACACGATGATGCAGGACGAGTATTGCTTGAAATGCCACGAAGATGTGCACAAGGCGTGGAGCGACAGCGTTCACAAGTTCAGCTCGTTCAATAATCCGCCCTATTTGGCCAGCGTAACGGGAACGCGAGCTCTCTCTCTGCAGCGTGATGGTTCGGTTCAGGCTTCGCGGTGGTGTGCCGGTTGCCATGATCCGGTGCCGTTCTTCTCAGGCGCGTTCGACGATCCCAATTTTGACATGCTTGGACACGCGACATCGCAAGCGGGGATCACCTGTACGGTTTGCCACGCGATCACGCACGTTAATAGCGTCAAAGGCAACGCCGACTATACGATCGAAGAGCCGCTGCACTATCCGTTTGCATTCAGCGACAATGCGGCGCTGCAGTGGGTAAACAACCAGCTCGTCAAAGCAAAACCGTCGTTTCACAAAAAGACATTCTTGAAACCGTTTCACAAAACGGCCGAGTTCTGTTCGACTTGCCACAAGGTGCATTTGCCGCTCGCCCTTAATCACTACAAGGACTTTCTTCGCGGGCAAAACCATTACGATTCGTACTTGTTCAGCGGCGTTTCGGGACACGGCGCCCGCAGTTTTTATTATCCGCCCAAAGCTCAGCACAATTGCAACGAATGCCACATGCCGCGAGTCGCGTCCAACGACTTTGGAGCCCAATTTGATCCGGCAACCGGACAGCTGAGTGTTCATGATCACATGTTCCCCTCGGCCAACACCGGGATCGCGTGGCTTCGCGGCGCTGAGGATGTGATCGAGGCCCATCGCGAATTCCTCCAAGACAATGTCCGCGTCGACTTGTTCGGGATTCGCGAGGATGGTGAGATTGATGGCAAGCTGACCGCTCCGCTTCGGCCCAACGTACCGACACTAAAACCAGGTGAAACCTATTTGCTTGACGCTGTTGTGCGAACGTTGAAACTCGGGCACCTGTTCACCCAAGGAACGGTGGATTCGAACGAAGTTTGGCTTGAGGTGACCGTCACCAGTGGCGATCGCGTGATCGGTCGCAGCGGCGCGGTGAATGCAGAGAAGTTTAACGAGGTCGATCCGTGGGCCCATTTCTTGAACGTCTTTATGCTCGACAAAGATGGCAATCGAATCGACCGCCGTAACGCGGAAGACATTTTCACGCCGCTTTACAATCACCAAATTCCTCCGGGCGCCGGGCAAACGGTTCACTACGAACTGGAACTTCCCGACGATCTTGACGCGCCCGTGACGGTCGAAGTGAAGGTTCAGTACCGAAAATTCGACCAACGTTACATGAATATCGTGGCGAATGAAAACGAAAAACTGGGCCAGATCATTCGCGGCCATGAACCGGGCAAGGAGTACCGCAATGAATTGCCAATTGTGACGATGGCGACCGATTCGATCACCTTTCCCGTCGAAGGCGTCGAGGTCGCAGTCACAAATTCGAAACGTGATATCCCCGAGTGGCAGCGTTGGAATGACTACGGAATCGGACTGCTGCTGAAGGGCAAGGCGGAATTGAGGCAAGCCGAAGAGGCGTTCAAGGAAGTCGAGAAACTGGAACGCTACGATGGGCCACTCAATTTGGCTCGCGTGCTGAACACCGAAGGACGTTTGGATGAAGCGGTCCAAGCACTGAACCGTGCGAATCAGTACGCAGATCAGACGGACTTTCCTCGTTGGACTTGGGCGTGGCTGTCAGGCGAAATCAATGCTCAACAAGGTCGACTCGAAGAGGCGGCGCAGAACCTTCGTAGTGTGCTCGAAGATAATACCGAGGAAATGCAGCGACGAGGATTCGATTTCAGTCTGGATATCGAAGTCATCAATCTACTCGGACAAACGTTGTTCGATCTCAGCAAGGTTCGCGAACGTCAAGGACGACAGGAGGAATCGCAGCAGTATGTCAACGAAGCGATTCAACAATTCAAAACGACGCTGGAGATCGATCCTGAAAATGTGTCGGCGCATCACAATTTGCAGCAGTTGTACGAAAAGATCGGCGACGAAATGCTGTCGGAAAAACACAGCAAACTGCATCTGCGATACAAGCCTGACGACAACGCTCAAAGCCGAGCGATTCGATTGGCACGTGAAAAGTATCCTGCCGCCAACCATGCTGCTGAAGCGGTGGTGAAGTATTCGCTTACTCGGTCCGCGGAATAATCGTCGTTGATCGCTCCGCGATCTTATGTCGACACTGAAACAAGTTTTTTTTCGCGGGGCGACGTCAAATTAATTACTAACACATTCGTCGGTAGTGGATCTTGTCAAAGATCCCACATGAAGGATCTTTAGCAAGATCCGCTACGCCGGTTATTGATCGCATCGAGATGCGATCAATGTCTAAAACAACCCAACCTAGACTAAATATGAATAAGAAAAATTTGGAACGCAATAATTTGGAAAACCAAGACGAGACCGAACATCTTGATGACGCGGCGATTGGACATGCGTTTCGCATTTCGCTCGTCGCGATCGCCGTGTTGATCGTCGTCGGAGGCGTTGCCGTTTATCTGTTTTCGCGTCCGGAACCGGCGCCGGAGGTGCGTGAGACAAAACTGGCTCCGGTGAAAATTCGCGAAGTTTCGCCTGTGGAAATCCCCAAAGTCATCTTCACCGATGTCACCGACGAGGTCGGTATCGACTTTGTCCACAACAACGGAGCGACAGGCGACAAGCTGCTTCCCGAAACGATGGGAGGCGGCTGTGCAGTGCTCGATTTTGATAACGACGGGGATCAAGACATCTTGTTCGTCAATTCAAAAAATTGGGATTGGGATCTCGAAAGCGGCAAAGCGGACCAGGATGCTCCGAGCACAATGGCGCTGTATCGCAACGATGAGGGCCGTTTCACCAATGTCACTGCCGATTCGGGGTTGGACGTTTCCGCATATGGAATGGGAGCCGCCGTGGGTGATTATGACAACGATGGAAATGTCGACGTCTTTATCACTGCGCTGGGAAGTAATCGTTTGTTTCGTAATCTTGGCGATGGCAAATTTGAAGAGACAACGCAATCGGCATCAGTCGGCGGTGACGATGACCGCTGGAGCACCGGGGCAGGTTGGTTTGACTACGACAACGATGGCGACTTGGATTTGTTTGTCGCCAACTATGTCCAGTGGACTCGCCAATATGATCAAGCCCAGAACTTTCAACTCGTCGGTGGCGGACGTGCCTATGGACGCCCCCAGAACTTTGAAGGTTCGTTTCCTTACTTGTATCGCAACGAAGGTGACGGCAAATTCGCGGACGTCTCGGCCGAAGCGGGCGTTCAGGTGCGTAATCCTGCCACGGGCGTTCAGTTAGCAAAATCGCTCGGAGTCGCCATCTGTGACCTCGACGAAAATGGCACGCTTGATCTGATCGTTTCCAACGACACGGTGCAGAACCTGTTGTTCCGCAACACTGGCGATGGCAAGTTTCAAGAGTTTGGCGTGTTGTCGGGGATCGCGTTCGATTCGGGCGGCAACGCACGTGGGGCGATGGGGATCGACGTCACACCACTGCGTAAAGGCAAAGCGATGGCGGTCGCGATTGGAAACTTTTCCAACGAGATGACCGCGTTGTATGTTTCCAAACGTGGTCGGATGCAGTTTTTTGACGAAGCGATTTCCACCGGGCTTGGTCCCAGCACGCGATTGGAATTGACGTTTGGGATTTTTTACTTTGATTATGATTTGGATGGCCGCTTGGATCTGTTTTGTGCCAACGGTCACTTGGAAGAAGACATCAACCGAGTGCAACCGAGCCAGCATTACGAACAACCGCCGCAACTGTTTTGGAATGCGGGTTCGACTCAAGGAACCGAGTTTGTCAAAGTTGATGCCGCGCATTGCGGTGAGGATTTGCTGAGACCGATGGTCGGACGCGGAGCCGCATATCTCGATTTTGATAACGATGGCGATTTGGATGTTTTGGTCACTGCAACCGGGCGTAAGCCACGACTGTTGAGGAACGATCTTGATCTAAAGCATCACTACGTTCGTTTTCAACTCAAAGGCGACGGCGTGAAGTCCAACCGCGACGCGATCGGCGCTTGGGTCGAGTTGACCGTCGGCGACGAAGTGTTTCGCAAACAAGTAATGCCCACCCGCAGCTATCTGTCGCAAGTCGAATTGCCGGTCACGTTTGGGTTGGGCGATGCAGAAACCATTGACAATGTGACGATCCAGTGGCCGGATGGAGAAAAGCAAGAATTAGGAGCGGTCGACATCGATCAAACCCACGTGGTGAATCGAGCCAAATGAGTCAACTTGTTCCAGGGCTCCTGCCTTGGAACACCCTGCTTTCGGAGGTTCCCGCCTCACGTTGTGCCCTAATCGGAAGGCAGGAGTCTACTGTGCGGTGCGTTCCCAGGCCGCGGCTCGAGGAACGAGGATTACTACTTCTTCTTCTTGCCGTGAGACTTCTTTTCGTTACTGCCACGTTTGGTGATCGAGATGACGTCCGAACCCGCCAGCATGATGCGGCGGCCATCTTCGGTCTTGATCGCCAATTGTTGCGACAGGATGTCTTGGCCTAACACGGTCGCACTGCCGTCACGCGTCAAAATTTGGCTGCCCACCGGCGGCAGCTCTGCGGCCAGTTCTTCGTACGTGTCAAACTCGTATCGAAGACAGCATTTCAAGCGACCACAGCGGCCTGAGATTTTTGTCGGGTCCAGTGTTGCTTTTTGCAACTTCGCCATCCGCATCGATACCGGTGGCATCTTGCTGAGATGGTTTGCACAACAGATCGGTTGACCGCAATCGCCGTAATCGGCCAACAGTTTCGCTTCGTCGCGAACCCCGATTTGACGCATCTCGATCCGCGTTTGGAAATGGCCTGCCAAATCGCGAACGAGCTGACGAAAGTCGATCCGCTGCTCAGCCAAATAGTAGACCACCATCCGCTCGCCGCCCAAAATCCGCTCGGCGTCGACGACATCCATTTGCAGATTCAAACGGTTCGCCAACTTCTGGCAAATTTCGATGTCTTCGTGAGCCTTCGATTCAAGATGCTTCCACTGGTTTTGATCATCCGCCGTCAACGACCGCACGATCGACCCTTCGGTCGGTTCGGCAATGTGGTCCACGGCCGCGGCGGTCGCCTCGCAAAGGACGGTGCCGATCTCGGTGCCTCGCGAGGTCCGCACCACGACTTGGTCACCATAGCGAAACGACTGCTTCGCTCGCATCACCCCGAGAATACGCATCGAACCACAGCGGACAACGTATTCCAGTCGTCCTGAGGTTGCGTTGGATTGGGGTTCGGTATCGGTGGGAACGTTCGACATAATGAGGGGAATTTGAGCGAGTTAATCGCATATTGGACAAGATTAGAATAGCGGCACAGTTCAAGTGCCATTGTCTGATTGTAGCCGAAGCGAGTCCAGCGGCAGTTCATTTTTCAGCGAAGTGCGTACGTTGCCTGCGTTTGGCCTTTTGGGAGACTGCTGATTTAGTACGACATCAACACTCTTAAGTTAGCCGTTTGGATGGTGGCGGGCTGTTGATTTAATCGAAATGCAAATCGCATTGGTGAGCCGTGGGCCGTAAGGCACCGGGTAATGCGTGGAACCCGGCCGCTCACGCGTCACGGCTCACTAAATCAACAAACCGCTAGCCCCTGTTGGATGGCACCGGAACCGTGGCTAGCGCCAAAACGCAACGCTGTGAAGCATTTTGAGCACGTAAAAAGCGGGGTTTTCACCAAGCTCCGAATATGAAAAAAGCCAGATTCCCCCCAAACACTAACTGAAACACTTCAGTCAGAAAGGAATCTGGCCATGAGTCGCAAGAAGCAGACAAAACGTAGTAAGCAAAACCAACGTCGCAAACCTAACCGCCAATCTCGTCGCAAGAACAAGACGATCTTCAACGAGGTGTGTCGTTGGATTGTTCCCAAAGGTGAATTGTTTACCAAAGATACATTTCATGGCAATATCAAATGGATGCCCGAAGAATTGGCGATCCAGGCACTCATCTGGTCTTGGCAAAATGAGATAAACGTCACCGATGCCTTCGATCAGACGATGGAAATCTGTGAAGAGCTGGGGCTTCACTGCACCGCCAAAACCTACACGGCCTTCATGAACGCATTGGATCGCTACGAATCGCTGTTCACGACGCGGCTTCGCCAGAGACATCAGTCATTGGCCCAGGAAGTGGGCGGACGTTTTTGGAGGTCCGCTGACTGGGTACTGATCGGCTTCGATGGGTCACGCGTGACGGTCCCGCGAACGGCCGCCAATGAGAAAGCTTTTTGTGCACCCAACTATGGCCGCGGCGTGCGTGCCAAATACGGAAAGAAGAAGTCCAAGGGGATGCGACGGAAGCGGAACCAGAAGAACAAACCTCAGCCACAAGAACCTCAAATCTGGGTCACGATGATGTGGCACATGAGCCTTCGTCTACCGTGGACTTGGCGTTTGGGGCCATCGAACTCAAGCGAACGAGGCCACGTCGTGGAGATGCTTAAGGAAGAGACTTTCCCGGAAAAGACACTGTTTTGTGGTGACGCGGGCTTCGTAGGTTATCCTCTGTGGAGTGCGATCCTGGCTGCCGGTGGTGACTTCCTTGTTCGTGTCGGAGCGAACGTGAAGTTGCTCAGCGAGCAGGCTGATATCAAGCAACTCGGTGGAGGTCGAGTCTTGTGTTGGCCCAAGGGGAGGATGGAATCTGGCGCCCCGCCGCTGAAGCTGCGTCTGGTGAAAGTGAAAGTTGGCAAGACGAAGATGTGGATGCTTACGAGCGTATTGAGCGCTCGTAAGCTGAGGCACAAGCAGCTCATTGGTTACTACAAAATGCGTTGGGGAATCGAAGTCGAATTCCGCGGCTTGAAACAAACCATTGACAAGCACAAACTACGTTGCCGCAACAGCGATCGGGCATTGGCGGAACTGGACTGGTCGATTCGCGCGATGGCGATTGCCGAACTGCTGGCGCTGCGAGAACAGATTCCCGAACAGCAAGACGTTCCCGAGCAAGTCGACTATGATCCGAAAAAACGAAGTTTGGCCAACACGATGCGTTGCTTGCGACGCTGCATGCGTCGCCTCGACAAATATTGCAGTGCGAGTGACAACATGCTGCACAGCCTGTCGCAAGCCCTCGTCCAGACCTATCAAGCGGGCACGGACAAGAAGGCGCGTTACCGTCCAAAGAACCCACACAAGAAACCGTTGGGCGATCCTGAAATAAGAAAACTGAACATGGAAGAACGTAAAAAACTCGCCGAATTCCATCAAAACCAAGCGGCCTAAAATACTTCATAGCGTTGGCCAAAACGGCTAACTAAATCAGCAGTCTCCGAAGCTGGTGGAGAGGTGGCAGGAATCTTGCGTCACCGCACCGCCATTACAGTACCAAACATTTACGAGCCCGACGCTACCCGCTAGCGGCTTAAAGTCGAACGCATTGCTGCAAGCCGATCGGCCGCTTTGCACAACAACACTTCGCGGGCCGAAAGTCTTGGCGACTATCGCTACCTACTTCTTTTCCTCGGATTTCTTTTCCTCGGGCTTCTTCGCTTCAGGTTCCTTCGCTTCGGGCTTTTCCGCCTCTGGCTTCTCGTCTTTCTTTACTTCAGGCTTCTTATCTGCGGGCTTTTTGTCCTCTGCTTTTTTATCAGCAGGTTTCTTCTCCGCGGCCTTCTTGTCTGCGGCCTTCTTGTCGTCGGCCTTCTTGTCTGCCTTAGGTTTATCAGTCTTCTTCTCTTCTTTGGCCATCTCCTTCTTTTCTTCAGGCTTGGCCTCTTCCTCGGGTTTCGCCTCTTCCTCAGGCTTCTTGTCGACGACAGGCGGCAATGGTTTGTTCCAGGCCTCGGATTCCTTGACGACGACGATGCCGTCTTTGCGGGTTCCGACCATCAGTGTTTTGTCGTCGTGGAAACACAGCGCCCAGGCACCACTCTTCGCCGGACTGAGATCGGATCCGACATCATTTTTGTCATTTTGCATCGGGAAATACAGTTTGCCACCGAGGTCCGCTGCGGCCAGTTTGCCGTTTTTCGAGACCACAAATTCGGTGATCCAGTCACCGGCTCGCGTCAAACGAGTGGGCTTGGCATCCGCTTTCGCTTCGCATTGATACAAGTTGCGATCGCCACTGCCGATCAACAGATTTCCGCCTGCGTAGACGACGCTCCATGCTGGTTGGTCGCTAACCTTGATCTTGCCGCTGGCCGTCAACTCAGGCCACTGGATCAAATGCACTTCGCCGCCACCATCGGCTGCCGCGATCTGTTTGCCATCGGCTGAAAATGCCAACGCAGTAACCGATTGTCCGCCCAACTCGAGTGTTTTGGTGACTTTGTTTTCCGCCAGATCCCAAACCATCACCTTGCCGGCTTCGTTACCCGCAACGATGGTTTTGTCATCCGGAGCAAACGTCAACGATTGGCACCATCGCTCGAGTGCTTTCTCGTGCGTTTTGGCTTCTTTCGACTCGACATTGTAAGTCACCAAGTTGCCACGGTAATCGACACTCGCGATTGTCTTTCCGTCCGATGTGGCGTCGACACACCATACGGCCGCTGGGTGGCTGTACAGGTCCGTCAGTGTTTTAGGGTCCGAGACCGAGAACGTTTTTACCTGTGCTTCACGCAGCAGTAGTCCGTCGGCGGTCGCAGCGACATAGGTGTCACCCGAGAGCGGGGCAATCGATGTCACCCACAACGCAGGAGCGTCGTTCTTGGCGTCATTTTTCTTGTCCGCTTTGTCTTCTGCGTTGCCGAGGGTTACGCCAAGGGCAACAAAAAGTGTCGTGAGACAAACCAAGTCAACAAATCGTTTGTTCATCGAATTCGCTCGTGGTAGGTAGGTGGGGAGGAAAGGGAGGGGGGACGAATAGGTTTACGAGTTTGGGAATCCCGAATAGTCCAGGGTGCCCGTGATCAGTCGGCTTTATCGGGAACCTTTTCCAGGATGTCCAGTAACACCTGGTCCGGTTGGACTCCTTCGGCTTGAGCTTCAAAGTTTAGCAGCACGCGGTGCCGCATCGCCGGCAAGTAGACGCGGCGGATGTCTTCAAAACTGACGTTGTATCGGCCATCCAACAACGCGCGGACTTTCGAGGCCAGTGCCAATGTCTGAGCACCACGAGGGCTGCTGCCCCAGCGGATGTAGTCGTTGGTCGCCTTAACGCTGTGAGCTCCGTCGGGATGCGTCGCCAATGTCAAACGTACCAAGTAATCTTGGACGTGAGGCGCCAGAATCACCTCGCGAACCAGCGTTTGCCACTTCATGATCTCAACACCATCCATCACCTTTTCGATTTCCGTTTTGACACGGCGGGTGGTGCGATCGACGATTTCGTTCAAATCTTCGCGGGAACTGTAACCCACCACCAATTTGAACAGGAAGCGGTCCATTTGAGCTTCCGGCAACGGGTACGTGCCTTCTTGTTCAATCGGGTTTTGCGTCGCCAACACGAAGAAGGGCTTATCGAGCGTGAACCGCTGGCCCGCCGCCGTGACGGTTCCTTCTTGCATCGTTTCGAGCATCGCGGACTGCGTTTTCGGTGTCGCCCGGTTGATTTCGTCCGCCAACAGGATTTGGGTGAAGACGGGACCGCGTTGGAATTCGAATCGACGTCGCCCGTTCTCGTCCTCGTTGATCATGTTGGTGCCCAGAATATCGGCGGGCATCAAGTCGGGCGTGAATTGGATGCGGTTGAAGTTCAGCTCGAGAACTTCGGCAAGCGTTCGCACCAACATCGTTTTACCGAGGCCGGGAACGCCTTCGAGCAGACAGTGGCCGCCACATAACATCGCCGTTAACACGCCATGAACGATGTCGTCGTGACCGACAATCACACGGCCAATCATGTCACGCACCGCTCCGTAACGACTACGAAACTCATCCGCTTGGCTCTGCATCGACTCGACAGTGGTGCTCATGTTGCGTTTGGCAAAGTGTGGAGAAACGAAATGACCGGACACTCGGTGCCCGATTCTAACGAAATTCCACGCCGCGTGGGGGAGCGTGCCAACGCATTTTGTGGGATAGCCTTCCAGCCTGTTATCAAACCCAATTCCCTTACTTCTTCACCGTAGCCCAGACAAAGCAAATGGTTTCGGGCTGCGGCACGTGACGCAAAACCGTTCGGCACCACAAAACGCATCGCCGAATTTCCATCCAACGCATTTGCGCTGTTCCGACAAGACTCTGCTCTCCCTGTGTTCTGAGGTCGTGCGGCCTTTTATTTCGTTGTGAATCGAGTCCTTTGACGTGCTTCACCTCCCCGAAACTTGTTTTGGGGAGGTCAGAACGAGCGGAGCAAGTTCTGGGTGGGGCATCGAAGTGTTAGAGATGACAATGTGCAAGCTCAACGTCGCCAGCCCGAGAGCGGAAAACTCGCTGAAGGCTCCTTTTCCGACCCTAGTATATGATCATTGTGGTGTTTCGACCGGTTTTCGCGTCGATTCGCTGTGATGACCTTTTCGCAGTCGCTCTGCGGAAAAGTCGCTGACTCACAGATCCTATCCGACCCTTCTCGGCCCCAGGCTAGAGCGATTGGGAGCTTGATCGTGAGTCAGTTCTTTTACCCGAACGGTCGCTAGGTCGGCGTCATGCCAGACCGCATTTACTAGGCAGGGACTTTTAAGATGAGCAACGAATCTACTACAAACACTCGACACGAAACACCACTGTCGCGAACCGGTTACCAACGAGTCATCGGAGTCGATGTTGCCAAAAATAATCTCGATCTTTGTGATTCTCAAAACAAGCTTACCGGGCGAATTGATAACGACGTGAAGAGCATTCAAGCGAAATTGCTTGACCGCATTGATCCTGACAGCGCGACATTGATTCTCTGTGAATCCACCGCCAGCTATCACCTGTTGATGACTGACATGGCTCACGACAGCTCGATTGACGTCGCCATTGTCAACCCACGGCAAGTCAGAGACTTCGCCAAGGGCCATGGATGGCTTGAGAAGACCGACACGATTGATGCAGCGATGATTTGTCGATTTGGTCAGGACGTTCCGGTCCACTTGGCAGTCAGACGCAGCGAGCAACAGAAGCATCACACCGCGATGGTTCATCGTCGGGTATCGCTTCTGAAGATGCAGGCTCAAGAACGATCGCGGTTGCTACATACCACCGACAAAGAGACTCGCAAGTTGCTAAAACAGATGCTGCGCAACATCGAAAACCAGCTAAATCGCGTTGATAAACGACTCAGCGAGATCCTCAAAGAGCTGGCAAAGCAAGAGCCCAAAGTGCAGATTTTGAAGAGCCACCCCGGCGTGGGCGAGGTCACGATCAATGTGCTTCTGACTTCGCTGCCTGAGTTGGGGCAACTCAATCGCAAAGAGATTGCGAAGTTAGTTGGCGTATCGCCGATGGCTAAGCAAAGTGGCACCAAGGATGGTAAACGAATGGTGCGTGGTGGGCGTCAATCGGTCCGCTGTGCATTGTACATGGCAGCGTTATCAGCTCGGCAGTACGACGAGCGTCTGAAAGCCTTTTACACACGTCTAAGAAAGCAAGGGAAACCGTACAAGCTGGCGATGATCGCTTGCGTACGAAAGCTTCTTTCGACACTCAATCAGATGGTTCGTAATCAAGAAACGTTTGACACTTCAAAGTTCGCCGCGATGGTCTGATCAGTCCACCAACGAAATAACGGTTGAAGAGCCCCTTTCGCGTCGCCGTCACATTGGCCTGCGCCAGCATCTGAGGCCGATGTGACGGCGATGCGGAAGGGGCGGCCCCATTTTGCCGAGCCCGAACAAGCGTCGAGCCAGGGATCGAGCGAAGTATTTGGAAAAAACGGCAGCCGACCAACGACCGAAATCGCTCGTCGACTGCCTACGTACTCGAGCGTTGCCGCTCGGTACAAGGGTCCAAACATACACGTAGCCAGACTCCCATAGGAGCCCCCTATGTCCTTCGATGCTGCGCATCGAGGCGAAACATCGAATCAAAAATTTAGTTTTTTGATAAGCGACTATTGCCAAATCTTAACACGGTCGCTCCCATCTTCGTTGGGAGGGTAAAGCAAGTGGTTGCTACCACTCAACTTAAAAGCCGCACAACCTCTTCTATTGCGAATCGCGTTTGGGACGGCTTAACTGAACCAAATTGTTCTCCGCCTTGGTCGCGGGATTTTTGGGGCAATTGCCACAGCCCACCGAGTCCGCCGGATTGTTGCTCAACCCTTTGCGGACCGTCGCGACCATCCCCCGCAATAACCACAACGCGGCCGCGGCGACAATGCAGATCGAAATTACGGTTTGCCAATCGATCACGATGCCAAGTTCTCCTAGAAGAATCGTGTGCCGACTTGATACGTGACCAACGCGCCAATGTAGGCCAACACGGTCATGTAAGAAAAACTGAGCACGGGCCAGAACCACGAGTTGGTTTCTCGTTTGATCACCAGCAATGTGCTGACACACTGCGCACACAGTGCAAAGAACACCATGATCGATAGTGCCACTGGCACCGTGAACACCGGCCGGCCATCGGGCCACTTCGATGCTCGCAGCGCCGCCATCAAACCGTCGTCTTCTTCATCGACGTCGCCACCCAGGCTGTAGATCGTCCCCAGCGTCGCGATGATCACCTCGCGGGCCGGAAAACTTGCGACTGCTCCGACACCAATTCGCCAGTCCCATCCGAGTGGCTTGACCACCGGTGCGATTACGTGACCAATTTGTCCCAACGCACTGTTCTCCAGCAACGTCGAACTCAACACACGATGCTCGGCTTGCAGCGTTTCAATCTGGGCCGCAATTTCTTCAAGCTCAGGCGTCTCTGCCACGATTTCGTCATCGGCTGACGGTTCATTTGCTACGACTTGAATCGATTCGAGTCGCTCGAGTTCATGTTGGATCTCAAATTGTCGCGAATGGTCTCCTGGCCAAAAACCGGCGAACCAAATCACAATCGACGCTGCAAAGATCATCGTGCCCGCACGCACCACAAACGCTTTGCTCGCTTCCCAAACGCGAGAAAACAATACGCTCGCCGAGGGGACTTTGTACTCAGGCAGTTCCAACACAAACGGAGCGACCTCGCCTCGCAGCAGCGTGCGTTTCAGTAACCATGCAATTGGAATCGCCACCACGACGCCGACCAAATACATCGCCATCAACACGAGTGCCTGCGTCGACAACAATCCGCCCACGTAGCTGGCACTCGGAATAAACGCTCCGATCAGCAACAGATAAACTGGCAATCGAGCACTGCAGCTCATCAGCGGCGCGACCATGATCGTAGCAAACCGGTCGCGGCGGTTTTCGATCACGCGGGTCGCCATCACGCCCGGTACCGCACACGCAAACGAACTCATCATCGGCAAAAATGACTTGCCGCTCAGACCGAACAACGTCATCACACGGTCGACCAAAAAGGCGGCCCGCGCCATGTAGCCGCAATCTTCCAACAGTGCCAGGAAAAAGAATAGCAATGCGATCTGCGGCAGAAAAATCAAAACGCCACCAACTCCGGCGATCACCCCGTCCACCAACAAGCTTCGCAGCATTCCCGGCGGCACAATGGCGGTAACCCAGTCCGATACGAGTCCGGTGCCATATTCGATCGCATCCATCGGATACGACGAAAATGAATAGATGCACTGGAAAATAAGGAACATCATCGCAAAGAAGCAAACCAGTCCGGCCACGCGATGCGTCAACACTGCGTCCAACAGATCGGTTGCGTTTCGTGGTTTGCCAAGTTTAGTCGAGACCACATTTTGCAGACTGCGTGCGGCCCATGAATAACGGGCGCTGCACTCCATGTCGATCGCATCGCCAACCTTATCGGCTAACTTTTCTCGTGCCGCACTGATCGCCGGCAAAACCGCAGCACCCAAGCGGCGGACCGCTCGTCGTTCCGCTTCGCCACCTCGATCCAACAACATCCGTTCGATTAAATATTGATCGGGAAGAACCGACTCAGTCGCTGCGCGGTGCGATAGCGATTCGGTGGTGCAGGCACGCGAGATCAGCTCGCTCCGCAGTTCGCTGCAAACTTCGTAAAACTCGCTCGGTAGCGGACGATCACGTTGGGTCAGATGGACCGATTCGGAATCCGCTCGCTCCAGTTCCGTGCGGATGGCTGACTTCAGTTCGTCGATTCCCGTCCTCCGCGATGCACTGGTGCAAACGACCGGCACTCCTAGATTCTTGGACAATTGATCGACATCGATCACAAAGCCACGTGCGTCGGCCGTGTCGATCATATTCAGCGCGACGATCGTTGGTTTGCCTAGCTCGAGCACTTGGCTGACCAAGAACAAGTTTCGCTGTAGCACGGTCGCGTTGACGACGCAAACAATCACGTCGATCGGCGATTCCGACTCGACATCGCCTGTCAAAACCTCGACTGCCACCAATTCGTCCGGTGAACGAGGGGCCAGACTGTAGGTGCCGGGCAGGTCAACCAGATCGATGACCCGGTGGTCGCTGCCGCCAAGATCGCAGCGTCCGATTTTCTTTTCAATCGTGACGCCCGCGTAGTTGCCTGTGCGGACATGCATTCCCGCTAAGGCATTAAACAGCGTGCTCTTGCCCGTATTGGGATTACCAACGAGCGCGACGCGGGAGGTTACTTTTGCAGCCGTCTTTCCCGCCGAGGGCAAGGTGCGATTGGCGGAACTCGCCATTGATTTAATCTACGTCCTAGGAAGGTCGTGCCAGAAGAAGAACCGCTCTGGCGAAGGAGGGGGGGAGGGCGTGTCGGTCCCGACACGAATCGTCGCAGATGAACGCGGTCGTTACGAAACCAACGCCGGTTCCGCGATCGGTTCGATAAAGACGCGGCGTGCTTCACCACATCGAACCGCGATCCGGCTGCCCTGGACCGAGCACTTCAACGGATCGCCTAGCGGTGCGGTGCGTAGGAATTGTACCGATTGACCTGGGACAAAGCCCATCTCTCGCAAACGCGATGCAATGCCATCAAATCCGTCGATGCGGACAATTTGGGCCATTTGCCCCGGTTGCAGCTGATCAAGTGTCGTCACAGTCACGCCTTTCCTTTTATTGAGAATCAGTCTCAGTAAGGCCAATTGTGAACATCTCGGGTGTCGTTGTCAAGGCAACCCGGGGATCCAGTAGCCCCGTTTCTTGGATCTAATTTGTCGCATCCCCCTTCCCACCGGACCGTTCTGGTTCGGGATCACGCAGCCTAAGATAACCCCTGCCAAACCAATGCGGAGCCGAGGAATCCGCCCGGAATTGCCTCAATGCCCTACGTTTCCTCGCCTCGGGGCACTACAACCAACGTAATCGCGATTCAGCATTTGACGTTTTCTGATCTCCACCTGACCTTAATTCCCCACTCGCTCGTCACTCATGTCCGACCTCGACATTCTTTTCGAAGACAACCATTTGCTGGTCATTAATAAACCAGCTGAACTCATCACGATGGGGGCAGAAACAGGTCCCACGCTGCACATCCACGCCACCGAATACCTGCGAAAACGCTACAACAAGCCTGGCCGTGCCTATCTGGGGATCGTCAGCCGATTGGATTCGATGACCAGCGGCGTGATCGTGATGGCGAAAACCAGCAAGTCGGCCTCGCGTTTAACGCCCCAGTTTTCGGGACAAGGCAAAGATGTCGCCTCGAAAACCTACCTCGCGGTGCTCGAAGGGTGTTTGGACGCCGAGTATGGCGAGCTGGTCGATCATGTCGCCAAAAATGATTCGGCTCGTCGTATGGAAATCGTGCCGAAGCAGCGTGATGGTGCCCAGCTGGCTCGGCTTCGTTACGTCTGTCTCGCCGCCGAGCCCGATGCATCGCTCGTTGCGGTGCGATTGTTGACCGGACGCAAGCACCAAATCCGCTTGCAATTCGCCAATCTCGGCTTCCCTGTTTGGGGCGACCGGAAATACGACGCCAGTAACCCGTTTGAATCGGGGATCGCGCTGCACAGTTGGAAACTTGAAATCACCCATCCCACACTTCGCGAGCGAGTCGGATGGTCCGCGCCGCTGCCGGAATCGTGGCAGAAATTTGGTAAGCTAATTCCAGCGCGACGAAACCTTGTACTGGACAAATCGATGGAAGCGAAACTGGGAACGCCCGAGCAGCGGTAGCCATGACCAAAAAGACGGCGTCAAAATCCAAACACGCATCCACACCACGGGTATGGCCGACGAAGATTGTTTCCGGGGGGCAAACCGGCGTCGATCGCGCCGGATTGGACGTCGCGATCGCGCTAGGCATTGGACATGGCGGTTGGTGTCCGGCAGGCCGATTGTCCGAAGACGGCAGCATTCCCAGCCGCTACGAATTGCAAGAGATGCGATCGAGCGAATACCCGCCGCGGACCGAGCAAAACGTGATCGACAGCGACGCGACTTTGATTCTGTACGAAAAGAAACTTCGCAGTGGCACGCTACTGACGCGGCGGATTTGCGATCGACTTGGCAAAGCGTATTTGTTGGTGCGGCTGCCGGTTGACGAACCCGCTATGATTGCCCGTTGGCTTGCCGAGCATCAGCCCGCGACGCTGAACATTGCCGGCCCGCGTGAAAGCACGTCACCTGGCATTTACGAACGTTCGTTTGCTTTTCTGATCAACGTCTTTAATGAACATCCATGACATCGTCCTGCAGCTCAAACCGCTCGTCGATGCAGGACTGTTCGTGCTGATTTGGTTGGTCCAGTGGATCATTTATCCTTCGTTTGAATTCTGCGATCCCGACCGATTCAAGTCGTGGCACACACGCTATACCCAATTGATATCGTTCTTTGTCATCCCGCTGATGTTCGCGCAAGTCGGGCTGCACGGCTGGGCAATCGTTTCGGATCCCAGCATCGCGGGCTGGTTCGCAATCCTCTGCATCGCCATCGCCTGGGGGTCAACGTTCGTGCTCAGCGTCCCCTGCCACAACCGCTTGCAGCAGCACGGCTACGACGTCGCCACTATCGGCCGCTTGGTCCAAACCAATTGGGTTCGCACCGCCGCCTGGACCGCCGTGCTCATTGTTGATTTGTGCGTTCTCGCGTGAGGCGTCGTCGGCCCCGGTACACCGAGCTCCTGCTCCCAATGTTGTGAAGCATTTAGAGACCGCAAATTACGGTGTTTGTTTCCCGTGGCTACGCTCGCCAGAGCGTGGATGGTTGACGTCCAATACGAATCACCACCTTCCTGGCGAAGGTAGCTACGAAAAAATGCTTCACAGCGTTGCCCTACTTCGCCACGCAAAACAAATGCTCTTCTCCGCGGATGAACATTTCGTTGTCGACGATCGCGGGAGTGGCATCGACTGTCTCGCCCATCGAACTCGTTGCAACCACCTTTAGTGTCGGTGAGTCTTCGATCACCACGACCGCACCGCTGCGATCGAATAGGTAAACATAGCCTCCTGCGGCAATCGGGGACGCGTAGATGTTCTGCAGCCCCGGCAATCGCTGCGTGCTGTAATACAGCTTTCCGGTCTTGGCGTCGGCACACGACAACAATCCCGCTTTGCCTTTGTAAAAATAGATGCGGCCGGACGACAGCAACGGCGAAGCGATATCGGGAGTGTCACGGTCCAAATGCCAAACCACGTTGCGGGTTCCTTCAATGTCGCCGCGGCCATCCAATTGGAACGCGCCCAAGAAAGCACCGCGAAATCCGCTGCCGATGTAAACGATTCCATCCGCAAACACTGGACTCGCCGCAGGACGCTGCGTTTGCCCGCCGCACCGCCACAACTCTTTGCCGGTTTCCAAGTCATAGCTGCGAGCCGAATTCTCACCGTTCATGATTACTTGTTTTTTGTCATTGGACGGAACCACGAGCGGCGTGGCCCAGCCCGTTGGTTCATCGCGATTGGTTTTCCAGATCGTCTGTCCCGTTCGCTTGTTCAACGCGTACAGCGCCGAATCGCCTTCGTGGTCCCAAGGCAACAAGATCATCTCGCCTTCGATCGTGGGCGAACTTCCCTCACCAAACGAATTCCGCGTTCGCATCTTGCCAAAATCATCACGCTTCCAAACCAGCTTTCCATCCATCGTGTAGCAGTACAGGCCGCGTGAACCAAAGTGCGCGTACACGTGCTCGCCGTCCGTGCAAGGCGAAGCGGATGCGAAACTATTGGTCGCGTGGGTCGGTTCGTGCGGCGTCGACGTGGTGGCAACCGCATCCCAAAGCAATTTGCCAGTGCCCCGATCAAAACACAACACTTTGAAATCCAGACGAGGCAGTCCGCCTTGGCGATTCGTGTTGCCTGCCGGTTCGCTCGAAACGACAAAGACACGATCATTCCAGACCACCGGCGAACCCGAACTGCGACCTGGGATTTTGACTTTCCATTTCACGTTTCTGCGGCTATCGAATTCAACAGGCGGGTTGGCATCCGGAGCGACTCCGTTGCCCGTCGGCCCACGCCAATGAGCCCAGTTTTCGGCACGCACTTCGGCGATCGTCAACTGCGAAACGCACAAGAAACTCGCCAGTGTGGCAATCCAAACAGAACGATTCATAGAAATTCCACTCAGCTAATAAGGGGGGCCGTTGATATTGTGATTCAATGACGCCGCGATCTCGTCATCGGCGACTGCTGGCCGCGATCGAATTGGGGGAAGGCAGGGCGGCATTTTACAGTACACTACGGCCAAGGTCATCAAGGTGCTTTTGTCCCGTCGATTCTTATTTCGCTTCGCTATTTACCGATCCACCGTCATTTATGTCTGCTCTCGAAACGCGACCCTCAAAGGACTCTGAACCACGCTGTTATCGCTGTTTTCGGCCGGCCAACGCCTGTTTTTGTGATGCAATTCCCGCGGTGGACAACCAAACCGACGTGTTGATTTTGCAGCATCGCCGCGAGCGTTTTCATCCGTTCAATACCGCCCGCATCGTCAACCAATCGCTTCGCCGTTGTGATTTGATGACTGAGCACAACGTCGACCTCAATCGGCGATTCGAATCGCTCCCGCTCTCCGATCGTGTCGGCGTGCTGTACCCCGGCAACGATGCCAAACTGTTGAGTGAACTTGCGCCCGCCGAACGTCCCGAGCAATTGATCGTGATCGATGGCACATGGCATCACGCCAAAACGTTGATGCGGGACATCCCTCGACTGCAGACATTGCCGCGTTACCGATTGGCACCGGAAACGCCCGGCCGCTATCGAATCCGCCGCGAGCCGAACGAACATGCGCTTTCGACACTTGAGGCGACCGTGTCGGCATTGCGAGCAATCGAGCCCGACACCGAAGGACTCGATCGGCTGCTCGGCGCTTTCGAACGGATGGTTGACGACCAGCTCAATCACACACCGTCGGCCACGAATTGGCGAGCTAATCAATCGCGTCGCCGCGGTTCGGCGAACGTGCCACGCGTTTTGACACGCGAGCTCGAGAACGTCGTCGTCGCGTATGGCGAGCAAGAGAAGGGAGAGCGACTCGATCGCGGTGCACGCCGAGGCGTGCGAAATCGTTTTCGCGCCAAACCGATCCTGTGGACCGCCGAGCGATTGGTCAGTGGCGAGCGATTCGAGTGCACGATCCAAACCGACTCGGGGCTCGAGAGCGACTTTCTCCAGCGTTTGCAGTTGACCGAGCGTGACTTTGCCGATGCTGTATCCGTCGACAGCTTTCGCGAGCGTTGGCAAGCGTTCTTGCGTCCGACTGACCACGTGGCCGTCTATCACTCGAACACCGCAAAGTTGTTGCGGAATGTTGATGCTGAGTTTTCGGACACATTGATCCTGAAGTCGATTCACATGAAATCGCACACAAAGTCTGATTCGCTCGAATCGTTTTTGGTCGACCAAGCGATCCAGGCAGAAGTGGAGGGCAGTTCCCGAGCATCGCTACGGCTAGCCAACGCCATCGCATTCGCAAAGCACCTCAGCCAACGCGATACCACCCCACAAGTCTAGCGACAAAAGTAGCAAAATCGCGAAGCAATGACACGCGATAACCACGGACGGACGTCCGTGGTTAGTCCGCGACCAATTCAGGCCAGTCGCAAAACGACGACATCAGTGTTTGCCGAGGCACGTTCGAATGGCGTTGGATACGGCCCACGCATCGGCAAACGATGTGGTTCGTCGTCCTGACGCAACACGGCTCTCTGCGCGTCCTCATGCCGTCGCTTCGCGACTCTACCGATTGAGCTCAACGGTTTTCCCCGGACTGACGTCCGGGGCTACTACCTACCGTCGCGTTGCGACTCACAGACACCATAATCGCGAAGCGATGGCACGCGGTAGCCACGGACGCAAGTCCGTGGTTTGCAAGCGACCCATTCAAGCCAGTCGCAACGCGACGACATCAGTGTTTGCCGAGGCATGTTCGAATGGCGTTGGATACGGCCCACGCATCGGCAAACGATTTGGTTCGTCGTCCTGACGCAACACGGCTCTCTGCGCGTCCTCATGCCGTCGCTTCGCGACTCTACCGATTGAGCTCAACGGTTTTCCCCGGACTGACGTCCGGGGCTACTACCTACCGTCGCGTTGCGACTCGCAGACACCATAATCGCGAAGCGATGGCACGCGGTAGCCACGGACGTAAGTCCGTGGTTTGCAAGCGACCCATTCAGCCAGTCGCAACGCGACGACGGGGATGTTTTTCCAGCTAATGCGATTTGATACGGTGCAAGTGTTTATTGGTGGGGCTGATTCTCGTCATTGCGTATGATACAATTCCTGTCGTCGGGATCCGTTTGCTTTACTAGTTCGGGTTTACTTATTCGATTGCAACGAATACTAGACATGTCAGATTTCTCGACACAAGATTTACGCCGCGACGATTCCAAGCATGTGGAATGCGGGGCAGTTGCGTGTTCAGTCCTTTCTGCATCGGAGTCCTTGAATGGATCTATTAGATTCGCTGCAATTGTTGTCGTCGCGTCTTGAGCAGTTGTTGCCGAGTATTAAAACGGAAGAGGCAACCAAAAATGCGTTGATTATGCCGTTGCTAAATTCGCTTGGTTACAACGTGTTTGATCCGACGGAGGTCGTTCCAGAGTTTGTTGCTGATGTTGGCACGAAGAAGGGTGAAAAAGTCGATTACGCGATCTTTATTGATGGCAAAGTAACTCTGTTGGTTGAATGCAAGCCTGTCGGATCGCCATTGAGTCTTAATCACGCAAGCCAGCTATATCGCTATTTTTCCGTGACCGATGCGAGGTTTGCTGTTTTGACTGATGGTTTGCGGTATTTGTTTTACAGCGACCTGGAATCGCCGAATCGAATGGACGAAAAGCCTTTTTTTGAGTTCGATGTCCGTGAGTTCGACGAGAAATCAGTGTCGGAGTTAAAGAAATTCTCAAAGCCGCTTTTCAATCTCGAAAACATCCTCAGCACGGCGAGTGAGCTTAAGTATGCGCAGCAAATTCAGAACTTGATTGCCAGTGAATTTGATAATCCAACGGATGATTTCGTGCGATTGCTTGCAGCGCAGGTTTACACTGGGCGAATCACATCGAGTGTGCAGGATCAATTTCGTCTGCTCGTAAAGTCGGCGCTGCGAGAGTTTCTTCGTGAGCGTCTGACGACAAGGCTTCGCTCTGCCATTGACGGAGTGTCATCGGAAGCCATCGTTGCTGGCATATCGAGTCCGGCTACGGAAGAGTCAGATGATAACGCAGATGGGATCGAGACGACGGTCGAAGAAATTGAGGCATTCCATATCGTGCGAGCGATTTTAGCAAAAGTGATCGATCCGGGGCGAGTGGTGATGCGAGATACGAAAAGTTATTGTGGTGTTTTGCTTGATGACAACAACCGCAAGCCGATTTGTCGGTTGAGGTTTAACTATTCGCAGAAATATATCGGCCTATTCGGTCCGGACAAAATGGAGACTCGCGAGGTCGTTGAACGTTTGACAGACATCTATCAATTTGCTGATCGCCTTATCCAAACCGTGCAAGCTTATGACCAACGAGTCAGCAAGGTTCCCGATGCAGCCGGCCTGCAGGAACAAGAAGCCGCTGAGTGAAGCGAAGTGGGAATTCGGAAATCATTGCCACCTGCCAACATTCGTGTTTAGCATCGCATTTGATTGACTTTAGGTCGGAGGTACCCAAATGATTTGACCGCGAATAACGCCAATCGACGCGAATGCATTTTTGGTGGAAAGCCTTATTCGCGTTCATTTGCGTGATTCGCGGGCCAACTGGCTTCAAAATTGCTGAGAATGGCATCGTGCAACTCGCCTCGCACCAAACGCTCGGATGCATTAAATGGCAGTGTTTACTTGTGACGACGACTTGGCCGACGTGTGGCGGCGGGTTGTCTACTGTCTGTTCTCCTCCCGTCGCTCGGCAACTCGATGGAAGTCGACATTTCCCCGATACTGACGTCCTATTAGTCGCACGCAAACACGATTACGCCGGAGGCGTTTCAGGTATTAGCCGGCGGTCGAGCGACGCGAACACCGCCGGAAGCCTATTCAAACTTACACACCGCCCCCGGAGGTGGTCGTAGATCCATTATCATCGAAGAACGGCGAAAGTTGTTGCCACCGCCGAGGCAAGCTCGGCCTGAAGGATGTTTCACGGTGCTGCACCTCTCGAGTCCGTGTCATTAGGGTAATGCCGGACGGAGGAAAGCGAATTTATCCGCTGGTGCACCCGGCTCAGTCCGACACATTGGCTCGCACGTGTCGGGAAGTATGTTTGTAGGTCAGCATGTTTGATGTGAAAAAAAATTTGAATGACGGATTGTGAAGTGCTCTATCTTCCTACCTCCATGTTCCTACCACGATTTTTTTCGCCGCGCCCGTTGAACTCGGACGTTGTTGTGGGCTGTTGTCACTCGGACCATTGCCGCATCCCGTGAATGGAGTGCAGGTTTCCGTCGCAAGGAGATCGAATACAAGTAGCGAAGATTGGTGTTCTTTTTTGCTGGAACACTAATCGCCGCTGATAAACACTAATCGTTGTGCTGCTTGTAGGACGACCGAATTTCAAAACGGTCCAGTGTCGCTTGGGCTCGCGTCGGCCGGTATTCTGCAGGTTTGTGGACGCCAAAGCAAGCGATTGCACTGCTGCTCGGTTTGGGGATGCTGATTGCAGGTTTTGCACTGCGTTTATGAAAAGAAGAACGGATCATAGGAAATCGGTGTCATCCACCAACGTCTGCGGTCCAACTGTCAACTTTTCGGGGGTAATCCCAGGCTTTCCAGCGATGAGGAACTCCGTTTCAGGTCGTGTCGATTTGCTCGAGGAACGACGGGGGCAACGTCAAGGCGAACCGGCACTTGCCGCGGCGGATGCTGTGGGTTTGGGATTCGCTACCGACTTTTCCAGCTGAGATTCCGCATGTGTGGCGGCGCACCCTGCCATGGTTTGCCAATACTCCGCCGTTGATCTTTGTCTTTAAGCGTTTCTTGGTCGCCCAGCCGTAGTTCTTTTATGCCGTTCCAATCGGCCAACGATCCGCCCGATGCGTTTTCAAAATCCGCAGGTGAGAGAATGATCGTTTGCCAATCGGCACCCCCGTCAAGTTTGACTTCGGCGGCATAGTCATCCAGTCCGATCACGAATGAGTTCGGTTCGTCTGATTGAACTTCGATTGACAGCTGCGAGCCCTGAGGAGCTGCCCATTTCCGATCGTAGACTTTGTGCGTCCGACGTGGCCATGAGTAGGGTTGATAGCTGAACCATTCTTGTCGCCAGTCGCCGTTAAACGATTCAATCACACGAGACCGCTTGGCGGTTGCTTTGACACCCGCGGCCTGAAGCTGGGCTGGCGATATCATCGACATCAACGATGACAGGTTGAATTGATCGGTTGAGTAGGTCCCATAGTAGTAGCCTGCACCGGTGACCGTGTCGTCGAGCGGGTAGGTGACGTTGGCATAGACCCACAGCGGTCGATCGATGCTCAGCAGTGGCAGCTTGCCAGCCCAGCCTTTATCGTTTTCGCTCGCCGCGACATGATGCCAAAACCTTGCTTTCGTGTTTTTGAAGTCATCTTTTTGGCTGTCGATCTGTCCGTGCTGCGTGTAAAAGATGTCGACTGAAAAAAACGGATTACTCGAGTCGGGGTGTATCAACAACGACGGCACGCCATCGTCCGTTTTTAATGACAATTCTGTCGTTGGGGACTCGGGGCATTGGAAAGTGCCCTTCAAGTGTTGGTCAAACCAGAGCTGGCTAGCGACTTCATATTCGGCGGTGTCTTGGTGGTTATGGTGCGGTGCACAGGTGACTCGATACTCGTCCGTTTTGATTTCAGTGACTGCGGTTTGCAAGTCATTGATACGACCATGAAAGTCGTTGGCAGGACTAAGAAAGAAGACCGGGCAAGTGATATGCTTTAGATAAACATCGTCGGCGATCGTTCGCTGATACAGCGAGTCGTCGTTGTCGATACTGCGGTTACTGATTCCGCCACAAGACGATGCGGCTGCTTTGACGCGGTCATCGGTTCCCGCCGTCATCACCGTCAGCTTGCCGCCCATCGAGTGTCCGTAGACTCCCAACATGTCACCGTCCACTTGAGGCTGCTGTTCCAGAAACGTCAATGCCCGGCGTGCCCCCAACGTGCACAGGTACCAGGGATTGTTACGAGGTGACGCGACGGTATCTAGAGTCCACGGTTCTGGATCGACACTTGCAAACCCATTTTTGGGATTTCGGCACGGAGCATGGTAACCATCCAGTGGTCCCCAATCCGTGGTGACGCGGTAGTTGGGGTCGTCGGTCTTGCCATCCCAAAAGAGCTTCACGCCATCTGGATTGACTTTGTAGTTGGGTGCGGCGATGCGACCGGCCCAAGCGATCGAGATGGTTGCATAGCCGCGTCGGGCGTTGGTCAATATGGCACGATAGTCGGCGTACTGGCCGCCGCCGTGAATTTGCACCAATCCCGGCAAACCCGCGCCGCCTTTGGGGTAGCCGAACACGGCTGCCATCATCGCCTTTTGGCCTTTGAAGACGCCGATGCGATAGCGGAGCACCTTCAACAAAACGTCGCCCTCTTCCCATTCGTAGAGGATCTCGACATCGAGCGGTTCAGCGCGCGGATCGTAGCTTGCCCAAAGTTCCTCGTAGGTTTGTGGTCCGAGCCCATTTTCAGTAGGAGGAAGCGTTTCTTGTGCGAACGCGAACGCACTTCCCAAGCAGCACACGAGTGCGGCAGCGACAGCGAGATGGCTTGGTTTCCGGCGCTTTTGCAGATGTGTCATGGTCATTTGCCTTGCGTATCTTCGTGTCATAGCGAGTTCCGGCAAAATTGAGTTGCGTTTATCGATAAGTCGACGAAGCCAAATCGAGCGACTTACCTGAACGGATATTCATGGTAGCTGACAGTTGTTTCTGCTGCTGAGACAAGATCGACGAGAGGATCCCAGAAAAAAGGAAAGGTCTGCCACTCCGGCCGACGCAAAACGTCCTAGAAGCTCGTCACGGTTGTTTTTGTATCTGTGATCAGCGTCTGGGTTACAATCAGTCGTGATTGAACTGTTCGTTCAATCGACAGCATCCACGCCCAAAGCGGTTGCGTCGAAACCTTGATCCGAATTTTGCAAAGGTACAACATGAACAAACCATTGCTCTACGCCATCTTGTTTTGTTCCATCACCGCAAATCTCGTTGCCGACGATGCTGTAGCGACAAAGGCGGTGGCCGATCCACCGGCAATCCAGCAGCGTTATCTCGTTACGCTTGTTGAGTACCACATGGAGGACATACTCTCGCCATCGCTGAGCGAAAATGAGATCATTGCGTTGATTGAGAAGCAGAATGCGGAAGCGGTTGAGACAATTCGGCTCTCTGCACTGGAGGGTGTCGAAAGCATGGCCCAGTTTGGGCGACGCGTCACAGCGACGACCGGAACCATGACGGTCCGTGGTATTACTGAGCGACGAACCGAAGCAATCCAAGTCGGCTCGATTATTCGGCTGACTGCCATTGCGAAAGATCACGGTGTCGAAGTCAAGATTGACTTTGAAGCTTCACGAATCGCAGGTAAAGGTGGCGATGATTCGCCGCCGGACATCAGTACGTCCAATATTTCGACGTCACTGATTGTTGCTCCAGGAAAGTGGGCGTTGCTCGGGTCCACGTCGGCCGGTGAGTCATCCTACGTTTTGCTCTCGATTGCGAACGTACAGTAATAACGCGATGAACGATCGAAATTGTTTGCCATCGATCATGAATCCCTGATGATTACAAAATCACGGTTTTGTGATCTCGATCTTTCAAATTGAGAAATGTTCGGCACAATGAATATCCAACAAAGTTTACGGCGTCACTGTCGCAGTCAATGGATGGTCCTTGCGCTGTTGGTCGTCTGCTTTTGGTCTCCGCCAGCGGTGGCGCAGCAGTCGGGGTTTCCGTTTGTGCTGCCGAAGCAAAAGCCCGATCGGCAGCTGAGTGCGGCGATGCAGCGAAACTACGTGGCCTATCCCGCGCCGCGTCCGGAAGACAACGAACTTTACTCACAATTCAAGTACACGCGGTTGGAAGGCCTCGACTATCACGATGGCGACGGGACCGTTTCACGCCGTGATCCTTCGAAGGTCATTTTGGTCGACGGCACCTATTACGTCTGGTACACCAAACGCCACACGCCGACACCGCCTCAGGGAGCAGAAGCAGCGACCGATACAATTCCATCGGCCGACTGGGATCTAGCGGACGTTTGGTACGCCACCAGTCAAGATGGTTTCACTTGGCAAGAACGCGGCATTGCGGTCGCCCGACCCACCAAGCCGCAAGTGGGTTGGCGATCGGTGTGCACACCCGACATTTTGGTTTGGAATGGCAAGTACTATCTGTACTACCAGGCATTCAAAGAACCCAGCGGATTGCGAGGGGATGATTGCCCCGTTCGTGTCTCGCGTGCGGATTCGCCCGAAGGGCCTTGGACGCCGCACGATCAAATCGTGATTCCCAACGGCGGCGAAGGCGAGTGGGACCAATACTCGATCCACGATCCGTACCCGTTGGTTCACAACGGCAAGATCTCTCTGTACTACAAATCCGACTTTGATGGCGATCCGTCGCTGGTTCGGATGCAGGGGCTTGCCATCGCCGACAATCCGCTGGGGCCGTTTGCAAAGCACCCGCTTAACCCCGTAATTAACTCGGGGCACGAAACGACGTTGTTTCCATTCCGAGAAGGGATTGCGGCCTTCGTGATTCGCGATGGGAATGAACATTCCACAGTGCAGTATGCCAAGGACGGAGTTAACTTCGAAATAGCGTCGATCGCGTACTTGATGCCCGATGCAGCGGGCCCGTTCATCGCGGATGCATTCACCGACACCCAGGATGGGCGAGGCATCACATGGGGACTTTCGCACTTCACCAACGCAACCACTTGGGACCATAATCATGCGATCTTGGCAAGATTCGATTGCGACCTCAGCCTTGACGTTCACGACCCTCAGATGAAACGAACAGGTTTACATTTGGGTCCGGAAGTGCACTTTATGCAACATCTCGATAAATCGCAAAGAGTGCGCATCGAGCAAGCTAATCGTGAAGTCACCGGCAACTGACCGAGTCATTGCGAGCAGTGACCAACCACTCGGCGGGTGATGAATAATGTTTGTTTAGGTCGGCACTAGTCAAAAAGCCATTGGCGTACGCGGGGATGGCGAACGCGACTCATTCATCCGTCGGAGGCGTTATTGTGACATCCTTTGAAACCGTCTATCTCGTGGAGTCACACAGTGATCGCGGTGAGGATCGTATAGCTGTGATTGCCGATGGCGACCGTACGGTCATCGTGGTCGCGGATGGGGCGGGAGGCACGGGCAGCGGTGATGTGGCTGCGGATACGTTGGTTCGCGAGATTCGGTCGGTTTGCTCGCGAATTGAAACTGCCGATCAATGGGCCCACGAATTGCGGCAACTTGATTTTCGCATTCCTGCGGGTGAGTCCACAGTGGTGGTCGTTGATTTGCGACTCGATCGAATCATCGGCGCAAGCGTCGGCGACAGCGCAGCCTGGATCATCGACGAGGGTAATGTGTTTGATCTCACCCGAAATCAAGTGCGTAAACCTTTGCTCGGTTCCCAGCAGGCACGACCTGTGGCATTCACACATCAACCGTTGTCTGGCACGTTGCTAGTCGGCACTGACGGATTCTTCAACTACGCCAAACGCGATGCCGTGCCGCCCGTGGTTTCACGATCGGATTTCTTCTCGATCCCTCGCAAGTGCCTGGAAATGGTCCGCTTGCCTTCAGGCCAACTTTGGGACGATGTGGCGATCGTCGCGTGCCGGGTACGACGTGCACCTCAATCACGCAAGCGATATTCATTGTGATGAGTGCTTGCGTGTTGCCTTGCATTCTGACGACTATTCAGGCTTCTTTTTCCGAAAGACGGCGACAACGTCTTCGACTGGGATCACGAACAATTGATTGTCGTGTTCCAAATCGACTGGAATCATGTTTTTGGGATGAAACAGGATTTTGTCGTATTGGCGTAGTGGCAATTCTTCGTCGTTTTCCACCACGGCACTGATCGTGACGATGCGTCCGGTGATTGTGGGGATCTCTGCTGCATCGGGCAATGCAATTCCACCCCGCGTCTCCCGTTTGGGCTCGTCCTTGCGAACTAAAACACGATCTCCGATGGGTTCGACGTACTCAAAAGTGGTACTCGCGGCCTTCTTCGCCATTACGATCCTAAACTAAGTCTTGGTAGGGGCAATTTGCAATCAAACGCCATTTTCACCTCTCGAGCCCGATTCGTCGAGGCGGCAGGGAAAAGGCTTGCTAGAGAGGCGATTCCTCGCCCTGATCGCACTATTCTTTGCCTTCGTGCTCGACCTGAGGCCAATATTCGTCTTCGAAAGCGTCGTCGAGATGGAAGTCGGGACTGTTGTCCAAGTCGTGGCATTCCATGCACTTCTCCTTTGCCTTGGCGAGCGGCAATTTCATCGCGTCACGGAGCAAATCACGCTCCTGTTCACTGATGCTCGAACCCTCGACTTCGGCTGCCGAGTGCTCGGCCCCCGGCCCATGGCAGTTTTCACAACCATTGCCCGTCAAGTGAGCGCTGTCTTGCAACGACAGGTAGCCAGAAACATAGGGATAGTAGTTCTGAGGATTCCAGCCGGTGACATGACAACTGAGGCATTCGGGATCGAAATGGCGAGGCACGTCGCTGCGTTCACCAGGGTGGACAAGCGATTCGGTCGCTTCGGCATGCGGCGTGTTTTCCCAAATCTCGTAGGCGGTGGTATGACACTCGCCGCACTTTTTGCTGCCTGCAAAGTTACGTCGTGTGGAGTGGGGGATGGGCCGCAATCCGAGTCCTTCGAGACCGAGGTCGCGAAGTTGGTTCTGATATTCCGCCATCAGTTTCCGCATTTCCTGGGCGTCGTCGAATTCATCCGTCAATGGAACTCGGCAGTATTTCATAGGGGCGTTGCGGTACAGACCGACGAGTCCCACATACATGCCCTTATTGCCCGTGACCAGCATTCGCGTCTTCGTGCCCTCGATCGTCTGTGCTTGGTAGGTGGGTTCACCGTAGCCACCGGAAACGACGACAATATCGAAACCTTGGACGTCGCGGACCAATTGCTGTGCAGCGGCCTCTTCGCCGAAGAACGTCAACACACGAAAGTCAGGTGATTTTTCGTTGATCGAGGCGAGTGCGGCTTTCGCGGCCGGCACCATCGGATTGACGGCGATGTCCGAGGAAAGTTCGCTTTCCAGTGTCGCAGGATCCAAGATCGTTGTGACGCCGACCTTCATGCCGCCTTTTTCGAATACCTTGTGTTGAGCCATAAACGAAGGCTCGTCCAGTAACACGACGTTGGCCGAGACATACAGAATGTCGTCGATCGAATCGCCTTGCGGGTTGGCAACCGAAAGTAATTCGCCCACACCGAGGCGAACATCTTCGGGACCAAAGCCAACCGATTGGTACTGCATCGATCGCAATGCTTCGGCGGTTCGTTGGAGCTTGATTTCGGCCTGAATTCCAAAACGTCGCACTTGGTTGCCAGCGTCGATAGGGGCCAGATTCCAGCCTTCTTTTTTCAATTGTTCGAGGAACGAGTAGCGACGCGCGACGCCCCCTTTTTGGTTAGCCAGCCCGGTGCAACCACACGGCTCGATGTAACCGTGTTGGTTTCCCGAAAGCACCAACGTTAGATCAGGAGCCGTCCACTTGCGGTAATCCTCGGGGCCGAGCGAGTTTTCCGGAACCTCGGCTTCCGGAATTTTCATTCCCGGCTGATTTGGATGCGCAGGATTCGTCTGTTTCGAATCGGCCGCGATATCGGATTTCATCGGCGGCGTATCACTACCGCTCTTGTTGGCATCCGAATCACCCGCTGGATTTGCCTTTGCGTCTGGCACCCCGACCGGCGTCGGAATGACCTCGATTTTGATCGGGGGAGCACCGGCGGGAGCTTGGGCGTCAATTGATCCTGCCATGATCGCCATCAATGACGTGATGCTCAGTCCAACGACAAGCAAACGAGGGCTCAAGTGCCGGACGGATGTTACTCCATCACGCGGGTGATTCTGGATCGCAGCATCAATATCGGTTGACAAACCGGAAGGATCGCGCAAAGCAGACTTCGTAACTTGATTCTTCATACGACCCAAATCTAAAAAGCAACGGGGTGACTATTTTGGTTCCATTGAAAACTTGACACCGACCACCAATTTGCCGACCGATTCACCGTTATCCGAGGTAATCCGAATTTTGCCGTAATCGTCTTTGTTGCGGCCGAGTCGCTGGATCGCCTCGGGGCCCGGAATCAATTTGATTTCAAGCGGATAGAGTGTCATTGACGAGCGAACGAGTTTTTCGCCAAACGTCGCCTCAACAATCCCCTCCGGTTCAACACTTTCAATGCTTAGAGTTGTATTGTCGCGATCTTGACCCTTTAGCACAACAAAGGTTTTCGCCGTAAAGGGTCCTTCTGGCTTAACTTCTCCGAAATCGTAGATGTAGTTTCCACCGTCAGAGCCTGTGAGCTTCGGGTTGGGGATCATACTGATCGCGCCGACAACTTTGCCCGTGATCGGAGTAACCAAGAATTTCTCTTCTTCCTTGTCACCCGCATCAGACTTCGGGTTTTCTTGTACGAAGCCGAACATCGCGTTCTGCGAAACGGCGCCTTGTTTCATCCCCGGTTTGATGGTGATGGTGATGTCAAATCCCTGGATTGCCGATGAACTCGCGCCGTCTGCTTCGGAAGGTTCAAACGGCTCAACTTTGATGTCCGCCAATTCATTCAACGCATCGCTGCTGAATTTGAATGTTGTATGTTTGATCGGGGGATCCATGAAGCTGTAAACTTTGGCGGTCAGCGTGACGGTTTCATCCGCTGAAACATCGCCAAAGGTCAACGCATCAGGAATCATTTCCAAATCACCTACGACGCGGCCTTCGATTTTCAAGTCGATCGCGTAATGTTTGGGATCGTTCGTTAGCAACTGTGCCGATTGGCCGAATGACTTGGAATCTGTTTTGACGTCCCATTCCAATCGAACCTCGGTCTGTTCGCCTGGTTTTAGCACGTCGTTATCGAGTGTTCCCAAGGTACATTTGCACGTCGTTGCCCCCAAACGGAGCTTCAGGTCACCCTCGCCAGAGTTTTTAATCACGAAAACGTGCTCGCCTTTTGTCCCTGGCGCCATGGTGCCGAAGTCGTACGTGCTTCCGTTGGGTAATTCGACCTCGGGATTTTTGGCTTGAGCGACGTTCATGTAGAATTCGTCAATGTTTTCGCCAGTGATGTCGCCACCGAAGACCATTTCGCCCATCTGAGCCTTGCGATGACCGTACGCAGCGTAATTGATCCCCCATCCGGCAATGGAACCTGCGACCGCCACGATGGCTAAAAGCACCCAGAATCTGCTCATAATTCAACCGTTATCTAAAAGGGGGAGAGGATGGTTGGAGGATTGAAAATGAATGGGTTACGGTACGTCCGTTTGCCCTAATTGGTTCATCAATAACTCGCTCGCAGGGCGTCTTTTGGGCTCGGCCGCAGCTCGGACACCGATCGGCCGTGCTTCGAGAATCATTTGACTTTCTAACATCCGGTCCATGGTAAAACGTAGTCCCGAGAGCCACTGGGCTCGTTGGGCCATTTCAGTGGCCTGGGCCGAGTTGCCGGCCGCACGCAAAACTTCGGCAAATTGAGCTGCCATCCATTGATTCGAAGGGCTCCAGGTTTCTGCTTCGGCAAACGTGCTGAGTGCATTTTGCAGATCTTCCTGCCGTCCGAAACGCTGAAAAACGTGCAATTGTGCCGTTCCAAGTTCGCGATAGGCACTCGGATCTTGTCCCGCTCGCTGTTTGGCTTGCTCTACCAGCGACTGCCAAGTGCTTCGCCGCGAGATACCGGCGGCGTCATCGTCCACCGCAGCTCGGACGATCTCCCAGCGGTAGGCGTCCGCACGCCAGCGGACGGCTTCTGCGGACCACGGGTCGGCCGCCATCGCTTCGCTCAGCAACGCATCCATGTTCTGAAAATTCGTCCTTCCTCGCGATTTGGAAACCTCGCTCAACAGCCGCTGCTGGTGCGAAACAGGCAAAATCGACATCCAAACCGACGCGCCAAGCAGCAGCACGCTGGCGGCAGATCCCAGGATGCTCCATTTCCGCTCTCGCCAATAGCGGGACGCCGGATCGGAAACGGCAACGCGATGCTCGGATTTCCCCGTTTCAATATTTGCAGTCCCGCCATTAACTGGTTTCGAAGAGGACATTGCTCGGCATAACACGGCGGTCATTAACCACACGCAAATGGCGACTCCGGGCACGGTCCATCCGCCTGCGATCGACAGGTGAACCAACATCGCCAAGATCGCGGCGGCACCGAGTGAATGCAGATCGCGGTCGCTCAAGCGGCGAAGGTTTTTCCATGCCACGACCATCGCGGCGATGCAAAGCGGCACGCCGAACAGGTCGGCTTCGATATCCGGAACACGTAGAACGATAAAACCAATGATCCAGACCAGCAGAAAACTGACCGCTGCACCGAGCCACACGAAGAGAGCTGCGTTCCACCATCGCTCGGCAGCCGGGCCAACATTTCCGTCGGCTTCGTTGAACTGTTGACGCCGCGATCTCCAGCAAACAGCGACGGCAACGGCCAAACAAATCAGCAACCCCGCCGCGATCCATCCTCCACTGGCCAACGTTTCGAAAAAGAAGTTATGGGGTTCCGCGATCTGCTCATTCGCACTGGGTTCACGGAATCGTTCGTAGATCATCTGGTAATTGCCAGGCCCTGCACCAAACAGTGGCATTTCTGTGACCATTGCGATCGTGGACCGCCAGTACTGGATCCGAAACGCCAGTGACGCAGGTGCTTGTTCGATCCATTCGCGGTTCCCCCACGTCAGGATTCCGCCTCCGACGATTGCGGCGACCGAGGCGATTGCCGCTAGTGCGACGAAGACCGTTCGCCGATGTCGCCCCAAGTTAGCCGACATGATCAGCAGAATCGCGGCTCCGATAAAGATCGCAACCACCGCCGATCGACTTCGCGTCGCCAGCAGTGCAATTACCAACAACGCGATCAAGCCGACCCAGCAAACTCGTCCTGGCACGGACATTCGTGCTCCCTGAAACCATAACCCCGAGATTGCGATCATGATTCCAACGACCAACACGCCGGCCAACGAGTTTGCCAAGGCAAATGTCCCGGTGGGGCCACCGTCGCGCAATCGATTCTCGAACACAATACGCTCGGACGATCCCGGCGGCGCATCGATCCCGGCAAGCAACAACATCGGCTCGGGGTTGGCTTCGTAAGCGGCTCGCATTTGCGGCAGACTGATGAATTGCTGGTGCAGACCATGCACCGCCTGCGCCACGGCACATCCGAACAACAGAGTCACGATGCCTCGCACAACCATCGGTTGCGCGAACAAGCGACGAGCCGCAAAGAAAACGGCTGCTGCACTGACCCAAATCCATGCTTCGTTCGTGGCAAGACGCAAATTCCCTGGGGGGCTGCTCCCAAAGGCAGCGATCATCATCCAGCCCGCAAGCAACCACGGCACCCAATCCAGGACAAGCGAAACACCATGGTTGCGAACTTGCGCCTTGGTTCGTTTGGCGAACGAGTTTGCGATCAGCACAACAAGCGAGAATGCGGCGAACCAAAGTCCGTCGCCCTGCTCGACCGCCACACTATCGCTGGGGTGGTACTGCGAATAAACCAAGACGGATGCCAACACAAAAATGGCGATTCCGTTTGGCAAATGGCTGAATCGGTAGGGGCTCGGTTTGACGCTCGAGTTTGGCGGGACGGATGGCACCGTGGCTTGTTCGATCGTGGCGTCCGATTCGTCCGCGCGTTTCTCTGCGCTGCGTCCGCTTCGACGTTCTATTCTTTGTCGCTTTGCCACTGAGTCGATTCCAAGATGATCACAAGCAACAACATACAAGCCACGATCCCGATCACCATGATCGCTTGAGCGAGCTCAACATGGGTTAACAAGATCGAAGCCAGGCCGCAGGTGCCGGTTACCAAGTAAATTGTCAACACCGCCTGAGTGCGGCTCAAACCGAGCTCGACCAAGCGGTGCGAAAAGTGGCTGCGGTCACCCACAAATGGACTTCGTCCTTGGCGGATACGAATCCAAAGCACCGTTGTCATGTCATACAGTGGAACCGCCATCACGCAAAGTGGTGCCAACATTGCATGCGGACGTGATCCGTCACTCGTTGCAAACGTCGCCATCAACATCGAGACAGCAATCAGGAATCCAATCAAATAACTACCGCCATCGCCCATGAAAATTTTGGCAGGCGGTCGATTGTGCCATAAAAATCCCAGCAGAGAACCACACACAACTAATAACAGTGCGGCCACAAACAATTGAGGCTGCGAGGTACCGGGATCAGCCGTCGTCAACATCACAATCGCCATCGACGCGGCAATGATCGCGGCAACACCGCCGCTGAGTCCATCCATATTGTCGAGCATGTTGAATGAGTTGATCAGCCCCACGATCCAGATGACCGACAAGACTTTGGTCAGCCACGCGACGCTGATAAACGCGGTCAATCCAAAATCCAACCCATAGACCACAAACGCGGCCACGGCGAACTCAACCGCAAGCCGCAACCAGGGGTTCACTCCGCCTCGATCATCGATCACGCCCAGAATCGTCAGCACCGTGCCGGCACCGAGCAGCCACCATAACTGGGCGACACGTGACCAGACGCCTTCCAAATGCGGAACTACAAACGCCGGCAAGTGCGATTGCAAATCAACGTTGCTGCGTAGAATCGCCACCGCGATCGTGCCCAGTGCAAACGTCACCACGATGCCCGACCAAATTCCGATTCCGCCGCCAAGTGGTGTGACGTTGGTATGGGTGCTGTGCCCGCCCGGACGCGCAACCAAGCCAAGCTGTACGGCAAATCGGCGAACCGGATAGATGGTCAGCAGAGAAACGACCAACGGGGGGAGGACCGTCACAGCGATCAACCAACCAAGCCACTGTGAAAGATCCAACAACGCGGAGACCCTATTGAAATAGAAAAGTTTAGATTGGAACGAGCGGCAAATTGTCGTTGATCGCTCCGCGATCATTACGTTGGATCGCGGAGGACGAACGGTTTATTACTTTCGTAGCTACGCTCGCCAGAGCGTGGATTTCCGCCGTCTGGCGACGGCAGCTACGTCAAAATTCGACAGGTAATCACGTTGGATTGCGGAGCGATCCACGACGCTAATCTCCTGCTCGGTCCCTACGTCTCGAGCGAGTCAAAAGTTCAGTTCGCTTATTCAACAGCGTTTGGTTGACGGGGAACCGGATTCAATGGCGGCACAATAACTCGGGGTGGCTTTCCGCCTTGCTGGAAAATTTTGTGAGCGGCTGGATTTTCCTTCTTCAGTTCGTCTGCATTTTTGTAAGTCTTTTTGGGGGCCTCGTTGCCGGCGACGATTTCCGTCACTTCGATGCTGCCGTCGGCCTTTTCCGCGACTTTAGTTGTCTTGTTGTTTTCGGTCACCTCCACCGACTTGATCCCATTGTTAAAATGGATTTTTACGGTGCGTCCCAACTGCCTCGCATTATTGATGCCCCCGATCTGAATTTGGAATCGGCCTTGGACTTGTGCACCGGCAATGATTGGACGACCGACGATTCTTCCACCCATGCCAAACGGATTCGCCAATTCGTTGCTTCCGCTTGATGATTCCAAGACACGTTTGGCTTTATCAGCGACCTGGATGGAATCCCCTTCTGCAAGTGACTGCAAAGTCGCTTGCGCCGCAAGTTCAAGATGAGTGTCGTTGCCGAGCAGGTGCTGCTGCAAAATTTCGAACGCACGACCGGAAACTTCGTGGCTGTCGCTGTGGGTCGCTTTGGCAAGATCGGCGATCGCGCGTTCACCGAGAGAACGAAGTTGGTTTGCTGCGAGTTGTCGATCGCCAAATTTGTCCGAGTCGAGTTGCTCGATCAACTGTTTGACAATCCTTGAATCGCCAGAGTCCGTGGATTTCTGATCCGCTGCGGTGCACCGCAACGTGGGAAATGTCGTCAGCACCACAATCGCAAGCAATGTTGTTAATTTCGGTGGCATCAGAGTTTCCAGTGGAAATGAGTTCGCTACGTGCTCAATTTAACCAGATTGTCGCGATCAATGCCACGTTCGTTCGCCGATCATTGGGGCCACTTGGAACAATCGACAACGCTGCTGCAAATCCGAATAACGTATTGCCACCTGCTTAAGACAACTGCCGCGGCTCGAGCGGAAAGACACGTTCGGGATACCAGGCGGGATCATAGGCTTTCGTTTTACCGCGAACGATCGCAATCAAGCGTCCGTCTGTGCGGATGGCTGCTGCGATGCCTTCGTCGGTCGGCTGAGAGGATTCGATCGGTCCTTCACCGCCTGTTAATGGGTCAATCGGCGTGTAATGGGCCGTGCCGAACACGTTCAATCCATTGATTAGCCGAATGGCTTCCTCGTCGTTGACCGACAAATGCGGCAGATGCTCGACACCCAGCCGAGCCAGCTGGACGAAAGGTTCGAGATCGTCGTTGCGAACTTGGTCAATCGAGATCGCGTCGGCTGCGTGAAAAGGCCCCACACGCGTGCGAACCAAATTTGTCATCACTGCGTGAGCCCCGACATTGGCGGCCAAATCAACACCCAGCGAACGAACATACGTCCCCGACCCACACGTGATGTCTAGTTCGACGTTGGGGTAGTCATACTTCAGTATTTTATACTCATACACTTGCACTTTCCGCGACGGCACATCGACTTGTTCCCCATTGCGAATTCGGTCGCAGGCGCGTTTGCCATCGATCCAAATCGCCGAATATGCCGAGGGAACCTGCACCACTTCACCCGTCAACGATTTTGCTGCCGCGATCAATTCATCAAGCGTCGGTGTGGGGTCATCGGGATACTCGGTCAGCGGTTGCTCGAGGTCTCCGGATTCACTGTCGGCACCGAATCGAAACGACGCCAGATATTGCTTGGGGTAATTCTGCACGAACGAGGTCAACCGCGAGGCACGACCTACGCCGAGCACGAGCACGCCTTCGGCGAGCGGATCGAGCGTTCCTGAATGGCCCACTTTGTGAGGACGAACTCGTCGAGCGGCGATGTTGACCAGATCTCGAGACGTCATCCCTGACGGCTTCATGCAGTTGATAAATCCGAACACGTCTGCGTTTACTTTCCTTTTGGGCGAAACGCGACTAGGCGATCCGACTTGGTTTCGATCCGCGGACCGTCGATCAAATCAACACAATAGGGAATCGCCGGGAATACGGCGTCCAGGCATTCGGCAATCGCCGACGGTTTACCCGGCAGGTTGACGATCAAACTTGATCCGCGAATTCCCGCCGTTTGTCGCGACAGAATCGCCGTTGGTACATGTTCGAGCGATACTTTTCGCATCAGTTCCCCAAAGCCGGGCATCATCTTTTCACAGACGAGTTCGGTGGCTTCAGGAGTGACGTCGCGTTTTGCCGGTCCGGTGCCACCCGTCGTCACCACCAGCGAACAATGCTCTTGATCACAGAGTTCGACAATCGCCGCTTGGATCCCTTGAACATCGTCCGAGACGATCCTCGCTACTGGCGTCCATGGACTATCGAGGATCTCGTTCAAGTAATCATGAATCGCCGGACCACCACGATCTTCGTATTCGCCGCGGCTGGCACGATCCGAGACCGTCAGAATTCCAATGCGTATCGGTTGCAAAACAATCGCTCCTTGCTGTCGCTAAAATTGAGTTGTGGGAAAACGCATGAGCATCGAGACGGGTGTCGGTGAATCGGTTTGACTTGGTTCCAGCGTCGATTCGCGAGCGAGGCTGCTGTGCTGGACAATCGCGTTCAAAAATGCACGCCGGATCGCGTCGTAGCCACGGTCGTTGGGGTCTTCGATGTTGGTAAAGAACCAATAGTGAGGATCGCTGGCATCGTAGTGCGGTCGCCAAAATTGCCGACAATGCGACCCGTGACCGAGGAACGTCTCGTAGAGGTCAACCACGTGAACGTTGCTTCGCTCGCTCGCAATCTCTCGGATCGCTTGGTTGTACTGAGCGTGGATCGCCAAACCATCCGGCCAAGCGGGTAAGAAAATGCTAGGGGCATCCCCCACGCCGTCCGTCGGGTCGTAAATGTCAGCGATAAAGATCTCGCAGCCAAGTGGAAATCGTTCTTCGATCTCGTCGAACATCGTTGCTAAACGAGTGCGAAAGTTCGCGATCCAAGGTTGGGCCTGCTCGAGTGTCGCAGAATACATCGCACATTCACGCGGCGCACTTCGGCCATAGCTGTGAATCAAGTCATTGCCACCAGACGTCATTAGCACAATGCCGCGTGCATCTTCATAGACGGGAATCGTGTTTTGGATCACATCAAGATGGGTTTTCGATTCAGATCCTGAGATCGCAAAATTCTCAACTTTCAGATTGGGCAGTACCGCCGACAAACAGACGCCGTCCAGATCTGCGAACTCGTCACTTGGGTTCGTGATCACACGGTTAAAGAAAGTGTGGCTGGGCGATTTCGCCCCCAAACCTGCAGTGATACTGTCACCGACACCGATGACTTGAATGGGATCTTTGGACCAAGTCTTGCGAAACGCACTGGCATCGACCTGCGGGCCTGCGGGGCCTTCGCCGACCGGACGGGCCAGGTAATATTCGATATAGCCAAACACGCCGATGAAGGTCAGAGCGGCGATCGTCAAAAGAATGACGAGCCGAGTCCGTTTCCGTTTGTCCCTAATCATGTTGCTCAGTCTCGCGGCGGTGCTCAAGAATCCTACGATTGTATGCGGCAATCGTTTCTTTTCGCCCTAGAAACCCGAGTAATTTGGTTGGGTTTTCGGGATCGACGACCGGCAATTCATCCACGTTTAACGTCGTAAACTGCTGCATTGCGGTGTTCAAGTCGTCATCGGGCGAGACGCGATAAAACTCGCTGACCATCACGTCACGCGCGTTCGCCAACCGCCACAACGTTTCATCATACAAGTAGGCGCGGACGTCATCTGCTGAGAACAATCCGACCATCGCGTCATTGGAATCGACGACCGGAAAGTAGTGCTGGTTCGTTTTGGCTAAGCGGTGCACGATCTCGTCGAGTGTTTCGCCTTCGTGGATCATCAGCAATCGCCGACCCTTCAAGTAGACGTCTTTGACCGCGAGTCCCTCGAGTACATCGACAAGGAAATCGCCTCGGTGCGCCGGAGACTCCAAGCGTGACGCCACTTGGTGCGTGTACAAAATCCATTTGGAAGAAAAGACAAACGTCAACGCGCACACCAACATCGTGGGCACCAGCAAACCAAAGTCACCGGTCAATTCACGGATCAGAATAATGGTCGAGATCGGCGCTCGCGCGACCCCCGAGAAAAAGCCTGCCATGCCGACCACCGCATAGGCTTCTGGGTACGGAACCCACTCAGGAAACATCGCATGCGCGGCTTGCCCAAACGCTGCCCCGGCACATCCACCGATCACCATCAACGGACCAAACACGCCACCAGAGCCGCCGGAACCAATTGACAAAGAGGTGGTCAACATCTTTGCGACGGCAACGGTTGCCAGAATGCCGATCGTCGATCCGCTGTCCCCGCTGAGGGCGTGTTGCAACGTGCCGTAGCCAGTCCCCAGTATCCCCAGCACTTCCGGGTTGTTTCCGCTGTAGACGAACAAGCCGATGCCGACTAGCCCCGCCAACAAGGCTCCCAACGCAGGACGAAGATGCGGCCAGATCGGCGCGGCTTCGAACAGCTTTTGGGTGGCGTGAAAGAATCGGACATAAAACGCCGCCAAAAACATCAGGATGATCGCCAGTACGGTATAGGGCAACAGCTCCATCGGCGAATGGAGTGTGTGTGCCAGATCGTTTCCAAAGATCGGCTGGAACCGCACTTCCGCAGAGATCGATTGCGTGTAGACACTGTAGGCGACGATCGATGCAATCGCGCTGGGCACGATCACGTCCGCTTCCATATCGGCATCGCTATACAAAATCTCGGCGGAAAAAATCGCTCCGGCAAGCGGGGCACGAAACATCGCCCCGACGCCTGCGCCAACGCCCGCGGCCAACATGATCCGGCGATCGGTCGAGGAAAGGCGTAATCGATCGGCCGTCCAGGCGCCGATGCCGGCGCCAATCTGAGCAATCGGACCTTCGCGGCCGCCCGATCCACCAGTGCCGAGCGTGACTGCCGAGGCAATCGTCTTGACCCAAGGGACCCGCGGATTGACGATTCCTTTGCGATTGTGGAACGCGTCGACGGCCGCATCCGTCCCCGCCCCACTCGCTTCGGGGGCAAGCCAGTAGACAAGTATCCCGGAAACAAGACCGCCCAACGTGATGATTACGACGACCATCCAGGGCGAAAATGGGAGTCCAGAGCTGTCAAAGAACTGATGCTCGCCGATCGAGCCCTCCGACGGGTAACCAGCGAATTGACCCAATGTGAATCGCCGTACCGCCTGCGTCGTCCATTCGAATGCGATCGCGGCGAGGCCAACGGCGAGTCCGACGAACAGTGACAGCAATGACCAGCGGCCTGATGCGTTGAGTTTCAAGGCACGAAAAGGCCGAGCAGGAAATTTCACCGAGACAGAGCAGACAATGAGAGGAGACAAATCAATCGAGCGACATCTGATCCAGATCCGCTCGGGCACTTTTGAGATCCGACACTATAAATCGAGGATGCAATTCCGCGTAAGGAGCCTTTGTCTTTAACCTCTGTTTTTACTCGTCAATTTCACGGATCGGCATTCTTGCGACATCGTCTGCCCCCTAAGCACAAAATCGGCTATGGTTTATCAGCCTCGACTTCCCAGCAGAAGTCGATTTATGCCCCACCTAACCCCAGTTTCGTTGGCTCCGAAAAAACGCAAGGCATCGTGCAAAGATTTGCATGAAGCATTGATTCACGGCGATGCGAAGCTGCCCCCCTCTACCCCAACATCCAACCACCGTGCCGATGAACGATTCATCTCCCTCCGAGAATTTGTCCCCGCAAACACAGGGTGAATCCAACAACGCGTCCGCGACTCCCATGCACATCGACCCACCGTGGTATCGGCGCGAGGATTGGGTTGCTGTGATCGTAGGACTAACCCTGCTTGGGCTAGCTGTCATTTGCATCACATTTGGGCTGCCTGATTCCGAACGAATGGGCAAAGACCTTGTCCATCCCTGGTCAAAGTGGATCGGGAAACCAGGTTCGTGGCAATGGAATCCGCTGGATTCACTCAGTGGAATGGTGCTGCCGCTGCTCGGGTCGCTACTCGTTTGCTGGATTGCGTTCACCGTCGCTGCGGCGATGACGGGGCGTCAAATTGCTCGCTTCGCAATCGCGTTCCCGTTTGTTTTCGCGCTTGCCCTGATCGCGTATTTGATGGAAGGACAAACGACGGTAAAGCATTTGAATTTGTCTTCGGCACTGTGGGCGATCGTGATTGGCTTGATCGTTAGCAACACAGTCGGCGTTCCCGGTTGGTTACGTCCCGCGGTGGCCACGGAACTGTTCATTAAAACTGGATTGGTGGTGCTCGGCGGCGAGATCTTGTTCGATCGTCTATTGGCGCTCGGCGTCCCCGGTATTTTCGTCGCATGGATTGTCACGCCCGTTGTTTTGATCACGACGTTTTGGTTTGGCCAACGTGTTCTGAAAATGGAGTCCAAGACGTTGAACATGGTGATCAGTGCCGACATGTCGGTCTGTGGTGTTTCGGCTGCGATTGCAGCTTCGGCAAGTTGTAGAGCCAAGAAAGAAGAACTGTCGCTCGCGATTAGTATGTCGTTGCTGTTCACGGTGGTGATGATGATCGTGATGCCGTTTGCAATTCAGTGGATCGGACTCGACCCCATCGTGGGCGGTGCTTGGATCGGAGGGACTGTCGATTCAACCGGAGCAGTGACCGCAGCGGGCAAAGCACTTGGCGAAGACGCCGAAAAGATCGCAGTGACGGTGAAGATGATTCAAAACATTTTGATCGGTGTCGCGTCGCTCGGCATTTCGATTTACTGGGTCGCACGAGTGGAACCACAGAGCGAAGGCAAACCGGCTGGAATCGCCGAAGTTTGGCGAAGATTTCCACGGTTTGTTATCGGGTTTTTGATCGCGTCGATCGTGTTTACGACGCTGAACGCCTACCTCGGGAACGGCGAGGAAATCATCAAGGCGACGACAAAGCAGGCGACAAAAGGACTTCGCAATTGGTTCTTCTGTCTCGCCTTTGTCAGCATCGGATTGGACACGCGTTTTGCAGACTTGTTGCCGCAGATTAAGGGTGGCAAGCCGCTGATCCTTTATCTTTGCGGACAAACGCTAAACTTGGTTCTGACGCTAGCGATGGCTTATTTAATGTTCGGAGTCTTGTTCCGTGATACGATTGAAGCGATTTTGGCGAAATAGAATCGTCTAGAAAGTAAACAGGGATGCGGCGGAGACGAGCGTCCTTGTGGGCCTGCAATGTTTTTTGGGCCTGCAATGTTTTTACAGAAATGAAAATCATGCACCACGATCTGGTTGAACAACCGAACCCGACACGAGGGCGACTTCGCTTGCTGGTTGCCGTCACAGCGATTGCGGTCTTGTGGTGCGTTGTTTTGCCCTGGGTCGGAACCACTCGCTACTTCAAACCGATGATCGAACACAATGAGCGTTGGGGCATTGATCCAACGGCGTTATTTTATACCGATGTCGAGACGATGACGTACCGCGACAACATGCTCCGCCGCCCCAGCGACTAGGCGGGGCGTGGAGGTGCCATCCCCAGTCAAAACCATCGACGATCGCCCTGACGCAGATATGTCTGCAAGAACAAAGATGCATCGAACACAAACCATCTGCTTGATCATCCTGGCGACCATTGCTGTCGGTTTTAGTCTGGCGTATTTGAAAACGGTGTTGCTGCCTTTCATCATCGCTGTTTTCATCGTGATCGGTTGCCGGCCGGTGCTGGAGTTCGTTGAACGCAAATTGCGATTGCATCGATTCCTGGCGTTTCTCGTTACGTTTTCAGTGGGCGGGTGCTTGCTGGCTGCGTTTGCGCTTTTGACATGGGTATCGATCGTTGACCTGGCGGCAAACTCGGCGGCCTATGAGCAACGCTTGAACAAGATCGCGGTTTGGCTCGTCGATTACCTGCCGGACGCGATAAGCCCTGACACTCCAAATTCGGATCCCGAAGTACCCGCTGTTACGAAACGCGTCGATGCGATTGTTCCGTCGCCCGTCATCGAGCTTGATGCTAACGCTATTGAAAACGAAACCGTGCTTCGACTGGATGACTCGGTTGTTACAGAAGACGGATCGGTTGAAGGAAATGTGTCCAACGAGGCGTTTGCCGACGCTGTCGTCGTGACTCGCGATCCTTCGGCGGCACTACAGAAGCTCGTTGCCGAGTCATCGCGGTTCGTTCAAGGCTACATCATCGGCGTTGCCAGCGCACTGCCGAATCTAGTTTCGTACACCGCCCTCGTGCTTATCTTCGTCTTCTTCTTGCTGTTGGAAAACACTTCACTGCGACCCAGTGGGGTTTCCGGAAATAGCACAATGCCGATGGGATTGTTGGCGGAAATCGAAGAGCAAGTTCGCAAATACTTGGTGATGAAGACCGCATTGTCCTTGTTGACGGGGTTCGCCTTCGGATTTGTGCTGTGGCTATTTGGTGTGCCACTTGCAATCGTTTTTGGCTTTATGGCGTTTCTGCTCAACTACATTCCCAACATCGGGCCGCTACTTGCCTGTCTGTTGCCGGTCCCATTTTTGATGCTCAGCGCCGACATCTCGCCGGTTGCCGCGATCACTTGTTTTGTCTTGATCTCCACAATTCAATTTATCAGCGGCAACGTGATCGAGCAGCGGATGATGGGCAAATCATTTGACGTCAGCCCTATTGTATTATTGTTGGGATTGATTCTTTTCGGATTAATCTGGGGGATTGTAGGAATGTTCCTAGCGACTCCCATTGTTTCCATCTTGAAGATCGTGTTGCAGCAAAGCGAGTCAGGGAAACCCATTGCTGAGTTGATGGCGGGGCGGTTTGACCGCGTAAATGGAATTGTCTGATTTGATGGTGAAATTCAAAGCACTGAGCTACGACGAGCACTGGGCTGCAAAAATGATGGAATGCAAGACAAAAGAATGTGATTGTTGATGCTGGTGCAAAGCAGAGACGTTGAAGCCGCCGCGAGCCATCCAGAGTCCAATCGTGAAGGCGCGGTCGCGGTTTTGCTAACCACCTTGAACGTGGTCGGCGTCCTGGTTGGCTATATGATCACCGTGGCGTTGGCGCGGCTATTGCCGCAGGACGAGTTCGAACAATACATCGGCGCCATCGCAACACTTGGCTTGCTTGTTTCGCTTGGCGAGGCGGGCTTTGGTAAATACGGACTTCGAATAGTGCCAGTGTACGTGGCTGGCGCGCAACCGAGTCCGTTGCGAGGTTACATCCGGTTTGCCTTTTGGGGCACGCTGTTGATGAGTCTATTTGTCGGCGTGCTGGTCGCCGCGATCGAGATTCCTGTGCTCGACGAAAGCCATCGCAACGTAATGTTCCTAGCGATTGTCTCGTTACCGATCGTGGCAGCAGCCGGCGTCGCAATTGATTTATTGATGGCGTTTCAGATGGCGACCCGGGCCACGCTGATTTCGCGCGTGTTGGTACCCGTAACAACGTTGTCATTGATCGGTGTCACTGCGATCGAGGCGGGGATCACTCCGTTCCGAGCCGTGCTCTGCTTTTGCATTGGCAGCAGCGTGGGGCTGATCGTCGCGTTGTCATTGGTGATCAGTCGGTCGAGACGTTTTGCCGACAAGCCAACGAATATTGCAGTCTTTTCCGCGTGGGCGAGCGATAGTTTTTCCTACTTGGTGTTTTATGCACTGATCTCGTGGCTATTTCGTGCCACGCTGGTCTTGGCCTATCACGTGCCCCATCAAGTTAACCAAGTCGCTATTTTGGCGCCCGCCTTTGAAACCGGTTGCTTGATTTTGATTCTCGCCAAGGCGACCGACAAGTACTTTCAGCCGACGATCGCGTTGGGGATCGAAACAGCTCAGTGGAATCGGCTGACGGAAATGGGCAGGACGCGGCTATGGGTGATTAGCACCGGCGTGATCATTTTCTTAGCGACAGTATTTCTTGCAGGTGATGAAATTCTGATGCTGTATGGAGAGCGGTTTGCCGCGAGCTACGTTCCGCTGTGCATCGTGGCGTTTGGATCAAGTGTCTGGACGCTGTTCTCGCTCTCACCCACGTTTCTGCTCTTTGCGGGCGAGCGTCGGACGCTGCTGTCCCTGCTCTGCATCCACGCGGTCGCACTTGTCGTGCTGCTGGTTTTGTTTTTCGAAGCGTTCGGAGCCTCGGGAGCGGCGGCAGCTTACGCGATTTCAATCAGTTCGTTTGCGATTTCGAACCTGTTGTTTGCGAACCGGCATTTTCGCAAGTTAAGATCGCAAAGCGCAGGTCAGGCAAGCGATGTTGTAGAAAGTGCTAAACGCAGCAATGACGCCCAAAACGCATAAGCGGGGGCGAGGTCACGAGTCTATCCACGCAAAGAACTAACAAGGGACTCGTAGCCTCGTCCACTACGGTAGAGTTTTATCTGCCGCTCGCCTAACGATCTCTTATCGTTGCGGCGCGTACGGTGGCTGGCCGTATTGTGGATAGTCAACCGGTTGTTGGCCGTAGGGGCGAGTACTTGGCGGCGTTGGGTAGTTAGATTGCGATCCATAATTCGCGGGCGGCCCATTTTCGTAGCCGTTGTAGGGAGCATTCGCCGGGTAGTTGCTTTGCGGCGGCGGGTTGCTGTAGCGTGGATCCGTGGGGGAGTTGTAATCGTTGTAGCCAACGGGATAGGTGCCATCTTGGTTGGGAAAGGCGCCATCGTTGTAATTGTCTTGCGTTTGATCCGCAGCGGCATTGGACGAATTTTGTGCATCGCGGCGATCTAAAATTTCACGCCCCCTCTCTATCGCACGCCGCGCATCTTCTCGAATTTCAGCCCGGTTGATGTCAATTCGTGTGTGTTCGCCGTCGCGTTGGATTTGAAACCAGCCCGCCATCGATGCAGCAGCCAATAACATTGCGATGATAATGATATTTCGCATTTGCGAATCCGTTCTGATAGGAAATTCAGTGATTGCCTTTGTTGTCTCAATTTATTGCCCAGTTGTCTCAACTTTTTGACAGTAGAGCGAGATCAGTTTTAGGAAAGGGGAAATCTGGATTGCGATTGATAGCAATGGATTTCTGTCACATCATGATATCGAGATAGCCAGCAGCCAGTTGTTGTTGCAGTTCAACGGCCTTATTGACAAGTTCGACGGCGGTGTTGGCCGGCGTGTTCACCACAGGGGGGCGACCGGAGGGCAGCGAATCGGAGACGCGGTCGTCACTACGCTGCGTTAAACGGCTCTTTGACTGATCCTGGACCTCCGATACATGTGGCGGAGGAGATTCCAAGATAGCGAGAGGGCGATGAGAAAGCCCGAAAGAATCGACCATGACAGCACACGAAAAGTATGAGGATCATCGCCGGCCGTGATGCGGCCGAAGATGCGAAAACCTGCCCAACTGTGTCTGGGTTTCGCTGCCCCCGTCATGTCACGTCGTTCTCGAAATTAGCTTGAATCGACGTGATTCGTTAACCCGTATTCAAACTCTAGCTCACCCTTTCAGAGGGCGCAGCAAAAAAATGCAAAAAGAGTATTGAATGCCGTCCAACGCTTCGGTCACTTGTCCTTCACCGGTGCAGGCAATTCAAGGAAAATGACCTTGGGCTGTGCCAAAGATACGTCGAATGTTTTTATCCACGGCGTCCTTGTGCTGCTCCCTACCGTTGTCGACGCTCCTTCATACTGGACCTTCAGCTTGACCGTGTCACTCGAAGTCCGCGACGCAATAATGCGTTTCAGTTCATTCGTGCTATTCACCGGCTGGTTGTCGACAGCAACGATCAAGCCTCCAGCTTTGACACCCGCCACCGCGGCACCGCTATCGGGATAAACTCGATTGATTATGGCCCGCTGAGCATTGACGTTGACGCCCAACCGCGGTCGGGTCGCATCGGACGTGGTCTTGGCCTGCGTTGCCTGGTTCTGCGGGGACACCGTGGGCGTGGCGATTTTTGTGGATGTGCTTTTGGGCGGCGGCAACGTCCCTTCCATCACTGTCGCATCCTTTGCCGCCGAATCCTGCTGGTGCTCGCTCGACGCGATTGCGACGGGCACGGCCGTTGCCGGCGGTACTTGGTCGTCCCCCCGAAGCGAGGTCGTGCCTGCAAACTGGAAAAATACGACGGTAGCAGCCAACTGGGCAACAATGTGTGAGACGCGTTTCATTTCAGCAAATCTCCCCCTGAAGCAACTTCGCAATCAAAACGCATTGGCGAAGCCACTAGGCTTGGTCCTGTTTCACTCCCAAGTCTAATCGATCTAAACCGCTGGCCATGGCAATAGTGAACGAAATCGTCGCTGAATTTGCGATTTTGGCCCGCAAAAACGAAGCTCGCTTTCGTGGTGGAGTCGTGACACATGTGTACGCAACGATTTGGCGGCCAACCTGGGCGCGGTACATACGTCAAAATTTCCGCTGCGATAGCGGGATGGCAAAAACAGTCGTCCGTCACGAAGTCTGGCAATGAATTCCAATTGAACACACGCCCTCGCTGAGATCGTCTACAATTTACGGAACCATTGGACAACCTACCCAAAATCTATAGAAGAGATATTCCCATGTTTCGAACCGCTGTTGTGTGTTGTGGCCTCTTGCTTGTCAGCGTGCTGATCCCGAGTGCGGTTTCGGCGGCCGAGCAAGGCGGATCTGTTGCCGTTGGCGACAATGCTCCCGAATTTTCTGTCCAAGATGACAAAGGTAACCCCTGGAAATCGGAGGATCATTTTGGCAAGAAAATTGTCGTGCTTTACTTTTACCCTGCGGACATGACAGGCGGTTGCACCGCACAAGCGTGTGGTTACCGCGATACTTTGGCGGACCTCACATCCCAAGATGTCGAAGTGGTCGGGATCAGTGGCGACTCGGTTGAGAATCACCAATGGTTCAAGAAAGCTCACCAGCTAAACTTTCCACTGTTGGCCGACACCGATGGTAAGGTGGCAGAAAAGTTTGGTGTTCCGATCACTCGCGGATCAAAATCAGTCAAGGCCATGATCGATGGCAGCGAGCGAATTTTGAATCGCGACGTAACGGCGAAACGATGGACGTTTGTTATCGATCGTGATGGAAAGGTCGCCTACAAAGACGACAAGGTCCAAGCAAAACAAGACCCCACCAAAATTCTTGACGTCGTCAAAAAACTTAAGTAACACGCGATTGTGTAATCAAGATTCGCCTCAGGCGAGTCTCCTTCCCATCTTTGGTTTGGACAATCTGAGCCGTCGGCGATAGCCGCGGGCATGTTTCAACGATATTGACGGGCCCGCAGCTAGCGCCGTCGGCTCAAAGAATGGGCCGCTTAGCGCTGCCCTGCCCACCCCACTTCCCACCTGTTTTAATTCCCACCTGAGAGGTCTCTATGAATGATCGACGCTTGTTTTTAAAGTCAACGGCTGCCGCAGCGGTCGTCTCGGCGACTGCGACAAAGACGCTCACAGCGCAAGACGCCAGCCCCAGTGAAACGGTGTCACTCGGCGTGATGGGAGTCAACGGTCGCGGCAGTGCAATCATATCCGGGATGCTTGCTCTGCCGAATACTCGTGTCGATTTCATTTGTGATGTCGATTCACGAGCTGCGGATCGCGCGGCCGAGATGGTCGCCGCCAAACAACAGCATCGCCCGAAAATTGTCACCGATTTTCGGCATATCCTGGATGACAAAAACGTCGATGCTCTTGTCGTTGCGGCGCCGAACCATTGGCACGCTCCGGCGACCATCCTCGGATGCGACGCTGGGAAACACGTCTACGTTGAAAAACCTTGTAGCGGTACCGCTGCCGAAGGCGAGTGGGCACTTGCTGCGGCACGCCGAAACAAACGCGTCGTGCAAATGGGAACCCAACGTCGCAGCTGGCCTGCACTCATCGAGGCGGTCACAAAAATTCACGCGGGCGAAATCGGCGACGTGCTCTATGCTCGCTCGTGGTACAACAATCGACGAGCTTCGATTGGCAAAGGAAAACCGGCCCCCACGCCTGATTGGTTGGATTGGGATCTATGGCAAGGCTCCGCACCTCGCCGCGAATTCAAAGACAACGTCGTCCATTACAATTGGCACTGGCATTGGCATTGGGGCAATGGCGAAATGGGCAACAACGGCGTCCATGGATTGGACGTCGCTCGCTGGGCTCTCGGAGTCACCTTCCCGACACGTGTTACCGCGGGTGGCGGAAAATATCGTCACGACGATGACCAGGAAACGCCTGACACGATGATGGCCACCTTCGATTTCCCCGAAGGCAAGACGATCACCTGGGAAGGCCTTAGTTGGTCGCCGCTTGGGCCACACGACACCGGATTTGGCATCAGTATCCATGGCACCAATGGATCCGTCGTGATGCGTGGCGCCGGGTACACGATCTATGACATGAAGGGTAAAGAGGTCTCGACCAATACCGGACCTGCCGGTGATCCAGATCACTTCACCGATTTCTTGACCGCAGTGCGTTCGCCTCGACGTACGAACGCAGACATCGAAGAGGCTCATCGCAGTACGTTGTTGTGCCACCTAGGCAATATTGCGTTTCGCACTTCGACGGTCCTGCAAACCGATCCTACCAACGGTCACATCCAAAGCAACGACGAAGCGAATAAGCTTTGGAGTCGCGAGTATGCCAAGGGCTGGGAACCTCGGAAAGCCTAGGCCGGTTGGCACCACCGGATCCAAGTCATCTTCTATTTCGCGGACGCTTGCGGTTGATCGTCACCGCACGCGTTTCCGCGTCGCGACCAATCCTGGTTGCACCCATTCGTAATTGCGCTGCTGCGCAGTCCCACCTCACACCACAAAAGAAACACAAATGAGAATATCCATCTGTATCGCAGCGATGTTGTTTTCCACCCTCGCCGCTAACGCCGAAGACACGCTTCGCATCGGCATTATTGGCTTAGACACATCACACGCCATTGCATTTACGAAAGAATTCAATCAAGAATCCGCAGCGGCGGAATTGGCGAACTGTCGCGTTGTCGCTGCCTACCCCTACGGCAGTCGCGATATCGAATCGAGTTCGAGTCGCATCCCTGGCTATACCAAGACGGTGCAAGACATGGGAGTCGAGATTGTCGATTCGATCGACGCATTGCTTAGTCAAGTCGATTGTGTGCTGCTTGAGACAAACGACGGTAAACCTCACCTAGAGCAAGCACTCAAGGTGTTCAAAGCTGGCAAACCGGTCTTCATCGACAAGCCGGTGGGTTCAAACCTAAGCGAAGTCGTGGCGATCTATCGTGCGGCCAAAGAACATAACGTGCCGATGTTTTCAAGTTCATCGCTGCGTTACATCAGCGGGATCGATGCGATCAAATCACCTGCATTCGGCAAGGTGCTCGGCTGCCAAACGTACAGCCCGTGTTCGCTTGAACCCTCTCATACCGATCTCTATTGGTACGGTATCCACGGCGTCGAAGCTTTGTACGCGTGCATGGGAAAAGGCTGCGTAAAAGTGCGGCACGAATCCACACCGCTGGCGGAACTTGCAACCGGACAATGGGATGACCAGCGACTTGCGACGTTTCGCGGAATCAAGTCCGGCAAAAGCGGATACGGAGGAATCGCGTTTGGTGAAAAACAAGTTCAGCCCTTGGGCGATTACGCAGGCTACAAACCGTTGCTTGTTCAAATCGCAACGTTTTTCCGAACGAAAAAGGCTCCGATCGATGCATCGGAAACGATCGAACTCTACGCGTTCATGCAAGCCGCGATGGAGAGCAAGAATCAAGGTGGCCAATACGTGAATATCGCTGACGTTATGGCGAAGGCTGAGAAAGAAGCCGACGCGTTATTGGCGGCTCAACGCTAGAGACGATTGGAACCAACCGAAGTGTGGCTGGCGATTGCACTCGTAGTTGGCTATAGATAGATGGGAGGGCATCTTTAAAAAAAGAGGGGATGCCTCGAAACTGATGTTTCACAAACGTAACTTCCACCAGTGCAACGGAGGTCATCCCCATGCCATCTAAAAGAGCCTATCGTCGTGTTTCTGTCAACCAAATCGAACTCGAGACGCTTCGAGAACTAGCCATTGAGCGAGGAGGTCACGGCACCTCCGTTGGACTCGATGTCGCCAAGGAAGAAATCGTTGTCGTCGTTCGTTGGGGCGACCGCCATTACGAACGTCCCTGGAGTGTGCAAAATCCATTCGAGATTGACACGCTTGTCGAGCGTCTGGTCGTCCTCAAAGGTACGTGTGACAGCCTCTGCATCGGACTCGAATCGACCGGTACGTATAGCGAAGCCGTTCGCCACGCGATGACCCTCGCTGGTTTGGACGTCCACCGTGTTAGCGGCAAGAGCGTCGCGGATTACCAAGAAATCTTTGACGGTGTGCCGAGTCAACACGATGGCAAAGACGCGGCGATGATCGCCGAATTGACCTGCTTCGAAAAAGGAACTCCTTGGCCTTGGCAAGAACCTCGCAAAGACGAACAAGAGATGGGGCATCAGGTCAAACGGCTTGATGCATTTCGCTCGCAAGCGACCCAGTGGTCCGGTCGCATCGAGGGAATGCTGAGCAAGCACTGGCCCGAAGCCACTCGCTTGGTGACGTTGACCAGCGTAACGCTACTGAAGACGCTGCAGCAGTACGGCAGTCCGGCGAAACTGGCATGCGACCCTGATGCCACTGCGAATCTTCGCAAGTTCAGCCGTGGCACCCTGTCTGCCGACAAAATCCAGGGATTGATCGAGTCGGCACGAACGACAGCAGGCATCCCCATGTGTCCAGCTGATATCGATTGGCTGCGTGAGATCGCCAGCGAAACGATCGCGGCACTGGACCAGTGGAACCTGAGCGTCAAGCGACTCGAGCAAATTGCTCGCGAACACGAAACGATAAGTCAGTATGCGGATGTCTTCGGTGCAACGACGCTGTGTGTGGTCTGGGCATGCGTGGGGGATCCACGACGCTATGACAGCAGCGGCGCGTTCCTGAAAGCTCTTGGGTTGAACCTGATGGAACAGAGCAGTGGCAAGCGAAAAGGAGAGTTGGCGATCACCAAACGAGGTCCCAGTCTGGTGAGAAAGCACCTGTATTTCTTGGCGCTGCGAGCAGTACAACGCAAGGAACTGGAGAACTGGTACAAGACTTTCCAGAAGGTTGGCAAGAGCGAAGGGAAGGCGAGTGAACATCGCAAGATGAAAGGTTTGGTCGCGCTAATGCGTAAGCTCAGTCGCTCATTCTGGTTCGTAGTCCAGCACGACTTGGAGTTCGACTACGCGAAAGTGTTCCCAGGTAAACCGCTTGAAAAGCGGACGGCTCGTCGTCGTCGACGCCGAAGCAAGAAGTCTTCGGGCCGAGCAGCTTAACCCCACCAAGTGAGCGTCCAGGAAATTGGCTCCCATCCGTTTACAAGATTCCTGCTGAGTTATGTCCGCGATTCTTTTACGAACAAAGTCACATCACCAATGAAGGAGTTCCGAGCCCTGGATTGACTGTGAATCAGCTGTTTGTTTGGGGACGACCTTTTTTCCGGCCAGAGGTTCCGCTTTAAAGCGAGACTCATCTGTAGTATCAAGGCGTCCCCGAACACGGTTCTGAAAGCAATCTTCGATGAAGCCAATTCACTGCCCAGCGTCGAGGGACTGGTATCTTTTCACTCGATGCCACTCCGCTTGGGACAGTCGAGGTAAAAGGTTGAAGTCATTTCAGACATATCCCGTGAGACAATCGGCAATCGCAATCAACGTTCCGCTCCCCCCCTGCCGAGCACCGCACCGCATCCTCCGCACGACAGCGCTCCAGCGTTTTTGAAAATGCCTCAAAAACGACCGATCTTGGTGCGCAAAGACACCATCAACCCGGCGAAAAAAAATGCATTTGACAAACCTAGAAAAGGCCGGATCGCAGTAATGCGTAGATCCGGCACGGCGTTGGTTTCGAACGTGAATTCACCTTCGGTCGCCGGGTCTGCGTCGCGTTAGAGCGACTTGAACCGGCCTACGGAAAAGGACTTGATCCGGTCTAACCCAAGCGGTCGGTTGCGACGTGATACTGTGGGTCTTCGGACAAGTTGACTTCGACAAAGTCGCCTGCGCGATCGAGTAGGTCGCGGCACTCGGCGCTGAGGTGCGTCAGGTGCAGACGTTTGCCAAGTGACTCGTACTTGTCGGCCAGCGTGTTGATCGCCTCGAGTCCCGATTGGTCATAAACACGCGAGTAGTAAAAGTCGATGACAACATCGTCGGGATCGTTCGCAGGATCGAACAGGTCTTTGAACGACGAGACCGACGCAAAGAATAGGGGGCCATGCAGTTGGTAGATCTTGCTGCCAAATTCATTCGTAGTGATGTCGGCACCGAGGTTCGCGGCATGTTTCCAGGCGAACACGACGGCAGAAACGATGACGCCCAAGATCACTGCGGTTGCCAAGTCATGCATGAGAACGGTGTAACCGGCAACCAGCAGCATCACGACCATGTCGCTCATCGGCATGCGATGAAACATCTTCAGTGATGCCCATTCGAATGTTCCAATCACGACCATGAACATGACGCCGACGAGCGCGGCCATCGGTATCTGTTCGATCAGCGGTGACAAAAACAGGATGAACATCAACAAGCACACGGCAGCGGTAATTCCGGACAGACGTCCTCGGCCACCCGAGTTCACATTGATCAACGATTGGCCGATCATCGCACAACCGCCCATTCCGCCAAACAGCCCACAAACCACGTTTGCGGCTCCCTGGCCAATGCATTCTCGGTTGCCGCGTCCGCGTGTCTCAGTGATTTCGTCGATCAACGTCAATGTCATCAGCGATTCAATCAACCCGACGCCGGCCAACGTGATCGCAAACGGAAAGATAATCCAAAGTGTCTTGAAACTCAGCGGCGGCATCTCGTAATCGAGAAAGAACAATCGTGGCAGCCCTCCGCTGATCGAGGCTGCTGATTCGCTTTCTTCGCCGTCAGATGCTTCGGCGTTGGTGGCCGCTGCAACTGCGTTGACTGCGTCCACGGGATCGTCTGCTTGAGGCTTCATCGCCACGGTCGAAACATCGTGCGAGTCCGCGTCGGCGGATGCTAACTCTTCCGCTGCTGCCTTGCTCGCCGCGACCGCTTTGGCGCGGGCTTGAGTGTTGAGCATATCACCAACGGTTGCGACCATGTTCTCGCCAGAACCGGACTCGCTTTGAGTCCATTGGTTGATTCCCAGCGACAGGAACGTGACCGTCAAAATCGCTGCCAATGACGATGGGATGGCCTTGGTCATCTTTGGCAACAACCAAATGATTGCCATCGTGAGCGCTACCAACAACAACATAACCACTAGCGGCGTTCCGCTTAGGAAGGCCAATGTCCCGCTGGATCGGTCCAGAGTTTGAAAGCTGCCGAACTGGGCCATGAAAATGACGATCGCTAACCCGTTTACGAATCCAAGCATTACGGAGTGGGGGACCAGTCGAATCAGTTTACCGAGTCGCGCCGTCCCAATCACGATCTGGATAATTCCGCACAGCACCACCGTTGGGAACAGATATTCGATGCCTTGTGTTGCGACCAACGCCACAATGACGACTGCCATTGCTCCGGTGGCTCCGGAAATCATTCCAGGACGTCCGCCGAATGCGGCTGTGATCAAGCCGATGAAAAAGGCTGAATAGAGTCCGATGATCGGGGATACGCCGGCGACGAATGCAAATGCAATCGCTTCGGGGACAAGTGCAAGAGCAACGGTCAAACCCGAGAGCAAGTCATCCTTGGCCGTCGCGGTTCGTGTGCGAAAGAAATTTAGCATGTCAAATCAAGAATCGTTTGTGAACGATCAATTGGATTGGAAAGAGTGTTGAACACCGTCGCAGCAGAGATCCGTGGTGTGATTTAAACCGGGCCGGCGACGAAGTATTAAGTGGCTTTATAGTCGGGGACTATAATCCGCACTGGTTTTGCGTCAATATCGCTTCGCCCACCGTCCATCCGCGTGGAAAACGACGCGATCCTTCCACGCCAAGCCCAGCGTGAAGATCGCCCCCTTTACTTAACCATCGCAGGCGGCATCGGTTCCAAACCAACTCGATCGTCTACGCAGGGGAACGCGATATCCGGCCGAAAGAAAAGTTCAGTATAAAACCAGCTCGCCCACATAATGGGGTCAGCCGAAAAAGCCGGACTGCATTTTCAGGTGGGGGGGCGCAATGATCCCTGCAGCTAGATGAACTGGTGGAACCATTGGGGGCAATCGGCGAAGAAGGTCGTCTGAAAAGAGAAGAGGATGTCGAACTCAGCGACACTCAACTAAGTCTTCGTCGCTGGGGTCCGACCACACGACGTGAAACATTCGTTCGAGTCGCGTTAGCGCGAAGACTTCGCGTACGGTTTCGCCCACTTCGGTCAGGATCAGCTTGACGCCCAATTTGCGAGCCTTGCGATTGATCGAAATCAACTCATTCAGACCCACGCTGCTTAGCCAATCAACGCCCCCTAGGTCCAGTTTCAGCGTCGGGGCGGCGGTGTTCGAACATCGAGGAGCGTCTGTTCGCAGATGCATCCAGCGAAAGAGATCCTCACGTAGCCCTCTCGCAGTTTTGAGAGAGTTTAATTGTTTGGTTGAGCAAGAGATAATTTGCTCGGCCTCAGCATCTTCCAATAGAGAATGATGTTTTTCTTCTGAGGATTTCGGCTCTGAATTTCGCAAATTACTCATACTTCTCTGTGTTTTAGGGCGCAGAGTGAATTTCCAATCACGGTTGAGTGTCCGCTCATGGCAAGTGCGAGTATGCTACCCGATAATAGGATTGATATCAACCAATCGAGAGCACTGCACTCACACCAAGTGGCCCATCGTGCGTTTATACCGGCCACTAATTCATTGGCACCGGTGCAGTATGATGTCACTTGCGTCGGTGCTTTACGCTTTTTGAGGTGCATCGACTTCGTACAAGACGATGATCAACACATCGCTTGCCGCGAAGCTACTCAACGGCCCCCCAGACGAATTTGGCGATGACGACAAATTGCCGGTGATTGAGATGATTCGAGCGCCACTCTTACGCATCCAGCGATTGATCTGATACTCCATGTCCGCCATTTCCGTATCAACGCTCTTGAACATTTTGACTTGATGCATTTGACGTCCTCTTTGTTTTGAAAATCGTTGTTCTGTTCGTAAAGTTAGAAACGTTGCAATTTATTGACGCGACTGGACACGTTCGTCGCTATCGAATGCGGCGGTACTGAGCGGCCGAAAAGGCTTGGGCGGTGGCATTTTCTCAGGCTCCCAAATTCGCAACGTGACTTCGTCGATCATCACTTCGCCATCGCCCATCAATTCGAACATCACGCTGAGTTCGGTTTCTTCGAGCGTTTGGCGATACAAACGAACGGGCGTCCATGCGGATCGGCCACGCACGAGAACTCCCATCTCTTGGCCTCCGATCGAATCATACACCAGCACGCCTTGATGCGGTTGGCCGAAGCCGATCGTTCGTACCAACGCGTCCATTCGCACCGCGGTGTGAGCCGGGACACGGACCGTCGGGCTGCGAATTTGAATCACCGTTCCTTCGTAACCACCAGGCAGCGGATCGTCTGCAATCGACGTTGCGCGTGCCAGCAACGCGCCTGTGCCTGAGTAAGATCCACGGCTGGCGAACACAACTTCACTGTTGGCTCGGCCCTCAAGTCGTTTGCCAAATTTCCAGCGGTCTTCGCTCAGCGCGTCTGCGGTATCAAGCGATCCGGCGATCAATAGGTTGTGACTCCAACCTTTGTCTTGCGTTAACGGATACCATAGCGTTTGCGTGTCTGCTGCGCCGCAATCGATCGGCGGGCAACTGGTGGGCCGCGGCCAATCGGGCATCAATGTTTCGGTCAGTTGCCATTCGCAACGCATTGCCCACGCATCAGCGCGGCGGGCCATCCGCAGCGTGGCATCGGTGTCGCCAGCTCGGTAGAGTGGTTCTGCATCGGCCAGCGTTTTGCCAGCGACCCCCATCAAATCCAGCGGTGCAGGTCGGTTGCCGATTCGAGATGCGGACACCGTTTGCCAGTGAAAGCGAGTTCGGCGGACTAAGTCGCCCGCGAGTTGCCAACGATCCAGTGCGGCTTGGCGTGAAAAGCGTGCCCCCGACTGGTTCAGCGACGCGCCGACACTTGGGTCGCTGCTCATCACGATGATTTCCGCCGCATCTGGCGAGACAATCGAAACGCGTGCTCCGGTGGCCGTGCTTTCAACTGCAAGTCGCTCCGCAGAAAAATGGGTCATTCGCCAAATCGTCTTTTTGGAATCGGTAGGCGATAGCAACAGTTCAAGCGTCTGGCCGTCGCCCGCGAGCACCTCCGTTCCCCGTGACGTTTTCGATGTCAGCAAAATGACTTCGACGTTTTCTTTCGCGAGTCGTGTGCAGAAATAAGGGGCGCCGCCAACTTGAACAGGCGTGACCGGTGTCGCACCGGCAATCCAAGGTTCGAGCATCGCAATCATACGATTGACATAGCTGAGTGCCATCGACCGCTGAGTATCCAGTTCGGTTCCCGAGGCCAACGAGCGTGTCGAGCGGAACACGATCGCTTGAGGTGCCATTGCAAGACTACGTATTGTTTGCAACCACATCGAATGCCAACGAAATCCGGCTGGGGGTGGTGCACCGATCGAATCGGCAATCGCCTCGGTTTGCTGCAGCGTTCGTTCCGCTGGCATGCTCATCACGCCCGCGGCGACTTGAACGCGATCGCCAACGCGTCGAGCAAAGTGTGTCAGCTCGGCCACTTCCTCTTCCGCAGTCAATCCCCGAGCCCGGATCGGCATGTCTTGCACCATCGCGTCCATCATCGTCACATAACGTCGATAACTTTCCGAAGGAGCGCCGACAATCGGTCGTTGCCACGGGCTAGGTAACGCACGTAGTCGACGCGAGGTTAGATCCGCAGCGTCCACTCGCGTCGAATCAAGTGCTTCGTTGTGTCCGATGTACCACGCCGCGACCGGCTGTAGCAACGACTGCAGTGACGGGTCCGGAGCGGATGGTGCCGGAGCGTAGATCGCGACTCGCGTTTGAATCGCTTCATTCAAAATCAAATCGTCCGGAGGTGCCGAAAGTTGAACGGCATCAAATCCTAAAGAGCGAACCCACGCTAACGGTTCTCCATTGTGTTGCAAAATTCGAGTGATCTTGCCGTTTGGAAAAGCGTTTGTACGCTGGGTTTCTGACAAAATCGGTGCGTTTTGGGAATCGATTCGCTTGGCGGCGGCGCGATCCGATTCGTTTGTAGGTTGTGGTGGCAAGGCCGCGCGCGAGACATCGCTGACGCTGACAATCCCATCGACACGCAACTCGTCAAGTCGCAGCGCCGTTACTCCAGTGCCGCTGTAGGCGTTCACGACGACGGCATCGACATACGGATCCTTCAAGTTTGCGTCGGATCCGTGCTCACCACGCAGCGCCATGGTCTTCAGACGCAGCGGGCGTTCAATCATGCCAATTCCGATCGACGAAAACTCACCTGAGTTTTTGTAGCTTGCGCCGTACACAATCACCGAGGCGGGGCGGCGCGAGGGCTCAGGACGCAAGTAGGGAAAACGAACACGAAATCCGATCCGAGCTCCTGGCCTGGCACTCATCACGGAAACGTTCGCAGTCAAGCCATCAATGGGGACGATCGGCTCGATTGGGTAGGCCAATACTACCTCGGTTCCATGCGACGCCGTCATCGTCACGACTTCGCACGCGCGACCGTCGATGCCGCCATCGGCTAAATGCTTGTGCGCGATAATGCGAGCGTCGCAATCCGAGGTGTCCAGGTGCCAACGCGGTGGATAAGCATCAAGAGAATCGTAGAGTTGGGCATGGCAGGGCGGCACGCCTAACGCCAAACCCGCAAACGCAAAAACCAGCCTGCAAAGCACAACGCGCAGGGTTTGCCAGAGCGGATCGACCGACGTTGATTTCAATTCGGATTGCCTCGGCAAAGACATTGATCGTTGACCACAGGGCTCGGATGCGAAACAATCAGCCGCAGTTGCTCGTTCGTTGCTTGCCACAGTGATCTTCTCCTGTGCGACAACCCGCTACCAGCAACTCACAGCCGAGATGTACGGCAAATACGACAACGTGTTGAGAAAAAAACACATCGCGTCGAAAGCCGTCTCTAAAAACGTAAAACGTTTCCATACCAAGATTTAGGGCATCAAGCCAAGAGGAAGTCGGTTGAAAAAATGCAACGTTGCATTTTGACAACGCCCTTGGGTCGATCATTCTAAGTCCTTTGCCGGAAACGCGTTACAATCGAATCAGGACTCTCGGCCAGGGAATCGGCACTTTAGATGCGATGGATAGCAAAGCATTACAAGACACTACTTGCTGATTTCACTCTACGGAGCATACCCGAATGCCTAAGACCATTGGATCGACCAACAAGCTTAACGAAGACACCCCTGTAGAGTTGCAAGAGATGATCAACGCGATCAATTCCCTTCCTGCACGCTACCGCGATGTTGTATCGCCAGCGTTAGAGCGAGTCGTTGAGTGCAGCACCCGCCGCCGACGCATCCTGAACTTGGTTCAAGAAGCGTTGTCGCAGCTTCGCTTGGACATGAAGTATTTGATCTTCGACCTCGAAGCGACACGCCGAGAACGCGACTCGTACCGCGAGCAACTTGAAGAACGCGGCGACGCCTAGAGCCTTGTCCAGACTTAAATGGGGGATCAGCCCGTAGCGGAAGTCGTCAACGGCTTGTTGATTTAGTGAGCCGTGACGCGTGAGCGGCCGGGTCCCACGCATTACCCGGTGCCTTACGGCCCACGGCTCACAGTTGCGATTGGCATTTTGGTTAAATCAACAAGCCGTCAAGACTTTCGGCGAATCCCAGAACAAGGCGAAAATCTTGACGCGGCGACCTTTTCCGGTGGATTGCCGCAATTGCCGTATGAATGTACTCGGGGGTAAACCGAACACTCTCTTTAGCGTGGTGCCCACCCATCCGATTCGACTCTCTCGAATGCCGAATCGCCCGCCAAGTTTGACAGGAGGTTTTCTAAACTATGCGCATTTTCACGTATCGTCGCTCTGGTTTGCCAAGATGATCCGCTACGAAGTCGTAGAATATTGTCCTGACTGGCGTTCTGACCCAAGCTCAATACCCGGGTAGTGGAACTTTCCAACACCCGACATGATTTATCCGCGTGATACCAACGGTAGCAATGAATACGAAGAAGCAAGTTTTCACAGGTTGCATCCCTGCATTGATGACGCCATGCGACACGAAGCAAAATCCTGATTTTGACGCTCTCGTCCGCAAGGGCAAACAGTTGATCGACGGTGGAATGAACGCAGTCGTCTACTGTGGCTCGATGGGCGACTGGCCACTTTTGACCGACGCGCAACGCCAGGAAGGTGTCGCACAACTGGTCCAGGCTGGTGTTCCCGTGGTCGTGGGTACGGGGGCTCAGAATTCAAAGATTGCTGCTGAGCATGCTGCTCACGCCAACCGCGTCGGAGCCGCTGGCTTGATGGTGATTCCTCGTGTGCTGTCACGTGGGACATCGGTCGCGGCACAACGTGCTCACTTTTCGGACATACTATCTGCAGCCGGCGATGTTCCCGCGGTGATTTACAACAGTCCCTACTACGGCTTTCAAACCAAGGCCGATTTGTTCTTCGATCTTCGCCGCGAACATGCCAACCTCGTCGGGTTCAAAGAGTTCGGCGGTGCCGAGTCGCTCAGCTACGCAGCCGAGCACATTACCAGCGGCGATCCTGATTTGGCATTGATGGTCGGAGTCGACACTCAAGCATTTCATGGATTCGTACGCTGCGGTGCCGTCGGCGCCATCACGGGTGTCGGAAACGCGTTGCCTCAGCAAGTGTTGCGGTTGGTCGAACTATGCGAACAGGCTGCCAGCGGCGACGTCGAAGCACGGCGTTTGGCGCATGAACTGGAAAAAGCAATGGCTGTGTTGTCCAAGTTCGATGAAGGCCCGGATTTGGTGTTGTACTACAAGCACTTGATGGTCCTCGAAGGTGATGAAGAGTACCAGCATCACTTCAATCCATCGGACGCGTTGAGCAAAAGCCAGCAGGCATTCATCGAAGACCAGTGGCAGCTCTTCAAAGACTGGTGGAATCGTTGGCCTGGATCCAAGGGTTAAGGCTCGGCAGCTAAAACTTTGGTATTGACGTCGGATATTGGGGATGAATTTTTCCTCCGGCCTATCGTGTAGTTACCTCTCCACTGACGAAGTCGGGGGAGAGGTCGAGCACGCCCTTTAGGCGTTGCTCGGGTGAGGGGGCGACCGCGCTATCATCCGAGCAATTCCGGTACAAACGGCGTTATCGTCGGCGAGTGGCTTGCTCGGTCAGCCCCCTCACCCAACGCCGTTAAGCATTTTTCTAAGCTGCATTGGAGATTCTTGCCAGAGCTTTATCGAGTCGCTTCTGTTCCGCAGTAGGCTGCAGGACTTTTGGCGGACCGGTTCTCGGTTCCTCTTTGCGACGCGGGTAGTTGCGGCTCTTCTTCTTACTGGTGCGCACGTACGTATCCGTTAGCGTTTGTGACAATCGGCTGCGAAACGATGCACCATAAGCCGACTGTTCGTCGGGTCGACGTAAAATGTTCTGCACCATGCGAAGCACATAAGCGATACTGGTTTGTGATTTGGGTTGCATCCTATCTGCTTGATCGCGAAGGGCAAGCAACTGCACCATCCACAGTCCGACCAGCGACCACGTGAGTTCCTGCTCCACCACGTCGGGTGTTCGACCCAATAACTTTGAGCGATCATACGTTTGCTTGAACGATCTAAATTGAACTTCGACTCCCCAACGGCGACGGTAGATTTGGCTCGCTTGGGTGTCACTCAACTTGCGATTGTTGAGTTCATTGGTCACCAAGTAGACCTCGCCTCGTCCGTCATGCAAGCGTAGCAGACGAAGCACCAGCGGAGGTTGTTTGCGTTGCTGTTTTTCCTTCGGCCAGCAGTACACAATACCGTCGCGTTCTCGAATGCGTCCAAGTTGCTTGAGAAACGTGCAGTTACTGCCAACACGAACCAGAAACCGATGCCCCTTGCTATCGATCGCATTCCAAAAATCGTAACCGACAAAGCCAGCGTCGCCACAAATCAGCGTGTTTTGCGGCAACACCAAGTTTTCGATCATTTCTAAGAGATGACTCCGTTCGCTGGAGTAACTCGGACCGATCTTCCATGACCAAGGTAAGCGTTGTCCAACATGCCACAGCAGCGTCAGCCAGACTTGAGGGCCAACCGACTGCGGATTGTAATGTTTCTTCTTGCTAACTGGCTTGCGTTTTTTTGCGGTTCGTCCTCGCTTGTTTTTCTTCTTCGCTTTCTTCTTCTTGGTATTCTTCGGTTTGCAGAATCGCCGTTCGTTTGGCAGCGTGCGACAGGTGTTAATCCTTGACCCGTCAACAGCGAGTACCAACCACAATCCGATGCGAAAATTTGCCTGATCCGATTTCTCCATCAACTTGTGCATTCGCTCACGCAAAGGAGGCAGAATTTGGTCGGTGTATCGTTTCAAGGCACCCATCATGGTTTGATAAGAGGCGATCCCTTCAGTGCCAAAGAGTTTCTCAGCATCTTCGATCGCATCATTTGCCGATTCGACTAGCAACCGCTTACTGCTCCAGACCCACAACACTGCAACTTGCACCAAATGCAAAACGATCCAATTGGCATTGCCATGAACTTTGACTTTGGCGAACATTTGGGCGTTGACAATCCAGTTGACCGCTTTGGCGAGTTGCTCACCTTGCGTGGCGCGTCGTTTGTTGGTCGACGCGGCATCCTTGCCGCTACCACTCATAGCCAGACTCCTTTTTTCTCGATGGTGTAGTCGAGGGATTACAGGGGGAGTCTGGCTTATTTCATTTCTGGTCCACTGAAGCTACGCTAATTGCCTGATACACGAAGAAAAAATGCTTAACGGCGTTGCCCCTCACCCGAACGTCGCTGAAGGCTCCATTCGACCTCTCCCCCAAAAAAGTTGGTGGAGAGGTGGCAGAAAAATTGCGCAACCAGATGTCACGACAACACCACATGGAAACGAAGTGGATGCACGATGATTGAATTGAAATTGGCCGAGCTCTTGCGAGTCCGACTACGCTGTATTCTGATGCTGTTGATCGCAGTCATTCCTGCGATCACCCGCGCCGAGGATGCGGCTCGCCCGAACATCTTGTTCATCGCGATGGATGACTTGAACGATTGGATTGGGGTGATGGGCGGTCACCCCCAAACCATTACGCCGAATCTCGATCGATTGGCCGCATCGAGCGTATTGTTCACAAACGCTCATTGCACAGCACCGGCATGCAATCCATCGCGTTCAGCAATCTTTACCGGCATCTCACCGCACCGCAGTGGTCTCTACGAGAATGGTCAAAAGATGCGCGAGGTGCTGCCCGACGCCGAGATCATCCCAAAGGTTCTGTCGCGACACGGCTACTTCTCTGCTGGCTCAGGCAAGATGCTGCACTATTTCATCGATGCGGCTTCGTGGGATGAATACTACCCCAAGGCCGAATCGGAGAATCCGTTCCCTCGTACGCTCAAACCTCCGATGCGACCAGTCAGTCTGCCTCGCGGCGGACCGTGGCAATACGTCGAAACTGATTGGGGGCCACTCGATGGAACGGACGAGGAGTGTGGCGGAGACTTCTTGGTTGCACAGTACATTTCGAACCAGCTCGCCAAACCGCACGACGAGAAACCGTTCTTTTTAGCTTGTGGGATCTATCGGCCACACGAGCCTTGGTTTGTCCCTGCAAAATACTTCGAGCCGTTTCCGCTCGACTCGATACAATTGCCACCTGGGTATCGCGAAGGTGACATTGACGACCTGCCTGCGGATGGCAAAAAGCTGGCCCAGAACCGTTACTTTCCGCACATAGTCAAACAAGGGCAATGGAAGAAGGGCATTCAAGGTTATCTGGCTTCGATTCATTACGCGGACGCGATGCTGGGAAATGTTCTCGATGCGTTGGAGCAAAGTCAACACGCCGACAACACGATTGTGGTGTTGTGGTCCGACCATGGATGGCATTTGGGCGAGAAAGAACATTGGCAAAAATACACTGCATGGCGAGCCTGTACCAGGATTCCGTTGATGATCCGTGCTCCCAAGGGATCCCCGGGGCTCAGTGCAGGGACAACGCCAGCGGTCTGCAATCAGCCGACGAATCTGCTCAGTCTGGCGCCGACATTGTTGGACCTTTGTGGTCTGCCCGCCGAGCCTTTGCATGACGGTCCAAGTCTGGTGCCGCTGCTAGAGAATCCCAATGCCGATTGGCCTCACGTGTCGATCACTCATCTTCAATATCCTGGCAGCTACGGATTAAGTGCTGAGCGATATCGCCTAGTGCATTACGCCAGCGGCCAAGAAGAATTGTACGACATTGAGAACGACCCCTACGAATGGAAAAATCTGGCAACTGAACCTGAGTACGCCAGCAAGTTGCAGGAACTTCGCCAATTGGCTCCCGCGAAATTTGCTCCCAAGCCGCCACCGAGTATCGAGGCACTCACCCAATTGCCGTGGCACGCACTGGATGACGAGTCGGCACCGGCGTCCAAGCCTGATGGAAACACTTTTGAAGTGGTGTTCATCAACCAGTCTGAGCAGGCCGTTGAGCTTTGCTGGATCGATCGCAACGGTGATCCGAAATCTTATGGCGTTATTGAGTCGAGCAAACAGCAAAAGCAACGAACACGACCTGGAGCGGTCTGGGTGATTCGCAGCACTGAAGGCAAAAATCTCGGCTATTTTCGCGTCGATGATCGCCCAGCCAAAGCCATCGTCCCCTAACCTGGACGAGGTAAGACATTCAACAAATTGCGTAATCCGACGGTGCTATCCGCTGGGATCTTTCCTGCGATCTTGAAAGGGTAGCGGCTAACCAGTCGGCTCACAGAATGACCTACCTGCTACAGGTATATACCGAGCGACGTGCTTAGCTCGGCTGGCGCAATCCATTGCGTCTTGATGGCGTCGCTGTACTTCCTTCCTTGGTTCGGTCGTGTTTTCGCTTGCGATTCGCCAGCACAAGTGCGGTGGCGGCGAGCACTGCTCCGGGATAAGTCAATCCAGAAAACCGTGTCTCGGAAAGCGTCGCTTCGGGTAAGGCAAATTCCGACATGTCGTCCGCGATGGCTGCAAGCACCCGATCGCGGATTGTCCCACCCGATGATCGTGATTCAATCCCCGCAGCAAGATCAAGTGACCGGTGCATGCCGAGGGTCGCGTCCAACACGATGCTGACGGTCGGATCGAACGCCGATTCGGCGATCAACGGTACTCCGTCGGATTGCAAATCGATGAACCCGGCGTGGCCGTTTACCCAACCCGTGATCACAGCATCACTTGTTTCGGATGGGCCTGCGTCGGGCCGCTCGGTTAATTCACGAAGTCGCTTCAGGGTGCCACGTTCCATTTTCCACGAGTCCGCTTCGTTGACTTCCATTCCATCGGCTGAGTCCATCAGCGGGTTGTCACGATGTAGTGGAAAGAAATCGATGGTCTCATTTCGTTGATTCGGCGTAGGTGACGTAAAGTTGTACGAAGTTCGGTTTAGAAACAATTGTCGCGAGCTTTGCGAAGCGTCTACGATCGGATTTGCAGTTTCATCCGCCTGCTGCTGAAGCACGCTCGATGTTGACGGGGTCGATGGGGGCAAAGCTTGAAGTCTGCTGGACACAGCGGTTGCCATCACTTCATCCACCACCGAAGGCGTTAAGTTTCCAACGGCCACGGTTCGATTGGACAGCGATTTTGCAGACGATGAGTCTTCCACCGCATTATTTGCGACATGAGATCGCACCACCGATGAGATGATTTCGCTGGGCGACGTCGCAGAAACCAACGAAAATGCGGTGCCGCTGGGCGTCCGGTAAACAGGAAAACTTAATACGAGAACAACTTGATCCGCAGAACTCGCGAACAGTACCGAAGACGGTTGGAGAATCTTTTCGACTCGAAATCCTCCGAGAAATCCGTTCGTTTCTCGAAATGTGTCGTCACGGTCGTGCTGACCAAAATCGAATTGTGATTTGAAGTCGCGATGCTCGACCTCGACCGCGGCATTGTCATAGCGAAAATCACGCGAATGTTCACGATCCGCGAAATCAACGCCACGGACCTCATCATGAAAACTCGCCGCTGGAACATCGAATCCATTCACAAAAGCATGAAACTCGGCAGCCAACAGGCAGCGAGACTCCAGTCGCTCTAACAGCAATGGACGCGATGGCAATGATCCGATCATGATGATTCCTTCGTTTCATCCGGCGTTTCATCCAACCGACTGATGGATCGTTTCGGAGAGATTGCTTGCGTCAATTCAGATAGGTTCTGCTGGTGCCGATCCAGATATTTTCGGTAGCGTTCCACTTCAGGAGCAAAGTCAACCGCGACGGTTTGATGCGTGACCGCTTCTTCGTAAGCATCTATCGCAGCCGCGTCGTCCCCCATTTGACGATACAGAAAACCAAGATTATTGAGGACTCCACCTAACATGCTGTGGGTTTCTGCATCGCTTGCAAATTGCTTCGTAAGTGTGCGTTGTTGTTGAAGTGCCCGTAGGAACACTTCACGAGCATTCACTCGTTCGCCGGTCTTGGATAACGCCAAACCGAGGTGATTCAAGCTGATGACCAGATCGCGACGATAGGTGGGTTGTTCCGGCCAACGATCGAGCAGTTGACCGCCAATCTCAACGGCGTGTTCAAAACTGCCCGCGGCCTCGCGATTTTGTTCTGCTTTCAACTGGGCAGAACCAAGCGTATTGAGCGTGACAACGACTTGGGTAGCAACTCTTGCATTCCCCCGATCATTTTCCAATTGCAGCGTCTGGTTCGCCAAAGCTTTTCGAGCGAACGCGATAGCACGGGTTGGATTCAGTTCGGAGTGTAACGCACTCAGATTGGAAAGCACGGAAGCGAGTTGCTGGTGATCAACATCCGAGCCAGACTCGTTATCGTGCGAGGTCAGTAGTTCGACCGCTTTCGCGTAGCGTTCTTCGGATTCGACTATCGCACCGGAATCCGCGAGCAGCAGGCCCAGGTTGTTCAAGGACGTTGCCAGCTGATTCCGAATGTCATGCTTTTGTGTGCCCTGTATCGAACGAGTCGTCAACAACGTTTCTTGAAGTCGAATTGCGTTCGAGAAATATCGGGCAGCCTCCTCCAGTTCGCCGGCTCGCGCGAGTGACTCGGCCAAATTGTTTTGGCTCACCGACCATTGCATATTCAGCGTGACGTCCTGTGCCGTTTGCTCCGCAAGCTGCCCATAGAGGTGTTCGGACGTGCGAAGAGCCTGAATCGCCTTGGAGGTTGATCCGAGTTGGCTATGCAGTGAGCCGATCTTTCCGTAGGTGACCGCCAGCGTACGTCGAAGCTCTGGATCGTCGCCTGAGGTGGCAGCAAACGTTTCGTAATAGTCGAGCGTTTCGGCGAGCAAATGACGGCGAACCTGTTCGGCTGCCGGAATGTCAGAGAGCAGTTCCGCCACCTGAGAGCCGAGTCCATCGACGGCGCCGCGAGCGAGTTGTTCGCTTTTTTTAGCTCGCAGAGCGTGGGCGTCCGAGACCCTTTTTTCGGCGGAGATCAACGCGGTGCTGATGGCGAACCCGACCAATCCCATCGCCGCGACTAATATCGATGCGACTACGGGTTTTCGGTGCCGAGATGCCCAGCGTGCGACACGATCGACTACTGTGGCCGGCCTCGCGATGGTTGGCTCGTCCGCCAAGACACGCTGCAAATCGCTCGCAAATTGGTCCGCCGTCTCGTAGCGATCATCACGATGTTTTGACATCGCCTTAGCGAGTACTGTTTCCAAGTCGCGTGGAGCAGAATCGCAAAAATGTCTCAGCGGGATGATGTTGTGATCATCGATCCTTTTTAAAATCGCGTGCGCGTCGTCGCCCGGATGCACGGGTCGCAACGTCAACATCTCGTAAATTGTTACCGCAAGCGAGTAGATGTCGCTACGCCCATCCACGAGCGCCGATTGTCCGCTTGCTTGTTCGGGGCTCATGTAACGCATCGTCCCAACGACGTCGCCGGAACGCGTTAGTGATAAATCGGTTTGACAGCGAGCCAGCCCAAAATCAGTGATCCAGATTTTGCCAGACGAGTCTAAGATCAGATTCGATGGTTTGATATCCCGATGAATCACGCCAGTTTCATGAGCATAATGCAACGCATCCGCAGCATCGATTGCCCACTGCACCACCGTTTCCCACGTGGCCGCGAGATCGTCTTGGCTAAGCAAATCAAACTCGAAAATCGAATCCGAATTCGAGGTTTGTTCTTGCACCCATTCGTCCATCGACGGGCCTTCGATTAACTGCATCGCAAAATAGTGAACGCCCTCGGCTTCACCCACACTGTAGACCGGAACAATGTTGGGGTGATGCAGACCGCCAGCGGCTCGTGATTCATTTTTGAAACGAGCGATTTGTCGTGAATCGAGTGTGGCTGCCAACGGCAGCAGCTTCAGTGCCACACGCCGTTCCATACCCGACTGAGTCGCTTCGTAAACGATCCCCATCCCGCCACGACCAATCTCACGAATCAGCGTAAACGCTCCGAGCTTTTGCGGAATCGGGGCGGAAAGCGGTTGTTCGGAATCGGCTAATCCGTACAACGCTTTCAACTTAGCGAGGTAGACCTCAACCGCAGCCAACAATGCCGGTTCATCGCGACATGCTGATGCAGCGTCAAATGCGATCCCCTGCTCTAGCGATTGCAGATAGGCGTCAAGCACATGTGTCAAGCGAATCTGTTGCGATTGGCTGAGGGAATCGATGTCAAAATTCTCATGCGAAAATTCGGGTGCAGCGATTTCAGTTTCTGTTGATTCAGTCGCAGTCATCTCAGTCAACACGAGGCGGCTCCACTTGTGTCTTTAGCGATCCCAATGCGCGTAGCCACAGCATGCGTACGGCGCCGCTCGAGCGATCCATTCGCTCGGCAATTTCGTCAAACGACAGACCCTGCAAAATTCGCAGCACGATCACATCACGATAATGTTCTGGCAATTCGCTCAATTGATTGGCGAACTCGATGGCTCCTTCGCGGCGTTGCATTGCTGCACTCGGCGAATCCTGGTTATCAGGCAACACTCGAGCCAAATTGCACGCGGACTCTTCCACACCCACGGATACTTGGTCGATCGAAACATCTCGACGAATGTCTCGCTTTTCCGCTCGCATGTGGCGAGCGATCGTGTGGTGTAGTGAGTGGATCAAGATCTGTCGCAACCACGCCAGCAGTTCACCTTGGCTTTGCCCACGAAAATTGGCAAAGTCGCGGTGGGCCGCCAAAAGCGTTTCCTGGACGATGTCCGAGGGACTGACTCGGCGTCGCAAACGGACGTCCAGTTGTGTCGAAGCCAAAATGGTCAGGTATTTGATGTACCACTGCAGCAGTACCCCCAACGAACTGGCCTGTCCCGATTTCGCTTTGCACAATAACAATTCAAAATCGTCATTGGAGCTGAATTTGCGATCGAGAGAACGTTGCGGCAACGAATCAGCCACCATTTTTCGTTTCGTCATCCGAATAGAAAGAGAAGAGCACACGACGATCACCGATCATGCATCATTGCACAATACAGCGAACGTCGTAGGAAGTCAAAACGGAGTGTGAAATTTTGGCGTTACCCCCGTCTTCCGCGACGACCTAGTTGAGTGAAGATGCTGTCAAAATTTCGGCTGATCGCGAGTGCCGAAGCGGGTACTGTTTCCGGCTGCATTTCCGCTGCGGTCTGGTCACGGGAATCAATCCAGCTCTCAAATTCTTCCAAAGAGATACCGCCATCTTCGTTGCTGTCGGCAGCGGACAATTTTTGCCAGTAGCGGGCGAACACTTCATCTTCGCTCAAGACGCCATCGCTGTTGTTATCCTTGCTTGCAAACCGTTCGGCTCGCTTGGTGCTGGCAAACAATTCGATTTCTTCCGATGTGATCACACCATCGGCGTCGGCATCCAGGTCCTTGTCAATCAGACGAGTCCACAATGATTCTGGCAACTCATCTTCGCTGAGCGATCCATCGTCGTTGGCGTCAAAGCGATTGAGCAGTCCTGAGGCATCGATTCGGGTAATCGGTATGTGGCCAAAACCGTGTGGACGACGTGGCGAGCCGAAGGCGTGCCCATCGTCACAGCGCGATGAATCATCGTCTTCGTTGGTAAGTCCGCCATCGTCGATCGGATCGAGGTCGTCGTCCGAATCATCGACGGTATCCGTTGTGTCGTCGTCTGCCGTTTCCTCGCTTTCGTCAACGGGATCCGTTTCGTCGGTCATCTCGACGTCGTTGTCATCAACAACCGAATCATCGGTGTTAGAAACGTCGGTATTGGAGACGTCCGGCTCTTCCTCGGTCAACGTGTTCGCGTCGTCGCTTTCGGATCCGTCATCCAGCGAGTCGTCTTGGTTGACATCCACCACAATTTGGCTAACCACAGGTTGGCTGACCACGGTCGTTTCGGTTTGCGGCAAAGAGTTGATCACCATCAAGGCATCCAGTGCCGTAATGTTTCCGTCGCCATTGACATCACTGAAGCTGATTGTCACATCGGTCGTATGACTCAATTGGTTGATAACAACCAGAGCATCAAGTGCCGAAGTCAAACCGTCGTTGTTGGTGTCCGTCGAGTTGTACAGGTTGTGAGCATCCGGCACATCCGCGTCGAGTCGGCCTCCCCAACGATGCCAATGTCCGCCACGCCGCCATCGCCAAAATGGAAACGGGTTGTCATTGGTATCGCCCGTATCATCGGGGTCGCCGTTGGTCGGATCCGTATTGCCCGGATCCGTATTTTCCGGATCGGTATCATCGTTGTTCGTGCTCTCGTCGGCCGGTGCTTCATCGACCGGGGCATCTTCGGTTGTAGTCGTGTCGTCCACATCGCCGACAACTGCGGCGGCATACAAACCAAGTGCTTCGGAGATGTCACTGGCACCGAGTCCGCCAAATTGCTGGTTCGGAGAGACAAACGCCTGAAGCACCGAACCGACGTCCCCCAAATGATCCAAGCCGAGGGAGTGTCCTATTTCGTGGGCAGCGACCCAAACGAGATCGAACGCTTGATTGCCTAGTGAGTTACCGACTTCCCAAATATCCGACGAGTCAAATTGGATGTCGCCCGCGATACGGTCGGGGTTCACATCGTCAGGAAAGTAGGCCTGCGCCAGTGTACCGCCGCCGCCATCAATGTTCGTAAACTCGATGTCAATCGAATCACGCAGTCCGGTCTGATCGACCTTAGTGAAGGTGACATCCACCACGCTCGCCCATGCATCCAGCGCGGTTTGGATTGCGGCATCCACCTCGGCTTGCGAAAGCGAACTCGGCGCGTTGCTGACGGTGTAGGTCAATTCGGCCCCGCCCAATCCGGGACCGTCCCAACCGAGGCTGGCGGCGAGCACGCGTCGTGCCTCGAGCGGTTCAGCCATCAATCGGCGACGTTTCTTTCGAACAAGAGGTCGATTCGTTCGATTACGAAATAGATTCATTCGATGTTCCCTAACGTGTCCGGATTAAAAATGGCAGATTGGAGCAAGCGTTGCGATGGCTACCCATCAGGGGGCACTGACCGACAACCACCGCCACGCTCACATTTCCGCATCAATGTCTTGTTGACCGGAAAACCACGAAATATGCCTGTTATGAAAGGGAGATCGTGGCGCGCATTTGTCACGGTAAAGTGAGAGAATGTCTACAAAAAGTTGCGTTTCTCGGTGTCTAGCGGCATTTCGTCCCTGGTTCCAAGGCTCCTGCCTAGGAACCCAGTGAATTGCAGGCTCCTGCCTGCCGAGGGGAAATAGGAGGCGGGAGCCTCGAAAGCAGTGCGTTCCGAGGCAGGAGCCCAACGCCGTGAACGATTTCGTAGTAGCTACCTTCGCCAGAAGGTGGTGATTCACAATCGATGTCAACAGTCCACGCTCTGGCGAGCGTAGCTACGAAACGCAAGTGCCGTAATTTCCAGGTTAATAATCGTTCACGGCGTTGGGCTGGAGCCTGAGAACGAGCGTTTCTTGATGTCTAGCGGCTCTTCCGAGACGAATTGACCGAGAATCGGGCTCAGCCAATAAACCCATCCGACTTTACGCCCCGCTAGAGTAGGAAGAGCCGGAGGACGCGGGATCAAGTTGCCTGTGGGCGAATCTGGCCAGAACGTACACGCCTAGCGAGCAACTTCGCGAGGTATCAAAAGCGACAATCCAATCGATCGCAGCACCATGCCTGAGAATGACGAACGAATCTTATTGACCGGCGCGACAGGCTACGTAGGCGGGCGAATGCTACGCTTGCTCGAAGACTCCGGTCGGCCGCTTCGCTGCATGGCTCGTCATCCTGAAAATTTGCGTGCCCGAGTCTCCGCAGCGACCGAAGTCGTTTCCGGTGACGTGCTGCGGATCGAAACCTTGGGCGATGCTTTGCAGGGAGTTCATACCGCCTATTACCTGATTCACTCGATGGGCACCAGCGACGGGTTCGAGCAAGACGATCGAGACGCAGCCGCCAATTTTGCCAAGGCCGCTCTTGACGCGGGAGTCAAACGGATCATCTATCTGGGTGGACTTGGCGAGGATGATGACGAGTTATCCAGCCATTTGCGCAGCCGTCACGAGGTCGGCCGAGTTTTAAAAGAATCGGGTGCCCAGGTCGTCGAATTTCGTGCCTCGATCATTATCGGATCGGGAAGTTTGTCGTTCGAATTAGTACGTGCTTTAGTCCGCAAGCTGCCGATCATGTTGTGGCCCAAGTGGGTGTCGACCGAAGCATCTCCGATCGCAGTGCGTGACGTGCTGAGCTATCTGATGGAAACATTGGACAAGCCGCTTGGGGAAAGCAAGATTTACCAGATTGGCGGCCCCGAGACGGTGTCGTATGGTGGGATCATGGACGAGTACGCACGCCAGCGAGGTCTGAAACGGATCAAAATCCGTGTCCCCTTTTTGTCGCCTCGTATCAGCAGTCTTTGGCTAGGCTTGGTGACGCCTGTGTATGCGCGAATTGGTCGGAAACTCGTCGAAGGATTACGAAATCCGACGATCGTGACCGACGATACCGCGCTTCGCGATTTCTCGGTGCGGCCGTGTGGCATCCGAGACGCCATCGCTCGCGCGATCCAGCGTGAGGACGAAGAGATGGTCGAAACTCGCTGGTCGGATGCACTTTCATCCTCTGGACGACCCGCGAAATGGGGAGGCGAAGCGTTTGGAAGCCGGCTCGTCGATTCACGCACGATCGACGTCGACGTTCCACCGGAGTGTGCATTCGCCCCGATTCAGCGGATTGGCGGTGATCAAGGTTGGTACTACGGCGGTATCCTGTGGAAGATCCGCGGATTCATGGATATGTTGGTCGGCGGCGTGGGATTCCGGCGAGGTCGTCGACACGCCAGCGACGTTCATGTCGGAGACGCGATCGATTTTTGGCGAGTGGAATTGATCGAGCCGGACCGCCGATTGCGACTTGCTGCGGAAATGAAACTTCCCGGTCGAGGCTGGCTTGATTACGAAGTCTGTCCTGGGGCGAACGGCGGATCGACGATCCGGCAAACCGCCGAATTTGATCCTGCGGGCTTATTTGGACTGTTCTACTGGTACTCCGTTTGGCCGCTGCATCAATTTGTCTTTGCTGGAATGCTAAACGGGGTCGCCAAGCGTGCCCAAGCTTATTGCGAAAAGCAACGTGCCAATTCGTCGGATTGACGATTGGCAACCCAATGAAAACACAGTGACGCGACTAATCCGATCAAGGCAAACAGTGCCACGACAGCAAACAGGTGTTGATGGCCTAGAGCACCAGGCGAGTCGTCGAGCAGTTTTCCCATCAGCGGCCCCATAAAAACGTCCGGCGTGTAACCAATCGCCGAGACAACGCCGACCGCAGTACCAGTGTAATGAAACGGGACGTGGCCTTCTTGCATGATTGCAAAATAGAGCCCGCGAAGTGCAAACACCGCAGCGCTGGTGGCGATGATCGTGCTGAAGAACGCAAAGGTCATCCCGGGTTTAAAAACGCCACTTGCAATCGCCCCGGCACCGACCGCCATCACCAGGAAACTGAATGCCGTGATCCACGAAATGCGACTGCGATCCGCGACAATTCCGGCGAGGATCGCCGCAACGGGGCGCATCCACATCGACACGGTGCTGGTGTGAGCCGCCGTGACTTCGTCGTAGCCGAGAACTTCTTTAGCGTACAACGACAGATCATCGAGTCCTTTGTAGCCAACGTAGGCGCACACGATGATCACCGCTTGCAGCGCCACCGCTGGCATTTTCAAAACGGCCATCGCTCCCGAGAATGTGATTTTGGGTTCGATTGCCGCAGACGGACTCTCGCCTGCACGTAACGCATACCACACCAAGACAGCAGAGGCAAAAGTAAACCCGGCGAAGAAGAGAATCACGAGTTGAAAGGCTCGCGTTCGCTCGGCCAGCGTCGCGGAAGCCGAGTCGCCGCGCAACAGAAATGAGTAGATCAAAACCGCGATCGTGCCTGAAGCTGCCGCAACGAGTCCGCGTCCTCCATCAAGTATCCCAAACGCCGTTCCGGAAAAAGTCTCACCCCCAATTTCTCGCGTCGCTCGAATCATCGACGCCCAAAACAACAAGATCGTCGTCAGCCCCCAATACGCGTACAGCCATTTCATTATCCCCAGCGAAGGGATCGTTGCCATCAGCAACCCGCCCAACGTCGTCGATAACAATGCGACCATCATCAGTTTGCGTGCCGCAAATGCGTCCGCCAACGGTCCGCCGGGGAAGTAGGCCAACATCGCGACCACACCGTAAGCTGCGAACGCCAACCCGAGCTCGAGATTGCTGATCCCAAACACTTCCAGCAGCGTGGGACGAAACACACGAGCGATCACAAACGGCAAGAAAAAGATCGCTTCACCGGCAATCACCAACGCGAGCATCGCGACCGAGAAAGGCGGTCGACTCGGCGGTGATTCGGAATTCGTCATGCGCGTGTATCTAAATCAGGTAGGCAGGAATCATTGGGTGAGATCCCGTTAGCCGTTTGAGCCAACGCTGTGAAGCATTTTCTCGTAGCTACCTTCGCCAGAAGGTGGTGATTCGTATTGGCCGACAACCATCCACGCTCTGGCGAGCGTAGCTACAAATCGTAAATGCCGTAATTTGCCGTCTCTAAATGCTTCACAGCGTTGCGTTTGAGCGCTAGCCCCGGTCGTACGCCAGAACCGTGGCTAGCGCCAAAACGGCCAATTTACTAAAAGACTCCTGCCTAACTGTTTAAAGCCGCTCGGGGTTGAACGGCGTCGTGGGAGTTTGTCCCGATGCGCGAGATCTTAGAATCGGCTGCAATTTGGCGATGATACGTTTTGCTTCTTCGTCAGGAGCAATTGCCAAGTTATTAAACTCGAGCGGGTCGGCGTGATGATCGTACAGTTCGAAACCGTATCTGCCTTCGCCCCACTCGGTGTAACGGTAACGGTCGCTGCGGATGCTGCACCCCATCACTGGATCGCCCAGTCGATCATCAGCGGGGCGAAGCACCTGAGTCACGGCGAGATCATTCCAGGTGGCCAACGGATTTTCCAATAACGGCCGCAAACTTTGACCGTCGAGCCCGTCGGGTGACTGCACGCCTGCGAGATCGGTCACGGTAGGATAGATATCGACGAATTCAACGATACGGCGGCAATTACCCGACGATTCAGCGTGCTTCGGCGATCGAATAATTAGCGGTGCACCCGCTGATTGCTCGAACAAAGTTCGCTTTTGCCAAACGCCATCGTGTTCACCAAGATGGTAACCGTGATCGCTCCAGAACACGACAATGGTGTTTTCTGTAAGTTCCAATCGGTCGAGCGCATCAAGTAGTCGGCCGACCTGGGCATCCACGAACGACACACACGCGTAGTAGGCCTGGGTCGCAGCGAGCAGCGTGTCGTGATCGAGGTTGTAATTGGGGATCGGGCAATTGTGGGCGAACGCGGCCACCGGAATGTCATTGCGATCTCCCTCGGGTGCATACGGCAACCGCATTGTCGACGCCGGATACATGTCAAAGTATTTTTTCGGTGCGATATAGGGCGTGTGCGGTCGAAAGAATCCGACGCCTAGAAAGAAGGGTTCGTCCTTCTTTTGTTTCATCAACTCAATCGCTTCGGTTGCGATCATCCCGTCGGTCTGTTCTTCGTCCGTGCCGTCGGCAGCCAACCAGCTGAGTGACCCGCTAATCTTTCGATGGGGCTCGGCATTGAAAACAAGAGCCTCGTCGGTCTTGTCACGACCGATCGGATTGACCGTTTGATTCCAGGACGGCGGATCATCGAAACCGTTAGTACCAATCGATGCAGGGACGTTGTAGTGATAGATTTTGCCAACGCGGGCTGCGAAGTAACCGTCCGCCTGAAAGGCTTGCGACAACGTGACCACGTCGGGCAACTCGTCACGAAAATGTCGGTCCAGATCGTAGACTTTGATTTTGTCTGGTCGCAGCCCTGTCATGATCGACGCACGCGTCGGGTTGCACAGCGGCAGTTGATTGTAGGCGTGCTGGAAACAAACGCCGCTGGCGGCCAATCGATCGATGTTCGGCGTCTTGGCCAACATGTCGCCGTAACAGCCCAGCGTACTTGCCAAGTCGTCTACCGCGATAAACAGGACATTGGGACGTTGGCGTTTAGTATCGGGACGGTTCTCATCGCCCGCATCGACGTTGCCTAAGTGACAGGCGAATACGATCAGCAAAGGAACACAAAACCGTCGAAACATCAAATTTGATCCTTAAGCAACTGAGGTGGTGCAGTTTGTTAGTTTGGCCGTAACAATGACTTGCTTCCCTCGCCCAGCGAAGCAGGGGCCGACGTAGTGGATCTTGTTAAAGATCCCGTCCGAATGGGATCTTTAGCAAGATCCACTACGCAATCCCCGCCACTTAATGTTCGGACGCCCTAATGGACTGCAATCCATTAAACGCTACTTAGCTTTCTTGCGATTGTTCTTCTTCTTGGACTTTTGATCTGCTGGCGGAGTCAGCCCGTCCTTGGGTTGGTCCCACAGTCGGTAGGGGTCATCCAAACGACGCATTTCGCTCAACAGCAGCGATTCCATCTCAGCGAGCTTGTCCGCATATTTGGGATTGGATGCCAGATTCGTTAACTCCGGATCATCCTTGCCATGTTCCGCTATAAACTCGTGAGGATTCTTGGCGAGATTGAAGAGTTGAGTTTCGTGGACGGTGCCGTCGAGCACATCGTACTTGATCAGCTTCCAGTCGCCCTTTTTGACCGATCTCATCCCCGGTTTCGTACCGCCACTGTACGTTCCGTATAACACATCACGAACGGTCGATTGTTTGCCGTCCAGAACGGGCTTGAAACTGGTTCCTTCGTTCGTTTCGGGTGGATCAATTCCGGCAAGGTCACACAGCGTCGCCAGCGTGTCGAGCAAGTAGGTGTTCCCGACCACGCGGGTGCCTGGTTTGATGCCGGGGCCCTTCACGATCAGCGGTACACGCCAAGTGTGCTCATAAAGGTTTTGTTTTCCTTGCAAACCATGACGACCGATGGCAATCCCATGGTCTGATGTGTACACGACGTACGTGTTTTCGAGTTCGCCCATCGCATCGAGCTTCGCCAGAACGCGACCGATTTGAACGTCAATGGCTTCGTCGCACGCAAATTCGCGACCACGCTCGTTGCGGATGGTGCGTTCATCGCGATTTGTCCAAACACCACTGACCGATACTTCGTCTCGCAATCCGGGATGACCGTGGGGGAACGGATGCTCGGGTAGATAATTTTCAGGAAGCGCCGGTTGTTTGGGGTTCGCGGCTGGCAAAGAGTTGCGATCGGTGTGGTTGGTCGCGCCATATTTTTCGAGCAACGCGGGTTGGCCATCACGCGTGTCATGCGGATGCGAAAAACCAAAGTAAACAAGGAAGGGATCGGTGTCCTGCCCCGTTTCTCGTTCATTGAGATAGTTCATCACTTGGTCGCCATGCCAGGGGCTGCCAGATTGATCCGTACCGCCTCGCTTGGTGGCGTCGTGACGCACCGTGAATTGCTTATTGGCACCTTCGTAGGAATTGCCGTTTTTGCACGTTCGCATCGTGTCGTAGCCCGCTCGGTTAAAAACGGCTGCGAGCGTGTTCTGTTCAAGGTTCGGTGGGCAGAGGTCTTTTGCATTGGGAGCAATCGGCAGATGCCAAACGGTACGTCCCGACATCACCATGTGGCGTGACGGCGTACAAACCGCTCCGGAGAACGAACCCATGTGATAGGCCGCGTCGAACACCATTCCCTCTGCGGCAAGCTTGTCGATATTCGGCGAATTCAGAGTCGATTTTGGATTGTAGAATTTGAAATCTTCGGGCGATTGATCATCGACAATGATGAACAGAATATTGGGACGTTTAGCCGGGTCGCTTTTGCTTTCAGCCGCATCAGCGGCCCGCGGTGACGTTACCATCCCCAGACACAATAACGCGAAAATAATGGTCAGGTTTTGTGTGGTTCGCATCATATGTGCTTTCTTCGATTGGGGAGAGACTGAATTCGTGTTCGTGGAATTGCGGACACACGTGCGTGGTCACGATGTCGCTAGAGGTCGTTTAGGGCTAATGTCCGTCGCCGTGTTTTTGTAAACATAATTTAGTTGCAATTTACAAAAAAGTTTGCGAGTCGCCACCATTCGTTGACGGTCATGCGACTCGAATGTTCTCCTAACGGTTTGGCCTGAGGCCAATGCCATCTACCTTGTTAGCGGAACGGCGCGAGCCGTCCGGTTGCAGCGAGAAAAACGTTCAAATTCGGCCGGGCGGCTCGCGCCGCACCGTTAAAAAAACACCTGCTTAGAACCAAAAGTCAAAGGCAATCAGCGATGGCTCCATCGTCTATAATAGCCAATCCCCAGTGCGAGATGTGATCCCTTCCCCTTCTCTCTACCCCGCCGCCCCACGAAGTTTCAATGATGCGATCGCCAATGCCCCAACCCCGTCGCAGAGTTTTTCAGTGCCTGATGGCTGCAATGACAATGCTGGTTTCGCTCTCGCAAACGCACGCGGATACGGTTCGCAAACCGAATTTCATCATCGTGTTCTGTGACAATTTGGGATACGGTGATATCGAGCCGTTTGGATCGACGCTTCACCGCACACCAAACCTGAGCCGGATGGCTGCGGAAGGACGCAAGTTCACACATTTCTGTGTCACCGCAGGTGTTTGCACGCCCTCGCGAGCGAGCATCATGACCGGTTGTTATTCGCAGCGTGTCGGGATGCATACCAACCCGCGGGACGGCATCGTGCTAAGGCCGCTTTCTCCGTTCGGGCTGAATCCGGCGGAGGTAACGATTGCCGAAACGCTTAAGACGGCGGGGTATGCGACCGCGATGGTCGGAAAATGGCATCTTGGCGATCAGACGCCGTTCCTGCCCACTCGGCAAGGGTTTGATTGGTTCTTTGGTGTCCCCTATTCCGACGACATGACCGAACGCGATTGGAAAGACGGAACCCATTGGCCTCCGTTTCCGCTGATGGAAAACGAAACAGTCATCGAGGCCCCCTGCGATCGCAATGGGCTGACGAAGCGTTACACCGAGCGGGCGATGCAGTGGATCGCAGACCATCGCGACGAACCGTTTTTTTTGTATTTCCCACAAGCGATGCCTGGCAGCACCTCGACTCCGTTTTCAAGTCCTGAGTTCCAAGGAAAAAGTAAAAATGGCCCGTGGGGTGACGCCATCGAAGAACTCGACTGGTCGATCGGAAAGATGCTCGATCAGTTGCAGGAGCTCGGAATTGCCGAAAACACCTTTGTCATCTGGACGTCCGACAACGGAGCGCCGATCAATCGCAATACCAACGATCTCAGCCGAGGATCCAATCTGCCTCTGCACGGTCGGGGGTACACGACAAGCGAGGGAGCATTCCGAGTTCCCACGATCGTATGGCAGCCGGGCAAAGTCCCCGCCGGAACCGTTTGCGACGAATTCGCGACCACCATGGATCTGTTGCCTACGTTCGCACAGTTAGCCGGTGTCAGTCCACCGCCAAGTCGCAAGATTGACGGACACAACATTTCACCGCTGCTGTTTGGCGATGAGGGAGCCGAGTCGCCCTACGATGCGTTTTACTATTATCACGCAGACCAACTGCAAGCCGTCCGGAGCGGTCCTTGGAAATTGTTCTTACCGGTAGCCGCCGCGGCGCATCCTCATTTTGGAAAGGAAACCGCCCCGCAGCCACTACTTTTCAATGTCGTTGAAGATGTCGCGAGCGAACACAACGTAGCGGCAAAGCACCCAGACGTGGTTGCTCGATTGACAAAACTGGCAGAGCAAGGGCGTCAAGAATTAGGTGACCGAGGTCGCCGAGGCGCAGGGCAACGCGAGCGAGGGCGTATCGATGATTCCGAGACACCTCAGCCCCGCTTGCTGCCAGAAAAGTAGAACAGCGTGCCACCTCATCGCGCCCTTCATCTGTGCCCCAGTTACTGGGTGCGAATGAACAATGCCGCCAACTCCATCGATGATTCGACTTTAAAATGCGAAAAGATCGCTTTGACATGATCGCCCACGGTGTCCTCGGTGATGCACAGTCGTGCGGCGATTCCTTTGCGAGGTAATCCGCTTAGCAGCAGCCACATCACCGTCCGTTGCCGCTCGGTAAGATGCCCCACCGGTGTCTTGGTGTCGGGTGTTGTCAGTGGTGCCCATAACCAACGGATATTCGCCAACGCCTGGCGCATGACGGCACGCTCGTGATCGCCAAACTCTGGCTTCTCGCTGTTACGAAACAGTAGCAACGATGACCATTTTTCTTTGCAACCGTATCGCACCGAGTGCATCCAGGAATTCATGCCGATGCTGTGCACCGAGTCGTAAACCCAATTCTGTGGTTTCCACTGAGCATCGTCGATGATGTCACGTCGTACGACACATAGAATGTCGTCCTGCTGATTCAGATGGGCCATGATTGGCCTTTGGAATTCTTGTTGCGACTTATCGGAAAGACTGAATTGCTGGAACCGCGATAGCTGCGAACGGTCCAAACCGAAGTGCAAGGCACCCACCGTGTTGGGACATTCCGTATCCGGTCGGCCGGTTCCCCAAGCCCAAAGTCCCGCCGACGCAGAGAACAACCCACCTAACCGCTCGAGCAAGAGTTGGCGGCGGCCCGACGTATTCGCTGACAAATCTGCTACGTCGACGACCAAATGCAATAGCTCTACTTCAAGATTGCAAAGCCGAATATCACGATCCATGACTGAATCCTTCAACGCCGATGTCCCGGTAAATGGGGATACTATTTGCGTTACCCATCAGCGTAGATTTAAGAAAGAGGTATTGTCAATCCAACGCGTTCGAATGGTTACAAAATGGAGCAACCATCATGCATACTTGCCTGCCGGATGCAACGAGTATCAACAACGTGACGAAACGATTTTGGACGCAAAGAAAACGCCACGGTTACCATCGACACACCAGCCAACGTCACCTCTTCTTTGAACGATTAGAGTGCCGAACCCTGCTTGCCGCGATCCCAACCGACTTTTTGCAACTCGAACCGTCACGGCTGCAATTCGAATCTCCCGTGATAACGGACCAAGCGTACTACAGAGGCGCTGGTGAGCTAACCCAAGTTGCCGACGCCACGTTGAGAGTGGACGGGAATGCGCTCTACGTGATTAGCCGCTCGAACCTCGGAAGTGGAAGGGTCGATTCTATTTTTCGATTGGATGCCAAGTCTGGCGAACGTTCCATTCCATTCTTCGTGCCTGGACAAGAGGAAGGTGGCATCATTTTTGTCAATCAGACAACCCTGCTTGCCGCAGCCCAAAGAACCTTCATCGGTCCGCGTCTTCCAGCAAAAGAGGGTGAAGTGCTCGATGGAGGCAAGCTATCCGCAAGCGTTTTTCGTTATCCTGGAACCGATTTGTTCATCGCAGACAACAACGAGCATTCGCTGATCGATCCTGCAACCATGCTTCTGCAAGGCAACCAACTGTACATCGCGGACACTCGTTCCGCCGAACCGACCACCCCAGGCGACCCGATTCCCGACGGTCGCATTCGGCGATACGACGTGTCCAGTGGCGTCTGGATCGATGACATGATTGTGGCTGGCTATCTTGGTCAGTTTCATCCGAGCGGGATGGTTTTTGACTCAAGCGGATCTCTTTACGTTTCATTGTTCGATGCAAACGCGGATGCCAATCCATCAGACGCCTTCAACTCAGGTTATGGAGCGATCATCAAGATTGACCCCGACAATCAAGCATCGGTGCTGATCGCATTCAACAACGGTGATGAAGTCAATGACCTAGGCGAGGCTGCTGATTTGCATCACCCTGGAAGCCTCGCATTTGGGCCGGAGGGCAAGTTGTATGTAGCCACTCGGTCCACCACGGTTAACGAACTCGACAAAATCGTGGTTCTCGATCCGAACGCGTCCACGCCGTTTGCTCAGGTTGACCAGATCGAGATCACGAGAGTTTCCGATGCTCCACTGCATCCACGTGCAATACTGTTTGGCCCCAGCGGCAAACTGTTTGTTTCGCTCAACGAACCAGAATCGACTCAAAAAACTGCGTTCAGGAAAGGGTACATCCGTAGCTATGACGTCAATACCAAGAGCTTTACAATGGCGTTTTCCTCGAGAGTTGGTCCAGTAGGGTATTTCACCTTTGGTGACACCAACCCAGCGACGCTCGAATTTGGAGTATCCAGTGCGAGCGCCGCACCCGTGCTTGGCGGAATCCAAACGACGATCACACCCGTCGCTCAACCGATTCTAACGAGGAACGCCGAAGCTACGCATCGAAACTCCGAGCCTGTTACTGAACCGTTGCCAGATTCCGGCATCGAATCGCCAATCCCTAAGACGAAGCGAGTATCAGTTAGCCAGGAACCGTTAATCGAGATAGAACGCGGTCCGTTCCTTACCATCAGATGAGTCCCGCGAAACTCGAATTGATACTCTCCTCAATCGCAAGCAACGTGCGATTTTGTCTGGCTCACAAGAGCCCAACGCCGTGAACGATTTTCTGGTAGCTGCCTTCGCCAGAAGGTGGTGATTCGCATTTGCACGCCAACAATCCACGCTCTGGCGAGCGTAGCTACGAAACGCAAATGCTGTAATTCGCAGCCTAAAAATCGTTCACGGCGTTGGGCAGGAGCCTGGGGAACGAGTTTTTCAATCGCAAGTACGTCGCTTCGCGACTGTGGGATACTCCTGGCCAGCTAACCAAAATCACGAGGGCCAGACCAGTTCGAAACCTTGGCCTTTTAGCACGCTCTGAAATGCGGTGAGCGATTTGGATTGGTTTCGGATGCCGCGAGGACTGTCGCGTTTGTCGAGACAATGAGCGGCCAACGCGCCAGCCGCTTCACCGATACTCCATTCAACAGGATGCAGTCGGTAACAACCGTTGCTGAGATGGGTGGTGCCGATGTTTTTGCAACCCGCTATCAGGTTATCGATCCGTCGTGGGATCAGAGCCCCTAGCGGAATTTGAAAAGGGACGCTGGAAAAGTCGATATAGTTGTCGCCGCCGGAACTGGGATGCAGATCCAGATGGTAGTAGCCAATGCCGACGGTATCGTGAAACGATGCTGCTGTGACCTTGTCAGCTGCATTTTTGACGACAGCTTGCCGGTCGGCTCGTGAAATATGCTGCTCCAATATCGTGAACTCGGCTTGGATGCGGCGAGATTCACGGATGTACGGATACTTGGCTAGCCCGTCGGCGGTACCCATGATGTCATTGCGTAACCGCAGTCCTTTCCAACCCGAACCACCGTCTGGCCGCGGTGCTTCGGTCTGCAGCCAATACAGCAGCGACAAACTAAGCTGTCGCGAGCCTTCGAGGTGTTTGGCGATCTCTTTCTCGTCGCCAGTGATCAAATTACCCAGCATGTAATCGTTTTGCGGCCAATTGACGATCGCCACTCCGCTGTCGTAGGTGCCAGGTAGGAAATTGGCCGGATTAATGATGCATCGGTAGAGCCACAGATTCAGTGCTTTGGTTTTCGCAGGCGGGGCGTCCTTGGTCGGTGGCACGAAAGCAAGGTCGTGGGGTTTTAGGGTATTCGGTTTGGAATACTGCAATGACAAAAGCTTGCCAGGCCAGGGCGGTGTCAAATCGGGCGTGTGGTCCCTCCAGAAATCGTATTGGTCGGGTTTCTCGATCGTATGATCCGCACCGTCAATATGGTCGATTGCAAAACACCACGTGAACGCTTGGATGTTATCCGGATCGGCTTGTTCAGGGGCATGCGATTCACCAGTATTATGCCGGGATTCGGCTCCGGTGACATACTCGGTGTTGGTCAGTGGCAGCAAGTCACCCTGTTCGCTGGCGTCGATAAAATACGGCGCCGCAACCTGAATTTCCTCTCCTTGATCGGTGACCAAGGTGACTGATGCAATTCGATCGCCATCGACTTCGGCTTTGATCGGCTTCGTATTGAGCAACACAGTCAGTCGGCCGGCACTGACCGCCGGCGCCAACATCGCGTCTAGTACGGCGACGGCGACTCGCGGTTCATGACAAAGTCGCGATACACTGCCACTACCCGGATTGAGCCGCGGATTTTTCTTTGCTGCCTCGGTAAGCGGATAGTTCCTGCGATAATAGTCGCGAACATTTTCGCGAAATTGACGGTAACTCGCTGTACAACCGTACGTTTCGATGTGGCTGTGTTCGTCTGGCGGCACTCCTTGTTGGCTGAGTTGTCCGCCGATCCAATCAGTAGGTTCGGTCAACAACACCCGCTTGCCCATTCGCGTTGCCGCCAGCGCGGCGGCACAACCGCCAAGACCTCCGCCGATGATGACGACATCCACATCGATGTTACCGCCAGAGCGGACGGAGTCGGACGCAGCAGCGATCTGCGGATAAAAAGTTGACGCAGCCCCGATGCCACAAAATTCAAGGAAGCGGCGGCGGGCGAAACTGCGAGAATAGGTCGCGGGTGCGACGGTGAAAGGTTTTTCAGACATGGTATTTTGCGGTGGGACCGAATGGTTCGGTAATGGAGGGCGGGAGGGCAGTAGGATTTCGCGTCGAGTGCTTTGTCGCAGCCTATTTTAGCGTAGCGGAACTCGTCAAGAGTTTCGACTTGTGCGGCGATTCACGAAAGTCTTGACGACTTCCGCTACAAAAAAGGACGAGTATAAATTTTTCGACTGTGTAGCGGCCAGTTGTCTCGACGCTGCAGCCGGAAGGATCCCGCTACAGCACCGACGACAATGCCGCTAAGTCGGATCACATATTGATCTCGAAACCTTTGCGATTTTCACGCGACAAGAACGAGTTGGCTTGCGAATCACCAACCACTTCTCGCTTGTCGGGATCCCAGTTCAGCTCGCGCCCCAATCGCATCGAGATATTCGAGAGATGGCAGATTTCAAGCATCCGGTTGTGCGACCAAACGTCGGAGATCGGTTGCTTGCGTGACTCCATCGCCTCGATGAAGTTGGCGGTGTGGTTCGCGCTGACCTTGCCACCGTAAACCTCTTCGATTGCTCCTTCGGGCAGCGGGTTGTCCTTCAAGTCTTCGACTGGCGTGCCCACGATTTTGCCGCGATTGACGAAGAAGCGACCTTCGGTGCCTTCGAAGAGAATGCCGTTGTCACCTTCGCTGGTAATGATCATCTCGACATCGTTAGGCATATCGACTTGGATTTTGAAACTCGTGGCAGCGTTGTACTGATCATGAACAACGGGGTGTCCATCCTTGTACTCGACAGGCAACGAGTATTCGACGGGAGTGATCTTGCTGGGCCCCGTGTCGCTGGCACCGAGCGCCCAGCAAGCGATGTCAACGTGATGGGCGCCCCAGTCGGTGAGTTTGCCACCCGAGTACTCGTGCCAATTTCGGAATGAATAATGGCCGTTGCTATAGAGAGGCACTCCACCTCCGTATCCCTCACGCATCTGGGGCAGCGCTCGATAATCCACTTTTGCCGCAGGGCCCAGCCAGAAATCCCAGTCGATCTCTTTCGGTACGGTGGCGACCGGAATCACAGGTGATGCCTGCATGCCGCCTATCCCACACGTTACTTTCTTGACGGTTCCGATACGTCCATGATTCACCAACGCAACGGCTTGCAAGAAACGCTGGGCCGATTCGGATCGTTGCATCGTGCCAACTTGAAACACCTTGCCCGTTTCTTTGACGACTTTTTCGATCAACTTACCTTCGGCGATTGTCAGCGTCAGCGGTTTCTCGCAGTAAACGTCTTTGCCTGCGTACATCGCTTCGACCGCGATCTTGGTGTGCCAATGATCCGGGGTGGCGATCATGACCGCGTCAATGTCTTTGCGATCGAGAACCTTGCGATAGTCTTTGTAAGCATCCGGTTTCTTGCCTTGGCTCTTCTGGACCTTTTCAACATTGCTGCCCAAAACGTTTGAATCGACATCCGCCAAGGCTGCGAAATCCGCAAACTTGAACGACTTGCTGGTAATCGACCAGCCTTGGTTTCGCAGGCCGATGGTTGCGAAAACCGGACGGCTGTTGGGCGAATCACTCGCGAACGCTCGGTTGCCTGCAGGGCCAAGGACGGTAGCGGACCCAACAGCTGCGACTCCTTGAAGAAAACGACGGCGACTGGGTTTGCGATGGATGGACATCAAGTAGATTCCTAAGGGTGCAAGGGAGGGGGAAAGACTAAGCAGGAAATAAGGTGGGACCCGTTCAGCACGTTCGCGAAAGCGTTTCAGCCCCCACTGGTGAGAACGAGTGTATTGGTAGTCGTTAAATCATAACTCGAATCGTCCAAGAGTCCTACTGGCGAGCGGAAATAGGGATCGCCAGAACAATGAATATCGCGCAGCGATCAGCGACAATTGCTTATTTCGTCAACTTTTCAGAAGTTCCAGCAGTCGCGTGCGATAGGTCACGTAGCCATTCTGAAAATCTTGGACAAAATTCTCGGCAGCTGTGGGAAGTGATTTCGAATCGGGGCGATTCAGAAAAAAGTGTTCAACCACCGTTTCAGGGGTTTCTATTGTCTTCCAGACAAACGAGTAGCCGGGAACTTCGTGATTGAGGACGACTTGTTCGTTGGTCACGATTTCGTATTCGTCGTCAGCGACTCGGCGTATCACACGACAAAATAACTGTCCATCAATCTGCTCGATCGTGCCATAGAAATCTCGTAGCGGTTGCACGAACCCCGCAACAAAATGATCCGCTCCCTTCACTTTGAAATTGCCCACGAGTTTGAACGCACGAGCCTCGAAGGCAGCAAATGCGGCCTTTGCGGCTTCTGCATCTTTCCAAGCGATCTCGTCTCGCTTGACCAATCGAATCTTCTCCGGCATCGCTTCGATTTGCTCGGCGGTCACATCGATGCCGCGGTATTTCGTGACTTCCTCGCCATCGACCACCTCGGTTTTGGTGATGTTCGCTAAGCGTGTCATCAGCTCCGAAAGTTTGGCGGAAGATTTGTCCCGTTTTATCGACGCCGCATCGGCCTCGTGTTGCCGCTTCTCGAGCAACTCGTCCGCCAATGTCATCTCCGGAACTCGCCCTTCTTTTTCATAGGCATCGAGCCATTGGATGATGTTCGCATGACGCTGACGTTGCTCGTCAGCGTATTGCGCGTCGACATGGCGAGCCATGTTTTTGAACGATAATTCGAGACGTTTCTGTATCGCCGGGACTTGTTTCGGGTCAGGCGATTGATTGAGTAACCAAATGACAATGTCTTCGAAACCGATATCCACGCTCGCTTCGAGCGGAGTCGTTGTATCGCCAAAACGCTGAGACGAATCGAGCGACACGTCCGCTCCGTGTACGACCAATTCAGCTAAGATCCGGCGGTTCTCTTTTGGCACGGCGTACCGATTGCTAATCGCGACCACGAGCGGCGTTGGTTGTTTCGTACCTCCATCGTTGGGGTTGGCTCCGGCAACGAGCAACGCTTCGGCGATGTCGATGAAAGATCCTTTTTGGTGATGGTTCATTCGCGAAATCGCATTGGCCAACGGTGTCTGGCGCCCACTGGGCATTTTCTCCAGCGATGCTCCATCACCGATTGCCGCTACCGCCATGTCAACGTCACCATCCTCGATCGCCTGCTGCAAACGCAGGGAAGCTTCGCGACTGGATTTGCTTTTCGACGATGATTTCGTGGCTGACTTGCGTGTCGTTTTCTTATCGCCGAACTCAACCAAATCGATGCGTTCGATGTATGCGTCTGAAAGGACTTTTTTGTTATCCGCTTCCAATCCCTCCTCCGGAGTCCAAGAGAAGTACGGTACATATGCGTCGAGATCGATGATCAACTGCTGATGTGCTTCCTCGGACGAGGACATCGTGGTTAACCAGTTCTCAGGATAACCATCCGCCTTGAATTGGGTCATCTCGAATATCATTTCGTCGTCGTCATCGTCTTCAAGGTCCTCGTCGTCCTCGTCCTCGTCAAAGTCTTCATCCTCATCGTCCCAGGGGCCACCATCCGTGCAAAAATCGATGATTTGTTTACCATCATCGAACAGCCACACATACACGACACCTGCCGTGTCCTGTTCTCCGGTGCATAACCAGCGACCGGGTCCCTGTTTCGCAACTTGTTCGAGAACTTCGTCGTAATTCGACGTCGCAGCAAATTGCGACCACGAATGATGTTTCGAGTGGACGAGTAGTGCCCACGTGCCACCGGGCGATTGGAACGAACCGTCGAGCACGGATGCGGTCACGTCGGTCGTCACCGCACGCACATTGACATGTCGTTCCAGAATGCTAGCCGATCTCTCTTTGCCGCAGTCGAGACACCAAATTTGCCAAGAGGATGCACCGCCCCATGTCGTCCAAACGCCACGCCGGTTCCGCAGTGCCATTCGGCCAATTTTCGATTCATGCTTCTGTGCCACAACATGTGCCCCCACCAGTTACCTGCGTTTTTATTGTTTAAGCAAAACTAAGCATATTACATTTACACGGACTAGGTGGCTAATCCCGAACGCTAGAGCAATGTACAGATATGCAGCACCGAATATTGCGTACCATCCGATTCTAAGGCGTGTTTCAACATAATTCTCGCTGAGAACCGTTGTCACAAATCATCCAGGGGTGGCTAGCAACTACACTCATGTCTGGTCAAAGGGGGGCACTCTATAGCGTCAATATCAACGAGAAAGTATTAGCATGTTGGATACGATTCGGCAGACCTTGAAAGCTCGCCTACCTTTTGTCATTGCGACGGCTGGCGAATTTATCGCGTTGTACTACTGGCTCCTGCTGTTTGATCAGTCTTCTTATCTTTTGGCGACCATTGTCTTATGGGCGGGATTTTTGGTCGAGCGTATTGCGGTTCTGTATTGGGTCAAAGAAAACTTTGGTGGCAATATTGGCATCGCAGCGGACCACAAACCGTGGTGGCAAAAGCTGATCGGGTTACTGTTGATTTGCTTGAGCGAGATTACGGTCTGGGTCTTATTCGTTTTTGCGCAGCACTACTTTGGTTGGACAGCAGCCTTCCTGGTGCTGTTTGTGGGCGAACAAATCGAACATAGCATCGAACTAGGATTGTTATCCCAAACCAGCTGGTTGAAATTTGTCGCGTCACGCCAAGCGACGGTCATCACGGTTCTGGAAACACTTGGCGGCGTCGCGTGGCTGTATTTAGTACGTCATGACCAAGCTCAGTTGGGTGGCATGATGCTGCTGATCGGACTGACGATCGAGCATGTGATCCAAGGCGACGCGATTAAGCGTCGGCTAAAGGCGAAACAGGATCAGCCGAATGAGGCGGGCGAAGCGACGACGGACGCATCCAAGCAGCCTCGTCTGCTCGGAGTGGCCCCGGTGGTGGGCGGGATCATCACTGTGATTGTCGCGGGCATCTTATTTAAAGTGCTAAATCCATTCTGTTTCCGGATCCTCTCGCCGCCACCGACCATCGACGCGCCAGTAACCTACATGAACCAGAATTGGTCCGCGGAAAAACGCGACAATTTTTATCATGCGTCTCAGGGGACCGTGCTGATGAAGGCGGATTGGTTCATGGCGTTGGAACAGCCCACCATCAAGTTTGTCGGGCGCGTAGGGCTGATGTCCGACCAGGACTATTTGGCCCGATTCGGGTTTTTGAAAGACGATCATAGCGGAGAACATAACTCGTCGGATTTGCCGGTTGGGTTCGCCGTTGACGATGTCACGATGCCTCATGATGGATCCAAACAGCGAGTGGTCGGGCTGACATGTGCAGCGTGTCACACCGGTGAAATTCATTATGCGGATCATCATTTGCGAATCGACGGGGCCGCAGGTCTGATCGATTTAGAGCAATTTCAAAATGCGGTGGGGGCTGCGTTTTTGTTGACGATCAAAAATCCACTTCGCTTCAATCGGTTTGCGGATCGTGTTTTGGGCGAGGACCACACGCCGGACGAGCGTGCCGAGCTGAAAGAAAGTGTCAACCGAGTTTTACAACAAGGACTGGCTGAAAAAGAAGCCAACGCATCACGTGAAATTTACGATGGTTACGATGGTGGCTACGGCCGAACCGACGCGTTAGCGAAGATCGCAAATTTCGTTTTTGGCACTCAATTGGACAACGACAATTTGCAAATCGGCAGTGCCCCGGTCCGTTTCCCTCCGCTTTGGGATTCGCCTTGGTTCGACTGGGCCCAGTACAACGGTTCGGTGGAACAACCGATGGTCCGCAATATTGGTGAAGCGATTGGCGTGCGGGCGCGAGTAAATTTGGATCCTCGTTCGGAACGCTTTTTAGACTCGACGGTCGATATCGAGGGGCTGCACGAAATCGAAACGATGTTGTCCGGCGACGCCCCCTTACAAGGTTTACATTCGCCTCGTTGGCCAGAGGAAGTCATGGGTGCGATCAATAATACGAAAGCCGCTGCCGGTGCCGCGCTGTACCGAGATATTTGCCAAACCTGCCATTTACCTGCCTTGGACAGCGACGAGATTTGGGAGGACAAATACTGGGTCGCCAACAACGCATATTCGATGTCGTGGGAATGGAAGCCACCGAGCAAGCTTGCTCGATTTTTAAATTTGGAAGGTGTAAACATAGGCAAGGTAGGCACCGATCCTGGGCAAGCCACCAACTTCTTTTCACGTTATGTCAACACCGGAAAGTCAGTGCTGCCGTCGGTCACCAAGGGCTTTTACAAGAACCAGCAATGGGAAAACAAGAATTGGTACTCGCCGGTCGAAGGGGCAAATACGACCGAATATCCCGCCACCGTGCTGTCGGTCGGCGAGGCGCTTCAGCGGGTGACCGTTGCGATTGCCCAACGACACTATGAACGACAGGGGTGGTCGTCAGATACCCGCGAGAGTTATGATGGATACCGTAACCCGGGTGCGAGAAACCCGCTCGAATACCGTCCGCGACCGCTGAATGGTATTTGGGCGTCCCCTCCTTATCTGCATAACGGTTCCGTGCGCACGATCTATCAATTGCTTTGCCCACCAGAGGAGCGTGATCGGAAGTTTTACGTAGGAACGCGGCAGTATGATGCAGTACACTTGGGCTACAAAAATGAAGCTGTTCCAGGTGCGTTCCTGTTTGACACGCGTGTCGACGGGAACTTGAACACGGGACACGCCTTTGACGCGTTGCCGCTGGGGAATGGAGTGATTGGTCCGCGATTGACGCACGATGAACGCATGCAGATTTTGGAATATCTGAAAACACTGGGGCCGGCGGGACCGGTACCTGAATCGTTTGTCAAAGCAGGGCTTAGGGCTAGCGAACCGGAAACAACGGCTAAGGATTAGCAACCGCTAACTGCCAGTTTCTGTTAATGCCAACGGAAAGAACGGAAAGATCGTACGATGGAGCCTACCGAACACGACACAACCCATAAATCCGCGATGACTTTTGGCGACCGGTATCGCGCGATCCGCGTGATTGGCGAAGGTACATTTGGCTGGGTGTACGAAGGCTACGATCCAACGTTGAAACGCAAGATTGCGATCAAAGTCCCAAAGCCTCGAGCGGAAAAGGGCAGCGCCGAAAGGACTCAAAAGTATCTCGATGAAGCACTGAATCTTGCCAAGCTGCAACATCCGGGAATCGTCTCGGTGTTTGATGTTGGTGTACAAAATGGCAAAGTCTACATCGTTACCGAGTTCCTGGAGGGGCCGACGCTCTACGAGTACATCAGCTCAAAATCGATCGGTCCCAACGAAGCGGCGAAATTGGTCGCCAATCTGGCGTCGGCACTTGGGCACGCACACACGCAGATGGTCGTCCATCGCGACGTCAAGCCAGGCAATGTGATCATGACCAAAGATCGCGGTCCTGTGTTGGTTGATTTCGGTTTGGCAATCGCCGAGGACAACGACGGCAGCCAGATCGGCGATATTATGGGAACGGTCCAGTACATGGCGCCCGAACAGATCGAAGGTCAGGCACATCGCATCGATGGTCGTACGGATATTTATGCGCTGGGCGTGTTGATGTACCAGCTACTGACAAACCGCGTCCCGTTTCGCAGCTCGAACAAGAACGAAATTCGACGACAAATCTTACAGGACGATCCGCAGCCGCTCAGGCAACTGGCACCCGATGTGCCTGAAGCCCTCCAGCGGATCTGTCTACGCGCGATGTCACGTACGATCTCGAAACGCTATTCGACCGGACAAGACTTGGCGGATCGTCTGAACCAGTTCTTGGCAACTCATACGAAGTCCGATTCGTCCGAAGAATTCTATTCGGAGAACGAAGGCGACAATTTTGCCCCGACGCGACAGCTAGATCATGCGGATCGGATGAACCAATCCGGGATGGATCCGACCGACGAAAGCACTTATCCCAACCCGGCCGCAAAGTCGAGCGAATCCGCAGACAGCGACAAATCGACTTCAGGATCACAGGGATCCGGTTCAACGGTGTCGGGGCGGCGGCATGTCACGGTGCTGCGAATCAACGCCGTCGCACGGTGCCAAGATTCAGCCGGAATGGACCCAGACGATCAGATTGAAGTCCTCGATGAATTGCAAAAAGCAGTAAGTGAAAAGGCCGAGGCTTACGGAGGCAGCATTCTGTACCGCGGTGGTCAAGAATTCTCAGTCTGTTTTGGCTATCCGCTGAGTTATGAAGACGCTCCGCGCCGAGCTACCGACATGGCGTTGGATATCAACAACCAATTTCGAGGTCGGCAAAAAGATGTGTTTGGCAGCTCGAACATCCAATTGGACCTGTGGCTATCCGTTCACAGTGGGATGATCGTCGTCATGGGCGGCGATGCGCAAAACTTGGTGGGCGACGTCCTTTCATTGGTCTCCAAAATTGATCGCGAAACGCAACCCAACGAAGTCGTTGTTAGTGAAGATACGTTGCGGTTGGTGGGACATTATTTCGATACGCAGCGGTTGGCCGCTACCTGCGGATTGCGTGACGACCAACCCAAATCGCTACATCGTGTTCGCGGACGGCGACAGGAGTCGATATCCGAAACGATTGACGATAAGGTTCAACAAACGCCGCTGGTAGGACGCGATCAAGAAGTCAGTATGTTGATCGATCGTTGGGAACTGACGTCCGAAGGTGTAGGACAACTCGTCGCGTTGATTGGCGAGGCGGGGTTGGGAAAATCACGCTTGATCCAGATCATCAAGCAACATGTGACGCAACAATTCCTTGCGAAAGATAAATCAGCGCCGATCTTAGAGTGGCAATGTTCGCCTTATCATTCCGCCAGTGCGTTTCAGCCGGTCAAGGAATCGATAGTCCGGTGGTTGGATCTGGATCCGGAATCGACTGGGGAAGAACGACGGCTTCGTGTCGACAAACATCTGAAATCCATTGGCATGTCACGAACGGACTCGTTGCCAATTCTGTTGGAATTGCTTTCGCTTCCTGCCGACCCGCAATTGGGGGCACCCAAGATAGCGTCGTCAAAGAAGAAAGAATTGACGATCACGGTCATATTGAAATGGATCATGTGTCTGGCTGAGCAACAGCCTCTGTTGTTTATCATCGAAGATTTACACTGGATTGATCCGTCGACCTTGGAAATTTTGTCGCGTATCGCGGATCAGCCCATGGATTCGCCTTGTCTGTGTCTGCAAACCTTTCGACCCGAGTTCACTACGCCCTGGACCAGTCGAGCGCATCAAAGTCAGATCGCATTGAACCGGCTGACACGCGCGCAGGCCACTCAGATTATTCAATCACGGCTGGGCGATGGACATATTGCCAAAGGCACGATCGCGCGCATCATCGAACGAACCGACGGCATTCCGTTGTTCGTCGAAGAGTATGCCAAAATGCTGGCCGAATCCGGCGAGGCAGCGGATGAACCGATTGGCGATTCGCATGGTTCGTCATTGTTGACCGCACGCAGCAGCGACGAAATCCCTTCGTCACTTCAGGATCTGTTAACGGCGCGATTGGATCGAGCCGGTGGCGATCAAGGATTTGTGCGATTAGCAGCCACCATTGGACGCGAATTCAGTTACGAAATGATTCGTGCCGTAGCCCAACTGGACGATGTGACGCTGAAGCGAGAGTTGGCGATTTTGACGGATGCCGAGATTCTATATCGACGTGGTTCACTGCCGGAATGCACCTTTCAATTTAAGCATGCGTTGATCCAGGATGCCGCGTACGAGTCGATGTTGCGTCGCCAACGACAGGAATTTCATCATCGAATTGCCGATGTGATCGTCCGCCGGTTTCCCGAAACGATGGACCAGCGACCGGAAGTATTGGCGTACCACTTCACGCGCGCCGGCGTGCACCGCGAGGCTGCGAGATGGTGGGAGATGGCTGGGGCTGCCGCAGTCGCTAACGGTGTGTTTGTGGAAGCAATCGAGCATTTAAAAGCCGGGTTAGAGCTGATCGAACGATTGCCAGAATCGACTTCGCGGGACGAGTTGGAACTGAAGATCAATATCTCGCTGGGCATCGCGATTCTCTCGATTATGGGTTATGCATCGCCCGATTTGGAATCGATCTACGACCGGCGCTCTGTGCTATGTCAGCAACTCGACGATCCTATGGCTCAGTTGCACGCATTGTGGGCCAAAGGCTCGTGGCGAATCGTGCGTGATGATGTGATGCAGTGCATCGCAATCGGCCAGAAGATCAGGCAGATGGCGGAACAGATCAATGACGATGGCGCCCGCGCCGAGGCGTTGTTTATCGATGCGATTGGCCGGTTCTATCACGCGGAATTCGATTCGTCACGGCAGTTGACTGAAAAGGGAATGCAGCTGTTCGACGCTGAAAAAGCGATTTTTCATCTACGTCGTACCGGCCAACATGCGGGCGTTGCTCATCTGTGTTATTTGTCGCTCAATCAATGGCACTTGGGGCAACCAAAATCGGCTATCGAGTCGATGCGAAAAGGATTGGAATTAGCAGAAAGTTTGGATCACCCTTTTAGCGTTGCGTTCGCATTGCATCATCATTCTTGGTTGTCGGTTTCGATGGGGCGCGGCGACGAGGCGGTGAGCATGGCGGACCGCCAGATTGAAGTCTCACAGCAACAGGCTTTCTTTTTCTGGGAAACGACCGGCATGTTGTTTCGTGCTGGTGGGCTGCTTTGCATCGGAGACACGCAAGCCGCAAACGAAACATTGGACGAAGCAATCCAGCGGTACCAGATGACGGGCGCCCGCTTGGCGACTCCGCTATACATGAGCTTTGTGGCGTCTGCCAAACGCCAGGTCGGTGACTTAGCGGCGTCAGAAGATGCGATTCTTCGTGGTTTAGAAGCAGCGAATACGTTCGAAGACAATTTTGCGTTGCCTGAACTGTGGCGTCAAAAAGCACACTTAGCGGAATCCCGTAAAGATCGGGATCAAGTCGCAGAGTGTTTTTTAAAATCGGTTGCTATTTCTCGTGATCATCAAGCTGTCTCGGATGAACTTGCCAGCTGGCTACACGTTCATCGTTGGCTGAAGCAATCTGACCAGCTATCAATCGGCGGTTCATCCCAGACGTCGTGCTCAATCGAAGATGTGCAAAAGACGATTGAGACATTGCGAGGTCAAATCGAAGCTACCGACTTTGACATTCCCGTACTGAAATCTTCGTCGGACTAAGCAGTTCGTTCGGTGTATACCGATGAACCGTCGATCCTTTTGTGAGCCGACGGCGCTAGCCGCGGGCCCGACTATATTGCAGGAAACATGCCCGCGACTAGCGTCGTCGGCTCAGAATGTAGGATTGTCGTTGATCGCTCCGCGATCATAACGTTGGATCGCGAGCGACATGCGATTAAATAGTGACGTTTTTTTTCTAGCGGAACTCGTTAACGGCTTGTTGATTTAATCCAAATGCAAATCGCAACGGTGAGCCGTGGGCCGTAAGGCACCGGGTAGTGCGTGGGACCCGGCCGCTCACGCGCGAGCGGCTCACTAAATCAACAAGCCGTTAAGCGTTTCGACTTGGTTGGCGATTCACGAAAGTCTTGACGACTTCCGCTACGGGGATTCCCGAAAATTCAACTCTTCAGCCGGGCTCCTTGATGTGACGTTTTGCCACGGGCGTTTTTCGCCAACCTATTCTATACCCACGCATGCACATTAAGGTACAATGATCAGACATCGCTCGTTCAATAAGGAATCGCGAAATGATTGCTCGCCCGAATCGGCCTCTTTCACAAGCCACCCGGCCTACGCATGTACGGTCACGCAAATCGTTTGTCCACAGTCCAATGCTGGTGTTTTATGAATTGACGCGGGCTTGCGATCTGGTGTGTTTGCACTGCCGAGCGTGTGCCCAAAGTCATCACGACCCGCGTGAATTAGCAACCGCGCAGTCCAAGCAACTGATTGACCAATTAGGCGAATTCCCTGATCCGCCGATGCTGATTCTGACTGGTGGCGATCCGCTGAAACGTGACGACATCTACGAGCTGATCGAGTACGCGGTCGGTTCTGGCATCGACGTGTCGATCACTCCGAGCGCCACGCCGTTAGTGAATCGCGATTCGATCCGGCGACTTCGCGATGCCGGGATTTCCCGGATGGCGATCAGTGTTGACGGAGCCGATGCGGCCACACACGATACCAATCGTGGCGTCGCAGGAAGCTTTGACCACAGTATGAATGTGCTGCAGATCGCTCGCGATTTGGGTGTCGAAACCCAAATCAATACGACACTAACGCCGGCCAACGTGGACCAAATCGAAGCGATGGGCGATCGATTTGCCAAGCTTGACATTGCACTCTGGTCGGTCTTCTTCCTGATCCCAGTCGGTCGCGCGACGACGATGCAGCGATTGGATGCGGACCAATGCGAAGCAGCGTTCGCACGCTTGCATGCTCAAGCATTGCAGCAACCTTTCATGGTCAAAACGACCGAAGCGCCCCATTACCGCCGCTACGTGATCCAAAACAAACCGAAAAATTCGCCCGCTTCACCACGCGGGTTCATTCCTGCGGGGGTGAACGATGGCAAAGGCGTGATGTTCGTCAGCCACACCGGCGAGATCTTTCCAACCGGTTTTCTGCCCATCCATTGTGGCGACTTTCCAAAGCAGAGCATCGTTGATGTGTATCAATCATCGCCCACGTTCAGAATGCTTCGCGATAGCGACCAATTACAAGGCAAATGTGGCGTGTGCGAGTTCCGCAACGTGTGTGGCGGATCGCGAGCCCGAGCCTATGGTGTCACCGGAAATCCGATGGCCGAAGAACCCGATTGCAACTACATCCCTCCCGCTTTCCATGAATCATCGCCATGTCCACCGACACAAACCGTCGTATAGATAGCGACGCTGACTTAGATTTCGACTCTGGCACCAACCATCCCGTCGCTCCGCGCCCCCGCGTTGCCGTGATCGGGGGTGGCATCTCGGGGCTAGCCGCGGCGCACCATATTCGCAAACTTTCGCCGGATGTCGACGTTCACGTATACGAGTCGGGGTCGCATTTAGGCGGCGTGATCAAGACTACGGAAAAAGACGGATTCCTGATCGAAGGGGCCGCCGACAATTTCATCACTACATCGCCGACCGCGATCGAGCTTTGCAAGGATCTAGGACTCGGTGACGAGTTGATCCGAACGAATCCGGGAGGGGGCGGAGCGATGGTTGTCAGCCATGGCAAACTGCAGCCGATTCCGTCTGGATTTATGGTGATGGCTCCGTCGCGAATTTGGCCTCTAATATCAACCAAGATCCTGTCGCCGATGGGCAAGCTACGCTCGGGATGTGAAGTCTTCATTCCTCGAAAGAAGGCCGACGAGGACGAGTCGCTGCGTTCGTTTATTTGCCGCCGCTTCGGCACCGAGATGTTTGAACGACTCGTCCAGCCATTGGTGGGCGGGATTTACACCGCCGACCCAACGCGATTGAGTGTCGCAGCGACGATGCCGAGGTTCTTGGAAATGGAACGTAAATACGGAAGTCTGATTCGAGGAATGATGGCTGGCCGCCGCACCCAAAAACAAGCGAGTGAGAAACGAGGCGGTGCAAGGTACAGCCAATTCATGACACTGCGAGGCGGGATGTCGCGTTTGATCCAGTCGTTGGGCAACAGTCTGCCTGCGGATGGTATTCATTTGAATTCGCCCGTGCGTGAGTTGACAAAGACCGATTCGGGCTGGACCATCCAACACGACGATGGGAACCAAACGACAGCGGACGCGGTTGTCGCCGCCGCTCCGGCGAATCATGCCGCCCAAATGCTGCGACGTGTTGATCCCAAGATGGCCCGGCGACTCGGACGGATCGAGTACGCCAGTTGTGCGGTCGTCTCGCTGGCGTTTCGCCGAGACCAGATTCGCACGCCGCTGCACTCGTTCGGCTTCGTCGTCCCGCATGTCGAGAACCATTTCATTTTGTCGTGCAGTTTCTCGAGCGAGAAATACGAGGGTCGTGCTCCCGACGGCACCGTGCTGATGCGAGTGTTCATCGGCGGCGCGATGCAACCAGGCCTGCTTCGCATGCCCGACGCACAATTGGTTGAATTGGCACATTGGGAACTCGCCAAGTTGCTCGACATCGATGGCGAACCGATACTGCGACACATCACTCGTCAAACGCATGCGATGCCCCAGTACCATGTCGGCCACAAACAACGGATCGCCGAGATCAACGAACGACTTGATTTGCATCCCAACCTGGCTCTCGCCGGCAGTTCGTTGTCGGGCGTCGGCGTGCCTGGATGTATTGAAAGTGGCCAGAAGGCGGCGGCACGTGTTGTCGAGTCACTAAAACAATGCCCCTGCAAAGTATAGGAATGAGTGGCAATTCATGGTTGCCTTTTGATCGGCCAACGCACGGTTAGCGGACGCTACTTTTGCGGAGCAAAAGGCGACTCTAAGCCAACCCGATTTTTACCTTTTACGATCTCAATAATGAGCACCGTCACTCTAACAGACGACATCGCATCGAAAAGTTTACCGGCGGCGAAGCTGAAACCGAAGGAACACGGTGCGTACGCGATCCTTGGTATTCCCATTGTGACTTCGCTTGCGATCACGGGACCGACGGTCGTGGGCGTCTCAGTTGCCGCGGCATCGGTCGCGGGCTTTCTGGCTCATGAACCTTTACTGGTCGCATGGGGGCATCGTGGAAAACGTGCCAAACAAAATACGCCATCGGCGACTAAGCGATTGGGCACGTTGCTTGCGATCACAGTCATGTTTGGCACGCTTGCCTTGGCCCTCGGTTCGCCAAGTGTTCGCGGATCGCTGTTGGGATGCAGCGTGTTGGCCATTAGCGGCTTCGCTCTCGCTATTGCCGGTAAACATCGCACGCTAGGTGGCCAGATGTGGGGCGTGATCGGATTATCGGTGCCATGTGTTCCGATCCTGCTGGCCGGTGGACTCTCATTCGCCGACACAATGCAAATCTGGACGACTTGGCTTGTCGGGTTTGCGGCGACAACAATGGCGGTCCGCGGAGTCATCGCGGCACAGAAACGGCACTCGCGACAAATACACTGGTTATCAATCTCGGCACTCTCGATCTTGGTTGCTGTCACGACATTTGCCGAATATTCGTTGACGATTACCACACTGCCGATGTTGGCAATGTCTTGGTACCTGATGTTGGATCCACCTCACGCCAGACAACTCAAACGCGTCGGCTGGACGCTCGTCGTCGGCACGGTCGCCACCGCCGTATGGATGCTCGTCCGAGTGATTGCCATTAGTAGTTGAGCGTCAGTGGCCGATAGGCTGACGCCAATGGCTACTACATATCGCCACTCCGTGGCTGATATTAGTCCCAAAGGGACGGCACGATGTAGCCACGGGCGTGAGCCCGTGGATGCTCGGAAAAACACGAGCACAAAGCCCCGAAGGGGCGATATGAAACCATGTGATCGAGCCTGACGGCATCCTGCAAACCCGATCCTCCTAGTCCTCTCGGGTTGACGTTCAAAACGCGGTGCACGCTAACGGCTTGGAAAGCCGTGCGACAATCAAGGACGGGAACACCGCTGCATCGACACTGTCGTGTTTTCGTTTTTTTTTCCGATCCGCCGCTTTTTTCGCGCCCCCTACCAATCGGTTCACTGCCAATCAGATAGGCTGGCATGAAGCCGTTATCAGCCGATTCAACTTGCTTCGCAAACTCAATAGGTTCTTATGTTCCACAAAAACACCTACTCAAAATCATTGTCTCCGCCTGCTTGGTTCGGCGGAATTTGCTTACTTGGATTGTTCGTCGCGATTGGCACTCCATTCTGTGCCTCTGCGCAAGCGGAAACGTGGACCGATGCCACTGGGAAATTTTCAATCGATGCAAAGTTCGTCGGGGTGGAGGGCAAAAGCATTGTTTTGCTAAAAACCAATGGAGCAAAAATTAGCGTGCCCATTGCTCGCCTAAGTCCGGAAAGCCGCAATCTGGCTCGCGCGGCATATGAACAAATGCGTAAGGAGCTCAAACAACCAACACAGCCACCGTCAGATTCGCAATCCGCGATGGCACCCGCTGTGACTCGCACGCTGAATTTCGAACCACCTACACCACCACCGGTAGCTCCGATGCAACCGTTTCCGGACAACTTATCGGTTCGTGAAACGATTGACTTTGCAAAGCAGCAATTTCTCGCCGGACATCCCGAAGTGTTGTGGCACGCTCTGCCCGAGGAGATGCGTGCGACATTTGATGACGACCGTTTTCGCAGCGAGGTCAGCCCGTTCGTCGATCAGCGGTCCGCTCTACAAGACCAGGTAGAGCCGGTGGTCTTCAAGGCGATCAAAGTCTTGGTCACCAAGAAAGAGTTTGTGCTTGGCTCGCCGTTATTTGAAAAGGCACCTGCCGAGGCGATGCCGCAAATCAAACAAGCTTACGATCCAGCGGTTGGCGTCCTTTACGAGCTGATTGACTTCGCTTTTTCCATCGAGATGACGGGTGAACGTAACCTGTCCCAAACGATCAATTATCACGGCCCTCGGATCGGCGGCCACTTGAAACCCTTGTTCGACCTAGCCCCCCCCGGGGCAATCGATGGTTTCCTCGACTCGCTGACGATCGAACAAATCGATGAAGATCACGCGATCGTGCGAGTTCCGGAGACTGAGGCTGAAACCGAACAACCCGCAAGCGATTTTAACTTTGAATTCACGTCGCGAGAAGCGAAACTTGTCCGCGTCTCGAATCGTTGGGTCACCGAGGAACAGTTCAAGCAATGGAACGAACTGAAGGCGAAGCTCGAATCTGGCGAACTGAAACAATCGATGGAACAGATGAAAGCCGATAACGCCGAAAGCATGCTGGGCATGACAATGATGGTTGGCATGTTTACCGGCATGGCGGGCACTGTGCTGGATTCGCTATTGGCTGCCGAGTCGCAAGAGGAGTTCAATCAAGCAGTCGCTCAAGCGTCAGCGATGGCAAATATGGGAGGAGGAAATAGCGGCGACGCGGCTGGTCCCGAAATGGAATTTGGTTTTAGCGGCGAAGACAGCATCCAATTCGAAATCTCCGAATCAATGGAGAGTTCCGGTGCTAATTCGGAATCCGCAAAGGTCCCATCGGGCCCGGCACCAGAAGGATGGACATTGGATCTCACCGGAGTGGAAATTCCAGCGGCGGCGGCTTCCGGCGTCGCAGCTGGTACGCCCGCCACGATCAACGAAGCAACCATCCGCGATGGGATCCTGCATTTGACTCACCGCGAAGGCAATAACGACGCTAATTCATGGATAATTTTTACGTTCCTGGACGAAGACGAGAAACCTGACGGCAAGACATTTGACATCAACGCAAAATCAGGCTTCTCATCGCCTCATGTGCATTTTCGTCATGGCACGGCCGACGGTGGCTCCGAGACAGAGGTCTTCATGAGCGAATACGCGATGCGATTAGAATTCGGACAAGCAGCCGACGGAAAGCTGCCAGGTAAAATCTATCTGTGTTTGCCCGATGCGGGCAGAAGTTTGTTGCGAGGAACATTCACCGCCACGATCGAGTAGCGTCGCAGCGGGATGGGCGAAAAATATCTCTCGGGCTCCCGCGTAGTTGCCGTCGCGTTCGCAGCGGAAATCCACGCTCTGGCGAGCGTAGCTACAAAAGTAATAAATCGCCCGTCGCTGAGCGACGGGCAGACACGACGGCAGCACGCAATCGATTATTGCTTCAGCCCGTCGGTCGGAGCCTTGCCGAGAGGCCATAGTTCGTAGCGGCGAACGAACATTTCCGCTTGCTCGGTTTGCAAAAGCAGTTTCCCGAAGTCCGGTGTTGCTTCAAACGCTTCGTTGACGACCACGCCGTTGACTTTGTAAAGCAAGTGGCCGCCATCGGCGATAACTTCCAGTCGTGTCCATTCTCCGAAGCGGCTTTCGACGTCCTGTTTTCCGCGGAAATCGATCTTATCCGCCCAGTCTTCGTCACGTCCAAACCAATTGATCCGGCCGCTCGAAAGCGTCGTTCGATCAGCACCACGCTTCCAGACTTTTTCACCGTCACGATCCTTGCCGATTTCCGCACTCAGCGAGACCGGAAGCACTTGACCGGTCACCGGGTCCGAACCGGTCAACACCAAAATGTCGCCTACGCCACCCTCGATGATCTGGGCCTCGATGGCTGCCATCCAAGTGTTGCCGAATCCACCATCTGGTCCCCAAGCGTGCACCAAGATTCCTGAATCTCGCGCACGATCCTCTCGATCTCCCCAAGTTTTCTTGCCCCATTTGAATTCAACAATCAGGTGATAATCGCGATAGGACTGGTTGGTGATCAGGGCACCGTAGCCGTTTCCTGAGATGTGAATCATCCCATCGGTCACCGTGAACACCTTGTTGGGATCCGCGTACTCGGTGTCTCGAATCCAGGTATAGAAGCCTTCGAGATTGCGACCATTAAACAACTTGATCGGGCCATCGGTCGGGCTTGCTGCGACGTCGCGAATTGGCGGTTGAGCAGGCTGACCGGGCAATTCGCGGATCGAGATATTGCGAAACGCGACAGGGTCCTGATGCCCGGCAAATCCGAAATGCCCGCTTTTTCGTTTTGCTCCCTCAGGAACCGGGCCGCTTTTTGACTCTTTCACCTCCGCGAGATCGGCGTCCAAGATTGTGAAACCATTCAGTTCGACTTTGATCTTAGATCCACGAACGGTGACTTGCTGAAAGTTCCACTCGCCGGTCGGTCGCAGATAACCGCGGTGCGCGGGAACCAATCCATACACCGAACCGTGATATTGGCGCGGATCGAGGTTTGCGTACTTCGCAGCTTCGGAGTCAAGGACTTGTAGTTCGATTCCCTCCACACTGGCGTTGCCTTTACCCGCGTACCGGATTGCAATTCCGTTGTTTCCTGCCGGCGGAAGTTTGAATTCCAATTTCGCGATGAAGTCGTCGTACTCTTTCTCTGTAAAGATCGTGCCGCCCTTGCCCTGTTTACAAACGATCGCGTCGTCCACGATTTCATAGTTGTCCAAATCGCCGCTCCACCCGGTGAAGTCACTTCCATTGAACACACGTTGAAATTGGTCGACATCGCTCATCGAAGTCAAAAGAGCGTTCGCTTCGTCGGCCGGAATTTCGCGAATTTTGATATCGCGAAAATAGAGTGTATTGCCATGGTTTTGCAGTTCAATCTGTCCACGCGGGTAGATTGGCAAATCCCTTTGCCAAAGATTCTCCATCACGACATTTTCAGCAACCAATTGGCCGTTCAATTTAATCGTCACACGCTCGCCGATCATGCGAATGTAAAACGTATTCCATTGCCCCACCGGTTTGTCCGCTTTGACCAGCGGAAAACGGGGGTTGCGTTTGTTGTTCCATAGTGCACCTGATCCGTTCTCGGCGCCGTGACGAAAGTAGTTTTCAAACTCGGTGTCCCAAATCTGGACCTGCGGACTGCCACGCAGATAGATGCCACTGTCGCCACCTTCGAGGATTTTCCAATCGACATAAAGTTCAAAGTCACCGTATTCCTTTTCAGTACAGAGACTCTTGCCTTTGCCATCGAACTGCAGCGCGCCATCAACGACGCTCCAGTGGGCTCGCATAATCTTGTCTGCTTCCTGTTGCGCAGTCGACAACTCCGCCGCCGACATCGCGGCTCGCGACTTGGGATTTCCCACCAATCCTTTCCAGCCACTCAAATCCACCCCGTTGAACAACGACGTAAAGCCGCTAGGCGTCGCGGCATACGATGGCGTCATCGGCTGGTTGGCAACAAGTAATGCAAGAAGCATTAGCATCGTGGTTGATGGTAAACGATGGATCAGTCTCATCAGTTCATTCCACTGGGTAATTGTGCGAGCATCTTCGTTGTACGACGCAGAATGGGTCGTCTGTGATGCGTGGGGTGGGAAGCTATGACCGCGTCTTTTGCAGCTATTCATAGCAAAGGTGGGATTCGGTCAGTGAAGGATTGGCGGTTCGCCGGCATACCTTCGTGGATAATGTTGTACCAGCAGCAGCGTACCGGTTCATCCAGGCACCATCCTATTTCCTCCAAAAGGCGACCGCAACTACCGAGGCAACAAAGTCAATAGAGTTAGCGTGCTTCAAGTATTGCCGTCGCCTCTCGTTTCCCGTTGTGGGGAATAGCCTGGGCTGCCGACGCGTCGGCGTTGACATCGGATATTGGGGGTAATTTTTTCTTCCGGCTGATATTGCAGTTACCTCTCCACCGACGAAGTCGGGGGAGAGGTCGAGCACGCCCTTTAGGCGTTGCTCGGGTGAGGGGGCGTCCGCGCTATCGGCGAGCAATTACGGTGCAATCGGCAATTTTATTGGTGAGCGAGTTGCTCGGTCAGCCCCCTCACCCGAACGTCGCTGATGGCTCCGTTCGACCTCTCCCCCAACGAAGTTAGTGGAGAGGTGGCAGAAATCAAACGCAACTAAAAATCACAACAGGTCCAAAGATTTAGCAGTCCAGGATTAGCCCTGGCTGCTAAAGCTCCGGTATTGCCTGGAATTTGGGTTGTGCAAGTTTTCTTTCGATTCCTGGTCGCAATGGCGACGGCAGACGATTTCCCTGGACACGCGTTCGGGGCTATTACGTGCCGTCACCTCGTGGCTCGCCATTCGCGAATCATCCGCCCCCATGGCTGCGCCAATACTCTTTACACTGATAGACGTTTTAGATTCCCGCTGCTTTACGGGTATCGAGTCTTTCCACCATCGAGGCTGACGACTGTGTGTAATGATTTCCCATTGTTCCCAATCCTCATGCTTCACCGCCGTGTGGTCCTGCGTCAATTTCTGACGGTCGTATCCGCAATCGCTATGACCGCGTGCTTCACCGCCACGGCAGCTGCAGAGACGTTGACGCTGCACCCACGCAGCCAAGTCAGTGACGGCGGCGGAGGGCAACCGAGATATTTGACCACGACCGAGACGCAAAGCTGGAAAGCCGAGGAAACCGCAATCATCGTCTGTGATATGTGGGACCAACACTGGTGCGACGGTGCAACAAAACGCGTTGCCGAGATGGCCTTGCACATGAACACGGTGATTAGCCAAGCCAGGAACAAAGGGGTGTTGATCATTCACTGCCCCAGCTCGGTGGTCGATTATTACAAAGATACTCCGATGCGAAAACTCGCTCAGCAAGCTCCCTCGGTCGAAACCGCCCTTCCGCTCAAACGCTGGGCCTACCTCGATCCGTCACGTGAACCGCCGCTGCCGATCGACGACTCCGATGGAGGCTGCGATTGCGATCCCGCATGCAAAACACGACAGGCATGGAGTCGGCAAATCGACACGATCGAAATCCGACCCGGAGATGCGATCACGGACAACGCCGAAGCGTTCTATCTGATGAAACAGCGTGGCATTCGCAATGTGATTGTGATGGGAGTGCACATGAACATGTGCGTGCTAGGACGCCCCTTTTCAATCCGTCAACTGGTCTACCAAGGTCAAAACGTGGTGCTGATGCGAGATCTGAGTGACACAATGTACAATCATCGCCAAAGTCCTTATGTGGACCATTTTGATGGCAACCGCTTGGTTACGATGCACATCGAGCGATACTGGTGTCCAACCATCACCAGCACCGACATCACTGGAAAACCCGCGTTCCAATTCGCAGCGGATAAGTGAGGCAATCGCTATTTGAAAAACAGCACGAAAAGCCTACCAGAAATGGACTCCCCGTTAGTCAAGCGGGATCCAGGTTCCGTTCACGATCGCGCCATGATGCTGATTACCCGAGATATCTTTCGCGACAACTCCACTGCCTTCGTTAAACTTCAGCAGCAAGATTGTATTTTCGTCGGCATCAAATTCTTGAGCTGCTCGGAAGGGAGCGGTGTACTTGGCGATTTTCGAGATTCTCAACTCTCGTATCTGACCATGAAAGAAATCAACTCGCACGCGACCGGGATTGATCCCCAATTGGATTGGAATCTTGGACGCTTTGTGCCCGCCAGGCACTGGTTGGACGGACGACTGAATCTTTCCATCGACACAGAGGAAACATTGGCTCATGTCATAGACGCCAGCGACGTGTGTCCACTTGCCTAATGTGGCTGACTTGCCGGACTGGCTGAGTCGGTAGCCACCGGAGCGAGATCGGACCGCAAATTCCCAAAGTCCGTTTTTCAGAATTGCCAATCCTAAACCGGCGTCATCGTATGTCCCGCAGATCACTCCCGTTGTTTTCGGCGGCACGTCCACTTTGACAATCGCTTCGACCGTGATCGGATAGCGTCCATCGTATCGGAGGGTATTCACCGACACGTAACTCGTTTTCCCATCCAGAGCCAAGGCGAATTGAGGTTCGGAATGAGCATTGGTTGTGGCGTCATTTCGCTGCAGCCCCGCATCTTGGATTCGTCGCTGGACGCGAGCCTTATTGAGTCCGGAAAGATCTGGTATCGCCTTTACGTACCACATCGCGGCATGTTCGCGGATACTTTGTTTCTCTCGTTCATTGGTTGTCTCGGCAAACTCCCACCATCCTTCGCCGAGCGCCAGCGCATTAGCAGGCTGCGCCAGTTCTTGTTGGGAAAGGGATCTCAATACCTCGTCCGTGCCCACGGCCAGCATGGGTAGTCCCCTCGCCCAATCTCCCTTCGAAAAGCAATAGAATTTGCCGACCACAAGATTGGCTTCGGGGGCATCCGCGTTAACGGCGAGCGTCTCTAACGAGTTCGCGATTCGTTTATAGCCACGAGCCAACTCCACAAGGTCATCCTGTCGCGTGAGTGCGGCAAGACGCAGCGAATTATCTCTGGCTCTGAGTGCAGCATTGACAGCAATCTCGGGCAAAGGCTCGGCGATCACATAGCGGTCCGATTTGACGCATTGATCGATCAGTAAAACAAGCTCAGACGCGACGCCATGATGTTCGCTACGCATGCGCGCGGCATCCGCAATACTTGTGAGCGAAGCAACCTTCATCTGCAACGCGTCAATCTGAAAGGTTTCATTCATCGCGTCGATCACACGGATAGTAATATCTGGATCGCGTTGTTCAATCGCGATGTCTCTCGCAATTCGCAACAATACGAATCGCCCCGTCAGATCCTTCTTGGTGTCCAACCCGACCTGGTATAGTTTCTGAGCGAAACGCAACTTTTCTTCTCGCGACTGCGCCGACTCGTAGTCGTTTCTGTAAATCTCGTGAATGAGCGAGACCTTTTCTGCTTGAACTTTTTCATCAGGGACTTCCGCTCGCATTTCAAGCTCATCCGCAAACCCAAGCGAGGCGCTGAGCACTAGAGTTATCGCGAGATGCAAAAACGTCTTAGCTGGAATTAAAACGAAGGGAGGACTAGGCATTGGAAACAATCTTCACAAATGGGATCGCCTGAAAAAATTGGGATAAGTCCGTCGATGATCCCAAATTATATCGGTCATTGGGCAACTTGGCGAACCGAGGATCCGCTGGGTGTCCAACGGCAGCGAGATTGTGCGTGAAGTGGCCGCGTGGATGTGTAGGCTCGCCGTCATTTGTCGCGTCAGCAGCGATCGTCGACATGAATCATCTGCCGACGCCGCCCCCCCAGCACCCGCTGACGAAAAATGGGGCTCAGCGTTTGGCTCGCCGCGAAATCACGCCTCAGGGCCTCGCAGGAATTTTCGATTTCATTTTGGACGGAACATTGAAAACCGCTGAACAGGCAAATTTTCATCCTTTTTTTTCTTGTGTAAGGAATCCCACGTTCGGGCGTCTTCAGGGAATAACCGCGAGCATGTGGCCACGACGTGTGTCCCCATTCGCGGATCGAACTTGGCGAAGAGGAAATAAGTGTGCCTCAGAGAATCTGGCATTTGAAGAACAACGAGCTATTCACAAAGTTGCAACCGGAACAGTTGTCACGATTGGAATCTCGTTGTCGATCGCGGTCGTTTCCGGCACGCAGTCCGGTCTATTTGCCGAGCCAATCCGCGGATTGTGTGTTTCTACTCGCCAGCGGTCTTGTTAAGGTCTGCAACCTGACCAATGACGGAAAGCAATCAATCTTGGCCTTTGCCGAACCGGGAGAGCTGTTCGGCGAATTGGCCATTTTTGATTCGGAGCAGCGAGATGAATACGTGGAAGCCGTTGAGAAATCGACGGTCGTAATGATCCCAGCTAACGAACTGCAAGAATTGGTGGCGGCAAATCACGACGTTTCGATTGCCCTGACCAAGATGATTGGTCTGCGGCGGCATCGCGTCGAGCGACGATTGAAAAACTTGCTCTTTCTATCCAATCGCGACCGGCTAATTCACTTGTTGCTGGACTTGGCCGAACAGTTTGGCATCGACGATTCCGATGGCATCCGGTTGCGGATCAAATTGGCGCATCAGGAAATTGCGAATTTGATGGGCAGCACCCGCGAAACCGTCACCATCTTACTTGGACAACTGAAATCGGAGGGCTGGGTCAACGTCGGTCGACAACGGATTGTTTTGATTCAAGTTGAACAGATGGCAATGTCAGTGCATCGAAAAACGCCGCGACTTGTCTCGTAATATCGCAAAACAATGCCGGAACGACGGTTCATTCACGAAGGCTTGGCAGTGCAAGCCGCTGCTTTCCTCGGAAGCGACACACTTCGGTGAGTTGATTTTGGAAGCAATCCATATTTGGCGATCGTGTACAGGATTTTGTAGCCGGCTTTGACTGAGCCGCTTACCGTACCACTGATTTTGCTAGTGCCAACACGAGTTCGATACGGCACCGGGATTTCTAGGAAACGCAGTCCAAGTTTTACTGCTTTGATTTGCATTTCGATCGTCCAGCCAAAGTTTTCGTCTTGCATCTTCAGTTCGCACAGTCGGCTATATTGGATCACTCGAAAGGGTCCGAGATCGGTGTAGCGAACGCCGAAAAACAGCCGCATTAGAAAACACGCGAGCTTATTTCCGAAAACACTTTGCGGAGGCATGGCTCCCGGTTCACGTTTGCCTAGCAATCGCGATCCGAGCACGAAGTCGGCCTTGCCCGCTACAATCGGGCTGACCAATTCAGGCAATAAATCCGAGTGGTCGCTGTAGTCTGCGTCGACGAATGCTACCGCGTTTGGAGTCGCCGTTCCTGCGATCGTCAGCTCACGAAGTTTTTCGAGGCCCCGCAAGCAGGCGGCACCGTAACCACGTTGCGGTTCAGGCACCACGATCGCACCCGATTGCGCCGCGATACGACTGGTATTGTCCGTGCTGCCGTTGTCCACCACGATCACCCCCGCGACACACGGCAAATCACGAAGCACTAGACCAATCGACTTCTCTTCGTTGAGTGCCGGGATGACGACCCAGACCGATTCTCGGAGATAGTTCTCGACATCTTTCATCTTCGTAGCCTGGGAGTCTGGCTTGATTGGAATTGAGCGGATATTCCGCCATCATCCCATCAAAACCACTTCTCGTCTGTGAGGTCCAACACATTCGCCGAAGAATCCTTCTATGGCAAAACGAATCCAACACCAGCGGCCTGATTCGCTTCGCCAGACGCCGGGCATCGGCAATGCTGTGAAGCATTTAGAGGCGGCAGATTACGGTATTTGCGTTTCGTAGCTACGCTCGCCAGAGCGTGGATTGTTGACGTCCTAAGCGAATCACCACCTTCTGGCGAAGGTAGCTACCAGGAAATGCTTCACAGCGTTCCGGCAGTGGGCAGGAGCTACGCATCCTGTATGAGAGAATGGCAGGCATCGGCGGCAACAAAACCGATGCTATCTAAGCAACCACTTTGATTGGGCAATGGTTGCCGGGGGTCTCTGGCTCGATGCACGACCCCATTTCGGCCCACACTTCTTCACGATGGACGCCAACGGCATTTTCGGCTGCGATACCCAGACGAACTCGGTTCCCATCAATCCTCAACACCTCCAGCATCGCGACTTGATCGCCAAAGTTTACAACAATCCGTTGACCTAGTTTTCTTGATAAGACGAGCATGATTCAATCTTCGTTATAGATTCGATTGTTTCGACCACACACCTTCGTGGTCGTGTCTAATCAATCTACGTTCGCCGCGAACATGGGTCTGTGAGTTCGAAAACCGTTCTGCAACTTCTTGACAGTTCTTTGAGCCGACCTCGGGGTGGTGGCATTCTTCATCGCGTCGATTTTCTCTTGGCAAACCGAACACTGCTGAAGATGGATGGCGAAAGCTTGTTGCTGAGCGGTGGGCAGTTGCTCCATCGAGAACTGCCGCATCGACGCCTGGAACTCGCTGCACGTCACACCGCCGAAATTGAATTCATGAGGAACCGGCGGGTTCATCGTTGGGGCAATGGTTGCACTAATCATCCAACCTCCAATCCCTAACAACGCCAGGATGACAATCGGAGTGCCAACTCGAACTGCGGATTCGCGACGGTGATCGCTTCGCAGTCGATGCTGCAAATCGCTGAGGGTACCTTTAGCACACTCGTCCCATTGAGCATTTGTTTCCAACTCTTGGCGGACCATGATCTCGTTCCTCTATTAACAACAAACTTAAAAACAAAACGCCTGGAGACGCCGTTCGCTCGGCGTCTTCCCACAACACTATCGTCGCCACACACAATCGATGCGTCTGTATTGGATCTCACAACGGCGGAGCTTTCTTTTTTGACGGCGTTCACAGAAAGTGTCGCAAATTACGCGTCTAACCCGTTTCGGACGTCGTGCTGCGATTCCGACGCAGAGCGTAACCGACGATCAACACGGCAAACCACGGAGCAAACTCAATCCAAGTGACGATGAAGTCGTAAAATGCTGCTCCGGTGTACCGTGTTCCCAGTACCGCAGTGTCTGCGAAATGATAACTCAGCCAAAACCTGAGATAGTAAACAAACACGAGACCGCTGACGGCGAGCCACGCGCGGCTTTTGGCAAATGCCAACAAAGGCAATGCCCACGTCCAATACCATGGATTCAGTGTCGGACAGAGCAGCCAAAACCAGGCAATTGTTAAGAACGCCGCCTCACAGAAACTCGCTGAATCCCTGGAGGAGGCCCGCCAAGCAAGCGAGACAGCGATGACAATGAAGATCACCGCAGTGCTTGCACGTGCGAGCATGAAGGGAGCCTCGGCGGGGGTGATATTCAACAGTGTTGCAGCCGAATTCACAACGGTCTCTCGCACCGACTCGGGCATCACCGTAAACCAAGCGACCTCGTGGGGACCACGCTGAGCAGTCGGCTTAAGATTTTCGATGATGATCAGAAAAATGAAATCGTTCATTTCCCAATGGTGAAGAAACGTCACCACGCCAAGGCTTGGATCATGGCTGCGATCTTCTTCAGCATGCGTTCTGTCGCCGGGGATCAGCGGCGATAGAAGCACCCCCGTTGTAACGATAAATACTGCGGTTGGAACAAAGACGAATCGCCACCCCAATCGCTTTGCAAACGAGAAAAACACAAGCGGCGTCAGAATGATGGGGTAAAGCTTTGCCCCCACCGCCAATGCGAGCACGGCACCGGCCAGCGAACTATGGGCGAACGGCAAACGCATCGGGGCAGCCGCGTTCGATTCGGAGTCCGACTCTTCGCAGACCGCCAGCGGAAACCGTTGCAGGACGCAAACCACCAGATAGACGGCCAGCGTGGTCAAGAACACGGCGACGGCATCCAAATGACCGCTGTTCGCGACCTCTTTCATCAGCAGCGGGCACCACGCATAGATCACACAAAATCCAACGGGTTTGGCACATGCCCGAAGCAGAGCAATTACCACGAACAGCGTCGCGATGTCGAAACCGACGAAGCAAGCCTTCATGATGAACAATCGCGTCAGCAATGACGCCGCCGATGGCGTCGTCAGATTAGCTGCCGCGAACACCGCTTGGCTGGTCGGCGGATAGATCGTCGGCAACTCAGGAAAATGCACCCGGTGCAAGATTTCAGCGAGCGCCGGATCACGATCTCGCATTTCCGTCAGTCGCTGTAAATCTTGATCGTCGGTGGTTACGATGTCGGCCGAACTTACTTGTTGGGGACTGTAACGAAACGGACTGACGCCAGCGGTGGTGACTGCTCCGTCCCAGAGATAACGATAGATGTCGACTTCCTGGATGGGCAGTGAGAACAACATCACGACACGAAACACGATCGCGGAGCCTATCACCAGTTTCAGCATTCGGCCATTTTGCTGGGACCGCCAGACGATCCAAATCGCTCCCAAGTATGCGGCAAACGCCAACGCGAACAGGCACAGTACTGCGATGATCGGTCGCTCGGTGGTCACACTACCAACGTCGAACCGCCAACTCAGCAGCGAGATGATTCCGTAGACGCAAATCGACAGGCCAGCGAGTATCGCAAGCGGGCCTGCGTACACGTTTGCTTCCGCGTCTTGGTTGGAGTCTTGTGCTGTTTCGCCCGCCACATTCCTGCCTTGCATCGGTGCCAAAATAGTCAGTGCAAATATCGCGACAGCGTAACACGAAGTATTTCGACCGTCTGTGAGCGGTCTCACACGACATGGCAATGGAACTCAAATCACATAGCTGCAAAACGCCCCGTCGAGTCTGTGTTGGCGGTCCCGCAACGACATGGTGTAGCTGCAGAACGGCCGCCAGATAAACCGGTAATTCATTTACTACCCGCCACGCAATTTCCTAACTACGTGACAGCAATCGCTCTGCTTTTGCGTTTCGCACTGCTGCCTCAATTTGGTGGTCACTTCGCTCGAAGCTCAGTCACGACGTGGCAGCAGTCCGTCTTCTTCTGTTCGTGACACTGTTCCAAAGCTGCCTTTAACACTTTGCGAACGTGGCGTATATCTTTGAGCTGCGATTCGATATCTGCGAGCCGAACTTGGATCAACGATTGAACGCTTCCACAAGTCGGAGCGCCTCCTGCCCCGTCCGATAGCAGGGCTCTTACATCGTCCAGCGAGAACCCGATCGCCTGTGCGGCCCGGATAAACTTCACCTTCTTCAGCGATTCATCGTTGTAAAGTCGATAGTTGCCATAGCTGCGATTTTCCGGCTCCACCAGCTTGATTCGCTCGTAATACCGTAGCGTGCTAGTGGGAACTTCCGCTGCTTTTGCCAATTGGCTGATCGTGTACTGGTTTTCCATCGAGCATTGTCCCTAAGCAAGAACATGGATGGTCGCGCCGAACACTCCATTCGGAAAAACTCCATTCGGGCTTGACCTTACACCTACGTGTAAGGTCGATAATGTTAAAAGAAGAATACGACTCGTTCGTATTGTGTGACTCTATTCGTGAGTCGAGATTCAAACAAGAGAAGGGTGTCAATGAGTACCGATGAAGCCAGGGAAATTCGAGTGCGGTGTCCAGCCTGCGGCAAGAAGGCGAAGCAAGTCGGAACGGTTACGTTGCGAGCGCTGCTCAACGACGAGTTCGCTGGCGAGTTTGCGGCCGATGACCACTCCTGTTGTAGTTCCTCTGGAAGCGGCGATGGTGGGTGTTCACCGTTAACAAAGGACAGCGGCTGGCGGTTTTGCGATTCCCAGAATTGCGACGTCGTCTACTTCGCTGAGTTCAGTCAACGAGCATTTACGAAGGACCAATTGCGTGTCGCTGTCGGAGTCAAGGAAACGACTGGAGAGCGGCCCTTGTGCTACTGTTTTGGTCACTCCATCGCAAGCATCAAGGAAGAGCTTCGCTCCGAAGGCAAAAGTAACGCCACAGAAGACATTCGGGCAAAAATGAAGAACCCTGGGTGCCGATGCGAGACCGAGAACCCATCCGGCTCGTGCTGTTTGGGAAGCGTCGGAAAAGGGATCAAAATTGCTATAGGAGAAATTGGAATGAATGCTACAGATACGATAACGACACCCGCTGAGCCAACCGGCAACAAAGGCGAGAAGATTGCCAAGGTTGGAACGCTCGTCTCGGCGATCATGGCTTCCGCTTGCTGTTGGTTTCCACTGGTCTTGCTGGCCGTCGGTGTCTCCGGGGCAGGGATTGCAGCAACGTTGGAAGCATACCGCCCGCTATTCATGGTCATTACGTTCGGCTTCCTTGCTGCTGCGTTCTATTACACGTACCGACCAAAGAATACGTACCGACCCAGGAATACAAGCGAGACCGCTGAGGGGCACGGTTGCTGTGCGACAGAGCCAACCAGCGGCGAAGCATGCTGTCCGCCAACCAGTGGCCGTTTCAATAGGATAACCATGAATAAGGTCATGCTGTGGGGCGTGACCGCCATGGCGGTTTTGTTCCTGTTTTTTCCAAGCTACGTCGGAGCGTTTCTCAGCGGTGACGCGACGACGGTAACAGACAACATGATCCGGGAGGTCATCCAAGTGGAAGGCATGACATGTGAAGGCTGCTCGGCCCTTGTTGCCAAGACAATTCGGACCGTGCCAGGCGTGTTAGCAGTCGAAGTCAACTACGAAAAAGGTGAAGCCATCGTCGGCTATGAAAACTTTTGTCCTGTCCCGCAGGATCAAATTCTCACTTCTCTGGTGCAGGCTGGATACAACGGAATCTTCACCGATTCTGTTACCGGCACCGATGCCGTGGCATCTTCAGCGTCCACTGCAGCTGGCGACAAGGCTAGCGTCCAGGCGGGACCCTAAGTTGGCAAACCGACGGATACAATTTCATTTGTATTTAGCGGCTCAGGCCAAAAGCATTGGGCTGAGTCGCATTTCGTGGAGAGTCGAGATGAAAAAGAATCTCGTATGTGTAGACGTGATTCTCAGCAGTGCGATTTGTGCAGTATGGCCAGCTAATCACACAACATTATTGCCAATGTAATTAATCTCACTGAGTGGGAAACGGAATGTGTCGTCTTATGTATCTGGCGGCGTATGCAGACTGCGACAAGTCGGATGCCGTTCTTGCTGTCGACGCGAATTAAAAGCAGTACTTCATGGATGAGGTTCCCCGTGCCACGCTTCTTACCTATCAGTGTCGCCATTCTGTTCCTTGCTGGATTGCCCACAATTTTGACAGCACGATTTGGAGGCCTATTCGCTGGTTTTTCATCAGCGTCTGAGCTGAATGTCGAACAACTCTTAAAGATAAAGGCGGAGCGCGCGTACAGGCAGCACAGCATTGATACTCCACACGTGATCGTCGATGTGCGAGAAGCGGAAGAGTACCAAGTTTCGATGATCCCTGGAGCAGTCACGAAAACGCAGTTTGAAAAAAACAAAACGCAATATCGCAATCATACCATCGTCGTTTACTGCACGATCGGGTATCGGTCGGGACTGTATGCAAACGAATTGGTGTCCGACGGTTTTACCGCAATGAATTTCAAAGGCAGTATCCTGGCTTGGTGTCAAGCAGAACTGCCGCTGGTGACCATGCAAGGTGTACAGACGAATCGGGTTCACACCTACAGTTCCAAATACAAAGTCCCCGCCAAGTACACGGCTGTCTTTTGAAACCACGTTTCATTGCGTTATGGTGTACCGGTAATGTAAGTCATAGACAAAATGTCATTCGCAAGCTTTACATGTATTGACGTATTCCCTGCCTGAAACGTCGGATAAATGCCCCCATTGAACATGTACTCAAACTCGACGAGAAAAGTCATAGTTCTCAGAAAAGTTACATGCAAACAAAGGGACTTGCAAAATGAAATCATGGCTCCAACTCGCGCTTAGTCGAACGGTGGTGTTACGAGCGCTCGGGTACAGCGTTTTCGTCGGCACGCTGTTGGTTGTGATCAATCATGGTGATGTACTTCTCAACGGCGAGCTGACGACGGGGATGGGGCGGAAGATGGGGTTGACGTACTTGGTGCCCTACGCCGTTTCGACGCTTTCCAGCGTTGGCGCAATGCGGAATTCTTTACGGAACTGAATTCTGTAAGGAACTGGCTGCTCGGGCGTCTCCCATTTATAAAACGAAAACCACGCTAACGGTAGTTTCACTCGATTGACGCAAAACCAGGCTGCCATCTATGGAAAACACAAGCATATTGTCCCAAGCAAGTTCCCTTAACGGGGACCGAGTACGTCCATCATCACAAGACGTGGTTCACCTTCGATCCCTCGTTCAACCAGTTGGAACTAACAAAACTCTACAACTGGTACGGTGGCGATTTTGAACAGGTCGCTGGCAGCGTTTCCCAGTTGGCAGCAAGCTACTCAACACAGTTGACGCAGGCTCTGGAAAACGGCACCGCGCCTCAGCCGGACTGGCTACCTTACGATTGGAAGCTCAACAGCGCAAAGAACAAACAGCCGCGATAAGCAAGTCTTTCGCTATCTTCCGGTAAGACGTCGGCTCAGATCATTATGTGGAATCACTCGCATTGACCTGCATTAGAGAAGAGGCATCCATCTTCTGCGATGGACGTCGATTTTATTACTGAAGCGTTGATGACTTCCGTGAGGCTATTGCCGCCATGACGTAGCCTAGGCTTCTAGCCTGGGAACCGCCATATAAAGACGCGGCCAGCACTACTTTGATGCTGGCTACCCGCGACGGATCATGACCGAGAACGTCGCGGACAAACTGCGCGGATAAAGGATAAACTGAACGTGCCACTCATCGAGACTGACTCTGTTAGAATCAGCATCTTGGTCTATACAGGAAACGCACTGACGGAGATCCAAATGTTGACACGCATGCTTGTTGCTTTCTTTGTCGTCGCGGTTACTTTGCTTGCCGAACCGCAACCTCCGCTGCACGCAGAATCACCCACGAATGATTGGATTCGGGGAACGCTCGATCAGCTACAGATTCGATTGCGGGGTGAGGTCTTCTATCCCGATGGCCAGCCTGCAAACGACATCGTCGCTGAGGGTGGCATCAACGCCAACGCTGTATCACATCCGCTGGAACCCATTGTCAGTAGGAACCGATTTGAATTGTGGATCTCGGTGAATGAACAGAATTGGTATTCAATGTGGTTGCGGGTCGCTTCCAAGGATGGATCACTCGTCCAGTACATACGTCTGAACATGTATCAAGTTCGGCAGGCCGCGATTGATGGAATCAAGCTGACGCTACAGCGACCGACGCGAGTAATGAACGTAAAAGTGATGCATCAGGGCGAGCCGATTCCAAACGCGTTCGTCAAGACAGAATTGGGATTCGGCATCGAGCTTCGAGAACGCACCGATGCGGACGGAATCGCGAAATTCCGGCTGCTGCCCACACAAGAGCCCACTCGAATCACCACTTGGACTGAAGACTTTCGTATTGGCGGATTCAGCTTCAACCGACAACCGCCCCGCGATCCCTACGCTGACCAGCACGAAGTGGAACTGAGCCAATGTCGTGATCAGAAACTGAGGTTCGTGGACCAAGACGCAGCGCCGGTGCCCAATGTTACGTTTGTGCTACAGATGGCAACGATGCCTAATTACAACTACATCGGGACAAATGAGAACTCGCGATTGACGACGGACGCGAATGGCGAAGTCGTCTATTCATGGTTTCCCGACTGGGATCAGCACCACTTTTATCCTGATTTGCAAACTCGCGAGTGGATCCGTGACGGCGATCCGGAAATGATCGATGACGTAGCCGTATTGAAGCTGAAGAAGGGATTGAGTCGAAAGCGAATCACCGGACGAACGGAGGTGCAGGGGAAATCTGGCAATCAAGGTTTCTTTGTGACGCTGCGGTCATTCCAAGGAGAGCGAGAGAACCAATCGGACGGGCTATTCGCTTTTTCCGACACCAACGGAGAATTCGTGATGGACGTGCTTCCCGATGCAACGTACTGCACTTGGACACTCGATTCGAAATGGGCCGGTGAAGTCAGTCATTTGATTCCGTATCAGTCAGAAACCGACACTATCACGTCACCGACACTTGCAGTTAAGCAAGGCCAAAACGTCGAGGTGATTGTCACGTCTGGCGAGAACGAGAAACCGTATCCAAACTTGAGTGTGAATTTTGCACGCGAGCATCGATATTCGTGGCAAGAGAATGGAAAAACTCGTCATGGCACCAGTGGGCCGCAATGGTTTGCAACGACCAACGAAGATGGCATCGCTACGACAGTCTCACTTCCAGGTGAGCTAAAAGCCTCGGTGTATACGCCGCTTTGGCGGACAGAAGCAGTGGCCAAAGTCTCCAGAAGCGACAATCCGACAATCGTTCGCTTGCATCGCGAGTTCGATCAGAAACGCACCGTCACAGGCAAATTGATGTTAAGCAAAGCGTGTGATTCGAGTTTGCAAAATGCTGAGGTCAAAATCGCCAGCGTCGATGGTGACTACGACGATCAGCAAGAATTTGTCGTCCAGCAAGACGGCTCGTTTTCTTTCAAGACGTTCGCAACCAAAATCGGGATCTTCGCAATCACGCAGGATGGAAAGGCTGCGGGTGCGATCGTGGCAACGGAGCCTGATTTGCCTATCGTTTTGCCGATGCGTCCGACGATCGACTATCGAGGGCAGTTAGTCGGCGACGCTGACCAACCGCTGGCGGGACACAAAGTTTGGGCAAGCGTTCAGCTCGAAGGTGAGGTGGATTACGACAGGCGAGCGAGCTTTTCGACAAGTTTCGAAGCGAGGCGAATCGAGACAACGACGGATTCGCTAGGAAACTATACGCTCACCGGTTTGCCGAGCCGGGTGAAGATTGGCATTCGCGCCAGCTCGATCGACGATCCGACTGCGACTCGCTACCTCGATAATGTTTTTCTGCAGTCAGGGGAGAATCGGCCCGTCGCGGTTAGCCATTTAGGCGAGCAGTCAGGCTCAGCCAATACTCCGCTTGCCAATCGTTATGAATCCATGCTTCGAGATTGTTCGTTGATGGGATTTCACATAATGGTGATCACATCAGCCGACGACGAATCGACAAACAAATTCGTCGCCAAGAACTTCGTAAACTATGGAATCAACAAGAATAACTCCACGTTCATGCAGCTGGTCGTAGCTGGAAATGCGGCGAGCCTGCCGCAAGAGGACGTCAACTTTTTGAAGGAGCGAAAGGTCCCCTTACCCGACGCCAGCCGAATATTCGCATGTGCAATCGACTCGAAAGGCAATGAACTGGGGCGATTGGAATTGGACATTTCGGACAAAGATGCAGCAGCCACGGCCGAAAATTTCGTCAACTTGCACTCGCCCAGCCAACTCGATGCCGAAGAAAAATGGAATGATGCGTTTGCAGAAGCCCAGGATTCCCAGCGAGTGGTGTGGGCTCGTATCAGTCAACGTTACTGCGGCCCATGTTTTAGAATGGCCAGATGGTTAGATGACAACCGAGAGCTATTGTCCAAAGACTATGTCATGCTAAAGATCGACAATGTGCGAGACAACCATGGCTTCCATGTTGCTGAGCGACTGAATCGCGGTGGGCGGCACGGCGTTCCATTCCACGTGATCTTTGACGCTGATCAGAAAGTATTAGTCGACAGTGAAGGACCGTTGGGTAACATCGGCCATCCCAGTGGCTTCGAGGGCAAGGCACACGTTCGAAAGATGCTGCTTGAAACTCGTCAGCGTCTGAGTGACGCCGAGATTGACCAGATCGTCGATAGCCTGGCTGACTAGCTCGCGATTGGAAGCTCAAGAGCTTGAAGAACAAACAACCGCGATAAGCATGTCTTTCGCTATCTTCCGATGAAACGTCGATCCTTTTGTGAGCCGACGGCGTTAGCCGCGGGCCCGTCAACATTGCAGGAAACATGCCTGCGGCTATCGCGTCGGCTCAGATCATTATGCTGAATGACTCGTATTGACTTGGTTGGATAAGAGGCATGCCATCTTCTGCGATGGACGTCGATTATATCACTGAAGCGTTGATGACGTCCGTGAGGCTCTTGCCGCCATGACGTAGCCTAGGCTTCCAGCCTGGGAACCACAGTAACCCCAGGCTGGAAGCCTGCTGATTACCCAATAGTTTTTTAATTCCCTGCAAAAATAGCTCTGTCTTGGCACGCGATTTGCGCCATTTATTTCCTATTTTAACGCGATAGGAGATCAATTGATGAATGCGATTCCGACCACCATTGAACAAGAATTTAACACAATCGACTTCGGTCACAAAAGCCGAAACGATCGATCCAAAGCGATTCTCAAGGCACTCTTCGCCAACCCTCAAGAGAGTATCAACGCAGCCTGCGACAAATGGAAGGATGCCAAAGGAGCCTATCGGTTCCTGCAAAACTCGCAGGTCGATAGCGACGAGATTCTCAGCGCTCACCGGCGAGCGACGATTCAGCGAATCAAGTTTCAGAAGGTTGTCTGCGTGGCCCAAGACACGACCGAATTGGACTTTGGCAATCACGCCCCCGACGATGTGCGTTGCCTCAATCAAGCAGAAAGGAGAGGGCTCTATGACCATAGCTCCGTTGTCTTTACCCCTGAAAAGTTATGCCTGGGAGTGCTCGATGTCGACTTCTTTGATCGTAGCGAAGAGAGCTTGGGCAATGCAGCAGAGCGAAAGACAGATCCCATCGAAGACAAGGAAAGTTTTCGATGGCTCCAAGGCTATCGGCGTTGCTGCCAGTTGGCATCCCAGTGCCCCCAGACGCAAATTGTTTCGTTGGCTGACCGCGAAGGTGACATCTATGACATCTTCGTCGAAGCTGAAAAACACGAATGCCCTGCGGACTTCGTCATCCGTAGCAAACAAGTCCGCAGCTTGCCTGAAAAAGATGAACAAGCGGGCGGCAATACCTACAAGAAGATGCGTGAGGAAGTCGAAAACTCTAACCTCGTCACGACGCGGCAGATCGAACTGCCAGCCACCGCGAAGCGCGCCGCCCGAACAGCCACTCTGGAAATCCGAGCGATTCGCACAAAAATGAAACCTCCCCATGCAAGATCAGCTCTTCCCGAAGTGACGCTCAGTGTGGTGCTTGTGCAAGAGGTCGGCGGTCCGGGCGACGGAACCGACCTGAACTGGCTGCTGTTGAGTTCACTTCCGATTGACAACTACCAGGATGTTCTGCGAATCGTTGATTACTACGTTGCACGGTGGCCAGTGGAAATGTTTTTCAGAGTCTACAAATCGGGCTGCCGTGTCGAGGACATCATGCTGGAAACGAAAAGCAGATTGATTCGCGCGTTGATGTTTTACAAAGTGGTCGCGTGGCGGATCCTGTTTGTCACGTTCCTTGGACGAGAATGCCCTGAGTTGCCCAGTGATGTCGTGTTCAGCGAAGCGGAGTGGAAGTCGGTATGGAAAATCGTTGAGGAAACCGAACCACCCAAATCAGCCCCAGAACTCTCGCAGTTCATCCCGATGCTTGCTCAGTTAGGTGGCTACAATCGACGCAAACATGATGGGCCACCGGGGATGGAAACGATTTGGCGCGGAACTCGCCGAATGATGGACTTCGCGTTGGCATGGCGATCCTTCGGGCCGCCCGTGTCAGCTGAACATTAAAAATTGGGTAATCAGCAGGCTGGAAGCCTAGGCTACGTTCAAATAAGGCGAACGATGTCGCTCTCGGCGAACAGCGAGGTTGGAATTGCCAGACCCATCGCCGCGTAGAGTGACGGCGGAACGCTGATGTCACCTAGGTACAGCTCTCCGATATGACGTGAGCCAGCCGAGCTGAATAGCCCGGACTTGGGTAATGCCAATGTGAATGTGGCAGATGCCGAGATCGAGGGTTCAAACACCTGGCCAGAGGCGGTGTCGAGTCCCGAAGGAGTATCCAATGCGAGGGTGGCAGCCGACTGCTGATTAGCCCAACGAATCAAGTCGGATGCGCGGCCCCTTGGATTCCCCCGGAGACTGTATCCAATCAAACCGTCCAGGATGACATCGACTTCACCGTCAGGGATCGAATCTTCGTCGACCGGTATGCCCAGCTCCTTAACAATCGTGAGTTGGTGAGCCGGCACGCCGCCAAACGCGTCGCGGGGCTTGGTGACAAACACTTTTACGTTGGCGCCCCAGCAGTGCAGTCGCCGAGCTGCGACCAGGGCGCCCCCGCCGTTGCCGCCGCGGCCCGCAAGTACAATCACATTCTTGCCGTCAAGCGAATTGCCCAAGAATCGTGTGGCAGCGAGTCGGGCCAATCCTCGTCCAGCGTTTTCCATCATCTGCAGCAACTCAATCCCATAGTCCTCGATCATTGCACGATCGACCTCGATCATCTGATCCGTCGTCAAATGCGGTAACGAGCTGGCGGCGACTTGAGGGAAACGATCGGAGGTATTGGACACTTTCTATCTCTTGGTGCACGGGTTTGATGAGAGGGTTGGCAGCCAGCGTAGCCGCACTTGAAGATGCGCTACATGTCTTTTATATGTTAAAGTAACACGATTCAATAAGTCGGTTTCGGCCACCGTTATCTTTTTTACCGTCTGTTTACTCGTGTTCCATTTCCCCCACCGTTGATCGCAAGATGCCCAGCTGCTCCCCAAAATCATTGCTCGCTGAACGATTCCTGAACCGATGGCGTGGATGGATCGTTGTCCTCGTGCTGGCGTCGTTGGCGATCGGTTCCGCGGCGGCTGAGTCCAACGAGATCAATGCGGAAAACTGGCGAAGCCAACAATTGGCGACCCTTGCCGATCAGATTCAAAATGCGGATTCAGACGACGAGCGTTTGGAGTACGTTGCCAGACAATCATGGCTTCGTCGCTGGAAACCGGGGCGAATGTCTCCCGCGCCGACAGATGTATCGGTCGACTCGGAACGGGCTGAATCGGAACTGGTCGAGGAACCATTGCTTGAAACGCTGGTCAGGCCAGCGAGAATTGAGCCGAATGTTTGGCGACAGATGATTGACTTGCAGACGCGTTTGCACTCGGTCGATAACGACGAGCAACGCAAGGAAAACTTGCGGACCACCATCGGATTAGCGAAGCAACTTGAACAAGTCCTTTCCGACCAATTTCCGTCGGAGTCGCAGCAGTTAACGACACCAACCGCTTGGGTCGTGGCGTACACTCGATACCGACTCGGGCGAGCGTTGGCTTATCGCGAATTGCCGAGCGTGCTTGAGAGATGGCCGATTTCGAATCCCGATGATTATGAAGAACAACTTACAGCTGCCTACCAACGGCTGATCAAGCAAGCGAATCGAGATCGGCCCGAGTTCATTCTGCTTCAGGATCGGATGTTGCGACGAGCCGACAAGAAGGGGCGAGCATTAGAATTACTTGAAGCAAGCCAGCAATCCATTGATCCAAAATGGTACCTCAAGAAACGGCGTGATCTGCTACAAGAGCTCGGCTGGGATCCCGCCTATCAAGAAGCTGCCCGACTGTACCTCGAAGCAGGCTACACCGACGAGCCGTGACCTTTCACGGCACCCAAGGACTCGTCAGCTGCATCGTCCAGACCTTACTTTGGCTGAGGCTGAGAGGCGATCCGGCTTTCTACGCCAATCGCACCTGCTTACTCTGCATCGAAAGCCGTGTCGTCCGAGCAATCATTGTCGACCACGATGACTCCGGCGACGCAGGGCAATTCAGGCATCTCCGCGAAATGGCTTGGTTAAGCAATTCACAGTCGATACCATTCACATGTGGTAAACTTCAGCCTAGCGACATCGCAAATCCGAACCACTGGAGTTGATCAAGATGCAGGTTCCACGCCGTCGATCGTTGCGTTCGCCGATCGCTGGATGGCTTGTGAGTTCGATTCTCCATTCCGCCGTTCTACTGGCATTCGCGATGATTGTTTTAACGCCAGCCGTTCGTGATCTTCGGTGGTTGACGATCGAGATTGGGAATGACGAACCGTCGCAATCGGTGGAATTTGAACTTGCCTCGATTCCGATTTACTTCGACGAGGCCCGGGACGAGACCTCGAATGATCCCGATGCGGTTCTCTCCAGCAACGTTTCGCCCAATCTCTTGGAGGAATCCGATCAACCTGAAATGCCGATCGTCTACGACCGAGTGGGATACGGTGAGGTCAAACTGATGGCCAATTTGACCGCAGGCACACCGAGAGCGACCAGGCTTAGCAGTACGGCTAGCTTGTCCGCCTCTTTCGATGGCCGAACCGCAGAAAACAAAAGCCTGTTGTTGAATAAATTCGGCGGAAGCCAGCAAAGCGAAGCGGCAATTGCCCTTGCACTTCAGTGGCTTGCCGAGCACCAAGTCGCCGATGGTGGATGGACGTTCGCCCACGACGAGGTGTGTCTGGGAAAATGCGGTAACGCAGGGCGATTTGCATCCTCACGAAATGGTGCTACAGGACTAACGCTGCTGCCGTTTCTTGGGTCTGGCGAGACTCACATGGCGGGGCAGTACAAAGAGGTTATTGATCGCGGATTGACATTCTTGATCGAGCATCAAAACCTCAGCAGTGGCTCGAATCCGATGGGTGCCTGGCACGAACAAGGCGGCACGATGTATTCGCACTGCCTTGCGACAATTGCTATTTGCGAGGCTTACGCGATGACTGGCGATTCTCGCTTACGAGACCCTGCACAGCGCGGACTAGACTATTTGGTCCAAACACAGGATCCACGCGGCGGGGGCTGGCGTTATGCAACGCACCAACCGGGCGACACGTCCGTCGTTGGTTGGGCAGTCATGGCACTCAAGAGCGGCAAAATCGGAGGCTTAACCGTGCCGGATCAGACTCTCGAAGGCACAGAACAGTTTCTTAACTCGGTCAGTAGCGCTGGCGGTGGAAAATATGGGTATCGGAACCAACAAACTAAGCACGACGGTGGTGCGACCACAACATCGATTGGCGTTTTATGCCGTATGTATCAGGGACTACCGAAAGATAATCGCGGCATCAATCGTGGAGTTAGCTTCATTTCGTCGACGGGTCCGCGACTCGAGAACCTGTACTACAGCTATTACGCAACACAAGTGATGCGGCATGTTGGTGGTCCCCAGTGGGAGCCCTGGAATCGCGAGATGCGAGATTCACTGGTTCAATCGCAATTGACCGCTGGACATGCATCAGGAAGTTGGTTGCCGAATCCGCTTCCGGAGATGGGTGGGATAATGGGCGGCCGTCTCTACTCCACTTGCCTGGCGACGATGATCCTTGAAGTCTACTATCGCCATATGCCACTTTATACGGACCAATCGATCGATGACGACTTTGCGTTGTAGCTGATTGGCGTCATCGATGCTGAGATTCAAACCATTGCAAAAATATTAGTTTGCTCCCTTCCCCGTTGATCCTGACAGGGTCAGACAAGTTTCAGACATCAAAAGCTAATTTGGAATTTCTATGAAAGTTTTTTGCACAGTAATCTTGGCACTTCTTTGTTTCAGAGGCGCCGTGTTCGGCCAAGAACGACCGAATGTCATCATCCTTATGCCTGATGACGTCAGTCACGGTGTATTCACCTATTACAATCCAGATTCAAAATCAAAGACGCCCAATATCGACAGACTGGCAGAGTCAAGTGTCCGCCTAACCGATTTCCATGTGTCGCCCAGTTGTGCTCCTACTCGTGCAGCAACGCTGACCGGCCGGTCCAACAGTGTGTCAGGAATCTGGCACACCATCGCTGGACGAAGCCTGCTAAGAAATGATGAAATCACGATCGCCGATGTATTCAAACACAATGGATACGCAACGGGGATGGTTGGTAAATGGCATCTCGGAGACAACTATCCCTTCAGGCCAAAAGATAGAGGATTTGAGTATGTTGCTTGGACCAAAGGTGGCGGCGTGGGTCAGCAGCCGGACTATTGGGGAAACATGCATCACGACGCCCATTATTGGGTGAACGACTCATTGGTCGAAATGACGGATGAGGATGATGGCATGAAGGGCGCTTTCGTTACCAACTCGATGTTCAACCGATCGTTCGAGTTTATGGAAGCCAATCAGAAAAAGAACAAGCCATTCTTTCTTTATTTCCCAACCGCTGCCGCCCATAGCCCTTGGCCAAAAGCACCCGGTGACGCCCGAGATGGAATTACCGCCAAAGTGGCGACCGTCGAAAATATCGATAAGAATGTTGGCAGGTTAGTAAAGTTCTTGGACGAAAAGGGACTCGCTGACAACACCATCCTCATCTTTTTCACTGACAATGGCAGTGGGGAATTTATGTACCGTGGCGGCAAGATATCGTTCTATGACGGCGGCACAAGAGTTCCTAGTTACGTTCGTTGGCCGGCGGGTGGACTTGGCGGTGAGGGGAATGGGAGAGATGTAACAGCTTTGACATCGCACATGGATTGGTTGCCCACGTTGATGGATATGATCGGCTTGGACGACGTCTCCAATAGACCAGGGAAATTGAAGATGCATGGCCAGAGCTTCAAGGACTTTCTGGACACCAACCCCAGCAATGATCCTGGGTCAGAATTCAAAGACAGGAAAGTAACAATCTGCAATATGCGTAAGGAGAACTTTCAAAAGTATCGGAATCTCTCCGTAAAGAAAGATGACTGGCAGGGGAGCAGCATTGCCCACAAGTGGCGGTTGACACGGTCGGGTGCTAGCTCGGATTGGGAACTATGGGATGTGCTCGCTGACAAAGCTCAGACGAAAGATCTCAGTAAGGATCCCGCGAACTCCGCAATCATTGCGGAGCTTGTTCAAGCCTATGAAGATTGGTACGGACTGGTTGCCGAACGTGAAAACGAATATGCGAGAACTGTCATTGGCCATCCTGCGGAACCAATGACGCAGTTAAACAGCCATGATTTTCACAATCAAGAACTATGGAACCACAAGATTGTGGCGGACGGAAAAACGGGAAGTGGTTACCTGGCTGTCGAATTTGCAAAGCCGGGTACCTATCACTTTGATCTCCGCCGCTGGCCGCAAGAAGTCGAAGACCAATCAACGTTGACAACCGCGCCAGAAGGGAAAGTTTATGACGGAAAGAGCGTTCCGAAGGCGATTGATATCGCGAGCGCACGAATCAAGATCTGGAATGGTGAAGACGTATACGTCGACGAGAAAAAAGACGCGGAGGAGGGTGCCGATGGCGTCCCCTTCACGATCGAGAACTTGCCTGCAGGTCCAGCTTTTGTCCAGACTTGGTTCTATAACCGATCGGGTGATATGGAGGGTGCGGTCTATTACAACTATGTCCGCCCAAAGATGTCATCCGAGAGAGCCGTGAAGTGATGCATTCACGATTGCCCTGATCTCGACTGCGGAAGTGGGTGCATGTCAGGGTTTGTAGCTTACGCAGCCTGGCTCAACTGGGTTGCCCGGCGGAAGGTCGATTGTCCGAGCCGGTTCGTTATCGCACGGACTAGGCGGTCGTCGTCACACAACGCGGCCGCGCGGATCTGTAGGATTGCTTCGCAGGCGATTTTGAGCAGGTCGCTGGCGGCGTTTCCCCGTTTGCAGCAAGCTACTCGGCGGATTTGAAGAAGGCTGTGGAAAACGGCACCGCGCCGCAGCCGGACTGGCTACCATACGATTGGAAGCTCATCAGCGCAAAGTACAAGCAACCGCGATAGGAAAGAGGCGTGCCGCATCACCTCGATTTCCTGTCAGTTACTCAGGTAGATGGCACAATATGACATTTGTCACACGCGTCAATTCACTCGATTTGCCACCGTTGCTGATCCAACTCATTCGGTCGAACCGGTGGTGCCCACCCGATGATCACAGCGTGTTCGACAAGCTATTCGACGAACATTCAGGGGTTACGTTTTATGCTACGTCTCAAATGGAAAAGGAAACCAGCTGGTGGCTCTCGCAGGCGGTAGATGGTTCTTGTCTTCGAGGCCTTGCCGACAGCACTCGGTCACCCGGAAATATTGAACCTTCGCAGACTGTGCTCATCGGTGACGTGGGCATGGGATTCGATGCGCCATTCGCCCTCGATTATCGAACTTCGATCGTGAACCCACGCATCATTCACTATTGCTGGCATAGACACAATATTCACAATCGTTGGGTGGAAATCACACCCAACTTATCGTCCTTTTTAGGTATCCTCAATCTGTAATGGCTATCTATCCGTTGCACCCGACCCGCGCGGGTTCTACTCACGGCATATTTTCAGCCAAACCGTTTGTATAATTTCATGACCGCCAAGATGATTGTTGAGTTAGCTGTTAAGACCGATAGTAAACTCGAATTTCCATACGCGGAATTATCGGGCAATTTCTTATGGCACCCAGACGTTCTTGTTCGATTTTGCCGCGCCGGGAAACTGCAGCCACAAGGGCTTCGCCTTAACTTGCAGAAACATGCTTTCCTCGATCAGTTAGACGAGCAGGAATTGGAAACGGCTCTTTGCGAAGCGAGCCCGAAAATAATCGAACGTATTACATCGCAGCTACCGGGGATGTTGGAGGACACGGCATATCGATGCTTATCTCCGGAAGAAGCTCCGGAGTTGGGAGCTTTCGACATTGCTGCAAAATGCCAACCATTGTTGCCCCTGATTCGCGACTTTGTCGATTACGTCCCCCGTCACGACGGATCTCTGCTTCTCGTTCGCGGCTGGGCAGTTGGGCTGAACGTTTACACTACGATCGACGCTATTAGGGCTCGGACTGCGATCCGCTCGGTAGCCGCCACCTGCAGCGATCCCGGCGAGATTCTGACGCGGGTTAATCAGATTCTCATCACGGATCACACACGCGATGCCATGGTACCGACCCAACTTACAGTCTTGAGTCCGGACAGACGGACGATTCAGATCGCCAATGCAGGGGCACACGGATTTCTATTAGATCGGTGCGGGAACTTGAAAGACGGAGTTGAGATGGAGCTTCCACTTGGCGTCTGCGAAGACCAGAACTATTCTGCCGGACCGCCGACTCAAGTCGTAGCTGGCGACATATACGCCAGTTGTAATGATGGGATACTAGAGGCCGAATCGACCGTGTCAGAGTTTTTTGGCCAAGATGGACTCGTCAGCTTTCTTGACCGCAACCGTTCACTTAGCGCACAAGAGACGATCGAGAAACTATTTGCGACAATCTCTCAAGACCTTCCCCGTGGCCGCCCCAGCGACGGATTGGCAATCGCGGTCGTGAAGATTAACTGAAGACCTCTTAGCGGCCGTGGTCTAAACCTCAACACATTCACGCCAGTCCCATCAACTCGTCAAAAAATGTCGTTTCTGAACTGAGTATCAACGACCCTTTTTCGCTTCGTGGAATCGTGTCGCTCGATCTGCAAAGGTGTCTTGACCGAAGCCTTGGAGCGAATTGGTTTCGTGCCGGCAGTTGGACCAACTTTGTAGATTTGGGCGTCGTTAACAGACACAGCTAATGGCGACGGAACGGCCTTTGCCACGTCAACCTCCCGACATGTCGGTCCTCTGCCTAGTCTCCAGCGGGGCGCGGCGAGACTTCGGTGACTACAATTTGCGGGAAGCGATCCCTCGAGGCAGGATGCAAGTGGTCTTCAATTCTCGTCGCTCAGAACTAAATCAAGAATTTCAATAAACTCATTTTCGAACAAGCCCTCCATCACGATCCCACGTGTTAGTGTACCGGTGTCGCTATCAGTCGAAAGCCTAGCGATATCCGCACCAGTAGCCTCTGACGCTTGGCTGCATCCTTTCACCAAGTAGTCGCAATAACCGATCATCTTTCCGAACTATCATGAATCCGAAATCAAATTTTTCGTCTCCAACGATCGCGGCTCTGACCATCTTCGCCGCCGCTGTTCTGACCGCATCATGGCAGGCAGTCGCTCAATCACCTCCGGCAAAGACAGCTACTACGTGGCAGGATCTAGGATACAACGAACTCCCCGAGGGGATTTCCACTGACGTGATTCCCCTGTTTGAAGGACTGAACGAATCCCGTGGAACTTGGTCGTTCGATGGGCAAGTTGCCCTTGGCGATGCTGCGACACCCTTGAACGGCAGCCTGCAAATCATGGGCAACCCCAAAGGGGGAATGATTGCGGGCTGGCAAATGGTTTGGAGCTGGCCCGCTAAGGATCCAAGGCAATCGATCTTTTACACGATCGCGGCATTACCTCGCAAACCTGCATTTGACCTGATGCTGATTCGAATGGGCCCCGTGAAAAATTCCGAAGCAGGTAAAACCAAACCCAAGATGAAGCCCACCATGTTTCAAGGAACATGGGATCTGGAAAACAGGACGATTGCCTGGACTGAATCCGACTTGCCCAACCGATTCAACGGGCAGCCTGCGAAGCAGGACTCCTCAGAACCAAGGCAATCGTTCGACATGGTCGTAGCGGCCGACGGAAAGATTTCGATACGAAACAGCAAACACACGCCTCAAGGGCAAATCGTAAACGGCAAGACGATCCTCCGTACAAGCAAGGCGTCTGCGCAACCTGTCACCCTGACCGGCAAACATAGCTTCAAGACCGCGGCTGAAATAGCTGATCGCCGAATCAAACCCTGGGTGCCGCCGCAAGCCACGGAAATCTCTCTGCTGAGTGAGCGCGGCGGTCACTTCGCGCGATACAAGGTGGCGGCAGCGGATCTCATGAAGTTCCTAGACCAACTTTGGGAAGTCAAAAATGACAGCACGGCCCATAAACGCGAGACGATGTCAGGCGAAGGCGAGCCAGCCAACCAGGAAACAATGGCCCGATTCTTGAAGGCTACCGGATGGAAGCCTCTCGACAAGGCCATGATCTACTACAGCCCGTCAAAGGCGAATGGTGCCATGACCACTTACTACTATGACCGGGAAACTGGAATCGCATATCACGAGAGAGGCTATTGGTAGTGTCCAGCCGAACGACTCCAAGGTCTGCTCACCGCGTCTTGTTCGGCGTGCGGATTTTGGATGTGCGAATGACGCGGCTCGATGAATCCCGCGCCCGCTCAACTGCCAAAACGGCTGGAGAACTACCAGTATGCTGAACTTTGGTAGGTCCGCCCGGTAGTCGGGTCGTGATAGTACGTGTGACCACCGCCGTTACTCGCGGTGTAGGAATACACGACAGTCTCCTTTGTCACGCCCCATCCGAGCCGCCCGATCGGTTTACCGATATGAGTGGGGTTTATGCGGCTTCTGTCGCTGAAGGAGTCAATCGCCTTCCCATTTCTAGCAAAGCGTTCGTTAAGGAAAGTGTTGAGGTCTTGCTCCAAAATCGTGTAGGTGGCGTAGTGATCGAGTAAGTCCCGCTGCAAGGTTATGTCGGCAGCGGTGCCTACGTAACTGAGACATCGATGCGGCAAAAAAAAACGTCAGAGTGCTCCAGTTTTATCGACCATTAGATCGAAGGTGAAAACTCGGAAGTCGGCCATCGGTGCGTGCCAACGACTACGGCAATTATCGCTTTCACATTGTTGCTTCCGGTTGCTGCAACTGCTGTGGCCGCATTAGTGCAGGCCGCAGCTTCCTCAACAACCATGTCACTGTAATCGGGCGACTCAGAAACGTGGATCACGGTTTTGAGCCAAAGAAAGTAATACGTTGCTGTTCAATCTTTCCGAACGCCGAGTCGCACAACCCCAGCACGGTGGAGCTGATATTTCGCGTACATGTTGGACAAATCAATGCGTCCACCATGAAAATTTGTGAACCCATTTGCTTGACCCGGGATTCCAATTCGCTGATACTCGGTGAATTCCCAAGAGGTGATAAGCTCCCATCACACCAGCGATAACATTTGCTGTGTCATAGGTCCGACCAGCGATAATTACCTCGTTCCCCGTTTCGAAATTGTTGCGACCATGCCACGAAAAACCGTTGTCACGTTCGCATTCGCGTCGCTCGCAGTGACAATCGCTTTGGCGACGGAACCTTCCGATTCCGAGTTGGTCCGAGACGCAACCGACTTGAAGAATCTCATTCGTATCACGGACGAGCCACATGAGATGGATGACTCGATTAACCAGGCCTGTCGGCCTCTTGGGTTCAACCCGACACTCATCCATGATGGATACGGCGAATCCGCATTCTGCAACGTCTACGTGAACAAAACGGGAAAACGTGCATTGATTGACGGACTGGACCGCTACCCACAGGGATCAATGATCGTAAAGTCGAAACTGAGATCCAAGGGTGATAAGGAGCCGGAGCTTTACACGGTGATGCAAAAGATGGGAACAACATTCGACGCGAAAAACGGAAACTGGGAATACTCTGTCATCGATGGACACACACGTCGTATCCTTGCGTGTGGACGCATTGACTCTTGCATCTCCTGTCACGCTCGATACGTTAAGACTGATTACATTACTCGCGCCTACGTGAAACAAGACAGCGGGGAACCATGAATTGCACTGAAGTATGCGAGTTAGGTGACTTGGCCACCACAACGTCTACCGCGTGTGCTCGGTGATGCCGGTCGTTACATGGAGTGATGTGAGACGCCTACGTTTTTCCAAGCGTGTGTGGGTACGCGCAACGATTCTTGTGCTCGCGGTGATCCTCGTGCCGTTCGTAGTCAGCCGAATTATGAGTTTGTGGCGATGCGTCGCCATTTACAACTCTGGTCAGACAGAGATACGAGCAGACGGCGATATTCCAACGTCAATGAGAGTGGCCTGCTTCAACATCGCGCATGGCCGCGGTACCGCTACTTCAAATTGGGACGGCGGCGACTACCACGTTCGCATTTCGCGTCTCGACGAAATTGCAGCACTGCTCCGGAAACTTGATGCCGATATTGTCATCCTCAACGAGGTCGATTTTGACGCCTCGTGGAGTTTCCGTACGAATCAAGCTCGTTACCTAGCCAACAAATCCGGATATTCTCACTGGGTCGAACAACGCAATCTTGACTTTCGTGTCTTGTCCTGGACTTGGAGATTCGGCAATGCTGTCTTGAGCAAGTATCCCATCACTGACGCGCAGCTCGTGGATCTGCCGGGCTTCTCCTCGTTCGAGACGCTACTCGCGGGTAAGAAACGCTCAGTCGTATGTGACATCAACTTGGACGGACTGCCGCTACGAGTCGTGGCTGCGCATCTCTCCCACCGCAGTGAATCGCTCCGTGTGCAATCCGCGGAAATTATCACGTCACTCACTGGTCAGAGCACCAGGCCAATCTTAGTCGCTGGAGACATGAACTCCGCGCCATTAGGCTTCCCCAGCTCTGTAGTCGACGAGAGCGGTGGAAATGCCATAGAGAAGTTTGACAAATGTGGCTACTTTCGTCGTGAACCCAGCTGTCGGGGAACTGACGACCGCCAATTCACATACCACTCTAACAATCCCCGGTCGGTGATCGATTGGATACTCATACCAGTTAACTGGGACTACGCCCAACACCAAGTGGATCCAACGGTGCTTTCGGATCATCGACTCGTCTATACCGACATTGATCTGTCTGATCTATAATGACCATGAAACAATGGCATGAAAGCAGAGCCGCCGATCGCGCGTTTTCAAGTAAGATATCAACCGCGACGGCTCGGTGACGCCAACCGTTCAACTGAAATGGCAGACTCCAGACCCTCATCAACCAATTCACACTCGATTGCTTGTCCCTGCTGCGGATACGCAACACTGGATGAACGCGGCGGATGGGATATTTGCCGTATCTGCTGGTGGGAGGATGACGGACAGGACAACCACAACGCCACAGTCGTTACTGGTGGTCCTAACTCGAACATCTCACTTGCCCGCGCGCGGCTTAACTTTATTTCGCACGGCATTTTCCAGCCTAGCCGCGACGACCTCCACAATAATCAAGACCCGGTCGATGGCGTCACACAACTACGCAAGTTCTTATATTCATCGAGCGAACAAACCCTTTGTGAGCCTGGTTCCGGATGGCATGTTTCCATAGCGCAACTCGACGACGACGCCAGACGAGCGTATTTATCGATTGGCGATGCTATACTGTACCGTCGTCGCTATCTGGACACCGCAACGCTCGTCGGCATGGTGCAAACCGTGAATTGGGACGCTAAAATGAACCAATGGACATACCGGCTCGTTGACGCTGAATCGATACCTGTCGGCAAGACTTTCACCGCAGCTGACCTTGAGTTTCACACTGTCTCAGACGGCGAATAACCAGGCCCTGTTACGAAGCCGGGCTTACACGCGTTTTGACAGTTGAAAATCAACTTTCGCGGCCCGCAAAACCTAAACGTTATCCGACTGAAGATCGATGCTTACAGACGTGCCATCATCGTTCCCGGATTGCATCCAGTTTTGCAAATCGCATCACTGGATGGATGACGCTGTCGGAACGATCGCGGTTGCGGACATTAAAGCGCAGGACACGTCTTGTGAATTCATCGGAACAGAGCACCTCTTATTGGCGTTACTCGCCTACACAAGCCACGCAACAATTTTGTTGCAATTCCACAATCCCCGCACCATTTCGGGAATCGTCAAACAGATTGAAAACCTCTCTCGTGCCACTCCGTCCGTACCAACTTCGAAGCAACGAACGAACTTCGCAATAGCGTTCGCTCGCCGACAAATTCGGCGATTTCTCAGTGTCCCTGCTTCAGTTCCTAATCCAGATCCAGTTACTGTTCGTGAATTGACACCTAGAACGAGAAAAGCAGTCGAGACCGCAACATTGCTCGCCTCAACGGATCTAAATTGGAGCGATGGTAATGTTCGGACGGAACACCTTCTATTTGCATTGCTATCCGATTCGGAATCGGCTGCATATCATTTGCTCATAAACTTCGATGCCACATACACAAAAATACTCTCAATTGCCCGCGGTGTTGCTAAGTCTGAACTGAACAACTAGCAACAAGACTTCACAGCCCACTCGAAGCGTAGCGTAGTTAGTTTGATAACCAAACGGTGCACCACTGATCCGGACTTGCCAAACTTGGCCATCGAAACGTCAGCCACCGGATCACGGTGACCGTCAACGTTCTGCGACTAAAAACACACCACTCCTACGACTCGACACCAAACATGAACCCACCTCTTCACGCCTTCGTCGTCGCACTTGCGACACTTGGCCTCGCCCCTTATGTAAATGCAGATAGCCCAAAATCGACACTTGAGTTTCGTCTGGCGGTCATGGAACCATTCGTTGCACCCGCGTCCCGGTGGCCGGTCGACTTTATACAACAACACAATCTACCAGAACCGGGTAACCTCGGTCGTTATGTGTAAGAAATCCTATGAACGCTGATACACTCACCTGGCCGCGCAAATCGATTTGCATGCGTCCTTCGTCGTTGGACGTGCTATCAATCGCCACCGACATCTACGATCGCACCTGCCGCACCGACTTTGATGCGCCGGGCTTCTGCGTCGTCAACGTTGGCAACTCAATGGATTCCGTTGCTTTTCGTCAACTGATGGTCGATCTCAAACGTTCAATCGCCGGAGTTCACGAATCTAAAACGGACAGCACACTGATCTACCTGTCTGCCGCGCGATTCGACCAACAAGAAACAACACGCCCTCATCTTGATGGTGGCCCGGATGAATGCTTCCTTATGTTGGGTTACGAACCCAGCGAGGTGGACGCCGAACTCGAAATCTCGGACTATGCAAAATGCGCGTTCGATCTCGACCTGTCGCCCAAGGAATTCATGGCGAAACACAATCCAATGTTTCAATCCGGCTACGAATTGCTTCGGCCGTATTCCACACGCATTCCATGCTTCTCGCGAAACGATTACCAAATCATCTGCGTCAACAATTCATCCGCACCGTTTTCTCAAGACCCACCGATGTGGCAGGGCACTCTCCATACGGCCACGATTTTGACTCCCAATGAATCAAAACGCCGTGTGATCAACTCCACGATGATCGCTTTGGCACCTGCAGGCACTCCTGATACAATCACGGAATCTCAACAGAAAGAATTTGTCACTACTTCGACGGTCCGTCGCCGCGGCTACGATAAACAGCATCTCGAAGACGACACATAACCATGGCAATCGGGATAGTAGCCCGGATTGCTCCGGGGCCCCTCCCACATCATAAAAGCATGCGGGTCCGCTACTCGGGCGAATCCCCGCGAGGATGCAAGCTGTTGCCAACGCTCTTCTAGACTCAGTTAACTTTCACTTTTCAAATACTCATTCGATAACGCACGCTGGACTCCCGACGTCTTGGCAAGACGCCACGGGCCTTTGCCGCTATAGGCGAACGGTCGGGCGTCCCGGTACGACAAGCCTAGTGACATCAGCTTGTGAAGCTTAGTTTTCCTCACGATGAACCTATGACCGACCCTCAGCAAACAGCATCGGCTCGCGTGATGCTCGCGATTCTGTTCCTGGCCGTACCTGCATGCGATACGGCGACGCCGACTCCAAGATCAATGTGGACTACTACCGAGCAGTTTGACGCTGATGTCGAAGAGTATGGACGGCGTAACGGTCCGCCGCTTCTCAAGGTGGTGTCTGCGGACACGGGCGAACCCGTGCCAAATGTTTTTGTAGGCATGACCTTGATTGGCCCTGATGGCGGCGATGGTGGTTACCAACAGTTCTTGACTGGCCCCGATGGCGTCGCCCCCCGATGGTTGCCACTTACTCCCGGACGGTACCAATTCCATTTACGGCCCCATCCCAATTCACGTTTTGTACACACTGAGTGGAGACGATCCGATCCCTACGTCGTTGTATCCGATGCTGGCGATACTACCGTACCTACACTCACCATTGACACGGACGGATAACCAGCGTTTGCAGCGAAGCCGGAAAACGTGGGTTGGCTCGCTTCGCTCTGCACAGTTGTTTCCCGCCCCACTGAACCTTGACGTTCGTCGATGAAACTATGATCGCGCCCCCGACCGAAGACGACTGGCACAGCGAACCTTGGTGCCTGGATGCAAAGGCCGCGTACGAGCGGTTCAACGGTAAGACTATTGAACAAGCGGTTTCCATGATCGCCGCCGACGCGCTCAACCGTGAAGAGGACCTGATGTTCATGCCAGCGATCTGTTTCCGCTACTATCTTCCGGCGTACCTTGAATACCTGTTGTCCGACGCATCCCAAGGTGATTCTGACGGTGCTTCATGCGTATTTGGACTAATCGATCATCGACTCGACGACATTGTGGGTGATGCGATCCTATTGCGCAACGTGGTTCGGACGATTGCGCATGTGCGTGAACGACAATCGTGGTACGATGCAGACAAGTCGATCTACGGATCATTTAAACGCAAGGCCGACCGGATACTTTGCAAATTACAATCCGCGTGACGAGTGCGACGAACCATGGGTTGGACGCGGAGGACTCGAAAACGCGTTTGGGCAGTGGTTGGTCTTCTGCTCGCCACTAGGTCACCCCGGTCGTTATTCCACTTTCAGGACTCCAATGCGATACGCTCTTGTCATCCTCATCGGTTTTGGCTGTGCGGCATCGTTCGCCCAAGAAGCGGCGCCGGCAGTCGATCCATTCGGCCCTGCGGAAAACTCAACCGACAACGCTGATTGGACGGAAACTCATCCCGATGGTGAAATACCCGCCGCGCGGATGCTGACTTTAGCCCACACCGATGCTTTGCCTGCCTTTGATCGGGCCGAAGTCTACGCAGTATCTTTCCCTGATCGCGACAGCAAAGAGGGACCCAAAACCAAACCGGGTGACAATACCTTCCCAGTTCGACCGTACAATGCTTACGCTGATGTCCACGGCCACATCACGCTTCGTGGCGACGATTGCAAGCTGCTCCACAACTCGTGGCGATCTCTCGCGTTTGATAGTCTCGGCGGTGCTTTCTGCCACTATCCTGCGTACGGCATCCGTTTTTACCGAAGCGACTTGCTCCTCTTCGAAACGACAGTTTGTTGGCAATGTCAAAATTTCTATTTGCCAATCTACGATGCCAAAAAACGCCACTTTTCGCACCGATGGTACGGATTCACGAACGATGACAACTCAAAGGCTTTACTTGCCCTGTTTCGTCGTAAGCTGCCCCATCCAAAGATCCAAGACGAAGCCAAATCCGGCGAATAACAAAGCTCTGCAGCGGACCGCGGATTGCAATGTTTTGGGCAGTGGAGGATCAACCGTCCATGCCCGCATGTCGCCGACGTTCTGCGACACCGCGCCGTTTTACAGCTATCAAAAGCTACGAAGTAACGGAGGCGGTTAGCGAAGTGCAAGTGCCTTGCAATTTTCCGTGGGAACAAACTTGGTTCTTGACATCGAGTTACGCTGGTCCAGTGAGGCGAGATGAGCCGTATTCGAAATACAGACGATTGCTAAGCAGTTAGGCAGGAGTCTTTCAGTAAATTGGCCGTTTTGGCGCTAGCGGGTCATTGATTTAGTGAGCCGTGACGCGTGAGCGGCCGGGTCCCACGCATTACCCGGTGCCTTACGGCCCACGGCTCACTTATGTGAATTGCATTTCGAATGAATCAACAACCCGCTAGTTCGACTGTCCCGTTTAGTGAACCGTGACGCGTGAGCGGCCGGGCCCCACGCATTACCCGGTGCCTTACGGCCCACGGCTCACTTATGTGAATCGCATTTCGAATAAATCAACAACCCGCTAGTTCGACTGTCCCGTTTAGTGAGCCGTGACGCGTGAGCGGCCGGGGCCCACGCATTACCCGGTGCCTTACGGCCCACGACTCACTTATGTGAATTGCATTTCGAATGAATCAACAACCCGCTAGTTCGACTGTCCCGTTTAGTGAGCCGTGACGCGTGAGCGGCCGGGTCCCACGCACTCCCCGGTGCCTTACGGCCCACGGCTCACTATTGCCAGTCGCATTTCGAAAAAATCAACAACCCGCTAGTCACGGTTTCGGCGCTGAACCGGGGCTAGCGACCAAACGTAACGCTGTGAAGCATTTTTCCATATAAGGTTTGTGTATTCTTAGCGTAGCGGAAGTCGTGCGTGACTTTCGTTCCATGACGTATGCCCACCGAAACTCTTGACGAGTTCCGCTACGAAATGCTTCACAGCGTGGGCCCAAACGGCTAACTGGATTTCACCCAATCATTCCTGCCTAACTGCTTACCGATTGCACAATTCGGACATAAGCTGATTGAGAGAGAAGAATGCACGTGCTTTGGGGATGTTTGATCGTTGCAGCAGGGCTATTCATGCTGGTTTGTGGCCTTCGGAAAAGCGATTTCATTGTCTATCGCTTAATGGCTGCGCGATCGAAAATTCTATGGGGCGAAAAGGTGCATCGCTTTTATCAGATTGTTGGCGTGATCGTCATTGTTTTTGGAGCATTGGTCGCTCTTCGTTTCATCGGGAAATAAAGTTGAAACAATCTCCGTCCGAAACTTTGACGTAACGAATCCTAAACTCCGCGGAGTCGTCGGATGCAAGTTATCCGTCTCCAGCAGCGAGACACCGATCGCATTTTTGGAGCTCATGTAGCACGTAGGTTGCTTCGTTTTCCACTTCTAGCGTTCAGCTGAAACTCGCCTCGATCAATCCGACCAATCTGTAGAATCAGACGGCTGTTCGATGCACTGGTCGCGTCTACCGGTGAATGCAAGGCTGAATCGGTAGTTGCCACCGGTTTCGTCGACCTGGCGTTTTTCCACAGCCGGCCACCGGTACGATCAAGCGGAATGGCAGGAAGTCGCTTCGGTTGTGCAACAGGCCACGCATTTCGCCTAATTCGTTCGTCACGCAGGTTTGTCCAACCGACACTAGCTCATTGAGTCGCTGACTTGGATTGGTCTGACTACAACGTACGGTTCTTTTCGAATGCAGTTGCCCTGCTGTTACCGGTCGTTCAAGCTACAGCCTTGGATTTGAGTCCTGGAACCTTTTCTTATTCAAGCTACAGCCTTGGATTTGAGTCCTGGAACCTTTTCTTATTCTGGAACCTTTTCTTATTGGAACCTTTTCTTATTTTTGCGTTCATTCGTTATCAGAATTCCAATGGGTGCAACCGGCTATCCGCCACGCACAAATGCCGTTTTTTTTCGGGTTTCCTCATTCTCAAAGTAACAAATAGAGGTTTCAAAAACCGGTCTTACTCACCCACGCCGCGGCAACTCAGATCCACAGTCTGATTCACGGGTTTCAATGACTGCAAATAGCGGACGCACCCCAGATGCACGAGTTGCCCAGGTTCCCAAGGCATGTCCAGATGGTTGGCGGATCGTCGGTTACACCCATTTCCATTCACCTCAGAGCACGATAGCCCAGCGAGAACAGACGGGGAGCTATTGAACCACCCCTTGGGGCCGTATAGAATAAACGGGTAGCCCCCCTGAAGAACTGCCTGATTCATCGATGGACCCTCCAATGAGCTTTCGAACAAACCTTACAATTATCGTTCTTCTACTATTGTGGCCACAGGCAGGCAAGAAAGCACTCGCGCAATCTGACCTGAGCGAATTTCGAACCTGGACAGACACTTCGGGAAGATCGGTTGAAACTCGCATGGTTGATCGCGACGATGGCAAGATTCTTCTTGAGCGCCGAGATGGGAAGCGTGGTTCGGTCAGGTTGGTTCAACTGATACAACCTCAAGCTAATACACCGAAAGGGACAGTGGACACTGTGCGCCGAATTTTGTCGCTACCAGAGGTTGTGGCTGCAGCGGAGAAGTTAAGAGCAGACAACACCACAACACAGCAACGCACCCAGAACTATACGGTAACTAGTATGGCTTGGCAGTGCGTGACTGAGACCGTTTGCCTTAACGGAAGGTGGGTAACTCGAAACGTTTGGCGCCAGATTCCAGTACAAGAAATAAGGACTAAGACGTACAACATCGTGCTTTCACTGATTGACGACGAGCCTTTATTCAAGACTCCGGACGACTCAAGAGTTGGTGTGGGTTATGCGAAAGTGCCTCTACAGGGGTTGCTGCCGAAAGCTGCAGGTGGGCGAGCATCCAAGGTATATGATTTCTCTATTAACTCTCTTCCTTCAAATATCCGGCACGCAATCTTGAATGAGGATCGGCTGCTTGAAGTGCAATCTGCTGGGTATCTAACTCCGCAAAGCAACTCTCTTGTTGAGGAGAAAATTCGATTGGTTGCCACAATTCGAAATGACGACAATGAAGTCGACATCGTCCTACTACTACTCAGAAGAGACAAAGCCAACGGCATTCTTCTTTCTGACAAAACGCAACTGAACAAGGACGCTCAAACATTTGCCGATGAGATTAAAACGAAGCTCTAAAATGAATTTCATGCACTGGCTCTCCCAGAAGTTTCCATCAGCAGAGTATGAATCCCCGAGAATCGAAGATCCCTACTACGAGCATCTGATTCGTATGTATCGCTCGCGGGCTATTCTGTTCAGAAATGTTGGCATTAGTTGCCTTCTAGCATCGTTTCCAATTGTCATACTCGGCGTCGTGATCTTTTGGATCGGTGATCCAGCGGACTCGAAACGCGCAACGAGCGAAATTGAACTTTCTGTAGAGTTGTCAGCATTAAGGCGGCGCCTTGATGAAATTGGGACGACGGGCCCTCTGTGCCAACATGAGTGAGACAACTTTGAAGTTTTTCAAAATCGAGGGCACGGAGAGTTTACATGACCGAAATCGCCAACAAAAAAGTTAAGAAAAATCCTGAGGTGGCTGAGAAAGCGACCCGTCGTCGCTTTTCAGAGGAGTATAAACGTCGGATCGCGATCGAAGCTCAGCAGTGCTCCGAGCCCGGTGAGATTGGAGCTCTGCTACGTCGTGAAGGGCTCTATTCGTCAGTGGTTCAGCGCTGGCGTCGTCAACTTCGGGAAAAATCATTGTCATCATCGAATAAGCCCAGTAGCGATGTGCCGCCAGCAATACCGTCAAAGGCAAAAGAGCTTGCCGCTTTGAAACGCGAAAATGAACGCCTAAAAGAAAGACTTCGCCAGGCGGAGTTGATCATTGACGTCCAAAAAAAAGTCTCGGAGATGATGCAGACACGCTCACACGAGAAGACAGATTGAGTGCGGCTGAAGGGCTCAGCAAACGAGTCGGTGTCGCTGCTGCATGCCGCGCACTGAATGTTTCGCGAGCGACGTTGTACCGTCGCCGCGATCCCGACCAGCAACCTAAGCCGAGACCGATCCCAGCTCGAGCACTTTCACTCGGAGAACGAAAAGCGGTGATCGATCGACTCAACAGCGAACGTTTCGCTGATCAGTCGCCGCGGCAGGTCTACTCGAAATTGCTCGATGAAGGGGAGTACATGTGCAGCGTGCGGACGATGTATCGCATCCTTGAAGCGAATCAAAGCACTCGCGAACGCAGAAACCAACTCCGACACCCGAACTACAGAAAGCCTGAATTGCTTGCGACCGGCCCCAATGAAGTCTGGTCGTGGGACATCACCAAGCTCAAGGGCCCGGAGAAATGGACCTATTATTACCTGTATGTCATTCTGGATATCTACAGCCGCTGCGTGGTCGGCTGGATGCTGGCACATCGTGAAAGCGCCGATCTAGCCACGCAGCTGATCGAAACAACCATTGAAAAGCAAAACATTCCGCGCGAGCAATTGATCCTCCATAGCGATCGTGGGCCATCGATGACATCGCATTCGGTGGCGCAGTTGCTTGGTTCGCTGGGCGTCACCAAGTCACACAGTCGGCCGCATGTTTCCAACGACAATCCTTTCTCGGAAAGCCAGTTCAAAACGATGAAGTACCGCCCTGAATTTCCCCAGCGATTTGGATGCTATGAAGACGCACTTGGATTCTGCCGTGAATTCATTGGCTGGTACAACGACGAGCACTATCACAGTGGCATCGGCCTGCTTACCCCATCATCGTTGCACTACGGCCAAGGCGAAAAAGTGATCGAGTCGAGAAAACAAACGCTTCACGGGGCATGGCAGAAGAATCCCGAGCGTTTCGTACACGGCATTCCCACACCTGCAAGCCTTCCCAAAGCAGTTTGGATCAACGCTCCCAAACGAAAGGATGAATTGAAAAGCGAAGCCCCCGAAGCGAATTGCCCGGGGGCTCCAGAAGTAACGTCTTTGACGCACCCTCGATCCGGTTATCCCTTGGACGGTTGCGTCCCCGCAGAGCCGTCTTCCGTTTCACCGGACGTCGACACAGTACCAGCAACAAACTCTTTGAACACCCGAGTCATGCCTGAAAAAATCCCGGGGGTTCGGGGGCTGGCCCCTGAGCACGCGGGATGCAGCACCTAACAACTATCAAAAAGTTGTCTCACTGTCGTTGACACATTCCGGGGCGCCAAAACTCTTGCAGAAGTTGCCATTGCGGAACGGGCCTCCCTGCTCGCGAATATTTTTGGACGAGTCACTCCGACGGTAAAAGGAGCGACGGAGAGTGATAGTGGGTCAGTAGAACGGAGCACACTTCTCCTTCATATTGCAAAACGAATTATGGAGGCAATTGCCGATCCAGATCTGACTGAATCCCCCACAAGCAAGGAGAGTGCACCCGACTCGATCATTAAGGTTGAAGCTTTGTTTCCCGGCGACTCAAATCGATTTCCTCGGCAAGCATTGCTCCTCATCCGAGAGGAGCTTGAACAACAAGGAGAGCCTCTAAACGAAATTCATGCCAGGATAGAAGACCTTGAAAAGCTCATCCAATCTGCCACAAAGGAAGCCCTTACCACAGCAAAGAATTCGTTGGCGAGCCAGCAGCTCACCGCAATTGCCAGCGTTGATAGTGCTATTCGGAAAAAACATGAGGAGTCAAAGCTAAGACTAGAGAGACTTCAGCGTGAAGCACCCTTTCGAGAAGAAGAACGCCAATCGATTCAGTCGAACATTGAAGCCGTGGAGAAGCAACTGACCGAAGTGCGAGCCGAACGAGACAAAATCCTATTCATGTCATGGGTGCCAGGATTGACGCTACGGGTGGGCATCGTGGTACTCTTGCTCTTTTTTTCTCAAATACTCCTTAGCGCTTACCGCTATACGATATCCCTTTCTGCTTTTTACCTTTCGAGAGCAGACGCTATTCAGTTACTTCAGCCCCAATCGGGGCGAGAAACTTGGTATGACATCAACCAACTCAGCGTACTTGTTAAGAACCTGTCACCCAACACAAATGACTTGACTATCGACACCGTTAGCTCGCCGAACGAGCAAGTTACTGACCTTGCAAAAGTTTGGATATCGAAGAAATAGTTCGACGATTGCAAGAAGTCTTTCCACATACCGGATGTATGGTCAGTCAATCCATCTGCTCATCGACACTGCCGCCTTCACATTGATCTGGTCGCTGCCATCAGCGAAAGCGCTCCGGTAGCGCACACCGATGCGAGTTGCAGATTTAGATTGGAGATGGCGGTTGCATCGACCTCGGGTAGTTTGCGATTTCGCGAACTCGCGTAGGTCTTTTTCACCGACGCACCAAATCGCCAATGGCTAGCACGATCCGGTTTAATCGACCGGGGAGGCCCCAAGCAATTCGGAGTCAGCCACGGGGGCTCGATAGTTGGTCGCCCAGATGCACTCCAAGTTGTCGGAATCGATCGCCCCGACGAGACGCTAGATTTGATACGGCATATTTGGAATAATGACGGTTTCGCCACACTGCCTCAGGACCATGCCCCGTGGACTCTGTTCAGATCAACAAGTTAGTTACTTTTATCGAAGAGAATCTCCGTGCATCACCCTCCGCGGGTCTCAGCTTTGTGGACACACGCCAGCACCGGACACGGTTATTGTCACGGCAGAATCACGTAGTGTTTGGGAGGCGTGGAGCGGGAAAAACCTCGCTTGTCAAGTCCGGACGTGATTCTGCGACACACTTTGATGTAGACCTGAACATAGAGGACTACAAGGACATCACGTTCCCAAATATTGTGATTCAGATTCTCGTCCAGCTGTTCGGAAGCCTTGAGTCGCAAGTGCGAAGCCATATTCCTTGGTACAAGCGAGGGCTGCAGACTAGGCGGGCGCTGATGCGTCTTAAATCCGTTTCACGACAACTTAAAGGGCATCTTCACGAACCTGATCAAGAAACACAGGAAGTCAGTGAGTCCGACACGTCCGGACACAACATGAACATTGGTGTATTGGGATCTCAAGCCTCCGGTGGCGTGTCAACACAACGTGGGAAGTCGCGTGAGGTTAGGCGTACATTGCCGAAGAGTAAGTTAGACTTTCTTCGTTTGGAAATAACAACATACAAGGAGTTACTCCAATCCATATCGGTACTTTTTTCGCAACGGCCGATTTTTCTTGTCCTGGATGATTTCTACTTTGTACCTAAGTCCATCCAGCCTGGGCTGATTGATTACTTTCATCGACTTACAAAAGGCACGGATCTTTTTCTGAAAATCGCAACAATCAAGCACCGCTCAAAGCTTTACCGCAAGGATGAAGAGCAATACACGGGTGCCGAACTAGGGCACGACATTTATGAAATCGACATGGACTACACGCTTGACAAATTTGACGAATTGCAGGCTTTCATGCGACAAATATTAGTGCGAGCCATCGACGAATCAGGTGCTACGCTTAGGTTAGACGATGTGTTTGCCGGCGAGGGCTTCGCGCAACTATGTCTCGCTTCGGGAGGTGTTCCTCGCGATTTTCTTTCGCTCTTTGTGACTCTTGCTAATCGCTCGGGTGCTTCGGGCCAGGGAATCGGCAAAGTTCAAGTGACGGAAGCTGCAATCAACACCATTCGTAGCAAGAAAGAGTCGATGAAGCAGGATTCCGGCGATGACGATGCGGTACTTGATGAGTATCTAAGCCGCATCAAGCGTTATGTTTACGACGACAAACGCACTAATGCATTTCTTGTTGCAAAAGATGATCTGGAGAATGATCCGCAAGTACGACAGGCAATTAGAGAGCTTGTAGACTTGCGGCTAATTCACTTGGTTGATCAGAACACCAGTCGCGCTCCCAGCGACGGACGACGGTACGAAGCTTTCATCCTGGACGTCGGACTTTACGAAAATCCTCGCCCCCGTAAGTTCAATCAAGTGGAACCAGGTCAACGGGATGAGAAAGCGAGAAAAGATGAACTGCGTGCGTCGCCCGTGATCGATTTCACAGCGATCAGAGAGTTGGTGGACACGGTCGCCACGGTAGATGCCGACGATCAACCGCCCTCGGCAAAACCGAGTCAGTTGGAACTGACGTTCGAGTAACTTTCGACAGTCCGAACGGCTCCGGTTTCGTCGACCTGGTGTTTTTCCACAGTCGGGTACCGGTGCCATCAAGCGGAATGGCGGGACCTCGCGTTGGTTGTGCTATGCTTCAACCCCGCTCATGAACTGCGGTCGGCTGTGCCCGATTCGCGTTTCACTGGAGTCATTTAGTGATTCGGCGGCTGCAGGTCGCCGCGGGCAATGCAGGCGTTCTCTGGGTAGCGGTGACGCGATGGAGACATTGATATGCATCTTGCTTCGTCAAAGCTACCGCGTCGACTGGACGGACTACGCTGCCGGACATGAGTCGTCACGGCAATCGAAAGTTGTGCGATCGGACATCGTTCGCACATCGCTATGAATTCATGTCAATTGTCGGGTGACAAGCGGGCAATTTCAGGCCTAGATACCGATTTTGGTCAGCGGTGGATTGCTAGCAATGATCTCGCCTGAATCCGATACCTTCAAATAATAGGACGACCAAATGTGGACCCGCATTGATACAGCGAAGTCACCCGGCTGCTCCAATTTTTCCCAAATGTTCACTCGATAGTTGTCGTTGTGGTGCCGACAGACCTCCACACGATGCAAACGCGGTGGCCTGCCGACTTTCTCCAAAACCTGCGACTTAATCGTTTCCGTATGGTCTGATAGCGATGTGGAGTCATCGTTCTGCAGGGCTGCTTGATCGACTTTTGCCATGATTTCCTCGGCCACTGATGGTAATGAGACACTGAACTGTATCGTAATTGCGTCCAGCTCGATATGAGTGCGGAGTAGAGAACGCAGCAGCGACGGATAGACACCCCCGATTGGCTACAATCGGTTGATCGGAAACTTCCGCGGTTTCAGCACGCGATAAACCGCCCCCACCTGCCCATTTCTTCGCACGATTGCATCGTCTTCGGCGAAATCGATCGGACGTGAAGTCACATCGGTCCGTTCGCCGATGCGGCGAAAACGAGAAGTTTTTAACTGTCACTGGCCTCATCGACCGACGCGATTTTGGCGATTTCCTGCGTTTGCCAAACTGTAAGCCATCACACAGACGGAGAGTTGGTAAAGCTCGTAACGTCCGAGCCGTCCAGCAGCAGCAGCGTCAATCGCCTCTCTGCCGTTAGATTCGGATGGTTTGTATGACGACTCACATTGTGAACCGAACGGCTGGGCCGATGGAACAGGAAAGGAAATCTTGTTCCGCCCCTATCTCAAGCTGTATTTTTGTAAGGAAGCATATGTCTCGCAAGTTGCTCGCCACCGCATCCGCTTTTGGCTTCGTCGCCTTTAGCTGCATCGTATTCACCGGATGTCGCCAAACTGGTGCCTGCCACAACGGAAGTTGCTCTGCTCCTTCGGCCGGATACAGTTCGCCCGCCTACAACGCATCGCCCTCCTATTCCCAGCCGGCCTATCAAGGATCTGGGTCGAGCAATTCGATGCCGTCATCCTCGTACACCGCTCCCTCGCAAAGCTACACCGCACCGCCTCAAAACTACACCGCTCCTGGTGGGTCAGGGACACGTTCGGCGCCATCGGGCGGTTCGGGAACGCGATAGCTGGCAGCCAAAATAACAGTGCGATCTCCGATGTAGCTGATGGCAACCAACAGTGGCATCCACTGTCAAAGCGTTTCGATTCGGTCTTTGCTTCCGAAGCAGCAGACCGACGGTCTGGACGCCCACTTCGAAGCGGTAGATCCGCTGGTGGGCAGCGTTAAAGGAGCGTTTTCGCTTTTAGAGCGAATTAGATTCAGTTTTGCGATCCATCTAAGCCGTTGTGAGCCGTGGGCCGTAAGGCACCGGGTAATGCGCGGCACCCGGCCGCTCACGCGTCACGGCTCACTAAGTCAACAACCCGTTCGTCGGTGGAGAGGTAACTGCACTGTACGCCTGAATAAAAACTCACCCCAATGATTCCTGCCTACTTGCTTACCTTCGCCGGACGAATCCCGCCGGTCAGTGCTTGCAATTTCTCAGTCCCTCCGTCGTTGATCTCCATTAGAAATCGCACCAAATCGAGAAACTGTTGCTCGCTTGCCAACGGATTGACGAGACCCGCCGGCATCGCCGAAACAGCCGAAGGTTTAGTGAACTCGATGTCATCCTGGGCAATCTCGATTTGTTTTCCGCTCGCAGGCTCGCGTAATACGAGCGTATCATTGGTCTCGCTCTGCTTGAATCCCATCAGGCTGACGCCATCAACGGTCAGAACCATTAACTGGGCATACTCTTTGCGGATGTCCTTAGATGGATTGAGCACGGACTCGACAAGAAAACGGTCGGTCACGCCGTCTCGCTTTGAGGCAAGATCGGGAGCCAACGGCGGGCCGTTGGATGGATCGTGGCAGTTCGCACACGAGAGCGTTGCGTTGTAGAACAGCGCCGCTCCCGCTTTCGCATCTCCAAGCTTCCTCGCGTCCGCCGCAAGTTGGTCGGGATTTGCACCGGCGAGCGTTTGGGCCATTGATTCGGCCGGCTTGGCGTCGGCCGACATCCCCTTGATCGCGAGTTCATGAATCGACCAATAGTTTTTCGGTGCCTTGCCCGTTTGCGTGATACGGATGTACTGGACCGGTTCAGGACAGTCCAGTTCAATCAATGTGATCGGATCGTCACCGAAACCTTCAGCAACTTGATCGTTCCACTCTTTACCATCGGCCGAAACATGCACCACGAAGCGGCGAGGATAGTCGGCTGCCGATTGCTTCGTATCTAACCGGATGGACATCAAGCGGATCGGTTTCGGAAACTCCAACGCGAACCACATTCCCGGTTTCTGGAAGGTGCCCGTATCCCACCGCGTCTTTTCATTACCATCGATCGCGGCCGATAGATTTTCCCCTTTGTGACTAGCCGATAACTTCCAACTGTTACGATCGAGTTCGGGAGGGTCGAAGTAATTCAACTCAGCAAGCGTCCACGGCCCGATCCGACTCGACGACTGGTCACGAATTCGAGCCACATCGGTTTGTTCGATCAAGGCTCCTTTGTTTCCCCACTGGTTACGAACAAAATTCGCCACATCGGCGATCCAGCGGTCGTCATGGACGCCCATCGGCAACATCAAGCCAGCCGAATAGGTTTTCTTGTCGACGGGACCGACCAGACCATGCAACAGAATTCGAGTCAGCCGTTCTTTGTGACCTAACACTCGCTCAGAACCGTCCAGCGGTGGCGCCAGGACAACATCTCGATTGTCGGGCGAATGTTGTCCCTTGCCATCGGCACCATGGCACTCCGTGCAAAGCGTCTTGTAGGTTTTCGCCCCACGCTCTACCGATTCCGCCAGCGCTTTGTTGCGTCTGCGCAGTTCGTCGAGTTTTCGTTGTTCGGCCAAAGCCGCTTCTCGATTCGCAACGATCTGACTATGCAGTTCGCTAATCGCCGAGTTTTCTTTATGAGTCGACACGATCTGTTCGGTCAACGCCTCGGCGTTTGGATGACGACCGCGACCCATCGACAACATCGTTTGAATCAAAACGTCTGGACTTTCATCTCGCACTAACTGTTCAATCGCGTTGTCAAGCGAACGATCCGTTGCCATCAGCGGTTCTGCGATTCTGACTGCGGCACTGCGAACACGCCAATCCGCATCAGCCATGCCTTGGATCAACAATGCCGGTGTCACAGCGTCGAGACCTTCGAGTGTCCACATCGCATGCAGTCTCGCTAGCGGGTTCTCGCTGGTCGTCGCAATGGTTTGCAGAGCGGGCACCACACTTCGGTCACCGTGTAATACGATTAGCTTCTGCGCCTCGCTTCGCCACCAACCGTTGGGGTGTGAAAGGTGGGCAACCAATTCCGCCGGAGTCTCGTCAAGCATTCTTGGTCGCGGGCCTCGCTTCGTGGTTTCGTGGTCGACCCGATAGATACGTCCCCGACCGATATTCTTTTGCAGTCCGTATTTCTTCACCACTTCGCGCAGATACGATCCTTCACGAACCCAATTTCCCTCTTGGATAATGCCTCGATACATATCAACGATATACAGACAGCCATCGGGTCCGGTGGCACTGTTGACCGGACGGAAATTTGGATCGGTCGCGGCAATGAACTCGCTTTGATCATAAGCGTTCGAGAGAACAATGCGGCCTTGATCGTTCGTCACCTTGGCGCGGCGTACCAGACGTCCAACAGGTTCAGGAATCAGCAGATCACCACGAAAGTCAGCGGGCATTCGATCGCCTCGATAGACCGATTGGCCACAGCACGCGGAGAACACCGTCAGCGTGTTGTCGTCCCGGACACGATTCAGACCGCCCTGAACATCGGGCACATTGTCAATAGGAAAGACTTCGCGAAAGCCGTCCGCTTGCTCTCCGCCGAGCGAGAGCTTTCCATAAATGATCGGTCGCTGGAAATCCATCGCCGGATTCTCGCCGCCTGCGGTTGAATAGTAGATGCGGCCCTCGTCATCGTGAGTCAAACCCCACTGTCCCGAACCATGTGGCAGAGGTTCGCGAATCACTTCTCCATTGGTGAATCGAATCCGTTCGTGGGTATAGGTGGCGTACAGCCAATTATCAATGTTCCAAATCAAGCCGCTGGTTTGATGTTCCAGATTATTGCCCGTTCGCCCCCGCTCGCACCACATTTCGACTCGATCGGCGACTCCGTCGTCGTCAGTGTCTTGGTAACTTTTTAAATCGAGCGTGTTGGTTTCGCAAATGATGACACGATCCAATAGCGGCAAGACCATTCGTGGTAGCGACAAGTTGTCTGCAAACACGGTGTGCTTGTCGTAAACACCGTCATCATCGGTGTCTTCGTGTCTTGACACTCGGCTGGTGGGCGCCAATTGGTTCTTGCCGTCAATGTCTTGCATGTAGGTTCGCATTTCGACCACATACATGCGACCATTCCCATCCCACACGACAGCGACAGGTTCAAGAATGTTGGGTTCCGCCAAAACAGGCGTCAAGCTGTACCCCGGCTGGATCTTCATCGTTGCAACGGAATCTGCTGGCGAAAGCGGAGGTGCCTTCGAGCTGACTTCTTCCGCCATCACGAACGAAAATGGAATGGATGTCGAAAGAAGGAGCAGAACGAATACATTGCATATTGATTGCATGACGGAAATTTGTAGGGATAGAGATTAAAGAATGGGTAGGGTATGCAAAAAAATTCGCACCACGCCCGAGTTTTGAGTAAAAAGCCGAGCCATTCGATGGCACACTTCCGCAACATTTCCATGTCGCTCGGCGGCAATTCTTCGAACGAAGTCTTCGACCGAGGCATTATGCACTACATTAATCGCAGAAGAAACACTTTTCTAAACACGTCGGCGAGGTGCTAAGCAGGTAGGTAGGAATCATTGGGTGAAATCCCGTTAGCCGCTTGGGCGCTAGCCCCGGTTCAGCGCCGGAACCGTGGCTAGCGCCAAAACGGCCAATTTACTGAAAGACTCATGCCTCACTGCTTAGATTGCCTCACTGCTTAGATTAACGCGAAGCAACAACGGCTTGCCCTCCCCCCTCCAGATCTCGCAGCCAAAAAGTGCCCACCACATGAGCAATTTCGATCCCTCTCAACTCGACCAAGTTACCTACGACGACGTTTCTACTATCACCGGCGGCGTGATCACGGATCTATTGGAATCCGACCGGGCTCACGCAAAACGCGGTGCCCATATTCTGGCCGAAGCCCTTGTCGCCGAAGGCGTCGACGTGATCTTTGGTTATCCAGGTGGGGCGAACCTGGAAATCTTCGACGTATTGCCGGAAGTCGGCATAAAAATCATCCGCGTCGAACACGAGCAGGGCGCCGCCCACGCCGCCCAAGGCTACGCCCGCGTGAGCGGCAAAGTCGGCGTCTGCCTCGCCACGTCTGGCCCCGGCGCCACCAACCTGGTCACCGGTATCGCCGATGCCAATTCCGACTCCGTTCCGATCGTCGCCATCACGGGCAACGTGCCCACACATTTGTTGGGGAAGAATGCATTTCAAGAGGTCGACATCGTCGGTATCTGCAAACCCATTACCAAGCGAGCCTACCTCGTAAAACGCGTGGCGGAGATTCCTGAAACCGTGCGTGAAGCGTTTGAACTCGCGAGCGGGCAAAGGCCGGGCCCTGTGCTGATCGACATCCCCAAAGACATCCAGCAACATTACCCGCGCGACCCGGAAGGCCGTTACGCGCCGCCGCGCATTCCCGCGGTCATCTCGCCGCCCGAGCCCCAAGCGGGAGCCATCAATCCCGGCCAGCTGGAAGAATGTTGTCGCCTGATTCGCGAAGCGGCCAAACCCATTCTCTACATCGGCGGCGGCGTTGTGAGCTCCGACACCGGGCCACAAATCCTAGCCCTCGCTGAAAAGCTAGGCATCCCCGTCACCTCGACCGTTATGGGACTCGGGGCGTTTCCGCCGGACCATGATCTCGCCCTCGGCGTTCTCGGCATGCATGGTTCGAAGTTCGCCAACGTGGCAATCAACGAAGCCGACCTCGTGTTGGCTGTCGGCGTGCGTTTCGACGATCGTGTAACGGGCAAGGTAGACGAATTCATCAAACACGGAAAAATCGTTCACATCGACATCGACCGCCGCGAACTCAACAAAAACAAGCCTGTCACCCTGCCCGTCTGCGCCGATTTGAAACTCGCCGTGGCCCAACTATTCGAAACTGCTACGCCGGGAGACTACAGCGATTGGCGAGCCGAAGTAGCCGCCAACCGGGCACGTTATCCCTTCACCATTCCTGACGGCGAAGCCCTCAGCCCGCAGTTTGCCATTCGAGCCATTTCCGAGGCTACCGACGGCCAAGCCATCGTCTCTCTCGGCGTCGGCCAACACCAGATGTGGGCCATGCAGCACTACAAGGTGGCCCAGTCGCGTTCCTTCCTCAGCTCCAGCGGATTCGGCACCATGGGCTACGGCCTGCCCGCCGCAATCGGGGCCAAAGTAGGATGCCCCGAACGCACCGTCATCGATATCGATGGCGACGGTTCTTTGAACATGACCATCCACGAACTGAGCACCTGCCACCGTTACGGCATCGGCGTCAAAGTCGTCGTCATCAACAACCAATGGCTCGGCATGGTGCGTCAATGGCAGGACATGATCTACGATGGCCACCGTAGCGGCACGGCGCTTGGCGATCCCATGGCCGTCAAACGCCCCGGAGTCGAAGACATCTACCCTGATTTTCTCTCCATCGCCCACGGCTACCGCGTCAAAGCCGAGCAAGTAACGCAGGCGGTTGATCTAGCGGCCGCCATAGAACGAATGCTCGCGGATCCTAACGAACCTTATCTGCTGGACGTCATCGTCACCTTTGAAGAAAACGTGTATCCAATGATCCCCGCCGGTGGAACCTATCGCGACATTATCATGACCACCGCCGACCTCGCCGGCCGCGAATCCAAGGCTGCCCAAGGCAACAACATCTAAAAAAATGGCCAGTGGTACCGCTACCGAAAATTGCGGGCGACCGTGCTATCACCAAAGGCTCCATTTGCCAAAATTGCGTGCCAGAATTCTCGCTAACTCACTCGAGAAAGCTCAGATCATTTGGGAACAATCCAGGCATCGAACGAAATTAAAACGTTGAACATACGATTCGCGTTCAGATTGTATTGCGGCGTGCAAAAAGCAATTTCGGAGTCTAAGCACGTAGGCATGAATTATTGGGCGAAATCCCGTTAGCCGCTTGGGCGAACGCTGTGAAGCATTTTTCATAAACCGAATGCGTAGCGGGGGACTCTTGAACCAGCGCCGGTCCCTCGCTTACGCGTTTTGGAGTTGCTGTTTTTGCGCCGGAGGCACTTTATGGGATAGCCTTGGACTTTAGTCCAAGGTTATCGGTTCTGAAATTGGCACCAAGTCGCGGAGCGACGTTCTGCGGCGAACGATTAAGTCATAAAACGTCCCGCTGGGACTCGATTGATATTGGCGAAAATCCCTCGGACTAAAGTCCGAGGCTATCGAAATATGTCGCTCCGCGACAGCAAATAGCGCAACTTCAAAACTCACGCGTTCGGGTCGTGATGACCTGGCAAAACACGACTCAGAAATGCTTCACAGCGTTGCGTTTGGGCGCTTGCCCCGGGTATTGCGCCGGAACCTTGGCTAGCACCAAAACGGCCAATATGCTGAAAGACTCCTGCCGAACTGCTTAGATGCGGGCTGGATGGTCTTGGGACTGCAAACTACAGCGTCACGGAACGCCGCCGCCACCGTGCGTTGCCGCAGCGCATCGGTACAGCGAAAAACGAATGACGGGCTGCCATCGCGACAACGATCCTTCCCAATACGCAGCTGGCAAGGTGCATAAATCGCCGCAGTTCTCTGCCACTTATCAAAAATATCGCAATTTTTGTAAGGAACCTATCGGCTCACCGTCTCCCCATTCGAATTACCATGCCACTCGCATCCGAAGGGAAGTCGGTTCTATGAAAACAGCCTCGATTGACGAAAATCCAATTGCCGAGTTCTCGGTTTACGAGCGATACGCCGCGGCCGCACAAGCAGTCGAACCCGCACTTTGCTGTCCGGTCCAATACTCGACCGACTTGTTAAACGTGATCCCTCAAGAAATCATCGAACGGGACTATGGATGCGGCGACCCCACACCCTACGTTCGCTCGGGCGAAACGGTGTTGGATTTGGGCAGCGGCGGTGGCAAGTTGTGCTACATCGCAGCCCAGGTCGTCGGTCCCGCAGGACGCGTGATCGGGGTGGACTGCAACCGTGAAATGCTCGGACTCGCTCGGAAACATGCACCCGCGGTGGCTCAGCAACTCGGCTATGCAAACGTGGACTTTCGCTACGGTCTGATTCAGGATTTGGCTCTCGACCTGGATCAACTTGCCAGCGAATTGTCGCAGCATCCCGTGAACGATCCGGCGGGCTATCTGGCTCTGCGAAACACTGAAGAACGATTGCGTCGCGAGCGACCGCTCGTCGCCGACGATTCAGTCGATTGCGTTCTGTCAAATTGCGTTTTGAATCTAGTCCGACAACAGGACCGCCGCCAGTTGTTCGCCGAGATCTTTCGTGTCTTGCGTCGGGGTGGCCGCGCGGCGATCAGCGATATTGTCAGTGACGAGAGTGTCCCGCAGCGTCTGCAACAAGACCCGGAACTGTGGTCGGGATGCATCACCGGTGCGTTTCGTGAAGATGAGTTTCTCGAGGCATTCGAGGAAGCGGGCTTCCACGGAATCGAGATCGTCAAACGACAAAGTGAACCTTGGCGGACGGTGGAGGGAATCGAATTTCGCTCGGTAACGGTTGTCGCGCACAAAGGAAAGCAGGGGCCTTGTTTGGAACGAGGGCAAGCGGTGTCGTATCGCGGCCCATTCAAGAAAGTCGAAGATGATGACGGCCACACCTATTTCCGTGGTCAACGGATGGCAGTCTGTGACAAGACATTTAATCTGCTGCAGCAAGAACCGTACACTGACATGTTCGACGCGATCGAGCCACGCGAAACGGTGCCGTTGGACGACGCCAAGCCGTTTGATTGTCGGCGGAACGCGAGGCGTCATCCACGGGAAACGAAGGGTCTCGAATATCACGCGACCACCGCAGCGACCGAAGCCTGCAGCGACGAAGGCCCGTGCTGCTAAGCCGGTCAATAGCAGTCATTCAACCTAATGATCTGAGCCGACGGCACTAGCCGCGGGCACGTTTCAAATAGCAACGGCAGGCCCGCGGCTAGCGCCGTCGGCTCACTGGATGACTGACGTTGCACCGGTATACACCGAGCTTCCTGATGAGCAGGAAGCACTCTGCCTGCTGGCTACGTTTGCTCGAAACGCGGATTCCGCCGTCTGGTGACGGCAGCTACATTCCTAACACCCGCAACAACATGCATTTATCAACGCGACGACAGCAGAACGAACTCGCTAGTGCAGATGTACAGCGAGAAATCCTTGAGGGTGAAGCGAAGACGCGACAGCCTTACTTCAACCAAAAATTGCGATCGATCGGTCTATCGGGCCTTCGTGCAAGCGGTATCAAAGTGCTGCAGATCAACGTCGGCGAACCGAGCAATCGGACCGGCACGGCTTGGCGCATGGACTCAGCAACCGATCGTTCTAAGAGCATGTCGCGAGAAACCGCCGAGCAGATCATTGACGTGCTCGAGAACCACGACATTCCGACACTGGACATTTGCGGTGTCGCACCCGAGTTGAACCCGAACTTTCGCTGGCTCGTCAAGCAGGCACACATGCTTGGCCGCCACGTCATTGACCGTTGCAATTTGACGGTCCTGATGGACAACGACTCAAAGGACTTGCCCGGCTTTCTCGCGAAGCATGACGTTGAAGTCGTAGCGTCGTTGCCATATTCGATGGAAGTGGATCGCGATAGCCAACACAGCGACAAAGCTCTCAAACGTTTCATCGATGCACTGCGACGGTTGAACCGACTCGGATATGGCTATCCTGGGCTGGGGCGGAAGCTTACACTTGTTTACCACCCCGCGGGAATCACGCTGCCGCCATCGCAACATGAACTCGAAGCGACCTATCGTGACGAACTGAGTTCTCGTTACGACATTATCTTCTCTGAACTGCATGTGGTCACTCACCGGCCGATTAGCCGATTTCTTGATAACTTGCTCCGCAACGACCAACTCGATGAGTACATGCAAATGCTGATCGACAGCTTTAGTCCGCTCGCGGCTGAAAACGTGATGTGTCGTTCGATGCTTGCTGTGGATTGGCGAGGATACCTGTTCGATTGTGATTTCAACCAGAAGTTGAACATGGTGCTCTCTTCTGAATTGCCACAACATATTTCGCAGTTCGATGCTGAAAAACTTGGCGACCGCGTGATTCAAACAGGCAGGCATTGCTTTGGCTGCACCGCCGGTTGCGGATCGGCAGTGGTAAAACTTTCGACGCAGGATGCATCATGAATCCCCGGCCTCGCATGATTTGGGCAACCTCGTTGCTGCTCGCCGGCTTTTTGCCGTTTGCTTTCTCTGGATGCACATCGAACAATAACTCACGCAGTGACAACCAAATCGTCCTGACTGGTTCTAGCACGATCGCGCCTTTGGTAGGCGAGATTGCAAAAAGGTTTGAAACATTGCATCCGGGTGTTCGGGTCGATGTGCAAAGCGGCGGATCATCACGAGGCGTCGCTGACGTTCGACGCGGACTCGCCGACATCGGTATGGTCTCGCGAGAGCTAAAAGCCGAAGAACAAGACTTGGCTGCTTTCACGATCGCGCGCGACGGTGTTTGCATTATCGTGCATCGAGACAATCCAGTGACATCGCTCTCCGACGAGCAGGTTGTGGCCATCTACACGGGACGCACCCGAAACTGGAAAGACGTTGGCGGATTGGACGCACCCATTACTGTTGTCAACAAAGCCGAAGGCCGATCCACGCTGGAGTTGTTTGTCGGCCATTTCAACTTAGATAATGCTAAAATCGAAGCAGATGCCGTGATCGGTGATAACGAACAGGGCATCAAGACGGTCGCCGGTAACCCCAACGCGATCGGCTACGTTTCAATTGGGACCGCCGAATACGATGCCGCGCACGATGTCGCGATTAAACTGTTACCATTAGACGACGTAGAGGCATCCATCAAGAACGTGCGTGACGGTACATATCCTTTGTCGCGTCCATTGAATCTGGTCGTGAACGACGAGCCCAGCGGAATCGTGGCCGAGTTCATCGAGTTCGCTCGCTCTCAGGAGGTCAATCCAATCGTGCTGGAGCAGTACTTTGTCCCACTTTCGCAGTGATACCGTCCTTGTATGGCTGCTTCGCGGTTGCGGGCTTCTGACCGGAGCGATCTCGGTCGTGATCGTGGGGTTTCTGCTGATGGAATCATTCGCGGCACTTCGTGGCGTCGGAGTTTCGCGTTTCGTTTCTGACGCATCCTGGCACCCTTCGGCTGGGATGGCAAAGGGCCAATTCAATTTGGTGCCCATGATTGTGGCGACATCACTGGCAACTGCGGGTGCCGTTCTATTGGCCGCACCTCTTGGGGTCGGCTCTGCGGTATTTGCACATTTCTATGCACCGCGACGATTACGGCAACCATTCGGAAAAATGATCGAACTGCTCGCCGGGATTCCTTCGGTGGTCTACGGACTGTGGGGTCTGGTGGTGCTCGTTCCACTGATTTCGCGATGGCATCCTCCGGGAACCAGCCTACTGTCGGCGATCATCATTCTGACGATTATGATTCTACCGACGATCGCGTTGCTGGCGGGGGCAGCTTTCGACAATCTGCCGTCGGAGTACCTGCGAGCATCGGCGGCACTAGGACTTTCGCGCGGACGAACCCTTACTAGCGTCGTATTTCCAGCCGTTCGTTCGGGATTATTCACTGCGGTTCTACTGGGAACAGGCCGGGCGATCGGCGAGACGATGGCGGTGTTCATGGTCGCTGGTAATGTTGTCCAAAATCCGACCAGCATTTTCCAGCCGGTTCGTACGATTACGGCGAACATCGCGCTAGAGATGGCTTACGCAATGGATGGCCATCGCTCGGCATTGTTCGTGTGCGGGCTGCTGTTAATGGCGATGGTCATCATACTCGTCGGCTTCGCAGAATGGGTCAGTCAAGGGCGTATTCATGGCTAACACCTCCCAAACCTATTCGCGTTCAGCCATCAGCGTGTTATTTAATTCGCTGGCAACATGCATCGCATGGTCAATCGCAGCGTTGGTCAGTGGCGTCTTTCTTTGGATATTGGCTGACATCGTCATTGCAGGCCTGCCGTCGATCTCTTGGAGTTTTTTAACCGAAGCACCTCGGAATGCGGGACGCGATGGAGGGATTTTCCCCATCATCATTTCAACGCTACTGATCCTAATTGTTACAATGGTAGTGTCGGTGCCGCTGGGATTAGGAACGGCGATCTTACTGAGCGAGTTGACGCAGACGGAAAGCACCTTTGGAATCCTGGTGCGACGCAGTTTGGATGTTCTCGCAGGTGTGCCGTCGATCGTATTCGGACTGTTTGGCAACGCATTTTTCTGTATCTACTTGGGGCTCGGGTTTTCGATTTTGTCGGGCGGCCTCACGCTTTCGTGCATGGTGCTGCCGATCCTGATACGAGCGACCGAGGAAGGTTTCCGATCGGTTCCGAACGAATATCGCATGGGTGCCGCGGCGTTGGGGTTATCTCGAACCGCGACACTTTTGCAACTGTTGTTGCCAGCCGCGGCGCCAGGGATCATCGTTGGATTGGTGCTGGGCATCGGCCGCGCATTAGCTGAGACGGCGGCGTTGATCTTTACAAGCGGATACGTTGACCGTGTCCCCAGTTCGCTTTCGGATTCTGGACGTGCTCTATCGGTTCACATTTTTGACCTGTCGATGAATGTCGCAGGCGGTGATCGCCATGCGTATGCATCCGCATTGGTACTGATTGCAATTTTGTTGGTCATCAACGCGACCGCAAGCTGGACTGCAAACCGTTGGCTGAGAAAAAGGATCGTGGTGACATGAATTTAGAGAATAGAAACCAGCAAAAACGAAATGGCTGCGACCGCGCATCTTGTCCGGAAGGCAACGAATTCACGATTGGTCCAATCGATACAGGGCCGCCCTGTTGTATCCCCGAACCGTTTATCGAAGTTAGCGACCTTGCGGTTCACTACGGCAGCGCTCGCGTCCTGGGCGGAATCTCGCTGACGATCAACCGAGGCTGTGTGACCGCGTTGATCGGTCCGTCGGGCTGCGGAAAGACGAGTTTCCTGAGCAGTTTGAACCGCATGAGCGACATGATTCCCGGATGCCGGGTCGAGGGCAACATCTCGATTGGCTCACTCGATGTGCGAGCGACGAAGGACGTGATCTCGCTCCGCCGCCGCGTCGGAATGATTTTCCAAAAGCCCAACCCGTTCCCTCTTTCGATCCGCAAGAATATCGAAATGCCCTTGAAGGAACACGGAATACGGCAGCGAAGTGAACGTGCGGAAATCCTAGAGAGCGTTCTCGAAGACGTCGGATTGTGGACCGAGGTGAAGGATCGATTGGACTTGTCCGCATTGTCGCTCTCGGGTGGCCAACAGCAACGGCTTTGCATTGCACGTGCTCTTGCGCTTCGTCCCGAAGTTCTGTTGATGGATGAGCCGTGCAGTGCGCTGGACCCGTTGGCCAGCAGCGTTGTTGAAGAGTTACTAGTTCGTTTCCGAGGACGGTACACCGTTGTTATCGTGACACACAACTTGCAACAAGCACGACGCGTCGCCGATTACGCCGCATTCTTTTGGGCAACCGATGGCACGGGGACATTGATCGAGCACGGAACCGGGGCACGCATCTTCGACGAACCACAGCAACCGTTGACGTTAGCCTATGTCAACGGAAAAGCGGGTTAGAAACACGCGGCGCTGTGAGTTGTCTCACAGACAGCGTCGCTTTTCATGTCGAAACTTTGACACTTCTTGGTGAACGCGCCTCCTGGTTCCCGAGGCTCCTGCCTGGGAACGAGAAATTTTTACTGGCGCTCACCGAGAAGCTTAAATTTTTCCGTGTAAGGAATCACCGTTCAGTCCGTCTTTCCAGTGCTGTAAGAAAACTGTTCAACACTCGATTCTAAAAAGAGAGACACAATGACCTGCAATCACTCTAAATCCCGCTTGTCCAAGACTCGCACATTTTTGATGTTCGCGACCACCGTTGCATTTGCGACACTGTTGTCAACCAACGCGGATGCTCAATCCGGTAGCCGATCCAGGCCAGCTGCAACATCGTCGGCTGCGCCGTCAGGCAGCGGTACAAAAACGAACGCCGGTGCGGTAGCCATGCAAGGCTATTGTCCTGTATGCGTCATCGAAATGAAAAAATGGGTCAAGGGAAATCCGCAATTTGCTGCACCGTATGACGGCAAGAACTATCTTTTTCCCAGCGAAGAACAGAAGCAGATGTTCGTGAGTAATCCAGCAAAATACACCCCCATCCTCGGTGGCGATTGCGTTGTCGCACTCGTGGAAATGGGAAAGCGAGTTCCTGGCAGCCTTCAATATGCTGCCTTGCATGAAGATCATCTCTACTTGTTCTCGAACGAAAATGCGAAAGAGATGTTTCTATCCAACAAGGAAAAATATGCTCACGCTGACGTCGCACTTGGCGGCAAGTGCACAGTGTGTCGCGTTGAAATGAATCAGGACGTCGATGGCGTCGCTGAGTTCACCAGCTTCTACAAAGGCATGCGGTATCAATTCCCCGGTAAAGATCAACAACAAATGTTCTATCGGAATCCAGCGAAGTACGAAGTCAAAAAGTAGAAGCGTTGCCAAGACTTGCCTCACTGTAGGCGTCGTGAATTCATCACGCAAAGCTCGCAAGGACAGATTTCTGCTTGCAAGCTTTGCGTGATAGCCGTCCACGTCTCGCGTCGCGTCCTAAGCGATGGGATGAATCCCATTAGCTGCTTGAACGTTAGCCCCAGTTGAGCTTAGAAACTTTGGCTAGCGCCAAAACAGCTGATAAACCGGAAGACTTTTACGTACCTGCTTATTGCCGCCAACCGCATTTACTGGTTGTTGCCACTGACCTGTTTGTCGAATACATCCGTGTGCGGATGCATTGCATACCACGCGTACCAGAACGAATTCATCCATTGCAATGATGGGGCTGATTCAATCACACGCAACGAGTTCGTTTCTCGGTCAACTTGGATCACGATCGACGCCTCGCCCAATGAATCGCGAATCACTTTTTCGCCATCGCCCAGCTGAGCAATCGAATACGCGCGAGCCTGGCCGTCCGGAGTCCATACACCCAGAACGGGCGTCTTCGCGGGAAGCCAATCCTTCGATGGCGTTGCCGGAAACATCAACCGTGGCGTAGAAAAATAGTTCGCATAAGGATTCTTCCGGTAGTTGCGGCGATGGCCTGTTTGGTCTGAGACCACTTTGGTTTGCGGGTTTCGCGATCGCCAATCGGACCAAGTCGTCAATTCCATTGGCAACGCCTTCAGCTTCTGTCCCGCAGCCGGTCCCGTCACTCCCTGTGCTTTTACTTGTGACCAAAGACTCTCCGTCTGACCGCCACGATCGTACATCAGCACGTTGCTGTTGTAGAGCAAACCCGACACGCCAAACTCACGTTCACCCAGCGGCGTCCGGCGATCGAACACCGCAGCTGAGTCGCACAGCGGACAATAGGTCACCACGATGGGTGTCTCGCCTATTCGGTCATTGATGATCTCGTGATAATTCAGGATCTTCAAGGGATAGGCCCGCGATTCGTCTTGAAGGACGACTCCCACGACTCGATCGTTGTCCTTCAAGTAGAGAGCCGCACTGGGTTTCACAAATAACGGATTCGACAACGCGGGGATCCCATCTTTTGGCGGCCCGCCCGAACGAATCTCTTGAATGGGTATCGTCGATTGACGCAAGTCAAAACTTTCCAGCGGCCCCGAAAACTGAACACTTTTTAGATCTAATTCTCGATTCCTGGGCTGACTTGGTTTTCGCGATTCTGCCAGCAGAATCGCGACAGAAGCACCAGCAACGATTGCAACGCATGAAAGTCGAAACTGATGTGCTCTTGATAGCTTTAGCATCGGAACTGCCTCGAAATAGGAAATATTTTGACACTTCACGGTGAACGCCACCACGAGAGTGAGCGGCGCCCTCGTTGTAAGCGTTTAACGGGCGGGCATCCGTGAGGCAGTTCACGGAAGTTCGTCTTCGTTGGTAACGGTTTCAGAGCAGAAGGCGACGTTCCGGCCGCGGGGCGCGGCAATGCATTCCTGAGTGCGCGGAGAACTCGCGGCGTTAGGGCTTGGGATTACAGAGAAGCGAATCGAGGTTCATTAGCCCGCCACGATTTTCAGCGTTCTTGAATACGACATAGAGCGAATCGCGTGCACTCGAATTCTTCAATCCGATTGTCTTCTCATAGAAATCTTCCCAGTTACCGTTCACTTCCACCGAGGTTCGCCCCAACAAATCGCCCGTGGCACTTCCGCGACGAATTTCGATATCGCCCCCGGCCCCTGCACTCGCAACCCTTACCGAAATCGAGCTGACTTCGTCCAAGGGAAGGTTGTTAAACTTCAAGTATCCATCATGCTCAATTGCACCGACAAACTTTTCCCCCTCAGCTTTACTCGATCCCAGCGGACGAGCCCCTTTAATTTCATCCGCTGACTCGGCTTGTAGTTTACGGCTGCGAAGTGTCAGCACGGCGGTTGCGGAAAGTTTAGGAATCTCATCACGACCAAGATCGGTGTAGGTCGCCTCTAACCGAATCCGATTGGTTTTGTCGGTGGCAACCAATTCGTTATTGAAACCTTGTGCGGAGGGATTAGCCGAGTCGGGGCTGACCGAAAAAACGTATTCGACCATTTGCTGGACTTCGGCTGGCGTGTGCTGCGAATGCGGTAACATCGCGACTTTGCCCCACACACCGGTCGAGCCTTCCATGACCCGCTTGATCGACAATTCGAGTTGGTGCGGTTGGTCCTTGTACTTTTTGGCGATCTCGACAAAGGCAGGGCCAACCAACAATCGGTTTGCTGCGTGGCAATTTAAACAGTCACTTTTGCGAATCATCGCCAAGCCTGGCGGCACATTGTCGGCCGCTGCGTCGTTGTCGGAGGCTACCGGGACGGCTTCGACGAACAAACGCGATGCGGCAGTAGAATCAATCGGATCGATCTCCAGTTCTTCAGCCTCGTCAAAGTCGCTTGTACCATCTTCGTTATCGCGAACGACAAGACTGAATCGAATCGGTTGTCCAGGCGTGAAGAAATCACCCTCAGCTGGGCTGAGGAATTCGACATTCGGTCGCGAATTTCCAACGATCACCGGCAGCGACGTGACGCTCGCGGCGCCCGCAGGGTCACTTACTTTTAATTCAATCGTATAGACACCCGGTTCTGAAAACGAATGAGCGACAACGGACTGATCACCGATGTCATAGCGTTTGGCCCCCTCGGTACTGCTGCGGACGGCGGTCCATCGGTAGGTCAGTGCGTCCCCGTCTTTGTCGAACGACTCGTCAGCAGAAAAGTGAGTTTCGATCGGTTCGCGTCCGACATTATTCTTGACACTGGCCACAGCGACCGGAGCACGATTGCCGCGAACGTAGTCAATGCGTACCAAGCGAGCATCGGGATTTACACCCCATGTCTCTCCATATTCGATCACATACAAGGCACCGTCGGCGCTGAATTGTAGATCGATTGGACGAGCGAATTTAGTATCTGGCATAAAAGGTTCAAGCCGCTGGACGTTGGAGTCTTCATCCAGGTGTACGGCGATGATCCAGTGACGCGACCACTCGTACGCAAATAAGGTTCGGTTGTAAGCGGACGGGAATTTTGTTGTGGAAGCGTTATTTTCGTCGAAGTAATAAACGGGACCGGCGCATGCCGTTCGTCCTCCGCTGCCAACTTCGGGAAAAACATCGGTGGCTGCGGCGGGATAGTAGATCATCGCCGGTTTAACGGGCGGCAGCTCTTTTGACCCGGTGTTGTTAATCGATTCGTTGATGGGATGTGCAGGATCTTGGGGCGGGCCGAACAATCCAGTGACAAAGTCAACGATCGAATACGCTGCGTTGTTTCCGATGAAATAGGGCCAGCCATAGTTGCCGGCCGTGCGAGCTTGATTGACTTCGTCGTAACCTCGCGGGCCACGATCACTTTCGCCGCCAGCGTCGGGACCAACGTCGCCCCAGTACAGATAGCCGGTTCGAGGGTCGACACTAATTCGCCAAGGGTTGCGACATCCCATGACGAAAATTTCGGGATGCCCGATCGTGCCGTCTTTGGGAAACAGATTGCCGTCGGGGATGGTGTAAGTCCCATCCGCTTCGGGGTGAATTCGCAACACTTTGCCATTATAGCTTTTCGTGTTCCCCGCAGATCGCTGCGCATCCCAAGGCTCACGATCGGGCCGCTGGTCAATCGGTGCGTATCCGTTGGAATCGTTAAAGGGATTAGTGTTGTCGCCGGTTCCGATATACAGATTTCCGTCGGGCCCAAACTCCATTGATCCCGCGTGGTGACAACACTCGCGTCGTTGTTCTTCGTACGAGAAAAGCTGTTTCTCGCTCTGCATGTCCAATTGGTTCTCCACGATCGTGAACCGACTAATCCGCTGGCCAGAGAAATCCGGCGGCGAATATTGCAGGTAAACCCAATTGTTATCGGCAAAATTGGGATCGAGTGCCAAGCCGATCAGTCCGTTCTCCTGAGCCGTGGTCACACTCAGTTCACCAACCACATCGACGTTGCCCGACTTCGGATCGATCTGTTTTAAAACACCGCCCAACTCGATCAAAAAGATTCGTCCGTCGGGCGCAATGTCCAGCTCCATCGGCTGAATCAGCTTCCCAGCGACGATCGTTTTCTCGAATCGGCTCGGGTCAACTTCTTCCGCAACAACCACCGTCGTCGCAATCGCCGACAAGACAAGCGACAGCGTGAATCCACGAAGGTGGTTGGGCAACGATTTCAGCATCGATAGACCTGGTGTGCGGCAGGGAGAGAGAGTTACGCGAGCAATTCGCTTTTCAGCTTGTTCAACAAGTCAATCGCATGACTGATCTCTTGCTTTTGACGCTCGGGATCTTGCGGAATTTCACGCTCGATGGTCAAGGGACCGGTGTAGCCGATTTCTTTTAGCGTTTGCAAGTACTTGCGAAAATCAACAGCGCCTTGTCCAAGCGGGACTTCGGCACCCCAGGTTTCACCTGGCTTGTCGCTCCACGTTGCGTCTTTGCAGTGGATGCTACGAACGTGTTTGGCGACTCTTTTCAAGGCTTCGATCGGTTCGCCGCTGCCGTACAGAATCATGTTGGCGGGGTCGAAATTGATTTTCAGATTTTCGCGTTTGACTTGTTGGATAAACTCGAGCAAACCTTCGGCGGTTTCTTGGCCAGTTTCCAAGTGCAAATATTGCTGATTGTTACTGCAATAGTCGCACAGTTTCCGTGTGACTTCGACGATGTCCGCATAACCTTCGTCGTTGGGGCTTTCGGGCACGAAACCGAGATGAAGCGCCACGGTGTCGCAGCCAAGGTGCTTGGCAAAGTCCGAGATTTCAAACATTTCCTCGAGTCGACTCTGCCGCGTTTCGACGGGCACCAAACCAATGGTTTTTACGACCGTGGGGATATCTGCATAACTTTCGCCTTCAAAGCCGCCGAACACTGCGGTGCAGCGAACGCCAAGCTCGCTCAATTGCGCCTTCAACGACCCGGCTGATTCAGCGGTCCGGTTGCCTGGATGGGGAGCGTGCAATTGAATCGTCGGAACTTTCAATTCTGAAATAACGTTCCAACCAACTCCGAGTCCTGCATCAACCGATGCGAACACTCCAATGGGCCAATTTTCCATATTGAATCTCTACTGCGAAAAAGGACGATGACAATGGATACAACAGCCTAATAGGTCACCGGACTGAAAACAATCGTATGCGTGTTGCGGGCAATCGCCGGAGTGCTGCCCCAAAACCAAAAACACGATAGAATGGCACAGCGATCGACGTTGATCTGAACGGGCATCGATGCCGATCAAAACTGGCCGACGCGTTCGCCAACACGCCAAATCGACTTATCCGCCTCGTAGCAAGCTCGCAGCAAGAAAAACATGCAGAACCAAGACGAAGTAAACTTTACTGAAACTGTCACGGATAGAAAGCCAGAGAGTTTGTGGGCTCAAAATCACGGCAATGTATTTCTGATGTTTTTGGCAGGACTGGTCGTTTTAGGTTCCATGATCCTGCTGTACCGACAATCACGTTTCGTCGCGCCACGTTTTCCTGCGGAAACATTGCGAGGCGAAGCGGCGGCGAACGAAGAAGAAGCGAGATTGGCCGGTAACACCGAGATCGCAGGATCGGTCGCTTTAGGTATCGATGGAGCGGATGGCGACGAGGGTGCGCTGATGATTGCGATCTACGGATCCAAGGAAACCTTTGCCAACCAAGCCGATCCGCAGTGGTCTGAAAGAACGCCGTTACAAAACGGAACGGCCGTTGTCACGCTGGCACTTGAAGGCTTGCCCGAGGAATTCGCAATCGTTGCCTTTCATGACCAAAACGACAACGGGCAATTTGATGCCGATTCGACCGAGCGAATTGGTTTCTCAGGCACGCTGAAGCATGACGAGCTGGCGAAAAAAGACGCCTTTAAAAAGGCCCTGATCAAGCGTCCCGTTGAAGGAGAAATCATAACAATCTCGCTTCAATAAGGACGGTGCGGAAGAGAGTGTCGTTGATCGCTCGGGACGTGAAATGTATTACTGACGGATGTCTATGCTAGCAAAGTCGCGGCGGGACAGGAATGGAAATTGCGGCCCATGTCTGGAGTGTTCAATCTATTTCACTTCAACATCCACGGAGGATGGACATGATTCAAAATGATTCATTACTGGCTCCTGAAAAGGAGGAACAAATCAAGGCGGTTTTCAACTCCCTTTCCGAGAAAAACAAGCGGCGTTACGCTGCCTCCCTGTCGTTGACCCTGCCACATGGCGGGTGTGAGTATCTCAGTCAACTTCTAGGTTGTTCGCATTCCACTATCACTCGTGGGCGAGCTGAACTTGAGCGTCTTAGCAATGCAGACGACCCCGCAGAAGGTAGAGTCCGGAAGAAGGGGGCCGGACGACCAAAAAAGAAGAGGCTCATCCGGAGGTTCTCGATGAGTTAGATGAGATTCTCGATGAGCGAACCGCAGGAAGCCCAACGGACTGTACCGTTCACTGGACTTGTCTTTCCATCAGCGAAATCACGAAACGATTGTGCGAGGCTTGCACTTCCATCTCTCGTCCTGTGGTGGCTCGTCTGTGTCGCGAGAGGAACCTCCGAAAGCGACAACAAGTCAAATCGGTGACCAAAGCTCCCAGCCGTAACCGTGATGAGCAGTTCGGCATTATTGATCAGATGCGAAAGCGGTTTCGCCGTACAAAAGACGCGGTTCTGAGTATCGACAGCAAACAGAAAGAACTGCTGGGTAACGTCCATCGACCGGGTGAAGTTCTTGCCGATGGTCCGATTGATGTGCTCGATCACGCGCTGCCTTCTTACGCCCAAGCGGAGGTGATCACCCACGGGATCTACGCTCCACAACAGAATATTGCCCACATGAATCTAAACACCAGCCATGACACTGGAGCCTTTTCTTGCCATAGTCTGGGATGGTTTTGGAAACACATCGGCCGCCAACTGTTCTCCACGGCTGATCGAATCCTTGTGCTGCTGGACTGTGGTGGGAGCAACAGCAATAAATCAAGTACTTTTAAGTGGCACTTGGGACGTTTGTCAGCTGAGTTCGGGTTACCAATTCAGGTGGCGCACTACCCGGTTTTTTGTTCCAAATACAACCCTATCGAACGTCGCGTTTTTCCGTGGGTCGAGCGGGCCTATAGCGGTCAGCTCTTTACAGCACTTCGGGAGATGGTCATGGCAATTGAATCCCGGGCCACAACCTCAACAGGGCTCGTGACAACCGGCCACATCATCCAAAAGTCATTTACGCCAGCATCACGGAAACAGATCCAACGCACCAAGGACCCTCCTGTAGAATACCTCACGGATCTGCCGGAATATAACTACCGGCTTACACCAGAAATGCATCAACAATAGATTTCACGTCCCCCGCGATCCAACGTGATGATCGCGGAGCGATCAACGACAACAATTACTATTTCGAGCGTGACTGCATCCACGAGGCATATTCGACGATGGTCACGCGACCATCACGGTTGCCATCGGCGGCGGCAGGACTCATCAACATCGTCGACCATTCCGATGCCGTTAACGCTTCGTCTTTGTTTTTGTCGTAGCGAGCAATGATTCGCTCGGCATACTTGATCAGCTTCTCATCCGGCTTCTCACCTGACGAGCTCGATGCCGCAGGCGATGTCGAGGCAGAGGATGATGACGCATCGGACGAAGACGACGTCTCCGATGTGCTCACCATTTGACTGCCAAGCTCGACCGCTTTCCTCGCTTCTTCGACTGTAATAACGCCATCGCGGTTCAGATCCGACCTAAAGAACTCAGCGACGGTATCGTCGGACCATTCGCTGGCGAATTCCGCCATTTCGACTTGTCCGTCTCCATTGGCGTCTTTGTCGGTAAAGAAACCTGGGGTCCCTTCGGGTAGCGAAGAGGTTGAAGTCACGCGATACGATTGGCGTCCACTATAGATGTCAACTTCTTTGACCTCACTTTTGCGACCACGGTCACGGTTGCGGCTTTCTTCGCGTTTTCGCTCCGCTTCGTGCACCTCACTGACTTCGCGTCGGCGTGCATAGCGAACCGCCAATTCACTTGCGGAAAGCTGACCATCGCGATTGCGATCAAAATCAAGTGGGTTGCCACCGAATCGTCCTCGCGACAACTCTTCTTTTGACAACAAACCGTTGCGATCGCGATCAAATTCACGCATTCGTTCTTCGGCGTCTTGCTTGTCCTTGGCACTGATTTCGACCGACATCAATTCAGACGCCGCTCCAAACCCTAGCAGTGGCGTGGGTTCGACTTCGACACCGAATCCCGGCACGAGTAGTTCTGCGGTCCACGCCTCTTCGCTGCTATCACGACGGCGGTCGCTGCCACCGCGATCTCGCCCGCGGTCGTCGCCCCCTCCACTGTCGCGCTGCTCGCGCATCTTCTCGAAACCCTTGACGATTTTGTCAAGCGGAACAGGCTTGCCAGGCACCACGCTGCTGTCGGATTGCTGGATTCGGCTAATGATGAATTGGGCCGGCCCTACTTGCTCGTCGGGATCGAGCACGCCGTTGCCATTGGAATCAAGCCGCTCGAGCATCGATTTTGGGTCAAACCCACCTGAAGGTCCCCCACGGCCTCGATCCCCGCCCCCTCGATCCCCACCACGGTCTGAGCCACCTCGATCCCCGCCTCGGCCACGATCCGATCCCCCACGGTCAAAACCCTGAGCGAACGCCGGAGCCGCGTAAAATAGCGAACTGGCTAGGAGGATACAAAAAGAAGCAGCGATAGGTCGTGTTGTATTCATGCTTGATTAAACCACGCCGAAAAGAAAAGGTTCCGCTGCGGTTATTGTAATCAAACCTTACTTATTCGCCTGTTCCGCTTAACGGCACTTCGTGGTAGAGAGCCAGCATACCGCCGATTTCGTCGATTTGCTTCCTGTCCGCTTCGCTCAACGTGGAAATGAACGCGTGCTGGGATCGGAAGCGATCGGTATTGACTCCGCGACGGATCGTGAGCGTTGTTTCTTTGGGGATTTTGCCGTCGGTGGCGATCCGTTGACTAAGCGTCATGCGAGCAAAAGGAGGCAAACCGCGGCGGTGCACCAGGTTCAACCGAGAGGCCAGATCCACAAATTGGCCATAACGCACTGCCATGCCGGCATCGGAGGGGGATTCGACCTTGGTTTGATAGCGAGCATCGCCATAGGAAATCGAATATTTGTCTGCCTCTAATTCGGGAGCAGCCAGAATGCCAAGCCGTTCTTGTTCTTGTTGGTCGCGATTTCCGGCAGCCGTGCGAGCTTGAGCGGTAATTCGCACCAAATCCTCGGTGCTGATCGTGGTTCGTGTTTTTGCATTGCGATCGAGCAAAATCACCCGATTTCGATCGGAATCGTACACGGTGACGTAGCGGTCTGGAATTTCCGCCACATCGTAAGCCAAATTACCTGCAAATAGGATCAAGTGCTTTGCAGAGGGCTCGGGTTTCGAGTTTTCGAAGATTTCCGTCGTGACGCGAAAATCGACTGCGTTTACGAAGGGGCTGGCTGCGATGGAAAAGACCATTATTGCGAGCCAACTCGCCATTCTGCTGCGGTGCTTTTGCATTGGAAGCATGACCATCCCTGGATACGATAAACGAAACATCCACTCGATGTTTCTTTGGATTTCGAGGCATCCACCTGGACGCTTTCACCGCTAACAGCGTAGAAAATACGCCGACAACACGTCCAGCCCAACCCAATCACAGCCGTGCCGCCCAAAACAGCCCCGTTCAGGGGGCGATCTCGGGCGGCCAATGTGAAATCGCGGATGCAGTCGGTTTGCATCCGAAGCCGGAGGTTCGACGTGTGATTTACGCCTATTTACGCAAAGACAATGGCACATGCGCCGCACACTCTTACTGATTCCTCACGAAATTGCCGGTTTACCGATCTTCGGGTTCGGTTGGGTTTTGATCTTTTTGGTCGTTGCCTTGGTGGTACGTGGCGTGATGGTCAATCGCCGAGGTGGATCCGTCGGTAGCTTTCTTGCGACCGAAGGTTTGATGTGGGGCTTGTTTGCCGCCTCAGTCGCCTACGTGCTGCCCACTGTTGAATTGAAGAATGTTTCGGGCGAACCGGTTGGAATGGCGATCCGCGGATACGGAGTGATGCTGCTCGTCGGCGTACTTTCGGCCGTCGGATTGGCCATGGTTCGAGCAAAGCGGCGTGGGATCGATCCCGACGCGGTTCTGAACATGGCGCCTTGGGTTTTCATCGGTGGGATCGCCGGTGCTCGGCTGTTTTACGTCGTGCAGTACCACGATCACTTTATTGTCGATTCGTTTGCCGAAACCGTCCGCCGAATGCTGACGTTCACCGAAGGCGGTTTGGTCGTCTACGGTTCCTTCATTGGCGGTTTTTTGGCAGGCAGTTACTACATATCGCGTCACCATTTGCCACTATTAAAACTTGGTGATGCAATTGTGCCGTGTATGTTCCTCGGTTTGTTTTTTGGTCGCATCGGCTGTCTGATGAACGGTTGTTGCTACGGTGGTCAGTGCGAAGATTATTGGGCGGCACTGCAGTTTCCGGCAGGCAGCCCGGTTTATCAGGATCAGGCTCTGCGTGGTGATCTCGTCGGTATGCGGTTTGATCCAACGTCGGGCAAAGTCTCACATGTCGGCATCGGCAGTCTTGCCGAGCAGGATGGGGTCAAAGTAGGCAGCACCGTAGAGCAAATTCGTTTGGACGACCGATACCGAGAAGGATTTTCAAAAGACTTGCCTGGCGAACAAGCTCCTCGTGGCATCGTGGCGATGATTGACGGAAAAATCTATCGCTGGACGCCCGACCAACTGCCCAAGCGTGCGATCCCCGTTCAACCCGCCCAGTTGATCAGCAGTGTCTCGGCGATCATTTTGTGTTTGGTGCTGTGCGCTTTGTCGTATGTATTGCGGCGCGACGGATTGGTGATGTTGGTGGGGTTCGCAGCCTATGCAGTGATGCGATTCGTCTTGGAAATGATTCGCGTGGACGAACAGGGACAATTTGGTACCGAGCTGTCCATATCACAGTGGGTTAGCATCGGTGTCTTGATCTGCTCAATCGTGGCGGCAATTTGGCTGTATGGTCGAAAGCACGACGATGTGGGGCGTTCGGTTGCCGAGCCGACTTGATTCCCGTCGAGCGTGTGGCGAACATGCAAAAATGGTATCCTAGAATTAAGATGCAAGCGTAGTCTGTGGGCGAACGGATCAAGGTAATGGCGGGACATGAGTTTCGATCGAGTGCGCGAACCGGTATGGATTGATGATCCATCCATCGACGCCGCTGAATTTCAGCGTGTGCGGATGGACGAGTTGCGGCTAAACCAAGCCACCCGAGTGGCGGACATGTTGTACCCGCTGATCATACGATATCAATCACCGCAATCGCGTCGCCCGTTGACGGTGCTAGACGTCTCAAGTGGCAACGGTGACATCGCAGTTCGCTGGGCCGTCAAAGCCGCACATGATCGCCGCGAGATCCAGATCACAACTGCGGATACGAATCAACATGCTATCGATGAACAGCAGCGTTTAGCGGAGCGGGCGCGAGTTGAGGTGAAGAGCGTTCGATTAGAGTGTTTTCAATCACCGCTTCCGACCGGATTTGACGTGGTGGTCAGCACGATGTTGATGCACCGATTGGACGATTCACAAGCGTTCCGTTTGCTGCAATCAATGCAAGGCTCCGCTCAGCAAGCAATGATCGTTTGCGACTTCCGACGAAGCCGGCTGAACTGTGCCCTCTACAATGTCGCGTCGCGGTTACTGGCTCGATCCGCAGTTTGTCGGCACGATGCTGTTGCCCGAATTCATTCGTCGTTCAGCGAGCGAGAAATCTCGAGGATCGCCAATAGTGCGTTGGCTCGTCCGGTGCGAGTTCGCAGCGCTTTGCCTTGCTATTTTATCTTGGTTGCCGACGAAGCGGTGCAAACCGAGATGGTCCCTGCGTTCGCTTAAAGGCGATTAAATCATCACCGCGCAACTAAGCTCGAAGTTGCTTAATCCTTGTGTTCGTATCGCTGCGAAGAATGAAATCGGTTAAGTTTAGGTGGAAAGTTTGTGATCGCTTTCAAAATCCAAGATTGCTGACTATCGTCTGAAACTGCATTTCTCGGTCCCCCCCTTTTTGTTTGACCCAAGTCGCCATGAAAATCCTTGTAACCGGTGGATGCGGTTTTATCGGAACGAACCTAGTTCGCCATTTGTTGGCCGACACCGATCATGACGTCGTCAATTTGGATAAGCTGACGTATGCGGGGAACCCCCATTCGCTTGCCGATGTCGCAGACTCGCCTCGCTATTCGTTTGTTCACGCGGATTTGGCAGATCCCGTCATCGTGGGCGAAGTGATGACCAAGGCAGATCCTGACGCCATCATGCACTTGGCAGCAGAATCACATGTGGACCGTTCGATCGATGGCCCCTCCGAGTTCATCCAGACCAATATCGTCGGGACCTTCAATCTGTTGGACAGCAGTCTGCGGCATTACAACCAATTGCCATCCGAGCGGAAAGAAGCGTTTCGCTTTTTGCATGTTTCGACTGACGAAGTCTACGGTTCTCTCGGGGACACCGGGATGTTTACCGAGACGACTCGCTACGATCCGCATTCGCCGTATTCAGCAACCAAGGCCGCGTCGGACCATTTGGCTCGTGCTTGGAAAACCACTTATGGTTTGCCTGTGCTGATTACGAACTGCTCGAACAACTATGGACCGTATCATTTCCCGGAAAAGTTGATTCCGTTAATGATCATCAAGTGTCTGAGTGAAGAACCGCTGCCGGTGTATGGTGAAGGGCTGAACGTGCGAGATTGGTTGTACGTCGAGGACCACGCTCGAGCACTGACGACGGTGTTGACTCGGGGGACTCCAGGAGAAACCTACAACGTGGGTGGCAATAGCGAACGAAGAAACATCGATTTGGTACATGCGATCGTTGCCATCCTGGACGAAATCAAGCCTCGTGCTAATGGATCGTCCTACAGCGAACTGATCACGCACGTCAAAGATCGTCCGGGACATGATTTTCGCTATGCGATCGATTCGAGCAAGATTCAAAACGAATTGGGCTGGGCGCCGCAGCGAACGCTGGAAGAACGATTACGTGAGACGGTCCGATGGTACTTGGACAATGAAAGTTGGTGGCGTGATATTTTGGATGGCAAATATCAGATGCAGCGACTGGGCGTAGCCGAGTAAGGCCCATCGGATGTTTAAGTGGCGGTCGATGTTACGTAGCTACCGTCACCAGACGGTGGATCCACGCTCTGGCGAGCGTAGCTACGACAGTTATTGTTCCGATGGTCCTAAATGTCGAAATTGCCTCTCGCGCCGCCGATGTTGATCCATGCAGCCAATCATCCCGAATCAATAAAAATGCCGTGAGTGGGTTAGTAAGCCGGGTTCTGTGACGCAAGTTGCCTTGCGACGACGACCATTTATCTGTGCACGACGATTGCTCGCCGCCTCAATTGCGACCTACCCGAATGTCGGTAACGAAACGGATCGCTTCGTGGAGAACGAACCTCGAAAGGCTCGCCCCGCTGCACTCTGTTTGGTCTAGCTCCGGATGGGGTTTACCAAGCCGATCGAGTCACCTCGACCGCTGGTGCGCTCTTACCGCACCGTTTCACCCTTACCACGCATCGAAGTCGAGTGTCTATGAAAGACAAACTCCTTCGACCGTTCGGCGGTCTATTCTCTGCTGCACTTTCCCTAGCCTCGCGGCCGGTCGACGTTATCGACCATCCAATCCTGCGGAGCCCGGACTTTCCTCCAGTTTACCCAAAGGCACTCCAGCGATCGTCTTGCCCACTCACGGCAATCGCACAGAATGATAGATCAACTCGCTCGCGGCAAGGTTCGTCTCTAGAGTGTTTGCCAAGTTTGTGGATAATGATCCAGTAAGCCGGTCGAAATGGTCGCCGATTTTTGCAAGTTCGGCCGTGCATGCTAATTCCAGCATGCTGACTGCAGACCGTGTCCGAGCTTTCCTATTTTCGCCCGCCCCCCACGAGACAACACGTTTGAACGAGCCAATCGATTTCAACGACTTGGCCGAGACCGATTTGGCGGAGCCAGCCGAATTGGCTGACCGCGAGAGCGACGATGAGTCAGCGTCCGGATCGCTTGCCAATCTGAAAATAGCCTTGGTGGGGCGGTTCGGGAGTATGACGCGGCGTGAGGCAGCAAACTTGCTGCGTTCCTACGGAGCATCGATCGTTGAACAACGGGCTGCTGACGTCGATTGGGTCGTCATCGGTGCCGATCAATCTCCCGTGCTCGAATCGGAACTGCTGACGGAGTCTACTCGGCACGCAATCGCCACCGGGACGCGCGAAATCGTTTACGAGTCGGAGTTGTGGCAGCGTCTCGGCCTAGTCGATTTCGAACAGTCGGCCCAGCGATATTACACTCCGGCAATGCTCGCCCACCTGCTGGGGATCTCGGTGCGGGTGGTTCGGCGTTGGCAACGGTTGGGGTTAATCACTCCCGTCGAAACGATGCATCGCTTGCCATATTTCGACTTCGCGGAAGTTGCCGTGGCCAAGCGGTTGGCGAATTGGATCGCAGCCGGGGAAAGCCCAAAGGCGATCGAGCAGCGCTTGGCTCAGTGGGTCGAGTTGTTACCGGACATCCATCGTCCGCTCGAGCAATTGTCGATCCTGGTCGAAGGCAAAGTCGTGCTGCTGCGGCATGGTGAGGGGCTAGTCGAACCGGGCGGCCAATTGCGTTTCGATTTCGATGCACTCGGCGATTCGGAATTAGAATCAGCGAGCGACGATTCGGCAGCCGGACATGTGCTGTCGATGGTGCGCGAGGATGACACGTCATTTCCAATCGGCAATCGAGCACTCGATGCGTCCGATGAACTGCTCGCCGCAGCCTATCAAGCCGAGGATGACGACGATCTGCAGCTCGCAATCGATTTCTATCATGCGATCCTGGCGCGTGATGGACCGCGAGCGGATATTAACTTTCAAATGGGAGAGCTGCTGTATCGGCTTGGGGAAACGATCGCATCGCGTGAACGGTATTACAGCGCGACCGAAATTGATCCCGAGTTTGTCGAAGCTCGCGCAAGTCTTGGAATCGTGCTGGCGGAAACCGGCCAACCCGAACTCGGAATCGCTTCGTTCCAAGGAGCACTACGCATCTTTGAAGACTACTCCGAAGTCCACTACCATCTCGCTAAGACCCTCGATCATCTTGGGCGATGCGTCGAAGCAATTCACCACTGGGAACGTTTCTTAGAACTGTTTCCCGACAGTCCTTGGGCCGATGAAGCACGATTACGGTTGGCGGAAAACAAGGAATAGAGCGATCGAATTCGCAATCTGAAACAATGGAGACAATTGTCTAAGCAGCTAGGCAGGAATCATTGGGTGAAATCCCGTTACCCGTTTGTGCGCTAACCCCGGTTGAACACCGGAACCGTGGCTATTGGGTTGTTGATTTATTCGAAATGCAACTCGCGGTGGTGAGCCGTGGGCCGTAAGGCACCGGGTAATGCGTGGGACCCGGCCGCTCACGCGCGAGCGGCTCACTAAATCAATGGCCCACTGGCGCCAAAACGGCCAATTTACTGAAAGACTTTTGCCTGACTGCTTACAAATTAATAGGTGCCTGCAGATCGTCGATTAATGCCGATCAACAATTGGCTGAGTGCTTGCCGCAGCTCACGCACCTTTAGTGGCAAGCCCAGCATCTTACGATTCGGTCCACGGATCGCGGCTTGGATCAAACTTGTCTGTCGACGATCGATCAGCAAGATACTAGGGATGCTCGCAGTATTTTCATCCTGGGCAAATCGGTTGTACGCATCCACGGCATCTGCCCCCAGATCCGCTGCTCCGAAGATGACACAGTCCGCCGGTTGCTCGGATCCGTCGGCGAATCGTGCCAATGCCCGATTCGGATCCTGGATAATCAACACGCGGTATCCACGTGTTTTCAAGCGGTCGCGAATGGCGTTTTGAAGCCCCGCTTTCGACTCGACCAACAACACCACGTAACCTTCGCCCTCATTCGACGGAACTTCGTCATCGTCTTGATGCTCCGCCATCGGTTGATGGTAATCGTCCGTAGCATTGCCGGTGATTCCTCGCTCAAGCATCGCAATCGCTTTGCGAACTTCCGCATTCATTTCGGCCGAAGTTTGATATCGTTGGCTGACATCGAATCGCATCGCTTTCTGGACAATTTGGTTGGCAACGCCTGGGACGTCAGGAGCGTAGTCCGACAACGGCTTGATATCGATAAATCGATTGACATTCAAACGAGCCAAACGGTCGCGCGTTTCCGTAAGCGCCGGTTCTCCTGCGAGCATGTGGTAAAGCATGTTGCCCGCGAAGAAAACATCGCTTCGAGGGTCGTCTTTACGAACCCCCGATCCGCGTTCCAGCGCTGCGTAATCGATGGCGCGAGCGTTTGGGCAATCAGCAATCTGTTCTGGGTTATTTCGATCTGCAAGCGCGGCGAGCCCGAAGTCGACCAACTTCGCTTTGCCCTCGGTTGAAATCAACACGTTGGATAGCTTCAAGTCGCGATGCGAAATGCCAAGCGACGCGGCGTGTGCCAGCGCCGAGGTAATATCGGAAATCAGATTTAAAGACAAATCGGCAGGCAGTTTTCCACGGATACGAACCAATTCTCGCAGCGTTTGACCTTCGACAAACTCCATAACAAGGAACGGGTTTCGGACGTCCGGAATAACATCAAAAATGCTGACGATATTTGGATGGCGGAGCTTCAGCCCCATGCGGCCTTCCCGCAGAAACTGCTCAAGCTCCTTGGGTTCGTCTCGGAATCGCTTGCGAAGAACCTTTACAGCAAAGATGTTCCCATCACGTTCGGCGCGATAAACGCGAGCAAACGTACCAGCACCAATCAGATACTGGACTTTGTAATCCCCGTAGAAAAAGCCGCTGCGGTCACCCCGCAACAATTTTTCGGTTTGCAGAGTCGAAACGATCCCTCCACGCTGCATCGCGTCGATCATGTCTTCAAGCGTGGTTTCGCCGGCACCCACCTCACTTCGGACGCGGTCGACGGCACGCGGGTTCGCCAAACCGAAATCTTTGATTCGTTGTGCGAACTGATCGGGGGTCAAACTCATACAACTGGATCAAGAATAGAACGCGAAATTGAAACCAAGGGCGGCAAACGCCTCGCCACAGTTTCTCATTTTACACGCACTTCGCACTGTTTCACAGAACAGTGACGCGAGAATCCGGGGGGCATTGCGGCCTCCCCTTCCTGATTTTCCGATTTTGCCGCATGCCGAACGAGTCGAAGCCAGCGGGCAAGCGAAAAAGATCCCTCGGTGTGATCAAAACGATGATCCTACCGGGGCCTAATCCGAGATGGCTTCGAGGGCATCCAGTGCTGCGCGTGTTTCGGCAATCCCGCCAAACTCGCGAGTCAGATCCTTCAACCGCACCAGCATTGCGATTGAAACTTTGTGTTTGCGGTGGTTCTTCGATGTCGGTTTCGCAGTGCGAGCTTCCGCTGGCGATTTTTTGCCACTCGGACGCCCCGGCTTGCCAACCTCGCCTTTTTGACGTTTTGAATTCGAGCGAATCGTGCTGACGTACTGCGCCGTCACTTCGATTCCTTGCTTCTTTAAGTCAGCACTGACTTGAAGCGGCTTTGCGTTCGGATGCGACTGATAGTAGTCGCGAATCGCTTTTGCACGATTGACCCCGGTCGCCTTGGCGCGATTAACACCGGAAGCTTTCTTTTTTGCCATGATGAGAATTCCAGCGTGCGAGAGAATGGTTCTCCGGTCTGGAGACAAAGATAACGCTAAGTCACCGTAGAGCAACTGAATTATCTGTCAATCTTAATTTTAAGCGATACCAATCAGTAAGCATAAATCCGGACGCAATTCTATATCACTTTCATACCGTGGCGAAATTACATTCGTGCGACAACCCGGATCCCGAGCAACGACAAAGCAACTCGGATAACGCGGCCTGTTAATGCTACTAAAGCGAGACGCAGTGAAGTGATCGCTTCGCTCTCCGCCTTCAACACGTGACAGTTGTCATTAAACACCGCATACGCTTTCGCGGTTTCGTACAGATAATCGACCAGTGCGTTAGGTGCGTAGTCTTGATGGACGGACGCCAATGCCTCTTCGAATCGCAACAATTTTATGGCGAGTGCGCGTTCGGCTGGGTGCGTGAACTCGGACAGATCTGCATCAATCGCAGTGACTTCCGATTCGGTCATCCCTGCTTTTCGCAGAATGCCTTGGGTGCGAGCATAAGCGTACTGAACATATGCCGCGGTGTTCCCTTCGAGTGCCACCATCTTGTCCAAGCTAAAGCTGTAATCGCTGGTTCGGTGGTGAGACAAGTCTGCGTATTTGATGGCACTGATTCCGACGGTTTGTGCCACCAGTTCACGTTCCTCATCGTCCATCGGCGGATCAATTTTTTCGATTCGCTCTGGGTTACAAACCACTTCGCGTGCGCGATCGACGGCATCGTCCAAAAGCCCCTCGAGTCCGATCAGCGTCCCGCTGCGAGTCTTCAAGGGTTTGCCGTTTTCGCCCAGAACAGTACCAAAATTAACGTGAACCATCTTCACGTCTTCCATCCCAATCTTTCTTGCCACAGCGAACAGTTTTTCAAAGTGTTCACTTTGTCGACTGTCGACGACGTACAGGATTTCGTCGGGATTGAACTCTTCGAGACGGTACTTCAGTGTCGCAATGTCCGTCGTTGCATACAGAAACGCACCATCCTTTTTGCGGACAATCATCGGAGCGTTAAATTCATCGAGAAATACGCAGACAGCCCCTTCGCTGTCGCTCGCCAGACCACGTTTTTCGAGATCCTCGACAACGGGCCCGAGCATCGAGTGATAGAAACTTTCACCGAGCGTGTAGTCAAACGTCACATTCAATCGGTTGTAGATTCGGTTGATTTCATCTTTGCAGTAGGGCAAGAATTTAGTCCAAAGCTCAAGATTCTCGGCATCACCTTGATGAAGTTTGACCGTTTCTTGAAGCACTGCGCTGGCGACTTCGGGGTGCGCATTGGCTTGAGCCAGCAGTGCAGGATTGCTTTCGACCGAGTCAATTTTTTCACGTAGTGATTCGGCTTGCGTTTCTAGCGAATCCAGTTTCTTTTTAGCTGACGCTACTGACTTCTTCGCACTTTTCTGCGATTTTGGATCTCCGGCGTTTTGCAGTGTTTGCTCGGCAGTGACCACTTCGGCTTTCGCTTCGGCCAACTGCGTCGGCAGTTCCTGGGAGGACCGTTTGGCTTTGCGATATTCGATCAACTGGTTCACCAATCGATACAGCGACGCTAATTCGGGAACCGGGTTCTTGGCAACTTGGTCTGGATCGCCAAAGTGTTTGTAACCATAAATGATGATGCCAAACTGAGTGCCCCAATCTCCTAGATGATTGTCGGTGAGCACGTCATGCCCCAGGAACGCAAGCGTTCGCGCGATCGCGTCGCCAATCACGGTACTGCGAATATGCCCAACATGCATCGGTTTGGCAACGTTGGGTGAAGAAAAGTCAACGATGATTTTGCGTTTCGGATCGGCGATCGAGACCAAGCAACGTTCATCGGCGAGCATGTCACGTAAAGACTGCATCAAAAACGAGTCTTTAAGACGTAGGTTGATAAAACCTGGGCCCGCGATCTCAGGCGGTTCACAGAATTCGTTGACGTCTAAGCTCGCAACGATTTCCGTCGCCAACTCACGCGGATTCTTGCCGATCTGTTTCGATAACGGCATCGCACAGTTGGCTTGATAGTCGCCGAACTTTGGATCGTTGGTCGCACGGATCATGGACGCGAACGGAGCGGGGTCGTCCACGAACGCTTTGAGGGCTTCAGTGAAGCGAACACTTAACAGATTCGGGAGATGCATCGTGCAAATTTTCCAGCCAAGAAGCGATTGCAGGTTTTAAGCATGCGGTTCGGAGTCCGCGCGCTGATCGGAGGCGTCGTTGGACACCGCATTAGAAATATGACTTTGCGGCCTTCGTGGAAACGAAAGGCGTCGCGACGAACCAATGGTCCGGCGAACTACGCGTTTGGCTTCAGCCCGAGCTCTTCGAGCGGGATCTTTTTGCCGTCGGCCCAAAGCGACTCAAGATCGTAGTAGTCGCGAGTCTCTTCGTCGAACAAATGGATAACCACGCTGCCGTAGTCCAACACAATCCAACGGCTGTCCTGGTAGCCCTCGATTCCGAGACGCTCGTCGCCTAGCGACTTTTCCAAAACATCGTCGATCTGCTCGCTGATCGCATGCAATTGACGACGGCTCGATCCGGTTGCCAGCACAAACAGGTCGAATTCGGCGGTTTGTCCGCAAACATCCAAAACCATCACGTCTTGGCCTTTGTTGTCGAGTGCGACTTGTGCCGCCGCGGCAGCCAATTTGCGGCTGTACTCGACTCCATGGGGCCTAATCGCACGCGAAGGCTGCAACATCGGGTTGAATGGCGCAGCGTCTTCCGGCGGAGTGGTTTTACTCGCGTTTTCGCTTGAGTTTGGCGTCGGGAGGGAATCGTCAGCGTCTGGGGCGGTTTCGTTAGCGTTTTCTGTCATAGCCCGAAGTTTAATGGTTTTCAAAATTCTGTCACGCACCACTAAGCCATTTCGGCGTGAATATGGACCGGATTGTGCACACGGCCAGGGGTAACGTTTACCAGCCAACTCCCTTTCAGACACCAAACCGACTTCGCTTCGTTCACGCGATTACTGAAAAAACGGGCAATTTGTGCTGATCTAATCTCTGTCGAGTCAGCCCACACAGCCTTAAGCACTGTACAGGTAATGACTTAGCTCACCAGCTCTTCAATTGATGCGACGACGACGACATCACGAGCGAATACGCAAAGTCGGCAGCAGCTTTGAGTCTCTCGTCGCAGCAACACAAAAAATCGGGACTCCCCCCACAGTTGATGCTGCCAAGCAGCCTGCCCGCTGAAATGACGTAACTTCCCAACAAAACCGTTGAGTTGTTGGCGGAACATGCTGCGATTCGCTTTTCACGATTCGGCGTGAAACTCGATTCTGCTGTTTTTAATCCGATTGGTTTGAAAGGTTGCGGCGGTGTGCCCGTCTGATTGTCAATCAACCTCTTGCATGACGGCCCACCGGGCATCGCCCTTGCAGCGGTAGCAAGCGGTCTTGTAACACGCACTGAACTATTCGGAATTTCTCGCAGAGACTCGATATGAACTTTTTTCGTCTAAGTAGATTGATGTTATTACCAGCCGTAGTTGTTGCTGCGAGCGGATGTAGCGGAGGAGCAGGCTTCGGGTTCGGTCGCACTGTCTCGTACGATCCAGTTTCCAGCGATCTAATAGGAGTGGTGCAAGAGTCGGATGTGATCCAACAGGACGCGATTGAAAGTGTCAATTCCATTGCAGCAACCTCTGCCGTCGCCCCCGACTCGCACGTCACAACCGTGTCGGCGACTCGTCCTACAGAAAGTGCGGCGACGAACTTTGTCAGCTCAAAATCAACACACGAACCGACTCGTCCCGCTTTAATCACATTGCCTCGTAGCGGCGACCTTGATGAAGTGCTCGCCGAGGCCAATGGGAATGTGCTGATTGACTTCTACGCCGATTGGTGCGGCCCATGTCGCAAGCAGGCAGTGATTTTGCACGAGTTGGAGCAAACCGCTGCCGAAAACAACACGCTGATTGTGAAGGTCAACGTCGACGAACACAAACAGATTGCGAAGCAAATGCAAATCGCGAGTTTGCCCACCTTGGTGATGGTTAAAGACGGTGAAATCGTCGAGCGTCAGTCGGGTCTCGCTCGCAAAGGAGACATCGTTCGCTGGATGCAATAGTGGGTCGTTGCCAAAGGTCGAGGGACGAGTCAGCCAGATGCACACTTCGATCGTGAACCGATTGCAACAGCAACTCGGACCACGCCGAATCGAATTCGGTGCCTAAGTATTCAGACGTAGCACGGCGGCCATGCACGGCCGCCGAACGCTCCATAGCGGCTTCCCTTTCACAGGAGCCGCTTTTTTTATGCGCCAATGATTCCAGCGGAAATGAGGTGTCCCGTCTCAAGTAGGGCCGGTTCCTACCGGCCGTCCTCAATGCCTCGATGGATTCGGCCGGTAGGAACCGGCCCTACGCTCTGCCAACGGATGTAGCGGAACTCGTCAAGAGTTTCGACCTGCTCGGTGATTCACGAAAGTCTTGATGACTTTCGCTACGAATGGATTCGAGTTGCCAAAAGGGCAGAGCGGTTTGAAAAGTCTGTCTGTCACCTCTCCCAAACGCAGTTAGGGAGAGGTCGAGCAGAGCCTTCAGCGATTGCGAGGGTGAGGGCGTCCGAGCAAGTTGTGGCGAATTGCACGCAAAGTTGCGCGGTCGCCCTCACCCGGACGAGGCCTAGCCCGGATATTGCATCAGTCGATTATTGACGGCGGATTGCTGCGGGGGTATGTGAGATATGGGATTTTACCAACGTTCGCGGCCATCGTTGCAGAGCCCCCCCTACCCCCAAGGCGAATCATTGGCTCGCTCAGGTGTCGTCACTCAAGACGATGGGGGCGGTTAGTCGCTGCGGCACAGTCGAACCAAGACCTGCTCAAAGATTGCTTCGGAGGGGCAATGGCTGCAAAGATGAAACATCACTCGCCGGCACGTCACACGTACCCGCGCGGCAATCTTTAGCAACCGAAGACGAATCGTGTCGACGCGCCAGCGTTCCTGCTTGCTTCCGCTGAGCCCTAGACGGCGAAGCCCATCGAGCAGCACATAGCCAAACGATGACAACAACAAGCGAAACTGATTTGCGATGAACCGTGTGCAGCTCGTTCGGTCGGCAAACAAACACAGCTGCTGCTCCTTGATCCGGTTCTCCATCTCGCCACGCGGGCAGTACATCGAGTCGTAGAACTGCGCTGGATCGAACGCCACGCTGCACACGGTGCCAGGATCGTCAACGCAGCGAATCTGCTTACCATCGATGCGGCGACGACTGTAGGTTGGTTCGATCAAACCTTCGCAGCTGAACAAGTTCGTGACCACGAATCTCGGGTTGGGGCCTTTGCCGCTGTACTCGGCCTTTCCCACCATCCAGCGATGCCGATCCCAACCTTCGGCCCGATAACGGAACCATTTAAATCGACGTTGCTTGCTGTGAAGCTGAAACTGATCGATCTGCGCCCGTGTCATTTCACACGCAATTTGCCGGTTCAAAACGCGATTCTTTTGGAATCCGAAGACGTAGAAGAGATCATGCTTGTCGCACCAGCGCATCAGTCGTTCCTTGGCGAATCCGCTGTCGCCGCGAAGAATGATTTTCACATTCGGCCACCGAGAACGGATCCTCTGGACTAACAGCTTGGTCACCCCGCCGGCGTGATGAGCCGCGCCGACGCTACTGGGGCGAAGGTACGCAACGAGTAACTGGTCGCCACAAAAAACATACAAGGGCAGGAAGCAGTAGCCGTTGTAGAAGCCGTTGAAATACTTCAGGTCTTGATCGCCATGGACGAGGTCGTCGGTCGCGTCGTAATCGAGGATGATCTGCTCGGGAGGTTCGTCATAACTGTCGAGGAACGTATCGACGAGCACCTCGTGCAGTTTGAAGCACGTCTTGGCATCAACGCGGTTTTCTAGCCGTGAGATCGTCGAAGGACTTGCCAGCGGCTGGGCATCTTCGTCGTCGCGATGCGCAGCGGGTGTGCGTCCGACGGCCACTTCAAAGGCAGGATCGCGCCGCAAGTAATGATGATCATTTGCGTCCTCGTATCCGGCGGCGATGCCAAAGATGCGGCTGGTGAGCAATTCGGCTTGAGAGTGAGCGGTGCGTAGCGGGTCACGCGGATCTGGAATAACTCGATCGATTCGTTGAATCAGCTTCAGCCGCTGATCGACCTCACGCAGGAGCAGCAGTCCTCCGTCTGAGGTGAGCGTCCCGCCCTTGAAATCGACATCGACAGCTTGTCGACGCAGGCGTTTCAATGGAGCTCGTTTTCGATTACGCTTTGTCATTGCCGAGAGCCTTGGGTTTGGGATGTGTGAAGTGTCGTAACTCCAATACATACCAGAACTGAGGCTCTCGCGCTTTAGGGGTAAACGAATTTTCTGATGCAATATCCGGGCTAGCGCCCGTCCGACCTCTCCCAAGCTAAAGCTCGGGAGAGGTGACTTGTTGTTGCCACCTCTCTCAAACGAGGTTGGGGAGAGGTGATTTGTACAGGCGTGCTTAGCTGCGTTGGAAATTCAAGCCGCCGTTGGTTGCTCCTTCAAGCTTGAAGGTGAAGTTTCCTTCGCTTCCGGTCCACTGGCCCGACATCTGTTGCAGGTCATTGGATCGCACTAGCGTGAGTTGACCGTTTTCTAATCGGTACTGGCCGCTAAACGAGTTCGACTTGCCTTCCTTCGTTGCTGTCCAACTGAAGTTGCCATCGTCAGCCAAGTTCAACTCGACCGATTGGTTACCCGGCAAATTGACTTTCCAATTACCAACATGGGTGCCAGCGGTCGTGGATGAAGCTGCCGTAAACTCAGGCACTTGCGACAGAGCCTCCACCGCTGACGATTCTTCTGTTTGCGATTCTGCGGGACTGCTGATCGAAGCCAACATCTGCAGAGCCGATGCTTCGGCCGATTGCGGTTGGGAAGTGGATTGCGATGCCTGTTGGCTGCGTGGTTGACTTGATTGCGTTGGTGTTGTCGCCGCAGGAGTCGGGGTAGCCGAACTTGTAGGCTGGGTTCGCGACGAGGCGAACGAAGCGTTCGTTGTCGACGGGTTTGGCGCTGTTTGCACAGGACGACTTTGATTCAACCCGGTCGCACCAAAGTTGGACGGAGCCCTCGATGGTGCGACGGCTTGATTGAATTGCTGCTGTGAAGGAATGGGTTGTGAATGAACCGAGTGCGATGGGGCGGGTTGCGAATACACGGGCGACGCATATTGTGACGTAGGACAAGACGATGCATACGTGCTGGTGCCGCCGTAGTGACCGCCATAGCTGCCGTGACTTGAATAGCTCGAGTGGCCTCCGAAGCTGGCACGAGCGTATGAGCCGCCTCCGCCACCGGATCGTCCTCCACAAGCCGACACGAGCGAACCGTTGGCGGTGGTCAGAGCGATGGTGGTAACGGCGACGGCGAGTGTTTTGAATGAGCGTTTCATGATTTTCAATTCCTGAACTGACGTGGACTGAATGTGAGTGAGAATCAGGCGGATGACTTGGGTTTTTGTCATCCGCCTGATAAATAACCAAGCGAGCGTCTTGGAAAAGCGTTACAGGTTTTCTTGCCGATTTTTCGAAGTGAGCCGTGGGCCGTAAGGCACCGGGTAATGCGCAAGACCCGGCCGCTCACGCGTCACGGCTCACTAAGTCAACAGCCCGCTAGCGCCAACACGGCTAAGATTCCGCTTAGCGAGCTTGAGCAGCATTATTTGGCGAGCCAGGATGCCAACGTTTCTTTCGCTGTTTTCTCGTCTTTGCTTGGATTCAGCTCCTTGTGCATCGCCCCGGCAATGCGGGCGACATACTCGATCGTTCCTTGAACGGCTTCCGACGGTGCGGTCGCATCAAGCTTGGCAACGAAGATGATCATGTGTTCACCGGACGAGTTCTTTTCCACTGCCCACGAGCCCATTTTTGTTGCCGAGCTTTGACGAAGCAGTCGCATCATCAGCTCGCTGGTCGGAGCGTCTTTGGACACCGAAACGAGCGACCAGATCTTTCGCACATCGGCTCGTTTGAAGTACTCGGTCTCTTTGGCTACGAATACGGCTTGTTTCTTGCCCTTCGAAATTTCCTGCTCGACTTGGTAGTGACCGGTCGAGTGTTTGGTGTGAACGATATTTGCTGTGTCTAGCAGTTCTTTGGTCGGCAACGGGGCTTCTTTCCACGATCCGTCCATGAACGCTTTGATTTCGGTTGCGTCGACACAGTAGCTAATCAGCGGGCTTTCCGGCGAAAACGACTGGGCGATTGCGACCAATTTGCCTTCGTTGTCGACGACGGGTCCGCCGCTGTCGCCTGGTTTGATTGGGCTTTGGATCTCGACCACTTTGAAATCATGTTCGCCGTGGTTGGATTTGAATTTTTTGTCGTACACCGAGCGAACGGTTCCCGAGGTGTTGACCCACAAAACGTCGCTTCCGCCGGGGTTTCCGATCACATCGACCGCCGAACCATTCTTGATGCTGGTATCAGCCAACTCGATTACCTTGGCACGATCGGGCATTTTTGGCAGCTGAATCAGGGCCAAATCGCGTTTGCGGTCGACCGCGACGACTTTGCCGGGCTGAGCGAGTTTCAGCACGTTGTCGAGGTAGTGCTTTCGTTTGACCTCGGGCAGCCCGTTGCGGACATCAGCAAAAAAGATCACTGCCGAGCGGCTGTCGCCCACCACATGAGCGTTGGTGAGGACGAGTCGCTTGTCCACGTCGACGAAGACTCCGGTTCCGGTGGAGGTTTCGTTTTCGGCGTCGCTGGTGATGATCCAGACGGTTGATTGCAGGGTTTTGCTGTATTTTTCAGCGTCGGCTCGTGCGGTTTGCGTCATCGATGTGACAAACGTCAATGCGAATAGGGCGTAACAGGCTGGCGAAAGGACGCCGTGGGGTCGAAAAAGGGTCATTGAATCACCTCGAGGTTGCTGTCGCGACAGCGAGGGTCGCGGGGGAAAAATCGGCTTGGCTCTACTTACCAAGCGGAGAGCGAGCGAGGGTGTTACAGAGCGGTTTGTTGAATTCAGTTAATTTGAGAGCAGTGCGGCGTAAGCCGCCCGGTCGCGTTGGCGTCTCTGCCACCTCTCCACCAACTCTGGAGAACGCTGATTTCGTCTATTTCAAATGCCTGTCATGATGCCCGCTCTCACCGCGACAGGGTAGCTGTAGCGAGTCACCTCTCCCGGCGAAGCTGGGAGAGGTGACAGTACGCTTGCGCAACGCCGGGTTTTACCTCAGCAGTCACCTTCGTCTGGGGCGAGGTAACTCAGTAGTGCTCTGCCCGGGCAAGCCGGACGGAAGCGAAAAAACACACCGGGCTTACTTGGCTTTGCTGAAATCGAGTTTGATTGCCACGTTGCCCTTGGCGTCGTTGACGGCCAGCTGGAATTTGTCGGCCACGGTCTGATTGACCGTGCAATTCAGCGTGATTTTGTCGTCTCCGATCAAAGTCAGCTTGTTGTCGGCGCGGGTCACTTTGCCCTTGGAGGAAGTCGATTTTCCCGACTTCATGTGGACCAATTGGAATGTGCCTTCGCTGTTTAATCGCAAAGCGAACGCTTCGCCGCTCTTCAGTGATGCCGACCATGTTCCGGCTAGCGAGAAGCGGGTTTGGGCTGAATTCGTGGCGTTTGTTGGTGTCGCAGCATTTGGTGCTTTCGCAGTGTTTGTTGGTGTCGTGGGAGCAGCCACGGTCGATTCGGTCTTGGGCTTAGCATTGCTTTTGGACCAGATATCGGACTTTCGCTCTGCCAAAATCGCCAGCTGGCTCAGATCCGCCTTTAATTGACGTGCCGTGACAGCGCGGTTGCTAAGCGAGACTCGCAACTGGATTCGCTTGTTTTCTTGATCAAACGCGAAATAGCCACCTTGGGTTGCGGTGTTGGAAACCAGCAGTTTCAGCAGTGTTTCTTTGTCAAACGAAGCATCATCTTCCATTTTGACGAGCGACATTTCGCAAGCGATGCGGTCTTCGTCGACGAACACCGTCATCGAAACAGGAAAAATCCACTGGGCGTGATTGAGCTTGAACGTCGCCGAGCCCTGTTCTTCGCTGGGCTCAAATCCGGCGGCCTTCAAGACCTGGATCAGCGAAGAAACGCCGACAATCCGCTGCATTGTTTCTCCGTCGCTGATCGTGGCGACGTCTTTTACGGTCGCGACCTGTTTCTCAAAGACGGATTCCATCGCGACTTCGGAAAACAAACTGTCGTCCGCCTGGACCTGTGGATTGCCACAAAACAAAGCGGCAAGCACAGCAAAAGAGAAGAGGTAACGCATCGTAATACCCTGGGGTGCATAAGAGGTAAGGCGTCGCGATGACTCATTTCAATCGCGTGACTCTTTATCCCAGCGTAAAAACGCGAGCGTTGTTACAAAACGCTGTGAAGCATTTAGAGGCGCAGATTACGGATTTTACATTTCGTAGCTACGCTCGCCAGAGCGTGGATTGTTGTCGCGCAAATGCGAATCACCACCTTCTGGCGAAGGTAGCTACCAGAAAATCGTTCATGGCGTTGGGTGTTACAGCAAAGCCGGCTGCAAAACGATTGTCGAAACATCTCCGAAAACATTTTCGAATTTTCGCGTAACACATCGGCGGTGCCGTCGCTTGGCCTGTTAGTCAAGCAAACAACGCAGCGACGCGACACGGCAGACTCACGATCGCTTCCTTCAATTCACTGCCACACTTGGAGAACAGTAAGATGTTAAACCGATTCTTTTTCGCAGTTGCCCCGATGATCTTGGTTGCTAGTTCGGTTATGGCTGAGGACAGCATGCTCTCAACGATCGCCAACCTGGACCAAAACGACTCGATCGCTCAGGTCGATACCAACGACGATCTCGGGCTGGCGGACGTCGAGTCGCTGTTGAACGACGGCGAGAAACAAAGTGGCGAAGAGGCGATCGCGGCCTGCTTCCGCCGAATTGGCTACGGTCACCGCCACCACCATTACCGTAGCTACAGCAACTGGTACAGCCCCGTGTATCACAGCCACAGCTACTACACTCCTGTGTATACATCTCACTACTGCTACACCCCGACGTACACCTACTACACCCCTGTTTACACCAGCTACTGGGGTTGCTGGTAGTCGTCGACTTCTCTGATTCAACAAACACCACTAAGCCCGACAACCCGATTGTTTCGCGGTTGCCGGGCTTTTCTTCTATCGAAACTCAATACACTTTTCCTAAGCAGGCAAACCAATGAACCGCCAAATAATGACCAAGGTCTTGATGACCACTAGTTTCATCGTCTGCATGACGATGCAATCCGATGCACAGCAAATCAACGCCTCGCATCTGTTCGGAAACCATTCCTATTGCGGTCACGTCATCGACTTGATTTCGCAACACGGCGTCAACAACACGTTCAATCGTGGCTCGACGTTCCATTCGTCGCCGTTTGGGCACGTAGCAATCCCCGATTGTGAAATCGGTGACTTGCAAATCGTCGAGGTTCACCAACACGAACATCTCGATTCGGCATGTGGTCCAACGTTCGCCATCGTGATTCAAAACCAAAGCACTCGCAGTGTTTGTGGTTTCCATGTTTCCGCCGTTGCGGTTTTTGGACATATCTGTCCAACGTCGCCCAACGCCACGGTGAAGACGGACAAAATCGAAGCGGGCGAATCACTCGAAGTGCTGGTGACGCTGCCAATCGAATCGCTGGCAATGGGCAACCGCAACGGACAAGTCATTGGCTTTCAACGGCTCGTCGTCGCCATCGATAGTTTTGACGAACTGATGGAGAGCGACGAAGCGAATAACTTGAAAGCGTTTGACGCCGCATCAATCCCGGTCGTATCCATGTCGGTGACCACGACGGTGGAAACCGAATCGGTTTCGACGATCCAGTCCGGTAGCGTCCAGAACGTGCAGCCCTCCGCAGAGAACGTGGTACCTCAAGCAGAGGCTCCGCAAATCGACTCAGTTCAAAACGGGCAAAACGAATTGCCCAATAGCGAGCCCGATGTCGATTCACTCCGCTCGGCGATCAAGATGCTCGACACCAACAACGCCACGAGCGATGTTGCTGCGGCAAGCGGTATTTAAGTTGAAACCTGAGTCCAAATCGTGCGGACGATTGCATCACAAGTTCTTGGGGTGAACGAGGATGCAATCGTCCCGCACGCCGTTTTGGAAAGAGTGGGAGATAAGGGACATTTTGAGATGAACGCCAACGGCTCGCTTGAGAAATTAAGCGAGCCGTTTCTGTTGTCTCAACTAATCACGGCTGGATTTTGGCAGCGTGCTCGGCCAGCATGGGATCTCGTGTGCCCAATTTCATAGCCTCGCGCATCTGCGACCGAGCCTCCTCAACCTTACCCGCCTTGAACAAACACCATGCGAGGGCATCGTAGGAGTAGATGTCTTGTCGTCGCAGCAGATCCTTGCGAGCCAACTTAACCGCCTCGTCAGGATGCCGGTCGTGATCGGCTAGGAACATTGCCAACTCGCGGGCGTGTGCATCACCAGCGACCTCTTGTTCCTCGCGCATCGCGGCTTCAGCTTTGTCAAACCATTGCTGGGCCGCCGCAGATTTGCCGTCCGCAGCATACAAATCTCCCAGTAGCGCCATTGCCGGTGGTGGCGAATGCATTTCGACCAATCGCGTCACCGTCGTAATCGCTGCGGACAGATCACCAGCGGATTGTTGTGCATGTGCCAACGATTCCAAGACCGCGGGATCGTCAGGAGCAATTCCCAGCGCACGCTCTAAAACCGAGGTCGCTGCAGCAACCTCGCCATGCTGCAACAGCAACGTTCCTTTGCGCCACAGGTACCACACATATTCTGCGTCTAACGCACTCAGAGTCTGTAGTGACGAGATCGCTTGATCCAGTAGCGAGATCGCTTGCTCAACGTCCCCTCCCAATTCCGCCAACCGCGCCGCTCGAGCTAAAACCGGAGGCGAATCTTCGATCCCACGCAGCTTTTCTAGACTCTTTCTCGCCGCATCGTAACGGCCCAATTCCAGTTGGCTGTCAAAAACGAGCGCAAGGGCAGTCGGAGATTGCGGATTTGCTGAGGATATTGCCTGCACCAGCTCAAGTCCTTCGGCGAATCGATGCTGAGAGTTGTAAGCCGATGCCAACGCCATTCGTGCCGGCATATAATCTGGGCTGAGCGATACCGCTTTCTCTAACGCTTCAGTTGCACGCCCGTACGCCGGCAAATCATCGGCTTCCTTAGCGTGATACAAAAATAAACGCCCCAGCATCGTCCAACTAAAATGGTCCGACGGTGACCGGCGCACTCGCTGTTCATAGATCGCAATTGAATGTTCAGTAGGAATGACGGTGCCGACAGCAACCGCACCTGGGATCGGAAAACTCTCCTGCGTTTCATCCCATTCAAAGTCGTCGAACGTCTTGGCATACGGATCATCGTCGACCGGCGATGGCGGCTGAGCCATCACCGGTGAGAAGATCGTGAATAACAGCGGCAGAAACACGTAAGTGAATTTGGACAAGGCTAAGAAGCTCCGGTGATGCGTGTACTCGTCCTAGCGAACATTACTCAAATGTCCGCCCTCGAACCCGTTCAAGTTTCGATCACTAGACGAAATCTAGTTGCCGATCACATGTGGGGCTGCCAGATACGGAAACGTTGTTAAGAACGCTTTATCATTTGCATTCACACCGTCACTGGTTAGCGCTCCTTGAGTCAGCAAATTCAACTCCGCATCGATCACGTCGTCGGCCAATCTTCGACCATTCAGAAAGCCAGCGCTACTAGATGTGTCAATGGTTAAAAGATCCGGGAGCAACACGTCAGCCAAACCATTCGCTTGTACTTGTGTATTTCCCAGCGACAACAAGGTCGAAACAACGGTGGGTCGGAATTGAACGACGTCGTTACGTGGGTCGCTAACGTTGAATGCATCCTTTAGTCCGGCCGGAATTAACACCGTATTGATTGCTGGACGTCCTACTCGGTCAAACTGGCCGTTTCGATTAGTGGTGCGAGCACCAACGCTAATGTTGTTTGTGTTAAAGACACTGCGTGGTACTTCCAAGACGATCGCCGAAACATTATTTGCAGCAAAGTCATCCGTTCCCGTAACCGGCGGAGACGCGAGTACGCTGCGATCAAAGAAGAACGGATCATCAAATAATCCGGCCGTCACAAAACCGCCACCTCGGATTACAGTTGCGCGTCCCGTTTGGCCGGAAGCCAGCGCATTGCCGTTGGCTTGCACTACGATAAACCGCTGCGACCCGCCGCGAGGCGCCGTGAAATAGATGCGATAGGCAAAATTCGGAATCGCGTCGTTGTCGGTATCAATACTGAATTCATACACCGCTCGCGAGTTGAACGTTGTGGCACTGTTCATCGTGCCCGCGAACGGATTCACGGTCATTATCAACACCACATTGCTGGGCGTCTGCGGTGATTGGAAAGCATACAAATCGTTGATGTCTAATGTGCTATCGGTACGCACATTAGGGGCATCTAGATGGTCCGCCGCGAACACACTCGCAGACGCCAGTGCGACCAAGACGCTGGTCAGCAGCAAAGTACAAACTCGCAAGCAAATCTTGTGGATCATCATTCTTGTCCTAAATTTCGAGAACATCGCGGCACCCCCCAATTGTTGCCTCATTTTGGCGTCTCCGGGTGGTAGATGGGAAGTCATAAGACAAGAATTATCGCGAGAAATTGCAAGAATTCGTGACAGAAGAGCTTTCTCGGTATCGATTCCGACCAACCGTCATAGGCCTCGCGCCGGGGTCAATGAAGAGGGCAATGGCCAGAGATGGGCGTAGGAATAACCGTGGAAACGACCCTGGGGTGGATGCCTATCTCACACGCAAGATCACTAACAAGATCCAATACGCCGATAATTTGGATTCGCATCGCCCTGCGAAATAATTCGGGGCTCAACGAGACCACCCCTTTGATGGTCTCGGCCGCTAAAGCTAGATGTCGTCCTCGTCGTCGTCATCACGATCGGGATGCAACGGGTCATCGGGATCGAAGAACAAATCGGCAAGCCCGAGCGGAACCGCATCGCCGCCGAGCGTACGTTTTCGGCGTTGGGCCAAACTTTCCAGGTCAACAGCTTCTTCGCCCAGACATTTCTCGAGTGCCTCTTGCCAAGCCTCATCCCCGCTGATCGGATGATTCTTGTCCTGCATCATTCGCTTGATTGCAAAACGGAGCAGATTGATGCCGTCACGAGGTGAAAAATCGAGTTTCAGCTCGTGTGAGTGCTGCAAGAACTCGACTGTCATCGCCAACATCTCAGGCTGAGCGAACGGAAGATGGTATTGCAGAATCGACATCTCGTCTTGCTTGCTGGGGAACCCAACGCTGAGCGTCGGTTGCAAGCGGCTCATGATGTAGTCAGGAATCTCAAACGTCGACTCATCCTGGTTCATCGTCACGGTCGCACGGAATTCCTTTTCGGCATGGATCGTAATCCCTGCCACGATCGATTCGACGTAGCGGCGTCCATCGAGCAGCGGCGCGAGCGATGCCCACGACTTTTCATTCATCCGATTCCCTTCGTCCAGGATACAGATGCCGCCAGTAATCATCGCCGTGACAAGCGGTGACGCGTGATAAGCGATCTCCCCACCTTGACTGAGTACCGGAGTGATCAGCAGATCTTCGGGGCGGGTGTCGGCGGTGCATTGATATATGTACAGCGGACGTCCTTGCGCCTTGGCCGCCGCGATCGCTAATTGCGTCTTGCCCACACCGGGCGACCCGATCAATCGAGGAGTCAGCGGCAAATCGGTCTCATCGACCGAAATCCAACAAGCCAACAATTGCATCAGCACTTCTTGTTGACCGATCCATTGCCCCTCGCCTTCGTAAGGATGCGAAAGTTTTAGTCGGACCCCGTCGATCTCCATAAATCCAATCGCTGCGTTTTCGGTCGCAGCGTCATGGGATCGATTGCGAGAGCTTTGTTTCGATCCACTCATCCTTGAATTCTCATTTCGTTCGTGTCAATGCCGCCGTCGGATGAATTGTCAATCTTTGGCGGGTTGGTGATGTGGCGTTTTAAATGAGGCAAATCAACCCTCTCTTCTTCAGTATACTCGCGTTCTTCACCCGCAAACTCGGAACCCGACTTTGCGACTCCGCCGCCAGTCAACTCTTGTTGCTCAAGCTGGACGGCAGCAAAAATTGCGTCGATATAGTTGTGGATGGAGTGATCGATGAAGTGGTCGATTTTCCAGCGTCGTAGACTGTGAATGAAACCCCACCAACGGTCACGACGTTTCATGATCAACCCCAGTCGCCCAAGACGTCCGTGACGATCAATATAAACTTCGCTTCCGCAGTGGCGATAGCCAAGCAACAGCGGAGGCACACGGGTGACGATGTCGTTGTTGTTTACAAAACGAAAATGGTCAAGCGCAACATAGTTAACGTAGCGGTTATCGCCGACGCGTGGGCTGCCATACGTATAAAGTTGTTCGGGATTTGATTGAATGTGCGAAAGAAAGCATCGTCCAGAGCATATGGTTGCCATCGCGCCACCCAGCGAATGACCGCAAAACCACAACGGTTGCTCGTTGCTCATTAACGCCGTTTCAAGCATCGGCCACAGATCGTCGACTTCTCGTTTGAATCCACGGTGGACCTTGCCAATGGTTTCTGCAACGACGGATGCGGCATTTGCGTCCGCCTGAATATCATTCCACTCGTTGGGCTCGGTGCCACGACAAGCTATCACACAATCAAACTCGTTGCGGAATCGAAACGCTTGGGATCCATCTCGATCGTAGAAAGTGACGTCCGGAAACCCAGCGACTTCGGCAGCACGCCGTGCCTCGTCTTCGTCATTGTAAGAAATCATCGACAACTCGGCGAACAGTAACGCCCGTTGCAAAAACGTCAACTCGCGAATCGGACCGGTGACGTTGGAGTGGACGACAAACGCCACTTCGCCTGGGTCACCGATGATATTGTTTACGGTTTCTTCAATCATGATCACAGTTCCCTTTCCGTGAGACGCATGCTAACTCGTTCGAGTGATTTCATTGGGCTCCAACGGTTCACCTATCTTGGGGTGCCCACCGTCGACGTCAATCTGTTGCGTCAGATGCCGCCGCCAATTTTCATCATCCACTTGCGGGAAGTCCGAGCGAAAGTGGACTCCGCGTGATTCGGTTCTCGCTAGCGCCGAACGAACGACACAAGAAGCGACCAACAACATATTTTGCAATTCCCAGCCTTCGACGGTGTCAAATTGCCGCGACATCACATAGGCCGCAAACGAGCGGATCGAATCCTCGGCTTCACGCAGCTCGCTCGCATTTCGCTCGACACCGGCCCAACGTCCCATCAAACTTTTTAGCGAGACTCGCACGTCGGCGACGTCAAATGATTCGCGTTGCAAATGAATGGGATGTTGGATTGGCAAAGCAACGAGTTTATTGTCGCGTTCCGCCGCGGCACGTGAAGCGGCTTCGCCGGCGTGAGCACCGTAAACTAAACCTTCCAACAAACTGTTGCTGGCCAAACGGTTGGCACCATGCAGTCCGCTGCTGGTCGCTTCGCCCGCCGCCCAAAGTCCAGGCAAGCTCGTGCGGCCTTGGCGGTCCACCGTCACGCCGCCGATCATGTAGTGAGCCCCGGGGCGTACGGGAATGCGGTCGCTGGTGATGTCCAATCCGAACGCAGCACAAGCCTCAGCGATTCCGGGAAATCGTTTGCGAACCTTTTCCGCGTCGAGGTGGGCAAGGTCCAAGTAAACACAGGGATGTTTGGTGACGTCCATTTGCCGAATGATCGATTGGCTGACGACATCACGCGGTGCCAATTCTGCGCGTGGATCGTATTCGGGCATGAAACGGTGGCCGGCTGCGTCAACCAAATGAGCGCCTTCGCCACGAATCGCTTCGGTGATCAATGAACGCGAGGAACCGGCGATGTACAACACGGTGGGGTGGAATTGGATGAATTCCATGTCCCGCAATTGAACGCCCGCGCGATAGGCAATCGCAAGCCCGTCGCCGGTGGCAACCGGCGGGTTGGTCGATTCGCGATAGACTTGCCCGGTGCCTCCGGTACACAGAATGGTCTCTTTCGCCCACACCATCAACGGCCGATTGTCGGGGCCGACAATGATCGCGCCGCGGCAACGTCCTTCATATGTCAACAAGTCGACGGTAAAAGCGTTGTCCCAAATTTCAACGTTGGGCAGACTGCGGGTGCGATCGATCACCGCACGCATGATCTCGGCGCCGGTTGCATCGCCTTGAGCGTGCACGATTCGCTCGCGGCTGTGGCCCCCTTCGCGGCCTAACGCGAGATTGCCGTCCGCTTCGTCGAACCGAGTGCCCCAGCGAATCAATTCTTCGATCCGACGCGGCCCTTCGCGGATGACCATATCCACGGTGCCGGCGTCGCAGAGGTTTCCACCTGCATCCATCGTGTCGATGACATGGTCTTCGAAGCGATCGTCAGGATCGACAACTCCCGCGATTCCACCCTGTGCATAGTTACTGTTCGATTCACGCAGCTTGTCTTTGGTCACCACTAAAACCGAGCGATTGGATTCGACCGCGTTGGCAGCTCGCAAACCCGCTAGACCACCCCCAATGATCAACACATCGGTAAACCGATGAAGTGAACGGCGCGTATCGAAGGGCACTAAATAACGGGGGGTCATCATGAACGTCTACTCTCTCCGGTGGGTTCGCATATCGACATACCGCTGTTATAGCGGATACGCTGGTGGACCATGAGTACCGATGCGAACCATTCCGCGACTCAGCCACGACGTGACTGGAACCGCTTCGAAACGTCCAGAGAAAATAAAACGGCTTGCTGAAAAATGTTCGTCGTCTAGAAAACGTCAGAACAAAAATTATGATTTCGCAAGATTCTTGGCTAGTTTGCGGTAAGAATTGCAGGGCTTGGTCGTTCAGGCGGCGATTTAGCCGCGGCGATACGGCGTTGTATGATTAAGCTTGGGGGGACGAACTCGATCCATTCGTACCAAGAATCACACGCACAATCCGAAAAACACTGCTGACTGTTTCCGCTAACCCTTTCCATGTTGGAATCACAACGAAAAATCCATGAGTGAACTCAAACGCAGTTTGTTCGGCAGCCGAGCATTTGGACGCTCCCGCAACGAGCCTCACGACGAAGCACTCGCTGAATCGAGCCACGACGAATCCGGCGACGAGGAAGGATCGCATGACGTTGATCCCATGGATTTGGAACACGACAGCGAATCGCCTATCCCACGTGGAAAAATGCGATTGGGCAAACGAATATTGTCAAAGAGGAATCGCCCACGACGAAAGCGAAAGTTCAATCTGGCGGTTTTGCCCACGCTTTTGACGCTTGGCAACGCCGTCTGCGGGCTGGCCGCGATCTCGGTAGCGATGAGCGATTCGATCGCCCGCCAACCTGAGGAAAAACTGTTTATTGCCGGCGTCCTCATCTTTATTGGGATGGTTTTTGACGCGTTGGATGGGTCAGCAGCTCGGTTGACCGGCCAGGAGAGTCGTTTTGGAGCCGAGTTGGACAGTTTGTGTGATGCGATCACCTTTGGGACCGCTCCTGCGGTAATCGTTTGGCGAATTAGCGACGTATTTTGGGACAAATTAAGTTGGACCATCGGGGTGTTGTTCACCCTTTGTGTGCTCATTCGCTTGGCTCGATTTAACGTCGAAACCGACGAAGACGATCCTCATGATGGATTTGAAGGTCTACCTAGTCCCGCCGCTGCGGGTGCCATCGCCGCGTTTGCGATCGCGATGCCTGACCTCGCCTCGATTGCGACCGATCCGGTTTACCCCGCATTTGTCCACCAAACCGCGCAGTACGCATTGCTTTCGGCTCACTATGTGATCCCCGTCTTGGCGGTCGTTTTGGCGTATTTAATGACGTCGAGGTTCCAATATCCTCACGTTTTCCAGCAACTTGTTAGCGGCCGATGGTCCACGCATCAATTTGGCCAGGCACTTTTTGCAATTGTCGGTGGGTTCCTTTTGCACTGGGTCGCACTCCCCATCGCGTTTTGCTATTACGCGTTCGGCCCCCCCGTGCGGTCGCTGCTGGCCAGGAAAACGGCCCCAACTGACCCCACCATTCCTGCCTGATCCACCCCCCTGGCATGCCGGATTTTGCAGAAACGGTCCCCGCAACCAGCCCGATTTGTATCAGCTGTGTAATAGATCGGTTCAAAATCTGTTTGGGGACTATTGGTCTGGATGCTCTAAACGCTATCCTTGTAACGACTTAACGGTCGTCGAGGCGTTCTCAAATTCGAGTTGACTCCTGCTCGAAAACTGCGATGCTTCGATGCAACGCGGGCGGAACGTAAGGTATGCCAGCATTGATATTGAGTCAGCATGACTGAGTTTTTCACAGGGTTTCAAAAACCATGAGTACCGTTTCGCCGCCGAAGAAGACGAAAACTGCCGAACCCCATCGCAGTCGTCTGTATGACAATTTGGTCCCCGTTTATCAGGGGTTATGGCCTGCCGTTGCCAAACGAAACATCCGCAGCGCTGTCGCAGCGATGAACATTTCATCAGGAACGCAAGTTCTCGAGGTGGGAGTCGGAACAGGATTGTCGCTCGATAGCTATCCTCACGACATTCGGCTAACCGGAGTCGACCTCTCCGAATCGATGCTCGCTGAGGCAGAGCAGTTGATTGACCAAAAACAATGGAATCACATCAACGTAATGCCGATGAACGCCGAACGATTGACGTTCGCGGACAACAGCTTTGATGTAGTGACGTCGTTTCACACGATTAGCGTCGTGTCAAAACCGCAATCAATGATGAGCGAAATGGTGCGAGTGTGCCGTCCCGGTGGCAAGATTCTAATGGTCAACCATTTCCGCAGCGAAAATACATTGATCGCGAAAGTAGTCGATTCGGCCGGTAACATCACACGCCGCCTCGGATGGCGAACCGATCTCGATCTGCAAGACGTCGTCGCGGGACTGCCCCTACGTTTCGACCGCTGCTACAAACCCACACCGATGTCGTTCTTCACGATTATGCAAGCAACCGTGTTGAAAGCGGACAAGGCGACGGCGTAACGCAAAATCATCTTGACCCTGCATCCGGCTCATTCTATCTCCATTGTTAACGCAACCACGTTGATGCAATTTGCGATCATCGTGAGTTTGCGATCAATGGATTGATTCGAATGACACGTGGATCGCTGGCACCGTTACTTTTCTTGCTGGTATTTCTCGCTAGCACTTTAACGCTGGCCGAAACTTTACCCAGCGCTGAACCCGATGCAGCGTCCGGCGGAACATCTGTGGCTGTCCCCGTCGTCCAGTCGGATGAGTTCGCCCCCCAAGATTCCGCCGACCCCACTTTGGCCGAACCCTCATTGGCAGCTGACGTGCCAGATGTAGATTCAGGCAATTTGATCGAAGTCACGGTGGCTCAGCAAAAAAATGCGCTGACAGTGCTGCAGGACTTACGCGCGAAAGAAGAGGATTTAAAAAACCAGCTCACCAAATTGGCCAGCGGCAGCATTGACGATGGACCGCCCTACTCGATCCTCGTTCTTGACAAGTTGAATGACGCAATCGCGGCGAGCAAAACTCAAAGAGACTCGCTTGACGAGTCACAGTTGGCGGCACGCGAAAGTGTCGAGCGATCACGGCTGGAAGTCGAAGCGAGCAAGCGGACACTTCGTCAAACCAAAGAGAACGGTGGCAATGCTGCGGTCGAATCGTCAAAAGCGATCGAGCGAGAGGTCCGGTTTGCAGAAGAAACATTGGCACTGCGTCGCTTGGAGTTGTCGATCGAAGAAGCCAATCGATCGATTCATGCACTCGAACTGAAAATCAATGAACGAAAACGCCAGATCGTTATCAAACAAGTCACTTTCGCCAAACTCACGCTTGATGAAAAAACGGCGGAGCTAGATGTCCGCGAGATGGAATTGAATCGGATGGCCGATTCACTGAAGCTCGACTTGCAATATGCCGAACGTCGCTGGTTGGCAGCACGCCAAGAAGTGGATTCTCTAGCCGCGCCAAATCCAAGTGCGACCGAGCGTGTGGAGGCACTGAGCATTGCGAAGCAGACGATCCAAGTCGAACAAGCCGTTGTCAATCAACGTTTGCAACGATTGCCGATGATGCGGGCGTCGTGGGATCGCAGGTATCGAGTTGCAACCGGACAATCCACGCGTGAAGAACGCCGAGTCTGGCTGACCGAAACATTAAGCCAACTAGAACAATTGTCTCGCGAGCGACGAACCCGCGAATTGAAATTGACGGCAGCGCGAGCGTCACTGGATGCAGCCGCTTCCAAAGCCGACGAGGCAACCGCCCAGGATCCTGAACGAAATCGTTGGCTGGACAAACAGAACGAGTCGTGGGCAAAACAGATTGAACAATACAACCGCAGCCTCTGGGGCATCGACAGTGCTTCGCGCGCACTGACCCGGTTGCAATCGGAAATCGAGGGAGAGCCATCGCGAAGTTTGGGCCAATGGATCGAAGACGCGTGGGGTTCGATGAGACGCGTCTGGAATTATGAATTGACTAACATCGATGACACGTCATTAACGGTTGGCAAAGTCGCGAGCACTTTTCTGTTTATTATCTTCGGCTATTTTGCCGCCCGTTGGCTGAGTCGTTTGATGGGAACTCGGCTGCCCAAGTTTGGTGTGGAGCAAGCGGCCGCAGGGGCGATCGAATCATTGTCGTTTTATGCGTTGCTTATCACCTTCGCACTTACCGCTCTGCGTTATGCCAACGTACCGCTAACCATGTTCACGTTTTTAGGCGGAGCGATTGCGATCGGCGTCGGTTTTGGTAGCCAAAACATCCTGAACAATTTTATCAGCGGGCTCATTCTGCTCGCCGAACGCCCGATCAAATCAGGGGACTTGATCCTTATTGACCAAACCTACGGCAACGTGACTCGCATCGGTGCACGCAGCACGATGATTCGCACCGGGGACAATTTGGACATTATCGTGCCCAATAGCAAGTTCCTTGAGAACAACGTGACGAACCTAACACGGACCGATGATCGATTGCGATCGTCGATCAAAGTAGGCGTCGCATACGGCTCGCAATTGGACAAAGTCATGCAATTGCTTGAACAAGCCGCCAGCGAAAATCCTGGCGTTCATCCCCATCCCAAGCCGAGTGTCTCGTTCAACGATTTCGGTGACAGCTCACTCGCGTTTCAAGTTTTCTTTTGGGTTACCGCTCGCAACATGGCACAGATGAGGACAATCGAAACGCAGGTACGGCTGGGCATCGACCGTCTTTTCCGAGAACACGGTGTCGTGATTGCTTACCCGCAACAAGATCTTCATCTACAATCGCACACACCAATCGAGTTTCGTTTGATCAACGAAGCGAACCAAAGTTCCGAATTTAAAGCCGCCGGCTAAATCGCAATGTTATCGAAATCTTGTTTGTTGATGGTCACACTGATCGGCTTGTCGACGCAAACCACCGCGTCGGGCGAAGAATTGCTCTCGATTGACAATGACGTCGTCAAGATTGGAATCGATCGTGAAAAAGGGGCTGCGATCACTTGGCTATCTTGGGACGGGTATCCCAACAACATGGTCAACATTGCCGACCCTGGTCGCTTGATCCAGCAATCGTATTACGCCGGGCGGGCTCTGGACCGAACCGCCGAGGGTCAAAGCAAATCGTGGAGTCCTTGGACTTGGAATCCAATCCAAGGCGGCGGAATCGGATCGTGGGCGCGGGTGACCGAAGCCCGTCGCGAACGCGATTCGCTGTATAGCGAAACCATTCCCAAGTTGTGGGATATGCCGGACGAGGAGGCTGACGCGCGGATGCGCCAATGGACGGCATTTGAGCCCTCGATGACCAATGTCATCGTCGTGCGTTGCGAGTTTATTGCCCAGCGTTCTGGCGATGATCGATGGGGTCCAGCGATTCTGCGGGCACAAGAGATCCCGGCTTGTTACTTCACACGCAATTTTGCGAACGCAAAAAGCTATCTCGGTGATGGTCGATGGCGAGACGAATCTCAACCGCCTGGACCGCCGTGGGGCAAAGCGATGCCGCCTCGCAAAGCCATGGCATTTTTTGAGCCAGGTGGACAAGGCGTCGCGGTGTTCTCGCCATCCTCAACCTTGCAGTGGAACTTTGGTCCGCATGGTGGGGGCCTCAGCAAAGATCCCAAAGCGGGACCGTGTATGCACGTGGCTCCGATTGATCGAGTCTTGCTCTCCGCCAAGTCAGCGTACCGCTACCGATACTGGTTGGTTGTCGGTGACGAAGCGACCATCGCCAATCGCTTGGACTCACTCTGGGAGAGGTATTCAAACGAGCAAGCGGAGCTGAACGAATAGGCATACGCGGAATGCCATATCATTTTGTTAGCAGCCCAGCGCAATGCTGGGCCGCTAAAACGTTGGGCTTGTCGTGATTAATGGCTGCGACGCTTTTCTGCCACCTCTCCACCAACTTCGACGTCGTGCAGGTTTTAAGTTGTTTTAACACCTGGGGTTAGCGCAAAAAAATTGACCTTCGTTTGGATTGGGATTTCGCACAGAATGTGCGTTGCTTTTCATTCCAAGCCACACGGAGGTCGCCATGAGCATAAACGATTCAGAGACGATTAAAAAGCCAGTTATCGCCCCGTCCCCCTGCCAGCAAGCCATTGGCGATGGAAACAAATTGATGCCAAACTTCCGCCGGACGATCATGCACGAATTGTTCGCCGGCAGGTCGAACAACTCGATCGTAGCGAAGTCGATCGGTTGTACAGCGGTAGGGGCCAGGAGCCCTACGATCCCATTCTGCTTTTGCAGATGGTTCTCTATCAGCACCTCAAGGGACGACTCAGCCCTGCAAGTTGGGAGGAAGAAGCCAAGCTCAACGAAGCGATGCAATGGCTCGGTCATGGATACACGCCGGCTCGTCGAACTTGGTATGATTTTCGTGATCGCATCGGCGACGTCATTGAGAGGCTTCATGACGACGTGACCCAACGGGCCATCGAGCAAGGGCATCTTGACCCGACCACGGTGGCTCTAGATGGCACGTCGATTGCCGCCTGTGCATCGCGGCATCGGATGGTCAATCGCAACACTCTCCAGAGGCGACAGGAACTCTTAAAAGAACTGATCGACGGCACTTACTGCCGAACCGATCCTCTTCCAAAATGGGTGCCGCCAACGGAGTCAGGCCGACAAGATTTGGCCTCTCGAATCGAGGCGGCCGCCATCGTACTGGAGCAACGGATTAATGAAAACGCTAAAAAGCCGAGTGATAAACGCAAAGATCCTGACAAGATCACCGTCAGCTTGACTGACCCCATTGCGCCGCTGGGCCGCGATAAACGCAAGACGTATCGTCCGTTGTATACCGTTCAATTTATGGTCGATCCGGTCAGTCGACTGATTGTTAGTTATCTGTGTCAAGCCTCTGCAACGGATGCGGGCACGCTGGCCCCCATGATCGACAAGACGCAAAAGTTATTCGGCGGCCAACTCAAGAGGGTGCTGGCCGATGGCGGCTACTGCAGCATTCTTGACCTTACCGACGCGCGTGATCGGAACATTGATCTGCTGGCACCGCCATCGGCCAGCGGTAGCGCTGCAAAGCGGAAGTCACGCAGCGGCGAAATTCAAATTCCCCGCGAAGAATTTCGTTTTGAAGCCTCATTGAATTGCTATGTGTGCCCGCAAGGTCACCGCTTAGCCTATTTGTGGCGAGAAAAAAAGATGCGTATGGGCGACCGATACGTTTACCAATCGACCTATCAGTGTGACGCGAAGTTCTGTGAGGGCTGTCCGTTGGCCGAACGCTGTCTCAGCGGTAAAGGCCCACGACGAATCAAGCGAATCGAAGGCGAAGAGATGCTGGAGGCTCAACGCGAGAAGATGGCAAGTGAATCTTGCAAGACGCTTTATCGTTTACGCGGGCAAACCGTGGAACTCTCCTTTGGCGACGCCAAAGGGAACCGGCGAGTGGACCGCTTTCACGGTCGCGGAATCGAGCGAGCCCGCTGCGAGACAGGCCTGTTGATCCTAGCTCAAAATCTCCTGCGTCTGGATAAGCTGCAGCAAAGAGCCATAAGTCTAGGAAAACAAACAGCTTAAAAGCTGCACGACCTCCGAAGTCGGGAGCGACCGTGTTAAGATTTGGCAATAGTCGCTTATCAAAAAACTAAATTTTTGATTCGATGTTTCGCCTCGATGCGCAGCATCGAAGGACATAGGGGGCTCCTATGGGAGTCTGGCTGCGTGTATGTTTGGACCCTTGTACCGAGCGGCAACGCTCGAGTACGTAGGCAGTCGACGAGCGATTTCGGTCGTTGGTCGGCTGCCGTTTTTTCCAAATACTTCGCTCGATCCCTGGCTCGACGCTTGTTCGGGCTCGGCAAAATGGGGCCGCCCCTTCCGCATCGCCGTCACATCGGCCTCAGATGCTGGCGCAGGCCAATGTGACGGCGACGCGAAAGGGGCTCTTCAACCGTTATTTCGTTGGTGGACTGATCAGACCATCGCGGCGAACTTTGAAGCGTCAAACGTTTCTTGATTACGAACCATCTGATTGAGTGTCGAAAGAAGCTTTCGTACGCAAGCGATCATCGCCAGCTTGTACGGTTTCCCTTGCTTTCTTAGACGTGTGTAAAAGGCTTTCAGACGCTCGTCGTACTGCCGAGCTGATAACGCTGCCATGTACAATGCACAGCGGACCGATTGACGCCCACCACGCACCATTCGTTTACCATCCTTGGTGCCACTTTGCTTAGCCATCGGCGATACGCCAACTAACTTCGCAATCTCTTTGCGATTGAGTTGCCCCAACTCAGGCAGCGAAGTCAGAAGCACATTGATCGTGACCTCGCCCACGCCGGGGTGGCTCTTCAAAATCTGCACTTTGGGCTCTTGCTTTGCCAGCTCTTTGAGGATCTCGCTGAGTCGTTTATCAACGCGATTTAGCTGGTTTTCGATGTTGCGCAGCATCTGTTTTAGCAACTTGCGAGTCTCTTTGTCGGTGGTATGTAGCAACCGCGATCGTTCTTGAGCCTGCATCTTCAGAAGCGATACCCGACGATGAACCATCGCGGTGTGATGCTTCTGTTGCTCGCTGCGTCTGACTGCCAAGTGGACCGGAACGTCCTGACCAAATCGACAAATCATCGCTGCATCAATCGTGTCGGTCTTCTCAAGCCATCCATGGCCCTTGGCGAAGTCTCTGACTTGCCGTGGGTTGACAATGGCGACGTCAATCGAGCTGTCGTGAGCCATGTCCGTCATCAACAGGTGATAGCTGGCGGTGGATTCACAGAGAATCAACGTCGCGCTGTCAGGATCAATGCGGTCAAGCAATTTCGCTTGAATGCTCTTCACGTCGTTATCAATTCGCCCGGTAAGCTTGTTTTGAGAATCACAAAGATCGAGATTATTTTTGGCAACATCGACTCCGATGACTCGTTGGTAACCGGTTCGCGACAGTGGTGTTTCGTGTCGAGTGTTTGTAGTAGATTCGTTGCTCATCTTAACAGTCCCTGCCTAGTAAATGCGGTCTGGCATGACGCCGACCTAGCGACCGTTCGGGTAAAAGAACTGACTCACGATCAAGCTCCCAATCGCTCTAGCCTGGGGCCGAGAAGGGTCGGATAGGATCTGTGAGTCAGCGACTTTTCCGCAGAGCGACTGCGCAAAGGTCATCACAGCGAATCGACGCGAAAACCGGTCGAAACACCACAATGATCATATACTAGGGTCGGAATAGGAGCCTTCAGCGAGTTTTCCGCTCTCGGGCTGGTGACGTTGAGCTTGCAAGTTGTCATCTCTAACACTTCGATGCCCCACCCAGAACTTGCTCCGCTCGTTCTGACCTCCCCAAAACAAGTTTCGGGGAGGTGAAGCACGTCAAGGGACTCGATTCACAACGAAATAAAAAGCCGCACAACCAACTTCGTTAGGGGAGAGGTAACTGTAGTATTGGCAGTAAGAAAAATTTACGTCCAACTCCGACGACAACACCAAAGGTTTAGCAGTCCAGGGCTAGGCCCAGGCATGATGGCGGGGGACACGGTAGCCGCCGCAAGTGCTGCACTAGAATTCGTGACCACGGCGCGGACCATTTTCGGTCAGCGTCAAAATCTCGGGGCCTTCTTCGGTCATCAGCAGCGTGTGTTCAAACTGAGCCGACGCCATCCCGTCTTTGGTCCGCACGGTCCAGCCGTCTTGTTTGTCGCAACGGGTGTAGCGAGTGCCCGCGTTGATCATCGGTTCCACGGTGAAGCACATACCGGGAAAGAGTCGGTCGCTGCGGCTTTCGCGATTCGGGTAGTGAGGAATCGAGGGATCAAGATGGAACTGGCGACCGAGTCCGTGCCCGACATACTCACGCACGACGGTGAATCCACGTTGATGTGCCTCGGGTACAATCGTCTCGCCAATTTCGCTGACGCGGCAACCCGGCGTCAGGGCTTCGATCGCCAAATACAGGCAATCAAATGCACACTGGGTCACACTGCGGCGTTCTTCGCTGACTTCGTCAATCAAGAACGTTTCGCTTTGGTCACCATGCCATCCGTCGACAATCGTGGTGATATCGACATTAACGATGTCGCCCGGTTGAAGTTCGTAAGGTCCAGGAATGCCGTGGCAAATCACCTCGTTGACACTGATACAGCAACTTTTCGGATAGTTCTGATAGCCGAGTGTCGCGGGGGTATGTCCGTGGTCTCGCGTCCACTGGGCCACAAGATCGTCGATGCTCTGGGTTGTGACGCCGGCGACGACGTGAGGACGAATGAAGTCCATCAAACGGGCGTTGACGCGACCAGCACGCCGCATCGATTCCCGCTGGGCCTCGTCCAGGATCAATTTTTTTTGCTGTTTGAGCATTGAACTATTCTCGAATTATGGACTTGTGGCGGCACGGCACAGAAACAAGTGAAGGCCCTTCGTACTCTTGGCACTCCTGCCTCCGATTACGAAGCCGTCACCAAGATCATACCAAACTGCATTGGCGTTCCCAAGCGTCAAATCTTGCGTGCGACATAAACGGTGGAGCCATAAAAAAACTTCTCGATTCGCTGGGAAACGAGAAGCGTCATTGTACGCGAATTGCCCACCAGACGCAGATCGTCTGGGAGCGAACTTGTGTACTCAGCGGGACCTAGAATCCCTTGAAAGGGTGCGCTGCCGAATCCTTTTTCGCAAGCATTTCGTCGACAGTCGGCTTTCCGCCCATAGCTGCGATCAGTGCTTCCTTGGTCGCTTCGTAGTTGTAGTTGTAGATCTTTTCGTCGTCTTCGGCGTGAGGATGGATGAATACACCGCAAACGCAAACGAGTTCTTCCGCTTGATCCTTAGGAATGATGCCTTCGCCCACTGCGTCAGCAACCGCTTTGGCAACAGCGGCTTGTGCAGGACCGAACATTTGTACCGCTTGCTTCATGCCCTTGATCGTCACTTTGGTGATCATCACAGTGGATGGCTTCACGGCGACGTTTGGCTCAAGGACGGCAAGAAGGTTGGTGTGGCCTTCGCTTTGATTCGACAATGCGTTAGCAAATGCGGCTCCAACAGGACCGTTTTTGCTGCCAATCATCAAGTCGATGTGGGCGATTTCGTTGCCGTCGCCGACTAAAGCTTCACCAATGTTAAACTGCATGGACGGGGACTCCGCTGGGAAGTTGTAGGGTTGAGGAAAGACACATTGTGTTGCAATTGTTGGTTTGGGACGCCAGTATCAATCCGACGTGGGCCTCCAAAGCAACAAGAACGGTACCAGATCCATCCATTTCGGGCCACTCCCCCCATTCACTCGTGCGGAACGACACCGTTGAATAACTGCAACTCGCGACCGACCGTAACGCTTGTCGGGGCTAGCGTGCGAGCGGCAGCCCAGTCGGCAACCCGGGCAGGATTCAGCGTCATCGGATTCGATTTGTTCGGAGATAGCGATTGCCAAGCCGCCTGTGATCAATTTGTGCTGATTCGCGACCAGGATGATCTTGCGAAAAAGATTGAAACGCAGGCAACGCGATTCCTCTCTCAATTCACCTCGCCACCCGTCCCCCCTCCGATCCTTTTTGTCGGTGGATTCTCCGGGGACGTCTGTCCACTACCCCACGCCCGTTCGTTGCTTACCCGCAATCTGAAGGCACTCCCATTTTTGGTTGAGCTGGCAACTGCGATTGGAATCCATTTCCCAGCCACATTGCGGGCAACAGAAGAATCGACTCGCGACATCGCCCAGCGAACGAAGTCACGAGCCATGTCACGAGGCGAGCGGTGGCTCTGTAAAGACTTTTCCAGCAGCGGTGGAGTTCACGTCCGCTGGGTTACCAATAAGTCACACGCCCAGTTGCAGTCGGATTCCGACTCGATTTTTTATCAACGTTGGGTCGCAGGCAAGCGGTTCGGCGTGTCCTACCTCAGTGATGGAAAGGAATCGGTGATGCTCGGAGTATGCCGTTCACTGCATACAAGAAAGCCTCCCTACCCATTCGTGCACGGCGGGTCGTATGGTCCCGTATTTCTGTCGGAAAAACAGACCGAAACACTTCGCGAGCTTGGCGACACGCTTGTCACGAAGACAGCATTGGCGGGATTGTTCGGCATCGATGTGATCATCGACGCTCACAAATATCTTTGGTTGCTCGAAATCAACCCTCGCTGGACCGCGTCAAGTGAACTGATCGAGCGAGATCTGATTCGCCGAAATGTGCTTGGATCGCGTGAGTCGTTGATTGGGTCGGCATGCAGGATCCAATTCCCTAACACCAGTCGCGAATGGAATTCCCCTTCGCTTGCGGAGCTTAAAATGCGACTCTCGGAAAGCGATGAGGTTGCAAACCCGTTTTTAAAGAAAGTTGTCTTCGCACGGCAAACAGGAAAGTTTGATCGCGCGGCACTCTCGCATGCGGAAATCAACGGCATCCAGTGTTATGATATTCCTCATGATGCTACGTCCGTTTCCAAGGGGCAGCCGCTGTGCAGTTTGATTGGTCCCACTGAAGCGCTAAGCCAAGCAACTTCGGAAATGCGACTGCGGAACAGCGTTCGCCTTGCACAGATGTCCATTCGCTGAATCGCCGATAAGCAGTTAGGCAGGAGTCTTCCAGTAAATTGGCCGTTTTGGCGCTAGCCACGGTTCCGGCGCTGAACCGTGGCTAGCGCCCAAACGGGTAACGGGATTTCAGCCAATGATTCCTGCCTACTTACTAGGCAGGTCGATCCACCGATTGTTTTACCGCGTAAGTTCCGATCAACCATGGTAAAACCAAGGCCAGTAAACTAGCCCATTCGTGCTGCGAGGAACTTTTTAATGAATTCATTTGGAATGCCCGGTGTCGCAGAAATCGTCATCATCATGCTGATCATTGGCATTCTCGTCCTGCCGCTCGTACTTGTCATTGGTATCGTGTTCTACATCAAAAAGATTAATGAAAACGCGAAACCGACGTATTCACAACCGTCACTGAATTGTCCGAGTTGTGATGTCGCAATCCAAGCTCCGAGTGCCTTTTGCCCTCACTGCGGAGCGACACTGAAGCCAACGGATGATCGGTGAGTGGCTTGAGCCGAAGACGAATCATTGCAACAAAATTTCGGTTCACCTATTCCTGTTTCGCAGGTTTAACTCTTGGCGTTTTCCGCTTGCTTCGCGATTGATTTTTCAGTTTGTCTTCCTTCGCCATAAAAGCGTCTCGAATCGAGGCGTCTGTGTGCGATTGCAATACCACCGCAACAGGATCATCCATCTGATTTAGTGACGAGGTTAATTGGTTTCGCAACGACTGCAGGGTCGGTTGCATGGTAGGGCTGTCGACCAAATTGACCAAGCAATCAGGATCGTTCTGCACGTCGTACAGTTCTTCGAGCACTCGATGGTCGAACAAATCCAGGCGGGCAGAGATGACCGATTCTTTGTTGGCCCGTTTGACCATTTGGCGATACGTCGCAGTGCCAGTGGTCGCGGTGGCAAATTTTCGCTTGCCGTCGCTCCACGGATTGAACAAGTACAGGTACTCGCGAGTCTGGATGCCTCGCATTGGATGGCGGTTCCCTCCGGCGTTTTCGTTGTACTGCAAAATGACAAAGTCGCGATTCTTTTGTGTCTCGCCACGCAGCAGCGGTGCAAAGGAACGTCCGTGCAAAATGTCAGGCGTGGGATGTTCGTGCTGCATCACATCCAAGAGCGTCGGCAAGAAATCGACCGCCGAAACCATGTGACTCGCATCGATCGAATTGGCTCGAGTGACATTGGGCCAACGGACCATCAGCGGCGTGTGCGTGCTGTGGTAATAGAGTTGCGTTTTTGCAAAGGGCAGCGGCATGCCGTGGTCCGACAAAAACATCACCAACGTCGTGTCGGCTTTGCCCAAGTCGTCCAGCGCCGACATGATTTCGCGAAAACAATCGTCGGCACGACGGACGGACGAGTAGTAGCTAGCGAGTTCCTCTCGCACCAGCGGATCATCAAACAAGAATCCAGGGATCGGAACCTCGTCGGCAGAGAACGTTCGCGAAGGCTGATGCGGATCACGTGGTCCCGAGTAAAAAGGTTTGTGAGGATCGGAAATGTTGACCATCAAGCAAAACGGTTTATTCGCTTGCTCTGCCATCCGAATTCCATCCGCAGTCGACTTGCCGTAGCTGGCCACATCTTTGATGTGATACTTTTTACCGTTGGCGTCCGTATCAAGAACCGCGTCCCAGGCATAAGGGTTGTACGGAGTCGAGTGAGTGACTTTGCCACGGATGCCGGCAAAGTAACCGGCTTCTTTGGCCAAATCGCATAACACCGGATAGCTCGGTGACTTGTTTTGCCGAAATCCTTCAACGCCATTGACGTGTGAATAAAGGCCGGACCACATGATGTTTCGGCCTGGCATGCAATTCCCCACCAACACATGAGCGTGCTGGAACCGCAACGCTGTTTTTGCGAACGCATCGATACTCGGCGAGGTGTCGGGTAGTTTGCAGCCGAACACGCCAAGCGAATCGGCACTCATGTCGTCCACCGTCACGATCAAAATGTTTGGCCGCGCGGCATCCGCAGCAACAAGTGCAGGCATGGACAAGGACCAGGCTACTGTGACAAACACACTCAGTCGGAGAAGAGCAAGCATAACCGTCGTCCTAGGGAAATGTAGATGAGATTCAAGTGTTAAGATGTAGTGCAAATTGGACACTTATCGCTAATCGCCAGCAAAAACTCCTCGTTCCCAGGCTCCTGCCCAACGCCGTGAACAATTTTCTGGTAGCTACCTTCGCCAGAAGGTGGTGATTCGCATTGAACGCTAACAATCCACGCTCTGGCGAGCGTAGCTACGAAACGGAAATGCTGTGATTTCCAGCCTGAAAATCGTTCACGGCGATGGGCTCCTGCCTGGGAACGCACTGTTTTTGAGGCTCCCGCCTCGTTTTTTCTCGCTCGGCAGGCGGGAGCCTGCAATTCATTGGGTTGCCAGGCATCAGCCTGGAAACCAGCCTAGCGTTCACTCGTTTGGCGCCGCGTTGGGGTCGATCATTGCCGGAGCGGGCAGTCGACACACCGCCCGTTTGACCGCGATCAGTTTGGGTTCGCGATCACGTGTTTCCAGCACCAACACATCTTCGACGGCACCGTAAAAGTGCGCTGGTTTGTAACGACTGTTGTCGGGAAAGCAAACGATCTGCTTTCGCTGTAGCGGCGTCTCTTCGTCAATCAAATCGCCCGTCAAACTGATATCAAACGAACTGTACGAGGTCGCATATTTCGCCGCGATCGTCGCCGACTTTTCTAACGTGGGGTCGAGGCTCGTGATCACATTGACCGTGTGGTACGGCAACCGTTCTCGCTCAAAGAACTGATCGTACAGCACGCGGGCCATCTCGGGATCGTCAGCAACCTTTTCGCCATACAGTTTGCTGACCATCAGATCAAAGACCTCTTTGTCCGCTGTCTTTAGCGTCGCGATCACGCGGTCTCGCTCCGTCACGTCGGGCACCGTCTTCTGCATCGCGGCGTGCTCCGCGAGTCGTTTCTGCTGTTCCAACGCCGCTTTTTCTTTCGCTTGCCTGTATGCCACGATTTCGTCTTCGGGCAATCGAGTCAGTTGCAACGAACAAGGCACGGTAATCTCGTGGTTGGGTTCCTTCCAAATAATACGAAGTGAAAGTTTGACCTCGTCCACCGACCCACGCTCCCTCGCGAACGCTACTTCGCGATCTCCCGTGACTTGGATTTCCGGACTCAGCCCGCTGCCGTCGATCGAATAAGATTCTCGGAAAGTCGGAAGTGGAGCGTCCTTGTCGACCCACTGCCGCTTCATCTGGGCGAGTGCCACCTTCTCTGGCGTGTCATCCTGTTTCGGGCGAATGCGATTGACTCGAAATGGATCCTTAATCTCAGGCGACACCGCAATCAGTTGCAGGTGGTTGTAGAAGTTGGGGCTCTGGACCAGCGAGACAGGTTCGGTAACTTCCCACGTTTCATTTTCGCTTAATTGCGGAAACGCGATTCGTCCGAGATCAATCGGCAACCCGAAGATCCAACTAGGCCGCGAGACCTTGATCGGTTTACCCCGGTTGTCGATTTCGCAGGCAGCAACCCGTCCGGCCACTAACCGCGATGAGAGTCGGAAAACGCGATCACTTTGCGGCCCGCGGTAGGCTGAATTGCGTTTCCATTGGCATTCGCAGTTGATGGACACCGCGCCGCTATCGCTCCTTTTTAGCTCATAGACGAGGATTCCTTCCATCTCCATCTTCCCCGACGAGGCACCGTAATCCGCTTTCATTTGGATGTTGTAGAAAAGGGGCGATTCCGTCGCGGTGTATTCAAGCGGCGTGTTTTTTTTCTTGGAATCCGCCGAGACTTCTGTCGCTGGTTTCCCGGGGCTGTCTTGGGCAAATCCAGACAGCGAGAGAAAAACGGCGGCGATGGAGGCAAATGCGACAAGGGCACGAGATAGCGGATGTTTCATAGCCTATGACCACACCATTCAGAGAAGCAGAGAATTAAGGTTTCACCTCCAAATCGTACCCGAATGAGGAACGCCAATCTACAAACAGAGGGGGCATTCCGGGGCTAGCGGGCTGGTGATTCAGTGAGCCGTGACGCGTGAGCGGCCGGGTTTAACGCATTACCCGGTGCCTTACGGCCCACGGCTCACGACTACGATTTACAATCAACAGCCCGCTAGTTCGGCTGTCCCATTTTGTGAGCCGAACGCGCTAGCGTCGGGCTGACGCTCGGTAAAACGTTAGCAAAATGAGGCCCGCGGCTAGCGCCGTCGGCTCACAAATACGCTGAAATCGAAAAATTGGGACAGTCGAAACAGCGGGCTTTCCTTATTGAGTTTTAGGGTAGTGGACGAGGCAACGAGTCCCATTGAGCTGACGAATGGCAGGATTCGTTGCCTCGCCCACCACGGCCAACCTTCAAAGGGGGCGTTCCGTGCTAGTCACCTCAGCAATCATCAGGAAGTGATTTGGAGCTTGCTGCCGCTAAGTTGAATCCGTAGCCCTCGCTCGTCTGATGAGAGCAAGCTTCACTCCCTTAGCCATCCGCGGAAGGGCACGACATCGGGAAGTCTATTGACTTGGCGACGGTTTGCCTGTTGGGCTCGGGGGTGTGGGAGGCGACGAATTACAGCGAATTGGCAGTTATTTCGGCGAACTTTCATTCTTTAGTGAACCAACATTGCGATCAAGTTTGGCGATACAATAGTGTGGAATTAGAGATCCGCATCAAGTATCTTGCTTGAATGTCCAGCTTCAGCATCCCACCATTTCAGCCCACCACCACTTAGGATTTTTTGAAATGAAGAAACCGGCTACCCCCCCTGCGCCTCGAAAACCGTCGCCTACCGCGTCCGCAAACCGTCGTCGCTTTCTGCAGACGACCAGTGCAGGCATCCTTGCAGCGGGCGTTTTCAGCGAATTGCCCGCAGCGGAATCAACCTCGGCCAACAGCAAGCTGAAACTGCTTTGTGTCGGAACCGCCAACCGCGCCGCCGCTGACATTGATGGCGTCAAGAGTCAAGACATTGTCGGTTTGTGTGATGTCGACAAGAACTATCTCGACCGTGCAGCAACAAGTTTCAAAGATGCCAAGCTGTATGCCGACTATCGCGAGATGATCGCAAACGAAGCCGACAAGGCGGACGGGATCGTGATCGGAACGACCGACCATCATCACGCTCCCGCTGCGATTCGTGCGATCAACGCTGGGCTTCATTGCTATTGCGAAAAACCGTTGACACATACCATCCACGAAGCTCGTGTGATCGCCGAAGCGGCCAAGGCCAAAGGCGTGGCAACTCAGATGGGTACGCAAATCCATGCCGAACCCAACTACCGCCGCGTCGTTGAGATCGTCCAAGCCGGCGTGCTCGGTGACATCAAAGAAGTCCACGTCTGGGTCGGCAAAGGCTGGGGCGGCGGTGAACGTCCCGAAGCAGGCCAAACGCCTCCTGCGAATTTAGATTGGAATCTTTGGCTTGGTGGTGCTCCCGAGCGTCCTTACGCCGCCGGTCGTTATCACCCCGCCCAGTGGCGTCGTTGGTGGGACTTTGGACAAGGAACCCTCGGTGACATGGGTTGTCACTACATGGATTTACCATTCTGGGCACTGAACCTGCGTCACCCAACGTCGTGCGAAGCCGAAGGACCTGAGGTTCATCCGGAAACCTGTCCACTCGGTTTGAAAGTCAATTACAAGTTCCCTGCCCGAGGCGATATGCCCGGTGTTGACCTGACTTGGTACGACGGCAACCTGACTCCGAAGGAAGTTGCTGGCGAACGCGTTCCCGGCAGCGGCGTGATGTTTGTGGGCAGTAACGGCAGCATGTACGCCAACTACTCGAACTACAAGTTGTTCCCGCAAGACAAGTTCTCGGACTTCACCCCTCCTGCGAAAACGATTCCTGATTCGATCGGTCACCATGCCGAGTGGATCAAGGCCTGCAAAGACGGTTCGCCAACGCTCTGCAACTTTGATTACTCGGGCGCACTGACCGAGTCCGTACTGCTGGGCAACGTCGCCTACCGCACTGGCAAGCAGCTCGATTGGGACGCCGCCGCATTGAAGGCCACCAACTGCCCCGAAGCGGACCAGTACATCTCGAAAGAGTATCGCAAAGGCTGGGAAGTGGCCTAGTTTCTCTGCGACTCCCACTTCAACGAAGTAAATCGAAACAGCCCGCATGGGCCTGATTCCATGAACGTCACCCCCTGGGGTGACGTTTTTTTTGGGGGGACATCGTTTAAAAACGAAGGTGAAGAAGCGGGCGATTTGCACTCTTTGGCACCACTGGCGTTAAGGACGTTCGGTACAAGAAATGGCGGGCGGTAGTGGACGAGGCTACGAGTCCTGCAGCTTCACTGAGCCAAAAAGGACTCGTTGCCTCGTCCACTACGGAAGACGCCGTCAGTTATTCTTCCGATGGTCCTAAAAGCACTTTGCAGTCACGCGACCATTGAAGCTACAATAAGGGTCGTTACGCGTCCGCGCCCCCATCCCTAACGTTATCCACCGTGGACCTAATCAGGGATTTTAGGGCGGTGCGGCAACGAGCATTCCCTACCCCGACATCCCCTCCCCACATCCCGACCTCATGTTAAACCTAACCTCGCGTGGTATCGCTCATACCTGTGACGGCACTTCGCGTCGCGACTTTCTGCAGGTCGGCACGCTGGGGGCGATCGGATTGGGTTTACCCCAGTGGCTAGCAGCACAAGAAATGGGGGCAGTGGATCCCAGTAAAGACAAACGCAGCTGCATCATGATTTTCAATCTTGGTGCTCCCAGCCAACTTGATACCTTCGACATGAAACCCGAGGCCCCCGCCGAAGTGCGAGGTCCGTTCAAACCGATTTCAACTAGGGGTGACTTTCAGCTTTCCGAGATTCTGCCCATGCACGCCGAGGTCGCGGACAAGTTCTCGATCGTACGGTCTTGTTACCACACCTCGGCGGCGGTGCACGACGCAGGTTGGCAGATGATGCAGACGGGGCGTCAATTCAGCGGCGGAGTGAACTATCCGCACGCTGGAGCGGTGGTCCAGTACATGCAAGGCCGCCGGACAGATTTGCCCGCACACGTGGTGTTGCCTGAAACAATGGGGCGTGGCGGCGGCAATTTGCCCAACGGACAAGCCGGTGGATTTCTGGGGAAGTCGTTTGATCCGTTTGCACTGATGGCCGACCCCAGTCAAGCGAATTTCAAAGTCCCCGATTTGTTGCCGCCTTCGACTCTGGGCGATGTGCGAATTGATCGACGCCGCAGAATGCGAGATGCCATCGAAGGACGGATGAAGCAGCTCGAAGCGTCCGAGTCGGCCAAGATGATGGACAAAAACTTTGAGTCGGCATATCGGCTGATGAGCAGCCCGCAAGCTCGCGAGGCATTCGATTTGACTCAAGAAACGACGGCCGTCCGCGAACGCTATGGAATGAATCGCTTTGGACAATGCTGCTTGCTGTCACGACGGTTGATCGAAGCCGGAGTCCGTTTCGTGACCATCAACACCTTCTTAACCGTGTTCAACGAAGTCACTTGGGACATCCACGGCAGCAAGCCGTTCACGACGATCGAGGGGATGAAGAACATCGTCGCCCCGATGTACGACCAAGCCTACTCGGCATTGATCGCCGATTTGGCTCAGCGTGGAATGCTCGAGGACACGATGGTATGCGGATTGGCAGAGTTCGGCCGCACACCCAAAGTGAATCCCGCAGGCGGACGTGATCATTGGCCTCAATGTTTCTCGTGCACGTTCGCCGGTGGCGGTGTAAAGGGAGGCCGCGCGATCGGGGCGAGTGACCCGATGGGAGCGGTGCCGGCGGATCGCCCGGCGAATCCGGGCGAAATCATTGCAACGATTTTTAAAAGCTTGGGACTCGAACTGCATGCAGAGTTACCGGGACCTGCCGGACGCCCGTTTCCGCTGGTCGATTTTGGAGTTCGCGAAATCAAAGAACTGTTTGCATAGAAACGATCGGAATAATCACTGACGGATAGTCGTTGATCGCTCCGCGATAAAAACAAGGATCGCGGGCTCGGGCGGAAAATGGCTGTCGGATTTCGACGTAGCTGCCGTCGCCAGACGGCGGAAATCCACGCTCTGGCGAGCGTAGCTACGAAAGTAATAAACCGCACCTCCCGAGCGATCCACGACACGAATTTGTTCAAACGTTTAAACCGTCCCGACGGGCAACCAGCCAAGTTCACGAAAAGACCTATCACAACCATGATCATCCCGAATCGCTTGCACCTATTGCTGCTCGCTGCCGTGGTCTCGCAGAGCGCGGTCGGGGCCGATGACATCGCGGTGCTGCCGAAATCGTTTTCGCTCTCTGGCAGCGAAGCACGCCAACAATTGATGGTCGTCCACGTGTCAAATCTTGACGACGTGCCAGCGGCAATCATCGGCGACAACGTTCGATGGACGTCCAGCGATCCCGCTGTTGTGACGATCGACGACAGCGTGGCGATCGCTGCTGGTAACGGAACGACAACGATCACCGCACACGTTGGCGATGCGGTATCGACAACCGAAGTCACCGTCGCTGGGTTCGATGAACCTCACCACTGGAGTTTTCGCAACGACGTGCAATCGGTCCTTTCGCGTCTGGGCTGTAACACCGGTGCTTGCCACGGCGCGTTGGCAGGCAAGGGCGGATTCCGACTGTCGCTTCACGGTTACGACAGCCAATCTGACTTCGTCAGCATCACGCGAGAAGCGAGGGGAAGACGCGTTGAGTTGTCCGATCCGGGGCGAAGTTTGTTGGTCGCCAAACCAAGTGGTGCTTTGCCACACAAAGGGGGACTAAGGCTCGACACCGAGTCGCGAGATTATCGAGTGCTATCGTCTTGGATAGCCACGGGGGCTCGCGGACCCAGCGATGACGATGTGCGGCTCGAACGTATCACGGTGACACCCGCTGCGAGCATGCTTCGGACCGGTGATCGAACGCGGGTGCTCGTCAATGCACATTACAGCGATGGGCGTGTCGTCGACGTGACTCATTGGGCGGTCTTCTCGGCGACCGATGAAGCGATCGTCACTGTGAAGAATGACGGCATCGTCGACGTCGTCGGCAGTGGTGAAGGAGCGGTTTTGGTTTGGTTCGGCAGCAAAGTTGCGCTGGCGAGGATGACCGTTCCCTATCCGCATGAAATCGCTGGCGAAGTTTATACCGCCGCGCCACGCCGCAATTTCATTGACGAGCTGACCCTTACACAGCTAAAAACGCTGAACCTTCGCCCCTCGCCGCGATGTGATGACGAGACGTTTCTTCGTCGTGCAACTCTCGACACGATCGGCCGTTTGCCGAGTCTAAACGAACGGCAAATCTATCTAGCGGACTCTGCCATTGATCGGCGTGATCGGTTGATCGAACGTTTGCTTTCCAGCGACGACTATGTTGACTATTGGACCTATCGATGGTGTGACATCTTGCTCGTCAACGGCACGCGTTTGCGACCGATTGCGGTGAAAACTTATTACCAGTGGATCCGTAGCCAAGTCCAACAAAACAAACCGTGGGATCAGATCGTTCGCGAGATACTGACAGCATCGGGATTGAGTAACGAAAACGGTGCGACTAACTTTTACGCGCTGCATCAAACGCCCGAAGAGATGACGGAAAACGCCTGCCAAGCCTTTCTGGGTTTGTCGATCGGGTGTGCGAAGTGCCATAATCATCCGCTTGAAAAATGGAGCAACGACCAGTACTACGGCATGGCGAATCTGTTCGCTCGCGTGCGTGCCAAGGGCTGGGGCGGGGACAGTCGCAATGGGGACGGTATCCGCACGTTGTACGTGGCGACGTCCGGGGATCTGATCCAGCCCAATCGCGGCAAACCTCAACCGCCCGCTCCGCTGGATGCTCCGCCGCTTGATTTCGATGACCCATCGGACCGCCGTACCGTGCTTGCGGATTGGTTGACCGATCCATCGAATCCCTACTTCGCTCGCTCGATCACCAACCGTGTTTGGGCAAACTTTTTCGGGCGAGGGTTGGTCGAACAAGTGGATGATCTGCGATTGAGCAATCCCGCCAGCAACGAACCGCTGTTATCTGCGACGGCCCAATACGTGGTTCATGCAAAATTTGATTTGAAGAAGTTAGTGCGGGTGATTTTGCAAAGTGAAACCTATCAACGCAGCAGCGTTCCCCTGCCCGAAAATGAACTGGAACAAAAATATCTGAGTCGCTACTACCCTCGTCGCCTGATGGCCGAAGTCATGCTGGACGCGATTGATCAAACCTTGGAAACGTCGTCCCAGTTTGACCAAGTGGCGTTTCCTGGTGCGGACAAGCAAAAGACCGACTTTTATCCTGACGGGACCAAGGCGATTGAACTTTATGACTCCGCAGTCGCGTCGTATTTCCTCGACACGTTTGGTCGCAATCCACGCGAGATCACTTGCGAATGCGAACGCAGTGCCGAGCAGAGCATGGTTCAGGTACTGCATCTATCCAACGGTGAAACGCTGAACCCAAAACTGGAACAAGCGAACAATCGGATTGTAAAGCTGATCGCCGATGGGAAAACTCCGTCCGAAATGATTGAAACGTTATTCGTCGCTGCACTTTCGCGAACCCCATCACTCGATGAACGCGAACGATTGCTGAAGGTCGTTGGCGAATACGGCGACGACCTCAGCACGGCAATGCAGGATGTCGCCTGGAGCGTGTTGACGAGCACCGAATTCACCTTCAATCACTGATGGCTGCTAGACGCCTCATCCCACATGAAAAACTTCTCGCATCTCAAATGTTACCTATGCGTTTCCTGTTAATCCCCTTGTTGCTGATTGCCATTAACGTCACGGTCAATGCCGCCGAAGCGGTGGATTTTGTGACCGATGTGTCGCCCATTCTGAACAAATACTGCGTCGGCTGTCACAACGCGGACGATCACGAAGGCGGTTTGCGACTCGATGATCACGCGGCGATGTTGGTAGGGGGCGATACCGGTTTGGCAGTCACCGCCGGCGCGGCAGGTAGCAGCCGGATGTTGTTGATGACGATGGGCAAAATCGACCCCAAGATGCCGCCCGAAGACGAGCCAGGTCCGAGTGTCGATGAGATCGAGACGATTGCGGCTTGGATTGATCAAGGTGCCGTGGGGCCGGCGGGCGACATGCCGATCAAAATGTCGTTGCGAACGCCACAAATTGAACCCGATAAAGACTCACCACGTCCCGTCACCTCGATCGCGGTTTCAACGGACGGCAGTTTGCGTGCGCTCGCTCGCTTTTCATCGGTGCAGATTGTGCGTGCCGACGGAACGACAATCTCCGAGATCCATGGGTTGCCAGGAAAAGTCAATTCGCTTGAGTTTAGTCGCGATGCAAAACGCATTCTGGTTGCGACGGGGTTAACCGGAGCCTACGGTCGCTCCGCCATCTATCGCGTCGACGATGCAGGACTGGAATCCGAGATGCTCGGCCATCACGACGTGTTGTATTCGGCCGTCTTTTCCGCCGATGAAAAGTGGGTGGCGACTGCAGGCTACGACCGCGTGATCAAGTTGTGGGATCGCAGCACCGCAGAGGTCGTGCATGAATTGACCGGGCACAATGGAGCGATTTATGACTTGGCGTTTTCACGCGATTCAAAGGTACTGGCCAGTGCTAGCGCCGACGCCACGATCAAAATTTGGCATGTGGAAACGGGTAAACGCCTCGATACCCTCAGCCAGGGTGAGGACGAGATGTTGGCGGTCGACTTTACCGCCGACGGCAAATTCATTGTGGGCTGCGGTGCGGATAATCGATTGCGTGTTTGGCGACTTAAGAGTATCGATACGCCCGCAATTAATCCGCTCGTCATCACGCGGTTTGTCGACGACTCGCCATTGGTCGGTTTCGCGTTCGCAGCCGATTCGAATCATTTGGCAGTGCTTAGCCAATCGGGAAACGTAAAACTGCTTGACACCGTGTCATGGAAACAAGTCGCGTCACTCGAATCGGTGTCTGACACCGGGACCGATATCGCGTTCGATGCAGCATCCGATTCCGTGTTGATCTCGCTGATGAACGGTCAAGTTGTCAGCCGGACGTTGCCCCGTTCGACCGACAAACAAGTCCTTGCGGCGAAATCGGTCACGCCGGTCTACATGGATCTTGATGCACTCGTGGTACGCGGTGAATCGGAGGGCAAAACGCTTCCGCGTGGCGCTGAGGTCAGCGGTGTGATTTCTGCGGCGGGCGAATCCGACGTTTACGCTTGGGATGCCAATGCAGGCGAAGTATGGGCGATTGATGCAGACAAAATTGGAAATAGCCCGATCGATCCGATTGTCTCAATTTTGGACTCCGACGACCAAGCCGTGTTGCGAACCCGGTTGCATGCGGTTCGCGATTCCTATTTTACGTTTCGAGGTAAAGACAGCCTGCAGTCGAACGATTTCCGAGTCTTTAATTGGCAGGACATGAATTTGGGTGATTACTTCTATTCATCCGGAGAAGTCTCGCGATTGTGGAAACATCCTCGCGGTCCCGACTCTGGATTTGACACGTATCCAGGCGAAGGCCAGCGTTGGACTTATTTTGGGACGAGCGGAACAACGCACGCATTAGGCGAACCGGGCTACGTCGTCCGGCCGCTTGCCGGTGACGAAACCCCGATTGCAAATGGGTTGCCGGTGTTTGATGTTTATTATGAAAACGACGACGACCCAATGCGAATCGCGGGCAACGCCAGCCGATTATTGTTCACCGCGCCTCGCGATGGGACGTTCAAGGTTCGCATCACCGACACGCGAGGTGAGGGGGGCGAAGCGTTTCAATATCGGCTTGGTGTGCGTGCCGCGACCCCGAGTTTCCGCCCCTCGATCACCCAGATAAAGAGCCCTATTTTTAAAGGCACGGGACGCGAATTTATCGTTCGGGTGGACCGCATCGACGGCTTTGATGGCCCTGTTACGTTTACCCTCGATGGGTTACCGAAATTCGTGATTTCGAACTCGCCCATCGTGATCGAAGCCGGGCAACGATCGGCGGTCGGGACATTGTGGGTTCCCGAAACGATTTCTGACGAAGATATGGCCCAGTCGGGCGGCGAGTTGAGCGTCAATGTCGTTGCGACCGCAGATGTGCTGGGACGACATGTCGAACGCTCGGCGGGACAATTAAGCAAAATCAAGCTCGCCGACGGCCCCAGTGTGATTCCCAGTTTGCATCCTCTGGATCATGATGTGGCGGAAGATGAAACTTGGGTTTTGCAGGTCCGCCGTGGTGAAACCGTATCTGCTCGCGTTCGATTGAGACGCGAGGCGGGTTTTGGTAACGAGGTTTCTTTTGGCAAAGAAGACTCGGGACGAAACGCGACTCAAGGCGTTTACGTTGACAACATTGGGTTGAATGGTTTGCTGATTTTGGCGGGCAGTAACGAACGAGAATTCTTTCTGACCGCCGACCCCACCTCGGTGCCCGGACGCCGCACGTTCTTCTTGAACGCCAACGCCAATGGCGGCGTGACCACCCACCCGATCATCGTCGAAGTGTTACCGTAGAATACCGGCCACGTTTGGCCTTGTTCTCTCCCCCTCCCACTTTCCACTCTCCAAAAACTAGGATCGTTCATGCTCTCTCGTTTTGCATCTTTGCTTTTCTTCTCGCTCGTTTGCACCCTGTCATTTGCCCAACAGACTCGGCCCAATGTCGTGATGATTCTGTCGGACGACCAAGCATGGGGCGACTATTCGTTCATGGGGCACGACGCTATTGAGACGCCTCATCTTGATCAACTCGCTCGCGAAAGTTTGACGTTCACTCGTGGCTATGTGCCCAACAGTCTGTGTCGTCCGTCGCTTTCGACGATCATCACGGGGCTGTATCCGCATCAACATGGCGTCGTTGGCAATGACCCGCCGTGGGAAGGAATGAAAGAGGGCAAAAAACGTCCTAACCATACGCAACCGGAATACGTTAAGAACCGCGAAGCCTATCTATCGCATATCGACAACATGAAGACGCTGCCCGATTACTTGGCACCGCTGGGGTATCGATCGCTGCAAACCGGCAAATGGTGGGAAGGCAACTACAAGCGTGGTGGATTCAGCGAAGGGATGACGCAGGGCGATTTCAACAAAGATGGACGTCATGGTGACAAGGGATTGCAAATCGGACGCACCGGCATGGAACCAATCGATTCGTTTCTTGACAGCTGCAAAGAAAACGACGACCCGTTCTTCGTTTGGTACGCTCCGTTTTTGCCGCATACACCCCATAACCCACCGCAGCGGATTTTGGACAAGTACACTTCCAAAACCGACTCGTTGCCGATGGCCAAGTATTGGGCGATGTGTGAATGGTTTGATGAAACATGTGGTCAATTGCTGACAGCGCTCGACGAGCGAGGGCTCGCTGAAAATACGATCGTGATCTACGTGACCGATAATGGATGGATCAACGAACTCGACTCAAGCCGCTACGCACCTCGCAGCAAGCGAAGTCCCAACGAAGGCGGTACACGAACTCCGATCATGATCAAATGGCCAGGCCACGTCACGTCACAAATGGACAAAGAAACGTTGGCGTCGTCGATCGACCTCGTGCCCACCGTGTTGGCGGCGGTCGGCGTTGAAACCGAGCGAAATTTACCGGGCATCAACTTGTTAGACCAGAGCAAGCGTGAGTCACGTGATGAACTTTTTGGTGAGATCCTTGAGCACGATATTCAATCGATGGACGATCCGGCCGCGAGTTTACGCTACCGCTGGATGATCCAAGGCGATATGAAGTTGATCCTGCCGTCGGCACGCTTGAAAGGCGAAAAGCCGGAATTGTACAACCTCAAGAACGACCCGCACGAGAACAACGATCTCGCCGCGGCGAATCCCAAGATGGTCAAATCGATGACCGATGCGATCAACGCATGGTGGGACGCCGAGTAGTTCAGCAAACGCAGTGCCTTTGTTTTTTCGTTTGCACAGGCTTTTCTGTCACCTCTCCCAAACGCAGTTTGGGAGAGGTCGAGCAAGCCTTTAGCGATGCTCGGGTGAGGGCGACCGAGCAAGTCGTTGGCGGCGCGGCCTCCGTATCCACTTGAATGGCGGCGCCGTCCCAACCGGCACCCATCGCATCTATATCCACGGTTTTTATCGCTTGAACTTGAAATCGCGGCGAAACCCTGCTGGTTGGCTGAGGTTTAAAACCCTAGCCACCAGGGTCACGCAGTACCGTTCTACACTTATCTCAAGTTCATTTATGAAACGAAAACTTCTCGCGTCTCTTGTTCTCCTTGCTTGCAGTTCGACGTTATCGGCTGATGATTGGCTTCGTTTTCGCGGTCCCGACGGCTCGGGCGTCAGCCTGGACACCGAGCTGCTGCCGACACAGTGGTCCCCCAAAGCAAACGTGGCTTGGAAGGCCGAACTTCCGGGGGCGGGGGTTTCGAGCCCAATCATCGTTGGCGACCGGGTTTTTGTGACATGCTACTCGGGGTACGGATTGAGCCGCGAGAATCCAGGGGAAATCAAAGACTTGGTGCGGCATCTGGTTTGCTACGACTTGAAAACCGGTGCCGAGCGTTGGAAAAAAGATGTCGCCGCAACATTGCCCGAAGACCCGTATGCTGGCGTCGGCGTCCCCGCACATGGTTACGCCTCGCACACTCCCGTCTCGGATGGCAAAAGCGTGTTTGCCTACTTTGGCAAGAGCGGAGTGCACGCTTACGACCTTGACGGCAAGGAACTGTGGAATGTGAATGTCGGCAAAGAGTCCGATCCTTGGGCGTGGGGTTCGGCGTCGAGTCCAATCGTTTTCAAAGACACATTGATCGTGACCGCGTCGGCGGAAAGCCAAGCGATTGTGGGGCTGGACAAAGCGACGGGCAAAGAGTTGTGGCGACAAGAAGCATCGGGGCTCGATGGGATGTGGGGAACCCCCGCCTTGGTGAAGCTTGACGATTCACGAACGGACCTTGTCATGAGCGTGGCAAAAGAGGTTTGGGGCCTCGATCCTAACAACGGGAAATTGCGTTGGTACAGTGCCGCGACAGGAGCCGATCAGGCTCAATCCAGTATCATCACCGATGGTCAAGTGGCGTTCGCATTCACCGGTCGCGGCGGCGGCAGTGTGGCAGTGAAAATCGGCGGAACCGGTGAGACAACCGATGATGCGATCCTATGGAGCGGTAGTGAATCATCGCGATTTGCGTCGCCAATTCAATTCAAGTCGCGGCTGTATTTGATCTCCAACGGAGTTGTCACGATCATGGACGCGAAGTCGGGTGACAAGATTGATCAAGTGCGACTCGAAGGGGCGGTTCGTGGCGGTGGCGGGTTTGGCTCGCTCGATTATCCTTCGCCTGTGATTGCGGGTGACACGATGTATTACCTCAACGGCTCGGGGCAAATGTTCGTGTTCGAGCTCGGTGAGGAACCGAAGCAAATCAGTGTTAACCGCGTTACAGCGGATGCGGAATCGTTCGGCGGCACTCCAGCAATCAGCGACGGACGCATGATTCTGCGCAGTGACAAACATCTGTACTGTGTGATGGACGAGGGAGATACAGTGAATCCCGCGGACAACATGATCGCAAAATCCGAAGTGGCAGAGGAAGCGGGAGGTCGTGGAGGCTTCGGTGGTGGACGGCCTGGTGGCGGCGAAGGTGGTCGTCCTGGTGGATTCCGTGGCGGAGGTGGTGATCGACCTGGCGGTTTCGGAGGCGGCGACCGACGTCCCGGCGGTGGTGGAGGTGGCGGTTTCGGTCGCGGTCAACGCGAAGACAATCGCCCCAAACGACCCCAACGCCCCGAAATGGACAAATAGGTTTGTGACGAAGGTAGACCGTAACGCAGCGATAGCGGAGTTCCGACATCGAGCAATTCACCCTCCCGGCGTTCGCCTGGAGGGTCGGAAAACAAGCCTTCAGCGAGTTTTCCGGGGAGGGCTTCGCAGCAGCTAAATTCCACCGTCTATTTCTAACACCCCGAGGCCCCACCCAGAACTTGCTCCGCTCGCTCTGACCTCCCCAAAACAAGTTTTGGGGAGGTGAATCGCGGCGCCGAATTCACCCTCCCGGCGAAGCCGGGAGGGTCGGAAAACAAGCCTTCAGCGCGTTTTCTGGGGAGGGCCTCGCAGCAGCTAAATTGCACCGTCTATTTCTAACACCCCGAGGCCCCACCGGTGAACTTGCTTCGCTCGTCTTCACCTCCCCAAAACGAGTTTTGGGGAGGTGAAGAATTGGCATGGCGGCTTGAGTGAATCCACCATCACTCTCGCATCCTGCCGGGTCTGCGTCGCTACCGCGACTTGAACCGGCCTACATCAATCTCTTGTCCACGTTCAAACGCGATGCCCGCCAACGGCTTGGAAAGCCGAGCGACAATAGGTGGCCGAATCGAAACGCTGGCGGTGACAGCCAAAAATTGTCCGCTTGGACTTGGTTGCTTTTCATTTCACCTTGCGTTGGCCAATTGCTCTACAATGAGGTGCGATACAGCGTTCATGCTGGATCATCCCCTACCTTAAATTCCCCGCTGAGAAACTCGCATGATCGACCTCAAAAGTCGATGTGATTCCGCCTCTTTGTTGCTTGCCGTTGTCTGCATGTTGACCTGCCCGTCGGCACTGGCCGCCGACGTGACGCCCGCAGAGGTCGATTTCAATCGAGATGTCAGACCGATCCTGGCGGAGAACTGCTACGCTTGCCATGGTTTTGATGAGGCCGCACGTGAGGCGGACCTACGTCTGGATACGTTTGCAGGTGCGATCGGAGACGATGGTGGCATCTCGGCAATCGTACCAGGCCAGCCGGATGAAAGTGAGCTCGTCACTCGGGTTCTCTCCCGCGACGCCGACGACATTATGCCGCCTCAGGATTCGGGAAAGCAACTTACGTCCGCTCAAAAAGAGACACTCCAGCGATGGGTCGAACAAGGTGCAATATACGATACCCACTGGGCGTTTGTACCGCCGCAACGCACGCCCCCCCCAGAAGTAAATTTGGCCAACGGGAATGCGGCGACTCATCCCATCGATCGATTTATCCAATCACGATTAGCACGCGAGGGATTGAGTCCTTCGCCACGTGCCGACAACGCCACCCTGATCCGGCGACTTAGTTTGGATCTGATTGGTTTGCCTCCTACGCCCCTGGAAATTGATGCGTTTCAAAGGGCCGCGTCTGTGGATGCAGCGGAAGCCTATCGTGATTTGGTCGAGCGATTGCTGGCCAGCCCGCACTATGGCGAACGATGGGGGCTGTGGTGGCTTGACCAAGCCCGTTACGCCGACAGCAACGGTTATTCGATCGATGGACCGAGATCGATTTGGAAATATCGTGATTGGGTGGTCGAAGCGATGAACAACGACATGCGCTTTGACACATTCACAATCGAGCAATTGGCAGGCGATCTTTTGCCCGAGGCAACCGAAAGCCAGAAAGTGGCAACGGGATTTCACCGCAATACACAAATCAATCAGGAGGGCGGAATCGACAAAGAGCAATTCCGCATCGACAGCGTGTTCGACCGTGTGGCAACCACGGGCACGGTGTGGTTGGGGCTCACGATTGGGTGTGCCCAGTGCCACGATCATAAGTTCGACCCGATCACTCAAGTCGAATACTATCGCATGTTCGCGTTCCTGAATGATCAGGACGAACCGTCGATGAAGGTCTACGCAAACGACGCTGCAAACCTCACCGCCCAATGGGATGCCGCGAAAAAAGACTTGTCCGACTACTTGGACGATCATGCCGAGGAAATCGACCACTGGACGAGCAGCGTTTCCGAAACGTCGAAAAAGGATCTCGCCTCCGATGTTCAAAAAGCTTTGGATACGAAACCTGGCAAGCGAAGTATCGACCACAAGCGGATCTTGTTGGCTGCAGCACAAGCGGCACGTGGTAGCGAAACTAGCGACAAGCGTTTTGAACAATTGACGGCGCAATACATATCAGCCGACGAAGCAATGAAGCGGGTACCCACGACGTTGGTGATGCAAGAACGGCGGACGCCACGCACCACTCACGTTTTTGTGAAAGGGGATTTTACGCGGCCTGCCGCCGAGGTGACGCCGGGTACGCCTGCGATTCTGCATCCGCTCGAAAGTGCATCGGAACGACCGAACCGGCTTGATTTGGCAAATTGGATCACTAGTCCCCAAAATCCGCTGACGGCTCGCGTGATCATCAACCGCGTTTGGCAGCACTATTTTGGTCGAGCCTTGTGCGAAATCGAAAATGACTTCGGACTGCAAGGATCGCTGCCCTCGCACCCTGAGTTGTTGGATTGGTTGGCAGTTGAATTTGTCGAGCAGGGATGGAGTTTAAAAGAAATGCATCGCCGAATCGTCAGCTCCCATGCCTATCAACAGACGTCGCGACTGAATCCAGATTTGCAAGCGAAAGACCCTGAAAACTATCTGTTAGGGCGGCAACGACGATTAAGATTGGATGCGGAGATCATCCGCGATGTATCGCTGACGGCCAGCGGACTGTTGTCACCCCAACTGGGCGGTCCGCCCGTGCATCCTCCGATCCCTGATGGCGTGATGAACCAAGGGCAAGTGCGGCGATCGTGGAATACGAGCAGCGGCGAAGACCGCTATCGACGAGGGATTTACACCTTTCGTTTTCGCGCCACCCCGCCGCCATCGCTAAACGTGTTTGATGCACCCGAGGGATTGAGCAGCTGTACTCGCCGGCTTCGCAGCAATACACCGCTGCAAGCACTGACGTTGCTGAATGACCCGGCGCATGTTGAGTTTGCAGAGGCGTTAGAAAATATCATTGTTCGCGATGGATTAGAAACCGCCTTTCGCCGCTGTACCTCGCGGATGCCGACTGCAGATGAAATGGCGATCTTAGGACAACTCGATTCGTTCACCGCGGCGAGAGCGATGTTGAACCTCGACGAAACGATCACCCGTGAATAAAGGCAATACGATGGATCCCCAAGGCATGAACGCCGCAGCCCTCAACGAGACAACTCGCCGCCATTTCTTTAGCCGCTGCACGATGGGCGTGGGCACGATGGCGCTATCGTCGTTGATGGCCGAACGTGCGTCCGCGGCACCGGCCTCTGCATCCAATCCGATGCAGCCCAAACCGCCCCATTTTCCCGCCAAAGCGAAGAACGTCATCTTCTTGTTTATGGCGGGAGGCCCTTCGCAATTAGAGACGTTCGAATACAAGCCCAAACTGACCGAGTGGAACGGGAAACCGATCCCCCAAAGTTTCGTCGAAGGGAAACGATTCGCGTTTATGGACAGCAGCCACCGCAGCAATCTGCTGGGCACGACACGGACGTTTAGACGTTATGGAAAAAGCGGGGCTTGGGTTAGCGATCTGTTACCCCATACGGCAAAGATCGTCGATGAACTGAGCATCGTAAAAACCTGCAAAACGGATCTGTTCAACCATGCTCCGGCCAAATTTTTCATGAACACGGGAAGTGGCCAATTCGGTCGGCCGAGTATGGGGTCCTGGGTGACGTACGGGTTGGGTAGCGAATGTGATGACCTGCCCGGATTCATGGTCTTGCAAAGCGGCCCGCGAGGACCACGTGGCGGCGCCGTGCTGTGGGGCAGTGGAGTGTTGCCCACGACATACCAAGGCGTGCCGCTGCGAAGCCAAGGCGACCCAATTTTGAATCTTTCCACACCGCCATCAGTCCGCCAGACCAAGCAGCGAGAATTGGTGGATGCGGTGCGAGAGCTAAACCTGAAGCGATTGGTCGAGACCGGCGACCAAGAGATTGCCACGCGGATCAATGCGTACGAGCTGGCGTATCGGATGCAAAGTTCTGCACCCGAATTGATGGATACCGCGGGCGAAAGCCCCGAGACGCTCGCGATGTACGGAATCAAGGATCCCAATGAATCGAGTTATGCGAGGAACTGTCTACTGGCTCGTCGTTTGGTCGAACGTGGAGTGCGGTTCATTCAGCTGTACCACACAAACTGGGATCATCATGGCGGCCCCACCGAGAATTTGCAAAAACATTTGCCGGAAATATGCAAAGAGGTCGATCAAGCCTCCGCCGCTCTGGTGATGGATTTGAAGCGTCGTGGTTTACTGGAAGATACGATCGTGATTTGGGGCGGCGAGTTTGGCCGCACTCCGATGGGCGAAGTCCGCGAGAACACCGGCCGCAATCATCATATCGACGCGTTCACAATGTGGTTTGCCGGTGGAGGATTCAAGCCAGGGCAAGTGTACGGGGAAACCGATGAATTTGGATTTGGTCCGACTGAAAATCCGGTGCATGTTCATGATTTGCACGCCACGCTGCTTCACCAACTCGGTCTCGATCACCAGCGGCTATCGGTGCGATTTCAAGGCCTCGATTTCCGGCTCACCGGCGTCGATCCCGCCCACGTGGTCAAAGACCTGTTGGCGTAAAGAGAGTGATTTGTAGGCACGTAAGCCGGAACGCAGCAGAGCGAAGTTCCGGCATCGAGGGATTTACCCTCCCGGCTCCGCCGGGAGGGTCGGGAAGCGAGCCTTCAGCAAGCTTTCCGGGGAGGGTTACGTGGCAGCTATATTGCACAGTCCAACTCTAACACTCCGGGGCCCCACCCAGAGCCTGCTCCGCTCGCTCTGACCTCCCCCAAACAAGTTTCGGGGAGGTGAAGAGTCGGCACGGCAGCCGGAATGAATTCACGATCACACTCGCAACTGCCGAAAGTCTTCGCGACTTTCGCTACGGCCACACTGCTTCCGGGTCTACGTCGCTCTCTTATCCACGATCAAACGCGATGCCCGCCAACGGCTTGGAAAGCCGAGCGACAATAGTAGGCCGGACCGCAGCGGAGCGGAGTTTCGGAATTGCGTCTGGAATGAATTCACCATCACGCTCGCGGCTGCCGAAAGTCTTCGCGACTTTCGCTACGGCAGCACACTGCTGCTGGATCAGCGTCGCTGTGGCGACTTGATCCGGCAACAAAAAACTTTGAAAAACTTGATTGACTTCAGACAGCCACCACCTTACTATCAAGCTAGTACACTACAACGCTAGATATGTGGCAGTCGCTATGTTTTTCACGGTTGATCCGTCCAGCGGCGTGGCGATCTATTTACAGATCGTTCGTCAAATCAAATTCGCCATCGCCGAGCAGACGCTGCGGCCAGGCCAGTTGTTGCCAAGCGTTCGCGTCTTGAGCCAGCAATTGACGGTGAATCCCAATACCGTTTCGCGAGCCTTTGGCGAGCTGCAATCCGAAGGCATCATCGAGACGCTCAGAGGACGAGGCGTGATCGTTTGCAACGGCGCCGTCGATCAATGCCGGAAACAACGCAAAACGATCATTGCCGATCGTATCGTCGGGGTGTTGACCGAAGCACTGCATGGCGGCTTATCGGCCGACGAGATCCGAGCGATTGTCGACAAGAAACTGGTCGTGCTCGAGCGTACCGTCAACACCGTTTCAAACGAGGCACCTGATTAATCAGTGCGATCTTCGCCGAAAAATTCTTTGCCAGACTGTCTATCCTTGGAAACGCCCTCATTATGAATGACGTCATCACTGCCAACCAATTAACGATGCACTTTCGCTCTTGCGATGCCCTCCGCGGTGTCGACTTTGCGATCAAACCGGGAACCGTGTTTGCACTGCTCGGGGAAAACGGCGCGGGCAAGACAACGTTGATCCGAATCTTGACTGGGTTTCAGAAGCCGACCTCGGGTTCATGCCGCGTGTGTGACGTCGATCCCACGTCGCAGCCACTGGAAGTACGCCGCAAAATTGGCTACGTCTCCGATGCTCCCGCCCTGTACGACTGGATGAGTGTTGCGGAGATTGGATGGTTCGCCGCGTCGATTTACGGAGGCGACTTTCATCCAACGTATTTGGATTCGATTCGCCGATACGAGCTGCCTGCAGACCGAAAAATTCGTCATCTGAGTAAAGGCCAACGTGCGAAAGTTGCCCTTTCGTTGGCGATCGCCCATGATCCTGAACTGCTAATCTTGGACGAGCCCACCTCGGGACTGGACCCGATGGTTCGCCGTGATTTCTTAGAAAGCATGATCGATCGAGCTGCATCGGGGCGAACGGTTTTCTTGTCGAGTCATCAGATCAGCGAAGTCGAGCGTGTCGCTGACACGATTGCGATTTTGCATGAAGGGCGGCTGCGGATCTGCTGCCCGCTGAGTGAACTGAAGGACTCGGTTGTCGAATTGACGATCAGCCTGGACGATCCATTAGTCACGGTACCAACGTTACCCGATCCCGCCGAAGTGATACGCGAAGAAACGTACGGCCGCCAGCACCGGGTTGTGGTGCGACATTATCAGTCTGACATGCACGCCGTGCTCACATCGGCCCCAGGCGTGGCGGGCGTTTCCGAGCGAGACTTGTCGCTCGAAGAAATTTTCATCGCTTACACCGACGGCTCGAGCCCGAGTCGCAATCAAGAAAATCCGGCAAAGTCAATGGTCTAGTCCGCACCAATAAACGCTTCTGCGACACGCACCCCATATCTCTACCATCCATGATGAACGCGACCCTGATGAACGTGAACCGCGACATGATCCGAGGATTGTACTGGAAGGAAACTCGGCAACTGTTACCGCTTGTTTTTATCTTGGTAGCAGTGGGCGTGTTTTTGATGATGATTTGGGGAATTTCCCAAGACGCTCGAAATCCGATGGCCGACTATGCGCGGTCGCTACCGTTAGTTCTGCCCGCCTTGTTCGCTGCAGGAGCGGGGGCGTTGGTGGTAGGACAAGAAAAAGAACAACGCACGTTGTGGTGGTTGATCTCGATGCCCGTTGTACCGAAACAACTGATTGGGATCAAATTCGCGGTAGGGTTGATCGGGTTGGCGGTGATGTGGGTGATTTGCTGGATCTTGTTTTGGATCGTGCAATACAGCGACGGCGGCCCAAGTCGATCGCTGCTTCCGTATCTAACCTTTCCCGGAGTCGCAGACTATATCTTCTTGCACCTGCATTCGGTGTTCTTGTTGGCATGCGGTTTCTATACCGCATGGCGTTTGAAAAGCACGTTTGCAAGTTTGATTGCGATCCTGCCATTGGCTTGCATCCCTTTTGTGTTGCAATCGCTTGGTTATGCATTCCGAAGGGAATGGGCTGGGCAACGACTGATCGATCCCCAGAGCGCCAACGTGGTATCGATTGGGACAACCTCGGTTGCGATCTTGATCATGACGTGGATGGCGTATCGAGCGGCTCAAAGAACACTGGCCCCGCGAGATCCGATCTTAGTTGAATCGTTTTCGAAGACCATCTCACGTGTGACGTCATCTCCCAAAGCGAAGGCCAACGCGGCTCGGACTCCGTATCGATTTGTGTTCAGTTCGCTGGTGTGGCAATCGGTCTATCACAACCGCATCACGCTGCTTGCGATTGTCTTGCTGATGATCGCAGGCACGGTTGCGGGTGTGTTTTCAATGACACGAGCGACTCAATCATCTCCGGACTTTACTTTTCTAGTTTTGGTTGCGGCCGCAGGGTTTGTCGGCGTTTCATGGCTAGGAGTGTTCGCGTTCACCGGAGACGGCAGTGCCACGCGACTGCGATTTCTTGCGGATCGTGGTGTCTCGCCGACCGTGGCGTGGTTGGGGCGACACTCGATCGGTGTTTGGATTGTGTCGGTCATCCTGCTGTTGCACACCGCACTTTTGTATGGCGTTGTCATTCGTTGGAAAGAGGATGTCGGACCGCTGCCGTCGACCGCAATGGTAGCGCTGTTGGTTTTTGTTATCTACGGTGTATCCCAATGGATCAGCCAGTTGACTCGGCTGTTGGCGGTGTCTGCTGTTCTATCCCCGATCGTATCGATAGCCGCCGCGTACTGGCTGGGCTACTGTGCCGTTCTATACAACGCACCTCTCTGGCTAATCTTGTTATGCGGAACGTTTCCCTATTTGGCAAGCTGGCTACAGATGCGACGCTTCATGGATGAGATTCGCGGCCCCTTCGTATGGACAATCTCCGTGCTGGCGGTCGTGTTGTTTGTGTGGATACCGATGATTCCAATGCAAATTGAAATTGCTCGATTTCCGCGAATGTCGCCAGAGCGTCGAGCAAATTTGCTGGCTCAAGCCAAAGCCGTTGACAATGTATATGGTTACGTGAGCCCCATCGTGCTCGCTCCACAGCCAGGTGATCGCAACCAGAGTTACTCTACTGAGCAAGATCGAAGTCCGCTGGAGTTCTTCGAGCAAAGATCGTTCTCACCGAGTGATGCAATTTTGATCGCGGAAGTCCCGCCTGGTCACGACGGTGCAGCGAGCATGGACCAGCACACCCTGACTTTGATCCTGTCTTTGGCCACCTACGCAAAACTAGAGTTTGATTCGAGCGAAAAATCCCCTGAGGCGATTGATATGATTGGCGACTGGTTTCGCGTGTTTACGACGATCGTAGAGCGTTTGCGAAACAGTGAGCGAGTGCAAGATCAAGACTTTGCCGACCGAGTGGAGATTTGGTTGAGCGATGCGATCAAATCGGATGCGATCGAATCGTTGCATGAGAGAGACTTCGTCAGGCATGCAAAGCGATTGTTGGCGGATCGAACAGGCCGTTACGAATCCCGCCGCAGAGCGGTGTTGAAATCTTGGGCAAAGCCAAAGTCTGCGATCGATGGGCTCGGAGGCTACTCGCTCTCCTTTTGGGCCGAAGATATGTCGTCCGTCAAACGCGCCGCGGTGGCTAAGTTTTTCGTGGATGCGGTTGCCGATGCCGCGCTGCGAATGCTCGAGGCGGGAGAGGCTGGCGAATCGACAGAACCGATGCGGCGTGAACTACACGGATTGCTGATTGGCCAAAACGTGCAATTCGAAGATGGACCGTATTCAGATCGAATTCGCAACCATCCAATCGATAACCAATTTTTTCCAGCTAGCCAGTGGTATGCGGCCTGGGAAGAGGAAGTTGAGTGAGGAGTTGGGAGTTCGCTTGCTGCTCAATGGCAACCGTTAATTTGTAACGAATGATGATGGACGAGAATCGAATGATGAATTTCAAACCTTCCCGCGAGCGGAGTTTGTACTTATTGCTTGCGACACCGGTTATCGCGCTGCTAGGTGTGTTTGTGCTGGGTGTCAAAATTGAACGGGATGCGGCGGCCAGCGTCAAAGCATCTCTGGCAAGATTGACAAGCGAAGGGGAACCGATTGGCAACCACACGCTCGCTCAGTGGATGGATAACAATACATCCCAAGAAACGACCACTCAATGGCGCGATATTCTGGTTGCGACTAATGGGCTTAGCGTCCGGTTCAGCGACTTGCTGCCGCTTGACGACGAGCACGAACTTGCCCCGAGCCAACCGCAGGATGACGCGGACATCTTGCAACGTTATGCGCAGCAGGCGCAGCCGATCATCGAAGCCATCGGGCAGATCCAGGCTCAGCCCGAGCCCGCTTGGCAACCCGTTGTATTCAATGGGTTTGGCACTTTGCTTCCTGATTTGCAAGGGTCACGATCGATCATCTATTTACTGTCTTTTGAGTTTCGTGTGGCCATCGATCAACGCGACCCTTCACGGGCCATCCATGCACTGGAGCTGATACTGAAAGTCGCTGACGCGTACGATTGGCAAATCGGGTTTGTGTCCGACTTCGTTTACTTTGCTGCGGTGAACAGACACCGAGATCAGATTCGCGAATCGCTTGCCATTGATTTCTGGGACGATGAGGAGCAATTGCTACAGCTGCGTGGTCAAGTGAACCGTCCGCATGATCTGCGTGATCGCTTGGCTAAAGCCGTCGCTACGGAGAGAGCGTATCAGCTGGCTGAATTTGGCATCACAAACGCAGGTCCAAACTACTTCGAAAGAGAATCGGGATTCGAGATCTTTCCGTTGGGGGTGACTGCCACCACGGGCCAATCGATGCTCGCGCGATATGAGCAATGGAAAGACATCGACACGACAACCGCGTTTGATAAATGGCCTGCCAGTGACATTTCGAACCACGAGAATGATGACTTCGGGACGTTCAGCATCCTGGGGATCCCGATTGCCAACACGGCCGCATTCCTCGAGCCGTTTTACACAAATGAAGGCTATATAGCATCTACGCTCTATCGCTTTGAATTAAATCGACGCTGGACCTTAACCGCCGTCGCCATCAAGCTTTTTAAGCTTCAGCACGATCGCTTTCCGAATGAGCTTAGCGAACTGAGCGAAATCGGGCTGACGAAATCGGACTGGATGGTCAACTCGAAGGAATCGTTTGGATACGAAGTGGGTGGACGCGATGAAGTCGCGTACCTGTGGAGTATCGATTTTGAAACAGCGAAGCGGGTTAACGGAGAGCCAGTGGTAGCGGCGGAACGTCCGGTAACTTCAGACGATCCTAATAAAAAGATCGACAAGTGGGTGACCGAGGTTCGCTAGATGCGTGGCGGCAACGGGGCGAAACTCCGGCACGTTTGGAATTTACCCTCCCAACTTGGAGGGTCGCACGCGATAGCGGGCGGGGAGGGCTGGTTGCACGGAGCTTGCACAGTCTAACTCTAACACCCTGAGGCCCCACCCAGAACTTGCTTCGCTTGTTCTGACCTCCCCAAAACAAGTTTCGGGGAGGTGAAGAATCGGCATGGGGGCTGGTGATGAATTCGCCATCAATCTCGCATCGATGTTCAAACCTGATGCCCGCCAACGGCTTGGAAAGCCGAGCGACATTGGTAGGCCGAAACGCAGCGAAGCGGAATTGCGGCATTCAGGAATTTACCCTCCCAACTGGAAGGGTCGACCGCGATAGCGGGCGGGGAGGGCTGGTGACACGGAACTTGCACAGTCTAACTCTAACACCCCGAGGCACCACACAGAATTTGCTTCGCTTGCTCTGACCTCCCCAAAACAAGTTTCGGGGAGGTGAAGAATCGGCATGGGGGCTGGTGATGAATTCGCCATCAATCTCGCATCGATGTTCAAACCTGATGCCCGCCAACGGCTTGGAAAGCCGAGCGACATTGGTAGGCCGGAACGCAGCGGAGCGAAACTCCGGCACGTTTGGAATTTACCCTCCCAACTGGGAGGGTCGACCGCGATAGCGGGCGGGGAGGGCTGGTGACACGGAACTTGAACCGTCTAACTCTAACACCCCGAGGCACCACACAGAATTTGCTTCGCTTGCTCTGACCTCCCAAAACAAGTTTCGGGGAGGTGAAGAATCGGCACGGCAGTGATAACGAATTCGCCATCAATCTCGCATCGATGTTCAAACGCGATGCCCGCCAACGGCTTGGAAAGCCGAGCGACAATGGTAGGCCGGGATGGATTCGCCATCACGCTCGCTTCTGCCGAAAGTCTTGGCGACTTTCGCTACGGCGTACGGCACTACATCGCCTACTTGGCGATTTGCTTTTCGAATCGCTCGAACAGATAGTGGCTGTCGTGAGGTCCTGAGGCGGCTTCGGGGTGGTATTGCACTCCGAAAGCAGCGTGCTCGCGATGCCGCACGCCAGCGACAGTATCGTCATTCAAGTTGCGGTGGGTGACTTCCAAACAATCGGGCAGCGATTTTTCGTCGACCGCGAAACCGTGATTCTGAGTCGTGATCTCGACTTTGTTGGTTTGAATGTCAAATACTGGCTGATTCACACCACGATGTCCAAATTTCAATTTGAACGTCTTTGCGCCACAGGCCAACGAGAGAAGTTGATGGCCGAGGCAGATTCCGAAAATGGGAACTTGGCCCAACAGTTCACGGATCGTGTTATGGGCGTACTGGAGCGGTTCAGGATCGCCAGGTCCGTTGGACATAAAAATGCCGTCGGGATTGTTTTTCATGATCTCGTCGGCGGACGTGTCACCAGGGACAATCGTGACTTGGTTTCCACGCGAAGCGAAGTGACGCGGGATGTTCCACTTCATGCCAAAGTCCATGCACACGACATGCGCCCCACTGTTGGTTCGCTCGTGTTTGCCGACTTCCGTTTCGGTCCAATCGTCCAGTTTTTGATCCCATGCCACCGCCTTGGTGGGCATTACTTCGCGAACGATATCGCGGCCGACCAATCCCTGCGACGCTTTGGCCTTGTTGACCAAGCTTTCGTCATTCAGATCGCTGGTCGACAAAATTCCTCGCATCGCTCCGGTCGTACGAATTCGGCGAACGAGTGCTCGCGTATCGATACCGGTCAGCCCGAGGATGTTGTGTTTTTGCAGGTACGATTGCAGATCGCCCTCGGCCCGATAGTTACTGAAGATTCGACTATCCGAGCGAACAATGAAACCGGACAGCGACGGCGACTCGTGCTCGACGTCGATTGAGTTGACACCGTAATTTCCGATTTCGGGATACGTCATCGTAACAATTTGACCGCGGTAACTTGGGTCGGTCAAAATTTCTTGGTAGCCCGTCATCGCCGTATTGAAGACGACTTCCCCAGTCACCTCCCCTTCGGCACCAAACGCGTGTCCTTCGTAAACGGTACCATCTTCGAGCGCAAGTTTCGCTGGTTTGGGCATATCAGAAGCTGAGTGTTTTTGGTTAAGGGAACAAAATTCCGATAGCCATAGAATAGACACTCCATGGAAATTTGACGAGGCGGGGTGCACCGCTGTCGCAGACTAGTTGCGACATCCACACCGCAAGGGCGCGTTAGTGTATTGCCGAAGCTCAAGTTGATGGTAGCGGGACTCGCGAGAGAGTTTCGGACGCTGGGCGAATACGACGAAAAGTTTGACGAATTTTGCCACGACCACCCAATATTTTCTGCTCTAACAATGCGATAGCGTGGGGGGGCTGCAACACTTCGAAATGTCAATTTTGCATGACAGGGGTTTTGCCGCCTCCCCAACGCAAAAAGCCGCAATCCGAAGATTGCGGCTTGCGATAATATAAAAGTGAGCCAGCGGCCGTCCGATGACTTAGGTCACCGGCCAAGCACAGATCCTCGCGATCGATGCTCAAGTATCGATCAAATCTTCGGGTGATAAGATCGGCACTTTGTTTTCTTCGACTTCTTGCTTCTCACGCCAAGGCTTGTTGTTGCGGTAATTTTCGAGCTCTTGCTTTAGCTGGTTGATCTGGACACTCTCTTCATTTTCACCGAGCTCGACGTCCTTTTCACCGAGTTCGACAGCCTTGCTGCTCCATTGGATTGCTTTTTCGAAATCACCGCTTTCGGCGTAACCGGCGGCAAGCGTACTGAGAATATGAGCCTCTTTGAACTCGGTCAATTCGGCGGCTCGTTTTCCGTATTTGACTGCTCGCTCGCCGTCTCGCAGCTCGTCGTTGGGCGAAGTGGCCAGAACCCACGCCAAGTTATTGAGGATGCCAGGCAATTCCACGCTGTCTTCGTCCGCGACTTTGGCAGCACGCTCGTAGTCGGCCACAGCGTCGGCATGTTCGCCAACACTGAGCAGTGCGTCGGCACGGGACCGCAATACGGAAGCGTTTTTGGGATCACGATCCAAGACGGCCGAAAGCGTTTCGATGGCTTGCCGAGGTCGGTCGTCTCGCAGGTACAGATTCGCCAATTGCAATTGACGCATGATGCTGGTGGGATCCCGGTCGACCAATGATTTCATATCACTGATCGCATCGGCCATGCGGCCTTCTTCGACCGCAATCAACACACGCACAACAATCGTCTGTTCCGCGTCAGCGATTTGCGGGGCGATTCCCATGGCAGATTTAAGGTCTCGTTTAGCGGCACGAATGTCACCACGCGAAAGTGCGATCTCGGCTCGTTGCAATAACGAAATTGGGTCTTTCGGTTGCATCGCGAGTGCCTTGTTCAAGTCGGCAAACGCCTCGTCTTCTTTGCCTTGCATGCGATACAAGATTGCTCGCATGCGATACATTCCTTCGCTTGGTTTCGCTGCGAGCGTTTTGGTAATCAAATCGACCGCGTCATCAACGCGTTCAGCGTCGAGCAATTGTTGCACTGCGGCTTGCGCGACGACTTGATTGCCTGGATCGACGGCCAAAATCTTCTCTAGATCCGCCATCGCCCCATCGACGTCATCGCTTTGCATCCGTAAACCGGCTCGCGCCTGCAACGCTTCGATATTGGTCGAATCCGCTTCGATGGCCGAATTCAAATCCGCCATTTTCTTTTCGTCATCTTCTTGAGCGACCGCACGCAACACGTAGGCTCGGCTCTGCTGGATCGGTTCGTCCTTTAGCAATTCGATCGCCTTGGACGTCGCTTCCGCCATTTCATCGCGGTTTCCCTCAGGCAACAAATTCAGCTGAGCGATCATTAGATAGGCTTCGACGAGCGATTCATCACTCTTGGTTGCCTTGCGAAGAAATTCGAGTGCTTCATCGCGAATTTGCAACATGCGGCGCCCGCGAACTCGCTGCATCAACGCGACCAGTTGCTGACTGCGCTGAACCAGGACGCTGGCGAGCATTTTCTCGGCAAACGATTTATTCTCGTTGTTCAGTCCCTTTGCCAATGCGGATTCGAGCAACGTCGATACCGCAGCAAGTTGTTCGGGGGATTCCGCGTCGATTCGTTTGACTACGGCCTCGTCAAATTCCGATTTTCCGGCCCCGACAGCCGAATCCGTTTTCGCAGCGTCGGCTTTTCCAGCGTTACCGCTTTTGCCTTGCGTTGCGGTGATGTCATCCGCGACGGCCACTTCTTGCGCCACCAGTGTTGGGGCAAAGTCCCCCATCGAAAGCGTCAAGCTGACGAGAACAAAAGGGATCGCTATCCCCACTCGTTGCTGAAAAACCATCTATCGCAAATCCGTTATCCGAGGCTGATCGATGGTGAAGAAAAGCTCTTCACCCGTGCCCATTATGACGATATTTGCTCGGCTCGCGAAGACAGGCTCCGCCTACAGTCGCAGAAATCTTTAGAAATGCAGAAATCGTAGGCCAATCGCCTAAACCGCAACTTGTTCGTCACGTAATGCGTTGATTTCGTTTCTCAATTGCTCGTTCTCTGCTTTTAGCGAGTTCAGTTGCACTAGAACGATATTGAAATCGTCCGCGGCGGATAACCAAAAGTCACCGGTGCGGAACTTGATTGCCGAGATCGATTCGCCACCGGCCAAAGCAGCCAGTGCCGTACGCAGACGGTACATCGGTCCTGCGAAACGGTTGCTCATCACCAGTGTGTCACGCAAAAACACGGGTAATAGCACAAACATCACCATCACAATGGGTGCCTGGGCAACGATCGCGGATTGAAACGCTCCCCAGAACGGTTCATTGATGACAGCCGCAAAAACGCGGACACAGACGTTAATACAGATCAGACACATCAGAAAAATGGACCAGTGCCCTAAAACGCGGGCGGCGATGGACCACTGAACCTTCGGGTCAACCAGAAATCGAGTTCGCTTGGACATAGTGTTGTCAACAATTGAGACGTGGGTGTAATTCGGACGAACTGTCCAAAAACCCTGTTGTTCCCTCGCTTGCCTGAACATCGCCGCTAAGCAGGCGGTCAAGAGCCAAGCAGGGAAGCGAAAAGTTGTTTTGGATCGCCCCTTGGGTCCCTCAGGAGGCTGAACTGCTCCCCCCAAACGTTTTTGGGACCTTTTCACTCTAGCACTCAAATTCTGCTCAATTTGGCTAATGATTGTTTTCACTGCGGCAAATCGAGACTCGACCCGCTTTCGTCCCGCAAGGTCATCGTGATCGTTAAGACCCTCTCCAGAAGTAAGGAATCGCGAGCGTATCCGCTTTCAACACCGCACGTTGATGACGGATGGACCGATTAACCCAGTAGCAGCAATCGTCCGTAATCTCACAATCAATCCGAAGGTAGCTTCGGCTCTCCTACCCGCCACGCTGAATCGAGTTGGACATGTTCCGAATACTCGCACTAGCGGATTGGCGGGCATGAGTACCGAGTCTACGCATTACGATCAGATTGTGAGGCGACGTAGGACCTGTTCGGCAATCACTTCGCCCCATGTCGAAGCTCGCCTTTCACCTAGCCCATTGGTTCCGTGAACTGTTTGCGAAGCTGTGTCACGAGGGAGCAAAGTTATTTCCAAACAGATCCTAAGCACGGTCAGTCCCGCTGCCATTTTGCCGCCAATCTCTCTGAAACTTGCGTCAATCCGATGAAACAACTCAATCACGACAATCGACCAATGGCCTCCGCAGACTCCGTTGCGAGAAAAAGTCGATGGAGCAAACGAAGCTCGATTTTTGCCGCGATCTCGGTTTCCGTCATGCTGCTTGGCGGTGGCTATGCCGCTGCAGAGACCCCCAGCAAGTTGCAGCAACTTGGTCGTTTGGTCGGCGCTGGTTGGGGCGATGGCTATCACGCTTGCAAGTGCTCGGGAAACCGCCCGTTTGCCGATCTGCCGCCTCGCCCCTACTGCTACGGAAACTGCGATGGGCAGTGCGGCCAAACCCAATGTGATGACTGTGGTGGCTCTAACTCTGGGTTCCTCGGCAATGTCAATGAAACCGGATTAGTGCTGAAAGCTGGGGCCCATGCGGCTTGCAATAATACTCAATGCCAAACGCCTCATTGCAACCTCGACATTCGCGGCCAAGTCAACGAGACAGGACTCGCACTGAAAGTTCCTGGTAGGCCGCAATACGGAACTGCTCCCTGCACGCTGCCGCCTTGCCGGCCTCGACTTCGTATTCCGTCAGTACGACAACCCGAATGCGACGCGCCGTGTGATGTCGGTCCTAATGTCGAAAACTGGAGTGCCGCAGCAACCCCCGAGTCTTTAAATTTTGAGTCCTCGAATCTTGAGCCCTCGAATTCCGAGTCCACGTATCCGGCACAGCAAACGATGCCGGCTCGCGTTCTGGAATCCCCAGTTATCGAAGTCCCAGCAGACTCTGCGATGAACCAGACAAAACCGCATCTGGCACCAGCGACGCGGTTACCGAAAGTCACCGTGCCAGCGGCAGAGCCAGAAAAACGGATGGCAGTTTCCATTCTTGCACCCCCGGAACCGACCCCCGAACCGGCCAAACAAATTCGCCGTCCTGTTCGGATCGCACAAGGAAACGTCAAGCCAAAATCAACGGTACGGATTGCCATTTCCCAACCGCTGGCCAGCAACGTGAAAATCAATCATTTCGCGGAAGAAGCGGCGGATATTGCTCCCGAAGCAAAGCCAGCCCCTCGTTCACCCCAGCGTTTGCCCTTAATCCGCTAAGGATTGTCGCTGATCGCACGTCACGATCGCAAAACCATCAACGACCTATCGGATCATGCCTCTTTTATTGACCGGCGGTTGGCTGATTTCATTGCGATGATGCCGACAATCGAAACGGCAGTTGCGAGAAACGCAAACCAATCGCCATAGCGAGTGTAGATCGTTTGAGTCTGGATCAGTGGCACGGACGCGACAATCATCCCGCTCTGCTGTGCTGGCATACGTTCTGAAATTGCTCCATCGGGCTGCACCAGGCAAGAAATGCCGGTGGCGGCACATCGCACGAGCATTCTGCGGTTTTCGACAGCCCGGAGCTGTGCCAACCACAGATGTTGTTGCAGCGTATCGACGTCCTTGAATCGCGATCCGTTGATCAACGCAATCAAGCACTCGGCGCCTTCACGTGTCGTGGCTGCGGCATTCTCCGCAACCATGTCTTCATAACAGACGAGCACGCCCACCTTTTGTTTTCCAGCGAGTGTCAGCGGAGCGTCATCGGCCCCCCGCAACAAAGTCGTCTCGAGTGCGGCCCAGTCACGCAAAAAGGGAAGCCAGGTCTCGCCAGGCACATATTCGCCAATGGGCAACAGGCTGCGTTTAACGTATCGCGATCGAATGGATTTCGTTGAATCGATCAAGAACGCCGTGTTTTTGTATGGCCCTTGGTCGCGTCCTCCGTCTTCGTACGTTTTACCGCCAGCCAACAATTCGCTCGGCACGTCGGGATAAGGATCAATCGCCGGATTCGGAGCCTCGGAATTCATGACGGTTTGGACCTCGTCGCGAAAGTCATCTAGCGAGACGTGATAGTGCCCCAGCGATGATTCGGGCCAGATGTACAAATCGATTGGCGTTTCGGCAGACCGGGAAAGTTGTTGCATCTCGCGAACACTGCCGACGATGCTAGGGTCGACCTGCACCGCTGCGATACGAATCGAATCTGCCTGAGCGGATCGATGACGCCATTGCGACACACGCCATTGTCCCAAGATGCAAACGGCAGCAATCAGTGTGGCGACACCAACGAACTCGATCCAGTCACGGCGTGTTTTGTGGTGCAGCCCGATGCGTGCGAGTGAAACGATCGCAAGCATCACGAAAAATGCCACGCCGAATGTTCCCGCAAATTCGGCAACTTGGATGATGGGCAGAAATGCGAGTGCGGTGTGGGCCAGTGACCAACCGAAAATCTGAGGATGGAAATACTCGATCACGACCCATATCGGCGCTAACAACAGCAGCCAAATCCCGCGATTGGGACGCTCACTACTTGTTGAGACACTTTGTCGTGACAAAACGCTCGCGGAAAATCCCAACATCGCAAATGCTAACGATTCCCAAGCAACCAAACAGAGGAAAACGACATGCGACATCGCTTCCGAAAGATTGGTCGTGCTGAAAATGGACTCGGGTGCCCAGTGGAATGCAATCCCAAGCGACAGCATGCCCACGTAAAGAGATCCGAGCGTCGCAGGCAATCGCCGCTGACGCGAAGCGAGCATGACCAGTGCTACCCAGCCAAAGGCGCCTGCGAGAAACCACTCTGGATACAACCAGGGCAATCCAATCACCACGGCAATGACGGTACTCTTGAGCAGAGTCAACAAGGCCAACTTTGCTGGCGAGTTATTTTCCGCGGACGTCGCATCTTGCTGCGGTCGCGTTGTCGGGTTGTCGTCTAACACGTTGTCAATTCAATAGAGGAACGATCGCTCCCAATTGTAGACAATCTGCGTGCCGCGTGGGGGACTCCGGGGCCCCTGGTGAAATGCGACCTTTACGTGATCAACAATTGCCCGCCCTGATCTCCTTCTTCGATTTCACGGCGAACCTCGCGAAGCCCATAAGCGCACAATTCGAACTGCTCGCTCAATCGATATAACAAATCACTGGACGGACGGTCTTCGCCGCCTTCGATTTCCGCGGCGATTGCATAGGCCCGTTTGCCTTGACGGCAGTAGTCGACAAAGCCATCGGGAGAGGTTTCAGGTTGAATTTTCCGTAGACTTTCGGGGTACATGCCCGACCAAAACAGAGTGAAGTCACCAATGTGCCGATGCACTTCGCGGCGAGCAACCCCAACGCGACGATCCGCTTCGACGACCATCTGAAAAACCTCGGTTGCCGGTTTCCCATTGGGGCGTCGCACACGGTGCAACGATTCGACACGGACGAATCGCAACAGCAACTCGCTGAGATAGTCGACTAGTTGGACGTCTGCGACGCCTAACTTCGACAAAAAGATGCACTCATTTAGCCCCGCAAAGAAACGCTCGATGGTCGAGTGTTCCGGGGACGGATTCTCGTTAGGACCTGGCTTCATCTTAGCCTCCGCGATATTTAGAGCATCGGAAGGGTACGCGAGGGTTTCGCGGCCTGTTTCAACATCTAGTATAGTTAGCCGGCCAGAGCAAGAGAAATTTATTTGCAGTTGGGATACGGGCCGCGAATCTGCAACCGCTGGCACCGCAATGGCGCCCCCCCCCTCTTTTAGATCGGGCATAAAAAAACGGCCAGCGGATTTCTCCGACGGCCGTCTCTATGATTAAGCGTTGATCTTTCGATCGGGTGACATTAGTACATGTCGTGATCGCCGCCGTGACCGCCTGACTTTTTGCCAGTCGGCTTTTCGGCTACCAACGCGTCGCTTGTCAAAAGCAACGTTGCAACACTGGCGGCATTGCCAAGTGCAGTTCGCGTTACCTTAGTTGGGTCGATGACGCCCGATTTCACGAGATCTTCGTAGGTATCGGTGAGGGCGTTGTAGCCTTCGTTGTTCTTCATGCCGATAACCTTTTCGCAAACGATCCCGCCGTCTTGGCCAGCGTTTTCAGCGATCATGGTGATCGGAGCACGACAAGCACGAAGGACGATGTTGTAGCCAACGACCTGATCTTCGCTCAAATCGTCGCCAGCCTTGACCTTGCTCGCAGCGCGAAGCAGAGCCACGCCACCACCTGGAAGGATACCTTCTTCAACCGCAGCGCGAGTCGCGTGAAGGGCGTCTTCGACGCGAGCCTTCTTCTCTTTCATTTCGCTTTCGGTTGCGGCACCGACGTTGACCTTTGCAACACCGCCAGCCAACTTCGCCAAACGCTCTTCGAGCTTTTCTTTGTCGTAGTCGCTGGTGCTCAGTTCGATCTCGCGGCGGATCTGGTCGATACGAGCCTTGATGTCCGAGCTCTTACCAGCACCTTCGATGATCGTGGTGTTGTCTTTGTCGATGATGACCTTTTTGGCACGGCCAAGTTGCGGCAGGTCAACGCTTTCGAGCTTAACACCCAACGCTTCGAAGATCGCTTGACCACCGGTCAGAATCGCGATGTCTTCCATCATCGCTTTGCGACGATCGCCGTAGCCAGGAGCCTTCACAGCAGCAACTGCGAAGGTGCCACGCAGACGGTTGATGACCAAGGTGGCCAATGCTTCGCCGTCGACGTCTTCGGCGATGATCAACAAAGGCTTGCCCTGTTGAACGACCTTTTCCAACATCGGAACCATGTCCTTGATGTTGCTGATTTTCTTTTCGAAAACCAAGATGTAAGCGTCTTCGAGAACGGCTTCCATCGTTGCCGAGTCGGTGACGAAGTAAGGCGACAAGTAGCCGCGATCAAACTGCATCCCTTCGACCCACTCTTGCTCGGTGTGAAGGCTCTTGCCTTCGTCGACGGTGATTACGCCGTCTTTGCCCACCTTGCTCATCGCGTCGGCAAGCAAGTTTCCGATTTCTCGGTCATTGTTGCTGGCGATCGTGGCAACGTTTGCCATTGCTTCTTTGTCTTTGACCTTGGTCGCCATCGAGTGCAATTTTTCGGTCAAATCCGAAACGGCTCGCTCGATACCCGACTTCAGCTTCACAGGGTTAACGCCCGCAACAACGGCTTTCAGGCCTTCGTTGAAGATCGCTTCGGCCATCACGGTTGCCGTGGTGGTTCCGTCGCCGGCAACGTCGCTGGTGCGGCTTGCAACTTCGCGAACCATTTGGGCGCCCATGTTTTCATAGACGTCTTCGAGTTCGATTTCCTTAGCCACGGTGACACCGTCTTTGGTGACAGTCGGGCTACCGAAGCTCTTTTGCAAGATAACGTTACGGCCCTTAGGACCGAGAGTGACCTTCACGGTGCGAGCCAATTTGGAAACACCGCGGCGGATCGCTTCGCGAGCTTCCTGGTCGTAGGCAATAATCTTTGGCATGGGAGATGTTGTTCCAGTTTTTCGAGGGGTTGTTTTGTTTTGCCGGTTTGGTTTTGACCGGGGGATTACTCGATAACAGCCAAGACGTCGTCTTCACGCATCAGCAAGTATTCGACGCCGTCGACTTCGATGTTCTCGCCAGCGTAGCTGCTGAACAGAACATTTTCGTTAGGCTTCAGTTGGCAAGCGGCGCGGGTTCCATCGTCGAGCAATTTGCCGTTGCCGACAGCAACGACGGTGCCGCGAGCTGGTTTTTCTTGAGCGGAATCAGGCAGCACGATGCCGCCAGCGGTCATCTGCTCGCTCTCTTCGCGTTGGATCACGATACGTTCGCCGAGGGGTTGTAAGCGAATCTTCGAGTTCTTCTTGGTGGCAGTCGCCATCTCCGTGACACCTTTCGTCTATCAGGACAGAAATTTGAATTGTTGTTTAGGCAGACCCTTGCCATGCGTCAAAACGAATCGATGCACAAATGGCAGGGAGCCACGACTTGGATCGCTTTGAGAGCAACCCGCGTGCCGATCACTTCATTTTCATCGCAAGTCGTTTGCGTGTATTGACTTAACGGCAAACGGGCGGCATTGGGGTGGGGTGCCAAGTCCAGAATGGCAGCCACGAATGCCCCGCCATCTCGCTGCGTTTTGATAGTGATTCTGCTCGGAAAATCATCACACAACGCGTAAATTTTGAAGTTGCGAGTTTTTCATAACCCGACGCGTAAGCGAGGGAATCTCTGTCTTGACTCGGACCCTCGCTGACGCTTCGGGTTATGATTTGCTGGAAAAGACGATAATACCGCAACTTCAAAACTAGCGAGTTGGGTCGCGACGGCGTCAGCTTCGCAATGCCCCGGATGACTAAGTTGTCTAATCCGGATAAACGAAATTTATTGCCTTAGAAAAGCGAACCAATTTTAAGAAACGGCATTCACTTAATTAACAGCCGTTGACGATAAAGCGACGGGAAAGTAAATTCCCGTTCAACGACAGACGGTGGGTGTAGCTCAGTTGGTTAGAGCGTTGGATTGTGATTCCAAATGTCGGGGGTTCGAGTCCCCTCACTCACCCTGTTTTTCTTTCTCGGCGATCGCTTTTGCGACCCAAATCTCCGGCGATGCCACCCTCGGCATTCATTGAGTTCCCGCAGACCGAGCACAGGCAACGATTCACTCTCTGGATCGTTCCTTATTTCTAAGGCCGCTACTCGCCTTCAACCACAATCCGCCGCGTCGGCTACCAGCTTGCAGTGATATCGCTGGTGTACATGTCTCAACCATCTACCCTGCAAGCGACTCGCTTCGCTGACTTGGCCAGGAAAACAGTGGGCACGGACCACAGCTCGCCGACCGATCATCTTCGGCTACGGGTCACTGCTACTTAGGCGAGCTTCGTCCCCGTTCGCCTTCAAATCATGTTTTGTCCTATGTTTTGAAGGCGCATCTCTTCCAGCAAATTAGGCCGCTTTACTTTTGCGGTGCTAACACTTCCAGTGCTGCTTGAGCATCGCAACGCTTGACGTTCAACTTGATTCCTGATGGATTTGCCATGTGAGGAGTCATCATTACCGCGTATTCATTCTCAAGAAATGCCACGATATCGGCTTCCTCAAGTCGCGACTTTGCTAAATGTGCCGCACTGACGTTCCAAAATGTCTGTACCGTAACAAGTTCATCGACCATCACACTGCTCCTTTCTATTTCGAGACATCGTTCGACAAAGCGACAGAACGACCACCACGCTGGTGTGGCAATTCGTAGTTTGACGCCTCGGGGTCAGTTCGCAAAACGCCGGTAGTGCTTCCAACCGATGAATGTTTTGGACTCGTCGTTGCCGCGCGTAATGACGAGCGACGTTGACGTGTCGGAAGTGTTTACGAGTATCGTGTGCATCGCGAACGGCCGCCCATCCGAATCATCGCTAAATACGACGGAGCGACCGCCGCTTTTCGATTCACCCACACCATCATTGCCGCTGGTCTTTTTAGGGGTTAGCTTCGCCTTGTAGAATTGGAGAACTTTGTCGACCGACGCGTCCGTTGTCATGACGGTCTTGCAAACAATTGATAGTATCGTGCGTTCTCCATCTGGGCCAATCGTTGCACCGTCCGACATTTCAGCACCGTTCATCGTTGAATCCGGGAATTGCCATTCGCCGATCATTTGCATCAAGGACGGTTGGTCCGCGTGCGACGACGAGAGTGCGAATGAAGAGATGAGCGAGAAAGCTGCAAAAGTGACTATCCTGTTCATACCATGCTTCCGTTTGGGGCTAATGTGGGCGTATGTTGTTGTAGGCGTATAAGGAGAAGACGCGACAAGTGGCTTTATATTAGGCAAAACCCGCAGGATTTGGGGGGATATCGCTCGCGTTCAGCGGTTCGCTATTCCGATCTCTTGTTAATCTCAGCTTGCAACTCCGCAGCAAGGGCATTACAGCAACGCTGATCCGGGACGCCTGATCATCTGCCGCACCGCCGACTGCAGCCGCAACTGATATTGCTGGTAGGATGAAAACGGCAGTCGCAAAAAAAGTCTGAATCCACATTCGCAAGATCACGTAACGGTTAGTACTCCAGCAAGTGAGGCTCACTTGCGTCTAGACACACGAGCTTTTCACTTGCACACTAAAAACGGGTGATCGTTTCGTGCAAGTTTAAGATCACGCGACACACTTGGCCCAGCGCGGCGATCTGACTGACGTCCGCACTCGACTTCGGTGCGGTCTTGCGACCGACGGCGATGTACTTTTCCGCCTCTGCGGGATTTGTCTGGTAGTACGTCAATTGTCGATCGTACAAAGTCCGCAGTGCCATCCGTTCGCCATCACTTGGTTGGCGTGAAAGTGCGATCAAAAATGCTTCCTCTAACCAATTATTGAACGTCCCGTCTTCGTGATCCGCCAACAATCGATCCGCCATTGCATGTGACGCTTCGGCAAACGAAGGGTCGTTCAATAGCGTCAGGGCTTGTTGCGGACTATTGGAAAGCGGTCGATCGGCAGTGCATTCATCCCTCGAGGGTGCATCAAAATTGACGAGCATTGGATGCAAAAACGTTCGTTGCCAATGCATATAAACGCCACGACGATATTGGCGTGAATCACTGCTGGCGTGATACGTCCGGTTTGGAAATTGCAAATTTGAATAGTGCCCATCGGGTTGGTACGGATAAACACTCGAACCGCCAACGAAGTCCGTTACCAATAAACCCGCTATCGCCAAGGCATTGTCGCGAATCACTTCGGCTTCGAGTCGCCGCGGCGATTGGCTTGCAAGCAGTCGGTTGTATGGATCCGTGTCGGACAAGTCCTCACGCTGAGCCGCTGTTTGCTGGTAAGTGTGACTATTTACAATCAAGCGGACCATTTGCTTCACATCCCAGCCACTTTCGATGAACTCGGCAGCCATCCAATCCAGTAATAAGGGATGACTCGGCCACTCTCCCTGGCTTCCCAAGTCGTCAAGTTTCCCCGACAACCCAGTTCCAAAAAACTGTTTCCAAGTTCGATTGACAACGTGCCGAGACGTCAGCGGATTGCTCGGGGATGTCAACCAATTGGCCAGATCTAACCGCGTCAGCCGTCGCGCGCTGTCGATTTCCAGTTCAGGTAGGAAGTGAGGTGTGGCGGGCGGAGCCAGCTCGCCCGTTTTGTCTTGCCAGTTGCCACGCGGAAGGATGCGGCTTTCAGGGATCCGGTCTTCGGGAACCGATTGCACCACCAATGACATCGCCATCCCCGAATGCTGTTCAAGAATCCGATCGCGAAAGGAATGGCTCTCCGAAAGCTGTTGCGAATAAGGAACGATCGACCGATGGAATGTGCTGGCGAGCAGTGCATTTTGTTGCTGACTACGCTGATTGGCCTCAGTCTTGATCGCGTCATTCAATTCAGGCGTCGCCGCGTCCCATCCAGCCACCGCATGAGCAATTGGCGTCATCGAAATCCGAACACGTCCCACATCATTGCTATGAAGTGTGGTCCGCAAACGATCCTGTGGCGTCACCCACACCGGATGGTCGAAATGGTAAACCGCCGTGTGCGGGTATGACGTTTCATCGGACGGCAATTGCCACACCGCTGGACCACTTCGCCAAACGTCTTCCAATACCAGCGGCTCCGCACCGCTTGTATATCGTTTTGGATTTTTGCGATCCGCCTCACCCCAAGCAATTTTGATCGCTTCGGAAGTGTCCGTCACGACTTCACTTGGTACGTCGATTTCGACCGACGGCCCAGGAGTCGGCGGCGAGAACGCGAGTAACTCGCTTCGATTTTCGTCCAAAAGCTTGACGTGGTAGTGCGTCAATCGCTTGGCGTACTCCGCTGAATCGGTGCGATTCCAAATTGCAAATTTTTCGATCGTTTGCGCTGAGCCTAGATCAAGTTCCCACCATGGATCGTTACCTGGATTGGTGTGAGTTACGGATTCTGCGTTGTAATAGTGGCCATCGGTATTGCCATCGATCGCGAGCGACGCATCGCCCGACTTATAGTCAGCCGAGTGGCGTGCCTTTCCTTTGACGGCAATGTTTTGCAGCTTGCCGTCGGCATCTTTCGCAAACACCTGGACTTCGGCGAGCGACAGAATCTTATTTTTCCCTGGAAGTTCTATTCGGATGAACCGCGGTTTCACCGCAATTGTTTTTTGTGGTTCTGACGTGCCACGTTGCAGATCCACCGAAACGCCAACGGTAAATCGCCCCTCATCACTTCGCCCCACTCGGTTGCCGTGAGCCTCGTCTGGCAAGACTTCCAATCGAATCGAATTGACGAGCACGGCATCGTCAATCTTCGTGTCGATCTTGATCGTTTCGGCCTTTTTGACTTTCCCCGTCAACAAAATCGATCCATCATTTTTCAAAGTCGGCTTGGTATTTCCACTCGCGACCACATCAACGATGTCCGCAACGATCCAACCGCCAGGATTTTTTTGAAGCAAGTTTCCAGTCGATTTTACCCATTGGTCAAACTCAGGTTTCGACAACACCGAATCGCCCAACTTGGCGAACAGTTCTCGGTCACGCTCGGCTTGCAAAAATCTGATCTCGTTTCGAGCCGACTCGCTATCGATACGAATTTCCGGTGGAAACGGATAGTCGTTGTTAAAGCCGCGCAACTCGGGATTGGGGGTGTACCCATAATCGGCATACACGCCCCATTGGCGGATATCGTCAAAGAAGGCGCCGATGGAATAAAAATCGTGTGCCGAGAACGGATCGAATTTGTGATTGTGGCATTCGCAACACGCCAAGGTGCTGCCCAGAAACGCGGTTCCCATCATCCGGACGCGGTCCGCCTTGGATTTTGCCAAATACTCTTCCGGCTGGGCGCCGCCTTCGCGTGTGACCATGTTCAGTCGCAACAAACCGGTCGCCGCCAACTGTTCGGGCGTTGGATCGGGCAGCAAATCGCCAGCCAGCTGTTCTCGCGTGAACGCATCGTATGGCTTGTTTGTATTGAACGAGCGAATGACATAATCGCGATACGGTGCGATTCGTTGATTTTGGTCTCCGTGAAAACCGACCGTGTCCGCGAAATGAACCAGGTCTAACCAGAAGCTGGCCATTCGTTCGCCAAAATGCTCCGACGCCAATAATCTCTCGACTTGTCGCTCGTAGGCACCCTCGGAATTGTCATCTAAAAACGACTGCAATTCATCCGGGGTGGGTGGCAACCCGATCAGATCCAGGCTCAACCGACGAAGCAACGTACGTTTATCCGCGATCTCGCTCGGAGTAATGCCTTCGGTTTCGAGTCGCGCCAAAACAAAAGCGTCGATCGGATTGTGCACTCGGTTTGCGAATGCCTGGACCGCAGGAATGCTAGGGCGAGTGATCGGAGCGTACGACCAATGCTCTTCGTATTCAGCCCCTTGTTCGATCCACTTGCGAAACAGTGCTTTGTCGTATTCGGTCAATCGATGGCGGAATTCTTCGGGCGGCATTTGCTCGCCATCGCCTTCGTCAATGATCCGCAAATAAGCCTCGCTATGCATCGGATCGCCCGGTTTGATGCCGACCGCTTCATCGTCCGATGGCAACACCGCAGTGGCGGCGGCAAAGGAATCGATGCGATAGCCGCTAGGGTTTTCTTCCGCGTCCGGTCCATGACAGGCAAAACAGGTGTTGGACATGATCGGACGAATATGCGCGTTGAACCGCACCTGATCAGGCATGGCCGGCGTCTTGGACGTGCTAACTAATGTCGGTGATTCCGCTGCGTCAGCGAAACCGCTTGTGGAGAATCCGTACGTCAGAAAGGCCAGCAAGGCAGAGACAAGCAAGGGTGTTTTGAGATTCATCGTAAAAACTAATTCGATCGTAGGCTGCAACGGCTTGGAGTACGAAAATGACGCGAGTGGCATCGCGTTGAACGCAAGAATACGTTCGCAATCAAGCGATAATTTCTCTAACGACGCGACTGGGTTCTACCCCGGTCAATCGCAAATCGAGGCCTTGAAAACGTGCTGTTAAACGTTCGTGATCGACGCCAAACAGATGCAGCAACGTCGTGTGTAGATCATGAACCGTGACAACGTTATCGACCGAGTTGTAACCGAGTTCGTCGGTAGCACCGTATGCCATGCCCGGCTTCACTCCGCCTCCGGCCATCCAAACACTGAATGCATTGATATGGTGATCGCGTCCGCTGCCTTGTGCCATCGGCGTGCGACCAAACTCGCCGCCCCACAGAACCAATGTATCCTCGAGTAATCCACTGCGTTTTAGATCTGCCAACAACGCCGCCGTAGGACGATCGGTCGCCTTTGCAGAAATCGGAAAGTTGGTTTCCAAGTTGCTGTGGTGATCCCAGCCGCGATGATACAACTGCACAAACCGAACTCCTCGTTCGAGCAGACGTCGTGCCAGCAAACAGTTCGATGCATACGAACCATCACCAGGACGCTCGACGCCGTACGCATCGAGCGTGCGTTGCGATTCAGTCGACATGTCGGTCAACTCAGGCACGGCGGTTTGCATCTTGAAAGCCATCTCGTACTGAGCGATCCGCGTGTCGATTTCGGGATCGATATAACGCTCGGCTAACATCCCGTTCAAACGCTGAACCTCGTCAATCACTTGTCGCTGCGTCGATTGGCAAACGCCGTCGGGGTTGCCGATGTAGTGAACCGGCGATCCACTCGCTTGGAACGCAATCCCTTGATACCGACTCGGCAATATTCCCGCGCTCCATTGTCGAGCCGAAACCGGTTGGGCACCGGGACCGGAGGAAGTCATCACGACGTAGCCAGGCAAGTTTTCCGTCTCGGCGCCTAATCCGTAAAGCAACCACGACCCCATACACGGTCGACCTTTGATGATCGAACCGGTGTTCATAAAAGCGTGAGCGGTATCGTGATTGATTTGCTCGGTCGTCATACTACGGATCACACACAGTTCGTCCGCCATCGCGCCGGTGTGTGGAAACAATTCCGACATTTCCAAACCGGACTCGCCCCATTTCTTGAATTTGACAAACGACTTGCGAGCCTTCAGTTCTGATCCTTGCAATTGTGCAAGCTGTTGCCCTTGAGTGAACGAACTCGGAAATGGCTGGCCGTCGATGCGGTCCAATGCCGGTTTAGGATCCAGCGATTCAACGTGCGAAGGACCACCCGCCATGCAAAGATGAACGATTCGTTTGGCCTTGGGAGCAAAATGCGGCAGTCCTCGAAGCGGCGGCCATGGAACCGATTGATCGTTTTTTGAGTCCGCAGCAGATTCGGTCGCCCCCACCATTGACGCCAGGGCGAGCCCGCCGATCCCAGCAAACGATTTGGTTAAGAACGTGCGGCGAGCGACGTCGTTGGCGTATTGAGTCGAAGGATGCGGTGGTTTCATAGAAATCGCCTAAAAGGTAGGACGCAAACGGCCTGGACAATCAGAATCCAGATCAGCAGGTGGGAAAAAGCCTGAACGCAGAGCGACCTATTATCGCATAAAATCTCGATTTGTGAGCCAAATTTTTACTACGTCGACGTAGTCGCGTCGTTTTATCCAGCGCACTGGTCCAGTTGTCATCCCCGACTCGTCGCCAATCCCTTACTCGTCGCCAACCTTCGAATTGACGGATCCACCCCATCCCAATTTTTCCCGCAGCGTGCGGTAATCGTTTTGCCCGGGCACCTCCAGCATTTTGAAGGTTTGATCAGCACGCTCGACTCGCAGGCGATCACCTGCTTGTAGTGCACTTAAAATACGCCCGTCCACAACCACACTGGTCGAATCGTACGGCTCGGTAACGGTCAACTCGAGAACCGTTTCCGCAGAATCGACGACCGGACGATAAGTCAGCGTATGAGGGCTGATCGGCGAGATCACGATCGCTTGCAAATTCCGTCTCAGAATCGGTCCGCCAGCAGAAAGATTGTGTGCGGTCGATCCGACAGGAGTGGCGATGATCAAACCATCGCATCGGTAGCGAGTCGCCAGATGTCCGTCGGCATAAAGATCGATATCAAGTATTCGATAGGGAGCGCCACGTAAAATCGCGACTTCATTCAATGCCAGTTGCTCGGCGACCACTTCGCCACCGCGGATCACCGAAACCTTGATCATGATGTGATCAATCACCTCGGATCCACCACGCATCACTTCGGGCCAAACGTTCAGAAAGTCGTCCGGCGACAAGGCAGCAAGAAAACCAAGCCGGCCGCAATTGATGCCTAAAACCGGCGATTGCGACATCCCCATTTGCCGCGCGGCTTGCAGAATCGAACCATCGCCACCAAGCACGATCACCAAGTCGACTAACTGGTCATTGAATTCGTAAGTGAAATCCAGATCTTCGGCAATGATGTTCGACGATTCGGCGATCACCGGTCTCAACCGTTGCAGTTCCGTACGAACGCGATCGCGATTCGGAGCTCCTAAAATGACGATGTTGGGGCGACGTCCATCCTTGCCCCAATGAACGACTTGGCTCGCAGGCATCAGTTAATATTCCCGACGGTAAGGATGAGAGGAAAGTAGCGGCAGACCGAGGGACGTCGAGAAAGGCAAATTCATGGAGAGTAAAACGAGACGGACGGGCTCGCTAGACCCGCCCACGCACTTCCCTTCGCGCCGATGACGTTGATCCTATTGTACGAGCTTATTGTACCGAGCTTCTTGTACCGACGCTTACTGTACCGTGCTTATTGTGCTGGCCTTATTTGCGCTGACGCTTATTGTACAGCGATTGCCTGCAGACTAGCGGCTTCGCGACAAGTCTGGGCGATCGGTTCCGCAGCAAGACCATGCTCGGCCAACAGTTCCTCGCGATCACCGTGCTCGATGAATTCATCACGGAGAGCCAAAATATGGATTTTCCGGGTGTCCAGACGTTCTTCGGAAGCGGCCTCGAGAAATGCCGAACCAAATCCGCCCATTTTGGCATGTTCTTCGAGGGTAACCACGAATTTGTCGCCCGCCATCGTTTCGCGGATCATTTCGCGATCGATTGGTTTGACAAATCTCGCATTGATGACGCCGACATCAAGATCGTCGCCGAGCAAATCGGCTGCGGCGAGCGCTTGGTCCAGCATTGCACCGTAGGCCACAATCGTACCATCACGTCCTTCGCGAATCCGCTCGCTCTTTCCAATCACCACTTCATCCGGCGTGCGATCAAGTTCCAGCGCCGACGCTTTGGGATAGCGAATGGCACACGAGTGTTCGTGCTGGATCGCTTTGGCCAACATCAAGTCGACTTCGCCGGCATAACCGGGCGCCATCACGACCATGTTTGGGAAGACGCGTAGGTATCCGATGTCGAAAATGCCGTGATGCGTCGGACCATCAGGACCGGTCAATCCGGCTCGGTCCATCAGGAACACCACTGGCAAATCTTGCAGCGCGACCTCTTGGAAAATCTGGTCATAACTACGTTGCAAGAACGTGCTGTAGATATCGACAATCGGTCGCATCCCGTTTTTGCATTGTCCCGCAGCAAAAGCCACTGCGTGCGATTCACAGATGCCGACGTCAAAGAATCGATCGGGAAACTGTTCGCGAATTGGTTCCAACTTGTTGCCTTGGCACATCGCCGCAGTGATGATCGTGACGCGTTTATCCTCTGCCATTTGACGACGAATTGCATCGCGTGCGAGCAGCGTAAACGGAGGACAGCCCGAGCTTGCCGTAGAGACAGGCTTACCACGATCGTCCTTGAACGCCGGAGGTGTGTGGAAGAACACTGGATCTTCGGCCGCAGGCTTATAGCCATGTCCCTTTTCCGTGACCACGTGCAACAGCACAGGCCCCTTCATATCGCGAACCATCGCTAAATACTTGCGCATCATCGTAATGTCGTGTCCATCGATCGGACCGACGTAGCGGATGTTTAATTCCTCGAACAACATTCCGCCTAGCAATCCCGCTTTGACCCCTTCTTTCATTTGAGCAAGCAGGCGTTCGGTGGGATCACCAAACATTGGCACGTGGTCAAGCAACCGCGTGACCTCGTGTTTCAAACCGGTGTAATAGGGATTGGAACGGAGTCGATCCAAATACGTTGCTACCGAACCGACTCGAGGGCAGATCGACATTTTGTTGTCGTTCAAGATGATCGTCAGATCGTCTTCGAGCTCACCGGCGTTGTTCATTGCTTCGAACACGATCCCGCTCGGGAAAGCGCCATCGCCAATCACGGCCACGGTGCGGCGGTCAGCGTTACCTGAAAGCACATCGCCGCTGCGAAGCCCCACCGCGGTGCTGACGCTACAACCAGCGTGACCGGTCATGAACAAGTCATATTCGCTTTCGACCGGGTTGGGGTAGCCCATCAATCCGCCGCGGGTACGGATCGAGGGGAAATCGTGATAACGGCCGGTCACCAATTTGTGAGGATAGATTTGATGGCCCGTATCCCAGATCAAACGGTCGTGGCGAAAATCAAATTCGCAGTGCAGTGCGATGCACAGTTCAACCACGCCAAGGTTCGATGCAAAATGTGCAGTTCGCGTCGCCAGCAGATTGCAAAGCACGTCACGAATCTCGCTCGCAACATCCTTCAATTGGTCTCGCGACATTGACTTCAGCGGACTCGCATCCGGCAAGCTTGACAACAAAGGATGGCTGCAAGGCTGGGAGGTTGTCAGTTCAGGTTCGCTCATTGGTTTATCCGCTCGGTTATCAATTCGCTCAATCGAGTCGTACCCTGTGGCGTGCGACTCGTCCGCTCTTGTTGAGCAATCCTATTTCTCAGTTTAAAATCAGTCTTGGTTTATCCATTGCCGTGGATTTATTGAAATCCCCCAACTGCTGGACCAACCACACACACTCTGCATCACAGCGTTCGTTCTAAAACGAAATCTGCCAAATTCGTTAACCGCCAACCCGCTGGACCGAAATATAACGCGTGGCTTCTTGCCGACTTCACCAACTGTTCCGCTTTTTCGCGGGCAGCTTCGATGCCTAATAACCCAGGGTAAGTCAGCTTTCCCCGGTCGACATCTTTTCCTGTACGTTTTCCTAGTTCTTTTTCGTCTGCGGTATAGTCCAACAGATCGTCCACCACCTGGAACGCTAGTCCTAGGTCATTAGCGTAATCAGACAGAGCTGCTCGTGATTTTTGGTCCGCGCCGGCCAAGATCGCCCCCATCGCCAATGATGCAGAGAATAATGCCCCGGTCTTCCGCCGATGAATCGACTCGAGATGCTCGACGGTTCGTAAGGATGAAATATCTGGAGTCGCCAAGTTGATCGAATCGCTATTCCGTTGCTTACTTTCAGTTTGATCTCGTTCGGCAGACAAGTCGTCCGACTGCCCCCCCACTAGATGGCTAGCACCGGCGGCAGAGGCCAGTACACGGATCGCCTCAATTGCACGCGAAGGGTCATCGATCCCCTCGCTGAGATGGCGAAACGCCTCGGCTTGTAGAGCGTCACCGACCAAAATCGCAGTTGCCTCGTCAAATTGAATGTGAACCGTCGGACGGCCGCGACGCAAATCATCGTCATCCATCGCTGGCAAATCATCGTGCACAAGCGAATAGGCATGAATCATTTCGACCGCGACCGCAGCAGGTAACGCGTCTTCGAGTTTTCCGCCACACGCTTCGCACGCCATCAATACCAATGCCGGACGCAGCCGTTTTCCGGGTGCCAACAATGCATATCGCATCGCATCGCCCAGTCGTTGGGGGCAACCATCGCCGAAATCACCCGCATTTTCAAGCGCTTGCTGAACCAGTGGACGAAGATCCTCCATTACAGAGGGATAATTAGCCATATGTTTGCCCAGACGATTTGCGACTCACAATTGAGTTCCTAGTGGGGGGAAGGAGGCAGGTGAATTTGAACGTTGGATTCAGCCTAGCCCAAGTTTATTACCGCAGCTCAGGGTCAAGAATCACCCTCGTGATGTGGTTTTGCTTGCAAGTTTCGTTCAGTTTAGTGCAGTTTGCACGGAAGGATCATCAAACTGCGGAAAACTCGAACGCTTTAGAATAGGCCGCCGATTTCGTCATCGCTGTTACTTGCAGTTTTACGACTGGCGGCCCCGCGACCACGGCGTCCTGCCTTCGCGGGCGTCGAATCCTTGTCCTCAGCCCCCTCGAACGGCTCGGTCACAGGATTGCCATCGGCGTCGAATCCCGACAGCAGCGTCACTTTCCGTTCGGCGGCTTCGAGCAACCCGTGGCACTGATTCAGCCGTTTGATCCCCCGTTCGTAATGCAGCAACGATTCGCTGAGTCCGAGTTCGCCGCTTTCCAGCTCGTTCACGATCAGCTGAACCTCTCCGACGGCTTGTTCAAAGTCGATCCCCAAAGAATCGTTTTCATTGGCAGGATCGGTTGCGGAGCTTTTCTTTTTGGCCATCAGTCTTTTTGACAAACGTTGGTTTCGACGTAGGAATCAGTACGGGAATTGATTCAGTGCGCTACGACCTGCCATCCTCATTGGATGAGCAGCCGCGTACGAACCGAAATTTTAGCCGCTTCGGCCCTCAAGCGAAACGCGGCTGGCTTGCTAAGAAATACATAACCACCATGGCCAGGAAGTCTCGAAAACGAAAAAGTCGTCCACATGCAACTACTGCCGCGCCTCGTCATGACGCGACAACAGCCGTACTTGAGGGTGCCGCATGCGCCCCGAACACTCCGTCGGAAACAGAACAATCCGACTTAGCCGAATTGTCGTTGGCACAAGAGGAATTGTCGCAACCGTTAGCAGTAGACCCCGAGGGCGATCCGTCTGAGCAGGAACCGTTGCCGGTTGTGAACCTGGATCCGTCGCCCGAACCCGAAACAGTTATTGACGAGACGGTCAATGACGATATTGTTAGCGACGATATTTTCAGCGACGACCCCGAGCCGCAGCCGATCGCTTTGGATGTCGAGGTATCGACGTCGCCTCAATCCGACGCAATTCTGCATGCGATCGACGACAATACGTCGCTCCTTCGTCAACTGCTTGCTGACTTTGCCGATTTACAAAACAACGTTGTCGAGGCAACATCCGCTTCGCCCCGGCATGGGGTGATGATCGTAGAAAATGATGGTGTGAGTCAATCGGAGCACGAAATCGCGATTGAATCGCTACGTGACGAGATTGCCAATCTCGAAGACGAACTTTGTGAATTGCGGCGTCAGAACAGCGACTTGGCTTCGAAGGTCGCCACTGCCAACGTTCGCAAATCGACAAGCGACACTCCCTCGGACTTCACCGAAGCTCTGTCCTGGGAGGAACGCAAGAAATTGATCCTCCGCCAGATGGAAGACGACTGCTTCGACGCCGAAACCTTCCTGACACAAACCGTTCAATCTCGACTAAACGAAGTGGATAGCGACGATGAGACAGCGTGCGAGGTTGACCCGGTCTCGTTTGTCGAGCAGCTGACTGCCGAGCTCACTCGTTTGCAGCAACAGAATGAACGCTTTGAAAACGAGATTGGCGAGCTGAATCACTTGCTCGAGAACCGACCTCAATCAGGCGCTGGAGGAATGGCAATCGGTGCCGCTGCGATCGCGGAAATGATCGATGCTGACGAGTTAATCCAAGAAGAGCGTCAGCGGCTGCAAACGCTGCAGACCCAATGGGAAGAAAAATTCCGCCAAGCCGAGATCGACGCATCCCTTGAGCGAGCAAAGCTTTCGCGAGAACGCCAAGAAGTGGCCAACAAAATGGCGGACCTCGAAGAAAAATTGGATCGAATCCGGCGTGACGCCGTACAGACCCAGTCGGGAGAAGGACATTCTCGCAAATGGCTCGCCAAACTCGGCCTCGCCGGCGACGACTGAGCCTCATCACCTTCGATTCGATTGCTTTACTTCACTGGCGAATCACGGTTGGACGCAATGGATCTTGTGAAAGATCGTCAAGAAAGACTCGCAACAAAAGTCGATGTCGCCTTCGCCAGCTCGCCAAAGCACCGTCGCTACGCTCGCCAGAGCGTGGCGGGTTTCAACGCATCTCCACCGTCTGGCGACGGTAGCTACAATTTTGCATCTCCTTTCGATGGGGCGGTGGAAAGCCTAAACTGTTCGGCCTGACGCAAGTCAGTACTTGGGAATTACCGCAGGCGGGCTCTCTGACCCCCGTCTTGCTCCTGTTTTATTTCTAAACCGCCGCAACCCACCAAAGAAAAGTAGCGAAACCATGAGTGTGTTGGTTCAGCAACAAGCCCCCGAATTCACAGCCAAAGCCGTCATGCCGAACGGCGAATTCAAAGAGATCTCGCTGTCGGATTACCGCGGCAAATACGTGATCCTGTTCTTCTGGCCCTTGGACTTTACATTCGTCTGCCCCACCGAAATCATCGCCTTCAGCGACCGTGCGGCTGAGTTCGCCAAGATTGGCGTCCAACTGCTAGGCGTTTCGGTCGATAGCGAGTTCTCCCACTTGGCGTGGACGAATACCAAACGCAGCGAAGGCGGAATCGGCAAGACCGACTACCCGTTGATCGCCGACTTGAACAAGCAGATCGCACGCGACTACGATGTGCTGATCGACGCTGGCATTGCCCTTCGCGGATTGTTCTTGATCGACAAAGACGGCGTCGTGCGTCACCAAGTCGTCAACGACTTGCCGCTCGGACGCAGTGTGGATGAAGCGATGCGAATCGCCCAGGCGTTGCAGTACTTCGAGAAAAATGGCGAAGTCTGCCCTGCCAACTGGCAAGAAGGCAGCCGCACGATCAAACCTGGCGTTGATTCGAGCAAAGAGTTTTTCAGCGCTGAATACTCTAGCTAACGCGACGGAGCGTTAGTCAGCAGTTCACTGACGCGACGGACCTGAGTGTCCGTCGCGGATTGCCCGAACACGTGGGATAGGCCTTGAGCCTGTCATCAATAGAAACAAACGCCCACGACGACAAGCTCGAAGCCTCTCCCACAATTCCCTAGCACCGCCCCCCGAAAGTACAAAACCTGATGTGGAAGACCGACGAACTCGGCTTGGCAACGTGGTCGGATGCCAACGCGACTTGGCAGCTCAATGCAATCGGCGGCACCCAGGGGATTCAACTTGGTTTAGCGGGAACGGAGCCCTCGCGAGTCCAATTCTGCTCGGTAGGCGAGGACCTGTTTCCAGGGGCGACCGAACAGTTTATCCGCGGTGACGAATTGCATGTCTTGCTTCCGCAGCAAGAGGGCTCGTATTCAATCGAAGCGGTTTTCAAACCGATTGCCTCGAGTGAGAAACGGTTGGTGATCGAAGTCATCTTGTCGCTAGAAACGCGGTTGTTGGACACCCATCCGACCGTCGATCTGGTGGCGAAAGGGAGCAGCGAAACGGCAGCGGCCTCGGATTCAGCGTCCTCGATTGGTTGCGATCCAATCTCGCAGGCGACATCCGACATGACGTCGGTCGCAGTCCTGCTGGGGCCACACGACGCACCGTTCACTGCAAAACATTCCTCGGGCGACGAACTTCGCCTTCGCTTGTTTGGTGAGTTCCTCGAGAAAGGCGTGATTCGCAAGGCGCGTCCTTGGATCGTCTTGTCGACTTCGGACTCGGCAATCACATCAGGCGAACTGCAGGATGCTTACGCAAAACTGTGCGCAAGCCCTCTGCCGTTGACTCCCTAAATCAAAGCCCTGCGGCTATCGCCGTCGGCTCACAAAAACAGACGGAAATTAGGTTTTAGCACTGGCGTCGGTTCTGTTTTTGGCACAGCAATCCAACGTGCCTTAACGATTCAAGCTGTCACGCTTTTTTCGCCCCTTCAGTCGCGTGATGGTTTCGAACACCACGAGCGATGGCAACCAGCTAGCCCAGGCAGCGATCGGGTAGGCGGTTGCGGCAGTGAGATGCAAGTCGGTGGCGGCCACCGACAAAATCCGCAACAGCACCGCCGAGCAGATCAATAAATAGCTTCGCCACATCCACCGCATGTGTGATTGCATCCGCCCGCCGACCGCTCGCTTCCAGCCCATCAGCGTGGCAATCCACGTCGCCACACTCAGCACGGCAAAACCGCTGATCGCCACGTAACCGTGCGGAGCACGCATCGCCATGACCAATCCACTTGGGGCGACGCAGGCGAGAACCAGCCCAACATAGACTTTGCCCATTTGCCGGTGTAGCGCCGGCCACCTCGTTCGCATCCGTCGGTTGAATTGAAACAACCCAAAAACAAGGCACAGTGGGGTGGTCACGATGTGCGAGTAAAAAGCGATTCCATAGATCCCGTGGAAATACAATTCGCGTCCGCGTAGGAATCCAAGATCAAAGTTCGGTGGGAAATAGAAGGGATAGGCTTTTAGAATCAGCAGCCCCGTCCATAGGATCGCGATCGCCGATAGCCATGCCAGTACAGCGGCAATGCGGATCTGATCAAAACAATCAACGCACCATCGAAATGTTTTTGTTGTGCGGCCCATCTCCACACGATATCCTCATTTGTAGAGAGCTGGCAATCAGCGTTCCGTTCAATCAACGCCGCAAATCAAGCGACAAAACGGAACCGACGGCGGACAAGGACAGACTGAGCTTGACGTTTTTCCAGCACGAGCGAGGGTCTACCGGCAACGTCATGCGATCAGCGTGAAATCCTCGCTTACGCGCCAGGTTATGCTTTTGCTAGGCCGGACGCTCTCTTATAAGATCACGGTCAACGTCTCAAGCAAGATTGGGCAAGCCAATGACGGATCACCAGCCACCCCCGGTTCAACCTTACCAAACGCCTCCTGAGGTCAAGGAAGCTCGACGGCCGATGCGATATCGCACCGCCAAACTCGTCGCGTTAATACTGATTTTGTTTGGAGGCGGACTGTTCGCGTATCGGGCGACCCGCGTGATGCGGAACGATTTCAACCTGAATCGAGCTCCCGTCGATCCGGATTGGATCAACACCCGCTACCCTCCTCCCCCCGAGCCGATGCCCGAGGAATTGGAATCCACAGGGATTCAAGGCCAAGCGATTGACGCGGCTGGACTGGAGTCGGCAAGTGACTTGCGCTCAACCGTTTTCGAATCGGCGTCCGGAGAACCTTCGCCCTAACGATACGTTTCTGCGCGACGTGACGAACACGTCGCAATCAGCTGTCTGGCCCGGTTGGCTCGGGCCAATAGAAAAGGGGCGATAGACATTCCGCCAATCAAGCGTGCGGCAACGGCGGATGCAGTTGCCGCATGCTTGTTTGGCGGTTTTAAGCAGTTAGTCAGAAGTCGTTCAGCATATTAGCCGTTTTGGCGCTTGCCACGGTTTCAACGTTCAACCGGGGCTAGCGTCCAAACGGCTAACGGGAATTCACCCAACGATTCCTGCCTACCGGCTTATGAGTGGCGACTGTTTAACGAGTCATCTTGGGTTGAGCCAAAAAGTCGCTGACCGTTGCGACTTTGTCTGTCTCGGTCTCGGCAGCAGACTTGGCCCCGAACATCGAGGCAAAGAAGCCTGGCGAGTCGTCTTTGGGGGTTGCCGATGGTGCTGGCAAAAGTCGACGAGGGTTAAGGACTTCTTTGGTTTTTTGCCAACTTCGCGAGGCCGTTTGGGTTACATCGCTGACCAAACCATCCTTTTTCTGTTTAATCCGGACGGTATCATCCTGTCCGGGCAACATGCTTTTGAAGTTTGGCATCTTCCAATTCATTGGATTTAAACCGCTCACGAATTCGCCCATCGTCGGCATGACCGAATCAGAAGCGGGCGATTGTGCCTTGGCGGTGCTGATGTTGAAAGCCAAAACAATCGCAATCATGCTAGCGGCGATTTTTGTCGTAGCCTGATTCATCCCTGAATCTCCTAGTGCTATCAGTTATCAAAGGGCCGTCCCCGGTCGGTGCTGCCCATTGGGCGGCATTGATCGGGTCGCCCAGAGGTGGACTTGTAACGGAAGTATCGACTTCGGCTATCCCATTTCGATAGTCTTCGTTGCAAGATCAATTCTTTTTTATGGAATTATTGAAGTGCTTCGGCCAGTCGATTGAGCCGTGATAGAGCGATCCGGATCGCAAATGCCGATCGGTTACCTGATTGAGTCAACAGGGTTCGCAATTCAGCGAATGCTTGCAATACTCTGGCCTCGTTCCCGCTTCGCCCATTGGAAATGTTTCGCATGGCCAAAAACGCCTCCGCAAAAAATGTTGCTCCCCATCTGTTTGGTTCTCACGTTTCGGTTGCGGGTGGGCTCGCCAAAGGGGTCGGCCGCGCCGTGGACGTCGGTTGTGACGTCATCCAAGTGTTTACGAAGAATAACAATCAATGGGCTGCTAAACCGCTGGTCGCCGCCGACGTCCAGGCCTGGAAAACCGCTTTGGCCGAGTCGGGGATCCGCCACCCGATCGCTCACGCCTCGTACTTGATCAATCTGGCAACGCCGAAGGCTGACCTGTTTCAAAAGTCAATCGATTCCTTGGTGATGGAACTCGAGCGGGGAAACGAGCTCGAACTTGAGGGACTGGTCGTGCATCCGGGCGCATTTACCACCAGCAACGAAGCGGATGGAATTAAGCGAATCATCGATGCCATCGTCGAAACACTCGGACGCGTCGAGCCTGGATCGTGCCGATTGCTGCTAGAGAACACAGCAGGCCAAGGATCTTGCCTAGGCCATCAAATTGACCAGCTTTCAGCGATGATCGATGGCGGGGACGATTCGGCACGCGTTGGTGTTTGCCTTGATACCTGTCACGCCTTCGCCGCAGGTTACGCGATCAACACAAAGGCGGGCTTTGCCGCGCTGCGGCAAGAGATTGACGATTTGTTGCCTGCGGGGTCGATCGCGGCGCTGCATCTCAATGACAGCAAGAAACCTTTGGGCAGTCGAGTCGATCGCCACGAACATATCGGACGTGGCGAAATTGGACTCGACGGATTCCGTAACGTGTTGATGGACGACACGCTGGGCGTGATTCCGGGTTACCTGGAAACCGAAAAAGGTAACGATGAAGAAACCGGCGAGGACTGGGACGTCATTAACCTGCGTGTGCTGCGAAACTTGATTTCCGAAATGGCATAAACCTACTTGTCGCTAGTTCGACTGTCCCACTTTTTAGTTTTCCCTGCATTTGTGAGCCGACCGCGCTAGCCTCGGGCCCTATTTTGCCAACGTATTACCGAGCCGCGGCCCGACGCTAGCGCGTTCGGCTCACAAAATGGGACTGTCGAACTAGGCTCGCGTTACCAGCTTGCGGATACATCATCTGAAGAAACGTTGAATTTGATCGTTCCGTTTGCCGGCTTGTAAGCCCAGCCCGCCGCAACGTTCGGTTCGGATTCCACTTCCTTTGCCACGTTTGTGTCGAGATCGTAGTGCACGACACTATTGCCACGCAGGGGGCCGTACACTGGTGACGCAAACGGTTCATGAATCAGCGTTTCTACGACCGCAGGCAACTTGTGTGCTGGCGGGTAATAGCCTGAGTGGGCACGGTACATCTCGATCGCGTTCCGCAATATCGCTAGTTGGCGATGACTGGTCACATCGTCCCTCAGCTCTCGAGTGGGGAACAAGCGTGGTGCCGCCAGGGTCGCAATCACGCCCACCAATAACGCAATGACCGTCATTTCCATCAGCGTGAATCCGCGGCGAAGTTTTGGGTCTCGGTCGGTTGATTGCATGTTGCCGTTCCTTTGTATTGGTGCGCCGTCAAACGCTCGAAGCATCGCTAGCATCGTTCGTCCGTCGCGATATTCACTCACGACGAGCGTGCAATCTCCAATTCCCTTCATCACGGAAAGGCCAAAAGCGTTCGCATCCACTGGGAACGTTCGCAACCACTGGAAAATTGCACGACTGTTCTAAACGTCGAGCAACCAAGCGTGGCGAGATCAACAAACCGTTCTCTTTCCTGATCCGAACGAATAGACCCGCAGTCACAATCGACAAAATCGTCAAAACCGCATCGCTGGCATCGATGCGATGGACTAGCTTGCGGAAAAAGACATGTTGCGTTTAGGCAACCAATGAACGTTTTGTGAACCTCGCAAGCGATGCGTCAATGCAACACGGTTCAGCGGTTGTGCAACAAAAACTCGAATTAAGTTCCGAGACGGTGATCGCTTAATACCCGCGGAATGACAAAGCTTTCTAATTTGGCCGCTTTCATGCAGCCCAAGGCAACCGGGAAACAGCAAAGCGTGAGGGATTTGCAACGACGTGGCTTGAGGTTTGCATTATCCGATAGCAGCTGACCTTGCTGCTTTCCCAATTCAAGTACACGGCCGGCGAACCACAGTCCCCTTGTCCCGGAGCCTACTCTTGAAAGTCATCCCCTCACGCCCGGCCATTCGGATCGCTAACGACACACTCGCCGTCGCAACTCCGGCGACCTATCGCTGGCATACCGCTCGCCGCAAAAAAACGACCTGCGTTACAACGCCGCCGCATCTTCGCCTGCTTGGACTGGACGACGCCGATAACGAGTCTCCCTCCGATCAAGAGCAACCGAACCGCGAGCAAGCAGCCACCGACTCAGCCACCGAGGTACAGAATGTCCCTCAATCGTTAATGGCTTCGATCCGCTCGACGCCTGAGCGAACCAGCGGATCGCTCCACTTTGACGCGACCTCGGTCGCCAACGATGCGGTAGGCCGAAACAAACCATGTGATGTTGAAACCGCTTCGCTACCGATTCGCCCAAGTCAATTCGACCTTAAAAACTACACTTGGTTTGGGCTATTCATTTTCATCGTGCTTGTGTTTTCAAGCATTGCATCGGCACAGTCGATCGCCGACGACTGCATGACCGTTTACTCAGGCGAACCTCGATTTAACACCAACTGGCTTGGCACGCTTCAACACGACGCAACCACCTTTTTTTCAGAAGTAGAGTTTCCTTCGTCACATCCGTTGCGATCTGATGTATTGCATTCTGGCTCAGTACACCGCGAGATGCACTCGTATTCGAAGCCACATTCGGTTCAGTTCTCTGCTGTGCTTGCAAACTTTGATTCCGACGTCGCAGTCGATGGCTGGGCGATACAACTGGCTGTCTTGGATCGCTTTGATCACGCGTTAGTAATGCCTGCGTTTGCACGCTTTGAACTTCGCCCTGACGATTTCCCAATCCATCCCTCGATACGTCGCCGGCGGCCGAGTACTGTGCTCGCAGCACCGATTCGCTGGTCCATGAAAGTTGCCTTTGACGAAGACGGGATTGCCCGCATCAAGTTGCCCGTGCGAGCATCGCAGCGCACAGCCTTGGGTTGGACATCCGGCAGCGAAGCCGGACTGGGGATGGCGAATTTGTCGACTTCGGTGCTTCACGCAAGAGCGATCCGCCCAGTCTTGGGACTGGGGTCCAACGACCCTCGCTGGCTAGCGACGGGAAAACCCTACGATTGGCGAGAATCGTTTGTCTATCCTGTTTCTGGAACCTTGAATGTGCGTCTTTCGATTGCATCGCAAGGCACGTTTGAGTCGACGATCCCCGTTAATTTGCGTTAACCTGCCGTCGTGTTCGAGGTGTCGCAAATGTGTTGGCGGGATCTCGATTGCGACGCTTAGTCTTGGTTGACACTGTCGATCGGGATCGATAACCTAGATTAAACAATCGAGCATTCGCTGTGCCCGGGCCCCTAAAGGTTCGGGCAGTTTTTATAGAGCCCCTATCGAAGCCACGACTATGAACCCTCAAGACATACTTCGTTACGTTGATTCGCTTCACCGTGAGAAGAACATCGACACGGAGCTTGTCTTTTCCGCGATCGAAGCAGCGTTACAAACTGCGGCGAAACGGCAATATGGCGAAGATGCCGATATCACTATCACCCTGAATCGCGACAACGGTCGCATCACGGCTAAGCACGATGGCGAAGAGCTCGGCGAAGACCAAATCGGTCGAATTGGTGCCCAAACTGCCAAGCAAGTCATCATCCAGAAAGTCAAGGAAGCCGAACGCGACTCCTTGATGGCCGAGTATCGCGAACAAGTCGGCCAAATCGTTGCCGGCATCATCGGCCGCGCCGATGGTGGCGTTGCAACAGTGAACCTAGGTAACGTCGAGGCCATTTTGCCTCGTAGCGAACAGATCCCAGGCGAGTCGCTGCATGCCGGCGAACGCGTGCGAGCCGTCGTCTTCGAAGTCAAGGCTGCGGGCAACCGCGTTCGCGTTGTGCTTAGCCGCACGCGACCTCAATTGGTACAACGGTTGTTCGAGCAAGAGATCCCCGAAATCTCCGAAGAAGTCATCTCGATCAAATCGATCAGCCGCGAACCTGGCTATCGCAGCAAAGTTGCCGTTAGCAGCGTCGATTCCCAAGTCGACCCGATTGCCGTGTGCGTCGGCTTCCGTGGCAGCCGCATCAAGGCGGTTCGCGAAGAACTGGCCGGTGAGCACATCGACGTGGTTCGCTATAGCGAAGACCCTGAGGTTCTGATTCCCAACTCGTTGCAACCTGCGACGGTCGAGCAGGTCTTGCTCTGTGACATGATCGGTCGTGCGATCGTGTTGGTACAAGAAGACCAGCTGTCGCTTGCGATTGGACGCCGCGGACAAAACGTACGCCTCGCCAGTAAACTATGTGGCTGGGATATCGAAATCATGACCGGCGGCGAGCTGGAAGAGCAAATCGAACGCGCCGTCACCGGTTTTAGCCAAATCGACGGTGTCACCGAAGAAATTGCTCAGTCGCTAGTCGAACAAGGCTACCTGTCGTACGACGACTTGTCCGTTATCGAGCCGGACTTGTTCATGGAAATGAGCGGATTAACCGCAGAGCAAGTCGACTTCATTGTCGATACGGCCGAGGCACGGGCAGAAGAAGCCGAGCAGGCTGCGGCGGAAGAGCGACGAGCTCGCAAAGACAAAGATCGCTTGATGCGTGAAGCCGAAGCCGCCGGAATCGCTGAGCCTAAAGCGGAAGCAACTCCTGAAGCAACCGCAGCTCCCGATGCGGCTGCAGCTCCTGAAGCAACAAGCGGTGAAGAACCTGCGGCGGAAGCCGATGCAGAATCCGCAACGGCTGAACCGGAAAGCAGCGAAGCGGCCACAGACGAAGCGGCTTCGGAAGATGAGACCACTGCAGATGACACAGCGGATGCTGTCGAGCCCGAAGCTGCAGACTCGGAGTCCTCCGCGACCAAGTCGAGCTAGCGGCATCAGCGGAATCGATCGTAGCGAACGTCACCAAGACGTTCGAAAATCGCATCGTTCCGGCTGAAAAGCGTCGCGAGCATTCGCAACCGAATGCCAAGGCAGTCACCTAACGCGACAGTATGTCAACACCCGTCAGGGTGAGGTGGGCTTGTTTTTTGCTGGCAAAGTCGTCATTGTTTGCCTCGTGAAGCGATGTAAAGGAGGTCGACGACGCTAAATTTTTCGGTTTGCGTCAGAATCTGGCAAAGTGCCACTCTCCGTCGGTCACTTTTTTCGTTATTCTTAACCCCAGACAGGGCCTCTCGCAGGTCCAAACGCATCACTTGAATCATTCCCCGACATCATTTTCCCCGTGTTTTATTCACTATATGGGGTCCAATGATGGCGATGGAGGAAATCATTTATGTAACTTCAACCACATTGAACGAATCGGTATGCCATCAATCCAGGTGTGATCCGCCAAACTTTATTTGATCACCTACAGTCGAATTAAACGCCACTTCCAAATCCGCGTTTATGACGACGACGTGTTAGTGAAACACGTAAAACGCAGGGTGTGTTCAGCAGAACGCTCTCCGTGTGAACTTTCCGTCATGTTGATAAGGAAAGTGTAGTTGGTCGTACCGATTCCTAAACGAAACTGACAGGACTTCTACCCCGTGCCCGCACGCATTTACGCGCTCGCCAAAGAACTGAATCTAGACAGCAAAGATCTCGTCGATATCGTCAAGAAAGTCGGTATTACCGGCAAAGGCTCGGCGCTTGCCAGTCTGACCGACGATGAAACACAGAAGGTTCGCGATCATCTCGCGGGCTCTGCCAAGCCTGCTGCTCCTAAGACACCTGTGGTTGCCAAGGCAACCACATCCACGACGGCCCCTGTTGCGGCGGTACGTGATTCGGTGGTTCCCGAGAAACGCAAACCCATTGCGATTCAAATCGGTCGACCTAACAAACCGAAGCCTGCCAGCGTAGGTGGCTCTAAGCCTGCCGCTCCGGCACCGATCCGTTCACCACGGTTCGACGATTCGCCCTCGAGCAAGAAAGCGGCCGCTGAAATCGCAGCGAAACCGCCTGCGGATCCTACGCCTGCCCAGCCCCCCGCACCGAAGACTCCGGCAATGCCCGCAGCAGATTCGGGTCGCCCATCCAAGGGTGGTGGCAAGCCAAAACCAAAAGACTCGTCGCAACGCAAAAGCGGCGTCAGCGGACTTGCCGCTCGCGTGGCCGACAAAATCGGATTCAACACCCGCACGATTCCAACCGGGAATGTCGATCGCAGTGCACCTGTGGCCGCGGTACGCCCCGATTCGGCAACGCCTAGCGGAGGCGGGATTCGTTCTTTGGATCGTCCTGCAGCCGGCGGCGGCGGAGAAAAACGAGGTTCAAAGCCAAAGCGTCGCGAGCCACGTATCAACGTCAAAATGGCCGCGCTCGGCGATGCCCCCGAAGCCGCGATTCCCAAGTCGGCACCGGGTGAGCCCAAAGCTCAGAAACCCGATATCAAACTAAGCAAAGACGTAATCGCCGGACACAAGCAAGGCATGAAAGCACCGCTTGAGCAGATCGCTCAAGATGATGCCGACAGCAAGCGTGGCGGTACTCGCAAGATTGGCAGTGGCGGTCTCAGCGGCTTCACCGGCGAAAAAGGTCACAAGGGTGGCAAGGGCCCCGAAGAAGAGGACAAGCCACGCAAAAAGGGACTCTCTGGCATGGCCAGCGCTCGAGCGGAACGCGCTCGTGGCGGTGGTGGCGGTGGCGGACGACGCCAACGAAACGATTCGTTTGATCGAGGTGGCGGACGCGAATCACCCTATCGTCGTCGCACCCTGAAACGCAAAGGCACCAATACGGCTGCCCCGCGTAAAGAAAAGATTCAACTCGAGCTGCCCTGCACCGTGCGAAGCTTCTCCGAAGCCGCCGGGGTTCCGGTTGCCCAAGTGCTGCGAACGTTGATGGGCATGCAGATCATGGTCAACATCAACGCACAAATTGATTTTGAGACCGCGGAACTTGTTGCCGCAGAGATGGATCTCGATATCGAACTGAAGGCTTCCGAGACGCTCGAAGAAGAGCTGATCACCGAGCTGGAAGAAAAAGAAGACTCCGAAGAATCGCTCGTAGCTCGTGCTCCGATTGTGACCTTCTTGGGCCACGTCGACCACGGCAAGACGAGCTTGCTCGATCACCTAATCGGGATCAACGTCGTCAGCGGCGAAGCGGGCGGAATCACGCAGCACATCCGTGCTTATGAAGTTGACAAAGACGGCCGTAAGGTCACTTTTGTCGACACGCCTGGTCACGCAGCGTTCACCGAAATGCGTGCTCGTGGTGCCAACGTGACCGACATCGCGGTGCTCGTCATCGCGGCAGACGACGGCATCATGCCGCAAACCGCTGAAGCAATTAGCCACGCGAAAGCAGCGGGTGTACCGATCGTGGTAGCACTGAACAAGATCGACCTTGAAGGTGTCGACGCCAACCGCGTGCTAACGCAATTGACCGAACATCAATTGACGCCAAGCGAATGGGGCGGCGACGTTGAAGTAATCCGAACCAGTGCCACGAAGGGCACAGGGATGGACGAGCTTCTCGAAACACTGCTGACGATCGCGGAAATGAACGAGTACAAGGCGAACCCAAACCGCAAAGCACTGGGAGTCTGTATCGAGTCAGAACAGCAAGGCGACCGCGGTGTGGTTGCAAAGCTGGTCGTTCAAAACGGAACGCTCCGAGTCGGCGATGTGTTGGTTTGTGGTCCGTCACACGGACGCGTGCGTTCGATCAAGAACACTTTAACTGGCAAGAACATCAAGGAAGCGGGCCCAAGTACCCCGGTCAACATCACTGGTTTGGACCAAGCTCCGGGTGCAGGCGATCGATTCCACGTACTCAAAGACATCGGACAGGCGAGAGAGATCGCAGAGAATCGCGAATCCAACTCGAGTCGCGAAAACTTGTCGGGCATCACCACCAAGGTCTCCTTCGATACCTTCCAAGAGATGCTAGCGGGCGGAAAGATTGGCATCGAGGATCGAGTCAAGTTGAACTTGATCATCCGCGCCGATGTGAAAGGCTCGCTCGAAGCGATTGAGAAAGAGCTCAGCAAGTTCGATCACCCCGAAGTCGAACTGCGAGTGCTGCAGAAAAGCGTCGGCGGTGTGTCGTTAGCCGATATCACACTGGCCTCGGCATCCGATGCCGTCGTGCTGGCGTTCAATGTGATTCCAGATGACCAAGCTCGCTCGATGGCGGATGAACGTGGTATTGAAATACGACGTTACCAAGTCATCTACAAGTTGGCGGACGACATCAAGGCGATGATCGAAGGTCGCTTGAAACCGGAAGAACGTGTGGTCGAACTGGGTCGTGCTCTTGTGAAGCAAGTCTTCCAAATCAGCCGAATTGGAACGATCGCGGGTTGTTACGTCGCTCAAGGGGTTATCCAACGTGGCTGCCGCATTCGTGTGAACCGGGACGGCCGAACGATCGGCGATTACCCGCTCGATACGGTGAAGCGAATCAAGGAAGATGTCAAAGAGGTACCACGTGGAATGGAATGTGGTATTCGCTTGAGCGGATTCAACGACATCAAGCAAGACGATGTCTTGGAAGCCTACCGCATCGAAGAGGTAGCTCGAACACTGGATTAAGCCACTCGCTGGCTCGGTGACGTCCGCCTACCGCGGCGTCACCCGTTCGATTGGAATTTTGTTTAATGGTGCTCGATATGTTCCGGACTGCCGCGTGCGACGGGACTCGAGTGCCCCCAGACGTGGGCAATGTTGGCCATTAATAATTTGCCGTTGCAGTCCGTGATGAGCGGATTGCGAATCATCCGTCAATCGAAACCTTGTGTTTGAGATAAGCGACACTCCGTCTGGCAGGTCGGCGCGATTCATATCCGTGTTTACCGCTTCGTGATCTTCCCTGCTTTACCCGATCATTTCCCCCTCATTTCTCAACTCCCTACTCAATGTCCCGTCGTTTACTTAAAGCTGCCGAAGCGATTCGCGAAGTCGTCGCGTCAACGATTCTGACCGAAGTGCGTGACCCACGCGTCAAAGACGTCACCGTAATCGGTGTCGAAGTCTCGCCTGATATGCGTGAAGCGAAGGTGTCCGTCAGCGTGATGGGGACCGAGAATCAGCAGGACCTTGCAGTCCGCGGCCTGCAGAATTGCGCCGGATTTTTGCAGAGCAAGATCGCCAATCGGATCGAAGCCCGCTACACGCCCAAATTGACCTTCAAGCTGGACAAGGGTTTGCAAAATGCACTGGTCGTTACCGAGCTGCTAAATAAGATAAAGCAGGAAAAATCAGGAAGTGCGCCGCCCGAATCGGACGAAGTCGAATCGGACGAACAGGAATCGCAGGAACAGGGCGAGTCAATCGATAGCCCCGAATTGCTTTCAGATCCAGAGCCATCGGGTGACGACGCTGCTCCACCTCGAGGGGACGTGTAACCCTCGGCCGCCAAAATTTGGCCAAGGACGGTCGCTCGCATTTGCCCCCCCAAAATTGACAACACCCAATACCTCACCATTGCCGCAAGATGTCTGCAAGTAACCGCGCTGCCCTCATTACGAAACTGTACTCTGCTTTAAAGAAGCACTACAAACCGACGCCGCCTCAACCGGCTCGCCCATTGCTTGAGCACATCCTGTACGCATCTTTGCTACAAGACTCGTCAGCCGAGCTGGCCGACGAAGGGATGGCAAAATGCGAGCAAGATTTCTTCGACTGGAACGAAGTTCGCGTCACGACGATCAGCGAATTGAGTCAAGTCCTCTCGCGATTGCCCGATCCGACCAAAGCTGCGACGCGGCTTAAATCGAACCTGCAATCGGTGTTCGAGGAATTCTACACGTTCGATCTCGATCATCTCAAGAAAGAGAACCTTGGCAAGGCGGTCGCCAAGTTCGAAAAGATGCCGGGCATGACTCCGTTTGTGCTCAGCTACACCGTTCAGCACGGTCTCGGCGGTCATTCGATTCCGGTTGATTATTCGGCAATGGTAATCTTGATGGTTACCGAGATTGCCTCGCAAACCGAAGCGTCGGCGGGCAAAGTCCCTGGCCTCGAGCGTGCGATTCCTAAGAGCAAAGGGATCGAGTTCTCGGATCTACTGCACCAAGCCGCTGTGGCACTGAACAACAACGCCAAAGACAAGAAGTCGCGATCCTTGGTCGATGACGTCGCCAAAGGATCGAGCAAGCGTTTGGACGAATGGCACAGCAGCAAGAAGGCTGCAAAGCAACGTGTCGCTGACCGCAAGGCCATTGCCGCTCAAGCCGCAGAGGACGAAGCTGAAGAACAACCGAGCGACCCTCCGAAGAAAGCCGGCAAAGCATCGGCAGATGCTGCGGCAAAAACTAAGAAAGCAAAGGGCGAGACGGAAGCTGCGGAAGCAAAAGCCGCTGCTGCGAAACCCAAAAAGTCCGCTACTAAGAAACCGTTGCCAACCAAAGCAGCCGAAGTCGCTGCGGAACGCACCGAATCCAAAAAGAAAGCGACTGGCAAAGATACAAAGAAAAAGTCCGCAAAGGCGAGCGCAGCAAGCGATGACGCCAAAAAGACGACTCCCAAAAAGTCTGCGAGTCGCAAACTTTCCAAGCGAAAACCGCGATAAGACAATTCCATTTCACTTCACTCTCAAGAACCTTTCTGAGCAAACATGGCTGGGCACTCAAAATGGGCGAATATCCAACATCGTAAAGGCCGTGTGGACGCCCAACGCGGCAAGATGTGGAGCAAGTTGAGCAAGGCGATTATTGTCGCTGCGAAGATGGGTGGCGGCGATCCCGAAGCCAATATCCGATTGCGAAAAGCGATCGAGGATGCCAAGGCGATCAGCATGCCCAAGGACAATATCCAGCGTGCGATCAAACGAGGAACCGGTGAGCTCGAGGGCAGCGAAGTCGAAGAGCTGCTCTACGAAGGCTACGGTCCCGGCGGCGTCGCGGTGATGTGCGAAGTGATGACGGACAACCGCAATCGCACCACGCCCGAGCTGCGCAGTATGTTTGGCAAATTTGGTGGCAACATCGGAAATACCGGTTGCGTTTCGTACTTGTTCGAACGCAAGGGTTTGTTCGTATTTGATCCCGAAACCGCAGACGAAGAAAAGCTGACCGAGATCGCACTGGAGAATGGTGGCGACGATGTCGAGCCACTTGATGACGGCAAGATCCAAGTCACGTGCAATCCCGATGTTCATCAAACGCTGGCGGACGCATTTGCCGCAGCCGAGCTTGAGCCGGAGATATCATCGATCAGCCAGATTGCTCAAACGATGGTTGAAGTCGACGGCTCGATGGCCAAGTCAGTGCTGCGATTGCTCGAAGCGCTCGATGATCACGACGATGTGCAGAACGTCAGTACCAACCTGAACATCACCGACGAGATGTTCGAAGACTAGCCGTTTCGTAGCGGAAGCCGTCAACGGCTTGTTGATTTAGTGAGCCGTGACGCGTCAGCGGCCGGGTCCCGCGCACTACCCGGTGCCTTACGGCCCACGGCTCACCGTTGCGATTTGCATTTGGATCAAATCAACAAGTCGTCAAGACTTTCGGCCAGCGTTGCTGTTCTGCCCCGTGATTTCACGTACCTCTTTCGTTCTCGAATTGTCAAACCAAATAAAGCTGCTAGAATACAACTTGCTTCGCGGATGTCGTATTTGATATCCGCACCCAGAACTGGGGGCGATCTGGATTCGACCGGACGTTTTGAAGCGATGGTTGCATGTCGTGGTTGATCAGTTGGCCACGTAAAAAGCTGATCAAAATTTTTAGTTGCAGACGAAAGTTTCGCACTGGCCGCCTAATAACAGGTAGCCCGGGCTGATGGGGGCCGCCAGAGTCGCCTGAATGCCCGTCACAATTCTGGATCGCTTGCCGTCCTACTCGAGACGCGGTGAGTTAAAAAAGATTCGAGTTAGCAAAACTTGGAGCCTGTCAGGCAGCGCCAAGTAGAGCGAAAAGTTTCCTTCGAGGAGACACAAATAGTTTGACTAAACATGTAGACGCTGTCGTGGATGCATCGCGGGACGCGGGTTCAATTCCCGCCGCCTCCATCAATTAGCCGCTTGCCAAATCCTGGCAAGCGGCTTTTTTATTGGAAATCACGTGATTTGCGGGGGTTTCTGGAGTTCGCCTATTCGCGGAACCTCTCGAATTTCCGATTAGGCCCCGGCTTGGAACGAAAATGTTCCGATAACAGCCGGTTTAGATGGACAAATGGCAACTCGAACAAGGCGGGATTGGAAGCCCGATCCCCGTGGTACTACTCGCGACAGATCGGCTGCGTGACGTCCAAGACGGGTAAGCTCCAGCAACACAAGTTCATTCTCGGCACCGACAAAAAGGTTGCTAAGACTCGCCTTATCACGACAGCAAACTTGACATGTCGGCGGTTCAGTCTTGCTGTCGTCCATCCCCAGGGACCTTTTTGGGAGAGTTCGGTAACTCATACGGAGTGTGTATTTCTTCCATACCATTCTTGATGAATCGGCTAACCAACTTTGCGTGTTCCTGAACCAACATGACCACGTAAGGATCATCGGATTGGTATTTGACCTTCATGCCTTTGTCCGTCGCTTCATAGGTCAGCGTGTAGTCTTCAGCATGCTTGATGAGTTCGACAAAGATCGGGTGAAACGTCATCGGTGGCAACGGATTGTTCCCGAGCACTCGGTCTTCCATCGCTGGGACATGCTCTTTCAGCATGTTCGCGATCGCTTCATCATCCGATTCGGTGATCGCCTCGGCTCCATCAGGTAGATTCTTGATGGTGCGTTTGATTTTGTCGCGATCAGCGAACATTGCGTGCAAGGTCGTCATGTCTCCTTGCATGCCTTGCATCGCACCGGGACCGCGGCCCATGCCTCCGCCCATACCAGGCCCATGTGCGTGATCTTCTTCGCTGGGCCTGTCTGCGTCCGTTGCAGCGACTGCGTCCAGTTCGGGTGAGGCGATTTCTGTGGCATTGGCGATGGGAAGATAGGCGTAACCATCGGCTTGAAGATTTACTACCGTTGTCATCGCCGAAACGGCGGTTTTGACAAACATCGCAACGTCGCTGGGAGCAGAGCCTTTCGAGATGAGTGACTGGCCACAAACGTAGAGATCAACGCCCGAATCACTTAGTTGTTGCAACAGTTTCAAGTTTGGATTGCCGTCGGTTTGAAATTTGGTCGCGTATGCGTCCGGATTCAGGACCGCCAGCGTTGCATCGCCATGAAAGACAACAGCGATTTGAGCGTCCACTGGTTCCGCTCCGCCACCGGCATAGAGATTCACAAACTTGGCAACTTTCTCCAGACCGGCGTTCAGCTTGTTTGCGTCGGAGCCACTTGTCAGATCGACCAACAACTTCGTGCCTGCACGAGGTTGCTGTGCGGCTGTGGGAAGCTGTACGACGCCTCCGTGATTCGCGATCGCTGGGTACGCAAGCTGTTGCGTCTTGTCCGCTTGGTCATTGTTAGCGACATGACGCCCCATCCCTCGACCTTGGCCAAACCCCGGTCCGCGCCCGCCACCAAAACCGGGGCCTCGGCCGCCACCAAATCCCTGACCACGTCGTTGTCCAGGTTGGTCTTGCGCGGACGTTGGTGCGATGGCGAGTACGCCAAAGAAGAGAACGGTAAACAATGCGATGGTGCGGCCCATAAGATGGCTCCATTGGGAAGGTTGAAAGTACGTGATTCTTCGTTACTCGGTTAACGAGCGATATGTTCTACTTGGTCGTTCTGATCGCCATCATCGGGCGTGCCGGATTCAGGTGACTTGGAGTCGGAGTGTGGGTCCACCGCACAAGAACCGCTCAGTCACGGCCTGAATCCGAATTTAGGCAATACCCAAGCGTTCAAAACGAACCAGCCCGCGGTAAAGCGATCATCAGTAGTGCTTCTTTCATCGTGATGGCTTCCAATCGATTTAGCTGCTCATCGCATGCTGCGATTTCACACTTGGCAGATCTGCGTTTTTCCAAGCGACGTAGCCACCCGTCAGATTGACAACGTCCTTGAATCCGGCGGCTTGCAGGACACTCGCCGCGATAGCCGATCGGCCACCGCTGCGGCATTGAACGACCAGTTTTTCATCGCGTGAAAGTTCGTCCAGATACTTAGGCAAACGGCCGAGGAACCGGTGTGCAGCTTGCTCGATGTGACCTTCGTTCCATTCTTCGTCCGACCGAACGTCGATCAGCTTCACTTCGCCCGATTCGATACTGTTCGATAGGTCCGCGGGGGTGCCAGTCGAGTAAACCTCGATCGCCAATCCACTTGATCGAATTTCGCTTGCATTGAAAGCACCCGCGACTTCCTCCACGCCGATCTTATGCAACAGCCGTGCTGCTTCTTCGAGCTGATTGGGTTCACAAATCAGGTAAGTCGGCCGATCGTAATCCACCAACCAACCTGCCCATGCCGAAAGCATCGACAATGGAATGTTGATTGTGCCAGCCACGTGACCTTTGGCGAATTCGGGCGACGGAGTGAGGTCGACGACTGTGCCGGACCGGACTGCGTCCGCCAAACCAGCGACGTCAAGCATTTCGTGGTGATGTCCCGCGCCAAGAATCCGTGGACCTTCTTTGTTCACTCGCTTCATCACTGCGAAATACTTCGGTGCCTCCGGTTGGTCGGCCAGGATGTACCGAACAAACTCGTCTTCGTCGTTGAACTGAAGGGCGGGATTGAACAACTTCTCGTACCCAACTGTTGACGATGGAATCGCACCGAGACCTTTGCCGCAAGCACTGCCAGCACCGTGAGCGGGCCAGACTTGCAAGTATTCGGGCAGCGACATGAATCGCTCTGCCGACTTGAACAGATCGCGGGCACCGGGTTCCGCCGTGTCCATCAAACCAGCGGCTTCTTCGAGCAAGTCGGGCCGACCGATCGAACCGACAAACACGAAGTCGCCCGTAAAGATCCCCATCGGTTTGTCGGCACCACCGCCCTGGTCGGTCAGCAGGAACGAAATGCTCTCGGGTGTGTGCCCAGGCGTGTGCAAAACGTCGAACCGAATGTTCCCGATCATGAAGTGCTCCCCATCGTGCAACAATTCGCTGTCGTAGTCTTCCAGGTATTGGTACTTCCATTCGGCCGGCCCTTCGTCGGAAACGTACAGCTTCGCGTTCACCCGTTCGGCTAGTTCGCGGGCGCCCGAAACATAGTCGGCATGAATGTGCGTCTCCGCGACCGCGACGATCTTGATGTCCTCCTTCTCTGCCATCGTAAGGTACTGCTCGATGTCGCGTCCTGGATCAATGATGACTGCTTCTTTGGCCCGCTGGCATCCGACCATGTAGGAAGCGTGAGCGAGCTTTTCGTCATAGAAATATTTAAGCAACATGATTCGGTTCTCCAACCAATTAAAACGATATTTCTTATAGGATCACTGACTTGAAAATCACAAAGATCGCAACCAACACAACCGCGATCGAAAACGTCTTTTGAAGCGTCGGACCCTTCAATCGCTTGGCGACGATGCCGCCCAGCCACATGCCTGCAAAACCTCCGAACATGAATTGCAGTGTTGTTTCTAACGACAGTTCGTTGCCGTTCGCCAAGTGCGACGCCACGCCGCTGATGCTGACCAAAACGATCACGAACAGCGACGTCCCAACGGCTTGATGAATCGCCATGCCGCTGAAGATCACCAGCGCCGGAACGATCACAAAACCACCGCCGACACCGAACATGCCCGACAGCACACCCGTCATCAGCCCAACCAACGCCAACAGGCGTGCACATCGCGACGTCAGTCGAAGCTTGCCATCGGCGTCGCGCTGACATGCACTTCGATCTGGCCCCGGTTCGCTTTCGGTGGGGCACACGCCGCTCGGCAATATTGGATTACAAGCCTTCGCCCACATCCGCTGTGCGACGAAAAACATCAGCACCGCGAACATCACCAACAACAGGTTCTCGGGAACAAGCGTCGACAGATAAGAGCCGACCGGAGCCCCCAACATCCCAGCCACCGCGAATAGCAACCCTGTTCGCAGCTCAACTTCACCTCGAACGATTCGCGGCACCGCACCAAACAGAGCAGTGCCACCGACCGAGGCCAGTGAGATACCGACCGCCTCGCGAGGAGCAACCGCCAATCCGTAGACCAGCAGCGGTACCGCGAAGATGCCGCCGCCCCCACCGGTAAGCCCCAGTGCGAAACCGACGATACAGCCGAACAGGATGGCTAGGCCGAACATGAGCCTCCGTCCTCGCACTGATTCCAGGGCATCCCAGCAATCGTCGACGCCATGGGGCAATAGCCACTTGCTCCGGCGAACATCAGCCCGGCACCGACAAAGGCCGACAGGCCGACGAAATACGGATGAACAAAATACGCCAACACAACGCCAAGCAACACCAAGAAACCAGCTGTCAATTGCACTTGCTGCATCAGCGGGAACGACTTCTTACCTCGCACGACTGGCAATCCCGCCTTGTCCCATGCGGTCGTGCCACCTTCGACGTTGACGACGTTTTCAAAACCGGCGTCAATGAACTTCTTGCAGGCTTGCCCCGAGCGATTTCCGCTGCGACAGATCACATACAACGGCTGATCGGCCGAACCGTTTCGCGATTTCATCACAGCATTTGGATCAAGTGAGTCCAATGGAACGTTGTGAGCACATTCGGCATGAATCTCACGAAACTCCGTCGGCATCCGAACGTCAATGACGTCGACGTCACTCCGAATCTGTTCATCCGCCAATCGTTTTACATCAATCGTTTGCATCAAATTCTCCCGTGTGGTGCGACATTGCGCCGCAATATCGTAATGTCGCTATGCGACGACATATTAGGTTAAAAAAAAGGGGCGACATCGGACTCGTCAAATTCGTGTTACCGATCCTTGGAATTGAAGTCCAAAAAACGCCCTTCAATGCAGTTCATCAATCCTGCCAAATGCGATTCCGCAATTTGGTAGAACACCCTACGACCTTCCCGCTCACTGGCCAAAAAGCCACACCGCTGCAACAACCGCAAATTTTCCGATGCAACATTGTCAGGAATTTCACAGTCCTCCGCGATTTCGCCAACGGTGTACCGACCGTGCAGTAATAGCTGAACCATTCGCAAGCGAACGGGATGAGCCAGAGTTTTCAAACACTCCGCCGCCTCGGAAAAGTCCCGGACGCTACCCGGCGGTTTCGTTTGCTTGTTCGGTTTCGTAGTGGCCATGACGTCTCCCAGATTCGATACACTCAATATATCGTCACCTCACGATATGTCAATGCGTCATTCTCGCATTTTGCTCGCCTTCCTCCAGGAGGACGTACTATGTTCACCAGTTATTGATGGCAAATCATCCAAACGGACCGGCAACGTGGCTTAGACCGTTCGTTATGGTTTCGCCAAATCCAAGCCGCCTAACAAATGCCACCGTATCTCACTTGTCCTTGAGTCCTTCATGCCATTTGTCGGTTGGCTTAAGAAACGAGTGGTGGTGAACGATACGGATCGCTTGCCAATGATTCAGTTCGAAGCCGCGAAAGTTCCACTCGCACGGCAGGCAATACGTTGGCGTTCTCGTTTCGAGCAACGCCTTCGCTAGTGCAACTTCGACTTCGCCACCTTTGTAGAGTTTTCGCCACTTACCGACCTCCGCATCTATGACCATCACGGCGAACTGGAGTCGTGATAAAGGCAAGGGAAACGAAATACACTCAGGCGTCGACTGAATGGTCGACGTCGTTGGGTGTAACGGAACCGGCCCTACGCTCGATCAACAATTCAAAATACGTCAATTTGAGGAAGCGGTCACACGCCCCTTGCTGAACGTGCGAATTTGGGGGCGGCGTTCTCCCCGTCCTTGAGTTGATTCGGTGTTTTTCCGATTCGCTCACATCGAACTGTCGCCCAAACAACAACTCTTGTAACTCCTTTTGCGACGCGAGAACTATCTGATCGCAAAACACGTTGCCGGTGATTTGCAGGATTTAATTGTGGCCTGTCGCATCACACGGTAGGATGGGGGGCAGCACGTTTTCAAAAAGGAAACCGAATGCCGTCCCCAGTCACACTATCAGCCAATGTACACCTAACGCACAATTGCAACTTGCGATGTACGTATTGTTTCACGGGCGAGAAATTTGGTGCGGGCATGTCTCAGGCAACTGCAGACCAAACCGTGGACTTTTGCATTGCTGAATCCGTGCGTTCAGCCGCCGACCATCTTCAATTGATCTTTTTTGGTGGCGAACCTTTGATGAAGGTGGATCTGTTGTGCTGGATGTTGGATGCGGCCCGACAGCGTGCCCCTGATCTGCGAATCACTTCGAAGCTGAGTACGAATGGAATCTTGCTGTCTGAGTCGACGGTATCGCGACTCGCCGAGCGAGGTGTTTACGTATCGCTTAGCCTTGACGGCGATCCGTCGCTTCAGGCCTCGCAACGTCCCGACGTCAATGGCCGCGATGTCAGCACAAAATTGGATGCTTCGATCCGCCGTCTGCTTGCCTGGAATCCGGCTGCAAGTGTGAACTGTGTTGTGACGCCTGGTTCTGCCGCCATACTCGACCAGTCCGTCAAGTGGATCTTTGATCGTGGCTTTTCGTATATTCAGGTTGCACTGGATTACTCAGGCGATTGGAAACAAACGCACCTGCGAGATCTGCGAGCTGCCTACCTCAGGCTTGCAGATTGGTACTACGATCAGACCACAGCTGGCAGCAAATTTTACCTCAGTTGCTTCGACCAACGCATTCAAAGTTGGGCTCGCGGGCCACTTGAATCGCGTGAACGATGCCTCGTTGGGTTTCGTCAGTTCAGCATTTCATCCTCGGGGCGTCTTTTTCCATGTGTGCAATTCGTTCGCGAAGACGACAACGATGAATTTGTGATTGGCGATGTCCATCGCGGGTTTGATGAATCCAAACGTGCACAAATTGCCAACTGTAGCGAGCAGAAGAAGCCCGAATGTGCAGGCTGTCAGTTGACGAGCCGATGCTCCAGTTGGTGCGCGTGCATCAACTGGCAGAGTACGGGTAAATTGAATCAGGCGAGTCCTTTGGTGTGCGAACACGAACGAATCGTGATGCCGATCGCAGACGCAGTTGCGAATCGACTGTGGAAGCGGCGTGATTCGTTGTTTTTGCACAAGCAGTACAACCCCTCGTTCCCAGTGTTGTCGTTTGCGGAAGACATCATTATCCGACAGGCGGGAGAAGATTCAACATGAACTCATCAGACGAATTAAGAGTACAGCCGGTCAAACGCTATCGGACGCCCAAGTACCCATCGCACTTGGATCCCGATCCAACGTTGCACCCAGATCCAGTGCCGTACCCGATCAGCGGGAAAGCGGTCTCGGTGCTGGCATCGGCGAGTTTGCTACTATCAACGGCGTGTCGTCCGCCTGCTCAGTCCGCTGGGAATGCAGAGCAGACAGCGTCAAGCAACTTGACGACGGACGTATCGACAAGCACCGTTTTTGAGTTTCCCGATGATCACAAAATGCACGATGGATCGAATGAGAATGCTGACGATGCGGATGAAGTGCCGAACTTCGGGCAACGACTGCGAGACTATGAGGAACAGCTTGGAGTCGATTACGACAAAGAACGTCAGCAAATGGTGAAACACCTCTTTTCTGACAATAAGTCCTCTAATAATGAGTTCCAGCTGCCAAGTGATGTACGGGAAGGGACGCTGCGAAAAAGGCTGATTGAGTCGGCCGATGGTAACCCGTTGTGTGTCGCGGTCAGTGGCTTGCCGCACCAAACCAGTCCCTATGGAACGGGCGTGCCTGACCGCGTCGACGGTGATTTGGCCAGACGGGTCATTGAACGGGTATTCGCATCAGCTGGCTATAATCTTCGCCCCAACGTGCCTTATGACAACGACGGAGTCGCATTCGTGGTCGATGGATACGATGCCCAGAACAGGGTTGGCTTTGTCGTTGGCGATTGGAGCAACCTGGACGACGATGCGATTGTTTCGTGGATGTCGAGTCGCCGAACGGCTCGTGGTGACAACTCATCCGAGGTCGAGTGGTGGGCCGCGTTGGCTGAGTCTAAGGTGATGGGAATCAACGATGGCGAAAAACAGCGTTTTGCCAACGATATTGCGACCGCCAAGCGACTTGCCGATCCAGCGAAAGCAAAAGCGGCATTGAAGGCAATCATCGACCGAATGTCGAAACGATATCTCTCTTATAAAGAGATTCAAAGCCTGGAACGCAAGGCGTCGCAAGGAAAAGAATTCATTGCTGTGATCAGTACGTTCGATAATCGTTTTGAGATTCCCTGGGTCGTTCGTGTGCCAAGCTCCGAAGAAGCTGCGATCCAGGAACAGATCGATACTGAGATCAGAGAGCGAGGGGAAGCAGGTGAAGATATCGCAGTGGAAGAGTACGTTGACCGAATAAGGAACTGGCGTGAAAAACGATTGGCTGAATTGAAGGCCAAGACTGTCATGCAAAGTCTGGAAACAGCGGCGAGGGAATACATCGAGTGGGCAAAAACCCAGGGTCTCGAATAAATCGCTGAGGTCGACATCAAACCATGGCCGAATTGCAAGAGCACTGCAGGATGACGCATCCCAAGCGTCATCGAATTTGGCATGGATTGCTTATTCTGCTGTCCATCGCGGCGCCGTTTGCCGCCGTGATGCTCAGTCACTGGGCGACCAAAACTGACACGGAAGCTCAGGTCTGGAGTTCAGCAACGATTTGTGGTGTCATCGTTGGCTTGTTGGTGGCATTGAAATCCGGTCGAATCAATCACCTGATGCTTGGACCGGCATTCGGTTTAGCAGCCGGAATGCTTGACCTGCGAATCGCGATCTGGCTTTACGAACATCTTGGTTGGTCTATGTCAGCGGCCGCCTATGTGCCAGTGTGGGGCTTCGTGTTAGGAACACTGGTCGCTTGGGACCGACCAAGTTGGCGATCGCGATGCTTGATTGTCGCAGTTATCGCTGGCGCCGACTTCGTTTCTCGCTGGCTGTGGCAACAACACTTTTTAACGGATTGGCTGGAACTGACTGGCCAATGGCGGTGGCTTGTATCAGCAGTCGTGTTTCTGGCAACGTCCGTACTCGCCGTGCTGCTGACGATTCCATCAAGGGCTGTTGCAACACGAATGAATTCGGACGACGTGAACCATCATTGAATATTTGTGTTGTAATCTGCCACCGCCGTCCATTCGACGAATATTTTGTTATCGGGCGTTAGCTGCGAGCAAGTTTCAATCAATGTTGGCGGGCCCGCGGCTAGCGGGCTTTCGGTTTAATCGAAATGCAAATGGTAGTGGTGAGCCGTGGGCCGTGAGGCACCGGGTAATGCGTGGAACCCGGCCGCTCACGCGCGAGCGGCTCACTAAATCAATTGTCCGCTAGTACCGTCGGCTCACAAGAGTCGCTGCCGCCACCCAACGACATGACCGCATTCCTAAAATTGGCGAGCGGCCTTTTATGTTTTGATATCACGCTGCTTTGAATAACACTCGGTTGCGAGGCACGCGTCCAATCGCTTCGTGACCGTAGGTGGAAAGCGTCGCATCGGCGACTTCAAAGCCGTGACGGAACAACAAACTGAACTCGTGATCGGTTAGTCGACGAAGGGTTGTTTCAATCTGCGAAACGTACCGCACTTCGCTGTCCGTCAGTGCAGGTTTGCCACCGATCGGACTTCGCGAGTAAACTCTCTTCGTCGCCAGCCCCAGTCGCAGATAAGCTCCGGTGCCCGGATTCTGCTTGAAATACTCCATCAGCATCCGCGCCCGCAGACTTCGCACTTGATCGGTCGCGACGTCCACCAGTCGCATCGAGGCTTTTAGATATCCGGGCCGCCAACGCGATTGCCGCGTTTCGCTGCCCAACGGACGCGAGGCATCGCAGACGATCAAAAAATCGGTGCCTTCGCGCAATCCGTCCCCGGGTTTAAAAAGCGACTCCACGCCCAAATTGTCGTACACCCCGCCATCCCAAAGATGCAAACGTCTGTACTTGGGCGAAATTTCACGCCAATCGTTTTCGTGGAATTCACTCCATTGGTGTTGTCGTGAGCGGATCAGCAAAGGGCCAATCAATCCAGGCACGGCTGCCGATGCTGCCAGCGCGTGCGACAAACGAAAATCGGGATCAGTGATGTACTTGGTTTGGTAGTCGCCCATCAAGTCACGCTGGAAACGCCAGTTCTTTCCGGTCTGGTAGCAAGTTGCGTTGATGATCCAGTTGGGCGCGACCGGCAAATCGGCAAGCGATCCCGTGATGCCCCACGTGCTCTCCAGAGCGTCGCCCAGCACCGAGGCTCGGCCCGAAGCGAGACGCCAAGGCAGCAACAGCGATTTCAAGACATAAGTCCGCTGAACATTTCGCGTCGTTAACACCGAAAGACATTTTGGCACAACATCGTGCAAATATTCTTCGCTGGTGGGCCATCGGTAGCCGGCCGAGGCAAAGACAAGGCCCGCCGCCAGGGAGCCACCGGAAACACTCGAAACGATTTTAACGTTGCCAAGCAGATCTTGCCGCGCCAGCCGAGCGAGCACGCCAAGGTGAAATACCGTCGCACGGACGCCACCTCCCGAGAATGCAAGTGCGATCTTCATGAACCTATTCGCGAGAGAGACGTTTTTTACGGGAAATGGCTACCGTGGAACCCTCGAAAAGCGTGCTTTATTCGCGAGTTTGACAGTCTGCGGAGCATACCAACGTGCCCGCCGGCAGATCCATATCAATCGCGAGGAAGTGGAAGAGCAGGGAAATGTTTACTTGCCGTTGAGCTTCCAGTTGTAGTCCAGATAGCTGACTGAGGCTGCGTTTTGCAGCGCGGCATCGCGAGCAGCGTCGCTGGGCAACCAAGGTGCAATCCGCTGTAGCACGGCTGCTTGATCGCTGCCAAAATCTTCACCAAACCAATTAAGGATTGCAGAGAGCTGCATTCGACGCTGCCCCGCGTCATATTGAAAGTTCTGGGTGCGAGCAAAAAAGTCTTTTGCATTGAGTTCCAATTGCTGCTGAACGCGATCGGCAACGTACGCTTCGTTCAGCAAGCGAGGGCAACCGATCGAGGCACAAACGATCGCAAAGTGGATACGCGGCTCTCCCATTTTTCGCAGCACTTCATGTTCGATTTGCTCCAGCGAATAGGGCTTGCCACCCACATACAACTGCAAGTCTTTCCAAATATTGTATCCCCACAATTTGGCGGTGTGATTGCGAATACTTGTCGTGGGATATTCTCGCAGAATTCCGTGAACCGTTACTGCGTTGTAGGCATTGATCCAAAACGCGAGCGTTGCATCCTTGGACGCTGGAGCAGTTACCCCGGCGACCGACAATTGCTTCAAGTACTGATTCAAAGTCTGAACGTCACTGCCCGAAGCTTTGAGTGCCTTGTAATTCACCATCCCGTTTGCATCGACATACTTACGGAGCAACGAGTCCCAAGCGGAGTGATCAATGCGGTCCATCGACAGATGCGATGAAACCTGGGTTCCGACGTAGATCGGCGAGCCCGCATGAACCCTTAATCCAGCGATTAGAGTAACGAACAAGGCAGCTGCGAGTGATTTGGTGAGAGTGTGGATCATGGGTATTCCTTAACCATCCGTGAATGAAACAGAGTGTGGTGGGTTTTATACACACCGCAGACGAAAGAAAGCCCGTCGCCTTACAATATTTTCACGAGTTTTCATTCGCAGCAGTGGAACGGTTGAACTTGGGGCGATCGTGAACAGAACTAATCATTGGTAGCATTAGAATCCAAGAGGCTTCTACTTTCGCAGATTGCTGGCCCCGCAGAGCATCGATGCGTCCGTTTTCCCCTGCTAAGCAGCTAGGCAGGAGTCTTTCAGTATATTGGCCGCTTTGGCGCTAGCCACGGTTCCGACATTCAACCGGGGCTAGCGCCCAAACGGCTAACGGGATTTCACCCAATGATTCCTGCCTACCTGCTTAAGAACTTTCATGGAACATCTGTTACTCGTGTCGGCGTTTGTGGTGCTGTTTTATGCACTCATCTCGGCAATCATTCCCAAAACGCTGTTGTCCGCGCCTCTCTGTTTTGTCGCCGCCGGGGTCGTGCTCTCGGAATTGTTGACATTGTCGGTGGAACTAGACCTCGCAAAACTGATCGAAAAAGTAGCCGAACTGACGCTGGTGATTCTGTTGTTCACCGACGCATCGCGGATCGATATTCGCGTGTTGACTCGCGAGCTTGGCTATCCCGTCCGTTTGCTCAGCATTGGCATGCCGCTGACGATCGCGTTGGGCATGCTCGCCGCATGGTGGATCTTCCCAGAGTTTACGGTTTGGGAGGCGGCATTGTTGGCGGCGATTTTAGCCCCGACCGACGCGGCACTCGGCCAAGCCGTCGTGAGCAGCCCTCGAGTGCCGCAGCGGATTCGACAAGCACTGAATGTTGAAAGTGGACTGAACGATGGAATCGCCGTTCCATTTGTGCTGCTGTTTGCGTCGCTGGCGGCCGTCACCGCCGAATCTGACTCCGTCACTCACTGGCTTCTCTTTTGGGCGAAGCAGGTGACACTTGGGCCCGCGGTCGGAGTGGCGGTGGGAGTGGTCGGAGGCAAACTGCTCGATTTCGCTGCCGCTAAAGGCTGGGTGATGGACAGCTTTATGCAGCTTTCCGGAATCGCATTGGCAATATTGGCATGGAGCGTCGCAACGGCCGTTGATGGCAACGCGTTTATCGCTGCGTTTACCGCCGGACTCGCGATCGCGTCGATGACCAAAGCAGTAAAGCCAGTGATTCAAAACTTTGCCGACACCGAAGGTCAGCTGCTTTCGCTTGTTACATTCTTGCTGTTCGGTGCAGTGCTGGTCGTTCCCGCATTTCAAACGGCGGGATGGAGCGATTGGCTGTACGCGATTCTTAGCTTGACGGTGATTCGCATGATCCCCGTCGCCCTCTCTTTAATCGGCACCAAGGTGCATCGATCGACGGTCCTGTTTTTAGGCTGGTTTGGACCACGCGGGTTGGCGTCGGTGATCTTCGCATTACTTGTCACCAGCAAACATACGTTTCCTCATGGCGACGAGTTGTTCACCGTGGCGATTTTGACTGCGACACTCAGTGTGTTGGTTCACGGAATGACCGCCTTGCCCGGCGTCGCATGGTACAGCCGGATCATCCTGGCGGAAGAACATCAGGATCGTAGCGAACACCGCCCCGTCACCGAACACCCGCTGCGGCATCGTGCGAGGCACCGCTAACGTCGGCCTGCGATTTAGTGCTAACACCCAAAAACATCCACATTGGCGACTAACGATTGTTTGAACGTGAGACGGGCCCAGGCGTAGCGGATCTTGCTAAAGATCCTTTTCAAACGGTGCCACAAACGCTTGCAGGCCGGACCGTAGCGGAGCAGAGTCCCGGCATTGCGGCGGTGAAGAATTCGCCCGCACTTTCGCGACCGCCGGATCTGGAACGATCAATTCCTAACACCGCGAGGCCCCACCAGCGTACGTGATCCATTGTCGGCCAGCTTTCCAAGCTGGAACCGCAAATATTGGGCGATCTACTCATTGGTCGCGTTTAATCTTGTCGCGACGATCAAACGCTAGTGCACGCTAACGGCTTGGAAAGCCGTGCGACAATGAAGCATCACGCCGCAACGTAACACTTACATGCCTTGTAAGATCTATCTCTAACACCCCAAGGCCCCGCCAGTGAACGCGATCCATTGTCGGTCAGCTTTCCAAGCTGGAACCGCAAACATTGGGCGATCTACTCATTGGTCGCGTTTAAACTTGCCGCGACGATCAAACGCTAGTGCACGCTAACGGCTTGGAAAGCCGTGCGACAATGGGGCATCACGCCGCAACGGATCACTTACATGCCTTGTACGATCTATCTCTAACACCCCAAGGCCCCACCAGTGAACGTGCTCCATTGTCGGCCAGCTTTCCAAGCTGGAACCGCAAATATTGGGCGATCTACTCATTGGTCGCGTTTAATCTTACCGCGACGATCAAACGCTAGTGCACGCTAACGGCTTGGAAAGCCGTGCGACAATGCCGATTTAAACGCGGATCACAAGTTTTCCGGAATTGTTGCCTTTGAGCAGTCCCATAAATGCCTCGGGTGCATTTTCGAGTCCCTCGACAATGTCTTCGTTGACTTGAACCTTGCCTTCACGAACCCATCCCTCCATCTCGCTGACAAATTCGTTGTAGCGCGGACCATAGTCGTCAAAGATGATAAAGCCTTGCATCTTGATGCGTTTGACCAGCATCGTCATCATCAATTGCGGCCGTAGGTCAGGCCCGGCAGGTGGCTCGGTATCGTTGTAGTTCGCAATCAATCCACACAACGGAATCCGAGCTTTAACGTTCAATAACGGAATCACCGCATCGAACACTTTGCCACCCACGCTCTCAAAGTAAACGTCGATCCCATCAGTGCAAGCTGCCGCCAACTGCTCGGCAAAGTCGCTGGCACGATGATCGATGCATTCATCGAAGCCCAGCTCTTCGCGTGCAATTCGGCACTTCTCTGCACCGCCTGCCACGCCGACGACGCGGCATCCTTTCAGCTTCGCGATCTGCCCCACGACCGAGCCCACCGCACCGGTCGCCGCAGCAACCACGACGGTTTCCCCAGGCTTGGGCTGGCCAATCTCCAGCAATCCCATGTAGGCGGTAAAGCCGGGCATCCCCAGCACGCCAAGAGCCCACGAGGGATGCGACATCTTGGCGTCCAATTTGATCAGATCGGTGCCATCTGACACTGCGATGTCTTGCCATCCGCTGTAGCCCAGCACAAGATCACCCTCGGCAAAACCGGAGTTTTTAGACTGTTCCACTCGGCTGACGGTGCCGCCCACCATCACGTCGCCAACCCCGACCGGAGGTGCGTACGACGGACCGTCATTCATACGACCTCGCATATACGGGTCCAACGAGAGGTACTCGGTCCGCAACAATACTTCACCTGCGGCGAGCTCCGGTATATCGACCGTTTCGAGCCGAAAGTTATCCGGCTTCGGGGCGCCGTCGGGACGTGAGTTCAGAACGATGCGTCGGTTTTGTTGGTGGGAGTCAGGCATTGTATTAGTGATTTGGGGAAAGAGGTTCGTGTTAGAAATAAAGCTGCGCCGAAAGTCTTGGCGACTTTCGCTACAAAGGGGAGGCGTCTTTCGCTACGGATGCGAATTAGACCGTGAGTTGCGACGGAGTGAGTGCGGACTCGAGGATACGGCGGCTGACGTCGAGCGTGACTTGGTGTCGTTCGCCCAACGCCGTCATACCGTGCGACTCGAGTTGCTCGACCACCGCATCGACCGCTTCGCTGCCTAGATCGTATGCGCTGAGCGTCGTTGGGATGCCGATCCCTTCAAAGAACTCGCGTGTTCGCTCGATGGCTTGGTCGATCCGACTCTCGTTGTCTCCCGTGTCGATCCCCCAAACGCGTTCGGCATACTGCAACAATTTCTCACGCTTGGCATCACGCATTTCGTTCATCATTGATGGCAGCACAATGGCCAAGGTGCGAGCGTGATCGATGTCATACAACGCGGTCAATTCATGGCCGATCATGTGCGACGCCCAGTCCTGAGGAACCCCAGCACCGATCATACCGTTCAGAGCCCAGGTGGTGGTCCACATAAAGTTGGCTCGCGCCGCGTAGTCGTGATCGTCTTCCTGCAACCGGGGTGCTAACTCGATCAACGTTTGCAACAAGCCTTCGGCAAATCGATCTTGCACCATCGCATCGACGGGATAAGTCAAATACTGCTCGATGATGTGGACAAACGCGTCGGCGACGCCGTTGGCAAGTTGGCGCTGAGGCAACGTGTAAGTCTTGGTCGGATCAAGGACTGAAAAGGCAGGGTACACATGCTGGCTCTTGAAGGCCAGTTTCGCTTTGAGTGCATCGTTGGTGACCACCGAGCCATGATTCATTTCCGATCCGGTTGCTGGCAGCGTCAACACGGTTCCAAACGGTACCGCCGCAGTGACGTTCGCGCCCCGCTCGGCCAAGATGCTCCACGTGTCTCCATCAAAGGGGATTGCTGCGGCGACGAACTTGGTTCCATCGATCACCGAACCACCGCCCACGGCCAACAGAAAGTCAACCTTTTCAGTGCGTGCCAACTCCACCGCACGCATCAGCGTCGCGAAACGGGGGTTGGCTTCGATCCCGCCGAACTCAACAACGTCGCGTTTGCCCAACGCGGCACGCACTTCGTCAAGCGTTCCGTTGCGCTGGGCGCTTTGTCCGCCGTAGAGCACCAGCACGCGGGCGTCTGCGGGGACTTGGGCATCCAGATCGGCAACGCGACCTTCGCCAAACAGGATGCGGGTTGGGTTCTGAAAATCAAAGTTATTCATCGTACTTCTTTCCTTAAATAGACCGGTCGGCTAGTGAGTGTTTTAAAAAAAATTTAGGTGTTAGTGGCGTCGATGAGACGCCGGGTCAGCCGCATTGCGTCATCGAACGCGGCTCCGTTTTTACGTAATTTGTCAAGCAAACTGGCTCCGAGCCACAATTGGTAGAGCCACTCGGCGAGTTCGACGGGGGTGAGCTCTGCGTGGATCGATCCGTCCTTTGCACCCGCTTCGATGACGCTGGCCAAGCGAGCGATCACGCGGTCGGTGCCTTGTTGGAGTGCTTCTCGCATTTCGATTGAGAAGTCGGCGATCTCGGCACTGAGCTTCACGACCAAGCATTTATTGGTAGTGCAGTCATCGGTTTGCGATTCTTGCCAGCAGCTGAAATAGCGGAGCAACTGGTTCGCCGCGGTCCCGCCGGCCTCGCCGAGCAGCGATTCCAGATCGTCCATGTAGGTCGCGACATAATCCTGGATCAATGCCTGGCCAAATTTCTCCTTCGACGCGAAGTAGTGGTAGAACGAGCCTTTGGGGACATTCGCCAGTTTCAGCAGCTCGGTCAGCCCGACGGCATTAAAGCCTTTTTGTGCCATCACCGCTCGCCCTTGGGCAAGAATGTGGGTTCGCGTATCGGAGTGTTTGACGTTCATACAAACTACTATCGCCATAATTAGACCGGTCGTCTAGTCGTAATCTTGAAAAAGCGAGTAACTTTTCTGGTAGGGGCTGAGGATACGGTTCCAGGCCGTAGCGAAATGTCGCAGAGACTTTCGCTAATTTGCGGTGCGGATCGAAATTGGTGAGGCGAGTTGCGAAAAGGCAGACCGCTGAAACATTTGCCATTTTCGCTACGGAGAGTTCCGCTACGGCGGGGGAGGACAACGCAATGAAGCATTTTCTGGTAGCTACCTTCGCCAGAAGGTGGTGATTCGCATTTGCGCGCCAACAATCCACGCTCTGGCGAGCGTAGTTACAAAACGCAAACGCCCTAATTTGCCGCCTCTAAATACTTCAAAATGGCGGGGGAGGGCAGGGCGGCTATTTGTCGATCGCGCCTTGGCAGCCGGATCCGGCACCGGCGGTGCAGCCGAAACAATGTTGCCCAAGGATGATCTCGCGTTTGGAAAGCGCGTCGTAGTCGAAATCCTCGATATGGGTCGGGTTGCCGGCGCCCACTTCCAAATTCAACATTTGATTGAAATCGCAATCGAACAGACGGCCATCCCAGCCAACCGACAGCGTGTTGCGGCACATCAATCCGTCAATCGAGGCCGGGTTATAAGCGTCGACGAGTTTCTGCATATAAGTGTCAAACTCGTTGGTTTGAATCAGGTATTCCAGATAACGGCTGACGGGCATGTTGGTGATCGTGAACAAACGATTGAACTGAATTCCGAAACGAGCGTCGAGCTCTTTTCGATAGGCACGCTCGAGCGACTGCTGGTCCGGCGGCAAACTGGCGCCGACCGGGTTGTAGACCAACGTCAGCATCAATCCGCTGCCTGGGTGGCCGTAGCCCAGATCGTTCAGTCGTTTTAACGCTTGGACTGACTTCGAGAACGCTCCGTCACCGCGTTGTGAATCGGTGTTTTCTTCTAGATAGCATGGCAGCGACGCGACGATCTCGACTTGGTTTTCGGCCAAAAACTCGGGCATGTCAGTAAACCCTTTGGCCAACAGGATGGTCAAGTTACAACGATCGATGACATGTCGGCCGAGCGATCTTGCCAGGCTAACAAAGTGCTTGAAATTTGGATTCATCTCGGGCGCGCCGCCCGTCAAATCGAGCGTTTGGATTTGGGGATGATCCCGCAAGACGCGAATGCAGGCATCGACCGATTCAAGCGTCATGTTTTCGCGTCGATCGGGGCCCGCGTCGACGTGACAGTGGCTGCAGGTCATGTTGCAAAGTTTGCCGATATTGACTTGCAAGATCTCGATTCGATCGCTGGCGAGCCGCTCGACTCCCGATTCGCTTAGCTTCGCCGCGAACTTTTCAGTCCCACGCGGCGGCATCAGGACAACCAATTGCTCGGTCGGGTTGGCCAGCGGGTTGCCACGATGTTGCAGCGATGTTTTGGGTTGCGACATGAGCAATCAACAAACTCTTTAATGCGACGAGAAATAATTAGTGTGGCAGCAGCGTCCGAAAACGCTACCGACTCTCCTTTGTGACAACGACGCAGTGGCGAGGCTTTCCTTACATCAAAGATTCGAAAAACGCCGAATTCCGTGAGCGAGAGCGAAATGGGTCGCTCATTTATCTTTCCAAGGATCTTTTTGTAAGGAGTCGGCGATCTCGGCGTCCCCCTGCTAACTCAATCAACTTTGCCCATTGTCGCTGATCGCTCTGCGATCGGTGCGTGCATTGTCGCCATTCGCCCGGCGATCTGTGCGTACGGTACAACTATCAAAATAGGCTAAATGCATGTCGACGAATAGCGAACTTATCAACAAACCCACTTCTACCAAAAGCGAATCATCGATGTCTTCGAAACTGATTCAATTGCAACCTCACGACGAGTACAACCAGTCGCTCGAAGCCGACGTGCATCCGCCCCAGTGGCAAAACCCGACGCCCAGCAATCCGTACCACTTGGTGGTGATCGGCGCCGGGACCGCAGGACTGGTGACCGCCGCGGGCGCAGCGGGACTGGGGGCTCGCGTCGCCTTGATCGAGCGTGAATTGATGGGGGGGGACTGTTTGAACGTCGGCTGTGTGCCATCCAAAGGCGTGATCCGTGCGGCGCGGGTGGCTGCGTCGGTTCGTGATGCCGAACCTTATGGCGTGCATGTTCCAGATGGCGTTGAGGTTGATTTCGGAAAAGCGATGCAGCGGATGCGGCGATTGCGAGCCAAGATTAGTCCCAATGATTCGGCCAAGCGGTTTTCCGAAATGGGGATCGATGTCTTTTTCGGAAAAGGGTCGTTCGTCAACGACAACACCATCAACGTGACTCGCGAAGACGGTTCAGTCAGCGAGTTGAAGTTCAAGAAAGCGGTGATCGCTTCGGGGGCTCGTGCGTCGGCGCCGCCGATCCCGGGACTCGACACGGTTTCGTATTTAACCAATGAAAATCTGTTTTCGCTGACAGAATTGCCAAAGCGGTTTGGCATTGTCGGCAGTGGACCGATCGGCAGCGAGATGGCTCAAACGTTCGCCCGCTTGGGCAGCGAGGTGTTTTTGTTTGAACGCGGTCGTCATCTGCTTCCTCGCGAGGATTCGGATGCGGCAGCAGTGGTGCAAAAACATTTTGAACATGATGGCGTCAATCTGTTCTTGGACGCCGTGGATATGAAACTCAGTCCGGCAGACGATGGCGTCATTCGAGTTCAGGTCACGCAAAAGGGCGAAACCAAAGAAGTGATTGTCGATCAATTGCTGGTCGCCGTGGGACGCGCGCCGAACACCGAGGGGCTGAATCTCGAAGCGGTCAATGTCACGTATGACTCATCGGGAGTCGATGTGAACGATCACTTACAGACGACCAACCCCCGCATCTATGCCGCAGGCGACATTTGCTCGAAATACAAGTTCACGCACGCGGCAGATTTCCAAGCCAGAATCGTGATCCAGAATGCTTTGTTCGCCGTTGGTCCGTTTGGAAAGAAGAAGGCGAGTGACTTGGTCATTCCCTGGGCCACCTACACGTCACCCGAGGTAGCCCATGTCGGGATGTACGAAAAGGAAGCGATCCAGGCGGGCATCGAAATCGATACTTATGTCCAGCACTTTAGCGACGTCGACCGAGCGATCCTCGAGGGTCAAGACGACGGGTTTGTGAAAGTGTTCACGAAGAAAGGAACGGACAATATCGTCGGCGCGACGATCGTCGCAGAAAATGCAGGAGACATGATCTCCGAAATCACGCTGGCGATGACTGCGGGCATCGGACTGGGCAAAATAGGTGCCGCAATTCACCCGTACCCGACGCAAGCCGAGGCAATCCGAAAATTGGGGGATCAATTCAGCCGTACGCGGTTAACGCCATTGAGCAAGAGAATCCTGAACGTGCTGCAACGTCTGAACGTCGGCAAGTAAGTTGATATCGCAAAACCTAGCTGACAGCGGATCAGCTGTTTCGGGGTCGTCGTCCCGGTGACGGGAAAAATATTACAAATTCCGCATCCTTTCCCATTGACAGACAACTTCCGCTTGCATCCGAGGTGCTATAATCCAGATCGTCGTTAATGAACGATGGAGCAAGCGCGGATAAAGTAGGTTCGATCGATCAGTGCACAGGATCGTCACCTTGGCAACAATTCAGCCGGACCAATAGGTTCTGCTTTGCAAACTTGATGCCTAATACGTCATTACGTCCGCGGCATTGCCAAGGGTGAGATTCCTTGTGCCCCAGTGCCACATACCAAATTCAAAAGGCCGTGATAGCTTTAACAGCAAAACGGTTGTGGCGTTAAAGAGAAGGGACTCGGTGCAAAGCATCAAGTCCACAATAAAATGGCACATCGATTGCAGTAATGTCTATGCAAAATGTCCTGGGGGGATGAGCTGATGTCTACCAACAATTTGCGAGCGGTCGAGTTTTTCGGCGGACCGATTGATGGACATGTTGAAGCATTTTCGGCACCGATGAAGCCGTTCGTCGCGATCAAACCGGTCGCCCCGGCTCACCCTGTCAGTTCCTTCACTCGGTTGTTGCGACTACTGCGATTGCATGGGCATCAGTCGCCACCGGTGCTAGCAGTCTATGAAATGCAAACACGTACGACTGGCGCCGGATATTTCTATTTGCGTTCCGTCGTGGCGACCGACTGCGACATGAACCCGATCATCGTCGACGCCATGATTCAGCGGTCCGATCTCACGCTGCGTCCGATGACGCTGTCTGATCTAAAGTAGATGGCATTGGGCTCGCAGCGCATCGCCGAAGATTGAGTATGGACGGGTTGAGTTCCGCTGCCATTGCAATTGGCAAACACGTAGACAAACACACAGGCGTTCTGTCATCCCACAGCTCCGCTCGACTAGATGCTGTATAACAAAGGCATCCTTGCGAACGCCTGACAACTCACCAGACCAACGCAGTCTCGATGTGCGACATGATCTGACCCCACGACAACTCTGACATAGGTAGACACCGCCATGAAAGCCTCGGACCTTTTCATCAAAGCGTTGGAAAACGAAGGTGTCACGTTTGTGTTTGGGATACCCGGCGAAGAGAACCTCGATTTTCTCGATTCGCTTTCGCGTTCCAACATCAAGTTGATTCTAACGCGTCACGAACAAGCAGCAGGTTTTATGGCTGCGACCTACGGACGTTTGACGGGCAAAGCGGGTGTCTGTTTGTCGACACTCGGTCCCGGTGCGACCAATCTCGTCACCGCGGCAGCGTACGCTCAGCTCGGCGGTATGCCTATGATGATGATCACGGGCCAAAAACCTGTGAAACGAAGCAAGCAGGGTCAGTTCCAAATTGTCGACATCGTGGCGATGATGGAACCACTGACTAAGTACACGCGGCAATTGGTCAGCGGGTCCAACATCCCGTCGCGAGTCCGGGAAGCATTTCGCTTGGCACAGGAAGAGAAGCCCGGCGCGGTACACCTTGAGTTTCCCGAGGACATCGCCGAAGAGGAAACCAAAGAGCCGGTGATCGAGGCCAGTTTGGTCCGTCGTCCGATCGCCGAATCCAAATCGATCCTAGCCGCGGTCGACCGTTTGCAAAAAGCCAAACACCCGTTGTTGATTGTGGGTGGCGGTGCGAATCGCAAATTGACTTGCAACATGCTGCGGAACTTTGTTGACAAGTTCGGCATTCCCTTTGTCACGACACAGATGGGCAAAGGGGTGGTCGATGAACGTGGCCCGCTGTTTCTTGGCAATGCGGCATTGTCAGGCGGCGACTTTGTCCATCGCGCGATCGACGCTGCCGATTTGATTGTCAACATTGGTCACGACGTCGTGGAAAAGCCGCCGTTTTTCATGCGGCCTGGTGGCGTCGAAGTCATCCATATGAACTTCTCGACGGCATCGGTCGACCCCGTTTATTTCCCGCAAGTCGAGGTGGTCGGCGATATCGCGAACAGTGTTTGGCAGATCAGCGAACTGCTTGAAAAACAAGATAGCTGGGATTTCTCGCGATTCATGGAGGTGCGAAAGCACGGTGAATTGCAGCTCGCCGAAGGAGCGGACGATGACCGATTTCCAATCTATCCTCAACGATTGGTGGCGGATGTTCGCAAGGCAGTCGAAGACGAAGGGATCATTGCACTGGACAACGGGGTCTACAAGATCTGGTTCGCACGCAATTACAAGGCCCACTCGCCGAACTCCGTGATGCTGGACAACGCACTCGCATCGATGGGGGCGGGTTTGCCGTCGGCGATGGCGGCCAAGTTAGTCCATCCTCAGCGGAGTGTGACAGCGGTTTGCGGCGACGGAGGCTTCATGATGAATTCGCAAGAATTAGAAACCGCCGTCCGATTGAATATGCACATTGTGGTCGTCATCCTCCGCGACAATGCGTATGGGATGATCAAGTGGAAACAGGCGAACATGGGGCTACGTGATTTCGGTTTGGATTATGGCAATCCCGACTTTGTCAAATACGCCCAAAGCTACGGAGCCGAAGGACATCGTGTGAATAGTGCTGCAGAGTTACTGCCCCTGCTACAAAAATGTCACGCCGAGCATGCCGTTCATGTGATTGAAGTCCCGGTTGATTACTCCGAGAATGATCAAATCCTGAACCACGACATCAAGCACCGCAGCGCCGCGATATAGCGTGCCGTTAACCCTCGAGAGATATCATGAAACGCAATTGGCCCTATTTTCTCGCCAACGAACCGCTGACTCCCAATACCGACTTGAAGGTGCTGGACAAGTATTCCGGTGAAATTGCAGCCGAAGTGGCGTTGGCGGATGCGGACGCGATTGACCGTGGCATCGCTGGCTGTGTCGAAGCCGCTGGCCCATTGGCGGCAATGCGTCCCTACGAGCGTCAAGACATTCTGAATCACTGTGTGAAACGATTCAGCGAACGATCCGATGAATTGGCGATGTCATTGTGCATCGAAGCGGGAAAACCGATCCGGGATGCTCGCGGCGAAGTCACTCGATTGATTGACACGTTTCGGATTGCTGCCGAGGAATCGGTCCGAATGAGCGGCGAGGTAATGAATCTGGAAATTTCGGCTCGTGCCGCCGGCTATCGTGGGATGTGGAAACGCGTTCCGATCGGGCCTTGCTCTTTCATCAGCCCCTTCAATTTCCCATTGAACCTTGCTGCCCACAAAGTCGCACCGGCCTTGGCGGTAGGATGTCCGTTCGTGTTGAAACCGGCGAGCCGCACGCCGCTCGGGGCACTGATTATTGGCGAAGTACTTGCCGAAACCGATCTCCCCAAAGGGACGTTTTCAATTCTGCCCTGTTCACGTGACGGAGCCGATTTGTTTACGACCGACGAGCGTCTGAAACTGCTCAGTTTCACCGGTTCGCCCGACGTTGGTTGGGCATTGAAATCGAAAGCCGGTAAAAAGAAAGTCGTGCTCGAACTCGGAGGCAACGCCGCCTGTATCGTCGACCGCGATGCTGATTTAGACGACGCGGTCAAACGTATTGTCTTTGGCGCGTTTTACCAGTCCGGGCAAAGTTGCATCGGCGTACAGCGGATTATCGTCCATGAAGACATTTATGACTCACTGCGTGATTCGCTGGTTGCGGCCACGAAGGCGTTGGTCGCTGGCGATCCCAAAGTCGAAGAGACGTTTATCGGGCCGATGATTTCGGAGAAGGAGGCCGAGCGACTCGAACGCTGGATCAACGAAGCGGTCGCAGCAGGCGGCAAACTGCTGTGCGGAGGCAAACGCGACGGTGCGATGCTGGACGCGACGTTACTGGAAAACGTGCCAGCGGATCAAACGCTTTGTACCGAAGAAGCGTTTGGACCGGCGGCCGTATTGAGTCGTTTTACCGATTTCAGCAAAGCCCTTGCGGAGGTGAACAACAGCAAGTTTGGTTTGCAAGCGGGAATCTTTACGCGTGATCTGTACAAGGCCCATCAAGCATGGGACACATTGGATGTTGGCGGCGTGGTCATCGGCGATGTGCCATCGTGGCGAGTCGACAACATGCCCTACGGTGGCGTCAAAGACAGCGGGCTGGGCCGCGAAGGCATCGTGTTCGCAATGGAGGACATGACCGAAATCCGCAATTTGGTCATCCGCACTCCGCCCAGCTAATCGCAATTGCTATCTACCGTGTCTTCCGCCAAGCCCCGCGCCGCCCTTTAAATCGAACGTGACTACGGATACGGCGCCCCACCTCCCTTCGTTCGCTCGGACGAAACGGTGCTGGATTAGCGGACCGCTTGGTCAACCAGTCCGCCGGATCACCGACTACGCTGCTTACTTTTGTGCCAGCGTGGGAAACAAGATCGCTGATCGAACTTGGCACCGGAGAACGCAATTCCGACACGCCGCAACAGCCCGTGACTGTGGCCTACGTCAACTGAAAAGCCTGCGTCAATTAAAAAGGGGGGGCAAACACCAACTGACCGGCGACTCCGCCCCGTCGTTCGCATCGCCCCTCTTAGCCACAAGGCTTCGAACGGCATGAGATTCGCAACCCATTGCCCTTCAAGAAAACATCCACTCAAAGCGAGTATTCGGAAATCTCATAGGGAGCGATTGTTGTGTTTGGATCGAAACAACCGAGCCCCGTTGCTGAGTACGCGGCGGATGGCGAAATCGAGCGGGTCTACCACGAGATACGGCAAATCTTACGTGTTCGAGGCATCAATCTGATCTTTCGCACGTGGGCCGGGCACCACGGGTTGCTGCCCATTTTATGGGATACAGTTCGTCCCAATGTCGAGACCCGGATCTTTGAAAATGGGGCCGATCAACTCCGTTCGGCGGCGGTGGAACTGGCGAAGTCGATCGGGGATCTGGATGCGAAACGGCGGACATCGATGGGGCAAAGCCAAGCGTTTCAAATCCACGCTGCCTTAAAACTCTACCACTACATCAATCCGAAGTTACTGCTGTTTGCGTCCGCAGTGCGGCAGGGACTCGATGGGGATCTATCCATCAAACCTTACTCGGCGACCGATGCCGTCGAGCGAATCGCATTCGGTGTCCCCGCTGAGATGGCGGCACTGGAAATGGAAGACGAGAAGCCTAGCTCGAAGGAGCTGCAAGCAATTTTCGATGACATTGTCGAAACGCTGTCACTCCGCTCGATCAACAGCGATTATCGCACCTTGGCTCTCTGGCCAAACTATCTCGATGCGGTGTGGCGTCAACTCAAACCCAAGATTCAAACCGCCACCTACGTTGCTGCCGCAGACCATTTGCGAGAACGTTCACGCAGCTTGGCGTCGGATCTGCCTTACCCGGTGCCGTTGTCACGAGCGAGGCTGGAAGGTGAAGGAATTGATTTTGATCAAACGCTGCAGAGCTGTGAGGCGTTCGAGCGACTGTTGCCCGGTTTGATCATTAACGTCGCACTGTGTCTGCGTGAGTGGCAACCCGATGACGAATCGTTGCAGTCGCCCTTTCCTGCGAAAGCAATTTACCCGAATCTGCGGAACGACGCGCGACCACAATCCACCGGAGGTGCAAAATGAACTGGCGTGATTTCCAAGCATTACAAAAGGTAACCGAATTGGGCGACCGCTTCGTCAGCTACGTCGACGAGGGCAGCGGCAACACCGCAGACCAAGATCCGGTGGTACTGCTACACGGCATACCGGTGTGGGGATATTTGTGGCACAAAGTGCTACCTGCTCTGGCCACCAACCATCGCACGTTAGTTCCGGATCTATTGGGATTTGGTTTCTCCGATCGACGTGACTGCTTTGACCGTTCGATCACTCGTCAAGCAGAGATGATTGACGGATGGATGGAGAAACTCGGGATCGCTCGAGCCGCTTTTGTCGCGCATGACATCGGCGGCGGAGTGGCACTGCGATTGGCAACCTTGTTCCCGCATCGGGTTTCGCGTCTGTGCGTGATGAACTGTGTCTGCTATGACTCGTGGCCGATCGAACTGATGCTGCAATTTGGACATCCAAGTGCTAAGAGTATCGCTTCCGCATCGACGACGATCGCGTCTTTGAACGTGGCACTTAAAAGCGGTTTTGCGAAGTCGCCTCCGGCCGACGTGATGGAAGGATTATTGGCCCCCTACCACACCGAAGTAGGCAAGTTGTCACTCATTCGCAGCGCCGCGGCACTGAACACCAACCAGACAACGGAGATTACGGACCGGTTGCACTGCATCGATGTACCGACGTTGGTGCTGTGGGGCGAAGATGACAAATTCCAATTGCTCAAGTTTGGGAAACGTTTGGCGAAAGACATTCCGGGGGCTCAATTTGTCCCCATTGTCGACGCTCGCCACTTTGTCATGCTCGATCAACCAGCGAAAGTCGTCGCACATCTGACGTCGTTCCTATCCGCGACAACCGCCGCAACGAATCCTGTTTAAAACGCTGAATCGCAGGAACTGAACGAAGCCTCAGCACCGCTAGAATCGACGTTGGATCTTAGTAGCGGTGCGGCGTGAATACGCAAAAGGGTGGGGTGGAGGCAGTCTTGTCTAATTCGATCACGGGCAAGCTTCCTATTGCACGTTTGGCACGCTCGTTGCTTTTCTATAGCTAACGAGCGGTTCGAGTGTCATTTTTGGCAGTCGATCAAACGAACACTCTGTTACATCACTCAGTTTTTTGGAGGCTAACAATTATGTTAAGTTCACATTGGCAACCGATGGCAGACGTGAATCGTCTTCGCAGCGAGCTGGATCGGTTATTCGGCCAAGTCGCCGGTGGAAACGGCACGTCTCGACGCGGAGCCTTCCCTCTGATGAATCTCTGGGAAGACGACAGCAGGCTGTACGTCGAGGCGGAATTGCCAGGCTTCGAAATGGAAGATCTAGAAATCTACGTCACCGGTGGCAACCAACTTTCGATCTCGGGCGAGCGAAAGCAGCCTGAACGCGAAGCGGGTGCATGGCATCGGCAAGAACGTGCATTTGGCAAATTCCGACGGACACTCGACTTGCCCGGCGACGTCGATAGCGACAAGGTCACCGCGAATTTCAGCAATGGCGTTCTCACGCTGACGATGCCCAAGAGCGAAGCAGCGAAACCTCGCCGCATCCAAGTCAACGCGAGCTAAGCGATTTGCTCGCTCCTTATCGTTCAGTGACGCGAGCAAGAACGAGCTCTTTTTCGCGGCACTAACCGTACCATTCTAAATATAACTCGTTCGGAGAAAATGTGATGAATACAACGATGAGCAATGCGGACAAGCAGTCGGGCGATAGCGTTAGTCCTGAGCAGACTTATCAATCGACCTACGTCCCACGCTTTGACATTTGGGAAGGCGAAGAGGAGCTGTTGCTCTACGGCGATTTGCCTGGCGTCAGCGTGGAGGATCTCGATATCCGATTTGAAAATCGCGAGTTGACGATCCACGGCAAAGTAGCCGCTCGGCACGAAGGCGAATTTCTGATCGGAGAATATGGCACCGGTGATTTCCATCGCACGTTTACGGTCGGTGAAAGCATTGATGCTGAAAAGATTTCGGCCGAGATGAAGCACGGCGTACTAACGCTGACGCTGCCTAAATCCGAGAAGGTCAAACCTCGCCGGATCAAGGTCCAAGCCAACTAAGCGGCCTGCAGAAAATGTGGAATTGGCTTCTAGCCTGTCATCAAACGAATCAAGCCTGTTGAAGTCCTCTTCAACAGGCTTTTCCAGTTAGCATGAAACGAGTCAATTTTGGGAGACATCTTCCAAGACGCTCATCGGAATTCAATGACAAAACCCGATGACAGGCTGGAAGCCTATCCCACTTAGTTCCACGCGACTATGGCGTGATCGCTTCGAAGAAGTTATAGATCGGACGTCCTGGGATGTAGACTTTCGGACGGACGACGACGGGTGACACCGCAACCGGTGCTGGCACTACCGGTGCAGCGTAGGCAGCTGGAATCGCGGGCGAGTACGACACCACCGGGGCGACCGATTGCGTCTCATAGAGCATCGGTCGTTGAACCACGACAGGTGACGTCATCACCGGCGCCGCTGCGACGGGATAAGCGTTCGTGTACGCGGGTCGAGCAACAACCACCGGTGCTGGGACAATCGGCGCGGGGGCAAAGGGCTGCACGACAGGACGATACAAAATCACGTCCTGAGAAAACGCACTTCCCGTTGCCAGAAAAACGCAGACCAGCGACAAGGCTAAAATTCGCGTGGGCATTTCTGAATACTCTCTGTAGAAGGATTGGATCACGCAATTTGCAAGCAAGCAAAACGCAGCTAATTGCAAAATTTGTGCCGTCTTGCGTTAAACCTTTGCCCCCTCCGGCAAATTTACACAGGCACGAAAGACTGCCAAATCGGCGGACTCGTCATTTCCCCGATTCCGGCGGATCGGTCGCAAGGGTGCCCTGGTCGCGAATTTTTTTGGTCCGTCCTTCGGCCCACATCTGTAACCCTCGGAGCCGCTGTTTGCCGCGTTCAAAGTATACCGGAGTCAGCGTTTCCCAGTGACGTGCATAGTTTTGTTCTCGCTCGATCCCCCAGTCATCACGTGGCGAAACGATTTTCAGCGTTTCGAGCTTGCCCATAATCTCGGCCGCAATCACCTGGTGTCCTGGAATGGTCGGGTGCACATGATCGAGCAATAGATTGTCGCCGGGGATTCCCCCGGTGCTGTGTGTTTCGAAGCGTTTACGCGCCGGCACCATCGGCGTTTGAGTGTCCCGTGCCGCTTGTTGAATGACATCCCGGATCGGGGTTACGATTCGCAGCGGGCAGATGTCTTCGTCGTTGGCAATTTGGAAGTGGTTTTTTGCTTGATCAAATTGTTTGTCGTCAAAGTACAGCAATGCCAACTGGTAGTGTAATCCTGCGTGCTGAGGATTGATGCCAACGGCAAGTTCGAGTTTTTTTATCGCTTGCCGTCGATCGTTCGAAAAAAGTTCACGAGCTTCGGCAACAAGTTGCTCGCAGCGACTTTTCTCAGTGTCGCTGATGCCCGCGGTATCCTCGCTTTTGAAAGGGGGACAATCTCGCAAGTTCACTGGAAGATCGACCAACAGGATCGGAACCGCGGCGGTATTCGCCATACGGATCATGCTTCGCAGATTATGGTCGAAGTGTTTTATCACCGACTGTTTCCATGCGGCATCACGATGATACGCAGCGAGCCCTCCTTGATAATCCAGCAGCGCATCCACTTCGGTCGTCAGCACGTCCAGGGGTACGTTGCGCTGGCCCTCTGGGTTGTCTTCTTCTGCGGTGGCGCGTCCGTCGGTGGCTGGGGCGACGAGTTGCTGAGCCCATTGGGAAACCCGCAGCCGACTCATACTTCCGTACGCATCAGCGACGCTGTCCGGTAGTTGCTTGATTCCGGCATACGAACGATCTTCCAGGAATTCGTTATGCCCGGTCGCCAGTACAATCAAATCGGGCTGATACCGCAGCATTTCTTCGAGAATGGGAACCAGCCGATAGCTCGCGTAGGAAACGCCGCCACAGTTGATCACCTCCCACTGCTTTGTCGGATCGGCGGCCTCCAGACTGAGTTCCAACCAAGTCGTGAAGGACGTTTCAGTCGAATACGGTCGGCCTTGAACCGTGGATCCTCCCAAACAAACGATCCGAAATTCGTTGGGCTGTTTCGTTACCGTGAACGATTCCGGTTGAAAGTACTCGAGCCGGTTGGCGGCCGTTATCCAGTTTTGACCATCGTCCGACGGAACGAATAAAGGTCGGATGGTTTGGAAATCCACAAACGGATCATGACGCTCGACTCGAGGATGCCAATCGACCAATCTCAGTGACAATTCCAATAGAATCACGGGAGCCAAGCCGACCAGAATCGCCATGACTGGAAACAGCCAGCGTCTTCGCCAGGTGACAGGTCGATGATTAGGGGGCACCTCATCGCTCATGGTTTGTAGACAAGCATCCAGCGGTGAACGAAACGAAACAAGTTTGGGCCTTCCATGATAGACCGTTTTGGCGTCGCCGCATCCCTCCGTAATCTGACGCTCAATCATTGGGGCGTTTGGGTTGCTCCTGATTCTGACGCCCGAACCAAAGAGTCGCTACAATCCGCATTGCTACAGTTGTTCTTCTAAACACAATTCAACTCGAAAAAATTAAACGGTACGTACGATGCAATTTTATCGTTCAGCAAGGATCCGCGGAGTGATCGTGTTTGCTTTGCTCCTGTTTCCGATCGCTGCAGTCGCGGGCGATCCATGGCCTCAGTTTCGCGGTCCCGACGCGAACGGCGTGGTGACCGATGCAGCCAATTTGCCAACCGAGTGGACCGCGAGCGAAAACGTTGCCTGGAAGACCGACATTCCAGGTCGAGGATGGTCATCACCGATTGTCTGGGGGAACCGAGTCTTTTTGACCACCGTCATCAACCACGGCGAAGGCGAAGAACCCAAGAAGGGACTGTATTTTGGTGGCAATCGCCCCGAACTTCCTGCTTCGGAACACGAGTGGGTCGTGATCTGCTTGGACTTAAACAGCGGCGGTGTGCTTTGGAAAAAACAGGTCCGCAAAGCGTCACCGAAAACCTCGATCCATCTAAAAAACAGCTATGCATCAGAGACCCCCGTTACCGATGGCAAACACGTGTACGTCATGTTTGGCGGGGTAGGTGTTTACTGCTTTGACATGGATGGCAACGAGGTGTGGATGCAAAACCTCGAGCCCCGCAAAACGCGATATGGTTGGGGGACGGCGGCGTCACCGGTTTTATTCGGCGATCGATTGTATGTGGTCAACGACAACGACGAAGAGTCTTACTTGATGGCATTGGACAAACGCACCGGCGAACAAGTCTGGCGTACACCACGTGACGAAAAGAGCAACTGGTCGACTCCATACATTTGGGAGAACAAAGTGCGTCGCGAGATCGTGACGCTTGGTTCCGGAAAAGTTCGCTCGTACGATTTGGATGGCAACTTACTGTGGTCGCTCACAGGCATGTCGAGCATCACGATTGCAACCCCTTACCAGTACAACGGATTGCTCTACATCAGTTCGGGGTATGTGGGTGACAGCGATCGTCCGCTGTACGCGATTCGTCCAGGAGCAAAGGCAGACATCTCACTCCAGGGGACTGAGACTTCGAACGAATCGATTGTCTGGAGTCAACCGACCGGAGCGCCGTACAATCCGACAACGATCGCGTATGATGGAATCGTGTACGTGTTATATGACCGTGGTTTGTTTGCCGCGTATGATGCAGCGGATGGCTCCGAAGTTTACTCAAAGGTTCGGATCCCCAACGGAGGCGAGTTCACATCGTCACCGTGGGCCTATGACGGCAAGATTTTTTGCATCAACGAAGACGGCGTGACGTCGGTAATCAAGGCCGGCAAAGAATTCGCGTTATTGGGTAGTAACCCGCTATCCGACGACGACATGGCGATGGCGACGCCCGCGATCTCAGGCGACCGATTGCTAATCCGCACCGCCTCGCGAATCTACTGCATCCAAAAGTAGGATCGCCCTCGCGATTGGCTCCCTTGGATATCAAACCACAACAAAAGTCTTGGCGACTTTCGTTACGTTATTTTGGCGTTGTGCGCGGCAAGTTTGGGATGCGAGAACACGCCTTTAATCTGGGTCACTGATGGCGGTTTGACGAGATGCAGGTCAAAGCCGGCAGCACGCGAGTTTTTGCGATCCTCTTCTTGACCATAACCGGTTAAGGCAATGAGTAAAACATCGTCAAATTCGGGTTGTCTGCGTATTTCTCGTGCGACTTGGTGGCCGTCCATGCCGGGCAGCCCGATGTCGAGAAAAACTACTTGCGGCCGAAAATCATTGATCCGTGCTAACAGGGTAGGGCCGTCGGATGCGGTTTCGACTTCGTGATCTCCCACCTTCATGAGCAAAGCCTTCAACAACCATGCTGCCGATCGATTATCATCCACGACGCTAATCCGACACGTTGCTACCAGAGCATCGTCGCAAAGTTGCGTCTCGGTTTCGCTGCCGGCCTCGACAAGCGGTAGATGAACAACGAACGTACTACCATGGCCCAGTCCGTCACTATGGGCGGAAACCGATCCGGAGTGCATTTCGACGAGCCGCTGCACGAGTGTCAAACCAATTCCCAACCCGCCTTGGGATCGATCGAGTGACCGCGACGACTGAGTGAACAAGTCAAACACTTGCGGCAAAAGCTCTTTCTCGATTCCCACTCCGGTATCTCGCACCGTGATCACGGCCATCTCCTCGTGACGCTCGATGGTCAAGTCAATCTTGCCTCCGGAATCCATATACTTCGATGCGTTGGTCAACAAGTTTTCGATCACTTGGACTATTCGCACGGGATCAACGTTGACGTACAGTGGCTCCGTGGCCACATGAACGGTCAAGGTTTGCTGCCGGCTTTCGACGGTGGATTGGACCGCATGCACCGATCGTCTGACAAGATCCGCCAGCTTGACTGTTTCCTTGCGAAGTTCAACTTTGCCTCGCATGATCCGTGAGACGTCCAACAAATCGTCGACCAATCGCACGACATGTTCCACTTGATCCTGCATCAATTCAACGATCTCGCGATGGCCGCCAGAGTCCATGGCTAACAGATCAAGTCCGCTGCGAATCGGCGCGAGCGGATTTCGCAGTTCATGTGCCAGCATAGCAAGAAATTCGTCTTTGCGGCGGTCGGCCTCGCGAACCTGTTGATATAGCAGCGCGTTCTGTATCGCAATGGCCGCCCGGTGGGCAAGATCGGCGGCCATCGTTAAGTCCGATTGGCTATAGCGGCGCCCCGATTCGGCACCCACAAAAGTAACGACACCCAATACGCTCTCTTTAACTCGCAGAGGCACGCACATGTAGGACGTCAAGGAAAGTTGACGCAGCATCACTAAGTGCTCATCGTCCTGCGCAGCATCTTCCAACAACGAGTCCGGAATCTCTGACGCCAGCTCGGCCTCGCCCGTGCGAAGCACTTTCATCAATCCGTACTCGGCATCAGGGAGGGGTGGATAACGTCGATGCAGCTCCTCGGCCAGCGCAATCTTAGTGGGATCCACGTGCGCCACCGCTAAACGTTGCACCGATCCATCGGCCTCGAGCATGTCAACGGTACACCAGTCGGCAAAATCGGGAACCGACAGACTCGCGATTTTCTGTAGTGTCGACTTGTAATCGATTAGCGTCGACAACGACTTACTGGACTCGGCCAAAAACCGGAGTGTATGTTCCAACTGCTTGCGTTCGGTAATATCCGAACAGATGCCAATCATACGAATCGGATTGCCTGCATCGTCTCGAAAAAGACGCCCTCGAGACTCGAGCCAATGAACGCTTCCATCGGGCCATACAATTCGATACTCGAGATGATGCAAATGTCCTTGCTGAACCGTGTTTTGGATCGCGGTCAGAACACGATCCCGATCGTCGGGATAAATATCGCGCTGGAAAGCCTCAAAAGAACCGTCGAAACTTCCTTCGGCGACTCCATGGATTTTTTCCAAGGTCGATGACCAAATCACAGTGGCACTAGGTATTTTCCACTCCCAACTGCCCATTCGTCCTGCATCCATTGCGAGCCGCAGCCGCTCTTCGCTGTCCACAAGTTCCTGTTTACTAAGAAGAAGTCTATTCTCGGCATGATACCGTTCGAGAAACTGAACCAACTGCGAAACCACCGTCCCCAGCATCTCGATCAGATCTTCATCACGAGCTCGCACCTCGCGGCTATACAACTCGATAACGCCAAAGAACGCATCGTCCATGCCAACGGGATAGGCCAGCGCGGCATGCAAACCGTCCTGGTTGATGAATTGCTTGTGATCCAACCGATCATCCGCGGCGATATCCGAAATCCATAACGGTTGCCCGCTTTGCCACACGTGTCCGGCGAGTCCATTGCCACGTTGGCAGGTCAGCTGAGACGAATCGTCATACTCCGCTGCGTGATCGGATTCAGACGAATACCAAGCGTGGCTAAGTTGCAGTTGATCTTGATTCGGTCCGGTGCTCCAAAAACGCACCGCATCCCAATACAATCCGGCTCCGAGCACCGCCAAAATTTCCTTGATCGCTTGCGCCGCGTCCTTTTCGTCCGCAATCACTTGAGTTGCGGCCATCCGCGTGTTACGCCGCAATTCGGCCGCTTTTTGTTTTGAGACATCGCGGTCGATTGCCGATGCGCCTACCACATTCATCTCGCTATCGAGAATCGGCGAGATACGAATCGCGACAGGAACGGGTTGACCATTTTTTCGCATGCGAATCGATTCAAAGGGTTCCACTCGTTCCCCAAGTTCGACGCGACGAAGTGTTTCCAGGAACTCCGCTCTTCCTGACTCCGGTACGATTCGGGACAATACCGATTGCCCCACCATTTCCTCTGCAGAGAAACCGAACAACCTCTCTGCTCCGGCATTCCAGTCGGTAACCACGCCCGAGAAAGTCAAACCCAGGATCGCATCATCCGACGAATCAACCAACGCAACCAATCGTCCCTGTTCGATCTCAGCCGCACGTCGCTCGGAAACATCGCGAAACACGAGTACCACGCCTGAAATGTGGCCCTCTCGATCTTGGATCGGAGCTGCACTGTCATCAATCGGTCGTTCGCTTGAGTCTTTACTGATCAAGACGCTATGGTTGGCAAGTCCCACAATCGTCCGCTGACGCAGGGCGAGTGATGCCGGGTTCTCTTGAGGTTGGCGTGTCGCTTCATCCACAATCTGGAACACGGTCTCTACGGACTGGCCCACCGCTTCGTCTTGCTGCCAACCGGTCAACCTCTCTGCGATCGGGTTCAAAAACGTGACCAACCCTTCGGTGTCTGAGACGATTACACCGTCACCGATACTCGCCAACGTGACTCGCAGAGACTCGCGTTGCGCCATCAACTCGTGCTGCAACTGCTTACGTCGCTGCATCTCGTCATTCAAATCAGTGATTTTCTTACTTAACACTGCAAACTGAGTTGTCGATTCATCGCGTGGCACCAATTTGATCATCAGTTGAGTGTTGCTGCGATCGGGATCATGATGCAACAGAGCCCCATCACAGCGAAACGCCACCTCTTCGCCTTGCAGCGTGTTGAACGTTAAAACGCCCACGATCGGATCACGATTACGTGCACAGTCACGAAGATAGTTGTTCACTTCGCTTTCAGCAGTGGACGCCAATTCCGTGAGCCGGCAGCCCGTAATCGGAGAAGCTGAAATTTGAAAGCGGAGAAATTGCCGATTGGCGGCCAGCACGATTCCATCGCGTGAGACCAGCAATGCCGCTTCGGAGAAGCGATTGGCAAGATTAGCAAATTCTTCGGGTGACATGTGGCTCGAACTTTAAGCTTGTAGATACTCACGACCATCAGCCGCCATTGCATTTTCCGTCGGCCGCAAATGAACCACAATCGTACAACCGGCATCACCGCGGGCGATTGCTTCTTCAATCACGACTTTGGCATAGCCGAGATTTTCAGCCGCAATCACGCCAAAGACATTCGATGTCATCATACATAGTGACGGACGGCCAATCACCTTTTCAGCAAAGGGACACGCTCGGTTCTTCAGCACAATCTTCTCATCATCTTGTTGGACGATGTAAAAGTCGCCTTGGATTCGCCGCTTCAGATCGACCAACACGTCGGCGACTTGGTGACGATCGAGTTGGTCGACCTGCAGAGCCGTGCGATACTCTTCGTTGATTTGGTCGCCGACTCGTTGACCAACGATACTGATAAACCCGGCGGCCTCTTCAAGCCCAACGACATCTTGCAGCGTCCCCGACAGCTCGCGGATCAGCGTCCGTAAAAACACGTCTCGCTCAAGCGGAAGAGACAAGTTCTCAATAATGGGCAATTCGTTCATCGCGTGGTCCGACATGGTACGCCTCCGGTGGTGACCTAAACGAGGGGGAACAAATCTTGCGTGCCCCGCGTGGTTGGGGCTTGGATTAATGCAGTGAATTGTTAGAGAAGAGCAAGTCCCCCGTGATCATTAACGATTTGCGTCGTTTTAAGCACAATAAATTGGACTCGATTTGGCCGCGTACAGCAATCCAATTTCTTCGTTGTACCAAGTAAATGGAACGCATAGTTGCAATAAACAGTACCGTGTGGGGGGGCACACCGAGCAGCGAACAGTTTGGTGTGCAGCAGCGTGAGCAAGTGACGCGGGGATGGATTTCAGATGTTAACTATCAGCGGTGGGTGGCAAGGCTGCTGACAATGCGCGTGCTCACAACCGCATACGCGCGTCGTGGCTGACTCGCCAAATCCAAAATTCGCGATCCGACCGATGGATGCCAAAGTCACGCGGCATTGGGGATGCGATATGAATGCTTCCGTTCGTAGTGTCGACACAACGCATTTGCCAAAGCGGGTCGCTATCGAGCCAGCGACGTGACCGGATCCGCTTGCAGTTGCCCAGCGGCGTCGATGCTAAGCCGCGCCGCTGCTACGTTAGGATCGTGAGAGAAAAGCATTAGCCGCTCGTGCTCGACGATATCGCGGATCAAGCTTGGTTTCAAACGGCGAACGATCAGTGGGAACTGGTCATACGCCAATGTCCAAAACGTTTGCAAATGAGCCACCGTGGGACACAAATCGGCAGCGTAGATCGCCGATTTCCCCTCCGACTGCAACTTCACCATTTGGTGGCCGCGAGTATGTCCCCCGGTAAGTGAAACTGTGACACCGGGTTCAACTTCGGATTTGCAATTCACCCATTGCAACAATCCGGTTTCTGCTAACGGAAGGAAGTCGTCTTGGAAGTAGGACCCGGCCAATTCAGGAACGTCACCGACGCCGTCGTCCCACTCAACCCGCTGGACGTAGTGTCGAGCTCGGCTGAACGTGGGCCGCAACCGCTGATTTTTGTCGCGATAGGTGCATCCGCCAGCATGATCAAAATGCAAATGAGTCAGGATTACCCAATCGATATCGTCAGGGGCGATTTGGTGTGCCTTCAGATTGCGAACTAACGGTGCCCCCTCTTCCATCGCGTAGCGACGACGAATTTTGTCAGGTGCCTTGCTGCCGTACCCGCAGTCAATCAAACCGAGAGAGGTGGGCGTCCGCACGACAACACAATTTGTTTCAACCAAGATTCGGTGTTGCTCGTCGGGTGCGGCGACTCGTTCCCAGAGCATCCGTGGGACGACTCCGAACATGTTGCCCCCATCGATCCACAAACGCCCGCCGCTGACAGGCAATAACTGCATCTCACCGAGCGAAATCCATGACGTCATGGCGAGACCTCGGTGTCGACCAGCATCGCGACGGCGTTTCCTCCGCCCAAACAGAGCGCCGCCACCCCCAGCCGCCCCCCGCGTGCCCGCAGTGCATGCAGCAGAGTTACCAACACCCGAGTTCCACTGGCACCGATCGGATGTCCAATCGCAATCGCACCGCCGTTGACATTGACTCGGTCCACAGGGACCGCAAGTTGGCTCAGACAAACGAGCATCTGCACTGCAAAGGCCTCATTGATCTCGAACAGATCAATTTCACTGAGCGAATGGCCCGATTTACGGACGACATTCAAGACCGCTTCCACCGGAGTGACAAACAATTGAGACGGTTCACTCCCGGCGGTCGCGGATGCCACGATACGGCAGAGCGGCCGTTGGCCCGATCGTTCACTGGCGGATTGATTTCCGACGACGACCGCTGCGGCACCATCGCTGATCATCGAAGCATTGCCGGCGGTTACAGTCCCCGCTGGGTCGAATGCAGGCTTCAGTGCGGACAGACGCTCAAGCGTGCTGTCGCTGCGAGGGCCTGAGTCACGCAGCACCGTTGACTCGCCCGACTTGCCGGGAACGACCACGGGCACAATCTCCTCGTCGAAAGCACCCGAATCGATTGCCTGTGCGGCGCGTTCATGACTTTGCAACGCGTACAAGTCCTGTTCGGTACGCGAGATGCCGCGATCCTCCGCCAACTGGTCTGCGATTTTGCCCATCGCGCTGCCGCTGAACGCGCAGGTCAATCCGTCGTACGTTAGTGAATCGAGCAAATTACGATCGCCCACCTTGGGTGCGTCTCGTGGCAATACCCAGCCCGCCCGACTCATGCTCTCCATTCCCCCGGCGACAATCACATCGGCATCGCCGCATTGGATTGCCTGAGCCGCCAACATGACTGCCTTCAATCCCGAACCGCACACTTTGTTTACGGTAAAGGCAGCAACCGAGTTTGGCAGCCCCGCGGCGATCGCCGCTTGTCGCGCGGGTGCCTGGCCGACTCCGGCCGTTAACACTTGCCCCATGATCACTTCGTTTACGGCCACAACCGATAAACGCGCTCTTTCGACCGCTTCACGCACCACAACCGAACCGAGGACGGTAGCCGGCAGCGACGCAAAATCACCTTGAAAACGACCCATTGATGTCCGGCAAGCGGACAGGATATAGGCGTCCATCATTGGAAGACCTCAGAATAACTGGACTTTAAGAGCGATGTCCCCCTGCAAATTCACACGTTGAACTTCGCTTTCTATCTGAAATTGTACGTCGGCAATCCATGGGACAGCAAAAGATTTTGTCCACAATTGATCGTCCCACTCTGCTGAAACTCGCTTAGAATAGAAGCAACTCGAAGACGGGAGTTCACTCATGTGCGCCGCTCGAAATCAAAGCAAAACGTCAACACCCTGGGTCGATGGGCTAACAATCGGTCAGGTTCTTAAAGAAACCTCGCTCCAGCATCCGCAAAACGACGCGTTTGTCTTCTGTGACCCGTCGGTCCGCATGACTTGGTCTGAATTCGACAACGCAGTCACCCAAGTTGCTCGGGGGCTATTAGCTCTCGATTTTCTACCAGGCGACCATTTTGGCGTTTGGGCCACTAATGTTCCGCAGTGGGTACTGCTGCAATTTGCGACCGCGCGGATCGGCGTCGTGCTGGTCAACATCAATCCATCCTACCGTACCCACGAACTGAAGTACGCGCTCCAGCAATCCGATGTCCGTGGGCTGGCTTTGATCGATCACTACAAGTCGACTCATTTCCTAGAAATACTGAACGAGGCCTGTCCCGAACTTGCGTCGTCGACAACGGGAAAATTGCACAGCGAATCGCTACCCAAGCTGCAGTGGGTGATAGGGTTGCGAGGCAAGCCGCTTCCATACGCAGTAATGTGGGAAGATTTGTTGAGCCGCGCGGAGTCGGTTCCTGTTCAGCGGGTCGAGGATATTGCCGAAACGCTCGATTGCAACGACGCAATCAACATCCAATACACATCCGGCACCACGGGGCATCCAAAAGGAGCGACGCTGTCACACCGCAACGTGTTGCTAAATGCGTTTTACTCGGGCGCGTCTCAGCGGCTGAGTGAGAAGGACCGAATTTGTTTACCAGTGCCACTGTATCACTGTTTCGGTTGTGTATTGGGAACGATGTGCTGCATCGTGCACGGATCGGCAATGGTGTTTCCTGGGGAAAGCTTCGGTGCTGAGGCGACTCTGGATGCAATTGAGCAAGAACGTTGCACCGCTTTGTATGGTGTGCCGACGATGTTCATCGCCCAATTAGAACACCCAAGTTATTCGGGCCGCGATCTGACATCGCTGCGGACCGGGATCATGGCGGGAAGTCCTTGCCCGATCGAGCTGATGAAACGTGTGACCGGAGACATGGGTGCCGCTGAAATGACGATCGGCTATGGACAAACCGAAGCCTCGCCATTGATCACTCAAACTCGTACCGATGATCCAATCGAACTGCGAGTCGGCACGGTGGGACGCCCGCTGCCGGGGTTTGAAGCGAAGATTGTCGATCCCGACACGAACCAGACGCTTCCCGATGGCAAACAAGGTGAATTTTGTGGCCGCGGCCATGGCGTGATGCTCGGCTATTACAACATGCCCGACAAGACCGAGGCGGTTATCGACAAGGACGGCTGGTTACATACTGGTGATTTAGGAATGCGGCAACCCAACGGCTATTTCCGTATCACCGGTCGGCTGCACGACATGATCATTCGCGGCGGCGAAAATATTTACCCGCGCGAGATCGAAGAACGTTTGTATGAACACCCTGCCGTCGAAGACGTTCAAGTCGTTGGTGTGCCGGACCGCCGGTTTGGCGAAGAGGTGCTGGCGTGGGTCAAACTCAAAGCGGGACACGATGCGTCCGAAAGAGAATTACGAGAGTTCTGTGCTGACTCGTTGGCTCGTTTTAAAGTGCCACATTACTGGAAGTTTGTTGATCGTTTCCCAACCACCGTGACCGGGAAAATCCAAAAGTTCAAAATCCGAGAAGAAGCGATCGAGGAACTCGGGTTGCAAGAGGTTGCCAAGATCCAAACCGCGTAAGCTCGGATCAAAGCACGATGACAACGCCGCTCCGGATTCCATTGTCGCACGGCTTTCCAAGCCGTTTGCGTGCCTAAAGTTTGACCACCGAAGCGAGGATCATCTCGCTTCCTACATACGGACGGTGGATCGTAACGGTTCCAGCTTGGAAAGCTGGCCGACAATGGAGACCGGATTCCATTGTCGCACGGCTTTCCAAGCCGTTGGCGTGCCTAAAGTTTGACCGCCCAAGCGAGGACCATCTCGCTTCAAACGTACGGACGCTTGATCGTAACGGTTCCAGCTTGGAAAGCTGGCCGACAATGGAGACCGGATCCCATTGTCGCACGGCTTTCCAAGCCGTTGGCGTGCCTATAGTTTAACCGCCGAAGCGAGGACTATCTCGCTTCAAACGTCCAGACGGTTGATCGTAACGGTTCCAGCTTGGAAAGCTGGCCGACAATGGAGACCGGCTTCCATTGTCGCACGGCTTTCCAAGCCGTTGGCGTGCCTAAAGTTTGACCGCCGAAGCGAGGATCATCTCGCTTCAAACGTTCGGACGGTTGATCGTAACGGTTCCAGCTTGGAAACCTGGCCGACAATGGAGAGCGGATTCCATTGTCGCACGGCTTTCCAAGCCGTTGGCGTGCCTAAAGTTTGACCACCGAAGCGAGGATCATCTCGCGTCATACGTACGGACGGTTGATCGTAACGGTTCCAGCTTGGAAAGCTGGCCGACAATGGGGCCTACGGCTTTGAAAACACCAGCACGGCGTAGGGGCCGAACGACAATTTCGCGGTCGCGGGCAACCCGTCACGGTGCACCTCTTCGGCAACCACATCATCGACATCCTTGTCAGCGAACGCTTCACTGTAGCCCTTCCAATCGGAATTGAAACGCAGCTTCCAGTGCCCTGCATCCGGAAATCCGATCTCATATCCGTCCCACGAACGGTGCGAAAAGTTCGCCAACACTACCACGTCCCCATCGGGATCTTCATCATCCGGACGTACAAATGCGATCACCTTGTCACCATCGTTGACATGATGCGGGTTGATATGCTGTCCCAACAGACCATGCGAATTACCGTCCAGATTCAATCGCAATCGAATTAGATCGCGAAACAGTTGCTTGATCCCTTTGAATTGATCGGCACGATCCCAGTCGATCGGATCGGTGTCGTCGAACCAATCGTCCTCGAGCAACTCTTGACCTTGAAACAGCATTGGAATTCCCGGAGCGGTCAGGGCCAATGCCGCCGCCAGCACTGCTCGTTTCTGAGCGTGGAAACTCTCTGGGTTTTCCGGATCAATCTCTGAGGGAACTCGCGCTTTACCGTTCGCAACTTCGTCGTGTGATTCGCTGTAAATCACTCGCTGCATCGCGTCGTCGTTGTAGCGGTGGCACAACGCGTCACGCACAGCCCACATGTCTCGATGGGCATCATCGATCTGCTGAACCGCTGCACGAATCGGATGTACAAACGCGGCATCCCACTGCGTCGAAAAACCAGCACCGCCATGATCGTGCGGCTTCGTCAGCCAGTTGTTCTTCTGCAAATCTTCCGCAACGAGCAAACAATTCGGAAACTGTTCAGCGAGGTCTCGATTGATCCACTGCATCAATCCCCAACCTTCGCTGATGTCGTCATCGCCGATCCCGCTGACCGTGCGAATGTAGGCCGTCATGTCATAGCGCAACCCATCGACATGGAAATCCTCGAGCCACATTTTCGCATTGTCATAAATGAATTGCCGGACCTCGCCGCGACCATAGTCGGGCCGGGTATCACCCCAGGGCGTCGAGGAGCGATGGTCATTGTAGAAATAGATACCGCCCTTGTCGTTTTCGCTCCAGCCATCGAACCGCCACAAATCCAAATCGCTCGGACCAAAGTGGTTGTAAACAACATCCATCACGACGGCAAAACCTTCAGCGTGAGCTTTCTTGACAAAGTCTTTGAGCGCGTCCGGACCTCCATATGCACTTTCCACCGCAAAAATGTGAGCCGGGTTATACCCCCACGACAAATCTCCGGCGAACTCCGATACAGGCATGATCTGCAACACATTCACACCCAACTGCTTGAGGTGGGGAAGTCGCTGCAGCGCGTCCTCAAACGACCCGGGCTGATCATCATCGCTGCGATGGAACGTACCGATATGCATTTCATAAATAACGATTTCGTTGTGCGGAGGCATTTGAAAATCATCGTCTGCCCAATCATAAGCAGAGTCATAGATGATGCCTTTGCCCACTGAATTCGTGACTTCGCGTGCATAAGGATCGATGCGATCGAAAACCTGATCTCCGTTAGTGATCTGGAATTTATAGCCTTGGCCGATACTCGCCGAGCTGACATTGCCGTACCAATAGCCGTTGCCTTCGGCCGTCATTTGATCACGGTCACCCGACCAGTTATTGAAATCACCGATAACGCTGACTTGATTCGCATGCGGAGCCCAAACACGAAACGCAACTCCGTTTTCGTGAGGGATTGCCCCCATGCCAGTCAATTTCGTTTGTTCAGCTTGAGCGTTGGACGAAGACGATGGCGAAGTAGCGATTGACATCAATGTTCCTTGAAGGTTGGAGATGCATGAGAGCACTTGAAAAAGGGGATGGTGGCCTATCAGCAAAGTGCGTGCCGAATCCAACGCTTTGCAACAATCGACTTTCCACCAGCTCGACGAAGTTGCTTGCTACAGATACAGTAGCGTCAAAAATGTTTACCGATCACGTGCAAAACGCATCACGATTCTTGTGTCCCCGAATATGAGTGCGACTCTTTCGACACCGCAACCAACCGTCCAATATCCAATTGAAAAAGTAGTGCTGATACCGGGTTTCTGCGAACCACGTTTTTTGTTGTGGCCGTTGCAGCATTCGCTGCGGCGGCATTGTGATGATGTCAAACTGTGGCGAGATCGCATGGTGTTTCGCAACCTCGACAGAAGCGTTGCTCGTTTAAAAACGTTGTTAAAAGAGCCGCGGTCGGGAGGATCGATCGCTTTGGTGACTCACAGTTTTGGTGACTGGGTGGCGAGGCGGGCGATCGCCGAAAGTCAATCGCACCCGGTGTCGGCACTTGTTTCGATTGCCCCCGTCTTTCGCGCGGGCTTGGTTCCGACGTTGCTGCACCAAACCACATGCAACCTCATTCCCGAAGTCGCGGTAATGGGCGATCCGGTGCGAGCAAGCTGCAACTCACACCTGGACCAACATGTCCGGCGGCTTGTCATTTGGGCAACCGTGGATGCATACGTGCGCCCTGTCGATTTCGATGTGGCCCCATTACCGACAGTGCACCGTTTGACGGGGACGCATATGTCAGTTGCGATGCAACCGAACTCGCTACGTTTAATCGAGCAATTCTTGTTCGCCCCGACCGCATCCCCTTAGTCGACATTCACGTCGACGCCGCCGTTACCGACATTAACATCAACGTCATCGATCGCCTCGCGAATGTTTTCACGACGTTCTTGGCGCCGCTCGACGCGGTTTTCGCTTGGAGCGTCGCCAGCATCGATATCGATATCAACGCCGCCATCGGGATCGGCAGCCGCAGGAGTCGTTGTGCCGGGACTGACCGCACCTGACGTGCCTCCTTGTTCGACATCGCAACCAGCGAGACCAAGAGAGACCGCGACAAACAAAGCGGAAAATAGTGGATTCTTCATCGTAATACCTTGAAACAAATGGAATTGAGAAAGGGAGGTGTTATCGTGAGCACAAAAAAATCGCCACGAGTGAACAGTGCCCCTCGTGACGACTGGCGTAATGATCGTGGAATCGTGTTATTGATCGCTGTCTTTGCGATTCACTCGGTTTTCGCGGTTGGCTCGGTTTGTCCGATTTTCCCGCAGCATGCGATCTTTGGCGTCTTCGTTACGATTGACACCGTATCGCTTGTCGAGATCGCTAGCCCATGTTCGGTCAGCCATATTCGGCCAATTGTCGTCGTCGAAACCTTGCTGGCCTTTGAGCTGTTCTTGGGTGACGTTCAAGACCAAGACGTAATCGTCTGAGTCGATTTCATCGCCATCGTCAAGTTCATCAGGATCGACTTGTACCTTGAATGCTTCGAACGGGACTGCGAACAACTTATTGCCCATGCCGAGGAACCCACCGTACGTGACGGCGGCATAACGGACTTTGCCCGTGGTGGCGTCAAGAACGATGTCCTTGATCTCACCGACGCTTTCTCCTTGTGAGTTTTGAATGTTGTAACCGATCAACTGGCTGACTCGGATATTTGCACCGCGAGTCTTTTCATCAAGACGCCCTACGTTGGCTCGGTCCTGCGACCGTGAAACGTTTCGATCTTTGTTTGTGACTTCCTGTGCCGTAACTGTGCCAAGCGAAAGCATGGTCAACGCGATCGTCAAAATCGCATATCGCATTGTTGTTTTCATGAGTTTTCTCCAAGTAACAAAAATGGGAACGTGCAAGGGAGGGAAAGCTCACTCCGCTGAGCAAGCCGATCGATTCCGATTCCTGTCACGCACAACGCAGTTTCTGAATGCATTTCGTGGACCAATCATTGCAGTCGAATTACGCGAAACCGAAGTTGCGAAGAGTTGACTGTAAAAGATCGTTCCGTGATTGACTCATGAAGCCTATGCGCTTGCAGGTGAATCTCAATCAACCACGTGGTTGATTGAGAATCGCTCACGCTGGCACTACGTCAAGCAACATCACGTGAAAAGGTCTGGCTCCATTCGCAGGCATAACCTGGCGCAGGAATTGCGACGCGAATTGCGATAGCGTTACTCCCAACATCCTTCACGAAGCCAAAGGTGCTTACGATGCGACGAATCCAACTATGCTTGCTTGTCCTATGCGGTGCACTGTGGTCGTCGCGAGTCGAATCAGCAGATCCAGCGTCAGCCGAGACAATGGTTCAGCAGGTGAAACAGGCAATCGTAAAGCAGACGAACGAGTTTCGCAAAGAGCACGAGCTCGACGCGGTCACCGGTGACGAAAACCTGATGAAGTGCGCATCTGATTTTGCAAACTTCATGGCGAAAACAGGTAAGTACGGACACAACGCTGATGGAAAAACGCCTGCTCAGCGTGCCAAAGAGGCCGGCTACAAATATTGTGTCGTCCGCGAGAACATCGCCTATCGCACCAATACCGGCGACGTCACAGCCGAAAGTCTGATTGATATCTTTGTGCAAGGATGGATCGAATCCCCGCCCCACCGCGAGAACATGTTGGCGGAGTACGTCACCGACACTGGGGTCGCCGTCGCGACCACGGACGACGTGACCTATTACGCAGTACAGTTGTTCGGCCGCCCCAAATCGCGAGCGATTCAAATCAAAATCCGCAATGACTCTACTGAATTGCAAACGTTGGTGAGCGAGGCAAACGACAGCCAAGATGAAATTGAAATGCCACCCCGCACGATCATCAAGATGACTCGCTGTTTCCCTACAACTCTTTGGCTGAAAGACACCGAGTCCGAATTGCGATTGACCGAATCCAGCGACTTAGTGCTGACCGATGAGGGTATCAAACGCGAATAGAACAGCGAGGCGTAAATTGCTGTCGCAACGCTACTAGGAAAACAATTCGCCCAGTCCCTATTTCCCTATTTAACCAGCACACTTGAGCACGGGCGACAGCAAACGGGAACAGAGCTTGGGCGATTGGACACTGAAATTTCTCCGGTTCCGCGTGCAAAACCCGCCTTGCTTGGGGGAACACGCAACCACTTCTGGAGGCTTTTTACGGCATTGATGTCGTTATGAGTGCGATTCTGTGAATTCCCGGCACGCCAGTTGCGTTCGTTTTCAAATCAGCCTGATCGACAATCAACCTTACTAGCATGTAGAATCTTGGAATCACCGATGGATGATCGCGTCGCAACTCTCAGTCCCGATACACAGCCCACACCAACTCCTAAGTCTAAGTGGTCAAAGCCCATGCCTAGTGTTCTGGTCATTGATGACGACCGTGCAATTCTAGCGTTGACAGAAAAGGCACTGTCAACGATTGCCGATGTGGAAACCGCAGCCACCGCCAAAGAAGGTCTCGACAAATTGCGTGCCGGTGCGTTCGACACCGTGCTGCTAGACATTCAGTTGCCGGACCAAAACGGGCTGGCCGTCTATTGTGAAATCCGCGAGTTTGATCGTCGTATCCCGGTCGTTTTCATGACCGTCGAAGCGGCCAGCAGCACGGCGATCGAAGCGATGCAATTGGGGGCTTTCGATTACATAGGGAAACCGCTCTCGGTCGATCCGCTTCGTGATCTGGTTGAAAAGGCAATTGAGCAACGACAAATCAGTAGCGTCCCGGTCGCGATCAGTGCCGATGACAAATCGCCACGCGAATCAGGCGAGCTGTTCATTGGCCGGTCTCCAGCCATGCTGGGCGTTTTTAAAGCAATCGGCAAAGTCAGCAAACAAGACGTTCCGATTTTAATCCGTGGTGAGAGCGGGACGGGCAAAGAACTCGTTGCTCGCGCGTTGTATCAATACAGTCACCGCAGTGACGAAGTTTTCTTGGCAGTCAACTGTGCGGCGCTTCCCGACAACTTGCTCGAAAGCGAATTGTTCGGACATGAAAAGGGTGCGTTCACTGGCGCGGAGTCGCGACGGATTGGCAAGTTCGAACAATGTAACGGCGGCACGCTGTTCTTGGACGAAATTGGCGACATGGCTCCTTCGGTGCAAGCCAAGGTGTTACGAGTGTTGCAGGAACAGCGATTCGAGCGAGTCGGTGGCAACAAAGAACTGACGACCGATGTACGCATCATCGCAGCGACGAATCGCCCGCTCGAGCAGATGGTCGAGGACGGCGATTATCGTGAAGACCTGTTGTATCGCTTGAACGGGGTTACGATCGAATTGCCGCCGCTTCGCGAACGACTCAGCGACGTCCCGGCGTTGGTTCAATTCTTTATGGCACAAGCGAAGAAAGAATTCAACAAACCCGATCTGGAAGGCCTATCCCCCGACGCTGCCGTATTGTTCGAGGGCTACCATTGGCCGGGAAACGTGCGTCAACTGCGAGCAGTGATCCGCCGCTGTGTGCTCGACACGGTGATGCCAGTCATTACCCCGGATGGGCTGCCGAAAGAGATCACGCGTGTCAAGGCAGCGGACAACGCACTTGGCGGTGCTCCGGCATCTACTGAAACGTTGGACGGAGCAGGGCTTCCGCAATTAGTCAAACGGTTGTTGGCAGAAAAATCGACTGACCTCTATGCCGAAGCGACTCAGTACATGGAAAAGTACGTGATCACCGAAGTGCTTAAATCGACTGGCGGCAACCAAAGCCAGGCCGCCGAGATTCTGGGCATCACACGCGGGAAACTGCGCGACCGAATCACAACGTTCGACATCTCGTTGACCAGTAACGTGCAAATCGGTTAGTTCGACTGTCCCATTTTGTGAGCCGAACGCGTTAGCGTCGGGCCGCGGCTCGGTAAAAGGTTGGCAAAATAAGGCCCGCGGCTAACGCCGTCGGCTCACAAATACGGGGAAAACAAAAAGTAGGACAGTCGAATTAGCGGGCTGTTAATTTAGTGAGCCGTGACGCGTGAGCGGCCGGGTCCCACGCGTTACCTGGTGCCTTACGGCCCACGGCTCTCCGCTGCGATTTACATTTCGATTAAATCAAAAGCCCGCGAGCGGTCGTCAGGGCTGATAGTCGAGGTTGCCCGTAGTGGACGAGGCAATGGGCACTCGGACATGTCAATCTGGAAACCACGACGATCTACGTGCATATTGATCGCCCCGGCGAAGGCATGCTTCCGAGTCCGCTGGACCAAATCGAGTCATCCGCGACCCCCGATCCGACCGCCGCCATCGATTCCAAACTCAATTCAAAGCCGATCAAAACACGCGAGCTTAAACGGGCCGGATTTCTGAGATTGCATTTCAAGCCCGAGTACGATTCGGCAGGCGAGTTATTGTAGAGCCGGGTAACGATCGGGGTGCAAAACGGAGATCGCCCGATTTATTTCACTGGTATCACCGCGACGATGGAGCGACCGGGGTTTGTGACGCTATCGATTCCGCCCGAAGAGCAGTGGAGCGAATCAATCCGCTGGCTCACCCGAGAGCAGCAAGAATGCTTCGCCACCGCCGATTTTTTCAAGATGTTACAAACTCAAATCACTTGCCGGTATTTAAAACTGCCGCCGCATCCCCAAGAGTAACCGGCAGCACTTGCAGTTGCTGATCTAAGAATCGGCTGCAAATAATCGCTTTGCAAGTCAACTGGCTGAGAATTCACACGGAGGGGAGCGGCGAATCTAAAACCCGTTCGCCAATCCGAAAGAATTTGCAGCAACGAGGTGTACCTCGCAGCCAGAAATGGAATAAAATCAGAAAAACCAAAATCACGAGCTTACAGTGTGGAGCCTCGCCACGATAAAGTACGACACGCTGTCGTACATAACCCCGTTAGACGCCCCTAGTTCAATGAGATTCTTAGCCGCAATCTGCTTGCTCGCGTTGATTGGTTGTGGTGAATCTGCCCCGAAGCCAATCGCGTCAATGAACAATTCTCAACCGCCTCGACTGACTGACCCGGGCATTCTAACGGAACTGCCTGACGAACTTTCGTACTTGACTCAACCGGCGCTCGAATATGGCCGCTTCCAATTCGACGACCACATATTCGACTTCCTCGAATCGGCAACGCCCCGACAACTGGACGAGTTGGCAGCAGTTGCAGAACGCGTACGGATCAATGACCACTATCCGGATGTGAACCGTTTCCTCGACAAACATCCAATTACGGATCAAGAACAATCGGCTTGTCTCTACTTCCTGTTCTTGGTGCTCGACTATGCTGATTTGTCGTTTGAGCCTCCAGTCGAATAGCAGTGGCCCGGGGCGGCTAACATGGTTTTTACGCTAGTCGCTGCGCGATCACCTTCGCTCTTTGGCAACGGACGTTCGCATTGGTACAATCTCACTTACTCAAAGTCATTCGCTTCGTTCGCGGCGGTGACGTAAAAACCTTCCGTTGGCCGTCACTCTTCAATCGTTGTGCTTGACCCTCAATCCATCCATTGGCGATTCGCTACGGGAAATGCGTTTCGCGCACTCGAAACGCAAGTCCGCAAATTTGACTTTGCCACTTGCGCGGACGGTCACACTTACTCCGGACTGAATCCGCAAGAATACATCGACATCATCGACGGGTTCTTGGCCGAGGACCTGGATGTTGTACCGGTCGGTAATCGTTCTTCGCTCCAAGAACTGCGCAAATTGCTCGTGCATCACATCCTTGCGGCATTCAACGTCGGATTCCACACCGCTGTTGAGGTTTGGAACAACTCAGATCGGCAGTACGGTTCGCTGGACACACCGGACTTGCACGCTCTCGCGCGCGACCGGTCGCCTTTCTCAGGTCTCAAGACGGAATGGTTTGTCGAGGGATTCTGTCAGTCATACGCTCAAACTGAGATGGAATCGTTGCGTGACGCACCGTGACGGCCAACATGGTTTTTACGCATAGGCCCTTCGCGATCACCTTCGCTCTTTGGCAACGGGCGTTCGCATTGGTACAATCTCTCGCAATTCAGAGTCACTCGCTTCGTTCATGGCGGCAACGTAAAAAACTCCCGTTAGGCGACCTACCGCAATGACTACGCCGTCCGAAATACTGGCCGATGCGGAACAGCGTTTCAACGTGCCAATCCCGACAGAGTTCGCAGAGTGCCCAAAGCGTCTTGCGGGTTATCTCATTATCTCACGCTTGTGCATTAAGCCTCGCCAAAAATGCCGCACGCTGACCGAGCGTGAACGTATTTTGATGGCACTAACTCACGGAGGTGGACACGATAGTAGAGGTTGGTCCACTACCGCAATCCGTCCACTCGCGAATCGCCTGCGACCTCGAAGTTCCGATCACGAACGTGACACAGACGCTCCACTCCTACGGGTTTTGGTGCCACGAAAAAGTTATGATTGCAAACCTCAACACTGATCCGCCGGTCGCCTAACATGGTTTTTACGCTTGGCCTTCGGCACACCTTCATTGTGTGGCAACGCGGGCTGGCCTTGGTACAATTTCTCGTAGTTCAGACGTCGCTCGCTTCGTTCAGGGCAATGTCGTAAAAACCTTCCGTTAGGCGACTCACGTTTGCCGATCCTCGAAACGCTCCTGCACTCGCCATGGACATCACCTGCATGCACTGCGACGCTGTGATCCGAATCGTTGCATGTGGCTATGGCGTGCGCGACGAACGCCTCAACTTCGAGTGCCCTGAATGCAAGAATGCCCTGTTCTCGTCTGATGGTTCAACCGTTTACGACATCGTCGGGGTGGTCACGCCCGCTGCTCGCAAGACCGAGCGTTCCACTGACGATTGAACATGGGGACCGTCACACAACATGGGTTTTACGCTGGTCGTTTCGCAATCACCTTCGCACTTTGGCAACGGACGTTGGCATTGTTACAATCTATCGCAACACAAAGTCAACCGCTTCGTTTTGGCGGTGTCGTAAAAACCTTCCGTTAGGCGACGCAGTCTATGAGCAATGGAGACCGCAACATCGTTTGGTTGCCTCCGTTGTTCACGAACGCTGGTGGTGCGGACATCATCGTGGGCGTCACGCCTGATTCCGCGTGGTATCTCAAACCGCAGTCGCCCATCGAAATCACATCTGACACGATCCACCCTTCGATCGTTCCGCTCGTGCAGCCTGGCTACGGTGGTGACTTCCACGCGGCCCGCGACCTGATCACGGCTCGCGTTCTAACTGCCGGCCTCGACGCTGAAATCGCGGTTTCATTCCCTTTCGACTTCCCCGTGCGAACCGCATTTCGCATGTCCGCGTTTTGGATGCTTCACGCTGCGGCATGGATTCCGCATCTCCCATTCGTCGAATCTCACGGTCGCGACCTGCTTCGTTTATCGCTCGACCCTCAAAACTCGCAATCCGATCGCCATGCATTCGCTCGACATCTTCGCCGCTGGGAGGCTGACAACGGCATCTCGTTGATCCAGCCGTCATCGTAGCGCATGCGTCGCACAACATGGTTTTTACGCTAGTCGCTACGCGATCACCTTCGCTCTTTGGCAACGGGCGATGGCATTGGTACAATCTCTCGTAACTCAAAGTCATTCGCTTCGTTCACGGCGGTGACGTAAAAACCTTTCGTTGTCGGTGCGAGGTCTCTTAATTTGTCGGCCGTGCTCAAAGACGTTCTCGCCGTTGTGGCTCCCCGTATTCGTGCCCACGGCTACAAAGGTTCCGGCCAAAATTACCGTCTCGCGAACGAGAACGCCGTTTCGGTCGTCAAATTCCAAAAGAGTGCCGGTGGTGAACGGTTCTACGTAAACGTTGGAATCCAACCGCTATTTGTACCCACCGAAAGTGAATCGACGGCCAACGCGAAGAAGATCAAAGTACCGGAATGCATCTTCCGCACTCGTCTTGATCCACCGGACAACGACATGTTCGGCTGGCCATATTCGGTTGATCTTGCTGTGCAACTTGCAGCCAAATTCGATGAGCTCTATGCCACCTTCGTTGAACCGTTGATGACGATTCCGGGGCCGATCACAGAGGCTTCGGTAAGCGACTTTGATGAAGAAGTTGTTCATCCGCTATTGGGCGCTCGCCATGCCCGAAACTTCTTGCATTTCGCCCGCATCTCGTTTGCACGCGGTAACAACTTGAAGGCTAGCGAGTTCGCGCTGGCCGCTATCGAAATTTGTCCTCAGCGAGCGTCCTCACTTCTGCATCACCTAAAGGAAACGCTAAACAGCGCGTCTGCGTAGCACAGCGACCGACAACACAGCATTTCCGCAAAGGCCCTTCGGACACGTCTTCGACTTTTGTTCAACGGGCGCTCGCGTATAATCGTCTAATCGTTGTTCGACGTATTCCCCTTCAGTTAGGGTCGGCGTCGGCAATGCTACCCGTTAGGTGACTTAGATTTATCGAATGGAAGACTCTCTATCGCCAATCCCCGATGCTATCGACGTTCGCGAACTTTGCCGCGTCCCAAATGGGAAGCGATCGCTTCGTGGGTCGCGTCGAACGTGGAGTCCATTTCACTTAACGAATATTGGACGCAAATTGCTCGTGACTGGCTCGCTCGACTCGCTCAATCGTTACCACGCGGTTACGCCGTTCTCGAGTCGCCAGAATTCCTGCTGCTCGCTTCTGACGAATCACTCGGCAAACGATTGCTTAGCTATTCCGAGCGTGCCCGGCGCATCATCCTTACGACACTCGACGGCGTCGCGAGCAATGAGGGGCACGGGAAACATGTTGTTTTGCTTTTCGCTGATATCGAAAGCTATTACGACTACGTAACCGACTTCTACCCCGACGAAGGCGAATTCGCTTTGTCTGGCGGTATGTTTCTCGACGTTGGGTACGGCCACTTCGCGGTCTGCCCTGCTTATGGTGATGATTACGAAAGAGTGATCGCTCCCGAACTAAATCACGCGTTATTGCGCCACTTGCCTTTGCCTTTGTGGCTCAACGAAGGTGTGACTCAGGTCATGGAGGACGTCGTGCAGGACTCATCATATTTCATGATGGATCACGAAATACTCCGTCGCCATCGTGCCTACTGGAATGCCAAAACTATCGACATATTCTGGTCGGGCGATTCATTTTACGCTCCTGACGAAGGGCAGGAACTCAGCTACCACCTGTCTCAGGTCCTGTTTCGCAATCTGATGTCTGACTATCCCAAGGCGGTAAAGGAGATTCTCATCAATGCAAACTTTGTCGACGCTGGAAATTCGGCGTTCGTGGACTCGTGCAATATGCCACTTGCGGAGCGGGTTGCTCAATTTCTGGGTGATGGTCCTTGGGCGCCTCGCGACAATTACGTCTTTCCCGATGCGTAGGGTCGCCTAACATGGTTTTTACGCTAGTCGCTTCGCGATCACCTTCCATGTTGCGCAACACGGGAATTTTGCTGTTAAACTGTTTGGCAAATCAGAGTCACTCGCTTCGTTCAGGGCGGTGACGTAAAAACCTTCCGTTAGCCGCTCCGAGATCATGTCGATTCACGCGTTATCTCTGCATCCGGCTGACCCCGACTTTCGTCCGCCACCCGATTTTGCAGACCAACTACGCGTTCTCAACTTTCTCGGCGACGAGTTCGACTACTTCGGCGATGTCCGTTTTCGCCCCGGCGCTTCGTTCTTTGACCTGATCCGTTTTGAACGGACGCACAACGTCGTCGAACTCAAACCGACTGTCGACGGTCTTACTGAACTTCCGCCACAAGACAGCAGAAACTTTGTACAAATCGAACTCTCTTCGTCGGCTGAAACGGGTGTGATGTGCGGTTGCAACATCCGCGATCCATTGTGTCCTGTCTGCGCAATTCCGCTGGGCGATTGGGGCGAACTAATTGGCACGTGGCACGACACAAATGCACCGTTCAATTGCGCCAAGTGCGGCCACCGTTGTCCAATCCCCGATCTCAACAGGCAACATGTCGTCGGATTTGCACGTTACTGGATCACAATTCGACAAATCTACCAAGGCGAGGCCGCACCGGCCAATCAATTCCTCGACTCGCTCGCCGATTTGGTCGGTTGTGATTGGCGCTACTTTTGGTATCACCTCTAGCCTGACACGCCGGGCGGCTAACATGGTTTTTACGCTGAGGGCCCGCAGGCACATCATCTTTGTTTTTTCAAGCCTCGCTCAGCTGGTAAACTTGTCCGTTGTTCAAACCGCCGATTCATTGTTGGGGCGGTGACGTAGAAACCTTCCGTTGTGTGACGCTAGTTCAATCCAATGCAACCACTCACCACGATCGCGTTAGACCTTGAGGGCACACTCATCTCGAACGCAGTGAGCCAATTTCCTCGGCCCGGCTTGAACGCGTTTTTGCAATTCTGCCGCGACAACTTCAAAAACGTCTACATTTACACAGCGGTTCCTGATTCCACGTGCGTTCCGATCATTCAAACGCTTATCGACGATGATTTTGCTCCGGCTTGGCTCGCCGATATTTCGTTCGTGCAATGGGATCGCAGCGTCAAAGATTTGACCAATGTCCCCAACTGCGATCCTGACGCATGCCTCCTGTTGGACGACAACTGCGACTACGTCGTCGATTCCCAGATCGACCAATGGATAGCGATCGACAAATTCCAATCGCCGTACCCCGACACCGACTCTGAACTTGCGCGTGTTCAGAACGTAATCAGTGAACGTCTCTCAAAAGGCAAGCCGTAACGGCGATTCATCGCGTCCCACAACATGGTTTTTACGCTAGTTGCTTCGCGATCACCTTCGCTCTTTGGCAACGGGCGGCGGCGTTGGTACATTCTCTCGAAATCCAGAGTCGCCTGCTTCGTTTCGGCGGTTGACGTAAATCCTCCCGTTGGGCGACTCAGCGTATGGACTACAACGCGTTTTACCGCGAGCTCTTTGCTCCGCTTGAGTCGTCGATTGGCCCAATCGACCCTAACACGATCGTTGCGATTGTCGGATTCGACGCTGGCGGCCCGCTCAACTTTTCGACGATCGGATATTCGGACAAGTCCACTCTTGCCACATTCGTTTCCTGCGAACTTGCCATTCACCCAGAACAAAGACCAGCGTCATTTGGACGATACGAACTCCTGACCTCCTGCAACGACGAGCGATGGGTACGTTCAACACTTACCGAGCTAGGCCACGCTACCACCGAATTCAAATTTGGACATCGACATACTTTAGACATCGGTGTGTGGGTCGAATCTGATGCTCCATTTCAGGGGCTTCTACTCGAACGCGAATCTACGGCCCAGATTGATGGCAAGAAATACGGTGTCATGCGCGTTATTGGCTTAACTCGCGCCGAGTTGGATTTCGCCGTGAAGAAGAGTGTCCCTCAACTCATCAAAAAACTCAAAGATGCCGGCGTCTACCCAAATACGATTGTGAAGCGGGAATCCGTCGTGTAGTCGCCTAACATAGTTTTCACGCAAAGTCGCGGCGGTCGCATGGATGCCTTCGTTGTATCGTAATACGAGACAATCCCTGGTTTAATACTTTCGTTGTCAAGAGCTTTAAGCGTGAAATTGTTCAAGCGATTTCGGCGGCACTGTCCTTAACATTGCTGCCGCTTCATCAACTCGAATTGAGTCTCCGGTGATAATAATTAACACTGCGCCGCCGCGTAATTTTGCCTCGTAATCTGCGGCGACATCATGATCAACGTTCCAGCGGCTGATTGCACTCAGCAGGCTGCCGCCCACCGCGCCGGCCGCCATGCCAAAGATTGGACCGACGACCAACATCGGCCCCATCATGGTCATCGTACCAAGCGCGGCCCCCAAGGTTCCGCCCGCCAGCGTGGAAGCGGCGGTTGTTTTTTCCCCTGACAAGGCGTTCTCATTCGCTTCGGTCGCTTGGCGTAATTCCGCAAGGTTCTCGTCCGAGGCATGAGTCACGATCGAGACCTCGTCCGGAGTAAAGCCTCCCTTTTCCAGAACTTCGATTGCCGTACGAAATTTCTCGTTGTTGCTAAACTCAGCGATTAAACATTTTTCACTCATCGACGGTCATCCTTAATCTCGGGCGCATTAGGCTGCAGCGACTCATTTGACTCGCCCGGAAAGTCGACCTGCGAGTGCCGCGTTGGGGTGATATCACCAGGGTGTTCGACGTAAATCTTTTCGCCGCATTGTGGGCACGCGACGGCTCGGTCATCGACGTGTTTTCCGCATTGGGGACACGGCACTTGATTCAGTGGCGCGTTGTCAGTTCTGGCATCCATCAAAGTTCCTCATTCTTATCAACTGTTATCAAAAACACCGTCGTATCACCTTCACGAGAAGCTTTTGCACAATCGCTTGCATGACGCCCAGTTGCGTAGCAAAGGGGCAGGGGACTTCGCGTCTGCTTCTCTGCATAAACGGCTAAAATCTGCCGAAACTCTTGGCGAGTTTCGCTACTATGCTTGTCGCAATAAGACGCAAAGGGCGTCTCAATAATCAATGCGTTCATCAGCGCCATTGAAGCGGGCGTCATATGCAATCTGAGCCAAGTAGTCTTTCAATGCGACCACTTCGTTGGAGTCAAGTTTATCTTGAATCGACTCAACCGATTCACGCATCAGATCAACCATCCGCTGGACTTTTAGATAGTCCGCACGACGGTAGGTATGCCCAGGGCTACTACGTTTTGCTAACGTTTCTTCGATCGGTTTTCGGTAAGGCTTCAGTGCATCATGATCCAGCGGCCTTGGCCAATAAACCTGCCCGGTTTGACGATCAATCTGGTTTTTGGACAATCGATCTGGCGCCGCCTGTTTAGCCAATCGCCGTGCCTTCTCGTCATCAATCGTGCCCCTTGCGTTGGGCTGCGATTCGTCTCGCAGCTCTCTCAACTCGTAATATTGCTCGACACTCTCTTCTCGATTTTGCAAACGCAGCTCGAGAGCTCTTTGCAACTGCACCGCAGACATCGATTGCAGCAACGCTCCTTTGCCGAGCCCGCGGGCATAGTCACCGCTGGACTCTAGAATATCCCCTTGTGCAGTCGAAGCACCATCATCATAGCCAAACAGCCCGTCATCGGCGAAAGTCGGCCCCGCGATGAGAAGTGCTAACGCAATGGGGGTCAGTCGTAAAACTCGCATGATCGGGACTCGCAAAATTGGGTGAAATTGCAAACAAACCGCAGCGAGCGGCACGTGAGAATTTTGAAAACACAATTCTCACACAGCTCACTCACCGCTAACAAATACGATTCAAAGCAAACCGCGTTCCAGCAGAGGAACGACAATGTCGTTTCCAACCGTCAGCGGCTTTATTTGAAGAAATGCGTTACATCGATCGTTACATCGATACTGCGGCATTGATCGAAGCATCCTTTTCAGGCCTATCGCCCTGCAAGTACGCCTTGCCCGCTTTGACAAGGTACTTCAATCCGGTCAATCCCGCGTTATCCCAGTACTCGCCGCGAGTCGGTTCGACTCGAAGCAGAACAAGCGACGGACTCGTTTTGCCCTCGGGGAACCAGACCTTCCAAGCTTCGTTCCACAATTCGTCGATTTTTGCCTGATCATCAACGGCGTGTGCCTTGCCCGACAACGATACGAACTTGCTCGATCCCTGCATGGTCACGGCAACGTCTTCATCGAGCATCAGATCGGCGACTTTTCCAGAGTTTCGATCTGTTACAAACCACAAATCTCCGTCATCTTCCACTTGAGCCACCGCCATCGGACGAGCCGTCAACGCACCGTTGACTGCTCGCGTGACCAGCATGGCTTGATCGAAATCGTCGATAAGTTCGATTAGTTTTTTATGTATGTCCATTGAATTATGTTTACTCTTTTCTGAAGGGTGCATTTGTTTGTTTTGCCCAATTATTGGCGGAATTGAGTGCCGCCTGATCGCCTTACGACACCGTTTGTTTGGCGTGCTTGCCTTCGGCAAACTCTTCGATCGCCTTGTCACAAAAAGCGGGCAAGTCATCGGGGTTACGACTGGTCACCAGCCCTTCGTCGCAAACACACTCTTCGTCAACCCAATTTGCACCGGCGTTTTTGAGGTCCGTTTTTAGACTGGGCCACGATGTCACTCGGCGTCCGCGAACCACATCTGCTTCGATCAGCGTCCAAGGGCCATGGCAAATCGCAGCGACCGATTTATGTTGCTTGAAGAAATCGCGGATGAAGCTGACGGAATCGTCACACATTCGCAGTGCATCGGGGTTGGCCACACCGCCCGGTAAAACCAGTCCATCAAAGTCTTCGGCAGAAACGGAGTCAACTGCCTTATCCACCTTAAAGGTGTCCGCTTTCTCGTCGTGGTTCATCCCCTGGATCTTGCCCGTCTTCGGCGACACCAACACGACCTCAGCGCCTGCGTCCTTGATGGCTTCCCACGGCTTGGTGAGTTCAACTTGTTCAAAACCATCGGTGGCGAGAAACGCGATACGTTTACCGTTAAGTGTCTGTTTGCTCATTGCTATCTCCGTGTCGAGTTGAAATTTTCATTTGTAGCCCGCTCAGGGGCCAACAAATTGGGATGCAGATTGCATGCCGAGAAACCCAAAACCAAAATCCGATAGAGCAACCGAGTGAAAGCAGATACACTCTAAGTAGCCGCGAGCCATACCTCAGCCTGACCGCGAACCAACCAATCTGACCGGTTTCCTGCCAGCCAATACAAGTCATCAACAATCGAGTGCCAAGGGGGGCGAACTTGCACCCTCACTATGCCAACGTGGAGTGGATTTTCGCTCCTAAACATGGACCAATTCGTCGGAGCCGATCGACGTCGACCTCTACAACTTTCAACAGACCCGCTAAACTCTGGCGGGAGATTATTTACTATGAAGCAAAGCGACCGATCGGACTTAGATTCCGTCATTGCTGACTTGCAACGCGAACTCACAATAACTCGCCTGGATCTTGAACAGTCGATCCAGGACATGGAAGCGACTAATGAGAAGTTGCGGGCTTCCAACGAAGAGCTGCAGGTGATGAATGAGGAGTTGCAGTCAGCCAATCGAGAGTTGCATGCGAGTCAAGAGCAACTGGCCACGCGTGAAGCCCAGTTGCGGACGATAACGGACGCCATTCCGCCAGCCTTTGCTTTTGTCGATCGAGACCTGCGGTACCGCTTTTCCAATGCCGCCCACGCTGCACAATGGCAACGACCGATTGAAGAGATCGTTGGCAAAAAGGTGATTGAGGTGATCGGCGCTGAGATTTACGAGACCATCGAACCCTATTTGTTCGATGCGTTCAGCGGAATCCAAAAAACCTACGAGTTGCAACTGACATTACCTGGCGTCCGCGGAAAACGGATCAAGGAGGTGACCTATGTTCCACAGAAAAACCCCGATGGCAGCATTGGTGGCTGCCATGTCGTATTGACGGACGTCACTGAACGAAAACGCACGGAGCGGGAATTACGAGAATCACGTCGCGAGCTCGCCGTGGGTGTCGAAGTGGCCAAACTAGGGCTGGGGCATGTCGATTTTCGCAAAAACTGTGTCGCACTGACTGCTGAAGCCGCCGCAATGTATGGCATTAGCGACAAGGCAATCACGATCACGCGAGATGAATTTCACTCGACCTATCATCCCGCAGACCGTGATGAAATTATTCAGCGAGTTCAAGCCTGCCTCGAGTCGGATGGGGATGGCCATTGCGACCTCGAACATCGAATTAGATTGCCCAGTGGTGAAGTTCGCTGGATCAACGCGAGAAAACAGGTTTCGTTCGATTGCTCTGCCGAGCCTCCCACTCCCGTCACGGCGATTTTGGCGGCACAAGACATTACCGATCGCAAACGCGCTGAGCTAAACCTCGCCTTTCTTTCCCATTTGCAGTCGCAACTCAATGCGACTTCTTCGGTTTCCGACCTAATGCGACTGGCAACCAGAGAAACAGCCGATTACCTCGGTTTATCAAGTTGCTTGTTGGTTGAATTCGACGAGATTGCAAAATACGCTGATATCGTCTGCGAGTATCGTCACGACTCGCGACCATCGATGTTGGGCAAGCACTTGGTAAAGGATTTCCATTCGCAGGCCGAGCGAAAGAAACTTCTTGCCGGGCGACAGTTTTACCTTGATGATACACAACACCGCGAACAAGATCCAAAGATCGCGAATCATTTCCGGTCGTTCCAGATTGGTGCGTTTTGCAATTCGGCCTACGTGACCGAACAGCGTATTCGCTTTGTCGTCTCGGCATTGAAATCCCACGCCTACGCATGGCGTCGCGATGAATTGGATTTGTTGCAGGACATTGCCAATCGTGTCTGTGTCCGCATCGAGCGCGCCCGAGCCGAGACCGAATTGGCGGACCGGGAAAACCATCTCCGGCGAGTGATCGACAATACGGTTGCATTCATCGGCGTCCTGGATCGCGAGGGCAACTTGCTCGAAGCCAACGAGACCGCATTGCATGCAGCCCAACTGCAACGCGACGATGTGGTTGGCAAACCGTTTTGGGAATGTCATTGGTGGAATTACGACGACGCAGTGGCGACTCAGTTACGAGACGAGTTTGCTCGCGTGATCAACGGAGAAACCATTCGCCACGACGTCGTCATTCGTATCGGCAAAGATGATCGAACGACGATCGATTTTATGTTAGCCCCCGTCCGCGATGCGGATGGAAATATCACCCATGTCATTCCTTCGGGCGTGGACATCAAGGATCGCAAGGCAGCGGAGGATCTGGTCCGGCAAAACGCAGAGCAATTGGCCGACAAACAAGCGAAACTGATCGCATTGATTGCGGACTACGAACGCGCCGAGAGCAAACTGCAAGTGTTGTTCGACAACGGCTATTACTACACCGGCATTATTGAACTCGACGGGACAACCACCGACATCAACGAGATTGCGCTGCGCCAACTCGGTGCATCCCGAGAAGAGACAATCAATCGACACTTCTGGGATTCCCCATGGTGGGGAAACAACGAAGAAGTGAAACAAAAGCTCCGCGACGGTTTGCGGTTGTCGACGGCGGGCGAGGTCTATCGCGAAGACTTGCCGTTTTGGTTACCCGATGGGACGGAGCGGATCACCGACTTCATATTTACACCCGCACGGGACCAACATGGCGAGGTGGTATTTGTCGTTGCCAATGGTAGCGACGTCACCGACGTGCGACGCGGGCAAGAGGAACTGCGAAAACGCGAACAGCATTTAAAATTGTCGCTTCAAGCGGGACGTTTGGGTACGTGGGAATGGGATCCCAGCACGGACCAAATCAAATGGTCCGAAGAATTGCAATCCATTTTTGGGATGAGCGAAACGCGGCAAGACATCTTGTTTGACGACATCTTGCAAATCGTCCATCCCGACGATCGCGTCGAAGCCGCCCACCACTTGAAATCCGCAGTCAAAGGCGACGAATCATCGTATCGTTTTGATTGCCGCATCGTCCGTGAAGACAACGGCAAAACCAGCTGGGTCGAAAATCTGGGCCTGATCTCTCGCAACAAATCGGGCGTCGCCAAACTGGTTACCAGCATCACACGCGATGTGACCGAGCGCAAACAATCGGAATTGGCACTGGCCGAAGGCAAAGAACGACTGACGATGGCCTTGCGTGCCGGTGGCATGGCCGTCTGGGAATGGAGCGAGGAAGGTGCGTTTTGGGAAGATTCGATGTATGAGTTGCTCGGATTGTCACCCGATTGCGAGCGAAACGCCAGGACGATGATGAAAATGATTCATCCCGATGACCTCGAACACATCAGCCATGCTTGGCGTCAAACGGTCATGGGCAACACAAATCTCGACGAAGAATTTCGTGTCATTCGTTCCGATGGTACGGTACGTTGGATCGCGGGAGTTGGCCAACAAGTGCATAACAGCAACGGCGAGCCGAAGCGAATTCTTGGACTCATTTGGGACATTACCGATCAACATGAATTGCAGGAATCGCTGCAAGAAGCTCGGGCGCAGGCGGAGGCAGCGAGTGATTCAAAAAGTGAATTCCTAGCAAACATGAGCCATGAAATCCGCACCCCGATGACTGCCATACTTGGCTACACTGATTTGATCGCCGACCAGATCGATCACCCCGAGGCGCTAGAGCATGTGCGTACGATCCGTCGCAACGGAGACTTTTTGCTCGACATCATCAATGACATTTTGGATCTGTCGAAAATCGAAGCTGGCAAACTCGAAATCGCCCCCGAGCCCTTTTCCCCCAACCATCTGATCGAAGATGTTCGCTCGATCATGGAGGTGCGAGCAATCGAAGGTGGGCTGACGCTCGACGTCCAATACGAAGGCAGAATCCCATCCGAAGTGACCTCGGATCCGAAGCGTCTAAAACAAATCCTGATCAATCTGGTAGGCAACGCAATCAAGTTTACTCCGAGCGGAGAGGTGCGATTGCGGATTAGCTATAACGCCGATGAGCAACGGATGCGAATCGATATTGTCGACACTGGCATCGGCATGAAACCCGAGCAACAGGCGAAATTGTTCAAGCCATTCACACAGGGTGATTCAAGCGTCACGCGTCACTTTGGCGGAACGGGGCTTGGGTTGGCAATTAGTCAGCGGTTGGCCAAGATGCTCGGCGGTACGATTGCCGTAGACAGCACCGAAGGTCAAGGCAGCACCTTCTCGCTGACCATTGCGACCGGTGATGTTCACGGGGTACCGATGATCGAGCCGATGGCGCTGACTCAGCCGAGCTCCGAAAATGAACCGGACCAATGCATCTCGTTGGATTGTGCTATTTTGGTGGTGGATGATCGTCGTGATATACGGTTCTTAAGCAAAACGTTGTTGTCCAAGGCCGGAGCTCGAGTCGACGAAGCCGAGGACGGTGAGGTTGCGATCAAACGCGTCGAAGCGGCAATCGAACAAGGTGAACCGTACGATTTGATCCTGCTCGACATGCAAATGCCCAAACTCGATGGCTACCAAACAGCCGAGCGTCTGCGACGAATGGGATTTGCGGGGCCCATCATTGCACTTACCGCCGACGCGATGCAGGGCGACATGAATCGCTGTATTGAACAAGGCTGCAACGACTATCTTAGTAAACCGATTAATAAAACAATCATGCTACAGATGGTGAGCCGGTATGTTGGTTCGCTGTCGAAATAATTGACTTTGCCCCTATTTGAGCTCGCTTCGCGGTTCGAAGTATTTTGCATGGACACCAAGTGAAGGAAACTGATTCGATTCGCCGCCCGCAACGGATGGCTGAACCGTTTGCCGTAGCCGCAGTGGTCATTTTGCTGGTGATCACGGGGTTCGTCACTTTCCACAACACACGGCGATTGCGCGCTCACACGGGTTTGGTCGAGCATTCCTACAAAATACTGAGCGTGTTGGACCGGATCGAATCGACGGTCAAATCGGCCGAAACCAGCCAGCGTGGTTTTTTAATCACAGGACAAGAAGAATATTTGGAGCCGTATTACGAGTCGATCACGGCCATTGATGGACTAATGCACGATTTGGCGACGATTACCGAGTCGGACCCTATCCGGCATGCAAAAATCGCTCCTCTACAAGTTTTGATCGACCAGAAACTCGAAGAACTCTCAGGGACGCTGGACGTGCGTCGCCAGGCAGGGTTTGAAACCGCACAAACTTTGGTGGCAACGAATATTGGCAAACGGACGATGGATACGATCCATCAACAGATGACCGATTTTCGTCGAACCGAGGAGAGCTCGATTGCGAAACGCGAGCAAGTTGCAGCGACCACTTATTGGACCGCGTTGGCAACCGGATTATTGTCGACGGTGGCGGGACTGGTTCTGGTCGTCGGCGTGCTGTATCTCGTCCAGCACAATCGGCATCGCGCCGAAAAATATGCGATTGCGTTGAAGGTCGAACGGAACCGACTGCAACAAACGCTCGATCGCGCCGGGCAATTGGAATCGGAAAACGCAAAAATGGACCAGTATCTACGGACATTTCTGGAGCAGATCGAAGACTATGCGATATTTGCGATGGACGCCGATTGTCGAGCCACCACGTGGAATCGGGGAGTATTGAAGGTGCTCGGATTCGACGAAGCTGACTTTCTCGGCAAAGACATTCGCGAGCTGATCTTTACCCCCGAAGCCATTGCGATGGGAATTCCCGATTCAGAGTTTGCAACGGCGGCAACGCAAGGCAGCGCAAGTGACGACCGCTGGATGATGCGTGCAGGCGGAGAACGATTCTGGGCGTCCGGAATCAGCAGCGTCGTAAAAGACAAGAACGATAACGTTGTTGGCTACAGCAAAGTGATGCGTGACTTGACCGAACGCAAACATGACGAAGACCAACTTGCGGAACTCGCTGCGCGTCTATCGGAAGCCGATCGTCGCAAGAATGAATTTCTTGCCACACTTGCTCACGAGTTGCGGAATCCGCTCGCACCGATCAAAAACGCGATTCAGTTGATGAGTTTGTCCGAGTTGCCTGCGGATACCGAAGAATTGCGGCAAACAATGGCACGACAAGTCGAACAATTAATCCGTTTGATCGACGACCTGCTGGACGTATCACGTATTGGGCGAGGCAAAATCCAGCTCAACAAAGAAGTCACCAATTTGCGTGATGTCATCAATGCCGCGGTCGAAGCATCGAGCACGTTCATTAACGAAAAGGATCAACATCTAAAGCTAGATCTCGGTGATCAAGATGTGTTTGTACATGCTGACGCGACGCGAATGACACAAGTGGTTTGCAACCTGTTGAACAACTCGTCTCGATATAGCGACAGCGATTGCACAATCAATCTCGCATTGTCAGTGCAATCCAATGAAGGCGAACTCGAATCGGCTGTGATTGTGGTGAGCGACAATGGGGTCGGCATCTCGACGGACCGAATTGACGAAATTTTCCAAATGTTTGCCCAAGTAGATGATTCGCTACAGCGAGGAAGTGCCGGCTTGGGCATCGGGCTGACGTTGGTCAAAACATTAGTGGAAATGCACGGTGGCAGCGTGGTCGCAGAAAGTGAAGGGATCGGGCTAGGGAGCGTCTTCAAGGTTCGCATTCCGCTTTGTGATCCCGCCGACGCGAAGACGCCAAAGACCGATGTTGCCGCGCCCATGGCCGTGACCCGACCATTTAAGGTTTTGGTTGTCGAAGACATGAAGGCGCTGCGCACGATCATGGCACGGTTGCTGGTCAAACTCGGGCACGAAGTGGAAGTGGCCGAAGACGGACTCGCTGCCCTGGAATGCTTGAGCCAATCGATTCCTGACGTTATTTTCTCCGATATCTCAATGCCGGGTATGACGGGATACGATCTGGCTCGCAAGCTGCGTGAACGTCCTGCGACCGCAGACATTTATTTGGTTGCCATGACCGGATATGGCCAATCCGCCGACCGAAAACAGGCACGCGACTCGGGGTTCGATGAACACATGATCAAGCCTGTCGACATCACAAAACTTCAATCCCTATTTCAACGGATGGCCCAACGCGAAGCCTCGGAATAACCGCGAAGCCTGGGGATCTCGAAATAAGGCCGAGCTGTAATTCATATCGAACTCAAAAATCGAGGCAATGCGTCAGCGTGCCTCTTCCAACCTTTCTTCTTTATCTAGTCAACGCAAGTCGGTGAGACACGAGTCGGCGGGGAGGCCGAAATGGCACAAAACTTGCTAATAGGCTGCTTAATTTGAACTTTTTGGTAGTGAAGACCTATATCGTCTTCCTCGAATCGGTCTGCTTACTGTTGCTATGCAAGAATCACCACCTCGCTCGCCCTCCAATCCACGATCCGAGCGAAATAAGGATCTTTATGTTGTCGGGGTTGGTGCCTCAGCAGGCGGTCTGGAAGCTTTAGAGTCATTTTTTCAGCATGTTCCGACAAAAAGCGGGATGGCTTTCGTTGTCATTCAGCATCTATCCCCCGATTTCGAAAGCCACATGGACGAGCTGATTTCCCGGAAAACGAAAATTCCGGTTCATCAGGTTCAGGATGGAATGCAGGTGAACGCTGACTCTATCTATCTGCTGCCGGCAAAAATGGAAATGGAAATTTCCGGTGGCCGATTGAGACTGACGAAACGCAAGCTTGACCGAAGTTTTTCGCATCCGATTGACAAATTCTTTTGCTCGCTTGCCCAAGACTACGGCCCTTACTCTATCGCGGTTGTCTTGTCTGGCACCGGCAGTGATGGCTCGCGTGGTATCTGCGAAATCCATGAATCAGGCGGGCTGGTCATTAGCCAGGATGAAGCGTCAGCAAAGTTTGATGGGATGCCCGTCAGTGCTCAAGAAACCGGTGTGGTCAACCTAGTTTTGCCTCCCCATCAGATGGCATCCACTTTGGTGCGTTACACTCACGGTGAAATCAGCCGAGACGAACTGAACGTAGAGCAACTTTCGTCAAATTCTCTCGACGGCATCGAGCGGATTTTTCAGCTACTGCAGCAAACGTTCGGAATCGATTTTTCGATGTACAAATCGTCCACGGTTGGACGACGATTGCAACGACGATTTGACATGCTTCGCATTCACGCGATTGACGACTACGTCGCGCACATCGAGTATCACCCGAATGAACTAAGCAATCTGTATCGCGATTTGTTGGTCGGTGTGACTCAGTTCTTTCGTGATCCCGAAGCCTATGAAACCCTTGCCAAGGAAGTGATTCCGAAGATCTTCACCACGAACGAAGAATCAAAGACGATACGTGCCTGGGTCGCCGGTTGTGCCTCAGGCGAAGAGGCCTATTCGATTGCGATCTTGATGGACGAAGAACGTCGCAAGCGAAACGTGAAATGCGACATCAAGATCTTTGCCACCGATGCACATCCATCTTCGATTCAGACAGCGGCAAAAGGCATTTATCATGCCGACGCACTCGCACAGATGTCGGATGAACGCGTTAAGCACTACTTCCGTCGTGATCACGACTACTACCAAGTCAGTCCTGCGCTGCGCCAGATGATCGTGTTTGCCCCTCACAATGTCATCAATGACGCTCCGTTTACTCAGATGGATTTGGTGACGTGTCGCAATCTGTTGATTTATTTGCAGACCAATCCACAAACCAAGGCGCTCTCGCTATTCCATTTCGCGTTGAAGTCCGGTGGAACTCTGTTTCTCGGCCCCAGCGAGTCCCCAGGTGAACTGAGCGACGAATTCTATGTGATCGATGCGCATTGGCGTATCTATTCGAAACGTCGTGATTTGCGGATGCCGCCGGGCACCGACCTGCCGCTAAATCCGCGAAACGAGAAGCTTTCCACGCTTTCGCTCATTCCGACTTCTCGCCAAAGCAATCGAGTGGACTCGAAATTGTTAGGGATCTACGACGAATTGCTGAACCAGAAAATGGGCTGCAGCATCCTGGTGGAACAGGGCGGACAGATATTGCATGTATTCAGCGGCGCAGAAAAACATCTTGTTTACGGAACCGGTCGCCCCAGCACTCATATTCTTGACGCAATTCACCCGCGATTCAAAGCGTCACTATCGGCGGCACTGCATCACGCTGCGAAGAAACGTGACATCGTCAATTTCAAAGTTGCATCGGCGCAATCCGAATCTGAATCCAACGACTTGCAGATCTCGGTGGAACCCATTGGAACACCACAATCGAGCCTTGGCAACTTCTTGATCTCTTTCTTAGAGATAACGAAAGACAAACCTTCATTGCAACCCGACGCACTGCTCGATGTCGCCGACTCGATGGCCGATGTCAAAAAAGACCGTGTCACCTATCTCGAATCAGAATTACAACAATCTCAAGAAAATCTGCAAGCGACCATCGAAGAGATGGAAACGTCGAATGAGGAATTGCAGGCCGCGAACGAAGAACTCGTCGCGTCCAACGAGGAACTGCAAAGCACGAACGAGGAATTGCATTCCGTCAACGAAGAGCTGTACTCGGTCAACGCGGAACACCAACGACGTGTTGTTGAGTTGGCCGAAGCCAATGCGGACATGGACAATTTGTTAGCAACGACTCGGGTAGGAGTTGTTTTTCTTGACCGCGATTTTTGCATCCGCAAATACACGTCTCCGATCGCAGAATTGCTGAAGATCAGCGATTACGACATCGGCCGTCCGATCAGCGATTTCACGCATCGATTGCGTTACGAACCACTGCTTGAAAACCTGCACCTCGTACTGCAGACTCGCAATGAGTTTGAAACGAAAGTTCGCTACCAAGGAAACGAATCCTACTTGCTTCGAATTGTTCCGTATATATCCGAGGGCGATGTCCAAGGCGTTGTGCTGACGTTGATTGACATCACCTCACTCAGTGCCACTCGAGACCAACTCGAACGTTTCAAGTTCATGACTGAAACGGCGAACGACCTCGTTTTCTTAACCGATCGTCGAGGCCGCTTCCTGTATGTGAATCCATCCATGGTCGATTCGCTTGGCTACGAACGTAACGAGCTGCTTAAGCTGAGCTTGATGGATGTCCAGTGCGATTTGATCGATGCCGATTTCGACAGCGTGTTCAAGGATGCTGCACAACATACGCTTAAGCCATTCCAAGCGGATTGGAAACGGAGTGATGGATCGTTGCTGCCGATTGAAATGAGTGTCGCGAGCATCCAAATTGAAGGCGAGCATTTCCTTGGCGGCAATGTTCGCGATGTCACCGAACGGCGTGCCTTCGAACTCGAAATGAGACTGCAGCATCTCGCGATCGAGGCGACGCTGAATGGAATTGTCATCACCGATGCAACGGCCCCAGACAACCCCATCTCCTATGCAAACCCGGGTTTCATGAATCTGACGGGATACGATCGCGACGAAATCGTGGGTCGGAATTGCCGGTTCTTGCAAGGCTCCGATACCGATCCCAAATCGACTGCTAAATTGCGTTCGGCGATCGCTAATGGCGAGTCTTGCCAGATCACGATTTGCAACTATCGCAAGGACGGCACCCGATTTTGGAACGACTTGCAAATCACTCCGTTGTTTGACGAGCGTGGTCGATTGGTCAATTTCGTGGGTGTGCAAAATGACATCACTGAGCGAATGGAGGTTCAAGAAGCCTTGCAAGAAGCCAATCGAGAAGCCAAGGCGGCAAGTGATGCAAAGAGTTCGTTTATGGCGAACATGAGCCACGAATTGCGAACCCCGATGACTGCAATGCTCGGGTTCGCTGACATGTTGACCGAGGAACTCAACGACGAACCGTCACTTGAAAAAGTGACGACGATCAAACGAAACGGTGAATACCTGCTGGCTCTGCTGAACGACATTCTCGATCTGTCCAAAATTGAATCGGGCAAGATGGAGATTCATCCGCAAACATTGAACATTCGCAATTTGCTTGGTGAAGTCCAGGAATTGATGCTTGTTCGTGCTACGGAGGAAGGCATTCCGCTGACGTTCGAGTGGAGCCCCGAGTGTCCCGCTGAAATCACGGCCGACGCGGTCCGAGTGCGACAAGTCTTAGTCAACTTGATCAGCAATGCATTAAAGTTCACCGACCACGGGACCGTTCGTGTCGAAATTGGACTGAACCAGGAATCGGTGCCACCCTCGATCACGATCGCTGTGCGTGACACCGGGATCGGAATCCACGAGAGCCATTTGTCGGAATTGTTTATCCCGTTTAGTAATTCGGGAACAGCACGGCGGCGACGCTATGGCGGTACTGGTTTGGGATTGAGCATCAGCAAGCGGTTAGCCGAAGAGATGGGCGGCACGATCACGGTACAAAGTGAACTGGGCGTCGGAAGCTGTTTCACGTTTGCGCTGCCGCTGACCGCCGACCAAGTCCTTAAAAAACAAACGCTGTTGGTGGACGACACGTCCGACAAAGAGGATGAACCCAAGCGATCCACGTTCCCTAAATTTAGTGCACGCGTCTTGCTGGCCGATGATCGCCGCGATATCTGGCGAATCGGCAAGTATTTTCTCGAGAAATGTGGCGCCGATGTCACGGTGGTTGAAGACGGATTGCAGGCCGTCGAGGAGACTCAACGCGCTCAAAAAGATCAACGTCCGTTCGATGTGATCTTGATGGACATGCAAATGCCCGTGATGACAGGACAGGAAGCTGTTGCGGAAATCCGTGAACTTGGCTTTAAAACCCCCATCATCGCATTGACCGCTGACGCGATGGACGGGGAGCGAGAAGCATGCATCGCGATGGGCTGTGACGACTACTTCCCTAAACCAATCGACGGGGTGAAGCTAATGAACCTCGTCGCGTTCTACCTCGAAGAAACTCGCTGAGTCTCTCGTCCTCTACAAAAGAATCCTCCATTGAACCCTACAAAACGCTCTCCTCGCATTGCGGTGATCATCACTGTGGCAATTGTCATCATCGCTGTCGTGCTTTTGGCATGGCAAGGGAGATCGATTGAACACTTGGCATCGGGGCAACAGCAGCATAGCTTCGTGGTTGACTGTGACTTCGACAAATTCCGCCAAATCATGGTACGCAAAAATGCGACCGCCGCGATCGTCGGACACACCGGAATGAAACTGCTCGCCGAACGCATCGAAGACGTGAATCTCGATACGTCCAAAGACGACCGACCGATACTGAATGCGATTCGAGGCATTTCCAAGACCGAAGTCTCTGCGGTCAAAGAATTGACCGTGCAGTTGGACGATCCAACTCTCGAAGCCACCGAGCTTGTACTTGAGCAAAACGCCGACATTCAACCTGACCACATCGACGTCAGCACCGTCTCGAAACGCCCCGCCGGACGCCTCGAACACTACCAAACCACGTTTGATGCACGGCCTGACGCTGAAGGCACGCGCATCGACCTGACTGTCGAACTAAAGGTCCTTGTAAAAGTCCCGAAATTCTTCAAACATCGCGCTGATGCAGGAGTCCAGCAAGCGGCCGATGATGCGATTACGGGACAGTCTGCGGCGATCGAAGAATTCATCGCCAAACACGCGGATGAAAGAATCATCTTGCCCGATTTGAATCGAGGCAATTGAAAACGTTGTCGACTGGAAGTCTGACGTTTACATTTGAAAAATCCACGGCAGCAAACCAAGCCGGTCTCAAACAAAAACGCGTCCAGTCGGCGATGAACTCCCTTGCGGGAATCACTGCCAACTGAACGCGTGACTTGAAGTGCAATCCGCATGCGACGCTCGGTAAGCGTAGCACTCCGACGCATTTACTTTACTTCGTCTGCTTCTTAGTCTTGGTCTGATTCGAATCCGCAATCAGAATAACACGGTCTCCGACTTTGACAGGAACACCAGTGACCGTCACCTTGCTGCCCTCTTTCAGATTTTTAACAGCAGCGGGATCGCCCATGTCGACGGTCAGTTTTTTGCCGTCTTCGGTATCCAGCTTCACGACCAAATGCTCTTTGCCCTTGACGTTTGCTTTTCGAGTCGACTGAACGGTTCCGCTAAAGCGGCGACCGGTTCGCTTAATTTCTCGTTGCTTGCCTCGGCGTTCGAGTGTCGTTGCGACCAACACATCTTTATCGCCTCGTTTGACGACCGGGCCATATGCGGTGAACGAATCGCCATCGAACAATTGCAGCGAAGTGCCACCATCACCAAAGTCGACCCACATCGATTTGCCGTCGTCTGTCTTCGCATTGACCAACAGACTCATCTCACCCAGTCGCGTGACCATCTTTGTTTCCTCGACGGTGCCCGAGACCTTGTAGGCCTTGCCGCTCAGTCCTTTTTGTGTGGACTGGGCAACGTTGCTCTTATGCACGGCGTTCTCGCCAGCAAGCTGACTAAAGTCGTAGGTATCGTACATACCGTCGCCATCATCGTCACGGTAGGTCGCGTAACTGTCGTTCAGATAGTCACCGTCGGTGTCGTGGTATCGCGACATGCTTTCGTAAGTACCGTCGCGGTCATTGTCTTGGTAGGTGGCATAGCCGTCATCGAAATCTTCGCCGTAAAACTCTTCTGCCGACACCGTCTCGTCGTCGTTATCGTTGTCCGAGCTGGTTTGCTTGTCGTAATAATCGAAGCGTTCGTCGTCCCATCGCCCAATCGCTTCGTCGGTCGGATTGTAGTCGTTGCCATCAAACCACTCGCTGACGTCGTACCAAGCGTCGTCCTCGTAGCGTGATCCAACGTCACTCGCTTCGCGATTAGTTTGAGCGGCAGCGGTCGAGATCATCATCATCGGCAGCACACATGCTGCTAGTTTCCGAATCGTCATTGTCATTAACTCCAGTGATAAGGGTAGTGTTGCACAGTGCATGAATAGTCGTTTCCTCCCTCAACTTGCGGAACGAGTCGCAAGATGAAGTGGAATTCGTGTTAAAGAACGGTGGCAAATGACGTGCCGAAAGGTGCGAGCGATGCGATCGGTGATACAGACCTAGGATCGCACCGGGGATCTGTTCAGTGACCGACCAGGGTGATCAAAACGCCTTCCACTTTTGCAACAGAAAAACACACAGTCGTTGACCGCGCCCCTTTTACTGACTCCATTTTCATTCCAGCCTGATATCGCCGGACGACAACCTCTCACATCACGTTGACACTGTTTATCCCTTCAAAGATTTGGTTGCAATTCTTCAGCAAACGACTCGAACGAATCGCCACAGATGCGGTTTTCACGGCATAAACCTACTTTTTTCATGCGACTTGGCGACCAGTAGGCATGATCGTTGCTTTTTTTCCTCCCAGCATCGGAAGTTCCGAAGCGATCTCCGAGATCGCGTTCCGCAACCCTATCACAGGAGAAAAATTGATGACTAAGAAACGTATGCTATTGGCGAGTCTGATCGCGGCCAGCTATTGTGCGATGCCCATCGCAAATGCCGACGAGCACGCCTCACGCTTCTACGAGGACGATGCCTGGTATGACGTCAGCGAGTGGTTTGACGGCAATGACTACAACCCGACCGACGAAGCAATCGGACGTTGGGATAATGAAACGTTCGAATACTCCGACAACCGATCCAGCACGGATCAAGACAACGATGATGTCAACGACACCGAAACAAATTACGGCGATTATGGTTACGTGAACGACACGAACCAATCCAACACGTCGACACAATCGAGGACATCGTCGGATGACAGTTGGTTTTACGACTACTATGACGATGGTTCGAGCCAACAGTCAAACCAAAACGGATTGACATGGTATTCGATTTATCAGGACACGAACGACGATGGGGTCTACGACAGCTATACCCGCTATCGTGACACCGACAACGACGGAATCTACGACGCTTTCACCTTTTAAAGCTTTGATTCCTCAGGCGATCAAAACCAGAAGGGGAAATCGGAAGCTCAAAGTAAACAGAAGGATCTGAGTTCCAAGACCGAGCAGATTTCGGGCACGATCGACCGCATCAAAACCGTCGACGTCCGAGGCCGCGACCACATCGTGGCGTTTGTCAAAGGCAACGACGGCAAGGCGACTCCGGTCGACCTCGGTGTCAAACAAGACTCCAACACGTTGTCCCAAGGCGACAAACTGACTGCTAGCGGACACCGTATGAAAGTAGGCGACAAGTCGATCTTGATCGCAACAAAGGCGAAGACGAAGTCATCGGATTTGACGATCGACCGTAATGGTCGCAAATACACCGGCAAGGTGTCCAGCACTCGCGAGGTCAAAGTGCAAGGACAGAAACATCTGCTGGCGAAAGTGAAAACCGAGAACGGTAAATCGATGTTGGTCGATCTCGGCCCGAAGGATCAATTGTCCAATACGCCCAATGAAGGCGATCAAGTGACGGTCCAAGGCGTGCCGATAAAAGTGAACGACCGTATCGTATTGATGGCCCGAACCTTGGGTGAAGGCGAAAATCAAACTGAAATCAAGCGGAAGCAAGCTAAATCGAAAAGCTAATCCCGCTTAAGCGATCTCGGCGAACCATCGCCTCGCATCAATGCCCCATCGATTCGATGGGGCATTTTTTTGTGTCTTATCCGAGACTTGGACTCAATGACGAGGAGCAGAGATGAGTCGATTCGGGGTGCGATCGTTACAACGATCGCAGGAAACACGCCGATCGATGTGGCATTTGGATGGCGATTGAGTTAACATTTTGCTATCAGATTTAAGCACCGGTCCTTCACGTTTGAGCGAGTCGATTATGTTTTCCGAAACCGATGGCAGTAGGAAGACGATTGGCGACGTCGACATTTTATTCCACGATGGGCTGTATCACCTATTTCATCTGGTGCTTCCTAATCACGATTTTATCGCTCACGCCGTCAGCACCGATGCAATCAATTGGCGTCGCGTCAGTAACGCGTTGTTCATTGGTGATCCCGGCAGCTGGGACGATTTAATGCTGTGGACGATGCATGTTTCGCCCGACCCGCACCAATCGGGTCGTTGGCGGATGTTCTACACCGGTTTGTCTCGACGCGATCAGGGCCGCTATCAACGTTTGGGAATGGCGGTCAGTGATGATTTGTATCATTGGCAAAAATCGCCGGTTCACTGGGAGGACCATCGTGGTCCCAAAGACCCCTCGCGAGTCAAAGAAGCGGTACGCCAGAGTCGGCGTAAAGTCGCTGATTGCCTGCATGCCGATCACGATCCGGATAGCTGTTTGCCACTTGAACCGGACTCGAGATATTACGAGTCCTCGTTAAGCGAAGGGCGACACTGGGTTAGTTTTCGCGATCCCTTCTATTACCACGATGGCAATGATGGTTGGCTGCTGGCCGCCGGACGTGTGAAAGAAGGGCCGATCGTCCGCCGCGGATGTGTGGCGTTGATGAAAGAGGTTGCACCGCATCATTTCGAGGCTCAACCGGCGCTGCACCACCCGCGTCTCTACGATGACGTCGAAGTGCCGAACTTGATCGTTTTTGGAGACGACCATTACCTGATTGGCAGCATCCGCGAAGACGCTAAAATTCGCTATTGGCATACCAAAAAGATTGGCGATCCGTGGCAGAGTTATCACGACAACGTCCTGTTGGCCCAAGGAAATTATGCAGGCCGGGTATGTCGTGATGACCACGGTTGGCTGCTCTGGAATTTCTATTCGATGAATTTAGGCGATCGGACGGCCGAAAATCTGATGCCGCCGCCGAAGCGTTTGGTGCGTAGCGATTCGGGTTTACTGCGGGCGGTTACCTTCGAGGGAATCGACGCTTACCTCCGCGAAAGTATCGATTGTCGCTGTATCCACAGTCTGATCGAAGATGTCGGCCCGCAAATCCAAGTGTGCCGGGTCGCCGGAGGCCACTTGGACCTTGCCTGTGAAAGTGGTTTCCAAGCGTTCGTGTTCGATGGCACGCTCGACTGCTTTCGCTTCCAGGCCAAATTTGAAATGCAGGGGCTCGGCAAATGTGGAATCGTCTTTCGCTTAGATCCCGAAACCCGCGACGGATATTATCTGTCCCTCGACATCCTAAAGGGTGTGGCCCAGCTTCGTGCCTGGGGTACCGGCGCCGACGGCAGCGGTGAACACATGATGACATTCCAATCGCTGCAAACAGGTTTTTGGTATTCCGAATCGCGCAGCGAGGCGTCGATACAACTGCTCGCGTTTGGCAGCTATCTGGAATTGTCTGTCGATGGCCGCGTCGTGCTGTCGTTGGCCGACCAAACGTTCGATACCGGTCAATTGGGAATCTATCTTGAGGCTGCCGAGGTCCGCGTCTCCGAAGTGGACCTCGACCGACTTGCCTCACCAAGTCAGACGGATGACCATCTTGCTAGCGGCTGATCTGCATAGGTGAAAACCCATTCTGACGGACTGGTCACGGATCGCCCATGCTGCAAGTAAAGCAGCGTGCGGTTTGAGCGTTTTATGCACCATGCTGGCTAAAAATGTTCCACTCGTTTTGTCCCCGAACGGATAAAGAATTTTTCTTTACGTGACATCGATTGCGTTGCAAACCGAACGCTCACTGCCGAGTCAAATCAAATTCAGTTATCTCAGGTCGATTTGCATTAAGGGCAATTTGCGTGCCACGGTTGCGGCGTCGAATCACCCCTCGACCAACGACATCGAGGCGGCCTAAAAATTGCTCATTAGGTGATAGCCCCAAGTCTTGTCATTTAGCAAAAGGCACTCCTGATGATTTCGACGCCTATTTCGATTCGTCGACACCCCGCGCACCTACCACCTGCAAACCTGTCGCCAGTAAAATTACTCAACGGGCCCTGTACGAATTCCGGTGCCGTGGAGCATGCCGCACACCGATCACACGGTTGTCGGTTGGAATCGGTGCTTCGGGAAACCGGACGTAGACAGCTGCAAGATTTGGGCGTCGTTGTCGAAGGCCGAGTGGTTATTATCGAAGGTCGCGTGGACACCTATTTCCTGAAACAGATTGCCCAGGAATCACTCCGCCCACATCTGCGTGGCATGACCCTTCGCAATCGTTTGATCGTTTCTTCTTAGCCAGCAGCCCCACCCTTTGCCCATGGCATTTCGTCTGAAACAGAATGAATCAGTTTCCAGATCTGTACGACGTATTGCTAGGGAACAAATTGAAAAGGCGATCGCGGAACTAGACAATTCGAGTCTGAAGCAGTCGAAAAAGGTACACCAAGTCCGCAAGCGATGTAAAAAACTGCGAGGCTTGGTCCGGTTGGTCCGCTATTCAATGACCGACGATGTCCCTTACTCGAGACAGAATGCTCAGTTTCGTGAAATCGCAAAACCTTTGTCCGAGGTACGTGACAGCAAAACGCTACTCGATACCTACGACGATCTCATCGAGCAGTTCGCTGAGCAAATTCGGCAAGATGCATTTCAGTCGATCCGGCATCAATTGGCTCAGCAGCGTCAACAACAACTCCGGCACGATATTGATGTCGAAAAGCGACTCGCCGAAACCCGCGGCGAATTCAACAAGGCACTCAAACGTGTCCGACGATGGCGATTGGACGCGAAGGGATTGAATGCCTGGAGTGCCGGATTCGGCGAAACCTATTCACGAGCAAGAACGGCGATTGGGGCTGCCCAGAGCAAACCATCCACCGAAGCGTTTCATGAATGGCGAAAACGAGTCAAGTACCACTCGTATCACTGCAATCTATTGCGATATCTTTGGCCCGCAATGATGCAGACGCGGCAAACCGAAGCGGAGCGTTTAGGCGATTGGCTCGGAATGCATCACGATTTGGCTGTGCTAAAACTTCGCATCTGCAATTCCCCTCGTGACTACGGCAGCCGCAAGATCACCAATGGCTTTGTTGCCTTGATCGACCAACGCTCTGCGCAACTCGCATCACACGCATTTAGCTTGGGCGAACGGATGTTTGCCGAGAACAAAAAAGGTTTCCTGAAGCGACATCGCCGCTATTGGAAATCGATGTAAGACGGTGGTGAGCAAATCGGGACTACGCAATTATCGATATTTGCGCACTCCCCGTTTCCAGGCGGACGCCGCCTGCATTGGTGAGTGGTTCAACTGTATTAGCTGGTGTCGCTGCGATTACCACCGGATACCGTCGGACAATTCCTTCGGGGAAAGTCGCGTGGTCACCGCGAAGCGGTTTCAGACAATAGCCGGAGGTCGCTGCGCGGGACGTGAAATCTATTGTTGATGCATTTCTGGTGTAAGCCGGTAGTTATATTCCGGCAGATCCGTGAGGTATTCTACAGGAGGGTCCTTGGTGCGTTGGATCTGTTTCCGTGATGCTGGCGTAAATGACTTTTGGATGATGTGGCCGGTTGTCACGAGCCCTGTTGAGGTTGTGGCCCGGGATTCAATTGCCATGACCATCTCCCGAAGTGCTGTAAAGAGCTGACCGCTATAGGCCCGCTCGACCCACGGAAAAACGCGACGTTCGATAGGGTTGTATTTGGAACAAAAAACCGGGTAGTGCGCCACCTGAATTGGTAACCCGAACTCAGCTGACAAACGTCCCAAGTGCCACTTAAAAGTACTTGATTTATTGCTGTTGCTCCCACCACAGTCCAGCAGCACAAGGATTCGATCAGCCGTGGAGAACAGTTGGCGGCCGATGTGTTTCCAAAACCATCCCAGACTATGGCAAGAAAAGGCTCCAGTGTCATGGCTGGTGTTTAGATTCATGTGGGCAATATTCTGTTGTGGAGCGTAGATCCCGTGGGTGATCACCTCCGCTTGGGCGTAAGAAGGCAGCGCGTGATCGAGCACATCAATCGGACCATCGGCAAGAACTTCACCCGGTCGATGGACGTTACCCAGCAGTTCTTTCTGTTTGCTGTCGATACTCAGAACCGCGTCTTTTGTACGGCGAAACCGCTTTCGCATCTGATCAATAATGCCGAACTGCTCATCACGGTTACGGCTGGGAGCTTTGGTCACCGATTTGACTTGTTGTCGCTTTCGGAGGTTCCTCTCGCGACACAGACGAGCCACCACAGGACGAGAGATGGAAGTGCAAGCCTCGCACAATCGTTTCGTGATTTCGCTGATGGAAAGACAAGTCCAGTGAACGGTACAGTCCGTTGGGCTTCCTGCGGTTCGCTCATCGAGAATCTCATCTAACTCATCGAGAACCTCCGGATGAGCCTCTTCTTTTTTGGTCGTCCGGCCCCCTTCTTCCGGACTCTACCTTCTGCGGGGTCGTCTGCATTGCTAAGACGCTCAAGTTCAGCTCGCCCACGAGTGATAGTGGAATGCGAACAACCTAGAAGTTGACTGAGATACTCACACCCGCCATGTGGCAGGGCCAAAGACAGGGAGGCAGCGTAACGCCGCTTGTTTTTCTCGGAAAGGGAGTTGAAAACCGCCTTGATTTGTTCCTCCTTTTCAGGAGCCAGTAATGAATCATTTTGAATCATGTCCATCCTCCGTGGATGTTGAAGTGAAATAGATTGAACACTCCAGACATGGGCCGCAATTTCCATTCCTGTCCCGCCGCGACTTTGCTAGCATAGACATCCGTCAGTAATACATTTCACGTCCCCAGCAGCGCACCTCCGGTTTTCAAAATCGTAAAAAAGAGCGGACCCCGAAAGGGGTCCAAGACCGTTCACTCCAAATATTCGGGGTCGTAGTCGATCCCGGCGTCGTTGAGCATTGAGATCAACTCGGCGTGAAACGATCGCTTTCGATGATGCTCGCGTTGGTCGGCTATGTAGCCCGCCACTGCAGGGCAACTCGGCGGACTGACCGAGAATGCAGCGTATCCTTCCTGCCATTCAAACGGCGGATAGAGAATCGTTTCGTGAACCCATTTGTTCGTGAACCCATTTGCTTGAAGACTTCTTTAACTCACGCAGGAAGTCGGATAATTGATGCGTGGGTTTCAATCCAATCAGCAGATGAACATGATCTTCGACGCCGCCGATTTTCAGCGGTTTGCCGCCGAGTTGGTTCACGATCCCACCGAGGTATTCGTGCAAGCGTCTAATCCATGCGTCTTTGATCCATGGTTTGCGATGCTTGGTCGAAAAAGTGACGTGAAGATTGATGCAGTGGAACGTGGACATCGCTCTGCCTTAATTGATGGACTGTCTTTGATCCCTCCGGGATCGGCGGTGGGTATTGTTTTCATTTTCCGGTGGTGGCGCTGCGCTTACCACCGGCTATTGTCTAAAAATCCCTCCGGGATGAGGTAATTTATCCATTGAAGCACTGCAAAAAATGGCCGGAAGTCCCTACGCGGAATTCAAGCTACCTCTACCAGTCACGAGAAAAATCGACGTTCCAAGTCGACAGCGTTGCAAAACGCGTCTTCAGTGAGAGTAGTACATTGCTAACGCATCGATTTGTTCATCGGACAATTTACTGGCGATCGTATACATTAGGTCCGCGTTTTCAGTTCCGCCGCGAGCTTGATTGGCAAACAGATGTAACTGGCGGCGTAGGTAGTCCGCTGGCTGTCGCTCCAATCGAGGATACTCGACACTGCGATCGATCGGGGTGGGGCCATGACATTCGACACACGATGCGATCTTTAGCGGGCCGTCACCATGATTGGCAAGCGATTCGCCAAGTTCATAGAGCCGTTTCTCTGCTTCATTCAAATCATGCGTCTTGGCCTCAATGGGGTGCCCAGATGATTCATCTGGCTCGCTGTGAGACGGATGTTCGGGCTGTTTTGAAAAATACTCAGCAACCTGAACAATTTCGGCGGCGTTCAATCGAGCTGCGATCGGTCCCATGATTCCGCTGTGCCGTTGCCCCGTTTTATACGCCTCGAGCGTCAACTCTAGATACTCGCGATTTTGACCTGCGATCACGGGGACGCGGTCTCCGGCACGGCCGTGGCCGCGAGCACCATGACATGAAGCACAGGCGTCTGCGACAAGTTGCTTCGTCGCCGAATCGATCTCCATCGACACCTGGACGTGGTCCAAATAGGTCGCCTCCTCCATTTCTGGAAACGATTTTAAGAACGCCACCAAAGGCCAAACGTCATCATCTCGCTGCCGCGATGGCCAAGCCGGCATCCCCGCGAACTTGATCCCATGCTTGACGATATAAAACAGTTCGCGTGGCTCCTGATCGAACGTTGCAGTGGGAAAGTAGGGAGGCGATGGCGTCATCTCCGCTGGCACACGCGGCGCGGGCAATCCAGGGCGTCCATGGCACCAACGGCAATTCGCATCGTAGCTTGCCGCGCCCAGCCGAATCATGCCGGGTTCGTCCAGTGGCGGAGACTCAATCCCGGCACTATGAAAATCCACCGATCGGTCACTGGCAAAATCGAGTACTAAGGTAGTAATCGCCCAGTGCCCGCTGCTGGCCTTGATCGGAAACACTCCCGACACCAGAACGAGGACGCCGATCACGCCTAAGCCAACCAGCAGAATTGTTAGTTCTTTGATACGTTGCCAATTTGTTCGTGAGTTGCTCATCCCTCATTCGTCCCCATTTCGAGTCGATCAAACGACACGAGATCTTTGGTTAACCACAATCCACCAGCAAGAAATGCGATGCCACCCACAACCAACATCACGGCGCCACCAAGATGTTGGTCCATGATCGGCGTCAACATTTCACTGCGACCATGGTGCATGTACAACAATCGAGGTGACATCACCAACAACGCCCCCAACAAAGTCATGTGCATCGAAGTTAACAGCAGCCCGATGACTCCCGCGGCACTGCGACCGCGCTCCCTCGGGGCCGTGCCGCCGAACGCTGACATCCACACCCACAATCCTGCGGCTAAAAACATACCCTGCTCGATCACAAAACCTACCGCTGAATGCCGAGCCCAATGATGCAGCCCTGGCGCATGCCACGCCCAAACGATCAAAAGTTCACCTACCGAGGCAGGGACGGGTGAAAATGAACGCGGGAAACGGATCACCGGATCCCACCGATTCCCCGCAATGGCAATCGCAAGCAGCGGTGCCGCCACCGCAACCACCGCCATATGCAGGGTCATATGCGCAGCAAACGACTGAGTGGCCAAGTCGGGGAGCGGTCCCAACCAAGCTGCGGCCAAAACGATCCAACCAAGATTCCAAAACGCAAGTTGCATCAGTCACAGCTCCCCACAAACACAACCACCAATGCTGTGAAGATCGTGGCCACACCGCTAAGTAGCGATAACAAAAAGGTGGCTTGACCGGTGAAGCGAACGTGATCCCCGTAGGTGTCGTCGTCATGCGGTGCGTTGCCCCCTTTACGGTGTTGCCGATAACTGAGGCCTGCCATCACGACGATGATCGCCAAGGAGACGACCGTATAAGCGGCAATCGCAATCCGCACCGGGGTCGCGTCGCCACTTTCGTCGGCAAATTTGGCACACCAAATCGCGATGGTCATATAACTCGCTAAAAAGTGGATCGCCCAAACGCTTGGTGGCACCACCAGCCAGAGAATATGGTTGCGTCGCATTGGGGTGGGTTTGCTGGAAATCACGGGACACGCTCCATTGCTTACGCTACCCACGGAAACCAGGCGATCACGGCAACCGTGATCACCGACGTCAACGCCATAAAATGCCAATACAGCATCACATTAGTGATATCCGCGTCGTAACAAGCAGTCATCTTGCCCGCCATTCGGCGTGCGACGCAGTACGCTTGCATCAGAGCTCCGACACACAGGTGCACTACGCTCCAAAGCACCAACACGCAAACGATGGCGGGATAAACATGACTGCTCGGATCCATCTGAGTCAGCACGGGGGCCAACCCCAGTGCGATCGCGGCACTCAGCGACGTTCCGATCGCAATCACACTGCTGAGATAAAATCCGAATGGTTTATCGCTACGGTTGAATTTGTGAGCCGCCCATGTCAATGCCCAAGCGACCCCGGCGGCGACAAGCGAGAGGGTCGGCCACAGCGTGCCCGGCCCTACTGCATCCTGAGGAGGGAAATCTTCGTGGATGGTCCAGTAGAAGAAGTAGCCAAACACCAGCGACATAAATGCGGTCATATCACCGAGCATGGTGATAAACATCGCCCACCATCCGACCGCTCGCGGACCAGATACATAAATCGGCAAGCTCAATCCCAATCCCACGTCCTTGTGCGATTTCTCAGGGATCACCGCCGTTCCGGTCCACAACCAGGCAATCACCGTCCCCAGCGCCAACACGCCACTAATCACCGAGGCAGTCCACCAATGATAGGTCGAAAAGATAAACACACCGCCGGTGAACAAGGCCGCATAAAAAGTCAGAAACGTGGGCCCGGGAACGCGTAGACATTGAATAGGTTCGGCATCCATCGTGGACGTCACCAACGTTTCTCGCAGCCCTTCTTCGGCGTCTGGCAGATAGAAATTCCCTTGATCGATGTCGTCAACAAAGTTCTCTTGATCCCACAATGGATAACGACTTTTGATGATCGGAATCGAGCGTATTCCCCACGGTTGATCGGGAACCTCGGCCAACCATTCCAATGTGCCAGCGTTCCAGCAATTGCGCGCGGCCAGCGGTTCGCGTTTCTTCGGTCGCAGCACGTCCCACAGAAACACAATAAACCCGGCTGCCAACACGAATGCGCCCACGGTCGAAACCATATTCAATGTGTCGAATCCCATATTGGCAGGATACGTATAAACTCGCCGCGGCATCCCCAACAGTCCGGTCAAATGCATCGGGAAGAAGCTGACGTTGAACCCGATCAATGTCAACCAAAACGCCCAACGCCCGTAACGTTCCGACAACTGTTTTCCCATGACAAGCGGATAGTAATAATAAACGCCAGCCATAATCGGAAAGATCGTTCCACCTACCAAAACATAGTGCAAATGCCCGACTATAAAGTAGGTGTCGTGAGCCTGGTAATCAAACGGAGCCACGGCAACCATTACGCCCGTTAACCCGCCGATGATAAACGTCGCTAACCCCGCCAATACAAACAGCAGCGACACCGATCGCGTGATCCGGCCAATTAACAACGTGGCAATAAAGCAGAATATTTGAATACCGGTGGGAATCGCGACCGCTTCGGAAGCCGCCGAAAAGATACCAATCGTTAGCCCCGGCAATCCGGTGGTGAACATGTGGTGGACCCACAATCCAAAACTCAAAAAACCGGTCCCCACCGCCGCCAATACGATCCATCCATAGCCAGCCATCGGCACACGGGCAAACGTCGGCACGATCATCGCCACCAACGCGATCGACGGCAGAAACACGATATAGACTTCGGGGTGACCAAAAATCCAAAACAAATGTTGCCACAACAGCGGATCGCCACCGCGGGATGCATCAAAGAACGGCCAATCAAGCGTCCGTTCTAACTCCATCAACAAGTCGCCTGCGATCAGCGGCGGAAATGCAAACAGGATCATCACGGCGACGACAAGGATGTACCAAGCATACAACGGGATCAGGTTCAACCGCATCCCCGGCGGTCGACATTTCAACACGCCGACGATCAATTCCACCGCTGCAGCGATCGAGGCCACTTCGATAAACGAAAGCCCCAACAACCAAATATCCACTCCGACATCGGTTTGATACTCGGTCGTCATCGGCGGGTACATAAACCAACCGCCACGCGGAGCCACCCCGAAAAACAGCGACCCGCAAACGAAGATGCCGCCGATTAAAAAGCACCAATAACCGTACGCCGACAAGCGTGGGAAGGGCAAATCACGAGCCCCCAACATCTGCGGCAGCAACATGATCGAAATCGCTTCGAGAATCGGCACCGCGAACAAGAACATCATCACGCTGCCGTGCATCGTGAATACTTGGTTGTACTGCTCGGCTGTTAACCAGTCGTTGTTGGGCAGCGCTAACTGGATCCGCATCACCAACGCGAGCACGCCGCCAAACAAAAAGAAAGCAAACGCGGTGACGGTATACCACAACCCGACTTCCGAATTGTTCACCGCCGACCAATAACGCCATCCCGTGGGCGTCCGCCATGGTGCGAGCAACCGCTTCGCTTGCGCGGACATACCTTGATCGGATTGTTGCACGTCATCGGAGGTCGATTGATCTTTGTCGACATCGTCCTGGCTCATTTCAATTGCTCCAGGTAGTCAACGATCTGTTTCACATCGCGATCGGTCAACGAAGCAAATTCCGGCATATCCGCTCCAGGTTTGACATCATGAGTCTGGGTGATCCAGCGAGCCAGATTCTCGGAATTGTTTTTCAACACGCCGGCCGCGATACTAAGCCGGCTGCCAAAATGGGTCAGGTCGGGACCGACAGCTCCTTGGGCGTGCGTACCACGGATCGTATGACACGCGCTGCAGCCGTATTTGAGGAAATGTTGCTGACCCGCGATCGCATCGGGTTCGACGGGATGTTTTGCGGTTTCCGCTTGGTCGCTCAACCAATCATTGAATTCATCGACGGGCATGACGACCACGTCAAAATTCATTTGCGCATGCGCGGTTCCACAGAACTCGGCACACGCGCCGCGGTAAGTGCCGACGCGAGTCGGGTGCAGTTGTAACCGCGTCTGACGCCCCGGAATCATATCGACTTTGCCACCAAGCGATGGAATCCAAAACGAGTGAATCACGTCTTCGCTATTCAGTTTGAATTCGACCGGCTGACCGACGGGCAAACGAATTTCGTTAGCGGTTGCGATTGTATCGCCTTCGGATGTCAGGTAGTCGATTCGCCACCACCACAGCACTCCACTAACATGGATCTGCAGACTGCCGGGCGGTGCAGGACGCTGCAGATCGGGCAACATCGGCAGCGAGACACAAAGCAGACCAGTCAGAACAATGGTTGGAAACACGGCGCCGCCGCCAAGTACCAACAGCTTGGTGGTACGCGGATGATGCTGTCCCGGGTGATAGATGGCGTAAACGGCGACACCGATCACGATCAACCAAATCGCAACCGCGCCTCCACTCATCCAGTAAAACAGAATCGCGATTTCCTCAGACGCTTGGCCTGCGGAGTTCAATGTCGATTGCGGCGTTTCGATGATCCCTCTCCCCGAGCAGAGTGACGATCAGGCGTCGGTTGCCGAACTGATATTTGCCGCTTTGGCCTTGTTGTCATCGCCGGGCTGCTTTGATTCCCAACGTGCCAAATCCTCGAATTGCTTTTGCAACTTGCCGGCGATACTCGAAAGGGCACCACCTCGATGCATCGCAGTATCACGACAGCGATCTTTCACGCGATTTTCGATCTCGACTTGTAACGACGCTCCCTCTTTTCGCGTAAAGCCACTCATCAGTAATGATTTGAGCAGCGGTTTGGTCGACGCTTCGTCCATCGCCGATATTGGCTCGATGCCTTCGAGTTGCTCGCAGCAGATCGCCGCTAGTTTATTGAGCTGTTCGTTGATTTGCGGGTTTGTATCGCTCATGAGTGACCTCTCACAGATGTGATGTTTTAGAATTTTGATTCGTCGCTGAGTTTTTCCTCAACGTGTAGTTCACCGGACCGTCATCGTTTCGATGATCGCCAACACCACACACAGTATGATGGCGCTGCTGACGACCACGACCGTCCGGTTGATTGGCAACCAATCATGAAGCGTCAACTTTCCACGGTCACCAATTGGATCAATCTTGCGGCCGATCCATCCCGAGCATTCCGCAAAAAGATATGAACCACCCACCATGCCAATCATCATTGCGATCGCATCGTAGTTGCCTTGGCCGAGTGCGGCAGCACCGGTTCCCGGACAATAGGCTGACAAACCAAATCCAGCACCAAACAGCAAACCGCCAAGGATGTTCGATGCGTAGCGTGTCGGTTTGATATGTAGCTCGACTTTTCCGGCGCGGTGAAGCAAATGAATTCCAATCATGCCAACGATCACGGCGGACAGCATGACTTTTAATACGGTAAAGTCCTGTAGCAGCAACTGACCGATCAGTACGTTGAACTTCGCAACGCCCCCTTTTTGCAGCAAAAAACCAAACAGGATGCCAAAGACCATTCCAAGGGCAAGCGTCTGAGCGCCCGCCGCATCCGTTTCTTTTCCAAGCTTCGATTCCGAAGGTTGTTGAACCGTGGTTGCCATCATTTTCTCCATCAATAGGATCGCTGGATTGTTTCTTTGTTGCCACTAGACCGCATAGACCAACATGGCGGTGATGATCCCACCGATGAAAAAGCAGATGGCGGAAACCCAAGAACCGACTGCCAACTGTAGTGTGCCGCTGATTCCATGTCCGCTTGTGCATCCACCCGCCATGCGTGCTCCAAACGCCATCATCATGCCGCCTGCAATCGCGACCACGATCCGCAACAATCCGCTGTCGGCGCCAAACCGATCCTGCCACATCGCAGGCAGCAAACGTCCGGTCAATTCATCGCCCGTCCACGCGGCCACGAAGGCTCCTACCACTACGCCGCACACCAACATCACTTCCCATCCCACCTTGGGAGATTTCTTTTTAAAAAAGGCGAGCGAACGCGTGTGAGCGGGTGCGACTTTCTCGCCAATCAACCCCGCCACTCGCGCGTACGCGGTGGAGGCTCCGAGTGGCTTGTTGGAAAAATAGAAAGTCAACATCGACAAAACGCCGATCAATGCACCGACCAGGTAGGGCGACCACGCGGGTCCCGCGTACTGCAACGCGTCAACCTGATCAGCCGCCAACAGACTAATTTCGGCGATCATGACTTCGATCCTTTTTCAAGTTCGACCTCGTAACCTGCCGCGGTCCATGCACCGTAGCTGCCGGGGATATTGGCGACTTGCTGAAAGCCTCGCGACTGCATCAAACTCGATGCAATACTTGCTCGATAGCCGCTCGCACAATAAGTGGCGTATCGCTTTGATTTATCGAGTCCCGTGATACGCTCTCGCATGTCACCGATGAAGTGGTGTTCGGCACCAGGCAGGTGGCCGGATTCCCATTCGCCGGGAGATCGGACATCAACCAGGCTTAGGTGGGAACCATTACTCTGATCTTGATGCAGTTCTTCCACACTAATCTGCTCAAGCTTCTGTAGTGGCAACCCCGAGACTTCCCAGGCTTTCATGCCACCGGCCAGATAGCCCGCGAATTCGGAGTGTCCGGTCCGTACGATCAGACGCTGTACCGATTCCACATCATCGTCGTTGTCAACGACCAGCAACAATCGCTGATCAAGATCAAACATTTGTCCAACCCAGGCCGACATTTCCGGCCGGTTGCCAATGTTGATCGCCCCGGGAACATGGCCTCCGCCGAACGCCAACATCGAACGCGTGTCGATAATCGTGACTCCCGGTTCGCGTGCGACCTTGCGGAACTCACTTGGCGGCAACGCAGGAATCGTAGGCAAACGGTCCATGATATCAGGACCAGCGGCGTTCACCTTCTTTAACATTGGGTAATGCCATGGTGCTGGCGGAGCTTCATCGACGACAAACGAGCGAAACGCGTCGAAGCCAGGAAACCGCAGGAATTTGTTGGTACGTCGTTCATAACCGATCGTACTGAGCATCCGGTCCCCGATATCGGCTCCACACGCTGATCCAGCCCCGTGTCCGGGATAGATCGTGACGTAGTCGTCGAGCTTCAGATAATAGTCGTAAAGCGTTTTGTACAGATCCTTGGCCAACCCCTCAGTCTCGGCTTCGCCCAGCAAGTCAGGCCGACCGGCCGAACCGACAAACAGCGAGTCTCCGCTGAAAACGGCCCAAGGCATTTCGGCATGCTTGGATTCACGAAGTTCGAACGACATGTGCTCCGGGGTGTGCCCCGGTGTGTGCCGCGCGGTCAGCCGGAACGAACCGAAATCAAACTCCTGGCCATCCTTGATCGCTTCGCCGTCGAATTTGTAGTCCGCTCTGACTCCGCTGACGCAAATCTTCGCCGTACCGATTCGCTCGGCCAACGAACGACTACCCGAAACAAAGTCAGCGTGAATATGGGTTTCAAAAATATGCGTGATCGAAACGCCATGCTTACGTGCAAGCGTTTCGTAGACTTCCACATCGGTTCGAGGGTCGATTACCGCTGCATGCCCGGTGCTGGTGTCACCCACCAGGTAAGACAACTGAGCAATACCGTCTGTCAGAAGAGGTTCGAGAAAAAACATCACGACATCCTTTTTGATAAATGGGTTTTAAAACAACAAGTGGACCACTCGTGATCTGGCCCGCAGAGATGGAACACTTTAGCGGTGCGGCGTGAACCGCCCGGTCTAGCACTCATAGCGTCGCATTCTTAGCGTCGTATCCTGTGAGCCGACGGCGCTAGCCGCGGGCCTTTACACGCGTGTGTTTGATGCCCAGGGCCCGCGGCTATCGCCGTCGGCTCAAAATAGCTGCGTGACAGCTTCGTCACGACAGCACTCGCTAGCCAGCTTCGGCCTTAGACCGTTGGTCCACGGCGTCCCATCACTAGGCTGACAATGAACAGCACAAGGAATACGACAAACAACACTTTGGCAATCATCGCAGCCGAACCCGCGATCCCACCAAAACCAAGCACTGCCGCAATCAACGCGATCACCAAAAAAGTTATTGCCCAACCTAACATCGGAGTCTCCAATCAAACAGAAAGTGAGTGTGTGTAAACGATCAATCCGTTGGCGACAATCACCAGCGGGTTACGTTACGAAGGAATGGATATTGCGATTCTCGTACCACATCGAAACAAATCTTAAAAATGCCCCAAATCCATCTACACTTCACGAATTGTGATTGAGCACCACGCAACTTGGTCGACGACAAGCCAGCCTCGTGGCACATCTAGCAAGCAAAAACAAAAGCTGGGCTAAGGCATGAGAGTTGCGTTCCCGCTAATGACGGACAATCAACCACCACGCGAGGCAAATCATGACTACTCCCTTATCTCTCCTTCCCTTTGCTCTCGCACTGGCGCAAGACGACACAGCAACAAGCGACAAAGCATCTGAAACGGCAAACGAAGTGGCTAACAAAAATGACGTTCCGGGCGAAGTGGACGTCAGCATCGATACAGTCTGGGGAACGGTCGATGACATGATCGACGGCTTCTTGGACCGACTGCCGTTCCTTTTGGTTGGCGTTGTCGTCTTTGCCATCTTCTACTTTGCTGCAAAGTTGGTTCGGCGGTTTGTCAGACGCACGACCGAAGACAAAAGCTCAGCGAATCTGGGGCGAGTGATGGGGCGCGTCGCTCAATGGGTGTTAATTTTCGTAGGACTGATCCTCGCAGTCACGATCATGGCTCCTTCGATTACGCCGGGAAAATTACTCACCTCGCTTGGCATCGGTGGCGTTGCCCTCGGCTTCGCCTTTAAAGACATTTTGCAAAACTTTATGGCCGGTTTGCTGATCCTGCTCAGTGAACCGTTCAAAATTGGGGACCAGATTGCATCGGGTGACCACGAAGGGACCGTCGAAGCGATCGAGACACGAGCGACGCTAATTAGGACCTACGATGGCAAACGAGTCGTGATTCCCAATAGCCAGATCTATACAAACCCCGTTGTGGTCAACACTGCCTACGATGCCATCCGAACTCAGTACGACGTCGGCGTCGGCTATGGCGATGATCTCCGCCAAGCAGCCAAAATCATCTTGCAGACGCTCGAATCAGCCGAGGGTGTCGTTAGCGATCCGGCGCCCGATGTAGTCGCGACTGAACTTGGCGGCAGCAGTGTGGTGCTGAGGGCGCGTTGGTGGACTGCCCCTGAACGTGCCAACGTGGTGCGTGTCGGGAACTCAGTCATTTCGGACATCAAAGAAGCCCTTGACGACGGGGGCATCGATATGCCGTATCCTACCAATGTGACATTGCTGCACGATCAAACCGAGGATCGCGATGGTGACCGAACGCGTCAACGTGAGGGCTGGCCTGCGGGAAAGAATCCTCCAAAACCGCGTCCCATTGGCAGCCAACGAAACAACAAAGACGATCACAGCGACGGTCCGGCGATGAACGCCGATAGCACCAACGCCCAATAAAAGGATTTTTACATGCCCGAATCTTCGTCTTGGTTAGCCCATCAATGGGTGGTCGCTGGGATCGTTTCATCCACGGCACGGTTTATCCCGATTCCGTTCGTCGATGACATCGTCCGTGATCAATGTCGACGCTTCGTGGTGTCGCGTACCTTGTCATCGCACGATCGCAGCGATTTGCTCGGCGACTTGAAACCCTATTACTCCAACAGCGGTGGTTGTCTGACGGGATGTTTGGGGTTACTGGCCAAGGCACCGCTAAAAATCTTGTTGTTTCCGCTTCGCAAAATCGTTGCGATGGCCACTTCGATTCGTGGTGTCCCACTTGAAATCATGAGAACGGTACTGCTTGGTCGAACCCTGGACCGATATCTGCAGCTAGAAAGTGCGACGTTGAATTCCGAACAGGCCAATCGGATGCGATTGGCGTTTGACGAGACGTTTGCCCATATGGATTTTCGGGTGCTGCGAGCAGCGCTGGCCGACGCCCTTTCGAGCGTCAGCGGATGGAAGTCGGCTGCGATTGCAGTTGCCACCCGCATCGCAGGACAGAGGGAGGCTGCGGAGGAAGATCTTCAATCCGAGCCCAAAGTCGATAGCGGAGCGGAACGCGTTCAAGAGGTTCTGGAACGTCCAGAAACCCTCGAGCTGTTCGCCGAGTTTGATCGCCGTTTCGACAGTGCTCTTAAGCAACTCGGCTGATTTAGCATGACGTGCCGCCTCGGCAGCAATCGATCATTGCACGCTATTTTATTAGCGGTGCGGCGCAAGCCGCCCGGTTGGTTTAATCGAAAAGTCAATTCCAGTGGTGAGCCGTGGGCCGTAAGGCACCGGGTAATACGTGGCACCCGGCCGCTTACGCGTCACGGCTCACTAAACCGACAGCCCGCAAGCCGCGCGGTTGCAGCACGTAAGAATCAAATTTCTCGGTGATCGCCACCAGTGACTCTCTGGCCCTTCCCAACAGCATGAACGATTCCAGGCGGCAAATTACGGCAATTCCGTTTCGTCGCTACAATCGCCAGAGCGAGGTTTGTTGGCGTCGAATGCATCTCTCCACCTTCTGGCGAAGGTAGCTACTCAAAAATGCTTTCCGGCGCCGGGCTCCTGCCTGGGAACAAGCGAGTGTTGCATGCGTTCACCGCGAAAAGTGTTCACAAATCACCCGTTTAGTGCATGAACAGATCGCAGTCCCGCTGATTTAATCGCTGGATGGCGGTGCCGCAATCCCTTGTTTTTCGCGTCGCATTTCCCAGCGTTGGCGTGCGAGCTCTTGCATGTCGACGGTCGAATCGTGTTCGTCTACGATTTCGAGCCCCAACAACGTTTCGATAATGTCTTCGAGCGTCACCAATCCCTCGACGCCACCAAACTTATCCATCACCATTGCGATGTGGGCTCGTGAATCGAGCAATTGGTCAAAGGCGACGGTAATGCTTTCGTCTTCGGCGATTCGCAAGATGGGACGCGAAAACTCGGAGAGCGGCTTGTCGCTGTCGCCTGAAATCACGGACGCTAACAAATCGCTACGCAACACGAACCCCGTGACGATGTCGCGCCGTTCACGGTAAATCGGAATTCGCGAAACCGGCAACGTTTTTAACTCCTCTGTCATCTCGGACAAACGCCGCGATTCTTCGAACGAGATCACCACCGTACTGGGCGTCATCACGTCTTCGACCGTGATCGACTCGAGCTTTAATAAGTTGCGTAAGATGCGAGATTCGTGTTGTTTCAACAGACCCTCGCGGGTCCCCAATTCGGCAACCGCCGCAATCTCGGCTCGCGTCACAAGTTGCTGTTTCTTATTGCCTGAGAGCCATCGTGTTAAAAATTCCGACATCCAGACCAATGGCAACATCAAGATGATCAAGCCTTGAACCAGAAGTGCCACACTGCCGGCGAGCCGACGCCAATGCAATGCCCCCACCGTCTTGGGAATGATCTCGCTGAGCACCAGGATCATCAGGGTCAACAGCGCACTGATCACCCCGAGGTATTGATCGCCGTAGATTTTGGCGGCTTGTGCCCCGACGCCCGCCGCCCCGACAGTGTGTGCGATCGTATTGAGACTGAGAATCGCAGCCAGCGGACGATCAATATTTTCTTTGAGCTGGATGATTCGCTTGGACGATTTCGTTTCGTCTTGCCGTCGCTCGGCAATGAAGCTGGGCGTGATCGAAAGCAGAACCGCTTCGGCGATCGAACACAAGAACGAGAATCCGATCGCGATACACAAGTACGTGATGAGTAGGAAATAGTCCATGAGGTCGATCAGTACTTTTCGTTGAGCTGTTGTACTTGCCCAACAAAATGCTTCAGTGACGGCTTAAGGTCATGAAACATCATCGTTGCGGATTCCGTGTGACCCAGGCGAGCTTCGTCAATAAAGGGTTGTAGCTGCGATACCGGCGGTCCGGTTTGAAAGGTGCTCAGCAGCCCTTTAAGTGCATGAGCTGTCTGAGCCACCTCGCTAAGTTGGTCCGATCGCAATTGATCCTCGAGTTCCGCCAGCATGCCTGGAGCATCCTCGGCAACAATTTCCGCAAGCTCGATGAACATCTCTTCATCTCCCCCGACTCGTTGCAGGGCATCGGAAAATTGAGTTCGCTCGGCTTCGCTTAGGGTTGACATAATTCATTCACGCCTTGACTTGAGGATCAGATCCAGATTTACGGTCGCAACTTCCAGCCGACGATAACGCCAAGCCCAAACGCCCAACAAGCGGCAACATCGGGATTCTCCTTGGCGTACGCCTTGACCAAGCTGAAGACGTCTTGAGCGGGCTCTTTGACGTAATGAGTCGCGGCTCCTTGCGCAGCTTCACCGGCGCCAGCCGCGATCCGGCTGGCCGTCTCTTTTGCCTGTTCTGATCGTGTGGATGACTTGCTATTTTCAGTAGGAATATTTGACATGGATTTTACCTTGGGTAAACCGGGGGACGATCGCCGACGTCATGCGTGGAACCGCTCCAAGCTGACTGCCGACGCAAATCGGGATCTTCGTCTGAGAACGAATCACGACGAATCTGGTTTCGAGGCGATGTTTTGGGCGACACTAATGTGGCTTTCAACCAACGCAAATTTTCGGCAAACTCAGATTTACTTTCACTCATCGCTGCAGCAGCAGCGTTGACCGCTTTGAGTGCAATCCAGCCGAGCACCGCGACGATCGCGAAGAACACGGCTCCTACAATCAACAACGAAGTGCCAGCCGTGAGTTCAGTAAGCTCCGATAGCAAAAATCCGCTGCCGATCATCAGCACGGTCAGGGCGGACCCCGCCAATGCAACCGCGATGGCACCACATGCGACTGCTTGGGCAAGCTTCCGCTTGGCCGCTTGGCTGTCCACCGACAACAGCTCCATCTGCAACTCAAACAGATCGAGGATATCTTCGGTCACTCGCTGGAAACTGGATTGGTGATCGCGTGATGATTCATTCATTAGATTTACCAATTCTTTCGTTTAACGAGCCAACCCAAAACAACTCCGACTGCCACCGCGGTGGCGACAGCGACGACGGGTTGGGATTCGATGGCGTTTTGAAGACGTCGAGGAATTCGATTTTCCTCTTCCTCGATCGCTAACATGTGTTCACGCTGCAGCCCATTGGGCTCGCTGCGACGACGTTGTTCAAGCGGGGCAATCATGATACGTGGTGACTCCTGTCTTTAAGGATCGAGTCCATTGGGTACTTTGCAGAAAACGCATGCGTGAAGTGATTCGCGGCCGCCGTAGTCGCTTGTTTAATCAACATCGTGGCGACTGCACCGGCGATGCCACCTAACATGCCTCGTTTCGCGGGCTCACTTGGTTGCATAGCCCCATCATGGTGAACCACCACGGTGTCTCGCTGCTTTTGCTTGGCAGGGACCAACCAATAGCCAACGACCATCGCGGCAGCCAAGATCGGCAACGGGCGACGAGCCATGTGGTATCGCCAATCGGACAATTGCTTGACTCGCTGCCGCGCGTCATCGACATCGTACGGAAGCTCGGTGCGAATCGCGCGCATCCGCGTGCGAATTGCCTCGGATTGCTTTTTTGTTGCAAGCGTAGTGGCCATGACTATTTCTTTCGACCCAAGAACAGAAATGCACCGGCAGCAACCCCTAAACCAAACGCGATCGCTAATGTCTCGCCTGGTCGCGTACGAACGCGATCGACCACTTTCGCTGAGTAATCACCCGATTGGGCAGCAAACCGCTGCGCTTGCTCTTTGGCAAATTGACTTGCCTCGGCTGCCATCTGCTGAGCGGCTTCACTGTATTGCTGAACCGTCTCGGCAGCTTGATCCCGGACGCTATTGCTGAACAAGCTATCGAGAAACCGTTCGACCTCACTGCGACTCGCCCCAGTTTTCTGTTGGACAACGCCCACCAATCGATCGGTCGAACCTTCGGCGCGACGCAAGTCATCCTCGGTCAATTGCGCCCAATGTTCTTTCAGACGCCCCTTCACTTCGTTCCAGTGACCTCTAAGTTGCTCTCGATTTGGCATGAGTCTCTCCTTCGATTGTCAGCACACGATATTTATTTTGTTAGTCAGCGTCTTGGCCGTGCCATCCGGCGCGGCTTACCAATGCAAACGGGACGTTCGCATCGATAACAGCTGACCGCTCTACGGATGCACATCACGTGCCAAACGGTGGGCACACGTACCCGGCGGCACCATTCCTGCACTGCCGACCGCTGGCGAACCAACGTGATGGACGTTCGTCCACACTGGAAACCCGAATCGATACCATCAAGATGCATCCCATTCGGCCAACTTGTGCGATCAGCGACCATGCACCGAGAGCATCGCACTCTGGACAGCGAGCGAGTCCCCATTTGGCGTCTACTTTGGTAGCGGCCCGGCGCGAGCCGTCCGGTTGCGGCGAGCAAAACGTTCGAATTAGACCGGGCGGCTTGCGCCGCTCCGCTACCAATAGAACACTCGCTGGGCGTCAATCGATCGGATCTAAAAATCCGCCTTCGCGTTTTAGGCCCTCGCGTTTTAAGGACGATGATTCGACTCCGCTTCACCCGCGGATCTTCGCTCATCGAGCCCCCGGGTATCGTCGGTGTCCTTGAAAACCAGCGTGCGATAAGGAAACGGAATTTCGATTTTCGCATCATCCAGATTACGCTTGATTGCCGCGATCACCTCGTCACGGCTGCGACGGATGTCCAACGGCTTAGATCCAGTCCACCACGCGACTTCAAAGTTCACACTCGAACTCGCAAACTCTTGAGCAAAGATCTCGACGGTACGCACGCCTTCGACCGATTTGCAACCTTGAACCGCTTTACGAATGACCTCACGCGACTTGTCCACGTCCTCGTCATAGGCAACTCCGCAGATGATACGAACGCGTCGCTGGGGCTGGTTCGTTAGCACGTCCACCGTGCTTTTGAACAGATTCGCATTCGGAACGACCGCCAATTCGCCGTCGAGTCGCCGGATCAAGGTGTTGCGTATCGTGATCTTTTCAACCCGGCCCGTGACGTCTTCGCAAGTGATGAAGTCACCGCGGTCAAACGGATACCGCCACAGGATCAAAATACCGGCGAAAAAGTTCTCAAAGATGTCTTTAAATGCAAATCCCACTGCGACCGAACCCAACCCCAGAACCGTCAACGCCTTGGAAGGCGTCATCCCGGGGAACGCGACCACCGTGGCCGTCAACACTCCCACTATCCAAACCGCGATCGAGACCAGTTGGTAAACCAAATCCTTCAAACTGGTTCGCAGCTTTCGATTGCTCAATATTCGGACGATCGACCAACCGACGAACTTCGCCAGGATCGAAGTAACCACCAACACGATTGCAGCGGCGATCAACAAAGGCGACCGCACCAGCAGATCACGCCACAATTCGTTTAAACTATCGGTGATGACCTCCTTGCTGGTGCTGAGTTCAACGGCACTGTTGACTTCCAGCTTGTTAATCACCGCGATCACGTCTTGGGTTCGTCGTGCCGTACTGCCTGCCCATTCGCGATGTTCCTCAGTGTCGGCCATTCCCGACACCGTAACGATGCCGTTGTCCGAATCGATCTCGAGATCGCTGTACCAACCTGATGACTTGAAGATCCGCCGCAATCTTGATGCAATCGCTGAGTCCTCGACCACGTCTTCGACCTCGACCGTTGGCTGCGACTCAGCCTTGTCTTCGGCATCCACTAACGGTGCGTCTTGAGCGAACGTCCCCGAAGCGAAAACGATGAATAATCCTAGGATGAGTGCACAATCACAAATCAAACGGTTGGGGACATGAGGAGTTTGCATTTTGAATTGGATGAAAGCGAGAAGCAGAAAAGAACCGGGCGAGACAACAGCGGCCTTGACCGCAGAAATCCAGTGGCAATTGCCAGTCCTAAATGGCCCGATTTGCGAAAGCAATCTTCACAGCGATGCATTCGGCATGCCATTTAGTCGTCGTGTCGCACCGAGCGGTTGAATGCTCTGCGAGAACCAACTGGCGATGAGCAGGAAGAGAGAAATGTCGTCGGTACACAAAATGCTCATGCTGCTCGTACACGTCGAATGACGTGCAACGTCTCGCTGCTTTTAAACATCACACCCTACTGACATAAGGCGTCATGATCATGAAACTTGACTCACTGAACAAATTGTACATCCACGAACTAAAAGACCTTTACAGTGCTGAGACTCAATTGGTCGAAGCGATTCCCAAGATGCAGAAAGCCGCCAGCAATGCCGACTTGAAGCAAGCGTTTGCGGATCACTTAGCGGAAACCAAGACTCACGTCGCTCGCTTGGAATCGATCTTTAAAGAACTTGATTTCGAACCAGGCGGGCATAAGTGCGCTGCGATGGAAGGCTTGATCGAAGAAGGCGAAGAATTGATCAAGAGCGACATTGATCCTCAAGTGCTTGATGCCGCACTAATCGCTGCCGCTCAACGGATCGAGCATTACGAAATGGCAGGCTACGGTACGGCGCGTACGTACGCGGAAAAGCTTGGCAGCCAAACTGCGGCCGATACGCTGCAAGAAACGCTGAACGAAGAAGGCCTCGCCGATCAAAAGTTGACGCGACTGGCCGAACGTAAAATAAACTTTCTCGCGTTGGGTGCAATCGGTTAATTTTCCTCGCAGCACGAGTCACCGTCGTCCCACGACTACCGCTAATGCCGTGAACGTTTTTCTCGTAGCTACTTCGCCAGAAGGTGGTGAATCTCATTGGACGCCAACAATCCACGCTCTGGCGAGCGTAGCTACGAAACGCAAATGCCGTAATTTGCAGCACAAAAATCGTTGACGGCGTTGCGACTACGGTCGGGCGCGTATTGAGAGCGTCCGACCTGAAAATGACACGGCTACAATCGTTGTAGCCGACGCTCGCCAGAGCATGGCGTGCCTCCTCCGATCTCCACCGTCTGGCAACGGTAGCTACGGTTCTGCCGGATGCGTCCAAAATTGATGTCGCAACTTGACGCGATTCAGCGCGATGCATCCCCAGGACGCTTGAACCGACGTGTTCTTGCGGTCGATGGCCGAATACTGGCATGCCCTTTGCTTAACCTTTTCTCGTGTTGTTGTGACTCGATTACAACGGCTGCTTCCCATTTCACGACTAAAAGGTCAGGCTCACCTGATCTGGCTTTCATCACAAGGATTTATTGTTACGATGACCACGCCGAATGTTCAAACCGTCCATGGTGTTTCGCATCCCACCCGTGACGAGGCGATTAAAAACTGCCCGGACGATGTCGCTGAGCCGCCTCATGAAACCTCGACGCAAATGTATCGTGAAGAAACAGCAAAACGATTAATCGAAAACAACGAAGCGGCTCGAGATCAAAATGGCCAATGACTTGACGGTCGCGATCGCGGTCATGACAGTGATCGCAATCGCGTGTGGAATGTTCGCCGCCTTTTATGCTTACTCGACCAAGGGGCAGCGCACGATCCTCTGCCTGACGCTGGCCGTCTTTGCAATGGTCTATTTTTTGTTCTATGGATCAGGCCAGCTGTTCTGGGCTAAACTTGTCCCAGTCTCAGCGGCAATCATTTACACCAACTTCGCAGCCATCTTCGCGGCGTTGGCTGCGGGATGGGCATGGCGATTACCTAACACGCCTCGCTGGCGTCGCGGATCACTCGCCACGCTACTCGCCCTTAGTTCCTTGGCTGCAATCAATTGGCCGCTGCTGTCGATGGCGGTCCGACCACCGCCACAAGGTGGCGATGACTGGGAAAACGGGGTGGCCATGCAAACATCCTGGGCCACCTGTAGCCCTGCAGCCGCGGCGACCCTGTTTCGTGCCGAAGGGATCGACGTTGCCGAATCACAAATGATCCCACTGTGTCTGACCGATTCCAGCGGGACTCCGACGCTAGGGTTGTATCGTGGCGTTAAACTGATCTCACAACAGCACGATCGAACAGTCGAGGTTCTTGACGAAACGCATGCCGAGCTGCTCGCAAAAGATGACTGGCCGGTGCTGCTGGCTGTTGAGCTTCCGTATGGTGTCGAGGATCGTCGCTATGCCAATCAATGGGGCTGGATCCCAGGAATGGGACATTCGGTGGTCGCGTTAGGTAAACGTCCCGACGGCATTGTGATCGCCGATCCATCAGTCGGTTTGGAATTATGGAACGAACGTGATTTGCAAGTGCTCTGGCACGGCAGCGGGATGCGAGTCAAGTAAACCGTTGCTCCAAATAAGGGACGCCAGAACAAAGAATTGCGGCTTTTTCCGTAGTGGACGAGGCTACGAGTCCTTTGAATTTGATGATGGCGTTGGGACTCGTTGCCTCGTCCACTACGGCCCCTCACTTATTGAACGGACGATACTAACCTCGCATCGATCTTGGATCGAAGTTTTGAGCACAGTTTTATTCAGGTACTGGGACACCCGCCTGGATGTCTTCGACCCCTTTGGCTTCTTCCTTGTTTGGCGTGAGACCAGGGTCACTCAAATCATTCAGTTTTAGCGTCAGCTCTTCTTCGGCGTCCTGGACCATCGCCTTGGCGTCGCGTTTTGCATCACGCACTTCTGCCGCCGCTTCCTCGCGTGCGTCGGCGATGATATCGACCGCTTCCTCTTCGGATTCAGCAACAATTTCCGCGGCACGCTCACGCGCCGACTCGAGATTCTCTTGAGCTCGCTCGGCCTCTTCTCGTGGAGTGGTCGGTTCGCTTTGGCAACCCGAGAGGCATAAAGTCAACGCTGCGGTGGCAGCAAGGTTAATCATTTTCATGGCAGTTTTGGAATTGAATATTGCGACGACCACCGTCGCGATAGGAGGAATAGAAACAGGGAAAGATCGCGTGACCCTAAGACCACACGATCATAGATGGTTTGCAGCTGGCACTAGTCGGCGATGACGTCCAAGATCTTGCGTAAACGAGGATCGTTGGTTGCTCGCTTTGCCACGCTGACGTCGGCTTTTAGCTTGATGACCGCATCATTTGCGCGGCGGACGACGTTGTCCGGGTTGGTAAATTGTCGCCACACAGCCTGGTTTGCTTCGAGATGAAACTGCACCCAATTCGCATCCGACAAATGCTCATTTCGCTGGCCTGTGTAGCGATCTAGATTGATTTGCGTAGCGGTGGTCGGTTCCGTTGCCGCTTCGTCTGCGGCACTGCGCCGCGCGGTGTTGGCAATGAATTCATCCTCACCGTCTATCACCGCTGCGGGATCATTCAGATTGATATCGTCGTCGCGATCCCCCAGCGTATAGCCTTCTTTTTTAGCCGGATCGAGAGGACGCGGGTTGTTGACGTTGTAGTCCACATCGGGATCGAAATCGTTACTGTCGTAGATAGAATCTTCAGCAAACGGCAATGTAGCCGATCGAGTCATCACCTCCCGCTTGCTGATACGATCCGACGCAGGCCGTTGTAAACCACGCTGCCCCGCGGCTGCAGCGATTGCGCCTTCGACACCATCTTCGATCGCATCGGCGCGATTGCGAGACTCACTCGACGTCTCGTCGATGTAGTCATCAACACGATAGGGAGCAACGTCCAAAGGCGTTCCAGGCGAGGTGAGCTCATCATCAAGTCCGGGATCATCGCGACCGGCCGGTGTTTCTGTGTCAAAACGTTTCAGCCTCTCGGTAGCGGTTTTCACGCCCCGATTTGCCGCGACGTCACGTCGTTTCTCGCGTTGTTTCGCGGCCCTCGTCGCCGCCGCCGATGCTTGATTTCCGACGAGAGGATCGAGCGACCCCGCGATTGCTTCGCCTACCGCTTCAGGATCCGGCAACGCCTTCATTTCCGACTCGCCATCGCGAACTCCAGCGGACTCGCTGCTGGTTTGCCGCGTCGTGCGCTGGACATGCCGCCATCCAAATGCTTCTAACGCCTCGATCAACTGCGCCGATTGGCGAGCGATCGTTCGCAACTCCTCTGCCTGCGTTTGCGTCTCGGCCTGTTTCGCTGCCTCGACCGCTAATCGCTGAGTCAAACTTGCGTCACTCCAGATCACTCCGGCCAACGCCCAGTCACTGATCTGACTGGGCGTTCCGTCGGGGACAGCAGCGCGAGTTTGCGATGGTTCATCGGCACGCACCGTAACCAAAGTCGCAATCGCCAATGCGAGATACGCGAAGAAAAAAACAATCGTTCGTTGATTTTGCATTTGGGTCACCCAATGGGTTGGTGAAGTTAAAAATACTCGCGACATTTTCCCTGTCCCTCAACTGCGAGCCTCAGCTTGAGAACGTCCTCAATGAACGTGCGGTTTTCTATTGCCGTAGCTACACTCGCCAGAGCGTGGATTTCCGCTGTCTGGCGACGGTAGCTACGCCGGAACCCGAGCGTCATTTTCCGTACGTCTTATACCGTCAGTTCAAAAACGATAGATCGCTGCAACTTCTGCTGCGTCGCTCGAATCTTCAAACCGCTTACTGAATACATCTCCGCCGTTTCGCAACGTTTCAATCACGATTTCATTTACGCGATTCAGTTCTCGTGCGCCATCGCGGATCATGACGGACTCAATGCGACCGTTTTTCGCAGCGTCCAAAACGTCCGCAATATCGTTGGACCCCTTCGATTGAGCCAGCGCGGTACCGAACCGCTCCTCGAACTGATCGTGCTGCGAATCCAATTTCGGAGCAATCGCCTTATGAGCGTGATCGCGAAGATCGGCATCCTTCCACTGCGACGGACTGGCGTTCACCTTGGCATCGACGCTAACATCGCTGACCGCTTGAAGATGTCCATTGACTTCCTCCGTCGCAACCACAACGAGGGGCAGTCCAGTGTTGTACATCGCGCCGACGACTTCTTCGCCGACCAACGACAAGTAGTGTTCGCGATCCGCTTCGACTTTGTCTTCGCCCTGTCCGTGACCATGGAACATCGCCGTGGATGAGCCTCCGGTATTTCCGAGAGTTTGGTGACTCCGGTTTTGCAAACTCACTTCGGGGTCGCGAGGCAAAATCAAATCGTTAAACTTCGCTGGAAGCGAATCGGTTTCAATGAGTTCGAGCGATTCACCACGACGTTGAAACAATTTTGCTTCGTCCCAGGTTATCGAGAGAACGAAATAGCGATCACGATTGCCTTGTTCGCGAATTAACGGGAACAGCAAAAAGGTTTCACCGACATGGACCGTCTCGTCCACCTCGCGATTCAAGCGGAACATCTGACATTTATCGGGCGTTAGGAATATCGCGAGCCCTTCGCCTTGATGCTGCCAAAAATTGCTCTCCCTAACCCCCTCTTTGACTTGATCAAGGATCGCGTCATCGTGATCCATTGACTTCAGCTTCTTACTGGCGTCGTTAAGTAAATTCTTTAGCCGGATCGATCCCTGTTGAGTGTCCGGGCCCGAGCGATGAGTACGCATCAGAATCGAAACGCATGGCTTGGCGGTGATGGAGGCGAGTTCTTCGAGGTCACCTGGTTTGAGAGTTTGCAGTATCGTTTCGCTGGTTGTCATAGCCATCGGGCGATCCCTTTTTGATGAGGTGCGTTCTAGTCTGTCGTCACCACTACCATGCAAACGGGATGCCGATATCGACCAGCACTGCTGTTTATCACTGCCGATTAAGCTCTGCCGCCGACCCAGTTACCCGTATCCAGCACACGTTGGCGATACACAGGATCGCGAAGCAACCAGACCATCGAGCGAAATCGATCGGATAATAGTTTCATGCCACGTTGATCGGTTAACGCTCGTTTGCACTCGCGTCGTAGCGCACCGGCGTGCCGCACCAACAACCTGCGATGCGAATCACTTGTCGCCGACAATGCCACCTTCGCCAGCATTTCCATCATATGGATGGACGCATTCCGATCGGCTGCGACATAAGGCCGTAACTGATCGAAGACAAGCGAGGCAAAATCGCTAAATGTTTCGGGCTCTGCCACGATCCGCAGTTGTTGATCCGAATCATAGCGATAGGCGTCGGGCATCTCACGCTCGGCTAAATGTTCGAGAGCCGATTGCAACCAATCCATGCAGTTGATCGCAGTAAATGGATCATTGACACCGGGTGAAAGAGCTCGCTCGGCCACCTCGACCAACTGGTTGAAAACGAACCGCAGGTTTTGCTTTGCGGTTCGCTGAGCCCCCGATACAAACGTCGCTGACAATTGATCGACGATCTCGTCGCTGACGCGTGACGCTGGCGATGCCAACATCAAAACATTTCCTGGAGTGATAAAATCACCGGCGCGGAAACGCATGCGGATAATCAAATCGTTGTCGACAGCAATGTTCATGACTCCGTCGGTATCGACAAACTCGACATACCCTGAACCGTCGGAGCGAATCGTTTTTGCAGTCTCATAAAACGATTTAGGAAGATTCGAATCGACCTGTCGCTGAGTGGCATCTTCGTGCGGTTCGCCAATACGTGCCGGGAACTGATCCTCGATTTGCCTGTTCAAGTCACCGCCGATGCCCGCGACAATATTGGAGATATGAATACTCTCGGGAATGTGATGGATGAAATAAATCAGCACAGCAACACTGAGGATCGCCAGCAAAATCCCGACAATTACGGCAATATGCGGCACAAATGCTGATGCCAATTCTTGCTGGCTGACGCTTCCATGCGGAGCCGACTCGGCATTGCGAACGGTGCGCAGGACCATCAAACAATACAAAAAGGTCGAAATAAACACGCCCAATGTGACTTGGTTCCCGCGGTCCCGCATAAAATTGTTCAGCAGTCGAGCACCAACTTGCGAGGTTGTGTACGAGATCGACAGGATCGTCATTGAAAACGTCACCCCTGCTACCGTGATCATTGATCCCGCAACGGTTGACAACACGGCCCTCGCTCCAGCCGGTTCGTTTGCATACAACCAACCGATGTTCTCTAACCATTCTGATCCCAGTCGGTTGTCCATTTCGGTGGTGACAAACGACAACACCAGTGCTCCGATTGCCAACAGCGAAGGCACAAACCAATAACTATCACGAATGCGCGACGACCATGTGATGATGAGAGCTTTCATGAGCCGCAGTCACGCTGCATAGGTCCTTGGTTAAAAAGAAGAGACGCCCGCTTTAAAGCAGCGGCCCATCGCAAAAAGCAAATCGCTGCTCACCCCAAAACGACAGACGCGTGAACCCATCCTTCGATCGATTCACGCGTCAGCGTTTTTCAATTATCGCGGCTTCGATTCCCTAATCACCGTTGGAGGTATAGGGAATGATCCCGCCGCATCCTCGTCGCGATGATGCCCGAAAGAATGTGGGTACCATCAACGACATAAATTCCCATGTTGACTATTCGTCGTCATCAGGAACGCTAACGTCAACGTCGGGAACGGATATTTCCTTCTCTTTCATGTTGACGTCAACATCAGGAACATCGACCTTTTTCTTCTCCATTGAAACGTCAACATCGGGGCCATCGACGTCATAGGCAGGCAATTTGCCTGGATCGCCTTTGACATCCACATCGACGTTTGGCATCCTACCGTCTTCGGTCTTGTCCACGTCGCAACCAACGGTGACAAACGCAATCAACAACGCCGCACTTAAACTCGCAAATTTCTTGATCATAATTCTTTTATCCAACAGTTCGCTGGTGACCGGCAGCACAAACAAACAGTGATTCGACAAGCAACAGTCCGGTTAACCACCAACCATTTGCAAGCTCCGTGCCAATTCGGAGCGATACGGTACAAACTGTCAATTTCCTTCGTTTTCCAGTAAAACCGGTCTCTCTCTGCTCATTCAGCCTGCAACTTGATCGATAGCAAATCAGGCAATGTCCCGGACCTCTGAAGGTGCTTCGATCTTTCGCCATGTGAATACGGTCAATGGCGGAATGTTGATTGGAATCCGTTCGGTTGTGGCGGGACCAAACAACGGACGAGCTAATCGCTCGACATCCGACCGGACTTGATAGGCGATGAAGGCCCCTCCTGGCTTTAACGCTTGATGAATCGATTGCACTAGGTTTTTCGCAACCACCGGTGGAATGGCACTAAACGGGATGCCTGAAACGATGACATCCGCACGACCGAACTGATGCTGTTCAAGCAGCCCTGTCAAATCACACGCATCTCCGATCTGTGAGGTCAACCGAGGATCCGCGATCTCGTCGAGAGCTTCGCGAAACACATCCGTCTTCTCAATCGCCAACAAGCGAGCGTCGGGTCGCATTTGTGACAACAATGCCAATGTCGTTCCCCCGGCGCCCGGTCCTAACTCGACGACCGACGAAGCATTGCGGATACAATCTCGATCCGCAATGTTCTCGGTCAGAAATGGCGAACTTGGACAGATCGTTGCAACTTGCGTTGGCTGTTTCATCCAAGCTCTAAACACATGAAACGCCCGTTTTGCAAACGACGTCGTCTGAGGCTGTCCGATGGATAAAGTCATCTTTGTTATTCCTACGATTCTTGCTTATGTATTTGCCATGGGTTGGGTTCGACGCAACAAAGTAGGCGGGTAAATCAGAAGACATTTGCCAACCTGCTTAATCGCAAATCGGAAAGCAAACCATGTGCCACCACCGTAAGTCTTGACAACACGGCAACCTACGACGCAGGCCGACACTGAACCGGGTGGGGGAAGATATCTCGTATACTGAACAGGTCGTTCGGTATTTAGCGGTGAAACGTCGATCCTATTGTGAGCCGACGGCGATAGCAGCGGGCCCATCAATATTGTATGAAACTTGCCCGCGGCTAGCACCGTCGGCTCAGATCATTATGTGGAATCACTCATATTGACCTACTTAACACACCGAGATATTAGAGGCAGGTCGAGATATCAAAGGCGATAGAGCGTATCGCCTGGAGAGGTGCAGCTATCGAGTCGACTTGTGACAATGCACAAGCAAGCTGCGTTTATATTGCGAGAAGCGTTGCCAATCGCGCATGACGACTGGCAACGCGATGTGCAAAGATGATTAGCCCCGCAATTTCCAGCCTACGATCAGGCCCACGCCAAAGCACCACATTGCTGCGACATCTGGCTTTTCATGTGCATACTCACTCAGCCGCCCAAAGATGTCCTTTGCTGGCTCGGTGACGTAATGCGTGCCGTACTCTTGCATCTTGTCTGCGGCAACTTGACTCGCTTGGGAGGAAGCTTGGTTAGACCGTTGGTTTGTTTTTTTGGTCTGCGTACCGGAACCGTTCATGTGTAATTTCCTGCGAAAAAGGTGGTTTTGGATAAATTGAAAAGTGGTTAACTTCAACAAGCGTTAAACGCTAACGGAGAAACGGATGGGACGATATCTCAGCGTGACCAACGGTCACGCCAAGTCGGTTCGGGGTGACGACGACCTGCGATCGACAACCCGATGGCGATCCCGGTAATCAAGCCGACGCCAAGAGCCGCGACGACCGATTCGAGCGGACGTTGTGCAAGCACTTCGGTCGATTGCTCGTAGCCTTCACGTGCTCGCCGTGCGACTTCTTCGTAACCTTCACGCACTGATTCACTAGCCGTTTCGGCATAGCTCGACGCCATTTCTGAAAAGTTGCCCATGTGCGAATCGCACTGCTCACAAGTCTGGCTCAAAAACGCTTCGACCTGCTCACGTCCTTGTCCCGTCTTCTGTTGGATCAGCCCAATCAACTGATCCGTGTCGCCTTCGACTTGAGTGAGTTCGTCATCGGTAATTTGTCCGTATTTCTCTTTCACGGCTCCAGTGATCGAATTCCACTTGCCGCTCATTTCCTGTTTCGTAACCATGGGTCACCTATTTTTTGAAAGTGTGTGTATTGGGCGCGCTGTCCCAGTAATTATGTTGCAGATTGCTGGCATTCAGCCTCGCTGCTTCCGACATTACGACTACACCAAGATGCAATTGGCGTACCGATGAACGGGCAAACACAAAACACCGACGTTCTACCACTGAGTTTGCCTGATGAACTGCGTAGAGCGATCCCTGATTTATACCGAACGGCTTGTGAACCCGCTTTCTAAGATGGCAGATTTGCAAAGCAGGCAAACTTGGCAAAGAGTCCTTTGACTTCGGCAACAACAACGAGTCAATGGAACAGTCATACGAGCCTGATTGTGTGAAAAACAATCAAACTGGATCTCTACCGCACAACTAGAGCCAAACGGACAGTAGCAATGAATTCATCTCGCCGATTCGGATGACCGGTAGAACTGTGGTAATTCCTGGTAGCTACCTTCGCCAGAAGGTGGTGATTTGCATTTGCGCGGCAACAATCCACGCTCTGGCGAGCGTAGCCACAAAACGCAAATGCCCTAATTTGCCGCCTCAAAATGCTTCACAGCGTTGGCACCAACGACCAGACGATCAAAGGAATCATTTGCCTCGCTGTTTAACGTTGCACGGAAGTCATTTCTGCTCAGGCTGTCGAGACTGCGGGTGGCTGCTCGGCACTGGGCAATTCATGAACGTCGGCAGCAGAATTGGCCCACACGTTTTGCGATGTCAAGTTCGTGTTACCCGTGATCGTCGCAATGGAAACGTCCGCAGCATCTCGACCTACTCCGATGCGAACCAACCCGCTGACAGGAGCCAATTTCGTGGGATCATACAAATACCACTGCCCACCCAAATACGCTTCGACAAACCCGTGAAAATCAGGCGGTTGCAAATCGACGGCATATCCAGCCACGTAGCGTGCGGGAATGCCAATTCCGCGGCAGAGTGCAATTGTCAAGTGAGCGTAATCTCGACAAACCCCTGTTCGCTGAACCAACACATCCGCTGCCGTCGTGGTCGCATTAGTGCTGCCCGGCGTGTAGTCGAGATGGTGGTTGACCCAATCACAGACCGCTTGGACTCGACTAAACCCGCGATCGAGCGAGCCAAACTCTTCGAATGCAAATCGCAATAGCAGATCGCTCTCGCAATAACGACTTGGATTCAAGTACGTCAATACATCGGGCGGCATTTCGGACACATTCGACTCGTTCAATTCAGTCGAACGATCCACCTCGGGAGACAATTCGATCGTTGCTCGGTAATTCACTGTCAACGTGCAGGGTTCGACAACAATTCGATGCAACCGATTGCCATCGTTGCCGATTTTGTATTGCTCGACATTAAGCGGCGGATCGAAAGTCAATTCTTCGGAAGCCACGCTTTGATGTGCCGTGGTCGCAGCGGCGATCTGCAACAGAAATGTACTCGGAGTACGCACTTCGTAAACGAGATCGCTACCAACATCAACTCGAATCATCTTATCTAACTCGCAACTTAAATACTGGGATCAAATTCGGTGGCGGCAGATGCCGCAGGTTAAGAAACGCTCAGCAAGTTTTCGATCAACAGCAATAGCTTTTCCATCTCGACCGGCTTGGTGTGGTAATCAGTACAGCCCGCTTCGATGGCCCGCTCGCGGTCGCCCGTCATCGCGTGAGCGGTCAAGGCGATCACGGGAACAGTGATTCCTTTATCGCGAATCAATTTGGTTGCCTCCCAACCATCAAGCTCGGGCATGTTCATGTCCATCAAAATGACGTCCGGACTATCGGCTTCTGCTTGGTCGATCCCCTCTCTACCGCCCGCGGCGGTAACAACGTCAAATCCGCGACGTTCCAGCCTACGCTTCAAGACATCCCGATTGTCATCATTGTCGTCAACAATCAATATACGAGGCATGGGTCTATTCCTTTGAACGAAACCGTATCCGACAGGCGAACTGGCGTGGTACGTCGCGCTGCGACGATCCACATGGTCAACACGCTTGACGGCACGGCATGGTGAATGAGAAAGATTCTTAGGTTACAGCTCAATAGGGCAACTACTGCGCCGTCGACTGATGTTTTTCGATTTTTGCTGACGACTCGTCCGCAGCGGGCTGTTTTACGGCACGACGCGTCAAATTGGCGACCAAGCGACGCACCTCGTCAAGCAATTTGCCTCGACTGAGAGACCCTTTCGCCAATATCCGCTCAACGCTGCCATTTAATCGAGCATGATCTTCTTGGGTCAGTTCCATCGCAGTCAGGACGACGACGGGGATCGCGATCCATTGCGGATCCGCTCGCACGATTTCCAAAAACTCGAATCCATCCATCTCCGGCATCATCAAATCGAGCAAAACAACGGTGGGAACTTCGCCCCGAACACAATCGAGCGCTTCGCGTCCGTTACCCGCCTGCATCACTCGCCATCCTTGTCCTTCAAGCGTGCGGGCAATGGCACGCCGCGTTGTTTCATCGTCCTCGACAAGCAACACATAGGCCTGGTCGTCTTGCATGTAACGCCGCAACATCGAAACAAGCTTTTGCCTATCCACAGGCTTCACCAAATATTCTGACGCTCCGAGCATGAATCCTAAATCGTGGTCATCTTTGACCGATTGCATGATCACCGGGATATCCGCGAGTTCGTTGTCCGCTTTTAGCGACGCCAGTACCGACCATCCGTCCACCCTGGGCATCATCACGTCCAGGATGATCAAGTCAGGCTGGCACTGCTTGGCGAGCGCTAGACCTTCGGCGCCATCGGCTGCGGTCACCGGGCGAATCCCTTCGGCCACCAGCACGCGTGTCAGTATGTCGCGAATCGCAGGATCGTCGTCAATCACCAAAACCACACTCGCACTCTCGCCCAGCGTGGCACTGCGTCGTGTGATCATTGGTGCTTCGTCCCTCGCAGTCTCGTCCTCATTTTTATCCGACTTTGCAATTTCGATCTTGTCAAGATTTTCGGGAAGCGAGACCGTGAACGTTGTTCCCTTGCCTTCCGCACTCGTCACATCGACACTACCTTGCATCAACTCTGTAAAGCGTTTGATGATCGCTAATCCTAATCCAGTCCCGCCATATTTCCGTGTGGTGGACGCATCGACTTGCACAAACGGCTGAAACAGTTGCGAGACCTGTTCCTGCGTCATTCCAATCCCAGTGTCCGCAACCTCGAACACCACCATCTGGTTCGCGTCGTCACGAGAGACATGCAAGCGAACGAGACCATTCTCAGTAAATTTGCTCGCGTTGGAAATCAAGTTATAGAGGACTTGCCTCAGTTTCATCACGTCGCCAACCATCGTCGAAACATCATCATCGACGTCGACTTGCAAGGTATTGTGATTCTTTTCAACTAAAGCTTCCACCGTCGAGACGACTTCTTCGATCGCCGCTTGGATTTCGAATTGTTCGGGGAAAAGTTCCATCTTGCCCGCTTCGACTTTCGACAAATCCAGCACACCGTTAACCAGTTCGAGCAGATGTTTTCCTGCGGAGCGAATACGTTTTAGGTCGGGGATAAAATCGGGAACCTGTTTATCCTCGGCCTCTTCGGCTAACAGTTCGCTGTACATAATCACGGCATTCAGCGGAGTCCGCAGCTCGTGGCTCATGTTGGCTAAAAACTGGCTCTTCGATTCGTTCGCGGCTTCGGCTGACTCTTTGGCGAGCTGCAACTCTTGGCGTGACCGCAACCGTGACGTGATGTCGTTGAATGTGATCACGGCTCCCTCGACGACATTTTTGTTTTTTAGCGGAAACGAAGAATATTCCACGGGGACCGATTTGCCATCGAGTCGCCAAAACAGTTCATCGTCGACTCGGCAACCATCCCCCGTGCGTGACGATTTGTAAATTGGACAATCTGTTAAGGGAAAAGGATCACCGTTGGCAGTCGTGTGGTGCACTAATTGGTGCATATCTTTGCCTAAGAAGTCCGCAGGATTCCCACCCAAAATCAAGGCCCCAGCCCGATTCATGAAAGTGCAAATCCCCTCGGTATCGATGCCGTAAATACCTTCGCCGGTCGATTCCAACAAGCGTTGGTTGTACCTTGCCAATTCATCTTTCTCAGCCACATGACGCCGCGTCATGTCGGCCGACGACGTTCGCAGATTCCAATGTCGCCGAAGCACGTAATACGTTGCCAAAACCAGTCCCGAAGCAAGCAGTGTCGAAAGCAACAACGAGAGCCGTGTCAACGACAATCGATCCTGCAAAGCTTCGCTACGCTGCGTCAACAAATCATCTTCGGCCTGCTCGATGCCATGGACCAATTCACGAATATCCGTCATTTGCTGCGTGCCGACCCGGAGCACTGCCGCCGCTGTAATACTGTCAGGATCCGGATTCTGATAGGACAATACAAATTGTTGCATCAACTCGATCTTGGGCTCGATCGAATCGGACAGTTCTTTAACCCGCTGCTGTTGCTCGGGGTTATCGAGCGTTAATTGCTTCAGTTTTTTCTGCAAATCAACCGCTGCGGCAACCGCGTGGTCAAATTGTGATCGATAAATTTCGTCATCGGAAAGCAAGAACCCGCGGCCAGCTGATTCGGCCTGACTTAACTCAGCGCGAATTCCCTGTGTCACCGCTAGCACTTGCCGCGATTGCGATACCCAATCCGCCGACTCCGACGCTCGCTGAACATTTCGATATGTAAACCATGATGTACCGACGAGAAACGCTAACGCTGCGACCAATGCCGCAGGCGCTAGCCAACGCTCCCACCTTGACACAACACTGAGAATATCTTTACGAGACATGACTAGCCTCTTTGTTGGATTGTTTTGACGATGGATCGAATGTTGATTCGCTCACGATTTCCTGACTTGCTTCTTTGATCAACACGTCAATCTGATGTTTCGTTTGTGCCAACGAAGTTGTCAGATAACTTGCGCCGGCCTCACGAACGCGGACCAGCAATTCGTCATAATCCTTGATCTTACCGAGGTAAGTCACCACGATTGGAACACGCGGATTGACCGAACGAATTTCGCTGCACATGAATTTCAACTGCGGCAAACCGCCCGGAGGCAGCACGGCGAGCACCACGATGTCCGGCGGCGTTGCCGCGATCCTCGAGACGACTTTCGAAGGCAACTCTTTGGTCGTACTCAGTTCCACATCGCAATCCTTGTCGACCAACTGGGCCAACATTGCCAACGCGATCTCTTCGGATTCATGATGCGTCGGATGCGCAAAAAGACGTATTCGCGGAGCGTTAAGCACGGGGGTTAGATCTTCAGTGGCTTCAGAATCAGATGCGGATTCCGTTTGGACGAGGCGTTTACCGCCGATCGCCGAAGACGGTTCTCTCTCAGCAACCGACTTCAATTCGATTTCAGCGTCAAGCGAAAAGGAATCCCGTGTTGCTTTCCAGATAAATTGTTCTTCGGAGGCACTGATAGACTCGTTGCCACGTTCGATTCGAGTCCAACTGAGAGCGGGGACCAGGACTTCGTCAAACGCCCGTTCGCGTCCGAACTCGTCAGCATACTGTTTGTAAACGCGATGACCTTCGAAAAAGTCTTTAGCCAAAAGACGCTGAAAAAATTGCAGCCGAGCATCCAATACAGGCTGCTCCGCTAACAGTACTTTCAGCGAGCGTAAATGTGGCAAGTGCTGCCCAAGCACCACCAAGCAAACCGTCAGCGGCGTCGAAAGCAGCAACCCCACCGGACCCCAAACCCATGCCCAAAATAACGCGGCCACCAACAATGCAATGGGCGTCAAACCCGTCGTTTTGCCGAACAGCACAGGCTCGATGATGTTGCCGGTAACCAACTCACTGACCGTGAAAAACACCATGATCCAAATCGGTTGCGCCCATCCGGTTGAGGTCGCGATACTGACCAACAAGGGGAACAACACCGATGCGGGGCTGCCCAGAAACGGAATAAAACGAAAGCAGAGTGTCAGAAAGCCCCACAGCGGCGCATAGGGGACACCCAACAAGTACAACCCTACACCGAACCAAAGCCCAAACGCTGCGTTGACAAGTAGCAAGTTCAGCAAATATTTACTGACACGTTCTGCGGTGTCGCGCATCAACCGCGTCGTTCCTGTTAATGCTGCATCGCCCATCAGCGATATCAAACGGTAGCGAACGTCCTCGCGTCGCAACAACAAGAACATCACCAACACGATGACTAAAGCCGCGGTAGCAATCGGCTCGACGATAGGCAACAACAGCTCGGTGGCGGCCTTAATCGGGCTGACCGGTTCACTAGCCACGACGATTTGAGGCGGAGGTGGCGTCGGCGTGATCTCTTCGACCACCGGAATTTCCGTGTCCGTCTCGTCCGGTTCCGGTTCCGGAGCCATTCCCTGTTGGGGAAACAACTCGTTGAACATATTTGTGAGACGGTTTAATGTCGAATCTTCACGAAGCTGGAACGACTCGATCTTTGTCTTGATCTCTTGCTGGTGGTTGGGCAAATCGGCTGCCAACGTTTGTACTTGGGACACGAGCGACCAGGCTGCCAAACCGATGATGGCGAAGGCCAACCCGCTCGCAAACAACACAGCAGGCAAACGCCCCATTTTCCATTTTTCTAAGACAATGACTAAGGGTGTCAAGATAAACGCCAACAACACACTCAGTGCGATCGGGACAAGAACCGGCTTTCCAAAATACAAAATGGCCAGCACCATCAGTACAGTGCCGAGACTGAAGAAGACTCGCCCTGTGGTCGATTCGCGATCACGATGATTGGACAACCGCCACGCCCTTACTGAGGAGAGTAACTAGATCTTTAAGAGATCGAAACCGAGACCACACATGCGACCGGAAGGTGTTGCGGACCCTACCCGTGAGCTAAAAGCTCGGAAAAAACCAGGCTTTCGGGGCGTGAGTGTTTCGATGGACCAACCTTACGCATTTCCCATACCGGCGCATTTCCCATGTCGGCACATTTTCCATACCGAGATGCACTTAGCGGAATTTCGGACCGTTCTCTTGGACTTCGCGGTAGAGACGACGCAGCGTTGGCGAGATCCGCCTGTTTGGCCGCGGGTGTTCGTGTACGCTGTCATAAAAATTGGCGTTGGCGACGCTTGCTACCTGATCCATTCGCCGTACAACTTGTTGAGTACGTCGTTTATCCAAGGGCTTCGTTAGAAACACCGTCCCTCCCGCATTTTGTACAAACGAGCGAATGTCATCGTCTTGCAAACTGCTGATCACAATCACCGGGATCGAATTGAGTTCAATAGATGGGTTTTGCCTAAGCGAGCAAAGCAGATCAAGACCACTCGCGACGGGCATCTCGATGTCCGTGACAATGAGTTGAGGGGTGACTTGCTTTACTGCTGCCCACGCGTCCTCGCCATTGGCTGTTGTCGTGCACTCGTAGCCACATTCTGAAATCCAACCGCGCAGCAGCTCACGAGACGCACGTAAATCATCTGCGATCACGCATTGAGGAGAACGAGGATTGGGGACGTTGCTCATAAAATATTAACCACAGAGTTGAATCGCCCGCGCAGGCGTTTACTTTGGCGTGGTTTACTCAAGCAACTGGCGGGCCAACCACAAACGGAATCAAACGTTCGTGTCGACTACACCGCATCAGTAGTATTCGCATGCCACCGCACGGGTGCCCACGGTTGCAGCCGTTCACTGCACTAGAGAAATCATGATTAAATCAGAGGGCAGAGACGCGCCGGCGAATCATCGGACGACACCGGATGACTCCTCCCTAGCTGGCTCGGAATCTGTAGGGGGTGAATCAAGACGTTGCTCCAAATGCAACTTTCGCAGTGCCAAGGACCTCGAAATCAGCCAGCACAATAGCGCCCAAACCAAACCTGCGACCCAACCAGCCAGCACGTCTGTTGGGTAATGCACCCCCATATAGACCCGGCTGAAGCCAACCAACACGGTGATGACCACGGCAACGGCGATCACGTAGAACCGGATCCAAAAATTTCGCAGCACCGGAACGACAAGCACAGCAAGTGTCAGATAAACGACCGCCGCCATCATCGAATGACCGCTAGGAAAACTGCTGGTGTAGACGAGTGACAGATGCGGGACCACGTCGGGGCGTGGGCGTGCAAAGAGATTTTTCATCAGCAAACTGATGGCCATTCCACCCAGCGTTGAAACCAACAGAAACATCATCGTGCGATACACGCGATTGACGGCCAGGAACCCTGCCGTCGATACAATCGCGAGAAACAAGACTGAAATACCTCCCAGTGCGGTCAAATCCCGCCCCACCTCGGCCATCCAAGCGGGACCAATCGGACGCGACAAGTCATCGGCAGAGCGAAGGCTGCGGACCGCCCAGCGATCAAACGAGTTCGTCCCCCCTTCGAAAACCTCGTCTGCTAACTCGATAAAGCCCCAGGTGCCCAGCGCTGCGACCAAGAATGCGAACAAGACAAGCGGTTCTCGCCCCCAGAAAAAACGGACGAGTCGAAAGACGGGCTGGTGGATTCCTCTCAAATTGAAATGGATCATGACGCCCCCTACGAGCATGGTTCGTGCCAAAACGGCCGCGGTGGGTCGGTGTCGCAGTCGATTGAGGAAAAATGGCGACTTCAACAGGCGAATCAGCGCCGCAATGACCGCGATTTTACCGCCGTTTTGCTGCCACCAGCGTTTTCGTTCTGTCGGTACGTAAAAAAACCCGCGTTTCACTCGGTGAAACACGGGTCTTTTGATCGGGGCGACATGATTCGAACATGCGACCTCCTGGTCCCAAACCAGGCGCTCTGCCAGGCTGAGCTACGCCCCGGTGCAGAAAAAAAAGGCAAAAACCGCTCTTTCTCCAGCCGGTTACCTCAACAAGTTAACGGACAACGCCCGCTGCTTGAAGGTTCGAAGGTTGTCGTGTTTTTATCGGTTTTCTGCAACCCCACTAAGCACCAATTTTTCATAGATTTTTTCGATTTGGCCCTGCGTACATGTCCGCTGGATTCCGAGACCGTTTCGTGCCGATCGTAGCTGACTTTTGGGAAGGCGAATCGGGACGTCGGAATCGCCTGTGCCTGCGGCATCGTGACAAGGATCTGCGGAGATGTGCCGGGCAGAATACAGCAGAAAATCCCTGACCCAACCGTGTTCGGAACGAGGGGAAACATCCCCTTTGGATTTGGGCGTCGCTGCCGTCGCCCGGTGGCGGGAATTCAAGCTTTGGCGAGCGTAGCGACGACCGTCATCAATCTCACGTTCGTTACGAGGCGATGGGACAGATTTTGCTTGACCTGCGGCATCGCATGCCTGATCATGACCGCTACTGAAACGCTCTCCAGGGCAGACAGCCAACCATGCCCGCGACCAATCAACTTTTCTCGCCGGGCTAACTTATCTCGCTGGGGCTAACTGCGATCTCGCCGGGCATGAGTTGGCGACTACGCAACCGCCCCTAGTCTGAGACGCCATTCACTCGAACGGAAAAATTCGCATGCAAGTGTGCCCGCTGACGACAACCTCGTTGTCATCGCTCCCATCATCCACCAGAGAAACCAGACGGTTACGCTGCGGGGTCACGTTGATGATCACCATATTGATTCCCCTGAGTTTGATGCCGATGCGTACGGCACTAGCACAACAGGCCCCAGCCGCAAACAAAGGAAAACTCGTCGCGGGCGAAAAGCCAGCGCTGCAAGATCCGACCGTTACCGATCCCGCAGCGATTGAAAAGCAACTCCGCAGCAAGCTATCGCAAAAGACGTCGATCGAAGCCAGCGAATTGCCCCTGAAGCAGTTCATCAAACAACTTTCCGAGCAAACCGACGTGCCGATGGTGCTTGACGCGAGATCTGTCGAAGAGATTGGATTATCAGGCGAGGTCCCCGTCAGCCTCTCACTCAACAACGTCAGCTTGCGAAGTGTACTGCGAAACGCTTTGCATCCACTTGGCCTTGCTTACGTGATTCAAGATGAAGTCGTTCATATCATGACGCTCGAGGCTGTGGAAGGAAATTTGGTCACCAGAGTCTATGCATTAGCGGATCCACTAAAAGACAAACCGAAAAAAGTCATCCACGCCATTATTGCGACGGTAAATCCAGATACATGGGAAGTCATCGGCGGACCAAGCACGATTGTGGCCATTAACAATCTATTGATTGTGTCGGCAACCGAACAAACTCATGAACAGATCGACAGTTTGTTGCAAAAGATCGAATCCGCTCTGCAAACCCGCAAATCACCTTAACACCGGTGCGGCGAGAGCCGTTTGATATGAATTGAACATTTCACTCGCTGCAACCGGATGGCTTGGGGGGCTGTTGATTTAGTGAGCCGCTCGCGCGTGAGCTGCCGGGTCGCGACTACCCGGTGCCTTACGGCCCACGGCTCACCACGGCTCACGGCTCACCATTGCGAATTGCATTTCGAATAAATCAATAATCCGCTTGCGCCGCTCCGCTACCTGGACTACCCGTTGACGCCCGAGTCGAACTCAGAAATACGAAAACCCTGGACTCCGCTTAATCGTTTTGCTTGACGCAAGTCCTCGACTGGATCTACACTTACGGATCGAGCGGACTCGCCGAACTTTTCGACCGCCCCACACTTCTGGTGCATCTATGCGAAATATGCTGCTGATGACGATACTCAGCCTCACCGCTGTGACCGCGTCGGCAGATGCCCCCTCGCCGACAATCCTGTGGGACAAACCGTTCCAGTCCCTATACCAATCGATTGGTGACAACTCACTCGTGTTGATGCTTGTCACCAACGACGATCCGTTCGCTGCAGCCCCAGGCGGATGGGCCAGCGAGTTGATGAACGAACCACTCGCGGAACTTGCTCAACAGCGAATTGGCCTGCGAGAGCGTTTGGCGACTCAGTTTCTGCCCACGGGTATCCCCTCCGTTTTGACTGCCGGCGAATCGCGAAACGTTCCGGCGCGGGCGATTGTCGCGATTTGCAACCGGGAATACCGTTTACTTTCGATCTGTGTCGGCATTCCCGATACCGATGAATTGGGCAGATTGATCGATGATGCCGAAGAAGCACAAATATTGGCGGGCATCCATCGAGAAACTCCGAACCAATTCACCCGAGAAATTGCCGAGCGAAGTATTGACCGGGTAGGACGTCGCTGGCAGACACTGATCACCCAAACGGTGGCCGACGCTGAGAACAACCATCCCGAAGAGACGATGGCCGACCGCACCCGCCGCGTGGTCACGCTATTTGAACAATCGTATTTGGCTGAAGCGCAGCTGCGATTTGGATTGTCGGAGCCTGAAGATCAGACGCGACTTGGGCTGCTAGAACAGCACGTTTCCACACGGCAACCATGGTGCGATTCCATCATTCCGTTGATCGCCAATGCAGATTTCCAGCAACAGTATCGCAAATTAATAGAACCGATCTGGGGTCATCCACCGGTCGATGCCAATGCAGACGCCAGCGAACTGATTAATTGGGCGGCGTCACAAAAAGACCACGCAGCTGACAAAAAGCAAGGTTCTTATGTGCTGTCGTTACAATCACCCATCGCCAGTGCGATGACGCAGAGCCAAGAAGAGGGCCAAGGCAAAGGTGCGGGCAAGCAAAACCGCGTTGCAAAAGCATGGGACCGTGTTGCAGCGCTCGTCGAGCAGTATCCTAATCGTGAAGTCGACCTACAACAGCTCGCACTGCTAAGCCGAGCCCAACAATGGCCTGCGATTGACATCCAACGTCCCAGCATCGCTCGCTATATCTTTGTCGACGCAGAGAAACCAACTCCCTTTGTGGCACATCTCACCGATTCACCAGGGCGATTCGCCTCGGTCCTGCAACGATCAAAACCAAGGTCCCCCGCCAACCTCCAACCGGATCCAGAATGATGAAACGTTTGTATCGAGACGGGATCACGATGCTGTCGAGCATCCTCGCGATGGCCACGGTGGGCGTAGTCCATTGCCAAGCGGTCCAGCCCAACTCGGTCGCTGAAGGCCGTATTTTGTTCGAGCAAGACTGGTCGCCGCGAAATCCGATTACGGGTAATGATGGACTTGGGCCGCTTTTCAACAGCACCTCTTGCGTGCGGTGCCATTTCCAAGGGGGCGTCGGTGGTGCCGGCGACGCTTCGGTCAACGCATTGACGATTGGAATTGAGCGAATCCATGCGAAAAACAAGGTGCTGAACGGCATCGAACTTTTGGAAATAGTAGCATCCTTGCATCCAGGGTTCATTCAAACCGATAACACGATCAACAACATCCTGCCTCTAGTGCACCAAGGTGGTTCGGATGCATACGTGCGGCAGCGCAAAGTAGTGCTATCGCAATTCCCTGCCGAATTCAGTCAATCCGGTGGACCGATGAATGCTGGGGAGGTTCGTTACGTCTCAACCACTCCGATTACGCTCACACGTCAAAATCGCGATACGAACGTAACGCTCAATGCTAGAATATTTCAACGTAATACGACGGCGTTATTTGGAGCCGGGCTGATCGACCAGGTCAGCAATCGTGACTTAGCCATTCAGGCCAAACTGCAAGAGCGACACCCCGAAATCAGCGGGCGCCCCGCGACGCTCAGTGATGGACGATATGGCAAGTTTGGTTGGCGGGCCAACGTCGCGTCGTTGGCCGAGTTTATTGATATGGCATGTGCCAACGAAGTCGGACTCAACACTCGACGTCAATCGCAACCAAGCGACCCGATGACCCCAGGCTACAGCAATCCTGGGATCGACGTTTCCGATCACCAGATCGTCGCGATGCGTGACTTCATCGCAGCCCTTCCGGCACCGACGCGGATGCCGCCAAAAAGTACACGGCATGCCCAACAAATTCGGCAAGGCGAGCAGCTGTTCGCTTCGGTCGGGTGCGTCAACTGCCATCTTCAAGATCTAGGACCTGCGAAAGGAATCTATAGCGACTTGCTTCTGCACGACATGGGATACGAATCATCAGACCTGAATCATGCGGAGCCCGCAATTGCTCGTGTCATTCCATTATCGCGTTATGAATCAGCAATCGTGAGACCGTCTCCAGCGTCCGTGGCGGTCACCTACTATGGGGCCGCTAACCTAATCGACAACTCGTCACAAACCAACAATGAGTTCTTGTTCCAGGCCCCTTACCGCCCTTCAGAACCGATAAAAATTGTGGATGTGTCATCTCGAGAACGCATTATTGAATTGGAATCCGACGGTGAGGAAACTTCGTCGGGGCAGAGCGAAACAAGGAAGGTCCTCGTGAAAGAAGTCAAATACGTCCGACAGATATTGGAGCCGACGAATTTCAACCAGGAATGGAGAACGCCGCCGCTGTGGGGCGTGCGTGACTCGGCCCCCTACATGCATGACGGACGTGCTGAAACGCTACTGGAAGCCATTGCGGTGCACGAAGGAGAAGCCTCCGCGACACGAGATCGTTTCCTGAAACTACCGCTCACCGATCGCCGAGCCATCCTGGCGTTCCTTGAAACCCTCGCCGCCCCCAGCAACGTTCCGCAGCCCGCGATGTAGAATGACATATCCGCAGTAGAGAACCAAAAAGCATTGCAATGCGATCGTTTAGAAGGCTTATTGTCTCGTCACTATTAGCAGGACCTCGAATGATGAAACGCTTGAATCGAAACGGGATCACGATGCTATTCGGCATCCTGGCGATGGCCGCTGTGGGCGTGGTCCATTGCCAGGCGGTCCAGCCCGAATCGGTCACGCAGGGCCGTGTTCTGTTCGAGCAAGATTGGTCGCCACGAAATCCGATCACGGGCAACGATGGACTTGGGCCACTCTTTAATAGCACCTCCTGTGTGCGGTGCCATTTCCAAGGGGGCGTGGGTGGCGCGGGCGACGCTTCGGTCAACGCATTGACGATTGGAATTGAGCGAATCCATGCCGAAACCGACTTTCTCGGCGCCGGCGAACTAGCACTCGCAGTACATGCCGCGCATCCAGGGTTCATTCAAAGCAATGGCATGATTACCAACATCCTGCCTCTACTGCACCATGGCGGGTCCGACGCTTACATGTTGAAACGGAAAGAACTGCTATCGCACTTACCTGTCGAATTCAGTCATACGGGCGGACCGATGAATGCGGCGGAGGTTCGATATGCTTCGTCGACCCCAATCGCCCTTAATCGAAATTCCGGCGGCAAACGAGAATCTCGAGGCACACAAGTAACGTTCAACGCTAGGCTGTTTCAGCGAAATACGACGGCATTATTTGGAGCCGGCTTGATCGATCAAGTCAGTAATCGCGACTTGGCTATTCAGGCCAAGCTGCAAGAGCGACACCCCGAAATAAGTGGTCGCCCCTCGGCGCTCAGCGATGGTCGATTTGGCAAGTTTGGTTGGCGAGCCAATGTTGGCTCATTGGCCGAATTCATTGACATGGCGTGCGCTAACGAAGTTGGTCTGAACACGCGACGTCAATTGCAACCAAGCGACCCGATGAACCCAGGCTACAGCAACCCTGGGATCGATGTTTCCGATTCCCAGATCATCGCGATGCGTGATTTTATTGCAGCGTTAGCAGCACCAACTCGGGAAGCTCCCAAGAGTCTGCGGCATGCACAACAAATCGACCGAGGCGAAAAGATGTTCGCATCCATTGGGTGCGTCAACTGCCATCTTCAAGACATCGGCCCTGCAAAAGGAATCTATAGCGACTTGCTTTTGCATGACATGGGATACGAATTAATGGACTTGAGTCATGCGGAGCCCGCAATTGCTCGTGTAGTTCCGCTGTCTCGTTATGAATTAGCAAACGCGAAACCGTCCAAAGACCCCCTGCCGGCTAACTATTACGGGGCATCCAGCTTGATCGTTAACTCATCACAAACCAATAGTGAGTTTTTGTTTCTGGCACCTTACCGCCCAACAGAACCGATAAGAATTGTGGAAGTGTCATCCCAAGAGCGTTACATTGAATTGGAATCCGGCGGTGAAGAGTCATCGACGGATCAGAGCGAAAAGAGAAAGGTTCTCGTTAAAGAAACCAAATACGTCCGGCAGATTTTCGAGCCGACAAATTTCAACCAGGAATGGAGAACGCCGCCGTTGTGGGGTGTGCGTGACTCGGCACCCTACATGCATGACGGACGCGCTGAAACGCTACTGGAAGCCATTGCGGTGCACGAAGGAGAAGCCTCCGCGACTCGAGATCGTTTCCTGAAATTACCGCTCCCTGATCGCCGAGCCATTCTGACGTTCCTTGAAACCCTCGCTGCCCCCAGCAACGTCCCGCAACCCGCGATGTAGAATGGAGGCTTCGTCGTGGTCAAACAATAGGTATTGTGATGCGATCGTTCATAACGCTTCTAGTCATGTCACTATTGGCAATTGCGATTTTCCGACTTACGTATCCACCGATGCCGGAGGAACTGCAGCTTGCCAAAAGCACGCGACGTTTTGATCGAGCTCCCTTACCGCCTGCTCGGAACGAAATCGAGATCCCGATCGCGGAATCGACATCAGAGCCCGAAACATCAGAGCCCGAACAGGAGTTATCCCCCTACGACTTGCATCTGCAAAACGACGATGCCTTCCGCCGGGCTCCGGGCAACGGTCGTCATCGCGGAGGTACACACGTGCTGACGGATGATGGAGCTGTTCGCTTTATAACCGACAGCATCGCTCAATCGTCTCCAAGCGATGAGGCGGCCTCGCCCGAAAACAGGCCCTATGGATTGTGGGGTGCCCTGGGGACGCGTGCCTCCACTGAAAAGCGAGGTGACGACCAGTTCGAGGGATCGGCTCTCACCGCTGATTTGCCTGTCACGCTGTCGATGGATGTTGACCTCCGCCGAACAAAAATTGCAATGGCCGATCGAGAGCTTCGACAGATTTCCTCGCAGCAAATCGCCACCCAGTCCGCTGAAACTTGGATGCTTGATTTCATCGAACTTGTCAGTCTTGATCGTTTTGACAAACCCGTCGCCTATGTCGAAAAAGAACTGCCTTCGATGGACGAAATCGCATCAGGCGATCTAAGAACCCGACCACTCGGTGATTTTGAAATCAACGCGATTGAAAAATTGCGTGAGGGTGCAAAGTTGCAAACCGAGCGACGGGGCCACACATTGCGGATGGTGGGCCCGATATTGGCCACGAACGACTGTTTGACCTGCCATACAGGGAATGCAGGCGAATTATTGGGTGCGTTCACCTATCAATTCACCGCTGCGGCCGACGCTCAGTAACGCCTACGTTTGCCCGCGTTTTCTGTTTCTCGCCTAATATCCCGATCCCTTCCCATTCGAACGATTGCCGCTAAACCGCGGATTCCACTGAGGCATTGGCAGGCAGACAGCTGAAAACAGCTGATTTCCAAACACTTTTCGCGATCCAATTCGCCCTTCGCTGCGTAGCTAGACGTGCAGAGGATATTCCGTTTGTTTCTGAGCCATTTGAGTTATTGATGATTGATCGCGTTTTGTTTTTCACCCTCTCGACCATTGGATTGGTGGCGGGATTTTCGCTGCCGGTCACCAATGTGGTAATGGCCCAGGAAACGTCGCCTGCTGCCGCATCAGGCCAATCGATCCCAAGTGATGCGATCCCCGCTGACGCAGCGTCTGCAGAATCAGAATCCAACCCCCTTCAACCCTCCAATCTGCTGGGCAAAGGGCCCGATGGCGAAGCGTTTGAGTTGAGCGAAGAAGGAAAAGAGGCCAAACAAAAATATGTCGCGGCCAAACAGCAATTGGTTGACGTGATGATTGAAATGCGCACGGTTCATACCTTGTATATGAATGGCGAGGAACAATCGCCAGCCGACTTGGAACACTACCGCGAATTGCGTGCACAGAGTCGCAACTTGTTCGACGAAGTCTTTGATGCCGCCTACGGATATTTGTTATTGGCACCCGACCAGGAGGCCGCTCAGTATTTGTTGACGATGCTCGAACATCGATTCAAAAGCTCGAATTACTCGTTGTCGACGATGCAGGCCAGCGCGTTGCTGATTGATTTGGGGTTCAACCAAGTCTTTTTGTTTCAGACCGCTGCCCGTTCTTCGGTCTGCGTAGGAGAATTTGAAACCGCTGAAAAAATTTACAAGTACTTGAAGCCTGAGGACTACGGTGACTTGGACAAACGTTTCATCTACCAAATGGATGAACTGAAGCAGCAGTGGGCGGACGAAAAAAAACGTCGCGAGCAAGATGCTGAGAAAGAACTGCCGCGAGTTAGACTGAAAACGACTCACGGTGAGATCGTCATTGAATTGTTCTTAGACCAGGCACCTTCGACGGTGGCCAACTTTATCAAATTGGTTGAAGAGGGCTATTACGACGGACTTGATTTCTATCAAGTGATGGACGATTTACTGGCGCTGACGGGTGACGAATCTGGCACCGGGTCGGGCAACACCGGAAAATTCCTGATCGACGAGCATCAGCGTGAAGGAGCCAGGAATGCGTTCCGCGGCTCGTTGGCGATGGCCAAACTTCCCAAAGGTGAAAGTGGCGACTTCGTCGACGATAGCGCTAGCAGCCAATTCGCCATCTTCTTTACTCCGGTCCCATCCGTCAGCAAGGCACAAACGGTATTCGGACGCGTGATCCAAGGGATGGACATGTTCAGCGAACTTCGGCGGGTTGACCCCAGCAAAGAAAAGAAGAAAGGGCAAATCGTCTATCCGCCCGATCGCATCCTCGAGGCCGAAGTGATTCGTCGCCCCGCTGAGTTGCCTGAGCCGAAATACCGTCAATAAGTTTCGACGCCTACGCCCGCCAGAGCGTGGATTGTTAGCGTCCATTGCGAATCACCACCTCTGGCGAAGGAAGCTACCAGAAAATGCTTCGCAGCGTTCCGTTAGGCTCTAGTCCCGGTTCAGCGCCGGAACCGTGGCTAGCGGGCTGTTAATTTAATCCAAATGCAAATCGCAGCTGTGAGCCGAAAGGCACCGGGTAATGGCGTGGAACCCGGCCGCTCACGCGTCACGGCTCACTCAATCAGTTAATTTAGCGGTATTGGTCTACAGCTTGGTCTCGGGAAGCCGCTGAATCTCTAGCAAGACCACGACTTGCTCTTCGATGTTGTCTGCAGAAACGCCCGACAACATCTCTTTTCCTAAGCCAAACGAAGGACGACTAGCCGCGATCACAAACAGATCGTCCTTGCCCCCTTCGAGATCGATATCCAACCAATCGAGCGACCATGCGTCACGCCGACTGTCGATTCGCATCGCCGATTCGCTGCTAATCCATTTTTGACGCATCGATCCATGTTGGATCTCAGGCCGACATTGCAAACGAATTTGCGAGGCCGTTTTGGATTGAGTCGGGGTGATGGCTAGCAGGTATTGTGGATCCTGAAGCGTTCGTCCGATGGTTTGTCCCTTGGTACGAAGCAAAGTGACGTGGGGCCCGCTGCGAGGTTGCCGAAGTGGCAATTCGTAGCGTTTTGCCAATCGCATCGGAATTTTTCGTGAGCCCCCCGATACCTCGCTGGCGACGTCCGCTTGGTCGAGAAACACCTTCATTACGTCTTGAGGCCCCGACATCTCGCCAAGCCGTTGGCGAAATTGGTCAGGCCGGATGACCTTGCCCACCCGAATTCCATTCGCGGAAAGGTCGGCACGGCGAGCTGGTTCGATGACCATTTCATCCACCCATTGCCACATCGACGTGTCTCGGTCGGTGGTCCCGGTTTGGATCGAATGAAAACCAACCGACAAAACAATGGATTGGGAATTTTGTCCGGCCGGAGTCAAGGCGGTACCGGTCTTGCCTAACACTGAATCCGACGTAGATCGATCAATCCAAGACGCGCAGCCAGCGACCGTGGACGCTAGCGAACCAGCGACCACCAGTGAGCAAAACTGTCTGCGATTGATGGTGTTCAAGCTAGATGATTCTTGTACGACTCAGAAAAAGGATCCGAGATTGCCAGCATGAGGTTGCAAGACGGGGTCAGGCCGAACACTACAAAGAGAGGGTTCGAAGCGTCAAGAGAAAAGCGGTCGCTTGCTTCCCAAGCCCGCAACGAACACGTAAAACGTTACGAGTGCCCTTGTTCCCTGGAATTCCAGAAAACTCTAAAAGCAATCAAAACGGATGAAATTCTCAGACAATCTGCCACTGATGCGAGCACTGCCGCGAGCCGATTTGCCGACCGACGAATCGCTGATCCTGGCGAGCGGGTCGCCCCGCAGGTCGCAATTGTTGAAGGCCGCCGGATATTCGTTTGTCGTCCAGCCCGCGAGCGATGAAGCCGAGTGCGGGATGTGCAGCCGCGAAACCGCTCCCGAATTGGTGGCCCGTTACGCGTATCGGAAAGCTGCCGACGTCGCTGCGAAGAACGATAGCGGATTGGTCCTGGCCGCCGATACGGTCGCCTCGTGTTATGGTCAAATTCTGGGAAAACCGCACGATATCGAACATGCCGAAGCAATGCTTCGACAACTCAGCGGTCGTCGCCATGATGTCTACTCTGGTTTCTGCGTCTGGTCGGTCAGCCAAAATCGCTGCGTGGTCGAAGTCGTCCGCACCGAACTGCAAATGAAAACCCTGAGCGAGGAAATGCTAGCACACTATCTCGATTCGATGATGTGGGAAGGCAAGGCGGGAGCATTCGGTTTCCAGGACGGGAATGATTGGTTAGAAGTCCTCAATGGTGGCAGCGAAACCAACGTGGTCGGTTTGCCAATGGAACGCCTCGCAGAGGTATTTTTCGACTTTGATTTGCTAGCGACTGAGATTTCGGTGGAGAAAGATGACCCTTCTTCGTCGAACTAGCCATTCTTTCTAAGGTTTAGGGGCAGGTTGTTTCCGATAAAGTGTTTAGTGTTGTCCCGATCGCACCTGTTGCGATGCTGGTGACTTTGGTCGGCATGGCCTTTATGGCCACGGATATTTCACCGTCTTGATGCCGAGGCGTTTTGTCGTCTTTCCCGTGTTTCCATTTTCCACTCTTGAATGGCCTGGATGTCATGGTGCGTTATTCTGTTTTGCTAACCAGTTTCGTAATGCTCTGCCTCTGCTCAATTTCGGACGTCCGAGCTGAAAATTGGGCCGAGAAAATGTTTTCCGAAACGAGTCACGACTTTCGTACCGTCGGCCGCGGAACCAAATGCGAATTTCATTTCGAGCTGACTAACAAATACGAAGAAGACGTTCACATCGCTGCAGTCCGGTCGAGTTGTGGATGTACAAGTCCCTCGCTTACCAAAGACACGCTGAAGACTCACGAGACGGGTGCGGTTGTCGCCACGTTCAACACAAGTTCCTTTATTGGCCAGAAGTCAGCGACGATCACCGTCGTGTTTGACAAACCTTTTTACGCCGAAACCCAACTCAAAGTCAGCGGCTTTATCCGCACCGACATCACATTTGATCCACCCGAAGTCGCCTTTGGTGAGTTCGCCTCGGGTTCGGCTCAGGAGCGCGAAGTCGTGATTACCCACAGCGGCAATTCGACTTGGCGGATCAGCGATGTACGAAGTCACTGCGATAGTTTGCAAGTTCGCTTGAGTGCCCCCGAATTGGCTCCGGGAATCGTTCGCTATCGAATGCGAGTCAGCATGAAAGACTCGATGGACGAAGGCGAAATTCACGAGCGATTGACGCTGATCAGCAACGATCGCGATTTCCCGACCACCGAGATGGACATTTCGGGCCGTGTTCGCTCGGCGATCAGTGTTTCACCTGCCGCTGTGAATTTGGGATCAAAGCCCGCCGATGCGGTGATCGAAAAACGATTGATCGTCAAAGGGGACGAAGCATTTGAAATCACAGATGTCGTCTGCAGCGATCAACGTTTCGAATTCGAAATTCCCGTCGGCAGCAAGAAAGTGCAATTCGTAAAAGTGCGTTTCAAAGGGGACGGCACCCCCGGCGATATTGCTCAGAAGATTCGCATCGTGACCAATCTGCCTGGGGACAAATCGGCGTCCTGCATCGTCACCGGTACGCTGTCTGGCAGCAAGTAAGAGCGATCCGAGCAGGAAATCACGCTCGCAGGTCGCTGCGACCCTTTTCATTCTTAATCATAATCTTACTCTTGATCATAATCCTCTGCGGTCACTTTTTACCCGACGGAGGACGTGCGCGGACGGGATTAAGATTATGAGTATGATTAAGATTATGAGTTGGTCGCTGTGAGAGAACAGGTAGCGGAAGTCGTCAAGACTTTCGTCGGACACCCCTCCAAACCCATCACAACTCACTCGCAATTTTCGCGGTGCGAGAGTTGGAAATGCGAGATTGCGTCTTAGGGATTCACACTTTCAACTGCGATCAACTCCACCGTGGGTCCATCGCTGGCTTCGACAATCCGCCCCAAAGCAATAACCTTTTCGGCGTCCGGCAGCGTCGTTCCGGAAACGGGCACGTCTCTGGATTCGGATGACGAACTTGAAATCTGCAGCACGGGCCCCGCTTCGCTCGATTCCGGTTTGCCAATAATCAAGACACCCTCGGTCGTCCGCTTCGGGTAGTCCAACCAAAGATTCGCTGCATCGCCGAGGTCTTTGATAAGCGGCGATCGCGAAAGTGCGTTCAACAATCGCTGAACCTCTGGACTGTCCCCCGCATTTGGCTCGGTCGCCACAGCCGACACCGAAGCGTAGGCATTGGCTAACAAACGACGACGATCGGCCTCGGCCCCTTCGAACTTCATTAAGCTTGCCAACAACTTATTCGCCTTGGCGACCGAAGCCTCAACCTTGGACGGTTCCGCCTCCGCCTCAACATCGGTTGTGGGCGTATCCTCAACGGTCTCAGTGACTGAGTCCGGTACAGGCTCTTCTTTTACCGAAACATCCTCAGCCGGGGAAACGTCGGCGCTGCTATCGTCAGACAGTATCGATTCCATTTTTCCGGAGACATCGTCAAGCGCGGCTTCCGGCATTTCCATGGGCACCTTATCCGCCGCGATGTCTTGCCTAAGCGAGTTGCTGCTCGCGTCAAGCTCCGCTTGCGAAGGGACCGTCGGCTCCGCAGGGTAGGTGACTTCGTCGGTGCTCAACTCGCTACCCGAATCATCGCTACTTGGTTTCAGCGACGTTCCAAGTGACGGCATATCAAAACCGCCCGACGTCAAATCGGTTGAATCCGTTGCATTGGAATCGCTGCCCAAATTTGCAAGTTCTTCGTTAGCATTGTCGAGTTCATCCGACGGCTGGACCGCAGGCACCATCATTTCCGATCCGGTCAATATCGGGCCACTCGCTGCAAAACCGTCGTCCCCGTTGATTGGACTACTTTGTGCCATCGGTTCAGCGCTAACTCGTGACGACGATCCTTTGTTGAACGATCCATCGAACGGCCAGAACCCCAAATCCGGAGCTTTGCCGAGCCAGAGCAGGATTCCACCGGCCAACGGAAGAGCCACGAGCGGGCCCATCGCAACACCGATCAATGTTTTAATCGGCGATGACTTTTTCCGCTTGTAGTTGGAAACCGGCACCGACTTGACCTTCATCGGCATCAGCGGAGCGCCCCCACTATCCGATGCCCCGAGTGCAGCGTCGGCCGCATCATCGCGCGAAAGGAAATCCATCGTCTCGGGATCATCTTGACTGCCGTCATCGAAGCCTAAATCGTTTTGCTCCGCTTCGTCATCTTCCGAGCTGTCAAAACCGAAACCGGACTCATCCGCTTCGATCGTCAATTCCGTGTTGTCGTCCCAGGTCTCATTGATCGAATCGGTTTGTGCTTGGGGTGCAAGTGACGAGGCAGCAGAGCTAGCAGCGATCGGCGCCGCCGCGTGCAGTGACATATTCGCCGCCCCGTCGCCAGCATCGAGGAACAACGGTTGTCCGTCGGCCGAGATCAATTCCACCATCGGTGGCAATTTATCGATGATTTCGCTGGCAGGATACAGTTCGCCACACCACGGACACTGGGCGGTCGCATCCGCAGGCACCGCCGCCGTTGGCAAGCCAATCGTTTCACCACAGCGCGGACAATTGCACGTCAACATTCAATAACCCCAATTCAGAAAAGAGACCGCCTGATTGTAACCCGCAATTATGCGAAAAGCAGCGGCAAACAGCGTCTTGTGAATCATTAATCAGCCTTCAAGACCGTATAGCTTCCGCAGCTTTCCTGTCAGGTAGCCGATCAACGCGTCCGCGGAGAGCGGTTTACCGGTCGCCCGCAATACCAACGAGTCGCCGGACTCGCATTGACCTCGCTCGTGAATTCGCTCGCGAAGCCAAGTCAACAAGGGCTCGAACTCGCCACGAGCAAACATCTCACTAAAACCACCTAGTTCCGCCTCGGCCGCGTTAAACAACTGGGCGCTTGCCAAATTGCCCAACGTGTACGTAGGAAAATACCCAATCAAGCCAGCGCTCCAGTGGACATCCTGAAGCACTCCATTTGCAGGTGAGGGTGCACAGACCCCCAGGTCGTTTTCATATCTTGCATCCCACGCAGCGGGCAATTCATCGACCGCCAGCGTCCCTCCGATCAGTTGTTGCTCGAGATCAAAACGAATGATGATGTGCAAGTTGTAGGTGGCCTCGTCCGCTTCGACTCGGATCAACGACGGTTGAATTTGGTTGATCGCAAAGTGAAAATCGTCGAGTGAGACGTCGTCCAGCGTCGGTGAGAATGTTTTTTTGGTTCGATCGAACAACCACTTCCAAAACGGTCGACTACGTCCAACTTGGTTTTCCCACAATCGCGATTGCGACTCGTGAATTCCTAGCGAGCAATACGATCCAGGTGGCAATCCGAACCAATCGGACCGCATCCCTTGCTCGTACATCCCGTGTCCCGCTTCGTGCAATGTGCCGAGCAAACCCGCAGGCAACCAATTCAAATCGTAACGAGTCAGAATTCGGCAATCCCGCGGCCCCAGCGTCGTACAAAACGGGTGCGATGTTTCATCAAGTCGTCCGGCTTGAAAATCAAATCCAACACTTTCGGCAACAAAGCGACTCAGATCGCGTTGCCCCGCAATCGCGAAATCGCGTTCCAGCAAACTTCGGTTCGGTTGACGCGGTGCTTCGCGAATCGAGTCAATCAGTTCCACGAGCGGCTTACGCAGATCTTGAAACACTTTATTTAGCGTTTCAACCCGAGCATCAGGTTCGTATTCGTCAAGCAAGGCTTCATAAGATGATCGATCGGTTCCCTCGGCAATCCGCTCACCGGCTTCGCGTTTCAGGTCAATGATTTCGGCGAGCGTATCGCGAAACATCCCAAAATCGTCGGCCCGGCGTGCGGCGTCCCAGCGTTGTTGTCCCTTTACCGTCGCTCGCGATGTTCGCTCGACCAGTTCCTCGGGCAGCCGGTGATCGCGTTTCCAATTCCGCAACAGCCCACGGACGGTCGCTGCCACATCGCCGGCAGGATCCTCGTTGCCTAGGTTTTCGGATAGCGACTGCAGCGTTTCACCGTATTTTGCATCGGTCCGGCGGCGATGCACCATCCCACGTAGCGTGCTGACCTGGGTCGCTCGATAATCACCGCCCTCGATCGGCATCCCGGTCCGCTCGTCCCACTCCAGCGTATCGGCAATCGTTTGTAACAGCATCGCACCGCGAGCGTGTTCGGCTACGAACTGAAAATCATCTTGTGAGAATGTCACGATCGTTTTTCCTGTTCTGGGTACTGCTTTCGCGAAAGTCACGCATGACTTTCGAAGTTACGGCTTGTACGTTGGACTTGCATCTTGATTACCATTACGCGGCGGATGACAGGCTGGAAGCCTATCCCACATTCGTTTTCGCTTCCGCAATGGCTTCGGCCGAGGCTGTATCGTCGAGCTCGTGATTGAGAATTTCAAGCAGAGTTTGCAAAAAGACCACAACCATCGGCCCCACCAAAATACCAATCGGACCAAACACTTTCACGCCGCCCAAAACGCTCAACAAAGCGAACAGCGGGTGCAATTGCGAACGGCCGTGCAGCACATAGACTTTGATTACGTTGTCAATCGATGAAATCACCAGCACGCCATACAGCGCCAACGCGATCGCAGCGGTCCAGCGTTGTTCGACCATGCCGAGCCAAACGACACACGGTACCCAAACCGATGCGGCCCCTAGAAACGGCACCAACGACATCAACGTGGTTGCCAAAAACAACAACACTACCGATTCGAATCCGAGTACGTAAAATCCCAATCCACCCAAAATGCCTTGCACGACCGCGCTGAGCACGCTTGCCAAAACGACGGCGCGACTGGTCCGATCAAATTCCAACAATAACCGCCGCTCGTAGTTGTCATCCAGCGGGCTCAACCGCATCAACGTGCGAATCATCGCCGCACCGTCGATCAAAAAGAAGTAAACCGCGATGATCAGGACCAGCAAACCCACCAAGATCTTGCCAAGGTAATTTCCCGTTGCACTGGTCAAACTGACAAACCGTGGTTGCAGCGATTCACGTCCGCGACTCAATAGACTCTTAAAATCTTCGGCACTCGGATTGGCGATCAATCGCACCTGGCTGCGAAGTGTGCCGCCAAGCAAAATTTGCATCCAGGATCGGATTGCAGCCGAAGCGATCACACTCTGGCGGTGAAACTGTTCTTCTGCGTTTAGTTGATCCAGCGACTCGGTTTCATCGGAATCGAGTTCACTCGCCCCCTCTGCGTCGTCCAACGAGACTTCGGCATTCGCAGCCGACTCACTATCATCAGGAACGATCAGATCCGCAGCGTCGACAGCTTGAGGCAACGATTTTTTGAGTTCATTGAGACGATCAATCGCAGTTTCAGCCGCGGTGTCCGCAGTGGGCGGCCCTGCCACGTTTTCCTGCAGATGCAGGATTAGCGATTTTGCTTCAGAAATATTATCCAGAATTTTCTGACGATTCTCCGGAGCCTGCATTACGCCCGACAACGACTGCAAAAACACTGCGACGGACGTGTCCTGGTTGATTCCACGCAATCCTTCACCGGACAGCACCGAATCATCCAATGAATCGGTCAGTTCATCCAAACGTCGAAATTTTTCGGCGTGCGGCAACGAAATGCCAAACTGATCGCGGGCACGATCCAATGCCGCCGTCAGATCGTTGAAATTCATGTGGCTGACCATTGCCGTAAACTGGCTGGTCGCGACCGACAACACGACAATCATCGGCATCAACACCATCATCAAGATCATCAGAGTGGTCGAGGCGGCCGCCAAACGCCGCTTCCCTTTTGTCTGGACGTAGATCCAATCGTGCACCGGTCGAAAGATCACGACCAGCAGTGCGGCTAGGAACAACGGCACAAAGAACCCGGCCATCACCTTGTAGAACAACGCTCCGACCGCGAATATACCGAGCAACAGCATCAGCACCGACAAGATCCGCGACAGCGACGGCAGCCGTTCCAGCATCGCTTTAGTGGACGCCAACGTGTGTGGCGGCGACGATCCGTCATCACCGGCCCCCGTTGTCGTAACCGCCTCGTCGGGGTTCGCAACCGGTGCGGCTGGCTGAGGTTGTTTGGGATTATTCTTGGGTCGACGTTTTGTCATCGAGCCTGCTCGACTTAGTGGTAGGAAATTGTGGAAGCTTGGTTAGGGATTGTATCCCAATCGGATCGTGCCCGATTGTGAAGGATCACCGAAGTTATGGATAGACGGATCAAACGTTCTCGAAAGAATCGCAGTGGCTGAGTCAAACGAATCCCCCGAAATTGACGCTGTCTCGTCTCAACCTGCGGCTCCGCATCGCAGCAAACGCAAACGATGGCTGCGAATTGCCAAAATTATCATCGCCATCGCGGTCGTCGTGGGTCTGTTTTTCGCCGTCCGGTCCGCCGCACGCCAATGGCAAACCGAACGTGAACGTGTGGTTCGCCAGATTCGTGAAATCGACTCGCAGATCGCTGCGACGGATGATTCGAACAAAGCCAGCTCATTGAAAGAGCAACGTACGGCGCTACGACGCAGCATTCCCACGCTTAGCAATATCCACTGGTCACGCATCGGTTTGGCCGCGTTACTGTACGCGGCCGGGACGCTGGTTTCGGGAATGGTGCTTCGCGGCTGGTTGGCGGTACTTGGCCATCGACCTCCGGCGGCTCTCGTTGTCGCTGCTCAAACGCTCGGGCACATCGGTAAGTATGTGCCTGGCAAGGCAATGGTGGTGGTCTTGCGGGTCGGAGTCCTCAAACGATGTTCGGTTCCCGTCGTGCCAGCCACGATTAGTGTGTTTTTGGAAACGTTCATGATGATGGCTGTGGGCGCCGCGGTCGCTGGCATCGTGATCGTGACGCTGCCCGTCCCGGTTTGGATGATGGTCGCCGCCGCAACCGGAGCGGTGCTGGCCAGCATCCCTACGCTGCCCCCAGTGCTTCAGATTGTGACCACCCGGCTGATGGGGCAGACCTCCGATCTTGGACATCATGCTTGGATCGCGTGTGCCAAAGGCTGGGCTTGGTCGACGCTTGGCTGGATTTTGATCGGCAGCTCGTTCGCGATGATCGTGACCGCGATTCCTACGGCTGCGTTGGCTGAATCGACCTTGCAATTGTTGGCGATCGCCACCGCTTCGATTTCACTAGCCATGGTGATCGGGTTTGCGTCGCTCTTGCCTGGCGGTGCGGGAATTCGCGAATTGGTACTCACAACCATTCTTGGTTTGGTGACCGGACCGACGCACGCACTGCTGGCGGCAATTATGGCCCGCATGATCTTCATTGTCGTGGAATGTTTGATGGCGTTAATCGCTTGGATTTATGTAGAGCGACGACTCGATCCGGTACGGCATGAAATTTGTAGTGTTAGCGAATAAACCGAACGTGTAGAACGCTCGTCGATAGTGTTCCCCAAAGGAAAACGAAGCACTTTCCGCTCGTTTGATCACCGCTAATCCGATCGAAATTCAGTCCAATGGAAGACCAGCTTCACCAAATCATCGTGGTTTTGATCGCCGGGGCTCTTGGTGCCGTCGTCGGCATCGAGCGTGAATTCGCAGACAAACCTGCCGGCTTGCGAACTCACATGTTTGTCTGCGCCGCCTCCGCGATGTTGGTCCTGCTGGGCGATGTTGTCCTGGAGCGTTTCGATCAAGGCAACGAGAGTAATATTAGCGCCGACCCGATTCGCATGATTCAAGCCATCGTGGTTGGCATCAGTTTCCTGGGGGCGGGGACCATCATTCATCACCAAGACAATCGGGTCGAAGGCTTAACCACCGCGGCCTCGATTCTATTGACTGCCGGAATTGGAATCGCCGTGGCGGTGGGACAATTCACCTTCGCCGTAGGAGTCGTCGTTATGGCGGTGCTCGTTTTGATCTTCGTCGGTTGGGTCGAACGACGCATCAAAAAACATGTCGAGAAAATGGATCAAAAGTCGGCAGATTCCGACAACTTCCAATCATAAGCGATAGATTTTATTTCAAAACCGAAACGCTCGATCATCCTTGTAACGATTGAATGTATCGCGACGCAGATCGCTGGACTGCCGCCTTGGCATCTGTCGCTACCTTCTTGCCCGCAAATGCGCCATAGATACGATCGAATTCAAATGGCTCGATCGCCTCGACAATTTTCTGGACTTTGGAAATCGGCAAAGGAATTAGATTGGGATAGGAATACATAAAACTCACCCAGCGACGATCCTGAACGAATTGCAAAATATCGCCCGACAACATTACTCCTTTGCCATCCGCAGCAGCACTGAGGTGCAGCACCGAGCCGCCATCGAAATGGCCTCCACAACGAATCAGCGTTAATCCGCTGGCAAGTTCTTTTGTCTCTCCGTCCCAGAACTGGATCGCCGGATCAAGCCGCATCACCCACTGCCGATCCGCTGCGTGCAAATAGATCGGACAATCAAACGCACGACTCCAATGCACCATGGTGCTGTAATAATGCGGATGGCTGATCGCGATCGCCGAGATTCCACCGATTCCCTGGATCATCTCGACCATCGCATCCTCAATTAACGGAATACAGTCCCACAGGACATTTCCCTCGGGATGGATCACCAAAAACGCTCGTTGGTTGATGGCAAACGAAGGCTGCATCCCAATCGAAATCAATCCCGCCTCTTCCTTGCGAATGAGACTCTGATGCGATTGTTGCAGCTCCGCCAGCGTCGTCCACTGCTGGCCCCTCCAACCCACATATTGACGTTCGTCCTCACAAATCAAACAACGATCCGGAGACGTATCCGACTCGGCAAACTCTGTTCCACACGCAACGCAAATAAAATGGGGCATCGCAAATCGTCGCATTAAAAAACACCGGGTGCATAACCCGTTCTACCTTCTTTTTGAAACATCTCTGGTCGTACTGCTTCAGTGTCGCCCATCCGCAAACGGCCCCGAGGTGCAACCGATAGCTTAACAAATCTAATGTTAAAAAATCAGGAAGCGATTCGGACGCTGTTCATAAACCAGATTCCGATTTTCCAACCTTCCATTTTTCACATTCTGCGGATTTTCCCATATCGCTGGGAAGCCAGCTTTCAACGGAACCAAAGATTAAGCGGAAAACGCGGCGAACGTTTGCGTCGGGTAATCTTGATCGGCTAAAATCGTCACTGACATCCATAGAAGCTCGACTGAACGCGGACATTGAAAGCACGCCCAAACGATGAATTCAAATCTCGACGAGCTTGACCAAACCCTGATCAAGGCGATTCTTGCCCTCGATACCAAAGCCGTTAAATCAACAATTCGAGCAGGCGCAAACGTAATGCACACGCGTTCGCGAGATGGCTTACCCATTGGGCCATCCGTCACGCCGGTTATTCTTTCCCACCGCATGAAAGACGTTGTCGAAGACCCCAACATCAAAAACATTCGCAAATTTCCGCCAAAAGTTCTGGCACTTTTAAAATCAAGGGTTGCCGAACTCACCGATACGCTTGGGGAAGATCAAGTCAAAACAAGGATCAAGGAAATCTGTAAAGTCATTGCGAGGAAAATTGGACTCTGAATGTCAATCGAATGCATCCGTTCATTGCGAGAACCGCGGCTCACACCAAGCGGGGCGTAGTCGTCTCGGCAGCCTTCCGGATCACTGCTCTGCTTTGAGCTTTAACAACAAACGTGGGTGGTCGGTGTAGATTCGCTGCACGCCCATCTTCAATAGACGCTGCATCGACTCGGGATCGTTCACGGTCCAGGCTCCCACTTCGATTCCCGCCGCTCGGATCTTTTCGATTTTCTCCAGCGTGATGCCGTCTGGATGCAACACCAATGACTCGAATCCATTCTGTTTCGCAATCTTGATATCACTGTCGATATCGGTGTCCTTCCCACGATCCCAAAACACAGTGATCTCAGGTGCTAGCCGCTTCACCTCAGTCATAAACTCGAGATTCCCATCATTGAATCCCACCCATCGCTCGGCGTTCATAGACTGGATCAGCGATATCGCATCCGCCACACAGTCCATTTTGGGCTGGATCGAGACACGTGTCCGCCCCTGAGTCTTCACCATCGCCAACACATCTTTTAGCAGCGGCATTTTCGCGGGCGGGCATTCGATCAGCATCTTGCCACTGCGTTTTCTGAAATCAGTTGCGACATCGATCGATGCGAGTTCCGCGTAGTTCGATTCGGCGACTACCCGATCCGCATCGCCGACACGCTGGGTCGCTGGATCATAAATGACCACCAATTGCCCATCACGAGTACGCAGGATATCCAATTCGATCCAGTCGGCGCCGACATCGATACCGCTGCGAAAGGCGGCCAGCGTATTTTCGGGGAACTCGCCCGAATTTCCGCGGTGCGCCGTCACTCCGTTGGACAAGAATTCCAGTTGCGGTGGTCCCAGAATCGATTCACGCTTGCTCTGGAATAACTCGAGCCAGGCTAAGGTCAACCCTGCGGGAATCGTTGCCGCAGGACGAATCTCCGCTGGCGTTTTTCCCCAGTAGAATCCAATCCAACCATTCGCATACGATCGTGACTGGTTGATGAATTGACCTAATTCTTCGGCCCCACATTTCAGTGGAAATATTTCTTCGATGACGACTGGCTTGCCCGCTGCGGCAAATCCTTTGAGCGTCTCGATCGCCGCTTCCACTTTTCCTTTTTCGGGATACAGATGCATCGCGATGAAGTCGAGATCGACAGCAATCTTTTCTGGCACAAAGCCCGAAGTCATTCCAGGACGATCCAAGCTCCACGGCACGAGCCCGACAGTGATCAGATGACGATCATCATGTTGACGGATCGCCGAGACAAGTTTTCCAATCCAGGCCTGCGCTACCTCGGTGCGATCACGGCCTTGGCGATCCAGTGCGATAAATTGCACAAAATGTTTGTCGCCAAACCCCGGCCCTAGCCAATCGGTGCGTGCTGTGTTTCCGCCGGGCACAACCGGTTCATTCATCAAGTCGTAACAGAACACGGCGGGACTGTGGGCACATCGTTTGGCGACCGCCTCCCAGAACACCGCTTGCGCCGCCCAACGATCTTGTTCACCTAGCTCGTCGTACCACTGAGGCACATCCTGTTTGTGATAACAACCAAGTCCTGTCAGATCGAGATAAAGTCCCGTTTGTTCCGCCAAGGTGACAAGGCGAGCGAGTTGCTTGAGAGAACCTTCGTTTGGCTTGGCCGGACTTTCCATAAACTTGCCAATCTGCAAATGGATGCGAACCACGTTCGCGCCAAGTTCTTTCATCTCGCCAAACGCCGACTCCACCTTGTCCCATTCGTCGTCCCAGTAATCTTCGATCAAACGCCCATCACCGTCGTGATCGTAGTTGAATCCCCAGGGGATGAATGACTCGCCGGAGTCAACCAACGAAAATCCTTTGCCGTCGCCAGAAACCTGAACCCAGTCAAGTTCGTCCGCGCAGCACTTCGCTTGAGGAACCATCGGCCCCGTCGCCAAACCCAACGGCCCTGCGACAAACATCGCAAGGAAAAACAGGGGACGAAAAATCAAAGACATGAGAGTCCTTTGCTGAGCTGGGGCAGTGAGGTCAGGACGCGTGCAGTGCGTCGATCAAATTCATTTGACAAGCTGATTAATGACGGTTTGATTCTATCCGTTGATCGGATCACAGGACTGCCGCCAGTGCGAAATAAAACGTTATGATCGCCGAACGATCGGCTGACGATAGATCGGCTATAGTGTGGTCCACCTACCAATATCTCGCCTCCCCCTCGTATGCCGACGAGGAACTACCCGCCTTGATCACTCACCCCAAATTTGCCATGACGACACAAAACTACGCTTCTCGTTTATTTCTACGAGTTCTGGCCTTCATTTTCGTAGCCACGCCACTGTTCACACGCTCGCTGCAGGCCCAGACCGCGGATGCTGAAAAACCGCTGTTCGCGTACGTCGGCACGTTCAGCTCTCCGCTCCGCGACATGTTGCCAACGCAAGTCGATCTGCCACCGGGTAATGGCCGAGGCATTCATATATTCAAAATCAATCGTAAAACCGGGGCGATGACACCCGCCGGGACTTACCGGATGGGAACAAGTCCCAGCAGTTTGGTGGTCAGTGCCGATGGAACCCGTCTATACTCGGCCAACGAAACTGATCGAGTTGGCGAGGACAAACAAGGCTCTGTCAGTGCCTTTGCGATCGATCACCAGAGCGGTCAATTAACGCTGCTTAATACCGTCCGCTCGGGTGGCGCCGGACCGACATACGTCAGTATCGATCCGACGGGTCGGCACGTGTTGGTCGCGAACTATTTTGGCGGTTCCATCGCAGTGCTGCCGATATTGGGCGATGGCACATTGGGTGACGCCAGCGACGTACAAGTGGACGAAGGCGAGATTGGGCCGACCACGGCAACGCATGCTCCCAAGGGCAGCTTTGCGATCAGCGGCCATGACCGCACTCATGCTCACATGATCCAAACCGATGCCTCGGGGCGTTTTGTGCTGCATGCAGACTTGGGATTAGACAAGATTTTCGTCTGGAAGTTTGATGCAAAAAAAGGTGTGCTTGCACCCAATGATCCTGCTGCGATCTCGCTGCCCCCGGGTGACGGTCCCCGACACTTCCATTTTCACCCCAACGGTCGTTGGTTCTATTCGATCCAAGAAGAGGGATCGACGATTGTGTTGTTCGACTACGACCAGCAAACGGGCCGACTGACCGCGCGGCAAACCATTTCAACACTGCCGCCGGAGTTTGCCGGCAGCAATTTTTGCTCTGAAATCCTGGTTTCTGCTGACGGCAAGTTTGTTTACGCAGGCAATCGGTTGCACGACAGCATCGGGATCTTCTCGGTCGGCGACAATGGCGAACTGAGTTATGTTGGCGAAGAATGGACGCGAGGCAATTACCCGCGAAGTTTTCAGTTCGATCCCACCGGCAATTTTCTGTATTGTTGCAACCAACGCGCCGACCACATCGCGGTGTTCCGCGTCGATCGCCAGAGCGGCGGTTTGACCTTTACCGACCACTACGCACCCGTCGGTAACCCATCGTGTGTCGTGTTTTTAGATCTCGCCAGCGGGAGCAAATAAAGCATTCAGCATCTCAAGCTGTGCCGGGGACGTCAAAGCACTGACCGATGCATTTGTGAGCCGCGACGCCTAAGCGGCCGGGTCGTTTGCATTACCCGGTGCCTTACGGCCCACGGCTCACAATTGCAATCTGAATTCCGATTGAGTCGACACGCCGTGTAAGATCCACGACGCCAGTGACTTGCTTCCACGCGTATTAACGGGGCTTATTGACAGATCTCGCCAGCGGGAGCAAATAAAGCAGTCAGCATCTCAAGCTGTGCCGGGGACGTCAAAGCATGGACCGATGCATTTGTGAGCCGCGACGCGTAAGCAGCCGGGTCGTTTGCATTACCCGGTGCCTTACGGCCCACGGCTCACAATTGCAATCTAAATTCCGATTGAGTCGACACGCCGTGTAAGATCCACGACGCCAGCGACTTGCTTCCTCGCGTATTAGCGGGGTTTATTGACCGCTCGGTTCTGCACGCGGGTATAGGCATCCTCGGCTGCAGGACGTGCATCGTCCCAAGGCATCAGAGGGGCGCCGCCTTCTTCTTCCCAACGCTGACGCGCAATTCGCTCGCGGTCTGGCCAATCCTCGTTGACGTCCGGGTCAAATGATTCCCAGCCCGCTTGATACGCCGGAGCGTAATCGTCGTAGCTGTACGCGTCGTTGTAATACTCGCGGTTTTGATGCTCGTCTCGCCAGTAGGCGACTTCGACGGTGGGATCGATATTTTCTGCGACCGCCTTGCCTGCCAAACCACCCGCGATCCCTCCGATCACGGCTCCCGCGACCGTACCCACGGGGCCGGCAACGGCGCCAGCGACAGCCCCTGTCGCAGCACCGCCGAGTGCCGCTCCAACACCTGTCCCCACCGGATGTGATCCCGCTTCGCCTGTGATCGGGTCTTCGTTTCGCAACTCTTCGCGTTCCTCTTCGGTCCGCGCGTTCTCAACTCGTTTGTTCTTATTGGCCATCGCTTAACTTCCCGTTTTTAATGTGAGAGCGAATACAACCGCGGCGAGAAGCTCGAAACGGCTGGCGACCTCAATCGCAAAATTTCAATAATGCATTTGCTGTGCCGGTCGTTGCCCGCCGCGTCCCCCCGCAAACGCGATTTGCGATTCTGGCGAAACTAGCGATTTTCCAACAAGCAGAAGGCGACCGAATGCGAGAACACCTTGATCGAAACGCAGTCAAAATGAACGAAAAAGAGACCGACGAATTCTGCAAAGTCGGCCGAAATCGACGAGAAAACTGCGAACTTTCCGGTTTCTGGCCACCCGAAGTCCCATGGATAGCCCCCCCACTAACCGGTACAGTGTCGTTTTGTTCCCTGCACCGCAGCAAATCGCCTCCGATGTTTGGCTGGGAACGCTTCCTTTGCCATCCCGCTATCGAGAACTCCGTTGCCTGTCCACAGCGTCTCCTTTGTCATTCCGGTTCTAGACGAGAGTGAATCGTTAAGAGCACTGCATGCCGCCATCGCAGAGGTTTGCCAGACGGAACAAATTCAACGTCAGATCGTGTTTGTCGACGATGGTTCGAGCGACGATTCGTGGCAGGTGATCGAAGAGATCGCAGCAACCGATCCTTCGGTTTGTGCGATTAAACTTCGCCGCAATTTTGGCAAGGCCGCTGCCTTGTCCGCTGGTTTCGAAGTGGCGAAGAACGAAATCGTAATTACGATGGACGCTGACCTACAAGACGATCCCAAAGAGATCCCACGCTTCCTCGAACAACTCGACATGGAAAAGGATGTTGTCAGCGGTTGGAAACGGGTGCGGCATGATCCCTGGCACAAAGTACTGCCCAGCCGAGTGTTCAATTGGTTGGTCAGCCGAATGACGGGGGTCCATTTGCACGATCACAATTGCGGATTCAAAGCGTACCGCCGCGAGATCTTTGACGAAGTCAAACTGTACGGCGAGCTACACCGCTTTGTGCCTGTGTTGTCCGCAGCAAAAGGGTGGCGAGTCGGCGAGATCGAAGTCGAACACCATGCTCGCAAGTTCGGTCGCTCGAAATATGGCGTGTCGCGGCTGATCAAGGGCTTCCTCGACCTGATGACAATCTACTTTCTAACCGGCTACTCGCGTCGCCCCCTGCATTTAATTGGCACCGCGGGAATGTTCTTCTTTACCTTTGGTGGATTAGGCATCTTCGGCTTGTCCGCGTGGTGGGTGATCAGCCGCGTGAGTGCGTCGATCAACGTCATTCATCTACATGAAACAGCAATCTTCTATTACTGCATCGTTGCGGTTCTGCTCGGAGCCCAGTTTTTGCTTGCCGGCCTATTGGCGGAATTGATCGTGTCGCTTTCTCGCGATACGCAGACGCCGTTTAGTGTTGCTAAACGGATCGGTGATCAAAACAAGCAAGTTTAAATGTCACGTTGCCATTGCCGACTTTGATTTTGCAAAGACGACAACGCTACCCCGCATTCCCATCATTCATTACACGATCGACCTCGATGCACAAAGACACGCAAGAACGTAAAAAACGTCGCACCGCCTACCTGCTGCTAATCTTGATCGGGCTAGGAATATCAGCAGGGCGGATCGCGACTGTGACCAGCCGAGAAGGTGATACCGCGTTTTTGAGTGCCAATGATCGCAGTCGCTGGTGCACGGTCGCTGCGTTGGTCGAGGACCGCACTTACGAGATCGATCGCCAGATCACAATCAAAGGCGCCAAAAACCGTACCCCGTGGAACACGATCGACAAAGTGCGTCATCGTGGCGACGACGGCAAATTGCATTACTACAGCAGCAAACCGCCATTGTTCCCCACCTTGGTTGCAGGCGTCTACTTTCTCGTCAATAGCTTGCTCGGACTCTCGATGACCGAGCATCCGATCTATGCGACGCGAATTGTGTTGGCGTTGGTGAATCTTCCGCTGCTGGCGATCTTTTACTTTTGCACGATCGGTTCGATCGAACGAGTGTGTGGCAACGCCTGGGCCCGGCAATCGCTCAGCTTGGCAGTCGTTTTTGGCACGATGCTGTTGCCCTTTTCGATGACGTTGAACAATCATCTGGTGGCCGCCGCCTTCACGGCGCTAACGATGTGGATCTATTTGTTGACTTGCGAGAAATTAGACGACTCGGTTACCGGCACCTCGACCGTGGTGCCGCCTGGGATGTATCTGCTGGCTGGATTGGCCGCAGCATTCACGGCCGCCAACGAATTACCCGCCCTATCGATGATGGTACTGTGGTTCGTGCTGTTTACCTGGGTCGACGCTCGAGCGTTTCTTCCGTTTGCGGCGGGGGTCATCGTCGTGGCTGCCGGATTCTTTGGGACGAACCATGCCGCCCACGGCAGTCTGCGGCCTCCCTACGCGCATCGTGGCAATGGCGATTTGATTGCCGAGATCGATGCTTCGCTGGACGCGATTCCAGCCGAGCAAATTCATAGCGAAATCGTGCAAAAGGATCTGATCCAGCCGTCGCAAAAAATCACCGTTAAACCGTCCGACGAGACAGGACGATGGAGTGTCCGCAGTGATGACGACCAACTCTTTTCACTGACGCGAACCCCATCGGGCCAGTGGGCGTTGCATTTCTGGGACGACTGGTACGAGTACCCCAATAGCTACTGGCAGGAAGGCCGACGGCGGGGAGTCGACCTGGGGGAACCGTCCCGAATCGTTTATTTTCTAAACATGACCATCGGGCATTACGGAATTTTTTCGCTCACCCCGATCTTCCTACTCGTTCCGCTCGGTCTGTTCAGAGGACTCTCCTTTGGGCCCCACGACTATCGCCGGTTCACGATGGCGGTACTAATTGCTAGCGTCACTTGCCTGCTGTTCTACTTGGCCCGACCGCTGATTGACCGTAATTACGGAGGCGTTAGCTGCTGTTTTCGCTGGGTGCTATGGTTCACGCCGATGTGGCTTTTAATGCTAGCACCCGTTCTTGATGAGTACGCGGAAACAGCACAGAAGCGAGGTATCTTTCACGCGATGCTAGTACTCAGTGTGTTTTCGATGTCCACCGCATTGCAAACTCCTTGGCAATCGCCGTGGATCTACCAGTTCTGGTCGTTTTTGGGGTGGCTTGGCGGCTGAGCCTCGGACTAGTATCGCGACAGATTAACCTCGTGCTGAGCGGCCCTTTTGCGGCTCCCCAGCATCAGGGGACATGGATGCCCTTGGTTTGTGAATAGGCTGTTTGCGATTGGCTGGGTCAAAATCCGATCCGAAACCCAAAACATCGCGTGCATTAGCGCGATGGGTGTGGGCTGCGCTGATTTTGGCAACACTCATTACAGTTTTCCCGATGCTCGCTCCCGACACGCTTGGGGAACAAGCTCGACGGCATCTGCTAAAGAAGCTGCAAGACCACTACGTCGGCTACGATGTTTCGATCGGTCGAGGCCGTTTTGAGAGTTCCGTTGGACTGATTTTTGAAGACATTATCGTCTCCAATCCAACGGCGATCGCACCGCCGCTTCGCGAGATGGTCCGCATTGAGCAACTGGTCGTTGTTGCCAATATTCATCCCGAGAAACTGTTGGACAAAGAGGTCCCGCTGACCACCAATCGGGTTGCCATTTCGGGATTGCATGCAAATGTCGCGCTCGATGACGATGGTACTCCATCGCTGATCTCGTTGATGCCGTTACCAAAACTGGGGCCCGAGGCTCCTCGTATCGACGTGCTGCGGGCGACGATCAACTGGTACGATCCACTGGCAACGAAACGCCCCGTTAGCACCGAGATTGCTGAGCTGACCCTGATCAACACCCAGCGTATGGATGGCGGTGTTGACCGTATGTTGACTGGCAAGGGCGCAGGCGACCTTGCCGACTCATTTCAGATCCAATGGGAAAACATCGACGGTGCGAGCGATATTCGCTGCTCGATTCGAGGTGCGACGATCCATCGTGATCTGATTGATCGTTTGCCGACGAATCTGCAACAGTCGTTATTGGACGCACGCGGATTGCAATGTGTATGCGACCTCTCTTGCTCGCTTTACCGCGCACCGGGCCACGAGTGGAATTACCGTGTTCGAACGACGATCCACGAAGGCCAATTCACGCACGCGAAACTGCCCAAACCAATCACGCAATTGCGAGGAGTGTTCGTCGCCGAACCGCACTCGGTCCAAATCGAAGCCTCGCAGGCATCGCTCGGTGAAGCGGTGGTTCGTGTTCATGGGGAACTACGAGGCAATCGCTGGCCGATGGACGCCGATTTGAAGGTCGCCACCAACGGGCTACTGTTGGACGATCAATTTTCAGCCGTCCTTTCGGAGAACGCTCGTCGTGGCTGGGACCATCTGCAACCACAAGGCCGGATTGATGTCAAAGCCGATGTGACGTGCCGCTCGGGACTCTGGGACGCGGACGCCGAAGTGATCTGCAAAGGCGTCGACATCCGTTACGAAAAGTTTCCCTATCCAGTACACCAGCTTGTCGGACGAGTCGAGATTCGAGACGGCATTGCGTCCAGTGAATCGTTAACCGGACGCATTGACAGCCACCGTATGCAATGTGCGTTTCGTTTGCCCATTCGACCGGGCATCACCAATGAGAAAACGTTTGTGATGGCCGCCGATGGTCCCGTCGCCATCGATAACTCGTTAATCAAATCGCTCTCGCATCGCGGTGCTCCGCAATCCGCTCTGGAATCGTTTGTGCGTTCGTTGCGGCCTCGTGGGTCCGTGCATCTGGCCAGTGCGATGTTTGGCACCGACGCCAATGGACGCGCCACTCGTCAACTTGACTTGCGGATCATCGACGGACACTTGCGGTACGAAAAATTTGCTTATCCGCTGTACAACGTGGATGGGCGGATCGAGGTCAACGAAGACGTGGTGCGAATCACCGATTTCCGGGGACTCAGTGCAAACTCGGGCATCGTACGTTGTGAAGGCACCTACCGAATTCCCAAACCGTCGGCCGACCCTAACCTGTTCCGCATCTCCGATTCCGGCAGCGGCGTCGAAGTTCCGCCTCAGCTTGCACTGGTATTCCAAACCACCAACATCCCGATGGATGATGCGCTGCGATCCTCGCTGCCCGAGTCAGCCCAACACACTTGGGACTCGCTCGCCCCAGGCGGGGTGCTGGACGAAGCCGATGTTTGGGTCACGCAACAAGAACACTCGGATCCTTTGCAAATCGATTTAACCGCCCGGCAAATCTACGCTAACCAAATCAACAACCGAACGCTCAGCTTGCGACCTTGTTCTCTGCCCTATCGAATCGACATCAGCAGCGGTACCGTTCGCTACGATGGCGCCAAGGTCTACATCGACTCACTGAACGGTCAACACGGTGCGACGCGTTTGGCCGCCGACGGTTTCTGTGTCCAAGGCCCGACGGGACGCTGGGACTTGACGCTGAACTTAAAAGGCGGCAGCCGATTGAATCCCGATTCCGAGTTGATCTCGGCATTGCCGAACGAGATGCGTGAAGCGATGAGGCGATTGCAATTGCGTGGCCCAGTCAGTCTGAGAGGGCAAACAAAGATCACGCTTCCTGATGCCGATTTCCTCGAACCCCTCATTCACTGGGACGTCGCATTGCAACTCGAAGGCAATCGCATTGCCGATGTGGGCCCCGTTCACTCGCTGCGTGGTGAAATCTCCGTCGTCGGTAGCAGAGACCAGCAAGGGATCCGTGCTGCAGGCGATGTGCATATCGACTCGATGCATGTCGATGATCTGCAGATCACGTCGATCCAAGGCCCATTCACCGTGGTCGACGATGTTTTAAAATTAGGGGTGCGTAGCGATCTTGCCTCCTCTCATTTAACTTCAACCTCGTCTCACCCGATTCCCGCGCCGACACGATCGATCACGGGCCGCATCTTTGACGGTGTGATCGAATTGCGTGGTGACCTGGAACTTTCATCAGGCAGTTTTGATGTCGACATCGCGGTCAGCGAAGCACAAGTGCCGACGATCCTGGCCGATTTTGGCCATATCGACAACGATATGACCGGCCAATTCTCAGGAAGGGCGTCGCTCGAAGGCAGCCTCGGCACGCTCGAATTCCTGAAAGGCACCGGCTCGGCCGAAGTCACCAAGGCCAACCTTTATCAATTGCCGCTGATCGTCCAAGTACTCAATCAATTGCGTATTAAACCGACCGAAGACGTCGCATTTACCGATGGCACGGTGCAATTCAGCATTTTTGGCGACACGATCAACTTCAATGAGCTAAAAATATGGGGTGACTGGGTTGCACTCGAGGGCAGCGGATCCCTCGACGGTCGCCGCGAACTCGACCTGTCGTTCAATTCACGTGTGAGTCCTCAGAACGCATTCACGCAAATCATCCGACCTTTACGAGGCGAAAAATACACGCTTTGGACGATCGACGTGAAGGGGCCAATTCACGCACCCACGATCGAACGTCGTGCCTTTGAAGGCGTCGGCGAAACACTCGAGCGTTTTATCCCGACGATCACCAATGCTAACCCCTCTTTGAATAATCCAGGCAATACCACTCCCGAAGCAACGCAAGAGTCCCCACGCGGATTTGGAAACTGGTTTCGTTAGCACGATCCTTTTTTCAGAACCTCCGTTTTCTTATCTTCAGCGAGGTTTTCGATCATGCAAGTCAATCCTAGCTCCGCCGCGGCGTCCGTCGCAGGCACGGCACGGGCCGCCGCTCGAGGTGGCGAATCCGACTCGCAAGCAGCCGAAGCGACCAAGCGACAGGCAACTGCTGAGAACCCGGGGGGCAAAACCGCCGAGGCAAGTGCGATCGATTCGAGTGAACAAACGCACGACCGCGGTGGTGATGGCCGGCAAATGTACGACACCTTCGAACGAGCCAAAGAACACGACGCAGAGGAACAGTCTCACGACGAAGCGACCGTGGACGAAGAAGAAACCAACCACGCTGACTCTGTTCAGCCAACTGCGTCGGATGATGAACCGCCGCCGCACATCGATTTCAGTGCTTGATGGCTGGTCTACCACCATACAAATGGGCTACCACCACACAATCGCGTAGCCAATCAGCCCTAGCAGCAGTGCGTAATACGTAAACACCAGCAGGGTTTTGCGGATGATCACTCCCTCTTTGCCGATCAACCCGACCACGGCCGATGCCGCGACAATGTTGTGAACACAAATCGTGTTCCCCGCTGCACCACCGACCGCTTGCAACACCACGATCCAAACGGGATCAACACCGAGTTTCTCACCAACGTTGTATTGAAACGACGAGAACATCATATTGCTGACCGTGTTGCTGCCAGCGATCGATGCCCCAAAACCGCCGATAAACGTGGCAAACACGGGCCACGCGTCTCCGACCGTATTCTTGACTCCTTCGGCCAACGCGATGGGCATCGACTCGTAGCCGGCTGCCCCGTTGGTGCTGTTGATAAAAACTTGGACCATCGGCACAGTGAACACCAATGCCACGGACGCTTTCAACACCGTGCGAAATGATGCGTTGCAAGCCTCCGCACATAATCGCGTGGGCACTCGCTGAAACAGCACGGCGATCAACGACGCTATCACGAAGACAGTCCCGGGCAAATAGACCGGACGGATGATCTCCGAGATCGAGGTGCCAAAAATATCCTGTAACGGCACCGTAAACGACTTCACCCACTCGACTGGCGATACTTCCATCCCCGGCAACGACTCGAGTCGTGTGATAACAAGTAACACCGCCACGATCACATACGGTGACCAGGCCGCGATCAATCCCATCGGCCTCGTGTCGCCCTCGAGTTTCGTATCCTCCTGCGAACAAGCGAGTGGTTGACCTGACCACTCGTCCGGCCATTTTTCCGCATCGGGAAAATCCCAAATCGCATCCGCTTTTGGCATCAAGAATCCAGCCTTCGCGGCAGGAACGACGATCGCCAAACCACACAATCCGCCAACCAACGATGGAAACTCGGGCCCCAACAACCAAGCAACCAACACATACGGAATCGTCATCGCAAAGGCCGCAAACAGGGCGAAAGGCCAGATTGCCAGGCCTTCTTTGAACGAACGGTTCTCGCCATAGAAACGCGTCATCAATCCCACTAACCACATCGGAATCAACGCTCCCGCGATCGCATGCAGCATCGCCACTCGCAAACCGATCAACGACAACAACGACCCACCGTCCGCGAATCCGTGGCTCTGCGCAAAGCCGTCGATTGTCCCTTCGCCTGCCAAGCCGCTGCTGACCCCAATCAGAATGGGAGTTCCGACGGCTCCAAACGAAACCGGAGTACTTTGGATCACCACTCCCGAAACCACTGCTGCCATCGCGGGAAAACCAAGGCCAACCAACAGTGGCACGGCGACGGCTGCGGGCGTTCCGAAACCGGCCGCACCCTCGATAAATGAGCCAAACAACCAGGCAATGATGATGACTTGGACACGGCGGTCCGGTGAGATGTCTTGAAACGACTTTCGAATCGTTCGTAAGGCACCGCTTTTACCCAGCACATTGAGCAATAAGATCGCTCCGAAAATGATGTACAGCAGCTCCGCAGCGACAACCAGCCCTTTGACGCTGGCCGCAGCGACTTGCCATCCGTCGACTCGCCAAACCAAAAGTGCCAATCCACAGGCAACTGCGTACGCGAGCGGCATCGCACGACTTGCCGGCCATCGCAGCATGACTAAGAAAACAGCCACGGCAATGATCGGCAGCAGAGACAAGAACGCCAGCACTTCGTCGTTCAAAATGGGTCGTCCCGTTCTAACAATGGTTCGGATACACACGTGAGCGGCCGGGTTCCACGCATTACCCGGTGCCTCACGGCCCACGGCTCACCACTGTGATTTGGTGAGCCGCTCGCGCGTGAGCGGCCGGGTTCCACGCGTTACCCGGTGCCTTACGGCCCACGGCTCACCACTGTGATTTGGTGAGCCGCTCGCGCGTGAGCGGCCAGGTTCCACGCGTTACCCGGTGCCTTACGGCCCACGGCTCACGACTGCGATTTAGTGAGCCGTGACGCGTGAGCGGCCAGGGTCGACACCACATTACCTTACAAGATCGCGTCGATGTTGCCGCTGACCTTCGTATCGCCCCATTTTGCTGCAATCATTACGCTGTTGATCCCCGAGCCGATCCCTAACATCGCCACTTGATCTCCGCTGTTCAGATCACCTCGCTTGGCCGCAGCGGCAAGCGTCAACGGCAGCGCGACCGAACCGGTGTTACCCAAAAACGGAAACGTCACGCTGTCGTTTTCCTGAGAAAGTCCCATCGCTTCTAACATCGCAACTCGATGCCGCGAACCGACCTGGTGACACACTGATCGCGAAATGCTCGATCGTGTCCAAGTCGACTCCTCTAACAATCGATCAAACGCAGCGGCGCCCGTTGCAATGCCTTCGGCCATCAACCGCTCGGAATCCGTATCCATCAACGGCGTCATTCCCGCGCCGGCCGAATCCTGGTCACTGCGACACAGATCATGAAACTCGGTGCGTGCTTCGGCGATCGCGGTGTCAAACAATGTCGGCTCTTGATCGCGACTCGCAGCACCCGATCCGGCGACATCACGGTGAGCCAGCAACCACGCGCAACTGCCTGAACCAATCGTGAGCGAAGCAAAGGCAGGTTTCACGCTTTGACGCGTCAACGTTTGATCGGCATTCAACTGGGCAATGGTCTGCTCCAGTAGCGGTCGACTGTTCTCAGTCCCAACCACAATGCCCGCTTCGATCACGCCCGCTTGGATCATCATCGCGATTTGCACCGCGCCATTCATCACGCCTAAACAAGCGTTCGAAACATCGTAGACCCAACAACTCGATGGCAGCCCCAGTTCATGGTGAACCCTCGAGGCCGTTGCGGGCTCTAGAAAGTCACGGCACACGCTGGCGTGAATCAGACAACCGATCCGCTCCGGGGCGATTCCGGATGCCTCCATCGCTCTTCGAGCACTGCGAACACTCGGCTCACTGGGCATCGTTCCTTTCTGCCAGACACGCCGTTGGTCGATCCCGCTCATCAACGCCAAGCGTCCTTCAGGAAGTTTTAAACGGCTGTAAAGCGGCTCGAGCCTGTGCTCTAACGCGTCACTTGTCCAAATCTCTTCGGGAATCTCGGTACCGATTGCATCGAGGCAAACGTTGCTAAATCTCACGCTCAAGTCCTAAGTCGTTGGCTGCGTTGGTGTTGGTGCATTTATAGCGAACAACACCGTGCCTGACCAGGATCTCACTTGGATGCGGAAAACCGCCCCTTGCTAGCAACCGAGCCCATTTGCTAGCACCGCATGTAGTGCTAGCGACAGCGAAATCCCCCTAGCTAGGAAAAAGGGTTTGCATTGTTCGCATACCCGCATAAAGTTTCGCCGCACCAGAAGTGACACAACGTGTGTTACTTCCGGCGGAACACAACGATGGGTTTACCGAATACAAGTAAGCAACCTCTCCAATACTTACTTTATCGGGAATTGACTGATCGTCACGATGGGTTGAAAGCCAAGACGGCACTCACTGACATCGCAAACATTCCTTATCACATGATCTTCTCTGAATTGTTTTCCGCTGCCACATGTTGCGAAATGATTTTTGCAACGCGTTTTCTATCACTCGCGATCTTCGAAGAGGAACTTTCGGATGACGTGTAAGCCTTTGATCGGCATGAATGCCGACTTTCGTGCTGCCGCTCGTAACGTACCAGCCTACAGTTACATCGCAGCAGGATATTTTCAATCGGTGATCGCCGCGGGTGGGATTCCCGTTGTATTGCCGCCCATGGACGATGCGGATTCGATCCACACCGCGATTGAGAACTTGCATGGATTTATCATGATCGGCGGAGCCGACTTGGACCCACGCAATGATGGCTTTATGTTGCATCCTTCGGTTCGCCCGTTGGATCCTGTTCGTGAAACCAGCGACCGATTAATCATCGCTGAACTTGCCGAACGCCGCGTTCCTGTACTGGGAATCGGCACTGGTATGCAATTGCTGAATGTCCATCAAGGTGGAAACCTATTTTTGGACATCAAAGAGGACCTGCCCACCGCAGTCCCACACTTTGACCCTCACGACGCCAACCACCGCCACACGCTGAACGTGGAAAGCGATTCGTTAGTTGGCCGCGTCTACGGCGACGGCGAAATTCGTGTTAGCAGCCGCCATCACATGGCGATCGACGAAGTTGCTCCCGGTTTCCGCGTCACCGCACGCTGCCCCGATGGTGTCGTCGAAGCGATCGAAAGTGAAATGATGGACTGGTTCGCTTTAGGAACCCAGTTCCATCCTGAGTGTGGTGCAGCCTCCGCGCTTGACATTCGCATCTTCGAAGAATTCATCGATGGCGTTCGCGAACGCATCTTGCATGAAGACCTTCGCTTGGTCGCTTAGTATGCCGTCCCTGAGTTAGGCAAACTCGAACAAAGCAAAAAACGCCACAGGATGTCGCGTTTTTTGCCACACGTTCGAACTGGAAAACACGAACAACACTCTTTTCAATCTCATTCGCATGGATTAGCGAATCAATTGTCATAGTGTCGTTTCCGATTCAATCAAGGTTGCTCCGCGGAAGGATTCTGCATATTGCAACCCGTTGAACCGAGATAAAGAAACAAGAACCGAGTACGCACGGACGGGTGATTAGGGAGATTGAAAACGAACTTCATTGCCGCAACGAACATTTCGGTCGACGCACGGATTCGCGTTTACAGGACAAGATGTCCCAGGGTTGAAATGCCAGGAGCACCGATGGCAATCGCCGACCAGGATGGTGGGCGGATCACGCTTGGAAGCCACGATCGTTTCGCTGGAAAATTGAACTAATACGGAGAGTCACGGCAGACTAAACAATGAGGCCGGGCGTGCACCGAGTTGAGGCACGCCCGGCTTCTTTCATGCGCGGACCCGTCACCCGCTGCTTAAACACAAAACGACTTTGTTATTTTTGCGATTTGCGGTGCGGCACAAATTCGACTGTCCCCTTTTGTGAACCGAACTCGCTAGCGTCGGGCCGCCGCTCGCTAGACCGTTGGCAATACGAGGCCCGTGGCCAACGCAAGACTGCTACAACGTTAGGCTTGTTGCAATTCTTAGTTGCGCCGATTTTCTGCCACCTCTCCACCAACTTCGGAAACTGCTGATTTAGTTAGCCGTTTTGGCGCTAGCCACGGTTTCGTCACCACTGAACCGGCACTAGCGCCCAAACGGAACGCTGTCAAGCATTTTCTGGTAAGGAACTTCGCCAGAAGGTGGAGAATCGTAATGGACGCCAACCATCCACGCTCTGGCGAGCGTAGCTACGAAACGCAAAGCTGTGTTCCGCTACCAAAAATTGCTTCACAGCGTTGGCCCAAACGGCTAACAGGACAGGGCTGATGTTGCACTAAATCAGCAGTCTCTTCGTCGGTGGAGAGGTAACTGCAGTATCGGCCGGAAGAAAAACTCACCCCGAATATCCGATGACAACTGCAAAGAATTAGCAGCCCGCGGCTAACGCCGTCGGCCACCAATACGGGGAAAACGAAATCATTGGACAGCCGAGCTTGCGGGCTGTCGATTTAGCGAGCCGCTCGCGAATGAGCGTTCGGGGCTCGCGTATTACCCGGTGCCTCACGGCCCACGGCTCACTACTGCGATTTGCATTTCGAGCAATCAACATCCCGCTCGCGATGTGCCGCTAACAAAAGGACGATGCGTGTATTCGCCATCGCTTCGATCAAACGCCAAACCACCACTTGCCGATTCCAAGCCAAACGGGCACCAGTAGCAGACCTGCGATGGAAGTCGACAGCACCACTCGCAATGCGGTTGAAGTATCTCGCTCGTATAACCGCACAAGCACAATCGGGAAAACGGCAGCGGGCATTGCGGCTTCCAACATCACAACCTGCTTCATATTGATCGTCATCAGACCTGAGAAACTCGCAATCAGTGTCGCAATCAAAAGCATCAACACGGGCAGCACAAGCTGGCGAATTGCGATGGCGCAGCCGATCTCGATGCCCGAGCCCGCCCATTTGGTTTCCTTCAGATAATCGACAATGATCGCGCCGCTGAGCAACAACCCCATGGGCACCGCGCAGTTGCCGAGCATCTCGATCGCACTGATGCAGGAATCAGGAACAAACTGCTCGAGCCCAAATCGCCGCATCAATCCCGCGATGATAACCGTCACGACGGGGGCACTCAGCACGGCTCGCCGCCACCCACTGCCGCTGGCGCCACCGATTACCGCGATGCCAATACTCCACAGCGCCATATCGACACCGACGTTATGCAGAATAAGATCGACCTCGGCTGCTGGATAAAATCGCTGGGCCAACGGCAGCGGAATGTAACCGTAGTTACAGATACCGACGCAAAGGGCAAACGTTCGCTGCTTTGAGTCACTGTCCAAGCCGATCCAATGCCCAAAACGACGAGCGAACAAGAACCCGACCCCAAGGCCGATTGCAGTGGTGCCAAATCCAAAAAACGGTGGGAACCACGCGGTTGCGAACTGGCTCAGCTGATCGCTGGCGAGAATCCGGTTGGCAAATAGCGCCGGCAACAGAACTTTCGCGGTCAGATTGGCGAGCGACTGGTCGGCCTTTCGCGTCAACCAACCGGTTTGGCGGCAAACAGCGCCGATGCCGATGACCAGAAAGACGCCCAAAACACTTGAAATGATGGGCCATAAATCAGAAAGCATGGGTGGAACTCGCCCGCCGGGGCGTTGTAATCGAAAAAAAGCGTCAAAATCCGACCCCAAGTAGACAGTGAATCTGATTTTTGAACCACGGGACTTTGACTCTCGCGATCCGGACAATACAATGGGGTCAACGCGAGCGAAGTTGCTCGCCCCCCATCCATCCCCGACCATCGGTTCTGGAGGTGTTCGGCACCCTTGCGTGTCGATCGACCTACCCGCTTTCGCCGAAGTTTGCGTCAGGATTCTCCTTCAAGAGCCTCGGTAGCGGAGCAAAAAATGTTAATGATGTCGATGTTTACGCAGTGCATGGTGCTGGCATTCGGTTTCCCTGGACTTCCCGAATTGATGATCGTGCTGTTGATTGCACTGGTCCTTTTCGGCGGAGCTAAATTGCCTAGTTTGATGCGAAACCTCGGTCGCAGTGCGAACGAGTTCAAACGAGGTATGGCGGAAACGACGGACGACGAAGAGGACGAGACTCACTCGCCAAGCGGGAAGGCGTAACATGTTTGGTTTATCACCATTTGAGTTGATGGTGATCGGAGTCATCGCGGTCGTGTTGTTTGGTGGCAATCTCCCTGAGGTTGCTCGCAAATTTGGCAGCAGCTACCGCGATGTGCGACGCACTCTCAACGATGTTCAGCAACAATTTCGTGAGGCGGAATACGAAGCCAAGCGAGCATTAACGCTGGACGCACCTTCATCAACCAAGCTGGACGAGCCAGAGGAAGAGACCGAAGAGCCATCGGCTCCCAAGTTCAAACCTCCGGCCTAGTCTTGTGCTTTTCCTGAATCGCCCACGGCTGGAATGGTCTGCAATAAAAGCAGCCTCCAGCCGTTTTTGGCTTATCTCGATGGCAACGCATGTGCACTTTAGCCGGTGTTCTTCAAGCCGGCGGCGATGCCGTTGATGGTGATGTAGAACGCTTGTTGCAAGGCAGGATCTTCGCTGCCGCCGCTCTGTTCCCGCATTTGCTTCAACAATCGCACCTGCAAGAAATTAAGCGGATCGACGTAGGGATTTCTCAATCGGATCGACCGCTGTAGCGTTAGCTGATTCTCCAGAACCGTTCGCTGCTCTGCAACGCGTAGCACCCAATGCTCGGTCAGCGAGTATGCAGCTTTGATCGACGCATAAATTTCTTCCCGCACCACCACATCGGTGACCAAATCGGCATATCGGCGTGCGATGCCCATGTCTGCCTTGCCAAGTGCTACCTGCAGATTATCCGTCATCGCGCGAAAGAAAGGCCAGTGGCGGTGCATCTCCTGTAGCAGGCCCAGATTTTTCTCTGCCTCATTACCCGTGCCGACAAAAGCAGCGATCGCTTGGCCGACGCCATACCACGCGGGAAGATTATGGCGACTCTGCATCCAGCTGAATCCCCACGGGATTGCCCGCAAGCCGGCGAGGACGTCGCCCCCTTTTCGCCGGGCGGGACGCGACCCGATACGCATGCTGCTCAGTTCGTTGATAGGAGTCGCCTCCTGCCAATACTGCAACAACGCAGGCGTTTCGTAGATGAACTCGCGATAGCTGAGAAAGGCGGTGGCCGAAAGCTTTTCCATTGCGTCCACCCAAGACTTTTTCGGTGTCGCCTTTCGCTTGTGAGCTGGCGTTGAAGCGACCAGCACCGCGCTAACAAGTTGCTCTAAATGCCGAGCAGCGATCTCGGGGTGGAAGTAATAGTCGTTGATGACTTCGCCTTGTTCGGTGATGCGAATACGCCCTTCGACTGAACCCGGCGGCTGGGCCAGGATCGCACGGTTGGCCGGACCTCCGCCGCGGGCAACCGTACCGCCGCGACCGTGAAAAATTGTCAACGCAACACCGTGCTCGCGACAGCATCGCGTCAGCAAATCCTGGGCCTGATACAGTTCCCAGGTCGCCGTCAGATAGCCAGCGTCCTTGTTGCTGTCGGAGTAGCCGATCATCACGTTCTGTTCCATTGCCTGCGCCGCTAGGTGTGCGCGGTACGCGGGATGAGTGAACAGCTTTGTCATCACGTCCGGCGCGTTTTTCAAGTCGTCGCGAGTCTCGAACAACGGAGTGATCGCGGGAAGTGCGAGTGGATTGCCATCACTGCGCTGACAGAGTCCGTACCACTTTGCCAACAGCAACACCGCGAGTACATCGTCGACGTCCTTGGACATGCTGATGATATACGGTCCGATCATCTCCGGACCATACAACTCCACCGCTCGCGCGATGACCTGGAATAATTGCATTAGTTCGGATGTCGTTTCGGTGTAGTCACCTGGCTCACCAATCTCGGGAATGTCGCTGGCAAGTTGCGACGTCAACAAGTCCGCTCGTTCCGCGGGAGTGAGTTCCAGATAATTCGCTGAGATCCCCAGCTTCGCAAAGATTTCTGCCAACGCCGCATCGTGGTAATCGCTGAACTGACGAATATCCAGTCGTGCCACATTCACACCAAAAACGTTGGCTTGAATCAATGCGTCTTTCAACTGAGCATCTGCGATTGCATCGGTACGTCCGTTGCGCAAACTCAGGTCAATGCTTTCAAGTGGTCTCAGCAGATCCGCAGCCGTGCGTATATCGGCCATCGGTGAGTTGTCGTTTTCCAACAATCGCGATTTGACGGGATCATGATTGGCATCGTTCAAATCCTCTTTCAACGCCGCAGCGAGTAATCGATAAGGCTCGTCCGGATACTGCTCGGCTAGAAACTTCACATGTCCCGAGTTGCCCGCCAATTCCTGCCCGAGCAATTCGAGCAGTTCCTCCGCAGGCGTGTGCAATTGCTCGCTGAGGCTAAGCGTCCGCGTCAGCGCACCAGCTGTCTCACCGTGCCGCGACAATGCCATTCCGCGATGCAGTCGTAAGGTTTCCGCAGTGACAAACGCCGTGACGTTCGGATTGCCATCGCGGTCGCCACCGATCCAACTGCCGAAAGTTAAAAATCGCTTGGGGAGTTTCGCCGAGGGAAAGTGTTCGGCAAGTGCTTCTTCCATCTCACGATAGATTTTTGGAACGACGTCCCAAATCGTTTGATCGAAATAATAAAGCCCCGTTTTGACTTCGTCGGTAACCGTAGGCTTCGCCTGACGAGCCTGGGACGTGAGCCACATGATGCTGATCTCCGACAACATCGCCAGCTTCACGCGTGCTTCGTCTGCGGGCAGTAGGTTCATCTCATCAAGATAACGGAGGCCTTCTTCGATCCGTGTCAATTTCGAGATCAGTGTACGGCGTTTGGCTTCGGTGGGGTGCGCTGTGAAAACGGGCTCGATATGCAGTCCCTGCAAAATGTCTTGCATCTGCAGTTCGTCGACACCCGCGTCCGCAAGTTCCGCGACAGCAGCACGAATCGACTCGGCAATCGGTCGCGGCGATTCCGCCTTGATCCGCGCCCGCAGCACTCTCGCGCGGTGGTGCTCTTCGGCGACATTGATCAGTTGAAAGTAGAGTGTAAAGGCTCTAGCCACTTCACAAATCTGCTGCAAATCCAGTTCATCCACGACCTGAGCGATCCTCGTGGCAACTTCGTCCGCCGAGTCTTGATCGTGTCGCCTCACTTTAGACAACGCTCGAAAACGCTCTTCAAGTTCGAACGCGTTGACCCCTGCTTGGCGGCGGATCACCTTTCCCAACAAATCACCTAACAAGTGGATATCGGTGGAAAGTCGCTTGTGGAGTTGTTTGGACATCTGGCTTGGGTTTCCCGAGGTTTCAATTGCAGAATTTGTAGAACAATTGTCCCAATTGTTTCACTCACGAAGCATGCGAGATTTGTAGAACCATTGGGACCATTGTTCTGCATTGAAAAAATACCATGACGTAATGCATCAATCTGAAATCAATGCATCATTGCACGCAAGGTGGTTGGCCGGTCAATTCCAGCACTCTCCTCCACAGATCGCCACTGGGGCCGAGGAGGCCCCGCCCCAGGCAATCGCGGGACGTTTTAGAACCGATCTGATAACCGGCAGTTGGGGCGTCAACACTTTCGCCAAGCTCTATCGAAGCTTAACTTCTTGACGAATTCCGCTTGGATAGAATCGGCAATGATCGCTCATTCTCGGGATGAACAGACCTTGCGACTCGATTTTGCAGAGTATACCATGCACGCTTCAATGCACGGCACGAGCGTCGGAATCGTGCAACTCCGTGTGGAACGAGCACGGACAGGAGACGCAAAAAAAGGCTGTCTTGCACGGCACAGGGGCGATTGGCTCAGTTGGTTAGAGCGATGCTTTCACACGGCATAGGTCACTGGTTCGAATCCGGTATCGCCCATCAGATAGTAATGTCCAGCGCTATCCTGGACGATAAAAACGCGTGAATCGCCAGCTAAAACACCGTCCGCGGTTGCATCGGCGGTTGCACCAATAACGCCAGATAGACCCGGAATGCAACCGCCAGTGCAACCGCCGTTTGCGGTATCTTCGCGGTGGGCCGATCCGGACCGTTTAGCATTGGGATCCGATGCCGCTTTAAATGCCGCCTCGGTTTCCATCGCGTAATGCTTCATCGCAACCGTAACCGTGTTGCCAAGCCAGCTCGCCACGTCCTTCGATGGATACTGGGCCATCAATTCCGTTTCGCGAGATGCCCGCAAGTTTTGGAACAATCGGGGCCACGGGACCAAGCCAGCTCGCTTGATAATCTTCTCGAATTGCGTCCGAAGATTCTGTGCGGCCGAGCGATACCGATTGATCACATACTCGGTTCCATCGGGGGCCGCAGCTTCGGCCGCTTCTAAGAATGGGCGGAGCTCGACAAAGATGGGACACACGCGGACACCACCATCCGCATGGTGCTCGGTCTTACTCGCATGGATCACCATGCGACCCTCGGGCAAGTTCACATCGCACCACCGCAACCGCAGTAATTCCGATGGACAACGCAAACCGCCGTACCTTGCCAGTGCAATGATTGTTCGCCAATCCACATCGGGGCATTGCTCAATACACTTTTCAATCGCCTGGTGGGTCACGAAGAATTGACGCGCGGAATTACCGCCGGTGGTGGTCGGCAATTTGTCGAACGGGTTAGCTTCGATGATCCCGCGTTCCACCGCTTCGTCAAAAAATTGTTTCGCCATCCCCGTTCGCCTGCGGACGGTATCTTCGGCCATCGACGTTCGCCCCTGTTTTTTGTCCCGGCGGTTCCCGTGGGACTTTAACCACGTTCGCCATTTCTTGGCATCCGTGGGCGTGATGTCGCGAAGCAAACGCCGGCGGCCAAAATGAGTTACCAGATTGTCCCGCGTCTTTTCATACGTGCTCAACGTCCCCGGCTTGATGTCGGTACGTTCCGCCAAATACTCGTCCAACCACGCGGCCACCGTCAAAACTCGGGCGACACGTTTCTCGACAGCTTCACACAAACCGCATTTCGCCAACTTGTTACGAAAGTCCTTGTCGAGAGTGCTAAGCCAATCGGCCGTCACCATTTCCGGCGGTTGCCCTTTCTTCACGCGGTCAAGCAAATGTTCGACGTGTTGCTTAACTTGCTGAGCGTTCCACTCGGGGACATTGCCGAGCCATAGCGTCCGGTTTCGCTTTTCAACATCGCGAAACTGCAAACGCCACCCTTGCCGGCCGCGGTCATCTTCAAAACGTAAACTTGCCATCGTGATTCATCCTTCACGTCATCAAAGGTAAGAGAGCAACGGCGGGCCGGGTGATGATGCCCGGTTTTCGCCCCGTCGGACTAGCCGTTGCGATTTCGAGTGTACCAAGTTTTCAATCGGCAACGGGGGCCGATTCGGGTGAAACGATTGTCACCATCGGGGACCGCCCCCGTTTCGTTTCCACCAACACCAAGCCACGATCCGCCATTACCCCCAAGATCCGTCTTGCAGTTTTCGGGTGGACCGCAAGTTCCGCGAGGACTTGGGGTGTCAACTTCACGGGGTTTCGACGTTGGTAGCCGGCCGCATACCAAAGCAACACAGCAACCGCGGCCGCTTGCCTTCCGCACCCCGATGCCAGTTTGAACCATGCCAGTGGGATCGGACCACGGATGAAGCGTTCACCGGGACCGTGTTTCGGCAACGGGGCCGACGCCAGCTTTCCCTTGCCGGACTTATCAACGCGTCTCTCGCCACGAACGGTGAACAATGCCGCCACGTCACTGGGGCCGGCGGTGAAGGATTCCAAGTTCATCGGGTTTCCATACTTCATAAGAAGATTCTTAATGAGATACCTAACAAGAAAACTAAATAGATGGGGGTACGGGTGGGACATAACGGGCCGATCACAGGACACAGCGTTCCCCAATTTGGACACAGCGTTCCGTTGAACGTCTCACTACGTCCTATGTTTGTTATCCGCCTCAGTAGCAAGCCGGAACACGCGGTCCCACATTTCCTGCCCCCGGTCGTCATCCATATATCGCTCCGGATCCCGGACCACTTTGGCGTCCGACTCCAAATCGAATCCGTCCAGCACGATCCGGCCGGCTTCACGCATGATCGACTGTGTTTGCACCACCGCTTCGTCAATCTGCGCTGAGTCCGACTCGATCAAAATTGCATCATGCACAGGACAGCAAACCGTGATGCCCGATTCCGTCGCCATCGAGCAAGCCAACCGCAACATTTCCGCACCGTTCGCTTGCATCGGAAAGTTTGCAAGGGAACGCGGATTGTCACCCCCGATTGTGTGAATCGGCCAACCGAACACGGTTTGCAACTGGCCTGTAAGCATGGCCGTATCAACTTGGGATTGCGACCAACGCCAGAACACGGGGAACGTCTCACGATGCCGCCGGAGTAGGTTTCTCGCAAAGGCTACCGGCTTGTTTAGCTTCGCGGCCAAACCGTGTTCGCTCATCCCGTATTGCGTCGCAAGCATGCACACTTTGTACGCGGACCTTTCGTTCGGGTGAGTTTTCTTTGTTGCCGACGGTGGCACAGCTCCGGCCATCTTGGCGAATTCTAAATAGGGATCACCGGACGCATACGCTTGCCCCAACGCGGGATCCTGCGACAACGCAGCCGCGATGCCGAGTTCCTGTTGCGACCAATCGACGTAGGCAATGGACCGTCCGACGGCCGGCTTGATCAAACCACGCAACCAAACCGACGGACCGAATATGAACTTGTTGTTGCTCGGTTGATTGCGACCGGATCGACTCGCAAACGGACTTAGCATTGCGCGGTTGCGGCCGTCCGATCCGACGGCCAACTTTTCCAGCTTCATTTCGGACAACGCATGGCGGAGCTCTCGCAATGGCGAAACTTGTGGATAGGCTCTCGCCTGTTGCCGGAACGTCTCGTCATCCAATGCCAAACGGCCGCTATCGGTGGTGGGCCACGGTATCCGATTCCGGATCAAGTAGTCCGCAAACCGATCCTGTTTGAACGTGTCGCCATCGAACACGCCAAAGGATTGATCGACAGCCGCGATAAGTTGCCGCTTGATTGCCAACCATTGCCGACGGAACAACGCCAGCGTTTCCACATCGATGGGCACCCCGGCCGTTTCCATCGCCGCCACGGACCGCATATAGCGTCCGCGGTGGATTGCTCGGGGAAAGTCGATCACGCGCATCATGGCGGGCAGTAGCGTACCCAACGCATCGACGTCGATTTGACAGTAGTCCAACAACGCCACCATTTCGTCGCGGGTGAACGGACCGCCACGGATTGCCAGTTCACGCATTTCCGTTTTCTCACTGGCAAGCATGGAATCGAACCCAAAGTAGGCCAAGCAACCAAGTAGCCCCCGCCCCGCCGGTGGAGTCCTTCCATTCAGCAAGCAGCGAAACTCACAAAACAAATCGAGTACGCGAACAGGAACGGGCCACCCCAAAGCAAGGAAGCAATTCCACTCAGCGGATGAAAAGTAAGCGACAAACAACGAACGCTCGCCAACGTCAAACGGTGGTTGCCCCATTTCCAAAAGTTCGTCCATCGAGATTCGGAGTAGCCGCCGAGAATGAAACTCACGAGCCACCAAGCAAGCGACACGCGGCCGCTCGCCTGGTGGTTGTGAGAATTCAAAGTCGATAAGCCAAACCGCATCAAATCGGTTCAGCCAATCCATTACGCGGCCCCAAACAGCTCTTGCAAGTAGGGATGATTCATCGAATCGATAAACCGCGTTTTGAACGCCAGCTCCAAAATTTCGCGGAGCGACAGTTCCGGCCACTCGGGCTCGGGCAAGTTACCCGTTGCCTCGAACACTGCGTAGGATCCCGCGTTCATATCCGCCTGGACACGGACCCAACTTTTCGTCGCAAGCTCCTGCGCTTCGAGCATCGACGTATGCCAATCCATCGGCCGTCCGTTGGGGTCCGGCAATTTCGCTTGCCAGAGGAAGGTTGTACCGTGTCGATTCACCGCCACACACAACCGCACCAACGTGATGAAGTCCGGCAACGACGCCCACAAAGCCGGAGCTACCAAATACGTTTCGCGGTTCGTCTTGTCCTCGACAATCGCCGTCTCGATACGGAACGCGGGATCCGGGTGAACGCGACAAAATTCCATTTTGTCCGGCTTGCCAACTTTCACGGTGACAAGTTTTCGTTTTACCCCAACCGCTCCGGCGGCCGTATTAGGATTGATCCGAAGCGACGCGGGGTCAAACGGATCCGGTGGCAACTTTGGCGTGGGATTCCCAGCCGGCGGCGGAGTCTCGGGGCCGTTGTCGTCATCCACGTTTTCGTCCGTGAACAACACGGGGGCATCGCCCTCGGATTGTTTGCTGGACTTGGGGATCCGTTTACGTGCTCGACTCTCGGGTTTGTTATCATGGTCCATAGTTAGATTCCTATTGCGGCCGGCATCGTTCGTGGCGATGCCGGCCGCCGCTGATTAAAGAATGAAGATATTTAGCGGCTACAACCAGAACGGTTTCGAGCCTATTTTTGTTGCCGAGTTCGCTCCGAACGCGGCCGGTGGTGGACGTCCGCGTAATTGTTGTAAGACTCGCATGGAATCTCACACGCTACGAATTGTTCGCCAAGTGTGCTATCACCGCGTGCGGATCAAACAGCACCTTGCGGCCAACACGGATGACCGGCAATTCATCGTCCCGCAACATCGTGTCCAGCTTCGCCACCGAAACACCGATCACTTGGGACAATTCATGGCGGGTCAATAATCGCCGGCGGTTAGCTAAGCGATCAGCAACACGATCCGCCACCGCATCGGCAAGCATTTCCATATCGACAGGACTCAAATCCGAGAGTGTCATTTCGCACCCCCAATCGAATCATCCACTAGTTCCCAAAGTCGAGAATGGCAACAACGGTTGCCAGACGGAACGTAGCCCACAGGCCGAATGATCCGATCCCGATGGAGCTGGGCGACCATCGCACCGAACACGCGGCCGTCTAAGTCATCAGGCAACGAAAGTCCGTGAATTGCATCAGTAAACGTAGTTGGGCCGTCTTGTAAGAGCCGCAGAAACCGACGACGTGCGAAAGCAATGACGGACGTAGAAGAGAGTTTAGCCACGAGCCTTATCCTCCCGTAATTCGACAGGGGATCGCTCTTGGTCTACAGCTTCAGACAGCCGCAACAATCGTCGAAGTAATCGAAGTTCCCGCAATCGTTTTCCCAATTCAACCCGGACCGTCCGGGACTTTGGAACCAATTCAAGCGGTTCAGAAACTAGATTTGCCATTTGGCACCATCCTTTTGTTTGAGGTGGTGTCAGGATGGCGAGTAGCTAGTTGCAAAACGGTTTCAGATTTTGCAACAAATAAAGATTATTGAGCTGGATGATATTCGACGATCACCCAATCTCCACTAGTCGCAAAATTTAAATCAACGAGCGGCTCAGTGGCCAAAAATGCATCATTCAATCGGCTAATGGTTGGGCGGAGTGTAGTCGATAGTTTTTCTTCATCCCGCCAAACCGCTAAGACGACGGTAATGGCATTTGCCTTTGGTGGTCTAGCGTTCCAATCCGTTGTTTCCCAAATTGCTCGCAGGAGACGGTCTAGCACCTTAGGTAACTGAATAAATGGGCACGTGGGCGGCACAGCACCTTGGGATTCACCCAGGCCTTTGGTCTCGACAAATGTTGATTTTTTGAGATGCGTATCGTCCGATACAGCATCTAACGATTTCGCGTCTTTTAGGGGGATGTGGCTGGTTGAAAAACGCCATTCCATTCCATCAGAATATAACTCCATAAAGCGAGAATTCCCGTACGACACGTGGCACCGGTTGCCAGAATTCGATTGTGCGGTTGGAAGCTCCTCTTGCGAGTACATCCCTAGGTGCGCACCTCGACTGCTGTCATACACCGCCCGAAGCGTGCCAGTGCACCTCCAAACACTACCATCTGAAAAAACATCCATGAAGGGCGGGTGTGAATCAGTTAACCGACACCGTTTCCCGGCATTGCACGCTGCCGTAGGCAACGTACCGAGCGTCCGGAGGCCGAGATAATCGTCCTCGAATTTCCGATTCAAGAATATGTTATCGCGTTTCATTGGCACCCTTTAACAACAGGCCGATTCAGCCGGCCGTGGCGAAAAGGATTACGCCATCAGCCGGTTGAATCGCGCGGCCGTAGCGAACGACCTACCTTTGGAAACCGCCGGGGTCAGCCGGCGGTGTTTCAGATTCGCGGGTGACTAGCCCGCTTACCATAATTGTGATGATCCTGTTCCGCGGACGCAACCGTTCGTCCAGCACAGCCAAAGCATTGCCGCAAAACCCCGTTCCGGGGGCAACGAACCATAAAACTTACTTACTCGGGATTCGTCGCCAGTGCTCGCCACAAAAGTCGTCGATGAACGGGCAATGCCCCGCAAGGGGGCACACCGAAAGGACCCTCGGGAACGGTGGTGGTGGGGTATAGACTTTTCCGCCAACGCCTGCGATGTAACCGCGAGGACAAACCCGCAACACACGCCGCCCCGCCTTGGGAGAACCTAATTTTGTGGCGAGAAAACACGGAATTATGGTTTCTCTTGAACGTGCGAAACCAAGCGGTCCATAGTCGCGACAGGTACCAGAATTGCAGGGTCCCCAACTCCGGACGGACTGTCTCTCGGTCGATTGCGGCGGCAGTTTGGAACTGCGTGTCAAACGGGCAAAAGAGGACCCGGACTTTTCATTGGGGTAGGTAGGGTGGTCCTAAGTCAACTTTCCCGTATGCAAAAGTTCCGGACAGCGGGAAATAGGTCCTCCACGCGAAAGGCAAGTTAGGACCCAAGAACCGGGGCCGCCATCACCTTGCGACACACTCGCCCCAACCCCGGAAAGAATTACCGGACGGACGGATTTTTTGAATGACGAATGCGACTTTCAATTGCCGCATAGGGGATCCGACTCCTACCGGGACCCACGTTGACGGGGGCCGACTCCAACCTGCTACAAACTCCCCCTGACCCCCACATCGTAGCAAACACGCCGGACTGTGTTTAGCCGCTGTTGAGGCCTGGATCACCGTAGGACACACGCGAATTGCCGGAGGACCCAAAAGGCCTGTACCTATCATATCGTCACAAACGCGGGGACCAAACCACCAACGGCCGGCCGGCTTGGGGTCCGGTGGAATACTTCACGGTGAAGATACACAAGGATCGTCAACGCAACGGGGGCCGCCACACCGGTTCGTGTTGCAACCTTTCGTTCCGCTTGGGTTTGCGTCGCTCCAAAAGGTTGCTCGTGGTACCCACGTTCACCCTTTCAGACTATCCCGCGTTGTAACTCCATAGAGCACCCCTATCAGCGTCCCCACCGCGTTTTCCGGCTGACACGACAGATCACCGGAAACACCTTTTGCAACGCGTTACCGAACGTCTCCGGCTGCCGAGTCCGCTGATCGGCCGTGTTCGGCTTCCCAACGCTGGATCACGTCCACCAACTCGGATGGAATCGGACGCAATGCAACCGCCGATGCAACCGCCGAAACGTCCCCTTGCGGTTTCGCCCCGCAATTTACGGCGTTTTTGTCGATTAATTCGAATCCGGTATCGCCCACTTAGTTTAGTTTAGTTTTGCTTGACTACCCATTCGGGCTGGGCTTGTTCTTGCTGAAACGGAACGAGTCTCCTATTAGCTTTTGGTACACCAAAACGCCTCTTTTCATATTCCGCTTGCGATTTCTTGAAGCAGGTGGTTTCTCAGCGTCGCCGAAATTTTGGCCGCGATAGAGCACAACGACGCAAAAGAAATTTAAGATGACGAGTTCTAACTCGCATCACCTGTCAGGTGGCGACCTGGTTCCGGGCGCGCTGAAGCCTTGTTGCTGACCTAGATGAATGGCATCAATTCGTGCAGGCGTCGCCTAGGCTTCTTGCGCAGCTGCTATTCTAGACGTGAAATTCCACCTTTCAGGACCAAGCGATCTCTCGTCTGCTTTCCTCGATGTTTGCGAAAGCTGCAATTCCGTTGGCTCGCTCGAGTGCGTCGCCGAAGGGCTGAAAGTCGCTGGTGACCCGAGGCAATGGTGAATCTGCACCGGAGGCCGTCTGGCAAAGGGGCTTCGTCGTATTTGCCATATTGATTCACCAAACCAAATTCAACGTTTGCTGCAATTGCTCGACGGTACGCCAGCAAATACGAATGAGGATCAGCGACTTCTTGAGATGCTGCATGTCACGTTGTGGGCGGATCAATGCCTGGATTGGTCCGTGGATGTAGCGAACGCCCGATTACGAGAAAACGAAGCCTCTCTCGGCGATCTAAGAATGATCTTGGAGCACCAACTTCAGCATGCACCCGCGCTACACGCTGGACATTTGCCAGATAAATCTGGACCCCTAGATATCCATGCCCAGTACACGCGCGACGAGATATTGGTGGGACTCGGACATTGGTCGATGGCGAACCGTCCGCGAATGAGTGAGGGCGTCTTGCACGTGCCTTCATCAAAAGTCGATGCATTCTTTGTGACGCTGCAGAAGACCGAGGAAGAATACTCGCCGACCACAATGTACGAGGACTATCTGATCTCTCACGACCAGTTTCATTGGCAGTCACAAAGCATCACCTCCGCAGAGTCGCCGACGGGTCAGCGGTATATTCGACACCGAGAGAAGGGCTACACGCGACTGCTGTTCGTTCGCGAGGCCAAGAAGTTGCCTTCAGGACTTTCGGTACCTTACTACTACCTCGGCGCGTGTACTCATCTATCGCATCAAGGCAGTCGCCCGATGAGTATCGTCTGGAAACTTCAGCACGCGGTCCCTGCAAGAATCTTCCGGACCATGGCTCGGCAAAACACCGGCTAGTTTTTCTTTGCGGCTAACGTCGAGCCAGCAGCACCAGTATGCAACTGCCGTCGCCGATGACTTTGATACCGGCTACGCGTGCGGACGCACGGAAACGCAGGGAGGGGATAGTGGTGGTGGCGTGCAGGATTTTGCAAAGACGCAATGTATACCGCTGCGAGGACACACCCCCGGAGCCTGTCGCCTCCCTTCGGAAGACCCCGCTCTATTCTAAGAGCTGGTCGAAGATAGTCGTCACACCTGTCGCCCGCTGTGACCTCGCCAGTCATTCCAAAAACCGTAATGCCACCCAATCAATTGCCGCGATCAACAGCACCGAAACCACTCCAGCGACGAACACAACAACGAACGCAAAGCACCCCAGTCCTGCTAATGCCTTTTCTGTGTCTGGACCGAATGTCGCGTCGATTCCCCGCTCGGTTGCGGGCTCCGGTGTCGGCGATGGTGGCTGATATGGATTCTCTTGATTCATGCCCCAAGTGTATCAATTCAACGCCGCCAGCGTCCGGTTGATCCCTCGACAAGTGATCTCATAATCCCGAGCCCCATATCGGTCAATCGACACCCGTTTGAAGCGACAGACACCCCTGACGCATCGGCTTGCTGACGTGACATACGTGACAAACCAATTCGCACTGATCCCGAAACACTAGGAGCGTCGATCCTGGTGGACGTTCTTTGCCGATAGCCAGACGGACTTTCTATTGTTCAGCCGCACGAACCGGCGTCTTGAACACGCCAAACCGATCGAACAATTAGATTCCATTCTCAATAGCGACTGACCGCAAGCATCGGCCACCCGACTCTCCCACAACCGCTCTCCGCACGTGTCACCGGCAATCCCGCCAGCCCGCTGACGCCCAGACGGAACGATCACAGCTCTGCTAAATTTATTTCACGAGACTACTCCAACGATGTCAGTGCGTTTGGCGCATGAATGCTTACGTCACAAAAGCTTGACCTGGGGTGTGGCTTCCCCCATAATCATCGGGGCTTGAGCTACCGGCGATAAGTCCTTCCCTACCCGCCCTAACCGGCGATAACTCCCGCAGTGTCACCGACCGTACCGAAGGTGCAACCGGCGATAACAACCTAGAAATCAGCTTATCACCTCACCAACCGGTGATAATTACACCGTTCCGCTACGAGTTTGATGCAAACACGAGATCCAAAAGAACTAGAACGTTGGCAACATGCTGCTGACCTAATTGACGCCGAGTTCGCGGGCAAGGAACGCCCATGCCCTGATTGTGGGAATCGATTCGTCTCCAAGTTCAATCGTGGCAAATGCCCCGAATGCGGCAAGATGTTCTTCGCAAGCAATCCAGCATGCGGGTCAAACTCGTGGTTGCGAGTTCCTGATCACGCGCTAGTCGCCGATCCAATTAAATACGCTTGCCCGGAAACCCATTTCTTCGGCGTTAATCTCGACGATTTGCCAAGGTCAGACCGCGATTTTGCAAATCAACTGCTGAATTCGAGATCTGACGATCTTGACCGCGTAGACGAGTCCAACCTCGAAAGCCCGATCGATTCTCGGCACGCCTTCGCACAGATTCTCTCTGACACCATGGATCCGACGGCTATACGTGCATTTGACGTCTATGTTGGTGTGCTGGAAATTATCTGCGATCATTCGGGAACATTTCTGAATCCTGACGAGATGCGTTTTTTGGTTTGGTCGGAACTTCCTTTCGACACTCGTGTGTTGCACTCTGCCCTTCCGTTCACTGGTTTCAACGCGATCACATTCGATCGCATGGCATTCTTAACTCGATCTTTGATCAACGACGAACTGCATTTGCTCGGCAATGCAGAACCGAAGCTCAGAGGATCGAATACAGTCTCACCATGGCTGACGGAACAGTTTGCTCAGTACGAGTCAATTCTTCGTGAAGCGAAAGCACTCGATTTGGATGTCTTTTCGTTTCACGTATAATACTGGAAAGCGGAACCATCCGAATCGGGATAGGGGCCCGGATTGCTCCGGGGCCCCTCCCACATCACCTAGCATGCGGGTCCGCACTAGGCGATTCGCCGCGAGGATGCAAGCTGTTGCCAACGCTCTAATAGACTCAGTAAGCCTTCACTTTTCAGGTGCTCGTTCGATAACGCACGCTGGACTCCCGACGTCTTGGATAGACGCCACGGGCCTTTGCCGCTAAACGCGAACGGACGGGCGTCCCGGTACGACAAGCCCAAGGACATCAGGTTGCGAAGCCGAGTGTTCGACTTCTTCCACTGCTTCCAGTAGCATGCCCGAACCCGTCGCCGAAGCCACTTGTCGAGCGTACTGAAAGTTGTCTTGACTTGATCTAACTGAAAATACCCAAGCCAACCAATTGCATAAGAACGGAACTCCGCGAAACGCTTCTTCATCGACACACCTCGGTTTCTACGAAAGATCTCCGAGACGCGCCGTTTGAATGCGTCGAGCTTCTTTCGACTCACGCGAAACTGTCCGCCAAAGCCACGGAATTCGTAGCCCACGTACTCAAGCTCTTGCGTCTTACAGACGCTGCTCTTGTCGTGATTGACTTGCAGTTTCAACGTCAGCGTCAGAAATCGCTCAACGCTCGCGTAAACACGATGCGCAGCAACATCCGACTTGGTGAAGATCACGAAGTCGTCCGCATACCGCACGAAAGGCAATCCACGCCGCTCCAGTTCCTTGTCCAGATCATCCAAATAGATGTTGGAAAGGAGTGGTGACAACGGACCTCCTTGCATCGTTCCTTCTTCGCTAGGTTGACATAACCCATCGATCATCACTCCGGCTCGCAGGTATCGTCCGATCAGTTTGAGCAGTCGCTTGTCGTGAACCTTGCGGCTCACGCGTGCCATTAACACGTCGTGCTGGACTCGGTCAAAGAATTTCGACAGATCCATATCGACGCATCGGCGTCGACCGCTGCGAATGATCTTCTGCACCTGCTTGGCTGCATCTTGCGCCGAGCGATAAGGTCGATAACCGAAACTTGATTCAGAGAATCCCGGATCGAAGATCGGCGTGAGGACTAACACAATAGCGGTTTGGATTGCGCGATCGAGCAAGTTTGGAATTCCGAGCTCTCTCGTGCCGCCATCGGGTTTGAAAATGGTCTTCCGCCGGACAGGGTCCGGACGATAGGTGCCATCGAGTAGTTGTTGACGAATGTTTTGCCAACGCGGAGCAAACCACTCGGGAAAGTCGTCGACCGTAAGTCCGTCGGGCCCAGGGGCTCCACGGTTGGCCTTCACTCTCGCCCAAGCCATTTCCATGTTGACTTCATCGACAATCGCTTCCATCAGATTGTGAGCATCATCGCCCAAGGCTGACTTCTCGATGACCGCCAGACCCGAATCATCCGTCGGGATGTTTGGCGCAGCGAGATCCGGTTCGACAAAGTCGAAGACGAGTTGCTCTTCGTTCGGATTCTCTGAGGTCATCGGTGGTTCGTTCCTTGACTGTTGACGTTCGGTTCTTCCCGCCGCCATTGGAATTGGCAGATCGGTACTACAACTTCTGCTGCATTCTCCAGGCACGTCATGCGTTACCGCATTCCGCCCCGCCTTTCGGGCAAGCCCTACTCACGGGTACGCCTGGAGTTCTCCCCAGATAAGGGATCGTGATCTGTCCCCGCCCAAGCTCCCGATCTACCTGCGCTCACTCTTCCGGTTCGGTTTCGCAGTCAGCAGCCTGCTCACCTGTAGACGTCGGCCTCCTATCGGGTTTCTGTTCGTAGCCTGGCGGGTCTTGGCGTGAATGTGTCTGACGACGGTTTTAGCTTTGAAGCTCGTCCGATTCGGTTGTTGTTGAATCGAAGCTGTTCTCGGCGGCTAGCCAGATTTACGGTCACATTCGCAGGCTGCCTTCCCACGGATCGTCACCTCCCCGCAGTTGCCCTCGCCTCGTACTGTTCTTTCGTTAGAATTTCATTTGGTATACTGACTCCTCGAAAGAAACCGGAACTAAGTACAGGGGACTTGCACCCCACAAGATCACGCCCATGCTGGGCGTACTGCACTGAAGGACCGGTGGTCAGTTTTTACGAATGGATGCTCAACTCCCGGTCCTCGGTGATCGGTAACGTGCTGCGACTAAATACCGGCGTGATACGATCACTGCTGCATCAATTTCGTTCGCTTGCAACTTAGGATACCTAGCATTTGTGGCGCGACTTTATTACTACGCTGACTCCCCACGCAACTTTCGCTCCCGCCGCAACGCAATTGGCGATTGCTGCGGCCGAAGACGCTCTTGCGGTTCAATTCCCCGATCAGCTACGGAGCCTTTTGCGGGAGTCCAATGGGGTTCTTGGCGAATACGAACTGGGGTTGATCTGGACTCTTGAGCGAATCCAAGAGGACAACCTTCGTTTCCGCAATAACAAAGACTTCGCCGACCTCTATATGCCATTTGAGCATCTTCTGTTCTTTGCGGATGCTGGCAATGGCGACCAATTCGCTTTCCCTATTCAAAATGGTAGAATCCAGCGTCCCGACATCTTTGTTTGGGACCACGAATGTGACGACCGACGGTGGGTTGCAGGTTCACTCAAACAATACATCCAATGGTGGCTAGACGGCACACTGACCTTGTAGCCGAATTGCCGCAGAACAAAGCGTTGGACGCGCAGCCGCCGATCGCGTCGTTCGTAAAGTCAACGTTGATTGGCGGCGACCGGGTGAACGCAGCCGTTCTGCCATAAAGATGATGACACGACGAGAGCCGATCGAGGTTGCGAGACTCGTCGCTTCTGGCAGATGGAAGTCAGAACACATCGCCTCTTACCGCAAGCAATTTGGCGATGCTGCGTTGTTGGATGTCCTGCTGTGTCCGTTCCTTGACGATTGCTCTACCGAATCGCTAACCCACTACGATTGTCAACAATCAACCGGCAGATTACTGCTTGAGATCATGCCGGAATATGATCGACCGCTTCGACAGATGATTCGTCAATCACTGCCCTTGTGGAACCTAAGCGTCGAGGAATGGCCATTCTTTCTTTGTCGACGATACGGCATAGACGCCGTGTCAGAAACGATTGATCAAATTGCTGCGACCGACATCCTGAACGAATCCGAGCAGCGAGGCATCGAAACACTTCGATATTGGCTACGAGCAAAACCTGATACAATTCTCGGCACACCGTTGCCCAGATGAAGGCAGAACAAAGCGGTGCCCCCGAGCCGCCGATCGCGAGTTTCTTGAAGTCAATGTTACCCGCGATGGCCAAGTGAACGCAGCCGTTATCCGACTAAAAGTCATCCCACGATGAATCGTATCGTTTTCCACGACAGTCCATGGCCTGAAGGCCATGAAATAACTCAGCTGGAGTGGTGTGCGCGTGTTAAGTCCGACGGCACGCTTTGGTTTGACCTGCACTTGGTGTCCGAGGACTACTACGCTGGAGATCCAGGAGACACATTTTCAACGGATGACCCTGACGAGGACATCGACGACTGGGATTCTAAGATCGTCTGGTCAAACTACCACAACTGCACTCTGTCATCGACATACTGGGGCCACACTGGATTTTGTGTCGCATCTGAAACGCAACCCTTGGATTTCAGCTTGTTATCCACGCGTGAATTTGCCATTGATCCGTTACCGCCTGCTGAAGATTCCTCCCAGCGTGCTTTCGGCATTTACTTGCTTGGGCATGACGGTGTTGCCGACCACCGACTACGTTTTTCGGGTGACATCGCTGGTAAATGCGAACTGAACTGGAGGGGAAAGATTGCCTTGGAATACGCGGGCCGTACTTCGTTTGATTACTCATTCCATGCTCAATCTGACACTCTCGCTTTTTCGGGCGTTATGCTGCCAGATGGTTGCAGTCCCTCGGAGGCCAATAGGACTCTGAAGCGTGTTGCCTCTAACCTACCGGAATTGAAGCCCACGACTAGAAACGGACGGCACTGGCTAATAACATCGAGAGAAGACATAAGCGGATAACCATGTGAAGGTAACGGAGTGGCGGTGGCACGCGGTTTCGTTTGCTTGCAAGTCAACTCCCGCCACCCGCACATCACTACCATTACGCGATTGAAATCCATCGATGGCAATGTTGCAGGTAATTCGTCCTTCAAACGGCCACGTACTCGCACGTTTCGACGCTTGCGTCGACTACCGGTACCGACTGACTCATGAACACGAGATTCGGATGTCTGTTGACTACGCATGGTGTTCGCGATGCAACTCGTTCGTTGAGATCGAACGGATGTGGACCGAATCAGAGATTTGCTCGAATAGGTCAAACGTTCTGTTGTCTGAAGTGTCAGGCCGTCGTCTCGAAACGCCAACCACTGAACGATTGGAGGCCGCACTCGAATGGCGCCGAAGTCGAACGACTTATCCCAGGTGCATTTCCTGCGGATCGGTGACCGCCGCTACCACAATACCGCTCCATACCGAGACCCAGCATCCCAACGGTGATGGTATAATCCTGGTTTCCGGAGACGGTGCGCTGGGCGGACTGCCGACACGAAACACACCGAAGTATTTCAATACTGATGGGGTGCCGATTCTCTAAGACGGCGGAGAACCATGCGATGGTGACGGAGAGGCGGTGGTCGCCGCACACAGATGGAAAATTAACTGCCAACACCCGCACCTCACAACCGTCCGTCGGTTGGAGTGATTTCACACTATCGTCGCTGAAGGTCGATGTCGCAAACCGCACCGCCCACTGACGTACCGCTTGTTGAAACCGTTCCGACGTCGGTTGTGCAGTCAAGCCTCAGAAACTCTCGGCGGTTATTCATTTGGACGGTTGTCGCATTCTGTTGCCTAATGACGTTACTTGTTGCAACGGATCCTGAGGTCGGCTGGAAGTCCGCAATGATGGGCGGACTGTGCCTACTTTTGCCGACCACGCTTTTCGCGATCGGGCTCTCGGTTGCAGTGCGCCACGAGCTGACAATCCGGATCCCCACCATCGAGCTTAAACAAAACGAGCTCACGGTGCGCTACGGCAAACACGAGCTGAACGCCGATGTCAAAGATTGTCGCCTCCGCCGAAGCCGCGCGTACATGATGCGATTGCCAGGATGTCCGAGACTGCACTGTAGTCTGGCGGTGATTCTGATTGACTTCCCACAGAGCTCGCTTTCGACGAAAAGGGTACTGTTTTGGCGCCCCAGAGTCCGGGTTGCGGTTGGCTTCACGGATGAGATGCGCACAAAATGGGAACGTGCATTGTCGGCCGCACGCTGATCTGAACCCAGAGCTGGCCCCAACAGGCAACGACGCAGCATGGGTTGGACCGGAGCGGCGACAACGCGTTTACAAATGGTTGGTCTTTGATCGCCGCCCGCAAAACCCTACCATTCCCCGACTGGCGATGATGCCTCGATGGCAATCGTGTCGGCGATTCAAACGGTATTCATGCATGAAGGAACCGGCGCTAGTTTTCCAGCGTTCCTTCGTGAGGCAAGCGTCAAATCGCTGTCGCAAATACTTGCGTGGTTGATCGAATGGCAAAATGATTAGGTGACAGAATAATTGGCGCTCGCTGATTTCTCATTCTGCCCCACATCATTCTGCCAACAAATTGCTTCTTTGTTTTTGCGGCTACAAACGGATTTGCCGGCAGTCATTGCGCTCGCTACGATTGGATCAACGTCAACCGTGGTGATTAGCGACATCCCACTACAGCAAACCGGGAAACCATAGGTTACAACGAAGTCGGCAGTTTGATCAACTTGGCCACCACAACGACTTCCGTGCCGACTCGCTGAACCCCGGCGTTATGCCATAGATCGCTCATGAGTCCTCAATTTACATCCATACTATCTCAGCACATCGGCGGCTCATTCGCGAAACAAATTGCGTTCGCGGATTTGATCGGTGAGCGAAATTGGGGCGTCAGCATATCGGAAGGCCTCGCCACTTTCGGGTCTGATCTCTCATACCCCATTCAACTACTCGGAACCGAAGCCGACGGTGATGCGTCTTGGCTCTGGGCTTGGGCAAACGAACAAAGCGATCTGCCTCCAAAATTGCTTCAAGCGTGTAATGAATTGAAGAACACTGGATTCACCCAACAGGTGCCGGAATTCACGGATCGCAGTTTTTCGCAGGAAATCGCCAACGGTCACATGATCGCATTGGTTGCGTCAGGCCTAAATCCTAACTGCTGTTACTATCGCGGTCCGTACGATGGTGGTGCTCTGGTCTTCCTTGTTTGCGATGTCCCTAGCGACGTCGTCGCTCCCGTTGCACCCGGACGCGCCGTCACCGTAATGACAGAGGTAATCTCTCAATTTGAAATCAATCATCGAGAAATGGTTGATTCATTTTTGCAGGGCCAAGGTTTCACACTGCGCCCCGAAGGCAACCGTTTACACGCTACGCGAGGCAATGATTCACTCAGGGTTTCGTTTGATTCAATGGAACGCATTGACGACATTAGCTGTACACTGAACTCCCCCAAAGCGAACTAATCGCAGGGCCTTAGAAAGCAGAACAATGCGATGCACGCCGAGTCGTGTCTTTTGAATTGGATGATCACTTGCGGCGACCGCGTGATCGCCGCCGTTCGTCATGCAAAGAATGTCGTACTGTTTAGCCCCAATCATGCTCCTCTTCACTGGTTGCGTTCAACAACACTTTCCATCGACAACTGAAGTTGTGAAAAAGCCGCTGTTGACCTTTGAGCTATATGCGCCTCCGAGCAACGAGCCCGAAGTAATTGCACAAGGTCCAGACGAAGCGTTGGTCGAATCGACTATTCGCGAACAGTCATGGAACGACCTCACGTTTGTCGTACTACGAGTGGATACTGACAATTGGTTCGAGGTGTCTGGGAGCCTAAACCCCGCGGACGGACTCAGCGCAGCGTACAGTGAGGACGGAACGGAGCACGTATCTGACCGCCCACCGGAATCGCTTGATGCGTGCATCTCGCTGATGTTATCGTACCTGCGAGCTGACGATCGGTGGCGCACTGACATTGACTGGCAATAACGCATGACTATGTACTGTACGCGGAGTGGCGGTGGTCGCCGCTTTGGTAAAAACAACATCAGCTCCCGCTGACCACTATCGTTCCCCGACATCGAAAGACGCTACGCGAACGTGAAATTGCACCGCCCTAAGTTTCGTGAGCTGACAATTTGCGGCTGGATCGTCGCGTTGATTTGCGTTGGGGCGATTGTCGGCGTTTCAATACTCATTTTTCAATATGTACGACTGCCCGTTTTCCAGCAGGCTGTTGCTGTTTTGTTCGCGGTCGGTGTGGCATGGTTGATCGCCACAATCGCTGGCTCAATTGTCGCCTACGATCGAATTGTTGGCCCCCGTGCAGGAACGGCGACGGATTTGATGTTTTTCGCTGGATGTTCGACTGTATCATTTGGCCCAGTGCTTTTGCTTTACCGATTCTTTGGGATTCAACTCGAGAACTAGCGTTGCCCAGAGGACGGGATCCATGTGGTGCACCGAAGGACTCCAGAACGCGATTCCTGATAGTTACCCATCCGTTCGTCCTCGGTAATCACCAACGTTACCCGACTGAACTGCTTGAGTTTCGAATCAGTGGATACAAACAATGCGAGGCCAAGCGGTCGGCACGTCAAATGGAACCACCGATTCACGCAGATGAACACGGATGCTTCGTGCGGTAATCTGTGTCCATCCGCGTTCATCTGTGGTTGCCTGATCGACCGGAATTCGAAAGTTTCATCAAACCTGTGGTGCTATTGCTGCGTGTACGACGAGCCGTAGTACAATCCGTTTTGATCTCTCGGACGCCGCGCTGTACACTTGGCCCATCGCTTGCCAGTGTGATGCTCGGCATCCCTTGGCAAGCGAAGTCGGGGAACCATCGGATGCACTGTAGATCCAGGACGTTCGCTCGACGGAAGTACGAACGCCGCATCCGAAACACGTGGTGAGACTATGTCTCGACTGCTGATTTTACTATCCGTGATGTTGCAATGCTCACCTTGTGTAATCGCCTACGACCACATCTCGTATCCGCTAGGCAAGGCTGTGGAAACGCCGATCACAAAGGACGCGAACTCTAGTGCTCCGAAATGGAGGGATACCGAAGAGAGTCCCCCGATTTCTGCTCGTCGAGCGCTCGCAATCGCGACAAAAGAACGAAATCGAATTGATAAGCTACTCGATTACGACCGCAAAGTTTGGTCGTGGAAATTGAAAGCCATTTCGCTTAAGCCATTTGACGGTGGCGGTTGGTACTGGCTTGTTGAATTTGAACAGTTCGCACCAAACGTAAGTATTGTGGGAATGATCCCGTTCCTGCACATTCCAGTGCTAATGGATGGAAAGACTGCTGTCAGTAAGGTGCGAGACTTAGCTGATATAGACTTTTTGTTTCAGCCATAAATTCGGGTAACCATGGGTTGTTACGGAGCGACGGTCGAACGCTTTTTCGTCTGCTTGCAGGTCATTCGCCGCCTCGCGTAACCCCCTATCGTTATCGGACTAGGGCTAGCCGTCTCTAACGCGAGACCTTCCGGGCCTCCTAACAGTGAAGTCACAAGTATCATCACGTTGCCCGCAAAGCGTCTAATCAACCAACTCAACAAGCATCTCAATTTATCATGACTACAAAGCTTTTTAATGGCGGATGCGTGCAAATCCTTCTTGCGTCAGCCGTTGCCATCCTAACAGCACAGGGTACAAAAGCAGATGGCTTGTTTTACAAATTACCTGCCGATGGTGCATCTGCGACCTATGAGATGAAAGCGTTGGTGCCGAATGTCCCCGCAGAGCATGCGCAGACCGTCAGTGTGAAGCTAAGCTCCGTTGGTACAACGGAGGCCAAGGGAGCACGAGGACGCTGGATTGAGATTGCCCAAGTAGCGAACAAGGAAAGAAAGGCCTTCAAAATACTGGTATTGGAAAAAGACCTGACCCGGGATTTTTCCCAACATCATGTAATGGAGGCTTGGAGACAACGTGGTTCAAGCAATCCTTTGCGCGTAAAAGAAATACGGTCTGAGATCGCCTCCGACCTAAATTTCATGTTATCCAAAAAGCTGTCGAATGTTCAAAAACTTGATCCGATCGAGATTGAGACCCCACTTGGTAAACTGAAGTGTTCAAGTATCAGTGGCAGCTTTGAATTCAGCAGCGGGCGGGTTCTAAATCGGGTAAAAACAATCGCAAACCTCAACCGAGAATCGCCTTTCGGAGTTGTTCGTGCTGTCATGGATGTCCAGGCGGTCGTCGACGATGTGGTCCAGGGAGAATTTCAGCTCCAATTCAAATTAATCAAAATCGAGGCTGGGGCGAAATCGGAAATCGATCACGAAACTGCGGCCAGGAATCCTGGGCCGGTCGTAGAGGCAGCCCCACACCAACCATAACTGACCTTAGAATGGCCGATAACCATGCCGTTCACACAGAGGAAGGCTTGCGTGTTTTTCCAATAAAAATGTCATCTCTCCGTGCCCGCACATGGCAAACCGTTCGTCGATGGAAAGCGTAATGGCAATTGGGCAAGCTCTACCGTGGCCCGACCAATCGAATTCAAAGGTTCGGACGGACCATGACTTTGGCGAGTTCGTTTACTCGCCGACAACTGATTCCTGGTGTTCTCTATGGCTCATTGAAGGGATTCGTCCGCATCTTTCGGTCGTTGGCTATGGTCCGTCACCATCCGAGTTGCAGAAACGTATCTGGGCCAAGCTTCTTCCAACATTGGGGCCCGTGGTAATTGAAGCGATCAGTGCCATTCCGTTGCCGCCAGGCCCAAAACGTATAGCGTCAGAGTATGACGTTGATCGCTTGGTACTGAGCGAGGTCAGGTTCAATCTGGATAGCAATGCATTTGATTTATTTTTCGATTCCAACGTATCTGATGAAATAGATCTTTGGCCTATGGTTACGTTCACCAATGACACGCTGGAAGACGCCGGATGGGCGCCATAGAATGCGACGAACTAAGTAGTACATCCGAGTTCTCGAAAACCTTTTACTTGATGGTGACTCATCCGCTCGGACCGGGTCACCACCACCGTTATCGCAGATGAAGACAATGCGTTCCTACAGCCTTCGTACGTTGCTTTGCTCTGTCACGATTTTTGCATTGTTGTGTGGACTAGCCCTGTCCGTGTACAGGAATCGCAGTGATCAAGCCGAGTTGGATGTCCTTCGTGCCGAAGCTGGTTCCCTGAACGTCGATGATCCACAAATGGTGCATGTTCGGTACGTTGCCACGAATGACAAGTATTCGTGGAAATGGCGACTTTACGTCCCCGCAAACACGAATATTGAGGCTGGTGTAGAACTGGACTCAAAGTACCGTGAAGACGGCGAGCCCAAAGGAGGCATCTCGAGGGTTGTGTCGTCCGATCCAAATGGGGTGGTGATTTCTGATTCCGTATCACCGACCATTGACGACATCTCCACCGTGTCTCTCTGGCTAGGGAATGAAATCCTGGGGAACTACAGTACAAACCTTGATCCAATCGAGTGGCTTCCACTTGACGGCAACCGCTACATTGCGGCAGAAGCTTCTACTCAACAATTCGAGCGTGGCGTCCCAATCCGGCTGCTTACCCGCAAAACACCTGGCAGTTGGAAGGGGGAAGGACATCCAATGGCCGGGAAAGACATGGGATTAGTTGCTTGGATTATTCCACGCAAAGAGCGATAACCATGTGATTCAACGGAGGACGGGTGGTCCGCTTTCTCGTCTGCTTGCAAGTCGCTCGCCTGTCCTCACTGATCGCTACCGTTATTTGCATTGTGATTTGACGCATGACAACCTGGAATCATCCCGAACTCGGCGTCTTTCGCAATGACGGCGATGGTTGGGCGCGCACGTTCACTTTGCCTGCGTTCAAGGTGTTTCGATATCGGCTGAAAGGCCGACAGGTGGGCCGATCCAAGGTTGGCGTCCGCATCAAAACTGACTCAGACGACGAACATCCTTCGCGACGTGCAATCACGATCGCAAAGCGAATCATCAAGAACCACGAGAAATTGGTACCGAAGCTAAAGCGGGCACTCTTTGACGACATCAATGGAATCGGTCCGAACTCCGGCATGTGGTGGCGAGGCGACGCTGGCTCAATATCAGACGCCCTGTCGGCCATTTCGCCCGGCGGCAAACGCCGAGAATTCGCGGACTCCGATGATTTAGATTTGCTCCTCCGCACTCGGGAGATCGTGATTGATGACGGCTCCAAGAAACCTTTTGCAACCGTAGGCTTCTATGCGGTGTTTGACCCTGGACACGGAGTGGGAATTGTTACTGATGGCAATCGTGTCCTAGGCATTGGATACGAGTATGATGCTTTACCATTCAAATAATCCAGGTAAAGAGCAAATAACCATTGCATTCACCGACGTACGGCATTGTTTTTTTTACAAATGGAGCATCAACTCGCCGCCCGCACACCGCTACCGTTCTTGCTGTCCGTGGTTGCTCGGTCGGTCGCCAAGGTTCGTAATACTTGCTCGGTCGATAGCCAACTTCCGAGCTGGTTGCTCGATCGCTTGCCGCTGTCAATGGACGCATGGCAAACTTCCACGACAAAGCCATTAGTGTGCGATTAGCGAAGATTAGTGTTCTCTCCGACTGGAACACTCATTGCCACTAATTAGCACTAATCGAATCGCGGTCTCGCGAGTGCCGGAATACCAACGCAGGCGATATGCCCGCTGATCGTCGCCGGCTTGCTGGTTTGCTCGGTCGATTGTTGCTCGGCCCCACTTCGGCCAGTATTCTAAGGTTTGTGAATCCCGTCCGATTGGCGAGTCGTCCGTCACACAAGCTCAGCGTAAGCACCAAGTGTTGCACTCGAGATCGCGAGCTGGGTTACTTGGTCGATAGAGAATCATCAGCGAGATCCGTGTGAACACCAACGTTCGCCCGCAAAGGCCGTATTTTTCGTCAGGCTTGACGGAAACCCATTGTTTGCACTTACAATCAACATCGAGAGCACCGTTCTTTGGACACAAATTTTTCGCAGCACGATTTTGTGGCTCGTGCCAGTGACCCAGGAAGCGTCGAACTATCGATTCCCAAACTGCGAACGCTATATCCAAAGTACTTTCGCAAGTTCTGGCGGACACCGACGCCTGGTCACGGATCGCTGAATGACCGCTTGCAGCGGTTGACTGACCACCTAAAGCACGGAGATTCGAGAGCTGCCGTTGTCGTCTCGTTGAAACCGCTGCTGGTTGCTGCCTTCACAGACGAACTGGACTGCGTTGCGATACTGAAGTTTCCAGCTACAGGATTGAAATTTGCGTCGCTGGGAATTGGAAGCCAACTTCTGACCGTCAATAGTTACTACAACCTCGATCATACTGCTTCTGACTTACAACCTGGCGCGCAAGATACGGGGCGATATCAAAACTTTCATCCGGTGATCGCCGACCTTTTTTCAGCCGACGTGTCAAAACTTGAAGCCCGAAAGAAGCAAATTGATCAACACGAGTGGGAACGTGCGGCGCTGCTTGGCAACGCATATTGCGAACGTTTCCCAAACTACATTCGCGACGGATGTCCGTTTCTAATCGCATTGCCCGGCACGCCAAAATCAAAACTAAAGCGGACCGCTAGAGTTTCATTTGCCCCAACCGTGAAGATGACGGACGGCGCGGTCGCATCAGTGCTGGCTTGGATGAGGGACAATCAATTGGATCCAAGTCTCAACTGCTTACTTGCGGACGCGACGTTTGAACACCCAGAGTGTTTCGATCGGAGTCTTTGTCTAGCTCGTCGTTTAAGGACGGAGGAGATCCCAAAGTATTTCAGCTACCGATTCGACCAATTGCAAGTTGTGATCCCAAAGGCTGCCGCCCACGCATTCGTTGACGTCAAGATCGGATTCGATCCCGAACGAGGCGGGTTTCACTTCAATCCTATTAAGCATAAATAGCGGATTTCACCTCTCCCAATCGGCGAACCAGTAAGCCTTTGACATCGCGAGGTACGAGCCGATGTTCAAGCCACGCGTTGGACCGAAGCACCGCATAACGCGATTACAAATAGAAACACCATTAGCGGTGCTCGGTCAACGCCGCCGTTTGCGATAGCCCAAGACAGGTGGACACCCGATTTTGAATTTAGACAGCGAGATTGGTTTGGTATCGAGCACCACTTCTAACCACATTTGTAATTCGTGCACACAAAGGACAGCTTGTGCATTTTTTTGAAATGGAAAATCTATCGCCCCCGTTTCAGCCATACAACGGTTACCGTTATCCGACTAAACCAATCACAGCCCGATGACGATTGCTCGTGACCGCCTAAAGCTCCGCGACTTCTCGCCTTTGGATTATGAGCTTGATGCTGCCCAGAAGCTCGACGCACTTTCAGGTCGCTTTGCTATCGACGATGCTGGGCGCATCGTTAAGCTCTACATCCGGGAAAAGCTTACTGACCACCACACTAACCTCGTCCTTGCGTTGACGAACCTCAGGTGCTACACGTCGTTTAACCATCCGGTTGCCGCTGCGGGAATCTCAGATACTGGCATGGCAAACTTGATTTCGCATCCGTCTCTGGTCGAGATCACCTATCAGGGCAACGAGCAACTAACTGGCGCCTTTTTTCAAGCCCTGCGGACACATTCGTCCGTCAAGCGAATCGGCGTGCCCTACTGCCCGATTGACGACGCCGGGTTAGCATTCGCTCGCGATGGCTCCGTAACTCACATTTCCATTCGGGGCTCGCGAGTATCCGATGCTTCGGTTGATACACTTTGTTCCATGCGTTCTCTTTCGCAAATTCATGTTAAACAAACGCGAATTACGCGACTTGGCCTGAACCGACTGCGGGACGCACTGCCAGACTGTTGGATCGACATGCTGGACCGACCCGACGACGGATAACAGATCGCAGATGCACGCTTTTTCGTTTACTTGCATGTCAATCGCCGGCGCCTGCAAAACCCTGCCTTTCTGCTATTCAAATGCCCGATGTTACTGCACCTCTGGTAGCGTTCGACGGCACCATCGCGATTGTGACTGGGTGGCACTTGGGCATCTCCACGACGCAACGGCGATCCTAACGCCACCGCTTCGCCTAACTGGTAAGATTAAAATTGACGGCACGGAGTACTCAGCACTTTCAGAGGATGGCTCGTATGTGTCATCCGAAACAGAGGTTACCATCTGTGGAAATGCTGAGACCGTATTGGTTGTCAATAACTGTCGCACCATCGGAGCAGAACAATGACGTCCGCCGGAGGACAAGATAGGGTGTTGACAAATAAAAAATCAAACCGCCGTCCCCGGTGACGTCGGATGTTCGGCGAGGAGCACGCAGCATCATGGAAACGCATACATTTTGTCATGTCGCATTTGCCTTGGCCCTTGCGATTATCGGTACGGAAGCTGGGGCGCAACAGGAAGAGGCATACGACATGAATACCCCGTTCGAGTCCGTGCTTCGACAACGAACCGATGTCTTCGCTTCAAACGTGGCAGGCCTCTTTCGCGCCGACATGAAATCTGGCCAATGGCACAAACTCCGCCTGCCCGCTGGTATGCCGCCTGGAGGGCGATTCGCCAAGGTTCCCAAGGAATCAGATACTCTCCTTTATGTGGTGTCTGATCGTTTCGGTCGCTCCAAAGGTGAGGGGACATACGGAATCTACGCTTCGCGTGATGCTGGCGAAATCTGGAGCCTGCTGTCTGAGAACTGCGATTATGGGCCTGTGCTTTTGCTTCCCAACGGATCACTCTTTGCCGTTACGAATCCTACCAGTACCAACGGTCCAACTCAGGTTCACATGTCAAAAGACATGGGCAAAACTTGGCGGAACATATCCGGGAATAGTGGTGGCATATTCGATATTTTTCCCGACCCCGATCATCCGAACCAAATCTGTTTGAGGATCAGTTCGATTCGCGAATACATCCTTCAGGCGGACGACGAGCGGTATCTTTGGAACTCGATTGTCAGGTTTAGATGGAGTCAGGAACGACTCTGTACGACAGAGTTTTTCACACGCAACTACTCACACTCGTTTCGACCTCCTCCAATGCTTACCGCAACTCTCAACAACTATTTTCAGTACGACTTTGGTGACAGTCCCGAAATACTGGCGGTTGATCTTTTATCCGATGATCCACGCATCAACGTCGCCCAGGGAGAGGAGGTTGTGATTCCGATCACCATTCGCCTTCATGAAGATGTCGCTTCGCGACAATGGCATTGGGAGAACCGTCACCCGAATCGTTCCGGGGGTACTGCCCCCACGCCAACGACCATGAAGCTTATCGATAGCCTGTCGTCCAGTGCTGCCTGGGGGATTCGCGTCGAATTCCAGGGACAACGTGTTGCGAAATCGGCGAAAGCAAGCGAAATTAACAGTGCAAAGGATCGTGATTCGGCACGTCAGCGACTGCTGAGCGAATCAACTTGGACCGATATTACCCTCACGAAGGCAAGTCCCTTCCACAGAAATCTCGACATCACCGAACTTCACGACTTTTCCGCTAAGGGAATCTACCGAGTCCAGCTCACGTATGACGACCGCTGGCTCGCTGGCAACGACTCGGGGCATTGGCTTGGTACGTTTACAAGTCCCGTGTTTCAAGTTGTGGTGAAAGATCCAAGCGAATAAGCGCCAAACCAAGCGGTGAGCCGACACCGCCGCTGATGGTGCGTGTTTTGAAATTATACTTTTCTGCCGGCGACTCGGTTACCGCCCACTTTCTGGCATGGAAGAAGTTGCGCAGTCGAATCGGTGCGTGTGATCAGCGCGATCGATGATTTGATCGCAACATTGTGAGGCCGACCTAGTGATTCGCATCCGTACCGTCGAGACTCTTTCTCCACTACATTGCCGGCAAAAACATGTGGGGCAAAAACATGCGTAACGTGTGGAACGAGCTCAGCATTGCGATCGCCCCGGATCTTATCTTGTTTTTCTGCCAGACATTTTTTTGCCTCCAAGGCGATCAGCACGGTCGGATTGAACAGGAGGACGCAGAGTAAACGGAGTCGATGCTCAATTCTCCTCAGTTCTCTCCGTTTCCTCCTGTTCGTTCATTTCTTCTTGCGGCGAACAGCGCATGCTCCGTCGTTCGCCGACAGATTTTGCGCTGCCGATCGGACTCTATTATCCTTTTGGAGTGCACTTGTTCTGATTATCGGTTCAACTCCCGCACCAAAACAGGCAGAACCAATTGGTGCGTCCGAGCCCTCTAAAGTTCTTTTGCCTGATGGTGGCTCGTCCGTTCGGACCGGGTGACCACAACCGTTCGTCAACGCAGAGACTCTCACACAATGTCGGGTCGTTCGGCGATTCAATAGTACGTACTGTGCCTCCAAGTTCGAGATCCCCATTTCCCCTCGCCGTCGATTTGATTTCCGATTCCGTCGGCGATACAATCCTCCGGACGGGAGTGCTCGGAAGTGAATCATCGTGCAACGTGTGTGACGAAGAATGCCGGTGCACCCGAGCTCTCAAAAATCTATTTATTCATGGTCAATCTTCCTTTCGTGCCGGGTGACCTCAGACGTTATCCGACTGAAATCAAATGAACCGCTACATCGAAACGAAGGGCGAGGGACAGTACCAATCGGCGGTGGCTCGATACGTCGCGGATGTCTTGCTTGAGGTTCGCGCGGCCAAGAACGACACCGCTTTCGCCGAGGTCGCGGAATTGCGCACTCAGGCGATTGCCGTACTTCTGAGCAATGGGATTGATCGGCACGAACTGTCGGAGGGCGGGACCGAATTTCAACGCCCTTGGATTTGGAAACGCAAAGTTGGGCAGACAGCCACTCGTAAAGTAACCATCAAGGCTAGTGAAATTGGTCGGATGATCGGTGCACTTGAGGCATTGGAACCGCTGCAAGAAAAAGACAAGCAGCGAAAGACTGTTTCTGTTGACATGCGACAACCGGAGTTCAACGATTCTCCCGAGCTAGAGGCCGCAGCTCTGTCTGACGCGTTCGATGTTGCGAAAATGAAAGCTAACGCGATTGCCGATAGAATTGGCGAGAAACTTGGCGATGTTTTGCACCTGGAAGAGGGAAGGCGTTCTAAACGCAATTCGGGTCTTATCGGTGACGCCGACTGGGGCGGAGACAATTCCCGCTTCGGATTTGGTGGTGCTGTGATGCTGGCTGCCCCCGATGGCGGTGGCGACGGGACGGATGCAATTGACGAAAGTCTAGAGGAATCGTCTCGAACAATCTTCGTTACCTGCACCGTCAGGTTTTCCCTTGTCCAGGCTAGCGGATAATCAAGCGGTGAACCGACGCCGCCGATGACGCGGGTTTTGAAATCATGGTTTCTTGGCGGCGGTCCCGTTACCGCTGCCGTTATCCGACTAAGCAGGTAGGCAGGAATCATTGGGCGAAATCCCATTAGCCGTTTGAGCGCTAGCCTGGTCCGCTAAAACTTTGCTGGTGCGTGATTTTCAGTTTGCGCAAGTTTTGTTTCGATTCTTAGTCGCGATAGCGACGGCAGGCGGTAGCCCCGGACGCGAGTCCGGGGGCAATGTCGCACCCCACACACACCAGTCGCGAAGCGACGACAGGTGCCGATCCCCCGTGGTTCATTCTGATGCACACCCATGTTTCCTGCCGTCGCGTTGCGACTCGGGTTCGCTTGGTTTCCCAAACCACGGACTCACGTCCGTGGTTATTGCATGACGTCACTTCGTGACAGATCGTTCACGAATCAGAGGAACAATAACAACGCCAAAATGGATAGTCGAATCCTCATATCAATACCAAAGTTTTAGCGGCCCAGCGTTAGCCCCGGTTCAGCGCCGAAACCGTGGCTAGTGCCAAAACGGCCAATTTACTGAAAGACTCCTTCCTAACTGCTTAGCTCGCCGGAACTTCAAGCGAACATCATCAAGAAAATCAGACCGAGAACAAACAACCACCCCGCGAAGGCGAACCACCATGCGAAAGCCGGCAACCAATTTTCGGTGGCCGGACCTGTCGTCGCATCGATTGTCTGCTCGTCTACTGGTGTCAGCGGTGGTGGTTCGTAGGGGTTCATGGTCGAATTGTACCGCTTTTTAGCCGGACAGGTTTCCCGACCGGACGCGGGCAGGGCTTTGAAAAGACTTTGCATCTTTCACTTGTGCGTGCGGATGCGCCGGCGACAGTGTTGGTCTGCATGAGCAATTCAGGCGGACAGCCGTCGCTGCTAGAACCACAGCTCGCTCAACTGGCCCGACTCAAGCTCATTGGCATAGCTCAAATAGTAGTTCCGGTTGGGCGCGTTGTACTCGCGTGCAGCCATGCCTCGGAGTGCCTCAATCTTCACTTTGCGAGCCAGATTTCTGTCGCCATCGTCGAGCCATTTCAGGTGGTCCGAAAGTTCCAGTGCCCACTGGTAGTCTTGATCTGCCAATGCAGCGTTCATCTGGGCGGTTAGCTTTTGCGTGCCACCGGCCAATTCGGCAATGTTTCGAGCTTTCCGTTTGGGTTCCATCGGATTCAGCGTGGTCGGATCCCCGTCGAACCAGCCCAACAGCCCCGAATAGATTGCTCTGACCGCATGGGGTACTGAGCCATAAAACTCAATGAGATATGGCTTGTCTTTTAAGTGCTTGGGCAATTCAACTTCGTGCGCGAGCTGATCAGGTCCTTTGCCCTCATTGATGCCTCGAACCGTTTGGTCATACACACTTCGGATCGCTTTACTGTAGTCTTTCAACGCCGCGACCGCAGTCGCTTCTCCGCGGATGGGCATGGTATGACCGGGAACCAAAAAGTGCGGCTTAAACTCTGCCATCTTCGCAACGCTCTCGGACCAACTAAGCACGTCTCGATAGGCCGTTCCCCGAATGGCATACAGGTTTGGAAAGGAACTATAGAAATTGTCGCCCGCAAATAGAACCTTCTGCTTGGGAAGCCAGATGAACATGGCGTCGTCGGTTTCGCCGGGACCGATGTGGAATTCGATATCAACACCCGCGATCGTCGTATTGAGCCCACCGCTGGGCACCGTGATTGTAGGAGGAAGAAACCCTTTTCCGCCGTCGTTATCCACGGTTAAAGCCGGGGCAACTCCGCGATTCGTGCTCTCAAGCGGCGATAGATTTCGTCCAAACTGACGGACATTTCGCTTCTGCTTGACCGGATTGACCGCTTTGTTCACGCCTTCGGCCGACCCGAAGCTTTCCGTGGCATAGATGTCCGGCATCTCGTTTTCGACAAACGCACTGGCACCACCGATGTGATCGCCGTGACTGTGGGTGTAGATGATTGCCTTGACCGGTTTGTCGCTATACTTCCGCAACGCTTTGAAGGCCACGGCGGCACTCGTCGGTCCCTTCAGCGTATCAACGATTATGACACCATCAGTACCGACAATCATCGATGTGTTGGCTCCGTGGAATCCAACGGCTGTGAAGACGTTGTCGGCAACTTTGACGATACCCTGCTCGAACTGCTGCTGTTGAGCATTGAGCATTTTCAGTGCGATCTTCGGCTCTACCTGCGTCTGCGCGTTCGCAGTTGTAGCGGCAAGCATCAAAACAAAGATCGAACAAACTGTTTTTAGATTGACGTACATCGTCTGATTTTCCTTCCCGAAATTGGGGCACTTCATCGAAATTGAAACACGAATTTTGAAACTTATGTAACAGGGCATTCTTCGCAGGGACTCGCGTAATGCTGTGAAGCATTTTGTAGCGGAACTCGTCAAGAGTTTCGAACATCCCGGACAGTCAACGAAAGTCTTGACGAAGTCCGCTACGTTGAAACGCCGCAATTCCCGAAAAAAGAATGCTTCACAGAGTTGGGACTCACGACTCACACCGGCGGCCCAAGCTGTTTCAGTCCATCGAAATACGATGCCCAACTCAAATGCTCTCGACCAGCTGCTTGAGCAAAATGACTTTCGTTGTTCGCTGCACCGTTGCGGATTCCTTCGTAAATTCCGGCAATCACGCTGCCTATGAATTCACCAAGTTCGGCAATTCGTTCTTCGCGATATTCATCCACCGACATCGAACGGTATTTCAGTTCTGTACCATATGCCTCGTTCAGGTATTCGGCTAACTGCTGTTGAGTAATCGGGTGGCCGTGCAGATTGTAAGTTTGACCGTCGTGTTTTGATTCCGTCATCATGCGAGCGTAGGCGTACGCCAGTTCGGGACGAGTCGTGTAGCCACACTTTTCATCGCCCGCACAATTCGCAATTTCCCCTCGTTCGATGTACGTCGCGATGTACTCAACGTCAGGCTCGATGTAGATGCCGTTGCGACCGATCGTCCATGCAAGACCACTGTTGCGAACATCATCTTCGGTTTGGCGGTTGCTCTGGACGACCGGCGAGAACGCAGTGCCCTCTTCGGCGCCTTGAATACTCGTGTAGACGATCTTCTTCACGCCAGCGTGTTTGGCCGCTTCAATAACGTTGCGATGCTGTTGAATCCGTTCGTCAGGAGCATCCATGCCGGAAACGAGAAGCAACGTACCGATATCGTGAAGTGATTGCTCCAAGTCACGACGCGATGTGTAATCGCCTGGCCGTACCTCGACGCCGAGCGATTCGGCCTTGCTCGGCGTGCGGGCAAGTCCGACGACGTTTCCCGCACCGACTATATCGATTGCGGCTTGGACAATTTCCGAACCAAGCTGACCGCTGGCTGCCGTGACTGCGATTCGTTCGATCATGGGGTATTCCTGTTGGCGGTTGACGGACTTGAATTGAGCGTATCCGACTTTTGATTCATCTGCGTCTGTTACTTCATGATCCCGATCTAATTCGGGCGAAATCGGCGGATCAAGTCTCGGACTCCAATCGTGATAATCGCCGGAACGCCCATGAGGATCGCAATTTTCAGAACTGGCCCAATAAAGCGGATTGCCCCACTTGGACCATCGTCCTCAAACCCGTCACCGCCTTCGGCCGAGAATCCCGCCCTCATCCCGGCCGCCCACTGAGTTTCATCGAGCGGCGCGATCAGAAATATGACAATCGCAGAGGCGAACATGATCGCCAGGATTGGCCGAATCGGCGCACGTAATGTCGGCATCGCTAGTCACTCCCTTGGGCGGCACTGGCTCGCGCAGGTTGCCGCAAAATATACTTCTCAAAGTTGGTCACAATCCATCTCCAGTGCATTGCTAAATGAATGCCGATCACTAGCATCAGAAGATTGGCACTGATGTCGTGGATAGCGGACCAAAATGGGTCGATCGTGACATGAATGCCCAGTGTTGGTAACGCCGCTTCCGAAATGACCACTCCTGAAAAGGAAGCCGTCACAAAGAGGAAAAATAGAAGCCAGTCCAGTACATAGTTAAAGCGTGCGTCACCCGGAATCCGTTTGAGAAAGCGCCGAGTCGTGTTGACAATCCACTTCCAAGCGAAGATGAGATGCAAGAAAAATGGAATGATGATCAGGAAACTCGCCCATTCATGGACCGCAATACCGGTCGCCTGCGGTGCAAGTATCAGCACCATACCGATAAACATGCAGAGATCGAGCCAAGCACGTACCTGTGTGCCGTTCGTTTTTCTCTTGCGAGTCGTTAGTGCTTCATCGCGTTGATCTGATTGTTCCATTCCCTATCCACCAGCATGTCAGTAAATCGTTATCGAGCACTTTTGATTGACGAGATGAATTCGAATCGGCTTTGTCCGGAGCCAACTCCAAACGGATCGTCATGCGTCCTTCGCTCGACAACCATGGCCGCACAACCTACAACCGAGCCCCTTTCGTGTGCATCGGATCCGTATCAGCAATCTCTTGGGCTTCAGCACTTTTGTCCGCACGCACAGCTATGATACATTCACCTTCGCAAGACTTTTCATCCGATGTCCAGAACGGGCTCGCACCAAAGAGTGTTCCTTCCTTTTCGAGCTTCTTCTGGCAGGTAAAGTTATCCTCACAGAACGTCCATCATCGGCGGGTAACTCCTTGAGCCCACGTCGCTACTATTTCGTCTCGTCGCGAAGCTCGCGGGCGACGGTCAGGTAGTAGTTGCGGGCGGTTGCGTTAACCATGTTGCTGGCGAGTTTGGTCAATGCGTCCGCTTTGATCTGTTTCGCGTTCTTGTCATCCGCATCAATGGCAAGCAGATGATCGGCGAGTTGCGCGGCCCATTGGTTGTCGTCTGCTGCGAGCGCACTGCGAGCAGCGGCGAGCAACTTGTCCGGGCCGCCTAGCAGTTTGCTGAGACGTTCGGCTTCGTCATTCGGCGTCAAACGAAACAGATTGGAAGGATTGCCGTCGAACCAGCCGAGGTAACCGCTGAACACCGTTCGCACTCCCCATTCCGGATGTCCGTAAAACGGTTGCAAATAGTCCTTATTGGCGAGCTCGTCGGGAAGCTGCACGTACTGGACCAATTGATCGGGTGTGAGCCCCTTGTTTATTCCTTCGACCGTCTTGTCGTTAATGAACTGAACGGCAGCATGGTAGTCGGTCAAAACTTGCTTGACTTGGCCCGCGCCGATTATCGGATTCGTATGACCACCTACAATCGCCTCGGCATCATAGGCCGCAAGCTTCCCGAGACTCTCGGCCCACAATCGAACGCTACGATTGGGAGTGCCACGGATCGCGTACAAGTTCGGAAACGACCGGTAGAAATTGTCGCCCGCGAAGAGGACTTTTCCGGTCGGATACCAAGCAAATAGCTGATCGTTGGTTTCGCCAGGCGATGAAACGAGTTCCAGTTCGATCCCCGCGACCTTGATCGTTTGACGTTCGCCTTTGAGGAAGTGCGTTGGTTTGGTTTCTTCTGCCGATGCAAAAACTCCCCCACCGCGTTTTGGGTAACGAACGGGCGCGATACCGTTATTGATCCGTTGTTCGGGGGCCAATTTGAATCCGGCCTGCCGTGCACCTCGCAAATTTTGAACGCTCAGGTTGCCAGACGACCATGAGCGAGCTTCACTCCCAAAATTCTCGTGTGCCCAAATCTGCGGTCGTTCGTTGCCCAAAAACGCCGACGCGCCGCCCGTGTGATCACCATGCGCGTGCGTGAACACGATCGCCTTGACTGGCTTGTCGGTCACTTTGCGAAACTCCGTCACGATCCGCTCGGCGTCATCGACCATCATTCCCGTGTCGATGATGACGACGCCATCATCACCAACGATCATCGAGACATTCGATACGCTGAACCCAACCGCGACGTAAACATTGTCGGCAACCTTAATGATCTGCTCTGTGAATTGAGTGCTCTGGTTTCTCAGCCGCTCCGTCGCGCTGCCCGCGTCCTGAGCTAGGCTTGAACTTGCACTGACTAGCATCAGGCAGAGAGTAAACATGATTCTGTTCATCAGACTATTCCTTTGAAATGTGGTTCATTAAGTTCTTCTGCATCTTTCGCAGAACGTTTTGCGTCGCTTCCAGCTCCGACATAGAAATGCCCTTGAGCGTCGTTTCCCGCAAGTCGTCCAACAACGGTAGTACCGTTGCGAGTTTCTGCTCGCCACGGCGAGTCAGTCCAATCATCACGATGCGAGCGTCTTCACTGGATACATTCCGCTCAACAAACTGATGTTCAACGAGTCGATCCAACTGTCGCTTCACCGTCGTCGGATCACGAATCATCCGCGATGCCAGCTCGTTCATGCTTAGCGGTTCACCTGCATCCAACAGAGTGATCAGTGTCTGTGTTTCCTCCGGCGAGAACGGCCAACTCGCACTCTTCAGCACCGCTGCCATGGCAGAACGAATCTGATAAGCGACACGCCCGATTGCGAATCCAGGCGAACCCTCGGAGTCAAAATGCATCTTCATTGCCCTGCGATTCCTGGATTGAAACGGTCGTAGGTCCCGCAAAGATCGGACGATACCAATCAAAGTGGCAGTAAATCAGCAAAGCACACGCCCCGAAATCTAAAAGACCGATGACGAGGTATTGATGAGCAAAGAAGATCACGTAGAGCAGGATATTGAACGCATAGGGCAACGACATCAGGATCGCGAGTGACGATGTCCGTGGGAAGAGCATCAAGCCGCCAGCGACCGTCTTGAAAAAGCCAACCCAAAAGATCAGATAGCCCGTTTTCTCTAACGCGAGCATAAATTGACCTAAATCACCAGCCGGATCGCTTACGGGGTAACCATTTACGGCAAAGCCCATGGTCATGATCCCGGTGCCAAAAAGGAACAGCGCGAAAAGTATCCGCACAACGAAAGCGAGCCGTGGAAGTCGAACGCTGCGTTTTTCCAATAGAGGCATATCACTTGGTTCATACGAGTTGAATTTATGCGTTCGCTCACCTGACGCGTGGGATAAAAACACGCAGCCTCGAAAGCAAATCCGTTACCTGTACAATACAGCTATCGATTGCCTTGTCAAGACTTTTAGGAGAAATTTTTTCAATCACAGACTGGCTGGCGAGTCACATCTTGCCAACTGGCTTGCTATGCTGCGGCTTCGGATGGATAGCAACCGTCCGGTGGCTGCTTCAATTTAAAGGCTCAAATTCGCTGGTAAACGACAGTGGAGCGAGGACTCGATGAGAACACGCAACAACGCTCAACTTCACTCGTTCACGCCAGAGCACGGTTTAGAACAGTTCGACTGTCCCATTTTATGAGCCGAACTCGCTAGCGTCGGGCCGCCGCTTGGTAAAACGTGGGTAAAAAGAGGCCCGCGGCTAGTGCCGTCGGCTCACAAATACGCGGACAATGAAAATAGGGGACAATCGAACCTCGCACCGAGACATTACATTGCCTCTATGTTGCCCAGAGCTCGTTAGCACCATCTGCCATCGTCGGTGCACCCTGTATTGAGACGCGATGGGCAGTTTGGCGGCCTGCGACTCTAACGACGCGCTGCCCTGCTGACCCAGAACAGCGTTATCACAGTTAAGAAGTGGAACCCGACAGATAAACAGACACCGGGATGTCATGTGGCTGCTGCGTTCAGGGGCTTTCCGACGTCAACGAATCCGATCAGGGCTTGATGGCCCGGGTCGCGATAAAGGTATCGAGGAACTGTGAAAGCGGATCGTCGTCGGAGTCAGCAAAGCGATCTTCGTAGAACCCTGTCAGCATGAAACCAGCATCCAATTGTCCACCGATTTGATCGGAGAGCGTATGGCCAAACTCAAGGGTTTCCCCTGCTCGGATTGCTTTCTGAATGTGACTTTCGTTCAGATGATCCATGTCGGAATAGGGTAGAGAATATCGAACTTCCAAATTGCCGTTCTCCTTGCGTTCATCATCGAAGATGTAGCGTACTGCATTTGTAAATCCAGCCATTAGGACACCTCCAGGTCGCAAGATCCGGTGGCACTCACGCCATACCGGCAGAACATTTGGGACGAATGAATTCGAGCATGGATGAAACACCAAATCAAACGAGTCGTTTGCAAAAACCGATAGGTCCGACATGTCGCCTTCGACATACTCCATCTTCAGCCCGTCGCGACTGGCGACAAAACGGTCTTGGTCGAGTTGACGAGGAGAATTGTCAAAAACGGTTACGTGCGCGCCGGCCGCTGCCAGCACCGGGGCTTGTTGACCGCCGGCGGACGCGAGGCAAAGAACTCTTGTTTGCTCGAGCGGCGGGAACCAGCTTCTGGGCACTGACTTCATCGGAGTCAGAACGATCGAGAAGTCGCCGGCACTCGCTTTCTCAACCGTCATCGCACTGACCGGGCTAGTCCATCGATTGCCCCCGTCAACATTTAAGTCCCACGCTCTTCGGTTGTGGGCCAGGATTTCATTGTTGTTCATCAGGATCGTGCTCAACTCAATTAGCGTAGATCAGAGTTCAAGAATCTGCTTTGGGCGGGATCATCCAGCACGATTCGTGCTTGACCATTCCGATGTGCGGGTAGTAGCTCTGCGCGGCCGGCGCCGAGAGAAGAATCAGCCGTGTGTCCAGTCCCGCCTTTTCATGAACGAAACGGATCAGTTCCCGACCAATTCCGGTCCCCTGAAAAGCAGTATCGACGGCCAAGTCAGACAAATAGGTGCAATATGCAAAATCGCTGATCGCCCGCGCCACGCCGACAAGCGTCCCGGATTCATCTCGCGCCGTCACAACCAAATCCGCATGCGACAGCATCTTCGCAATCCGATCCGAATCCGCCACCGGACGCCGCTCGGCCAATGTCGAACGGCGGAGTATATCAATGAACTCAGTTGGCTTGAGATCTGGCTCAATTGTGTACTGCATCATTCGTTTTCATATCCTAAAACTCAGATTGCAACAACGATTCTGTTGTTCACAAACGGAACGTAAACCAGGAAGTGGATTGACGGATACTCGTCCGGCATCACCAGCTCCGCAGCAAGTGTGGTCGAGTGGTTCCCCGGCAAGAAAACTTCGGTTTACACTTCGATGCTCTCGAACCAAATCGTCATCGTCTCAAGGTTCACTTTGCCGCATCATCATCCGAACGACTTTTGCGATCAATAGCAACCACGGTGTCGCGTGTAGCAGTAAATCGAAAATATCGATTGGTCGCCTGAGCGTTCCGCCCGCCAGCATTTTTAACTTTTCCCAAATGTGTGGCTCTGGGAAAAACGGAGCCAACCCCAACGACAACGCCGCCAACAGAAACAGCAGCAGCGGTATTCGGTCCAACCAGTTCATAGAATTTTCCATGGGTGAATGTCGACGCCAGATTCTCGGCTGCATTCATTGTAGTCGTCATTGATTGCCCGATTGGCAGCGTAGCAAGATTGCCAACATCCGCTCGATGGTCAAATTCAATTCCCGAGCCCAGTTCATCTAATCCGAAACGTTGGTTTTGATGTTGCGTGTTTTTCACAACCCGACGCGTGAGTTTTGAAGTTGCGTTATTTGCTGTCGCGGAGCGAAATATTTCGATAGCCTCGGACTTTAGTCCGAGGGATTTTCGCCAATATCAATCGAGTCCCAGCGGGACGTTTTGTGACTTGATCGTTCGCCACAGAACGTCGCTCCGCGACTTGGTGCCAATTTCAGAACCGATAAACTTGGACTAAAGTCCAAGGCTATCCCATAAAGTGCCTCCGGCACAAAAACAGCAACTTCAAAACTCACGCTTCGGGTTATGATTTGCCGAGAAACACGACAATAACGCAACTTCAAAACTTATGTCTTGGATTGAGGGACCAAATTGCGATCCTGCCAAAATCACGCTGTCCAGCTAGCGAGTACGAACTGTGGAAGCGAAATCCCGGACATTAGTAATCCATGACTTTGTCGGCGTCCATAAGTAGCTTCCCGAGCGACGGCATGGTTGCGATCTCGGCGTTGCGCCGGAGCGACCCGTCGCCGATCCTAGCCGATTTGGCACAGTGCGGACACACAACCACTTTGCCGCCACCAGTGATGAAGTTGTCATAGTGCTCCGAGAGCGGTGGTGAATCCGGCCCCCAAGTCATGTTCAACAACTGCTTGCGTTCGGCCAAGCGTACGCCCTCAAGGTCGAGAAAAAGGGTTACGTCCGCACCGTGTTCCTGTATCAGATTGGCAATTTTCAGCGCCATGAAGGAGCGATGCAGGTCGTCGGTGAAATGCGAGAGATGGACCACGACTTGTTGTTTCTCGTCGGTGGACTTGCCTTCGTCCGCATTCGCAGTAGGTTGAGCAAGCGGTAGCAAAAGCATGGTGAAGAGCATTACGCGAAAAATCATTTTTGTTTCCAAGTAGAGGGGAAGTGAGTATCAAGTCGGACTTAATCTGGAGCGCCCCGGGCATGATGAATTCGTCTCGCATTCGTCATGCCAAGACTCACCCTGGCGATACGAAAATCAACTTCAGTTCATACATCGCTCAACTGCTTGACCGCCAACGTCTCTGCAGTCGCGGTTGGCATGATCATTGCGGTCTTTGCGAATCAGGGGGCTCCGTTGAGTCGCCAAATTTCGCAACGCACATTCGGGGATTACCATGTCGGACAAAACCACCCAACTAAAGCCAGGCGAAAAGGCACCGGCATCAGGGCAGTATCAAGAGATCGGCCCCCGAGGACGCAAGGGGCACGAAGTGACCGTGGTGAAGGGCGAACCAATGCCGCCAACTACCCTGTCAGGCTCGACCTATAAGATCGTCGATCGAACCAAAAATAAAAGCGGCGGGGGCTAGTATCGAGGGAGTCCGAGGACGACAAGTTCTCGGCTGCGTTTATCACGCAAGTTCGAGAACAATATCATCCTCTGATTCTACGACTCCGCAGAATTCGAAGTCCGCAAATTCGGCGTCGCCACGCTCCCAAGCTTGTTCGCATTGGTCGGCATCGATGAGGCTGACGGAGCGGCCATCTTCGTTTTGATTTTCTTCAAGAATCTCGAATGCTTCGTCCCGGAGGTCGGTGACGTGAACGAACTGGCACATGTCGGAGTTCCTATGCGTGAACATCAGTTTGTTTGCAATTACTAGACCAACGCAACCAACGCAACTTTAGTGCCATGACGTTCTTTCCAATGAACAGCATTGTAAAGAGCCTGCCAATGAGCCATTAAGGAACAGAGGCTTGTGCAAATACGCGCAGCTCATCCGGCGAACACTCGCCCTCACAACGGTTCAGGTCAGGCATTTCAGTTCACGATTCGTTACGTGTTTGCCTACTTACTCTTGAGGGCCAATCAAATGGAAAGTCTACAATTCGAATTTGCTGAGTTCGAGACCAACCCCTCATTGACGATTGCAGCATCAAAGAGTGACACAGCAGAAGTCTCCGCCAGACGATGCATGAAGATACGCGGGCTCCCCATTCAAGCAATTTAAAAAGCGATGCCGAACCTCCGATCCCTGGAGCAATTCGCTACCCGCTCGCTTTGATCGGACAAAGACGTGAATTAGCTATAGGTCGATTCACATTGTCGGCAAGACACTTACCGTTAGCGCGCGGCAATCCAAACCTGAATTCTTGCCCGATAGTGGGCAACCCCGTGCACATCCGCGCTCTGACACAAGTCGAAGACGGAAGTTGGGATGCAATCAGCTCCTGATTCTCCCGGCACAATGTTTGCGATGCCCCTACGAGAAAGATTCCTCACTTAACACATCCACACGGTGATATTGAAGCGACGATGACAAAAATGATGAAAGCGTTCGTGATGGAAGGGATTGGAAAAGTAGTATTCATGGACAAGCCCATTCCTGACCCCGGCCCCAATGACGCAGTCGTGAAAACAACTCGCGCTTTGGTGTGTACGTCCGATGTCCATACGCTAAAGGGTGCGATCGGCGATCGACGGAACCTGACGCTCGGGCACGAAGCGGTCGGTGTCGTTGCGAAACTCGGCAGCGAAGTGCGTGGATTCAAGGAAGGCGATCGCGTGGCAGTCAACGCGATCACGCCCTGTTTCCATTGTGAAAACTGCCAACGAGGCTATACGTCGCAATGCGAAACGATGCTGGGGGGATGGAAGTTCGCGAACACTAAGGACGGAAACTTCGCCGAGTATTTTCACGTCAATGACGCCAATGCGAACTTGACGCCTATTCCCGCTTCAATCTCCGACGACATTGCGGTTTACGCGTGTGACATGATGTCGACGGGGTTCATGGGAGCCGAGCACGCCAACATCCCACTGGGAGGCACGGTCGCCATCTTTGCTCAAGGCCCTGTCGGATTGATGGCAACGGTCGGCGCCCGTCTGTTGGGGGCTGGACTGGTGATCGGAGTCGATGGCGTTGCCAATCGTTTGGAATTGTCGCGTCAATTTGGTGCTGACGTGACGCTCGACTACACCCAAGCAGATCCGATCGAAGAGATTCGCAAACTGACCGCGGGCGTCGGAGTCGATTCGACAATCGAGTGTCTCGGCGGACAGACAACGTTCGAGGCTTGTGTGAAAGCCACTCGGCCGGGCGGAACGATCTCGGTTGCGGGCTACTTTGGGCACGGCGACAGTGTGGAGATTCCCCGTGTCCAGTGGGGCGTGGGGATGAGCGACAAGGTGATTCGGACGGGACTCTGTCCCGGCGGGAACGTGCGTATGTCACGGCTGCTTGGATTGATTGAGCGTGGCCGTGTCGACCCGTCGCCGTTGACGACTCACAAGTTCGCTTTTGACCAGGTCGACAAGGCTTTGCATCTGATGGAAACCAAGGAAGACGGAATCCTCAAGCCGCTCGTCGTCTTTGATAAGTAACGCGTCGCTGAACGCGGGTCACCGACGTTCCCGCGGGAAATGCCTTTCAAGTAATGACTGCGGTGTAAGTCAGTTTTCAGCCCACTTCGTTTTCGGCCGATTCGTTTTTGGGCTGGAACTTCATTTTAAATTGTTCGGAATCTTGCACGATGGTTTGGCAAATCGCGTCAATTGCAACGGACGTTCTGTGTTCACTTAACGGCTCGCCCAACAGATTCGCCAGACGGTTGATGGTTAGAAAGGCCGTACTGATCAAAACGAGGATCGGGATCGCCAATAGTTCCAGCGTGCTGTCCTCTCCACCGGGATCAATGTCGCCGATAAAAAAGGGCATTAGAATGACGTAGCTAATTACGATAATTCGAGTGAAGGCCCCGTAAATATGCAGGAAAGGCGTATTGTTTATTCGTTCTGCTTTTCCTTGAATGTCGAAGAACCGTCCGACGTGTTGCATGAGGTCATATTTTTCAATTGGATTGCTGCTTTGAAATGTCTGCTCCACGTTGACCGCGAGCGCCAATAGAATCTCGTTGGTAAGCTTGTTCTGGACATCGACCCGGTTGTCGCCGAAAAGCTTTTTGGTGTGCTCATCTAATTCAGGATGCTGAACTTCGTGCATTTCCGATTTGAGTTGCCGAACAAATGCGATCGCCAAGTCAACCAACTGATTACAAGCGACTGTCGCGTCTCGCCTGGAATCAATGGCATGCACATAGGTGCCGCATTTTACGACAAAGCTTCGAGTATTGTTCGTGAGTTCGCCAAATATTTTGCGAGCCTCCCACCATCGGTCATACGCCGAATTCATTCGAAAGCCTAGAAAAAAAGCAACGGCAAGACCAAAGACGGATCCGATTTGTCCCGGCACACTGTAAAGGGCGTCGCCGTATCGTTCTTCAAGATAGAGAACGCTGCAAGCATAGAGCGAAGTGATAACCAGATAGGTCGAAGCTATCTTGATAAGCTCGATAAACCCTTGAGTTTCTGACTTAATCATTCGTCTGTCCAATCGAAGTCTAGGCAACACTTGTGCTGAACCACGGTACTTGTGCTGAACCACGGCCACTGGATATCGCAAACGGTATTCCGCTAGTTCTTCGTTCTCGCGTATGTGAATCGTTTACCAGGGGAAGACAGATGCTGCAATGAATTGCACTGTCACCTGAGCACATACGGGCGCATTGGTGTGCGGCGACTGACAACTTTTGGCGAGATCAATCCGTGTCACGCCGCAACGGGCAACGTATTGCCCCAAATCGGCACTTAAGCGGCAGTTGATTCCTGATTCGGTTTTGGCATTGCAGTTGCTTCTGCGTTGCTTCTGAAATGATCGAGCGTTCAACCAAACACTGTTTGTTAAATCCACTTAAATCGAAGGTGATGTCATGTCCGTTGAACTCAGCGAAGTCCAAGAAGGAAACCTGTTGGAGATTCGCGCTAGTGGGAAGCTTGATCGAGCCGCCTATGACATTTTCACTCCGTCCGTCGAACGCCAAATCGAAGCCTACGGTAAAGTTCGAATTCTGTTCGAGATGCATGACTTCCACGGCTGGGATGCGGCGGCTCTTTGGGAGGACGTCAAGTTTGACGTCAAGCACTTCAACGACATCGAGCGTCTCGCGATCGTCGGTGACAAGAAGTGGGAACACGGTATGGCGCTGTTCTGCAAGCCGTTCACGACGGGGTCAGTTCGTTACTTCGATACATGCGACATCGACAAAGCTCGCAAATGGTTGGCGGAGTAATCGTCTCTGGCCACCCGCCAAATGTGCAGCGTGTTTGTGATCACATGCTCATCCAGGTCGAAGTGTTTGAAGCACTGGCAGGATTCGGCGAATCGTTTGTCAAACCGTCGAAACACCGTGTCGGCAACATTTCCGACAAACGTCTTCTGCCAAGTGATCGTGCCCAAACACGAAGATGGAAATATTCTGCCCGAAGGTAGTCTGATCCGGTGGCAGCGATGATCAGAAAATACAATCTCACGTTCCACAGCGGTTCGTCGAACATCAAAATCTAACGCCCCTAAATTTAGGAACGAGGCCATGTCAACGCTTCAAGAAGAACGAACACTCACACCCGAACTGTTGCACAAAGTCGACGCCTACTGGCGAGCCGCCAACTACCTGTCCGTTGGGCAGATTTACCTCTACGACAACCCACTGCTGAAACGGCCGCTGAAACTTTCTGACGTCAAACACATGCTTCTAGGGCACTGGGGAACGACACCCGGTCAGAATTTCATCTATGCGCATCTAAATCGAGTCATTAAACAAAACGACCTCGACATGATTTATGTGTCCGGTCCCGGGCACGGCGGGCCATCGGTTGTCGCGAACACCTATTTGGAAGGCACTTACAGCGAGATCTATCCCGAGATCAGCCAGGACGAAGAGGGGCTGCGAAAGCTATTCATTCAGTTCTCATTTCCAGGCGGCATCCCGAGTCACGCCTCGCCGGAGTGCCCTGGCTCGATTCATGAAGGAGGCGAGCTCGGCTATTCGCTCAGCCATTCCTTCGGTGCCGTCTTCGATAATCCCGACCTTGTTGTCGCCTGTGTCGTTGGCGATGGCGAAGCGGAAACAGGCCCGCTGGCGACGGCTTGGCACTCGAACAAGTTCCTCAATCCTGCCAATGACGGTGCGGTGCTGCCGATCCTGCATCTAAACGGCTACAAGATCGCCAACCCAACCGTGCTAGCACGCATCGAACACGAAGAACTCGACCAACTGCTACGCGGATACGGATGGACGCCACATTTTGTCGAAGGCGACGATCCCATGTTGATGCACGAAGTTATGGCGGAAACGCTTGACAAGTGTATCGAGCAGATCCGATCCATCCAGCATGACGCACGTAAAAATGGCAACATGATGCGTCCGCGTTGGCCGATGATCGTTCTGAAATCACCGAAAGGTTGGACCGGGCCAAAAGTGGTCGACGGTGTGCCGATCGAAGGCACGTTTCATTCGCACCAAGTTCCGCTGTCGGATCCTGCGACGCATCCAGAACACCTGCAGTTGCTCGAAGACTGGCTGCGAAGCTACCGCCCCGAAGAATTGTTTGACGACGCCGGTCGACTTAAACCGGAACTGGCCGAACTGGCTCCCGTAGGTACGCGGCGGATGGGAGCAAACCCGCACGCCAACGGAGGCATGTTGCTGCGTGACTTGAAGATGCCCAACTATCGCGATTACGCGGTCGCAATCCCCGAACCAGGTGTGCAGGGCATCGGTGACACGCATGTGCTTGGTCGATTCGTCCGCGATGTGGTGCAACTCAATGCCGAGCAGCAGAACTTCCGCGTCTTCGGTCCTGACGAAACTGCGTCTAACGGCCTGGAATCCGTCTTCGATGTTACCTCGCGGCAATGGGACGCCCGCACCGCGCCGAACGACGAGTTCCTCGCGCCCGCCGGACGCGTGATGGAAATGCTCAGCGAACACCAATGCGAAGGTTGGTTGGAAGGCTATTTGCTGACCGGCCGCCACGGACTATTCAACTGCTATGAAGCGTTCATTCACATCGTCGACTCGATGTTCAATCAACACGCCAAGTGGTTGAAGGTGACCAACGGTTTGCCGTGGCGTCACAAGATCGCTTCGCTGAATTACTTGCTGGCGTCCCACGTCTGGCGACAAGACCACAACGGCTTCACGCACCAAGATCCCGGCTTCATTGACCATGTCGTCAACAAAAAGGCCTCCGTGGTTCGCGTCTACCTGCCGCCGGATGCCAACTGCTTGTTGTCCGTCATGGATCACTGTCTGCGAAGCCGTCACTACGTCAATGTCGTAATCGCTGGCAAGCATCCCGCGCCGCAGTGGTTGACGATGGAAGCGGCCGAGAAACATTGCGCCGAAGGAATCGGTATTTGGGAATGGGCCAGCAATGACGATGGCGGCGATCCCGATGTCGTAATGGCCTGTTGTGGTGACGTGCCAACATTGGAAACGCTGGCCGCCGTTTCGATCATGCGAGAGCACTTGCCAGAGTTGAAGGTTCGCGTCGTCAATGTGGTCGACTTGATGAAACTGCAACCCCACAGCGAACATCCGCACGGACTCAGCGACGCCGCCTTTGACGCGTTGTTCACGAAGAACAAGCCGGTAATTTTCGCTTTCCACGCATACCCGTGGTTGATCCATCGGCTGACGTATCGCCGCACGAACCACGACAACTTTCACGTTCGCGGCTATAAGGAAGAGGGCACGATTACGACTCCGTTCGACATGACCGTGATGAACGACCTCGATCGATTCCACCTGGTCATGGACACAATCGACCGGTTGCCCCAAACGGGCGACAAGGGACAGTCGCTGAAGCGACTGCTGACTGAGAAACTTGTCGAGCATCGGCAATACATCTGCCGAAACGGTCAGGACATGCCAGAGGTCCGAAATTGGAAATGGAGTGTTTCATAAATGGCACTACGACTTTACCTGATGCGACACGGCGAGACGGAGTGGTCGATGTCAGGGCAACATACCGGCCGTGCCGACATCCCGTTGACCGCCCACGGCGAACAAGAAGCTCGGCGGCTTGGTCTGCGGCTTCGTCCCATCGCGTTTGACCACGTTCTGGTCAGTCCACTACAACGTGCGCGTCAGACTTGCGAACTCGCTGGATGTGGGGAACTCGTCGAGACCGAACCCGATCTGATCGAGTGGGACAATGGCGACTATGAGGGCCAAACACATGCGGACGTTTTCAAACAACGTCCCGATTGGAATCTGTTTCTCGACGGTTGCCCCAATGGCGAATCGCCAGCCGAGATTTCGTCGCGAGCCGATCGACTGATCGAACGACTCATCATGCTCGATGGTAACGTGGCGTTGTTTTCCCACAGCCACTTTGGTCGCGTGTTGGGAGTTCGCTGGATCGGCTTGCCCGTTCAAGCGGGCCAGCATTTTATTTTGCACACCGCATCGCTCAGCGTGCTGTGCTACCAACATGAACATGTTGACGAACCCGCAATTGAATTGTGGAACGGATAAGTATCCCATGAATCACAACCTCGAACATGCAACGATCGGGTTGACGCAGTCCGAAGCACAACAGCGCCTCGTGCAATACGGCCCCAACGCATTGCCCGAGGAAAAAAACAACATTCTGACAAAACTGCTTTCCTATTTTTGGGGACCGATCCCGTGGATGATCGAAATCGCCGCAGTGCTCTCGTTGGTCGTCCAGCACTGGGCGGACTTCGCCATCATATTCGTGTTGCTGATTGTCAACGCGGCCGTCGGATTCTGGGAAGAATTCCAAGCCGGCAATGCCATCGCCGCCCTAAAGTCACAGCTTGCGCTGGAAGCTCGCGTCAAACGAGATGGCCGATGGACTAGCGTTCCCGCTCGAGAGTTGGTGCCCGGCGATCAGATCCGCTTGCGACTGGGCGACATCGTGCCAGCCGATGCAAGCCTGCTTGAAGGTGATTCGGTTGACGTCGACCAATCGGCACTGACGGGTGAATCGTTGCCCGTCACTCGCAAAATGGGCGATACCGTCTACTCGGGTTCAATTATCAAACAAGGTGAGATTGACGGGCTCGTTACCGTCACAGGCAGCAATACATACTTTGGAAAAACCGCCAAGCTTGTCGAAACCGCGCAAACGACAAGCCACTTTCAAAAAGCGGTTCTGAGAATCGGCAACTTCTTGATCGCCGTCGCCGTAGTCATGGTTTCCGTGATCATCTTGGTGGCGCTGTTTCGTGGTGATCCGATCGCCGAGACGTTGCAATTCGCATTGGTGCTGACCGTTGCGGCAATTCCCGTCGCCATGCCTACGGTGCTGTCCGTAACGATGGCAGTCGGTGCAAAAACGCTGGCTCGCGGGCAAGCGATCGTCAGTCGACTGGCGTCGATCGAAGAGCTCGCTGGCATGGATGTGCTGTGCAGCGACAAGACGGGCACTTTGACGCAAAACAAACTCACTCTGGGCGAACCGTTTTTGATGGACGGCATCACCAAAGATGAAATTTTGCTGGCGGCCTGCCTGGCTTGCCGAGCCGAGAACAAAGACCCGATCGACGCCGCCGTCATCGCGGGTTGCAGCGACATCCATGCCGACTCGTATCAAGTGGTTCACTTCCAACCCTTTGATCCTGTCCACAAACGAACCGAAGCGACGGTGCAATCCAACGACGGCGGTTCTTTCAAGACCAGCAAAGGAGCACCCCAAGTCATCCTTAACCTGGCTGCCAACGCGGACGCGATTCGCGATCAGGTTCAAGTCGCGATCGAAGACTTCGCGGCCCGCGGTTTCCGCGCCCTTAGCGTGGCACAGTACGACGATGTCAACGGTTGGCGGTTCTTGGGAGTGCTGCCAATGTCCGATCCGCCTCGTGAAGATTCCAAATCAACCATTGCGTCGGCTCGCAAAATGGGATGCGACGTCAAGATGGTCACCGGCGATCAATTGGCGATCGGACGCGAGATCGCGACGCAACTGGACATGGGTGCGAATTTAATCGACGCCAAAATTTTCCAAGATACTCGCTATTCCGAATCCGCGAGGGTCGACGACATGATCGAGCAGGCCGATGGGTTCGCTCAGGTTTTTCCCGAACACAAGTTCCACATCGTCGACGTGCTGCAAAAGCATGGACACATCGTGGGGATGACGGGCGACGGCGTGAACGACGCTCCGGCACTCAAAAAAGCGGATTGCGGGATCGCCGTATCCGGCGCAACCGACGCCGCACGAGCAGCCGCCGACATCGTGCTGCTGGCACCTGGTTTGTCGGTTGTCATCGACGCGATCGTGGAAGCTCGCAAGATATTCCAGCGGATGAACAGCTACGCGATCTATCGCATCGCCGAAACGATTCGTGTGCTGTTGTTTATGACGTTGTCGATCCTGGTGTTTAACTTTTATCCTGTCACCGCTGTCATGATTGTGTTGTTGGCGTTATTGAACGACGGAGCCATCCTGTCGATCGCTTACGACCGAGTGCGAAGTTCCGACCAACCCGAACACTGGGACATGCGAACCGTGTTGGGCGTCTCCAGCGTGCTGGGACTGGCCGGCGTGGCTGCTTCGTTCGGTTTGTTCTATCTCGCCGAACGTGTCTACCAAGTCGATCGCGAAACGATCCAGTCATTGATGTATTTGAAACTCTCGGTGGCAGGTCACTTGACCATTTTCGCAACGCGAACCCGCGGCCCTTTTTGGACGATTCGGCCTGCAAAGATTCTGTTCTTTGCTGTTTTCGGAACGCAGGTACTCGCGACTCTGATCGCTGTGTTTGGCGTCTTGATGGCACCGATCGGATGGAAAGTCGCGGGACTGATTTGGTGCTACGCCCTGGCGTGCTTTCTGGTCAACGATCGATTGAAGCTAATCGCGTATCGAATGTTCGAGCGTGAGTAGGTCGCCAAATGACAAACGTTATAAGAGACGCGTTTATTTGTCTAATCGAGAGTCAAGTATCGAGTGTGCGGTTCCATGCAAGCAATGATCCAAACGCCCCAGCAAGGTTACCATCATGAACGACGACACGACTGACGACGCGATCTTTATTGAAGGCTATACCCAGTCGATGGCGTTGCTTCACAAGTGCAGCAGCACGGATGGGTTTCTCGCCAGTCTCTCGGAGCGTGACAACTACCGCCGTGTGTGGGCTCGCGACGGAGTCATATTGGGACTCGCCGCCCTGATGTCGGGAGATCTGGAACTGGTTCACCGCGTCAATAATCACCAATACTCAGCTCGAAGCGTTTCAATACACTTTGGTTAAGCAGGTAGGCAGGCGTCTCGCTGTATATTAGCCGTTTTGTCGCTGGCGACCTGTTGATTTAGTGAGCCGCTCGAGCGTGAGCGTTTTTTTTCACGCATTACCCGGTGCCTTACGGCCCACGGCTGTGATTTAATCTGATTGCCGATTCGTAAAGTCGCCTTTCGCTCGGCGAAAGTTGCTTTAAGAGGTGTTACTTTCGTGGGGGACGTCGATCTTACAAGTGACGCTTTTAATTGTTGCGGAAGTCGTCAAGACTTTCGCTTCCGGGATGACCGAAACTCTCGACGAGTTACGCAGCGGAGCAGGCTCGGGTGATCGCGGCTTGCAAGTCGGGGATACTGACAGGCTTACGCAAATAATCAACGATGTATTTACATTTGATGTTTGCTGTACCGTCGTCACTACCAGGCCGCTCGTGCGAAGACAGAATGATAATCGGAATAGTTAGCGATTTGCTGATTTCTGCCGCCGCTTCGATTCCCGTCATCTCGGGCATCATGACGTCAGTGATAACGAGATCCGGCTTCGTGGTGCGGCATAACTCCACCAACTCCATGCCATTCTCGGCTTCACCCACGACTTCGTATCCGAGTTTCGGCAAGAGACGGTGAAAGTATTGACGGATATCAGGTTCGTCGTCAGCAACTGCGATTCGTAGTGGTTGTATCATTCGGATGTCCGTGGCAACGTAATCAGAAACTCGGCTCCGCCGTTGCTGCCGTCTTCGACGGCAATCGTTCCCCGGTGTGCGTGTACTATGCGTTCCGCAATTGCCATTCCCAAACCCGTACCTTTCGCTTTTGTTGTATAGAAAGCCTCGAAAATCCTCTTCTTCAATTCATCCGATAATCCCGGACCATTGTCACGAACCGAAACGCACACTGCAGGCGCACCGTTGATGTCCGCAACCGCACAAGACACTGTGATCCAAACGGGGTCGCTACATGCGGCAAGTGCATTTTCGAAAAGGTTCCGAAACACCTGCTCAACGCGAAAGGCATCCACGTTGCAGGTCAAATCGAGTTCGCCCGTTTCTTCGACAAGCTGTGCATCACGCTGCCTTCGTGAAACTTCCAGATTCGACCACGCTTGCCGCCATATGTTCGAGAGGCTAGCCGTTGACGAATCAAGGTGAATCGGGGCTGCATAGCTGCGCAGTTCCTCGAATAGTCGCAACAGGTCTTCCTTTGCACGCGTGATCCGGTCGAGGTCCTTGCGAGACTCCGATGCTTCGTCAAACTCGAATCCCAGCATGTCGACGCCGTTCTGGATACGTTGCAATGCGTTGCGACTTTCATGCGCGATGGCTGAAATCATCTGCCCCATCGCGGCGAGTCTTTCAGATTGGACCAACCGCTCTCTCGCATCGTGCAGATCGGTAACATCGGACACGAACCCCTCGATCGCCAATAGTTCTCCATCCTCGGAAAACACTCCCTGCCCCTTCGCGGAGACCCACCGTAGATCCCCCTTGCGATGCCGAATCCGGTGGACAAAATCGAAAGGCAATTGTTCCGCAAGACTCAGGCCGACCGTATTGAAGGTGTGCTCAACATCTTCGGGAAGTATGAGCATTCTGGCCGAAGTGAGTTCGGATGCGAGGTATCCAAACAATTCTAAACATCCATCACTCAAAAACTCGAAGGTAAAATCGTCGTCGACGGTACAACGAAATGCCGCCCCGGGAAGATTGCTCATCAGTGTTGCAAGCTTCCGTTGACTTTCCTGGATCGTTGCTTCGGCGCGTTTGCGGTCCGTGATATCGCGAACGAGTCCGAGATAGCCCAGCGGTTTCCCGGATTCATCGCGTATGATCGTTCCAATCAATTCCCCCGTGAACACATCGCCGTTTTTCCGCCGCCAATCGAGCTCGACCAATTCGACGTTTTCTGTTGCTGTCGGGTTAAACCTCTGAAAACCTTGACTCTGGTGGTCCTTGGGGTTCGCATAAAAAATGGCCGTAGGCTGTCCAATCAGTTCTCCCGGTTCATAGCCAAACATCCGGTACATTTTTTGATTGCAGTGCGTAAGATTGCGGTCCAGGTCGACGAAAAAAAGAGCGTCAGGCACTCCGTTGACGATCGTGTCGAGAAAGGCCCGCTCACGCGAAATCTCTTTTTGGGCCTGCACTCGCCGGGTGATGTCGTTTTGCACATCAATATAGTGCGTTACATTTCCGTCCGAATCTCGCAGAGGCGAGATCGTGGATGAAACATGGATCCGTCGCCCTTGCTTCGTCAACCGAATCGTCTCGAAATGGTCAATCTTCTCACCGCGTTGAATCTTCTCTGTATTCGCGTTTAGTTCGTAGACGCGATCATGCGGAACAAGCATCTCGATGGGCTGTCCCATCGCCTCGGAGGCAGTGTATCCGTAAACTCGCTCCGCACCTTGGTTCCATTTCTCAATCAGCCCATCTCGATTCTTCAAGATGATTGCGTCGTCCGTCGAGTCGACGATGGCCGCCGCGTCGCGTAGCGACTTGTCTGCGCGTGCACGTTCGATCGCAAACGCCGCCAACTTTGCCGCGCTGGACACAAACTCAAGGTCTCTCTCATCGGGCGTTCTCGGATCGTTGTAGTACATTGCAAACGTGCCGAGGACTCTCCCGCTCGAAGCGATGATCGGTTCAGACCAACAGGCTCGAAGACCAGATTGATGGGCGATATCGCGGTCGTTGGTCCAGAATGGGTGCGTGTCAATGTCTTCGACAATGACTCGCTTTCCTGTAAAGGCGGCGGTACCACAAGAGCCCACCATTGGCCCCGGTTTCAAACCATCGCAGGCATCACGATAGAAATCCGGCAGGCGAAGAGAGGCTCCATGTCGCAAACAACCCGTCTGCTCCTCCACCAGCAAAATAGAGCCGATCATTTCTGGTCGCGACACTTCCGCGACTTCGATCAGAGTGTGCAGAACGACGCTCAGCGAATTTCCCTTGGCTAATGATTCGAGCACGCGTGCCTGGCCACGCAATTGGCTCTCCAACCGACAGCGTTCACTGATGTCGCGAACGACTCCCGTGAACAGTCGATGACCAGCAATGCGCACCTCGCTAACCGCAATCGCCATGGGAAACGTTGTTCCGTCATTGCGTCGGCCTTCGACTTCACGTCCGATACCAATAATCTTCTTTTCGCCGGTTCGCAGGTACTTTGCAATGTATCCGTCATGGTGTGACGCGTCAGGATCTGGCATCAACATCTTCACATTCTGTCCGACGATCTCCGAGATCTCGTAACCAAAGAGAAGTTTGGTCGCCGGGTTGCAGGATCGGACGACGCCTCGATCGTCGATAGTGATGATCCCGTCAACAGCAGAATCAACGATTGCTCGCGTCATCGCTTCGGACATATCTTCCGACGCATGTTGCTTGTCGCAGTCCGTGCTAATTCCAAACCAATGATCGACTTGCCCGTCATCATCGACCGCCGGCGTGACCTGCACCTGGTGCCAACGATAGCTGCCGTCGGCCATCTGGAATCGCAACTCAGTTTCGAAACTTGCTGCTGATTGAACCGCGTTTTGCCATGCTGCGACCACTCGCTCACGATCGTCTGGGTGGATTGCTTCGGTCCATCCGGCCCCCTGTGCTTGCTCCAGCGTCTGCCCCGTGCGTTCACACCACTTCTCGTTGAAGAAATCAGCGTAGCCATCTGGACGGCAAGCCCACACCATCGACGACAGCGCATCGGCAAAATGTCGAAAGTCACGGCTCGTAGAAGGCGAACGAAAATTCATGGGCTGCTGTTCGTCCGATTTGGGAGAGTTGGAAGTGCCGATTGCCGTTTTCCCAGTTGAAGTTTGATCCGATACCTGACGCACCGTGAAACTATTAATCATTCGCCACTAGCGTATCCGAAGCTTTCATCGGCACCCAGTTTGCGTTGTGTCTTTATCGCAACCAACGTACTGATCGACTTGCCATGGCGAATTGTAATCAAAACTGGCAATTCAATAGAACAGCAGGCATATTGCCCGAGGTCGATCGACAATCTTCTGCCCATATTTGCACAATGAAGTGCGCGTATCTGGGCGCTATTGAATCCCAAAGAACAACTTCTGGAACTATGGCTGAAACAATCGACATCCTTTTCGTAGACGATGAAGTCGAATTCAGCGAAGGCTGCATCCGCTGGTTCGAGAAGAAGGGGCACCGGGTAGCCCAGACCACCAGCGGCCAAGACGGCATCGACCGATGTTCCAAACACGACTTCGACGTCGTGATCCTGGATTGGAATTTGCCGGGATTGTCCGGCATCGAATTGGTCCAACGAATGCGTGAATCCAACCCCGACACCGAAGTGATCGTATTGACAGGGGACGGCACGATCAACAACGCCGTTGAGTCAATGCGTTTGGGCGTTTTCGATTTTCAAACGAAGCCGTTTCCGATGGGCGATTTGGAACGGCGGTGCCTAGCCGCCGTAGATCGACGCCGCCTCAGAAAAGAGAACACCCAACTTCGCGAAGTGATTAGCCGGACCAAGAAACCAGCGGCACAGATGATCGGCACGTCGGAGCCGATGAACCGACTCAGTCGCCTTATTGATCGAGTCGCGCCAACGGACAAATCTGTCCTGATCCAAGGTGAAAGTGGAACAGGGAAAGAGCTCGTCGCCCAGGCAATCCACGCTAACAGCCCGCGAGCTGATCGGCCTCTCGTTACAATCAACTGCGGCGCCTTGCCGGAGAACCTCGTTGAGAGCGAATTGTTTGGTCACGAAAAGGGATCGTTTACGGGCGCAACCGAGATGAAACCGGGACTGTTTGAAGTGGCCGATCACAGCACGTTATTCATTGACGAAATTGGTGAATTGCCGCTGGCACTCCAACCCAAGTTGCTGCGAGTTTTGGAAGACGGTTCATTGCGACGAATTGGATCGCACAAAGAACGCCGGGTCGACGTTCGCATCGTCGCCGCAACGAACCGCGACATGAAAACCGAAGTCGACGAAGGCCGTTTCCGTGAAGATTTGTATTACCGCATCAACGTGATGACCTTGGACTTGCCACCGCTACGAGAGCGTGACGGCGACATCGAGCTACTTGTCAATCACTTCTTAGGCAAAGACCATGAGTTGGACGAAGATGCTCGGCAAGCGTTGATCGCCTATTCGTGGCCCGGCAACATCCGCCAGCTCATCAACACCTTGGAACGGGCCAAGATTCTTGCTAATGACGGAGTCATCACGATCAGTGACCTATCCGAAGAGTTTCTTCATGAGAACGCGGAAGATCACGTCGGCCAGTCGTCTGCTACGCAATTGCCGAAGGTCGGTTCGTTGATCGCCTTGGAACGCGAGCACATTGCTGAAGTTCTGCGGCGTGAGAACGGCAACAAATCCAAAGCCGCGCGAGCCCTTGGCGTCGAACGTCGCAAACTCTATCGCATGATAAAAAAGCATGGCATTTTGTGAGTGTATTGCACTCAAAGATGGTATCGCATTTCACGCTAGAACAATTCCCAAAGGCCAACGAGGAAAGCAATTAAGAAAGCTGCTAGCTGAAAAACTGGACAGGAAGTCCTCTTACCACCATAGTCGTTCAAAGACGCGAACAACCTGGACAACGTATTCTAATAATGTGATTGCTTTGGTTGTGGTGCTAGCCGAGTTGACGCCGAAAATAGCCCATGCTTAGTCCGTAGATTGCCGCTCCGAACAGGGCAATCGCAAGTATCGAATCCCACAACAACCCAATGCCGGCCCCCTTGAGCATGATGCCGAGGCTGGCGTCGATGTAATGATGCAAAGGCGCGATCGCGCTGACGGCTCGAAGAACCGATGGCATGTTTTCCGGCGGCGTCCAGGCACCGGACAGGAACACCATCGGTATGAAAATCAAGGCAGTCAACATGCCGACCTGGGCGAGATTTCTGGCAATCGTAGCCAGCAACATTCCAATCCCCGCGGTCGTGAAGACGTAGATCGCGGTCACGGCCATGAACAATGTTAAACTGCCACGAAACGGAACGCCAAAGAACGGTTGCAGGACCAAATGAATGGTGATGAGTGTTCCCACCAGGATCACGCTCGTCATTGCCAGCACTTTGGGGAACATCATCTGAAACGTTGAAAGCGGCGAAACCAGCAATTGTTCGACCGTGCCGCGTTCTTTCTCACGGGCCATCGCCGATGCGGGAAGCAAGATCGCAAACATCGTGATCACGTTCAGCATCTCGACAACCGACATGAACCATGCATCGTTCTGGTTTGCGTTGTACCAAACGCGATGTTCTTCGTGGATGATTGGGGCGGCTTGTTCGTTTAGGCTGATGCCTTCTCGCTTCATCGCCGCTTCCAGTCCGTACTGCCCGACAATCTGCTCGCCATAACTGGTCGCCAAGAATCCGAGGACGGGATTGGATGTGTCGATCTGCAACTGAACGCTGGTGGTTTCGCCCGCCAGCAGTGATTCCTGAAACTGCGGCGGAATGTCCAGCACCATCATTGCGTCCCCGCGATCAAGCAACTCAATGCTTTCGTCATGATTGAGAACTTCGCCTTCAATGCTGAACTGCGGTGGTCGAAATCGATGGATCAATTCTCGCGATGCAAAACTATGGTCCGAATCGTGGACCCACAACGCTGCGTTTTGAAGTTGCATGCTGACGCCAGACCCAGCCAAGAATACTTCTAGCGTGAAGGCGTAAACCATGAATACGATCAGAATGCGATCACGGTACAGTTGCAGATACTCCTTGATCGTCATCACCCGCATACGATTCCACCACACGACGAACGCGCGAGTGCTAGTCGAGTCGTGGACGTCTGGTGTAGGGGACTCGTTGCCTCGTCCACTACGGGAGTGTGATGGGTGGGACTCGTCGCCTCGTCCACTACGGGCATTTTGTTTTTGAGGTTCGTGATGACCGTCTGGCAATGGTTCGCTCATGTGGTTGGCCTCTTGTGGAACATCCGGTATCCGATCGCCATCAGTCCGATTGCGTAGAGCGACAAAACAAGCACGTCAAACCACAACTCACGCAGCCCGACTCCCTTCATAAATGCGCCCACAATGATGTTGGTGTAGTACATCGCTGGTAGGACGTGGGCAGTCACCTGTGCCGTATCACTGAGCGACGAGATCGGCACGATGACGCCAGAGTAAAGCATCGAAGGGATCACCGTGAGGATAAACGTCACCACCATCGCGGCCACTTGGGTACGCACGAGGACCGATACGACGAGGCCCAAGCCTGTCGTGCAGATAATGTACAACAGCGTCACCGGGATAAAAAACAATAGACTGCCCTTGAAAGGGGCACCAAACAGTTGCGTCGCAATCAGCCATAGAATCACTGCGTTGGCAGACGAGATGCCGACATAGGGAATTAGCTTTCCGACGAGAAACTCAAGTCGTGTGACCGTCGAGGAATAGATGTTGTAGATCGACCCGCGTTCTTTCTCGCGAACGATTCCTAGTGCGGTATAGAACGGAGGCGTCATCATCAGAATGACCATGATCAGCCGCGGCGCGAGTGCCCACGCACTTTTCATACTTTGGTTGTACAGATACCTCGATTCCAACTTGATCGGGCGAATGGATGTAGCGGCTTGAGCCAGCGGGATGCCTCGCTTCTTTGAGATGAAAGCGGCCAACATTTCGCTTGAAAAGGCAGTGTTCATCGCCAGCACGTAGCCCTTGGTCGTCTGAGCACGGAACGGAAAGGTTCCGTCGATCAATGTTTGCACCACCACCGGACGACCGCCAAGGAGTTCCTTTTGGAAATTCTCGGGGATGATGATGGCGGCACGGACCTTGTTGTCTGCTAAGAGTGGCGGCAAGTCATGACGGTCGAGCGCGTAACCCTTGAAATCAAAATAGCGGGAATCAATAAAGCGGTGCGCATACTCGCGGCTCAGGTTGCTCCCATCTCGATCGACAATGGCTAGCGGGATGTCTTCCACATCCAGTGACAACCCATAGCCGACGACCAGCATCAACGATACGGGGACGAGAAAAGTGAGTGCAAGGAACATCCGATCTCGTACGATTTCTCGCCATTCTTTTGAGGCAACCGCGGCAACACGTCGGGTGTTCATTTCTTTGCCTCGGCGGCTTTTTCGAGGGCCAACACTCGATTGACGAACACGTCTTCCATCGTCAACGGTTGTTCCGCAACGGACAGCACGTGAATGTCTTTCTCGGTGAGTGCTTTCCGAACACTTTGCTCCGCTGCCTTCGGATCAGGAGCGAGCAGGTGAATGCGTTTCCCGAATAGTGAAACTCCTGCGAACCCGCCGGATTTCATAACATCGAGCGCTGCGAGTGGATTGTCGGTCGTGACTTCCAATAGTTGTCCCGATTCTTGGCGAAGGTTCGCTTTGAGTTCACTGGGCGATGCGTCGGCGAAGACGCGACCGGCATACATCATCGCAATATGATCGCAGTGCTCCGCTTCGCTCATGTAGTGTGTGGTGACCAGAATTGCGACACCCTGATTACGAGACAAATCGAAAATGATGTCCCACAAACGCCGCCTTCCTATCGGATCGACTCCCGATGTCGGCTCATCAAGAAACAGCACCTGTGGACGGTGAACCAAAGCACAACCGATAGCCAGACGCTGACGTACACCCATTGGCAAACTTCCCGAGAGGGCTTTCTCTCGTCCCGCAAGTCCAGCCATGTCAATGATCCAGTCGGTCCGCTCGCGTGCCATCCGCCGGGAGAGCCCATAGATGCCGGCATACAGACGAATATTCTCAACAACGCTCAGGTCTTGATACAACGAGAACGCTTGCGACATATAGCCGATGCGCTCCTTGATCGCTTGACCGGCGCGACGCATGTCGGCACCCGCAACGCGGCCCGCGCCGGCGGTCGGCGGCAGCAATCCTGTCAGCATCTTGATGACGGTTGTCTTGCCCGCACCATTGGCTCCGAGAAGTCCAAAGATTTCTCCCGGCTTCACCTGAAAGCTGACTCCATCCACCGCTTTGAAAGCACCGAATGCACGCACGAGATTGTTGGCTTCGATGGCCAGCCCGCCACCGTTTCGGATGCTCGATTCCGAGCTTTGGCTTGTGATTTTGAATTCATTGCTGTCGGTCAATCCACGTCGTCGCAGCAACGCGATGAAAACGTCTTCCAGGTCAGGTTCGGCAACGTGCAGCTCCTGCGGCGTGAATTCATTGATCCGCGATGTCACCGCGTCGCTCGCTTGTACGTCGTCGGCGTCATCAACGAAGACACGCAGCCACGGCCCAACAGCTTCGGACTGAGGAAACGACTGTTTTAGTAACGCTAACGCATCGGCTTGTGGTTCAGCTTTCGCCTGAACGATGCGTCCTGGTACGAGCGCCGCGATTTCGTCTGGTTCACCGCGAGCGAGCACCTTGCCGTCAAACAACAGCGCTGCGTGATGAAATCGGGTCGCTTCGTCCATGTACGCCGTCGAAACCAACGCAGTTATTTGCTCTTCTCGCAGGAGCTGAGCGAGAATGCTCCAAAAGTCTCGCCGCGAAACTGGATCGACGCCCGTCGTTGGCTCATCGAGAATGACAAGTTGCGGATGATGGATCAGGCAACAAACGAGACCCAATTTCTGCTTCATGCCGCCTGACAAATTTTTCATCGCTCGGTCACGAAATTTGTCCAATCGCGTCATGCCCAACAAGCGTTTTTTTCGCTGCTGAAGTACGTCCTTCGGGATGAGTCGTATTTGGCCGAAGAAGTCAACGTTTTCGTCGATCGACAAATCTGCGTACAGATTCAAGCCGAGTCCTTGAGGCATCAGACCGATGCGATCCTTGATCGTCTCGGCCGAACGCTCGGAGTCGACGCGTGTGCCAAACACATCCAGCGTGCCACTGTCGTACGTCAGCACACCGGCGACCGCTTTCATCAGACTGCTCTTACCAGCACCATCGGGCCCAATTAGACCGTAAATTTCGCCTCGCTGGATTTCCAGGTCGATGCCATCGACGGCAACGGTGCGGCCATAGGTCTTCCGAAACGCAGACACGCGTACGATTGGTTCTGAATCCGATGTCAACGCGAGGCCGGGGGCATCACCGTGGATAACGTCTACCATTGCGGTTTCGCCCACGGTGTGTCCTCCATCCAGCGAATCACAGCATCGGCTGGCAAACCAGGCGTCAGTTGATGATCGGGGTTCTCGTCTAAGTACAACTTGACTGCGTAGACGAGCTTGACACGCTCGTCGGACGTTTGCACCTCCTTCGGCGTGAACTCGGCACGCGACGACACATACAGCACTTTGGCAGGAAACGGTTTCTCTGGAAACGCATCCGTGTGGACACGCGCTGGCAACTGAAGACGTACATGGCCAATTTCAATTTCGGGTACGTAGACTTTTAGATACAAACGGTCCAGATTAACGAGATCGAAAAGCGGCGAGCCAGCGGCGACGATTTCACCGGCGTCGACGACTCGTGTTGTGATCACGCCGGCTGCAGGTGCGGTGATGGTCAAGTCATCGAGGACACTTTGAGCTTCGTCACGAACTGCCTCGGCGCCGGCTACTTGGGCGGCCAACGCCGCTATCTCCTGTGACTTGACGTGAACGCGTCGCTCGCCCAAGTTCGCTTCGGCGAGTTGTTTTTCCGCTCGGGTCAGTGCTGTCAAAGCCACTCGAACATCATTCTTCGCGACCGTCCAACCAAGTTCCGCCTCTTCGCCCTTGCGTTTGTCGATCGTTCCGTGCGACGCAAGTTCTGTAAATCGCGACGCATCGCGGGCAGATTGTTGCTCAGCAGCTTTCGCCTTCGCAACAACGGCCTTCGCATGCTCCAATGAGGCTTCGGCAGTTTCGACCATCAGTGGAACTTCACGTTCCAACAACTCGAGGCCTGATTGAGCAGCATGGTACTGGGCCCGGGCCGCTTCGACTGCCTGCTCGGCCTGTCGCAGTTTTGCTTTTACCTGCTCGCTATCCAGGTGGGCCAAAACTTGTCCCGCCTTGACGCTGTCGCCTTCGCGAACGAGTAGTTCGTTGATTTTTCCGGCAAACTTACTGGCGACCGTGACGTGGTCGCCTTCGATGCGACCGTTCGCTTGGACCAACCCATCGGGCAGCGGTTCTACTCGCCCCCAACGATCCCATGCGTAGTACCCGCCGACTGCGAATCCGCAAATCAGTAGCAACACGAACGTACGTTTGAAGAACTTCGCCATCGCGACGCATCCTGATTGCGGAAAGCATCGCCGTCCCTCGATACGAAGCTGCACATGCACTTCGCCAAGTCTAATTTTGGGTACGACGAACAAAGATTGTCGTAATGCAGAAGGTGTGCCAATGTCATCATTGGTACAGAAAGGCACAATCGCACGCGTTATCGCCGCTTATGGTCCGCGAGGGGAAATTCCGCTGGCCACATGCGGACACCGTGCGTATCAGCGCACTCCAAATGTAGTGGACGAGGCGACGAGTCCCCGTAGCGGACACGAGTCTCCGTAGCTGCGACGTGGCTCAATGCCTGACATGAGTCCTTAAAATCGCAATCGCTCCTTGACTCGCCCCCCAGCCTCCGCGACTTACAAACTGCCGGTTGCACGATCGAGCGTGACGCGGGCGAGCGCGGCGTCATAAGTTGCCGAGTAATAGTTGCTACGACTTTGAGCCAGCAACGTTTGAGCATCCAATACCTCCGTGTTCGTCCCCACCTCTTTGCGATAGCGATCCAAGGCGACGTTGAGGTTTTCTTCCGCCTGCGCGACGGACGTTTCGGCGACTTGGATACGATCATTCGCATTCTGCAAATTGAGCCAAGCTTGGCGAACCTGCAAAGCAATGCGACTTTCCAAATCCCGTTTCAATCGAGCAAGCGCGGAAGCCTGTTGTCGGAGCGCGGCGGCTTTGTTCTTGGCAACACCGCCGTCAAAAACGGTCCATTCAGCCAATAGAGACGCGGACCAGAAGCCTTCATGGGTCAAATTTTCGTTCTCAAGGAAACTGAATCCGCCAGCAGCACCAACCTGAGGTCCGAGCACCGCGAGTTCCCGTTTTGCTTGATGACGAAGCGCGTTGGATTTGTGGGCAACAGCCTGCAGTTCAGATCGTTGTGCCGAAGCAATCGCGACCAGTTCATCGGGGCTGGCCTGCATCGAGACTCCAGAGATCGCGAGTTCCGAACTCATCGGTTGCGAAATCATCAGCTCCGCAAGCGATACGGGGGCATCCAACGGTCGCCCGACAAACCGATTGTAGGCCGCGCTAGTAAGATTAAGTCCGTTGGTCGCTTGCAGATACTTGTCGCGAGCATCGGAGAGGGTTGTCTTGACGGCTAGTACGTCACTGTTGGCGACGACCCCCTCGTCAAACAAGTCCTGGACGTCGACAAGATGCTTTTCAAGCGTGTTGACGCTAATCCGAGCAACCTCAACCAACTTCTCTGCCTTTAATACATGGACGTATGCCTCGGCAACTTCCATCTTCAGGTCATGCATTTCGGAGCGTTGGTCAAATCGTGACGCGTGTACATTGGCACAAGTCGCGTTGACTGTGCTGCTGATGCGCCCACTTGTGTACAGTGGAACCGTTGCGAGTGTAGCGGAGGAGAAGAAATCCTTTTCACCAATAGGCAGCGAACCAAAGCCCAGTGACGAGAGACCGGGAATGTTGACACCGATCCCAGGTTCTCTATCGAGTGCCGTGTAAGAGTTGAATGTCCGCAGCGAAGGGTTTCTCGCCGACTTGGCCGCCTCGTGAGCGTAGACGGCCGCGCCGGTCACGTTTGCTTTGGATTGAAGTTTTTGATCGACGGCGACCGCCATCGCCCAAGCTTCCTGAAGCGATTCGCCACTCGGTGAGGTAAATTCAATCGACTCGAGCACTACCGGTATTGGTTGCTGTTGATCATTTGAACCGGCGTCATATAACTGCATTTCGTCGCCCGTTCTAGCGACTGACGCGTTATTGCCATCGAGATGTTCCTGGTCCGCAGTTCCTGCTCGCGTTGCCGTGTTTTCAAAATCGTCATCGTCAGCAAAGCTGGTCAGACTCACGGGCGAAGGAAGCTCGGGATTGCAATCATCATCGCTTTGTTGCTCTGCTGCGACGACGGGGCTGCTGAGCGTTGATGTGTTGGCCCATCGCTTCGCACTTGTACCGGCACATCCGATCACACTTAACAATGATACAACGACGGCAATTTGATAGCGTGAATGCATTCTTCAGTTCCTGAGCGACGCCGGTTTGATCGTTGGAAGTCGCTCGACCCCACATACGGCAGGACCGGATTTCCACGACAGTTCGCGATATTCATCGTTATCGTCACGCCCGTTAGGAAGGTTCCAGCCAGGAATTTCAATACGGAGTAACCGGTATCACCGTTACGACACGAATCGTCGTAATCGTGAGAACCCGCAGGGTCGATTCTTCCGCGATTTGCTGCGTTTCAGCGTAGCGGAAGTCGTCAAGACTTTCGTTGACGGTCCGGGATGCCCGAAACTCACGCGCGAGTTCGGCTACCAAGAATGCTTCACAGCGTTAGCCCAAACGGCGAATGAGTTTTCACCCAATCATTGCGGCCTACCTGCTTACTTTGGACCCAAAGTTTAGATACGGCAAGAGTTGGCCCACGTGTTTCTGGTAGTCAGCGTATTCGGCGAAGCGATTGCTCATCGACTGCTCTTCGTGACTAGCTTTGATGCGAAGCACCAGCATCAAAGCTAGCCAACTAATCAGCCGCCACCATTCAAACTCGCTGAGCATCAACACTGCGGTGAACCAAAGCAAGCCCGTGTACATGGGGTGGCGAACGATTGCGTAGGGACCGCTTGTGATCAATTTCGTGTCAGCTGTTGTCGTCGGATGAATGCGAACCCGCCGCATTCCCATCCTCTTCCAGGCACTCACCGCCAGCGCAATACCGGGTGCAGCAACCAAAAGCGTGATCCACTGCGGTGGCCACCAGTCGGATGAAAGGACCAGCAGGGCGGACAGTCCGAACTGCAAAAAGACAAGCAACCAGAGAAACATGAGATTCAAGCTAGCTCAACAACGACTCGAGTTCAACTTCACTTTGCCGCGAAATCTCCAGTCGATGATGACGACGACGGCTCCGCGACTGCCTTCCTGCGTGTGAGTGCGACCGCTACGAGGGCGGCGATCGACAATCCGATAATCCAAGCCCAAGGGGATGTACCGGTCAGTTCTGGAATCGTGACTTTGCCGGCGTCTCCGAGCGCCGCAGCCAGCTTTGACATCGTCGGATAGAACGTCACATAGATCGCTGCACCCGAGAACATCCCTAGCAATCCGGCATAAGCATCCTTCCTGCCTTCGCCACAGGCCGCGACTCCCGTACCAGGACAGTAACCAAGGACTGACATCCCTATTCCGAATAGCAATCCACCGACGAGAATGCCAGCCCAGATCAATGGCTTGATATGCAGCGACACCCATTCGCTTGGCAGCAACGCATAAATCCCAATCGAACCAACAACGACTGCGGTTCCCATGATCTTCACGACGGTGTAGTCACGTCCCAGAAACTGGCCGACGATGACTTCGTACTTCGCGACACGCCCTTTCTGCAACAGGTATCCAAACACGATCCCCGTGCCTAAGCCTAACACGAGTTTCCAAATGGGATCAAACATGGCTGCGACCCTCCCGACCAAAGAGAATGAATGAAGTGAGAATGCCAGCCGAAAAAGCAACGATTACAAATAGCCAACTCGAAGCCGCGAGCTGTAGCGAACCGCTGATCCCGTGACCGCTAGTGCAGCCACCTGCCAATCGAGCGCCCAACAACATCAACAGTCCGCCGACGAACGCACCGACGAACCGTTTCATTGACGAAGGGCCAAAGCGTTTTTCCCATAACGGCGGGACGGTCGGTGAATTCCGATCGCCCGACAGCTTGGAACTGATGAATGCACCGACAAACACGCCCACAACCAGCATCCATCCCCAATTAATTCGGGGCGTCTTCGTTTCAAAAAACGAATTCGTCTCGCTGATTCGTGGAACGACTGCTTGCTCCGCGATCGCCACCGTGGACTCAAACGCCGTCGTGATTCCCAGCGCATGATCGGCCGTGATGAAGCTGAACCAACTCAGCACACCGATCGCCGCCCCAACGAAATAGGGTGACCAAGACTTTCTGGTAAATGCGTTCTGCACCATTTTTCCCCTGCGTGAGTGACTCGAATGAAATTAGCGAAGGACCGTTATTCGTCGAATGATCCTACGTAGCATCGCTTGGCACTTCGACCCAGAACCAGCCGCGAAGGTCGTCAAGTTTAAATCCTGTTGCCTCGTCGTCGGGGTATCGCTTTGCAAGCTCGAGCTTCACGACGTCCAGCACGTCGTTTTCACCGCCGTGACACATCAAACATTTGACGGACATGTGAATGGGGAAAACCGCGCCCAAACTGTCGTTGCCAAGCGGAGTGTACTGTGGAGTGTCAACACGCTCTTCGACGAACGGCTTCACCCAGTCCCGCGGAGCGTTGGCACGATTACGCAATTTGAACGAGGTGCGACCGATCTCGACACCGTGTTCTTTCCCAACGGCTTCGGCGATCGCGATCGCTTCGTTGCTGCATACGTTGATTGCCGCGGCCGGTCCCTCGGACTGCATGACTTCCATCAGTCTTGCGGAGAGCCGAGTGAACAAGGCGTCCTTCGCTTTGGCAGCTACCGCTCGGCGTTTGTCAGGTGACGGAGTGCTTTTATCATCACTACGCTCTACGTCCGGAAGCTCCGTTTGCCCCGCTGACGTTGCACCTTTCGTTGGCGCGTTCTGTTCACCGCGATCTTTGCACCCCATGACGAACATGGCCATCATGAACATGGCCACCACGAGTGGCAACATGAGCAAGTTGTTTTGATTCAGTCTTGTCATCGTTTCTCTCGTTTGGTGAGTATTGTCGCGATTCCTGGCTTTCCCGAAAATTGGTCAAAGGTGAATCGCTTCTACGGGCGAGTCGTTTGTCGTCGAAATACTTGAGTAACACGAGGTGGCACCCATTTCATTTGTAGACGGAGACTACAACACGATTATCACACTGTCTGGCATCACCGCGTCGGGATTGAGCGAATTAATTTTGATGTCGTCACCTCGCGTTCCGACGATACGTTTTGGTTTAAAAAACAATGCCGTAGTGGATCGGCTTCCAGGCTGTTTTGCGATAGATGACAGCCTCGAAGCTTATTCCATATTCAGAAATCGACTCTCAATGTATCGCATTCACTGTGCCAAATGAGGTTCAGCGACTTGGTAGCAAACACGGCGACCATCTTGCCCCCGTGAAAAAGCCCCGTGACAAGCACCCGCAGCGCTGCATCAGACACAAATGCCCTGATGCCGCGAGCTCGGGAATTTCAAAAATCCGTCGCCAATCGACCAACCGTGCACCTAAACACATGATCTGTCGTAAGGTCACGAGGTGTCAAGGTATAAAAGTGATATTTTCGTTGACAGATTTTGTTCTGTTGCGTTGGTGTATTTTTTCCTGGCGATACTCTTCTCGCTACCTGCCAAGTGGTGTCGTGCTTGTAGAGTTCACTCGCTTGCGATTGTCGCTCACGGAAACATGCAGCCTGCACAAATCCAATCCCTCGTGGAGGTCTCCGGTGACGAGATCGTCCACTTAGAAGTGACCGAGTTTGCCCACTATGAGCCTCACATGCCCGCTTCCGCGCATGTCGCTACGAATCGCCCCGACGTACGTGACCAACTGCCGATCAGTGAACAGTTCATCATGACCAAGCCGGAGCTACTCGATCGGCTCCGAGGCCTGCTCGGCGGCCGAGCAGCAGAGGATATCCAGTACCGCGAGGTTAGCACGGGAGCCGAGAACGATCTCGAGCGAGTTGCCAAAGAATTGTCTGCCAAAGAAACGCTCGACCAAGCAGCCTTTAACGCGTTGATTCACGAGAATCAGTCATCAATGGCACATACGCAACGGGATCGAGCGTACGCTTTTCTCACATGCTTAAGTTGCGACGCAGTTTTTGCCACGGCTCTTGGCGCGATAAAGAGCCACGTCCGCACTAGTGATCAACGCCAGAGTGTTGGAAAACGCTGGAGTGTGCGCCGACACTCCGATGCTAATGGTGGGACGCAAGGGAATACCGTCTTTTTCCATTCCCGCAGATTCCACCACTTCTCTAATCTGTTCCCCGACGGAACATGCTGACGCGAGATCGTGGCCCGGCAGGAAGGCCGTGAATTCGTCGCCACCAAACCGGCAAGCGCGACCGTTTTGCCCAAGCACCTTCGCGATCAACCGTCCGGTTTCGCCGATCACGTGCGCGCCATAAAGGTGACCATGGGTGTCGTTGATTTGTTTAACGCCGTCCATGTCCATCATCAAAACCGAGAGCGGCATGTCGCCACGGAGCGAATTTTGGAACGCAAACTCCAGCGCTTCGTCAAACCGTCGCTTGGACGGAAGACCGGTGAGCGGATCGGTGCCTACCAGAGCCGCAACTTCACTATGAAAGTCGATATCGAGTTCATCGGCAAGTGAAAAACGAAGGACGGTCTCGCCGACGAAAATTTTGTCGCCGTCTCTAAGCGGCCTCTGCCCAACGACCTGCTCGGCGTCCACTCGCGTTCCGTTGGTCGAATTGAGGTCCACGATCGTAAACCCTTCATCTCCCGTCGGGGTGATGGTTGCGTGATGCCCGGAAACTTTCATGTCGTGAAGTGGAAAAGTACAAGTCGGACTCCGACCGATCACGGTCGGTCCCGACAAAAATGCATGGACGCCAATGTCCGCACGGCTGCGAATGACGCTCAAAAAAGCTCTCTTGGCAGCGTGTTTTGTGGCAGGCTGGAAAATGTCCTCGTCTCGAAGGGTGACCGTACCCACCGCAGGGCCGCGTGCTCGTGCCGCCGAGGTTTTGCTGTGATTCAGATTCATGGCAGACCGAATGCTTGCAATAGGATCGTGGAATTCGGATTGGCGAGAGTTCATCTTTACCAAGAATTGCATGGCGATGTCATGCCCGATTCAATCATCAAAACGAACCTCAAACACGAATAGCACCGTCGTTTTGCGCTAATTTCTGGTAGAAACCGAACTGGCGTCTTTGCAAGATGGTGGACACAGACCGCGTTTCTCTTGGAACCTGCTGTCAAACGCGGCTCAAAAGGCAGCTTCCTATAGGACGTTATCCGTTAGGCCATCACAGTCTGATGCTCCGAGATGACAATCCTGCGTGCTGTGAAAAGTGCGTTGCCAATAGCTGGGAAGAAAGAGTCCCGGTGATCCGCAGCCACTTTCGGATCGAGAATCTTGTATGTTGTCTACGCAAAAGTACGGTGCGCGATTTTGAGTGTCGCAAACGTCACCTTGTGTCTCCCCCACCATGATGCCATGAAATATTTTGTCCAACTCTGCCTTTTGATGATTGCAACGTCGTACGTCAGTGCTGCGGATCCTGTTCCCGTTATGCCCGTTCCCGTTATCTTCGACACCGACATGGCTGACGATTGCGATGATGCGGGCGCGTTGGCGATCTTGAATGAATTGGCCGACCGAGGCGAAGCGAAACTGCTTGCCGTCATCACCAATCGCGCCGATGCGGCGGGGCTCTCGGCAGCCGCATGCGATGCGATCAACACGTTTTACGGCCGCGGTGATGTCCCGATCGCGACCGACAAGGACGGTGCGAAGGTTCAATGGAACCGCCCAAGTTCTTACACACCGGCACTGGCGAAGGAGTTCTCTCATGACTGCGCAGTTGACCAAGAGTGCACCGACGCGCTCCGCCTTTATCGCGAAACATTGGCGGCTGCGGACGACCATTCGGTTGTGATTTGCAGCGTCGGAGCTCTCAGCAATCTGGAAGACCTGTTGAACTCGTCGGGTGACCAGCACAGTCCACTGAGCGGTGAAGAACTGATCCGAGCCAAGGTGAAACAGACGGTGATCATGGGAGGACACTTTCCTCGTTCGGCCAAACCGGAAACGAACCTTCGCCTCGACCCCGCAGCAGCCGTCAGCGTGACCAATCGCTGGCCAGGCGAAATCATCTGGCAAGGCTACGAAGTGGGCGCTGCCCTGCGATGCGGTACGTCGTTGCAGGTGTGCGGCTCGGACAATCCCGTCCGCCGTGCGTTCGAACTGCGTCCGTACCTCGGTGGCACTGCGATTGACCACGGCAAACCTGCCCATGATCAAGCCGCCGTCTTGTTAGCCGTTCGTGGTGTCCAGGACGAGTACTGGACGATCAGCCCGCCTGGCCGCGTCATCATCGACTCGGACGGACACAGCGAATGGAGATCTGACAGCAAAAAACGGCATCGCTACGTGGCAATCAAAGGGCTACCGGACACGCTTGAGAAATTGATCGATGAATTGATGGTCCGCAACCAAGCCACCGAATGAGCGTCAACGAAAACAGATCAACGGTACTGGCGTGATCGGCCTGCCCAAGTGAGTCGTCGCTGTGACGCATCTCGTAGCTCAACTCGCCAAGAGTGTCGGAGGGCACCCGCGATGGAACGAAAGTCTTGACGACTTCCGCTACGCTAAGAATGCACAAACCCTATAAGGAAAAATGCTTCACAGCGTTGCGTCTAGACGCTAGCCTCGGTAGGAAGTGGATCACGAGTTCTCCTGCGGGTGTGACATTTTCACTTGGTTGGCATACAGTTTTATGAATCGATGGCAAAATCATTGAATCCCGAGACGGACCTGACAACAGACGAGCTGATCGCGGCGGTGTTGGACGGCCGCACGGAGGCGTTCGCCGCTATCGTTGATCGATATCAGCATTCGGTGCTGCGCATCGTCAATGCCATGCTCTACGACCGAAGTTCCACCGAAGACCTCGTTCAGCAGGTATTCATCAATGCGTATCGATCGTTGGACCGATTCGAAGCAGGGCGAGAATTTGGGAGCTGGATTCGAGTGATCGCGCGAAACGTTGTGCGAGAGGAACTGCGTCGGTCGATACGGTATGGCACCCACTTGAACGCCTATGCCGAGCAACTTACTCGACGATGGATCGACGACGAGATCGCTGACGAGGCTGAACGGGAACTGGATTCGTCGCTGGCAGAATGCCTGAAGAAACTGGCTGACCGATCCGCAAAGATTGTGAATTTGAGATACTACGAAAACTGGAGTTGCGACCGCATCGCAGAGGAAATGAAAATGACATCCGGAGCGGTACGCAACGTGTTATGCCGGGCCCGCATTCAGCTTCACGACTGCATCGCTGGCGAAACAACATGAAACGGCTCGAAGAACTTACCCTGAAATGGCTTGACGACGTCATCGACCGTGAGGAGCGTGCCGAACTCGAAGCGTTGCTCGATGGCGATCCCGCAGCGTGTCAGACGCATGCAGAACTGTGTGCAGTGGAGACCGCGTTGCGAAGCCGCGTGAAGGGTTTTGACGTAGCCCAATCGGCGACGCTCAGGGTGCAAGAGACGGATTTCGACCACACACCGGCATTTGAAGATGACTTGCTCGATTCGCTGCCGATCAACTGGGGCACATTGCAATCGCCTCGTCAGCCAAAACGAACCCGGTCGTCAATGTGGAGAATGGTTCTGGCGGCCAGTGTGTTGCTAGCCGTCGGCATCGGAGGTTTCTTTTATCTTCAGCAGCCCATCGAAGTCGCAGACGCGCACATTGGGCTCGCAAAAAACGAGGTGTCGATCACGCGTAACGGCGTTGCAGCCGTAGCCACGGCCGGACTGGATTTGCAGGCGGGAGATGTGGTGAATGTTCCTGAGCATGCCGTCGCCGCCATCCATTACGACGATGGGACGCGAATCACATTGGGACCAAAGACTCAGGTCAGCCTACTGGAGTTGACTCGGCTCAACGCTGCCAGCAAGTACCTGGAACTGCAACAGGGAACGCTGACAGCACATGTGAAGAAACAGACCCCAGGAAAATCGCTTCAGATAACGACTCCTTTTGCCAAATTTCAAGTGCTGGGGACGCGATTTACGTTGCAAGCGGACGCTGAAATGTCGCGACTCGATGTAATTGAAGGGCGAGTGCGCGCCAGGGGGATGAAGAATTCCACGGTTATTGATGTTGAACAGGGACAATATGCCGTGGCGGAAACGAAATCGACGTTGGCAGCGAAGCCAGTGGAACCGCGAGTCAGCAAAGGGCTGATTACTCTGTATCGATTTGACGAAGGTGAGGGAGACGTCGTCCACGATGTCTCGAAGGTCGCAGCGTCCCTCGACTTACACCTCGATAAAATGGACGGTGCGCATTGGTTGCCCGGCGGCGGACTCCGCATTGGAGACTCCGCGATGTTGTCGTCCACGAAACCGGCCAAAAAGATCATTGATGCCTGCCGCAAGTCTGGCGAATTGACGGTCGAAGCGTGGTTAAAGCCAACGACGGCGAGTCAGTCGGGACCAGCGCGGATCGTGACATTGTCCAATAACACGTCCAATCGCAATTTCACGCTCGGTCACGGAGGCGACGACGAACTGGTTTCCGAGGCCAACGATCGCAGTGTCTTCATTGGGCGGGTGCGAACATCCAAAACCACGACAAATGGAATTCCTGAACTGACTTCCGCCGACAATTCGGTGGCCGCCGACTTGGCCCACGTCGTCTACACACGCAGTGCGGAGGGCAGCCACCATCTTTTCATTGACGGAATCGAGCGTGCCAGCGGCGACCGTCCCGGCGACTTTTCGACTTGGGACAAGAACTATCGCTTAACGCTCGGTAATGAGTTGACGAGAGACCGCCCTTGGCAAGGCGAATACTTTCTAGTGGCCGTCTACAGTCGTGCACTTTCCCCAGACGAAACGAAACAGAATTTTCGCGCCGGCCATGCAGCGGCACCGATCCAGGTTGGCGTAAGAAAATAGACTCAACATTTTTGGTGACACAAATACAGGTGGTCGGCATATAAAGGGGTGAAAGAGGTTTTGCCTCTGAATCCCCCTTGCCAAACATGTGCGGTCCACTGACGTATGACAAAAGCTCAAATAAAGCTATCGGGAACGAGAAAAGCGATTGCGTACCTGTTGGTCACGACCATTTCGCTCTTTTCCGTTGTCTCGGCGAATGCCCAGCGTGTTTCGAGTCATTTGCAGACGCTGTACACGTTTGACGAAGGCCAGGGCGATATCGTCCGTGATCGTTCTGGCACGGGGAAGCCTCTGGATCTGAAGATCCAATCAGCGAAAGGCGTTGACTGGAAAGACGGTGCATTAGTCATTCGTTCTTCGACCTCGATTATTTCTGCTACTCCCGCCACAAAAATCATTGACTCGGTCAAGCGGTCCGGCGAAATCACCATTGAAGCTTGGATCAAACCTGCAAACGATTCACAAGCGGGACCAGCGCGAATCGTTTCGCTTTCCTCGGATACGAGTCAACGCAACGTCACGCTTGGGCAAGACAAGAACATGGTGGATATCCGCCTGCGTTCGACCAAGACCGATCGCAATGGACTGCCCTCCACGGCCGGTCCCGGGAAGTCGTTGCAAACGAAATTGACACATGTTGTTTTCACTCGCGATCGCAAGGGAACTGCGACGGTCTATGTGGACGGACGGAAAGTTGCCAACCGAAACGTGGCTGGAGACTTTGGCAACTGGGACGCAAAACATCGGCTGACACTCGCCAATGAGAGCACCGGTGACCGCCCATGGATCGGTGAATTGCACTTGGTGGCGATTTTCGATTCCGCGCTCTCGGAGCAGGAAGTGAAGCAGAACTTTGCGGCGGGTTCAAAACCTAGTCCCCCCAAGCCGCCGAGCCTGGCGTCGGTTTCAGCAAGCCTCTTCAACCACGACGTGGCTCCCCTGTTTGCCAAACACTGCTTGGAATGTCACGACTCGGCAATCAAAAAAGGTGATTTGGATTTATCCAGAAGGACTGCGGCCTTAGCGGGTGGTGAAAGCGGCGAGGTGATCGTGCCGGGGAAATCAGCAGACAGCCTACTTTGGCAATCAGTGTCGTCTGATGAGATGCCCAAGGATCGTGCTCCACTGAGCAGTGATGAAAAGGCCGCACTGAAGAGCTGGCTCGATAGCGGAGCGGTCTATTCAGTCGATCGCATCGATCCCGTGATTTACTTGCACGGCGGAGGCAGCAGCGATGTCTGGGTACAGCGACTAACGGTCACCGAATACATCACCACAGTTCGTAGCGCCGTGGGGGTCGATATCGCCAAGGAAGCTCACGCGATTCTGCCGCCGGACCTACGAGCCGACGGATTTCGCAACACGGCATACAACCTGAGCGTCGATCTAAAGCACGTTGAAGCCTATGCACGCTTGGCCGACATCACGGTCCAACGCATGGATGTGATGAAGTTCGCGGCGAGGTTTTCCAAGAGCACCAAATTGTCGACCGATGACACGATGCGCGACCATGTCGCGGCGATGGGAAAATGGTTATTTCGCGGACCGCTCAATGAGCGTGAGATCAACGCATACAGCGGCATCACGACCACGGTCGCCAGTGCCGGGGGTGATTTTAAGCAGGCCATGACCTACACGATCGAAGCGATGTTACAGTCGCCCCGATTCATCTATCGAATCGAAAGCCAGAATGAAGCAGGCGGCTCACGCGCAGTCGATTCCTACGAGCTGGCTTCACGGTTGAGCTACATCCTGTGGGGAGCGCCGCCAGACGAAGTTTTGCTGCAGGCTGCCGATCGCGGAGATTTGCAGGACGCTGCGAAGTTGAATGCTCAAGTAAAACGAATGCTGAACGAGCCGCTGGCCAAGGATCGATCCGCGGAATTTGTTTCCGAATGGCTTAATTTGGCGCGGCTTAAGAACATGCGTCCCGATCCGAAGCGGTTTCCAAACTGGAACGCAAAACTCGCCGATGACATGCGAGACGAGACATTGGCTTACTTCGGCGACGTGGTGTGGAAAGAGAATCGCCCCTTATCCGACTTGCTGGCCGCTCAGTTCACGTACGCAACGCCCGAACTGGCCAAACATTATGGACTGAAACCTACTGGCAAAGGTTTGCTGCGTTACGACGTCTCGTCCGTTCCCGGTCGTGGCGGATTGCTAACACAGGGCAGCGTGTTGACCGTCGGGGGCGATGGTGCGTCGATGGTCTCGCGAGGGTTGTTTGTGCTAGACGATCTGCTGCGTGGCACGATTAATGCGCCGCCACCCTGCGTCAATACAACGCCACCGCCCACCAAAGCCGGATTGACTCAGCGTGGTATCGCCGAGCAACGCATCGCGGACGTGAAGTGCGGTGTCTGCCATGTGCGTTTTGAACCGTTGGCGTTCGGTTTGGAAAAATTTGATGGCGTCGGCGCCTTTCACGAGCAGGACCAATTTGGAAACAAGCTGCGAGACGACGGCGAAGTGCTGTTTCCTGGCGACGCCAAGCCGGTGAAGTACCAGTCGTCGGCGGAGCTGATGAAAGTGCTGTCCGAGAGCGACCGAGTTCGTGAGAGTCTAACTTGGAAGGTCACGCAGTTTGCGCTGGGCCGCCCTCTCACCGCCGCCGATGCACCGATCGTCGCCGCAATCCACAAGTCGGCTCAATCAGCCGGCGGAACGTACCCCAGTTTGATGACCGCGATTGTGATTAGCGATCTCGTGCAGAAGTCGGGGCAACGGAAATAAGACATAAAAAAAATGAGTGACAGGAAAATGAAACGCGGTTGCCTTCATCTTATTGTCAATCATCTTCCTGTAAACTACCCACCATCCCCCGCCCGGAGACGAACGAATGAAGAATACTTGTATTGATCGACGTATGCTGCTTAAAGGGTTCGGTGGCATCACCATCGGGCTGCCGTTCCTTGAGGAGATGTTGGTTTCGACGGCGCACGCCGCCGAGAAGACGACCGTTCCTGCGCGGGCCTTTAACGTTTTCTTTGGCCTTGGCATTCCCTCTCCACTGCAAAAAGAGGGTTTTGCTGGTGTACTCGAACCCCTCAAGCCGCTAAGTAACAAGTTGCTGATCATGCGGGGGGTGGACCATGTCCGTGCCGACGAAAAAGGAATCAACGCGCACTATGACGGTGCGACAGCAGCCTTCACGGCCGAACCGCCGGACGGAGAAGCCAAAGCGGGCGGTGCTTCGATTGACCAGATGGTTCGCCGCGCTCACAATCCGAACGGTCTGCCGCCCGGTATGGTGCCGACGCTGGTGGCTGGCACGTTTTTCCGCCGCAGCCGTGTCGGTCGCTACGTTCACAGTTTCAACCCGGACGGAACTGTGGCCGCGACAATGCAGGAGAAACCTCGCGACGTGTTTGAGCGGGTCTTTGGATCACTGGCGATGCCAAACGAATCGAGCGACGCTCGGCGTGATCGACTTAAACGCAGCGTGCTCGATACCGTTGCCGACGAGTACAAGTTCTACACCGGAGCCAACTCACCGCTCGGCAAGGCCTCCAAAGCACGCATCGTCGAACATCTGGAACGGATCCGCGAGTTCGAGCAGCGTGCGTACGCGATGAAATCAAAAACCGATGGCGGGCCGAAGTTGCCCGCTGAATCGAAGCTGTTACACGGCGGCGCAGCCGATCCCGGTGGTATGGGCGTAGACATCACCGTGGATGAACTCACCAGCGAATGGCGGTTGATGGCCGATCTGTATGCGTTTGCCATTCAAATGGATCGCGTTCGTTTTGGTTCACTGACTTTCCTGGCCGCGGGTGAACGAATTCGCTTGAAGGGCGACTACGAATACGACGGCCGCAAGGTCTTCGCCTTCGATGATGCGGCTCAACACAAAGCCTCGGGCGACAAAGGCTGCAGCCACGAATGGTGGCACCAGTTCAACGAAAAGAAGAAGAACGAACAGCTACGTGCGCACGCCCACTTGAAGATGCGTGAAGTGGCCTACTTCCTGAGCCGACTGGACGATAAGGATTCCGTCGACGCCAATGGCAAGACGATTTTGGATAACTCGCTAATCACGATCTCGACCGAATCTGGCGATGGACGTCACAACGACGTCAAACGGGAACTCTCCGGTGTCTTTCATGCCATCACTGGCGCGGGTGGTCGCTTCAAAACAGGCCAGATCATGGACGTTAATGCCGAAGGGCTGGACGTTTACAACACGATGCTGACCGCCATGGACGTCAAAGATCGACTCGGTCCCAAGAAACGAAAAATGGCCGAGGTCGATTCAATCCGTGCGTGACTTGTTGGGGTCACGGAAACATGAAAGCTGCCCCCTTCGCTTTCAATATTTCCGGTCACGCATTTTTCAGCAAACCCTCTGCGTGTTTTCAGAGATCGCAAGCCCGCTGACATATTCCACGCCGAGTGAACGCATCCATGTCTGACTCCATTCCTGTTAAGAATCGATTGTGGCCGCTATGCCTGGTGGCGATGTTGTGCCCGATCCATGTTTCAGCCGACGAGTCATGGCCCGGGAAAGCGTGGACAAGAGCCGACGCGAAAGCCGTTGGGCTCGATCAGCAGCAGCTTGAGAAAGCCCGCGATTATGCGCTCACCGGCGGCGGATCGGGGTACATCACTCGCGACGGAAAGTTGGTGATGTCGTGGGGAGATTTGAAAAATCGCTACGACCTAAAGTCGACGACCAAGTCGTTTGGTGCGACGGCGCTGGGTGTCGCGATACTTGATGCCAAGATCAAACTTTCGGATCAGGTCAAACAGCATCACCCCGATTTCGGTACTCCGCCCGAGAGTAACGCTGCCACCGGCTGGATCGACAAGATCACGATTCTGCAACTCGCCACGCAAACTGCTGGTTTTGAAAAACCGGGCGGCTACGAAGAACTGATTTTTGAGCCGGGAACGAAGTGGGCGTACAGCGACGGCGGCCCGAACTGGCTGGCCGAGTGTGTCACGCTGGCTTACAAACAAGACGTTGAAACGCTGATGTTTGATCGCGTATTCACTCCGATGGGAATCACACGCAAAGACCTCACATGGCGCAACAACAGCTATCGCCCGAAAGAGATCAATGGCATTCCACGCCGCGAGTTCGGTTCGGGCATCAGTGCGAACGTCGATGCGATGGCACGTTTCGGATTGCTCTATCTGCGTAGCGGCCAATGGAAAGGCAAACGATTACTTCCCGAAGACTTTGTGAAACAGGCGGGAACGACGGTGCCGGCCGTGGTCGGTCTGCCGGAAGTCGATCCCAAGAACTATGGCGATGCCTCCGACCATTACGGACTGCTGTGGTGGAACAATGCTGATGGCACGCTGCAGAATGTTCCGCGAGACGCGTATTGGTCGTGGGGTCTGTACGACAGCTTGATTGTTGTGATCCCAAGTCTCGATATCGTCATTGCTCGTGCTGGGCAATCTTGGAAACGAAACGGAGACGGACATTACGATGTGCTGAAACCGTTCCTCGAACCGATCGTGGCTGCGACGGGTACGAAGGTAAGTCAGGTGGTTCCAAAGGACGACGGGATTCCGCAGATTGCGACTCAGCTCACGTCAGCTCCCCAGTTGGACAATTCACTGGAACTCAAACAAAACTCAAAACAGAAGTCAGCCACAGAGCGGTTGGCAGCCGCAACTCCGCCCTATCCGCCGAGTCCGCTGATCACGGCCATTGACTGGGCTCCGGTATCGTCGATCACTCGACAGGCGCGCGGCGGCGACAATTGGCCGGTGACGTGGGCCGACGACGACAATCTTTACACCGCTTACGGTGACGGCAAAGGATTTGAACCGTTCGTCGACAAGAAGCTAAGTATGGGATTGAGTCGCATTCGCGGCGACGCGGATAACTTCAAAGCCGAGAATCTGCGATCCGCGTCGTTCGAGACGCATGGCGACGGTGCGAGCGGAATTAAGGCGAGCGGCTTGTTGATGGTTGACGGCACTCTGTACGCGCTAGCACGCAACGCCGGAAATTCACAACTCGGCTGGTCGACCGATCACGGAATCACATGGAAATGGAGCGACTGGAAATTTACCGAGAGCTTTGGTTGCCCAACATTTCTGAACTTCGGTTGCAACTACGCTGGCGCACGCGATGAATTCGTTTACGTCTACTCGCAGGACCACGACAGCGCATACAAGCCCGCTGATCGCATGGTCCTCGCTCGCGTGCCAGTAAGAGATATCACCAAGCGAGAGTCCTATGATTTCTTCGCTGGACTCGACAATGCCCTCAACCCGCTGTGGACGAAGGACGTTGAAAAACGCAGTGCCGTGTTCACGCATCCCGGCAACTGCTACCGCTCGGGGATCAGCTACAATCAAGCCATAAATCGTTACCTCTGGTGTCAGATCATTCCCGGCCCAGATACACGCTTCGAAGGAGGCTTTGCCATCTATGACGCGCCCGAACCGTGGGGACCGTGGACAACCGTGTTCTTTACGGAACGGTGGGACGTTGGCCCCGGTGAAACCGCAAGCATTCCAACCAAGTGGATCAGCGATGACGGCAGTACAATCCATTTGGTGTTCTCCGGCGAAGATCATTTTTCGGTTCGCCATGGGAAGTTGACATTGAAACAAGACGTGAAATGATCCGCGAGCTAGCGATGGTAAATGCAAGAGTTGTTACAAACAGGTGGATGGCAGAAAAATGCATCCGGCTGTCATCTTTCTGTCAATCATTTTCTGCAATTGAAATCCGAGTGCGACTTTCGACATGTTTCGGCAACACTCTGTTGGTTCTTCATCTCATGACGAAGTACGATTCGAGCAAATGATTTATCGCAAAATCGCCGTTATCTCCGCAACCGTGTGCGTTGCCATTCTGTGTCTCTCTCCGGTTCGTGCTACTGACTCACAGCGGCTGCGAGTGATTGTGGAAACCGACATCGGTGGTGACGCGGACGATCAGGCATCGCTGGTGCGGTTCCTGCTGTATTCCAACGAGTGGGATGTGGAAGGGATCATTGCTGACCGGCCCGCCAACAAATTCCACAGTGACCCCGTCCGCAACCACAAAGGGATCAAAGCAAACAATGGCTACGAACTGTTGCTGGGTTACCTCGATGCCTATGCCCTCGTGTACGATTCACTGCGACGGCACGCTCAAAACTATCCCGAACCCGCAAGCTTGCGTCACTTGGCTGTTCCGGGATGGAACGATTCAGACTTAGGCGTGGACCTGCTGATTGCCGCCGCCGATCGGGACGACACTCGTCCGATCTGGTACGGCAACTGGGGCAGCAACAGCGGATCGATCAGCAATCTGCGGCGAGCATTCGACAAGGTGAAACAGGAGCGTTCTGCGGCTGAATATGAAGCGTTCGTCGGGAAGTTTCGCATTTGTACGCTGGATGGGCCCGGACGCACTCGGCAAGGGCACGAGGATCTCATCCCCTTGCACATCGAAACCGGATATCCCGACATCGGCGGTCGCTGGTATCACCGGTTTCGACCGCTGACCGAGCATGCCGGCGGCTTTGACGTTCGCCGCGACGTGCAAGAGAATCACGGTCCGTTAGGTACGCTGTACACGACGCCGAAGGAAGGAGACAGTTGGACGTTCGTGTATTTGATTCCTACAGGACTGAGCGATCCGAACGAACCGACTTGGGGTGGATGGGCCGGACGCTATGGACCTCGCGGCGGAGATTCGCTCAACAATGCGGGTCCGAACGGGACACCGTTCTTCTGGGCCAACCAGCAAGATGCCGTCAATGGCAAGACGAGCCGCGACAACACGGCATCGCGTTGGGCGGAACACATGCAGAATGATTTTCGCGCGAGGCTTGATTGGTGTGTCACCAAAGACTTCACCGATGCGAACCATGCACCGATTATCCATTGCCAAAACGACGACACGGCGGCAGTTCTGCGAGTAGGTGCGGCCGTCGGAAGCGAGTTGACGCTAGACGCCAGTGGTACGACCGATCCGGACGGCGACGAGCTGTCGTATCGTTGGTTTGTCTACGCAGAACCGGGCACTTATCGTGGCGAGGCTATATTGAAAGAAAGCACGGCATCAAAAGCGACATTTGAAGTACCGACAAACGCGAGAGGAAAGTCGCTACACATCGTCCTACAAGTCACCGACAGCGGAACTCCACCGCTCACTCGATACCGTCGCATTGTCATCGAGTTCCGTTAGTAAATTGTTTTCTGTCACCAAAGAGTACAAAACATGAGTCCCAAAATTGTGATATTGCCCATGGTCGCCGTGATCGTGATGCTGCTGGCGTTCACATGGTCTGCTCAGAGTTCGCAATCGGCTACGGAAGAGCCTCGGCGGTCGTGGGAACATCTGGCGATGACCGTGGATGCAATAGATGGTCCTGGAGACGCGGAGACAAGTCGCAAGATTGTCCAGTTGGGTGGCGAAGGTTGGGAACTGGTTGATGTTGAGTCACTCGTCAAAGACGGCGCGTCGGCGAAATTGATTTATTTCTTCAAGCGGCTTAAGTGATGTGGCGGCCATTACGTTTCCAAATCAACAGCGTATGCGCGTCTACGGCGGCGTGATTGACCGTGGTCATCGCGTTGACGGTCGTCGCGGCTTTTCGCGAACAGGGCAGCCCCGGTGAAAAGAAAACTCCAGCGAAACAGCGTAATCGGTGCCGGGTACATGATTTACAGGCACCTAGATTTCCACCGACCGCCTCCGTCTACTTGGCGTCACCGACGGTGATGGATTCTGCATAGACTAACCGGCCGGTATAGCCGTCGTGCCAGCGGACGACAACTTGTGGCTCGTCATACGCACTGAATTGATAGCCGCCGTCCGGCGATGCAACTTTCAATAGGTTGTTCACCTGCACGATTCCATAGTACGTATTGCGAATCTTTTGGTAGGGCAAATTGTTGGGAAATCCCGACACCCAACGAACCTGAACGTCGCGTCCCATACTGCTCCACTTGCCGCCGGTTGGCGGATTGCCAAGCGTTCCCAGGGGATGCCCGGTCGAGCCAAGCGGGCCACACATCATTTCGTAGACATTGTCGGTAATTTTTACCGACGCAGCGGCGTGCACATCACCCGTGAAAATCAAAATCGGTTTCTTCACCGCATCTAGCTCGTTGAGCAATCGTTCGCGTTGCACCAAAAACGAAGGAAAACCGTCTCCCTTGTCATCTTGGTCATCGCCGCCAACGTGGGCCGCCGTGTGATAGATCACCCAGGGATCGGGTGAGATCACGAAGATGAACTCCGCGTCCGTATTCCGCACGCCATCGATGAACCATCTTTCTTGTGCCTCGCTGAGAATGAACAAACTGGGATCGGATCGATCTTGCGGATTTCGATTCGATCGTTCACCGCGAGTATCGAGTGCAAAAAAATGACAGTTGGCGATTTTCCAATCGTAGTAGTGATGTGTACCGATGCTGTAGCTGAGTCGCTCGGTTGCCTTGGCTGACGGCGTGATTTGCAAGTGAGTTGCGTCGACGACTTTGGCTAGTCCATAGACGCCAGCGTTCTTGGGGGCGTCATTTCGCTTAGGAACGAGCTTTTCCGTGCGAGTGTAATTCCCCAAGTGAATGGTGCTGACCGTTGCCGGATCCAAAGCCGTGAAATCGGCAGCGGGATCGGACAACACATCGCTGCCTGCGGCCACATTTGCGTTGCCGAAACGAAGTTTCCCCGATTGAAGCCCGCGATGATTGGCCCAAGAAAGATACTCGCTGTAAGCATGTAGGCCCACATCGCGAATCAAGTGTCGTCCTTCGCCTAATCCAATTTCGCCGCATCCATGAATGTCCCAACCGACGTCGTGATCATCAAAAGTGAAAAACGCAGGCATCGATCGAAACAAGGATGCAAACGAACGGCCGCGTGAGAAGTACAGTTTGTAATTGTCTCGAACCCCGCCCAACGTTCCGTCACGCAACTCTTCGTAAATCACATCGCCATTGACGATACCGAACATCGCTTCGTCGGCATGATGTTTGCGAATCATGTCGTACGCCGGCGTGCTGGTGTACATGCCGCCGCTGACGTCGGGATCCTGCGAAGCGCAATGCCCCACAGTGAATGTCACGTTGAACAGTCCGTTTGGATTGTTCGCGACGTCGACGTACGAAGTCTCATTGGGAAGCGTTTTAAACGAAGGCCATACTTCGGTCACATCAGGTCGTAGATCAGGGAGCACGCCGTTGATTTCAATCGCGTAGTAATAACGCGTATTGGCCTGCAGTCCCGTCAGTGTCACCGAACTGGTTAAATCGCTTTCTTCACTCGTTTTGCCGATCACTTGCTCGGATTCGTCGCTGAGTGGCAAGGTTTGCCCGTACAAGACGGTGAACTCAGTTGCCACGCGAGTTCGCACCCACACCTTGACGGATCTATCCGTTATACCGCCCAACAAAGGGCCGTGCGACAATCCGCCGGTCGCATAGGGCAACACATCGTTGGCAACCGGGTCAGGCCAACTGATGTGCTGCCCCCATAGCTGCCGAGTCCAAAATGGTTGAGCGGCGATCAACAGGCAAAGGATTGTCAGTCGGATCATGAATCATTCTCTTGCAAGCAGAGTTACCGGCCTTCGGACTTTATTAGTTGTTTAACATCGTTGTCATTTCGGCGATCCGCTTTGATTGATCCATTTAAATCGAATCATTGCATCGTCTCCGCTTAATGAAATTACTTCTTCGTTGGATTTTCGAACCAAATAACGCCCCAGCCACCGTTTTCTTCGGTCGTCGCAATCTCGATGTCGCCATCACCATCCAGGTCAACGAGGAAGGCATTATCCATCTTCTTGCGTGATTCCGGCGACGGCAGATCCATTAGCGTGTTCGTCCAGGATTCTGGTGACATGCCGTCGCCGGACAGGCTCAGGTACCACAACTGTGCCTCGTATTCGGGGATGATGACAATTTCTGGATATGCCAGATCGCCGTTCATCTCGAGAAGTGCAACCCCTTTGGGCTTGCCATCGGTCAGGACGCCGTCCGGCTGAGCCGGCTTGTCCACCTCGATCTTCTTATAAACGGGCGGGCCGCCGTCATTGGTGCGTAGGTAGATGCAGATTTTGTTGGCGGCCTTGACCAAATCGAGACGTCCGTCGCCATTCACATCACCCAGGACCATGAACATGCCCGATATCGAAGTATCGATTACCTTGACTGGCCAGCGATTCGTTACCTTCTGCTTGCCGGGATTCTCGAAATAGAACGTTCCCTGCTGTTTGCGTTCTTGAACGAGGATGTCGTTGTCGCCGTCTCCGTCGATATCGTTGACGATGCAACTCATGGGCCACTTCGCCTCGCCCAGTTCGTAGCGTTTCCAATAAGTGGCATCGTGTTTGTTTTCAGCTGGCTGTTTGTACCAGGCCCTTGCACCGACGATGAGATCATCAAGGCCGTCTCCGTCGATGTCACTGACCACCGGACTGCGGGCCTCATGCGTAAAGAGAGTCATCCGCGTCCATTTCTTGGGATCTCTCAGTTCTCTCTTGCCGGGATTGAAATAGATGTGACCGCCATTAGCGATGTAGTCGATGTCGCCATCACTATCGAGATCACCAATTCCGGAGTCCTCGCACTTACCGTGCTTGCTGAATTCGATGTAGTCGGTCCAAAGCTCGCGGATTTTATTCTTGCCGGGATTGAAGTATAGCCGGCTGTATCCGCCCTCTTCAAAATTGACGAACACGTCCAGGTCTCCGTCACCGTCCCAGTCATGGTAATTGAATCCGTCAGGTCCATGGTCTTCGGGATCCGGCTGGATCACATTCACACGCCAGCCACTGGGGCCAGTTTTTCCGACGTACTGTTTCCAAGTGTTCACGTCAGCTTTTCTTTTCTCTTGCGCAAAGACCGCCGGGACACATAACATGCTCACAATCAAGAATCTCAACACCGTAAACATCATGGTTGAGGTCCCCCTACCTCTGTCATTCTCAATCGAACGCGTACCTTAAATCGCCCAATGCAATCTACTTTGGTAGCGGTACGGCGCGAGCCGTCCGGCTGCAGCGTGTAAAAACGTTCGATTTAGGCCGGGCGGCTTGCGCCGCACCGCTACAAAAATCACCCGATTAGTGTCAATGTAGATGGCATTGTTGAATCGTCCCCAGACGCCAAAGGTGATTCTACTGTTGTGCAGCGATCGAATCCGGAGCGTCAGTCGTTTTTTATCAATTTCAAGTATAGCGTCTTAGTTGACCGCACAACGTCCACCTCGATGTCGCGTGTCTCTCCGAGCTGTTGGCGTTTTCTGTGCTTTATCGCGGCAAGTTTTCACAACGCTGCAGGGATCGCCTCCTCTGTGGTTAATGTTTACTCAGGAGCAGACGGGAAGATTCATGCGACAGAAAGATTCTGGTACCGTAACGATGCCTTCTTCCTCTTCCTGCCACATCACTGTTTCGGACTGCTGAGAACGCTTGGCAAGAGTTGGTGCTTGCAATCGCTTTGCATCGGAATAACGAAAAGGGGCTCCAATTCCGTGAAAGGATGTCAGGCGGCGATGCCAGGATGATTAAAACTTTGCCGGATTCCAATCTTTCTGCCAACCAGCAGACCGTTCGATTGCGGTCGTTGCTACCACGACTGTTCCGATCCGATTTGCCTCCGAAAATGGTAGCGGATGTTTAAGCACTAAAACTTAGTGCAGATTGACTGTGCAGTGCTGTCATCGGTCGCGCGATAGAGCACCAAGGATACAAACTATCGACGGGGCCGGTGTTGAAATCGTCGAGCGAGATGATTTGGCGCGCGGACGCGTTAAATCAGCCGCTCCGCTAGCTGCATGGAACGACGTCGCTTGCGAATCAGGATCACAAGGGGACGGTTTACGTACTTGGCACATAACATGCTTCGTAGCGGCAGAGTCTGTTATCACAATCCATTCACGGAGAATACCAATGATGTCCATGCCGAAGAGAAAGCATGTGAGTAGCCAACGAAGAACGCGCAGACTACGCGCGGAGAAACTTGAGCAGCGAAATCTATTGGCGGGTGATGTCACCGTTTCGTTGGACAATGGTTTGTGGCTAGTCGAGGGCGACGCAAGAGACAACCAGCTTGAGATTGTCAGGGATGAAAATTCACTGCGTGTAAAGGGGCTAAAAACAACTACGGTGACGGGGGATGTCGAGGTTGCAGCAGCGGATGTTACAGATATCGTGATACGAACGTTTCAAGGTGACGACGAAATTGAACTCGGTAACTTAGGTGTGATCGAAGGTGACGTCAGTATTCAGACATCCCAGGGAAATGACTCCGTCATTTTTGACGCTGGCGAAGGTGCCGTGGTTTATGTTGGTGGTCGCTTGACAATCGAGACCGGTCAGAGTGCCGACTTGGTGAGTTTTAACGCGAGCGTGGACGCCGATTTTCGAGTCGGCGATGCGTGGACGATTGATACTGGAGCGGGCGGAGACACGGTTGAGTTTAATGCGAAGGACAGCGCTGTCGTAACAGCGGAGGCAACGCTCACGATCAACACCGGGCAAGGACGCGATGATGTTACCTTTAACGCCAGTGATGATGCGAGTGTCGTTGCTGTTGGCAACTTGGCTATCGACATGCAACAGGGAAAAGATTCTCGCGTTGTGTTTGGTGTAAGCGATACTGCCAATGTGATGGCGGGGGGCGAGCTGGCAATCTTGACCGGTCAAGGCAAGGATCGCGTGGCATTTTTGGCCCACGATTCTGCGTCTGTTTTGGTAGGAGGATCGTTGACCATCGAAACCGGTAACGGTCGCGATGTGGTGACGTTTTCGGCGGAAAGCGGTGCACGCGTTGCAGCCGGGGGAGATCTGACGATCGAGACCGGTAATGGCTCTGACACGGTTGAGCTGATCGGTGATGGCACCGTTGAAGTCGATGGCAACATTCTGCTCGATGGCGGAAAGAGCAAGGACACGCTCATTGGTGCTGCTGGCATCCCTTCGGTCAACTTTGAAATTTTCGTTTAAATACTAGCGCCAAGACGCAACGCTGTGAAGCATTTTCTGGTAGCTACCTTCGCCAGAAGGTGGTGACTCGCATTGGATGGCAACCATCCACGCTCTGGCGAGCGTAGCCGGGAAACGCAAATGCTGTAATTTGCCGGCGCTAAATGCTTCACTGCGTTGGCCAAAACGGCCAACCAAATCAGCCGGCTCACGAAGTTGGCGGAGAGGTGGCAGCAAAACAGCGTAACTAAAGATCACAACAACCCCAATGTTTTAGTAGTCCAGCATTAGCATGAAACCAATCGCCATTTTGCTTTGCCCTACACTTTTTCTTGTTGACGACGCTCGCCGATGACGATACTATCAATCGTAGATAGACGATAAAGGAAATGGATGACAAAGTCAGCGACCTCTAAGAAATGCGACTCGACGCCGGTGAAGCTGAAAGCGGATCCGACGGCGGAGGATTTTGCAAAACTCGCTTGGGCGATCGCGCATCCGGCGCGGGTCCAGATCGTGCGACTGCTGATCGGCCGCGAAGCCTGTGTTTGTGGCGAAATCGTCGATCAGTTGCCGCTGGCTCAATCAACAGTTTCCCAGCATCTGAAGATATTAAAAGAGTCAGGCCTGATCCAAGGTGAGGTCGATGGGCCGAAAGTCTGCTACTGCATCAACGCCAAGCGACTCGAACAACTCAAGGCGTTCGTCGAGGGACTGTGACCGCCTTTTTTTTACTTAAGTCTATCGTTTAGCGGCGATAAACGATATTAGCGAGTTCGATGAAAGACAAGAAAATGAATCATCCTGACACCTGCCCCACGGAGAAAAAGGGGATCGGCTTCTTTGAACGGTACCTGACCGTCTGGGTTGGCCTTTGCATTGTCGCCGGAATTGCACTTGGCAAAATCGCTCCGGGAATGGCCAAGTCACTCGACGCCATGGCAATCTATGTCAACGATGCTCCGGTGATTTCGATTCCGATCGCAGTCTGCCTGTTCTTCATGATGTACCCGATTATGGTCAAGATCGACTTTGGAGAAGTCGTAAAAGCGGGCAAATCAATTCAGCCGGTTGGCTTGACCCTGATTCTTAACTGGGCGATCAAACCGTTCACGATGTACGCGATCGCGAGTTTCTTTCTGGGTACGCTGTTTCTTGGCTTCATCGGTCCCGACGCCGTCGATTACGTGAAAGCTCCTTTGGGAAGCAATCTCGAGGTCGGTGCAGCGTATGGTGCGGGGGAAGTGGTATTGGTCGAAGGCGTGAAGATGCTGCAAGTCCCGCTCTGGCGTAGTTACTTGGCGGGGTGCATCTTGCTTGGAATCGCTCCCTGCACCGCCATGGTTCTCGTTTGGGGATTTTTGGCGAAAGGAAACGACGGACACACGCTCGTGATGGTCGCGATTAATTCGCTGACGATGCTCGTTTTGTATGGCGTTCTAGGGGGATTCCTGCTCGGCGTCGGCCAGCTTCCCGTACCTTGGCAGGCGTTGTTGTTGTCGATCGGAGTTTATGTCGCGTTGCCGTTGGCCGCCGGATACATCTCGCGCACATGGCTGATCGCTACCAAGGGAGAAGCCTGGTTTCGTGACAAGTTCTTGCATTTCCTGACGCCGATCACGATCACAGCTCTACTCGCAACGCTGGTATTGTTGTTTTCCTTCAAAGGCGAGACCATCGTTGAAAACCCGTTGACAATTTTATGGATCGCCGTTCCGTTGACGATTCAAACGCTGGTGATCTTTGCACTTGGCTACGGGATCAGCAAAGCGATGGGATTCCCTTACGAGTCCGCTGCTCCAACCGCAATGATCGGCGCATCGAATCACTTTGAAGTTGCGATCGCGACGGCCACAATGTTGTACGGATTGTCATCAGGGGCAGCCCTGGCGACCGTCGTCGGTGTGCTGATTGAAGTGCCTTTGATGCTGGGCTTGGTCAAATTCTGCATCAAAACACAAGGCTGGTTTCCAGCCGAGTCTTCCAACGAAGGCGAATTGAGTGGACCCGATTTAGCATCCCATTCGGAGGCGATCAGATGAATAGCATCAAACATAGAAAATGTTTCGGAAGCATGTTCCCCGAGCGGTTTCAAGTCGGCGAGCACCCTGGGGAATGATGCGAGCCCATCCGAACATTGAGACCGATGTCTCGCAGTGGGACGACTGCCGCCAGTGCCCCGAATTTGACAGTTGCTACCGACTGTGTATGACACAAATCGCACTCGAAACCGCTGTATCAACTAACTAATTGAGCTTTTACTCTTGGAGAATATGTGATGTCCAAAGTGCAAATTTATGACAAGGCCATGTGCTGCTCGACCGGCGTCTGTGGTCCGCAAGTCGATCCGGTGTTGCCCAAGTTCGCAGCCGATCTGGATTGGATCAAAGATCAAGGCCACGAGGTCACGCGATTCAACCTTGCTCAAGATCCAGCCGAGTTTGCCAAAAATGCAACGGTTCAGCAAATGCTTGCCGACGAAGGCGTCGAGTGCTTGCCGCTGGTGATTGTGGATGATCGTGTCGTCAGCCGCAGCGAGTATCCGTCGCGTGAGAAGCTAGCGATGTGGACCGGGACGGCCGTGAAACCAAAGACGACACTGCCGATGGCGTCGGGTTCGGGTTGCTGTGGTGGCAACTCGGGTTGCTGCTAAGCGGTGGCGTGAGGTCAGTGATTGAACGAGGAACTTAGTGACAGGCTAGAAGCCTGATTCGCAATTGATAGCTCCGATGACAGGCTGGAAGCCTACCCCACTTTGAAACCGAGTATTGGAATGCAATTCCTAGAAAAACCGACGCGTAATTTGTTCTTCACCGGCAAGGGTGGAGTGGGCAAGACATCGATGGCGTGTGCGACGGCGGTTCAACTGGCCGACCGTGGACTGCGAGTGCTGTTAGTTTCGACCGACCCGGCATCCAACTTGGACGAAGTGCTTGGCACGACGCTAAGCAATGACCCGACGCCCGTTGAATTGGTGCCGAACCTGTCGGCAATGAACCTGGATCCTGAAACGGCAGCATCGGAATACCGCGAGCGAATGGTGGGGCCGTACCGCGGAGTGCTGCCGGATGCGGCGGTGCGAAGTATGGAAGAGCAGTTCTCGGGTTCATGCACGCTGGAAATTGCGGCGTTTGACGAGTTTTCCAAACTGCTCGGCGATCCACAGGCCACGGCGGAGTTTGATCACGTGATCTTCGATACCGCGCCGACAGGCCACACGCTGCGTTTGTTGACGTTGCCGTCCGCGTGGTCGGGCTTTATCGAAAACAACACCACCGGAACCTCGTGTTTAGGGCCGTTGGCGGGACTGCAAGCACAGACGTTGCTCTACAAACGAACCGTCGAGGCGCTTGCAGATGCCAACTTGACGACACTCGTTTTAGTGACTCGCCCCGAACCGTCCGCGTTTCGCGAAGCTGCGCGATCGAGTATTGAGCTGCAGAACCTGGGAGTAAAGAACCAGCACTTGATTATCAACGGTGTGTTTACTTGCGAATCCTCGAGCGACGCAATCGCAGCGGCGATGCAGCAGCGTGGCGAGCAAGCGATTGCCGAAATGCCGGATGCCATTCGCGACCTCGATCGATCCAACGTTCCTCTCACCAGCAGTGGTTTGATGGGAGTCCCGTCGCTGCGACAGGTCGGCAAGTCAGAGACAGATCAAGCCAACGATGCGGCCGAATTGCCATCGATTGACACCTATCCCGACGGGCTCGGCTCGCTGATCGACGAATTGGCGAGTGTGGGGCACGGGGTGATCATGACGATGGGCAAAGGAGGCGTTGGCAAAACGACCGTCGCGGCTGCAGTCGCGGTCGCACTGGCCGAGCGAGGTTTCGATGTTCACCTTTCCACGACCGACCCGGCGGCTCATATTGCGGCCACGATTGCTGCAGACGAGCAACCAGGGTTGACCGTCGGACGCATTGATCCGGCCAAGGAAACAGCCGACTATACCGAGGAAGTGCTGCAGACCGCGGGCTCCGACTTGGACGCCGACGGAAAAGCATTACTTGAGGAGGATTTGCGATCCCCTTGTACCGAAGAAATCGCGGTGTTCCGTGCCTTCGCCAAAGCGGTCTCCGAAGGCACGAACCGTTTCGTGGTGCTAGATACCGCACCGACAGGGCACACGATCCTACTGCTCGACTCGGCGCTAGCGTACCACCGCGAAGTGACGCGGCAATCGAGCCAGATGCCCGAGTCGGTAGAAAAACTGTTGCCGCGTTTACGAGATCCCGACTTCACTCGCGTGTTGGTCGTCACGTTACCCGAAGCGACGCCGGTTCACGAAGCGGCAAAGCTACAACAAGATTTACGACGCGCCGAGATCGAACCGTTCGCCTGGGTCATCAATCAGAGTCTGGTGCCTCTGTCGGTGACCGATGCAAATCTGCGTCGTCGACAACATCACGAGTTACCCTTTATCGACGAAGTCGGCTCATCGCTGGCGACTCGCGTTGCGATGGTTCCCTGGCAAGTCGAACCGCCGACCGGAATAGCGGGCCTTCGCCGTATCGTCGGTTCCAATAGTTCACTCACGCACTAAGATCGACTTTCAAAAGTTTTCCGATGTAGAACAATTGTCTCAATTGTTCAGCGTTGGGGGCGAGGTGTGCCGGACGAACAATTGAGACAATTGTTCTACAATACTTGGCGACACTGAAAAGCAAACATGACAAACTCTTCAATCCGAATCAAAGAATACGAATGAGTAAGAAGCACGTATTATTTCTCTGCACAGGCAACTCGTGCCGTAGCCAGATGGCCGAAGGCTGGGCGAGGCATTATCACGGCGACGCGATCGAAGCCTACTCCGCAGGCATCGAGGCACACGGAATGAATCCCAACGCGATGCAGGTGATGAAAGAAGCTGGCGTAGATATTTCGGGACAGTCTTCGAAACTGGCGAGCACACTCAGCGACGTGCCACTCGATCTGGTGATCACGGTGTGCGGTCATGCCGACGAAAACTGTCCAGCATTTCTGACCAAAGCAAAGCTGGTCCACGTCGGTTTTGATGATCCACCAAAACTGGCCAAAGAAGCGGCCAGCGAACAAGATGCACTTGACCAGTACCGCCGTGTTCGTGACGAGATCCGCGATTTCGTCAGTGAACGTCTGTCCGATTTGATCCCCTGATTGCAGCCCTTAGCTAAGCAGTTAGGCCGGAATCATTGGGTGGAACCCGTTAGCCGTTTGGGCCAACGCTGTGAAGCATTTTTTTTTCGTGAATTGCGGCGTTTCAACGTAGCGGAAGTCGTCAAGACTTTCGTTGACTGTCCAGGATGCCCGAAACTCTTGACGAGTTCCGCTACCAGAAAATGCTTTACAGCGTTGCGATTGGGCTCTAGCCCCGGTTCAGCTCCGGAACCGTGGCTAGCGCCAAAACGGCCAATTTACTGAAAGACTCCTGCCTAACTGCTTACCATACAAACATCGATCGCTCGCACTTACGAAACAGGGTTTCGAGCGATGTGTGGCGGCCAGTGAAAGAGTCCTGTACAGTCGCAACCGCTTGCGCGGTCACGTGATTGAATCACCAACACGGCAACACTGCGGCCAAACGATCCTCTTGGAACATGATCATCGTCATCCCCGCTTGTTCATCAAGCCAGACATAGGTGACGACGCCCTCCGGGTCTCCTGCTTTGCCCATGGCAACTCTTTCCGGCTCGCCAATCTTCTGGATGACCGCATCGTAAGAGGTCCCAGGTTTGATCCGGCGAAGAGCCGCGTCCAACATGTCGCGGGCCCAGACCTGCTTCTGTAACTCGGATTTGTCGACTCCGTGCGACCTAAGACACGCTTCATCGTCGACATCAATCAAGACAAACTCCCCAACTCCGCTCGACTCCGCAGCTTGCCTCGTTGCGGGTTGGAGCAAACTTGCTGCTACCCCCGTCCATTGCGGAATTTCGATCTCGACAAGGTGATCATAAATGTGGTCTTTCCCGCACCCGGCGGCAACTCCAATCACCGCAATCAATAGCAACACCCGAATCATCTTGCACCTTCGTATCCGAATAAACTGACAGCAGGAGACCCCGACCATCCTAACGCAACCATCAGGTGTCAACACAACCCAGATAGCAAGAAAGTGTATAGAGATCAAAAAAATATCGAGTCGATGGAAATCTGTACATTTGATCGGAGTCCCACCCTTCCACTCGATTTTGCCGCTGCAATCCTTCGCCGAGAATGCCGGTGCGTGATTACGACGCCTCTGCTGCAACCTATAGAGACTATGCTGCTATATCAGAGTTTGAATCGAGTGCCGGCGAGATTCACTCGGCGTTTTACGGGACTATGGCATTGGGCGCTAGCCTCGGGCTTTGACGCAACTTGCTTCATACCAAACGGCCCGCGGCTAGCGCCGTCGGCTCACTACAGTATCAAAGTTGGTGACATTGGCCACGTGCGGTGCGGCGACCGTGTTTTGCGGCATCGACCTATAGACTTTGACCGGAAAGATAATCCCATTTTGTGGGATCTCGCGAGCAAAGTTGAAAATGAGATTCATTGTCAACTCACACTTAGTCGCCCACCCAAACATCCCATTCCGCCCTAGCTTGCCTAATGCCCGCGGAGGAGCGATCGTTAAACATTAGGGAAGCGACATCCACGCTCCGTATTCCAACACCATTAAGTATGTCTAATCTTGATGATCTTCGATTTTGGATTTGAATCGTGAATCGTTCTTCTCGATCAACTCTTTTATTTGGTTGACACGATCTTCGCTTAACTCGCCCGATTCTAGGTTGGCTTTTAATTTTGACTCGATTTTGGTTTCTTTGACCTTCTGCCATTTTTGCCAAGCCTCGTCTTTACTCAGATGCCCGGACTCAACGGCGTGTTTTAGATCCATTAACATCATCTCAACCCAATCAACAATGGCTTCCGTTGTGGCGTTGTGGCGATCGGAAAGTCGATCAAGGTCCCTATCCTGGTCGCGTGGTCCAGGACGGTGACGCTCGGCTTGTTGAAAACGAGTGGCCAAATTCATCACAGTCGCAATCTGTTCATCCGTTAGATCCAATTCGCTTTTCAAGTGATGACGTGTATCAGGACTGATCCCGACTCGCTGATCGGTGGAACGCATCGCACTAAACAGTCGCGAGAGGACTTGCATCGTTCTGCCGAGCCGCTCGCCATGGATTCCTTCGGCTTCTAATGTTTTGCGGGCTTGATTTTGTATCGCGTCATCAACGCCGAGCCGACGCAGCTGTTCTCGCACTTCAAGCTGATGCTCACGTCCATGCTCTCGTTCTTCGCGTTCTCGGAGTTCTTGGTTTTCTGCGAACTCATGCAATGAATTCAGCATTACGCTCGCCTGTTGGAGTGTAAGTTCGCCATCGGCGACGATCCCTCCTAAACGTCGCTCAATGATCTCGAAATCCTGAGCCATCAAACTCGATAACGCTCCCGTGCTGGCGATCATGCTGACGCCGTATAACGCGAGGCAGCGAATTGGAAAGTTTACTGAGACAATCATGCGAATCCCCTATTTGAATGGATGCCTGAACCCAGCCGTCATTGTCTAAAGCCAAGTCATTGAAAGCAAGATTGAAGTTTCAGTTCGAATCATCGTCTTAGTCCGCGTGTTTCAACGATTCCAGCATTTGGCTGATTGACCATTTGCCCCGATGGTCAAAGTCCGATCAACACGATTGCGAACGCCCATTGCGTGTCTCACGATGGTTTACCGATTTCCGCATCGTTTTTCACGGGATAAATGACGGAATTCAGAATTATTGGATTTCGTCCATCGAGCGGGAACGCAAATTGCGTTAACGCTTTCCGAAATCAAGCCGCCGTGTTTCTCTCGTTATACGCTCGCGGGCGTAATTACAGGATGTGTTTCTGTATGCACATTCGTTTTCCTATCGAACCCGGCGGTTGTTCTTCCCTCTCTTAGCAAAATTTCACTTTTTGAGATTGCTGTGACCTCCATTAAACAACTCCGTAATCGACTCAGTGAAGATTTCGGTTTTAAAAAGTTTCGTCCTGGTCAATCCGAGGCATGCAAAGCTGCGATGGAAGGACGGGACACGTTAATCCTGATGCCCACTGGCTCAGGCAAAAGCTTGTGTTACCAGCTTCCCGGGCTTGCACTCGAGGGCGTGACGGTGGTGGTCAGCCCGCTAATTTCGTTGGCCGAAGACCAGGCAAAGCACATCCGCGAACTCGGATGCGAAGCTGCGATTTTAAACAGTTCCAAGTCGGCGAAACAGCTCCGCGAGTTTCATCATGATATCCAATCGGGAAAAGCCGAATTTGTCTTTACAACTCCCGAGCGTCTTCAGCAATCCGATATATGCCAATTGCTGAGCGAGGTGGGAGTCGATTTGTTCGTGATCGATGAAGCGCACTGCGTCAGCGAATGGGGCCACGACTTTCGTCCCGACTATTTGTGCTTGCATTACGCCCGCAAACGACTTGGCAATCCTCCGACGCTCGCGATGACAGCTACCGCGTCGCCACAAACGATCGACCAAATTGTCAGCTGCCTGAAACTTTCCGATCCGGCAATTGTGGCAACAGGAACTCACCGGCCCAATTTGCGTTTGTCAGTGATGGCGTCCTACGGCGATGAGGAAAAGGAGCGTCAGCTTCGATCGCTCCTAGGCGACGAATCGGATTTGATCGCCAATGAGCCAGCGATCGTGTATTGCGCTACCACCAACACCGTTGAACGGCTTTGCAGCAAACTTTCGGACCTGCCGATGCCGACGCTGGCGTACCACGGCAAGATGAAAAAAACGGACCGAATTGCGTCACAGGAAGCGTTCATGAACGGCCCTGCTGCAGTGATGTTCGCGACCAACGCCTTTGGATTGGGTATCGACAAACCTGACATCCGGCGAGTCATTCATCATGACATACCGGGCTCGATTGAAGCCTATTACCAAGAGTTTGGCAGGGCAGGCCGCGACGGAGAACTAGCGGCATGTACGCTACTGTACGATCGCGAAGATTTGCGACTACAGAAACTGTTCGCTGGCGGCAGCCTCGATTCCTCGCAATTGCGAACTGCGCATCACACATTAATTCAAGGCGTCGAGCGATATGGTGATGACACCGGATCGGTTTCGCTCAAAGACCTAAAACAGATAAGTCCATTAGGGCAGCAAACTCTAAAAAACTGCTTTCAACATCTGGCGTCTGCCGGTTTAGTGGCTCCCTCAGGCCGCGGCCAATGGACGTGTCTCATCGACCGAATCGACCACGAAGTGACGGACCGGTTAGCAGACGAGTCGCGTTTACGGAGCGAACACCGGCGCATCGCATTGGACCAAATGGTTCAGTATGCCGAATCGGCTGAGTGTCGTTGGTCACGGATCGCAAAACATTTTGCGACGCAGGATGAACAAGCTGGATCGGAATGTTGTTGCGACAATTGCGTCGTCCAAGTGGCAAGTGTGGCTTAGCCCGAACCGCGATGCAACCAAATCGATTTTCCACGGAGACAATCATGACACAGAAATTCAGAGTCAACCAATACGTCTGCTGGAATTACGGCAGCGGTACAGCGAAGGGACAAATCAAAGAGTCCTACAAACAGAAAGTCACTAAGACGATCAGATGCAGCGAAATCACGCGAAATGCAAGCGAAGACGAACCGGCCTATTTGATCGAGCAAGAAGACGGTGATGAAGTGCTGAAAAGCGAAAGTGAGTTAACGGATGCATGAATAAGCTTACAAAATTGGCGATCACCGCCGCAGCGGCTTATGGTGGATTGCAATTGGTCCGCACCGTGGCCCGACGCAACCGCGAGTTTTCTTGGCGTGACAAACGTGTTGTAATTAGCGGCGGGTCACGCGGTCTAGGACTCGTTCTGGCTCGACAACTTGCCGATCAAGGGGCTCGGCTGGCAATTTGTGCTCGCACCGCCGACGATCTAAACGTCGCAGCGAGCGAACTGCGTCAACGCGGTGCCGAGGTTGTCGCAAAACCATGCGACGTCCGCGACAAAACGCAAGTTGCCCAGTTCATCGAAGAGGTTGCACAAAATTTTGGTGGCATTGACGTGCTAATCAACGTTGCGGGGATCATCACGGTCGGTCCATTGGACTCGATGACGATGGATAATTTCGAAAACTCGATGAGAACGAATTGCTGGGGCGCCCTGCACACCGTTCTGGAAACACTTCCCCATATGAGGAATCAGGGATGGGGTCGGATCGTCAACGTCGCTTCGGTTGGCGGTAAACGAGCGGTGCCTCACATGTTGCCGTACGCGGCAAGCAAATTTGCCTTGGTTGGACTTTCCAACGGGTTGCGAGCCGAATTGAAACAAGAAAACATTTTTGTCACCACCGCCTGTCCCGGATTGATGTGTACGGGAAGTCCTCGAAACGCGATTTTCAAAGGCCAACATCGCGATGAGTACGCATGGTTCAGTATCGGAGACTCGATACCGGGAATGGCGATGAACGCGGAAACGGCAGCGAACCAAATTTTGACCGCGTGCCAACATGGACGAGGTGAGGTGTTCATTCGCAATCCGCTGAATTTCACAATTGGATTGCAGCAAATGTTCCCCGAGCTTACGAACGAGATCCTCGCGATCGCAGCTCGAGTGCTTCCCGAGATGGGCGGGATCGGCCGCTGTGCAGCCAAGGGAAATCAAAGTGAATCGAATTGGTCGCCTTCGGTGTTGACCACGCTATCGCAGCACGCGGCAGTGCAAAACAACGAGGTTTAACAGATCAAGCTAGCTTCGAGACGCGAGTAAAATCGAATCACTTCAGATGGCTGGTAAAGTGCTGACACATCATGCCGTTTAAGAGGTGAGCGAGTTCGGGATCGTAGCGGTGGCCTACGTCTCACATAAAGGCATGTTCGCCATTGACTTCGTGCCAACTGAATCGCGTGCCCACTGCGGTCATGGCATCGTAGATTAAACGACGACCTTCGTCAGGGACATGTGGATCTTGACGTCCCCAAACCATCATCATCTCGGCATCAATTTCAGGAATTCGGTCCAAGCTATCGTCGCACATTCCTTTGCCCAAACTGCGTTTGTGAATGTCGGTCGCGTAGAAACAGACAGCGGCTTTCACCTGATTGTTCATGGCAGCGCGAAATGCGAGATGTCCGCCCAGACAGATCCCGACGGTGCCGATCCGCCCGCTGCACAGCGAATCGTTTTGCAGAAAATCGATCGCAGCCCGTGCGTCCGCGTCGTAGCTGGCGAGTTCCTTGGTCGTTTTCAGGGTATTGCCACGTTCGGTCCCGACGGCGTCATAGGCAAACGCTTCACTGGGCTCGGTGAATTCGTGATAGACGTCGGGGACCGCGACGATGAAGCCATGACCCGCGATCATCGCTGCGGTGCGTGCGATCGGTTCGGTCATCTGGTAGATTTCAGCGAACAGGATCACGCCTGGGAATTTACCGTCGCGATCAGGGCGAAACAGATGAGTTCGCATCAATCCATAAGGCGTCGTCAGATCCACATTTTCAACAGGCTTGATTCGCATTCGAGTTTTCCAAGATCGGCAAAAGGAATGCGGCAATCAAGCCGCACATTTTCGCCATGATCATAGAGCATCACGACAAAGCATGTCGATGGTGACCGCAAATCAGTGTGATTGCACTTGCGCCAATGGAATTAATCCGTTGCCGACTGCGAGGGGAGCGATGGCTGGTCGTGATTTCTCGATCGCCTTCACCGCCTTCGGACGTCGACAACCAAAGAAGCCTCGCTGTTGAATCAACGCGGCGACTTCGGAAGGCACGTGCTCTGTCCAACTCGGATCGCCTGATTGGATTTGTTCCAGGACTTCACGCGAGAAGGTGCCGAGGTGCTCGGGATTGTAATCGTCGAGTTGTTCGATGCATCCTTTGTCGACCAAGTATTGGTACAAGGTGCGAATTTCCTCGGCGATTTTGAGGTTGTCCACCGTCGTCAGTTCGCCCGATTTGCGATCCAGTAACGGGTAAATATAGAGTTTCAAATCGTTCTTGAACAAACGTCCAAACGACTCGAGGATGCCGCCATCAAGTTTGGTGTAATATTTTTCGTCGAACAACTCAACAAGGCTGGCGGCGCCCATCGTGATGCCAATTTTCTTTTTGGTATGGCGAGCCAAGTAGGCGGCAAGTCGATAGTATTCGAAGTAGTCCGAAATCAAGACCGTCATGCCGCTGGCCGCGAGCAGATCGACGCGTGCGAGAAAGTCTCGTAGATCGATGTCACCGTTGGCCTGCAAATTCTTCATCGTGATTTCAGCAAGCGAGACGACTTCGTTTGCGTCCACGTCGGCTTCGGCTTGGAATTTTTCTTTTGCTGCTTCGAGCATGTCGACATTGACATTGGTGAGCGGTCGAAAACTGCCACGCTCGACCAATATTGGCTTCTTGTAGAGCACTTCAGAGGGCTGAAGCACTTCTCCGTTGGCCGAAAACATTGCCGCACTGCTGAGCCCTAGCTGAACCAACCGCAGACTCATCACACGATTGTCCACGTGACGGAACGCAATTCCTGAGAACTCGATCATGTCAATTTCGATCCGACGTGTGCTCAAGTTATCAAGCAACGATTCGATCAATTGATCAGGTTCATGATTTAGAAAGAAGGCACCATACAACAAATTGACACCGACGATGCCGAGGGCTTCCTGCTGTAGCGCGTTTTCGGTATCGAGCATACGAACGTGAAGAATGATTTGGCTGTCTTGGTCACGTGGGTGAGCCTGGAATCGAATTCCCATCCAACCATGGCAATCGTTGGTGCCATGAAAATTGCGAGCCGATACGGTATCGGCAAACGCAAAGAAGGCAGTGGTATCGCCGCGGCTTTCACGCAAACGCTCGAGGTTCAGTGCATGTTCGTGGTCGAGCATGTCCTGCAGTCGTTGGCGACAAACATAGCGTTCGCAATGACCATAAATCGCATCGCTAACGGACATATCGTACGCCGACATGCTTTTGGCGATCGTTCCGGCAGCACCGCCCACGCGAAAGAACCAGCGGACGACTTCTTGGCCCGCGCCAATTTCGGCGAACGATCCATAACGACGTGCGTCTAAGTTCACCGCAAGTGCTTTGCGTTCCGTGTTCGGTCGTTCCGTTAACATGCCTAATCCCCAATCGTGGCCCCAAAAATTACTGCAACGTATAGGTATGGATTGCATAAAGCGTGCGGGCTGGGGAATTCGGTGCAATTAAATGGATTTCGTCGACTCGGTATCCCTAGGGCTGACACAGTTGACACAATCGAGCTTCATTCCCGCAGTATCGTGACTTCGTAAAATTTTTCGAAGGCGCTCTTGCTAACGATCAGCGGCATCCGATAATTGAGTCAGATGTTGCGATCGTGTCTTAATACGCGGTTCGCAACCGAGCTTTCCCAGATTAGGGCCAGATCAAGATGGCCGATAATTAGACAGCATTTCAGATGGCCCAACGGCAACTTCCTAGTGACGTCTCACTCTTGGCATTTTTGCCGAGCCGGTGGCATCTTGCTTGTCGCCAGCCTCTGATGCTGTTGATTTTCGCCGCGGCATTCGTCCAGTTGATGCCAATCGGGATCAGCCAGGGTGCGGATCACGGATCGAACATCGCAGCGGGCGTCGCCGATGTCAGTTCCGATGCGAAAGTGGCTATCGAAGTCGTTCGCCCCGCAGGCCAGAGCAGCCAACTACTCGAAGATCGACCCGAGTCACTCAAGACGCTCGATTTCGGTTTTGCCTCGATTGCTCAGGCTAAATCATCTCTTCCGCCGTGGCACCGCCGTGATTGCGTCACCGCATCCGACGCAGGCGTTTCAGCAACTCTCGTGGACTTGCACGTGCGATTACAGATTTAGACGAACCGTTTGGTTCGCTTTTAATCTGTTTTTTCTTTATGCAATTGTTCTTTCAAAGAGAGTCAATCCTATGTCCGCGCGCACACAGAAACACCCCCGTAAACAAACCGTTTCCTCATCGTTGGTGGCTACCCCAAAGAATGCCGCTCCGCTGCATCCCGCACTCGTACGCGTGTCGAATCTGATCCGTCGACGCGATTATCAAGCGGCAGCCGAGCTGCTGCGATCCGCGGGACGTGAACCTTCGGTTCGCAATACACTTGGAGTCTGCTTGTTGCGACTCGGTCACGTCGAGGAAGCGTTGTCGGTGTATCGCCAGTTTGTCTTGCAGCCAGGAAGTGTCACCGAACGAGCTGACGTCAGCAACGTATGCAAACGCAACTTTGCAATGGCACTGCTGATGAAAGGCTCGCCGAGCGGTGCTCTCGACGTGATCACCGAAACACGTGAGCCCGATCACCCGATGGCCGTTCGCATCCGAGCAGCAGTCAAATCGTGGGAAAAGTCGCTGTCTTGGCTGCGACGAATTGATTGGAAACTCAATCGCATCGAGCCACCTCGATGCCAGGTTCCTATCGATTTCGAGCCCGGCGAGTTTGAATTCGAATTTGAAACTGACACGTTTCAACGTCGAACCGATACACCGACTGACAACCCGCTGGAGCTTGCCGTTTAAGCCCGTCGGCAGCACGGATAAGTCGCGATAGCGACGGCTGGAGGTAGCCCCGGACGCGAGTCCGGGGACAATGCTTTCATGTCGTCGCGTTGCGACTCGGGTTCGCTTGGTTTTTCCGAACCACGGACTCACGTCCGTGGCTATTGCCTGACGTCACGTCGTGACTCACCATTCGCGAATCGGAGAAACTGAGACACATGACAACACGTAATCGTTGTCTATAATCATTCGCGGATGACGCGGGGTGCGTTGTCTGTCGCCGAGTGGTGCATCGACTTTGCGAACGGATCGCTGACCGATGCGTGAATACGTGTTTACTCGTCGACAATGAACAACCTTGACTTAACGCTGCATCTGTTCCTTCAGATCGCCGTAATCTTGTTAGTGTGCCGCGGCGTCGGATGGGTGGCGGCGAAATTCGGCCAACCGCAAGTCGTGGCGGAGATGATTGCGGGTGTCGCTCTGGGGCCCTCGCTGTTTGGTCTTTGGCTGCCCGAGTGGCAGCAATCGCTGTTTCCTTGGGATCCGACTCAAACGACGCGAGATTCGCAAAGCTATCTGTATCCGATTTCACAGCTCGGATTGGCGCTCTACATGTTCGTGGTGGGGATGGAATTCCGCATCGATATTGTTCGCCAACACTTTCGTAGCTCGCTCGCCGTTTCGATCGCGGGGATGCTGGTTCCATTTGCCTTGGGTTCGGTGCTGGCGTGGTTCTTCGTTCGTCATACGTCGATGTTCATGCCGCAAACCGGCATGATCGAAGCAATGTTGTTCTTGGGTGCATCGTTGTGCATCACCGCGTTTCCGATGCTGGCCCGGATCATTCACACCAAAGGCCTCGCGGGAACTCGAATGGGAACGGTCGCGATCGGGGCCGGCGCGATTGACGACGCTGCAGCTTGGTGCCTGTTAGCACTGGTGCTGGCCAGCTTTGACGATAACTTCTCGTTGGCATACTGGAGCATCGGAGGCGGCATCGCATTCGTACTGACCGCCGTGGTCGTGCTTCGACCACTGTTGAGCCGATTGCTTGGCGGGCATCGTCCAAATGAAGACTCGTTGCATCCTGCGAGCTTGGCGATCGCGTTAGCGTGTATGTCGCTGGGGGCTTGGTTCACCGACATGATTCACTTGCACGCAGTGTTTGGTGCCTTCATCATCGGCACAGTGATCCCACGTGGAGCGGTGACTCGCGAATTGATCCAGCGAATCGAGCCGCTCACGGTTGCGATCTTGTTGCCCCTGTTCTTTACCTACTCGGGTTTGAATACACGCATCACGGTCCTGGACAGTGTCTATCTGTGGGCGTTGTGCGGAATTGTGCTATTGATTGCTGTGGTTGGAAAAGGAGCGGCATGTGCGATGGCAGCTTGGAAGACCGGTGTTCCCGGGCGTGAATCACTCGGGATCGGGGTACTGATGAACGCGCGAGGATTGATGGAATTGATCGTGATCAATATCGGCTTGCAACGCGGATTGATCTCCGAAGAACTGTTCGTCGTGTTGGTGTTGATGGCAATCGTGACAACTTTGATGACTTCGCCGATTTTTGACTGGCTAGTCCAGCGATCACCCGATGAATCACCGTCTTCGAGCGATCTGCGCTCATAGCGTTATGATCGCGGAGCGATCAACGACGATGATTTCGCTCACAAATTTTTGTCGATTTAGGTGCGAGCTGGAGACTCGAGCCGCTTGTGTTTCCAGGCAAAATAGCTGACGACCACGCAAACGGTTGGCAGTAATCCAAAAACGAGCAATGTTCTCATAGCCGGAACCCATTCCAACTGCATCGCCCCGCCAATCAGCACCCCGTTGTAAATCAGGTACAACACCAGCATTACGATACCTTCGCCACGAGACACGATCGCGTGCGAGAGGAAGATTGGCCAACAGAGAACTGCGACCCAAACCATGACGGCAAGGTCGAACCACAGCACCGCACTGGCGACCGGAACGCCGGACGTCCCTAACACCGATGCGGTTGCCAAGACCATCAACAGATTGAACACGTTGCTGCCAACAATGTTTCCGACCGCAATATCACGCTGGCCTCGCGCGGCAGCCACAATCGACGTTGCCAACTCGGGTAGCGAGGTTCCCGCAGCAACAATGGTCAAACCGATCACCAAGTCGCTGACGCCAAATTGCCGTGCGATGACGGTTGCCGAATCGACCAGTAGATCGGCACCGAAAACCAACAATCCTAGACCGAGCAACAACAAGCCAAGGTTCCCAATCAGCTTTCGTCGCGACACCGGTGCCTCGGCTTGCAGTTCGTCGGGGTTGGATTCTTTGCGGCCCGCTCGAATCAACCATCCCGTATAGAACAAAAACGCCGCTAACATGCAGCCGCCTTCCCAGCGCTGAATGGTACCGTCATAGGCAGCCATCCATACTACGATCGAGGCGGCGATCATGATTGGCACATCCAAACGAACGAGCTGCGATGATACCGACAAGGGAACGATGACGGCGGAAACGCCCAGGATCAACAACACATTAAAAATGTTGCTGCCGACGACGTTGCCCAGCGCGATCGCCGCGTCTCCCTTCAGACTTGAGACGGAAGAAACCGCCAGCTCCGGCGCACTGGTTCCAAACGCCACGACGGTCAAACCGATCACCAGTGGCGAAATACGAGCCGCCTCCGCCAACGTCACTGCACCCCGCACAAGAAACTCTGCCCCCACGACCAAAATGGCCAAACCGAGCAACAGCAATACGTAGGTCATGTTGGAAATTGGACTCTGGGTTCGGTGAAAAAGAAGCTGAACGCAACGATCAATCTATCGCGAATTATACACCGCGATAGCTGGCAACCCCAAAAGGGTGCGCCGAAAGTCTTGGCGACTTTCGCTAACGCCTTAATGCTTGGCTCAATCAAACAGTTCGGCAAAAAACGCTTTCATCGCAACCCACGATCGATGATCGGCTTTGGCGTTGTAGGCGGCACCGCGAGCGTTGTCATTGCCCGCCATTGGCTGAGTGAACGAATGCACGGCACCGGAGTAGTAGATCATTTGCCAATCGACACTTGCATCGTTGAACTCTTTTTTCATGGCATCGATGTCGCCTTCGGGAACAAATGGATCATCGGCTCCGTGACAAATCAGCACTTTGGCCTTGATATTCTTGCCATCTTCGGGACTCGGCGAATCGAGTGCTCCATGAAAACTGACGACACCGTCGACATCGGCACCACTGCGAGCCAGCTCGAGCACGCCTTTGCCGCCAAAGCAGTATCCGATCGCGGCAATGTGTTTGGCATCCACGCCCTTTTGTGACAACAGTTGTTTCAGGCCCAGATTCAGACGTTTCCGGTACAACGCCGAGTTGTTTTTAAACGTTCCCGAAAGCTTTGCCGCTTCCTGCGGATTCGCCGGCCGGTTGCCTTTGCCATAAATGTCCAGTGCAAATGCGACGTAGCCCAATTCCGCCAACTGCTTGCATCGGCCTTGCTCGTAATCGGTTTGCCCCATCCATTGGTGGGCCACCAAGATCCCCGGCGTCGGATCCGTGATTGCGGCGGGATCCCAAGCGACAAAGCCTTCGAGCGTCACGTCGCCATCCTGATAAGTGACCTCTTTGGTTTGCACTTCCGCTTGTACCTGCGATAGACAAATCCCAGCAATTAACAACGCAAAGACGATACGCATCAAAATTCACCTCGTAGTTTGACTTGTAGAAAGGGAACGCGGGGCCGCATCGATCGTTGCGGCTTGCGGACGAACGTCTGATTTTACTGAAACATGGCCTTAGCGTCAGCCGCACCGGGGCGTGTGTCAGGCGATGGATGAAGATCCGGTTAATGCCGGATTGCTTGCGGATTACTTCCACTCGCGAGCCAATCTTCGAGAATGAAACGATTTTCGCCGTCGGCCAACGCATGTTCCTCGATTCTTACTTTCCGCTTAGAATCGTCATCTCGAACCACTGCCCCCCTCTTGTTACGAAAAGATTGATTCCCAGATGACCTACGTGTTGCTTCTCGTCGGACTTGTGATTCTTGTGGTCGGAGCGGAATTGCTGGTACGCGGTTCGGTCACGCTTGCTGCATTTGCAGGCGTCTCGCCCCTAATCATCGGCTTGACCGTGGTCGCGTTTGGCACCAGTGCTCCCGAGCTTGCCGTTTCCTCGGTTTCAAGTTTGAAAGGGGATTCAGAAATCGCGTTGGGCAACGTGATCGGCAGCAACATTTGTAATATTTTGCTGATCCTGGGAATCTCGGCAGTGATCGTGCCGCTGGCGGTTTCGTCACAATTGGTTCGTTTGGACGTGCCGGTGATGATCGTGTCATCCTTGGCAGTGTGGGGGACCGCCTATGACGGCACCATCAGCCGTGTCGAAGGAATCCTGCTGTTTCTGGGATTTGTCCTCTATACCATTTACATGATTCGCAAAGGTCGACGTGAGGAAGCGTCGCGGCGAAGTGCAATCGAGTTGGATCCAGATTTCGAAGCCCATCCAACATTGTCGGTCGGGCAGGCCGTTTTGAATGCGATCTACATTCTGGTTGGCTTGGGATTGCTTGTGTTGGGAGCTCAATTGTTAGTGGATTCGGCAGTAAAAATTGCCACCGAATTTGGCATCAGCGAAATCGTGATAGGGTTGACCATTGTCGCGATCGGGACGTCGCTTCCCGAGTTAGCAACGTCGGTGGTAGCGGCGATGAAAGGCCAACGTGATTTGGCTGTCGGAAACGCCGTTGGCAGCAACATGTTTAACTTGATGATCGTGTTGCCGGCGGCTGCTGTGTTGTCGCCCGCAGGCGTTCCGGTGACGACTTCGGTGCTATGGTTTGACCTCGCCGCGATGACGATGATCGCCCTGATTTGTTGGCCTATTTTCATTAGCCGCTCGACCGTGTCGCGTTTCGAGGGTGCCGTGATGTTGGGATTGTTTGCCATGTACACCACCATCCTGATCGCGGAAGCCACGAAATACGGATCCGTCCAAACACTGAAAACTGGGTATTCCGTTTTCATCCTGCCAGCAGTGATCGCGGTCGTCAGTATCGCCGCGTTGATTCATCTACGAGGCGGGCGCGGTGAGTCTGCTGTCGCGCAATCAAAGACCTAGGCATGTTCAAAACGATTCACCACTGGATCATCGTTCTCGTGCTTGCCCCCATCCGTTTTTATCAGATGGCGATCAGCCCGATGCTGGGTCCGCACTGTCGTTTTACGCCCACGTGCAGCCAGTACGCGGTGGAAGCGATCCGCAAACACGGCGTTCTACGAGGCAGCTTCAAAGCAGTCTGGCGAATACTCCGCTGCCATCCCTGGAACCCGGGTGGTTATGACCCGCCTTGAGGCGATTGTGATGGTGTGTGCGTTCCCACTGCCATGCCCGATCTTCGCTTCGCTGCGATCCGGCCTACGACAAACTCAACTTTAACAACCTCAAGCGATGTGGCTATTCATCCTCGATCGCTGAAAATCCGAGATGTTCAATCACCCAAATGTAGATCAGATAGAACACTGGGATCAGCAGCAACACGAGCGACGTCGCCAACATCAATCCGAATGCCAAGCTGGCGGCCATCGGGATCAACAACTGTGCCTGGAACGACTTTTCCATTAACAGCGGCAACAGCCCAGCGATCGTCGTTAAACTCGTCAACATGATCGGCCGGAATCGTCGTTCGCCCGATTCGATCAGGGCGATACGTGGCGGAACTCCGGCACGAACCCGTGAATTGATAAAGTCAATCAAGACAATCGAATCGTTGACCACCACTCCCGCCAGTGCCACGAGCCCAAACATGCTGAACAAGGTTAACGGCAACCCTAGAATCGCGTGTCCCCAAACGGCACCGATCATTCCAAAAGGCACAATGGCCAAGATTAGCAGCGGTTGGACGTAGCTGCGGAACTGCAACACCAACAAGACAAACATGCAAACGATCGCGATCCCAAACCCGACCATCAAACTGCCCACCGACTCGTTACTCTGCTCACGTTGCCCTTCCCAGCGGAGCGATACCGCAGGGTACTGCGTGAGCAACTGGGGAACAAAATCAGCTTGCAGTTCGCCGATGATCAAATCGGCATTGGCCGTCGTTTCATCCAAATCAGCCGATATCGTCACCGAACGCATCTGGTCGACACGGTTGATTTCCGAGAACCCTCGCTTCAGTTCCACATCGGCCAATTCGGTGATGGGGCTCTGTTTTCCATCAGCGGTACGAACGCGGATTTCGCGGAAATCCACCAAACTGTTACGTTCTTCTTCGGGATGCCGGACCATCAATTTGACTTCGTGCCGGCCTCGCTGCAACCGCATCACCTCGGCTCCGAAGTAAGCATTGCGAACCGTATCGCCCAGATCCATCGGCGTCACACCGGTGGCCAGTGCACGATCTTTGACTTTAAATTGGAACTCCCATTTCCCAGGTGTATTGTCATCGGCGATATCGTAAACGCCGCTGAAATCGGCCAATCTCGATTTGATCGCCTCGGTCGCAGCCAACAATTGATCGACGTTTTCGCTTTGCGCGAGCAGTTTGAACTCGATGGGTTTGCCACTTGGGCCGACACCGACCGAGCCATAGTTGATCTTCTCGACCCCCGCCAACTCGCCCACTTCCTCACGCCACATCGAAAGCAATAGATCGCTATGGATGTCGCGAATTTCGGTATCAAATAGCTCGACGAATACCTGGCCGAGATGGCTGCCACCGCCACCGTTTCCGCCCATCGGACCTTGCGTATTGGTGATCTTTCCATTCTCGCGATAGGTCAAGCGAACCGGTCCAGTCACTTTATCTACGGGCTGTTCATAGATTTCACTTGCCGAAATTCCGGTCTCAACTGCCCGCCGCTCAGCAACACGAATACTGACGCGACGTATCGCTTCTTCCATCGCCTGCGTCGCGCGATCCGTTTCCGAAGCCGAAGTGCCGTCTGGAAAAACCACCGTCGCTTGCAAAAAATTGTTATCCGACTTGGGAAACAAAATGCTCTTCACAATTCCGCCGCGGACCATCCCGATCGTAATGAGGAACATTGCGATTGCGACCGCGATCATGAACGGGGGATATCGCAGACTGAACTTGAGCGTGGGGACATAAAATCGAGTACAAACCCAATCCATTCCTTGCGTCGCTCGCACGCTGGCCCATCCCAACACCAGTCCAAACGGTCGCAGCGGATACATCACAACCGAAATCACGCGAAAGACGCCGTGATGCCGATGCGCCAAGTGACAGGGCAATACAAACGTGCTTTCCCACAACGAGATCAGCAACATCGCGATCACGGCAAAGGGTATCACCGCCATAAATTTGCCCATCACTCCCGACACAAAAAACATCGGCGAGAATGCGATCACGGTGGTCGTTACCGATGCTGCCACACTTGGCAATACCTCGGTCGCACCGTCGATCGCGGCGTCCAACAGTGACTTGCCCATCTGTTGGTGCGAGTAAATATTTTCGCCGATCACGATCGCATCATCGACGACGATGCCTAAAGCGACCAGGAACGAAAACAAACTCAGCATATTGAGCGTTTGGTCGCCCCATGACAACATCGCTCCGGCACCAAGAATCGAAATCGGAATACCGAGAGCGACCCAAACGGCCAAGCGAATTTCGAGAAACAACGCGAGTACCAGGAACACCAGAAACAAACCTTGCGCACCGTTTCGTAGCAACAGCGAAAGGCGGTCTCGTACATCCTTGCTGCTGTCGCCCCAGATCTCGAACCGATAGCCCTCGGGAAGCTCTTTCAGTTCCACGTATTCATAGACGGCGTCGACCATCGCCAGCAGGTCTTCGCTCTTGGTACGTTCGACGTTCACGACCATGGCCGGTTCGCCGTTGATTTCGCCGGTGGCGGTGACGTCCGCGAATTCGTCCTTGACCACGCCTAGATCGGCGACCGTCAACACGACTCCGTTGGGCTGAGTGACCAGCGGAAGCTTGGCAATTTCTTCGCCAATTCGTCCTTTATTTTTCGCACGCAGCAAGACTTCTTGGCCTTCGGATTTCAACAATCCGCCTGGCAACTCGACGTTCCGGTCTCGCAGAATCGACGCCACTTGGCTGAGTGACAATCCATAGCTGCGTAACGTCGCTTCGGGAATCTCGACATCGATCTGGTAATCGCGTGAACCCATGATCGATGCGGACGAGACCGCGTTAATTTGCAAAAGGTCGTCGCGAACCTCTTCGGCCACCTCACGCAATCGCAACTCGGCTTCTCGCGAACGGTCGTCAGGACCGACGACTCCGACACGAATGGCGGCTTCACGAAACGTGATCTGTTGAATTTGAGGATCTTCGGCCAATACGGGAAAGCTAGGAATCCGATTGACTTCGCGGTCGATCTCGGACATCACTTTTTGCACGTCTTTGACATCGCTGCGCAATTCCGCCAGCACATAGCCCGAGCCTTCTTGGGCAATCGAGGTGACCTTTTTGATCCCGTCGATCGCGCGAATCGCCTCTTCGATCTTTTGACAGATCGCTTCTTCGGTGTCTTGAGGTGTCGCGCCCGGATAGGGAACGGTCACCATCACGACTTCGAGTTCAAATTCGGGAAAAACTTCCCGACGCATTTTCCAAAGCGAAATGCCGCCGACTAACATGAGCGCCAACATCAAGACGTTCATGCCTGGCGAATTTTTGATCGCCCAACCAATAAACCGTTTCACTGAGCGGTCTCCTTGGTCATGTCCATTCGCAGGTCGGCAGACACATTGGTTGTCGCCGGCGTCGTTTGGGTTGCCACGCCGGCTGCTTCAAGCGTATTCATTCGGGCCGGCATCGTGTCTCCATCAACGGTGCCCACGGGGGAGACGACCACGTACGCGCCCGCTTTCATCCGTTGATCTTGGACCTCACAAACCCACCACTTTTTATCGCCATTTTGCAGGGGATTGTCTTGATCGGACTCCGCAAACACGCCGGCGACCGACAACGAATCGACGGGAAAGATCGAGTCGCGATTGACAATCCGTCCGGCCTGCCATGCAGTAGGATCAAATCCGGCAGCATCCGTTTCCGCTGTCGGATTTTCCGGAGCCTCGTCGTTTGCAGGGGCACCCTTTTCTGGGGTCGCCACCTTCGCCTCGGCTGCTGCCTTGGAAACCAAGGTTGTCCCTGTTGATTGATCCACTGCTTGATTTCCCTGCACCGACGATTGCGAGGAAACCTCAAGTACCGATTCGTCGGGGACAAATTCCCAGGCACGGTTGCCGGGCTTCATCGCCGCAGCGGGGATAACTACCAGCGGCGTTGTCGGCTGGATTAAAAGTTTGACGGTCACGTACATGCCACGTACCAGCGTCGAAGGGCCTGACAGCGATGCCGATCCGCCTTCGGTTTTAAATTCACTGGGATCATCGACGAGAATACGGACCGGAACCGTTCGCGTCGTGGGATCAAGTCCAATCCCGTCGTAGCTCAACAGTCGCCCGTCCCAGCGATAGACTTTGCCTTCGCGACCCGAAATTTCAAACTCGACGATCGCGGGCGTTTCGGGAATATCGTATCCCCGTCCCTCTCCTTTGACCGGGCTGACCGATCGATCGGCTTGATCAAGCACCCAATAAAGCTGGTCCATCCGTAAACTTGTGGCCACTTCGACTTTGGTGGTGTCCTCGATCGTGACGATCGTGCTACCACGAGCAACAAAGGTATTTAACTCAGCATCTTCGTTGACAATCACACCATCGATCGGCGAGCGGATTTCAGTTCGCTCGAGGTTGACGTTCGCAGTGTTCAATTGGGCGCCGGCCAAACGTTCGGATGCTTCCAATCGAGAGCGACGTTTGCGGAGCAATTCAAGTTGGTTTTCATAGCTGACTCGCTGCTGAGTGGATTGCAGAACGGCCCGTTTCGCTTTGTCGATTTCCCCTTCACTGGCAAATCCGCCCGGCAACGATTGCAACCTTTGCACTTCACGCTGCTGCAATGCTTCGTCTTCGATCGCGACTTCGATCAAACGTTTGGTGTTCGCCATTTCTTGGTCGACTTCACCCAGCGCCTCGTACTCTTGTTCTTTCAACCGAGTCAATCGCGTGACTTCGAGCTCGTAATCCGTCGGATCAATTCGCATTAACAAATCGTCTTTTTTGACAAAGGCACCTGCTTCGCACTGGTCGGATTTGAAGATAATTTTCCCCGCCACCTCTGTGGCGAGACGCACTTCACGAAACGGCACCACGGTGCCATCAACCTGCAACTGCAGTCGCTTGCCAAAATCGCTTAACGATTTGACTCGCTCGGTTCGTACCGGCGTTAACGATTTCATTCGCCCGGCGTAACTCGCATCCGCGGGTGGCCGCTGCGACGGCCCGACCTTTCCGAGCGCGATCACCGTCCCTACCGCGACCACCACAATCGCAAGCGGAATGATCACGTTGAACAAAAACCACGATGGCGTAAAAACGTGTCGGGTTGCCGGAGGATGTTTTGGGTCAGGATTCATAGGTGAAACCGAGGGATCCGGTGAATGTCCAGCGTCAATGGATCGAGACGCTTCGGACGACGGCGAAAAAGCCGCGTCAGTATGTTTAGAAAGAGTGGGAGAAGTCATGTTATATAAGTGATGAAAACGACGTTCTATTGTTTTTCTTCGATGGGTTTGGCACGAGCGTCAATTAACTCAGTGAGCTGTGTCTTGTGGTCCAACAACGCGGCCTGGTCCGCCGACGCCAAGATCACCGCCGTGATGTGATGGCTGAGCGAACGAACGTCATAATGCTCCGCCCGCTCGGAATCGGGAATCAAAATCTTCACGACGCCGCCGCTGACTCGGTAATAAAGGCATTGCCCGACCGCGCTGAGCGCCAATTGATCGATCACATGCTGGGGCACGGGACGACCGAGAATGGACTGCACCGCATTGCGAATCTGATCGAACATGGGGCGGAAAAAATCGTTCACCATCTCGCGAAACACCGAAGTAGGATTCTGCATCTCACGTAAAAACAGCTCGGTTTCCCAGCCTCCTTCGTCATCGGTCAACATCCGCGACAGCAGCGTTTGGACAAGACAAAAAAGGTCGTAACGAGGTTCGTCACCGATCGATTCCGGAACCGGAAACGCATGCTCGCGTGAATGACGCACGTACTCCATCACTTCGCGATAGAGCCCTAGCTTGTCGCCAAAGTAGTATCCCACCGAGGCAATGTTGACGTTGGCTTCGCCGCAAATCTCGCGAACCGTCGCTCGATTAAAGCCACGATTAGCAAACACCGCCCCCCCGGCCATTAATAACCGGGTGCGAGTATCGGCAGCCACATCTCGCGGCGGAAGAGAAGAATTGGTCTCAGACAAGCGATCACCCTATGTCTCATTTTAAACAACTGTTTTAAACAATCGTTTGAAATGGTGATGATGTCAAGTCGGAAAAGCGGAAATGCTCTAGGCCACCCTTCCGCCAAACAGGACGATCCGTTTCATTAAGTCCAGCCGCGGATACGACTTACGGCACCTAGACCACGAAGGATGGCGGGATGGAAAGCGTGCTGCGAGAGCACGCCATGGGCTGCCGGAACGACAAACAAGGCGGCGAATTCTGATTAATCGCCGACTCGTTGCCGAAGTAAGGCTGATTTTTAAACCACTTCGATGATGGCTTTGATCACGCCCGTTTCGGGCTTGGTGAACGATTCAAAATCGTTGATGACACCGTCAAAGCTGGTTCGGTGGGTAATCCAAGGATCGGTATTGATCGTGCCGTCCTCGATCAGCCCAATGATTCGAGTGAAGTCTGGTGGCAGGGCGTTGCGGGAAGCCAAAATCGTCGCTTCGGGCCGATGCATTACGGGGTGCTTGAAAGTCAATTCGTCGGTCGTGATGCCGACATAGACAAGACGTCCGGTCGGCGCCAGGTACTGGAGTGCTCCCGACATCGAATATTTGTTGCCAGTGGCGTCGGTGATCACTTGGAACATGTCGCCGCCGGTCAACTCTTTCATTCGTTCGACTTCGCTGCCATCCCCTTTGAACAGCACGGTGTTTTCGATTCCGTAGTTTTCACGAACAAAATCGAGTCGGCCTTGGTTCATGTCCATCACGCTAATGGTCGCGTCGGTCAGCCGAGCGAACTCGAGTGTCGCCAATCCAATCGGTCCCATCCCAATGATCAACGCATGGTCGCCTTTTTCCGGAGCTCCGCGGTCGTTTGCGTGGCATCCGATGGCCAAGGTTTCTACGAGCGCCAATTGATCGTAGGACAACTTGGTCGACGGATGCAATTTATCCGCACGCACTAAGAACGATTCGCAAAGACCGCCGTCCATCATCACGCCAATGACTTTTAGGTTTTGGCAACAATTGATGGCTCCGCGACGGCACGCGTAACATTCACCACAATTCATGTACGGTTCGATGCTGCAGCGATCTCCGGCTTTGACATTGGTAACCCCTTCGCCGACCGAAACGACTTCGACGCCGAGCTCGTGCCCTGGAATCCGTGGGAAATCAAAGAAAGGAAACTTACCCAGGTAGCAACTGATATCGGTTCCACAAACGCCCATCCGATGAGTGCGAACGAGTGCTTGGCCGGCGGACGGTGCCGCAGGCTCGTCGATGTCCACTTGCTTTAACGTTTTGAGTTCCGAGATTTGAATGGCACGCATGGTAAGGATCTGTCCGTACGAGATGGTTTGAAGATGGAAGTGGTTTTAAAAGGAGAGCCGACGGCTCAAATTGAAGCAAACTGATGCAGACGAAAGACATCGAGGCAGACGAAAACTAAGCAGTTAGGCAGGAGTCTTTCAGTAAATTGGCCGTTTTGGCGCTAGCCACGGTTCCGGCGCTGAACCGGGGCTAGCGCCCAAACGGCTAACGGGATTTCACCCAGTGATTCCTGCCTACCTGATCAGAGTTGGTATTCGCGAATCGCATTGTTGGCGAAGAAGTCGTTTTGTTCGTCTTGTGACAATTCGCTCGCCAGCTCGCGAACGACACCCAACCAACGCGAATATTCGCTGGCCAACAGACATACAGGCCAATCACTAGCATACATCATTCGTTTTGGGCCAAAGGCTTCTAACGCGATGTCCCAATACGGCCGGAGCGTTTCAATATCCCACGAGGGATCACGAACTTCGGTGGCGATGCCCGAGAATTTGCAGGCGACGTTTTCGCGTTTGGCCAATTCCCGAAAGTAAACCTCCCAGTTCTGGTCAAACTCAGCCTTCTTGATTGTCGGTTTAGCGACATGATCCAGCACGAACACTTGGTCGGGATGTTGGCTGGCAAATTCGACTGCGGCGGGCAATTGACGAGCAAAGATCAAAATATCGTAAACCAGACCGCGATCTTTCAGCAGCGAGACTCCGCGATTGAAATCGCTGCCGAGCAAAAATCGATCATCCGGCTCGTCTTGAACCACATGCCGGACTCCTTTTAGCATTTTGGCGTCGGCGTAGCGATCCAATGATTTTTCGACATCGACGGCGGCAAGCGGAACCCAGCCCACGACGCCGCGGACGAGGGGCTCGGTTTCGGCGAATTGAAGCAAGTCGTCGGTTTCCGATAACGATTGCCGAGCCTGGACCGAGACAAACCCGGTGATCGCCGATTCGCTGGAAATTTGTCGGAGTTCCGCAGTCCAAAAATCCTGCTTTAACACGGACATTTCATCCGAAATCCATCCGTATTGTTCGGCAGAATACTTCCACAAATGATGATGGCAATCAATCAGCATTGAACTTCAAGCGACGTTAGAGAAAAACGATCCGCAGCACGCCAAGGCGGTGCAGCCGGGGGGAGTAAGACGAATGAACGATACCCGCTGCGGTATTCGACTACAATCCACTTTTGCGTCACGCTCTATCAATTTTGCGTCACCCGTGATTTCTAGAAAGAACCCAGGCAATGGCAGTGGCAGATCGCAAGGTTGCGTTATTAATCGAAACTTCGAAAGCATTTGGCCGCGGATTACTGACGGGGATTGGGCGGTATGCACGACTGCACCAGAGGTGGTCGATCTACGTGGAAGAGCGGGGATTGGACGACCCGATCCCGCGGTGGCTGCTTGCCGCTCCATCGGCAGCCGACCGCTTTGATGGAATGCTGATTCGATCGCTGCGACTCGAAACGATGAAGCAAGCGTCGGAATTGGGAATCCCGGCAGTCTATCTTGGCGAAGAAAATCCGGACGGCACCATCGCCGTGTCTAACGATGACCGAGCCTGCGCAAGGCTGGCGGCCGAACATTTGCTCGAACGTAACTTTCGCTCCTTTGGTTACGTGGGGCTCCGCGGCTACGGTTGGTCCGAATCTCGCCGTGATTGTTTTGCACAGTGCATTGAGCAATCCGGATTTCCTTGTGCCATTATCGATATGAGTACCGAACCGCGGCATCATGAAGCTTGGTACCAACATCGCGACGAACTCGCGAACTGGATTGCGTCGCTACCCAAACCGGTTGCAGTGATGGCGTGTTACGACGCCACCGCCCGAACGTTGCTGGACGTTTGCCGCCAACATCACTGGCTTGTTCCAGAACAGGTCGCGGTGGTGGGCGTAGACAATGACCAAGTGTTATGCGAGTTGAGTGATCCACCGCTGACGAGTGTTGCCCTGGACACCGAAACGATTGGTTACGAAGCCGCCCGATTGCTGGATCAACTGATGCAGACAAACTCTCACACTGACGCAAAATTGCCCAAGTCGATCGTTGTGCCACCGCGGGGAGTTGAGCTGCGGCGAAGTACGCAAACCGATGCGATCGACGATCCCGAAATTGCTTTGGCACTCGGTTTCATTCGTCGCCGCGCGTGTGATGGAATCGGCGTTCCGGACGTACTCGCCCATGTGGCCGCATCACCAAAAATGAACTCGACGCCGAAAACGACCCTGTCTCGGCGAACGCTGGAGCGGCGGTTCCATGCCGCAACCGGCCATTCTCCACTCGATGCGATCCGCGAGGCGAGGATCCAGCGGGTAAAATCGTTGCTATGTGAATCGACCCTGAAATTGGAGGATGTCGCGTTTTCGAGTGGCTTTCAATATCCCGCCTATATGGCGAGCCAATTCCGCGCAAGCGAGGGGATGACCCCTGGCGAATATCGGAAACTGCACCAGAAGAGGCTAAAAAGCTCGTAAATCCCGATGCGGCTAGACATTCCCAAACAACGTGAGCTGAGGTTACAACCGAACTTCACGCAACATTCCAACAATTTACATTGCATCTGCTGGAAAATCGGAACGACCTTTGCGGCAAAGGTAAAGAGTGCGGTTCCAGCGTGGAAAGCTGGCCGACAATGATCAAATGCATCGTTTTGGAAAAACATGATTTGGGCAAACGACTTGCATTCACTTAATGTGTACAATCGCTAACTTAGAAAACGTTAACCAAATCGCTCCTTCCCCATTCCCCCCTTACAACGAGAGACGATCGATGAAACTGGGTTTTATGAAAACAATGGCACTGGTTGCGCTCGCCGCATGGTTTGTTGCTCCTGTCGCAAATGCTGAAGAAAAGCACTCGCACGACCATGCTCACGGCGAGCTGCCAACGCTTGGCGTTTGCGTATTGATGCCGACCAAGGACAACAAGGCACGCGGCACGCTGCGTTTGGTGCAAAAGGGCGACGAGCTTGTGATCTCAGGCAAAGTTCGCAACCTAACTCCCGGCGAACACGGCTTCCACATCCATGAGTTCGGCGATCGCCGTGCTGCCGATGGAACTTCGGCTGGTGGTCACTTCAACCCAGCTGGACATGATCACGGCGGTCCCGGTGCTCACAGCCACGCAGGTGACCTTGGAAACATTCTTGCCGACGATCAAGGTGTTGCCACTGTCAACGTGACCACCAAGGACACCGCGCTGCACTTCATCCTTGGACGTTCGTTTGTTGTGCACGCCGGCAAAGACGACCTCAAGAGCCAACCGTCGGGTGACGCTGGCCCACGTGTTGCCGTTGGAATCGTTGGAATCGGCAACGAAAGCTTCAAAGCTGCTGGGAACAAATAATTCGTTCATATTGAACGCCCCCGAATTGGCTTAAACGCTATTCCATTTTTGAAACGCTGTCGGATTTAGATCCGGCAGCGTTTTTTTGTTGTAGCGGTGCAGCGTGACCTGCCCGGTTAGTGCCAAAGTAGATGGCATTGGCCGTGAGGCACCGGGTGACCGCGCGCACCCATTGTCGGCCAGCTTTCCAAGCTGGAACCGCCAGCGCCGAACGTCGCATCCAAATCGAACGTGGTCTCTCTCTCGCATCGATCGAAAAACGTGAAGCACGCCAACGGCTTGGAAAGCCGAGCGACAATTGGCTCGATCCTGTGAGCCCATGGCTCACCTCGTTTGCCTAACCGCTTGGCTCGACCGTGTTCGGCAATCTTTCAGCAACCCAAGGGGGCCGCCTAATCGGAATAATCGGAAACACTCGTCCGCTTTGCCGGAAACTGAAGTCAGAGTCAAGAACTTGCCGATGCTAGCATTGTTCACCTGACCTCCACCCCGTCGAATGCGACTTTCGCGTCACGTTTCCTCCCCTTAGTTTGACGATTTTGGTGCTCACACCCTTCCAATGTGTGCCGCAACCTTTTGGATTGAACAACGTGATGGACGAAAGCCGATGTTCGACCACTAGCGTCCGAGTAATCCATGTCACAAATCGAAGAACTTTCTAGCGACGTCGAGTCCGAAGTTGATACCGAACTTGCGGAGTCTCGAATTCGTCCGTCCAAGCGAGCCACTCCCCGCAGCAGTGCGGCACAGTCTCCCTTGGAAACTTATTTGCGCGAGATCAACGAAACGGCTTTGTTATCTGCGGATGACGAGACCGAACTGGCAACGCGAATCGCACAAGGCGATGCGTTGGCTCGCGACCGTATGGTTCGCGCCAATTTGCGTTTGGTCGTTAACATCGCCCGCGGCTACACCGGCAAAGGCCTGGGGCTGCAAGACTTGATCGAAGAGGGCAACCTTGGCCTGTTGCGTGCCGTCGAAGGGTTCGACCCAACGATGGGAACACGCTTCAGTACCTACGCCAGCTACTGGATCAAACAGTCGATCAAACGCGCGTTGATCAACAGTGCCAAGACCATTCGCATCCCCGCGTACATGGTCGAACTGCTGAGCAAATGGCGAAGGGCGACTGCACGTTTGAGCGAAGAACTTGGCCGCACCCCATCGAACGAGGAGATCGCTCGATTGTTGGGACTTCCGAAAAAGAAGCTGCCGATTATTCGCAAGGCGATTCGCATCAGCAACAGCACGCCCCAGAGCGACCAAACCGAATCGGGATGGTCTCTTGGCGACATGGTGATGGACGAGCGTTTGAAGGCTCCCGACGAGGAAATGCTTGACCATGACATCCTGCGTCATGCGATGGAACTGCTCGGTGATCTCGAAGAACGCGAAGCCACCGTACTGAAACTACGTTTCGGTCTGGAAGGATGCGATCCGAAGACGCTGAAGGAAATCGGAGCCGAACTGGGTTTGACTCGCGAACGCGTTCGCCAGATCGAGACCGAAGCGCTACGACGCCTCGCCGATGGTTTGACGGATCCTCACGAGCGATTGTTTGGCTGAGCAGCCCCTCGATCGCGAAACTAGCGTTAGAAACCTTAAGTTACGTCGGCTCGGTTTTGCCGCCTCAAAACCGGACGGAACTTAAGTGTTTTGGCACTAGCGTGAAACCAGCACGAACCAAGGCCGATGACGAGTCGGTCTAAAGTGCAAAAACTCTTGTGCGAAAATGGCTTTCCGTTTTGTCGGGTGGAGTCGGACAGACGGAAATCCAGGTTGGATGGCAGGCAATTCCACGTCGATTTACCGACAGGAAGCCTATCCCTCGAGCCTATCCAACGTTGGTCGACAGCGGGGGATGTGGGAACACGGCGGGAATTGGACTAGAATGGGCAGCATATCATTTGCCCACTTCAATGCCTGCGACGCGGCTGACACTTGCCGCCCAGGTCCCACCTGCTTGTACTTCGAGAGACTCTCGCATGCCAGTTTTGAATCCCACCTCTGCTTTTCTGCTCACTCTGCTAGTTGCCCTTCCTGCCGCTGCACTTCGTGGCGAAGACAAGGAAAAGGCTCCCAAGGAAGCCGCTGCAAAAGAGGCTCCCGCCAAACCGGCCCCATCCCTATTTCCGGACCCTGCACTCGAAGCCGCAGTGCGGGCCGAAGTGTTTGCGAAACGCAACAACACCGAAGCCATTACTAAAGAAGATGTGGCCAACATCTCTCGCGTGGTTGGCAAGGGAAAGAAGATCAAGAGCCTCGATGGCCTCCAGCATTGCCAAGCGTTGATGCTGATCGATCTTGCGGACAACGAGATCACCGACCTGACGCCGATCGCGGAACTGAAACGACTGCAATCAGTCACTCTGGCCAACAACAAAATCACCGACATCAAACCGCTTGCGGGCTTGACCGCGATGCAGCTTTTGGATTTGGCGGGCAACAGCGTCAGCGACACCTCGCCGCTCGAAAAAATGGCTAATTTGAGAACGCTGTATCTGGCGAAGAACAAGCTAACCTCGATCGACGGAATCAAGGGTCTCAACAAGATTTGGTCGCTCGATGTCTCGGAGAACCAGTTAACCGACCTCGAACCTGTTCGTAATTTGGGATGGCTGTCCACTCTGGATATCGCGGGCAACCAAATCACCTCGCTTGAACCGATCACGGGGTTGCGAGAGTTGAGCATGTTGATCATGTCGCGAAACAAGATCGCCGACTTGTCACCGTTGGTGGAAATGTGTCGCAAGGATTTCCAGGGTGAACGACGGTTTGCTCCGTTTATGCAGGTGTACCTCGGTGAGAACCCGATCGACGCCAAAAAACTCGAGGCACAAAGTGCGGAACTGGTATCCTTCGGGGTCGAGGTCAATCAAAAATAATGTGGTCCTTTTTTCGCAACCGCCGTCGACGAGCGTGGTTGGCGGTTGCGTTACCAGAACCGCAACTGCAGATCCTGAAACAGAACGTTCCTGCGTTCAACCGCTTGCAACCGGACCTGCAAAATCGAATTCTCGATTGCGTTCGCATTTTGATCGCTGAACGCAATTGGGAGGGTTGTGAGGGGCTGGATGTTTCGGATGAAATGAAGACGACCATCGCGGGCCATGCCGCATTCATCTTGCTCTGTTCCGGAGACTATTATTTCGATGGCGTGACCACGATTTTGGTTTACCCCGACGTGATGGTGCGAAACCGCAACGGCGTGCTTCAGCACACCGTCGGTGAAGCCTGGGACAACGGCGGCGTGATCTTGTCGTGGCCCGAAGTCCTGTTGGCCTCTGACCACAACGACGGACGCAATGTCGTGATTCACGAATTCGCTCATCACTTAGATGGGCTTGATGGCGAAATGGGCGGCTCGATTTCGTTTGACAAAAACGCCGACCAAGCGGCGTGGAACGACATCGCCGGACAAGAGTTCAAGCAACTCGTACACGACGTCGATGCGGGACGTCGAACGTTATTGGACCCGTACGGCGCGACCAACGAGGCCGAATTTTTCGCCGTTGCCAGCGAATGCTTTTTTGAACGGCCACAGCCGATGCAGGGTCGACATCCGGAATTGTTCCGATTGCTAAAGACCTATTACCGGATCGACCCACGAGACTGGCATTAAGCTGTTTAACGCAAATTGCTGTCACAAACCTTCACTTCGGCCCAGGACTCTTTGTTTTCGGCGATGAACTGCAAATGCCGCTCGGCGACTTGGTAGGCATCATGTGCCGCACGATCAGCGAAAACGGTGTGTAGTGATACGTCAAAATCGTGGTTAACGGGACGATTGAGGTCTTTCACACGCGTGCCGACGGCAAACTCGACAAGCCCGTCGTGGTTGTTGAGATACTTTTCACAAGCTTCGACAAGCGTTTGAACCGCTTCGTCGCTGCGGTCTTTCAAAGTGAAAAAAACGTGATGAGCCAAACGAGTCATGGAGAGTGCTTTACTGAACGGTAGGTATTGTGGCGTAATTCCCCATCCAGAATTCCGTAGAATCCTGGATGGGGCCAAGACAACGTAAGTGTGTCGTGGTTGAGCAAACGCTAACCTTAACCGCTTCGATCTTGGTTTGAAGAGGGCTTCTTCGGATCGCGCCGGGACAATCCAGCTCGGTCCATCAACGAACTCTTCATCAAGTCTTCCAAGTAATCATCATCAGCAGGCGGAGGTCCGTAGGCCCCTAACAACTGGGGCTCATATTCAATCAGATACTCGTGGCGTGCGATGGACACTTTGCTGTTGGGGTCGATACGCTTACGCTGAACAGGACGACCATCGACCTTCAACCCATTGCGGCTGTTCAAGTCACGAATGAACCAATAACCGTGTTCGAGAGTTAACCGGCAGTGCTGGCTCGAAACATTGGCGAACTTCAATTGAATATCGCATTCGCTACGGCGTCCGACCAAAAGTCGGTCTTTCACAAGCGGAATGGGGTCACCGCCACCACAAGGGGTAAGCTGGCCGTAGGCACCCGCAAATTGAGGTTTCGATTGTTCGTCTTCAAATTCCACGATCACAGCCTTCCAATCTGAGTAAATAAACGGGGAATCAGCGGCTTTTTAGCGATTTTTGACATCGCACAAGTCCCACATTCCCCATCATGATGACGGTTTTAAGTTTCCAAGGGATTCGGATCGAGGTTCGGATTAAACGATCACCCGCCGAGCGAGCCATGAATTCCCGTTCACGTCATCCTCATATTTTGACCAAGTTTTCATAAATGGCAACGGTTCCTAAATTGATCGACCCCGAAATTAACGAACGATTGAAATGGCAATCGGAAAAATTGCCATTTAATGCATTTGGTGCATCGCTACGCCGTCAATTTGGTGGCCGAATCCAACGCGTCAGCATTGATGCAGGGTTTACCTGCCCCAACGTCGACGGAGCGGTCGCACGTGGAGGTTGCAATTTTTGCGACAACCGATCGTTCAGCCCGTCACGCCGCGTGCGGCTGAAACAGGTCAGCGAACAATTGGCGACGGGGATCGAAACGGTCACCAAACGCTATGACAAAGTGGCGGGTTTTATCGCCTATTTTCAGCCTGCGACAAACACCTACGCTCCGGTCGAGCAGCTCGAAGAGGTTTTCCGGCTGGCGATCTCGCTCGACCCGCGAGTTGTCGGCTTGGCCGTCGGCACCCGCCCGGACTGTGTGCCGGAGAGCGTCTTGACGCTGCTGGAAACTTTGGCTCGTGAAACCTACGTCTCGCTCGAATTTGGGATGCAAACCATCCACGATGCCGGGCTGCGATGGATGAACCGGGCCCACGATCACGCCAGTATGATCAATGCGATCGACCGTAGCCGAGGCCGCGGATTTGAATGCTGCAGCCACGTGATCTTGGGAATTCCTGGCGAAACTCACGCGATGATGATGGAAACGGCCACCGAAATCGGTCGACTCGGTTTTGATGCCGTCAAAATCCACAATTTGTATGCCGTCCTAGGCACGCCGCTGGGCGACCAAGTGCAAAGCGGTGAAATTGTCTTGATGCAGCGAGAAGAATACATCCACACCGTGGTCGATTTTCTCGAGCGGATTCCGGCCGAGGTGATTGTCGAACGCGTCAGCGGTGATGCTCCTTCGAGCTATCTGATCGAGCCAAAATGGTGTTTGGAAAAGTCCTCGCTGCGATTGGCGATCGAGAACGAATTCAAACGGCGGGGAACACGACAAGGATCACATTTTGTTGCCCCAGAAATCCGGCCTGACCAACGCCCCCGTCCAGCCGACGAGACCCCCGAATCAATCCGGGATCAAATCGACCTCGGACGCCGACTGCCAGTGTTAAAGATGGAGAAAAACGCAGTGCGGTCGCAGGACTAAGGAACGTCGAAAATCGGCTTGAGAAATCAAAGCGTCGAATTCTGTCACGCTATCTTCTGTCACGCTATCCTGTAAAATTAAGTTCGGGTGAGCGAATCATTTGGCTCGTTAGAGCCCCCTCGCCCAATCAAACGTCGGGCGATACGATTTCGGCCTTCGGAAGCGAGTGCCAAAAACTTTAAGTTCCGTCTGTTTTTGTGAGTCGATGACGCAAGCGAGCTGTCGATTTAATCGAAATGCAAATGGTAGTGGTGAGCCACGGGCCGTAAGGCACGGGTAATACGTGGAACCCGGCCGCTCACGCGCGAGCGGCTCACTAAATCAACAGTCCGCCAGCCGCGGGCGACGCGAAATTCGCGTTCGATTGCTCGCAGCCAGCACCGACGGCCCAGTTTTGGCGCGTGGAAACCCGGATGGAACTTAGGCTTTGGAACTGGGCAGTGGAGCCCAGCGAATTACTTTGGAGCGGAGTGGCGACTGATGTCACGCATTGCGATCGTATTTGGCTTGCTGTTGTGCATCGTCACAATGATGGCGTTGATGTTGACGATGCAGAAAATGCCGTCTCAATTTTGCCCGATGATGTTCGGAATTCCGATGTTATTTTGTGGCGTCGTGGGGCTGAACCCACACCGCCGCAAGCATGCGATGTACACCGCAGCCGCAATTGCACTGCTGGGGACGCTGACCGGTGGAAGTAGTGTACTTTTCGCTATGTTTCGCGCTCTGCGAGGGATCGAAGTGAACTCATTAGCGATGGAAGTTGTCATTGCAATGACGGTGCTTTGCACGATTTTCTTAGTCGTCAGCCTGATTTCCTTTGTGCAAACGCGTCGGCGCCGCTTGACCCCGGGATAGCTGCGATTGACAGCGTCCGCAAAAAAACTATCCTCTGTGCTTCAAAACCTTACAGAAACCGACAATTCCGTGGCTCCCAACAACATTATCCCAACCAAGATTATCCGCGTCGTCGGCATTACGAGCCGGCCGTAACGCGGGGAACGAATCGGACTGGCCGCAGTCAATTGCGGAGCAGGGCTCGACTCGAGATGCCACTTTGACATTCACCCCCGAGGCCACCCATAGCTTCGGGGGTTTTTTCGTACCTGAAAGATCCACCCCCAGGACACTCACCCCACTTCCCTGCTTCGATCCCTAACACCTTAGCCCTCACACGCCTTTCGCTTCTCAGCACCTCCCTTCTAACTCCAGCACGCTAGCGATGAACGCCAAACCCATCTTGATCTACGACACAACGCTCCGAGACGGTTCTCAGGGCGAAGGTGTTAGTTTCTCTCTTCAAGACAAGCTGAATATCGCTGAGCGGTTGGCCGAGATTGGCATCGACTTTATCGAGGGTGGCTACCCGCTGTCGAACGAGAAGGATGTGGCATTCTTTCGCGAAATCAAAAAACGCAACCTGGGAAAAACCAAGGTCTGTGCGTTTGGAATGACGCGGCGGAAATCGATGAAAGCCGAAGACGATCCAGGCATGAAAGCGTTAGTGCAAGCCGAAACGCCTTGCATCACCTTGGTCGGAAAAACGTGGGACTACCATGCCACCGAAGTGCTTCGCGTGACGCTCGAAGAAAACTTGGCGATGATTGGCGAGAGCACCGAGTTTCTTGCTCGCGGCGCTGAATTGATCTACGACGCCGAACATTTCTTTGACGGCTACAACGCGAACCCCGAGTACGCAATCAAAACGCTGAAGGCCGCCGCGTCGGCTGGGGCGACTTGGCTCAGTTTGTGCGACACCAACGGCGGAACGCTGCCGGAGCAAATTCGCGAAGTCACCGAAGCCGCGATCAAAGCACTCTCCGGTTTCGATGTGCAAATCGGAATCCATTGCCACAACGATTGCGAGCTTGCCGTGGCAAACTCGTTAGCGGCCGTCGATGCCGGAGCGACGCAGGTACAAGGAACCATCAATGGCATTGGAGAACGTTGTGGCAACGTCGACCTGATCACCGTGATGGCGAATCTGTCGCTCAAGAAGAAAGGCTACAGCGTGCTGGGCGGCCGATCGCTGACACCGCTGACCGAACTGAGCCGCTTTGTTTACGAAACCGCCAACCTGCAATGGCGAAACAACCAACCGTTTGTTGGCCAAAGTGCGTTCGCGCATAAAGGTGGCATGCATGTCCACGCGATCAACAAAGCGGCCAAAACCTACGAGCATATTGATCCGGCACTGGTCGGCAACGAACGTCGTATTCTGGTCAGCGAACTTTCCGGACGGAGCAACATCGCCGCGCTAGCGACCAAGCACAACTTGGAAGACGACCGCGAATTGATGGACAAAATCCTGGCCGAAGTCGTCCGACTGGAAAACGAGGGCTACCAATTCGAGAACGCAGGCGCCTCGTTCGATCTGCTAATCAAACGCATTGCCGGTTCGTACACCCCGCATTTTGAAACTATCAAATACCGAATCGTCGCAGGGGATCGCAACACCGAGGGCGAACAGCGAAGTGTGTTTGCCGAAGCGATCATCAAACTCAAAGTCGGCGAGACGTTGTGGTTCGATGCTGCCGAAGGGCATGGGCCCGTCAACGCATTGGATGCCGCACTTCGCAAAGCGCTTTCCGACGAATACCCGATGCTCGAAGAGATGCGATTGACCGACTACAAAGTACGTGTCGTCGAATCGAGCAGCGGTACCGAGGCATCGATCCGAGTGAATATCGAAAGCTGTGATGACCACGAATCGTGGGGCACCATTGGCGTCAGCGAAAACATTATCGAAGCGAGCTGGAGCGCGCTGGTCGATGCCGTCGAATACAAACTTCACAAATCCGAAAAAAAGTAACGCTAGAAAAATCATGACGATTCCGACTCGATTTGAACATTCGGACGCTGTAGCGGACATTGCCAAAGCTTGGGAAGATGCAAGATGCGCTCACGCCGAACCCAATCCTGATCGCAAACCCTTTACGATTGTGATCCCACCACCGAATGTGACCGGGGCGCTACACCTTGGTCATGGATTGAACAACACGCTGCAAGACATCGTCGTTCGCACCAAGCGAATGCAAGGCTTTGAAACGCTTTGGATGCCCGGCACCGACCACGCGGGCATCGCGACGCAAGCAGTGGTTGAAAAGCGACTCAAAGAACAAGAAAACAAGACGCGTCATGATCTCGGTCGCGAAGCGTTGGTCCAGCGGATTTGGGATTGGAAAGAGCAATACGAAAAACGGATCCTCGACCAACTCAAACGCATGGGTTGCAGTTGCGATTGGGAGCGAGTTCGCTTCACGTTGGATGATCGCTGCGCTGCCGCTGTGCGAGCGACCTTCTTTGATCTGTTCAGCAAAGCACGGATCTACCGCGGCAAACGTCTGGTCAACTGGGATACCTATTTGCAGACCGCGGTCAGCGACGATGAAGTGATTAACCAGACCGAAAAAGGCCATTTTTGGCACATTTTCTACCCGGTCGTTGATCCCAAGCCAGGCGAACCGTCACGAATCGAAATCGCGACCACGCGTCCCGAAACGATGCTTGGTGACAGCGCCGTTGCAGTACATCCTGATCCCAAATCGGCGATGGACAAGCTCGAAGCCGATTTGAAAACAAAGCGTGAAACCGCGTCGGCAGGCGAGAAAAACGAGATCGATAAACAAATCGAAGCCCTGGCTGATCGCCGTAAAACGATGCTGCCGCTGTTGATCCAATTGCGTGATATGGCACTGGACGGTCGCAAAGTGATGCTGCCGTTGATGAATCGTGAAATCCCGATCGTCGCCGACGAATGGGCAAAACCCGAGATGGGGACCGGTTGTGTCAAGATCACACCGGCGCACGACCCGAATGACTACGAAGTCGGAAAACGGGTTGGATTGGCAATGATCAACATCCTGAACGCCGACGGAACAATGAATTCCGAGACCGGCGCTTACGAAGGTTTGACGATCAAAAAGACACGAGCCAAGGTGCTTGAGGACCTCGAGGCACTCGATCTGGTTGGCGAGATCGAAGACCGTGAAATCGAGTTGCCACTGAGCGACCGCAGTAAGACGCCGATCGAACCGTACTTGGCCGACCAGTGGTTCGTGGCGATGGAAGAGCTCGCTCAATCCGCCATGGATGCCGTTTCAACCGAGCAAGTCAAAATTTTCCCCGAGCGTTATCGCAAGGGCTATCTCGATTGGTTGAGCGAAAAACGCGATTGGCCCGTTAGTCGACAATTGTGGTGGGGACATCAAATTCCAATCTGGTCGCTCGGCGGGATTAGCGAAGCGGATGCCAACGCGGCGGCCAAAAAGATCGAAGCGTTACCGGAATTTGCATCGGGCAAGATTGCCGATCGGATTGATGAAAACGAAGACGGTACTTACTCGCTATTCGTTTGTTTGCGTAGCGATGATGCGAAGCTCGAAGAGAAAGTTGAAGCATTGGGTCTGGTCCGTGACCCCGATGTACTGGATACGTGGTTCTCATCGGCGTTGTGGCCTCACAGCACGCTCGGATGGCCCGAGCAAACACCTGAACTCGAGTACTTTTACCCGACCAGCACGCTGATCACCTCGCGTGACATCATCACGTTGTGGGTCGCGAGAATGGTATTGATGGGACTGAACAACGTCGGCAAGATTCCATTCAACGAGGTCTTCATTCACCCCAAGATTCTCGATGGATTGGGTGAAACGATGAGCAAGAGCAAGGGGAACGGTGTTGACCCGATCGACGTGATCGAAAAGTTTGGTCCCGATGCACTGCGATTTGGACTGGCTCGATTGGCAACGGAAACGCAAGACGTGCGGATGCCGGTTCAGTACGAGTGTCCTCATTGTGAAAAATTGATCGATCAAACCAAGAAAAATCGATCCTTGCCGAAGCTGGACTGCCCGGATTGCAAGAAAACGTTCTCGACACAGTGGGCTGAATCTGCCGAAGATAAATCGCATCCGCGTGCCGCAGTGGTCAGCGAGCGTTTTGAAACTGCTCGTAACTTCGTCAACAAATTGTGGAATGCGGCTCGTTTTGCTTTGATGAATTTCGAAGGCTACGAGGCTCAAGAAATCGACGTCAAATCATTGCCGCTGGAAGACCGCTGGTTACTCAGTCGATTGTCGACGGTGACAAAGCAGGTAACCGAAGCGACCGAACACTACCATTTTGCCGAAGCCTCGCGGATCCTCTACGATTTTGCCTGGGACGAATTCTGCAGTTTCTACGTCGAGATCGCCAAACCACGACTGTCCGACGAATCGCTTCGTGCGGTCACTCAATCGGTGATGGCTCATGGACTCGATACTCTGCTGCTCTTATTGCATCCGATCATGCCGTTTGTGACCGAATCGATCTGGGGCTATTTGAACGAAGCGGCTCCAAAACGCGGTGTCCCCTCGCCCGTCGATGCTCCTCAATTTGTAATGACCGCTTCGTGGCCGATTGCCGAAGCGGCGCATTACGACGAGAACATCGAACGCCAATTCAACGAGTTCCAAGAAGTGGTCGGCGCGATTCGCCGCATCCGCGCGAGCCAAAACATTGCTCCGCGAGACACGGTGCCCGTGGCGATTCGCTGTAGCGAGTCATCGCAAGCATTGCTGGAACCGATGCGGGCGTATTTCCAAGGACTCGCCGGAGCCGATGTCGTGGAACTGAGCCCCACAGCGAAGCCGTTTGAAATCGACGCCCCCTTGGCGATTACCGGTTTGGACATCGAGGTGCATGTCGACTTAGAGCAGTTCATCGATTTCAAGGCCGAGTTGGCTCGCTTAGAAAAACTGCGAGACCAAGTGATCAAACAAATCGGCGGGAAAGAGCAGAAACTCTCGAATGAAAACTTCGTTGCTCGCGCCCCTGAAGAGGTTGTGGCGAAGGAACGCGAGTCGCTCGAAGAATTGAAACGACAACTCGAATCCGTTGAAAACGACATTCTGCGGCTTAAGAGTAAAATTGGTTAAACGCTAGACTCGGATCGCGAAGGGGTTCAAAATAGTTTGCTGGTGACAACCGCGAACTTCGGCCGCTGCGTTGTCTGACACATTATCCTTATTGGCTTTTTGCAATGCCTATCAAAATGACTTGCCAGTGCGGCAAAGTGCTCAACATTCCGGACGCTGCCGCTGGCAAAGCGGTAAAGTGCCCCGGTTGCCAAACGGTGTTGAAGGTGCCGGCAGCGGGCGCCGCAGCGAAGCCGCAGCAAGCAGCCGCACCGAGCCGGCCCGCCCCTGCGGCCTTCGTGGCGGTCGACAACAGCATGGGTGACCTATTTGACGAGGAAGGATTCAGCCAACAAGTCGCTGCAATTTGTCCGGCTTGCCGTGCGGAGATGAAAGCTGATGCGGTGTTGTGCACCAAATGTGGCTACAACAAGCAGACTGGGTCTCAACTCGCCGGCCACAAGACTCCCGGATTGGATGTTTCGCACGGCACATTGGCACTGCAAAAAGCGGCCTCCGACATGGCTCGTGCTCAAGAGACTCAAGATCGCCTGATGGGCAACAATGGAATGCCTACGTGGATGTTGGCTCTCGTATTGTTTTTGATCGTCAGCTCGACTGCGATTGCAGTGATCGCCATCAATGTGTCGCGTCAACTCGACGGCGGCGGCACTTTCAACCCGATCGCAACGTTCCTTGTCTTAGGATTCGGAGCGTGCATTGTGATCTCGCAAGGGGCGCAGCTTATGGTGATCGTCAAAGCATTCAAGAAGGACATCAAAACTGGTTTTCTGACATTGTTCGTTCCTTTCTACATCCTCTACTTTGTCGCACAGAATTGGCGTGACACGGGGCGACTGTTTATCATCGCAGTGTTGATGGGAATGGTCGCTGGTGGTTTTCTCGCAGGAGCGATTTCCGCGGGACTGTAAGCGAGGTGACGTCGTTGCCCTCGCGGCTCGCTCGACTGTCGATTTTTCGTTTCCCCACGAATTTCTGAGCCGACGGCGCTAGCCGCGGGCCTTATTTTGCCAACGTCTTACCGAGCGGCGGCCCGCCTTCGTTATTCCTTAAGCCGCTGAGCAATCACCATCATAACGTAACGCGTGAGTTTTGAAGTTGCATGTTTTTGCTAGGCCGGATCAAGCAAACGGCGCAAATACAATAACGCAACTTCAAAACTTACGCGCCGGGCTATGATTTTTCTAAGCCGAACCGTCTCCAAAGGCCGTCGGCTCACACCAACACCGACTGTGGAGGGTCACTTGGCTTTGGCAGCGGGCGCTAACCTTCTTGCTGCGTGGGGTACTCGGTCCGAGTGACCTTGTACATTGCCACGCCCAACATTGTGATCGTGAACGCGAACAACACCAACAGGTGCGTTTCTGCCGGTTCGGCTCCGAACACATTCTCGGCTCGACTGCGTGCTTCCTCCCATCCCATCCACTCCGCCAACAAACCTCGCAATCGATAGTTGATCGTAAGCTTGTTGATCACCGCGGGTACAAATGACACACCATACTCAATCATCAACGTGTAAAAAACCGCGCTGACCATTGTGCGTTTGTAAAAGATCACTCCGATCAAGATATACAGTGCGGCATGGGCAAAGCACGATAGCACCGCCAATACACACATCACCCACCACATCTGGAATCCGGCAGTCGGTCCAATGATCAACACGCACAGCGTGATCGCCGTGAGTGCGGCCGACAAAGTCCACACCACTGCGGTTAAGTATTTCCCCAGCAATACCATCGAACGTCCCGACCGCCGCATCGCCAAGTAGATCCATGTTTGGCCTTCGAGCTCAGTGCTAATCGCGGGCGTGGCCCACAATAACAGACCCAATAAACAGACGACTTCTGGGACGAGAAAGTAAAGCGTGATCCCCCATGGTTCGATCGGATCGATCGGCGCTACCGAGCGCAACGTAGCAATCAAGGCCACGGGAAATGCGACCAATAGAAACCACATCGCGATACGGCCAATCGTCAACGACCGTCCGAGCTCGAACCGCATCACGTCCAGTGGCAAAGTCGCTATCACGCTGTTTCTCCGCGGTGGTGTTTCAGTAATGACGCGAACAAGGCAGTTAAGTTGCCGTCGGCGGTCAGCAATTGATCGATTTGCAGCTCATCCGTTGCAATCCAGCCAGCGATATGTGCGTAAAATTGACTCGGGTCCCGCAACGCAATTCGCAACTCACTTCGCTCATGACTCAACTGCAGCGAATTCACCCACGGCATGTCAACCAAGCGATGAATCAATTGCGGTGCATCCCGCCCAATCACGCAGACTTCCTGCGGCGTGTCCGACAGCATCGACTCGATTTCGTCGGCGGTTCCCGACGCCAGCAATCGGCCTCCGAAAATCAGCAAGAACGACGTCGTGACCGCCTCGATTTCTTGCAACACATGGCTAGCGAACAGCAGACCTTTGCCCTGCCGCGTCCACTGCTTTAGCAGCGTCGTCATGTCGTCGCGGCCCACCGGGTCCAACCCATTGTAGGGTTCGTCCAGAATCAACAAATCGGGATGATGCGCAATCGCTTGGGCAATTTTCGTGCGTTGCCGCATCCCCAACGAATAGGTGCCAATCGGGCGATGCATCGCTGCGGACATCCCCACCAATTCCAAGGCAGCATCGGCCATTGACTCACTCTCGTGCCGTGAATAACCGTGCAAGCGAACCAGATAGGTCACCCATGTTCTCGCGGAAACATTGGGATACAAGATGTCAGTCGCCGGGCACAACCCAATGCGTGAAAGCAATCCCCGATGCTGAAATGGGTTCTCTCCGAAAACGGAAACGCGTCCGAGCGTCGGCCGTAGATGCCCGATCAACAAATTGATCAACGTCGTTTTCCCAGAACCGTTTGGCCCCACCAAACCGTAGGCTCCGGTTGGCAGTGTCAGTGTCAAGTCGTTGACACCGATAACATGTCCATACAATTTAGTCGTGTTATTGAGTTCAATCATCGCTTAAACACTGAGCCTCGAAATCAAACGACGACGAACCACCCAAAACCCAACGACGGTGATGGTAACGAGCACGATCACCGAGGGGACGATGCTTGCCGGTGTCGGATCAAGACCAAACACCCATGCTTCGACTTTGCCCAACGTGTGATACGGCGACAACAACCGCCATCGATCCACATCGATCCCAAGGGCCTCGTAATCGATCCGTCCACGTCGCAACGATCGCGGTGGGCGCTGACCTACCATCACGGAGTAAGTCAGAATTTGATAAGCCACAAACCCCATCGCCCAGGTTGCAAACCAAGCAAAGGTGGCGTAACGGCTTTCGCTCGTCAGTGACGAATAGCCTATCGCAAGCGCAGTGGTTGGAACCATCAGCACGCCCGATGCCGCGATGATTCGCAGTGGGATGTCCCACGTTTGCGAAACCACCGAAAGATCAGGCGACAACAGCACCCCGATACAATACAGCATGAATGCCGGGACGGTGACAATCATCGAAAGCAAGAACCAAATCACCGCCGATTTTCCAATGATGTACTCGGTCGGTGAAAGCGGCCGCGAAAAGTAAAGCAGATACGCCTTGGTGCGCAAGTCATACGAGACCAACATCGGTGCGATCAACCCAATCAACAACACCATGGCAAACAATTGTGGGTAGCGAAAGAATGTTAAAATCAACGTCGACCAAACTTCATGCCGCGCCGCATCGGGCTCCGAGATCACCAGTTTGGCCAATTCCGGTTGTTGCATTGGTCCCCGTAGCAAGCCAAAGACGAACTGTTGCATCTGTGGGCTAGTCGACGAATACTCAAACGCAAAGATGCCAAAGGCGGGTAGCATCACCGGCAACCATGCGAACACCAACATCATTCGCAACCACTTGCGTCGCCAAATTAAAGCGATGCCGCTACGGGCCACCACGATCGGACGCAAAACCCGCGCAACACGTCGGCCGTTCCAACCGCGATACCCAAGGTCATTGACCGGCATTCAGCAACTCCGTTGGTTCATCTGACGGCAGCGAATCACGGCCTTTTGCCACGTCCATAAAAATTTTATCGAGCGAATTGAGTGCGGGCTGCATACGACGAATCGAGGTTTGTGTCTCTGCCGCCCAGGCCCACAGTCGTGCCGTGTCTGTTGCTTCGATCCCCTCGATTCGCAGAGAACCATCCTCGTTTTGCAAGACACGATATCCCGCGTTAGTTGCCTTGGCGACGAGTGCAGCCGAATCGCCGAAGGTCGTTACATGCAGTGTCGGAGAGCTAGGACGACTGAGGTTTTCGAGTGAATCGACGACGCGTACGGTCCCACGAACCAGGATGATGACGTTGTCACAAACAGCGCGCACGTCGGGCAAAATGTGAGTGGACAAGATCACCGATTTGCCATGCCGCTGCGCCAACGTGCGAATTCGATTTAACATCGCCGCTCGCTGATCGGGATCCAACCCGGTCGTGGGTTCATCCAAAATCATCAGCGGCGGGTCATGAACCAATGCTTGAGCAAATTTCAGTTTCTGACGCATGCCGGTCGAATAAGATTGGATCTCGCGATACCGTTCTTCGCCAAAGTCACAAAAATCCATCATTTCGTGAGCTCGCCGTAAACCTTCGGTTCCCGACAGCCCCGACAATCGAGCCATCAAGGCTACCGATTCGACACCGACCAACCCGGTGATGTAACAATCGTCCTCGGGCAGATAGCCCACCGAATCGCGAATTTGCCGCACGTTGCCGGGCCAAGCGTGCCCTAACACTTGCCCCGACCCCGCTTGGGTTTTCAGCAGCCCCAATAACGCCTTGATCAACGTGCTTTTACCCGAACCGTTGGGTCCCAATAGCCCCGTAATGCCAGGGGCCACGGTCAATGACACGTCTCGCAGCGCAGGCACACCGCGATAAAGTTTTGTCACGCCTTCGACTTGAACGACCGCGTCAATAATTCCGCTCCCACGTAGTGGTTGATGAAACAAGCGTGTATTGTAACGGTTCCAATGTCGCGATGGTTCGGGAACCCGTCGCCTGATTCCATCATCAAGGAACGCTCGAATGAAAATAATTTCTGCAATCGCCACTCTGTTTTTCGTCAGCGGACTGATTTTCGTCAGCGGTTGTGCGATCCAACCTGAGTCGGGACTGGGTAAAGTCGACGCCGACGCGCCCACCGAATTCACCGAGACTGCATCGGGATTGAAATATCGCATCTTGCGAAAAAGTGATGGCCCGAAACCGTCGGCGACCGACCGCGTGACGGTCGACTACACCGGTTGGCTGGACAACGGGACCGAGTTCGATAGCTCGTACGCCCGACGCGAGCCCACAACGTTCGGTCTAAACGAAGTCGTTCCTGGTTGGACCGAAGGGCTGCAGTTGGTGAGCGAGGGAGGCATGATCGAGCTGGAGATTCCTTACCAGCTCGGATATGGTGCTCAGGGAAGCCCCGGCAGCATTCCACCCTATTCGACTCTGCATTTCAAAGTCGAGCTGCATGAGATCCAATAATTAGCAAGGTGGGAGTTCTCGCGGGATAAATCTGCAGGGGCCCTTTGTGAAATGATTGGCTCGTGACACGTGAGAGTGCGTCCGGGTTGCGTGCGTTACCCGGTGCCTTACGGTCCACGGCTCACATCGCTTGTATTGGACTCATAAACGAAACTCTTGGCGAGTTTCGCTACCGGGAACGGTTGCGAAGGTACAAAAAAAGGCACGCCGGAGCGTGCCTTTTTCGTTTGAGTTGCTTCACTACTTGGCGTGAGCCGGCTTCTTGAAGTGCTTTTTCTTGCCGGGCTTTTTGCCAGCAGCGTTCGCCTTAGCTACTTTGCCGCCGGATTTGAACTTGTTGTCTTTCAAGCCAAATCGTTTGCCAGCTGGACGTCCGCTGTCGGTGTCCGCGTAACGGTTCGTGCTGCGTTCGTCCGCGATACTGATGTTAAGCTGTTTTCCAGCAACCCATGTGTTGCGAAGCGTTTGGAAAATCTCGTTAGGCATTCCAGCGGGTAGGTCCACTGTGGTGTAGCTGTGCTGGATATCAATCGGGCCAATGAATTCGCCGTTGATTCCTGCTTCGTTGGCGATCGCGCCCACAAGGTTGCCTGGCTTCACGCCATCGGCACGTCCGACATCGACGCGGAAACGTTGCATACCGTCACGAGGTGCACCGCCAGCGCGACGTCCGCCACGCCGTTGCGGAGGTCCATCTTCGGATCGACTAAATCGATCATGCTTCGCTGGTCGTGAATCGTCGTAACCATTTTCACGTGGCTTCTTGGATTTCGGCACGTCTTTGAGCAACAGTGGACGACCGTTCTGAGCCATATCGGCAAGCGCGGCAGCGATCATTTCCACGGGCTGGCCCGATGTCTCGGCGAAGTCCGCGATCATCTGCTTGAAAAACGACATATCGCGAGTCGCAATCGTTTCGGTGATCCGTTGATTGAAATTATCAACGCGTTTCCGATTGATGTCCGCAGTAGACGGTGGATCGACAATTTCAATCGACTGACGCGTGACTCGCTCGATCGAACGCAAGCGTCCTCGCTGAGAGTGCGACAACAAGATAATTGCTTCGCCGCTTCGTCCTGCACGCCCGGTGCGACCGATGCGATGCACGTACGACTCGCTGTCGTGCGGTGGATCAAAGTTGATCACGTGACTGATGCGAGGCACGTCCAAACCACGTGCGGCAACGTCGGTTGCGACAATGATGTCCAAATGGCCCGACTTCAGCTTATCAACCGTTCGCTCACGTAATGTCTGTGGCATGTCGCCATTGAGTGCCGATGCGGAATGGCCCCAACGAACCAGTTTGTCGGCCAGCGTCGTGGTCGCTTCTTTGGTTTTGGTGAACACGATTACGCCATCGGTTTCTTCCGATTCGAGCAATCGCATTAACAAGTCAGTCTTGTCACGCGGGGTGACGTAGAGACAACGTTGACGAATGTTCGCCCCCGTCATTGTTTTGTTTTTGATCTGGATGGTTTCTGGATTCTTCAGGTGCTTTTGAGCAATCCGGCGAATCGGGTCAGGAAGCGTCGCAGAGAATAGTGCGATCTGAGTCGTGTCGGGAGTTTGGTCCAACACGAACTGAACGTCTTCCAAAAAGCCCATGTTGAGCATTTCGTCAGCTTCGTCGAGCACCAAGCAATCGAGCGATCCGACTTGCAGCGAGCCACGCTTGATATGGTCGATCACGCGGCCAGGAGTTCCCACGATGACTTGCACGCCACGGCGAAGGGCACGCAATTGAGGTTCGTAATCTTGTCCACCATAGATCGCACAAACCGAGAATCCATCCATGCAGGATCCGTAGGTCGAGAACGACTTGGCAACTTGAATGGCCAATTCGCGAGTCGGCGCGAGCACAAGGACTTGGACGGCTTTTTTGGCAGGGTCGATCCGTGACAGGATCGGCAGGGCGAATGCGGCGGTCTTTCCGGTTCCCGTTTGAGCCTGGCCGATGACATCTCGTCCCTCAAGCAGATGGGGGATGACGGCGGCTTGGATCTCGGATGGCGTTTCGTACCCGGACTTCACAATCGCTTCTTGGACTTTGTCCGCAAGCGGTAAATCGGCAAAGGAGGGGGTTTTCACTTCGGCGGGGCTGCTTTCCAGCTGATTCATAAAGGGCTTCACATATCGAAAGATGTCTGCGCCGAAAGTGCTCTGGCGCCCTCTTGACTGTAAGCGGAGCTCCTGTTTTACACAACTCAAAGGAATACAGTCGCCGGCGATTTTGCTCTCAAAACCACTGCTTTGCGTTCCCATCATGCGTACTGCATCGGCTGTACGGTTGCGGAATGCCCCCTTGCAAATTAACGCAAATCTTTCGCTTTTCTAACTTTGCCCACCCCTATCAGTCGCTGGCGAGGTCGAATAGCCAAACAACGCTTTCACACTCGGACGCATCAAGACGAGGATAGTGAACACCCCCAACACGGTTCCAAACGGCATGAACATGCATTCCACTGCCGCCATCACGAGACAGAACATGTATCCCTGATGCGATCCGAGCTTGCGACCGGCAACGATGACACAGCACGCCATTGTCATTCCCATGCCGATCACCAACGCCGGAACTAGAATAAAGAACCAGCCAAAAATCGCAGGGGGTGCTGACCCACTCTGACTTTGGTCATCCAGGACGCCCGTGACAATCGCGATTCCGATCACCAAATGGATAATCGGAAACAGCGACACCAATCCGACGATCCCGCCGACGACATAGTGAAAGATGGACAGCAATCGCAGTTGATCGACGTCCTCGCTGCTGGGCTGCGGAGGCCGCGGATTCGACGTTGGCTCTGCCGTTGGCGGCGGCTCTGTAAATGGATTGTCGCCGGGTTGCGGAGGGAAATCGGGTTGCGGAGAAGAATCGGTCATTCACAGTGTCTCGTCATTCAGGGCCGTACACTTGCTACCGCCGAATCCAGCGCGCAGCAAAGATCGAGCACTGAAGAATTCGTGAAGCAAAACAGGACGTTTAGTCTACCAGAGAAGCATCTAAGCAGGTCGTTGGGTATATACCGGTGAAACGTCGATCCTGTTGTGAGCCGACGGCCTTTTGTGAGCCGACGGCGCTAGCCGCGGGCCCCTCGATATTGCAGGAGACATGCCCGCGGCTAGAGCCGTCGGCTCAGATTATTAGTTGGAATGACTCACATTGACCTGCTTAGCGCTGTGTGTCGGACAACGTTACGCAACGAAACTCTTGGCGAGTTTCACTACGGCAATCCCCGCACCCGCGATCCTCCATTTGGAAAAGTCGATTGACTACTTGGCAAACACCACGATCTTTCGTCTTGCTGCATCACGCCCAGCATCGATAATTCGTTCGGGGTGTCTAAAGTCGAACCAATCAATGCCTTGCAGTTCAGGACGAATAACAAGATCCGCAACCTCCGCTTTATCGCGACGCGTCATACCTTCGCCAATATCCTGCATTCGCATGATCACATCGAGGGCCGTGCTACAATCGTCGACGCGCGAGTGCGATTGGCCTACGTCCACAGCGATGGTCAAATCGCTGGCATACGATTTTGCAATCATCGAAGGCAATGCATCAATGACCCCGATGTCACACAATTGCATCTCATCCCAAAGGACCGGAGGAAAAATGCCGGGGATCGCCATCGACGCTTGAATCGCTTTTCGCAGCGATCCATTTTCGAGCACGATGCGATTTCCGCTTCGCAAGTCGGCCGCCACGACGCTCAATGGTGTCGGGAGCTCGGCAATCTCAATATCCGGTATCAGGGCATCTATCGCGTCGGACAAAATAGCCTCGGGCATCAACGACGCCCTCGTCGCAGCGCGTGTGATCCGGCGGTGAGCCGAGTAGAGATAGCGAACGCGGTTGTACCACGCCATCACTCCCGATTCGGCATCCTCCATTCGCGATCCCGTCGAACCAAACAACAGATGCTGGTTGCGAGAAAAGGTCGGCGAGAACAGAAATTCGATTGTCTGAGCCTGTACACGGCGTATGTTTGAATCGAGAGCACACATGGCTCCGACCAACGCCCCAATACTGACCCCGACAAACCGCTCGGTTTGAATTCCTGCCTCACCGACCACTTGTATTGCACCGAGATGGGCAAGTCCGCGTGCGCCGCCTCCACCGAGCGCGATCACCGCACGTCGTTGACGAACTCGCTCGACCGTTTTTGGCGACGAGCGAAAACCAAACAGGTCGACTAGATTCATGTTGTAGCTCCCTAACCATTCCGGACTCTCATTTGACGCGACACTGCCACGTCTTCATCTCCTGTGCATTGTTCATGCCCAACGGCTACGACTCAGCCGCATGTTTTTACAGTGCTGTTCATAAACGGACGTTGTCTCGATTGAATAAACCCACTAATGGAAAATGATTCGCGTTCCTCCTTCGACTAACCGTCTAGGCAGGAATCATTGGCTGAACTCCCGTTAGCCGTTTGGGCGCTAGCCCCGGTCGAAGTCAGGAACCGTAGCTAGCGGCTTGTCGATTTAGTGAGCCGCTCGCGCGTGAGCGGCCGGGTTCCACGCATTACCCGGTGCCTTACGGCCCACGGCTCACTTATGCGATTTGCATTTCGATTAAATCAACAGCCCGCTAGCGCCAAAACGGCTAACCGCTGAGGCCCTCTGCTTACTTGTACGGCATCATGATTTCTCCTGATGTCACTCCATCGAGTTCACTCCAGCCCTGCTCGGCAATCTGGCTGCCGAGATCAGTGACTTGACGGAAATCGGCATTACTCGCTTTGCCCCCTGTGATCTTCAACTGCAATTCGCGGCACACCGTATCGGCCGCTTCTCGCGTGATCGGGTCACTGGACGCCTTCGCATACAGGCTGGTCACCAACATCACCACCGCGTTTTGAATGTCCAACGACAACGCGGACATACGACATTGACGATCAGCAAGCTTCAATTGAAAGGTTCGCATCGTCGTGCTAATTCGCATGCCGCTCTGCGACAAATAGCGCTGTGCAAATTTTGCATGCCCCGCCAGCTTCGCATCCGAAATTTGGATCGGTGACCAATGTGCCGCCGATACTTGGTGGCCGACCCACCATTTCGCATAGCTCGAGAGCGGTTTGCGCAGCGCCCATGCATGACGAGGGTTCAACGGATTGGGTTTCGCGGTTCCCAGCTGACTGAGCGTCCTGCCAATCGGTTCAAAGAAGAGTTTGCCATGATGTTTCACCAGCGACTTGAAGAACGCCATGCCTAACATTTCACCTTCGCCTTCGTAGATGCACGGCGCAAGGAACTCGTGCACGTTATCGCCAAACAGATGGCCTTCCAAGAACGATCGTCCGCCATGCGTTTTCATGAACAATTCGATCGCCGCTTCTTTTTGAGCCTCACTACCAAAAATTTTCGCGATGATACATTCCATCTCGCCGCGGTACCCTTGATCAAGCAAACCGGCGCACCACGCGGTCATCGCATCACAAGCGACAATCAAACCCGCAAGCCGCCCGAGCCGGCGTCGGACCAATTCGCGACGATCGATCGATTGACCATACGTTTCCCGATACGCTCCCCACGGCAACATCTCGGCGAGCATCCATCGCATCGCCCCGGATGCATTGGCGCACAGCGAAACTCGGCCCAAATTCAATCCGTGATAGGCAATCGTCAAGCCGTCGCCCTGCGAAGGCACAAGCAAATTTTCCTTAGGCACACGGAAATCACGAAAGATCAGGCCGTTGTTGTTAGCACGACGCAGCGCGTAAATGCCGTAGCGTTTCAATTGGAAATGCTCGTTCTCTTGGTCCGGCAAATCAACGACCAACACGCTCGGTTTACCATCGATCTTGCAGACCAATCCAATCGTGCGACCGGGGATCGCATTGGTGATGAACAGCTTCTCGCCATTGACGACATAGTCATCTCCATCAAGCACTGCGGTGGTGCGAAGTGCGGTCAAATCGCTACCTGCACCGGGTTCGGTTAACGCGAACGCTGACAAACGACGGCCGTCGGCCAATTTGGGCAGGAACCGTTTCTTCTGGTCATCGGTTCCGAAAGAGCGCACCGGATCGACCGCCCCGATACAACCGTGAACCGATGCCAACCCGGCCACCGTCGGGTCGATCGTCGCCATTTGCGTAATCATTTCGGCGAACTGACGCATCGTGGCTCCCGATCCGCCGAACTCGGGTGAAACCAATAATCCCCAATAGCCGACTGAGCCCAATTCGGCCAACACTTTTGCCGTAATCTTTCCCTTGTCGTCCAGCAACGTGCCACCGTCGCGATGTTTGCGAACGATTTTGAGCGATTGCTCGACAACGAGCGACACCGATTCGCTCTGCGACATCGTATCGACCTCGAACAATTCGGTCGGGATCTGTTTGTCCCAAACCGCTCGGTGAACCGGGCTGTTGGTCGTTTTGTATTGAGCCGCAAACAAATCCTCAACTTGATCATCCGCCGTATCAATCAATCCGGTTCGCTTGGATTCGTCGACCGACGCGCCTCCTAAACGAAGCGCAACCTCAGCGAACGATTCACTGTTGGGTTTCGCTACCCCATCTGGCTTTGCAGTGTCTGTTTTTTTAGCGTCTGAGTTTGCAGCGTCTGAGTTGGCGGTGGGCGAATTGGGTTTTGTCGGTTCGGAAGGATGGATATCAAGGCTCATTGGATTACTCCTTAAATTGACAATGTTGTTTTTGGTCATGGCCTTCGTTTGGATGGCGAACGAGGCCAGAACCTTCGTCTAGGTCTCACTCGGAATCACCCATTGGTTACCGCGTGATCGTTGTCCTCCGTCTTGGACTCGGTAAAGAACAATTGATGTTGTTCCGCCATCTCTTCGAGCAACAACGGGCTGGCAAAGCGATCCCCATAGATCGACTGCAGATAGCCCAAATTGGCGTGCACAATGTGCTCACCAATCGTGTCGACCACGTGCAGCGGTCCACCACGGTGCGGAGCGAAACCAGTCCCCAGCACCATCGCCAAATCAATGGCCCAAGCTTGGTCCACGATGTTGGCTTGTTTGCAGCGAATCGATTCGGCGAGCATCGGGTAAATCAGTCGGCGTTGCTCGGAGGTCAAGCCATCGCCAACAAAGTGATCCTCGCGGACACGTTGCACGGTGCGATGTCCCGATTGCGGACTCGTTCGTGGGAAATCCGCGGTACCGTTTCGGCGTCCTTTCTTGTACTGATAAAAACCGCATCCTGTCTTCTTGCCCAACATGTTGTCGTTGACCATCAACTTCAATTGATCGACCACCGGACCAACGCCGACGAGCACACTGTCGAGCGATTTCGCGACATGGTAGGCGACATCAATGCCCACTTGGTCCAACAATTCGAGTGGCCCCATCGGCATTCCGAACGCTCGCACCTGTTTATCGATGCGGTTGACATCATGTCCTTCGGAGACCATCACCACCGCTTCGCCCAAGTAGGGGAACAAAACGCGGTTGACCAAAAATCCGGGTGCATCGGCGGTCACGATTGGGGTTTTTCCAAGAGCGCGAACAAAAGTGACCAAGCGGGCGATCGTAGCGTCGCTGGTCTGTTTGGCTCGCACGACTTCGACCAATTCCATCTTGTGGACGGGATTGAAGAAATGCAGTCCCGCGACTTTATCGGGTCGTGTGGTCGCGTCCGCCATGCGAGCAATCGACAGCGATGAAGTATTCGAGGCCAGGATCGCGTTGGCGGCTAACGATTTATCGAGTCCGGCAAAGACCGCATCTTTGACCTCCGCACGTTCGACGACCGCTTCGACGACCAAGTCGGCACCGTCCATCGCTTCGTCACTCGTCGTGACATGGACTCGGTCGAGGATCGACGAACGTTCTCGGTCAGACAGATTGCGGTGTTTGGCCAATTTGTCGACAAGCGAAACCACTCGTTTGCGTCCCGCCTGGGCCGCCTCCTCATCGATTTCTTTGATCACCACGTCATATCCTTTGCACGCGGCCAATTGGCCAATCCCGGCTCCCATCGCGCCGGCGCCAATCACCCCGACCTTGCGAATCGGCTCCTCATGCACCGCCGGGGTCGGCGATGCCCACGTACGAATATCGCGAGCCGATTCACGGGCAAAGAACAACTGCAACAGATTGCGGCAGGTTGGCGTTGCTAATAAATCAACAAACTCATTCCGCTCGGCCATAAACCCATCAGGCCGTAACCCATAGCTTCGGCGCACCGCTTTGATCGCCGATTTGAGTGCCGGGTAATGCAAGGCCTTGGATCGAATCTTTTTCTCTGTTGCAGAAAAAATTAGCGAACGTCCCAACGAAGTCGCCTCGAGCCATTTTTGAATCAGCGGCTGCTTGCGTCCGCTCTGGCTGACGACTTCGTCCTCGAGTATCTGGACGATAAATTCTGCGACTTCGATTTCCCAGTTCTCTGGATCGATTGCACGATCAATCAAACCGATCTTGGCCGCTTCACTCGCCGACAAATGCTTGCCCTGCAGAATCAAGCTCAATGCATTCGTCAATCCAACCACACGTGGCAGTCGTTGGGTCCCACCCCAACCGGGAATCAATCCCAATTTGATTTCGGGCAGCCCGATCTTTGTACTGCTGTTGTCGCGAGCAATGCGATAATCACACGCCAACGACCATTCCAACCCACCTCCTAAACAGGGACCGTGGATCACGGCAAGCGTTGGCATTGATAACCAATTAATCCGATCAAACAGCTGTTGTCCGCAATCGATCAACTGAGTCGCTTGGGTCGGGTTTTCTATATTGACGATTGCTTTGACGTCGGCGCCAGCCAAAAAACCGCTTTCTTTGCCGCTACGAAAGACGACCAATTCGCAATCACCACGATGCTCTAAATCGTGGACGATTGCTTCGAGTTCGGTCATCACGACACGATCAAGAATATTCAGTGGGCGATCGGGCACATCGAGCGACACGGTGGTGACACCACGCACATCGGTTGTGACGCTAAATGCGTTGTAACGATCAGTACTCATACTAGGTCTCCAATTCGGTTTCGAGGGCGATGGCGACACCTTGGCCTCCACCAACGCAAAGTGTCGCAAGGCCGCGGCGTTTGCCGGAAGCTCGCAAGGCACGAAGCATCGTTAAGATCAGTCGGGTGCCAGTGGTACCGACGGGATGGCCCAGTGCAATCGCCCCGCCGTGAATGTTGACTATGTCCGGATTCATTTGTCCGATCGCGGTGTGACGCGACAGTTCCTTTTCAGCAAACGACTTCGATTGCATTGCACGATCGCAACCGATCACTTGCGCCGCAAACGCTTCGTTGATTTCAATCAGTTCAAAATCCGTTAACGACATCCCCGTTTGCTCTAACAGTTTTGCCGTCGCATAAACCGGGCCAAGTCCCATGCGTTTCGGATCACATCCAGCGATCGCTGCTGCGGTGATATACCCCAGCGGCGGACGCGAAAAACGATCAAGGTTATTGACGGCGGATAACACCACCGCCGCCGCGCCATCGGTCAATGGACAACTATTCCCAGCAGTGACGGATCCTCCGCGTTTGAAAATCGGTTTCAGCTTGGCGAGCTGCTCGAGCGTTTGCCCGTGACGAATGCAATTGTCTTTGTCCAGCGGCTTGCCATGCGACAGCGGAACCTCGACGATTTCGCCTGACAGGAAACATTTTTCTTGAGCCGCAGCCGCCTTGTGGTGACTCGCCAAGGCAAACTCGTCCTGCTGGGCTCGCGTGATTGCAAAATCATGAGCGAGCACCTCCGCCGTCTCGCCCATATTCAATCCCGACACCGGATCTTTCAGTCCCAGTTCAACTCCCGCGACCGGCTTGAAATGTTTCGGGCGGAATGCAGCAAACGCTGCGATTCGTTGCGGAAGCGTTTTTGCCCGCGCGACTCGCATCCACGCCTCCGTTGCCTTGCGACTGTACAACAAAGGAATCTGAGACATCGACTCAGTCCCGCCTGCAACAATCGTTTTCGCACGACCACTGCTCAGGATACTGCAACCTTGCAAAATCGATTCCATGCCTGATGCACAATTGCGGTTCACGGTGTGCGCGATGCGATCCATCGGCACACCGCTTTTCAGCGCGATGACTCGCGCAATATTTGCGGAGTCCGCAGGTCCCGCGACATTGCCGATAATCACTTCGTCGACCGATTCCGGAGTTAGATCACACCGCTTAAGCGTTTCCGTGACCACAATCCGTCCCAACTCAACTGCCGAAACATCAGCAAGCGTACCGAACGCTTTTGCAAACGGCGTTCGCACTCCGGCGACAATCGCAACGGGTTCCATGATTAATTCTCCTTTTTCCATTCACACTTTGATGTAGTTCCAAGATCAAACAGGATGCCTCACTCACGCAATTTGCGACGCACGACTTTGCCTAAGAAATTTCTTGGCAAATCATCAACACACTGCTCGTAGACGCGAGGTTGTTTGTGTTTGGAAAGACGCGTGCGACAATGTTCGCGCAATGCGTCTTCATCCCACTTTGCTTTATCCTGCATCACGACGAACGCCTTGACGACTTCGCCACGTTGCGGATCCGAAAACCCGACAACCGCTGCGTCACGAACGCCGGGAGCGTCTCGCAATACGGAGTCGACTTCGGACGGGTAGACATTGAATCCCGAAGTAATGATCAAGTCCTTTTTGCGTCCCACGATGCTGAACAATCCATCGGCGTGCCGAATCGCTAAATCGCCCGTATACAGCCATCCGTCGCGAATGGTGTTTGCCGTCGCTTCGGGATCGTTCCAGTAACCGAGCATCACCTGCGGCCCACGAACGATCAGCTCGCCAACCTGTTCGTCGCCAATGTCATCGCCTCCCGATTCTTGGTCGACAATCCGGCATTCGGTCTCGGGCAGCGGCAACCCGATCGTTCCGTACTTGGCTTCGGCAAACAGGTCACCGACATGCGTCACCGGCGAAGCTTCGGAGAGCCCGAAACCTTCGACGACCAACGCGCCACTGTGTTTACTAAATTCTTCACCGACAGCTGCTTCTAAAGGTGCCCCTCCGGAAATGACCCAACGAATCGAGGTCAAATCTGCGGGATACTTGTTCAACCGTTCGTTCAGCGCCACCAACATTGCAGGGACTGCGTGCAGCACCGTAGGCCGATTCGCCTCGATTAACTGAATGACTTGGCGAGCATTGAAGCGATGGTGCAGCACCAAGGTGGCGCCCATGGCCGCACCACCGAGCACCATTGCTGACACGCCGTAACTGTGGAAAAACGGCAACACAGCGATCATCGTCTCGACCGCAAACGAGCGATTGGTCCATTCAAATTGCTGCCATGCGTTAGCGACCATATTTTCGTGGCTGAGCGTTACCGATTTGGGCGTTCCCGTCGTTCCACCGGTGGGCAGAATGTAGGCGGGATCCGTTTTCGAATCGATCTCCACAGGCTTCCATTCTCGACGCAACCCTTTCAGTTCTTGCCAAAACCAAGCATGCGATCCGTTGCTAGGCAGTGACCATTGGCCCGTGCGTTGATGTCGTGCCCACAAGTACCCCAGTTGCTTCAGCGATGGCAGATGCTCTCGAATCGAAACGTACAGCGTCTTGGTCAATTCGGATTCGCAATCCGCCAACATGTGGGCGAGCATGTCGAGCGTAATCACCACTTTGCACCCGGTGCTGCGAACAACATGGGCAACTTCGTCTTCGACCATCAGCGGGCTGAGCGCGACAGCGACTCCACCGGCGCGCCAAATGCCATTCACGGCGATAATAAACTCGGGAACATTCGGCAGTAATATGCCAACACGATCCCCTTTCTTAATACCAAGATGCTGCAACAGAGCAGCGGCTCGAACGGCGTCATGATTGAGGGCTTGGTAGGTCCAAGTCATGTTGCCATAGATCACTGCAGTCCGATCCGGGATCACGTCCGCTGCATGACGCAACAAACCAAACGCGGGGATGCCGCTGTAGTGCTGGATCCCTGCCGGGATATCCAACGACTCGTCGGATTCATTGACGTTAGGCAAAGATTCTTCGGCAATGCGAAGGACACTTGCATCGGACGGTACCTCGGTCGTTCGAAAACGATCGTTGGAATCGGGATACCCTGGATTCCCTTGCAGCATATGGCCCATGGCTGAAACTCCCAGATAGAAGCCGCTGTGGCGAACTCGATCTTCCCTGAGTAAGTGCGAGATGCTCGACGCTTTGTGGACGAGTCAAACCGCTCCAGTTGGAAGTCGGCTACAGGAAGGGCGTTTGACGGCACTCTCTAAGCCGACCGCTTTTGCGGCTGTCGGCTCGGGGCCAGCCAAATAATTCAAACTGCAAAGATGTCGCGGCCTAACCGAAGAATAGGGATCTCATGCCCTGCTAAGTGGACATAAGTGTCGTGGCCGTGGTAGACAACAAGAAACCGATAACCGAGCCGTAGTCGCTTCTCATTGCTCACACTAGATCTTACGTTGCCGACAAACGAAAGGCAACTTTTTTTCCGCCACAATCCCCCAAAGAGACAATAAACCCCTTTGTGAACTTTCTCACGAGGCTGCGTTCAGCTCTAGAGTGGGGTACTCAATATGGGTGGCGAGGCTACAGAGTCGGGGGTAGGGAATGCAAGCATCTACCGAGACGTCTGCTCACAGTATGGCCCGCGATGAACGAGAGAACGCTAGTCATTTGCCGATTCCCGATCGCTGCAACTCGGCGACCACATCGGCGAAGACCGGTTCCCATTCGCCTAGTTTCTGTTGGCGAAACAATCGCATCGAATCGTACCAAACGGTGTCGCCTCTCTGGGTCATCCAGCGCCAATCACAGGCCGTTGAAATCAGACACCACACCGGAACCCCGGCGGCCCCCGCCAAGTGCGCCAACGCCGTATCGGAAGTCACCACCAGATCGAGATGCTGCATCACGGCGATCGTATCGAGAAACGCTCCATCCTCGTCGAGATCGTCAAAGCGTGTCAGCGGAAACGCTGCATCGCTCTCGCCAAGCTGAGTCAAGCCATCGTGTTTTTGCAGGCTAACAAGTGTGACGTCATCAACCTCGGCAAGTACGGAAAACAACGGTAGCGGAATCGAACGCCAAACATCACCTTTGAACGTCGGGCTGCCCTGCCATCCGATTCCAATCTTGCGGCCTGGCAAATTTCCAATCCGATCTCGCCACTTTTCGACTCGATCCGGTTCCGCATGCAAATAGGGCGTCGAGGCTCGAAACTGAGCGGGATGATTCAGTTGCAACACCGCCGGCAGACTCATTAGCGGCGAATACAAATCAAACGCTATCGGAGCCGGCTCATCCACTGGCATCCAATGATCGACACCCTCAATCTCGTGAAGCAGCAGGCTGAGTGGCTTTTGTACGGCCAGCCAAACGGTGGCTCCCAACTGCTGCAATCGGGGCAGAAAACGTATGAATTGGAACGTGTCACCGAAGCCTTGTTCGGTATGAATCAAGATCGAGCGTCCCTCGAGCGACGAACCGTCCCATCGCGGCAATGGAATCTCGGGCCTCGGTACCGCAGCCGCCTTCCAGCGCCATTCGTACTCGATCCAGCCCTCGTCGAATCGAGCAAGCTTTAGCAGTGACAGGGCTCGATTGAAACGAATGTGAGCATGGGCTGGATCGAGCACCAACCCTTGCTCGAACACACGAATCGCTCGTTCGATTTCGCCTCGCGATTGATACGACAATCCCAAAAAAGAATGTGCCGGAATTAAGTCGCAGCGAATTCGCAGTGCGTGCTCGAGCGTTTCAATGGCCGCGTCGACTTGGAGACGACGCGATTGAACAATGCCGACGATCTCAAGAGCTTCGGCACACGCGGGGTGTTCCGCCAGGACGCTAGTGGCAATCGCGTAAGCTTCGTCGACCCGGTTCTGATCGAACCATTGCTGAGCAAGCAGCAAGTCCGATTGCCAAGCGGAACCATTCACGGACGTCCTCCTCTGCGATAGCGAAGATCAACAGCGACAAACACAGCCCACAATCGTACGCGATTTGACACGCAGCGTGTCAACGTAGATATGTAGGCCGTATCAAGTCGCGATATCGAAGCCGATGCGGCAGACGCGGTTGACCTCCCCGAAACTCGTTTTGAGGAGGTTAGAGTGAGCGGAGCAAGCTCTGGGTGGGGCTTCGTTGTGCCAGGCACAGAGCGTACAAGCTCTCTTCGCAACCAGCCCTCCCCGACCGCTGCCGACATTGTCGCACGGCTTTCCAAGCCGTTAGCGTGCGTCACGCTTGATCGCCTAACCGCGAGCAACCACGTTCCATGCCTATCGATCGATCACTGCAACGCTGCCAGCTTGGAAAGCTGGGCGACAATGAACTTGACCACAAACTCTGGGAGGGGCCTCGTTGTGCCAGGAACAGAGCGTGCAAGCTCATCGCAACTAGCCCTCCCCGGCCGCTGCCGACATTGTCGCACGGCTTTCCAAGCCGTTAGCGAGATTCACGCTTGATCGTCGAAACGCGAGCAACCACGTTCCATGCCTATCGAACGGTCGCCGCAACGCTGCCAGCTTGGAAAGCTGGGCGACAATGAACTTGACCACAAACTCTGGGAGGGGCCTCGTTGTAGGGACAGAGCTTACAAGCTCAACGCAACCAACCCTCCCCGGCCGCTAATGCGGCCGACATTGTCGCACGGCTTTCCAAGCCGTTAGCGTGCGTCACGCTTGATCGTCGAACCGCGAGCAACCACGTTCCATGCCTATCGAACGGTCACCGCAACGCTGCCAGCTTGGAAAGCTGGGCGACAATGAACTTGACCACAAACTCTGGGAGGGGCCTCGATGTGTTAGGGACAGAGCGTACAAGCTCAGCACAAGCAACCCTCCCGCACACGGGAGGGTAAATCAGTCGTGCCGGATCTGCGATCCGGCCCACAAAGCTACGAGGCTTTGATGTCTTCGAACGTTCGCAATCCGTAAGGGATTCCGACGTAGTCGAGCACGCGGCAGAGGCCTCGCAATGCGACACCAAATCCGTCGGGACCGCTGAAGCCACCGAATTGTCCGCCACCTTTGACGTGCGGCTCAAGATCCATGAAGACTCCGTCGGCTCCGCGTGCGGTCATCCGCTTGTGCAACTCGGGCAAGAAGTCTTTCATGTCACGCAAGATCGCTTCGTGACCACTGTCGCCACGATCCGCAGGCACAAAGTTGCTGAGACTCGCTTCGTCCACGTGATCGATCCGGGCCGTTGGCGATGGATCGTGGTAGTCCTTGATGTGGACCCAACCCAAGCTTGGCTTCATCGCCAAGTATTGTCCGTACGTTTCATCAGGCGTGAAACCTTGCGTGACGATATTAGCGGCATCAAAGATCGTCAGCATCGCAGGATGATTGACCTTGGCTGCGATCGCTTCGAGCAATTGCCCCGTTTGGCCAACCAAGTTGGCTTCGACTTCCAAACCAAACGTCAAGCCACGCTTGTCGCACGCTTCGGCGATTTGAGTCAGCTGGTCCGACACCTGATCAATGTGATCTTCGGGCTTGGTTCCCTTGGGATGATAGAACGCAAATCCGCGAATCAGCTTAGCTCCGAATGCTTCGGCGCGATCACAAGCGCGAGCGACGTCTTCCTTCATGTATTGCTCAAACGGCACGAACTTGTTCGCCGTGCCATCGTCGACGTCTTTTAGCTTCACTTTGCCAATCGGCGAACCGATGCTGCTGACTTTCAATCCGTAGTCACTCTGCATTTTGACGAGATGGTTGATCTCGGCATCGCTGAGCATCATCACATTCTTGATTCCTTCGCCCGCATCGATGAAACGAATTGAATAGTACTTCAATCCGAGTGCGGCGAACGCGGAATACTGTTGAACGGCAAGCTTTTCGTTGGCGGCTTCGTCAGCAAATCCGCTTAGCAAAATCGGAGTCGTCATGATGGAGTTTTTCGGGGGTTCAGGAAGGAAGGGAGCAGGAGATCGCCCGACAGCGGACGGGCACAAAAGTGAGATATTCTGGAACGTCGGAACATTAGGTGACGGTCCTCACTGGTAGCGGAAGTCGTCAAGACTTTCGTGAATAACGGCGTAGGTCGAAACTCTTGACGAGTTCCGCTACGTCAGTAATTATGCCGACGGTCCTAACCGAGCGGAACGTCGGGATATTGCACGATGATATTGCTGTTCAGACCACCGCGAGGGGTCCAACGGCTTTCGACCGTCGCTTGCCGTGGCTTTACTACAGCGAGAAAGTCGTCCATGATTCGGTTTGTCACGGCTTCGTAGAAGATTCCTTCGTTGCGAAACCGCTGCAAATACATCTTTAAACTCTTCAGCTCGACACATATTTTGTCGGGCACGTAGGTAAAGATGATCGTTCCGTAATCGGGTTGGCCTGTTTTAGGACAAACCGAAGTAAACTCGGGACAGTGATGTTGGATCGTAAAGTTTCGTGTCGGGCTGGGATTGTCAAAGACTTCCAACAGCTCGCGAAAATGATTTGAGTCGTTCAATTTTGATTTCTCCACTTCGTAATTCAGGATTTTTGCAGGCTTCGCCGGAATCGACCAGGGGGACCCTGGCCGAAACATCGACGCTGCGCATTTCCGAGACCTTCGTCAGCCGCCAAGGTGAAGGTGAACTGACGGGGACCGATAGTTTTTTCGTTCGTACCAGCGGCTGTAATTTGCGTTGTTGGTTCTGTGATACCCCGTACGCGTCGTGGCGTCCCGAGGGAGATCAGGTTGCGATTGCCTCGCTTGTCGAGTCAATTTCCGACTCCGGCGTGCGTCATGTCGTGCTGACGGGCGGTGAACCTCTGCTGCCCAAAGAATCGGTGTTGTTGTGTGAGATGCTGCGAGAGCGTGGCCACCATATCACGATCGAAACCGCTGGCACGATTGATCGCCAGATCGCCTGCGATTTGATGTCGATCAGCCCCAAATTTCGCACCAGTACGCCGAATGCAAGTCAACATCCGCGTTGGAGCGAACTGCACGAGCAGCGGCGGATGCCGATCGGGACGATGCAAAAGTTGATGGAGCAATCGGCCGACTACCAAGTTAAGTTTGTCGTCGACGGAGAGCGGGATCTTGAGGAGCTTCAAGAAATTGTCTCGCAGCTTGACGTTCCCGCAGCCAAAGTCTGGGTAATGCCGCAAGGAATCAGCAACGAGGATCTCGACCAGGCCGCGACGTGGTTGCGACCCTGGACCACCGAGCACGGGTTCCAATACTGCGACCGCATGCAAATCCGCTGGTACGGCAACCGCCGCGGCACGTAAAGACGCGGTGGCTGCCCTAGAGCGTCCGGCTCAGGAAAACCATAACCCGACGCGTAAGTTTTGAAGTTGCGCTATTTGTATTTGCGGGCAAGTTGTAGGCCGGATCAAGGACGCGGGATCATGCCGGATCAGCGCAAACGGTGGCATGATCAAATTAGCCTTGGACTGAAATGAAATTTTCGATTGCGTCCGCCGATCCGGCATTTACGCCGTTTGCTTGATCCGGCCTACTCAAAATCACAACCCGGCGCGTAAGCGAGGGACTCCAAGCGGATCGCATCTCGTTACCGGAGGTCCCTCGCTCACGCGTCGGGTTAGGATGGTGATTGCGACGCGGCCCTGTGAATAACGAAGTTTTCTAAGCCGGACGTTCTCTCACGCATCGCGACTCAACCAACCAACGAAACTCTTGGCGAGTTTCGCTACGATCGATTTTCCGACGACTCGCTGCGATGACAGGCTGGAAGCCTATCCCACTGAAACCTACTTAGCTCAGCGATTTTCGCATCGAGACTTTGGCTTGCTCAAGTGCTTCGGGCAGCTTTTTAGGATCTTTGCCGCCGGCTTGTGCCATGTCAGGACGGCCACCGCCGCCTCCGCCTACCACCGTTGCGGCTGCACCGACCCAATCGCCTGCTTTCACACCGCGATCGACCAATTCGCGACTGACGCCGCCCACCAACATTACCTTGTCGCCTTGAACGGACGCCAACAGTACTGCGGTCGGCTTGTCGCTTTTCTTGCGAATTTGATCGATCCAGCCTCGCATCACATTCGGGTTCGCACCCGGCGTCTCGGCCACAATCAGCATCGAATCGCCGACGGTTTCCGCACCCGAAATCAAATCGTCGGCGGACATTTTGCCACCCGCGGTAACTTCACGTAGCTGTTTGACCAAACTCGATCGGTCGGCGACCAAGGCTTCGAGTCGACCGACGACATCGTCAATCGAAACATTCAAACGTCGCGTGATATCGCGGACGGCCGAACGAATCGCGTTGTAGTCGTTCGTATCGGTCGGCGATTCGGGCTTTTTGACGACAAACGCCTCCGAGTGCTCCACCGGTTTGCCAGCGGAGAGTTCCTTTTTCAGCTGACGCACTTCGGTGAAAAGTTGTTTTGTCGCGGCCACTGCATATTCCCAAGGACAACCGAGCGTCTTGGCAACGTTCTCGAGCAGTTCTCGCGTTTGAACACGATGAGCCTCGGCACGATCGCCGGTCAACGCTTCGATGCGACGCGTTCCCGCAGAAACGCTCTCTTCGACGACCAACTCGAACGCCTGAACCTGTTTCGTATTGGTCAGGTGCGTCCCGCCGCAAAGTTCTTTGCTGAAATCGCCCATCGATACCATACGTACGGGATCGGGATACTTTTCGCCAAACAGCATCATCGCGCCGGCGGTGCGTGCATCGGCAAGCGGGACGGTTTTCCAATCGATCGGCTTGGCCGCATCGATCTGAGTCCACACGTCCTTTTCGATTTGGACGAGCACATCGTCATCGATCGCATGTTGGTTGGTAAAGTCAAAACGCAGACGATCCGCTTCCACCTTGCTGCCCTGTTGTTGAGCGTGATCACCCACGTTTTTGTGTAGTGCGTAGTGCAGAATGTGAGTGGCCGAGTGAGCACGACAGAGCGCGTCACGCTGAGCCGAATCCACGATCGCGGTGCATTCGTCGCCCTCGTGAATCTCGCCACGTGTCAATTTGCCGTGGTGAACGATCAACCCTGCGTGTCGCTGAGTGTCGATCACTTGGAATTCGAACTTGTCGGACTTGATTACCCCGACGTCACCGACTTGACCACCTGATTCGCCATAAAACGGCGAGTGATTCAGTAACAAACGCAGTTCGGCATCACTCGCTCGATCGAGATGGCTGAGCAGTTGACCATCGTCATCTTTGCCACCCACACCCGTGATGATGCCTTTGACCGTAGCGGTTGCTTCGATCGTTTCGTAACCGAGGAAAGGCGTTTCGCGAAGCGCTTCTTTCAGCGTTTCCAACGGACCGGTTTGGAACAATTCTTTTTGCCCCGCACCACTCTTGATCGAATGCTCGTGCATTGCATCACGATAGCCCGACCAATCGAACGTGAAGTTCTGCTCGGCGCTTAGCGTTTGCAGCAATTCCGGAGGCACACCGTAGGTCGTGTTCAGTTCCGCAGCTTCCTCGCCCGGAACCATCACCGCGGCTTCGTCCCGCATCTGCTCGAACAGTTGTCCAATTCGTTTCATGCCGCCATCGATAGTACCAAAGAATGCTTTTTCTTCGGCTTCGATTACATCGGCAACTCGCTTGGTGGTTTCGCTCAGCTCGGGATAAGGAACCTTCGCACTCGCGGCAACCGCCTCGACCAATTTGTAAAGAAACGGCTCGCGAAGATCCATTTGATAGCCGTCCAAGACAGCCCGACGAATCAAACGTTTGACCACGTACTTCGCATCTTTGGGACCGGGGTAGACGTTTTCGTGAATCGCGAATGCACACGCGCGAGCATGGTCGGTGATGCGGCGCAATCGACGACCGTTATCGCTTTCGTATTCGTATTTGACGCCACAGACTTCCGACGCCGCTTGGACGATAGGGAACAAATTGTCGATGTGGAAGTTCGTCGGCACGCCCTGCAACACGCTGGCGGTCCGCTCGAGTCCCATCCCGGTATCGATATTTTTGCTTGGCAGCGGCTTCAAGTTGTCTGGTGGATCGCCAACGCGATTGAATTGGGTAAACACGAGGTTCCAAATCTCGACATCACTACCATCATCCAGGTGGTAATAAATCTCGCTACAAGGACCACACACTCCATCAGGGCCTTCGCTCGGCGCCGAAGCAGGCCAAAAATTCTCGTCCTCTTCCATCCGGGCGATTCGCGACGTCGGCAGACCAATTTTCTCGTTCCAAAACTGGAACGCTTCGTCATCGTCCTTGTAAACGGTCACGCTGAGCCGTTCGCCAGGGATTCCGAGCCATTTCTTGTCGGTCAAAAATTCCCAGGCCCAGCGGATGGCGTCTTCTTTGAAATAGTCGCCAAAGCTGAAATTCCCCAGCATTTCAAAAAACGTGTGGTGAAACGCGGTGCGTCCGACATTATCGATGTCGCCGGTTCGCAAACATTTTTGGCAGGTGGTCGCCCGGGTGAAATCCAGTTTGACCTTGCCGAGAAAGTGGTCTTTGAACTGATTCATCCCCGCTGGCGTGAACAAGACGGACGGATCCCAGGTCGGAACCAATACGTCGCTCGGTTTGCGGACACATCCTTTTGACTCGAAAAAAGCAAGGTATTTTTCGCGTAGCTCGTCGGTTTTCATATCGCTCGTCTATGTTCAAAGCTGGGTGATGACTTGGTCCGAAGAGGCCGAAAATTCGCCGATCGGTGAACAAACCGACGCGACATTGCTTCGTCTTCGGACGCGAGTGTTGAATGATCATATCGAAACGAGGCTTTTCGGCAGAGGGCACGTCCAATATCCAGCTTGAATCGCCACCACATTTCGTGATGCGGCCTCCATGATCGTCACGGCCCCGATTTATCGCCCCGCTTCCATTGAAATCTGGCCCATTGAGACCTGGCCCGTTGATTGACACGATTCTGATTAACACGATTCGTAACCAAGAAGCATGGGTTAGAATCGAATCCCAGTTAAAATCGAATTGACAATCGCGGTTACGACCGATCTGCTGCCAAGCTTACCCCCCCTTACTTAAAAACGAATATTCTGATGGCAATCCCTCCCTGGACCGTTGAATTACTGCGACGTGGACTCAACGACGTGGCTCGACGAGCGCGTGAGCCTGAGACACTCGAAAAACTAAAAAACCAAGCAACGGAGATCATCCAGGATCTGCCGCAAACGGCGGCGCGCGGGCTGGACGCGGTGATGCGGGCAACCGAAGCGGGCAAAAAAAACGTACAACGATGGTCCAAGAAACAGGTCGCGATCGCGATCCCGTTGGTCAACGCATCGGGCACGTTGGTGACCCCGCTGGGAACGGGCGTTCCTGTGGCCGAAGAGGCGGTCGAGGCGGCCTATGCATGTCTGCACGGCGATGTTCGCCGGGACCACCATGCGAACCAGCGGCTGACTCGCGAACTGCATCGACATCTTGAGTCGTCCGCGAACCTGGAAATCGCCGTCGCAGCAAATTTCAATGCGATTTTGACGGCACTTGTAATTGGCATGAGCCAAGAGGATATCCTGATTCACCGCAGCCATGCGATCCGGCTTCGTGGCGGCGATTCGCTGGTCGATGCCCTCAACTCGCTGGTTCCGATCGTTCAGGAAGTCGGAGCCAACGATTCGATCGAAGCTGCAGATTTCTCGGCTTTCGACTCCTTTTGCCTGATCGTGGCCGATGACGAAACCAAGCCCAACCCTCCCGCGCCGCTTCGTCTCGACAAACCGGCGGTGACGCAAGTCGTCGTGCTGCCGATCGCCACGCTTCGCCAAACCAAAGACGCGAAGTTGGCGTCGGTAGAAGCGGCGATCGAAGCGGGTGCGGATCTAGTCATTGTCGAAGGTGGCGGTGTGTTCGGAGGGCCGGAATGCGGCATCCTGATTGGCAAACGAGAGCTCGTCGAAGCAATCATCGAGTCCGCCGTGTGGAAGTCACTCGAAGCGACTAGCGCAGTGCAAGCGATGCTGGTCAGCACGCTGGGCAAATCGGCCACAGGCGAGCTTCCCATCGATGCTTTACTGCAAACGGGGGAAGAGAACCTGAAAGCTCGAGCAGAACGACTGGCCATGCGGCTGAGCGCAAGCGATGCGATCAAAAGCTGCCAAGTGACCGCCGAAGACGCCCGCATCACGCCAAAAGGTCGATGGCGGTACCCGTCGCGACAAGTTCGTGTTGAGCATCGCTCGTTGAACGCCAAAGAGTGGGCCGAGCAACTGCGAGAGGAACTGCCGTCGCTAATCGTTCGCGAAGATGAGCAAGCGATTATCGTCGACTTGAAGTGGGTCAGTCCGGCCAGTGACGGAAAAATTGGCGAACTGATCGGAGGATCACAATCGGCATCTCCAAACGAAACGACGAGTGAAATTCCCTAGCCCACCTTCATCACCGCTGCTGATGCTGGAACACCGCTCCACTGCGGTCCGGCCTACGATTGTCGCTCGGCTTTCCAAGCCGTTGGCGTGCACCACGTTTGTACGTCGAGGCGAGAGCAATGCAGGCCGAATCAAGTCGCGATAGCGACACCGATCCGGCGGGGCGAAAGATAAGGGTGAATTCGTCACCGCTACTGATGCTGGAACTCGGCTACGCTGTGTGCCGGCCCAAGATTGTCGCTCGGCTTTCCAAGCCGTTGGCGTGCATCACGTTTGTACGTCGAGGCGAGAGCAATGTAGGCCGAGTCAATCCGCGATAGCGACGCCGATCCGGCAGGATGCGGAAGTGAGGGCGAATCCGTCACCGCTGTTGATTTAGTAGAAAATCATCGCTGTTAAAATTAGCCATTGTGGTGCTAACAGGCTGTTGATTCAGTGAGCCGTGACGCGTAAGCGGCCGGGTCCCGCGCATTACCCGGTGCCTTACGGCCCACGGCTCACCATTGCGAGTTGCATTTCGAATAAATAACAATCCGCTAGCCTAGGTTCGATGGTGACGAATCCGTAACTTTCACCAAAACGCCTGACTACTTCAGCTTTCTCCAGAGAGAGGGCGAATCACGCGTGCAAAGAGCACGCATCTCGCGAGCGTTCGCGGCCGGGTACTCCGTGTACCCGGCCCGTGAGGTCCGTGATTTATCGATCGACAAATGTCAAACGACTTATCGACGTGTATCAGCCCGTGGCCGCAAGCTGACCGCGTAAACCCCACGCGAGGCGAACTCGCGGAAGACGCAATTAAACGCAATCCATTGCTAGCGCAATATTAAGCAGGACGAGTAATGCTGTTAGAATACAGCCTTGACCATCCCTTGATAACTCTAATCAAATCAACGACTTAGCAGCAGTTGACGATCGTACACATCCTGCTGGATTCCGCCTCTGAAAAATGGCGGATGAGTGATGTGGCGACACCGTTAGATTACGATTTGCAGGTGGCGGGTCAACCACAGTTTTCCCAAATTCGTTTACAGGGGGGAGCCCCTTGTGACATAAAGTGTTCCGCTTGCGGCAGTTAAAAAAGTTGGTGTCAATCGAATGCATTTTTGAGGCTGCATTTCGCGACCGCCATTCGGGTTGTTTTTCGCTTGCAAATCGATTGTCCAGCACCAAGAAAATCGACGGACACACCCCCCTAGAAAATTGCTGCCACCGGTGCAGTGAACAAAAAGCCCTCACCCCGATGGCAATCGGATCTCAGCGGACTTTCACGAGCGCTGTGAATCATTTTCTCGTAGCTACCTTCGCCAGAAGGTGGTGATTCGCATTGCGCGGCAATCATCCACGCTTTGGCGAGCGTAGCTACGAAACGCAAATGCCATAATCTGCCGCCTCAAAATGCTTCACAGGGTTGCGTTTGGGCGTAGTGTCGGTTCGATGGTGACGAAACCGTGGCTAGCGTCAAAACGGCTAACCGAAATCAGCAGTCGCCACAAATGTCACAGTTCCCCGGAATCGAGGCTGTTGCCACGACAGCAAGGGCGGCAGTCGATCAATATCCTGTTATCATTTGCCTCTTTGCTTCCGAAAACAGACGGTAAAACAGGGAATACACCACGATGAGCTCGGCCCCGGTCCATTTGGCGGTTGATTTAGGTGCTTCGAGCGGCCGCGTGATTGCGGGATCGCTTCAAAATGATCAGATGGAACTGGCTGAAGTCCATCGGTTTGCCAACGACCCGGTCACGATTCAGCAATCGATGCATTGGAACGTCCACGGATTGTGGGCGGATATCCAGCATGGACTTCGCACTGCGGCACAGCAGTTCGACAAAGTCGCCTCGGTCGGGGTCGATACTTGGGGCGTCGACTATGTCTTGGTCGATGACCAAGACCAAATGACCGGCCCGGTGCGTCACTACCGTGACCCCCGCACGCGAGGGATGATGCAGCGTGCCTGGGAAATTGTGCCTCGTCAAGAAATCTTTGAGGCGACGGGGCTGCAGTTCATGGAGCTCAATACGCTGTACCAGCTGGTCGCAGCTCGATTGGCAGGCGAACATTCGCTCGAGATCGCTGACGGCTTTCTGATGATGGGCGATTTTTTTCACTGGTTGATGACAGGAAAACGCAGTATCGAAGCGACCAACGCCTCGACCACTCAGTTGCTGGATCCCCGCACCCGCAAATGGTCGAGCGACCTGATCTCTCGCTTTCAATTGCCTGCCAAGATTTTCCAGGACGTGATTGAGCCGGGTTCCCAACTTGGCGTTATCCAGCCGTCGGTCGCCGCACTAACGGGACTCGACAACGTCCCGGTGATTGTTCCAGCCACGCACGATACGGCGTCGGCGATTATTGCGGTCCCCGTAAATGACTTCGCTCCTGAAAAACCAAACTGGTGCTACATCAGCTCGGGCACTTGGTCGTTGATGGGATGCGAGTTGGCTCAGCCTCTGATCAATGAGAAATGCGCCGAGTTGAACTTCACCAACGAAGGAGGCATCCAAGGCAGCACGCGACTGCTGAAGAATATCGGCGGGCTGTGGATTTTCCAGCAGATCCGAAAATCGCTCGAGCGTCGCCAGGCAGCCGAGTCATGGTCAGTGATGGTCGAGCGTGCCTTGGCTGCGAAACCATTCGAACTGTTGATCAATCCTGACGACGAGGCCTTCGTAGCCCCGACCGATATGGTGGATGCGATCGTTAGCTACGCCGGACGCACCGGGCAAAAGGCTCCCGAGAGCAATGGTGTGCTGTATCGCGGAGCACTCGAGGGGCTGGCTCTTCGCTATCGCGCTTGCTTGGAAATGCTAGAAACCCTGGTTGGCAATCCGATCGATGTCATCCACATCGTCGGCGGCGGCTCGCAAAACGAATTGCTTTGCCAAATGACCGCCGACGCCTGTAATCGTGTTGTGGTGGCTGGTCCGGTCGAAGCAACGGCGGCCGGCAACGTCGCGGTCCAAATGATCGGGACGGGGCAACTTGGCTCGATCGTCGAAGCTCGCGAATTGATCCGAACCAGCTTCGGTACCAAGCAGTTTAATCCATCCAATCCGTCGGTTTGGGATGACGCGGCAGAAAAGTTCAAGTCGTTGTAGCCGAGTGACCTGCGTCGTGGCATTGGCCTGGCGAAAGCCTGGCGACCTAGGCGATGAACACTTACGTTAACGATTCCGGCTGTTCGCCATCGCAGCTGCTTTTCCTTTAACAATATTAGTTGCCATGAACCAAGACGCTCTCTCGGAAAAGAAACAACAGATCCGCAAAACGGCCCACGCAGCGAGGAAAGCTCAGCCCGACAAAGACGTGGTGAGTCAACAGATCACCGACCGCGTGATGCAACTGCCTGAATACACAGCGGCAAAATGTGTGATGTGGTATGTCGACGTTCGCGACGAAGCACGCACTCGACAAGCACTGCCGGCGGCTGTGGCGAGCGACAAAGACATCGTGATTCCGTACTGTGTTGACGGAGAGCTCGAATTGTTCCTGCTGGAATCGATGGATGAGCTCGAAGTCGGGATGTACAAAATATTGGAACCTCGCGAAGACTTGCGAAACGTCAAGTCGAAAAAGGTCGGCGTTAAACAGCTCGACTTGATCTTGGTTCCCGGCGTCGGTTTTGACGCTCGCGGTGGACGCACCGGACACGGCAAAGGTTACTACGACAAATTGCTTGAAAATGCCAAACCGGAAACACCGCTTGTTTCGTTAGCGTTCGAGTGCCAGATGTTTGACGAGATTCCGATGCAAAGCCATGACATTTTCATGGACAAGGTCGTTACGGAAACGCGCGTCTACGATGGAATCGGCCGGGATGGTAGCAACCGGGGAGACACCGCATGACTTCGATTACCGAATTGGTGGAAGATACTTACGCTGAGGGATTTCGCAGCATCTACGGCGAAATCATGATCACGGCGCGTGACGAACGTTGGCTCGCCCATTGTGTTTCGGCGGTCACCGGGCACGCCTCCAGCACCATCCTTTGCGACTGCGAGGCAGGCGTCTCACGTTGGATTGATGCAACCTCGGCTGCCGAAGGCGGAACGCCCGATGGTCGGATCGGCGCGGTCGTGCAATTTCACGTCCCTCGCTTTCGCAAAGACCGCCGCGAACATCTTGAAAAAGTCATGCTGGCTCGAATCAGCCAGAACGTGCTGACCTGTCCGACGGCGCGATGTTTTAACACGCTCGATACCGAAGACTACTTCAAGCTCGGCCGCAAGATTGCCTTGTTCGGCGATCGCCATCAATTTCGTGACGAGCGGCATGGCGAAAAGGGCTGGGTCATCCCCACGCTCGCAGGCGAGTTTTTCCTGTCGCGTCGCTTCGGATTTCGCGACGGCGTGATGGGAGGCAATCTGTGGTTCTTTGGACCTGATGAAGACGTCGCATTGGACGCAGCCGAACGCGCCTCGTTTGCGGCCGAGGGGACTCCCGACGTGATCACCACGTTTCCCGGTGGCGTTGCCGCCAGCGGATCCAAGGCCGGCAGCAGCTACGATTTTCTGATCGCGGCGACCTACGCCGAGTACTGCCCCACGCTCAAAGACAAACTGGGCAAAAAGTCCAAGGTGCCCGAGGGGGTCGGCAGCATCATGGAGATCATCGTTAATGGTCGCGATCTGGCAGCGCTTCAGGAAGCGACTAAACGGGCGATCTTTGCCGCCGCCGAGACCCCCGATCTGATCAAAATCAGTGCGGGAAATTACGGTGGACGCTTAGGTAAAACGTTTATCCACCTGCACGAATTGATCAAATAGTTGAAAAATGCAAGCTTGGGCAAACGCGGGGACAAACGCCACGCCACTCTTGCAGGGGGACACCCTGTCGATTGTTCCAGTAATTGGTTGACTTTTGCAGGTTTTCTGGCTAACATGCCCTAGCTCGAGGTGGGGAAGAATTGCACCCTTCTTCACACAACAACCTCGAGCCCACGCCTATCGCAAAGCTCCCTCCTGTTCGTCCTTGAAACCTCACCCGTTTCCTTGACGCCCCTCCCTCCCTCAGCTGCTGGACTGCACCGCCGACTTTTGGCGTTAGAACCAGCCCGCTTCCAACTGAAATCCTTGCCATGACCCATTCTCGGACTCGACGTTGCTCACGAATCCGGTTGTTCCCGGCGTTCGTATTCGTAGCTCCTTTGCTATCGACTTCGTTCCTCTCGCCGCTGATGGCTCAGGAAGTTGGCCAGCAAGGAACCGCTCAGCAAGAAATCGGGCAGCAGGAAACAGCTCAGCAAGAAGTGGCTGTGCAAACACCTACGACTGACGCACTGCCATTGGACGAGTCGCCAACCGCTGAACAGCCAACCGCTGAACAACCATCCGTTGAAACGTCCACTGTTGAAACTTCATCGCCGTTGACCCCATCGACCGATGCGGCTCCCGCGGTTGTCAGCGAACCGGCGATCGAGATCACCGCTCCGCCACTTGAGGATGGCATGGTTCGCTTTTCGTTCGAGGGTGTGCCATGGCGTGAAGTCATTCGTTGGATCGCCGACGAAGCGGGATTGGCCTTGCATTTTGGCGACCTTCCTCCGGGCAGTTTTACCTACACCGACCCCACCGCGTTTTCGCATCAGCAAGCGATCGATCGCGTCAATCTGTTTCTGTTGTCTGAGGGCTTCACGTTGGTTCGCAGTGACCAATTGCTGTCGGTGATCAATCTGAGCGATCCCCGAAGTTTGCAGCAACTCGATGTGCTGGCAAAGCTGATCAGCGTCGAGGACCTTGCCGACACCAGCGAACACCACGTCGTCAAGTGCATGTTCTCGCTCGGAGACATTGACGCCGAAGAAGCAGTCCAAGAATTGGCGGCACTGAAGTTGATGTCGTCGCCTGCGATTTTGTCTCGCACCAATCAATTGATGATCACTGACACGGTGGCCAAGTTACGAAACGTCCAAGCGGTGCTCGCCGCGTTCCAACCTGCCGATGCGATGCAAGACGGCACGATCGTCAAAAGTTTCTCGCTACAACACGTCGAAGCCGAAGACATCCTGGTGGTCGCCCGCCCTCACTTGGGCCTAGCGACCGATGAGATGATTGGAATTGACGTCAGTATTTCCGCTGACCTGCAGGGTAAAAATCTGTTCGTGACGGGCTTGGAAGACAAAGTCAAATTAATCGAAGGACTGGTTGCCGCGATCGACAAACCCAAAGCAAACATGACCGCTGCCAACGGCGACATGTTGCTGAAATCGCATCTCGTCGAAGGCGGGAACGTGGAAACAGTCTACAACGTCCTGCAAACCCTGCTGGCCGGAAAGCAAGTCCGACTGTCGGTCGACCAAACCGCCAGCAGTGTTGTCGCGTTGGCGTCCCCTGAGGTGCAAGCCGAGATCGCAGAGACGGTGGCTCAGTTACAAGCATCGGAGGCTGATTTCGAAGTCATTCAACTGAAGACCGTCGATCCCTACTTTGCGATCAGCTTGCTCGAACAAATGCTGGATCTTCCCGATCCGCTAGATGATCCAAAAACGATTGATCCCGACGCCCCAAAAATCGATGCCGACCCCGGCAACATGCGGTTGTTTGTCCGAGCGAAACGGGCCAAGATCGATCAAATCAAAAAGATTGTCGCTGGACTTGAAGTCAATAGCGACGTGGCTCACAGCGAAAACACTCGGATGTTTCCGCTGCGAGGAGCTCAAGCGGAACAGTTGCTCGAAACCGCGACCAAGTTCTGGCGTCGCTCGACCCCGATCATCATGTACCCCGCGATCGCTCCGAACGAAAAAAAGAGAACCGAGCGGGTCCTCCATGACGAAGAGTCAACCGAAGAAGGTACGACCCAGCCTGAATTGATTGAACAATCGTTTGCGTCGACTCATTCCCCGAACTCGCCTCGAACAAGTTCCGCTCGTCTACTGACTGCGACCAGCCAAAATCAAGCCGACGCAATTCGTTGTCAACTAACCCCACGAGGCGTGTTGATGCAATCCGACGATCCCGAGGCGCTGAATGAGTTTGAGTCACACTTGCGCAGCATCGCCGGAGTGATCGAAACCGCGCCGGTGACTCCGATCGTGTTTTACTTGAAGCACACCAAGCCAGATGATGCGTTGCGAATGCTGGGCGAACTGCTCGATGGAGGCGACGCCGCCAAAGAGGCTCAAGCGGGCACACTGGTCAACGGATACGTGTCAGGCGGTTCCTCCAGTGGACTGTTAAGCAGTTTCGTGACGTCCAACGATGGCACGACGACGATGATGTCGGGCACGATTACGATCGTTGCTGATTCGCGACTGAACCGACTGATCGCCCAAGGCACATCCGGTGACATCGATATCATCGAAGGCTATTTAAAAATCATCGACAAGGACCAAAGCATCACCTCGATCGAAACCTACGGGACCTCGAACGTGATCGAATTGGTCAATACAAAGGCGTCGGAAGTTGCCGAGGCAATCCGCGAAGCCTATGCCGGACGCATCTCGAGCGACAAAGAGAAAGGGCAAGCCGGCGGTAGCGCCGCGGCCGTTGCTGCACAACGCGCCGCCGAAGCCAAACTGGCTGCTGCTGCCAAGAAAGGTCTACTAACGGCGGACAGCAAACCCGATCGCGACCTCGAACCCAAAATGACCGTCGCCGTTCACGAAGCAAGCAATTCGCTGATTGTCACCGCTCCCCGCGATCTGTTTAACGAAGTCGAGAAACTTGCCAAACATATCGACGCTCGTGGCGAACAGACGATCGAAGTCATCACGCCGATGAACAGCGATGTGTTTGGTGAACTGTTGCATCAAGTCATCTTGGGTGAAGGAACCGCGCGCAGCAGTTCGTCACGCAGCCGCAGCACTCGATAAGCTGGACCGTCGCTGATCGCTCGGTAAGAGCGGATAATCACTGTCGGATTTCGACGTAGCTGCTGTCGCGATCTCGGCGGAAATCCACGCTCTGGCGAGCGTAGCTACGAAAATAATAAACCGTACCTTCCCCCAATCCCTTGCCGATTCCGATGAAACCACACTTGTGCCTCCAACGACGCTTGATTGTTGCGATCGTGTTCGCAATCGGCTTGATGGTTTGCGTCGACAACGCGTCCGCCCAATCCGGTCTGCGTGAATCGCTCGAGCGACTCGACACCAACCAAAACGGGAACATCGATCCGACCGAGATCACCCCATTGGCACGTCCCTACCTCGAACGTGTCGCCGCGGCGCGGCGCATGTCGCTCGAGCGTCCTTACGGGATCGATAAGTGGCAAGAGGCTGCGCGAGTCTACTTTGCGATGAACAATGGTGTATCGGGACGTGATGTGGATGTCGACGACTATACAAATCCGATGGATTTCGGCACGGCCCCCAATCAACCGCTAGTCCCCGAGTTTGGCCTACCCGAGGTAAAGTACCCTTACACCCAAGAAGACATCGACTACGCCGAACGGACACTTCGCCGATCGGATCGCAACCACGATGGATTTATTGATCGCACCGAAGCCGAACGAGCAGAATGGAAGTACCGTGATCCCTTTTCCGAAGATTTCAACAACGACAACAAACTCAGTCGCCTTGAACTTGCTCAGCGGTACGCACGACGTCGATTGCTGTCCGGAGCCTCCAGTGAACTGATCCAGAAAGCTAAACGCACTGGAAACGGTGTCGCTCCGTCACTGCCTAGCCGTGACGAATCCAGTTCACGAGATCGTTACAGTCGTGGTCGTGGCGGTCGTGACTACCTGACATCGACCGTTTTGGGGCGATTTGACGCCGACCGTGACGGCCGACTTAGTGCGGACGAAGCCGTTCGTTTGGGCGTCCCCTTTGGCCGCTTGGACGTGGATCGTGATGGCGAAATCCAACGCAGCGAACTGCAAGCTTACCTGGATGAAATGCAAGCCGAAGCAGGCGATTTGACTTCCGGTTTACCTGGATGGTTCTACGAACGCGACTTCAATCGCGACAACCAAGTGGCGATGGATGAGTACACCGACGAGTGGACCGACGAACTTATCGAGGAATTCAGGTCATACGACACCAACGGGGATGGGCTACTGACTGCATCGGAAGCCATCTCGGCCAAGTCACTTGTCGGTGGCAGCTATCGCAGCGATAGCGTGGAAGCACTTCCGCCGCGCAAAACCGTGGTCTCGGAAATCTACATCAACGAAAATTACCTGATCGCCGACTTGGACGTCCAGCTGTCGATCACGCATACCTACACGTCCTTTCTGGACGGTTACCTGGTCGGCCCCGATGGAACGCGAATCGAACTATTTAGCGGTGTCGGGGCTCACGACGATCACTTTAACCAGACCATCTTTGACGACTCGGCTCGCTATTCGATCACCAAGGCGCGGGCTCCGTTCGAAGGCAGTTTTCAGCCCGAAGCCCTCGTCAAACGCCAACCAGGATTGAGTGCGTTTAATGGCAAAAGCGTTCAGGGAGCTTGGCAATTAGTGATCAGCGGAACACAGAGTGATCGCTTCGGCATCCTGCACGGCTGGGGAATGACGGTCCGTCCACAACCTCGATTTCCCGGCGAATCAAGCGAACTCGAGACGTCTGCTGAAACCGCAACCGAAATGGAAACCGTGACAAAATCCCCCGCGGATCCTCGCACGATCGGGGAAGCATTGCAGCGTGTTGGCGAACTCCGCCAATAGCGGTTTGGGCGAGAGGCATCGGTTGATTCAAACAAAGTGCAGATTTGATCGTGAGCCGTGGGCCGTAAGGCACCGGGTAATGCGTAAAACCCGGACGCCTACGACAGCCTCCGGCTTAGAAAAATCATAACCCCACGCGTGAGCAGATCACCGAACGTAACACGGCTACCTGCGTTGCAGCGATAAAAACGGCGCCGAGACACTCTTTCAAAAGCATCCAAGTTGAATCTCTTAGCGCGCATTCTGACCATCATTCTGACCGGATTGACGGTTGCGTCATTCAGCGTCGCCCAAGACGTTGCACCGACAAAATTGACCGCGTGCCGAATTCGCGTTGTTGATGATCAATCGGGATGGCCGGTCCCGTTGGTCGAATTAAAAACGACCCACCAAGTCCGTTTTGTCACCGACAATGCCGGAGTAATCGCGATCGATGATCCATCGCTGCTCGATCGTGAAGTCTATTTCAGTGTGATCGGACACGGATACGAAATCCCGGCGGATGGATTTGGTTTTCGAGGCGTTCGGCTGACACCACGTCGCGGCAAAACACTGATCGTAAAGGTCCACCGAACCGCGATCGCGAAACGTGTGGGACGGTTAACCGGGTCTGGCTTGTTTGCCGAAAGTCAAAAACTCGGCGACGAACTCGATTGGAACGACGGCCCGGTTTTTGGATGCGACTCCGTGCAAACCGCCGTTCATCGGGGCAAGATGTTTTGGGCGTGGGGCGACACCAAGCTCGCCCCTTACCCATTGGGCGTGTTTGATATGACCAGCGGAACAACGTCGCTAAACCCGTTTGATTCCGTGCGACCGCCACTAAAACCCAAGTTCAATTTGTTTCTCGATGAACGCGGGCGTCCCAAAGGCGTTGCTCCGATCCCCGGCGACGGTCCGACTTGGTTGACTGGCTACGTCAGCCTACCGGACAAAAATGGCGACGAGCATTTAGTTGCCTTTTATCGAAAAATCAAAGGGCATCTCCAGACGTACGAAGCAGGACTGTGCGAATGGAACGAGTCGAATTCGGAATTTGAAGCCGTTCGCGAGGTATGGAAAGCATCCGATTTCACACCGCAGCCATCGCTCGCCGAAGAAGGTCATCCGGTGTTCTGGACCGACACTGAGGGTAAACGTTGGCTGTTGTTCGGCAACCCGCTACCTCGCATTCAAATCGCCGCCAACTATGAAGCCTGGAAAGACTTCGAGACTTGGAAAACGATCACACCTCAAAAAACGCTTCGCTCGGCCGACGATGACAGCGAGATCGTACCGCATTCAGGATCGATTGCATGGAATGCGTTCCGCAAACGTTGGGTGACCGTCTTCATGCAAAAGTTCGGAAAAACGACCGCCTTTGGAACGCTGTGGTATGCCGAAGCCGATTCGCCCATGGGACCTTGGGGCGACGCCGTCGAAATTCTTTCACATGACAACTACACGTTCTATAATCCACGTCTACATCCTGAACTAACGCAGGCGGGTGAACACGTCCTACTGTTCGAAGGAACGTATACGGCGGAGTTCGCCAATCACGCGGCGGCGACGCCGTATTACGACTATAACCAAATCTTATATCGAATTGATCTCGACGATCCTGCGCTGCAGCCGGCCCAGCAATCTGTCACGTCTTCGCAACCCTAAAATCTGCACCATGCTTTCACATTTTCGCCTGTTCGCCGCTGTTATGCTCGCCGCTGTCCTTTTTGTTTGCCAATTCAGTTTCGCAATTGCGACAGAACCGCCAAGCTCGACTCCGCTGCGTTACACCAAATGGAGCGGCAAGATCAACGTGCCCGACCCGGTGGCCATCAGTTTTGACAACGAAGGCACGGCGTATGTGACTCAAACGCAGCGGCGGAAGGCTCAGGATCTTGACATTCGAAACAATCGCGATTGGATCACCAACGATGTCGGATTTCAAAGCGTCGATGATCGCCGAGAATTTTATCATCAACGTCTGGCCCCAAACCAAGATCAAGAGAAAAACCGCAAACGTGTTGATGATCTAAACCATGATGGATCGCACGATTGGCGTGACTTGACCGTCATCAGTGAAAAGATCCACACGCTGCGTGATAGCGACCACGATGGCACTGCCGATACATTCGAGTTGTTTGCCGAAGACTTTCAAACCGAAGTCACGGGAATCGCCGCAGGCGTGTTGTGGTTCAATGGCGATGTTTATGCCACGATTGCCCCGGATCTATGGCGATTGCGAGACACCGATAATGATCACGTTGCCGACACTCGCGAAGCGATTGCATCGGGGTTTGCGATTCACATCGCCTACGCAGGTCACGACATGCATGGTTTGACCGTCGGCCCCGATGGCAAGATCTATTGGTCGATCGGTGACAAAGGGATTTCATTGACGTCGCGCGAAGGCAAACGTTTTCACTATCCCAATCAAGGTGGTGTGATGCGTTGCGATCCGGATGGCAGCAATTTTGAAGTGTTCGCCCACGGATTGCGAAACGTGCAAGAGTTGGCTTTTGATCAATACGGCAACCTGTTTGGAGTCGACAACGACGCCGATCAACCCAATGAAAAAGAGCGATTTGTCTACATCGTTCGTGGCATGGATGCTGGATGGCGTTGCAATTATCAATATCGTGGCAACGGCTTTAACCCTTGGACCGACGAACGATTGTGGGTTCCCCATTTCGCGGGACAGCCTTCCTATATTCTTCCCACGCTTAAAAATTACATCGATGGCCCTGCCGGATTTACCTTCAATCCCGGAACCGCCCTTTCGTCGGCGTATCGTGATTACTTTTTCTTGACCGGAGCTCCCGGTGGCTTTCAGTTCGCCTTCCAAGCCATGCCCGCCGGCGCTTCGTTTACGATGGAAAACGAACACTCGATTGGTAGTGGCATTCCGTTGGTTGGAATCAACTTTGGTCCCGATGGAGCGTTATACGGCGTCGACTGGGGCGGCGGCTATCCACTGAACCAGTCGGGAGCGGTCTGGAAAATCGATGCTCCCGATTCAGATCTCGCTGAAATCCGTGGCGAGGTGGCCAAGCAACTCAAAAACGGCTTTTCGCAGTTGCCCGCTGCAGAACTCCATCGACTTCTCGGTCACGATGACCAACGCATTCGCATGGGTGCCCAATTTGAATTGGTCAAACAGAAAGACATTGACACACTACGCAGTGCGTTTACATCGGAATCGGAAATGACACGAGTCCATGCGGTCTGGGGACTCGGACAACTCGCTCGCGGCGGCGAAGCAACAGCCACCGAATCACTGGTCTCGATCGTCCAATCGAACGATGCGGAAATGCGAGCCCAAGCGGCGAGAACGTTAACCGACATCAGTGGCGTCGACGGATCGATGTTCATCCCGTTATTGAAAGACTCCAGCGATCGCGTTCGCTTTATGGCAATGATCGCGTTGAGCAAACACGCATCCAGCGACGCCGTCGATCCGCTGCTTCAGCTCTCCAGCTCGCTTGCCGAATCGGATCGTTATCTGCGATTTGCAGTTTCGCGAGCGCTGCGAAGCTGTGCTACCGCAGAACAATTGACAGCGGCCCAAGACTCTTCAACGATGGTGGGGCGACTGAACTTGGTCGTCGCCCTTCGTGGCAATGAATCGGGACGTGCGCTCGAACCGTTTCTCGGCGACCCCAGCGAACAAGTGGCAACCGAAGCTGCTCGTGCCCTGCATGACGATTTCTCGAGTGATGAACAATTGCAGGTGCTGGCCGCCGCGTTGCCTGCTGCACAACACAACGGGGAATCGTTCATTCGCCGACTGCTCAATGCCAACTATCGCCTAGGAGGACGCGAGCATTTTGAATCTGTCATCCAATACGCAAGCCAAGATGCCAACAGCGTTCCGCTGCGAATCGAAGCCATCAAAATGCTGGGTTCGTGGATGAAACCCGATCCACTGGATCGGGTCGATGGCCGTCGACGCTACGCAACGCTGCCGCGTGAAACGGATCCCGCACGCTTGAGCACCGTGCTATCGAAATTGGCGAGCGAAAACAACCCTAAACTGCAATCTGCTGCGATCGATGCCGCGGCCCGAACCAATACCAAATTGTCGGCGGATTCGCTCAGTGAAATCGTTCGCACGACGAACCAAGATGTCGATCTTCGCGTCGCCGCGCTGAAAACACTGGACAAACAAAATCCCGAGGCACTGAAAGAGGTACTTCCCGCGGCCATGCAGGATCGTGAAACGAACCTGCAACTGACCGCAATCAACTTCTACGCAAAACACAATGCCGATGAAGCTGACGCTTTCTTAACACGTTTGATTTCGGACAGCAAGAAATTGGCGGTCAAACAGTATGCGATCTCGGCATTGAGCAAACAGCAGGGTGACACATCGCGGCAACAATTGATTTCGATGCTGGACCAAATCACTAGCGACACTTTATCAAGCGAGATCATGCTTGATGTTTTAGAAACGGCCGAGCAACGAGCGAAGCGAGCCCCCGCGATTCAGGTGGCACTGAACAAAGCCACTGCGGCGTTAGATCAACGATGGGCGACCACGCCTGAAAAGACTCGGCCGTTTTTGGTCAGCCGCGACGGGGGCGATGCTGCCAAAGGCAAAGTCCTCTTCAATACTCATCTGGGCGCCCAGTGCATTCGCTGTCACAAGGTGGGCAAAGAGGGAAGCGATGTTGGCCCCAACTTGCTTGGGATCGCGGGCAGCAAAGACCGCGACTATCTGCTGCAAAGCATCATCGCGCCAAGCAAAGACATCGACAAGAAGTACCAAACTCAATCGTTCCTGCTGGATTCTGGACAGATCGTGATGGGATTGGTCAAATCCGAAAGCGAGGACGAAACGATTATCTCGGACAGCCAGGGCAAAGAGATCCGCTTGAACAACGACGAGATCGAAGACGTTTCCAAAAACGAGGTTTCGATTATGCCCGACATGACTGACGTCCTGACACGCAAAGAGGTACGCGACGTGGTAGCCTATTTGTCGACCCTGAACTCCAACTAGCCTATGGGCTCTGGAATCTAAGCAGCTAGGCAGGAGTCTTTCAGTATATTAGCCGTTTTGGCGCTAGCCACGGTTCCGACATTCAACCGGAGCTAGCGCCCAAACGCAACGCTGTGAAGCATTTTCTCGTAGCTACCTTCGCCAGAAGGTGGTGATTCGTATTGGCCGGCAACCATCCACGCTCTGGCGAGCGTAGCTACGGAATGCAAATGCCGTAATTTGCCATCTCTAAATGCTTCACAGCGTTGGCCCAAACGGCTAACGGGATTTCACCCAATGATTCCTGCCTACCTGCTTAACACATGATTTGCCTGAAGACTTGACTATGAACGTGCTGCGACTGATCACCGTCATTGTGTGTTTTACTTTGCAACATGGCGGGATGTTGCTATCTGCCGAAGAAAACGGGATTGAGCAGCAAACCAAGCCGCCGGCCAACAGCGAGGCCTCGGTCAAGTACATCGGATCAGACCAATGTGTGTCGTGTCACGAAAGTCAGCACGAAAGCTTCCTGCAAACGCTGCACAGCAAGGCGGCACGTTTCACTGACGTAGCGCTCGAACCAGCCCCCGGAGAGTTTAAACACGATGCAAGCGGTCATCGCTATCGTGTGGAAATCGCCGATGGGAAAATGTTTCATAGCGAGCAACGTCTCAGCGAGCAGGGAGAACCGCTTGGCGAGACCAAGATGCCGATGAGCGTCACGCTCGGTTCCGGAACGCATTCGCAGAGCTATCTTGCGCGAGTGGGCGATTTTCATATCGAATCTCCCATCACCTATTTTGACGATCATCAGACATGGGCGATGTCACCGGGATACGATGTCCCCGCCCATCAATCATTTCGCCGCGAGGTGACGGTGGGCTGTGTGTTTTGCCACGTCGGATCGATCAAGCACACGAAACATGATCCCTACAAGTTCGAGATCCTTGAAGCCACGATTGGCTGCGAACGTTGCCATGGTCCCGGCGAATTGCACGCGAAACGGCATCGGGAAAACGCAACCAACCCCGCGGACCTCAGCCACGATGACACCATCGTCAATCCCAAGGCGTTAAGCCGTGAATTGTCCGAAGCGATTTGCCAACAATGCCATTGCCAAGGGATCAATGAGCTCAAGATCGCGGGTAAAGACAGTTGGGACTTTCGACCCGGATTACGGTTGACCGATTTCCGAGTCGACTATCGATTCCGAACCACCGATGATGCAATGAGCTTGGTCGGTCATGTCGAGCAACTGCACCAAAGTCAATGTTATATGCAAACCGAGACGCTGACCTGTATCACGTGCCACGATCCTCATGATGTGCCGACCGCCGAGAACAAGGTCGAGTACCATCGCAATAAATGTTTTCATTGCCACAGCGACGACGCATGCGGCGAACCCCATGACCAGCGACTTGCCGCCAACGGAAACGATTGCGCAAATTGCCACATGCCCCGCCGTGATACCGACGTTGCTCACTTCGCACTAAGCAACCATCAAATCGGTATTCATGCCAATAAGAAACAGCAACTCGAAGCCGATACCGAACAGAAGTCCACCGAAGTCGAACCGATCTTAGACATCAGCCATCTCAGTGCTGCTGAGCGTCAACGACTCTCTGCACTCAGCAAGTTCGAACTCTATCGACGTCGCGGCGGCGATGCGAAGTTTGCGGAACTGATGGTCCAAGCCACCGCTGAATTGATTCAGATAAAACAGACTGGAAACGCGGATGCCGACGTCGACGCCGCCTTGATCTGGTTGGCCCGCGAGCAGGGAGCGTTACCCATTGCCGAAGATTTGGCGAAAGAAGTTCTGTCTACCGAAGTCGACACCGATGCTCGTATCGTTGCCGCCCATACCTTGGCTCGGATTTATCTTGATCGCGGTGAAAACAGCAAAGCGATCCCGCTTTACCAGTCGTTAGAACAGCTTCACGTTGACGCCAGTGACTCTTATTTCTTGGGATTAGCGGAACAGAACAATGGCAACTCAGAAAACGCGATCAAAGCTTTGAAACGTTCGCTTGAGAACGATCCCTCTCAAGTTTCCGCCCGCCGAGCGTTAGAAGCCATCTACCAAAGTTTGGGCCGAGCCGCCGAAGCGGAATCGCAGCGTCAAGCCGCGGATAAATTTCAGCAATTACAGTCAAGAAAATCCGAAACTCCATAGACTACCAGGGGTTCAACTAGGCTATAGTACGGTGCGACGCTCTGTGCGTGCCCCCTTCAACACCACAATGAGATGTTAGCATTCGCTAAAAGCATCTCCCCCACCCCCTTTCCTTCCAGGCCGCTTGCTTGGAAACGCCTCTGTATTTCTCTATTCCGAGCGCATTTCTCGACACTATTGCAAGAAAAATACGTCTATAGATTTTGATCGCTAATGAAAGAGAGCTTCCTTTTCCACTCTCATCCATCAATAACTTTTGATCCATAGACAAATGTCATCGCTATCCTTGTTCCCTTATTTCGGAGTTTAAAAGATGAAAGAAAGATCAAATTCTGGTTTCACCCTGGTAGAACTGCTGGTCGTGATCGCGATCATCGGTGTGTTGGTTGGATTATTGCTTCCCGCTGTCCAAGCGGCACGTGAAGCGGCTCGCCGGATGAGCTGCAGCAATAATTTTAAGCAGATCGGCTTGGGGCTGCACAATTACCACGCAGCCTATGACCAGCTACCGACACAATTAACCGGTACCAAAGAAGGGACCACCAATTCCACCGAATTTTTTGGTGACCCGCCTGCCAAATCGCACAATCGAATTGAGCTCAGTTGGCTTGTCGGATTGACACCATTCATCGAACAACAAGCGTTGTGGGAGCAGATTAGCAATCCATTCAATGATCCTTTGGGCAAAGGCGTGTTCGCTGCAATGGGGCCTTGCCCCATGAAGGGGCTGACCGGCGGCGGAGGCCATTCGGTTACCCAATACGATCCATGGTTGACCGAAGTACCTTCGTTTCGTTGTCCAAGTGATCCGGGTACCGGATTGCCAGCGCAAGGTCGAACGAATTATGGCGCTTGTATCGGCGACTCGCACTTTCGTGCCAACGAAGGCGGTTTGGCCAACAACGGCACCACCGACTCGACACGTTCAACGGGAGTTCGTGCCGCTTGCCGAGGCGTGTTTGTTGCAAGGCAAACAATGAAGTTTCGCGATATTCTCGACGGACTCGCCAATACGGTTTGCTCGGGTGAAATGATCACCGACCTGGGTGACCTGGACGCCCGTGGACACGCGGCCCAAAGCCTCATGAACGGTACGGATGGTGGCAACCCGATGTACAACGCGGGAGGTGCGGTGTCGTGCCGAACTCATCTCGATCCTGCCCGTCCTCAGTTTTGGAAACAGAGCGGCGTGACGATGGTTGGAAGCTCGGAACAACGACGCGGTTACAAATGGGCCCTTGGACGCCCGATGTACGGCAGCGTGAACACGATCCTGCCGCCCAACTCTGAAGTTTGCATGTCCAACACGTACCACGGTACCTCCGGGATTTTCCCACCGAGCAGCCGTCATCAAGGTGGATGCCATGTGCTGATGACCGACGGTGCTGTCAAATTTGTGACTAGTTCGATCGAAGCGGGCGACAGTAACAGCGCTCAAGTGTACGAAGGGGGCCCGATCGCCCAAGGAGCGCAAAGCCCATTTGGATTGTGGGGTGCCTTGGGGACTCGTGCCAGTAAAGAAACGATCTCAGCCGATTTCTAAAGATCGTATTTTACGCTGCGAACCCACATCGCTGGATCACGAAACGATCCTCCAGCGATTCAGATGTTTTCATTAACGTCGCGTCGAATCATTTCGACGGGACACCATCCAAATCAAAAAGAGTCGTATACACATGAACTTTCAAATTCAACGACGCGGTCTCGCTGGAAACCGCTTTCGTTTGACTATTCTCGCAATCGGATTGATGGCAACCATTGTGGGTTGCGGCGGTGGCGGAGACGCGGGCGTGATCGCCGGACAAGATGAAATCTCGAAGTTTATCCAGGATCACCCTGAACTGAAGGACGAGTCCGGCGAGGAAGAAAAAGCGGCCAAGCCCGAGGCTCCACCGACCAAACAAGCGGTACGTCCAAGCGACGCTTAAACCAATTTTCCACAAAATGACTCTAAAAACGGCGGAGCGACTAAGTCGCCCGCCGTTTTTTTTTGCTCTGAGAGCAAGGAAATCAAAATCGAAACATCCCCAAACCGCTTGGCAATGGGCTGACCCCCAATGGCAAATCGGCTTAGAACGGCATCCGCAATCGCCAAAGTCTATACACGAATAGGTATTTAGAGCGGGTGTCTCTATACACTTCTCACACGTGCAAAACACCTTTTCGGGCAGGAAAGACGTCCTACAAACGCTGCTGGCAAATGACTATAGACATTCCGGCGTTCCTATAGACTATGGGAGAAGAGCGTCTGTACATCTCTGATCACCTGTCTCGCCGGCATCTCTATATTCTTTGCCGACGGCCACAAAATTGGTGGCACACACATCACCCATCCGCTAAGGTTACAGGCACGCAGTGCCCGTTCCGGTGGTGAGTAAGGTTTATTCCTCCCCATTAGCTTGCAGCCACCTTGATCGAGCATTCCTTTTCCGCTTGTTCATTGGAGTTCAGAGAGATGCAGAAGAGACCGAAACTTGGCTTTACGTTGGTAGAGCTTCTTGTGGTGATCGCAATTATTGGTGTACTGGTGGGGTTATTATTGCCTGCCGTACAGGCCGCGCGCGAGGCGGCGAGACGGATGAGTTGCAGCAACAATGTGAAGCAACTTGGTTTGGCGGTTCACAACTACCATTCCGCATACAAACAGCTACCCAAATTGATGACGGGGACCTACGGCCCTGGCGACTTTACAAGAGCCGCAACGGGCCACAATCGCTTGGGACTTAGCGCAATGGTTGGCATGCTGCCGTTTTTCGAGCAGCAAGCGCTTTGGGAAAACATCAGTAACCCATTGGATGCGGATGGAGATCCGACGACCACCAATGATGTTTGGCCGTCGATGGGTGGTACCCCATTGATGAATGCCAGCCATCACGCAGTCAACGTCTATCAGCCTTGGCTCACCGAAGTCCCTGCAATGCGATGTCCAAGTGATCCGGGTGTTGGATTACCTGCGGCCGCTAGAACCAACTACGTTTTTTGTACGGGCGATTCGGCCTACTTGAGCAACTGGGGCGCATTGCGAGACAACGGCGTTGACAACTTTGCAACGCTGTCACGCGCGGCACAACGAGGCATGTTTATCGGTCGCAAGACGATGCGATTCCGCGACGTCCTCGATGGGCTTGCCAATACCATCTGCATGGGAGAAATCGCGACCGACCTTGGTGATGAAGACGTTCGTACGCACGCGAAGGAATCGACCCTAACCAAAAGTGAATCGGGGCAGGGGATTCGTTTGGCCGGCGGAGCAATTTCATGTGAAGGCTTCAAGGACCCTGAACGACCTCAATTCTGGGGCAGTGGCGTAACGAGAGGGAATTCCGAGCAACGTCGTGGATACAAGTGGGCGTCCGGACGCCCATTGTATGCTCAGATTAACACGATTCTGCCACCGAACCGTGAAATTTGCATCGACAAAACCTATCATGGCAATTCGCTGATTGCTCCGCCCAGCAGTCGTCACCAAGGGGGCGTTCATGTCTTGATGGGTGACGGTGCGGTGAAATTCATTACCGACTCCATCGAAGCTGGCGACAGTAGCTCGGCGCAGGTCTACGAGGGAGGGCCAGTGAAGCCCGGTTCGAAAAGCCCCTTTGGTTTGTGGGGTAAATTGGGCACACGTGCCGCCAAAGAAACCATCGACGAAGATTTCTAGTCTGCAAGTGGTTCGACTCTCTACAGCATCAAGTGGGAGACGAATTTGCTGCTGACTTTCTTAACACAAATTATCGAGCTAGCGACGTCAACCACGTCGCTAGCAACCCAATTCATACGGGAACATTAATAGAATGAACAATCAAAAGTACATTAACTTCCAACGGACGACCAACCGTTGCTTGGCTTCGTTGCTGGTTGCTGGTTGCCTAGTCGTCACCGCCGGCTGCGGGGGTGCAAACAGTGGAGAGGGAAACGCAACGAATATCGAAGAAGTGAAGCAGTTTCTCGAAGACAATCCTGAACTGAGAGAATCAGAGCCTGAAACCAGTGATCTCAATTCTAATGAGTTTGAAGGAATTACGATCACACGCGAAAAGGTTTAGACGTCTTTCAAGCCAGTCCGCTACACGAGACAAATCTCTGTCGAATGATCGGACTAAATCTCTGGTAAATCGAAAACGGCGGAGCGACTGAGTCACTCCGCCGTTTTTTTTGTTTGGCTTCCGAAAAACGCTGGCGACTTTCGCTATGACCAAACGCGAGGACTTCGGAATCGCAGTCGGTTAGCCTCGTCGTCACCGACGAATTCTTCAGTTTCGGGGTTGATGGTGAGTTTGCGTTTGAGGATCCACGCTAACGCGGCGGCATGACAGGCGACATGCGAACGACGCATTACGGTCGGATTGCAAACCGTTTGCTGACGACTCTTGACGCAATCAAAGAAGTTGCGGGCGTGAGCGGAAACGTCGAGGCCGCGTACGCGTTTGCTTTGAGCCAATTCCTGGTTCAGACTCGACGAACTTGCCACGATCTCGCCTTCGTCTCCCGTTTCGAGCGAGCCTTCGCTTCCGACAAATCGAACGGGACAGGTGCCGAGCCGGGTGATCCAACGTGGTCCTCGGTTGCCGAACGGATCGGCGAGAAAGTCGATGACGAGCTTGACGCCATTGGCGTAGGTGCAGGTAATGTTTTCCTCGGTCGGATCGTACTGAACCGGCATCGTATCGTCGGCTTGGTTTGCCCATTGACACAAATCGACGGTGTGGGCACCCCAGTCCAACAATCTCGCTCCGCTGTCGAAGTCGTATTCACCTCGCCACCCACCGCTGACATACTTGGGGTTGTAAGGACGCCACGGAGCAGGGCCGAGCCACATGTTCCAATCACAGACTTCTCTGGTCGGTGTCGGCTCGCCCGGCAACCATTCATTCCGCAGCGTTGGAATGTAGACCGATGCATGAAGCGTTTCAATGTTTCCAAGTCGGCCGGTTTGCGCGAGCTCCACCGCCGTCCGAAAATTAGGGACGCTTCGTCGCTGGGTTCCCGCTTGGAAAATGCGTTCGGTCTTCTCAAACGTCCTCGAGATATTCTGGCAATCTCCGATCGTGATTCCGCATGGCTTCTCGCTATAGACATCCTTGCCTGCTTCGGCAGCCAGAATCGAGGCGGCAGCGTGCCAACGGTCGCCCGTCGCGATGATGACGGCATCGATATCGGTGCGGGCAAGCAATTCGCGAAAGTCACTATAAAGTTGACAGTCGCGATTGCCGTAGTGTTCATCAACAAGTTTTTTGCCGGCATCACGGCGTGACTGCTGAACATCGGCAATGGCAACACATTGCACATCACCGAGCTGCAAAATCGACTTCATGTCGTAGGTGCATCGCGGTCCCATCCCGATCACGCCAAGCGTGATTTTCTCGGAGGGAGCAACGTGCTCGGCGGCGCCGAGCGATCGTGATGAAACAAAGTAGGGCGCTGCAATCGCCGCGGCAGAGGCCGAAACAGCAATGAAGTCACGTCGGTTCGTACGATTTGGCTTTTGCATTGGCAGGGGATCCTTGGTGAGGGGGGGAGTGCGAGGTGAGACAATGACCATCGATAACGAGTGTCGTCGCGCTCCCATGATACTCCATCCTCATCACCTCGTAGGCTCGAACGCAGCGGAGCGGAGTTCCGGCACTGGCAGCTGTGAGGAAGTCAACATTACTTTCGCAGCAGCCGGGCGAGGTGACGCACGCTAACGGCTTGGAAAGCCGTGCGACAATAACGGATTTACCCTCCCGTGTGCGGGAGGGTCGGCCGCGATAGCGGCCGGGGAGGCTTGGTTGCGCTGAGCTTGCACGCTCGATTCCTAACACAACGAGGCCCCACCCAGAGCCGGCGGGCAAGTCCATTGTCGCCCAGCTTTCCAAGCTGGAAGCGTTGTGGTGACCGTTCGAGAGGCACGGAAAGTGGGTGCTCGCGGTTCGACGATCAAGCGCGACGCACGCTAACGGCTTGGAAAGCCGTGCGACAATAGTGGATTTACCCTCCCGTGTGCGGGAGGGTCGGCCGCGATAGCGGCCGGGGAGGGTTGGTTGCGATGAGCTTGCACGCTCTGTTCCTAACACAACGAGGCCCCACCCAGAACCTGCGGTCAAGTCCATTGTCGCCCAGCTTTCCAAGCTGGTAGCGTTGTGGTGACCGTTCGATAGGCAAGGAACGTGGGTGCTCGCTGTTCGACGATCAAGCGTGACGCACGCTAACGGCTTGGAAAGCCGTGCGACAATAACGGACTTACCCTCCCGTGTGCGGGAGGGTCGGCCGCGGTAGCGGCCGGGGAGGGTTGGTTGCGATGAGCTTGCACGCTCGGTCCCTAACACACCGAAGCCCCACCCAGAGCTTGCTCCGCTCGCTCTGACCTCCCCAAAACAAGTTTCGGGGAGGTGAAGAACGCTAACGGCTTGGAAAGCCGTGCGACGATGGCAGATTTACCCTCCCGTGTGCGGGAGGGTCGGCCGCGATAGCGGTCGGGGAGGGTTGGTTGCGTTGGAGCTTGTACGCTCTGTCCCTAACACAACGAGGCCCCACCCAGAGCTTGCTCCGCTCGCTCTGACCTCCCCAAAACAAGTTTCGGGGAGGTGAAACGCGCTAACGGCTTGGAAAGCCGTGCGACAATTGATTGCCGGCACTTAGACTTTGGTCTTGAGTTGCTCTTTTGCGGACTGCAAAAACTGTAACGCATCGATCGGCGTCATTGCGTTGACATCCAATTTTTGAATGTCGTCCAAAAGCGGATGATCGGCGAAACCAAACAAGGTCAATTGGAAATTCCCATTACTGTCGGCTTGCGCAGGTCCTCCCAATTTCGGTCGATCCAACGCGTCACGATGCTCGTGTTCCAGCTGCGCCAACACGTCCTTGGCACGTTCATTGACGGCCTTGGGAATTCCGGCTAAACGAGCAACGTGGATCCCGTAACTCTTGTCCGCACCTCCGCTGACGATGCGGTGCAAGAACACCACTTCATCATTCCACTCTTTGACCGCGACGTTCAAGTTGGCAACGCGGGGCAGTGTTTCTTCGAGCTGGGTCAATTCGTGGTAATGGGTGGCAAACAACGTGCGACATCCCACTTGCTCGTGCAAATGTTCGGTGATCGCCCATGCCAATGACAATCCATCATAGGTGCTCGTCCCACGCCCAATTTCGTCCAAGATCACCAGACTACGAGAAGTCGCGGTGTTCAAAATCCGAGCGGTTTCGACCATCTCGACCATGAACGTACTTTGTCCACGACTCAATTCGTCGCTCGCTCCGACACGTGCAAAGATGCGATCGGCGATTCCCACCAACGCGTAATCGGCTGGCACAAAAGAACCAGCTTGTGCCATCAAGGTGATCAATGCTACTTGGCGAATGTAGGTACTTTTCCCCGCCATGTTCGGCCCCGTGATCAACAAGATCATCCCCGCCTCGGGCGAATGCACGCAATCATTGGGCACAAATTCGCCCTGCGGCAACGTGACATCGAGCACCGGATGACGTCCTGCTTCGATCCGCAACACCGAGTCCTCAGTCAATTCCGGGCGAACCCATTTCCGCTGCGCCGCAATTTCGGCGAGCGCGGCCAACACATCGAGCTCGGCAATCGCCACCGCCACTTCTTGCAGAATATTCAGATGACGATGCGTTTCATGCCGCAAGTTCTGGAACAACAACTGTTCGCGTGAGGACGCTTTGTCATCCGCCGCAAGAACTTTTTCTTCGTATTCTTTCAGCTCCGGAGTGATGTAACGCTCACAATTCTTCAGCGTTTGTTTGCGAATGTACTCCGTAGGAATCTTATCTTTGTTGGCATTGCTCACCTCTAGGAAATAACCAAAGACGCGGTTGTAACCGACCTTCAGATTGGTGATCCCGGTTGTTTCCATTTGTTTGCGTTGATAGGCGGCGATCCATTCCTTGCCGCCTGCAGCCAACTTTCGCAATCCGTCAAGCTCTTCGTCAAACCCAACGCGAATAAAGTTCCCGTCGGCGGCATTCAGCGGACATTCATCGGCCAACGCGTTTTCAAGTTGCGACCGCAATTCGGGACAAAGGTGCAAATGAGCTTCCACGAACCCCAAACGCTCTGCCTTGCGATCGGTCAGCTTGGCTTTCAATTCAGGCAGATTTTCAAGCGTTCGAGAAACTTGTTGCAGGTCTCGCGGGCCGGTGCGTCCGGTCGCGATGCGAGCCAGCAGGCGAGTCAAATCAAACGTCCGCTTGAGCGTCGTGCGGACATCCCCACGCAGACGCGAATCGTTGACGAGTTCCGAAACCGCGTCGAGTCGGGCTTCGATTGATTCGCGATGGACCAGAGGGGCTGCCATCCAATCGGCCAGCAATCGTGCGCCCATCGGAGTGCAAGTGCGGTCGATCACGCCTAGCAGCGATCCTTCGCGTGACCCGGTTCGCATCGTTCGAGTGACCTCGAGACTGCGTCGCGTCGACGCATCAATCTGCAAAACAGGCGAGCGATGATGGGCACTGATTTGGCGAAAGTGGTCGAGGCCGCCTGGTTGCGTTTCTTGCAAATAGGTCAGCACCGCTCCGGCAGCCCGAATCGCCGCAGCATCGGTATCACCAAACCCGAAACCTTCGAGGTTGTGAACTTCAAATTGTTTGCACAATGCATCGCGTGACGCGTCTTCGGCAAACGACCATGCCGGCCGCGAGGTCCATGACCAAGGTGCGGTGGTATCGGGAGTGAATCGTGCGTCGTCTTCGCGATACAGGACTTCCGCAGGCCCGATGCGAGCTAGTTCGTCTTCGATCCGTGAGACCGGAAAGACGCCCGATTCGAAACGACCGCTGGAAAGTTCGGCCCAGGCGATTCCGGCTTGCGGCTCGGGCTGTTCGCCTTTGGATTTCTTGCCCGACGATTTGACGGGGACCAGATAAACCGCGGCCAGGAAGTTCGCTTCGCGCGGATCGAGCAATCCATCGTCGGTCAGCGTCCCGGCACTCACCACCCGGGTAATCTCGCGTCGAACGAGTCCCTTGGCTTGTTTGGGATCCTCGACCTGTTCACAAACCGCGGCTCGATAGCCAGCCCGAATCAGCTTGTTTAGATACGAATCGAGCTGATGATGCGGAAACCCCGCCATCGCGGTAGGGTTATCGCTGTCTCGATCGCGGCTGGTCAGAGTCAATCCCAGCAACTGGGCCGCTGTTTTTGCATCATCGAGGAACAACTCGTAAAAGTCGCCCATACGAAAGAACAAAAGCGCATCGCCACAAGCGGCTTTTGCTTCATGATACTGTTTCATCATTGGTGTCATGACGCAAATCCTAACTCGCACGACGATGCGAGAAAAGTCATCCCGAGGCTAAATTCGAGGAATGAAACCTCGGGCGATCCTGTCGATTCCGCGTGAGCCAACGATGCGGGTTAGAGAAACCCTGCGGCTCCGCCAACCGCCATACTGGGCTACATCTGCGAACGCTGGGCTACATCTGCGAATCGAACGCTACATCTGCGAGTAGGGCTTGGCGACCAACACGTACTTGTCGATGCGTGAAACCGTGCCTTGATACTTTTCAACTTTGCTCAGCACGGCCCAGTCCTTGTGGGCGCGAAACGCGTCCCACGCCTTGCCCCGAGCTTCTTCGCTTGGATAAACCGTCAAGTAGGTCAAGCTGGGTGTGTTCGGCCCGACGACACATTGGCCAATGAATAACGGTTGGATACCACTGTCGAGAAAAATCGGCACTTCGCCAGAATTGAACATTTCGACCTTAAGATCGCCGAGTCGCTCATTGGGGCTCTCGTACAATCGAAGTTCGTAGACGCGATCGTCGTTAGAAAGCGTGCCTTCGGGAACTTTGGCGTTGGGCATACAATCCATCGCCGAAAGCAGCTCTGACGTAATACGCTGATACGGTGCGTTCTTGGGCGCGCGGTCCAGATAGCTCTTCGCATCAGCGAGATATTGCTGATCCTTCGCCAACGCGGTGCGAATCGCGAGAACTTGATCGGCATTGGAATAGGGAATCACGACAACGATTCGCTCGCTGCCGGTTTCATCGTTCTCTGAATTAGTGAAGACGCCAACCGTCTTGATGCCGTGTCGATTCAATGCCGGAACCAAGGCACCCTTCAAATAAGCATCAATCGCTTTGGCATCTCCGTTTTCGCCAAGCAGATACGAGCGAACTTCGTAAAGCTCGCGATCCGACTCGGCGGCTTGAGCGGTTGATGCGATCAACGTCATTGCAGCAAGCATCACAAAGGAGTTCAAAATCATGTTTTTCATCAATCATCCTGGCGGGTTGTGAGGTGGGATTGGAATTCCGAGCCGAGGCGTTTCGACTCGGGGTGGCAAAAGACCATTTCCGCGAGCAAAGATCGAAACGGCCTGCCCGACATCATAGTCGCGGCGGAATGGGTAGATCTACCAGCAAGCGAACGCAATCCGAAGCAAACGAACACTTTTCAGCACGGAAACGGCGACAATCTACGTCATTTGCATTTTGTAGCTACGCTCACCAGAGCGCGTATGGCCGCCGCGCAAATGCGAATTACCACCTTCTGGCGAAGGTAGCTACAGGAAATGCTTCACAGCGTTTCGTTTTGCCGCAAGCGAAATGAATCCCATTTACTTTCGCCTACCTGACTTCTTTTCAGAATTTTGACAGATTCTTGCACGGATCTCTGTGTGCCAGGTCACTAACTATTACAGAGGATCCGATTTTCCACTGCCCCCACCCGAGCTTTCCCCACCCCCTGAGGGACTGCTGATTTAGTACGACATCACCGCTGTAGATTTAGCCGTTTGGGCGCTGCCCCGGTTGGATGGTGACGGAACCGTGGCTAGCGCCCAAACGGCTAACTAAATCATCAGTCTTCCTCGTCCGGGATGGCTTTACAAAGCTCGGCGCAACTAAACGAGTCGACGACTATGCGATTAACGCTTCGCACCCTGCTGGCCTATCTCGACAACACCCTGGACCCCAACGACGCGGAATCGCTGAGAGCGAAAGTCGCCGAGAGCGGCTTTGCGGGGCAATTGGTCCAGCGGATTCGTTCCAGTTTGGCGAAATCCAACCTGTCCGCTCCCGCACCCGACGCGGTAGGCCCCGTCGAAGAAGCCAACGTGATTAGCGAGTACCTCGACAGCACGTTGTCCGCCGAACAGATATCGGAAATCGAACGAGCGTGTTTGGAATCGGACCAACAACTCGCCGAAGCCGCGGCATGTCATCAAATCCTGACGATGGTTTTGGGCAAGACGGCCGAGGTGTCGCCTGAACTTCGCCAGCGGATTTATTCGTTACCTGATCGGGACATCGCAGACGTGGCCACCGCAGGCAGCTTTTCGTCCGTGGCGCTACCCGATGCCGATCCAACGCAGGTCAATCCTCAGGCGGTGTCGGATATTGATGTGCCCGCCGGACACGAGCAGTCGGAACTCGATGCGTTACACGATGCGGCAACCCAGTCCAGCACGGCACATCCAGGCGGAATGGTCCAACCGGTAGGGCCTGGCGATTCAGGTGTGTCAGACGCACCAACGCGGATTCGTCAATCGGATGATGCAGAAGTTCGCCGCCGCGAAAATGCGAGAGACGGCATGATGGCCAGTGGCCGCCCTCGATCGGCACTTGAGGCAGCACAGATGTACGGCGGTTCGATACGGACAAGCCGCATTGCACCTTGGTTGGTTTCACTGGCACTCGCCGGAGTACTTTTGTTTGCGTTGGTTCGCATCTTTGAGCCCCTATTAAATCGATCCACCGTCGCCGAGTCGGATTCGCGTCAAACTTGGTCCGACGTCACGACGGACGATTTCGGCTCGTCCAAAGCCCCGGTCACGGTGCCGCCCAAAGAGATTGAAATCTCCGCCAGCGATGCACCGCCGATGGTTCCGATTGGCACCCCCGCACGCGACTTGACGCCTGCGACGTCTACCGAGACAGAAACGAACGACGACAACCCAGCGTTCGAAAACCTCCCCTTGCCCAAGCCGACTCCGGTACCCTCGCCGACGGGAACCCCCGAAATGGCAACCTCCGAAGTATCGGAGTCAACAAACGCGACGACTGACAATCCCAAGACGGATACGGTCAACCCGGATCAACCGCCAACGCTAGTCGAAGTGGCGACGCCAGCACCGGCACCCAAACCCGATTCCACCGACACTCCGATGGAAAGCGGTACGATTCCTCCCCCGGCCGGTGAACCCGCTAAACCCGCGTTAGCCACCGATGTCGAAACCAAAACCGGCATCGATGCGAGTTCTGCCGATGACAAAGCGGAAATGGTTGCCAATACCGATGGTGGTGATCCACCGACGCGTCCGGAAGTAATGGATCCGAAAACTGCCGAGGCTGCTGCTGATGCAGTCAAGAACAGCAACGTAGGAGTCGCAAAAATGACAAGCGATTCGGCTCTCGTTTTCGCGATTGGCGATGATGGAACACCAGTTCAAATCAACAAGGATGCTGTGATCGGTGCCCAACGGACGATCGTCTGTGCCCCAACCTATCGCGTTCGGCTGGACACCGTCGATGACATGGCCGTGACGTTGGTCGGCCCGTCAAAGATTCATTGGACCGGTGGCGCCGGCGAGAAGCCAGTGCTGAACGTTGATTATGGCCGCGTCTTACTTGAGGCGATTAAGCCAGGGTCCTCGATCAACGTGGTAATCAATGGTAAGTCACTCACGCTCGATTTCCCTGACATTGAATCACTCGTCGCCATGACGATCGCCCACTTTCGAGCTCCCGGTTTTGATCCGCTGAAAGAAGGAAATCACATCAATACGGTGGGAGTCTTTGTTGCACAAGGCAAAGTTGGCCTGTCCGAAAACGGAAACGAGACCGAATTGGCGACGGGCCAACGATGGGTGAGACGGGGCAACGATCCCGCGATCACGTCGGAGTCGAAAACACCACTGGATTGGATCACCCCTCCCGATCCCAACGACCAATCGCTCGAGGCGTCCGCACGCGAGGCATTGTTGGGTTTGATGATCCCCGATCAACCGGTCGAGATCTCACTGCGTGAAGCAACCATGTTCCGCCGTAGTGAAGCGGGCGCGTTAGCCGCACGGACGCTATTGTCCATCGGACGGCCTGACGTATTTTTCGGAGGTGACGGAATGCTTAGCCAAGCGGACCAACGATCGTACTGGAGTGATCATTACACAGCCCTTCAAAATGCGATTGACCGCGACGTCGAAACAGCGCAACGGGTCAATGACGCAATTGAGCGAATGGACGCGGGCAATGCAAAAACGTTGTTCCAATTGCTGGTTGGCTTCTCACAAAAGCAGCTCGAAGGAGGAGGCGACGAAATACTCGTTCGTAACCTAGATTCACCTTCGATGTCAGTTCGTGCACTGGCGATTGAAAACTTGCGAAAGATCACGGGCGTAACCCTTAGCTACCGAGCGGAACAGGACAATGCTGCTCGCCGTGGCCAAACGATCAAGAAATGGGAAGCCCGGCTACGCAAGCAGGACATCCGCTGGGCTGCACAATGAGTCAGCGGCAACCGTTCCAGCCAACAAGTGCGATGCAACGACATCGGCGATTCGCGGCTTGCACGCCTGACCTGCTTGACTGACTTCGAAAGCGACCAGACTTCCGTCGAATCCTGAGTCGCGACACGATGAGCATCCCTGTGGACTCGAAACCAACATATCAACATCCAAACCCAACCGTTCAGCGTCGTTGGGATCAATCGGACGTGATTTGCTGCATTTTCGACACAGCCGGTTCACTCTACGATGCGAGATGACTGCCGCTAACAGGTCGCTGAGTTCACGCTCGCCAAAACCGAGTTGTTGTAGTCGAACAGAAGTGGTCGCGGAATCGGCACATTCGATAGTTGCAATGACCAACCGTCCCATCGCCGCCTCGTGCATCGCAGCGCGAGCCACATCGGGACAATCAAGCTTATCGATCGCAATCACATCGGGTGATTGCCGCGCAACAGAATCGATGGCTGACTTCTTGTTAATTTCCGAGTGTTTGCTAAGCGAAAGCTGATTGATGCCCTCACATGGAATCGACATCGAGTCTTCGAGAGTACAAATCAGCCGACTTGGATCATTCAATTCGGCCAACATAGAATACAGCGTTGTCGTTTTGCCACTTTGACGCGGTCCGGCAAGGACGATCAAGCCACTTTGTTTTTGCAACACGTCGCGAATCAGCTCTAACTGCGTTCGTTGCAAACCAAGCTTGTCGATCGCGACGGGGGCCGAACAGCTGATCGTGCGAGTCAAATTCAGCATGGTTCCCGAAGTCCCCGGGCAAAACGAGGCAAAGATCGAAACGCGCTTACTACGCAAACGGACACGGAACTCACCTGAGCAAGATTCGGATTGAAGGCGGCTTCGCTCGCTATCACTTAAATTTAGCCGCGATCTCACCTGGTCGATAATCTCGTTGCCTTCGACGCGACTGAGACGCTGCAATACATACATGCCCTTGGGCCCCCGTGCACGAACACGAAAGGCGTGTTGATGAGGCTCGATCACAATCTGCGTTACCACTTCTTGAACCAATGGTCGCAAGATATGCGAAAGTGGATTAATCGCGGGGGAGGTTCGCTCGCCGTCCTCACAGACAGCCGATGTTGCGAGCGGTTGGACGACAGGTTGTTCATTCGCTTCGGCGGGGGCCGTCACTACCGGAACCTCCGACGCCGCCAACTCGTCACCGTACAATGTGTCAATCAGACGATCCATCACCGTTGCGGTTGCAAACAGCGGTTGCATTTGGCGACCAGTTAAGCGACGAATTTCGTCAGCAAGCAGCAGACTGTCGGGGTTAACCACCGCGACTTCTACGGTTTTCCCATCGTCGCTCAGCGGTGCGACTTGATTTCGAAAACACCATCCGCTTGGCAGCGTTCCTGCAATGCCGGGGTCGATTGGCAGCGGAGCATCGTCGGGTGGATCAAAAAACGGCAGCGCATAGTACTTGGCATACTGTTGAGCCAGTTCGGTCGCAACGTCAATTCGCTGCACTTCGACTTCGGTGGCAAGTTCCGAAAAATCGGCGAGCTCCGCGGGACCGTCCATCATTAATTCGACGGAACCAACAACATTGTTCGGTGCAGACATGGAAACTGTTCGTTGACTAAGAGAGTGGCAAAAGGTTTAACGCAAAACCGCAAGCGCTAGCACTTGATAGAATCGCGAGCGTTGGCTCTCGTGCGGCACGATGGAAGTCTCAACCGACGAATGACGAGCATCAAATCCCAAACCGTTGAAGGTAATGGCGTAGGCACCAAACAACGGTGCCGCGCCGGCACGTTGAAGCTTCAATTCCCATCCGGGCGCAGCTTGATCGACAGACGAAACCTGGATCTCGCCCACCGCAAAGTAAGCTGGCGAGGGAATCGAGAGATCAAGATCATCAAGTTGAGTGGCGTATTTGCCGGTTTGGACATAGTGAAGCTGTTGCGAAACCTGAATATCCTTGAGATATTCAAATGCGTTGGCGACACGTGATTGCTCGACGAATCGTGCACGGACCGCGAAACCAACCCCAGATACCACAAGCATCAGGGCCAACAACAAAATGACATCCAGCATCACCAAACCTCGACGAGGTCGCGATCGGAAAGAACCGGCTTGTTTGGATTGAGTTTTCATCAGCTAACATCAGCAGAGTAAGAGACGCTGATGAAGGGATAGCTCAGAACCCAAGAGGTGTCGCCAACGAATAGCCGAATCGAGACTGGCGAGTTCAAGTATCGGCGAATCGCTGCGGCTTGTACGAACCACACCGATTAGGGGTACTGGTCGCATTATGCCGGAAATCCTAGAAGAATCGAATTGCGACCACCCCATTCATTTGATTGCCCTGATTGCCACGCGGTGCGATTTGCAACCTGTTTGGTCGCGGGGTCACCTCTGGCCCCAGACGCAGTGAGACTGCTGAATTCGTTAGCCGTTTTAGCACTAGCGGGCTGTTGATTTAATCCAATTGCAACACGCAGTTGTGAGCCGTGGGCCGTAAGGCACCGGGTAATGCGCGGAACCCGGCCGCTCACGCGCGAGCGGCTCACTGAATCAACAAGCCGCTAGCCACGGTTTTCGTCACCATCCAACCGGGGCAAGTGCCCGACTGCTAAAACGTTGGTGTTATCGTCGGGTATTAGGGAGTGAGTTTTTCTTTCGGCCTAAACTGCATTTACCTCTCCCCCAACGAAGTTGGTGGAGAGGTAGCAGAAAACCAGCGCGACCAAAAATCACAACACCAAAGTTTTAGCGTCCCAGGCTCGCTCTCAAAACGGCGAACATAAGAGCGGTGATGTCGTACTACTTCAACAGTCTCCGCGGTCGCGGAAGAGGTGGAGCCAATCGAGACGTGTTTGGACTCGATCGAGCCCAGTTCCAGTTCCTCAACTTTTAATCGCACCTCGACCGCCACTAGCTTCCCGAAAACACGTACTCGCCGTCCTGAAAATCGACTCGCACGGTAGTGCCTTCGGGATACGAACTCTTTAGCAATGCACTGGCCAAACGATTCTGAACCTCGTTCTGAATCACTCGTTTCAGCGGCCGCGCCCCGTACACTGGATCGTACCCCGTCGATGCGATTTCATCGATAGCAGCCTCTGACACATCCAATCGCAAACCATTTTGCTCAAGTCGATGTCCAAGCGTTTGCAATTGCAACTTGACGATCTGGCGAATCTCCTTGCGATCAAGCGGTTTGAAGATGACAATATCATCGATACGATTTAAAAACTCGGGCAAGAAACGTGCTCGTAGCGATTCTTGAACCGCTTCGTGCATCTCTTGCTCGTCGCCACCTTGTTCAGTGACCTGTTGAATCACTTGACTGCCTGCATTGCTGGTCATCACGATCACCGAGTTCGAAAAGTTCACGGTGCGACCATGACCATCGGTCAACCGACCATCGTCGAGCACTTGCAACAAGATGTTAAACACATCAGGATGCGCCTTTTCCATTTCGTCAAGCAAAATCACGCCGTAGGGGCGTCGCCGAACCGCTTCGGTCAATTTGCCCCCTTCCTCGTAGCCAACGTATCCCGGAGGGGCACCGATCAAACGAGCGACGCTGTGCCGTTCCATGAACTCGCTCATGTCAATCCGCACCATCGCTTGCTCGTCATCGAACATCACCTCAGCGAGCGCTTTGCACAATTCGGTTTTGCCGACCCCGGTGGGCCCGAGAAACAGGAATGAACCGATCGGACGATTCGGATCTTGCAGTCCGCTGCGACTACGGCGCACGGCATCGGAAACCGATTGCACGGCTTCGTCTTGTCCGATCACCCGTTGATGAAGCCGCTCTTCCATGACCAACAATTTCGCACGCTCGGTTTCGAGCATCCGGCTCAGCGGGACTCCGGTCCATGCGCTGACGACTTCGGCGATTTCCTCTTCGGTCACATTGTGACGCAGTAGTCTGCGTTTATCCTCGTGGCTCTCTGCGTCCTCTTTGGGTGCCGCGTCGCGCTGTTCGGCGTCATCGATCTTGGCTTGCAAATCGGTCAAACGGGCGCGGACCTCGAGCATCTCGCGATACACGTCCTCGGGACTTTCACCACGCAGTTGTTTTTGCTTGGCTTCGGAATCGAGTGTCGTGAATCGATGTTCGAGCCGCTCCACTTCCTGACGCACCGATTGGACGTCATCGAGCCCCATCTTTTCGGCGCCCCACTGCTCGTTAAGACTGGCGAGTTCATGGTTCAGCGACTCCATCTCACTTTCAACTTCTTCGCGTTTCTCAACCGCGGACTCTTCCGATTCATCGACGAGTTGCCGATGGGCGAGTTCGAGTTGTCGCAAACGTCGTTGAATTCGATCGATGGGCTCTGGCACACTTTCTTTTTCCATCGCCAATCGGCTGGCCGCTTCGTCGACCAAGTCAATTGCTTTGTCTGGCAAAAAACGGTCTGCGATGTAGCGGTTCGAAAGATTCGCAGCGGCCACCAGCGCGCTGTCGGTGATACGGACGCCGTGATGCGATTCATAGCGGGATTTCAACCCTCGCAAAATCGCGATCGTGTCTTCGACCGTAGGTTCGCCAACGTATACAGGTTGGAAACGACGCTCCAGCGCCGCATCCTTTTCAATGTTTTGCCGATACTCGTCCAACGTCGTCGCCCCGATACAACGAAGCACACCGCGAGCGAGTTCAGGTTTTAGCAGGTTCGCCGCATCGGGCGACCCTTCGGCTTTCCCGGCACCCACGACAAGATGCAATTCGTCGATGAACAAGATCACCTGGCCGTTGGCGTCTTTGACCTCGCGGAGCACCGCCTTGAGCCGCTCTTCGAAATCGCCTCGAAATTTGGCTCCGGCGACAAGCGCTCCCATGTCGAGCGAAACGACCCGTTTGTCTTTCAAACTTTGCGGAACATCCCCCTCAAAGATACGCAGCGCCAAGCCTTCGGCAATCGCCGTTTTCCCGACGCCCGGTTGGCCGATCAGCACAGGGTTATTTTTCGTCCGCCGTGACAAAACTTGAATTACACGCCGGATTTCGTTGTCACGGCCGATCACGGGATCGAGCGTCCCTTTGGCCGCCAACTGCGTCAGATCGATACCGTATTTTTCAAGAGCCTGATAAGTGTCTTCGGCGTTTTGATCGGTCACGCGTGCCGAGCCGCGCACTTCGCTCATCGCTTTGAGCACATCAGCGTCCTTGACTCCCATCAGCTTCAGCAAGTTATTGGCTTTGCTTTCGACCTTGGAAATCCCCAGCAGCAGATGCTCGGTGCTGACGTACTCGTCTTTTAGTTTTGCAGCGACTTCGGCTGCGGCATCAAATGTCCGTTGCAATGCGGGAGCGATCCCAGGTTGACGGCCACCCGAAACGGACGGCACTTTCCCCAGCTCGCTTACGACCAGCTCTTTCAGTTTGCCTGCGTCCGCATTCATTTTTTTCAGCATCGGTCGCGTGATGCCATCGGTCTCGTCCAACATGGCCGCAAGCAGATGCAACGGTAAGATCTCCGGATTTCCCGACGACGCCGCTTGGGCCTGGGCTTCCGCAACAAGCGATTGGGCCTTTGTGGTGAGCTTATCAAATCGAAACGCCATGACACAAAATTCCTTTACTGAAAAAGCAGCACCACATCCTGATCCCACCTGGATCGCTGGCTATGGTCGGGGGAGAATCCCAACACGCATCCCCCCAAGAATGAAAGCGTGCTAAGCAACGAGTGGTTCATCACTGCCGTAGCCGATCTCGTCGGGCGTAGAGTCCCTTTGTGTTTTTTAGACGTGTTACACGCTGCAACCGGAGGACTCGCGCCGCGAGCGCTAAAGATGTAGATGGCTGCGGCTCACGGAGATCGGATCAAAGTCCGATCGATTATTTGGCCAGCTTAGCGGGTGAGTCCGCGTAGGACGTCACCCGCTAATGTCTCGGATTATTCGCTGAGTCAAACTCAGCGACATCAATTAGTCTTTGACTTCGAAATCGGCGTCGATCGCGTCGTCGTCATCGCTCGATGCAGCAGCTGCACCTGATGCTGCAGCAGCACCGGCGTCACCGGCCGCAGGCCCCGCAGCTTCGGTCTTCTCATACAGCACCTTGCTAAACGCTTGCGAAGCGGCATCCAACTCTTCGGTCGCCTGCTTGATTGCAGCCGTATCCGAACCTTCGGCGGCCGTCTTGACCTTTTCGATCGCCTTGTTCATCGGTTCGGTGTCCGATTCACTCAGCTTGTCCTTGTTCTCCGTCATCAGTTTTTCAAGCTGATAAACTTGCTGGTGAGCCTTGTTCTTGGCTTCGACCAATTCAAATTGACGTTTATCCTCTTCGGCATTGGTTTCGGCATCCTTCCGCATTTGCTCGATCTCGTCTTCACCGAGAGCACCTGCTTCTTTGATTTGCACCGAAGCCTCTTTGCCGGTTTTCAGTTCTTTGGCTGAAACCGCGAGGATACCGTTCTGGTCAATGTCGAACTTGACTTCGATCTGAGGAACACCACGCGGTTGCGGTGGAATGCCTTCGAGATTGAACTCGCCGAGCAAACGGTTGCTTGTCGCCATTTTGCGTTCCCCTTGGAACACGCGAACGGTTACCGCGGTTTGGTTGTCTGCCGCGGTACTGAACACGTTCTTCTTTTCCACAGGAATTGTGGTGTTACGCTCAACAAGCGCAGTCATCACTCCACCCTCGGTTTCGATACCGAGCGTCAATGGGTTGACGTCCAACAATAACACGTCGGTTCGTTCGCCCGCCAAAACGCTACCTTGGATCGCGGCGCCAACGGCGACCACTTCATCCGGGTTAACGCCTTGATGAGGCTCTTTGCCAAAGATCTCTTTGACGATTTGGCGAACCTTAGGCACACGGGTGCTACCACCGACCAAAACGATTTCGTCGATGTCACCAGGTTTCATGCCAGCGTCTTCAAGTGCTTGCAGTACAGGCTTCTTACATTGCTCGACCAACGGATCGATCAACTCTTCGAACTTGCTACGAGTGATCTTCATCGTCAAGTGCTTAGGACCCGACTGATCCATCGTGATAAACGGCAAGTTGATGTCGGTTTCTGGCAGCGTACTGAGCTCTTTCTTGGCCTTTTCGCAAGCCTCTTGCAACCGCTGCAGTGCCATCGGATCGTTACGCAAATCGATTGCGTTTTCTTTCTTGAACTGGTCTGCAACGTAGTTGATCAAGGTTTCGTCAAAGTCGTCACCACCGAGGTGGGTGTTACCCGAGGTACTGATCACTTGGAAGACGCGGCTCTCTTGGTCTTCGTCACCACTATCGGCAACTTCCAAAACCGAAACGTCAAACGTACCGCCCCCGAGGTCAAAGACGATGATCTTTTCGTCTTTCTTCTTGTCCAATCCGTAGGCCAATGCAGCGGCAGTCGGCTCGTTGATAATTCGAGCGACTTCCAAGCCAGCGATCTGGCCCGCGTCTTTGGTGGCTTGACGTTGAGCGTCATTAAAGTAAGCCGGAACGGTGATCACAGCCTTGTTGACCTTATGGCCAAGGTAAGATTCTGCCGACTCTTTCAACTTGCGCAGAATCTTGGCCGAGATTTCCTGAGGCGTGTACTCTTTGTCGCCCACTTTGATTTTGACGTAGTCACCCGCGGCACCTGTAATGCCGTAGGGTACCATCTTTTCTTCGGATTCCACTTCGTTGTGACGGCGGCCCATGAAACGCTTGGCCGAGTACACAGTTCGTTTGGGGTTGGTGACCGCTTGGCGACGTGCGGGTTCGCCCACAATCGTGTCTTCTTTGTCCGTAAATGCGACAACACTGGGGGTCAAGCGGTTGCCTTCAGGGTTCGGAATGACCTTAGGTTCGCTGCCCTCCATGACGGCAACCACACTGTTGGTTGTGCCGAGGTCGATGCCGATAATCTTTTCGCCTTGAGCCATTACTAAATTCTCCTGTCTCTCGATTCGTTCGGTTGTCGCGTTAAACGGTTAGGTTTAGGTGACAAGTTTCAATTGGTTAGGTTGGGTCATTGCCCCACTCGACTGGTTGTCGATTCGTCAGCTTGAGGCGAGACGAAGGGGTAGATTGGCAAAGCCTGTGCCGAACGGCCTCCTGACACCCCAGTTTTTTTCTGGCAGCCAAGAAAAGCCCGGTTTTTCTCGCTAAACTCGTTTTTCCAGTCGACGACATTGACTCCGAGCGGGTAATTTCTGGCAGACGCGTCCCGAAGGACTCCATCAAGTTTTCGGGGCGGTGTCAAAATGACAGTATTCGATTTGCTTCTAAGCGTTGCCTGCTCCTCCTGCGAAACCTTCACTCCCCATGCCAAATTCGAACCAAGACAAGATCGATGCGATCGACCGCGACATCCTGACGCTGGTGGACCAGCGGGCTGCGTTGGTGATCCAGGATGCGGAACCGGGCAATCCCAACGAGCAAGCGTCCAGCACCGGGCCGATGGCGTGGTCGAGTCGCCATATCGATAGCTTGATCGCCGCGATCGCTAATGCGGCTCCGGCGGATTCGCCAAACGTGACGTCGGCTGAATCCAAACGTGACATCCTGCGTCACATTGCCAGCGTTTGCCTCGCGTCGGTCCAACCGATCCGCGTCGCCTTTCTCGGTCCCGAGTACAGCTACAGCCACCTGGCGTCACTGAAATACTTTGGCCAAGGTGCCGACTTTGCCCCGCTGAATTCCATCCCCGCCGTTTTTGAAGCCGTCTCGCGGGGCGATCTAGCCACGGGAGTGGTCCCGATCGAAAACAGTACCGATGGCGGGATCGTCGATACGCTCGGTATGTTCGTTCGATTGCAGATGCAGATTTGTGGCGAGGTCGTGCTGCCCATCCACCACAATTTGTTGTCCGCCTCGCCGCGGGAAACGATCACCGAGATTCACAGTAAACCGCAAGCACTGTCACAGTGCCGAGGCTATCTGGCGACTCACTTCCCGGCCGCGCGATTGGTGCAAACGACCAGCACCACCGCCGCAGCCCAATCGGCCTCGGAGCAGCCCGGTGTCGCGGCCGTAGCCAGTCTCGAAGCGGGCCGGCAGTACGACTTGGAAGTGCTCGGTGCCAGCATCGAAGACAATCCCAACAACGTCACCCGCTTTGCTGTGCTGGGCAAAGACCGACCGCAACGAACCGGTGACGACAAAACATCGTTGCTGTTCCAAATCAACCATCAACCCGGCGCGCTTGCCGACGTGATGACGATTTTCAAAACCAATCAATTGAACATGACATGGATCGAATCGTTCCCCTGTCCTGAGACTCGCAACGAATACTTGTTCTTCGTCGAGTTGACCGGCCACCGCGACGACGAATCGGTAGCCGATGCGATCGCCACCCTTTCCAAGCAAGCCAAGCGACTCGACGTACTAGGTTCGTACCCCAAAGCACAAAGCGTGGAATAGACGTCCACCAATGTGGGATAGGCTTCCAGCCTGTCATCCGTCACCTGTCATCCGTCATCCACCCGCATTCTCCCTTTCCGCATCCTTCACCTCACCCCATCGATGAACCAAGCTCGAGTGATCCAGGCGACCGGAATCGATGATCCTCGGATTGCCGTATATCGCGACTTGCGTCATCGTGAGTTATCGAAGGACGGCAGCCATTTTGTTGTCGAGGGCAATTGGGTGGTCCGCCGCCTGATCGAAAGCGATTACAACATCGAATCGATCTTGGTGCAGCAGCATCGCAGCGACGAGTACGCCCAAATCGTCCCTGCCGGAGTGCCGATCTACACACTGCCTGATGCCGACATTTCTCAACTGATCGGGTTCGAGTTTCATCGTGGAGTCTTGGCGTGTGGCGTTCGATCGGTGATTCCGACGATCGACGACTTCATTGCACCTCCCACGACGCCGAGACTCAGCATTGCTCTGCTCGGTGTTTCGGAGCCTGAAAACGTGGGCAGTATTTTTCGCAGTGCCGCCGCCTTGGGCATCGATCACATCTTTGTCGATCGAAAAACAATCGATCCTTTCCATCGACGGGTGATTCGAGTCAGCATGGCCGCAGTGTTCAAGCATCGTCTATTTCGGTTGGACGATCCGCTGGCGGATTTGGAACGGTTGACCATGGCCACCGCGATTCGCACGATCGCAACGACGTTGCAACCGCCCGCCACTCGCTTAAAAGACTTTCGTGTCAACAACAAACCCGCCCTGCTGATCGTCGGCAACGAAGCATCTGGTGTTGAATTACCGATCCAGAAATTTGCATCGGACCGAGTCACCATCCCGATGCAGCTAGGAACCGACAGTTTGAATGTTGCCGTCGCCACCGCAATCCTGATGCACGAGCTGGCTGATCCCGACAACGCGTAAGCAGGACAGGACGCAATCCATTGGTAACACTTAGCGTTTTCCCGCCCGCGAATCATGCGAACAAACGCGAATCAGGTCGGTAGAGCAAAACCATTCGTGCGGATTCGCGTGATTCGCGGGCAACCATTTCCCGGCCCTCTCACGAACTCAACCATCAGTACCCTCATCCATCACCAGCAGCGTGAAACGCAGACATTGGTGAGACACTGGTGGGTGGCACCAATTTTTGCTGGTGGGTGGCACCGATTTTCGGTGCCGATTTTCAATTCTCTTATTTTCGTCACACTTGCTTGAATCGAAACGCATGTTCCGGCAAACGGATGGCGGAATTTGCTTTCGCTAATGCGGCGTATAGCTTGCCTCGGTTGTAGTTGTAATTTTGTAAGATCTGAATCCTTTCGCCCGACTTCATGTGCATCGTGATCTTGCTGAAACCGACATGCTTCTCGTAAGTTTGACTGATCTCAACAATTTCACTGACCGGAACAGAGAACGAAGCATTCTTTGAAAGGGGATCGGCAATTTCAAAGCGGTCGGCGTCCACCGCTATCCTGAAAGTTCCATTTTGAACCCAGAAGAGAACAGCAACAACGAATAGACAGAGTTCAACCACCGGTAAGGCGATATTCATCCAATAAAACAATTGCTCACCCGCCTCGGTCGGCTCAACAAACTTACGAGCTACCAAATACATAGCGAACAGTACGCCCATATTGATGAGTAGCAGCATGGCGGTCCGTCGCTGTTTTTTTTCGTAAAAGTATAAATGACTCATGATGGCATTTGGCTGGTGAAAGACCTGTACGCGTGCCCCACGCGAAACGTTTGCTGGCGAGAAACTGAATCGATAGGTCTAGTCGCATGATCTATTTACACTTCGACTGACCCGCTCGGCCGCAATCTGTCGCATCAACGGCTTGACGCACCGGTCCAAAGTTCAGTGATCTTCGCAACTGCAATTTGCGACCAAACCTCGAATGAAGCGGATTTCAGTTCGGCGTCATCCAGCGTTTTTCTCGCACTCGCCCAAACTCCATCATTGACAATGTTGTCGGCGAATTCCTGGCCTGCCCAAGTCAAAGCCATATTTGCCTTGCCATAGCGATCTTTCCGGGGGCCCGTATCAATGCCCGACACCATGGCACTTTGGGTCAACAACTCGATGTGATAGGCGAATACCCCATCATCGACATCGCCGATGAGTTGTTGTACTTCACTGGCCGATGGCCGCGTTTCATGCTTGCGAATCGCAAGCACAATCGCTCGAATCAAATCCATGTCGCGTATCATCTTCATTGCTCGCTAGATGTTGTTTTTCGTACTTCACGCGAGCAGCGGAGCACAATCAGCAATTGGTGACAACATCAATCGTCCAGTGGACTTCTAAAAACGCATCCGACGAAGCGGTCGATTCGAACCGTGGACAAGTTTCATCGGGCCGCTGACCATGCTGCATGCTCGACAACAGGTGGAACGATGAATCTCCAAAATGCCATCAAAAGAGCAGCCTTCTTAGACGCCTTTGTCAGCAATACGCGTCTACAAACTTAGAAATGGCTTCGCTGGCGATCGCCCTACGAGGCCGCATACTTCAGGGCCGCATACCTTATGCAAACGTTCGGAAATAACTTTGCCATTGTAAAATGTTTCCCGAATGACACGAACCCTCCGGTGTCGTTTAGGTCGTTCCGCTTGAGCTTTACTGGAATGGGCGTAGGTCGACCGCCAGCTTTGGAGGTAGTGGACGAGGCTACGAGTCCCAGCGACTTAGTGGCACGACGGGACTCGTAGCCTCGTCCACTACAGAGAAAACACTTCACCCGCGTGATTTGTAACAAAACTCGAATGACGAAGTTATTTCCAAACAGTGTCTTAGGCCCGCCGCACTACGCAGCGGTTCCGGGCCGCCATGCCCCTAATCGGTTTGATTGAACAATTGCGATACCGCCGGTTTGGTGACTTTGCCCATTGCGTTTCTTGGAAGTTCATCGACGATCAGCAGCTTACGGGGGATCTTGTAGGGTGAGATACGGTCCTTACACCATACTCGTAGCGACTCAAGTTCCAGTGCCTCGCTGTGCTTCAGCACGACGGCAGCCGCGACGGCTTCGCCCCACGTATCGTCTGGTAAACCGACGATGGCACACTGAGTGATCGCCGGGTGGTCCAGCAGAGAGGCTTCGATCTCGAGAGCGGACAGCTTGTAACCGCCACTCTTGATGATATCGACACTGCTGCGACCCATGATGCGAAAGTAGTCGTCTTCAATGACGGCGATATCGCCAGTACGAAACCAGCCGTCGATGAATGACTCGCTTGTTGCATCGGGTCGTTGCCAATACTGCTGGAAGACGTTCGGGCCACGAACCTGTATCTCACCTGAAACACTTTCGTTGGTGATGGATTCACCACATTCGTCCTGTAACCGTATCTCAACACCGGGCAGTGGCCGACCGACTGCACCGGGACGGCGTTCTCCGTCGTAGGGATTCGATAACGCCATCCCGATTTCGGTCATGCCGTAACGTTCCAACAACTTCTGGCCAGTCAGTTCCGACCACTTTTCATGCACGCTGGCAGGCAAAGCGGCTGAACCGGAAATCATCAATCGCATATTGGCAAATCCTTGCACGACCGGATCACATTCGGAGGTCGACATTGCTTCCAACGCTTCGATCACCTTCACGTAGATCGTCGGCACCGCCATGAACACGGTGTAGGCACGATCGGCGACTCGGCCCAGGACGGTATCAAGATCGAATCGCGGAAAAGTTTCGAGTTGCGCTCCGGACCACAGCGAGCACGACATGATGTTGATGATGCCGTGAATGTGGTGCAGCGGCAGGAACAATGGAATACGGTCGTCCTGTTGCCAACGCCATGCCTCGACTAGCGATTCAACCTGAGCCTGAATGCAGGCGTGAGTCGTGACGACTCCCTTGGGTTTGCTGGTCGTTCCACTGGTGTAGAGAATCATCGCACGCCGCTCGATCGGAATTTCTGGCAAACGGACGGTTGGCGTCGATGGCAGATCATCGACCGACAACAATCGTATGTCGAGTTGTTTGCAAAGCGAAGTGAGCCGCGGCGTAAGCTCACTCGTTGCAATCACCGTGCTTGTCTGCGAGTCGGTGAGCGTGTACTCAAGCTCTTTCTCGGTTGCCGACGTGCTGAGCGGAACGGCGATCCCGCCTGCACGCCAAATCCCCCATTGCGTCTGGATGTATTCTTCGCCGGCTGGAACAAGATAGGCGATCCGAGCATCGTTCAGGTCGTCGGTGCCAGCGAGCAGCGTCGCGGCGAGCGATTCCGATGCAGCGACAAGCTCACCATAAGTGGTTGTGCCTGTGGCGGAGCAAACTGCGATTCGTTCACCGTGTGCCATGGCACGTTCGATGATGGGTAGTTGTTTCATTTCATGGCCCTTAATTTAAATTCATGTTCCAACAATGGCTCGAATGACGATGAAGATCACCGATGGTCCCAGCAGACATCCCAGCCCCGTGAAGAACGTGGCCGTCATCGCACCGTAGGGGACGAGTCGCTCATCGGTGGCTGCAAGACCACCGGCAACACCGCTGGTCGTTCCCATCAGTCCACCAAAAATGAGTGCGGAACGCGGATTGTCGAGTCCAATCCACTTTGCCACAAAGGGTGTCAAAGTCATCACAAGCATCGACTTTACTAATCCCGCGGCAACGCTGAGCGCAATGACTTCGCTCGACGCTCCCAGTGCAGTTCCCGTGACGGGACCCACGATGTAAGTCGCTGCTCCTCCGCCAATCGTGGTCATGCTGACGGCGTCTCGATACCCGAAGGCATAGGCAATGATTGCACCAATCAAAAACGACATCAGCACTCCGGCAAGCAGTGAAACGCCCCCGCTGAGACCGGTCTTGAGAAACTCATCTAGCCGCACGCCGAATGCCGTGGCAACGATGGCAAAGTCACGCAACATCGCGCCGCCCATCAGACCGATTCCTGCCAAGCATTCGATGTCAGCAATCCCCTTTTCTCCGTCGGTCGCTACGCCACCGATGTAAGCCAGCAGCAATCCGACCAGGATGGCAATCGCTGAACCGTGCATCCGATGGCGAGTTACTTTCGCCGAAATTCCGTAGGATATCCACACGATGATGCCAACCACGGCAAAGGCCGTCACCAGCGAGTACTTCGTCAGCACGGATTCGGTAGCTTGCCATAGTTCATTCACGCGTCGTCGCCTGTCGAAGCGGATTCGGGCGATGGACTTAAATCGTCATTCGATTGTCCGATGCGACTAATCAGTGGCACCATCGCAAAACTTGCAATCACCACCACAACACCTGCGATGATCGCGGCTGTCCCACCACTGAGTGCCGCACGCACGTTCTGACTCGCCGCCATCGCCACCACGATGGGAATGTAGATCGAACTCCAGAACAGGACGCCATTCTGCGTAGGCTTGGCCATGAATCCGCTGATTTGCAAGCGACCCGAAATCAGGATCAGCAACAGCATCGCAATGCCGACACCGCCCACGTTGGCGTCAATGCCAATGGCCAACCCGATCAGCTTGCCAGCGATCAAACCGGCGAGCAAACAAAGCGATAACAATGCGGTTCCGTAAATCGCCATCAACACTCCTTCAAGGGAATTTGTCAGTAGACGGATACGATACACTATTGAGCCCGATCATATCGGAGCAGCAGGCTACGCTCCGAAATTCCCTTGATATTGACTCTCAGTAATGCTGGAAACGAGTTGTTCTATCGGCACACATCGAGTCTCTAACCCGACATCGGTTTGCAGCTGAAATCAAACTTCGCCCGACTTGGGAACCTCAAAGTTCTTGCGGTACTTTCGAGTCAGCATCGCGTTCGCTGCCTCGTTGTCGATGAAGGTTTCAGCCTTGGTGTCGATTTTCAGCACGGGCCCTAGCGTCATCGGAGTGCTCGCCAGGTCGATGCCGCTGCCCTTCAGGTGAGCAACGGTGCGATCGAGCGTTTCAACGTTATCATCGGTGCCACCAAACTCTTCGACAGCCTTTTGCACCTGATCGACCGGTGTCTGATTGCCGAGCCGATACGAAATCGAGGCGATATGACATAAGCCAGCCGAAAGATGCCCGTCACGAATGTTGCCATTGAGGTCGTCGGGGTTACGACTCTTGACGGCATCGACAAAGTTTTGGATGTGTTCGCTACCTAGCAGAGCGTCCTTGGACCCGATGTTGAAATTCCTCACCACCTTTCCATCCAGGTCCAATGCAAATCCAGTGCCCCAACCGGTCAATACAACCATGCCTTCGGTTCCGTAAAAGATATTCCCGATCGCTGCCTTCTGAAGGGGATCACTTGGTAGGCCGCGCATTTCGTGGACGATCGTTTTGTCCCCCGACTTGCAGATCGAAACCTGGGTGTTGGCGGTGTCGCCGGCGTCCTGGTAGCCAAGTCGGCCGCCATACGAGATCGCGCTGTCGCAAAGCGAGTCGATCCCCAAAGCCCAACGGGCGATATCCATTTCGTGGACGCCCTGGTTGTTGATGTCACCGTTGCCGAAGTGATATTGAAAGTGCCAATCGTAGTGGATTCGGGGGCGAGTGAGGGGCTGCATTTCGGCCGGGCCAACCCACAGGTCGTAATCAACCGACTTCGGTGGTTCGTAAACTCCCTTGCTACCGATCGACCCCCGACGTTTGTAGCAAAGTGCTCGCGCCAGCTTGACTTCACCGATCTTGCCGCTTTGCACGTAATCAACCGCCTCGATGGTTCCTGGCAACGAGCGACTGTGAGTGCCGGTTTGACAAATCTTCTGATACTTATTGACCGCCTCAATCAGCCGCTGGCCTTCGGAGATATTGTGCGATACCGGTTTCTCGACATACACATCCTTGCCTGCTTGCATCGTCCAAATCCCAGCCAAAGCGTGCCAGTGATTGGGCGTGGAGATCACCGCGGCGTCGATTTCCTTGTCGTCAAGCCCTTGACGCATGTCGCGGATCAACTGGGGACGATAGTGGAACAACTTTTCAAATTCATCCAGCCGCTCGTGCCCGATTGCCTCATCCACATCGCAGAAGTACTTAATGTGACACTCACGATTGTTAGCAAGCAACTTAGACAGGAACCTGCCCCGACCGCCGATACCGCACAGCATCAAATTCAGCTTGTCATTTGCCGGCGTCGCCGCGTCGGCTGCACTTGCGTTTGTTACTGTTGAAACTGCATTGGAAGTCGCGGCCAGCACTGCGGTAGCGATGGCCGTGTCGCTAAGAAAACGTCGTCGAGTGAGTTGAGGCATCGTTGAAAAACTCATGGTGGGATGTAGGAGGGGGAACGAGAGGTTCTGTCGATCACGTTCAGCAGTCGAACTTGCCAGCTTTCAGGTATGGATTGAGCGACTCAACTTGCCACTCGTTTTCACCAATCTCGGTTTCCGCGAACGACAGGCTGCAAATGATTGGCGTTGCAAGAGCGCTTTCGCCTGGCCGGTACTGGCGTCAGACCATCGTAGAGAACACGTCACGCGACTTCAACCGATAGTAATCCAGACTGTATAGACTCTGCGGCGCCGGAAAAATCGTCTGAGTACCTTTCCTGGCCCTTTCCACTGTTGAACACTATGCCAAAATCTCGTGGATAACGTGCCCGTGCACGTCGGTTAGCCGACGATCGATGCCGTTTTGATAGTAGGTCAACCGCTGGTGATCGATCCCAAGTAGATGTAACGCCGTGGCGTGCAAGTCGTAACAGTACGTGGGCGACTGGATCGCTTTGGATCCGAGTTCATCGGTCGCACCATAACGGACGCCTCCTTTGATTCCGCCGCCGGCGAGCCAGGCGGTGAAGGCACCCGCGTTATGATCGCGGCCTTTCCCCTCCTTGCCTTGCGCCCCGGGTTGGCGACCAAACTCGGTGGTACAAATCACCAACGTATCGTCGAGCATACCATGTGCCTTCAAATCCTTCAGCAGCGCCGAGGCACCGGCGTCCAGCACGGCTCCCCAATAGCCGTGGTCGCGAACGATATCTTCGTGACTGTCCCAATTTGGCCGGATCTTCTTTGCCGTTGTGTTCTCCGCTCCACAATAGATCTGGACAAACCGCACACCCCGCTGCGTCAACCGACGCGCCAGTAAGCACTGCCGACCAAACGGACCGTGCTCGGGATGATCGACCTCATACAAACGTCTTGTCGATTCGCTTTCGGATTGAATATCGGTTACTTCGGGGGCACTGAGCTGCAATCTCGCCGCCATTTCGTAGGCCTTGATCCTCGCATCCAGCTCGCTGTTGCCGCTGCGTGTCTCGCGATGCAATTGATTCAATTTTTGCAGAAAGTCCAATCCCGCACGTTCCGATGACGCCGTTTGCTCCGCAAATCCCGCTGGCGGAAACAAATCGGCGATCGGTTGTTTTGGATTCGATGTGTCCAGCATCGTCGCCTGGTGAACGGCCGGCAAAAAACCGGCTCCCCAATTGATGATGCCGCCCGGTGGCAAGCCTCTTGGATCAGGCAAAACGACGAAGGCAGGTAGATCGTCGGCTTCGCTGCCAAGTCCATACGTCACCCATGATCCCATGCTGGGAAAACCAGGTAGTGTGAAGCCCGTGTTCATCATGAAGCAGGCCGGGCCATGCAGCGCCGTTTTGCTTTGCATCGAGTGAATGAAGGCAATGTCATCGACACATGTCGCTAACTTGGGTAACAAGTCGCTGACCCACATCCCTGATTCGCCATGTTGACGAAATTTCCAATGACTTGGTTGGCAATTGCCCGGTTTGGAAGCAAAGAACTGCAACTTGCCATCAGGGTCAAAAGGCTGGCCGGCTCGCTTTACCAGTTCGGGCTTGTGGTCAAACGTATCGAGGTGACTCATCCCACCAGGACAAAAGATCTGAATCACTCGCCGTGCCTTGGGGGCATGGTGAATTGCCGCCTGAGTTTCGCCCGCCAGCATCGCCGTCAGCGCGAGCCCACCAAGACCTCCACCTGCATTTTGCAGAAACGTACGTCGTGACGATAGCGGCATCGCCGGAGTGACGGATTGGGCAGGGTGAGAGTTTTGATTCATGAGCAGGTTGAATGGAAGGCGTCTGCGGGGCGATCACAAATTTGTGGAATTAACCTCTTGGTTTCAGCCGATCTCGTTAATCCAAGTAAACAAATTCATTGGTGTTTAATAACGATCGGCAAAGCGAAAAAAGTCCCTGGGCTTTGACAAACGGCTCCGCTAATTGCATTTCCAGGGCCGATGGTTTTCTTGCGAACGCCAATTCGAAAGCACGCACCACTTGGCGTTCCGGCTCGCCACCGACTTCCTGCACAATTCGCGCGGCGAAATAGCGTGTTTGCCTGAGCATAAAATCATTGTTCAGCAATGCGAGCGATTGCAGCGGGGTGGTTGTCGTGCTTCTTTTGGGTGTCATATTCGCAGGATCGGGGCAATCCAACGTGGTCAAAAAACCGTCGGGCGTCGTACGAACGATATAGCGATAAATACTTCGCCGCCAAAGCTCGGGTTGATCGGCGGTCCGGTAGGTGTAGATCGGAGCGTACGCTTCTTGATACTCAAAATCTTCGAATCCTGGACCGCCACGCTCGAGATTCAACTTGCCACTGACGAATAACACCGCATCGCGAATCGCCTCCGCTTCGATGCGACGTGGATTCTGACGCCACAACAGTCGATTGCCAGCATCCAATTCAACACCCGCCAAATCCTTCAAATCGCTTGATTGTTGCTTGTACGTCTGACTATTCAAAATCAGACGATGCATTGCCTTGAGAGATCCATTCTTTCTGGACAATTCTGTCGCCAACCAATCAAGCAACTCAGGGTGCGAGGGACGCCCGCCGCCAAAGCCAAAGTCACTCGCCGTGTTGACAATGCCTTGACCAAAGTGCCATTGCCACAGGCGATTGACGATCACCCGCGGCGTCAATGGATTGTCGGGGTGAGTGATCCAGTTCGCCAGCGTGACACGCCGTTCTGCTGCATTAGACTCGTGAGATGCGAGGGCGGGCCGCAGCATCGTTAGGCAACCGAGTGCCGCGGGCGCGAGTGGTTCACCGCTTGGCGACTCGGGGTCGCCCCGTATCAAAACATGAACTTGGGGCACGTCCATAGATGACGAAACTCCGTAGAACCTCGGCGGTGGGGCGAGCTTCGCCAATCGATCAGATATCGAACCGCGTTCGCAGCGAAGTTTTTTAAGACGTTGTTGGTCGCTGGTTGTGAGCGAAATGGATTCCGTGGCGATTAATTTCGCATCACCAAAACCGACTTGATCATGCCCGTAACCGTTACCGCCATCCGTGGAAACCAAGGTCAAGAATCGTGCCTCCCGAGGCACAGTGACGTCAAGATGATGCAAGCCATCGTCGCGCCGAATCCCGCGATTCTCGGCGACTAGGCGTCCATCGATGAACACCCAAGCGTCAGCGTGAAAGCTGCCCGCTGCGCCAAAGTAGCCAAGCTTGGCAGTAAATCGAAACTCACCATCGCCGTTTTCTTTACGAACGCCGTTGACACTGCGAATCGCATCCAGATCAAATGTAATCCCTGCGTTTGCGTGCATTCCTAGGACGGAATGGCCCGGTTTTGTGAAATCGATGCCACCAAGTTCGTTCGAATGCTGACTGGTCACCGGACCGTTGCGAATCAAATCCCAAGCGGCACCTGATGTGCTAGGCAGTCCCGACACGGTAATCCCGGTCGAGCTAACCACAATCTCAGCGTTTTCTTCGTGTCCATCGGGAATGAAAACACCATCGACATACGGCAACTCGGACGGCGTAAACTTGTTCGTCACAACCGTGCCGAGCGAACCGAGATCGCGGCGATCGATCGCTCCGGATCGAACGTCGATGCCGTCTCGATATTTTCCCGTGCCATGGCCGTTACCACCGCCCACCAAATCCGCCAAGTCGATTCCCGTGCCTTCAAGTTTCCCGATCTCATAATCGATCTCGCTAAGTCGGTGGGTCAGCTGAGTCTTGTCGTTCTCGTACTTCTGTAATGTGAGCCCGCCAACGAGGCGATCCTCGCGTTTGACTCCCGCGAAGACGGCTTGTAGTTCGTAATACTCACGCTGTGAAATGGGATCCAGTTTATGATCATGACATCGAGCGCAGTTGATAGTCATCGCCATCGTCGTAGTCAGCACCTGAGTTGCCATATCGTCGAGATCAAGTGAGCGAGCCGCTCGGCGAAGTTCATCGCTTTTCGTTTCGACTTGACCCACGAAATCCCACGGCCCCGACGCCAGGAAACCGGTCGCAATTACCGCTTGCGGATCCTCGGGCCACAACACATCGCCGCAGATTTGTTCTTGCAAAAAACGATCGTACGGTTTGTCATCGTTCAGTGCCCCGATGACGTAATCACGATACCGCCAAGCGTTGTCGCGTCGCATGTCGCGTTCAAATCCGTGGGTATCCGCGTAATGAGCGATGTCGAGCCAATGACGTGCGTAACGCTCGCCATAGTGCGTTGAATCGAGCAAGCGGTCAACCAGTTTCTCGTACGCCCGAGGGTCTGGATCGCTGACAAAGGCGTCGACCGCTTCGGGTGACGGCGGCAATCCATGCAGATCGAAAGTGAGGCGACGAATTAATGTACGGCGATCCGCGATCGGGCTCAGGCTAAGATCGTGCACCGCAAGTTTTCCACGAACGAACTCGTCGATGCTCGTCTTTGTGGTGACCTCTTTGCGGATCGGTTGCAGTGACCACCACGTTTCGTCCGCCTTGGATTTCTCGTGGATTACGACGTCGCCGGGCCAACTCGCGCCTTGATCAATCCAATCGCGAATCATTTGCACTTCCCGTTCAGAAAGCGGTTTACTCTGCTGGGGCATTTCTGGCACGCCGCCTTCGACAGCTACGATCAAATCGATCAGCGGACTCGCGTCCGACTCGCCAGGAATGATGTAGTCATTGTCCAGCAAATCATCTGCCGTCGCCAACGAGACATCTCCCTTGTCGATACCCGGCGAATGACAGCGAATACAATGCTGTTGAACAATCGGCAGAACTTGAGTCACAAAGTCAACAGGTTCACCCGCGGCAGCAATCGCCGGAACGAACCAAACGAAACCGGCGACGAGCAGACAACGGATTGAGCAATCGAACTGTTTGGCGAACTGCTTAGCGAACTCCAGAACCATCACGGATGGACTTCGTTGATCACGTCGCGATTCTTATCCACGATCGCACAGTGTTCAGCGTCAATGAGCGGTGAATCCATGGTGCAGGAGGGGGCTGGTGCGGAGGGAAGCAAATCTAAGCGGCGGGTAGGGACAGGCGAGGACGCAGTCGGGAACGCTTGAGGCAATTCTTCCAATCATCGCCAACTCGCCCGTCAATAGTCTACACGGTTTGCCAGCTCCATGACGCGCATCGCCTTCCGATTCGTTAACGAGCCCGAAACGGAACGTTGCTTGCACCGCGACCGCAAACAAAACGGTATATTTCAGAATGGCACCACACTTGTATTCCCTCTTCAGCCGAGCTTCTTAGCTATGAACGCAACGGAAAAGTTTTACGATCGCATCAGCCATGCATATGACTTGATCGCCGACGGGGGTGAACATGTCGCTCGCGAGCGAGGCCTAGCACTGCTGGACATCGCACCGGGCGAATCGGTTCTGGAGATCGGATTTGGCACGGGACATTCCCTGTTGGCGATTGCCGAATCCGTGGGCCCAACCGGATTGGTAGCAGGAGTGGACATCTCGTCCGGGATGCATGACGTTGCCATGAAACGATTGAAGCAGGCGGGATATAACGATCGGGTGGCGTTGGTCGTCCAAGAAACGCCGCCGCTGCCCTACACCGATTCGACGTTCGATTGCGTGGTAATGAGCTTCACACTCGAGCTGTTTCCGATCGCACGAATCCCCAGCGTGTTAGCGGAATGCCGGCGAGTTCTGAAGCCGGGTGGACGTCTTGGCGTGGTCAGTATGGCAACGGTTTCGGACGGTAAATCCGAAAGTGTGCTGGAACGCACCTACGTCTGGATGCACACTCATTTTCCGCACATCGTCGATTGCCAACCGATCCCGCTGGAGCGGTTAGTCGAAGAAGCCGGATTCTCGATTGCCACTCAAGAACGCATCGACCTGTTCACGATGCCCGTCGCAATCGTCGTCGCAAGCACCTCGTAGTCAAAACACTCCCGCTACGAATCGCCGTGCATCGTTGTAGCGAAACTCGCCAAGAGTTTCGGAATTCCCTATCCAGCCGAAACTCTTGGCGAGTTTCGCTACCTAAGAACAACAGCAATCTTGCTTACGACTTTTCCTCAGTCGCTCGATCGCTTGTCACATGAATACTTTGTTGCGAGTAATCACGCCGGAAAAACATATCGGCCGTCCAGTCCATTGCCACACGTAACTTGCGACCAAAACCCGGCATGATACCGAGATATACGGTTCGCCATAAAAACCAGGCGACCAGCCCGGTGAGGTGCATGCCGAACACGTTAGCGATCGCTTGACGACCGCCCAGCGGAGCCATCGTGCCTTTGTTGCGATAGTTCAGCGGTAGCGTCGAGCGACCGCGTAGTACCGCTGCCAGATTCTCAGCGGCCATGCGTCCCTCCCGCAACGCATGTTGTGCGGTGGGCGGGTACGCGTTACCCGCCGCGTCGAGATTGGAGGCACAATCGCCGATCCCCCAAATATTTTCGCGGCCCTTCACACGCAAGTCGCGTTCGCACTCGAGATACCCGTGGGCGTTGATCGGCAAGTCGAGTTCCTTCAGCAGCGGCGGCGGAGCCACTCCAGCTGACCAAATCACTGTATGGGAGCCAATTTGTTCGCCGCTTTGCAGAGTGAAGGACGTTTCGGAGACCTCCGAGACGCTTTCGTTCAAACGAATCTCGACGCCGTTACGCCGCATCACGCCGCTCGCCTTCTCGGACATCGCTTCATCGAGCGTATCCAAGATTCGCCCAGAACGCTGGATCAGCATCACGCGAATATCGGGCTCGCTAACGTTGCGATACTCTCGAAGTGCCTCTCTCAAGAACGCATTAAACTCGCCCGCCGCTTCCACTCCGGTGTACCCGGCTCCGACCACCGCAAACGTTAACCAACTCTGGCGATGCTCGTGATCGGGTGCAAGGTTGGCCATTTCCAACATCCCAATCGCTCGATCTCGCAGCACCGTGGCATCGGCCAGCGTTTTCAGTCCATACGCGTATTCTTTTACTCCTGAGATTCCTGGCATCCGTGTGACGCTTCCCATCGCCATCACCAGATGGTCGTAGGATAAGTTCACGGTGTCGCCAAATTCGGGCTGAACCGTGACCGTTTGGGAATCCAAGTCGACGCTTTCGACTTTTGCCATCACAAAGTCACTGGACGACAAGAAACCTCTCAGTGGCACGATCACATGGCGTGGTTCGAGCGCGGACGTGGCTGCCTCGACCAACATCGGCGTGAAAACGAAATAGTTCTGCTCGTTGACAAGCGTGATTTGCACGTCACGTCCACGCATCCGTTTTTCGAGTTGCTTGACACAGTACGCACCGGCAAACCCGCCGCCGAGCACCACGATTTTGGTTGGTTGTTTTCTCATGAATCCAATTGTATCGAGAGGCAACAAGCAACCGAAGCGGTGGTGTCCAGCCGAGGACACGACGGTATCGCCGCCAACGAATTGTAAATCGGCAGACACGCAGCGATGCGAATTGGCACAGCGTGTGCGTAAACGTGTATTAGAAAACGATATACCGTTTCCGCCAAAGCATCCTGGTCTACACCCGCCTGAGGAAATCATGAGCCACTTTGATAACGCAAAAATTCTTGTGCCGTATGACTTCTCTGAATTCTCGCTCCCCGCGGTTGAAACGGCGATGAAGATCGCGGGCAAGAACGACAACATTACAGTATTGCACGTCGTTGAACCTGTTCCGCTTTACGGTTATTCCGCTGACAACGGCATCGGACTCGGCGGTAGTGCAGGTTGGGGCATGCCCGACGTTGGCTTGGCGGCGGAAATCGACACGGACCACCAGCAGCGCGTCTTAGAGATGCTGCAAGCGGAATTTAATGACGTTTCGCATCAAGGATTGAACTACGAAACGGTCGTCAACGAACCGGCGCACGGTATCACCGACTATGCAGAACAGAACGGATTCGATTTGATCGTGTTGCCGTCGCATGGCCGCACCGGCGTGACTCGCCTGTTGATCGGCTCAACCGCCGAGCGGGTGGTTCGTTTGGCGCACTGTCCGGTGCTGGTACTACGTGCCTGATGATGATTCCGCCGCAGGTCAATATGAGTCACTCAACGTATTGACCTGAGCCGACGGCGCTAGCCGCGGGCCTATTAATATTGCAGGAAACATGCCCGCGGCTAGCTGCCGTCGGCTCACAGAATGATCGACGTTTCACCGGTAAATACCGGACGACCTGCTTACTGCAACTCGAGAACGGCATTTCCATCGGCCTTAGCAAACGGGGCGCCTTCCAATTTGTTCGCAGTGACGCCCCTGCAGTACAGCAAAGTTGCCGTACAATAGAGGTTGGCGAGATCCAATCACAATACAATCGCCGAGCTTACGAAGGGAGAAAACGAGATGTTTCACAAATCCGATTTAGAGCATTTTGGCGAAGAATTCCCTCAAGATTCGACGGGCTACGTGCCCGCCAAAGGCGACTGTTGGCGGCAAATGCAATTTGACCACGCCGACATGGATCCCAATGCCGAGGGAATTTCAGCGGAAGAAAAGAAGCGTCGCCTAGACTACCTCGATACCGTGTGGTGGCCCAAAGTTTTGGAGAAGGTCCGCGTCGAACGACAGCGACTCGAAGCCGAGCATGGTGAAACGTTTATCAAACGCTGGCATCAAGCCGTCAATCGCTCTGCCGAACAGCCGCATGGTTTCGGAAACGGATAGCGAGACACAGCGTCACACCTGTGCGAATCGTGACAACAAGGATTCCGCGGGTTCCAGCTTCGCACATTTGCTTTGCAATGTTGAACAATTGTCGTAGAACAATTGTCCCCAATTGTTTCGCCCCTTGAGTCAGCGGTGCTGGCGAAACAACTCGCGAACTGCTGGTTTAGTTATCCGTTTTGGCACTAGCCATGGTTTCGTCACCATCCAACCGGGGCTAGCGCCCAAGCGCAACGCTGTGAAGCATTTTGAGCACGTAAAAAGCGGGGTTTTCACCAAGCTCCGAATATGAAAAAAGCCAGATTCCCCCCAAACACTAACTGAAACACTTCAGTCAGAAAGGAATCTGGCCATGAGTCGCAAGAAGCAGACAAAACGTAGTAAGCAAAACCAACGTCGCAAACCTAACCGCCAATCTCGTCGCAAGAACAAGACGATCTTCAACGAGGTGTGTCGTTGGATTGTTCCCAAAGGTGAATTGTTTACCAAAGATACATTTCATGGCAATATCAAATGGATGCCCGAAGAATTGGCGATCCAGGCACTCATCTGGTCTTGGCAAAATGAGATAAACGTCACCGATGCCTTCGATCAGACGATGGAAATCTGTGAAGAGCTGGGGCTTCACTGCACCGCCAAAACCTACACGGCCTTCATGAACGCATTGGATCGCTACGAATCGCTGTTCACGACGCGGCTTCGCCAGAGACATCAGTCATTGGCCCAGGAAGTGGGCGGACGTTTTTGGAGGTCCGCTGACTGGGTACTGATCGGCTTCGATGGGTCACGCGTGACGGTCCCGCGAACGGCCGCCAATGAGAAAGCTTTTTGTGCACCCAACTATGGCCGCGGCGTGCGTGCCAAATACGGAAAGAAGAAGTCCAAGGGGATGCGACGGAAGCGGAACCAGAAGAACAAACCTCAGCCACAAGAACCACAAATCTGGGTCACGATGATGTGGCACATGAGCCTTCGTCTACCGTGGACTTGGCGTTTGGGGCCATCGAACTCAAGCGAACGAGGCCACGTCGTGGAGATGCTTAAGGAAGAGACTTTCCCGGAAAAGACACTGTTTTGTGGTGACGCGGGCTTCGTAGGTTATCCTCTGTGGAGTGCGATCCTGGCTGCCGGTGGTGACTTCCTTGTTCGTGTCGGAGCGAACGTGAAGTTGCTCAGCGAGCAGGCTGATATCAAGCAACTCGGTGGAGGTCGAGTCTTGTGTTGGCCCAAGGGGAGGATGGAATCTGGCGCCCCGCCGCTGAAGCTGCGTCTGGTGAAAGTGAAAGTTGGCAAGACGAAGATGTGGATGCTTACGAGCGTATTGAGCGCTCGTAAGCTGAGGCACAAGCAGCTCATTGGTTACTACAAAATGCGTTGGGGAATCGAGGTCGAATTCTGCGGCTTGAAACAAACCATTGACAAGCACAAACTACGTTGCCGCAACAGCGATCGGGCATTGGCGGAACTGGACTGGTCGATTCGCGCGATGGCGATTGCCGAACTGCTGGCGCTGCGAGAACAGATTCCCGAACAGCAAGACGTTCCCGAGCAAGTCGACTATGATCCGAAAAAACGAAGTTTGGCCAACACGATGCGTTGCTTGCGACGCTGCATGCGTCGCCTCGACAAATATTGCAGTGCGAGTGACAACATGCTGCACAGCCTGTCGCAAGCCCTCGTCCAGACCTATCAAGCGGGCACGGACAAGAAGGCGCGTTACCGTCCAAAGAACCCACACAAGAAACCGTTGGGCGATCCTGAAATAAGAAAACTGAACATGGAAGAACGTAAAAAACTCGCCGAATTCCATCAAAACCAAGCAGCCTAAAATACTTCACAGCGTTGGCCCAAGCGGCTAACATAAGTGCGGCAATAACGGCAGGAGCAAGCATGGAAACGCTGATTGAACGACTGTGGCATCATACTGCTGCGGATGAAGTCGTCCGATTGCTGAAAAGCGATTCGAAAAGTGGACTGGATCGGTTCGAGGTCGAAGCACGCCAACGGCATTTTGGCTCCAACTCCATACCTGTCCGCGGCGGTCCTGGACCGCTAATTCGTTTTCTGATGCAGTTTCATCAGCCGCTGCTGTACATCCTTTTGACTGCGGCGGTGATCACTGCCTTGTTGGACGAGTGGGTAGACGCGTCGGTCATTTTCGGCGTGGTGCTGGTGAACGCGATCATCGGTTACCTGCAAGAGTCAAAAGCCGCCAAAGCACTCGAGGCACTGGCCAGGACCACATTGACCGAAGCTCGCGTGGTTCGCTCGGGAGAAACGAGAAACGTGCCATCAACCGAATTGGTGCCAGGTGACGTGGTGTTGTTGCAATCGGGTGACAAGGTTCCTGCGGATCTGCGTTTATTGCGGTCGCGTGATTTGCAAGTGGACGAGTCGGCGCTGACGGGCGAGTCAGTCCCGACCGAAAAGAAGGCAATCGAACTACGGTTGGAAACGCCGCTCGCCGAACGCCGCAACATGGCTTACGCCTCCACGCTCGTGACTTACGGCCAAGGCCGCGGTGTCGTCGTGGCAACCGCAGCCAAAACCGAGGTCGGACGTATTTCCGAACTCATTTCGCTGGCCGATGTGCTGGAAACACCTCTGACGCGGAAGATCGCCAAATTCAGCCGCGTGCTGCTGGTCGTGATTCTGTTGTTGGCCGCGGTCACTTTCGCCGTCGGCGTGTGGCGTGGGCAAGCCAAATTCGAGATGTTTATGGCAGCCGTTGCATTGGCCGTCGGTGCGATCCCCGAAGGATTGCCTGCTGCGGTGACGATTACGCTGGCGATCGGTGTCGCCCGCATGGCTCGCCGGCGTGCGATCATTCGCAAACTGCCCGCCGTGGAAACGCTCGGCGGCACCACGGTTGTCTGTTCCGATAAAACCGGCACGTTGACCGTAAACCAGATGACCGTGCTGGAAATCTGGGCCGCAAGTCAGCGGTTGACGACATCGGGAAGCGGCTATGAACCGACCGGCAAAATACAGGTCTGCGGCGACGAGCAAGCCGAGATTTTGACGAGCGCCGCAGTGCGTCATTGTCTGCAGACAGGATTGATGTGCAACGACTCACAATTGATGAGCACCGATTCAGGATGGAAAGTGCAAGGCGATCCGACCGAGGGCGCACTGATCGCCGTGGCGGGCAAAGCGGGCCTGGACGGAAAGCAACTCGACACGCAAATGCCTCGGTTGGACACAATTCCATTTGAGTCACAGCATCAATACATGGCGACCTTGCACGACAACGTGGCCGATCACGCACGGCATCTGTATGTCAAAGGAGCGGTGGAAGTACTGCTGTCGAAGTGCCCGTTGGCAATGACCGCATCGGGAGAAACCTGCCCGCTGGACGTCGCCATGGTTCATCACCAAGTCGAAGCGATGGCTGCCGAAGGACTGCGAGTGTTGGCGTTTGCGGGGAAACAACTGCCACCGGCGACCCGCGAAATCAGCCACGGCGATGTCGGCGATCTTGTCTTCTATGGGTTGCAAGGCATGATCGATCCGCCGCGTCCCGAAGCCGTGGCGGCGATCAAAGCGTGTCAGACCGCGGGCATCCGCGTCAAAATGATCACCGGAGATCATGCCAAGACAGCACAAGCGATTGCTCAGCAACTGGGACTCGATGGGACCGACACTGGCAACAACCACGCCCCCATCGTCAAGACCGCTCACGATCTTGCCGGGACCAGCGACCAACAGCTGATCGAGGTGGCGGATCAGGTGGCCGTGTTCGCCCGAGCGACTCCCGAGTTGAAACTGCGACTCGTTCGCGCGTTGCAGGCCAACGGGCACATCGTCGCCATGACCGGTGACGGAGTCAACGATGCGCCGGCGCTGAAGCAGGCCGACATCGGGGTAGCGATGGGGATCGGTGGGACCGAAGTTGCCAAGGAAGCCGCCGACATGGTGCTGACCGACGACAACTTTGCCTCGATCGAAGCTGCGGTCGAAGAAGGCCGCGGCGTGTTCGACAACCTGACCAAGTTCATCGTATGGACACTGCCCACGAACATGGGCGAAGGGTTGGTGATTTTGGCGGCAATCTTTGTGGGCGTGGCGTTGCCAATCCTGCCGGTGCAAATCCTGTGGATCAACATGACCACCGCGGTTTTGTTGGGACTGATGCTTGCGTTTGAGCCCAAGGAAGACGACATCATGACACGGCCCCCACGCGATCCGCGAGCTCCCCTGTTGACTGGCGAGTTGATCGGCCGAATCATCCTCGTCTCGCTGGTTATGTTGGTAGGGGCATTTGGTTCGTTTGAATGGGCGATAGGGCGAGGCTACAGCGAAGTCGTCGCACGCACGGTTTCGGTGAACGTGTTTGTGATGGTCGAGTTGTTTTACTTATTCAACTGTCGCTCGCTGACGAAATCGATGTTCGCAATAGGAGTGTTTTCGAATCGCTGGATCGGTCTCGGGGTGGCCACGATGTTGGTATTGCAGTTGGCGTTTACCTACGTGCCTATCATGAATCGCATTTTCCACAGCGCCCCGATTGGCTGGGATGCCTGGTGGCGCATCCTGCTAACTGGATTGGCGACGTACATGATTGTAGGATTCGAGAAATGGTTGCGGCGAAAACGCCGCGGTGGGACTGACGCAACGTCCGCTCCTGCTTCGCTCGCCAATGAGCCCATCGCGAGCCAGCCCATTCGGTGATGAAATTCCGGTGGAATCAACGACGGCGTTTTTTTGTCGCATCGAACTTTCTGCCATCTCGACGAGGTTCACCCGCAGCTCGCGAACGAAGCGATCGTCAGTCCCCCTGCTTGGAATGAGATAACAACATCAGTTTGTCATTCAGCTCTTGACCGGCCTCGATTAGCGGCGGAACTGTTCCAGCAGCGCTATAACCGCATCATGGTTTTCACTCGATGTTGAGATTACAAGGGATGCATTCTGTGGGTAGGGAGCCATTGTCGAAGGCCCGCCTTTGGCCTCCCAGCTCTCGGGCGAAATCGTTGACTGGATCAATGACATCACTAGTGACGGGCTAAACATCCCATCCTTCGTCCAAACCGGCAGGTCTTGCAGACGGTACACCTTTGGATAAACACGAGTGTCTTCCTCGACTTGTTCCGACTCATTCGATGGCGTTTTCAACGCAGGATCTTGTGCAACCGCCAAGCAACAAACAAGTCCGAGACCAAGTGCCCCAACGATTTTCAATGAACGCATCGCAACCTCCGGTAGATGGAATGAGTAATGAAAGCAGGATAACGAGAGTGCACAATCGATGAAACAGAGATTTCTGATTGGCAACCTATGCCCGCCGACCTGAATATCAAGCGATACACGTCAGCGGAAGACGACGATGCCAACGCTGATCCTTGCGTCAACCGCTTTGGTCAGAAGTTGACAAGGGCAGCAGAGACGAACGCACCTTCCAGCTAAGAAATCGCTATCTACCGGAAGCCATGATCCGCACACACCGCCAAGTTTTGGACGGCAATTTTTACAGGAAAATGGGGACAGGAAAATGAAAAACAAATGGATCGTGGCCCTCGAATGACACGAATGTGTCCCGTGGATGATTTGCGGGCGATCTTGCTGCAAAGAGTTGAATGTGACGGCATAGCCGGGCATTCGAATGAATTGGGAGGCGTCGCCAACGCCTGCACCGCTTGGACCAGTCGCAACGCGACGAAATGCAAAAGCCCCGGACGTGAGTCCGGGGACTACGATAAAACCGCAACCGTTGAGTCGCGAAGCGATGACAGGAACGGCCGGATACGCACATCATTCGGGGTTCGCAACCGTTTGCAGAGCCGCTTTCCCCTGTTGTCGTTTTGCAACTTGGAGAGTCGGCACGTGCTTCACAGGGGATGGCGGACGCAGTACACGTTCACACATTCGACTTTATGTGCTCAGTGATTTAAAGGTTCAATGATCTAACACTAAACCTTTGTGCTAGAAGCCAGTTTTCGCGAGTCTTAGTGGAGCGTCGTTCTATGTAAAAAAAACATGACGCCACCCGTATTCGCACGGCGGAATCGTGCAACACGCTGATTGCCAAGCTCTGAGTCTGGTGCACGCAATTCAGCAGGCAGAACCCTGGAACGAGTGCGAAAGCGGTGACGTCCAACGAGTAACGCCGAGTGATTCGCTGTCGATAACACACACCATTCGAAGTACCAAGATGACAAGTCTAAAAGAACAAACCGACTCGCAGTTTGCAAAAACGCGTCAAGCCAAGCCTGAGTTCGCCCGCCAGATCGACGAACTTCTCGCGAAGGCTCGTGAGTTCCAAGAAGGAGGCAAGGCGATCGCTGTGGGACAACCGGCACCAGAATTTGTGTTGCCGAATCCGCAGGGCGAAACGGTCGCTCTTTCCTCTTTGCTTGCCGATGGACCAGCGGTTGTGATGTTCTACCGAGGAAGTTGGTGCCCGTACTGCAACCTGCAACTGCGGGCGATGCAAGCGAGGATGCCAGACATTCGGGGGCTCAGTGCGCAGCTGGTTGCAATCAGCCCTCAGATGCCCGACGAGTCGTTGACTCAGACAGAACGAGACACCCTAGAGTTCACGGTGCTTTCGGATCAAGACGCTCGTGTTGCCGCGACATATGGAGTGGCATGGAAAGTTCCCGAGTTGATTCTCGAGCATATGCGAAACGACCGTGGTCTCGACTTGGCGGCGATCAACAACGGCAACGGTAGTGTCTTACCAATCCCAGTCACGTTCGTACTCTCACGCGATGGCGTTGTCGCTTGGCGATACGTCAATGTCGACTACCGTACTCGCGCGGAACCCGATGATGTGATTGCGGCGCTGAAGCACCTAAGCAGTTAGGCAGGTGTCTTTCAGCATATTAGCCGTTTTGGTACTAGCGGGCTGTTGATTTAATCGAAATCCAAATCGCAGTCGTGAGCCGTGGGCCGTAAGGCACCGGGTAATGCGTGGGACCCGGCCGCTCACGCGCCACGGCTCACTAAATCAACAGCCCGCTAGCCACGGTTCCAACGTTCAACCGTGGCTAGCGTCCACGCGACTAACGGGAATTCACCCAACGATTCCTGGCTACCTGCTTAGCGTAATGCGAGAAAAGTAATGAAACAAACGCGGGAAGAGACGCTGATTGTGGAACGGGGACGCGATATCAATCAGAATGAGGTACCTGCTGTTCGCCCTCCCGCCGCATTCATGTTTTTCAGATGCCCTCCTGCTCCCCCTCAAAACGTCCCAATGAATCACAATCGTCGTCAATTCCTAGCCCAGTCCGCTGCTGCAGCAATCGGCGTTTCTTCGATCGCGAGTCTCAATGCCGCTTTTGCTGGCGACAGCAAACCCAAACGTATCCTGCTTCGATCATCGTGGCAGACCGTGAATATCGGCGATATCGCTCATACCCCTGGTTTGCTGAGCATCCTGGAAACTCATCTGCCGGATGTCGAAATCGTTCTCTATCCCAGCAACGTCGATAACGGCGTCGATGCCCTGCTGAGATCGCGATTTCCAAAATTGAAGATCGCCAAGAAAGGGTCTCCGGAACTTGCCGAAGCTTACCAAACATGTGACTTCATGCTGCACGGGTCCGGCGCATCGCTTGTCGCTGAGAGGGATGTTCGCGAATGGCGTGAGAAAACAGGCAAACCGTACGGCATTTACGGCATCACACTCCCACCGAAAATGTCTCATGCCACCAAAGCGACTTCTGCCGACTCACTGAGCAAAACCGTCGATGTACTCAGCGGGGCAAGCTTTGTCTATTTTCGCGATTCAAAATCGCTTGCGTTTGCGAAACAACTCGGGGTAAAAAGTCCCGTGATGGAGTTTGGCCCCGACGCGGCCTTTGCCTGTGATCTGCGTGATGACGAAAAAGCAGAAGCGTTCCTGCAGAAACACGATCTTGAAACCGGCAAATTCCTCTGCTGCATTCCACGCCTTCGCTACACCCCATACTGGACGATCAAAGAGAACGCGAAATTTGACAACGACAAACATCAACGCAACGAGTTGATGAAGGAGCACGATCATGTTCTGCTTCGCGAGGCGATCATCGAAGTCGTCAAGAAAACCGATTTGAAGGTGCTGGTTTGCCCGGAGGACCGCACGCAGATGCAGGTCGGCAAGGAAATGATCTATGACAAGTTGCCAGCGGAGATTTTGCCGCGAGTCGCATGGCGGCCGGACTATTGGTTAACCGGCGAAGCGATCAGCACGTATGTCCGCAGTGCGGGCCTGTTTGGTAACGAGATGCATTCTCCGATCATGTGTATTGGCCACGGAGTTCCCGCGATCGTTTGCCGCTTTGACGAACAGACCAGCAAAGGCTTGATGTGGGAAGACATCGGGCTGGGCGATTGGTTGTTCGACCTCGATGACGAATCACGCCGTCAACAGCTTGTCGCTGCCGTTTTGGGTATGGCCAAAGATCCCGCGGCAGCAAAGGACAAGGCAGCGAAGGCACGCAAGTTCGTTGAAAAAAGACAGCGTGAAACGATGCAGCAGCTGAGGAGCGAGTTGGGATGATGTGGGGGTGGATACGCAAGAAAGTCCAGCAGGATGCGAGTGGGCTACACGCATTACCCGGTGCCTTACGGCCCACGGCTCACTTCATTCACATGCGATGTGTTGGGTTGGATGGTGGCTGGAGAGGCGTGGACGAAACTCTTGGCGAGTTTCGCTACGGCGGTGGACGTTGCGCGGGGTGGGGCTGCGTGTGCGTTGCTGCAGTGGTTATGATGCATGAACTTGTTCCCTCCACAATAACGCCTTCCTACCGCTTTCGAGTCCGATGAAAACAACGGCATCGCTGCTCTCCGCCGCTTTCGTATGCGTTTTGCTGTGCTACACAATTGGCACTGGCAGCCTGGCGGGCGAAGAAACGGCGTTCTCGACCAAACCTGCGAGTCCCGCTTCGCCTCCTCCGCTGCGGATCCAAACGCCCCCGCAAGACTCGCAATCGCATCTTCACAACCTATTTCAACTGACCGAGCGGATTTACTCGGGGGCGCAGCCGGCCGATGATGCCGCCTTCGCCGAGATCGCCAAACTTGGCGTTCGCACGGTGGTCAGTGTCGATGGAGCTCGCCCGGACATCGCGGCGGCCCAGCGGGCAGGTTTACGCTACGTGCACATCCCGATCGGCTACGATGGGCTGGATCAAGCCGCGGGCGAATCGATCGTTAATCTCATCAAAAACGCCGACGGTCCGTTCTATATCCATTGCCATCACGGCAAACATCGCGGCCCGACCGCGGCGGCCATTGCGTGTATCGCGGATGGCTCGGCCAATCATGAATCGGCAATGCACATCCTGGAAAAGGCAGGCACCAGCAAACACTATCCAGGACTGTGGCGTGACGTGAAATCCTTCAAAATGCCGGCCAATGACAAACCATTGCCCCCCCTCGTTTCGACCGCTCCGATCAATTCAATGGCATCATTGATGGTGGCAATCGATCAAGCCAACGAACACCTCAAATCATTTGCCGATGCGGACTGGGCCGTACTGGATTCGCACCCCGATTTACGTCCCGCAGGCGAAGCGACACTGCTTCGCGAAGGTTTCCGAGAAGCGGTGCGCCTGAGATCGACATCCAAAGCAGATGAGATAGTGAACCACGACGACGACACGTACTGGAGTCAAATGATTGCCGCTGAACAAGTCGCGGCGAAGCTCGAGGACGCAATCCGAAGTAACGACAACGCATCGGCCACGCGGCACTTTGCTCAAATGGGCACTTTGTGCACCAAGTGCCATAGTCAGTATCGGAATTGACGATCCACGTTATTAGTGATCGCGGCGTGAACCGTCCGGCTGCAGCGAGTAAAACGTTCGAACTAGAAACTCTTATTCCTACGCCTGTCGGCACAAGCCTGGGCCGCTAAAACTTTGGGCTTGACATCGTATACTGGGGGGCGAGTTTTTCTTCCAGCCGATATGCAGTTGCCTCTCCACCGACGAAGGAGACTGCTGATTTAGTTAGCCATTTTGGCCAACGCTGTGAAAAATTTAGAGACGGCAAATTACGGCATTTGCGTTCCGTAGCTACGCTCGCCAGAGCGTGGATGGTTGCCGGCCAATACGAATCACCACCTTCTGGCGAAGGTAGCTACGAGAAAATGCTTCACAGCGTTGCGTTTGGGCGCTAGCCACGGTTTCGTCGCCATCCAACCGGGGCTAGCGCCCAAACGCAACGCTGTGAAGTATTTTAGGCTGCTTGGTTTTGATGGAATTCGGCGAGTTTTTTACGTTCTTCCATGTTCAGTTTTCTTATTTCAGGATCGCCCAACGGTTTCTTGTGTGGGTTCTTTGGACGGTAACGCGCCTTCTTGTCCGTGCCCGCTTGATAGGTCTGGACGAGGGCTTGCGACAGGCTGTGCAGCATGTTGTCACTCGCACTGCAATATTTGTCGAGGCGACGCATGCAGCGTCGCAAGCAACGCATCGTGTTGGCCAAACTTCGTTTTTTCGGATCATAGTCGACTTGCTCGGGAACGTCTTGCTGTTCGGGAATCTGTTCTCGCAGCGCCAGCAGTTCGGCAATCGCCATCGCGCGAATCGACCAGTCCAGTTCCGCCAATGCCCGATCGCTGTTGCGGCAACGTAGTTTGTGCTTGTCAATGGTTTGTTTCAAGCCGCGGAATTCGACTTCGATTCCCCAACGCATTTTGTAGTAACCAATGAGCTGCTTGTGCCTCAGCTTACGAGCGCTCAATACGCTCGTAAGCATCCACATCTTCGTCTTGCCAACTTTCACTTTCACCAGACGCAGCTTCAGCGGCGGGGCGCCAGATTCCATCCTCCCCTTGGGCCAACACAAGACTCGACCTCCACCGAGTTGCTTGATATCAGCCTGCTCGCTGAGCAACTTCACGTTCGCTCCGACACGAACAAGGAAGTCACCACCGGCAGCCAGGATCGCACTCCACAGAGGATAACCTACGAAGCCCGCGTCACCACAAAACAGTGTCTTTTCCGGGAAAGTCTCTTCCTTAAGCATCTCCACGACGTGGCCTCGTTCGCTTGAGTTCGATGGCCCCAAACGCCAAGTCCACGGTAGACGAAGGCTCATGTGCCACATCATCGTGACCCAGATTTGTGGTTCTTGTGGCTGAGGTTTGTTCTTCTGGTTCCGCTTCCGTCGCATCCCCTTGGACTTCTTCTTTCCGTATTTGGCACGCACGCCGCGGCCATAGTTGGGTGCACAAAAAGCTTTCTCATTGGCGGCCGTTCGCGGGACCGTCACGCGTGACCCATCGAAGCCGATCAGTACCCAGTCAGCGGACCTCCAAAAACGTCCGCCCACTTCCTGGGCCAATGACTGATGTCTCTGGCGAAGCCGCGTCGTGAACAGCGATTCGTAGCGATCCAATGCGTTCATGAAGGCCGTGTAGGTTTTGGCGGTGCAGTGAAGCCCCAGCTCTTCACAGATTTCCATCGTCTGATCGAAGGCATCGGTGACGTTTATCTCATTTTGCCAAGACCAGATGAGTGCCTGGATCGCCAATTCTTCGGGCATCCATTTGATATTGCCATGAAATGTATCTTTGGTAAACAATTCACCTTTGGGAACAATCCAACGACACACCTCGTTGAAGATCGTCTTGTTCTTGCGACGAGATTGGCGGTTAGGTTTGCGACGTTGGTTTTGCTTACTACGTTTTGTCTGCTTCTTGCGACTCATGGCCAGATTCCTTTCTGACTGAAGTGTTTCAGTTAGTGTTTGGGGGGAATCTGGCTTTTTTCATATTCGGAGCTTGGTGAAAACCCCGCTTTTTACGTGCTCAAAATGCTTCACAGCGTTGGCCCAAACGGCTAAAATAGGAGCGGTGATATCGTACTAAATCAGCAGTCTGCGAAGTTGGTGGAGAGGTGGCAGAAAACCGGCGCAACAAAAATTTACAACGAGCCCAAAGTTTTAGCGGTTCAGCGCAAGTCCCGCTGGAATGGAGACAACCAGAGAAGATTAGGATTAATTCGACTGACCCATTTCGTGAGCCGAACGCGTTAGCGTCGGGCAGCCGCTTGGTAAATCGTGGACAAAAAGAGGCCCGCGGCTACCGCCGTCGGCTCACAAATACAGGGAAAACAAAAAATGCGACAGTTCGATCACCAAAAACTGAGCAGTCTTTTTACAAGATTTGAGATACGATTGTCATTCTCGTAAAACCAGTTGTTATCTCCGCCGAGACAAGCTCGGGCGGAAGAATGTTTGGCGGGTCCGACATCCCGCTGAGTCCACGCCGCCGGGGGCGTGGACTTGCAACTCGCCGAAAACTTTAGTTCGATGCTGCAGCGGTGGCGGGCAATTCACGAATCGAAACGTTTCGGAATTGAACGGGGTCGCTGTGACCGGCGAAACCAAAGTAACCCGACTTGCGATCCTTACCAGGGTGCGCTCGGTCGGCCAAGAATTCGGTGACATCCGCGACATCGCCGTCCAAAATCACGTTGCCGTTTAGCTCCACTTTGATTCGGCTACCATTGACGGTCACTTCCTGGAAGTTCCACTGGCCGGTTTCTCGCAAGTAACCTCGTTTTGCTGCAATCATCCCGTAAGCGCTGCCGTGATATTGGCGTGAGTCAAGCTTGGCGTACTTGGGATGCTCGGAATCAAGAACCTGCAACTCGGTCATTGCTTGATAAGCAGCGTCACCGGTAAGCGGTGAGCGAATTGCCAACCCATTGTTTCCGCCGGGTGGCAAACGGAATTCAACACGAGCGACGAAGTTGCTGTACTCGTCGTCGGTCAACAACAAACCACCGTGACCTGCTTTGCAGCGGATGGCACCGTCGACGACTTCGTAGTTATCCACGGCTCCTTGCCATCCGTCCAAATTTTCGCCGTTGAACAGCAACTTGAAAGAATCATTTTCACGACGGCTGAGGATTTCGTTTGCTTCGTCGCCGCTAAACTCACGGACGAAGATATTGCGCCAACGGATTTCGCCACCGTGGGTTTGCAATTGGATGGGGCCATCAACCGCGAGGGGCGATTTGCGATCCCAATAGTTTTCCATGATCGCGTTATCAACGACCTTTTCGCCATTGAGCCAAACGCTAGTGCGGGCACCAATTTGGCGAATTTTGAACGAGTTCCACTCGCCGAACGGCTTGTCGGCCAACTTGGCGGGATCTTTGCCGGGGGCGCCGGCACTGTTGTTCCAAAGTCCGCCGCTGCCGAGTCCCGCACCGATGTTGAATTTTGCTTCTTCGGTCGAGTCCCAGATTTGAACTTGAGGCGTGCCCTTCAAGTAGATGCCGCTATCGGCGCGAGGCACAGTCTTGTAGTCGAGCAACAATTCGTAGTCGCGAAAATTATCGTCGGTGGTCAGGTAAGGACCTTTGCCGTCGTTGACCAATTCGCCGTTTTCGATCGTCCAGTGCTGTTTGGCTTCGCTCATCCACTGCGATAGCTTCGCGTCTCGCTCTTCGGCAGGCATATTGGCCAGCTCGGTAGGATTGAAGTGAGGTCGCGCTTGCCATCCGTCGAGGGTCTTGCCGTCAAAGATCGCACGATAGCCTTCCGGGGGGGCATCGGCGTGAACGACGCTAGTCGAGCACAGGGTAAGAAGGGCCAAGGTAAGCGAGGCAAACATTCGTTTCATCGGTGGGGTCCTGGGAGGGAATTAAAGGCTGGAAGCCGACAGTCTAATTGAAAGAGGTCGAAAAATGTTGCCCCGTAGGGCGTTTCGCGGCGAAGATTTTGAGGTCAGAGAATTCGTCGCCTTCAACCGCAACCGCAGGCGGAAATCGGCAAGGTCAATAGACTTAGCCGTCGCGCGGAGAACGCCGTCGCCTTTTGGTACTGAAGGAATGCCATTATGGCGGTGCACGAGAACCATGGCGATTTATTTACCCCATATACATTTACCCCATTTACCTCGCTACGCCCCAACAGCGCATGCCACGGGCACTCACAAATACCGACTCCGTTTGAGTGTACAAATAGGTGCCTTGCGTCGGGACACCCGCGTTCGAAACCGAGTTTACTTGGAAAATGACGCGGCACAGCAAGTTAAGTTGCCTAGCGATAAGTTGCCTGGCGGAGGCCCGATGACGTCCTTCACTGCCTGACAGTGGGCTTACCAACCGACCAGGGCCTTACTAACCAACAAGGGATGCCAGCTTCGCTTTTGCCGCCCCGGAATCGATCGTTTCGGCAGCTTTTTTGACTCCATCGAGGATATCGCTTGCCGCTCCCACCAGAACGAGTGCCGCCGCGGTCCCCGCTAGCACGGCATCACGACATGGCCCGGGTTCACCATCGAAAATACGGCAGATGATCTCCGCACTTTCGTTCGGATTGGCGGCGGCCAAGGCTTCACGTCCCGCCGGCAGCAGCCCAAAATCCGCTGGGGTCCAATCATAATGTTCCATCGACGAGGCACGCACATCGACAACGCGAGTGGCGCCGTCGAGCGAAACTTCGTCTTGTCCGTCGATGCCGTGCACCACAAACGAGCGGGTGGTTCCGAGGGCTCCGATTGCGGCTGACACCATTGATTGTGTTTCGGGGGTCGAGGTGCCTAGCAATTGGTGGGTAGCGCCGGCTGGATTGCACAGTGGGCCGAGCAAATTGAACAGTGTTTTGACGCCAAGTTGTCGACGCACGCCGATCACATGCCGCATCGCTGGGTGCAACTTTGCGGCAAAACAGAAACAGATCCCATCGCGATCCAACCGCTTAGCGACCAAGTCGGGCTCGGATTCAATCGGCACCCCCAGGACTTCGAGCACATCGGCGGAACCGGTCAAACTGGTCGCCCGCCGGTTGCCATGTTTGGCGACAGCGACGCCCGCCGCTGCAGCAACGATGGCGACTGCGGTGCTAATGTTGAAGGTCCCACTGCCGCTGCCGCCCGTCCCACAGGTGTCCAAAAGTACCGGGTGCGAGTGAGGAATTTGCGTCATATGGCGACGCATCGCACGAGAAGCCCCCACCAATTCGCTTACTGATTCACCTTTTTCTTTGAGTGCAAGCAATAAACTTGCAACGTCGCGTTCCTCGGCTTCACCGCGAAGCATCGCGTCAATCAAATCGCTGGTTTGGTCTTCACCTAGATCGGTCCCTGAATTGGCTTGAACGATTGCAGCCTGAAAAAGTGATGCCATGGCAGAGTCTGAGGGTCAACAAAAAAGGAGGTAGAGTTTTTGGGTTAGGTCAAGGTTAGCAATTAACAAAATCGCAAAGACATCCCGCTGCAGCAAGCGAAGTTGGCGGCTGTCGAATTTTTTACGCCGCTCACCGCGACCAGGATGCTTGATTTCCGCATTTCCGCGGCAAGATCGCTAAGCCTCGTCACGTTTTTATACTGGGTTTGGCGGCCATGATACGATATCCTTCTCTCTGATGCTGCCACGTCCCCCCTCGCACATGCCACGTTATCGAAACTAAAGTATTTCCATGACACGCAAGATCATTATCGATTGTGACCCCGGAATCGACGACGCCACGGCATTGTGTATGGCACTTTTTGATCCACGGCTCGAAGTGTTGGCGATTACAGCCACCGCGGGCACCATCGATGCGGATCAAGCGACGTCCAATGTGATTGCGGTGCTTCAGCAGTTGGACCCGACGAAATATCCGCGAATCGGCAAGGCCTCGATTCCCGAGGATGCTCCGGTGGTAGACGATCGCTATCTCAATGGCGGCGACGGGCTCGGCGATTGCAACTTTCCCGAATCAGCCCGCCAGCATCTACCCACCAGCGAAAAAGTGATCGCGGAACTCGCCCGCAAATTTCCCAACGAAGTAACGGTGGTGTGTTTAGGACCGACGACCAACATCGCTCGCATCTGTCGTCGAGATCCAGGCGTTTTGCCGCTGCTAGACAAAATTGTCATCGGTGGCGGATCGGTATCCCATTCGGGAAACGTGACCGCTTCGGCTGAATTCAACATGTACTTTGATCCGACGGCGGCCCGCGATGTTTTTGAATCTGCCACCACAAAGAGCTTGATTCCGCTGGACATCACCGATGCAATGAGCTTCGGGGTGGATCTACTCGAGAAATTACCAGCACGCTATTCACGAGCTGGTAATTTGCTGCATAAATTGATCCCATTCGCGTTTCGAGCCGCGCATCAACTGCTCGGGCGAGAGCTGATACCACTGTACGATGCGACCACGATACTTTCGCTGATCGAACCTGATGTTTTCAAATGGCAATCGATGGCGGGGAAGGTTGAAACCAGCGGCGAATTGACTCGCGGCGTCACCGTGTTCGATCAACGGCTGAGACCGGAATGGCCCGTCAACATGGAAGTCGCCGTGGACGTGGATGCAGAGGAAGCTCACGAAATGATCATCCGCAGCCTACGTTACGCGGGACAGCAAACGTAACTTGCCGAGCAGGACTGAAAGCATTTCGGACACGCAAAAATCGTATCCTGAGGTGCGAAATTGAACCACAAGGGGTTTCCCAAACCAGTATACTTGTCGAGTTGAGTTTAATTCTCGTCTTACTCGCTCTCTTTTTCTGCCCTGTCATTCATGCCTAGTGCGAAACCATCCTCGGCGCAACCTGTGGTGCGCAGCCGATTGCTTCCTCGCATCTCATTCCGCTTTGTGTTCGCGATTACCACATTGGCGGCAATCATCGCCGCGGTGGCTCGCCAAGCCGGCAGCGGCGGTGCTTTGGCTACCGCTGCGATGGTGGGATTAGTGGTTCCGGTCGCCTGCTTCATCCTGTTCGCCATCACGTTCCTGTTTTCTTGGGCAGTTTCCTCGCTTTGGTTCCAGGGCGACGACGAGCAAACATTGAAAGGCAGCCCGTTTGCCGAAGGCCAATTGCCTCCACAAATCATGCCTCCACGAGAAACCAACGCATGATGCGTATCACCCGATGTTGCCTTCGATCCGTTACGGTTTCCATCACCGTTGGCTTGTTGGTTCTGCTGACCTCCATCGCGACGAGCGTTTCGAGTGTGCGAGCGGAACAAACCGAATCGAAACCACTGGATACAGCGGCGTCCAAGACGGCGACAGCTCAGCCCCCAAGAACTGCTCGCGTGGCGGCGCAGGACTCGCTGTTGCCTCCCACGACATCGACGACTCGGTTGCCGACCACCAAGGCAAATACGCTTGGATTCACGCTCGACATCCAAATCGCAGAGCAACCGTCCTCGGGCTACATTCCCGTTCACATCGCGGCTCGATCGACCAGCACGTTTGCGGCGGACCGCCGATTGACAATCCGTTTTCAAACGGATCCTAACGGCCAACTTCCTCCGACCAATGGCCTGCAAGTGGACGTGCCGCTATTGCTACCCCAAGGATCTAGCCTCGCCCAGGCGACTCGCTACTTGCCGAAGTGGTCCGTCGGCTATCAATACCGAATTTCGGTTTATGAGCAAGGCAGACCACTCGATGCTTGTTTTACAACCATAGGTGCCGCCGATACTGATTTTTACGATAACGAACAGCGATTGAATTGGCTGTTTGTTACCGATACCGATACCGTCGATTACGCAACGCTTCCTGACCTCCGCCCTCTGCTGTTTCGTGAACGCGAGTTGAACATCAGCGTATTTCGCGACTCGATGCTAACTCCGCGACAAGATCCCCGCTTTTGGGAATCGATCATGCAGAACGGTCCTCACCAAGTCGTCGGGCAATCCGAGTTGCCCACCGATTGGCGAGGCTACCAAAACTACGACTTAATTATCCTGGACATGCCTGCGTTGCAAGCCGCGATTCAAAATGGCAAATACGAAACCATTCATCAATGGGTACTCAACGGCGGATCGATCGCGTTATACAACTCGGCTTCCGAAAAAGCATTTGTTGATGCGTTTGGATTGCCGATACAGAAGCCGACGTCTCTGGCACTCAACCATGTCTCGCGTGAAGCCATCCTCAGCGAAGGCGCTAGCCAACCGGTCGACGAAGGATGGAATCAAAAGATCTGGCTGCGTCCCCTCGGTGCTGGTGTCGTGTTTGGTGTGTTGCAATCGGACGACGGTGAATTTCCAAACACGCGGCATTGGTGGGTGATTGACCATACGCTCGGTCATCGTGTTTCACCCATGCTGAGACGAGGTGTCGATCCGATTCTTGGTGACCGACGTTTCGGTCGCTGGTTGATTCCCGGTGTGGCGCAACCTCCGGTTTACACCTTCATGGGACTGCTTGCCCTGTTCGTCATTCTTGTGGGGCCGGTTGCGTACCGCAGCACCGCAAAACGTGGCCGCACTTATCTGATGTTTTTGATTGCACCTATTTTGGCAATCATCACCACCGCATTGATGTTTACCTACGGAGTCATCTCGGACGGCTTCGGAACCTCGGCGCGAGTCCGACAATTGACCTGGGTCGACGGTGCGTCCGAGAGTGCGGGTGAGCGAATCCAGTCGACCTACTTTGCGGGGCTGCGACCCACCGAAGGCTTAACGTTTGCCGGCAATGCCGAAGTGATGCGTTATCCCGATGGCACCGCCGGATCTTGGGAAGAACTGAACGAGCGTAGTCCGGTCACCCTGGGAAACGTTCGCGTCGAAGGCGAGCGTCAGATCTTTGACAGTGCTTTCCTGCCGTCACGTCAACAGCGGCAATTCATCGTCCATCAACCTCGGCAAAAAATCGGCAGCCTTTCAATAAAAACCGAGAAATCCGATTTTCTCAATCCGACGGGGTTGATCACGAACCGATTCGATTTTGAACTTCGCCAATGTATCATCCGGGACACCGACGGTGACTACTGGTACGCCGAACGTGTGCCGCGTGACAGCGATGAAGTCGAGTGTGAAGCGGTCGATTCAAGAAAGTCGTCCAAACTGATTGGCGATCTTTACAATGACTTTCGGCCGATGGAAGAAGACTTGTTTCAGTCACCCCAACGTCGTTTTCGACGTCTGACGCGTGAGCTGATCTCTGGAATCAGCGATCAAGTGAAAAACCACTCGATGAGTCAGTCCGAAGTGCTCTCGGGATCCTTCGAATTTTGGTTAAATCAAAGAATGCAATTGGAAGGTGAATTGCCGCGTGATCATTTTGTTGCCGTCTCGGACGTCACCGAGGATGTGGTCATCGTGCCCGAGACCGAACTCGTCGACAGCGTTCGCTTCGTGTATGGAAGTTTAAAATGAACGCCAACTCACCGCCCGCAGTGGCCAATTCCAGCCAGCACGGCAGCAGCACCATGGCAGCGAACACAATGGCCGGTGTCCACACAGATACTCATGACTGCATCGAACTGCGTCGGCTGCATCGTTTTTTTGGCAAAACCAAAGCGGTCAACGACATTTCGTTCTCTGTTGCTCGGGGACATGTGTTTGGTTACATCGGCCCCAATGGTGCCGGTAAAACCACTTCGATGCGAATCTTGGCGACGCTCGATCTGCCCAGTTACGGCGATGCATTTATCGATGGATTTTCGGTCATCAACGATCCTGAACTCGTTCGACGACGACTCGGATTTATGCCCGATTCATTTGGTACCTACCGCGATGTGAACTGCAAAGAGTATCTCGATTTCTTTGCACGAGCGAACGGACTTGTGGGTCGAGAGCGGAATCAACGCCTCCAATGGGTGCTCGACTTTACCGGCACCAAGGGAATGGCTGAAAAGCCGATCCGCGGATTGAGCAAAGGGATGAAACAACGGCTGTGCCTGGGGCGAGCCCTGATTCATGATCCGGCGGTGATGATCCTGGACGAACCCGCCGCCGGCCTCGACCCTCGAGCACGCATCGAACTTCGCAAAATGATTCGCGAGTTAGCCGATCAAGGCAAAACCGTCTTGATCAGCAGTCACATCCTGACCGAGCTTGCGGAGATGTGCGATTCGGTCGGCATCATCGAACAAGGCTGCTTGCTGGCGACCGGAAGCATCGAACAAATTCAGCGTCAACGTGAAACGCATCGTGAATTGTCGATCCGGTTGCTTGATCGGGTCACGGAGTGTGCGGATGAAATCAAGAAGCAGCAAAGCATCGAAAAACTAATCATTGACGGTGAAATTTTGCGATTTGAATTCGAGGGCGGCGCCGAAGATCAAGCCGACCTAGTGGCCTGGATTATCGGTCGCGGCTTTCGTGTGGTCGAAGTCGCGTCCCACAAAAAGAGTCTCGAGGACGTTTTCTTGCAAGTCACCGAGGGGCTCGTCCAATGAGTGGAAGTGTATCGCTGCCGGCATCGTCATTGCCCAACCAGAGCCAAGCGAATCGTTGGGACCGTTTCGACAACTGGTGTGAAAAAATGGGAGATCGGTTCAACCCGATCCTCGTCAAAGAGACTCGTCAAGCATTGAAGAGTCGCCAATTTGTCGTCACGTTTTCGGTGTTGTTGTTTGCCGCATTCGCCTGGACCGTCGTCGGCAGTTTGTCGCAAATGCCGCAAATCTATACGTCGCCGTCCGCCGCTCGATTGATGATCGGCTACTACGTGGTGCTGGCGATTCCGATGCTGTTGGTCGTTCCACTTGCAGCTTATCGTTCGCTCGAAGGCGAAATTGACGATGGCACGCTCGAGTTGTTATCGATCACGGCACTGAGCCCCTGGCAAATCGTGCTGGGAAAACTCGCCAGCGCGTCGCTGCAAATGATGATCTATTTCGTTGCGTTGTTTCCGTGCATGGCCTACGCCTACACCCTTCGCGGCGTCGATCTGCCGACGACACTGATCATCATCGCCTCGTTGTTGGTGGCTGGATTGGTTTTGACCGTGGCGGCACTGTTCCTTGCGCCGTTGGCACAGAGCAGGACCGGTCGCATTGCAACGTTGTTGATGTTGATGATGATTCTGCTGTTTGCTGAATATGCCATCGGATATTTCGTGGTCGATCTGATCATTAATGGCAACGCGTTGAGGGCGGACTGGATGTTTTTCCTCAGTACATCCACGGTGCTAGTGTCGTTGTCAGCGGGCCATTTGCTGCTGACCACAACGGCGGCACAATTAACACCGGAAAGCGAAAATCGATCGACGCATCTACGTATTTCGATGATGGTGTTGTCGATGATCTTGGTTGGAATCGCAGCGTATGCGATCAGGGGACTTGATCAGAGCGAGGGGGTGCTTATCACGGTCGCGACATCCCTGGCAGTGTTGTGGACGGTGTTTGGCAGTATGTTAGCGGCCGAATCCCCCATCACGACGCCGCGGATTCGGCGTGAATTGCCGCAGAGTTTTTTCGCCCGAGTTGTGCTGACTTGGTTAACGCCCGGCCCGGCAACGGGATTGGTGTTTGCCACGGTCAACGTGGTCGTGTTGACGTCGCTTTTCGTGCTGGGTTTAAACGAGTACGAGCAAATCACGACCAATTTTCGTGCGGCGGAACTTCGATCGCTGTTTCGACTTGGCATTTTGTTTGCCAGTTACCTGGTGGCGGCCATGATCGCGGTTCGCTGGATTATTGCGTTGGTACGAATCAATAACCATCCGCGTGTCGAGATTGGTTTAGCCGCAATGATCAGCGTGCTTGTGCTATCGGCGCTGGTGCCCTATTCGATCGGTTTGCATTTTAACGACTATCGAAACTACTCTTATTCTTACTGGCAAATCACGAATTGGGCCTGGACCTTTGCCGAAGCCAGCACGAATGGCATGGTGCGGACACGCGAGGTGATATTCGTGGCTGCCGCAGTGGTCGTTGCCTTTGTGGCGTGTTTATTGACGATGCCACGAATCGTCTTGCCGCGACGGATTGCGACCCCCGAACAAGTCGCACACGAACAAAAGAAGACGGCGTCCCCCTGAACTCGCGTGTGAAACCGACTAAAATTCAGTTTCATGCCGGCGACGCATTGAAATGAGCGAGCCGACATCGCTACAACCGTTGCTGAAACGGTCAACACCGACACAAGATTTTACTCAACGAAACGGCTTCCATCGTATGACTTCCGAATCAGATTCGTCTCCCGATCCCGCCGACGCCAACCCGGCGCTGCGTGCACGCGTGCCTGACCACGTTGCGGAAGGCTGTTTCAGCACCGGCGCTATCGTGATGACTGGTCCGAATGAATTCATCATCGATTTTCTGCAGACGATTGGCCGGCCGCACCGCGTCGCGTCACGCGTGGTCATTCCTCATCCAGTGATGCCACAGTTCATTGACGCGTTGAATACGAACCTTGATTTGTATCGCAATCGCTTTGGCGATCCGCCATCACCGCCAGCGAATCCCCAACAAAATCAAGCTCGTCGCCCCACTCCGCAAGAGATCTACGATGATCTAAAAATGCCCGACAACGTGCTCAGCGGCGTGTATGCAAACGGAGTGATGATTGGCCACGGTGCGAGCGAATTTGGCTTGGACTTTTTGACCAGCTTCTTTCCTCAAAGTGCGGTCAGCGCAAGAGTGTTTGTGGCGGCAGGGCAAGTTCCTCGCTTGCTCGATTCGCTCAAAGGTGCCGTTCGCCAGCTCGAACAGCGAAGGCAACAACAAGCCGGCAATGCCGGCAACTTGCCTGATAATCCAGCTGACGGCCCCAATCCCGCGGATGGCCATTCTGGCCCCGATGAAAACCCAAACAGCAGCGATTTGGGTACCGATGGAGGACAACGCAATGACGGGACCAGCGGCGAAAATCCTCGTCCCGACTCGGGCGAACAACCGCCTAACAACGATCCCGAAAACGGCGACTCAGAACCCAAAACATAGGATTTCGACGTAGCGGAAGTCGCCAAGACTTTCGTTTTTTGGCATGACCGAAACTCACGCGTTAGTTCCGCAACCTCTGTAATCGAATCGACATTTCTCGCGATTCAACGTAATGATCGCGGAGCGATCAACGACATTAATTGCTCCGAAAGTCTTCGCGACTTTCGCTACGTAAACCCCGAAACTTCTTCGGCGTGAGCGTCGACCCGAGATTCAATTTGCTTGCATAAGAAACGGGCTAGAGAGTGTATTGGCGAACGCCTCCGATGGATTTCGCCGGTCCTAAACTTTTCTATTTCTCCACGTAAATCGCCCACGTTTCACGCCTGGAACGCAAGTTTTTTCGGGAAAAGCGTCTTGGACGATTGAGTTTCACGTTTTCTCTATTTCAAGAAAATGTGGATTTCGATTAAAGTCCCCTCCACATCCCGCAAATGTACCAGGATGGTTCACTCGTTTTCGGTCGCGCCGCAAGATGACGGCTCACCAATCGAACCATTCTCCTGATTGACTCACGTGGCCATGGAGGCGCCAGACCATGTTATTAGAACGAATCGATATTGATGCACACGGTCCGCTAAATCGCGTCGAACTTGGACCGTTCTCGGAACATCTGAACGTCGTCTGTGGTCCCGAAGGCTCAGGAAAAACGGCCATCGCACGGTTCGTTCGCGATTCAATTGTCGATCGCGAGTATCCGCTCGGCATGATGAGCTCGTCATCGGGACGCGTCGTGTGGGCGGATCGCAACGGGTTGCTGCATTGCCGCCGCGAACAAGATGGATCGAAACAGGGCCGCCGCACCATCGAATTTGAATCACGTGGCGTCTCGTCCTACGACAATTACGTACACGATCATCCATGGCTGAACTCCACACTCGGCAGCAGGCTCGCTCACGGTGCACCAGTCCATGGACCTGAATCCGATGCGACTCGCACGGTGCATTCGATCCAACTACCCGAAGCCATCATTGACGCCGTAATCACGGACACCGCGATCACTCACATTGCTCGCGTTGTATCGGCTTGTATCCGCTGCGGCCTTGATTCCACGCAGACCTATCGCTCACTGCCGTTTGAGAACGCAAACCTCAATAACCCAGCGAGCTACGCGCTCGACAACCCCGCCGCCTACTCTGCACACGATGGTTTCACCAGCGAACATGCACGGGCGAATGATAGCCGAGCTCGCGCCCTGCGTTCTCAATTGGCCGACGTGGAATTGGAGCTATCCCGTCTGGAACCAACACCGCTTCAAGAAGAAGCTCTGTTAGCTCGTCGCGATGAATTGACCCAACAACTCAACCGCCGATCACCACGTCCTGCGACCGCCGTCCCTCGTTACGATCGTGAGCGCATCGAACGTCGATTGGCCGACCTTCACGATCGCGCCACGCATCTGCGTGCTCGTCAAAGTGAGCTGCGACGTTGGGTTGCCGACCTTGATTCACAGCTGCACGCCAGCAATGTGAATCCGACCGATACAGTTACCGACAACTACAAACAACATTGGGCCATGCGTGACGAATCGCTTCGTCGCCAATTGGATGATCTTGACGCTCAAATGATTCGCTGGCGTCGTGCACTGCTGGAAGTCCGCGGTCTTCGCGAAGCCATCCTTGCCACACGTCAAAACATTCGTTCGGCCGGTCACACTCATCATGCCGACTTTGGTCCGCAAGACGCAGCGATCCTGCGCCGCCGACGCTTAGACGGTTTCCTTGATGCGATCGATCGCTTTGATCCGTCGCGTGGATGGAACGAATTTTATTCGGACTCGTATTTCTCTGCCGATCTTCACCACGCCTCGCGTGTTCGCGGAGAAGCGGATGTCTATCGCTCGCGAACCGGCAGAGTGGTAGATCCGATCCACTCACTCGATGAACTCGACCAACGTGTCGAATCGGCAACCCGTCAAATTGATTGGCTGCTACAGCGTTACGCGAGTAACGAGCAAATGGATCATCCGTGGTACCAAGCGGCTGGCGAAACGTCGACGTTTGGCGGCACCACGCTCGAAGAAACCTTGCGTACGATCCGTAATGATCTGGTTCATGCGTCGCGTTACGCCGTGAATCAAAAATGGGACTCGCTCGGCGATCACCCCGTTCACTCTGCTTCGCTTGACCCTGCGACGGCCGACGATCTTCGCGAACTTGACCGTAGTGAAAAGTGGTTGGTCAACGCGATCGATCAAATGATGCAACATCGCGAACTGACGCTGAACCGCTACACTCCGTCAGAGATGAAAGAGACACAGGATTGGGCGCGACATCGCGAATTGTTGCAGTGGCGTTACCAAAACGAACGTGCCGATCGTGTTGCCGAACTCACTCGCACCTCACGCGAACTCGAAACCTGTTTGGCAGAAGCATCGCGACTGCGTCGTGACGCACAAGATTCCGTTGCAATGGAAACGGTGCGTGAAAACGAACGTCGGGACGCGATGGCTCGTGAAGCCGCAGTGCAAGAGCTGCGTATCATCGACACCAAACTTGCTCGTCTATCACGCGTCCGCTGGCTCCGCAGTCGTGCCAAAGAACTGCGTGACCAATTGCGTGCGATGCGAACGCCTCTGAAACCAAGCTCACCATTGGCCCAAACCGCCAGCCGTTGGCTCGTCCGCTTGTCTGCGGGACGATTGCGTAACGTTTCTTGGCGAAATGACCCAATCTCTAAGACCGTGAAGCACGATCCTGTGACTCACAATCACTTGTCCGTTCCAGCGACGGCACACGTGGTCACAAATGTGTTCATTGACGGGCGTGACGAGTCTCGCTGCACCGAAGCCGACCGTGCCTTGGCCGTTATCGCCATTCGGATGGCGGCGGGCGAACTGCTAACTCGATTGGGCAAACCGGTCCCCGTTGTTCTCGAGATTTCACGTACGTTGGCTGCCAATGTCAATCATTGGGCTGCAAACGCAACGGCACACGATACCTCGTTCTATCACCACAGCAACGATGGCCGATTCAACCACCCCATCGCTGCCGCCCTTCGCGATTATGCCGCCGCCGGACGTCAAGTCCTGCTGTTGACAAGCGACCAAAACTTGGCGGAAGAGATCGCTCGCGTTGGCGGTCGTACTTACGCACTGAGAACCGACCGAGTCGTGCATGCTCATCGCCCACTGTGGCGACCACACTACACACCGGAACACTACACCGGTCCCCACCCTCACACCTATGGCGACCACATCGTGGGCGAACATCCTTCGTATCGACCTCAAGAATATCGCGTTAACGATATCAATCGCGATCTCGATATGGCTTGGCACGAAACGTACGGGGCAAACGAAAACGCGGACGCATCCCGTTACGCAAGTGCTTCCCGCCACGATCGACACTACTATGCGGAGGCATCGGCAGTCCACAATCATAGCGAACCTCGACACACGCAGGATCGCTACGACCAACATCCTGCCCGTACCCAAGATGCCCGTTCCGATGATACCCGTACCGATGCCGCTCGTGATGGTGCAGCCTATCGTGATGGTTACTACTACGCCGACACTTACACGACGGCAGCTCCGCATTCCATTGACGCCACCGTTGTCCCACGTGGAAACAGCGTGGTACGCGACCGCTCCGGCGTCGACCCTAGCCAACTAAGCACCATCCGCCGTACCGAGTCGTCGGATCCTGCTTTTTTTTTAACAGTCGACAGTCCTATTGATCAAGCGCCATCGATCGATGCGGTAGCTGCCGCACGACTGCGTGGCTTGATGGTGACACACATCACTCATTTGATGCAGCATGACCCCAATCGTCTTTCTGATGCGTTGGGACTGGCCAACGTCGAAGCCTCGACGATCCGTCGCTGGCAAAGCGAGTGCCGACTGGTATGCCGTGTGCCCAAGTTACGCGGCTTTGACGCTCGCGTCTTGGTAGGCTGCGGTGTGACCAGCCCTGCTCAATTGGCGTCGATCCACCCGACCGACCTGCTGCAACGTGTGGAAGATTTCTTGGCTACCGAACAAGGCCAAAAGGTGTTGCTGAGCGGCAGCAGTCGCGAACTTTCCCGCATCACCAGTTGGATTGCGGCGGCCAACAGTTGGGGGCCTGAGAAAGGACCTCACTACGTCAATGGCCGTGCGATCCAAAAAGCCGATCGCCAGGAACGTCGCTCGGGCCGAGAGCGTTCGCGTTTCGATGACCGCGGCGAAATTGGCTACGATGAACTTGATAATGCAGCGGTCCGCTACGGTATTCGCACGATCGATGGCATCGATGGTTACAGCCGAGTACGCGATGGCGTTCGCGTGACGGGTAGTCGCACAGGTACCAATGCGCGTCGCTCGCTTCGCCGATCACGAAGCAGCGAATCGCGTCGTCGTCGCTCCGATTCGAGCGAAAGTCGTCCTTCGCGAACAGCAACTTTGAGAACCAGTTCAAACGAACGAGCTCCCCGAGAAGCGAGCTCGAATCGCGAATCTAACCGGGGTCAATCTCAAAGCCGAACCGGAAACGTTGAAGGCTATGCGTCGTCAAATGGCGCCAGTCGAACCAGCTCTGGCAGCAGTTCCAATAGCGAACGCGGACGTCGACGCCGCTCGAATCGAAACTCCAATTCGTCCAAACGTGACGTCGTCCGATTGTCCGACCGCGACAACCAACACGAATCTCGTTCATTTGACCGTCCTGAACGCGAGCCTCGCGAAACGCGGGTAAATCGAGACACGTCCGAGATGCGAGCAGTCAAATCACGTGAGCCACGCGAGACCGAAACGGAACTTCGCTTTTACCTTCAACGTGACAATCCAATTGTCGACGCTCCGTCGATCGGACCACGCATGGCCGATCGGCTGAGCAAAATTGGCATTCATACCGTCGACGATCTGCTGAACGCCAACCCAGACCGAGTGGCCGAGAAACTTGGCAATCGCCGCATCGAAGGCGACACCGTGTTGGCTTGGCAACAACAAGCCACTTTGGTTTGTCGAATCCCAATGCTGCGTGGACACGATGCTCAGTTGCTAGTCGCAGCAGAGATCACCAGTCCCGAAGACTTGGCGACCCAAGAAACAGAAGAATTATTCAGCCGAGTGGACCCGATCAGCCGCAGTCGCGAAGGCAAACGGATCATTCGCGGTGGCAGCCTTCCCGATCGCGAAGAAATCAGCGAGTGGATCAGCAACGCCAAAGTGAACCGAGAACTCCTGGCTGCCTGAAGAGATCCAGAGAACTGTAGGCCGCAAGGCCTCGGGTAGCGTATGGAACCCGGCCGCTTACGCGTCACGGCTCACGAAGCTTCGCTTGCATTCTCCCGTAGTGGATCTTGCTAAAGATCCTGCGGTTGGGATCTTTAACGGTTTGTTGATTCAATTGTTGGTTATGAAATAACGCCAACACACAAACCCGAAGCGTAAGCGAGGGACTACAAACAAATTTGCATCGCGTTTTCGGAGGTCCCTCGCTCACGCGTCGGGTTATGATGGTGATTGCTACGCGGCCACGTGAATAACGGATGTACTCCTAACCCGGCGATTACGCGTCACGACTCATAAATCGACGAGTCGCGAGCGTTTAAAACGCAAAACATCAGTCCTCACGCTGCAGCACAACGCACCCGTCTGTGGATTCCATTCGGATTGCTCCGGGCAGTATGCATACTCCCGACTGAGTGTCTGCAATGTATTGATAGACTAGCTGCCAATGCGAGTGCGACATGCTTCGCATCGGCCACTGCTGGGTAGACCACAACTGCTGCATCGCCGTAATAATCACAGTCGCGTCGGTTTCGATGTCGCACTGAATCACCACTGTGTCACCCACGTGAACGTGCTGTGTTCGCCAATCGTCCGCCATCGATTCGATCGTCTGCACCCAATCACGCTGGGTCGCCGCCGCTCTGAAAATCGCCTCATTTGCACCAGGATATTTCGACTGAATCAACGGAATCAATTCGTGTCGAATCCAGTTGCGTCGATAATCGCGACTTGCATTACTCGAGTCCTCGCACCAAGGTTGGTTGATCGAGCGAAGTGACGTACGAATGCAGTCTCGCGAGACAGTTAGCAGGGGACGAATCAACACCGTATCTTCGCCTAGCGATCGGAACGGCCGGATCCCGGCAAGTCCTCTTGGTCCCGTCCCCCGCAACAGATGATGCAGAACCGTCTCGACATTGTCGTCCGACGAATGAGCCACCGCGACATAGCGAGCTCCTGACTGCTCAGCCGATTCCTGTAAAAATCGCAGCCGCATCCTTCTCAGCGATTCCTCATCGCGAACGCCAACACGGTCCGAGCGACGCCCCACAAACGGCAGCTCGAGTTGCGTCGCCAATTCTCGGACGAACGACTCGTCTCGCTCCGATTCTTCGCCGCGTGTGGCATGATTGAAATGGGCTAGCGTCAAAAAACCGGTCGGCGGACCAGCGGATGGTTGCTGCCGTAGATGATGCAGCGCTCGCACCAACGCCACACTATCGGCACCGCCGCTACAACCGATCACCACCCCCACGCCGCACCAGCGAGACCGAGGCCACGTCTGCTGGATCGACTGGCACAAATCGTCCCAATTTTCTGGTCGTGGCTCAGTACTGGACATATTGGTTGTGATCGTTGAATTTTGAAAGGCGTCACGACGAAGGTTAGCCCCGGCAACCCAACTCTGTGAAGCATTTCGTAGCGGAACTCGTCAAGAGTTTCGGGGGGCCATACACCATGGAACGAAAGTCTTGACGACTTCCGCTACGTTAAACCTGAACAAACCCTTATATGGAAAAAAATGCTTCACAGAGTTGCCCCGAGAACCCGCGCAAACTCTTCAACGGCAGCCGGAGACGCCCCCCGCTTCAGGAGGAGCAAGACGAGCAACAAGTGTACATAACGTCACGTGACAAATGCGAACTTGTCGCCATCTGGCAAACTTTGTTTTGAATCTGTTTCGCGGACACTCGACAGCTGTTAACCTGAGACATCCTGAGACCATTTGCATCGAATCATAACGAATGCGACTGGATTTTCAGAGCTGACTGTAAATAAACAAGACTCAACATCGACTCCTCTGAACAACAGAATCACCCTCTTCTCGATTATGTTCCCTCTTCTCTTTCTGCTAGTCACCCGAGTTACTACATGGAAGCAACACACTTGCTCTGTGTCGTGCTTCGTTCGTGCCGAATCGGCAGTAAAGCATATCCTCTGCTCCGCTGAGCTTGGAGTGAACCGAAGAACTTGCGAGTGGAGTATCCCCACCGAACACCGCCCCCATCAGCAGCGGTCAAGAACACGTTTCCCCTCTGAACGTGTTGATAAGTCTGGGAATCGCAAAGGCAGATTCTTTTGTTCTCGGTACCGAGGACATATACATGCTCGCATCTTCCGAAACCACGATTCTTTACTCGGCCTTTTCTTTCTTGGTCGGGGCCGCGATCGTTTGGGGTATTACCCAACGAATCAATACGGTTCGTCGCACCGTCCAGCAACAGGCGGCTGATAAGCTCGTCGAGGCCGCACGTCGCGAAGGCGAAACGCTTCGCAACCAAGCGATAGTCGATGGCAAAGAATCAGTGCTCAGCATCAAGGCGGAAGCTGAGAAAGAAATCGCCGCCGAACGCAAACAATTGCTGCAGCGCGAAGCCAAACTCGATCGTCGCGAGGAGACACTTGAACAGCAAGAAGACGGACTGAGAAAGCAACAGCGGGGACTCGAAAGTACGCAACAGCGACTCGATACGCAGCTGCGTTCAACGACCGAACAGCGGAACCGGCTCGAAGAAACAATCAAACAACAGCAAGGGCTGCTCGAAAAAGCGAGCGGGATGACTCGCGAAGAGGCTTCACAAACCTTGCTCTCGTCGTTGGAACAGGACCTTGAATCCGAAGTCGGTTCAGTGTTGCTGAAGCATCAAAAACGATTGAGCGAGACCGTCAAGGCTCAAGGCCGCGAGATGCTGTTGACCGCGATACAACGTTTCGCGTCGGCTCATACCGCCGAATCCACCACCAGCACGGTGGATGTACCTAGCGACGACATGAAAGGCCGCATCATCGGTCGCGAAGGTCGTAATATCCGCGCGTTTGAAAAGGCGACCGGCGTCGATGTGATTATCGACGATACTCCAGGGGTCGTGATCGTTAGCGGTTTTGATCCGGTCCGCCGCGAGATCGCTCGTCAATCGCTGACGCGACTGATCAGCGACGGCCGCATCCACCCCTCGCGAATTGAAGACGTCGTCGAAGAAACCTCTAAGGAGATCGACGATATGATCATCCAAAAGGGGCGAGAAGCGGCGGATGAAGTGAACGTCAGCGGACTACATGACCGCGTCATTCAAATGTTAGGCCGCCTGCACTTTCGTACCTCGTATAGCCAGAACGTGCTTCGGCACAGTGTCGAAGTCGCGTTCATTTCGGGTTTGCTCGCGGAGATGATGGGGATGGACGGCGATTTGGCTCGCCGCTGCGGGCTGCTGCATGACATTGGTAAAGCGGCTGATCATGAACTCGAAGGCGGCCATCCCAAAATCGGTGCCGATATCCTGCGACGCTCCAACGAGGGTCCCGAAGTCGTTCACGCCGCACTGGGGCATCACGACGAAATCGTTACCGAGCATCCCTACACGATGTTGGTGGCCACCGGTGACGCATGCAGTGCCAGCCGTCCGGGGGCTCGACGCGAATCACTCGAGCGGTACATCAAACGGATGGAAGAGCTCGAATCGATCGCGACCCGCTTTAACGGCGTTCGCCAAGCGTTTGCGATCAGCGCCGGTCGCGAGCTTCGTGTGATCGTCAACAGCGACCGTACCACAGACGAAGAAGCCGCCACGATCTGTCGCAATATCGCGAAAGCCTTCGAGAAAGAACTGACTTATCCAGGCGAAATCAAAGTCACCGTACTGCGTGAATCACGATTCACCGAAACCGCAAAATAGAAGAGGGGAGTGAGAAGAGGGGAGTGATGAGATTCCACCTCCCCGCTGGGGAGGTCAGAGACGGCGGTAGCCGGATCTGGGTGGGGTTCGCAGTGTTAGAAATGGATCGTGGCAATTCGAGACAACCCACTGCGGCAGAAAACGCTCGGCTCGAAAACCGCCCCGACGCCGTTGAGATTCGGTAGACTTTGAAGCACCGCGACGTGGTGTCTCGAACCCAACCTTCTTTTCTTTCGGAGCGTTCTCGCCTTGGCCGCAAACGAATGGGCATGGTTGCCTACCCCTCGTAAAGACATCCTGCCGACCATCCAGGCCGCACTGCGTAAACGGTTCGTGTTCTGCGACGTGATCGCGGACCTGTTGTCGGCGGCTTGTTATGAACCCTGCAACGTGCTGTTGTGGGGTCCCGGCGGACATGGCAAATCGGAAATGGCCGTCACCGCCCTTCGTGCTCTCGGGCTTCGCGACGAAGAGATCTTTATACAATCGTTCGGCGAGGGGATGAGCGAAGACCGACTGTGGGGTGGCCCCGACATGGCGTCGCTTGACACCTGTGTCCGCTACGACACGACGCGTTCGTTCTTGGCACCCCAATACAAAGTGGTCATCTTCGAAGAACTGTTTGACGCGCCGGCGCAAGCCCTGCTGCCTTTGAAGGATGTCTTAACTCGCCGCGTGTTTATGAACGGAACCGAGCGAGTTGAGATGTCGGCCAAAGTCGTGATCGCGTGCACCAACAAAGACCCTCGCGAGTTTGCCGAGGGCAGCGATGCGGTCCAGGCGTTGATGGAGCGTTTTCTGCTGCAAAAAGAAGTCCGTTGGCCGGGTTACGAGGCCAAACATTATCGCGAACTGTTTGCCAAAGTCCGACGTGGATCCAGTATGGGAGGCAAACAATTGCAAACGATGCTGTCCAAAGTGATCGCGGGACTCAACGAAGAGAAAACGTTCATCATGTCGCCTCGTATGGCGATCCAATCACTCGAAGTCGTCAGCAACGCGGCCAAAATCCACGGCGACATGATGATCACCTCCGAAGCATTCCAGAGCATTCGATTTGTCCAGGGAATGCAGTCGTACACGGCGGATCTGGAGAGGCGGATTGAGCGGCAATTGCCGGACGAAAAAATCAACATCCGGCTAACTGATGCCGACTTTTCCCACAATGATGCCGGACCGCTCAAAACACCGCGAAGCAAAATTCCCGCCCTTATTTCTGACAGTTTGTCGTCACGCTTTATCCACTGCGACGAAATCGTCCAAGTGTTGACGCACGCATTCTTTCAGCCTTGCAATGTGTTGCTCTGGGGTCCCGGCGGTCACGGCAAGTCCGACATGGTGATGACGGCGCTGAAGAAACTGGGGTACCTCGAAAACGAGATCTTCTTGCAATCGTTTGGCGAAGGGATGACCGAAGACCGATTATGGGGCGGTCCCAACATCGCCAAGTTGGACGAGTGTTTGGAATACGATACCGATCGTTCGTTCCTGCCGTTTGAAGTTGTGATTTTGGAAGAGATTCTCGATGCGTCGTCGCAAGCACTGCTGCCGCTGAAAGATGTGCTGACGCGTCGTGTTTTCATGAACGGCAACCAACCGGTGCCGATGCGATCCCAGGCGATTGTGGCTTGCACCAACAAAGATCCGCGTCAATTTGCCAAGGACAGTGATGCGGTCAAGGCTCTGTTGGAACGATTTCCACTGCAATTGGAAGTTCGCTGGCCCTCGTATGACCAAGCGGACTACGAAGCATTGTTCAGCAAAACCAATCCCGATGCAGGTCCCGACCGCCGCAAACTCAATCGCATCTACGCTCATGTGATCGCGAATTTGAACGACGACCGAGAAAGTGGCTTTCAAATTTCACCTCGAATCGCCCTGGGGGGACTGCGTTTGGCAGCCAACAGCGTCGGACGTCATCAGCGAAAGAAGATGATCGTCGATGACATCTTGACCATTCGCAACGTGCAGGGAATGGAATCCTACAAAAAGGATGTCGAATCCCTGATCCGCTCGGCATTACGCGAAGGCGGTGTGGAGGTACTGCTCAGCGACATCGACGAGCGTGCTCGGCAACTGCGAGGCAAGATGCAGGACATTAACACCAAGTTTGCCTCCGCCAAAGATCTCGACGACGAAGCTCGCGGTGACGTCAATGACGAAGCGATCTCGGATATGGTCGATTTGATGAGCAGCATGGATGCGCTGAAACATGAATTGTTCAGCATCGAAGTCTCTGACCCCATGTTGATCAAATGGAAGAAACGCTCCGAAGAAGCGGTCGACGAGGTCGCGGCGGAAATCGAGGCGGGGAGATAGACGATGACGCAAGTTCATGTCGCCCGCAAGTTCCGTGACTTCATTCGCTTCCACACGCATATCACCTATCCCGAATCGAGCGAACGCCGTCAACAAATCAATACCGCCGAGGTGGTCAAGAAACTTGACGCGATCGGGATGGGGCACGTTCATGTACCGATCATCTGGGACGGAGTTCACTTGGTCGATGAAGGCCGATTAGCAGGTGCCAATGAAATCGAGCGGCGCGTCCGTTTCACCTATCGTATGCGGATGTGGAAGCTGACGACGTGGATCGATGAAGTGTTCAGTTGGTCGGCACGCGATGTCGATCTGTATCTACAGCTTGCGCAAGCCCTTCGCGAGGTCGATTTCGAGGACATCAAGGGACGAACAGACGTCGACCGAGCGATTGCGAATATTGCCATCATCGCAACCGCCAAACGCTCGCTTGCCCAAGGGATTCCGCCCGACACGATCACGTGGCAGATTAATTGGGCATTAAAGCAGGTTGGCGGACTCGAAGCGGACGAGGTCGAATTGCTTGAATGTTTGCCTGACGAAAGCATGCTGAAATCGGCTGACAAGATCGATCACGAACAGATGTCACGTGACCGCGGCATCTCGTCGATCGCATTGGTCGAAAACATTGACACGCGTGGCAAGATTGCGTCGCTGTTTGCCGATTGTTTCGGTGGCGTCCGGCGAGATACAGAAAAGAAGGAAACGCACCCGCTGTCGGTTCGTCGGCTCGATGTCGCTTCGCGGTTGTTGGCGGAACCCGGCATGGAAGCTCTGTTGCGAATCTCACGGATCGCCAACGAATATGTAGCGTTTCAGCCCCGGTTCGAGAAAAAGATGACGCCCGCGGTCGATGGAGATCAAACACGAATGCGGATGATGCAGTCGTATGACGAGCTGCCGAAATTGGCCCCCGCCGCCTGGGCATTAAAAGTTGCCGCCCCCAAATACTTTCGATATCGCTTGGCAACGAAAAGTTTTATGGTGCGTGAGAAGATCAAACGCAGCGATAAAAAGCAGTTCTTTTACGCGATGCTCGACCGATCCAAATCGATGCAGCAAGGCGAACGAATTTACAAGTTGCTCGCCATCTTGCTGAACCGTCTGCGAGCCGTAGGTCGACGCGAAGCAATTCTCGGCTACAGCTTTTTTGATTCCGTCGTACACGAAGAGGTCATCGTACGTGAAGTCGCTGAGGCCCGTGAAGAGATTCGGCGGATGCACTACGAGTTTTTTACTGGCGACGACACGGACATCAATTTGGCACTGCGTGAAGGCATCAAACGCATCAAAAACTTGGTCAATGATCAAGAGTCCGAGCAGCCCGAATTGATCATCGTGACCGATGGAGACCACGGCATCAACGTCCGCCCGGATGAATTAAAAGGCATCATGTTGCACGTATTCGTGGTCGAAGAACGCAACGACGACCTCATCAAACTCGCGCACCACACCGGCGGCGTCGCGCTAGACAGATTGTAGGCCGAAACGCAGCGTAGCGAGACTCGCGAAGAGTTTCGTCCATCCCCGTAGTGGATCTTGCTAAAGATCCCTCAATCAACGTTCCCCCCGCTTGATAACAGGCTAGAAGCCTATCCCACATTCTCAAAAGTCTTCGCGACTTTCGCTACGGCGTGACTGCTCACCGACGCGACGATCAAACGCGGGGCACGCTGACGGCTTGGAAAGCCGTGCGACAATCGTCGGTTTTGCCAACCTCTGCAATCACGCTATCGCCGTTGATAGCCCCGTAGTGGATCTTGCTAAAGACCCTTCGAGCAACACCCCGCTTGATGACAGGCTAGAAGCCTATCCCACATTACTGAAAGTCTTGGCGACTTTCGCTGCGGGTGGGTTGTGGCTCTATAGACAACGGTTGACGAGGATAGAAGGCGGGAGTAAATTGGCACAATCGTTTGTGCTTCTTTTGGGTGAGACCTTAGATGTCGGTGACTTTGCAAAATGTGGCGGATGCGGCGGGGGTGAGCGTTTCAGTCGCTTCACGCTCGCTGAACGGTCGCGCTCGTGAGTACCGGATCAGTGAGGCGACTGAAAAGTCTGTCAAGAAAACTGCAGCGAAACTTGGGTTTCGACCTAGCCAGGTCGCCCGCTCGCTGCGGCTGAAACGTTCGGGATTGGTCGGTGTGGTGGTCCCCGATCTGTCGAATCCGTTCTTTGCCTCGATCGCTCGCGAAGTCACGCTGGCGGCGGAACACGATGGCTACTCGGTGATCGTTGCCGATAGCCGTGAAACGACCGCGAATGAAGAAAAGCTGATCGAACAACTGCTCGGCCGACAAATCGAAGCCCTGGTCGTCTGTCCCGTCGGCCGCCATCACGATCATCTGACGGCAATCGATGGATCGGGATTGCCAGTGGTGCTGGTCGATCGCGGGTTCGCGAAAAGCAAACTCGTGCAAGTCACTTCGGATCATCGCTGCGGTGCGGAGCAGGCAACCGAAATACTGCTGGAGCATGGACACCGATCGATTGGCGTTTTGCAGGGGCTTCCTGGAACGCTGCCTAACGACCAGCGGATCGAGGGACTTCGCGCTGGATTGGCAAAACATGACATCGAATTGGACTCGTCAATGATTGCTGGCGACAGTTTTAGTGAACGTTCGGGGTACGAGTCCGCCCGGCAACTACTGAGCACACACCCAAACATCACTGCGTTTTTCGCCTTCAGTACCCCGAATGCTCTGGGGGCACTCCGCGTGATTTCGGAAATGGGACTGCGTGTTCCGGACGACCTGTCGATCGTGACGTTCGACGATATTCCCTTTGCCGACTTTATGAGCGTGCCCCTTACAACGGTCGCACAAGACGTGCCAGCTCTGGGACGGACCGCTGCGGAATTGATCAGCAAACAACTGCGAAGTGGGAAGCGTCCGCGAATTAAAAAGCATTCGGTGAAAGTGCACCTTGTTAACCGAGACTCGATCTGTGAGGCAAAACGATGAGCGTCAAACGTCCGCAGATTACGGTCGTCGGATCGATCAATATGGATCTAGTTGTCCGCTGTGACCGATTCGCCCGTCCCGGGGAAACGATCACGGCAAATTCGTCGGCTGAAATCAGTGGTGGCAAGGGAGCCAACCAAGCTGTCGCGGCTGCACTTTCAGGAAGCAATGTTCGAATGATTGGCCGAGTCGGCGACGATGCCTTCGCTAACACGCTGCTGCAAAATCTGCAGTCGCACGACATCGATTGTGATGGCGTGTCGAAAACGACCGACTGCGCTAGCGGACTGGCCATTGTGACAGTCGAAGCGAGTGGTCAAAACGCAATCATGTTGGTGCAAGGAGCCAATGGACGCGTCACTCCGGAGGACGTCGATACCAACCGCACTGCGATCGAGACTGCCGATGTGGTGCTGTTGCAGCTTGAAATCCCGTTGGATGCCGTATTAGCGACGATCAAGATCGCCAAGCAAGCGGGCGTGCGAATCATCCTTGATCCCGCTCCCGTTCCGCAGGTCTGGAGCGATGAATTGCTGAACGTTGACCTGGTTTGCCCCAACGAGACCGAGGCTGCTGCGATCACGGGTCGGCCGGTCGAAACGATCGACGACGCGAAAGAGGCTGCCCAAGAACTTCACCGTCGCGGCTGCAAAAACGTGGTGATCACCTTGGGTGACCGTGGATCGGTGCTGTACGCGAACAACACTTTTCACCAGTTTGCCGCAGACAAAATTACTGTGATCGACACCACCGCTGCGGGCGATGCTTTCGCAGGCGCCTTGGCCGTTCGTTGGGCAGAAACGGACGACCTGGTCGAAGCGATGCGATTCGCCACTGCCGCGGGAGCGATCGCGGCATCACGCGAAGGCGCACAACCCAGCATGGGAACGCGCCAAATGATTGAGGAGCGATTGAAGATTGAACGCTAGTTCGACTGCCCTATTTTTTCGTTTTCCCCGTATTTGTGAGCCGACGGCGCTAGCCGCGGGCCTTATTTTTCAACGTTTTTCCCAGCTGCGGCCCGACGCTAGCGCGTTCGGCTCACAAAATAGGACAGTCGAAAAAGCGGGCTGTTAATTTAATGACCTGCTCGCGCGTGACCGGCGGCCGCGTCCCTCGAACTACCCGGTGTCTTACGGCCCAGGGCTCACGAGAAAACATCCTTCCATTTTTACTGCTCACGTCAAAGAGATACCCATGAACATTCGTCATTCTCTCCTGCTCTTAACGCTGCTGTTTTCGGTGGGCTGCAATTCATCGTCAAACAAGCCCAAGGATCGACAAACGTCGGGCGGGGACAACGATAAGCCTCGTGTCGCCTTGATCATGAAATCGCTGGCGAACGAGTTTTTCTCGACGATGGCCGATGGGGCAACCGAACATCAAGCCGAACACGCCGATGACTATGACTTGGTCGTCAACGGGATCAAGGACGAACGTGACCTCAGTCGCCAGGTGGCCTTGGTCGAAGAGATGGTCGCCAGCGGCGTGGATGCGATCGTGATCGCTCCGGCGGATTCAAAGGCACTGGTTCCCGCGCTGCGACGGGCATCCCAAGCGGGCGTCGTCGTGATCAACATCGACAACCGACTGGACGCTGACGTGCTAACGCAAGAAAAAATCTCAATCCCGTTTGTCGGTCCCGACAACATGGCAGGAGCCAAGAAAGTGGGCGACCACTTGGCTGCCAAATTGAACAAGGGAGACAAGGTGGCGATCCTGGAAGGCATCCGCACCTCGTTTAATGCCCAGCAGCGTTTGAAAGGTTTCCAAGCCGCGATGCAAGACGCTGGGATCGAGATTGTCGACAGCCAAACTGCGGAATGGGAGATGAGTAAAGCAAACACGATCGCATCGTCGATGCTGAGCGAACATCCTGAAATCAAGGCGATCCTGGCCGCCAACGACTCGATGGCCTTGGGCGCAATCGCAGCGGTGAAAAGTGCGGGCCGCGAAGGCGAAGTGATGATCGTCGGCTTTGACAATATCACGGCAATTCAAGAGGCCATCAAACAAGGTAAAGTTTTGGCGACCGCCGACCAACATGGCGATCAGTTGGCAGTGTTCGGGATCGAGGCGGCACTGAAGCAAGTGAAGGAAGATTCGGCAGCAACCGCGGATATCGAAACTCCGGTCGATTTGGTGACGAAGGAAAGCCTGTGAATTCGTTGTTGCAAGTCGACGGCCTGACCAAGCGTTACGGCAACGTGACGGTATTGCGTGACGTGTCGCTAGAGGTGCGTCCGGGCGAAATCCATGCTCTGTTGGGGGCCAACGGTGCTGGCAAAAGCACGCTGTGCAAGATCGTTAGCGGGCTTGTACCAAAGTCCGAGGGCGAGATGACACTCGACGGCCAATCGTTTGCTCCGTCGAACAAGCAAGACGCAGAAGCCGCTGGCGTGGAGATTGTGCAACAGGAATTGAATCTGATTCCGACACTGTCAGTCGCCGAAAATCTGCTACTGACTCGGTTGCCACGGCGGTTCGGCGCGATCGACTCGCGTGAACTACATCGCAGGGCAGAACAAATCCTAGATCGCTTCGGATTGGCCGATGTGGCAAGCCACGCGTTGGTCGGGTCGCTGGGGGTTGGACGGCAACAAATGGTCGAGATCGCGGCCGCTTTGGCTCGGCGGTGCAGATTGCTGATCCTGGACGAACCCACCGCGGCTCTTTCGGGCAGCGAATCCGAGCAGCTGTTCGGTCACTTGACGCGACTGCGAGACGAAGGGGTTGCAATCATCTACATCAGCCACCGGCTCGACGAAGTCGCACGACTGAGCGACCGAGTTACTGTGCTGCGCGATGGGGCGTTGGTGAGCACTCAAGCGACCGCAACGTTGACGACCGATGCGATGGTGGATTTGATGAGCGGCGAAACGACGAATTCGACCAAGCGGAATCACGTCAGTCATGCGACGAACGAGAGTGCAATGCGAGTCGAGTCGGTGACGTCGGGGATCGTTCACGATGTCTCGTTCACGGTACGGCGGGGCGAGCGACTTGGGATCACGGGACTGGTGGGATCTGGCCGCACGGAATTATTGCGAGCGATCTTTGGTGCCGATGTCGCTGACGCTGGACATGTTTACCTAGGTGCCGATTCTCTGGGTTCGGGTGCGTCACCGCGGCGGTTCCGGCATCCTAGCGAGGCGGTAGCGGCGGGGTTGGCGATGGTCACCGAAGACCGAAAACAAGATGGGCTGCTGCTGTCGCAATCGATTCGCATCAACACGACCCTAAGCAGTATGTGGCGACGATTTTCGCGTGCTGGTCTGACTCGCGAGGCCGAAGAAAACCGAGTTGCCGCGGAGATGCGAGACTCGCTAGCGACACGTTGCGAGTCGATTGATCAATTCGTCGGCACGCTAAGCGGTGGGAACCAACAGAAGGTTGCGGTGGCAAAATGGTTGGTTCGCGACGCTGACGTCTTTTTGTTTGACGAGCCGACTCGCGGTATCGATGCCGGGGCCCGACAGCGGATCTATCAGTTGTTCGAGACTTTGGCCAGCCAAGGCAAAGCCATCGTGATCGTCAGCAGCGATTTGGAAGAATTGTTTGAAACATGCGATCGCATCGCAGTGATGTCGGCGGGTCGGATGGTCGAAACGTTTGACCGCAACGAGTGGACCGAAGAAAAGATCATGCAGGCATCGTTCCGCGGCTACAAAGACCGTTTACAAAACGTAAATACATAAAATCAGTTCTGTTATGAAACAAACGCAGCTTAAACAATCGATTCTTCAATACGGTGGACTGGTGGCGGTGCTAATCGCATTGGTCGCCGTGTTCAGTGTCATGAGCAAGAATTTCTTTCAGATGACCACGTTGGTCTCGATCGCGAACCAGATTCCCGATCTGACGTTTCTAGCCGTGGGCATGACGTTGGTACTGGTGGTGGGTGGCATCGATCTGTCGGTTGGTTCGCTACTAGCGCTATCGTCGGCAGTGCTGGGCGTGTTGATGGCGAATCACGAGTGGCCGCTACTGGCGGCACTGCCGATCGCGATGTTGGTCGCGGGTGGATGTGGACTGGTGAACGGATTTATTTCGGTTGGCTTTGGCATTCCTTCGTTCATTGTCACGCTGGGGATGCTCGAAATCGCCCGCGGTGCTACCAAGGTGGTAACCGATTCGCAATCGGTTTACATCGGCAGCCGCATTGAATGGTTTGGTCAACCGATCGCCAGTATCCTGTTGTCACCTGCGTTTTTTATCGCAGTGGTAACGGTGATCGCGGGCCAATTTGTGCTGATGCGGACCGTGTTCGGCCGCTACTGTGTCGCGATCGGGACGAACGCCGAAGCAGTGCGAATGTCGGGCATCCGCGCGGCGCCCTATTCGATCGCGGTATTTGGAATCAGCGGTTTGATGTGCGGTTTGGCGGGCTTGGCACAATCGTCGCGGTTGTCGACGGCGGATCCGAACGCGGCAATCGGGATTGAATTGGCTGCCATTGCCGCTTGTGTGATCGGTGGCACCAGTTTGATGGGCGGGCGAGGCAGCGTGGTCAGCTCGTTTATCGGCGTGTTGATCATCCAAGTTTTACAAACAGGGTTGGCGCAAATTGGTGTCTCCGATGCGAACAAACAAATCATCACTGGCTGCGTGATTGTCGCTGCGGTGCTGTTGGACGCGCTGCGAACCCGTTGGGGGCGAGCGAAGACCTGAGTTGCTTATTTTTGAAATTTAATGGTCGCTGATCGCTCGGTACAAGCCAGAAATTACAGTTGTCTTTTGAAGCGATGACAGAGCGTAGGGCCGGTTCCTACCGGCCGGTTTCATTGAGCTGTTGAGGATGGCCGGTGGGAACCGGCCCTACTTACTGCGATCCGAACGTAAGATCGCGGAGCGATCAACGACATTCACACCACTGATTCCCAAGGCTCCTGCCTGGGAACGAGTGGAACACTTTATTACTGACGGATTTCACAGCGTAGCCTAGGCTTCCAGCCTGGGAACCACTGCGAACCCAGGCTGGAAGCCTAGGCTACGTTTACTCCCCGTATGACACCTGAGAATCAATCGATGAAAACGTTGTGCTTTGTTTTGCCGTTGTTGCTATCGGCGTCCCACTTATTGGCCGCAGAAAACCCGCCCACTGAGCGACCGAACGTGTTGGTGGTCATCACCGACGACCAAGGTTTTTGCGAATTGTCGTGCCATGGGAATCCGGTTTTGCAGACGCCTCATTTGGATCGATTGCACAACGAGAGTATCCGGCTGACCGATTTCCACGTCGCACCGATGTGCACTCCGACGCGTGGCCAGTTGATGACGGGAGTGGACTCACTTCGCAACGGCGCGATGAATGTTAGCAGCGGCCGAACGCTGTTGCGACGAACATTTCCGACGATGGGCGATCTGTTCACCGCGTCAGGCTGGCAGACGGGACTGTTTGGAAAGTGGCACCTGGGCGACACCTATCCCTACCGCCCGCAGGATCGTGGGTTTCAGGAAAGCGTATGGTTCCCGTCCTCCCACATCGGTTCGGTCCCCGACGCGTGGCAGAACGATTACTTTGGCGACACTTACGTCCACAACGGCGTCCGTCAATCCTATCGCGGCTATACCACCGACGTGCTGTTTCGCGAATCGATGCAGTGGATGAAGGACCAAGCGGATGCGAAAAAACCTTTCTTTTGCTATTTGGCGACCGCCGCAGCTCATCAACCGCATTACGTGCCCGCACGGAATCGTGAGTCGGCGCAGAAGGCATTCCAGACGATTCGCGATACGCTACCAAGCCTTCCGTCGGTGCAGGAGTCCGAGCTAATTCGCTTCCTGGGGATGGTGGACAACATTGACGAGAACATGGGCCGGCTCGAGGCTTTTTTGACCGATAGCGGGCTGCGTGAAAACACCGTGGTCATCTTCATGACTGACAACGGCAGCACGTTCGGGCCGAAATACTTTAATGCCAACATGAAAGGTGGCAAAACAACCCTGTGGGAGGGAGGACATCGGGTGCCGTGCTTCGTCCGCTGGCCCGCCGGTTCGCTACGCCCCGCGAGTGACGTCGCCGGGCTAACTCAAGTGCAAGATGTGTTGCCGACGCTGGTCGATTTACTGGGGATGAATATTCCCACGGAAGCTCAATTTGACGGCATCAGTTTGGCCAACGTGTTGAAAGGAACGACTGGCGTTCCCGAGGACCGAATGCTGGTTATCAACTACAGCCGCATGCCATTCAGGATGGTCAAGACGATCCCTAACAACGGCGCAGTTCCGCGTCGTGAAGGGGCGGCGGTGTTGTGGAAACAGTGGCGACTACTTTCCGACAAAGAGCTTTACAATTTGACCGAGGATCCTTTGCAAACACAAAACGTAATCGCCGAGCATCCGGAAGTGACCCGAGCGATGCGAGCCCATTTGAACGCGTGGTGGGACGGCGTAAAAGATCAGGCGAACGTGTTTGAGCCTTCGATCATTGGCCACGATGCCGAGAATCCTGTGCAGTTAACGGCGTGTGAATGGGCCGACGTGTTCATCGATCAACAGAAACAAGTCCGAGCTGGCGATCGCAAGAATGGGGTATGGCACGTCGAGATAGCACAGGCAGGCGAGTACGAATTCCGACTGAGCCGTTGGCCCGATGAGTGTCACTTGAGTCTGACGTCGGGAGTCGATGAAGCTCGAGTGACCGATGGTGTGCTGCCGGATGGCCCCGCATGGCCGATCGCGGCGGCAAAACTGCGAGTAGGAGATATACAGCAACGCGGAAAGGTGACGCCCGAATCGGGAGAAGTCCGATTTCGAATGAACGTGCCTGCAGGTCGCACGACCATGCAAAGCTGGTTTTACGATGGCGAAGGCAAAGAGATCGCAGGCGCCTACTATCTGGCCGCCGAGCGATTGCCGACTGCGGATTCAGTCAAGCTGATTCTCGACACTGACATGTCGGGCGATGCCGATGACGTCGGTACCCTGGCGATGTTGCATGCACTGGCTGACCGCGGCGAATGCGAACTGCTGGCGACGATCGTCAATCGTGCGGATCTGACGAAGGCGTCGGCTGCGGCGGTGGACGCGATCAATACGTACTACGGCCACCCCGATCTTCCGATCGGTACCGACAAAGTGGGACCGACGGCGCTACAGCGTACCAGTACGTATGCACCGAGTTTGCGAGACGGTTTCCCGAACGACATTGGTCCCGACGACAAGGCCCCCGACGCACTGGACATTTACCGCCAAACATTGTCCTCACAGCCCGACGGCAGTGTCACCCTATGCAGCGTCGGAGCGTTGTCGAACCTCGCCGAACTGTGGCGGCGCGAGCCTGATTTGGTGAAAAAGAAAGTGCGCCGTCTGGTTATCATGGGAGGCGAGTTCCCCAAGTCCAGTCGTCCCGAAACCAACATCAAGACCCACCTCGAAGCCTCGATCGTGGTTGCCAACGAGTGGCCAGGCGAAATCGTCTGGCACGGTTTCGAGATCGGCAACGTGTTAATCACCGGCGAACGTTTGAAGCAGACGCCGAGCGACAATCCCGTTCGCCGTGGTTATGAAAAACGTCGTTATCAGAATCGGGCGTCCATCGATGGCGGCCAACCCAGCTACGATCAAGCCGCAGCATTGTTCGCTGTGCGAGGTGCCGAGCCGAAGTACTGGCAAGTCGTTTCCGGGGGCCGCGTCAAGCTCGATGCCGAAGGTGTTTCGACGTGGGGCGATGATCCGTCGGGGCAACACAGCTATGTGAAACTTGCGTGCCCTCCCCAGCAACTTGCCACGGTGATCGAATCGCTGATGGTCACCCCGCCGAAGCATCTTATCCATGGAGAAAGCAAATGAATTTGCCATTACGATTGATAATCGCCGGACTGTTCCTGACGCCATTGGTCTCGGTTAATGCGGCTGAGCCGGTCGATACGAATCCCAACGTCGTGATTATGATTGCCGATGACGTCAGCTGGAACGACTTCGGATGCTATGGCAATCCGGCTGCTCGCACGCCCAATATCGACGCACTGGCGTTGCGAGGACTGCGTTTCACCGAGGCTTTCTTGACCGCAAGTAGTTGCAGCCCGAGTCGTGCGAGCATTATCACCGGTCGCTATCCTCACAATCTGGGCCGGGCAGCGGAATTGCATGAACCGATCGCTGCCAATTTGGCTTGGTTTCCGACGGTGCTGCGGCAAAGCGGTTATTACACCGCGCTGGTGGGCAAGAATCACATGACGCCCGAGCAACCCGCGGCGGGACAATCCAAACCGGCAAAACCTTGGGACCTAGTGGATCCAGGTACAACGCCCGACAACCACGGCGCGGAAGCTCGTTGGACCGAGACGATCAAAAATCGGCCGAAAGACAAACCGTTCTTTTGCTGGTTCGCATCGCTTGACGCTCATCGCAATTGGGATGCGGACAACGAATGGGTGGAAGAAAAGTATGGGCCGAAGCATCAGCCCGAGGATGTGATCGTTCCCGCGTTCCTGGCGGATGAACCGGCGACGCGTCAGGATTTGGCGTCGTATTACAACGAAGTGACGCGGTTCGACTATTTCGTCGGCGAAGTAACTCAAACGCTTGCGGCCGAAGGACAGCTCGACAACACCTTGATCCTGGTGTTAGCGGATAACGGGCGACCGTTCCCTCGAGCGAAGACACGATTGCACGACTCAGGAATGAAAACCGCTCTGGTCGCCCATTGGCCCAAGGGGATCGCGGGGAAAGGCGTCAGCGCATCAAGTCTGGTCAGCGTGATCGATATCGCTCCGACCGTGATCGAGGTGTCTGGGGCTGAGATTCCGGAAACGATTCAAGGTGTGAGCATGACGCCGATCTTTGGCGATCCCAGTTCTACGGTTCGCCGCTTTGCATTTTCGGAGCATAATTGGCACGACTACGAGGCTCACGGCCGCAGTGTGCGGGATGGGCAGTTCCTATACATTCGCAATTCGCGTCCAGAACTGGCGTGGCAGGGGCCTGCGGATTCGGTTCGATCGCCATCGCATCAAACATTGCGGCGACTGCGTGATGGTGAAAAGCTAAGTAATGCTCAGGCGGATGTGTTTTTGGAGCCACGTCCGGTGGAGGAGTTGTATCACACTGAGGACGATCCCAATCAGCTAAATAATTTGGCGTTTGATTCGCAGTACAAGCAAACGAAAACGCGACTATCGAAGGTGTTGGATCAATGGACGCATGAAACCGGCGATGCCGTGCCCGAGGAGTTGACGGCCGATTATTTCGACCGCGAGACGGGCGAGTCGTTGAAGTTGGAAAAAGGTCAAAAGCGGGAGCGGGGAACGCCACCGGGCGGCCCGAAAGATGCGATCCATATCCATCGGCCTGGGCCGAGGTAGATTTTTTCGTAGGCCGGAACGTAGCGGAGCGGAATTCCGGCATGGCGGGGGGGAGGGAGCTGGGAGTAAGGGAGTTGGGGAGTGAGGGAGCTGGGAGTGAGGAGTGAGGAGATTTCACCCTCCCGCTGGGAGGGTCGGCCGCAGGAAGCGGCCGGGGAGGGCAGGTGACCCTGAACTTGCACGTTGCCTTGCACGCGGCGGAGTCATTGTCGCCCAGCTTTCCAAGCTGGTAGCGTTAAAGTGAACGTGCCATCAACACTGAACGCGGTTTCTCACCGAAGCGGCGAACAAACGCGAGGCACGCTGACGGCTTGGAAAGCCGTGCGACAATCGTCGGCAGCAGCGTTCTGTCATCCCTCCCAAACGCAGCTTGAGAGCGACCGTGTTAAGATTTGGCAATAGTCGCTTATCAAAAAACTAAATTTTTGATTCGATGTTTCGCCTCGATGCGCAGCATCGAAGGACATAGGGGGCTCCTATGGGAGTCTGGCTGCGTGTATGTTTGGACCCTTGTACCGAGCGGCAACGCTCGAGTACGTAGGCAGTCGACGAGCGATTTCGGTCGTTGGTCGGCTGCCGTTTTTTCCAAATACTTCGCTCGATCCCTGGCTCGACGCTTGTTCGGGCTCGGCAAAATGGGGCCGCCCCTTCCGCATCGCCGTCACATCGGCCTCAGATGCTGGCGCAGGCCAATGTGACGGCGACGCGAAAGGGGCTCTTCAACCGTTATTTCGTTGGTGGACTGATCAGACCATCGCGGCGAACTTTGAAGCGTCAAACGTTTCTTGATTACGAACCATCGGATTGAGTGTCGAAAGAAGCTTTCGTACGCAAGCGATCATCGCCAGCTTGTACGGTTTCCCTTGCTTTCTTAGACGTGTGTAAAAGGCTTTCAGACGCTCGTCGTACTGCCGAGCTGATAACGCTGCCATGTACAATGCACAGCGGACCGATTGACGCCCACCACGCACCATTCGTTTACCATCCTTGGTGCCACTTTGCTTAGCCATCGGCGATACGCCAACTAACTTCGCAATCTCTTTGCGATTGAGTTGCCCCAACTCAGGCAGCGAAGTCAGAAGCACATTGATCGTGACCTCGCCCACGCCGGGGTGGCTCTTCAAAATCTGCACTTTGGGCTCTTGCTTTGCCAGCTCTTTGAGGATCTCGCTGAGTCGTTTATCAACGCGATTTAGCTGGTTTTCGATGTTGCGCAGCATCTGTTTTAGCAACTTGCGAGTCTCTTTGTCGGTGGTATGTAGCAACCGCGATCGTTCTTGAGCCTGCATCTTCAGAAGCGATACCCGACGATGAACCATCGCGGTGTGATGCTTCTGTTGCTCGCTGCGTCTGACTGCCAAGTGGACCGGAACGTCCTGACCAAATCGACAAATCATCGCTGCATCAATCGTGTCGGTCTTCTCAAGCCATCCATGGCCCTTGGCGAAGTCTCTGACTTGCCGTGGGTTGACAATGGCGACGTCAATCGAGCTGTCGTGAGCCATGTCAGTCATCAACAGGTGATAGCTGGCGGTGGATTCACAGAGAATCAACGTCGCGCTGTCAGGATCAATGCGGTCAAGCAATTTCGCTTGAATGCTCTTCACGTCGTTATCAATTCGCCCGGTAAGCTTGTTTTGAGAATCACAAAGATCGAGATTATTTTTGGCAACATCGACTCCGATGACTCGTTGGTAACCGGTTCGCGACAGTGGTGTTTCGTGTCGAGTGTTTGTAGTAGATTCGTTGCTCATCTTAACAGTCCCTGCCTAGTAAATGCGGTCTGGCATGACGCCGACCTAGCGACCGTTCGGGTAAAAGAACTGACTCACGATCAAGCTCCCAATCGCTCTAGCCTGGGGCCGAGAAGGGTCGGATAGGATCTGTGAGTCAGCGACTTTTCCGCAGAGCGACTGCGAAAAGGTGATCACAGCGAATCGACGCGAAAACCGGTCGAAACACCACAATGATCATATACTAGAAGTCGGACGTTCCCCTTTAGGCCTCGTCCGGGTGAGGGCCGACCGCGCAACTTTGCGTGCACTCGCCTCAGCTTGCTCGGACGGCCCTCACCCGAGCAATCGCTCTGCGGAATGTGTCAACGACAGTGAGACAACTTTTTGATAGTTGTTAGGTGCTGCATCCCGCGTGCTCAGGGGCCAGCCCCCGAACCCCCGGGATTTTTTCAGGCATGACTCGGGTGTTCAAAGAGTTTGTTGCTGGTACTGTGTCGACGTCCGGTGAAACGGAAGACGGCTCTGCGGGGACGCAACCGTCCAAGGGATAACCGGATCGAGGGTGCGTCAAAGACGTTACTTCTGGAGCCCCCGGGCAATTCGCTTCGGGGGCTTCGCTTTTCAATTCATCCTTTCGTTTGGGAGCGTTGATCCAAACTGCTTTGGGAAGGCTTGCAGGTGTGGGAATGCCGTGTACGAAACGCTCGGGATTCTTCTGCCATGCCCCGTGAAGCGTTTGTTTTCTCGACTCGATCACTTTTTCGCCTTGGCCGTAGTGCAACGATGATGGGGTAAGCAGGCCGATGCCACTGTGATAGTGCTCGTCGTTGTACCAGCCAATGAATTCACGGCAGAATCCAAGTGCGTCTTCATAGCATCCAAATCGCTGGGGAAATTCAGGGCGGTACTTCATCGTTTTGAACTGGCTTTCCGAGAAAGGATTGTCGTTGGAAACATGCGGCCGACTGTGTGACTTGGTGACGCCCAGCGAACCAAGCAACTGCGCCACCGAATGCGATGTCATCGATGGCCCACGATCGCTATGGAGGATCAATTGCTCGCGCGGAATGTTTTGCTTTTCAATGGTTGTTTCGATCAGCTGCGTGGCTAGATCGGCGCTTTCACGATGTGCCAGCATCCAGCCGACCACGCAGCGGCTGTAGATATCCAGAATGACATACAGGTAATAATAGGTCCATTTCTCCGGGCCCTTGAGCTTGGTGATGTCCCACGACCAGACTTCATTGGGGCCGGTCGCAAGCAATTCAGGCTTTCTGTAGTTCGGGTGTCGGAGTTGGTTTCTGCGTTCGCGAGTGCTTTGATTCGCTTCAAGGATGCGATACATCGTCCGCACGCTGCACATGTACTCCCCTTCATCGAGCAATTTCGAGTAGACCTGCCGCGGCGACTGATCAGCGAAACGTTCGCTGTTGAGTCGATCGATCACCGCTTTTCGTTCTCCGAGTGAAAGTGCTCGAGCTGGGATCGGTCTCGGCTTAGGTTGCTGGTCGGGATCGCGGCGACGGTACAACGTCGCTCGCGAAACATTCAGTGCGCGGCATGCAGCAGCGACACCGACTCGTTTGCTGAGCCCTTCAGCCGCACTCAATCTGTCTTCTCGTGTGAGCGTGTCTGCATCATCTCCGAGACTTTTTTTTGGACGTCAATGATCAACTCCGCCTGGCGAAGTCTTTCTTTTAGGCGTTCATTTTCGCGTTTCAAAGCGGCAAGCTCTTTTGCCTTTGACGGTATTGCTGGCGGCACATCGCTACTGGGCTTATTCGATGATGACAATGATTTTTCCCGAAGTTGACGACGCCAGCGCTGAACCACTGACGAATAGAGCCCTTCACGACGTAGCAGAGCTCCAATCTCACCGGGCTCGGAGCACTGCTGAGCTTCGATCGCGATCCGACGTTTATACTCCTCTGAAAAGCGACGACGGGTCGCTTTCTCAGCCACCTCAGGATTTTTCTTAACTTTTTTGTTGGCGATTTCGGTCATGTAAACTCTCCGTGCCCTCGATTTTGAAAAACTTCAAAGTTGTCTCACTCATGTTGGCACAGAGGGCTGAAGGCTCTGCTCGACCTCTCCCAAACGTTGAGGTCGTGCAGCTTTTAAGTTGTTTTAACGACTGGGTTTAGCGCAAAAAAAATTGACCTTCGTTTGGATTGGGATTTCGCACAGAATGTGCGTCGCTTTTCTTTCCAAGCCACACGGAGGTCGCCATGAGCATAAACGATTCAGAGACAATTAAAAAGTCGGTTATCGCCCCTTTCCCATGCCAGCAAGCCATTGGCGATGGAAACAAATTGATGCCAAACTTCCGCCGGACGATCATGCACGAATTGTTCGCCGGCAGGTCGAACAACTCGATCGTAGCGAAGTCGATCGGTTGTACAGCGGTAGGGGCCAGGAGCCCTACGATCCCATTCTGCTTTTGCAGATGGTTCTCTATCAGCACCTCAAGGGACGACTCAGCCCTGCAAGTTGGGAGGAAGAAGCCAAGCTCAACGAAGCGATGCAATGGCTCGGTCATGGATACACGCCGGCTCGTCGAACTTGGTATGATTTTCGTGATCGCATCGGCGACGTCATTGAGAGGCTTCATGACGACGTGACCCAACGGGCCATCGAGCAAGGGCATCTTGACCCGACCACGGTGGCTCTAGATGGCACGTCGATTGCCGCCTGTGCATCGCGGCATCGGATGGTCAATCGCAACACTCTCCAGAGGCGACAGGAACTCTTAAAAGAACTGATCGACGGCACTTACTGCCGAACCGATCCTCTTCCAAAATGGGTGCCGCCAACGGAGTCAGGCCGACAAGATTTGGCCTCTCGAATCGAGGCGGCCGCCATCGTACTGGAGCAACGGATTAATGAAAACGCTAAAAGCCGAGTGATAAACGCAAAGATCCTGACAAGATCACCGTCAGCTTGACTGACCCCATTGCGCCGCTGGGCCGCGATAAACGCAAGACGTATCGTCCGTTGTATACCGTTCAATTTATGGTCGATCCGGTCAGTCGACTGATTGTTAGTTATCTGTGTCAAGCCTCTGCAACGGATGCGGGCACGCTGGCCCCCATGATCGACAAGACGCAAAAGTTATTCGGCGGCCAACTCAAGAGGGTGCTGGCCGATGGCGGCTACTGCAGCATTCTTGACCTTACCGACGCGCGTGATCGGAACATTGATCTGCTGGCACCGCCATCGGCCAGCGGTAGCGCTGCAAAGCGGAAGTCACGCAGCGGCGAAATTCAAATTCCCCGCGAAGAATTTCGTTTTGAAGCCTCATTGAATTGCTATGTGTGCCCGCAAGGTCACCGCTTAGCCTATTTGTGGCGAGAAAAAAAGATGCGTATGGGCGACCGATACGTTTACCAATCGACCTATCAGTGTGACGCGAAGTTCTGTGAGGGCTGTCCGTTGGCCGAACGCTGTCTCAGCGGCAAAGGCCCACGACGAATCAAGCGAATCGAAGGCGAAGAGATGCTGGAGGCTCAACGCGAGAAGATGGCAAGTGAATCTTGCAAGACGCTTTATCGTTTACGCGGGCAAACCGTGGAACTCTCCTTTGGCGACGCCAAAGGGAATCGGCGAGTGGACCGCTTTCACGGTCGCGGAATAAAGCGAGCCCGCTGCGAGACCGGTCTGTTGGTCCTAGCTCAAAATCTCCTGCGTCTGGATAAACTGCAGCAAAGAGCCATAAGTCTAGGAAAACAAACAGCTTAAAAGCTGCACGACCTCCGTTGTTTGGGAGAGGTGACAGTACGTTTGCGCGATGCCGAATTTTTTTTAAGCGACCTCCTTGGGAAGGGCTGGTGACTTTGAGCTTGCACACAGCGGAGTCATTGTCGCCCAGCTTTCCAAGCTGGTAGCGTCAAAGTGAACGTGCTGTCGGAATCGCATGTGACTACTCACCGAAGCGGCGATCAAACACGGGGCACGCTGACGGCTTGGAAAGCCGTGCGACAATGCCGCCGAAAGTCTTCGCGACTTTCGCTACGGGGACGCTACTTCATTCTCGGTTTCTTGCCGGTGGGCGTACCGCAGCAGTAACGCGGGCAACATCACGAGGTCCGCGAACAGGGCGCCGCCGATCGTCAGAATTCCCATCGCGGCAAAGATCCGGTGGTCGCGTGCATCACTCAGTAGCGCCGTACTGAAACCGACGATCAATACGACGGTCGTCATCACCAGCGCCGTCCCCACGCCGACGAATGCGCGGCGGATCGCTTCGGTTCCACTGGGTGCCGTCTTCAGTTCCTCGCGGTACCGCGTCAAAAAGTGAATCGTGTCATCGACCGCGATGCCTAAGCAAACCGTGAACGCGCACACGCTGACGATCTCTAAACTTTCCCCCATGATCAACAGGATGAATCCCGTCATCGCTAACGGGAACAGATTCGGGATCATCGAAATCAATCCAAGCCGTACCGAGCGATAAACAAACGTCAACACCGCGAAGATGATCACAGTGGCTGTTCCCAAACTAAAGGCCAAATCGACGACGATGCGATACAAATTTTTCCATCGCCCAACGGCGCTGCCGGTGAGCTCGAGTCGGAAGTTCGGGTGTGATTGCTGGATCGATTCAAGTCCCTGCTCAATCCGCTCGAACACAGGCCCGTACGATGCAATACCGAGGTCTTGCATCCGCATGACCACCTTGGCAACGCGACGTTCGGGAATAAAGTAGGCTCGTTTTAGCGGCGGAGGCAACAATTCCAACAATGACATACGCGTCCCTGGGTCGCCTTCGCCTGGCAATGCATCGAGCAGACTGCGAATCGACAACGGGTTGCCAACGAGTGGTTCACTGCGAAGTAGATCATCGACCTCGGCAACCACCCGGCCAATCTCGCCATCAGTCGCGGCGACTTCTTCGCGCCACTGGACTGTCACTTCGGCTGTTTCCATTCCACCAAATTGCTTGTCGATGTGAGCAAGCGCCATCGCCGATTCACTACCGGAACTCATATTGCTGGTCAAACGTTGGTCGGGCCGCAACTGAAGCGTCATCGCGGCTAGCACCAGCGTCACGACGATCGCCGCGAAGCTGACCTTTCTAGAATGCCGCAACACAAACTCGATCACCACCGAGATCTTGCTCAAATTTTTGTCAACCAAATTGTGACCGTAACCGGAGTGGACATTGCGACCGAGTGGACTGGCGCATGCCAACGGAATGACGGTGATGACCGAGATGAATGTCATCAGCACGCCAATGACACAGCAGTAACCAAATTCGCGAACGATCTCATGATGAGCGAGTGCCAACGACCCAAATCCAATCGCGGTCGTCAACGACGTTAACCAGCAGGCCAAGCCGACTTCGCGGATCGACAGCCGAGCGGCATCGGTCGCCGACATGCCTTCGGCCCGATGTCGGCGAATTTGCACCATCATGTGCACGCCATCGGTGAACCCGACCATACACAGCAACACTGGCACAATCACCGAGTTAAACGGATTGTCGTCGAAACCTAGATAATGAAGCAGCCCTAATGTCCAAAACACACCAAAGCTAGGAGCGAGTGCAACGATCACGACCGACGACAGGCCGCGAAACAGGATGTAAGCGATCACGAGTGCGATTGAGTAGCCGATCAATTGGTATTTGCGTTCGTTATCCCGGGTGCTGGCGGCCCAGCTAACGCGAATGGGCACCTCGCCGGTGACTTGAAACGTCATCGCGACGCCCGGGTGATTGGCCAATGCCGCGGTCGCTGCTTCACGCAGCGCGTCAGTACAATCGTTGTCGTCAGTGACAAACAACCAATCAATTTGGACCATCAACAACAGTGTGTTGGCGTCCGGCGAAAGCAATTGGCCTCCGATCAGAGGATTGGCTAATGCACGTTCTTTCGCAGCTTCGAATCGAGCGGGCGAGGCGTTTCGTTTGGGCAAGATGGGCTCAGGAAGACCGAAAATATTGAGCATCGGAGCGCGATCCATCCACAGCACCCGCTCGACTTGATCGAGTGATTCCAGCGCAGCGACCGCATCACGAATCGCATCGGCCCCCTCCGGCGTGAAAAACTGCTCACTCTGGGCCACCACAATCACATCGCCCGCGGCGATTTGAACGGGCGAGACATTCGGTGTTTTGGCGCGAAGTGATTTGTCGAATTCTTCGTCCGCCGAAGTTTCGGTTTGGTCGGGCGATGAAATGGTCTTTTCAGGCCAGAGAATCGTAGGGTCGTATTGCCCCAACCCCATCACAATGGTCCAAATTGCCAGGATCAGGAACGTCACGATTCGATGGGTGACGATCCAATCGGCGAGCCACGAGATGCGAAAGAGCGGGGGGAGTTTAGAAAACACTTCGTGTGAATTTCCAGGTGGGATTAGGGGCGAGCGGAAAACAAATATCGGCTTTACCGTAGTGGAAGTGGCTACACGTCCCTTGGAACGATCTTTCCTCGAAAGGATCGTCGCTTAGCAGGACCGCCCCGGAAGGATCTTTAGCAAGATCCACTACGACGTGTAGCTGTCGCTTCGTCCTTAAACGGTTTGGGTATTTCGCTCCTATCGTTAACGTGAACGATGCAAACGGCTTAACGATTCCACTCGGATCTCTTCATGACTGATCTGGCCGTCGCCATCATGATCGAAAGAACGGAAACTAAACATCCGGACGGAATCGGGCAGTTCGTCCTTGGCGAGAACCCCATCGTCATCGGAATCGAATCGTTTGATGTAACGGTCCGCAAATTGGATCGCTTCTTGCTCGTTCATTTTAAGCTGCTCTGCAAGACGCTTTTGTTTGGCAGTATCGACTGCGGTTTCGCGACGATTGGACTGTGGATCCAGTGGCTTTGCAACGGCAACAAACGTCACCGCCATTTCTTGCCAAGTTTGATCGCCCCACGTGACAAACTCGGACGGATCCGGGTTCGTGGGATTGTCGGCCGAGTTGTCGAACACCGCCGTAAAAGAGAGTTGATCCACGTTACTGAGCTGCAACGGTTCGCTTAGCACGTAGTTATGTTGCCAGTTGAAATCGTAGTTTGGGACATCCAACAACGTCTGCTTGCCCGACGTTGTTTGTGCCACAAAGCGAAACGCCTTGCCACGCAAATGCATGTGCGGCGTGATCGACAACAGCGTGCCGTTTTTGGGAAAGCCACCGATGTCGCCATCGACGGCGTGGTTGGCCGCTCCCGGTGGAATTTCAAACTCTTGGTCTACTCCGCCTAACACAAACACTTCGTGAGTCACCTCACTTGGATCGGCAAACAGCAAACCAATTCGCGTGACATCCTCGGCCGCTTTGCCGGTGGGCGTGTAGTGCATTTGGAACACGAGTTTAGAACCGGCGCGAACGCGTTGAGCATAGCCGGTTGGCAATTCGCTCGGTCGTTGGCCGGGAACATACGCGGAAAGAAAACCGATGTCGCGAAAATCAGCGCCGTCGGGGGGACGTACGAAGGCGATCGAATGATGGACCACCGACCGATTGCCGGGAACGACCTCGGCAGCTCGAATCCATTTGTCTTCGGTAAACCCAGGATCGACGACGAAGTACTGGTACTCCACCGTCCCGGTGGCAGGAATATGGAACGGAGTATCGTTCATCGTCACGATTTGGTGAGGCGGTTCGCTCAGTTGCCAGCCCGCGACATATTCGCGGGCGGGCGGCAGTTTACTGGCGTCTCCGTAGGGCATCCCGGCATCAACCCAATCCGCCAAAATCTGCTTGTCTTGCTCGGGCATGTGCCGCGAATTGGCAAACGAACCATGTTTGGGATCGGCATGCCACGGCGGCATGCGATGTTGCCCGATCACTTCCAACGACATGTCGGCCCAGCCAATGACGTCGTCGTACTCTTCTAGCGAGAACGGCCCGATCTCGTCTGCTCGATGACACTCGACACAATGTTTTTGCAACACCCGGCTGACTTGATCGCAGTATGTGATCTTTGATTCGGAATCAGTCGATGTTTTTCGCGGCAGTGCGATCAAGCACCCCATCGCGGTCGTTTTCGAGTTCGGCACCGGTTTGTTGGCCAACAGCGCGTCGATGGCATCCTGCAGATCGTGCTGCGTCGCCTGTTTTCGTGCGATCCCGGGTTCGTATTGATCATCGATGCGGCCCGAGTAGCGGACCGTGCCAGAACGATCGATCACAAAGACCTCGGGGGTACGCGTTGCACCAGCTTGAACCGCGACCCGGCGATCATAATCTTTAGCAACCGGAAAGGTTAGCCGATGATCTTTGACGTACCGCTGCAACTCATCCATCGAGTCTTGGATGTTACTGTTGATCCCAATGAACTGGACGCCTTGTTCGGCGTATTGATTCGCCAAGGCATCGAGACGTGGACCATAGATCCGCGCCAGCGGACATTCGGTGCCGAGGAAACAGAGAACGTGCAGCGAGACGGTGGGGTCCGTCGAGAGTGACACCGCGGTGCCATCGGATCCTGGCAGCGAGAACGGATCCACGTGGTTTTGCAAACCGGCTGGGGCACTGAGGGCGACAGAGGGCCCCCATGTCAACAACAACACGACAATGCCGGCGGGCAGAACCGATGCGAGCCCGTTGAATCTGACACACCAACGACCCGACTCGCGTTTTTCTGAAAGAGATTTCGACATCATAAACGAAGTGCCTGGAAGGATTTACGTAGCAGAAGCGAATGGTGGATCGACGATCTTAGGCATGCAAAGAATTGCAGTTTAAAGCGGCGATTGTATCACCGCGATCGTAACCCGCGAATGGATAAGGTGATTGTAACGAAGTTCCGAGATTGTGGCGGCATCATTAAACATTCTGTCGCTTTCAAGTTGCCGGAACCGCGTTGCTATCGCGATTTGATACGGGCCTACCAAAGTCGTTCGGCGACTTCGCTCGTCGGCCGGCTTTCCAAGCTGGAACCGTTGGGGGTAAGGTGCGGTCTGCGTTGAACTAAGGAACTTCTTGCTTTGACGTTCACACGTGACGCACGCTAACGGCTTGGAAAGCCGTGCGACATTGTATGCCGGACCGTCGCGGAGCGGAGTTCCGGCAGGGCGGCGGTGACGAACTCAACATCAATTTCGCCACGATGCCCGAACCGCGCTGCTATCGCGATTTGTTACGGCCAACAGTAGGAAAGAACGGTCCATTGCCGCCGGCCGACTTGCTGGCATTTCGGGATCTTGTCAGCACGCTAGAATGCCGTGCAGGCTGCGGCCATTTCTGTGTTTCTAGATTCCGACGCGAAGCCTCAATTTCGCATCGCTTGCTCAACGCTTTCTCATCAGGATAGACCGATGACAAACCCCGAAAACGACTCGCTTCGACTTGCGACCTTTGGCAATGGGTGCTTCTGGTGCACTGAAGCCGTCTTCCAACGACTCGCGGGCGTCGAGCAGGTGATGTCGGGCTACTCCGGTGGCGACGTTGACAATCCGACTTACAAACAAGTCTGCACCGGCACCACCGGGCACGCCGAAGTCATCCAAATCAAGTTCGACCCTAGCGTGATTAGCTTTGACGAACTGCTCGAAGTGTTTTGGAAAACGCATGACCCCACGACGCTGAATCGCCAAGGCGCCGATGTGGGAACGCAATATCGCTCGGTCATTTTTTATCACGACGAAACGCAAAAGCAGCAAGCAGAACACTTCAAGCAAAAGCTCGACGAAGCGGGTGCCTTCTCGGCTCCAATCGTGACCGAAATCTCAGAATTCACAAAATTCTATCCTGCCGAAGCCGACCACCACAATTATTTCAACCAACATGGCAGCCAAGGTTACTGCCAAGCCGTGATTCGGCCCAAGGTGGATAAGTTCACTGAGGTGTTCCGCGACAAACTGAAACAAAATTAATTCGTTTAGCCCGTTAGCCAAAAAGCACCGCAATTTCTATGCGTTTGAACATCGACGATCGCTTTAACCAGCAACTTCCTGCCGACACGGTGCAAACTCCTTCACGTCGCCAAGTCACCGGTGCAGCGTTTTCGTTTGTAACGCCACGCTTGCCCAGCAATCCGCAGGTGCTGCATATCGCTGCGGACGTTGCTGAGATGCTTGGACTGTCGTCCGCGGATCTCGCGAGCGACGAATTTCGAGACGTTTTTAGCGGCGGCAAAGTGATCGAAGGCACTCGTCCTTATGCGATGTGCTACGGCGGACACCAATTCGGATCGTGGGCAGGGCAACTCGGTGACGGCCGCGCGATCAACTTGGCCGAAGTCGGACATGCCGGAAAACACTGGACACTGCAATTAAAAGGGGCAGGCGAGACTCCGTATTCACGCACCGCCGATGGCTTGGCCGTACTTCGCTCGTCGGTCCGCGAGCATCTCTGCAGCGAAGCGATGCATCACTTGGGTGTACCTACCACTCGGTCGCTCTGTCTATTGACTACGGGTGATCAAGTGCTGCGAGACATCATGTACGACGGCAACCCCGAGATGGAGACCGGTGCGGTGGTTTGCCGGGTCGCCCCCAGCTTTATCCGCTTTGGCAATTTCGAAATCTTTGCCTCGCGAAACGATCTCAATATGCTGCGTGAATTGACGGACTTTACAATCCGCCATTACTACCCCGAAATCGAGGCAGGAACAAAGTCGGGCTATGGCGATTACTTTCACGCCGTGTGTCAACGTACGTTGACGATGATGGTGCATTGGCAACGGGTCGGTTTCGTTCATGGCGTGATGAATACTGACAACATGTCGATCCACGGCGATACGATTGATTATGGCCCCTACGGCTGGCTCGAAGGCTACGATCCCGACTGGACTCCTAATACGACCGATCAAACGCATGGTCGTTACCAATTTGGCAACCAGCCACAAATTGCCCTTTGGAATCTGGTCCAATTAGCCAATGCGTTGTATCCGCTCGTCGGTGAGGCGTCGCCGTTTGAATCCGCGCTGCAGCAGTACCAACACGACTTCAATCGCGAATTCACGCGTATGCAAGCCGACAAGATCGGGCTCGCCAAGGTGATCGAGGGTGATGAAGATCTACTGGACCAACTTGATGCGGTTCTGCAGCTAACGGAGACCGACATGACGATTTTCTTCCGCTTGCTCGGAAACGTAACGAAGTCGGATGATGTCGCCAGCGGCAGCGAATTCCTCAGCCCGGTACGCGATGCCTTTTACGCTGCCGAGCAACTGACCGCGGAAGTGCTCGAGTCATGGCGGGATTGGTTTGCCAAGTATTTGAGTCGACTGAACAAGGACTCGGTATCGGATCAAACGCGTCGTGAACAAATGAACCGCGTCAATCCAAGGTACGTATTGCGCAATTACATGGCCCAGCTGGCCATCGACGCAGCCGAGCAGGGCGACGCATCGTTAATCGAAGAGATTTACGAACTGTTGCGTGATCCCTACGGCGAACAGCCTGAACACGAAAAATGGTTCGCCAAACGTCCCGAATGGGCTCGCCACAAGGTCGGCTGCTCGATGTTATCGTGCAGTTCGTAAGGTGGAATCAATGCAATCCGCGCATTGTCGCACGGCTTTCCAAGCCGTTAGCGTGCCTCACATTTAACCGCCGAAGCGAGAGTTCTCACGTTCCAATCACGCTAAGCGTTTACCGAAACGCTTCCAGCTTGGAAAGCTGGGCGACAATACCGGCCGCACGCTTGAGCGCGGCGGCGGGTCTGGTTCCGTTTTAGCCACTTTGGCGGCGTTCCTGATGCTGGTTTCCGAAGAAAAACGCTCGATATTGCTAATTCCGGCCGACTTGGAGCTCGACAGATCTTGCACGGAGGCGAGAAGCGAGTAAACTCTATAGACTTAAGCCAAGCACCTTCGGAGGTGGTTTTATCGCGATGCGACGCGAGAAGCCACTGTTTTTAGCTATCCCGTCACACCTTGGATCAGGCTAAAATACCTGTCGTTGGCGTCTTCTCGTTCGCTCTATTCAACTTTTCAGGACTTCAGCAGATGTCGACCATCGCCAAACCATCCAAGCTTTCACTGCGGGGGATTGTACCTCCGTTGGTCACGCCCCTGACAGCTCGCGATACCTTGGACCACGAGGGTTTAGAGCGGTTATTGAGCCACGTGATCGAAGGGGGCGTTTCGGCAGTCTTCATTCTCGGCACGACGGGCGAGGCCCCCAGTTTAAGTTACCGGCTTCGCCGCGAGATGATTGCGGAAACGACTCGAATCGTCGAGGGACGTATTCCGGTCTTGGTGGGGGTTGCCGATACTGCGTTCGTGGAAACGGTAAATCTGGCGGAGTACGCCGCCGATTGCGGAGCCGACGCGGCGGTGTTAACCACCCCTTATTACTTTCCAGCCGGACAAACCGAATTGACGTCGTATGTGCAGAACATTGCACCGCTGATCCCGTTGCCGATCATGCTGTACAACATGCCAGGGTTGACGAAGGTGTGGTATGAGATCGAAACACTGCGAACGCTTTCAAGCATTCCGTCGATCATCGGCGTCAAGGACAGCAGCGGTGACTTGGATTACTTTGGCCAAGTTTGTCAATTGAAACTGGATCGCCCCGACTGGACCGTGTTGTTAGGTCCCGAAGCACTATTACAAGAAGCTCATCAATTGGGTGGTGATGGCGGCGTCAACGGCGGGGCGAACGTGATGCCCGAACTGTTCGTGCAGTGCTACAACGCACTGCGTGATGGCGATGAAGCGACCGTGACCGAGCGGCGTGAATTGATCTTGGAATTCCAAAAGATCTACGACATTGGCAAGTACGCCTCACGTCACATCAAGGCCACGAAATCGGCATTGTCACTGCTGGGAATTTGCGGCGACCTGCCTGCGGATCCTTTTCATCCGTTCCTTGCCCCTCAGCGTGAGCGTGTTGCCGAGGTATTGCGAGGAGTAGGGGCTCTGTGATCGCTGCTGTCTTTTTCACCGGTGTCGACTGGTTCGTACTGCTGGGCTACTTCGTTGCCATCATGGCACTGGGGTTGTTTTTCTGGCGACGCAATAACACCGCAGACCAATTCACGGCGGGCGGCCGCTCGTTGCCGGGATGGCTGTGCGGTCTATCGATCTTTGCCACGTATCTAAGCAGCATCAGCTATCTGGCGTTACCGGGCAAAGCATTTGTCGACAATTGGAACGCGTTCGCTTTCTCGCTGGCGTTACCGTTTGCAGCGGCAATCGCGGTTCGATTCTTCTTGCCCTTGTACCGCCGGTCGGGCGAGGTGTCGGCCTACTCGCTGCTAGAAAACCGGTTCGGTTTATGGGCACGCCTGTACGCTAGCTGCTTTTACTTGCTGTTCCAGATTGCCCGCATCGGGGTGGTGATGTACTTGATGGCACTGCCGATGGCTGTGTTATTCGGCTGGGACATCCGCGTTGTGATCGTGTTCACAGGAATCATCGTCACGATCTATTCGTTTGTCGGCGGGATCGTCGCGGTAATTTGGGCTGATGCGATTCAAGCGGTGGTGTTACTCGCCGGAGCGTTGTTGGCACTGGGCATCCTATTGTTCGACATGCCTGGCGGTCCCAGCGAAGTGATCGAGGTCGCCAACAGTCACGACAAATTCTCACTCGGCAGCACCTCGTTGTTCGACGTGTCACAACCTACGTTGTGGGTCGTTTTGGCCTATGGCTTGTTCGACAATCTGAGGAACTTTGGTGTCGATCAAAGTTACGTCCAGCGGTACATCGCCGCCAGCAGCGACCGAGAAGCGGCTAAAAGTGTTTGGTTCGGAGCGTTGTTGTATGTGCCTGTCAGCGCATTATTTCTGTTTATCGGTTCATCGCTTTTTGCCTACTACGAAAGTCATCCCGAGCAAACGCAAGAAGTTCGTGTGATTGTCGCGGAACAGAAGATGATGCAAGCAGGGATCGCCCCGGATGCACCCGAGTACACGGCACAATTAAACGCGACGATTGACGGATTGACGGAAAAAGACCTGGGCGACCGCGTGTTCCCTCATTTCATTGCTGCCAATTTGCCCACGGGAGCTCGCGGGTTGTTGATTGCCGCGGTCTTCGCAGCGGCAATGAGTACCGTTTCCACTTCGCTGAACTCGTCGGCGACCTTGGTGATGAGCGATTTTTACAAGCGACTGCTTCGTCCCGAATCCTCCGACATCGAACACGTCCGCGTGCTTCGCGCATCGACGATCGCGTGGGGAGCCATGGGAACGGTGATGGCGTTGGCGTTGGTCCGTCTAACCGAAAGTGCCCTGGATATTTGGTGGATGCTATCGGGTGTTCTAGGGGCTGCCATCATTGGTTTGTTCTTGCTCGGGATCATTGTTCCCAAGATCCGTGGCGGAGCGGCGGTCTCGGTGCTTGTCGTTGGCATGCTACTGATCGCTTGGATGGCTGCGTCAAAGACCGCTTACTGGCCAACGCAGTGGAATGATTTTGCGAGTCCGTTTAATCCCTTGTTGGTGATTGTGATTGGCCCCACCGCGATGATTTTGCTCGGAGGGATTGTTGCAAAATTACGCAGTGTCAAAACAAACGAAGCCATCGGCGATTAGGTTCACTGCGGCGACTGCCAAACCGAGTGTGACAGACCAAACACCCTATTCTCTGCGGGCAAAGAGAGACAAGCGACATGAACCCCACCCGGACGACAACCCTTTTCGCGTTCCTCGTTTTGATGGCGGGATTGTTGACCTCTGGAATGGTTTCACCACTGAGGGCAAACGGGCGGCCCAACATCGTGTTCATCTTGGTGGACGATTTGGGATGGTCGGACTTGGGATGTTATGGTCACGCGTGGCATGAAACGCCGAACATCGACCGATTGGCGAGCGAAGGCATACAGTTCACGAGCGCCTATTCGCCGGCACCGATTTGCTCCGCTGCGAGAGCCAGCATTCTGACGGGGAAGGCGGTACCGCGACTCGGTTTTGAGTTTGTCACCAAGGGGGAACCTGGCCGCCAGCGGATCGACGCGGACGTTCCGCTGACTGCGCCGCCGCTAACGCTGAATCTGCCGCTGGCCGAAACGACAATTGCCGAGCGAATGGCAACGCTGGATTATCAAACTGCATTTTTCGGCAAATGGCATGTCAGCCAACACCATCGACGTTACTTGGGATGGCACCCCGAATTTGGGCCGGCAAAGCAAGGTTTCGAAGTCGCAATCGAAGATTTTGGCGACCATCCGTACGCATGGACGAAAAAGAATCGTGAGCTGGAATCCGATTCCGGAATCATCCCTCACGACTCGATGGTGCAAAAGGTAACCGACTTTATTCGTCGCCCTCACGACCGTCCCTATTTTTTAATGGCGTCGTCGTTTTACGTTCATACGCCGGTAAAAAACCGTTGTCGTTGGCTGGTTGAAAAGTATGACGCCAAAATTCCCCAAGAGATTCCGCAGCGTCCATTGCGACTGGAATATGCAGCGTTTGTGGAAACGCTGGACCACCACGTCGGCGAGATTCTTGCTGCGATCGACGAATCGGGACAACAAGACAATACGTTGGTGGTATTCGTGTCTGACAACGGCGGTCACCCCGAGTACTGTGGCAATGCTCCGCTACGAGGATCCAAGTGGAACCTGTACGAAGGCGGAATTCGGGTACCGATGATCGCTCGCTGGCCTGCAACAATAACAGCGGGGGCAACCTGCGACACCAGTGTGGTTGGGTATGACCTGCTGCCCACGTTTGCGGACATTGGAGGCGGAAGTGAAATCAAACCATCGCGAAACGACGTCGATGGCGTCAGCATCAAGCCCCTGCTGAGCAATCCCCGATTACAATTTGACCGCAGCTTGATTTGGCATTTTCCCTATTACCACCCCGAAACCGGATTCAAAGATGCGATTCCGACGATCGGGGTGAATGACTTTACGGTCAGCCAAACACGCCCGCAATCTGCACTTCGTCACGGACGTTATAAGATCATTCAGTTTGCCGAAGACGATCGTATCGAATTGTACGATCTGGAAACCGATCTAGCGGAACAGCACGACTTGAGTGCATCGCTTCCCGAGATTGCCGCGCAGATGCGCACTAAACTTGACACTCATTTGACCACGATGAACGCCCGCCGAGCCCTACCGAAAGAGAAGAAATGAAGCTACCGAACTTAACTGTCTATTGTTGGATGTGCGCCCTGACGCTCAGTTCATTCGCCGCGGCGGATGAACCGCAGTGGAAACTACAACCACTGCAGTACAACAACCCAGGCTTGAAGGTCGATCTTGGCGTGGGGTTGTGGGCGTTTCCATTGCCAATGGATTACGACAACGACGGTGACTTGGACTTGTTGGTGAGCTGTCCTGACAAACCATCCAACGGCACCTACTTTTTCGAAAATCCGTCTCAGGATCCAAACGAGAAGATGCCGGTTTTCAAAGCAGGCGTTCGCATCGGCAGCGGCAGTCATTTCATGCAAATGAGTGTGGTCGATGGTGAACCGATTCTGATGTTACCGGCAAAAGAGTTTCGCCGTGATGCCAAAACGGGCAAGTTTGATTTCTCGAAACCGACCATGATCAAAGCACACGCCAACCCTAATCATCACACCAAAGGCAACACTCGCGCGAACATGTGGCGATACGTCGATTACGACGGCGACGGGGACCAAGATATCGTTGTCGGCAGCGGCGATTGGACCGATTACAGTTGGGATCACGCCTATGACAACCACGGCAATTGGCGAAACGGTCCACTGCACGGCTATGTCTACTTGATTGAAAACGAAGGCAGCGACGACGAGCCAACCTATTCGGCTGAGCCCGAACGATTACAGGCCGGCGGCGGCGAAATTGATGTCTATGGGTTTCCGAGCCCGAACTTTGCCGACTTTGATAACGATGGTGACCTGGACTTGTTGTGTGGTGAGTTCTTGGACGGTTTCACCTATTTCCAAAACATCGGCACTCGCACCAAACCGAATTACGCAGCTGGCCAGAAACTGAATGACGTTTCCGGTGATCCGCTGGTGATGCATTTGCAAATGATCACTCCGACGGCGGTCGACTGGGACGCCGACGGTGATCTAGATTTGATCGTGGGGGACGAGGATGGACGTGTTGCCCTGGTAGAAAACACTGGCGAACTTCGCGATCACCAACCGGTTTTCAAAGCGCCAGCATATTTTCAGCAGCAAGCCGACACGCTGAAGTTCGGTGCGCTGGCGACTCCCTTCGCCTATGACTGGGACAATGACGGAGACGAAGACATTGTTTGTGGCAACACCGCAGGTTCGATTGGTTATTTTGAGAATCTGGGTAATGCGGAAAATGGGTTGCCAAAATGGGCGGCTCCGAAACTGCTAGAGGTCAAACAAAACGATGGTTCACAGAAACCGTTTCGTGTGATGGCAGGCCCGAGTGGTTCCATTCAAGGTCCCGCCGAAGCGAAGTGGGGTTACACCACGTTGTCGGTTGCCGATTGGGACGGCGATGGCGATGGTGACATTGTTTACAACTCGATTCTGTCGCGATTGGGCATGTTGACCAACGAATCCGGAACGCTCGTTGAGAAGAACTTTGATACGGGACAACGCGAAGCGCCACCGAAATGGTATTGGTGGCAAACATTGTCCAGCTCGGCATTGACTCAGTGGCGAACCACGCCGATGGCAATCGATTTCGATGGCGACAAAAAACTTGACTTGGTGATGCTGGACCAGGAAGGTTATTTGACGCTTCGCTCCGGTGGCGGAGTGGCGGAGCGAATTTTCATTGACGAAAACGGGCAACCGCTTCAGCTCAATTCCGGAACTTGCGGTCGATCCGGGCGAGTCAAGTTACAAGTGGTCGATTGGGATGGCGATTCACGACTGGACGTATTGGTCAATTCCGAGAATGCCACGTGGTATCGCAATTGTGCGGATGTCGATGGCAAGGTGATGCTGAAGAAAGTCGGCAACTTGGCAAAACGAAACGTCGCCGGACATACGTCGAGCCCCACGGTGTGCGATTTCAACAAGGACGGTAAGCCTGATTTAATAGTCGGCAGCGAGAACGGCCGGATCTACCACGTTGCTCATGATGATTGCGTTACCTTCACCTCCGAAGAAACAATGCCGAGCGAGCCCAAGGCAGCGAACGAACCAGCATTCCCAGGACTGCTGTCGAGCGAATTTATTTTCAAGGATGCTCCGTTCAAAGAATGCCATGCCTCGACGATTTGCCAAACCTCCCGCGGGTTGGTCGCGTCGTGGTTTGGTGGAACCAAAGAGGGGAACAAGGACGTGGCGATCTGGACCAGTTTTCATGATGGATTGAGTTGGTCACGACCTCTGAACGTTGCTGATGGAGTTCAGCACGACGGAATGCGTCATCCATGCTGGAACCCAGTACTGTATCAGCCGCCCGGCGATGCTCCGCTGTTCTTGTTCTTCAAAGTCGGACCACGACCACACAGTTGGTGGGGCGAGGTGATGATCAGCTACGATCGCGGTCGCACCTTTACCGATCGCAAACGATTGCCCGAAGGCATTGATGGTCCGGTTCGCTGCAAACCGATTTTGTTAGACGATGGCAAAACGCTGCTCTGCGGTTCGTCGACCGAGAATGAGGGGTGGCGAGTCCATTTTGAAAAGATCACGCTGGTTGATGGAGAACTTAGCGGCACATGGAAACGCATCGGGCCGATCAACGACGGCAAAGAATTCAGTGCGATTCAGCCGACGCTACTGACGTATCCCGATGGCCGTTTGCAAGCTCTTTGCCGTACCAAAGAAAGTGTGATTGCGTCGACCGAGTCCACCGATGGCGGCGATACCTGGTCGAAATTGGTAGCGACCGACATGCCGAATCCGAACTCCGGAATTGATGTCGTCACGCTCACCGATGGTCGTCAGCTGATGATCTACAATCATCTCGGTTCGTCTGAAAATGGCTGGGGCAAGCGGAGTATTTTGAATCTGGCGATTTCCGAGGACGGAGGGAAATGGAAGGAAGTTGGCGTGCTCGAAAAAGAAAAATCGGGCGAGTTCAGCTATCCCGCCATCATTCAAACCGATGACGGGATGGTCCACATGACCTATACCTGGAAACGCAAATTGATCAAACACGCCGTGGTCGATCCGTCCCAGTTGAAATAAAGGAATCACGATGAACCCTGCTGACTCTCTTGAACCTGTCGATCGCGGCCCTGTAGCGTTGGGGCTGGACTTTGGCACTGAATCGGTGCGAGCCATTTTGATTGATGCCGCGGGCAACCAACTCGGCTTGGCGTCGCGTGATTATGCCCATGGCCAAATCACTCAGACGCTGCCTGGCTGTGACGCGTCATTGCCACCGCGGTACGCATTGCAAGCCCCGGGCGACTGGATCGATTCGGCCGCCGAAGCGACGCGTGCCGCGATCAGCGAGGCGGGAATCGAGGCTGCGAGTGTTGTTGGGATCGGAGTCGACTTCACCAGCTGCACAATGTTGCCAACCACACTCGAGGGCACGCCGCTCTGTGAAATCGAGGCGTTCCGATCGACTCCGTTGGCATGGCCGAAGCTATGGAAGCATCATGGTGCACTTGAGCAAACCGAGCGGATGAATGCAGTCGCCCGAGAGCGTGACGAATCGTTTTTACAACGGTATGGCGGCACAATCGGACTGGAATGGTTCTTCCCAAAAATGCTCGAAACGATCGAGAAAGCTCCCGAAGTTGCCTCGGCGGCGGAAGTTTGGCTGGAAGCCGGAGACTGGTTCGTGTGGCAATTGGTGGGCGGGCCCGCAGCGTCGCTGACTCGATCGACGTGCCAAGCGGGATACAAGGCGATGTGGTCGGCGAAGGATGGCTACCCGTCGAGCGAGTACTTTGCGGCGGTCCATCCGCAGTTGGCCGAGGCCGCAAAGCATTGCATGCCAGGAGTGATGCGATCGCCTGGTGAACCTGCCGGAGGCTTGACCGTGGCAATGGCCAAGCGTTTTGGACTTCGCGAGAAGATTCCGGTTTCCACCGCGATCATTGACGCGCATTCCGCAGTACCGGGTGTCGGCGCCGCTGACGCCGGAGTGCTGGTGATGGTGTTGGGGACCAGCAGTTGTCACATGCTCAACGCCAACACCGCAGCCGATATCCCTGGGATCGCTGGCGTGGTCGACGGTGGCATTTTGCCAGGCATGTTTGGATACGAAACAGGCCAAGCGGCAGTCGGTGACGCGTTCGCATGGCTGCGGCGATTGCTTGGACTCGATTCCTTTGATTCGCTCGCCGAGGCGGCACTGCGATTGCCGCCCGGTGCCGAGGGAGTGATGTGCATTGACTGGATGAATGGTTGCCGCACCCCATTGATGGACGGCAGTCTGCGTGGTGCGTTCACCGGTCTAGGACTCGAGCACGGCCCCGAACACTTGTATTTGGCGTTGATGGAAGGCTCGGCTTTTGGACTCCGTTGGATCGTCGAGCTGCTCCGCGATGGCGGCGCCCCGATCGATCGACTGATTGCCACCGGAGGATTACCGCATCACAACCGTGCGTTCGTCGAAGTGTACGCCGATGTGCTGGGGATGGAGATTGAAATTCATCCGTCCACGCAGGGCCCGGCGGTCGGTGCCGCGGTGTTGGGGATGATTGCAGCCGGATCCGAAGCGAGCGGCTTTTCAAGTGTCAGCGAAGCAGCGACCGCGATGGCGGGTGTTCCCGCCGGAAAACAGGACGTCGTCCGCCCGCGAAGCGAACGAACCGCAGCCTATGATCGGCTGTACACCGAGTACCGGCAGCTGGCCAATATGGTGGCTCAGACTCAATAAACCCCCGTGGCTTAGACCGCTTTGGCCCATTTACGAGTGCTGCATCCTGATTAACAATTCGGGGTGGACGTAGCGGAAGTCGTCAAGACTTTCGTTGAATTTGCCAAACAATCCGAAACTCTTGGCGAGTTTCGCTACCCCAAAATCAAGACGGGATGATTTACTAGGCTTCGCCGTCTTCTTTGCCGTCGATTTCGATCAGCGAGACCTTTAAACCGTTACGGATGTGAGCCGCTGCGGCATCACGAGCTGCGTCGGCATCGTGCTTTTTGATCGCCCGAAAAATCTTTTGGTGGTCTTTGCAGGTTCGTTTCATCGCAGTGACGTCATGGCGGTGACGGCGGATTCCAAACACTCGCGTTAAGACCTGGGATTGTGACGCGGTGTGGACGAGCGCCTGATTTCCAGTGGCCTCGATGATCAGCATGTGAAATTGGTAGTCGGCCTTGTCAAATTGACCTTTAATCCGCTTGCCCGCGAACTGGGCTGAGGATTTTTCTTGCTTCGCGGTCAACTCTTCCATCCGAGTCAATTCCGCTTGAATTTTCGCAATCTGATCCGGGGTGGCCCGTTCTGCAGCTCGAGCCGCAGTGTAGGGCTCGATGACCTCACGAACTTCGTAGATATCGATTAAGGCAGCACGATCAAGCGACCGCACGATGGCTCCCATATTGGGAACCAAATCGACGAGCCCTTCGTTGGCGAGCTGCCCAGCGGCTTCCCGCACCGGCGTCGCACTGACCCCAATTTCCTTTCCAATCGGACCATAAAGCAGACGAGCGCCTGGTTCAAAATCGCCTGAGATCAACTTGTTTCGTAAATGCTGATACGCACGGCTGGCGTTTGTTTCGGTGCTCATATTGGGAACCCAATGTTCTAACAGAAAAGAATTTGTCGCTTCATCGGCTCTTATTCTAGCGTTAACGAATCGTTTAGTAGAGCCGAGTAACGTCGAAAATTGCCGAGCACTTCGCTGCATCGATTAGGAAGAATGCTTTCTGTGGTCTCGTGTAACTCGTGGTGCTGCCCCCTGCGGACGATTTGGCAATAATCAGACGCGTTTCCACCGCATTTACAGCCGATTTACTACAATCCCGGCACAGTGCAAGCGAGTGGAACTTGATTCATTTCTCCTGTCTCCATGTTCACTGCAGCGATGTGTTGGAAGAGGATCTGCGACAAAACGCCCTTCTGCCCTCTGATTCGCTACACTGTTGAGCTTCAACGACGGAGAACAACTCCGCCAGCGTCGTCAGCTTGATCTCGCTCTATATCCTTTCCTGTTTCAATTTGCTTTAGCTTGGAACTCGCTCGAATGCTGCACTTTCGCGCTCTCTGTACCGCTGCCGGAATAGGTGTGGCGTTTGTCGTCTATGGACTGTGCGTCAGCGTATTTGGGCTGTCGCATCCCGTGGCGGTCACAGCCGCAGTCACCTCGCTGTGTGGAGTTTGGTGGTGCACCGAAGCGGTTCCGATTCCGGTCACGTCGCTGGTTCCGTTTGTGGTATTTCCCTTTGCCGGGGTGCTGGATCATCGCCAGCTCGCCGAAGCCTATGGTGACAAGTTCGTGCTGTTGTTCATGGCTGGATTTATGATTTCACGAGCCGCCGAACACTCCCAAACTCATTTGCGGGTTTCGCATGGCTTAATGAAGTTGTTAGGGACAAGTTCCCAGCGACGTATCGTGCTCGGTTTTTTGGCCGCCACGGCTTTTTCAAGCATGTGGATCTCGAACACCGCAACGGCGTTGATCATGTTGCCCGTGGCGATTGCGGTACTGCACGAACAGAAAGACTCGCGACTGCACGTGCCGCTGTTGTTGGCAGTCGCGTACGGATCGAGTATCGGCGGGATTGCGACGATCATTGGTACGCCCCCCAACGGCGTCTTCGTGTCGATTTACGAGCAACAAAACGAGCGGACCGTTGACTTTTTCTCGTGGCTGAAAGTGGGAGTGCCAGTTGCTGCGATCATGCTCGTCGTGACAGGCGTGTTGTTGACGCGGGGTTTGTCACGAAGCTGTTCGATGCAACTTAAGGATCTAGGACGCTGGACGAGTGCTCAACGACGCGTGCTGGGCGTACTGTCGTTGACGGCTTTCCTGTGGATCACCCGCAGCGCCCCCTATGGCGGCTGGTCGGCACTGTTTGATGTCCCGATGGCTCACGACGCAACCGTTGGTCTGGCAGCCGTGATCGCGTTGTTCTTAATCCCCAGCGGCACCACGACCGTTCATCGACCGAAAAATGGTATAGGTAGCGAGCGTGTGGAGGTCAACCGCTTGCTTGATTGGGAAACCGCGAGAGACATTCCTTGGGGCATTTTGATTCTGTTCGGAGGCGGACTGGCGATCGCGAAGGCAGCCGAAGTGACGGGGCTTTCCGTCATCATCGGTAGCCAGTTCTCGCACCTATCCGGACTCCATCCGCTCTTGCTAATGGCGGTGATCTGTTTGACGGTGACGTTTTTAACCGAGGTCACATCCAACACGGCAACGACGACGCTGCTGATGCCGATCTTGGGCGCGGCGGCCGAAGGTGCGGGCTACGATGCCGCGTTCTTGATGGTTCCGGCTGCGTTGTCCGCAAGTTGCGCGTTCATGTTGCCCATGGCGACGCCGCCCAATGCGATCGTGTTTGGGTCGGAACAATTGACCGTCCGCGATATGGCCAAAGCAGGATTCGCATTGAACTTGATCGGTGTCGTTGTGATTTCGGTGGTGTGCTATTTCGTTGTCGATTTCCAGCAGGGAATTGGCCACCCTGTTACAGCCCCGGCGATCCAAGTCGAACCGACACCGACCCCCTAAGCAGAACGCTGTGAAGCAATTCCTGTAGCGGAACTCGTCAACGGCTTGTTGATTTAGTGAGCCGTGACGCGTAAGCGGCCGGGTCCGAGGCACTACCCGGTGCCTTACGGCCCTCGGCTCACCGTTGCGATTTGCATTTGGATTAAATCAACAAGCCGTCAAGAGTTTCTTCGTCGGTGGAGAGGTGACTGCAGTGTCGCCCGGAAGAAAAACTCACCCCCAATATCCGACGTCAATACCAATGTTTCAGCGGACCAGGCTAACGCCGTCGGCTCACAAAAAGATCTACGTTGGCCCGGCTTTTCAACCCGCTGGATGCAGATACGGCTTGCGATAGGGGCGTCGGAGCAACTTCGTCGCTTCCTCATCCCCAACCACCGTGTTCGTCTCCGGATCAAATTCTAACGTGCGGCCCAACGCGAGTGCATTGTTTGCCAAGATGCACGAGGCACTACTAATGTGGCCTTGTTCAATATCCGCAATGGGTTTGGAGCGATCATCAATTGCATTTAGAAAGTCACGCATGTGCCCACGAATCGCCGATGCAACGTGCAATTCCAAATTCCACTTTTCGGCATCGGATTGATCGCTTGGATATTTGTCGAGTTCGATGACGGCGTTGCCGCTTAGCTTTTTTCCGCCTGAACGCGGGATGAACTCATACTTCTGAACGCTCAACTTCAACGTTCCCTTGGATCCATAAATGATCCCGGCCCAGGGAAATTCGGGATCCGGTGCCGCTCCCCAGCTGCGGTGCGTCCAGACCACATCGAGATCTTCGAAATCAAAGGTGGCGGTCTGCGTATCGGTGATATTGGCGATCGATTCCGTATCCACCAAAATCCCACCCACACTACTTATGCGACGAGGCCATCCGAGACCAAGTTGCCAGCGAACCATGTCGAGCATGTGTACACACATATCGCCGACGATGCCATTTCCATACTCCATAAATGCACGCCAAGACCGTGGATGAATCAGTTCATTGTACGGACGCAGGGGTGCAGGACCGGTCCAACGATCAAAGTCCAAGGAAGGCGGCGGCGCGATGGTTGGCGGATTTTTGTTGGCTCGCATGTGGTAATAACAGCACACTTCGGCGAACGCCACATCACCGAGCAACCCGGCGTCGACGACTTTCTGTTTCGCCTCGATCAAGTGGGGCGTACTGCGTCGCTGCGTTCCGACTTGTACCACTCGCCCCGTGCGACGAGCAGCATCCAACATCGCTCGACTTTCGAGCACATCGACTCCCGTCGGCTTTTGCACATAGACATCGGCTCCGGCCTCGACTGCCGCGATCATTGCGAGCGCGTGCCAATGGTCAGGGGTCGCGATTAAAACGATGTCAAGATCTTTCTCGGCGAGCATTTCTTTGTAATCGGCATACACTCGCGGGCGTTTCTTAGAAGTCTGTCGCGACTCGATAAGCCCCGCTGCTTCATCGAGCATGTTGGCGTCGACATCACACAGCGACACCACCTCGACCGGTTCAATGTTAATCAGTTGCAGTAGATCGCATTTGCCGTACCAGCCACAGCCGATCAAACCAACGCGGCGAGGCGTCGCGGCAGGTGCGGCAGCACGAGTCGCGTGGGCAGTCGTAGCAATCGAGGCAAGTGCGGCGGTGCGAGTGAGAAATTTTCGGCGATCCATAGTGCTTCGTTTCTTGATGAGGAGATACGCTGTTTAAACCCAAAAGCCACGATAGGCAGGAATCATTGGGGAAATCCAGTTAGCCGTTTGGGCCAACGCTGTGAAGCATTTTCTCGTAGCTACCTTCGCCAGAAGGTGGTGATTCATATTGGCCGGCAACCATCCACGCTCTGGCGAGCGTAGCTACGGAACGCAAATGCCGTAACTCGCCGTCTCTAAATGCTTCACAGCGTTTGCCAAAACGGCTAATGTACTGAAAGAATCCTGCCGACCTGCTTAGAACCCTTCAACGCAGTCATCATCTTAACACACTCGGTCGAGCGGTTGCCCTCGAAGATCCGCTGCATGGCGTGATCAGTGCGTTGCGACTTCCTTTCTGGGCCTTTTTCGGGGCCTTTTTTCGGGCCACAAGGCGAGGATATTGGCGAGCAAGACAAGCGATCCGCCAATCAGCAGGGGAGTGCTGAATTCTTCGTTGGCATAGCTGACGGCGCACCACACGCTAAGCATCGCGGGGATAAACATGGCCCAGGTGGAAGCGAACAAGGGCTCACAGGTGTAGATCACCGCAGCTTGCCCAGCGGTCAAACGTGGTTGGTACTTGTTCATCCAGACAAACGCCACCAGCGATGGAAAGAAACACAAAACGCCTAGCAGCAGATAGAACCGAGGCTGCAACGCCAGCGCGGTCCAGCCACCGCTTGACGTTTCCGGCACAGGCAGACTCAGCCCCGCGAAAACGATCATCGCCAAGATCGCTGTCGTGCCAAACATACTTGGCGTGAACAACACTGACTCGTAGCGTTTGCCAAAGACGTCAACCAATAAGATTTGACAACTGAAGAACAACGTGGCGAGCGTGGTCACTGAATCGCCCATGGTCCACCGCGACAGCGCATCGTTGGCGAGTAAAATCTGCCCGTCGTCGATCACAATCAATCCTGTCAACGTCGCGACTCCGGCCAACGCCACCAGGGCACCGAGCATGACACAACGGCGGGGCAATTGTTTCCGCAACACAGTGTTGATCAGCGGCGTGATGATCACCACCAAACTCGTCAAAAAGCCACTCCGCGATGCCGGAATCGTGGCCAATCCAATGACTTGCAGCAGCAACCCAAAGAAAAACATGACACCAATTGCTGCGCCCGCCAACAGATGAGGCATCTGAACACGACGCAGCGTGCCCCGCAACAAAATCGCGAATAACCCAAACGCGATGGCAAACCTTAGTCCGATCAACCAGGACGCTGAACTTGTCCGCAGCCACCCTGACGCGGTCAGCTCGGTGACTCCAAAATGATCATCCACTTGCAAGTTTAGGCACTTCATGATCGGAAAGGAGGCCCCCCACATCGCATTGACTAAGACCAACGCAATGATCGCTTGGCGACGTTCGAGCGGGGTGGTGCCTTGGTTCATCATGAAATGGATTCGACCGATGGGATGTACTCTGGCCTTCCAAGGCCGTCGATTTTGTTAGCGTCACGGCGCGAGCCGTCCGGTTGTAGCGAGTAAAAAAGTTCGAATTCGACCGGGCGGCTTGCGCCGCTCCGCTTTAAAAACACCCGTTAGGGGCAAAGTGGATCACGTTGGGCGACGGCCTTGGAAGACCATCCTGCGAGACTGCGAAATAGCCCAATGCTTCACGCGGCGCAGTCCAAAGCGTATATTCCGGCACTTCGTTTGTGAATGAGCTTCCCCCCATCTCTGTCAGGAGTCCTGTCGTGTCGACCGATCTACCCAATATTCTTGCATCGCGATACGCGAGTGAAGCGATGGTGAAAATCTGGTCGCCCGCAAACAAGATCGTTCTTGAACGTGAATTGTGGATTGCCGTACTGGAGGCTCAAAAGGACCTCGGGGTTCACGTCCCCGACGGGGTGATCCAGGCGTACCGCTCGGTGATCGACAACGTTGATTTGTTTGCGATTGATGCCCGCGAACGAGTCACCAAGCACGATGTGAAAGCCCGCATCGAAGAATTCAACGAATTGGCGGGCCACGAGCACATCCATAAAGGGATGACGTCACGTGACTTGACTGAAAACGTCGAGCAGCTGCAAATTCGCTCGGCACTGAATCTAGTTCGTGACCGCATCGTCACCGCACTGTCGTTGGTAGCGGAACGAGCGGCCGAATACAGCGAGCTTGCCATTGCTGGTCGCAGCCACAACGTGCCCGCTCAAGTCACGACGGTAGGCAAACGGTTCGCTAACATCGCCGAAGAATTGTTGGTGGCCTACGATCGCATTGACAACTTACTGGTTCGCTATCCGCTGCGAGGCATCAAAGGCCCCGTCGGCACTCAGCAAGACATGCTCGATTTGTTCCAAGGCGACGCCAGCAAGCTGGATCAACTTGATAGCCGAATCGCGAAATCGCTTGGGTTTGAATCGTGTTTCGATTCAGTGGGGCAGGTGTATCCACGATCGCTGGACTTTGACGTGATCTCGGCGCTAACGCAGCTTTCGTCGGCACCAGCCAACTTTGCTCGCACGTTGCGATTGATGGCCGGAGCGGAATTGGCGACCGAAGGATTCAAACCAGGGCAAGTCGGATCGTCGGCGATGCCTCACAAGATGAACGCGCGATCGGCCGAACGGATCGACGGCTTCAACGTGATCTTGCGTGGCTATTTGACTATGATCGGCGGATTGCTTGGCGATCAATGGAACGAAGGCGACGTCAGCTGCAGTGTCGTCCGCCGCGTCGCGATTCCGGACGCGTTCTTGGCAATCGACGGGCAACTCGAAACGTTCCTCACGGTGCTGGTTGATTACGGTGCGTACCCCGCCGTGATCGACCGCGAATTGCGTCGCTACTTGCCGTTCCTGGCGACAACCAAAATTCTCGTCGCTGCAGTCAAATCGGGCGTGGGCCGCGAAACGGCACACGAAGCGATCAAGGAGCATGCGGTATCCGCGGCGCTTGCGATGCGCGAAAGCGGCCGCGATGACAATGATTTGATCCAGCGATTGGCTGGCGATGATCGTATCCCGATGGATGCCGAGGCACTGAATGCAGCGATCGGAGATCCGAAGCAATTTATTGGCAACGCCACGACTCAGGTGCAAAATGTGATCTCGCGAATCGAAGCGATCACCAGCAAAAATCCTGAAGCGGCAAGCTATCGCCCCGGCTCGATTCTATAAGCGTGTCGATTGTCGCCGGATGTCTCCGACATCCGTACGTTTATTTCCGACGTCGGAGACGTCGGGCGACATTGAGGGTGAGGACCTTACCGTTTGCCCAGTCGTTGCAGGCATTAAGGTCGCCATTGATCCGGGCATAGCGAATGCCCGGTGAGCTAATCGTCAAACGTGGACGAGAGTTTAAGAATGCATTCCATGCGATGCTTATCGTCGAATTGCATCGTGATCCGCTTGTCACACCCAGCTGACATCATACTGAACACGCACGGCGAGGTAACACCGACGCCGAGCCTCTCTGCTGTACACGAATTGAGAATCGTCGATTGACAATCGCTTAGGTTGTCGTAGTCTGTGCTCAGGCTCTCACTTTGAGTAGCAAACGCTCGAAAAACGCGACGAACACAGGCAATACAGTGTTCAGCGATTCCCGCGGAAAACTTACTCATCGCGTGTGCCCAATCTCTGCAGCCCACGTCCGACAGAGGGATCGCTACGATGTCGCTACATAATCACGCCGATTTTCGATCGGTTCTGTGGGTCGTGATCGCAATCACCTTGGTGGCGATTCAATATTCCGACCCGAGCTGGGTGATTTACCTGAGTCCGATCAGCTGCTATTTGGCGATTGCGTGCGGCACGATTTCTCATAATCACAACCACCGAGCCACGTTCAAGTCGCCTCGTTGGAACCACTTATTCGGTCATGTACTGACCCTTTTCTACGGCTACCCGACGCTGATGTGGGTGCCGACGCACAACTTGAATCATCATCAATTCGTGAACCGTCCTGGGGATGCGACGGCAACTTGGCGTTACACAAATAAACACAGCATTTGGGTCGTACTGAGCTATCCCTTCGTATCGGGCTACTTCCAGAGTTTTCCGATTCGCGAATACATCGAGAAAGTCAAAACCCGTAAGCCAAAACTGTACGCCCGGATCCGCTTTCAATACGTCGTTTGGATGGGGGGCTACATCGGGCTGGGTGTATTGGCCGCCGTGCTTTACCACAACCAACAAACCGGGCTTGGATTGTACTTGTGGTTCTTCTCGGTCATTTTGCCGGCGATCATGTCGAGCACCGTAATCATGTTCTTTAACTTTATCCAGCACATCCACACCGATGCATGGTCCGAGCATGATCACTCTCGCAACTTTACCGGATGGTGGTTTAACTTTCTGTTTTTCAACAACGGCTATCACACCGCCCACCACGATCACCCCGGAATGCACTGGAGTGAACTGCCGAGAGCCCATGCGGCGATCGCGGCGACGATTGATCCGCAATTGAACGAACGCAATTTGATCTGGTTTGTGTTTCGGCAATATGTCCTGGCGCCGTTATTCCCCGCGATGGGCACTCACCAAATGGGCCCACTACCGGGCGAAGGCCACAAGCCAGAAACGTCCCACGTGGAAATCCCCGAGCCGACGGCTGAGTTAGTGGGTCGTGACGCGTAAGCAGTGCACGAAACTCTTGGCGAGTTTCGCTACGGGATTGGTTGCTTTTGACTCAGCCGAGATGCAGTGCGGCCCGCGCTAGCTGCAACCAACTTGTGCCCGCCACATCGACTTCCATGTCGTAGTCCTTGGTCGGAATGTACGCTCTGCGGTGGTCGACGATTCGGATTGCGATCGAACTCTGCCGCACCAGCTGTTCAATCCGCTTGCGGTCGGTGTAGTGCAGCACAATGAAGCGAGCATCCGAGGTGATCGATGCGATCTGCCACGCGGCGGCATCGAGTCGCAATTCGGCAAGTTCGAGCATTCGTTTGGCAGGCTCGGGAAGCACCCCAAATCGGTCTCGCAACTCCGTACGCACCTCCTTGATCTGCGACGCATTTTCAATCTTTGCGATGCGGCGATACAGATCGATCTTGTGTCGCAAATCAGGCACATAATCTTCGGGAAGATAGGCTTCCACCGGCAGATCGATATCAACTTCGGCTGACAATTTCGGTGGCAGCTTCTGAGCTTGGCGAACGGCATCTTCGAGCAATTGGCAATACATCTCGTAACCGATTGCGGCGATATGGCCACTCTGCTGGCTGCCCAGCAAATTACCGGCCCCACGAATTTCGAGGTCACGCATCGAGATCGCGAAACCGGCACCCATGTGACTAAACTCTTCGATCGCGCGAAGCCGTTTTGACGCCTCGGGGGTCAGATGCTTGTGCGGCGCGACCATCAAATACGCGTAGGCTTGATGTTTGTAACGCCCCACACGGCCTCGCAATTGATGAAGATCGCTCAAGCCGTAACGATCGGCGTCGTCGATAAAAATCGTGTTCGCATTGGGAATATCGATGCCGCTTTCCACGATCGTGGTCGCTAGCAGCAAGTCGAACTTGTGCTCGATAAAGTCCACCATTACGCGTTCGAGCTCGCCTTCGCCCATTTGGCCATGGCCGATCCCGATGCGGACTTCGGGGACGATACGACGGATTTTTTCCGAGACGGTGTGCATGTCACCGATGCGATTGTGAATAAAGAACAGCTGTCCGCCGCGGTTTAGTTCTCGCACAATCGCCGTACGGATCATCTGATCGTCCCAGCGAGTCACTTTCGTTTCCACCGCCATCCGTTCGGCTGGCGGTGTTTCCAGGTTACTGATGTCGCGAACGCCAACGAGTGCCATGTGCAGTGTTCGTGGGATCGGCGTCGCCGAAAGGGTCATCACGTCGACGTTGCTGTGAAGCGTCTTTAAACGCTCTTTGACCGCAACGCCAAACCGCTGCTCTTCATCGACGACGACTAAACCGAGGTTAGAGAAGTCCACATCCTTGCTGGCCAAACGGTGCGTCCCGACGACGATGTCGACTTTGCCGCGGCGAATTTCCTTGACAGTTTGACGTTGCTCTGCAGCGGTACAAAACCGGCTCAATTTAGCAATCTCGACCGGAAACTCGGCCATTCGCTCGCAAAAACTGTGGTAATGCTGTTCGGCCAACACGGTCGTCGGCACGAGCACTGCGACTTGATAGCCGCTGGTGACCGCTTTGAATGCGGCCCGCATTGCGACCTCGGTTTTGCCAAATCCGACGTCACCACAGATCAGCCGATCCATCGGCTTGGGCGTCTCCATATCAACTTTAGACGCATCGATCGCGGTGACTTGGTCGTCCGTTTCGATATAGGGAAAGCTGGCGTCAAATTGGCGTTGCCACGCGGAGTCCGAATCGAAGGTGATACCGCGGCGTGACGTTCGCTCGGCTTGCATTTCCAGCAGCTCGCTTGCCATGTCGGTGACCGCCGACTCAGCCGCTTTGCGTTGCCGTTGCCAGGCTTGGCTGCCGATTTTGGCAAGCCGCGGCTGCGTCTTAGTGCCGCCAACGTAACGCTGAACCAGCCCGATTCGCGAAGCAGGCACATAGATCTTGCTGCCGCCATCGAACTCGATCGTCAAATGTTCGAGATGCTGACCATTTTTTTCAATATTCTGCAATCCACGATACAAACCGATACCATGCGAAAGATGAACGACGAGGTCGCCCACTTCGAGTTGCAACAAATTTGCAATTGGCTTGCTACGAGCTCGCGTTTGCCGGCGTCTGACGGGGCTGCGATGAAACAGCTCGGCACCGGTCAACACCAAGACCTCGGCGCTGGCCAAGCGGAATCCACCACTGAGCTCGGCGACGGTCAAATGCAAACGGCCTTGCGATTGTGCATTCGTTTCGCGAAGCAATTCTGATAACCGCTCACTATCGGCCGCGGTGTCGCCGACCAGAATGATGTCATGGTTATCGGCGATCGTATCGATTCGCTTACACGCCTCGTCCAGCGTGACCGCGAACCCGTCGGCGCTGGCGGATTTCAGGTCGACAACGGCGCCATCGACTGCCTCATTTAATGAACTCGCAACCGCGATCGGAAACCGTTGCAGCGAAGCGATCAAATCGTCAAAGGGGACGAAACGGGGATCGCCGCCCGAGCGATCGATGATCGCATCGGCGGATGTTTTGCAGTCGTGAGGATCGACCAACACGACGAGGGTGTCATCGGGAAGGTAATCGGCGAGCAGCCCAAAGGAATTGGTTTCGGCGTCCGTTTTTTCTTCGATGTCTTCGCCGCTGATCGCGGTGATTTCGACTTCGTGGATCGATTCGATACTGCGTTGGCTACCAAGATCGAAGCGGCGGATCGATTCAATCTCGTCCCCAAACCACTCGATCCGGAGCGGATTTGGTTGATCGGCCGAAAAAACATCGAGGATACCGCCACGAGTGGCAAATTCGCCTGGAAATTGGACTGCCGTCGTTGCTGCGAATCCGGCTTCGGCAAGCCAACGGCGAATCGTCTCGGGATTCACCTCCTCGCCCACCTTCAGCACTCGTGTTGCCGAATCGAGCCGCTCGGGCGACGGGACTCGCTGCATCGCTCCGCCGATGAACGCGGTCACCAGCAGCGGATGCGGGTCCTCGGAAGTTCGATCCTGCAGTCGCTGCAGCACTTGCAGACGCTCGGCAAATTCGGCGTCGCGGTGGTGATGGTTGCCGGAGGATTGGCCACCCGAGGAGAGTGGCAGCGAGATCGAATCGGTCAAACCAAATGCAACTGCGTCGCCTGCGACGATATCGGCGTCCGCCGCATTGGGCAGCAACACCAACACGTTGGGTTTGTGCTGAGCAATCGCGGCGGCTAACAGACCGCGAATCGAGCCCCAAACGCCGTCAAAGGCCAACGAAAGGTTCGTTGAACGGCGAGAGGGTTTGCCCGAGGCCAGTTTTCGAGGGCGAAGTTTCTTTACGTGCGCAGCGATACCCGCAGCCTCGTCCAGTAGACGTGGCAATTCATGCAAACTCTTCGCGGTCGTGACAGCGGCGTGAGCCAAGCAGGCACCGTGATCGCAGGTAGTAAAGAAGCTATAGAAAAAGTATCGTGTGAGAGCAAATCTGGAAACACCACCAAAAGAAACATTCACCCCACTAGAGAAGCGAAAACGATGACGATTGGGATTGGCATTATCGGTTGCGGTATGATCGCAGGCTTTCACTCCAAGGCTATTAAGGACGCCAAAGGCGCCAAATTGGTGGGCTGTGCCACTCGAAATCCGGAGCAAGCGGCGGCGTTTGCCGAGAAAAATGGCTGTAAATCGTACGACTCGATCGAAGCGATGCTAGCCGATCCCGAGATTCAGGCGGTTTCAATCTGCACCCCCAGCGGTGCTCATCGCGATCCCGCCGTGTTGGCCGCCCAGGCTGGGAAGCACGTGATCGTCGAAAAACCGCTCGAAATCACCGTCGAGCGATGCGACCAGATCATCCAAGCGTGCGAAGATGCTGGCGTCCGGCTCGCCGTGACGTTCCAAAGCCGCTTTCATGAGTCGAGCAAAATCATGAAAAAGGCAGTCGAAGAAGGCCGCTTCGGCAAAATCACCATGGGCGATTCGTACGTGAAGTGGTATCGCACCCAAGAATATTACGACAGCGGTGCATGGCGCGGCACGTGGGAACTCGATGGCGGTGGGGCGTTGATGAACCAAGCGATCCACAGTGTCGATTTGCTACTGTGGTTGATGGGAGACGTGGTCGAAATCAGCGCGATGATGGACACAATGACTCACGAGCGAATCGAAGTCGAAGATGTGGTGGTCGCCAATTTGCGATTCGCCAATGGGGCACTCGGCGTGATCGAAGCGACCACGACCGCCTTCCCAGGAGCGCTCAAGCGAATTGAAATCAGCGGCAGCGAAGGGACCGCCGTCCTGGAAGAAGAAGACATTCGCGATTGGAAGTTTGCCAACGAAACCGATAAGGATGCCGAGATTCGTGCAACGATGGCGGGCAAGACCGAGACGGGTGGCGGCGCGGCTGATCCGTCGTCGATTGGGCACCACGGCCACACCATGTTGTTCGAAGAGTTCGTCTCGTCGATCAACGAAGATCGCCCCTGTTCGATCGATGGTCGCGAAGGTCGTCGCAGTATCGAGGTGATCCAGGCGATCTACGAAAGCGCCAAAACCGGCAAACGGGTGAAGCTAGGATCGTAAAGTCCCCGACGAAGAATGAAAGTATGGCGGTAATGGATCTTGCTAAAGATCCCTTTTAAACAACGCCCAAAAGCATTGTCGCCCAACTTTCCAAGCTGGCAGCGGTGCGGTGAATCTTCAGCGTGATTGGAACGCGAAGACTCTTGATTCGACCGTCATGCGTGAGGCACGCTAACGGCTTGGAAAGCCGTGCGACAATACGAGGCATCGCACTATTGTCGCCCAGCTTTCCAAGCTGGCAGCGGTGCGGTGAACCTTCGGTGTGATTGAAACGCGAAGAATCTCGCTTCGACGATCAAGCGTGACGCACGCTAACGGCTTGGAAAGCCGTGCGACAACACGAGGCATCGCACCTTTGTCGCCCAGCTTTCCAAGCTGGAAGCGGGGCGGTGAACCTTCAGCGTGATTGGAACGCGAAGACTCTTGATTCGACGGTCAAGCGTGACGCTCGCTAACGGCTTGGAAAGCCGTGCGACAATACGGAGCATCGCACCTTTGTCGCCCAGCTTTCCAAGCTGGAAGCGGTAATGTGAACCTTCGGTGTGATGGGAACGCGAAGAATCTCGCTTCGACGATCAAGCGTGACGCACGCTGACGGCTTGGAAAGCCGTGCGACAATACGAGGCATCGCACTATTGTCGCCCAGCTTTCCAAGCTGGAAGCGGTGCGGTGAACCTTCAGTGTGATTGAAACGCGAAGACTCTTGCTTCGACGGTCAAACACGACGCACGCTAACGGCTTGGAAAACCGTGCGACATTACGAGTCATCGCACTATTGTCGCCCAGCTTTCCAAGCTGGAAGCGGTACAGTGAACCTTCAGTGTGATTGAAACGCGAAGACTCTTGCTTCGACGGTCAAACACGACGCACGCTGACGGCTTGGAAAGCCGTGCGACAATACGAGGCATCGCACTATTGTCGCCCAGCTTTCCAAGCTGGAAGCGGTACAGTGAACCTTCGGTGTGATTGAAACGCGAAGAATCTCGCTTCGACGATCAAGCGTGACGCTCGCTGACGGCTTGGAAAGCCGTGCGACAATACGGCGGAGCTGAGTTCCGGCAACAACAGATTTACCCTCCCGTGTGCGGGAGGGTCGGACGCGATAGCGGCCGGGGAGGGCTGGTTGCGATGAGCTTGCACGGTCGATCTCTAAGACTGCGAGGCCCCACCGGTAAACTTACTTCGCTCGTTCTGACCTCCCCAAAACAAGTTTCGGGGAGGTGAAGCATGCCGACTATTTGACGTTGCTTTTCAGAGCCGCTAATTGCTTGCGTTCGGGCATCGCTTTGTAAAAAGGATCCAGCGGATAACATCCGCTGACGATGCCATTGCGAGGTGCGGTCGTACAATCGCTGAATGTACGGCACACCTTTTTTCGCGTCATCACGTTGCCATCGATCACATCGGCGGGCAAATCGGGATACGACAACACCATTCGCCCCAGGCCGATCGAATCGGCCATCCCGGTTCGCACCACGGCTTGCGCCACATTTGGCAGCCAGTCTTGCAAATAGGTGTAGCCAGATCCCACGATCGTCAAATTGGGATGCATCTGTTTGATCTTCGCCGTCGCTTGAATCTGGCGAACGACACCCACCAAGGGATCTTCGGGCGGTTGATAACCGTCACTCGGCGGGAAATACGCAGGCCGTTGGATGTGCGGATTGTAGTACGGGCTTCCGGCTGTCGAACAAACCAATTCTATTCCCAGCGACTCAAACAGCGACATCAGTCGCGACGGGTCGCTCAAATCCATTTCAGCACCGGAGCCATCGCCTCCGAACACCAATTTGGGATCGGCATGGGGCTCAGGAACTCCAACGCGGTCATCGCCGGCTTTGTAAGGAACGAAGTCAAAAATACTGACGCGAACGCCGATTTCTAACTGCGGAGCTTCCGAGCGAATTCCGGCGACGATGTCTCGCAAGAACCGCGTGCGATTTTCAAACGAGCCTCCAAATTCGCCCGCTCGATCGTGTCCACCCAACAATTCGTGCCCGAGGTAGCCATGACAATGTTTTACATCGACAAAGCGATACCCGGCACGTTGGGCTCTGACAGCAGCCGCGATAAAATCTTCGATCAGCTTTTTGAGATCATCATCGCTAAGCAGTTTTGAATCGTCGGTGATACCGAATCGCGGATCGAGCCCAGGATTGCGTTGAGCGATCAACGGTTCGGCGCGAGCTTTTTCATTGGGACGGGCGAAACGTCCTGAATGAGTCAACTGCAGACCAACAAGCAAATCGTCGCTATTACCGAAACGCTCTTCATGAGCGGCAACCAAATCTTGACGCAGTGACTCGATCGACGCCAAATTGGACTCGGTCATAATCAACTGGTTCGGGTTCGCCCGCCCGTCGTGACGCACCGCGACCGCCTCGCCACCCCAGATCAATTTGGCACCGCTGATGCCAAAGTTTTTCCAGCGGCGACGTGTCAGCTCACTCGGTTTGCCATCGGTCGTGCCGTCCCAACCTTCCATCGGCAGGATACAAAATCGATTTCCGATCACATCGTGTTTGAGGCGAATCGGTTGTGCGAGCGTTGAATCATCCCCTTGCTGAACGGCTTCATCACTCGGCAACTCAAGCCCCAGTTCCGCAAGCCGGGAAATGAATTGATCGTACGTTTTTAAACTTGCGATTCGTGGATAAGCCATGGGTGATTCTTCTCGGAAAACAAACAGGTCGACAGCCAGAGCCACAAGATACTCGATTCGACGAGCATTGTCTCGATCACGTTTTCATGCAGGCTCGAGGAGCGAGGACAAGCAAGACGCGAGCTGCTTACGACGGAATCAAGCGGCGGATGGTCGACGTCGCTTCGGCTAGGGTCATCACGCGTGCATAACGATCGCGAAGGGTTGCCAACGATGCTTCGTGCAACTCGGGAGTCACCGTCGCGCAACAATCCTCGATCACGGTGACGAGATAACCTAAATCACAGGCATCACGAATGGTCGTTTCGACACACTCGTTCGTATAAACCCCGACAATAAACAACGACTCGATGCCAAGATTTTTCAATACGTAATGCACGTTCGTCGACGAGAAAACACCGCTGGCGGTTTTGTTGATCACGATCTCATCTCGCTCGGGGAGCGGCGCGACGACTTCGAGAAAATCAGCGTCTCGCGATCCCGGTGCCGCCAACAAATTGAGTCGCTTGTGGCCTTTGCCGCGGTCACGTCCGTCTTGCGTCAACGATTGAATTCGCGTGTGAATGACCTCGAGGTCGTGACTGCGAAATGAATCTTGCAACCGGCGTACATTCGGCAACACCATCGATTCGAGTCGGTTGAAATAGTACTCTTGGCCTTCGGGGGAAACTCCACTGTTGGCAGCATCGCGAAAAACCCCGTGACCTGGTGCGGCATCGAGATATTGAAGATCGATGCACAGTAGCGCCGTGTTGTGATCGATTAGAAAATCGCGATGAGCCGGATTGTCGATAAACGACTCGTGGTAAACCTCTTTGAGAGGATCGATGTGTTCGGGAGTGTCGGATGCGGTGGGATTGAAGTCGTTCATGAATGATTGCAAGTAGAGGAATTCGGTAGGTTTTTGCGTAAAGAATCAACGCTGCGATAAATTCGCAAGCGTTTGCAGCATCACGTTGGCACCAGCTTCGATGTCGGACCATGCGGTCCATTCCGCGGGCGAATGGCTTTGTCCATTTTTGCTGGGGACAAAGACCATTCCGATGGGCACGATGCTGCCCATGATTTGGGCGTCGTGAGCCGCCCCGCTGGGCATGGTGTGATAATCGAGCCCAAGCTGCTCGGCCTGTTTTTGCAATTGCTGGACCACTTCGGCGCTGCAGGCGACGGGCGCCAGGTAACTTTTTTGTTCAAATTCGAACATCAGATTTCGGCGACGGGCAATCGCCGAGAGCGCTTTGCGAAACGCACTGGAAAGCTCATCTAAAACCACTTCGGAGGTGTCTCGCACATCAAGAGAAAACTCGACAAGCCCCGGAACGGTGTTGGTGACACCGGGCAAGATTTGGGCCTTGCCGATCGTGGCACGGCTGCGGTCGCTGCCGTTTTCTTCCAAGATACGAGGAATTTCGTGAGCAAAATCGGCAAGCCCCATGAAGGCATCGTTTCGCATGTCCATCGGCGTGGTTCCCGCATGATTCGCTTCCCCACGCAGCCGCACTGACCAGGTGAACAATCCTGTGATCTCGTCGACAATACCAATCGGTTTGTGCGAACGATCCAGAACGGGCCCCTGTTCGATATGCAGTTCTAAATAGTTGGAGATCGTTTCGGGATCGCGTGCCGCGTCCAGCGCAGCCAGCGGATCGTAGCCATGGCGTCGCATTTCGTCGCCCAACAGCACGCCATCGAGGTCACTCATGGTCGCCAATTGTTCGGGATTAATCTTGCCCGCCACCGATTGCGAACCGAACATGCCGCCAAATCGCCCCTCTTCGTCGCTAAATGCAATCAATTCAAGAGTTCGCTGGGGCACCACCTTCTCTTCCTGCATGCGACGCAAGCATTCCAATCCGACGACGACGCCGAGGGTGCCATCGAGTGCACCGGCACAGGGGACGGTATCGATATGCGACCCCACCAAAACACGGGGTTGGTCGGTCGATCCATTGAGAGTGCCCGAGATATTAACGGCGCCATCGGTGCTGAGGGCGAGCCCCGCGTCTTCGATTCGATCGGACAACCACCGCTTACCTTCCATATCGGCATCGGTAAAGGCCATCCGGTAAATCCCGCGGTCTTCGTGGTTTTGGCCAATTTCGGCCAATGTCAAAATATCCGATTTAATCCGTTTGAGGTTAACTTTGAGGGTTGAGCAGTCGAGCATAGATAAGGAGTCTTATTCGCGTTGGGTCGTAAGGATCAGAACGTCCGAATGAGGCTAACAAATTGGGCTGAGATGGCTGCTCGTCGTGGATTCGCAGCCGGATTGGGCCGAGACCTTTCCGTCTCCGCGTTTTCACAGCGTTTTTCTGCCGGATTCACCGCCACTGCTCTACCTTAACATGAAAGAACTGGGGTTGGTCTAGACCGGGTTGCTGTGTTAAACGGTCAAGATGCAGCTTTAATCCCATCGGATCCGGAATCCGTTCGCCTTTCACTCTTCGAGAATTTGCATGACGATCTGCAGAAAACGCATCACGTTTTCCAGTGGCATATCGTTTTTGATAGCGTCGATGCTTTGCTGCCTGGGCGGTTGCCAAGACGGGCCTCTGTACGCGCTCAAAGCGGTCAATCCCTATTTCGTCATGAAAGAATGGCGTGAAGACGAGGCTTACGGTGTTACCGACCACGAGCGACGCCAACAACTTGCCAAACTTGCCGATTCGATTGAGTTTTACCCGAACGACCGCCAAGAGTACTGGGCCAGCCACCTTCAACAAATTCTCGAAAATGACGATAGCGCCGAAATGCGCCGTCTAGCCGTACTAGCAAGCGGCAAAATCAAATCGGGAAGCAACTTGGCTTTGATCGAGAAAGGCTTGGACGACGATAGCGTTAAAGTGCGGATGGAAGCATGTCGGGCACTGAGCCGAGTCGACAACGAACAATCGTCGCGAATGTTGGCGTCGATGGTTGGCAAAGAATCCAACCAGGACGTTCGCAACGCCGCGATTGAATCGCTTGCGAAACACAAAAATCCGATCTCGGTGAATTCATTGCGACTTGCCTTGTCCGATCGCAATCCTGCGACCAGGGACCTAACGATCCAATCGCTGCGCGGAGCCACCGGCAAAAATCTTGGAAACGATCCCGATGTCTGGATCGCCGAACTCGAGAAGAACGATCTCAATGAGCCAAACAACTCCGGAAGTCTACTCCGCTAAAGCATCTTCGCGTGTGAACAAGCTGCGATGTTTCGTTTGGGTTTGCATTGTATTTTCGACAGCCATCATGGCGACGAACTCGCCCTGCGAGGCGAGAGAACCGGTCCGTATCTGGGTCGATCAATCGGGACTCCATTCGATCGAAGCACGCCTAGTCAACATCACCGACGAGGTTGCGTTACTGAAGCGGCCCGATGGTTCAAAGGCAAAAATTCCGGTTTCACAGTTAAGCCAGACTGACCAGGAATACGTTGACGGTTGGAACAACCGATCCAGCTTTGCTGAAAACCAATTGCGATGGACACCGCCGGTCCTGCCGCAACTTCCTCCGCAACCGCTGTTGGACTTGCCGGCTGCGACAAGTCTGCTGGACGAGGGAGCCCCTCTCGATTCCGTGGGTGGGAGAACTCCGGTTGCGAAGACGTCACTGCCGCCGGTCTGTTCCCCCGATCCGCAGCCCTATTCTCACAATTTGCCATTCGCCAAACAGGTGATTGGCCAGATCCACGCTTACGATTCCTGCTCGCCTCCGTTGCTTATCGCCACCCCAGAGCACACGTTTCTGGCGGTATCGATCACATCAGGTTTGAACTCGACGCAATCAGCCACCTCAAACCGCATCGTTTGCTTTGAGCCGTCCACCGGCAAAGCGTCCACTGTGTTTCAATCGAGTGAGCCGGTTACGATTCTCGACCATCACCAACCGAGCGGTCGCACTTTGGTGCTGCACGGACACCGTGTGATGGGGCAGGGAGGTCAGTTGGCAATTGCCAAGGGCTGGGAAGACGAGACGTTGACGCTCAAATATTTTCGAGCTCTGCCGACGATTCCATCCGCCCAAGCAAACGCCATGACGAAAGCCAAGCAAGTGCATTGGGCGAGATGGGTCGATGACGAGCATATCGTCGCAGCGATTGATACGGAAATCGCCGTCTGGAACCTGTTCTCTGGTGAATGCGTTCATCGCATCTGTCCCTTTCAGTCGCCTTGCGAGCCCGCTATCTCCGCCGGTCGACGTTATATCGCAGTGCCACGTCCAGGATCGGTGGAGCTTTACGAAACCCAAGACGGCACGGCTTTGGGAACCATCCCGGTCGAGCCTGGCAAGCGAGCTTTCGTCAGCTTTTCACCACGAGGTGACTCCTTAGCGATCGCCACGACTTCGCGACTTCGCATCTGGGAATTGTCGTCGGCATCACTACGAGGCGAAGCAATATCTCGGCGAAGTCTGGGAAAGGGGAAACCGATTTGGATCGATTCCGACTTGGTGCTGTCGCCCACCGGAGTACTGCTGAGCATCTACCGTGGCGTTCCGATTTGGCGCTACGATCTCTCAGGTTCGACGATCAATTCGTACGGATCCACTGCGGGCAAACAAGGCTTGGGAATTCTAACGCGTCGTCCCCATGGCCAAATTGCGTTTGTAGAAATGCCTCACCAAACAGTGCAACAAGCGTTGCCATGGGTGGATGATCAATTGACCACTTCCAACGAAATGGTTTGGGAAATTCCTGGGCAAAGCGTGCTCGGCGAATATGGCTGGACCGATCGCGATTTGCGATTCACACAGTTCGATTAGGCATCCTTCTCAACGCCACCTTTCGCCTCGGCTCAGCCGGCGGTTGCGGGAACCGTGTCCGAATCACTCTTGGTGCGGTATCGCGTCCAAAGTTTGCGAAGGCCATTGGTAATCGGTTGTTCGATTCGATTGGTGACAATGATCGCAAGCGAAAAGGAAAAGGCAACCGCCATCAAGAAACTGATATTGGACGGGATTCCTGAATGATTCAGTCGATACATCAGAATGCACCCAAGGTTGTTGTGGCAGAGGTATAACGCGTACGAAATTGTGCTGATGTAGATCAACGGCCGAATTCGCAGCAGCGGCATCTTGCCGTAGGCACACAGTGTCACCAACGTGACAATCAGTACCGTGGCAACCGGGTTATGCTTGCCGTGATCAATGCTGTGGAAAACACCACAAGCGATCAGGATTCCCAGCATGTTCTGCCATTTCTTGCCCGTTCCGGTCTTGATCATATAGAGCAAGAAACCGATCGCAAACAGCGGCACAAAATCGAGCAACATTAACAGACGCAAGCTCGACAACACCGAGAACCAGCGAGCACTTCCATACTCCGAAGCGTACGCGTCCAGTAGCGGACAAGCAACGAGCGACAAGGCGCACAAGGTTCCCCACCCGATGAAATAACGCCGCAACGCGCCGATCTTAAACAGCGCCACCAACGTTATGTAGAACATCATCTCGACCTGTAGCGTCCACATCACGGGGTCGACACATTCGTAGCCGAGCACGCGTGGCAGCAACGTCAAGTTGGCAAGGAATTGCTCTGCACCAAGCGGTTCGTGCGACAAAGGCATCTGCCTTGTGATCCAAAGGTTCGCGACGATCACCATTAAAAACACCGGCACGATTCGTATCATTCGTGCCGCGACAAAATCGACCGGCTTGCCACGCCGCATCAGCGACATGCTGTTCACAAATCCGCTGAGGATAAAGAACATCTCGACGCCATATTTCCCAAATGGCCACTCCCATCCCAAGGGCGAGACAAAGCCATACTTGACCGCATAAACATACGAAAGATGAAACAACAACAAATTGATGGCCGCCAATGCACGAAGCGCATCGAGTTCAACAATACGTTGGTGGGGCTTTAGAATGGTTTTGGAAGACTCGGTCATTCGTGCACAGCAAGCAATGGGATGAATAACTGGACATCAAGACAAAGGTCCAGTCGCTTCAAGCCTTGGTTGCGATCGCGAATCAGGTCGACTTGCGGAATCACAGAGCACCAAATGATCATTCAGGGATGACACGACTTGGTGGTTGCAACGATTTTGCGGATATTGCGGTCGATCGAGCTGATCACTCCGCAGCGTCACTTTCGCTCGTGCTTGCCCGCAGCAGCAACGCGGTGCAATCATCCCGCTCGGCTCCGATCGAATGCATGTTTTCAAACAGCGAGTCGATCACGTCTCGCAACGAACCATGATTAACACGAACCGCTTTCTCGACGACATGGTCGAACGATTGATACTCAGCATCCGGCGAGACAGAATCTAAAATCCCGTCGGTAAACATCAGCAATGTAGACACGGGAAAATGGCTGGGTACTTGATGGGTGACATAGGTCATGGTGTCAACGATCCCTAGCGGCGGCTCCTTTGACGAAAGGACACAAGCGGGCTCGACGGGGCTGATCCGATAGGCGGGATGTCCTGCACTCGCATAACGAATGATTTTTCGTTCGGGACAAAGGAAACCGAGAAACATCGTCACGAAATAACGCAGCTGGACGTCGCGACAGAGGATCTTGTTGGCATGAGTCAGGATCGTTCCAGGATCGTCGCACATCATCGCCATCGCGCGTAGGATCGCACGCGTTTCCATCATCACCATCGCAGGGACCAATCCATGTCCGCTGACGTCTGCGATCACAAAGGCAAGGCGTCCATCAGGCAAATCCATAATGTCATAGAAATCACCTCCGGCTTGCTCGGCTGGCTCGCAGCGACCGCACCACTGCACCCCTTCAAAACGATCAGTGGGATCGGGCAGCAACATCTGCTGAATTCGGTGCGCGAGTGCGAGTTGATTTTGAAAACCGAGCAACGACTTTTCGGCCAGGCGTCGACGGGATCGTTCGATCGCCAAATCCATCGGCCGTGTGAGATGTTCGGGACTCGCGACCTCGTCCTTCAGCACATAGTCTTCGGCGCCACTACGAACGGCGAGAATTGCCATCGAGCGATCGGCATGCCCGCTGAACACGACGATGGGGACATCATTGGCCACCGCGCGTATCCGATCCAAACTTTCAAGCCCATGTGAATCGGGCAAATTCAAATCTAGCAAGATCAGATCAGGGATACGCTCACCGACGGCGTCGACGGCAGCCCCGAGTGTCTCCTCCACTCGCAATTCGTAGGTCGATTCACTTTTTGCTAACCAGCGACGGACCGCTTCGATGTCGTCGAGACTGTCTTCCACCATCAAGATAAATCGCGATGGGGTATCTTTCACACCGATGACTCCTCGGCGACGGGCGATTCTTCATGATCGCAGACGCAGCGTTTTATCATCGTAATCTCATTTCCTTTTTCGTTGTGTTTGACCTCATCCATAAAGGTGTTGATCAACAACAAGCCACGTCCCCCTTCTTTGTCGAGATTACTCGGATCGGTCGGATCGGGAACGTCATCCAAGCAAAATCCAGGGCCTTCATCGCGAATCGTAAACACCGCTCCTTTGCGATCGGCCACCAAACTAAAATAGACGCGGCGATCCCCATAAGGCGATTCGTTCATTCGCTCGCTAATTTTGTCGAGATAAGGCTGGCCGTCCTCCATTCGCCTAAGTTCCGAATCGATTTCGAGATTGCCGTGAATCATCGCGTTCACAATCGCTTCATCCATCGCCATCGCAATTTGCATGTGCTGGCCAGGATCATAATCGGCGAGTTCATTTAGAATCGACTCCACACGGCCGATCAAATCGGGTACAAGCGATTGGTCATTGACGAGCGTCCAAACCATCTCGGTCCGATCCAGACAACTGGCAAGAAGTTGGTTGGTTTGAGCCGCCTTTTGCAATTCCAGCGTACGCCGCACGGTGGGCAAAAGGATGGTCGCAAGCGCGCTTTTGGGAACGTAGCTGGCGGCCCCCGCATGGAGTGCCTGTGCCGCAATTAGCTCGCTGCCCGCAGCCGTGGTCAGGATCACTGGAACCGGCAATTGCTGCAACGTGATTTCACGGACGAGTTCCAAGCCATCCATGTTGGGCATCTGCAAGTCGGTGACGACTAGGTCGGGCAAGCGTTCTTTGACCTTGGCTAACGCTTGCACTCCGTCCGTCGCGACACTGACCTCATAGCCAGAAGTCTCTAAAAGCATACGAATCTGAATAAGCTGAGTCGCGCTATCGTCGACGACAAGGATACGTTGCTGGTCAGCCATGAGCGGTCCTTCGGGGAAGGGTGAACATCAATTTGGTGGTAGAGCGGAGTCCCCGCTGCACTGCAAACGTGATTACTTTTTATTCTTAAACGACAAGATTGCTTTGGGCGTCGAGTCCATGATATGCAGCAGGGTTCCGTCCAGATTAGTAACTTGAAAAGCCATTCGCACCATCGGGCTCATGTTGCAAAGCCGCAACTCGCCGTTTTCGCTTTGCACATAATCGCTGCACCGCAGCATGGTGGTGATAAACTCGGATGAGATTGCTTCAACGTCTTTAAAGTTGATCACCAAACGAGTCGGTTTGCTGGATTGAATGAAGGTAATTAACTCTTGCTGAGTCTGTTGAATCAATTCGCGATCAATGTATTTCGTTGACGTTAGAAAAACGACAGGGACTCCTTCGGAGGCACTTGCACGAATGTTTTTGAAAATCGCCATTACTTAGTTCGTCCCAATCCAAATGAGTTGAGATGGGAGTATGAGGGCTGGTGCTAAGTCATCAGCCAAACTCCTCTTAACGAGTATAAGCGATGGCTGGTGAGCAAGGGGAATCGAAGCACACCCTCACCGAAAAAAACAGTGTCAAAAGTCGAGCAAGCAGGGAAAAAGTCGTTTACTCCGTTCCCGAAACGTGGAACGAGGATGGCCGTTTGATCGACAAGTGTCCGGCGAAACCGTTTGTGGGCGAACTTTCTGTCAGCGGACCTGTCGTTGGCAGCTCGCATTTCCATAGTGAACCAACCCGTCACCGTTAAAGCGGAAATGCTTCGATCTCGTCATACAGTGGCAGATAGCGATAGTAAACTTCTAAAATCATTGCCGCCATCGCCGTGGTGTACAATCGGCCGCCGGTATCACCGAATTCGTCGGAAAAATGCCAACTCCCCGCTTCATGTCCACTGGTTGCTTGAGTGCGGACCAAGTGATCTCGAACACGCGTGTTCCAGCGATCCCAGCCAGAATGGCGTGAATGATGCAGCGCCAATGTTCCATAATAATCGTGGTAGACATTGGTCAAACGTGGGCCTCGTTTTGCCATCGCGGAAAGTGCCTTGTCCATCGGCACTTCATACGGCGTTTTTCCTAAGTACATCAGCAATGTCAAACCAATCGCAGTGTTGGTTGCATCAGGTTTGTCGCCCGCTTTATACGCAAAGGCGTAGTGAGCATCCGGTGACGTCGACAAGACAAAATCACGAGCCTTGGGAAGCGTATGATAATGCAGCGGAATTTTGTTACGCCGCGTCGCCACGAGCGACAAGACTTGCCACCCCGTTTGCGTTGTGTCTCCCGGGGATCCGGGGAGGTAGCCCCATGAACCATCCCGATGCTGAGCATAGGTCGTAAAGGTCATTGCGAGAGAAACCAGTTCCCGCAAATCCGCATCCCCCTGCTCATTGGAAGGATTTCGTGACATGTAAAGCGCCTCGGCGACCGCCATTAATGCGATTCCGTGCCCGTACATGCTGCCTTGTTGCCAATCCACTCCTGCTTCGGCTTCGGCAGCAGCAGAACGCAAATAGTACAGTCCATCGCGAACCACTTTCTCGTATTTCCCAGACTGGTGAGTGTACCCAGCACCGAGAAACGCAAGTAATGCTAACCCGGTCGCGCCGGTCGAAGGCGTCGCGGTGTCCGGAGAATCTTTGCTATGGCTGCATCGTCCGTTGCAGGGATCAAGTTCGAGATTGAATGACCAAGAACCATTGGAACGCTGATGATTGGCGAGCCACTGAAGTGCATTTTCAACGGCTTGTTCACTGTCGGCGGTCGCCCCAAAACGTTCGCCTAATTGTTTGCGGCCTTCGGGGGTCCGTCCAGACAAACCGCCACCGCTGGGTACTCGGCTCAACCAAGCACTGGCGTCACGAGCATGGGGGACACTCAACTGCGTCACGGTTTCCTGAGGCAGCGGAGTTGAGCTCGTCATACGGCTCAGAGGCGATGCGATTTGACTCGGTTCCGCAAACGCGATCGCGACCGAGGTAGGACGATCGGCTAGCGACGCTTCGGTCGTTTTGCTGTCGTCTTGCTTCGGCAACGCTTCAAGCCGTACCACCGGTGCCGCGTCGCCACGCCGAGCACGAATCGAGAACGTTTCTCGAACAGCCACCGGCAGCGTCAGCAGAGCGAAGATGATCAACAGCAGCGTATGCAAGATGGTGCTGATCAACCCTGGGATTACACGGGGATCATGAGCAAAACGTTTTTTCGATTCGGGGGCGGACGTTACGGGTTGTAACGAATCATCCCCCTGAACTGGTGGATCGGTTTCGATCGGTGGCGGCGCGCAGAAAGCCGCCATCGTCGAGTGCACGGGAGGTGCACTCGCGATTGAATGGGCTGTGCCGGTTGTGTCAGTTTCGCTTGCCAAAATGAGAGATCCTTATCTCTCGACTATAGCTCAGCCTGACACAAAATCGTAGTAATTCCCTTTGGCGGAAAACACGCCTTGAACTACTCGGCGACTTGGTATGCCCGCGACCGGAAGAGAAAGTCGATGAGATTCCCTTCGTGCGGCTGCAACCAATTCAAGCGATTCGTAGGGATTGGCCCAATGTTCAAACGATCGATATCGGTGCTATTACCGGCGGCTTTGATCAAGTTGCCATCACGCGTGATGACCGTGCCGATCAAGGTGGGGCCGATGCGATTGAGCATCTCTGCTTGCGGGCACTGGACCACCGAAACGAAGGGGAACATGTACTCTTTGGCTGCGACTTGGCGGTCCGGAGAATCGGCAAGAATGACCATCGGACGAAGGTAAGCACAATGATCTCGTTCGATCAGTTTCTCACCATATTCGGCGGTCAAGTCGGTCACGCCTGATTCTGCGAGGTCTTGCTGGACCATTGCGTAGGTGCCGGTCGCCATCGCCGGCACGGTGAACGCCGCCAACTGTGCCTTGTCGTCAGCCGGTGGCAGCACATCGACGGGGCCGATTCGCTTGGCAATCGCTTCGCCAATCTCGCGTGTGTGACGGCTCGCCCAAATACCCGAGCAATTGATACAGCTACGCCCCGAATTGATTAGCACACTCTCGACCATCAAATCCAAATAGTCTTCCCAGTTGTCGACGACATCGTCGCCAAGCAGGATCTTCGAGAAGCCAGGGCCATGTGCTTGCACTCGAGGGTTGCCAGCATGTTGAGCGAGCGTTTGTGCGCTCCCAAAAATCATGCTTCGTGACGTCTTTGTCATGATTGCGCCACCGACATCGTGATCGCCGGGGTACAGCGAAAAGGCTTCGGCCGGAATTCCGGCTGCGATAAATGCCGATACCATACGATAAGGCGTCCATGGTTCTTGCGACCCTGGTTTGAGTGCCAAACCAATTTGCAGCGGCACTGCAGGCAGCCACAAAGTGTGAACGCCAGGCGAATTGTTTGGCAACACGGCGCCAAGGACAGGAGTTTGCACCTGATAGCTGACAATCACTCCCCGTCCCTCTTCGCCGTAGCCGCGAGAGAGAATGGAAAGATCAAGTCCACGAGTCAAACAATCGAGAATCTCACCCATATGGGCGAGCACGAAGCTGTTCTTGGACATGTTTGATCGGCACATGTGCTCGGGCAATCCCGTGCTTGCCGATTGCTGATGCACAAAATCATCGACACTTTGAGTTGAGTCGCCGACAGTCAAGTCACTCTTCTCAAACAACTCCGCAGCCTTTTTGCAACGCTCGATCAAATCGTCAGTCGAGAATTGCAGCAGGGCTTCGCGAGCCAAATAAGCCTTTCGCATATCGCGACCAACGATCCCACCCCCGACCGTGCCTACGCGAGCGATCGGCGCCCCGGTATCGAAGTGGACAACGTCTTTAAAATCGAGTGACTCGTAGGGTTTCCCCCAACGCAGTGGACTAAGCGTGATCATGAACTTGAGCTTCTTTATATTTCGATGGTTCTCGGGTCGTTGTGATTAAACGAATCATCCTCCAAGGTTCGCAGACCTTGGGGAAATACCACTCCAGTAGCGCAATCCGCCGATTGCGGTTTAGTAAACGCCTACCGTTGTGGCGCCAGCTAGTTCGTGGAATGGACGAACGCCGCTGACTCCGTCCCAAGGGTACAAGTCGAATGGAGCTTCGCGCTCTCCTTCGTCACGTTCCATGAACCCAGGCACAAAGAACTCATCGGTCAACGTATAAAGTTTGACGCGACCGGTTTCGCCCATGCCAACCACTTGGTTGTAGTCATCAAAACTAACGACTTCGGTGGCAGCGCGAGGCTGGGGGGCGTAATACGAGATTTTGTATCCATCGGCGGCGGTGATCGGTTTACTGCATGCCAATCCCATCAAGGTATTGCCATAGGTGGGTGTCATGTAGACGCCGCTTTCCTCTGGAGGACCGCCAAGCAACTCTTCAACACAGAAACGAGTCCACTGTGGCGTGAATTCGGTGCCTCCCGAAAAGATGCCGGAGATACCGATTTCTTGGAAACTTGTGCCTCGTGCTTCAAGTGCTTCGCCAAGCGACTCGATCAGTTTAGGCGTTCCAAACATGCACTTCACGTCATGACCTGCGGTCAAAATCGTGATCGCTTGATCCATGCAGTGCTTCTTGTATTCTTCGAGGTGCTCCATCCACCCCTTCTTGATCAGCTTGACGACCCAGCGTGGATCCAAGTCAATACAGAAGCAAATACCATCGCGGTGCTGCGCTAGATGCTCGACCGCCAAACGCAATCGACGAGGCCCGCTAGGCCCCAACATCAACCAGTTGGCTCCCTTGGGGAAGTATTTTTCGGGCAGCGTATTGCTGAACAACTCGTAATCTTTCCAGTGATCCTCAATCACCATTCGGCTCTTAGGAACCCCAGTGGTCCCCCCAGTTTCAAAAACGTAGACGGGTTTTCCCGCATGACCTTTGGGAACCCAGCGACGGATCGGGCCGCCGCGAAGCCACTCGTCTTCGAAGAGCGGAAACTTTTTCAAATCATCAAACGACTTCACATCCTTCAGCGGATCAAAATTCAACTCACGTTTCTTCTCGAGCCAGAAGGGGCTGCCGGTCTCGTCGCTAAAGTGCCAGTGAACGGTTTTCAGCGTGTGCTCGTTCAGCTGGTCACGAGCCTCTGCTGCTTGTTTCGCAACTTGCTCGCTGATTGGTTTATCCACAGCAGACATGAAAAATCTCGCTAAAGAAGTCAAGAAGATTGAGGTAGGATCAAAACCGTCACGGATTGCGAAGGGCAACATGATGGTGGGGATTCACATCATATCAACTATCGACGATCCCGTAATCCGGTGTTCAGTGCAAAGCAGCATGGGCGAGGGGAGATTGTCGCCAGCCCACTATCACCGAGATGGCAATAAAAAAACCACGGCCGAAACCGTGGTTCTGAGTTAGTCATCGTGTCCAGCAACCTGTTGCCTGCGGAACAAGATCAGTGAAACGTTATTTAATTGGGGTAAGAGGCTCTGGAGGCGTGATTACAGGGTTGTCGTTGTTATTGTCATCAATCGCGACAGCAACCAATCCACCGATAGCTGCGAGACCCACGATGCCACCGAGTCCGCCGCCGCCAAGACCTCCTCCTCCGCCACCACTGCCGCCACCACCGTAGCCGCCACCATAACCACCACCACCGTAGCCGCCGCCAGGGGCATAACCGCCATCAAGTGGTGTACCGAAGCCATCGACAGCAATTCCGCCATCACCAATGATTTCACCGGGGCCGCCACAACCGCAACCGTCAACAATCGGTCCACCATCAACGATCACTTCATCACAGCAATGAATGATTTGAGGCATCGGAGCGACTTGCATCTCGAATGACGAGCAGCATGAATGGTGATGACCAAAGATTTTGATCAGTTTCTCTTTGTCGTCCGCTGCTGCTTCTTTCTGCGACTCTTCGCCAACCAATTCGAAGCCAGCCAAACCTACACCTGCCGAACCAACCGCAAGCAGCGAATACTCGCCAGCGGGAAGCTCAGCGATTTGAAAAGCTCCTTCGCTGTCCGTAACAGCCCGAGCAACGGTTTCGCCATTTTTCACAACGAATACATTCGTAAGGTTCGCGGCCTGCAAATCGGAGCCGCGAGCACCAGCAAGACGAAGCACGCCTTTCAACCCACCGTCAGTTTGCGAAACACGGAGATACTGATCATTGCAAACTCGCTCCGAAACTTCACTTAGCTTATCCGAAGGCAACTCAACCGCGGAATCCACTGTCTTGGCTGGCAGGTAACGTAAGACCGCACTTTTGACCAAGGTGTAATCGATGTTAGCAGCCGCAATTTCCACTTCGCTTGGGAAATTAGCTCCCGTTGCTGCCTGAGCATCCAAGACATGCATCGCACAACATGCGAACACGTCTTTGGCTTTGGCGGTCACCGAGTAAACACCTGGCTCGATGTTAGAGACCGAGAACTTACCAGCTTCATCCGATGTCGCCCGCCACACTTTTCCATCACTCGAGAGCAGGGTGACTTTAGCATTCGCGATGGCCTTTGCTTCTCCGTTGACCGACGGCACAACGACACGCCCTGTCAACGACTCGGACGACGCGAGGCTCACCCATTGGCTGATTGTTAAATGGTTGACCTCGTTTTCGGCATGCACGCGAGGCGCGGCAAAGACCGATCCGAGTAGAAGAGCCAGTGCCGTTACGAAAAGTCTCATCTATTTAGCCTTGATGTGTATTTTTATTGTGGTTGAGACGCAGCCGACTCGAGTGAAGTGCTTCAATCGAGGAAGCTTGGGCAACTTATGCAGCTGCAATAGTAAGTCATACCCCTACGCTAAACAAGCCTATAATCGTCATCTTTGCTATCACTCTCATCGAAATTCCGGGCTTCCGATCCCGCAAAACGCCATTTCTTGACGCACCTGCACAAAAAAACACCCACCGGCACGCGTGAACACCACCCAATGGGGGCGACACTTACAGATAACGCGATGCCCTTAATTTCCCGCAATCCATCTATCTAGCGACCGAGTCATTTCGTGCCCAACCCCTTCGAGCCTCCGATCGAACTGCCATCCGAAAAGGGCGTCTTCGGAGACAACGCCACCTTGATTACACGTCGATTTCTCTATCGCGTGATCCAATATCGACGGCCCTTCACCGGGACACTTGTGTATAGCGGTTGGTGGTTTCGACAGAAAATCGAAATCAATGGCACCGTGGTTTGGTGGAAAGTGAGCTGGCTAAACATCAGCCCCAACGTCTCGTTTACGATTCCCGTCGAGGCTTTGGCTTACAAACATGTCAACGAAGGCGTATCGCAACTCCATGATTCTGTGCCGAGCCAACCGATACTAGGACGGATTGAAATTCAATTCACACGAGGCTTGCAAATTCGACGTTTTCGCCTTTGGTTCGACAATCAGATTGTTTACGACGAAATCGACTAAGGCTAAGCAATGAGCCATGCCAATGAATCAGGGAATATCGACCACCACGCCAGAGGGACCCGCGTTGAGCACTAATGAGGGTCCGATCTGCACCTGCTTTCCCCAATCGCTGTGAATGTGGCCACAAACGACCAATTTGGGTTCCCGAGCTTCGACAACGCCACGGATCGCTTTACTGCCGCGGACGCGTCCGCCGGTGTCATGGTCAACGCTATCGATCGGTGGCGAGTGAACCACCAAAATCCCCTCTTGAGGGCAACCCGCTAACATGTCGGCGGCTTGATCCTCGTCAAAGTCGTAGCTCCATTCACCAAACGGCGTCACTGGGATTCCGCCTCCCACGCCCCAAAAGTGAACTCCCGCAAGCTCGCATCCATTGCCGTGCAAGACGGTTGCGGCTTCCCATGCCTTAGCAGCTTCCTTTAATTCTTCGAACGTTTCGCCGTTTCCCGGCACGAGCACCGACGGTTTGCGGATTGCCGACAAAATGTTCAATGTGTCAGAGATTCCTCGATGCTGGTTAGCAAAGTCACCCGCACCGATCACAACATCCACGTTTTCGGACATCGTCACAAGCTTTTCTGCAGCCGATTTATCACAGTGCAGATCGCTAAAGCAAAGGTATTTCATTGGATTCTCTCGATGGATATCAAGTCTTCTCGGCAAGTATTGCTACAGGCGGTTGGCGATATTCTAACGACTTTGCCACACCGCTCTCAATCAGCTGAACAATCAAGGTTACCGCCAACGACCACAGCAACTAAAGTGACGGCAGACTGTCTTGTTTTCTAATTTTTGAGTTGGCATGCCGCAATCGCTTTCCCCAAATTTCCGTCGCACGCTATTGCTGATCCTTGCGATCCTGCTGATGGTGGGCAGTGCTGTGGCATGGTGGCTGGGCAGCGAAAGCTCCGCGAAGTTTGCGGCAGCCGCAATGGGCCGGATCGGGCTCGTTTTGGCTGCACTTTGGTTGGCGTGGCCGTCGCTTCGTCGCCCCGCGAGTTGGTTCCCGCCTGCGGTAGCCGTGATCGGAGTCATCTCGCTGATGGTGTTGGCGGCTCAACCACGGCTGATCTTCGCGGTCGTGCCTGCGGCAGCCACCCTGATCTCGATCACGATGCTGGTGCGAGGATTTCGTGGGCCCCCGAAGCGATAGCCCCCAGGCTGAGTCAGTGGCGCCCCCATCGCCCGTCTGCGGCTTGCCAGATCCACACTGACCGACAAGCTGCCGCGAATTGCGATTGCAAAAAATGGTGAAACACTTGTTTCACGCCGTTAAACTCCGTGAAAGACAAGTTTCACGGCGTCATCAGCATGGAATAACCGTAATCGGCGCCAAAATTGGAAAAAACCTACCTACCTGGCCTCCAAATGGCCGAAAGAACCAACAACACCGGTCTGATCAGATCGGTCGGAGGATCAGTTACCAGCGACGGTGACATCCTTAATCCTTGTCGCACCGGGCGACTGGGCCTCCGGCTGGTTATTCGCATCGGAGCGATTTAGCACTGTAGGGAGGCATTTCCATGCGACGGACGTATTTCGGATTGGCGATTGCCGCGATCGCTGCTTTAGGACCTATGCAGGTCTTTGGCGGCGATCGAGAAATCGCTCAGCAAATTATTCAACGGTTGAAAGTCAACCGCGACTCAGGAGCGTTGAAGGATTTCACGCTCGACATGAAAGTCGACAACGGGGTCGTGCTGTTTCGCGGCAACGTCAGCCAGTCGACTCAAAAAGATCTTGTCCTGAAGACAGCTTCAGGCATCGAAGGGATCAACAACATTGTCGACGAAGTGACCATTAACGGTCACTCGCCTGAGGCAGAGCAGACGACCGCAACGGTCGTCAAACCAGTCAAGAGCGTTGCGATTGTGACGCCCGCACCTGCGACAAAAGAGACAGTCGAACTAGCCAAACCGGCTGCGACTGTAAAAGCAGTAGCGAAGTCAAATCGCAACCAACCCAGCAAATCGAATTTTTCGTTCAGCCAAGCTTTGGCAGCGAAAGCCGCTTCGATTCAGAAGAACGAAAAAACTTCGGCCACACCGGCTGAAGCAACCATCGTTCAAGCAGACTTGCCTCGCTTTGAGGCTCCTGCCGTGATGCCGGGCGAAATTCGCCCAACGGCCGCAGTCGAGCTGAACGCTTCGCCGATTCCAAACGAAGACGAACAAGTCGTTTCGGCTGTCGTCGGTGCTTTAGGACAGGCTCAGAAATCGGGCCATCTGCGTGGCTTTGGGGTTGATGTCACAAGCCGTGGTGGTGTCGTTCACTTGCAGGGACGTGCCGCTTCGGCAAGTCAACGTGATACCATTGTTCGTATCGCCGAATCGACTCCGGGTGTTGCGGGAGTGCATGACGCGATTCAGGTCGCCGAAGCAGCACTGCCTCGTCTGCCTAAACCACCTACCTTGCAAGCAGCACCGGCGCAGCCGATGCAAGCTCGCATGGTTGCCAACCAAGGACCTGCACAAGCAATGGCAGCTCCTTATCGCATGCACCCTCAACAACCTGTTCAAGCGGCACCGGTTGGCTACGGTGCTATGCAAGGTGCACCGACCATGGGGCAACCTGTGCCGATGGCTCCTTACACTGGCGGCGGAGCACCTCGCTACGATTCGCCAAACTTGCCAAACTATGCTTGGCCAGGCTACGCATCTTACCCTAACTATGCTGCGTTGACCTATCCACAGCAGTACAGCCCATCGGCATTTCCTTACATTGGCCCATTCTATCCGTACCCGCAGGTACCACTTGGATGGCGTAAGGTTAGCCTTGAATGGGACGACGGTTGGTGGTTCCTGGACTTCACAGACCGCTAGGGCTGATTCGGATCAACGATCCGTCAGCTAATCGCTTTAAACTTGAAAGCTCGTGATACAGTTCGCTGTTCACGAGCTTTTTTCATTGGCTGAGTGGCTATCGATTGGATAAATGGCACGTTGGGCGAACTGCGGGCGATTATGCGAACGTCCAGGACCACGTTTTCCGGGTCCATTTCGGCACGCGACTTACCCTGGGAATTCGGGCGACGATCCAACCAGACGATGCTCGACGCGAGCGTTAATGAATTGTCACTGTGGCGAGCTGGGGGAACATGATGAAGCGAAGTCGCTACGATTCTTTTAGACGGTTTTTCGGAACTTTCGGAATTACCCGCAAGATCCTCCCAAGTTCACACGATACTAGAATTACGCAGATCGCTGGTTGCGATCAATCGTAAGGAAAACCACGGAAGGTTGCTCGGATGAAGACTCCTAATTCAACATGTGTACGGCCCACCAACGACGATGGGAACAGCGAGGCACGTGTTGCCAAGAAATCGTACGCCTCGCAAATCGCATTTTGCATGATTGCAATGATCGCGATCGGCTCCACCGGATGCTACGGACTTGGAGGTTCCAACATTAATCTGGGCTTCCTGACCTACCCGATTCCAGTAAGCCCCTATTTCCAGCACAAGCAAGAAGAGAAGTTCTGGAAGAAGGAGCGATATGACCGCGTCCCAATCTTGGGCCCGACTACCTCGGGCGGTACCGCGGTTGCCCTTGACCCACCGAGTGACGACGAAGTCATGCACGCACTCGAATCGGCTCGCCCGGTCCAAGGCGGCATTCCTTTGATCTGGGAAACGCAACGCAACAACGTGCGGATCATTAAAGAAAAGATCGCGGATTACGTTGACCCACCACGTTTCTATCCGCTGATCGGTCCTGCACAACTGCACCACGCTCACTACAAGTGCTCGATCTACTTCGACGAGAAAACGATCGTCGGGTATCCCGTTCCCCACACCTTGCATGACCGGGACGCGATCGAAGTGGTCTACATTGACCATAACCACTTCCACATGGTTGGCGACGTCGATCCTTATACGACGCCTAACCTGTAAGACCTACCGCAACCAACACTGCAATCAAAGACGAAAGGCTAGCTCACCTCGAGCTAGCCTTTTTTCGTTTGGCTGCCTCTGCTTTTCCCCAACTAAGAACTTGTGAGCCGCAACGAGTAAGAGTGCGTCCGGCTTAGAAAACCTCGTTATCCACGTGACCGCGTAAAAAATCCCTCGGACTAAAGTCCGAGGCTATCGAAATTTGTCGCTCCGCGACAGCAAATAGCGCAACTTCAAAACGCGCGAGTGAGGGACCTGCTGCGGGATCTTTAACAAGATCCACTACACTACTATTGAATGTAGTTTCGATTCCAGCCGCCGTTAACTTGCACCACTTGGCCGGTGAAAAACGAGTTTTCGGGATCTGAGACGAAAGCAATCACGCGGGCAATATCCTCGGGCGTCCCCCAGCGATTCATCAAAGATTGATCGCGGGCCCGAGCGTCCCAGTACTCGCTTGCTGCCTGTCCCCAAGACGTTTGAATCCAACCCGGCGCGACGACGTTCACGCGCACATGGGGTGCTACAGATTGAGCGAGACTTTTGGCGAACGCGGTGATTGCGGCTTTGACTGGGGCAAACATTTGGCCGGCGTCGCCCTCCATGCCTGCCGACGATTGGTCCCAGCCGATGAAAGCCATCGAGGGCGGCAATGTCAGCGATTGGCTCGACATTCGCGAAACGACCATGCGGGACAGATGGATCGTGCCCATCACATCGACCTGCATCAATTGCCGCAGCTTCGCATCAAAATCAAGCTCTGAAAATTCGCCCGTCAACACATCCACTCCCGCGTTGTTGACCCAAGTATGAATCACACCGAGCTCGCTGAAGCACTGATTCGCAAACGCATTCGTCGCTCGCGATTCGCCAAGGTCGGCCGCCAGCAGCACTGGGTCGGCCCCATGCCGTCGACACTCGTCGGCAGTCTGTTTCGCTCCGTCAGCGTTTGTCCGATAGTGAATCACGACACGCTGGACACCTTGCCGAGCGAAGTCGATCGCGATCGCTCTCCCGATACCGCTCGAAGCCCCCGTGACCACCGCGTTCGTAGCGTGAAATTGCAAATCCACCACTTGAACCACTAAGCCTTTTCCATGTTTGGTCACGCATGCGACAAACTCACGTCGAGTGTGTCATTCCCCGATCAGCGTAATGCACACGGGCAAGCAGGGAAATCCACACGGGCGACGCTACGAAGTCGTACCCCACTGCCAAGCCAATAATCTTCCCATATTGCTGGATTGCAGCTTCATTCAGGGTCGATCAATCTTTTGGGATTGCAAGTCGCCGAGCGAAATGGCGGCGAGTCAAAATCGGGGTGAATTAGAGGGGGTACGACGATGCCCATGGTCGGCTGTCGGGACCTAACACCGCCTGTCCCTAGCATCCCCCCAATGCGTTAGAATAAGCCCGATGCTGGGCACCCCTTTGGAACGCATTCGCGACGAACCCCAAGCGGAGGGTTTGCTCATCACCATTTGTCCACTGACCCTGACACCCTTGATTTACGCCCACGGTAAGACAATCCGCCAATAATTGCTCGCCCTTGCCGTATTTACCCTAATCCGGCTAATCTTCATGCTTAGCCGAATCATAATCGACTCGCACGAAAAAATATTGACGCACAAAATCAGTGGTGCGATTACGGGATTGCCCAGTAATAGAAAGAAGAAATAAAATATGTCTGACTCAAAAACTGTTGCCCAGGCCGAAGTCGATCAGCACCTCGGTGAACTTGCCTCGCCCGCGGCCGAAGTCGATATGGATGCCGCAGAAACACAAGAGTGGCTTTCGTCACTGGACTATGTGCTCAAGAGCAAAGGTGCCGATCGCGTTCGTTTCTTGATTGAACAACTGCGTGATCGAGCGGCAGAAGAAGGAATCCAATCGGCGCAGGACACGAACACGCCGTACGTCAACACGATCCCCAAAAAAGACCAACCTGCTTACCCAGGCAATCGGGAACTCGAGCGACGCATCAAATCGATCGTTCGCTGGAACGCGATGGCAATGGTCGTGCGAGCAAATAAGCGTCCTGGCGGAGTCGGCGGTCACATCAGCACGTTTGCGTCGAGTGCAACTCTATACGAAGTTGCCTTCAACCACTTTTTCAGAGGACGTGGCGAAGACGGTTACTCAGGCGACACGATTTACTTTCAAGGACACGCTTCGCCGGGGATGTATAGCCGAGCGTTTGTCGAAGGCCGTTTGAGCGAAGAAAACCTCGAAAACTTTCGTCGTGAACTCGCTCCCGGCGGTGGACTATCGAGCTATCCCCACCCTTGGTTGATGCCTGACTTTTGGGAATACCCCACCGTTTCGATGGGCCTTGGCCCAATTATGGCGATCTACCAGGCTCGCTTTAACGAATACCTTCGCGACCGTGGCATCAAAGACACATCGGGCCAAAAAGTCTGGGCATTCCTTGGTGACGGCGAATGCGATGAGCCCGAAACCCTTGGTGCGATTGGTTTAGCGGCACGTGAAAAACTCGACAACTTGATCTTTGTCATCAATTGCAACTTGCAACGTCTCGATGGTCCGGTCCGGGGAAACAGCAAGGTCATTCAAGAGCTTGAATCGATTTTCCGCGGTGCGGGATGGAACGTGATCAAGGTCGTTTGGGGCGATGATTGGGATCAACTGCTCGCCAAAGACACCACGGGCTTGCTTGCCAAACGGATGAACGAAGTCGTCGACGGGCAATACCAAAAATACACCGGCATGCCGGGCAGCTACATTCGCGAACACTTCTTCGGCAAGTATCCCGAACTGCTTAAATTGGTTGAAAACTATTCCGATGAACGACTCGAAAAGATGCGTCGCGGTGGTCACGATCCTGAAAAGGTGTACGCGGCCTACAAGATGGCGACGGATCTGAAAAACGGCAAACCGACCGTCGTTCTGGCGAAAACCGTCAAAGGCTATGGACTTGGCGAAGCAGGTGAGGGACGCAATGTCGCTCACAACCAAAAGAAGATGAACGAAGAGGAATTGCTCGAATTCCGCACGCGGTTCGGCATCCCGATTAGCGATGAAGAAGTAGGCAAGGCTCCGTTCTACACGCCGCCGGCCAACAGCCAAGAAATCAAGTACATGAAGGAACGCCGAGCCGCTCTCGGTGGTCCCGTGCCAAGTCGTCCCACCACACATCCGACGATGGAAGTGCCTACGGTTGCGGATTACAAAAAACTGATCGGCCGGCTCGAAGACAAGAGCTGCAGCACGACGTTTTCGGTCGTACAAACCCTGATTGCATTGTGCCGCGACAAGAAAATCGGCAAATACATGGTCCCCATCGTGCCTGATGAATCACGCACCTTTGGGATGGAAGGGATGTTCCGCGAGTTCAGTATCTACGCACACGCGGGCCAATTGTACGAGCCAGTCGATTCGTCGCTGATCACTTACTACAAGGAATCCCAAGACGGTCAAATCCTGGAAGAAGGAATTACCGAAGCGGGCTCGATGAGCAGCTTCAACGCCGCCGGAACGGCCTACAGTGCCCATGGCGTCAACATGATCCCGTTCTTTATCTACTACAGCATGTTCGGGTTCCAACGCATCGGCGATTTGATTTGGGCCGCCGCTGACATGCGAGCCAAGGGATTCCTCGTTGGCGGCACCGCCGGTCGAACAACGCTCAACGGCGAAGGGCTTCAGCACCAAGACGGACACAGTTTGCTCAATGCAATCGCGTTCCCAACCGTGCGTGCCTACGACCCCGCGTTCGCTTACGAAGTGGTCGTGATCATCTTGGAAGGCCTCAAACGGATGTACCAAGATGGCGAAGAGTGCATGTATTACTTGATGAGCGAAAACGAAGAATACTTGCACCCGCCGATGCCTGAAGGTTGCGAGGAAGGCATCGTCAAAGGAATGTACAAATTCCGCAGCCGCGACGTCGAAGGTGCCAAGGCACGTGTCCAATTGTTCGGCAGCGGTGCAATTCTGAACAGCGTCCTGAAAGCTCAAGAAACGCTGGCTGAAAAGTACAACATTGCAAGCGATGCCTGGAGTGTGACCAGCTACACCCAATTGCGTCGCGAAGCGGCCGACTGCAGCCGCTGGAACATGCTGCACCCCACCGAGACGCCACGCAGAAGCTACCTCGAAGAGCAACTCGACGGCGTCGAAGGACCGTTTATCTCGGCGAGCGACTACGTGCGAGCTCTGGGCGAACAACTGCAACCTTGGATCCCAGGCGACTACTTCGTGTTGGGAACCGACGGCATGGGACGCAGCGAAACACGCGAAGCGCTTCGACGACATTTTGAAGTCGATGCCGAATGCGTTACTTACGCAACGCTCACTCGTCTGGCCAAAACAGGCCTGTTCACTCAAGCCGAACTCGCCGATGCAATCAAAGACCTTGGCATCGACCCTGACAAACCGAATCCGTACTTTGCCTAGTCCAAGGCAACGTTCGTAACAAACATCCCACTGAAATCTGCTTACCAGAAACTCTTTTATGGCAACTGAAGTAAAGCTTCCCGAATTGGGCGACGGCATCGAATCTGGTGACGTTCTGGAAATATTTGTGTCGGTCGGCGACGTGATTAGCAAAGGCCAAGACATCGTCGAAATGGAAACCGACAAGGCGACGGTACCTGTGCCCTCATCCGTGGGCGGCAAAGTCACCAAGATCCTCGTCAACGAAGGTGACTCGTTAGCCATCGGCGGCGTGATCCTGGAAGTCGAAGCGGCAGCCGAAGCTGCTGCACCGGAGGCCCCTGCGGCGGCTCCGAAGCCAGAAGCGAAACCGGAGCCCAAGGCTGAACCGAAAGCCGAAACGCCTGCACCGGCCGCTCCTGACGAGACCCCCGCGGCCGCTCCAAAACCTGCACCGCCTCAACCACAGGCTCCCGTTCCTGCACAACCTGCGGCAGCACCTGTGGCGACTACCGCGCCGGGCGAAGTGATACCCGCGGGTCCTGCGATTCGCCGCTTCGCTCGCGAAGTCGGCGTTGACTTGGCCTCAGTTCAAGGATCAGGCGATTCGGGACGAATCACTCGCGATGACGTTTTGGCCGTGGTGCGAACAGCAAACCAAGCGGCGCGAAGTGGCGGCAGTGCCCCCGCCACCACTTCACCTAGTGCGGCAAGCAGCCCAGCCCCTGCCACGTCGAAGACATCGTCGGCCCCGGGCACGGCAAGCTCTGATGACTTCGGCAGCGTCCACGTGGAACGGATGAGCAAGATCCGCAAAACGATCGGTCGGCAAATGCATGCCAGCTGGTCGACGGTTCCTCGCGTCACCAATTTCGATGACGCCGATATCACCGATTTGGAACGGCTTCGCCAATCGAGCAAGGACGACTACGCGGCCCAGGGCCTGAAGCTGACCACGATGCCGTTCCTGATCAAAGCGGTTGCTACCGCCCTTCGTCATCACCCCAGCATCAACGCGGTCATCGACGAAGAAAACGAGCAGATCATTTACAAAGATTACGTCAATGTCGGTATTGCAGTGGACACCGACCGTGGTTTGGTCGTTCCTGTGATGCAAAACACCGATCAACGCGGCATTCCTGAAATCGCCCGCGGATTGGCGGAAATGGCCGGCAAAGTTCGCGGGGGGCAATTCGCTGTCAGCGATCTACGCGGAGGCACATTCACGATCAGCAACCTCGGAGCGATTGGTGGGCAATACTCCACCCCTATCGTGAACGTTCCTGAAGTGGCGATTTTGCTTGTTGGCCGCAGCCGAAAAATGCCGGTTGTAATGCCCGACGACAGCATCAAGCCGCGATTAATGATGCCGCTCAGCTTGTCCTATGACCACCGCTTGGTCGACGGCGGAACCGCCGCTCGATTCCTGAATGATGTGATCGGATACCTCGAAGCGCCAAGCCGATTGCTGCTGGCACTGTAGGCGACTCAGCAAGCAAAGATTCAAAAGGGATCGCACTTTTCAAGTGTGATCCCTTTTTTATTCACCAAGCTCTCCGAGGCGACGCCCAAGAGAGAAACGGCTCCCAAGAGAGAGCCGTGCCTCCCAAACGATTGGCTTGGAGGAGCGAGCGACTACTCGCTTGCTACGTTCACAAAGACCTTCAGCGCATCCTTGTCTTCGACCAGCAGTCGCATCATTTCCTTGTAGTTATCAAGGCCATCGACGGGATTGGTCAAGATTTTCTCGAGCACGCCGGGGTACATCATCTCGCCAAGAGCAAGATCGCGAATTCCCATTTCGAAATGGTTTCGGTTCGCATTGACGCTGCCGAGCAACAGCTTGTTACCGAGCACGAATTGCAAGTTGATGCTATCCGATGGCACTTCGGTCACTTTGTCGCCACCGGTGATCCCGGTCCAAACAACGACGCCGTTGTGCCCTAAATGCTGCATCGATTCGAACGCCAATTGACTGCTGCCTGTGGCGTCGACGATCAAGTCAGGCTTACCTGTGATCTTGACCAACTCGGCCATCGATGTATTCCGAGTGCTGATGTAGTTCGCCTCGAGTCCCGTAACAATCTCGGCCTTCAAGTTTGGAGCCTCACCGCGAGCAAGCGTGTAAACCTCGAGTCCACGAAGCTTTAAAATCAACGTGGTTAACAAGCCTATTTGGCCCGCACCGAGTACGTAAGCGACACTCGGTCGCCAGACCTTCATGCGGTGCTGAGCCTCGTATGCTTGATGAACTGCCTTCGCTGCGCAACTCATTGGCTCTTGCAAAACGTGCAAGTGCTTTAGTCCTTGTGGGACACGAACGATGTACTCTTCTTCATCGACGAAGTACTCGGTCAGGTATCCGTGCCGCAGATTAATACCGCGTTCGTAATACTCTTCCTCGCTGGTCATATCGTTCGTGCCGATCATGTCATAGATCGAACCTCCGGGGCGACGTACCGTGGCGGTCACATAGTCGCCCGGTTTGAATCGGCGAACGTTTTCACCCACCGCCTCGACCACGCCGAAGCACTCGTGACCGATAACCAGATGCTTATCACCCTCCGGAGCGTTTCCGTACAGTGCATCATTGATCTCGCGATCGGTTGCATCCACGCCTACCTTCAAAACCTTTACCAAAACCCCGTATCCGTCGGGAATTTGGTCTACGGTGGGTTTAGGGATTTCTTCGAGATGGACGCTGTTTGGGGTACCTGGCTTGACTGCGACAGCCTTCATAATTGACTCGATCAGCGGAGTAGAGGGATGGTGGGTATGCGATGATTGAAAGCATTTGTATGTTGATACGCAAAATGCCTTGCGAGCGGCAAATGATAACAATTCTTCCTCCTTCTGCTTAGGGGGATTCTGCTCGGTTCATACCCCCCCATGATGTGGCGTCTTCTGCGTTCCACAGAACCATGGTTTGTGGGACGAGCAACCAAAATCGGGGATTGAGGTCCACTAAATCGCCCTTGCCCTTATTTTTAACAACGGCGGTTGTCAAAAATGCGTTGGCCCTCAATAATGGAAGTGTTGCGTTGGCACACATTCGTCGTTTTCGCGACAAATAGCGACCTTTACCCCAGTTTTCCATGACGCTACCTCCAGTCTCCTCATCCCAAATTGACGAACTCCGATCGGTCGATCGCGAATTGTTAATGGCGATGCGCAGCGGCGACACGTTTGGAATTGGTGACTTAACCGAGCAACTCGGGGTGACGGCGACCGCAATTCGCCAACGCATTGAGCGGTTGCTTGAACTGGGCCTGCTAGAGCGCGAGAAAATTGTCGCGGGACGCGGAAGGCCGACATTTCAGTATCGCTTGACGGTGCGTGGGCATCGCCGTGCGGGAGCCAATCCTGCCGAGCTTGCCGAGGCAATGTGGCAAGAGATCTTAGCGATTCCGGATGCAACCATCCGCAAACAGTTACTCAGTTCAGTGGCAAATCGGTTAGGGAGTCAGTTTGCGACACAGGTCAATCGCGAAAGCGATGGAGACCCGTCGTTTGAAACACGGATGCAGAAATTGTCGGAAATGTTGACGGATCGTCACATTACGACCGAGGTCTCGCATTCGGGTGACTTGCCCGTGCTTGATATTTGCGCGTGCCCCTATCCATCCCTTACCGACACATCGGACGAACGTGCGATGTGTCGACTTGAAGAACAAATGATATCCGAGGCGCTTGGTCGTCCGGTCCACCTCAGCAGTTGTCGACTCGATGGAGATCACTGTTGCCAGTTTGCTGCGACGGGTGAACCGTCGGACTCAGCGAGCTAAACGACATCGTCATCTCTGTACAACTTACAACGATTTCTTTCCTTCAGACACTTTTGCAATCAAGCATGACACACGTACTGCAAATCAAGAACCTTCACGTTTCCGTTGGCGACAAGCCGATCCTTCGCGGCGTCAACCTGACATTGAATCATGGTGAGACTCACGCCTTGATGGGCCCCAACGGTAGCGGCAAAAGCACGCTTGGATTGGCGATCATGGGTCATCCCGGTTACACAGTCACCGACGGATCAATCACGCTTGATGGCGAAGACGTGCTGGCCATGGCACCCGACCAACGTGCACGTGCGGGAATCTTCATGGCGTTTCAACGGCCGATGGCGGTCCCCGGTGTAAAGATGGCGGACTTCCTTCGCCACGCAACCACCAACGTGCGTCGCCCCGACCGTAAAGAAGGCGAAGAGCTGATCCCGATGCGAGAGTTCCGTAAAGAGCTAAAAGAAAAGATGGCTCACTTGCGAATGGACGAAGAATTCGCTCGTCGCTACGTCAACGATGGTTTCTCCGGCGGCGAGATGAAGCGTGCTGAAATCCTACAACTTGCCATGCTGCAACCCAAGTTTGCTGTGCTTGATGAAACCGACAGTGGTTTGGATGCCGATGCGGTTCGCTTGGCTAGCGAATCGATCGCAGAAATCGGGCATAAAAAGATGGGACTGTTGATCATCACCCACCATGACAAGTTGCTCGAACACAATCCGCCTCAGTACACCCACGTGATGCTGGGTGGCCGATTGGTTGAAACCGGCGGCGCTGAACTTGCCGAAGAATTGCATCGCCACGGTTATGACCGCATTCGCCAGTCGTACCCAGAAGCAGAAGCAGCGAACCAAGAAATGTTGGCCGAAGAAACCGCGGTGTAACCGCAACTTCGAATGCCCGCGAGATGGCGGGCCTGTTTATACGAAAAAAACTTGCACTTTGAAATCTGAAAAAGTTAGGAAATACGATGTCCACTGATGTGACCGAAAAGTCTGACATTGGCGAAATTAACAAGTACAATTTCCGCACGGAAACCACCGGCGTCTTTCGTGCTGAAAAAGGCTTGAATAAGGATGTCGTGAATCAAATTTCCGACATCAAGAACGAACCTGACTGGATGCGTGAATTCCGCCTGAAGTCATTCGAAACGTTCGAGGCACGGCCAATGCCTAAGTGGGGCGGGGCAATCGATATCGACTTCCAAGATATCTATTACTACCTCAAACCCACCGATCACCAAGGCAAAACTTGGGACGACGTTCCGCAAGAAATCAAAGACACGTTTGACAAGCTGGGCATTCCCGAAGCTGAGAAGAAGTTCTTGGCCGGAGTGAAAGCTCAATTCGAAAGCGAAGTAGTCTACGGATCGCTCGAAGAAGATCTTGCCAAACAAGGCGTGATCTTTACCGACACCGACACGGCAGTTCGCGAGCATCCCGAGTTGCTTCGCGAATATTTCGGCAAAATCATTCCACCCGAGGACAATAAGTTCGCGGCGTTAAACAGCGCGGTTTGGTCCGGAGGATCGTTCATCTATATTCCCAAGGGAGTTCACATTGACTTCCCATTGCAGGCGTACTTCCGCATCAACGCCGAAAGTATGGGTCAGTTTGAACGGACGTTGATCATCGTCGATGAAGGCGCCAGCGTGCATTATGTCGAGGGCTGTACCGCTCCGATGTACACCACCGAGAGCCTGCACAGCGCTGTCGTGGAAGTGGTTGTCAAACGTAATGCACGTTGCCGTTACACCACGATTCAAAACTGGGCGAACAACATCTACAACCTCGTCACCAAGCGTGCATATGCTTATGGCGATGCTACGATGGAATGGGTCGACGGCAACTTGGGAAGCAAGTTGACGATGAAATACCCCGCTGTTCACATGATGGAACCGGGTGCCCGCGGGGAAATATTGTCGATCGCGTTCTCGAGTGCTGGCCAACATCAAGACGCTGGTGCGAAACTGGTCCATTGTGCTCCGAACACGACCGGCCAAATCATCAGCAAGAGCATCAGCAAGAACGGTGGACGCAGCAGTTACCGTGGCTTGGTTCGCGTCGAACCCGGTGCCCACAACAGCAAGAACAATGTTGTGTGCGACGCGTTGATCCTTGATCCAGAAAGCCGCAGTGATACCTACCCGTATATCGAGATCTTGGAACAAGACGTCCAAGTCGGTCACGAAGCAAGTGTATCGCGAATCGGCGAAGAACAAATGTTCTACCTGCTTAGCCGCGGGCTCACCGAACAAGAAGCGAGCACGATGATCGTCAACGGTTTCATCGAACCTCTCGTCAAAGAGTTGCCGATGGAATACGCGATCGAAATGAATCGCCTGATTCAACTTCAAATGGAAGGCAGTGTTGGTTAACCCTCACTTGCCAACTTGTTCGTAGCTCCATAACGCCAGCGGATGAGGCGCTCGCATCGCTTCATCCATTGCGTTGGCGTGGCTAGCTACGATGACTCCCATTCCTCCATGCGGTCCGCACGTGTGCCTGCCGCTCCAAGCTAACTAAATCCAGATGACGCAAACGACAACTTTAACGTTCGATCAAGCCGGTTTCGATTCCTTTCTGGCGGCCCAAAGTGAACCCGATTGGCTGACCCAACTTCGCCGTGATGCGTGGCAGCATTTCGAGAAAATGGGATGGCCTGATCGACGCTCCGAAGAATGGATCCGCACCGACATCCGTGCGTTCCAGATTGGTAAATACGGAATCCCAGCAACCGAATCACGCGAGGTAACGCCAAAAGCACAACTTCGCGAAGGCGTTGAGCTTGGCGGTTCGATATCGACCGTCGACAGTTACGTTGTCAGCGAAACGCTTGACGAGGAACTCGTCAAAAAGGGCGTTGTATTCGGAAGCTTGTCGCGGATCTGTGCCGAGCATCCTGAATTGGTTCGCCCCTATTTGTTCACCGCGTTTGACCCGGATTACGACAAGTTCGCTGCACTGCACGCCGCGTTTTGGGCTGGCGGACAATTCTTATACGTGCCACGTGGTGTGGTGCTCGACAAACCGCTTCACATCGGTTCGATGCTGACCGATGGCGGCACCGACACGTCACATACATTGATCATTTTAGATGAAGGCGCCGAAGCGACCGTGTTGCACGAGTCCAATGGTGTTGATGAAAAGAGTAAAGGCTTGCACGTCGGTGCAGTGGAAGTGATTCAAAAAGCCAACTCGCACCTCCGCTATGTTAATTTGCAGGAATGGGGTTACGGCACCTACCAGTTTGCTCACCAAAAGGCACTCGTTGGAAAAGATTCCACGCTGCAGTGGACGATCGCGGCAATGGGGTCACTGCTTTCCAAGGTGAACCAATCGGTCGATCTAGTCGGGCCAGGTGCAGACAGCCAAGTCAATGGCGTCATGTTCACCGAAGGTCGGCAACACCTTGCCTATCACACGCTTCAACATCATCGTGCTCCAAGCTGCCATAGCGACTTTTTGTACAAGGCGGCTCAACAAGATAAGAGCCGTACGGTATGGCGTGGCATGATCAAAGTGGACAAGATCGCTCAGAAAACCGACGGTTATCAGCGTAACGACAACCTTGTGTTGTCCGAGTCATCGCGTGCCGATTCGATTCCTGGATTGGAAATCGAAGCGGACGACGTGCGTTGCACCCACGGCAGCACAACGGCAAAGGTGGACGAAGAGCAAATCTTCTACGCTCAATGCCGTGGTTTTACCCGCAAAGAAGCGACTCGAATGATCGTCAGCGGGTTCTTTCAGCAGATTTTTGATCGGATCTCGATCGAAAGCGTTCGCGATGCACTGGGTGCGGCAATTGCACGTCAAGTTCGCGAATACGAATAGGCTGCAAAAACTGCTGGATTTGGTACACTTAACGGCATCAGCGGCAGCATGAGTATGCTGCTAAATTGCCCCATTCGTTTCTTCCCCCTTCGCGTAGTAGGCCCCCCCAATGGCACTGGCTGAAGACAAAGTTCGTGAAGCTCTCAAGCAGGTCATCGACCCCGAGCTTTACGTCAATATCGTGGACCTTGGATTGATCTATGAAATCCGAGTCGCTGAGGAAAAAGAGGACGGTCGCCACGACGTGCAAATCGACATGACGATGACCAGTCCGATGTGCCCAGCCGGTCCTCAATTGGTTGCTGGCACAAAAGGTGCCGCCGAAGGACTCGACGAAGTCGATACTGCCGAAGTCAAGGTGGTGATGGACCCGCCGTGGTCACCCGATAAAATGACGGATGAAGCCCGTGATCACCTCGGTATTTTTTAAGGTCGGTAGGGGAATAGCCATTTCCGTGTTATTTCGGTAACACTTAGGTGCGTTCAGGCTGACGTTTATTCAGCAGCCGACTAAGGGCCTATCCCCCTGTTTCGGGAATAGTTTAAGTCAAGTCACATTTCGGGTCAGGATTATGCGTATCTTTGTCGGCGAGTACGTCTGTGGAGGCGGGCTCGCAGAAAAAGAACTCGATAAAATCCCAACTTCGTTGAGACACGAGGGCGCTGCGATGTTGCGTGCCATCGCTAGCGATTTATCGGAATTTGCGACAGTAACGGTCCCTCTTGATACACGCTTGAATCTTGATGTCGATGCAACGGAAATTGTTCCGATGCACGCCAATGATTCGTTCTACGGCCAGTGGGTCGCTGCTGCAAAAAATTGTGATGCCGCCCTCATCGTTGCTCCCGAGAGCAATGGAATATTGGCGAAATCCGTGGCAATGTTACGGGCTGGCGGTGTTGATGTGATCGCTGGCAGCGGAGATTTTCTTCGTGTGGCAAGTGACAAGATGCAAACGGCGAAATGTCTGCTGACCGCTGGCGTGGCACATCCGCTGTTCGTTACGCTCGCGGACGATCGTTACGAAGAAGAAATCCAGATGCATAAGCGGTTTGTAATGAAACCGCGAGACGGATGTGGCACCCAAGAGATTCGCACCTTTGATTCGTACGCCGAAGCACGTGCGTTGTTGACGGACGATCTTATCCTGCAGCCCTGGATGCCGGGCTTGCCCATTTCGATCGCGTTGATTGCATCGGGCACGAGCTTGACCTTGTTACCTGCTGTGCGGCAAGAACTTGAGAACAAAAATTGCGAGTATGCGGGCGGGCAAGGTCCGCTGGACGATGAATCACAACGTCGCGCGGCAGTGTTAGCCTCGCGAGCGATTGCAGCGATGCCGCCAACAGCACGCGGATTTGTTGGACTCGATTTGCTGCTGGGTGATTGCTCGAGCGAAGACTACGTGATCGAGATTAACCCGCGGTTAACGACGTCGTATGTCGGCTTGCGACAAATGATTCATGGAAATCTAGCCGCACGATTGTTCGAACTTGAAACCGGTCCCGTGTCTTGCAACGCGGCGGTCGATTCGGTTCGCTGGACTCCTTCGGGAAAAGTTTGGATTAATGATACTGTGACGCAACATTCGTGATCGTTGGGATTGATATCGGTGGCGCCAACCTGAAACTTGCAAGCGAGTCCAAACAGGCTCATTCGCGTTTCTTTCCCATGTGGCGGCGTCCCGAAACACTGAAGGATTCACTTTGTGAATCCCTGGCGATGTTCCAGGACGTATCTGCCATCGCCGTTGTTATGACAGGCGAGCTTGCGGATTGCTTTGCTGATCGTGCCGAAGGCGTTTTACACATTGTTGAACATGCTCGCCGCGCCGCTGCAGAGCGAGACATTCCATCATGTTACTTCTACGGTGTAGACGGATTGTTTCGCGAGCAGGTTGGCACCGAAGATGTTGATCTGATTGCCGCAGCAAACTGGCATGCGCTAGCCAGCTATGTAGGACAATCGATCACGCCCAACGCGCTGTTAATCGATATCGGCTCGACGACAACCGACATCATCCCCATTCGTAATGGACGAGTGGCGACAAAAGCACAAACCGATTACGACCGTTTGTGCGAAGGCTCACTTGTTTACGTTGGATGCCAACGAACGCCCGTCTGCGGACTCTGTTCGTGGGTGACCTACCAAGGCAATCGTATCCCGGTAATGAACGAAGTATTCGCCACCATCGATGACGCCCGGATCATGCTTGGTTTCGAAAAAGAGGACGCTGACGATCTTGAAACTGCGGATGGCAGAGCGAGGACGCAAGAGTTTGCATCAAACCGTTTGGCAAGAATGGTTGGACTCGATCGTCGTAGTGTTTCGCTCGATCAATCAAAGCAAATCGCAGAGCAGGTGATGCGTGCAGCACAGCAGCAAATCGCTTATTCGGTGCAACGCCTACTCGCGACGATGTCCTTCAAGCCAACGACTTTTGTGATTAGCGGTCACGGCAACGATCTACTGAAGATCCCTCGTGATGTCGAACTGGTCTCCATGACAAAACAAATGGGTGTGGAAGCGGCGCGTGGTGCTCCCTCGTACGCCGCAGCGAAGCAACTCAGACTCTTTCTCGATAGACGTGGCTCCGATGCGTCGCGTGATTAAGATTGGCGGCAGTCTATTGGCTCGCCCCGATTTGCAAAACCATTTACCAAAATTGCTCAACGAGATTGACGGTGGGATCCAACGCGATACCACGTCACTGGAAACCCTGCTGATCGTCGGTGGAGGCAACCTTGTTGACGTGCTGCGGCAATGGGACCAACTGCGTCCGCTCGATCCCCTAAAAACGCATTGGCAATGCATCGAACTGCTACAGTATACATTTGAAGTCATCAGCGACTGGTTTCCTGGGTGGAACCGAATCGATTCCTCAGAGGCGTTTCAAGACGCACTGAACCAGGGATTTTCCACCGCTGTACCTAGCTTGGTGTCGATCCGTAGTTTTTACGGTCCCGACAATGATGGCGATTTGCCGCTGGATTGGCGAACCACGAGCGATTCACTCGCAGGTAAACTTTGCAGTGACGCAAACGCTGACGAATTAGTCCTGCTAAAATCTTGCCCGATTGATGAAATGTGGGACAGCCAAACATTGATCTCTCAAGGTATCATTGATGAAGCCTTTGCAGCATTTCGCGACCGCACTTGGAAACTTCGGATCGCCTCAGCCACCGCCTACGAGTAATAGCTGTCGCCTAGCAACAGCAGCGTTTATTCCCACCAAGCATCCTCAGCACAAGGAGATCCACTTTGGCAAAATTTAACGACCTGACTCCCGACGAAAAACACGTTCTGCTGAACAAGGGGACTGAACGTCCCGGCAGCGGCGAGCTGCTAGATAACGAAAACGAAGGTACCTATATCTGCCGCCGCTGCAACGCATCACTTTATCGTTCGCAGGACAAGTTCCACTCGGGTTGCGGGTGGCCAAGCTTTGACGACGAAATTGAAGGTGCCGTTCACCATGAAATCGACGCGGACGGTCGCCGTATCGAGATATTGTGCCAAAACTGCGGAGGCCATCTTGGTCACGTTTTCAAGGGCGAGCGGCTAACCGAAAAGAACACACGACACTGCGTCAATTCACTATCAATGCGATTCATTCCTGCGGGGCAAGAGATCCCCGCTGTCGTCAAACCGGACGCGTGATGCGACAGAGGCGATGAGCTCAGTCGGATTCAGATTTCTGCAGCAGACGAGCGCGGATACGGTTGCCGTGTTCTTGAATGTCGCCGGTGTGTTTGTAGAGCTCGATGGCCTCTTCGGACTTGTCCAGATGCTCAATCGTGCGACCCAAATTGAAGCGTGCTGCGGGCTGCCAGTGTGATAGTTGAGTATCGTCGAGGACGCGTTTTCGAAACCATGTTTCAGCGGTGTCGTAACGACCATCATCGTATTGAATCAAACTGAGCCAATACGTTGCCGTCTGCTTGCCAAGTCGAATCATCGCCTGAGCCTGTTGGACTTGGCGGTCATACAGTTCGGGAGCCATTCCGAGTTCACGACGAATTCCGTAAGCCTTTTGCAAATCCACGTCGATGCGAAGATCCGCGATTTCGAACTCGGGTTTCCTTTGGCTTAGATAAAGTGGACGAGCTCCCTTCAGGCTGGCGTCATCATCGTTATCGAATTGCCCGTGTAAATGTCGCCAGCGAGCGAGCGAAAACAAGCGAGATGATTCGACATCGGCATCCATGATCGCCCATCTCGAAAAATACCAAAAACCAAGCAACGGATCTCGCTGGGCCGCCTGTTCTAACGCGGCATGATAGACCTCGGCCAGCAGAGGAACCTCCCAAATACGAACTCCGGCGATGCCCGAAGCCGCATCGAGCGTTTTAGCAATCTGATCGACATCGCTAAAGACGGTCATCCGCCGCTCTCCCGCCAACCGTGACTCCAGATGTTTCATTCGCGCACTGATCCCGACGGGCAGCACGTTTAGCAAAGCAATATTCTGCTGAACGTCCTGCTTGCTGAACGGATAGTCATAAAAGCCGGGGATATTCAAGCGACGCATCACCGCGGCGTCCGAGCGTGCTTCGGCCAAAGTGGCAATGCCGATTTGATCCGGCCCTGGAACAAAGACTCCCAACGCAGGTTCGAACAGATAGACATTTTCGCCGACCAGAACCCCCACAGCCCAAGGCTTCAGTTCGCCGGTTTCGGTCGACTGAACTGCCAGCATGGCGGCAGTGATACCTGCTTGCCGACACAATTGTGTGAAGACGCCAGTTCGCTGCAGCGAGTCGCCGGTCCCACGCCACACGCTTTCGTAATCGGTTTGCCGATAGCCAGCGCCTTGAAAAATCATCCCTAGCGGCAATTCGGGAGGTGTGATTTGCAATGCGGGCGGAGAGACAAACGGCTCGAGGGCAACATTGCGAACCGTCCAATCAAAAAACCGGCATGCGGACCTTAGCTTGTTCGCATCGTCGTCCCCTAGTTTTTTGCCTTGCTCGGCCAACCAATCTGCCAACAGCGGATCGTCACTTTGCGGCGAATCGACCCACTTGGCAATTGCACCGAACAGGTAGGCATCACGCAGATGGCTAACATCCGATCGCAAAAAGTGATCGCCCAACACCAGCTCGTCGACACGTTCGGGAGGCAAAAGATCCGAAATCGTGCTCAACAGTTCGGGCTGCGAATTGGCTTCAGCCATCGGAACCGACTCGAGCCAACGATTCAGGTGATAGGTGATTCGCCGCCGCGACTCGTCCTGGTTCAATTCGATCAAACGAGTCAGCAAACTGTGAACTTCGCCAAGGTGATCCTGTTTTGTCTCGGTTTGCAGACGTGCTTGACGCTGAACCTGAATTTTTTGGACGGTCGAAGCATCGTCACCACACCCGACAGCCCCCAGCAACAATACGGGCGTCAGTCCCCAAATCATTGCTTTGAGGCATAAAACGAATGTTCTTGGTCGCCGAGGCGAGCGATTTGGTGAGGCCATAGGAAGAGGTTTTTGAACAAGTGATGCTTTAGGCCATGATTTCAGCACAGGCGGCGCGGAGCCTGAGCAAGCGATCCATCATTGGCTCAAAAGCGTCCAAAGGAATCATATTGGGCCCATCACTGGGGGAAGTTTCAGGATCAGGATGCGTTTCAAAAAAGACGGCGTCGGTACCAATTGCTACGGCAGCACGCGCCAAAGGTTCGACCATTTCTCGATTTCCCCCCGTCGCGCCCCCCAATCCACCCGGACGCTGGACGCTGTGGGTGGCATCAAAGACCACCGGCACGCCAAGCGATCGCATGATCGGCAGCGATTGCATGTCGTTGACCAGTCGTCCGTAGCCGAAAAACGTGCCTCGCTCGCAAAGCATCACCCCACCATCACCGCTGGCATGGACCTTTTCGACGACATATTGCATGTCTTCGGGAGCCATAAATTGGCCCTTTTTCACGTTCAACGGGCGCCCGGTTTTGGCCGCCGCGACGACGAGATCCGTTTGCCGAGCAAGAAACGCAGGAATTTGCAGCATGGCACAGACACTTGCCACCGCATCGACTTGGTCCGGAAGATGGACGTCCGTCGTGACCGGCAACCCGCAATGCTGGTGCACCTCTTCGAGCATCCGCAATCCTTCGTCGATTCCCGGCCCGCGTTTCGCATTGACACTGGTTCGGTTTGCCTTGTCGAACGAGGCCTTGAAGACCACGTTGACGTCGGGCCGTTGGTTAATCGCGGCCAAGCGATCCGCAATCGAAAAAGCGAGCTCCTTGGTCTGCAAGACACAAGGACCGGCGATCAACAGCAGCGGCTGATCAGGGCCACATTGGTAAGGACCAACCGAAACGGTGGCGACGTTTTTTGATGGGGATGCATTGCTCATGTCTACTATCATCGACAATCACGATTGATTCGACAATCGCCCCGAAAAACGCGTGGCTACGGGCATCCGCAAACAAACTCGACCTGGCAGTGTCTTGATTTCCAGCGGCAAACGACCGACATAGTCACCATCCAATTGATACGCGACTCGAGTTTTCGCTGTCAAAAAGATGCGACTGGCACGCAGACGCTTGACATCCTGGAAACCGAGATGCCGCCCTGTGAAGATGCCTGCGACGTAGCGAAATCCACTCAAAATGGTGCCTTGAAAAAACGTGATCACGTCGAGCAAGCGATCGTTCTCGATGGCATCCGGCTCGATACGAAGCCCGCCGCCATAACACGGAAGATTAAACACCATCACCCAGCAAGGCTGCCAAGACGATTGAAACATTGCTGAAGCGGCCTGTTTCACGACCTGATTCGTGGGCCGGCTTGTCTCTGTCGTTGCCTGCGATTGCAAATCGGAGCACGCGTGGTCGTCCCGCTCAATTCGCAAATCAATTTTTGGAAATCGGTAACGCGACATCGCGCGCAGGATCGGCCGCAGATAACTCAGTCGCTGAATGTGCCCGCGTCTTCGCAAATGCACATCCCTCACCACCTCGGCATCAAACCCACACGATGCCATGACTAAAAACAGCCGACCGTTTGCCGATCCTGCGTCAATCCGATGATCATGCCCTTGGACAATCGTGTGGAAAACGTCATCCGCATTCGCGGTAAAACCGAAATGTCGAGCCAGCAAGTTCTCGGTTCCCATTGGCATCGGAACGATCGGGATCTCAGGGGTGGCAAGATCAGCCAACAAGCTGATAGTGCCATCGCCACCGCAGGCGACCAGGATCAGCGAATGATCCGACGTGGAGCAAAACCGGTCGATGTGCTCGCGAATGATTTGAATCGAATCGGTCGTTTTTGCTTGGAATCCGTGCTCCGTCAATTTTGTGACCAGCTTGGGAATTTCCTCGCGACCTTGTCCGCGTCCTGCCTTGGGACTGGCACAAACAAGCACAGTGACATGCTTCACCGTGGCACCGTGAGGTGGGTTTGGCGTCAATGTCATTTTTTCAGCAATTGCGTTGGGGCCACTATTTCTAACCTATCTTTTTAATGATCTGGTGGTGAGTGAACTGCGTCAAAATCCCAAGACACACAACAAAGCCGCATGATCGTCATAAACGTTAAGAGCCCACCGGGTCGAAGATCACACGTGATCGCAACACCGGCAAGGCAATTATTGGTACTTATTTCCGTCCATCCACTGTGCAAGAGAACTAGGCCGTGAGCATCCTTCGTCGATACTGGGCTGCAGCTTTGATCCTAGCAATCGTCGTCGTCCACGCGGCGGTGATTGGATATGTACGTAGCCGAGTCGCACGCCTGCAAAATGTCGAATCCAATACGTTTGATATGGGGCGGTACCGATTCCAAAATGTGACGGATCCATCCCGAGTGTACCAGTTCCAGCTGCACGCGGTCCTCGACCCAGCCCGGCGACAAACCGGACGAGAGCGACTTTCTCAACAGAACATGGAAATCCACGAAGAGACCGAGCATCTGTTGCGGCAAGTCCAAACCACTTGGCTGCGAGATCCAGAACAGAGCGAACTACGTGACCGGATGATGGAAATTGTTGGCAAGCACCTCGAAGAACCGATCGTTCAGCGACTGCTAATCACCGATTGGCTCGAACTTCCCGTTCCCAGTTCTCAAATCGACTTCGAGCCAGCGACGGCTACCCGGATCACTCAGAATCCGTAGTCGATCTCGCCCCATTAATCTCGCTGCGAAAACGGGGCTCCCATCGGAACACCGGATCTTCACGCTATTTGGCACCTTGAGCTGTGGCGATTGACTCGGCACACTTGCATATCGTGATCGAGTACCGAAGCAACCCAAATTGCTGGAGTCGTCGATCGATGAACTTCGAGTGTCCTTCTCTGCCCATGCGTATCTTTTATGTTGCTGATCGCCGTCGACGAGGCCGGATATGGTCCGAAACTGGGCCCACTGGTAGTCGCAGCCACTGCATGGCAACTGCCTGACGTCATCGTTGACTCTCAACACTCCCCGCAGCAAACCGACTCGACGATCGCCGATTTTTTTGCCTGCCTATCGGAACCGGTCTCCTTGGGCGAGCTGAAACTAATCGTTGACGATTCAAAGAAACTGTTCCATTCGCGTGGTCATGATCCACTGGCGGTTTTGCACGCGGTGGTCAGTGTTTGCAAAGAGTGGTGCGGCGATGGTGAACTGAAGCTGAAACCGTGGCTCAAAAAGATCGCCTCCCGTGACGGTGCAGCTCTAAAACATCCTGCCTGGTTGAAGAATCTCCGCACGTCCGAATTCGTTTCTCATTTCGACTCCCAATACGTAATTAATCATTGGGGGAAGAAGGGGGCTACTTTAACCGAAGTGGCGACTCGTATTGTCACGGCCGAACAATTCAATAAGGTGATTGACCGCGGATTCAACAAATCCGATTTGCTGTCGGACACAAGCCTTCGCTTGGTCGCAGACGTGCTTGATCGACACGATTCCCAACGCCAGGTGCACGTTTATTGCGATCGACACGGAGGCCGCCAGTTCTACGGGGCGGTTCTGCAGCACATTTGGCCTGATGCTTCATTGCAAATTGTTGCCGAATCACGTCGTGAAAGCGTCTATGAGCTCGTCTCAGAGCAAAGAACCATGCAGATCCGATTCACGGTCAAAGGCGATTCGTTTCCGCCGGTAGCGATGTCGTCGATCCACGCCAAATATCTGCGAGAAATATGCATGAATGCATTCAACGCCTATTTCAAAAAACACGCTCCCCAGGGCCAAAACTTCCGCCCCACCGCAGGTTACCCCGTCGATGCCGACCGGTTTCTGCTGGAAGCTTCCGAGACGATCAAGCGGCTCGAAATCGAGTCCTCGCGGCTGATCCGTAGCCGCTAACAATTTCGGGCGATCGCCGTGTGAAAACAGAATCGAGATCTTGCCAGCATTTCTCGCTTCTCAAGCTGCAGCGACTCATCGCAGCAGTTAAAATGAGGGCCTCCTCATTACCACCCAGGCTGCACCATGAATGAACACGCATCTCGTTCCGCGTCAGCGGCGGCGCCGTTCGATCCGTCGACTCGAGCCATTATGGATCGAGTCACTGATGTCTTGTGGTCATCCACGCTCGATGGCAATTTGTTGTTGTACGTCAATCGAGCGGGCGAGAACATTTTTGGTGTGAAGCTTGATTCCACTAAGCCTGTTGAATTACGCCAACGCACAATTTTCACCGAAGATCGAATCGAGGTGCGTCGAAATTTGGTCAACGTACTCGAAGAAGGCAGCCTTCGGCACAAGTACCGAGTCATCGATTCGACGGGCAAGGTCACGTGGTTGGACGAACAATTATCCGTTGCCACTAATGCCGATGGCAAACCAGCACGAATCGACGCCGTCGCCCAGGTCATCTCGCCAAAAGATTTTTCGCTTCCGACATCACTTGAATCTTTCAGCAAGCACCAAACTCTACGCGAGCATGTGCAACTGAATGTTACTCGAAAGGACAAGAAAGGACGCATCCAATATGCCAATGAAAACTTCTGCAAAGCCGTGGACAAAACGCTCGATGAGTTGATTGGTAAAACGGATTTCGATCTCTACCCCGCCGAGCTTGCCAAATCCTATGTCGAGAACGATGAAGCGGTGATGAGAAGCGGCAAACCCGAACATTTGGTTGAGGAGAATCGGCTCGCCGACGGATCCGTGGTTTACGTCGAAGTACTCAAGATCCCCACCATCAATTCAAAAGGATCCGTCGTCGGAATTCAGGTCATTTTTTGGGACGTCAGTAGCCAGAAGGCAACGGAGTTTGAGCTCAAACAAACTCGGTTCTTGATGGACACGTTGCTCGAGAATGTTCCAGATGCCATCTACTTCAAAGACAAACAAAGCCGCTTCATTCGCATCAGCCGTGCCCATGCAAAGTTGTTTCATCTAACAGATCCAGCTGAAGCGATCGGCAAATCGGACGCCGAGTTTTTCGGAATCGAACATGCTCGTGGTGCCTTGGCCGATGAACGCCAGATCATGAAGACGGCCGAGCCAATGGTCGCAAAAGTGGAACGAGAAACTTGGCCCGACCGCGAAGACACATGGTGTTCTACCACGAAATTACCGCTGCGGGATCCGAAGGGTGAAATCATCGGTACGTTTGGAATTTCGCGAGATGTGACGCAGCAGATGCGAGCGGAACTCGAACTCGCACGCGAGCGGGATTTGTTGAAAACGATCACCAACAACATCCCCGACTTGATCTATGTCAAAGATCGCTTTGGGCGATTCGTCACTGGCAATACCGCGTTAGTTAAATTACTAAATTTACCGAGCGTCGAACACATCGTCGGCAAAACAGACTACGATTTTTTGCCGCCTGAGTTGGCATGCAATTACGTCACCGACGACCAGAACGTGATCCGCTCGGGCACCCCGCTGATCGATCAAGAAGAATCCTCGCAAGATGCTAACGGCAATAAGCGTTGGCTGTTAACGACTAAGGTTCCGCTTCGTGACGAGTTTGGCGACGTGGTCGGAATTGTCGGAATCGGGCGAGACATCACCGCTCGAAAAATAGCTTCCGAAGATCTACGCAGCGCGATGGAAGCCGCCGATGCAGCGAATCGAGCGAAGAGCGACTTCCTAGCCAACATGAGTCACGAAATTCGCACGCCGATGAACGCCATCATCGGGATGACCGAGTTGCTGCTAGACACAAAACTTGATGCAACTCAACGTGGCTATTTGAAAATGGTCGGCGAATCCGGAGATTCGCTGCTATCGATCATCAACGATGTCTTGGACTTCTCAAAGATCGAAGCTGGCATGCTCGATATCGACAGCATGCCATTTGATCTGCGTGAAACGCTCGGCGACACGATGAAAACGTTAGCGGTACGTGCTCATTCCAAAGGACTCGAACTCGCGTTTCGCGTCGCCCCCGAAGTCCCCCCTTACTTGGTTGGCGATGCCGGACGTATTCGCCAAGTGCTCGTTAACCTAGTAGGCAATTCGATCAAGTTCACCGAACACGGTGAAGTCGTGGTGGATGTCGAACTGAAGTCCGAAGACGGCAATCAAATCGAACTCATCGCCTGCGTTCGCGACACCGGAATCGGAATCCCTGCAGACAAATGCAAAAGCGTTTTCAACGAGTTTGAACAAGCCGATACATCGACGACTCGGCGTTATGGCGGGACCGGACTAGGGCTTGCCATTTCATCCAAACTTGTCGCCATGATGGGAGGCTCCGTTTGGGTCGAAAGTGAAGTTGGGGCGGGCAGCCGATTCTTCTTTACCGTGTCATTGGAAATTGCTGACGAAGACGTTAAATCGACAAACCAACGCGGAATGGTCGTTGTCGGTGGAACTCGCGTGCTGGTGGTCGATGACAACGAAACCAATCGCTTAATCCTCCACGAAATGCTGACGAACTGGGGAATGCTTCCGACACTCGCCTGTGGAACCGAAGAAGCGATCACGGAAATCAAAGCAGCCGTGGAGACAAAGGCACCATTTGGATTGACGATCGCTGACGTTAACATGCCCGAACAAGATGGTTTCGAATTCGCGAAGCGAGTAAGAAACGAACAGGCAATCGATGACATGCCCATCATCATGCTGACGTCCGGAGGACGGATCGGCGACAAACAAAAACGCAGCGAGTTTCGAGTCACCGACCGTCTGATGAAACCTGTCAAACAGTCCGAATTATTTGACTCTGTTGTTCGCGCCCTCGGAGTCAACGTTACCGAAGACCATCATGGACAACATACGAGCGAAGATTATGGCATCCGCCCGTTGAACATCCTGCTAGCCGAAGACAACATCGTCAATCAAAAATTGGCAGTGGGTGTGCTCACTAAATATGGACACAAAGTCACCGTCGTGGGCGATGGACAACAAGCGGTCGATGCAGTGCAACAAGCATCGTTTGACGTTGTGCTGATGGACGTTCAAATGCCTGAGATGGACGGACTTACCGCCGCACGTACTATTCGTGCAGCGGAAAAAGAATCCGGTTCGCATCTTCCAATCATCGCAATGACCGCACACGCAATGAAGGGAGATCGCGAAGGATGTCTGGAAGCAGGAATGGACGAATATGTGCCTAAACCTATTCGCGTTGCAAACCTTTTTGAAAAACTTTCGCTGGTGTTAACCAAGTACAATATCCAGCCCGCGACTGCAGAGATTGCCGCACCTGCCGAGCTTGCTGTTGCAATTCAAGAAGATGAACCCCAGGCAAGCGTGTCACCGGCGAACGACGGACCACTGCAAGATCCCAGCAACGACTCCGCTGTTCCCGAGAATTGCAATTGCGAAAGTACCGCGGAAAACTGCGAGATTTCACAATGGATTGATTGGGAAAAATTGCATATGACCATTGGCGACAATCCATCGCTCATTGCCGAACTTTTCCAGGCATTTGCCGAAGAAAGTGCGACGCTGATCGGACAAATCGATCATTCGATTGCCAATCAAGATGCGGACTTACTAAAAAGTTCGACTCACACGTTGAAGGGAGCATCGATGGCGATCGGTGCGACGTTGTTGGCGGAATGTACAATCGAGGTCGAAAAGGCTGGCAAAAGCAACGACTTCACGAATGTGGCTGCCAATCACGAGCAACTCCATCAACTGCTGACGTCGACCTTGTTGGAGACAAATTCCTTTTTGAGCAAGGATGCCACTTAAGAAACGCGTCGGCTCTAAGTTGACAATTAGTTGATCCCGGCTCCGTTGACAGAACTGACGCATTCCTATGCAGGACTGATTCTGAAATGGTTTGAAAACAACTTTGCCGATTTATATTTCCTCACCCTAAACGTCTCCCTCGCTTACCAGCTTTGCGGCCCCACCGAAGAGACAAATGATGAAGTTGCGCCGGAACCCTTGCCTAGTAATCTATCTTGTCTGGCGCTCCCCCCTTACAATTTCTAGTTCTGCGGCGGTGATTGAAACACCCCGACGATGCCCTTCATAGGATTGCACCATGTCGCGTGTTCTATTAGCAGAAGACAGCCCCACTCAAGTGATCATGTTGCGAGCGTTACTCGAGGAAGACTCGCATGAAGTTCAGGTCGCCGGCGACGGCTTGAAAGCCCTGGAGATCATGAGTGAACAGCTTCCCGATATCGTCGTGACCGATATGCAGATGCCGAATATGAATGGACTTGAATTGGTTCAAGCCATTCGAGCCAAACATGCTTCCGTCCCTGTGATCCTGATCACAGGCCAAGGCAGCGAGGAACTTGCGGCGAAGGCATTACTGGAAGGCGCCGCTGCGTATCTACCGAAGTCGGTCGTTGACGAAGAATTACTGGGATCGATCGAGCACGTCTTGGGATTGCTAGAAACTCAGATGAGTTACAAGCATCTTATCGAACGCCTTGACTACAACCAATTTCAATTCACGCTTGAAAACAACCCTGAATTGGTGCCGTCGCTCGTCAATCTGATGCAACAAATGGTCGGCGGCATGCATATCAGCGACGAGGTAACACGAGCGCGGATCGGAATGTCGATCGAGCAGGCTCTTTTGAACGCAATGATACGTGGCAATCTCGAAATTAGCCAACAAGCCCAACATGACGACGAAGAGATACAAGTCGACGAGGTGGCCACTCTTGTAGAAAAACGACGTGCCGAATCACCCTACGGTGATCGGCGTGTCATCTTTCGTGCCCACCTCGGTAAAGAACAACTTGTCTTTATCGTTAAGGACGAAGGGAATGGATTTGATACCGAAGAGTACACAGACACTACTGTCAATGAACCACTCGATATCGAAGGCGGCCGCGGATTAGTCTTGATCCGCTCGTTCATGGACGAAGTTCGTTTCAATGAATCAGGAAACGAAATTGTCATGGTCAAGAATATCTAAGTGACCGCTTCACAAAGCTTTCACACGACAGCACAAGCGGCTCACATCGTCCTCTCTTGAGTAGGGGGGGACGACCGAGGCCAAATTGTCAGTCAATCAGACCATCAACTCAACGTGCTCTGGCATCGACGACGTTGATTGGGAATCATCCGATGGCTTTCGCCATGCCCGCCACGATCGTAGCGGATGAAGAATGATTCCAGGTGCAACGATAGTTGCCATCATCAACCAAGTCAGTCCCATCACGATGCCTGCTAACGAGCGTCGATAGACACGCTTACCAAAGACGTCACCTTGTCCGATCGATGGATGGTCCACAGGTGCAATCGGCATTGCGTACTGATCTGCAATAAATTTAGCGTCGACCACGTTGATTACTGGCACGTTTTTCGCCAGCATTCGAGTGGCAATACAGTTCGGCAGCGGTCCCTCACCGGGAGCCCGCATGTGTACTCCCGCCGCGAAACGCTCGTTGCCCTCGCTGCCGCCAATCGATGCCGATCCGCCCCCGACGTTGACATAAGCCGCATAGGTGTCTCCCTTGATTTCCGTTTCATAGAACGCCATGCGTTCGTCAATCAAGGCTCGCAAACCGGTCGACGCAAGCATCGGAATTCCGTTGCGTTCCATCGCCCCCGACAGCAACGCACGCGTTTGCTCAGGCATTCCCGATGCACGATCGTAAAGCCCGCCATAGGTTCCCGCTTGAGCACGAAACGAAATCAGCTCCGCCTGATGCAAATGCTTCTCCATATCAACCCACATCATGTCAGGCCCATTCGCACCATATTGGCTCGATGCCGCTGACAGAATGATGGTCGGCTTTAGTTGTAGCGTCTCGGCGGCCGCGTACACCGCAATATTCAACGCAGGCCAAGATCCACTTGCACCAATGGCAACGCGATCCCCTGGCTTAACGCCTGCCTCTTCAAACCATTTAACGACAACGGCAGCAAAGTTCGGATTGATCGACGTTTGCTTTGACTCGAGTGACCCAAGCTTACTGGTCACAAGCGACATCGAAGGACCAATCAGATGTGATCCTTGCGGGTCCAGTTTCGCAACCAACCGATGCCCTTGCTGTTGCTGTGCCTGGGCGATCACTTGCATTGCAGACTCGGCTTTTGTCGCCGCAGCCAACAATCGTTCCTGATGCTCGGGCGCCACATTCGAGGGCCAAAAATGGACCAGTGCCATTCCCGAAAGTGAAACGATCATGCCAGCCCACAGCCCAGCGCGTGACAACCGCCTGGGGCGCCAATACATGACCTGAAATGGTGTCTTATCTTTCTTGATGTTGTCACCCGACTCGCTCATGCAATTGCCTCCACCCCAACAAGAATCAATGTCAAACGTACGAGAACCGCAGAGGACATCATCGGCGACAAGGTTTCGATAAAGCCCTGGCGTTCAAACCACAACGCGATCAAACCGGGGATGATGAATCCAATCATTACGATTGGACTGACGACCTCGTCGACTGCTCCAGGAACCGCCGATAGCGAGTTCGCGATCAAACGAATCGTCATGCCGACCGCAAATCCGAACATCACCGTTAATACAACACGTCGACGACCAAACAGAATGGCCCAACGTGAAACGAGCCGGACGAGCCCCCACGTGATCATCGCCGCGATGATCGTCAACAGCACCGCAATCGGTTGGTGCAAGGAAAGTGCAATGTATCCCGGCACAATCATGCCGCCCACGCTGAGCCCGATCAGTTCCGTCACGACGAGACTGACTAGTAAGCCAATCGCAATGGCAAGCAACGTGATGTCGATATCCATTAAACTCATTATGCCGCTCCGACTGGAATGTGATCTGCGAAAGGAAGGCGTTGCATCTGATCCGCCTTGCGAAAATAATCCAGCAGATCCATCCCCGGCCCAGCGATGTTGCCCATCCCCATTACCATCGAGGATCGTCCCGATTGGCCTCGCAGCAGATTGACTAAATGTGCCGCCGGTTGTGATTCGGCACACGTCAAGCGGTCTCGCGACAATCCACTCTGGATCACGCGTCGTGCGAAAACTTCGGTTCCCGTCCCCGAAAGAACGTAATGATCCGCTGGATGCCAACGCATGCACGCTTCGGCTAACTGCAGCGATCGATCCACTCGATCCTCGCGACAATTAAAGAGGGCGATTCGTCGCTCGACCCCCTCATAGCGTTGCACCAGCGTGTTCCAACTATGCCCGGTCGACTCGGGATCGTTCGCAGCGAAGGCATTTACAAAGACCATTTCCTGGTCCTGCTCAGCCACTCGGAACAATCGCATTACCCCGGGATCCGCATCCGCAGCCCACATTCCTTGCAGAGCAACATGCCGCTGGACGCCAAGATCACGACAAATTTGCAATGAAAGTGCCACGTTATCGGGATGCTCAATGTGCGAGAATCCTGCTAATTCCTCGCAAGTCACTTCACTGACAGCATCGTCCAGGATCGTAACCATCTCGGATTTGCGATCTTTCGCTGCGTTAGAAATGACTTGCAATGTTTCCAGACGTTGCTCGGCCGTATAAACGGTTCCAGCGACGGGAACCGTGCCACACAATGCCTTGGCGACGCCGACAACATCAGGCCCCATCACGTCGAGGTGATCGGCACGAGCGTTGGTGATCACCCCATGAGTGGATTGGACCAATTTCAATTCGCAGATGGATTGCAGTTGAGGCTGAAGTGCCATGCACTCAATCACAAGGGCCTCGGCGCGTAAACGCACCGCCGCGTGAACCACACGTCGCTGCTCCATGATGTTGGCTCGCGAAGGACGGAAGACCGATGCTTCACTGCCATCGGGAAAAATCATGCGAGGAACGGTGCCCGTGGTTTTTGCGCATGTGCGTATTCCGCCCGCACGCAAACCTGCTGCAATCAACCGAGTTACACTTGATTTACCTCGAGTCCCATTGACATGAATCCTAATTGGAATTTTCGAGAGATTACGTTGATGCCAAAGCGACTCAGCAATCCCAACCGCTGACAACGCGAGTGCACCGCCACTAACCAGCAGAGTCCCGTACATGAACCCTCCATTTTTTAAACAGCTTTGGTTTCCGAAATGATAGAAATCAAGACGAATGGAAATCGAGACAAAAATTAGACCGGGAGCGAATCACATGGCTCATCGATTGAAAAAATGACAAGGGTTTTGGTAAGCATTACAAAGTCAAAGGAGCTTACCGGTCGCCGCAAATCATCATTCAGCAATACGTTGATTCAGATAATCGTTCCGAATGACCATGAGTCATCGTGAATAGAGCAAAAGACGAGTTCGGTTTCCTGCGGGAAACGACTGAACCGTCAGACTAGATCCTCACCATACACAAATGCTGTGCCGGTAATCAAGGGCGATCCAAATGGGGTTCTGCCAGCCACCTGTTCACACTTACAGCAGTCCGTTTCTCGGCCCCAAATCATGCGGCTGCAACTTGGCAACGCCCTTCCCATGCATAGGACAGGCGTTTGCACGTTCAGCTCCCCGGTAACCCGCTAAGAAACTACTCGTTAGGGAAGACGGCTTCCTATATTCCCAGCAACACTGGCGATTTCACGAGGGCAGAGACATTCCAATCGTGATTGGGCTGGCGAATTGGCCACAAAGAAGAGTCGCTATCAACATTGCGACTACCACCTAAACACCTTGTTTAGGGCACATTATCCCACCACGATTCGCAAGAAAATATCAGTGAATTTTTGATTAATCGACAGAATGCTGATTTGATCTACTGGACACTTACTTGCAACGTTTCGGAATAGCGAACGGCAAAAACTCATTCGCTTAAAGTACACAGTTCGACTTCCAGTCGGAGGAGCGGGATACAACCGACTCGAAGCCGAATTCAAGTTCGGCTTCGCAAGGTTGGCAACGCAATGCTCTGCGTTTTTAAACGACTGTTACTTGAGCTTGTAACACATTAATTTACCCTGTTCGCGGAGGTAGAGATTGCCGCCCGCGATGACCGGATGCGCCCAACTCTTTCCCTTCTGGTACTCTGGCTTAACAACGCTGAGCACGTCGAACTTCTTAGGCGTTGCATTCGTCAGGATGATCGTGCCGTCTTCGCGGCGATAGAGAACATGACCGTCGGCGTAGATCAGACTTGTCTCTCCCTTACCTTCAGCACGTTCGGGTCCCCAAGCAATTTCGCCAGTCGCCATTTTTACACAGACGGGCAGCCCATTGCCATTGCCATGTCCGCAATAGATGTAGCCATCAACCAGCGTCATACCTCCATGTTTGTTCTGAAGCTTGTTCCCATCGAGCCAGTACTGTTCGTTTGCTTTAACGCCACCTTTTCCATCGGGCGTCAGCTTTAGCAGTGCCGACCCCGTGCCGTAGCCGGTGCTAGTAAAGACAAAGTCGCCGTCAACGAGTGCCGTGGGAATATTTGCGGTGGTGTTAGCGACACGATTGTATTGCCACAACAATTTCCCATCCGCCGCGCGAACACCAATCAAGCCACGACCTACCAATTGAACGTACTGTTTTACACCACCACCGTTTGAAATAATGGGTGAAGAATAGCCAGCGCCATCCTTCACATCCTTTCCGTCGGTACCAAGTTCATCACCTGAGAGCGTGCACGCCCAGACTTCTTCACCATTGGTTTTGTTCAGTGCGACCAACAATCCCGACTTTCCTCCGGGAGTACAGATAACTCGATCTCCATCAACGAGCGGCGATTCACTGAACCCCCAACCGCTCATCATCTTCCCATTCCAATCCTTGAAGTCACGACTCCAAACTTCGGAGCCATCGTTTGCGTTTAGACAAACGATGTGACCATCACTGCTGACCATGTACAGGCGACCGCCATCAATCGTGGGCGTTGTACGACTTCCCTCGTAACCATGCTTTGGCGGACCACTTGCAATCGCTTGCTTCCAATGGAGGTCGCCTGTGGTTGCATCGATAGCGACAGCCGATTGACTGTCTTCAAAATTTCCCGTTGTATAGATTCGATTTCCGGCAACCGAAACGCTGGCGTAACCGTCGCCGATTCCTTCGGCCATCCACTTCAGCGTTGGACCATTTTTGCCCCACGATTCAAACAAGCCGGTTTCGGAGGAGTGATTGGCGCGGTCCGCGCCTCGCCACTGCAACCAATCCTCGGCATTGGTGGCGGAGAAGCCAAAGACAAACGTGAAGGCTAGGGACAAACTCGCGCGAAACGACATCATTTGCATCGATAAATCCTGAGATGGAAGGAGAGAGGTAAGATTTGCGAGGGGGCAAGTGGCATTTATCGCGAAAAACGCGTGCCGAGGCCGCACCGATTGTACGCTGATACGATCGCAAGGTGACCAACGGGACGCGATATCTCAAATTGTCAGTCGAAAAACACAATGTGGATCACTGAATCGTTTGACCGACCTAGCTGGGGAGACCACGCACCTTCAAAAACGCTGAAATGGCGACAATCACGCAGGCTAGCAGGACAACGATTTTCAGCCATTTCGCTCGATTGTTTCGCATGCCCTCAAATTTGGGACTGCGACCGACCAACACCGAAGCGATAAAAAACACCACCACAGCGAGAATCATCTTGGTCCCAACCATGCCGTGGTAGAGCCCGTCGCCCTTGTGCCCAGGAATCGCACGGACGTAGTTGTAAATTCCGCTAGCGAGTAACAACAGAATCCCGAAATGGACAAAACGCTTCCAGCGTCCCAAAACCGCCAAGCCTAGCGATGCTCGCGACGGTTCCTCGATCTTCATCGAAGAGGGCAGCAGCACAAACAACAAAAACATCGTACCGCCGACCATCGTGATTGCGGTGCCCACATGGGCAAACCGTGACAGCACATCCAGAAAAAACATAAGCCCTGCGTTCCAAAATGGTTGTGATCGTTTTGAGTGCAATTAGATGTTATGCCATCGCGTTCACCAAGCCCCAAGCAGATTCGCTCTCGCACTCGCTTCGCTATTTTGCCCCGGGCTGCGATGCAGGATGGACGGCAGACTGGCTCCGTCGCTCAATACGCAATGCCCCTACAACCGTTACAATATAGCAACGGCTCACAGACGGCGTGACCTCCCCAATTCACACGATGTCCCGCAAGTTTGTTGAATTTGACAGCGGCAAAACCGCCTGGACCGTTTTCGTGAACTAGCCTCGGATTTTGCAACGCGACACGGACGACGACGCAATCCGGTCGTCCCAGATTAGGCAGGCACCGTTAAGTAAGCACCGTTAAATAAGCACCGCGATTAGGCATTGTGTTGAACGCTCCTTCCACCAGCAACATTCATCAGCGCTCGACGCTTCAGGATGATCCCCTTGCCAGCAGTGACCCAAAGTCGCTGTTGACGTCGATCGCAAAACGCTGCTCCGACCGCAACGAATTCATTCGCCAACTGGCTCAGCACCTGCAAAGTGAATTTGCGGTTGGGATCGTCGCCATCGTTGCACTCGATCACGAGCACCCGATGATGCTTGTTGCGGATGAGGAACTCGGAAGCCAAATCCATCGCGGTTCGATTCGCCAGAACTTGGAAATGGCCACCTCGACGCCGATCGCAAGCGAAATCGCCTTGATCGATCCGTCTGCCACGCCCCCGCCAAGTTTAAGCGAATCCGCGTCAAACGATAGTTCCTCCGCCACCGAAACCGATCCGAACGATACATCGTTTTCGGTCCGCGGTTTCCGGGTTGAATTAATGTCGGCGCCTCACCGGCTTGCGGTCTTGCTCGTCAATCGCATTAGCAATCGCCCCACCGCTGCAGAACAACTCGAAACCCTTCGCCGATTGAATTCCTACGTTCAATCCGTTGGCGAAATCGATGCGAACGGTAACACGTGGGCCGGTTCCTCGGACAACGTGCCCGCCAAGGAATCGGCTAGCGCGGCGATCGTAAATCCAAACAAAGCGACAGCTATCAAAAGCACCGATCGTAGCGGCGGCGAGTCGGCGACGCCCCGAGGAACTTTATTGCAGCTGCATCGCAGTCTATCGGTCCACCGAACCGCATATTCCATTGCCAACGAAACACGACGTTTGATTGGCTGCGACCGCGTCGTCGTGCTCACTCGTCGTGGCAAAAGGTTCAAAGTCACCGCCGTCAGCGGAGTTGCCGTCGTCGACAAACGCAGCAACTCGACTCGCAGTATCGAACGATTGGTCGAGCGTGCAGTCGTCTTGTCAGGCCCGGTGATGCTTCCACAATCGGAAATGTTGCCTCCGCAAATCCAGGCTCCGCTGGATGAATACCTTGATCAATGCGGAACGACCACAGTAGCCCTGTTGCCATTGCGAATCACAGACGAGGATTCCGATGACGCTTCGTCCGACGATCTCATCAACGATCCCTTCCAAAATAGCGGCGAGCTCGTCGGCGTCTTGTTGGCGGAATACTACAGCGGTGAAGGACCAAGCGACATCACCCCAGTCATGCAAATCGTGGTGAGCGAGTCCGCCGTGGCGCTGCACAACGCGATGGAACACGAGAGCATTTTTGCGTTAACGATTTGGAAATCGATTGGCCGACTCAAACGCACTGGGAAATGGGTCTGGTTAGCAGCGGCAGTGGCTTCGATCGTCCTATTTGCCATCGCATCAATGGTCATTCCTGTAGATCATTATGTGATCGCCACAGGTTCGCTCGAACCGACTCAACGCCGCCAAGTCTTTGCATCGGTCGATGGTGTTGTCAAAACGCTGCATGTCGTCGATGGTCAATCAGTGACAGCGAACTTGCCCCTGTTGGAGCTCGAAAACGCCGATCTACAGCGCAACAGCGAAACCATCTCGGGCCAAATCCAAACCACGCTCCAACGTCTGGCGTCGATCAAAGCGGTTCGACTCAGTGGCGATGCCAAACAAAACCCGTCGGACCGCATGGCGGTTGAACAGCAACAGCTTGACACCGAACTGGCTAATCTGCGTGCACAACAAGCCATCCTTGAATCCCAGCAAGAGGACTTAATTGTAAAAAGTCCGATTGATGGAACGGTGGTCGGATGGCAATTGGAGCAACGCCTTTCTCGCCGTCCCGTATCACGAGGCAACTTACTATTGAGTGTCGTGGATGAAACGGGCCCATGGGAATTGAAACTTCAAATTCCCGACCGCGACGCTGGTGCGATGCTGAAGTCATTTGAGCAGTCTTCGTCGTTGCCGGTCACCTTTGTCGTAGCAACGCAGCCCGACCGATCGTACGCCGCAACACTGCATAGCGTCGCGACAGCCGCACGAATTGATGAACGTAAACAAGCGGTGATCGACACCACCGCGAGTGTCCAACGAATAAACGATCCCCAATCCACTGCGGACGTCTTCGATCCGTTTGACGTGCGTATAGGGGCGGATGTTACGGCACGTGTCTATTGCGGCGAGCGTTCATTGCTCCGCAGTTGGTTTAGTGATGTATTTGACTTCGTCAATCGCAACATCTTGTTCTACGTCCGCTAGCCGACTTTTTCAAAACTTCGTCACGTTTCATCATGTCGCACATCACCCGTTCATCGAGCAACGCCATCGGCGTTCGCGTTCGCGCGGATCTGATTGCGGTGCAAACGCTGCATAAGAACGAGTCCGCATATGTAGTAAAAGATCCGATATCGATGAAGTATCACCGACTTCGAGCGGACGAATACTTCATCTTAAAACGTCTGGACGGTCGATGCAGCCTTGATGACCTGCGTCGCGATTACGAGAAAACCTATCATCCTCAAAAAGTCTCTCATAGCGAACTAAATCAGCTACTATTCCGCTTTCACCAAAGCGAGCTAACGGTATCGGATTCGGCGTATCAAGGCGACCGGCTTGCCGCACGTGGCAAAAAAGAACAGCGACAAAAACATCTGCAACAGCTCAGCAGTTTGTTGTTCATCCGTTTTCCAGGCGTGGATCCAGAACCGTTTCTCCGCCGTTGCTACCCCTTCGTTCGTCCACTGCTGAGTCCGATATCGCTACTAATTGCGGGCTTGCTTTGCGTCTCCGCCGCGATCGCGTTCACCACACACTGGGACAACTTCGCAGCCGAGTTCCCGACCCTCGGCGTGTGGCTTCGACTCGATTCGCTCTTGATTTTGGCGGCGGTGATTGGCGGTACCAAGATTTTGCACGAACTGGGGCACGCGTTTGTGTGCAAGCACTTTGGCGGCGAGTGCCATCAAATTGGGCCGATGCTGTTGGTCTTTACTCCGGCACTGTACTGCGACACCTCCGACTCTTGGATGTTGACTAACCGATTCCAGCGAGCAGCGGTTGGATTAGCAGGCATTGCGACGGAAGTTCTGTTGGCCGCAGCGGCGACATGGATTTGGATTATCACTGCCGAAGGTGTCGTGCATTCGGTGGCAATGAATGTGATGCTTGTCTGTGGCGTCAGCACGATCTTGTTTAACGCCAATCCGTTGCTTCGTTACGACGGCTACTACGTTCTTGCGGATCTGTGCGACACGCCCAACATGGCGGAACGGTCGCGACGGCTTTTGTCAGCTTATCTGAACCGCGTGTTACTAGGCGTTGACGAAATGCCGTACGAAATCCTTACGCTTCGTGGACGATTTTGGATGGTCGTCTATGCGATGGCTGCGGCGGTTTATCGCTGGAGTCTAACGCTGTTAATTTTGTGGTTCGTGTCGTTGATGCTTCGGCCATACGGACTCGAATCCGTCGGCCGCGTGTTGTGTGTGTTGGCGATCGCTGGCATGATCTACGGCATCTCAAAAATCCCAATCCGTTTCCTCCGCAATCCCGCTCGACGAGGAAAGGTCCGTATGACTCGTTTGCTTCGTTTTGTCTGTATTGCCGCGTTCTTGGCTGTGGTTGCGATGTGGCCAATGCCCTCATCGATTTCAACCACGGCCCGCATCACGCCACGCAAACAGACGCCCGTCTACATTTCCACGCCCGGTATCTTGGAATCGTTTGCGGCAGTTCCTGGAGACACGATTGCCCAGGGCGACAAGATCGCGACGCTTGTCAATCACGACGTGGAATCCGAGTACGTTAAAGCCTTGGGGCGAGTACAAATCCAAACCGGGTTGGTTCAATCGCTTCGCCAAAGTCGCTTTCAATCACCGGAGGCAGCCGACGAATTACCGGCAGCCGAAGCGTTGCTTGCTGACTTAAAAGAGCAACTCAACACGCGACGTGATCGACGCGATGCGTTGGTTGTTCGAGCCCCTGCAAGCGGAAAATTGATCCTGGGCACAAGACGCCCCGAAACGGCGGCCTATGGAAATGAAGACGTTTTTCAGCTCGTCAGTTGGTCGGGATATCCGACGGACGCTGAAAACAGCGAAAGTTATCTTCACTCCGGCACGGAATTAATGTCGATTGTCAACGGTAACGACTGGGATGTCGAAATTGTCATGTCGCAATCCGAAGTACAGCGAATCGCCTTCGGTTCAAAGCTAAAACTTGCGTTACAGTCCGATCCGGGCGAAGTTTTTACAGGAATCGTCACCGACATTTCCCGAGCCGAATGGACACCCGAATTAAACACACCTCGCTGGGATGACGCCAAGGCAACACGAGAGCAAGCTCCGGCAACCACCTCGTACGTGGTTCGTGCCGCAATCAAACTGCCCGTCTCCCTGCACTTCAAGGCCGGGTCGGGTGCGATCAGTACCATCGAAGCCGCCCCAATATCGCTTGCCGGTCGAATCATCCGAACGCTCAACGGACTGCTTCGGTTCCGCTAACCGATCAAGCAACCGCAGTCAAATCCGCGTGCGACATTTGCAATTGAGGTCAAGAATCAAACGCGTCGGTCTCTGACCCCAAACGCAAAAATGTTGCACGAAGTTGGAGCGTCAGAACGGTCTCCATCAATTATCGCCCGCAAGTATCGGCGAGATTTGTTCGGCAAGCCATGTGTAGTCGGCGATCAGCGGGCCAACCATCGGCCAACCACCGCGTTCGAGTTTAATGGCAAGGCCGCAGGCAAGATCATTGATGCGGTTCTCTGTCGTGTCGGCGATGTTTGCGTTTCGACGTTCGTAGGAGTTCCAGCGGCGGCGTGCGATCGCGGCCATTTCGGCCGCAAGTGTTTCAGTGGATGGTGCAACGGGCGAACCTTCTTCACGTGCCCAGAGCAGTTTCGCAGCGACAGATTTTTCAACGGTCAAATCCACAGTTAGCCTGCGTCGTGCAACGTGGTTATGTACGAGAAGGCGTCGTACGTTACAGGGGCGAGGCTCCGCGTTGGAGGCTCGCCATTCGCTTTATCGGATTCTACTCGACTTTTTGCGGACAAAGACCAGGTCGTTTCAGCAACTGAGTTTGCGTTCCAGCATCACTGATATTCTCGATGACGTCGTTTTTTTCAGACGACTCTCTCTCGATCGATAGCGTCACGACCCCAGGACGCTCGATCCCCAAGCAAATCACGAAAGCAAACGAATTCAGCTCGAATTGGAATGCAAGTTGCATACCAGTACAGGGTATCCCCTAAAATGTTAAAATTACCGTCAAATCCTTCGTGTACCACATTCGCATGGCGAATCTGCACGTGGCTGAGGAGATTGCCAGGATGTCCACTATGTCAACAAATCAAATTACCGCAATCGACCCCGTTTGCGGCATGACCGTTAGCCCCGGAAAAGCACTGGAAAGTCAGTACGAAGGCCAAACGTACTACTTTTGCAGTGCGGGCTGCCAACAAAAGTTCGAAGCTGACCCCGCTGGCGTGCTAATCGCACGCGTAAAGAAGGAGGCGGAAAAGAAACAGGGGGAGAAAAACAAACTGGAGATGGGAAGCGGAGAGCATTCTTGTTGTGGCGGGAAGTCGCAAGGAGGTAGTTCGGCTGCCAATGTGAGCAATGCGGCTGTAGACGAGAAAGCAATCTACACTTGCCCGATGCATCCGGAGATCGAACAGATGGGGCCGGGGGATTGCCCGATCTGTGGGATGGATCTGGAGCCGAAGTTCATCGATATGGCCGATTCCGGTGACGATGAACAGTACGCCGACATGAAACAACGGTTCTGGGTCGGCGTGGTGTTGTCGGTACCGTTACTGTTGATCGCAATGGGACCGATGGTCGGACTGCGGTTGACCAATTTCTTGTCGACTAGTGCCGCCGCCTGGCTGCAACTATTGCTCGCCACGCCCGTCGTTTTTTGGTGCGGATGGCCGCTGTTGGTTCGTGGAGCGAAGTCGTTCCGCAGCATGAATCTGAACATGTTTTCGCTGATTGCCGTGGGAACCTTGGCGGCGTACTTTTTCAGTTTTGTTGTGGTGGTGCTGCCAAACTTGATTCCCGAGGCATTCTTTGAAAACGGTGTGCCGCCGCTGTACTTCGAAGCCGCCGCAGTGATCATCACGCTGGTGCTGTTAGGCCAGGTCTTGGAACTGCGTGCACGTCAGCAAACCGGAGGTGCCATTCGTGAATTGCTGCAACTAGCACCCGAAACAGCTCACCGGATTACGGATGAAGGCGAGGAAGAAGTTGCTCTCAACTCGGTCCACAAAGGCGATCAACTGCGAGTTCGTCCGGGCGAAAAGGTGCCAGTTGATGGCAGGGTTGTCAGCGGCAGCAGCAGCGTGGACGAGTCGATGCTGACGGGCGAGCCGATCCCGGTAAAAAAAATGGAGGGCGACGAAATTACAGGAGGGACATTGAACCAAACCGGTGCCCTGGTGATGGAAGCAGTGGGCGTGGGCGGTGACACTGTGCTGAGCCGTATCGTCCAAATGGTCGCCGATGCACAACGCAGCCGAGCACCGATTCAAAAACTGGTCGATGTGGTCGCTCGCTACTTTGTGCCGGCCGTGATTGCCTGCTCGATCATCGCCTTTGTTGCCTGGGCGGTGTGGGGACCCGAGCCGCAGTTGGCACATGCGTTTGTTGCGGCCGTCGCGGTGCTGATTATTGCCTGCCCTTGTGCGCTAGGCTTGGCAACGCCCATGTCGGTGATGGTTGGCGTTGGCCGCGGAGCGAAAGAGGGGGTGTTGATCAAGAATGCGGAAGTCCTGGAGGTGATGGAAAAGGTCGACACGATTGTTGTTGACAAAACGGGAACGTTAACCCAGGGGCGTCCGGAAGTGACCGCGGTGGAGACGTTTGGGCAGTGGAAGGAACCTGACGTTCTGCGGCTCGCCGCGGCGGTGGAAAACCAAAGCGAACACCCATTGGCCCAGGCGGTGGTGCGTCGTGCAAAAACGGATCAAGTAAACACGGCCACGGCAATCGATTTCAACAGCATCACCGGTGGGGGAGTGCGAGCCAGGGTAGAGGATCACGACGTGTTGATCGGCAAAGCGGATCTGCTCGACGAGCAGGGAGTCGCCAATGTCGACTCCGGACGCGCAAACGCGGGAACACATCAATCCGAAGGAGCGACGGTAATTTTCGTTTCGATCGACCAGTCGCTTGTGGCGATCATGGCGATTACGGATCCGATCAAACAAAGCACGCCCGCGGCACTCAAGACGCTTCATGAACTTGGCCTGAAAGTCGTGATGTTGACTGGCGATGCCGAGCCGACTGCCAAAGCGGTGGCAGCAAAGCTGGGGATCGACGAATTTCATGCCGGCGTATCACCGCAAGACAAACATGACTTCGTTCGCAAACTGAAGAACGAGGGCAAAGTGGTGGCGATGTGTGGCGATGGCATTAATGACGCTCCGGCGCTAGCAGAATCCAATGTAGGAATCGCAATGGGGACGGGAACGGGTGTCGCGATCGAGTCGGCTGGCGTGACGCTGGTCGGTGGCGACCTGCGTGGCGTCGCAGCGGCGTTGAATCTAAGCCGCAAAACGATGAGCAACATTCGCCAAAACCTGTTCTTCGCATTCATTTACAATGCATTGGGAATCCCCGTCGCCGCGGGGCTACTGTATCCGGTGTTTGGACTGTTGCTGAGTCCTATGATTGCGGCGGCAGCGATGAGTCTGAGCAGCGTTTCAGTGATCGCAAACGCGCTGCGTTTGCGAACGGCGAAACTGACCTCGTAGCGACTCCCCCCGCTGTCTTGTTCAAACCGTCACCCCGGTCCCCGAACAAATCATTCCCACCGGCCAGCTTGTGATTGGCCGGTGAGAACCGGCCCTCCATCCCACTATTACATTGAGCAACTATCTAATGACTAACATCGAAAACCGACGCAAATTTTTAAAAGCTGGCGGCATCGCCGCCGCCGTTGGGCTAGCAGGGAACGCGATCGCACAGGAACCAGGCAAGACACCAAGCCTTCCCAACGATCCCGATGCACCGGCGCCGATCGGCAATTCGTCTACCACACCGGATATCCCCGCTGGCTCTGAGGTGCAGGCGGAGATGGACGGCTTCAGCCGGTTTAAACCGAGCCGCGGGAACGATCCGGAATCGCCGTTCTATTTGGGTAAGAAGATGCCGGGATTCCGACCAGCGTCGGCGGGCCATGCACCTTTTGAAGCTCCGGATCTGCAGAAACTGCCCTGGAAAATGGTGAACGGTGCCAAAGAGTTTCATCTTGTCCCGATGCCCGTCGAGCGTGAGTTCCTGCCCGGCTACAAGATGAATGTCTACGGCTACAACGGCAGCATGCCGGGACCCACGATCGAAGTGAACCAAGGAGATCGCGTTCGTATTATCGTTACCAACGAACTCCCCGAAGACACCTTTACGCACTGGCACGGCTTTGAAATGCCGGTGCAGTACGATGGCGCAGCGACGTTGACGCAGAATCCCATCAAACCGGGTAAGTCGATGGTCTACGAATTTGATATCCACGAAGAGGGTACGTTCTTCTATCATTCGCACGTCGCGATGCAGGAAGCGTTTGGCAGCGTCGGCTGGTTCATCGTGCATCCCAAAAAAGTCTACGATCCGCCCGTTGATCGTGACTTCGGTTTGATCTTCCAGAATTTCTTCATCGAACCCACTCAGACGGTCTCAGATAGCTGGCGGATGGACTGGAACTGGCACACGATTAACGGACGTAGCGGTCCGTACACGACACCTCTAGTCTGCAAGCACGGTGAACGAGTGCGGGTGCGTCTGCTGAACTTTGCCCCGATGCAGCATCACCCCATCCACATGCACGGCCACACCTATTGGGAAACCGGACACGAAGGGGCGCGTACACCGAGCAGTGCCTGGGTACCTCGCAACAACTCACTTGTCGGCGTCGCACAAGCGACGAATTTTGAGTTCATCGCGAACAATCCTGGCGATTGGATCTTCCACTGTCATATGGTCCATCACATGATGAACCATATGACTCGGCAGGTCGGCCCTCGCATTCGCAAAGACGTTAGTGTAGATCGCTACTTGCAAAACACGTCCACTCGTCCCACCGTGGACTTCACTCGCAATGATCCTGGTTTTGATACCCCTGGGTATCCCCAGAAAATGCTGGGGATGGAACGTTCCGAGTCACAGATGAAAGCGATTTGGAGTCGCCGCGAGGTCAAAGGAATGCGTGCCAATTACGCGATGGCGGTGAAGGGGTTGATGACGGTGATGCGAGTGTTGCCGGACGATCTGTACCAGATGGTGATGGAGAGCAACGAACCGGTGGAAAAAGGGGCCGTCTTCGCGGAGATTGTTCGTCGATTCGGTGATCCAGAACGATACGAAGCGGCCCCTAAGATGATGGGCATGGACATGTAGAGCGGCTTACCTTGGTTTTGGAACCGCCGAAATATGTCCTGGAGGCTGAGGTCCGGTCGGTGCCATCAAGCCGCCGTGCAGCAAGTAGCCGGCGATCAATGTCTCGTTGGTCCGCCAGTTGATCAGATGATCGATATACTGGGCACGCATTTGGTAGTACTTGACTTGGCTTTCAAGTACCTGCGGCCAATCGACTCTGTCCTCTTTATACGCATCGAGTAGAACTTCGTATGCCATTCTCGATTCGGGCACGATGACGTCTTGATAGCTGCGAACGTTTTGAATCGCCATCAAGTAGGCTTGGTAAACCCTGGCCAGATCACGCTGTAGTATCAATTCAATGCGGTTGATTTCGGCTTGTTGACGAACGACATCCGATTCTGCTTGTCGGATGGTGCCTTGGTTCCAATCATACAGAGGAACTTCGATCGCCAAGCTAGTGTTATGCGTGTTCTCTTTTGCCTCAAAGTTTCGTCCGTAGCCGTAACTCACGACCAAGTCGGGAATCGGTTCCACGGTTTCTCGCTTGACCTTGATCTCATCCGCTTGCAGCTTCGCACGTGCGGCCAGTATTTGAGGGCTTTCGCTCAGTAGGCGATCTAACGCAATATCAAACTCGATCGGGTTAACTTGACCATCGAGGGTGCCGACCAAAGAAGCCGGTTGCATCCGAGTTCCGGCGATCGAGATCAACTCCCACCAACTTTGACGATAGTTGTTCTGAGCCATCATCAGGTCGAGACGAGATTTCTGCAGTAGCACGTTGGCGTCATGCATTGCGGCCCGCGTCGCTTGGCCGACATTGTAAAGCTCGCGGGACGTCACGACGGCATCTTCCGCATTCTTCAAAATATCTTCATGAATTTGGACCAATTCTTGACGGCCCAGTGCCATCCAGAAATGGATGCGAAGATCGTTCAGAACTTGATACTCTTGTTCAAGAGCACGCCATTGCGACGCCCGCGTTAGTTGCAGGAACTTGGCTCGGCTGAGTTGCAATTTCCGTCCGGTGACGATCCGTTGCGAAAACTCCGCTCCCTGCCATTCACCGGCCGTGCCATCAAGGCCCCATTGTTCGCCGACGTACCTGACGGTCGGATTGGGGACCAAACCGGCCTGAATTGCTTTGCCCAATTCGCCCTGAATTTGGGCCTGGGCTTGAGTCAGTGTTGGGTTTTGGCGGCAGGCCATCGCTTCCAGAGTTTGAAGCGTCAATGCCGTTTCTTCGCTGCCAATCATGCCCTGGACCAAAGACTCAGGAACAGGCGGGACCGGTGGCGGCTCGATAAATTTAGCACCAACGCGAGGCCGCAGTGCCTTGGGCGATGGGCCAGGCATCGGGTTGTGGGCATCGGGCCCATGACGCTCGACCTGCTGAGAATCAGTGATGGGTTGCTGGGCGACGACCGACGTTGTCGCGAGCAGTAAGGATGTCGATGCGAGAATGCGACCGGCGCGTCGTAAGGCGTGCATGATAAGATCCGTCTTTGTGCGTGAAGAACGGAGGCCATTCCGTTCGCGGCATTCATTGCCGAACTAAAGTCAAGTCTGGTTACAGAACAAATTCCGCCCAGCTATTTGATCGCTTCGGTGATCGTCTTCTTGCGAGTGATCATGCGAAAGGCATGCTGGTACCAATGTTGGGTCAACCCGTCGTTGATGGCGGGGTAGAGCGGCAGCACCGGATCGTCATCGCAGGGATTGGTGCCGTAGTAGAGACGTTTGCTACAACTGCTGAAATCGGGACCGGTGCACGACAGACTGGGTCGCGGATTGCATCCGCCGCTCGCCATCGGCAGCGGCTCGAATACAAACGGTCCACCGGTTGCGAGCGGCAAGATCCCACTGGGGTTGGTCACACTCGCTGGTTTGTCGGACATTTCCGGAGCGTCCAACGTCACGGGTTCAGGCAATCCCATTCGCCCTGATTCCATCCGCCCAATTTCGATCCCCCCTGTTTTTTGCGCTGAGGCATATGATCCGAAAAGTAAGACCGCGGAGCTGACCACGACCCAGCGTGAAATAGTTGGAAGCATGATTGGATCTCCGTCCCTGAAGGTAATTGCGACATCTGTTTAGCTATCGCCATTACGGGGAAGGGGTATACAGCCATGTCGACGCGAGACCGAGAATTGGCTGTCGTTTGCGCCGGATCGTAACGGTTATGCCGTCGGATAGGAACATTGAGAAAAAAGGCAGGGACGGCGTGGTTCTAAGTCGCGAACGAGCCGCAACGTTCGAAGACACCGCCCCCGCGTTTCTGTGGAATGACAGCACGCTCCTGCTGGGCAATTAAACCGTCTCTTCGATCATCTCAGTCTGTGGCTCACCCGCATAACGACCAATTTGAATTCCATTAGGAAGCGGTCGTGAGGGATACTTCGCCAACACAAAGTTACCAAGACCAAACAACATGCTGCGGCCAATCTCCTGAAACCCCATCCGCCGGACGCTACGTAATGCACGGTGGTTGGATCCTTCGGTGGTGAGCATCAATCGTGTAAAACCTTCCACCTTTAGTCGACTCGACAACTCCGAAACCATTACTCCGTACAATCGCCGACCGCGATATTCCGGCCTGACAACGACACTAAAGACGTACGCCATTCCATCGGGAAGACTAAGCGGCAACTGAGTCGCCAGATTTCCATCGTGATTGATCTCGCCCGGAATATTTCCCTTCGCCATCCAGATGGTCGAGACAAGCAGCTTGCCATCAAACACCGCGAACCCTCGTGCTAGATTTTTTTGAAGATAGCCAAGATGCTCTGGACCAAATTTCCTGGGATAGTCATTACGCAATGCAATGAGCTTCGCAGGCGACAGTTCAGTAAAGACCATCCCGCTGGGTAATTCGGTCACTGGCAGGTCGCTGATATCAGCGACAAAAAAGCAGCATATATTGGCAATCGCGACGCGACGCATGACCCTGTAAGGGAGGTAAACAATCCGAGAAATGATACGCATCATTCGCAGCAACCGCTGGAGCAACTATCACTCGAACCCACGCTTGGTCGCGCTGCTGTGCGTGTATCAGCAACCGTATAACTTGCTGCTGTTTCATAGTCCTGAGCAAAGTCAACATCCGTTTCATATTGGATGTTTGAGACCGCTTGAGCGACATAACTATCCATCGGCAATGGTTCTTGCTCGTTCGCGAGCCAAGGTAATCGCCCAGAAACACAGCCAGTGCTTGAGGCAAGAGAAAAAATAATCATGATCATCATCGCGGTCTTTTTTGCATTCGTTTTCATTTCGACATCCATGTCTTTGATGAGAATAAAAAGGCAGGGACGGCGTGGTTCTCGATTGCGAACGAGCCGCAACGTTCGAAGACACCGCCCCCGCGTTATTTAGTGGGGGAGTCTGGGAGTCTGGGAGTCTGGGAGTAAATCTCTCCCCTTCTCCCAGGCTCCCTCACTCCCAGACTCCCCAACTTTCTTCCTAGCGGAGCACAGGAGCTTGCACTCCTTGAGATTCCAAAACCGCCAACCACTTCGCTGGTTCGGCTGCAATTTTCTTGGCACAACCAGGGCAGCAGATGTAGATTGCTTTGCCAGCAGCATGAACTTTGAAAGGGCCTCCCATCGCATCGAGAGGTTCATCCATCACGGGACAAATCTTTTGTGCGGCAATGAACGGGGCGTCGTCAGCACTGACTTTAAAGATGCCTTCGCGAACTTGTTCCGTGCCCGCAGGGACACTCCCTGCGGAGTTTCCGCCGTCAACCATTGCCAAATACTTGGCTGGATCCGCGGTCACTTTCTTGATGCAACCTTTGCAACACAAGAAGATGGGTTTGTCGCCGACCAACACCTTGATCGGCGTTCCCATGCTGCCTAGCGGTTCGTCCATCACGGGACAATTCTTCTGCTGGGCAATCAACAGTGCATCGCCTTGCGTTGCCTCAGTGACGGAGATCTTCAAGTTCGAAGCACTTGTTCCCTCACTCCCAACTCCCGCACTCGCCTTTTGGTCTCCGTAGACCATCGCAAGGTATTTTGCAGGCTCGGCTTCGATTTTCTTGATACAGCCTTTGCAGCACAGATAGATCGGCTTGTCGCCGACCATCACTTTGATTGGAGTTCCCATGCCGCCCAGCGGCTCGTCCATCACGGGACAAACTTTCTGAGCAGCGATCGCAGCCGCGTCGGCGGCAGTCGAAGTACTTACTGTGATTTGTGGACGTCCCGCAGCGTACTTGGCGGGGTCAGCGTTGACGGCATTGACGCATCCACCGCAACACACGAATATTCGCTGTCCGTTGACATCGACGGCCACGGGGTCGCCCATGCTGCCAAGCGGTTTGCCACTGACAGGACAGATTTTCTGCCGCGCGATCGCGGCAGCGGCCAGTTGCATTTCGCTCGCGGGGACGGTCGCGACTTCGTTCAGGGCAATGGTTTGTCCTGGTGTCACCGAGACGCCGACCAGTTGAATGGCAACCTCGATTTGTCGGCCAGCGATTTGAGACAGATTGACCACTGCGGTCAGACCGCCCTTGCCATCAGGCAACAGGTCATAACGATATCGCTTAGCGTTTCCTTCGACTCGTAACGACGCCGCACCGCGTCCTTTGTTGACGGAGACCGGTTGGCCGCTTTTGTCATAGACGAACATTTGGATCCCGCCTTGGGAAACGATGGTTTCCAATTGCACGCCACCGGCCTGTTTCAAGGAACCGCCATGCGGTCCCGCGACGCCCTGCGAATTTCCAGCCGTAGCGGCTTGGCCTGGCATTGTGTGGCTGTGCCCAGCGTGATCGTGCTGGGCGTTGACCATCGTGGTCGTTGCGACGACAAACGCAGCGGTGAGTAAGATCTTGTAATTCATATTTAAGACTCCATAAAAGTATCGCGACCAATCCATTCGGCCGCTCGGTTCATCGATTGTGTGTTAGATGCAAGGTCGGTGCGATTTCTTCACCTTCCTGCAAAAAAAGTGTCGAGGATTTCCTCACTCCTCACTCCTCACTCCTCACTCCTCACTCCTCACTCCTCACTCCTCACTCCTCACTCCTCACTCCTCACTCCTCACTCCTCACTCCTCACTCCTCACTCCTCACTCCTCACTCCTCACTCCTCACTCCTCACTCCTCACTCCTCACTCCTCACTCCTCACTCCTCACTCCTCACTCCTCACTCCTCACTCCTCACTCCTCACTCCTCACTCCTCACTCCTCACTCCTCACTCCTCACTCCTCACTCCTCACTCCTCACTCCTCACTCTCTTCCCAGAGTTCATCTCGGAAACCGAATCGCATTTTTGTTTCCAGGTAAGCGCTGTAGAGCGTGGGCACGATGAAGGACGTGAACGGTTCCGCTAACATGCCTCCAAACACCGGAATCGCCATCGCGCGTGCCACATCGGCTCCGCGGCCCGTCGCGATCAGCACGGGGATCAACGCTGCCAATGTGGTCACCGTCGTCATCATGCAGGGACGAATGCGTTTCAATCCAGCTTCATAAACCGTGTCACGAATATCTTGTACGCTTCGAATCTTGCGTTTTTGCAGCAACTGATGGATGTAGGTGGCCATCACGACACCGTCGTCAACCGCCAGTCCGAACAGAGCAATAAACCCGACCCAGACAGCTGTGTTCAACTCAACCTCCATCCATGCCACCAAAACCATTCCTCCAGCAAAGGCGACAGGAATACCAGTGAAGACCGCCATCGCGATCGGCAAGTTCCGGAACTCGAAGTAGATCAAGAGCAGATTGATCAGGATCACGACAGGGATGATCCACATCAGCCGCAGGTTGGCTTCAATTTGATTTCGAAAACTACCAACGGCTTCAAGTGAATAACCCGTAGGTAGAACCAGAGTTGGAGTGGGGGAACTGGGGAGTGAGGAGTGAGGAGTGAGGAGACGAGAGTGAGGCTTCGCAAGTGAGGAGACATCGTTTGACAGTTCACCACTTTCTCCTTTCTCTTCACTCCTCACTCCCTTCTCCTCACTTGTTCCCTCACTCCCTTTCTGCGCCCGACGTAAGTGCTCTTCGATCGCAGCGATAGATTCCAGATCCCCCTTCTTCCCATTGGTCATGAACGAAACGTGTGCAACCAAACGCCCATTCTCGCTGTTGATCGCCCCTGGCCCCCAAGTAGTTTCCAGTGTGGCAAGTTCCTGCAACGGAACCACTGCGCCGCTGTGTGTCACGACGGGCAAGCGATTGAGTTGGTCGATCCGTTCTCGCAAACCACGGTTGTATCGCAGACGCACCGGATACCGTTCGCGTCCCTCGACGGTTTTGATCAGGTTCATCCCACCGAGCGCGGTTTCGATGACCTGGTTGACCATCGAAGCGCTCATGCCATAGCGAGACGCAGCGTCACGATCGACCGTGAATTCGATGTACGGTTTGCCTAACACGATGTCGGGATTGACGGTGCCTGCATTGATCAGCGGCGATTCTCTCAACGTGGCTGCGACGTCCATTGCAGCAGCGGCCAGCGTATCGAGTTCGTCGCCGTAAACGCGAATCGCCATCGGCGCTTTGATACCAGACTGCAGCATGACGACTCGGCCTTCGATTGGCTGCAAGGCTGCTGCCGGCGTAACACCAGGCAGAGTGGCGACCTTGTTGATTTCATCCCAGACGTCGCGAGCGGTGACGCCCTCGCGCCACTCGCTTTTCGGTTTCAGCATGACGTAGGTCTCGACCATCGACGCCGGTGCCGGATCAAGAGCCGATTCGACACGACCAATCTTGCCGAGAACATCTTTCACTTCTGGAATCTGGCCAATCAGTACGTCCTGCGTTTGCAGCACTTGCATCGCTTGCGAAAAACTGGCGGCTGGATAAAGCGTCGGCATGTAAAACCAACTGCCTTCGTCCAACGCAATCCAGTCATCGCTTTGCAACCCCGTGAAGATATGTTTTGCATCGACGTAACCAGGAAAGTCATTCAACTCGGCACCAAAAACACGCGCCACACGTTCAACGGGTTGCAGAACCGTTGGCATACCAAAATACGCTCCGACGCCGACAAACAGCAGGATCACGGGGAACGACAGAGCAAACGCCTTGTGATTCAGTGCATGCTTCAATCGTGCGGCATAAATCCAGTGCACGAAGCGACTGGACGGAATTTCTTCAATCGGCCGGATGCGTTCGCGAAGCAGTTGCCATCCGAAGACGAAGGCCAGCGCTGCCGCTACCACGGTGACGATCCAATGGTCGACACCGAAATGGTCCGCCAAATCATCGCCCCACATGAAGTGTGACGTTGCAGCAAGCAAACCCGCGAACGAAATCCCCGCCGCCAGTGCGGTTCGTTTCCGATAGTTCGCACTTTTCAAGAACAATCGGCTAAGGGCAGGCACAATCGTGACCGCCGTGATCATCGCCGCCGCAATCGCGAAGGTCTTTGTAAACGCCAGCGGCGAAAACAGGCGATAGTCGCGGCCGGTCAGAAAAAACACAGGCAGAAAACTAACAATCGTCGTCGCCACCGCAGTAACTACGGCTGGAGCGACTTCGATCGTCGCGTCATAGACGACTTCGCTCCGCGATCGAGTGGAGGAGGTGGGAGGTGGGAGTGCAGGAGAGGAAAGTGAGGAGTGAGGAGACGGGAGTGAGGAGACATCGTTCGAGGGCTCATCGCTCCGCTCCTTACTCTCCCTTCTCCTGACTCCCTTCTCCTCACTGCCTTCCTTCTCCCAGTCCGCCAAGTGCTGATAGATATTCTCCGAGACAATGATCCCCATGTCGACCATTGTGCCGATCGCAATCGCGATACCGGCCAGCGACATGATGTTGGAACCGACGCCCACGACGTGCATGGCGATGAACGACATCAGCACGGCAGCAGGCAAACAGATCGCAACCACAAAACTGCTACGGATATGCATCAGGAACAGCAGAATGATGATCGCTGTAATGATGATCTCGTCACGCAGGGCATGAGTCAGCGTGGCCATCGTTTCGTCGATCAAACCGCTGCGATCGTAAACACCATGAATTTTGACTCCCTTTAGCGACGGAGTGATCGCCGCGATCTTTTCCTTGACCCGATCGATCACGACTCGCGGATTTTCTCCGTACCGCATCACGACTACGCCACCGACTGCTTCCGCTCCGTTGTAATCCAGTGCACCACGGCGAAAGTCTGGACCAAGTTGCACGTTGGCGACGTCACTGACGCGAACGGGGACCCCACCGCGTTGCAGGATCACGGTGTCTTCGATGTCCGATATGGCTTTCTCTTTATCACCGTCAGTACCAAGGAAACCTTTGCCGCGAACGATGTACTCCATCCCCGTCGACTCGACGGTTTTGGCACCGACATCGACGTTGGACCCCTTAACCGCCAAGGCTAGCTTGTCCAGCGAAACGTTGTGAAATCGCAGTTTGTCCGGGTCAACTTCGATTTGATACTGGCGAACATAGCCGCCAATCGACGCCACCTCGCTAACGCCTTCGACGGCTTGCAGTTCGTATTTGACGACGAAGTCTTGCATGCTGCGAAGCTCCGCCAAACTCATGCCTTCTTTCGGCGGCTGGAGCGTGTAGTAGTAAATCTGCCCGAGTCCGGTGGCGTCTGGACCGAGCTGTGGCACTACCCCGTCAGGCAATTGCGATGCAGCGGAACCAAGTTGTTCCGATACACGGCTGCGTGCCCAGTAGAAGTCGATCTCGTCTTTGAACGTGACCTGCACAAAGCTGTAACCGAACATGCTCTTGCCGCGCACCGACTCGGCACCGGGCACGGCCAGCAACGAAACGCTCAGCGGGTACGTGACTTGGTCTTCAATGTCTTTGGGCGAACGACCCGGCCACGGAGTCAACACGATGACTTGGTTTTCGCCAACGTTAGGAATCGCATCGATAGGAACCGCTTTAAAAGCGAAGTACCCACCGACCGAAGCGCCGATCGTCAGCAGGATGACGAGCCAGGGTTCTTTGATGCAGAATTTGATGAGGAGATTAAGCATTGTTCCCCAGTGAGGAGTGAGGAGATGAGAGTGAGGAGATTTGATAAACTGCAGGCAGTCTCCTCAATTCCCTCAACAATGGACAACCATGATGAGTGTCATCAAAAGCCATCGTGATTTGCTCGTCTACCAAAAATCGTTCGCCGCCGCATGTGAGGTGTTTGAAATATCGAAACGCTTTCCACTTGAAGAAATGTATTCGCTGACCGACCAAGTGCGGCGGTCGGCACGAAGTGTATCCGCCAACTTGGCTGAAGCTTGGCGTAAACGCCGCTATGAAAAATATTTCCTTAGCACGCTGAACGTTGCTGAATCGGAAGCAGCTGAAACTCAAACCTGGATCGACTTCGCAGTCGCTCACGAATACATCACGCAAGAGATTGGTGAGGAACTCGATGAGCGATACGAAGAGGTGCTTCGAATGCTCGTCGCAATGATCAATCATCCGGAGAAGTGGGTTCTCTGAAAAAGTGATAATCGTGAAGTGAGAAGTAGGGAGATAAGGTTTCATCGCATGTCCCCCACCTGAATTCTCATTACTCCAATCTCCTCACTCCTCACTGCCGTCTCCTCACTGTCTTCACCACTCCCAGCTCCCAGCTCCCTCACTCCCATCTCCCTCACCAATTCACCGCACGTCAACATCTCACTGCCCCAGTACGGATTGGCTAGCTCACCGCCGGGCTGCATCCAGTCACCGCCGCCGCCAGGAACCATGGGGCAGTAGAAGTGAGTCAATCGCTTGGCCGTCTTGGGGCCTCGGGCCGTCGTTGCCGCTTTCAACATCGCATGGCTGACGCTGCGATACGCCTCGCGGGCGGTTTCCAATGAACCGTCCATCCGCGATGCCCCGCGACGTGCACTTGCGAATCGGAGCTGCGCATCATCAGGGACTTCGGAAAGCATTTCCAGCCTCGCCAGGGCGTCCAGCAGCGTGTTCAAGGCAACCGGTGGTGGCGTTTGGTCCGCTGCCATGGCAGCTTGAATTTCAAAGTAGGCATCGTAGGCACGATCGAATTGCTCACCTGGCTTGCCCGTCAACATCACCGGATCACCGACCGGTAACTGCAGCGGTCCCGGCGAATAGCTAGGCGCTTTACTGGGATCCATCAGTGACGGGTTACCAGCGAGCTGCATTTGCGAGTCGATCAGGAAGTTACCGTCTGTCGCCACCGTCTCACCCGGCGACATGCCTTCGACGATCACTGCATCGGTATCGTTCATGACTCCCACCGTGACACGGCGAATTTCAAATCGGCCCGGTTCGGTTTCGACGTAGATGACTCCGTGGTCACCCGTCAACAACACCGCATCGCGAGGCACTGTGACAACTTGCTGTTCCGGTTGCGGCTCGTCGGCGTAACCAAGTTGGTTTGTGGGAATCAGTGACATGCCACACAATGGGCAATCGCCCGGTTCGTCGCGAATCACTTGTGGATGCATCGGACTGATGTACTTGCCCGATAACGCGGGATCGTAGACCACGTCGGTCGGAATTGCCGGGACAGTGATGCGAGCCGTCGCGTAATCGCCCGGTCGTAGTTTGCCGTCGTAATTCATCACTTCCACGCGAACCTGAACCGTGCGAGTCGTCGGATCCACCGTGGGGTCGATGAATGCCACGCGGCCTGTAAAGACTTCGCCGGGCATCGACTGAATCTCGGCCTCGACTTGCTGGCCGAATCGAATCGACGCCGCGTCATCGGGGAACAAGTCGAGCATCATCCAAACGGATGTCAGGTCGGCAATACGATAAATCTTCTGGCCGGTTTTGACGTAGTCGCCTTCGACCGCGGCCTTTTCCAGAACCGTTCCTGTTTGAGGTGATTTGATGCGAATGCGAGACTGTGGCTTGCCACTCTTTTTCAAGTCCGCAATCTGACCATCAGTCATGCCAAGCTCGCCGAGGTTCTCCTCAGCCATCGCTTGCAAGTCGGAATTATTGAGACTGAATCGGCCAACTGATTTGCTTTCAAGGCTTGAGATGTACTCGGTTTGCGCTGAATAAAGCTTGGGACTGTAGATCAGCGCCAGGTCATCCCCTTCGCTTACCTTTACACCGACATAGTCCGCGTACAATTCTTCGAGGCGTCCATCGATGTAGGCCGAAATGGTCGAAAGGCGACTTTCATCAAAGTCGATCGAACCGATGGTGCGAATCGTGCGAGTCACTTCGCCGAGTTTGCTTTGGGCGGTTTGGATGCCGACCAAGCGACGAGCAGCCGACTCGATCGTGACAGAGATACCGTCGCCACCGCCACCGCCAGTCGCTTCGACTAATTCCATCGCGCACACCGGGCAACGACCCGGCTCGGTCGAAGGCGGCGTGCACTTCATTGGGCAGATGTATCGCTTTTCTTCGCCATCACCTGCCGCTGAAACCGCATTACCAACCCCAGCACCAGAGAACCCATCAGGCGTGATCCAGTCGAATCGCTGCGCGACACCGATCATGATCAGGACAAGTGCGGCGACAACCGTAACGGCACCGGCATTCGCACCGACACGAAGCAGCCAACCGAAACCGCCGAACTTTGCCTCACCGACCGGCGCAGTTGTCACGGGAGCTTGATGCGAGATCGCCTCCGCGGGCGATGAATCTACCGCTGATGTTTCGGTGGCATGCGAGGCTGCAACACTACCGCTAGAGTCACCGTTTTTCATTTCGCTGGACGACTGCGATGTCGGCGGTGACGAAGCCGTCGCTTCAACCTTGATATCGTTGTTTGGATTATCTTTTTTCATAATAGATGCATCCTTGTCACTCAGATTGACTTTGGGACTGCTCGATCAAGACGGCTGTGTTTGAAGTGAAAAGTTGTGACTGACCGACAACGAACCGCAGAGAATTCGTCGTCGAACATTCACGATCGTCCAAGCTGTGGCACTGTGGACGGATTGACTCTCTGGGTAGCGGAACTCGTGAAGAGTCGCGTGGATGTTCAGCGAACAATGAAAGTCTTGACGACTTCCGCTACGGCGTGGACGCGCATCGTAAAACGCGCATGAAACTGCCTAAGCAGACGTAATCACAGACGCCAAATACAGAGATGTATTTGAGAGAAGTGGGGCGGTGAGATCGACTCTTCACTACCGACGTTGCGTGGGACCCGTGGAACCGCATCGCCAAAGATCGTTGCCAAGTCCGCGAAACGAGCGGCAACTACATCGCGTTGCTGGATCGTCGGACGCATTGGCGACGAGTCACCAAGAGGTTGGCTTTCAATGCCGCACTGGCAACCTGACACCATTTCCGCTGTCGCCAACTCATTCATAACGACGGAATCAGCCGTGTTGATCACGATGACCTTCAGCGTCAGCGTCTCACTGAGAGCTGTGTCGTGATCAAATGCAGAGGATTCTGGCTCGGTCGATCCCATGCAACAACTGCCGCTGGCATGATCATCGGAGCCGCCACCGCAACAGCAACATTTCTCGGTCGACGTGGAAACTTCGCAGCATCCACAGCCATCACAAGTGAAGGTCGTTGCACAATTCGCCCCGCAGTCATTCGCAAATACCAACGCCATCCCCGGCTGAATCATCATTACGACGATCAGTGAAAGATTAACGACGGTACGAATTAAACGACAGCGAAACACTTTGACCTTCCGAAAAGGATACCTACGACCGGTATACGGAGTATATCGGAAATAGGGCTAGAGAGTTCAAGACGAATCTGTTCGATCGCCGAACTTTCCACGTGAAATAGGATAGCTGGACGGAGCCAGTTTGTCATGCAACCTCAACAAATCAATACGTTTTCGGGCAGTCGGAAGCGTAAAATGCTGGCTTTGTCCTTGATCGCAATTTCCGCAGGTGGCTGTGCCAGCGGGACCGCTCGCTTGGCACGGACCGAACATGCTGCTACCCCTCAGATGGCTGCTGCTGATGTCAAATCGAATGCCCTCGTTCAGCAAGAAGACGGCCGCAATGACGAATACCCCGCCGTTACGGTGGTTGGGTATGGTGAACAGACATCTTCAAGCGAGGTCGTGTTTGCCCAGCAGTTCGACCTGGATCCGCCCATTCTCGTCAACAGAAACGGGGATGAATTAGGTAACCAGAACCAAACTCTTGTAGAACTGCAGAGCGACGAAAATGACGGTGCAGAAGCGGGAGAGAGCGGAGAGCCTAATGCAGGGGAAACGGCCACCAGTGCTGTCGCCACGGCTGTGAACGGCCTACCGGTCGACTATTTCGTCAGCCAAGCTCTCGCCGCCCACCCCAGCATCCAAGCAGCTCGGCAGCGTGTTCAAGCAGAATACGAACGCATCCCACAAGTTACCGCACTGCCGGACCCACAGCTCAACAACACCTTCTGGCCGTTGCAAGACAACGCATTGCAAACCGCAGGCGGGCGGATCGCCAACCAGATGTCACTTCAACAAGGCATTCCGTACCCTGACAAGTTGCGAACCAAAGGCACGATCGTTAGCCGTGAAGCCCAGATGGCGCAGGCAGAGGTCCAGCGGATTGAGCGGCAGATCACTGAGTCCGTCCGATTGGCCTATTACGAAGTTTGGTACGCAACGCGAGCGATCCAGATCATCGAAGAGACACGTGATCTCGTTGACGATCTAACCAAGGTGGCAGAAGCCCGCTATCGATCGGGCGGCACCCAGCAGGACGTTCTTCGAGCACAACTCGAAACCGACCGACTCGATGACCAGCTCGTCCAGCTACGCAAGCAAAAACAAGTTTCTCAAGCCGATCTTGCCGCCCTCTTGCAGCAACCACTCTCGCTGATCCCCGAGGTGCTTGACGAACTCGGGCTAGCCGACGCTCCGATGCAGCTAGACGAGCTGATTGCACAAGCCGAACAGTGCAATCCGAATCTACAAGGTCTCGCGGCTGAAATACAGCGTGATCGTCAGAAGCAGCGGCTCGCATGTTTACAACAGTACCCGGACTTGATGGTGGGTCTGAACTGGGGCATTGTCAGCGACAAAAACAATGTGCTCAGCGGCGTTGCCGATGGCCACGACAATCTCAGCTTCACCGTGGGAACAACGCTTCCGATCTGGCGTGAAAAGATCAATGCGGGCGTTCGCGAGGCAAGTCGTCGGACTAGCAGCACGCAACAAAGGCTCGAGGCCGAACGAGACGAAATCTATGGCCGCTTGCGTCGCTTACTTGCTCAAGCCGATTCGCTGGTCGAACAAACCGACATTTACGAAAACCGCTTGGTGCCGCGAACGGAAGACACTTTGAAGCTGGCGATTGCCGATTACCGAGGCGAACGCACCGACTTCTTCACCCTGATCGAAACCTACCGCGAGTTGCTGATGTTCGAAACCCAGCTCGCCCGCATCAACGCAACGCTAGCGGGCACGATCGCTCAGATAGATCGCACGGTTGGTTGTCCCTATTAAAGAGTCTGGGAGTCTGGGAGTCTGGGAGTCTGGGAGTCTGGGAGCAAAACATCTCCCTATCCTTATTCCCACCCGAGTTGCAGCAATTTCTCTCGCAACTCAGCACGTGCGCGGTTCAATCGCGAACCGACCGTGCCCTCGGGGATGCCTACTGCCTCCGCGATCTCCCGGTATGACATTTCTTCTTGCTCTTTGAAAACTAACACTGCTCGCAATTCGGGATCGAGGTTCGACAGTGCAACGTCCAGCAACTCGGCTCTCTCTGACTCTTCTTGCGTGTCACGAGAGGAACTCGCAGGATCAATCAGCAACGCGTCAGTCGGATGCCTCGAGCGGGCACGGATAAACTGCAGTGCCTCGTTGCTCGCCAATCGATAAACCCATGTTTCCAGCGTCGAGCGGCCATCAAATCGATCGAGCTTGCGGAACAAGTGGATGAACACTTGCTGAGTCATGTCGTCCGCGTCTTGCGGTCCGACCATGCGGACCATCTGCGCGTAGACACGTTGGCTGCATCGTTCGTACAGTCTTTGCATCGCGTCCTGGTCATTCGCAATACATGCGGCAACCATCCGCTGCGTAGACTCGTGGTCAGCAGCGACGGTTCGATCGCCTGCGGAGCGGCTAACGTGCGAATTGTTCAAGCAAATGCCCCTCGATGTGCCGAATCACGACCAGATTGTAACCGCCAACAAATAGTGAGCTACGAACGTTGCTGAGTTGGGTCGTGCTATCGCATCCCGTCATTGTTTGTCAAAAACGCGGGGCAAGTCACCGAAAACATTCATAGTTCACTCATGAAATCGTTGCTTGTGGACCTGCGTACGCTCATCGGTCGTTCTGCTTTTTTGCCATCACGAATCCCAATCGTAACTTACCCCATATAGGTATCAAGGGTACGCTCTTGGTCGCATTGATCGCATTGTTCGCTCTGCTTATCGACACGACTGCATTAGCCATGGCCCGGCATTCATTCGGAAAAAGATTCCAAAAATCGTGAAGAAACGCCAGTCGGCGAGCATCCAACCGGGTGAGTCGCTAGCCGAGATACGCAGTGGTTATAGAAGAATTACCGGCTGGCGATTAAAACAGTCGCAAACCTGGTCGACAGTACCACGGGGCGACATTGCTTTGGAACATCGAATATGCGTTGTGACACGATCAAGGAACAATTATCTGTCTACTTCGATGGCGAGCTTTCGGTGGCGTTGTCAGAAGAAATCCGTTCGCACCTGGAAAGCTGCGAGTCTTGCCAAGCTGAAATTGCCAGTTTTGAGCAGATACGCGGACTAGGTTGGGGCATCGATGCAGCTGCGAGGCAAGCTCCGCCGTGGTCTGCGGTGGCAGCGCGACTGAACGAAACTCAGCAGCCCGTCGTGTTGGCCGATCGACCGGCAAGCGACAAACGCAAGTCGTCACGCATCAAGGGCATCCTCGCCGTTGTCGCTACGATCGCAGCGTCCATCCTGATCCTGGTATGGACGCAACGGCCCGACGAGCCGTCGCCGAAAATGGCTCATTCAGGTCATTCGCACCACGGAGCCGAATCAGGCAGCGTGTCTGCGATCGACTTCCAAGACGTCGTGTCACTGCAGCGTGAAGACACGCTCGTAGCGATGCAATCGTTGTCGATGAAGTATCAAGGTAGAGAAGCTTCGATCGAGCAAGTCGAAAGAGACATGGGTTACAAACCATCGGTTGAGTCGACATTGACGGGGGGGACAAAGCTGGTTTCGACGCAACTGCTGAGAATGCCGGACTGCAATTGTGCCGAGGGCGAATGCACCTGCGGCCCCGGTGAGTGCAACTGTGTGGCCTGTGTTTGCCAGCGACCCGATGGTTCGACGTTTATCGTTATCGAGCAATGCCGTGGTCAAAACGTCAACTTTGGCGACTTACCTGTTCAACGGGTGCGTCGTGGGAAGCATGAGCTGCACGTCAGCCAGAGCGATCAGGGATTCGCCGTCACTTGGAAGGCTGATCGAGGCCGTATGACCGCGTTTGGACTGCGTGATTTGAATGAATTAGATACGCTGCTGGCAGTCAACTGATGCTTGCCTAAATCAGCGTTCGATTAAGTATCGAATTTTTCGTGAAGGATCACCTCACGAGCTGCATCTAACCAAGCAAATTGACCTCTGATGTCTTCCCACACGAAGGAATTACTGAATGAAGATCGCACGATTCGCATATGCCGTCGTCACCGCTGCCGCCATTTCTGTTGGGGGGATCAGCACTGCTGCCGCCGACGACAGTCACGCTCACGCTACTGGCCACGATCACGCTGCAATGATGGACGCCGAGAAAAAGATCGAAGCGTCGTTGACGACGCTCTCGCCGCAAGATCAGCAGCTTGTAAAAGCTCAGCGTTTTTGTCCAATCATGACTTACGATCGCCTCGGCTCGATGGGCACACCGCTGAAGGTGATGATCGAAGGCAAACCTGTGTTCCTGTGCTGTAAAGGTTGTGTTGAGGACGCGGTCGCCGGTGGTGCCAAAACGGTCAAAACCGTCATGAAGCTGCGTGATTCAACGGAGACGCTTGCCAAGTTGCCGATGAATGAACGGATGGCAGTGGAAGCACAAAAATACTGCGCCGTGGCAAACACTAGCTTTCTCGGATCGATGGGAGCTCCGATCAAATTGGAAGTTGACGGCAAACCCGTCTACTTGTGCTGTGGCGGATGCACCAAGAAGGCCCAATCCAACCCAGCCGCCGTGCTTGCCAAAGCCGAAGAGCTGAAAAAAGCGGGAACGCTAGAAGGCCACGATCATGCCCGCCATGACCACGCCGAACTCAAGCAATAGGCGAAAGCTGGGAGTCGGGAGAAGGGAGCTGGGAGAAGACGAGCGTTCTTGCCCATCCCTTGGCGACTCTGCTAACTGAATTTTGTTAAACCGCAGCGATGCGTACCAAATCGGTGCATGTCGGTGCGGTTTTTTCGTGCTAGTTACCCAACTCCCAACTAAGCATTCTCAGCAAATTTCTCGTCTTTGATTCCGAACTTCAGCTTCCATTCCATCGCGGCACAATACAGCACGGGGACGACCAGCATCGTCATAATCTCGATCGTCATACCGCCGAAACTGGGGATCGCCATCGGAACCATGATGTCGCTTCCGCGTCCGGTGGAGGTGAGTACAGGGATGAGTGCCAGTAACGTGGTGGCCGTAGTCATCAAGCATGGCCGAACACGTCGCATGCCGGCGGTCACTGTGGCCTCGCGTGCATGCTCAGCGTTTGTGATTTTGTCTTTTCGGAAGCTTTCATCCAAGTAGGACGCGATCACCACACCGTCATCGCTGGCAATACCGAATAACGCGAGAAAGCCGACCCACACGGCTACACTTAGGTTGATCGTGTGAACCTGGAACAACTCCCGCATTTCCGTACCGAGGAAGCTGAAGTTGAGAAACCAGTCGGTTCCGTAGAGCCACAACATGATGAAGCCACCCGCCCAGGCGATCATGATCCCGCTGAAGACTAATGACGTTGTGATGACCGACTTGAACTGCATGTACAAAATTAAGAAGATCAACCCGAGTGCCAGTGGCAAGACAATCATCAGCGTCTTCTGTGAGCGAATTTGATTCTCGTAGTTGCCCGCGAACGTGTAACTGACACCGGCGGGCAAGACCAACTCGCCGCTATCGATCTTCTCTTGCAAGAACGCCTGAGCGTCTTCGACCACGTCGACTTCCGCGTTACCGGGCTTCATGTCGAACAGCACATAACCCACCAGGAATGTATCTTCACTCTTGATCATCTGCGGTCCGCGAACGTATCGAATTTCGGCAAGCTGTTCGATGGGAATCTGCGGCCCCATCGGCGTGGGAACAAGAATCCGGCCAAGAGACTCGAAACTGTCTCGGAGCTCGCGATAATAGCGAACTCGAACGGGATAACGCTCGCGGCCTTCAACGGTCGTCGTGATGCGTTTGCCGCCGATCGCCACTTCGATCACATCTTGAACATCACGAATTTGCAGGCCGTATCGCATGATTGCATCGCGATCAATGTCGATTTCCAAATAGGGCTTCCCGACGATCCGGTCCGCAATCACCGCAGGAGCCTCCACCGTGGGCACTTGCTTCAAATAACCTTCAATCTGCAGAGCCACTTTTTCGATTGTTTCCAAATCGGGGCCTTTGATCTTCATTCCCATCGGCGCCCGCATACCGCTTTGCAACATCACGATTCTTGCGGCGATCGGTTGAAGCTTCGGCGCCGACGTCGTACCGGGAATATCCGCGGCTTCGGTGATCTTTTCCCAAATGTCGTTGGGCGATTTGATTTCTTCTCGCCATTGCCGGAACGGCCGTCCGTGCGGTTCAAGGATAAGTTTTCCGTCCTTATCCCGCGCAAAGTCATCTGCATTCTCGTCGTAGCGGAACTTCAATCGGTTTCCGTTCTGATCGGTCTTGTATTCTGATTTGTACGTGATAAACGTTTCGATCATCGAAATGGGCGCCGGATCGAGCGGACTCTCGGCGCGACCGATTTTCCCTACCACCGACTCCACTTCGGGAATCGAAATCAGGAACTTGTTCTGCAACTGCAACACATCCATTGCTTCGCCAATCGACGCGTGTGGCATCGTCGTTGGCATGTACAGAAACGAACCTTCATCCAACGGCGGCATGAACTCTTTGCCCAAGCCCGGAAACGCTGCACTGGCAGCGACCCAAGGCCTTGACTCTCGCACGGTCAATTCCGAGATACCCACCATCGACGCCGTCTTCGGGATGAATGAAAAGACCCTATCAAATCCCAGCCACGAACTGGCCCCGAGCAATAGAATCATTAACGGCATGGAAAGGAAAAGTAACTTGTGCCCCAAACACCAACGCAGGATCGGTTCATAAAGGTATCTCTGAAATACCGTGAAGAAGCCAAGCAGTCCCCCGATCAAAATAGCCACAAAGAATAGATTGCGGACGATTCCTTTTTCGGGACCAAGCGGCAGCCAATGCTCAGCCAAGATGTACGTGACGACGATGACCGCCAAGGCGTTAGCGATCATGGGACCGGACCGCTGGAACTTTGCCGGAATTCGATCTTCGAGAAGTTTGTACAGTCCGAGGCCCGCGATGATCGCACCGGCCCACCACGAAACCAGAACCGCAATCAATACTCCCGCACCGATCAACGCGATGTGCATGAAACGGCGTAAGAAGTCGGACTTGACACGGCCACCCATCAGCACGTGCGCGGCGGGCGGAATGATCGTCAGTGCGACGATCACCGACGCGACCAGTGCAAACGTCTTTGTGAACGCCAACGGCCGGAACAACTTTCCTTCCGCTGCGATCATGGTGAATACCGGCAAGAAACTGATCACGGTCGTCGATACCGCCGTCAACACCGCCGATGCGACTTCGTTGGCTGCTCGGAAGATGACGTCGCCACGGTCTTCGTTGGGATCGGCTTCATCCAAGTGTTTCAATATATTTTCACTCAGAATGATCCCCATATCGACCATCGTCCCGATCGCAATGGCGATGCCCGAGAGTGCAACGATGTTAGCATCGACACCGAAGGTCTTCATGGCAATGAAGCACATCAAGACAGCAACCGGCAATAAAGCACTAATCAAGATGGAACTTCGCAGATGCAAGACCATCACGATGATCACGATGATCGTGACCAGGATTTCTTCGGTGAGTGCCGTGTTCAGCGTACCGAGCGTCTCGTAGATCACTCCGGTGCGATCATAGAAGGGAACGATGCCGATTTGGCTGGTGGTGATCCACTTTGGCCACTGCTGGCGAGGCATGTTTTTCAGGTGTGCGACCCAAGGATCGTGGACAGGTTCGATACCGCCCGTGATTGGAAGCTCATTCGCAGCGGCGTAAGCGTCAACTTGCTCGGCAGTAGTTTGCGTGTAGTCAATGACAACCTTCGTCGGTAGCCCCACCGAAACTTCAGCGATCTTTTTCTTGACGTTTTTGATCGCTTGCAGCGGGTTGTATCCGTAACGAACAGTGACCACCGCTCCGACGGCTTCAGCACCGGCCTTGTCCAACGCCCCGCGGCGCAGCGCAGGCCCCAAACGCACACTACCGATGTCCTTCACCGTGATCGGAACGTTGTCGGAAACTTTGACAACGGCCTTCTCGATATCTTCCACACCTTCGATGAAACCAAGACCGCGAACGATGTACTCGGCCTTGTTCAGCTCGATCGTACGCGCACCAACATCCACGTTAGACATTCGCGCTGCCATGTAGATGTCCGTCAAACTGACGCCCGCGGCGCGCATTGCGTCGGGATCAACGTCGATCTGATATTCCTGGACGAAGCCGCCGATTGACGCGACCTCGCTGACGCCTTCGGCTGCTGTGATCGCATAGCGAACGTACCAGTCCTGGTAAGTTCGTAATTCGTCGAGATCCCAGCCTCCGGTCGGATTGCCATCGGGGTCGAGCCCCTCCAGCGTGTACCACATGATTTGACCGAGAGCCGTCGCGTCGGGTCCGAGCGCGGGTTGAACGCCCTCGGGAAGCGTCCCTGCCGGCAAACTATTTAGCTTTTCTAACACTCTCGATCGCGACCAATAGAATTCCGCTTCTTCGTTGAAGATGATGTAGATCGTCGAGAAACCGAAGATCGAATAGCTGCGAATCGTCTTCACTTCGGGTAGCCCCAAAAGCGCAACGGTCAGCGGATACCCGATCTGATCTTCAATGTCTTGCGGACTTCGCCCCATCCATTCGGTAAAGACAATCTGCTGGTTCTCGCCGATGTCCGGAATCGCGTCCACCGGCACCGGGTTTCTCGGCAGTTCGCCCACTTTCCAGTCAAAAGGAGCGGTCATCACTCCCCAGCCGATAATGGCCAATACGATCAAGGCGACGACGAGCTTGTTGTGAATGCAGAACCAGATGATGCCACCGAGGATGGTTCGGCGTGCTGCTTTGATATCGTCGGCTGTGTCGTCGTTAGCTGGCATTTTTCAGTTGGGAGTTGGGAGCTGGGAATCGGAAGCAGGGAGCCAATGAGTTGGAAACGGTTAGTGCTGATGGGGTTTCGCCATGCTCCCACCTCCCACCTCCTCGATTCCCAGCTTTTCAGCTTCCAACTTCTCAACTCGATCGGCGCACTTCAACATCGACTCGCCGTAGTACGGATTGCGTACGGATTCGTTGTTTTGAATCCATGTCGCACCACGTCCATCGAACGCCATCGGGCAATGCAACTCATACATCTGATTCGCTTTCTTGAAGCCGAACGTCCGCTGGATCGACATCAGCTCGTCGGAGAGCAGGACGAAGGCCGACCGCATGGACTCCAAATCATCGGCCTTGACAAGTCGCCCTGCGATCGCCGACAACCCTTTTTGTTCCGCCTGCCATCGTTTCGAGACTCCAGCGTCGAGTCCGCCACTGTCAATCGAGTTCAACACTTGATTCAGTTGGCCAACACCGGTTGTGGCGGCATCCAAATCATCCGACGCGAGTCCTTCGCCGATTGCCAAGTAAGGTGACAAGAGGCGATCGAGTTGTTCACGAAACGCGATGGGAACATCGAGCATTTCAACCGGCATCTCGTGTTTCGGATGAGCCAGGCCGAACATTGCCTGCAGTCGCTTCGCATGATCTTTCGTGACCAAATACACACGGTCTGCTTCTTGCAACGACTTGACATCTTGGCCTTCGACGGAGTCGTTTCGCAGCAACATCGCGAACTCACCCCATTGTGCCGCCATGTCCCCCATCAACGCTTGTCCGTTCACCGCCTCAACCTGCTTCCCCAGCGATGCGAAGGCGCCGGGAATCTTTTTCAGATCAGCCTCTTCGATCGCCTTCTCGATTGCGTCGACCGAATCGATGACCGCCACCATTTGCTGATTTACTTGCGGCGGAAGCGACATTGCCGCATGTTCCTGCGTTTCCCCGCCATCTCCCTTCGGCATTGTTCCCCCGCCGTGATTGTGGGCTCCGCCACCACCGCCACCTGCGGGTGTCATCATCGACGGTTTGGCCGATATTTGTAGAGCACTATCGAGTTTGAAGTTACCGTTGGTCACGACCAATTCGCCTTCTTTGAGGCCCGCTTTGACAAGATAGAAATCGCCCGCACGCGGACCGAGTACGATTTCGCGTCCTTCATAGGTGGGCTCTTCTGCATTGGGAACCTGCACATAGACGATGGCTCTGGTTCCCGTCAGTAGTGCTGCCGACACCGGAATCACCAGCGGTTTGGCCGTATCACTGGGTTCCGCCGTGACGTAACCAAGTGACTCCGCGCGAACCAGCGGCATTCCGCATATGTCACAATTGCCCGGTTCGTCCTTGACGATCTCGGGGTGCATCGGACTGATCCATTTTCCAGCCAACGATGCATCAAGCACACGACCGCCCGAAGCGATCTTTGATCTCACCACTGCTCGCACAAACATTTCGGGCTTCAGCCGCCCGTCTTCGTTTGAGATATTCACACGCACTTTCACCGTCCGCGTGTCTTCATTCAATACGGGGTTAATAAATGCCACTCGGCCTTTGAAAACGTCTCCTGGATAGGCTTCTGTTGTGAACTCGACCTCCTGCCCGTATCGCAGCCAAGTAAGATCCGATTCGTAGGCATCCATCTGCACCCACAAATGAGTCAAGTCCGCAACGGTGTAGATGCGATCGCCGGTGCGTACACGATCACCTTCCTGACGAAGCTTTTCAATGACGATTCCGCCGACGGGTGAATAGATCGTGATATGTTCGGTCGGTTTGCCACGTTGTTCAATTTCCTGAATCTGTTCTTCCGTAATCCCCAGCAATCGCAGTTTTTCTCGAGCGGACTCCGCCAAGTCGATCGGCTTTACGAATCGTGACGATGGACGACTGGCACTGGATTCGATCGCCGAGATCAATTCCTGCTGGGCGGTGTAAAGCTCCTCGCTATAGATGTAGACCAAGTGGTCGCCCTTCTTGACCTCGACGCCCGTATAGTCGACATACAAGCGATCCAGACGCCCGGATACCCAAGCGGTGATGTAGGCGAGTCTCGTTTCGTCATAGTCAACTTTTCCCACCATCCGGACATCCGCAGTCACGTACCTTCGCCCCACCGGCACCGTTTGCACATTCATCAGCTTCTGAACAGCAGGACTGATCGAAACCGTACGAACACCGCCAGCCGACTTTTTGACGGGCACTAAATCCATTCCACAGATCGGGCAATCTCCTGGACCATCACGTCGGATTTGAGGGTGCATGCTGCACGTCCAAATGGCAGGCTCCGCGGACATCGCCCCCGTCGCCGAAGTCGCAACGACGGTGCTCTTATCAGACTCACCACCACCGAACCAGGACGCGATGACAACGCCCAACAGCACGAAAGCGATCGCTTGAACGATCCAAATTGTCTTTCGATGTTTCGTCATTAGGTTGTCCATTTTTTGTTTCAATCAGCGAGAGTGGGAATTGGGGAGCAACTGTCACCAAAATCCATCTTTAAATCTTTTCTTCAAACCAATCCACGAATCTGGCTGCCTCTTCTTCGTTCTGCAGCCCCACCGCTGTCACGCTTCGGCTTCCCTGTTTCCATGTCGCGGCGATACTGGAATCCAAATCAACGAGACAGCATTCCTTGTCACCACACATCGCCAATCGACTGGGACGCTCGCCAAACCAAGCAGCCTTCTCGTCGTCGTGCTCAAACAGCACTAGAGCCGACCCGTCCTGGCGTTTGCAAACGGTTTTAACACAGGTGCAGCAAGGCATCTTCAACACACTGGTTGACGCCAGCGAATAGCCCTCGGGTAACCCATTAGCCACCGTCGGACGATACCCTACTAACATGACAGCGTTCTCTGGTTCGACGACACGTCCGCTGTACTTGTCCAGCAAGAAACGCTCCGCAACCTCCGGGTCTTCCGAGAGGATTTGTAAATAGTGTTCCATCGTGGCAACAAACTCTTGACTATGAGCCTCATCAACCGAGTGGGAATGCTTCGCGTCGTCGTGCGACATCCACACCCCTAGCCCAATCACCAGCAACATCGCTGCTGCGATTGCGAAACGCTGAAACGTCGCTCGTCGCCATCGCTTCGTCTCGGCATCCGAACTCGACATCTGCTTGGATCGAGCATCAAGCTCCGTGGCGATCCCTAACCAAACATTTTCGCGAACCGCTGGCGTCGTCGAGTGTGAAAACGCAGCACTGAGTCGCCGATACCCGGCAAGAGCGTCCGCGCACTGGCCGCAGCGCTGGACATGTCCGGCGACTGTCGAATGCAATTCGTTGGAAAGTTCGTTGTCGTAGTAAGCCGAGAGCAACGTTTGAGTTTCGTGACAGTTCATTGTCTCCTACCTCCGACCGATCGCGGTCACCACCAGCGTGGCTGGGTTCAGGGACTCGCTCGACGAAACAGCCGATCGCGACTCACCTGACTCTATTTTGGATGCGACGAAGGGGTGTTTCCTTCAGTATTTCCAGCGATTTCACCAGAATCATCGTTTCTCGCAGCGGCTTCCGCTCGATTCCGTCGCGAATCCGTGAAGAACGGACCGTCGTGAAGCATCAAATAACATCGAATTGGTTTCCCCAACTCCCATCTCCACCCTACAGGAATTTCAAATTATGGCTATTTTCAAATGGACGCTTTCCTTCGCCGCGATCGCAGTCGTTGCTGTCGGCCTTACAGGCTGTGGCAATTCGCAACCCTCCAACCCTGATTCTACGACACCAGCGATTCCGATGAGCGATGACATGGACCATGAAGGAATGGCCTCTGACTCGCACGAAGGACATGATCACGCAGCCCACGACGAGGGTGCTGCCGCGGTAAAGCCTGCGGCGAAAACGGACATGGAGAAGATGAATGAGACGCTGGCTAATTTTTCTGAAGAAGACCGCAAGTCAGCACTGAAGCAACATTTTTGCCCTATCAGTGGCGAAATGCTTGGGGTCATGGGTAAGCCAGAGAAGGTCGACGTCAATGGCCAGACCGTTTGGATTTGTTGCGATGGCTGCAAGGACAAACTGCTCGCCGATCCTGAAAAGTATCTCGCCAAGATCAACAAGTGAGCAGATGGAAAGTAGCGAGTCGGCAAGATTGAGATATTCTGAAAAACAGTTGCCTATCCCTTCGACATCCGAAAACCAACCAATGGCGATCCTTCCAAGCCCCATTCCAGCGGGCATGGAATCCTAACACCCGCCTGCCGACCCACTTCGTCCGAGTTGCAGTCGGATGCCTCGCCGTCTGGCTCCAACGTCCTTGGAAGCTTGCAGTAAGAAGTTGGAAACATGGCGAGGTAGGTTGATGTCGACCAGCATGCACTCGACCGTTGGCAGCTCCTTGCACCACTGCTTATGCGGCGGAATCTTGTACCGACCGGGTTCGAGCACCTGGTTCGCTTGCCGTCTTCGTAGTACAAGCCACGGTGCGTAGCCTTGCCGTATGGGTCGCCGTGTGGCGTCGAACCGTGCAACGTCGTCTACTTCAGCGCTGAGGACGTAGTGGACTCTTTCCTCGAACATGGAGGAGACCTCGACCGCTTTCATCTAAATGGTCTTCAATTCGAAGAAGGCAAGGACGCGACCGTTGATCCCCGAGTCGTCGCCTGATTCATCTACCGCGAAACGTCTGCGGCTGAGCAATCTACCGCGGGCGTTTCTTCTTATCGAACGTTGTGCCACGTCGCGGTTCAAAATTTGTTATCATTTTGGCCAGCACCCGCAAGGACTTTATGAGTAGGGACCGATGACGAATAAGCAAAATAACTCACCGCCGTCGAAAATCCTGCTTGACGAGTTGTATCAGAGTGAGGATGAACAGTTCTTGGATTTGTTTGTTCAGTTTGAGTCGTATGAATTCTTGAAACACTTCTCTATGCGGTGGATGGAGGACGATCGGCCGTGGGCGCGGAAGCAGTTTATCGAGTACCTACACGGCACCCTCAATCATGCTGGACACGAAGTCGTCTTCAAACGAACGCTTAAGCTGGCAATCGAGCGTGGGGACGATGAACTGCTGGTCCACTTTATGGTTGTACTCGATGGGCTGGTGCGGCGAAAACGCACGACCTCGTACGTTTACGATTACCGCACTCGGCAGAGTTATCGCCGTGAATACCTATTCGCCAAGTCCAATCGAACCGTGCGCGTACAAACCGGTCGATTTTATGAGCACACCTACCGCAAGCAAACTTATCGAACGCCGATTCCTGACATTTTGAATCGGCCCCAGAATCGATTGTTCACGCAGAAAACTCGCGCCCACCTGCGACGCCGAGTCTGGCGATATTTTCGGTTCATGTCCTATCAGGATGCCAAACGATATGTCGACGCCATGGTCAAAGCGTTTTCCCTCTACGACAATTCGTTCTTCTCGTCCGGAGAATCGATCCTCGACAATTGGTCGCTGATGCACGCTGGTTTCTATCATGCACCAGAAATCGCGTTTACGCCCTCGCACACCAACATCGTTCAAGGACAGGCTTTATCGAATCTAAAGCCGTCACCCTATCAGCCGGCCATCTGGGACGGGGACGAGATCGCCATCAAACTGTGGTCGCTGCTAGGTGATGCCAACAGCCAGTTCGTTCGCTTGTGGACGATTGGCATGCTGCGGCAAAAACACTCGGATTGGCTGTCGAAAATTTCGATCGAGGATTTGGTTCAACTGCTTTCCTGCAGCGATGCGACGGTAGGAGAGTTTGCGGTTGAGCTATTCCGAAACCATGCATCGTTGGCTCATGTTGAAATGGTAACCTGGTTGCGATTGCTTCAAGAAGCCGATTTTGCAGTGCTGTCAACGCTTTGCGATGCGATGCAAAAGCATATCGATCCAAATCGGCTCAGCGATGATCAACTGATCGAAATGACGATGGCTCGCCCGGCTGCCGTCGCATCCATGGGCTTGGCATGGTTACAAGAACGCCAGCAGACACACCGGATTGACCCCGACAAGTTGGCAAAATTGTCGGCAAGCAAATGCGTTTGGGAATCCGAGAAGATCGCGGACTGGGCGTTGGAGCAGTTGGCGACGAGCGAGGCTTACTCAACCGAACGTTTCGTCCAGTTCTTTGATTCGCCAACACAGCCTGTTCGGCGATCGGCTTGTAAGTGGTTGGAGTCGGCAGAAGAGGAAGCGGCCAAGAACTCGGAGACATTTCAGCATGACCCTGTCTTGTGGGCGAAGCTGTCGGAGACGCCTTACGATGAAGTGCGGTTTTCCTTGGTCAGGGTGCTTGGTGGGGTACTCGATCGTGCTCCTAAGCGATTCCGTGATGAAGAAATCGGCGAAGGCCTGAGCCTGGATCACTGGATGCGAGTCTACTGTGCCGTCGTTTTGTGCGTCGACCGCGGATCGCGAACCAAGCCCAAGGCGATCAAACAACTCGCAAGGATCGCTGAGCAAGATCCACAGCGATGTGAAAGCGTGATGCGGGTACTGGCAATCGCCGCTCGTTCGATTCGTGACCCAGAACGCGTTGCAGCACTTTCTGCCATCGCGACCTTGCTCCAGCAGAACCCCGAACTCTTAGAAATTGTTTCGCGATACATGCCCGAATGGAATTGGTGTGAAAGCGATAACGGCTTGGTCGCGACAGGAGAGGATTCATGAAAGTCAGCATGAAATACGCCGGTCGAAGTGCTCTGCTTGACATCAGTGGTGGAGCGAAGTTGTTGCAGATGGCACCCAACTTGGCTCGCCAGCAAGTTTCGTTCGATGGATCATTGAACAAACCGATCGAATTCCGTGAGGCAATCAGTGCCTTGCACGACATCGTGATCAATGACTTGCGTTTCCAACCGCGTGATAAGACTGCTTACCAGCAATGGCTTCTCCAGCAGCGATCGCGCGAGCGTACTATCCGCCAATCGGCGATGGACCAGAAGCGTCGCGACATCGCCAGCGGCATTGTCGACAAGCCGACAGCGGATTTGAAAACAGCTCACGCCGATGCGCTGAAGCGGTACTGGACCGCGCGTAAAACACTCGACAAACGACTAAGGAAAGAGAACGAGGCACTGTGGCGAAGATTGATGCCGTACGATCCAGTCATCACGGTAGCCGAAGATGTCGTCTTCTTTGAATGCTTCTCGGTCGACCAGTCCAGCTACGGGTGCCTGACCGTGGACCGAGGTGACGGGTTTGGCGAAAGTGGACAAACGCAGTTGGGAACGACGAACGTTGATTATTCTTGGGATCTTTATGACAGCTTTCAATCACTAAGGACTTACCGCCAAACACGATTCCAGATTGACCCCCGCGCGTTTGAAGTTTCAACGTCCGACGGTGGCGATCAACATCGCGAAGAGAAAATCGACTTGCCCCACGGTTGGCTGAGCGGATTCGTGCGGCTTCAGGCTGCGATGGCGATGCCGATGCGGAAAGTGACGATTCCCGTTGCGACGATGTATTCCTTGCTTGCGTTTTTGAAACGAAACAAGGCGAGGACCAGTCCGAGAGCGATTCGTTTTGAATTGCGAGAGAACGAGGCACCACGTTTGGTACTGGAACCGTGGGAGAAAACGATTGAAGTAGCCGGAACGAACTACCAAGGAGCGCCAACGGAGCCGATTCGCGTTTGGGGAAGGCGACGTCTGCTGACACTTTCGCGTTTGTTGCCGCTTGCCGATGCAGTCGATGTCTACTTGCTTGGCACCGGACTGCCAAGTTTTTGGGTCGTGCGAATGGGGCCGATGCGTTTGACGTTGGGTCTGAGCGGATGGACAACGAACGATTGGTCCGCCGGAAGCGCGATCGACATGCTGATGCCGCCACAGAAACCTGAACCAACGCTGGTAGCATCGGTCGCAGAACTCCTTAGCAATCGCCTTGGCGGAACCTTGGACGAAGTAACACGCCATGCGCAGGTCCCGTCATCATTAGCATCATCGTCGCTGAACGAGCTGGCGCTTCGAGGCCAAGTCATCTATGACTTGCACGCTGGGCTGTACCGTTGGCGGAGCATCTTGCCGATGGCACTTTCCGACAAAGAGATCGGGCCTGCTCACCCCGAGTTGCAAGCGGCGGAATCGCTGATTCGGACGGGCAAGGCAGACGTGCGTGAAGCGATCGCAGGACCGCGCGGCGGCATCATCTTGACGGGCGATGTGGAATCGACACCATGCGAAACGCTGGTCGACGGTGATGGAGTGATTCGTCGAGGCAAATGCTTATGCAGCTGGCACCGAAAGGCTGGAATTCGCAACGGCCCCTGCCGTCACATCCAGGCGCTGCGAATGCGGCATGATCAACAAATCCATGCTGAAGCTCCCCGAGCTTGAAAACTGATTCAATAACCCTTACAACCAAGGAATCGAGATTAGAGCGTGGTGACGATTCAAGCCTACCTTGCTGCGGCGATCCGCCGTGGTTGAGTTTTGCTTCCCATTCGTCCCCAAGGTCGTTGTTCGTTTGGCCCGCACCGCATGGTGTGGCGTCGACCAAGGCAAGCCAAGGCTTTCGACACCACACCATGCGGTGCGGGCCTTGGTGAACGACCTCGGTCCGCAGACGTGAAGTTGAATCGTCACCCGCTCTGGTCTTTTCAATACGATGGGCCTGTTTCGAATTTTAAAACAGTTCTTTGCCCCCGGACGCAATCCGCCACAGGATGCGTCGCGCGCCCATTCGACCGCTCCTTCGTCGATCGACCATCGCGACCTGACTCCGCCGACGGATCCTGTTGTCACGGCTAGGCGTGCTACGAGCCCTCAGGACACCTCGCCAGCGACATCTTCGCGTGCATCCACTGGTTTTGACGGTCTAGACGCAAGTCAATTCCAACCGTTGACCCATGAAGAAGCGATGGAAGCCACCGCCGAACCTGGGTGGCGGACGGCGTATTGGGATCCGCTTGGTATCATCCCCTCGGCGGATTTGCCGCGGATTCGAGTGATCGACCAAACGATGGTGGGAATGGGACTGATCGACGCCGACGAACTCGCGCAGATCCACAGCATCGGTGAGGAGATGTCGCGTTTTCGCACCGACTACTACGCCGTCCAAGACGCGGGTACTCAGGCGGTCCAGCAAACGAGAGACGCTCGTGAAGCAAGAAAAGCCGAAATGAAGCAGCGTGCGGCTGAGCGAAAAGAGCAACATGACGCAGATGTCGCTCACCGCAAGGCGACTGACATAGTATTCTTGGGCCGAGGCGTGTCGCGTGGACTTGCCGATCGTCGATCCAACATCGAGAGATTGAAATCAAGCGAGCTGCCAGTCCTTTCATCGCCCGCCGACGTCGCGAGCGTTTTGGAAATCTCCGTGGGAACGTTGCGTTGGTTGGCATTTCATCATCCGGCCAGCAAAACGACTCACTACCACACCTGGACGATTGCCAAACGCTCAGGCGGAGAACGAACGATCAGTCGTCCCCAGAAAAAGCTTGCCGCTGCACAGCAGTGGATACTTGATTCAGTGCTCAGCAAGATTCCTGTTCATGACGCGGCGCATGGATTCGTTCCTGGCCGCAGCACGTTAACGGGAGCCGAGCCGCATGTCGGGTCTCAAGTCGTCGTCAACATGGATCTACGAGACTTCTTTCCAACGATCGACTTCGCTCGTGTGGCGGGATTGTTTCGCGGTATGGGATACTCCCCGGCAGTGGCCACGGTCTTTGCTCTCCTGTGCACTGAATCTCCTAGACGCGTGATTCGTAGCGGTGGCGAAAGGCTGCATGCCGCTGTCGGAAACCGCTCTCTTCCGCAGGGTGCGTGCACCAGTCCCGCACTGTCCAACTTGATCGCCAAACGCATGGACAAGCGACTTGCAGGGACGGCAACATCGATTGGATGGCAATACACTCGGTACGCCGACGACCTGACGTTCTCGACCAAAGTAGACGCCAGCAAGGTTGGCTACGTGCTTGCCCGCGTTCGTCATGTCGCTCAGGAGGAGGGTTTCGCGGTAAAAGAATCCAAGACAAGAGTCCTGCGGCAATGCACGCAGCAATCCGTGACTGGCATCGTCGTCAATGATCGACCATCGATTGACCGCAAGACCATTCGGCAACTACGCGCCATTCTGCATCGCGCGAAGCATGAAGGTCTTGAAAAACAAAACCGCATCGGTCACCCGAACTTTGGCGGCTGGGTCAGCGGTATGATCGCCTACATTGACATGGTCAACCCACAACAAGGCGGCAAACTCCGTCGCCAACTCGAAGAACTGGGCGTGGGGTAAGATGCTGCATCGCATGACGCATCCACTCACCAAAACTTCCACCAGTGCTTTGGCACAATTTCCGGCAAGTTGAGTTTCTTGCACCATTGTTCAACGTCGGCGTCGGTCAACTCAGACGCTACCTTAACGGTACTTGTTTACCGTGCCGTGCTGGGCAGTGGCAGGGCTAGCGGGCTGGTCGCGGTCAGTTGACGGCGGATGCGTTCGAAGTGGAGGTGTTGTCTAAAACACTCAGCTCAGAAACACAAGCACTCGAACAGCAACCAGGAATTCCGCAGGCTCTCAACCGGATTCTTATGGAGACGCTGGTGCCTGCACCGTCGGGGCGGACAATCACGCTATCTCAGATCGTAAACTGCCTCAGCGGTTTGTAGCCCCGCGATCATTCCAGTGGACGGCAGGCAGTTGATGTTGGGAAAGTAGATCCTGAGCGTCAGGTCAGATCAAATGGGTCATCAGATCAAATGGGTCAAACCTCTTTGTTTCGGTTAAGCGTGTTAGGCTGATGTGATGCCAAGATCACCACGAGCAGCCGAGGCGGGAGGGATTTATCACGCCCTGAACCGAGCGAATTGGGGTGCGAAGATTTTTCGTAAGGAAGGCGACTTCGTTGCTTTCGAGAAAGTTCTTCACGATGCGTTGCCGTTTTACAAGGTCGAACGATACGATTGCCAAATTATGGGCACGCATTGGCATTTGAGTTACGTCCGCTTGTCGCTGGAGAAATAGAACGATTTTGCAGGTGGGCCTGTGGAACGCACACGATGCGATACAATATTCACTACTATATGACAGGTAAGGGCATCTCTATCAGGGCCACTTCAAGAGTTTTCCGATTAAGGATGCCGAGCACTTCATTGTGGGCTGCCGGTATTTGGAACGCAGGGCTCTGCATGCCGAGATGGATTCGCGCGCTGAAGATTGGCGTTGAGGTTCGCTTTGGCGATGGTTGCAACGTCCAGAGCCTGAACCGAAGTTGTTATCCCCATGGCCGATATCACGTCTCCCAAATTGGGTTGATTGAGTCAATGAACCTCTTACTGACAGTGAACTTAAAGCAATCCGCAACTGCGCCCCGCGCGGAGTACCACTTGGGGATGAAGGTTGGATCGAATCCATCGCACGACGATTGGACCTCAAATCAACAATACGACCTCGCGAGCGACCAAGAGTGCAACCGTTACCACCCGTCGATCAACACAAAGAGGCTTGCCCCATTTGATTCTCTGACCCATTTGATTCTCCGGGGCATGATAAAGTTGCTGTCGATCGTCCTTCCGAGTGACTACTTAAGGCGAGGAACCTGATGACCAGAATCTGTTTGGCGCTAATACTGTTCGGGACGTTTTGCCCCATTTCGATGGGAAAGGAGACAATTTGGTCGGAGGATCAGCCACGAATTCAGCTAATTGGCCCAAGGCTCTCTGGGCAGTCGCAAGAAATCGTCGTCAATACGCTGAATCGCTATTTCCGCAACGCGTTTGGTTGGACAATTCCGGTTGCTGATCGATTGAACTCAACGGCGATTAACCTGGTCGTTGGCAATGAGACTAACAACAGCGTCTTGAAATCGCTGGTAGCTGACGGCATTGATTTAGGTACTGCTGAGCTCGGCGACGAGGGATTCCGAATTCTGACTCATGAGATTAACGGTACTCACGTGTTGATCGTTGCGGCAAATACGCCGCAGGGGCTGAAACACGGATGCCAGGAGCTGATGTACTTTCGGACCGACGCCACGACAGATCGCGTCTCGATCGATTGGCCGTTGGACCTGGTTATGAAGCCGCAGATCGCTTATCGAGGTATCTACATGTTGCCGATCTGGTCGGCACATGACTCGCTCGATTCCTGGAAGCGAGTTCTGCAGTTCAATTCCGAGCTGACGTTAAATCGCATCTGGTTTTGGTTGGATGGGTTTCCTGTTGCTGGCCACCCAGCCAGTTCGCATGGGACGAACTATCACTTCGAAAACACGGTCTTGGCGAAAGATGAAAACGTGCAAAGTCTGATTGACTTGGTGAACAGCGAAGGGATGAGGTTCTCTATCGGCGGTGGCTGGTTGAGTTGGCACCATTGGGAAGTCGTCGGCCAAGATAAGCAAAAAGCACGAGAGTATTACTTCGACTATCTAAAAGCGTTCAAAGGCGTATGCGGATTTTATTTCGAGCCAACGGGCGAAGGGACCGAGCGGGCCGATTGGCTGCCTGGCGATTCACTGCAGAAGATGGTTGCCGACCTTCTAGAGATGGATCCGACCTTTGAGACAGTGGTGGCGATCGGTTCGTTCAACAATTCGGATTATCTTGAACTGATGGCGCAACTTGACCCTAAGCGAGTCTTTTGGTGGTGGTGTTGGGGGGATCCGATTCGAGATCAGACGCTAAATCGGTATCCCAGTGTGCTCGGCTGGCACACCACCACTCAGATGTCCAGTTTCCATGGTAGAGAGACGCCACCATCGCCAGCGGATTTGGTGTTGGCCGGTATGGCGACCAGTTATGATCCCGGCATGGGCTACGGGAACCCTTGGAATGGCTGGGCGAAGATGGGTGTCTATGAGCCAAGGAATTTTGATCCCTACACGATGCCTTACTTTTCGCACCAGTACAAATTCCGAGAGCGATGCTGGAATGTCGAGCAGACCGATGAGGAATTCGCGGCAAGACTAGCACGCCGCCTGTTTGATGCCGACGTGCCGTCGGAAGCAATTGCGCACTATTTGAAGCTTGACGAATTCTGCGCGGATCCGTTGGCAGCCGACGCGGGCGAGTTCGAAAGAATCTCTGCGTTCGTCAGTAAACATACGGGGCACGGGACGCCCCGCAAACAGGATACGCTGAGACGAATGCAGGAAGCTGTGGAGGGTATTAGGAAGACGAAGGCCGACGCGGTGAGCGAGTGAAAGAGGAGGTGGGAGTCGTCCGCATGAATGAGTAAAGTCACAAACGTCTTGGCTTACCTACTTGTGCTCTTTATCAAAAATCTTGGAACCTGATAATGTGCCGGAGTCGCATTCTGCTCTGGAGTAAAGCGATCACACCTCGGTGCAGCGCAGGATCGAGGCTCTGACGTGGAACGCAGTCTTACTGATAGTGAACGCAATGCAATCCGCAACTGCGCCCAGCGCGGAGCACCACATGGGGATGAAGGCTGGAGCGAATCCATCGCACGACGATTGGACCTCTAATCAACAATGCGACCTCGCGGGCGACCAAGAGTGCGACCGTTACCAACCGTCGATCAAAACAAAGAGGTTTGACCCATTTGATTCGTGTGACCCATTTGATTCGTGATTCGGTGTGACCCATTTGATTCGGTGTGCCATTTGGACGAAGAGCTATTTTGCTTCTGTTAATACTTCCGCCGCCTGTCGTCGTACTGCCGGATTGACGTGTTGATGCAGTTGTTTGACACGGGATTCTCCGAGCCAGTTCGGGTTGACGTCGTTCTCTCCGATCGCGGTGAGCAATCGCTGAATGCGGGGAACCGTTCGCAGTAGTGCGTCGAGGGCCAGCTCCCGATTATGCGAATTCAGGTTGGGTAAAGCAGCAAGGATTGCCTGTCCCGCTTCAGCCGCCGGCATGTCGGACAGACCACTGACCGCCCCCATTTGCAGTTCCGCGTTAGCGTTTGTCAAATAGCCCGCCAATTGTTCGCCATGGGTCGCCCACGGAGCGAGCGCGATCATGCGGAGTGCATCATAGCGAGTCCCTGGACGCACCTGAGCATTGTCCGACATTTCAGAGGCTTGCGAAATCATTCGATTCCAGCGTGCAACCAGTGACCCATCTCCAGAGATCAGACGCTGCACACGGTCAAGAGGCCAGTCACCAGTTTGGCTGATCCCGTTGATCAATCCACCACCGATAACGACGGCCTGCCAGTCTGTGAGTGGTTGTTGAAGTTGAGGGAGACTGACGTCGAGCACTTGGAGCAGTTCCTTCGATTGATTCCGCTTTCCGGCTGCGATTGCAACTCGCCAAATCCATGGAATCCGGCGGTACTGTTCGTTCACATCGTCAGGCATGTCCGACGTCAGAGCGGTGATGATCTCGGCCGAATACTGCGGCCATTTTGCGATCAGCTCTTCCCGCTCCGCTGCGGCCAGGGTGTTGTCGAGTAGCGATCGGGCGATTTGATAGGCTTCCGAATCAGCACCCTGAACGTAGGCCAAGATGTGCGACATCTCTTGTTTGCTAATATTTTCTTCGAGGCCTTCGGGCATCGCCGACTTTCCGCTCGCGCGTAGCTCCTCCAATTGATTCCTGAGTAGCACGTGTTGCTTCGCTTCCTGTTCCATCAGGGTAACGCTGGATGCTGTCTCGTTCACAATTTGACCAGACACGACGCGCCCGTCGTCCATTAACGCAGTGTACCGTTGGTACCGCGCATCCACGTCTCGGTTCGGATCCAATATCGCCTGCAGTAAAAATGCGTCGGATCGACTTGTCAGTGCGGCCAAGTCTGGCCCCACCTCATATCCCACACCGTCGAACTTGTGGCAAACGCTACAGTGCTTTCCAAACAGAGCTTTGCCTTGTTGAGCATCCGCTGGCAACGCAGAGACGTCCATCCAATCGGCGACGAGTTGCTTGCGATCGCTGCCGGCTCCATCACCTAACCACTTCATTGCCAAGGGGCGAGTTTTCGTTGGCTGGCGTTCGATGAATCGTTGCCGATCGTCCGCAGAAAAGTCGCTCGAGTAAAGTAAACTGGATTGCAATCCAGTCAAGATCGACGCATCCCAGTCGGGGTGTCCCAGCAGGGTCTGGACCAACACTGCACGGACTTGTGGAGTCGCTGATTCAACGCAGGAGAGTAACGCCTGGCCGCCAGCTGAGTCCCCACGCCGACCGATCGCTTGGACGGCGGCAATTTGACGATGATTGGAAAACTGTAGACTAATCAGTTTGGCAATCTCGGAGGTAATCTCCAGCGGCGGTTCAGATCCAGCTTGGATGGGGGCGGGGCTCAGCAGCGATTGGGAAACCGGACCGAGTCGGCGTCCCAGTAGTTTCAAAGCCATTGCCGCCTGACTGTCCGTGACGCTTGGATCAAGAATTCGTTCTCTTGCGGCATGGAGGATCGATCGAGCAGCCTGTGTCTGTCGAGGTGTGATTTTGATCTGAACTTGCGCGGGCTGTTGACTGCGATCCGTCGCTTGGCCAATCCCCAGTTCACCGCTGGCAGCACGGCGGTCGAGACCGTCGAGAAATTGAGCCAAGCTTTCTAACTGCCACCATTGCCATTCATCACTGGATTCCAGAATGCGGTTGAGGGCAGATTCAATTGCTGCTGCACTGCCCATTCCAGCGGTGGTCGCAACCACCTCAGGGCCGACCAGTTCACGTGACTTATCGGTTGCTAAAATTTGTTCCGCAATGGGACCGACGTTGCTGGGGGTTAGCGAACTCAGTGCCGCTGACTGCAAATAGGGATCGGTTGATTCGGTCGCCAGTCGAGTCAACGGTTTGGTCACGTCATCGGACTCAATGGACGCAATCGAGTAGGCAACCTGCATACGGACTTCGAAAGATGGATCGTTGGCAAGTTTCAGAACAGCCGCCGAAACCATCGGGTCGGTTAGAGAGCTCTCGCTCATCCGTACGGCGTGTCGCCGAACGTCGGGGTGCGAATCCGTTAACGCGAGCAGGATCGCTTCGCTTGAGAGTTGCTTGAGCCCATCTAGAGCGGCCAGGGCTTGGATTCGCACCGCAGGATTTTGGCTTGTCTGAGCGATCCGCAGAAGCTCGTCGCGGGTGTCCTTGGCATCACGCCACAGCAACATTTGGTGCACTAAATCACGGATGATGCCGTTATCGATGTCAATCGCTTTGGCTAATTCCTGGTTGTTTAATTCGCTTAGTGCGGGTTGGCTCTGCGGATCTTTGGCGGTCGGCACGACGCGATAAATCCGCCCTTTGCCCTGGCCAGCAAAGACATCGATTTCGGCCAAAGTTTCATCCGGAATCCACTTGGGGTGTTCGATCACGTAACGATACATGTCCACTACCCAGAGTCCACCGTCAGGACCCGTTCTGGCTTGCACGGGTCGGAACCAACGGTCCGTTGAGGTCAGGAACTCTGAGTCCAGTTCATCAGCTGCACGCTGTCCTCGAAATGTGGCTCCCTGGCGTTCCAAGACTTGCCGATAGACCAGCTGATTCACGGGCTCGCAAGTGAACGAATTGTTGTTGTAGTCCGGGCCGAGATAGCTGTCGCGATAAATTTCGATCCCGCACGCGGCCGTGGCGCGACCTGGAGAGCCGGACAAACGGAACATCACCAGATCGTTGGGCGGAAATAGCTTGCCAGCGTTCTCGCCAGCCGGGACGTTGAGCGAGCTCAGCGGTGGCGGTACAAACGGATTGCGTTGTAGGTAATGATCCACAACTGGATAGTGACGAATCAGACTGCTATTGTCGCAACCAAACCAGTTGCCGAAATCATCACGGACTCTGCCTTGTTGGCTACGGCCTGTTACCGGTTCGATCAGTCCCAGATCAGGTTGAATTCGGAAGTCTCTGCCGGAAACATCCACGACGGCTCCTTGCTGATTCGAGATTGATCCACCAAACAATCCGCCAGAGCCATACAACCAATTATCGAGTCCCCACCGCAGGCTGTTGACGCGTGCTTGGCCGTTATGTGTTTCAAACCCACTAAAGAGCACAGCGGATGTTTCTGCGCGTCCGTCGGCATCTTGGTCTCGCGCAAAAATAATGTTGGGAGCATCGCAGATCAGCGCGCCGTCTTTCCAGACTTTGACATCCGTGGGGTATCGTAGCCCGTCCATAAACACGGTCGACGATTCGTAGAATCCATCACCGTCAAGATCCTTCAGCACCCGCACCTCTCCGCTGGGAACAAACTCCTCTTCAATCCCATGACCATAGTCGGACATCTGCACAACCCAGACACTGCCGTCAGGTCCGAAATCGATCGCTACTGGGTCGGTGATCTGCGGTTCACTGGCGACCAACTGAACTTGCAGGTCAGCATGTGTTTGAAATTCTTGCAACGCCTGCTGAGGTGATTTAGGGGGGATGCCGTCGGTGCGACTTACCTCAGGCTGGCTCGACTCACCATTGGCAACCGGAGGGTTCTTGGCAGTTTGATAACTCATCGGTACCAAGCGATGGACTTCATCGATAATCGTTTGTTCCAATCCTTGCGCCAGTTTGTTGGGAAGTGCAAAGTACGGAGTTTCCGCACCGGCCCCGTAACCGCCTTCGGCCCACAATCGCTCGGATGGGATATATGCGCCAAAATCGTGGCTGTAACCGTGCATCCACAAACGTTCTGGATCCAGCTCCGATTTGAGCCGCAGCGAATAGTCGACACAAACTTCGCCAGCCATAAAAACCATGCAAAGTTGGTCGCCAAAATGGCAAACTTGGAGCGGATAGGGCAACGATTTTGGAATCTCCTCTCCGCGGTCCAAGCGAGCCAATTGGGTTGTGGCGTTGTACCCGGCGGGACCGCCAGCGGCCTGCATCACTTCGTATTCCTGTCGCGTTGGGATGCTGTGAAAGGGTAGCTGGACACTGCCGCTGGAAACCGATAGCGGCTCCGCAAGGGGCTTGATTGTGCCTTCTTTGACAAGCCTGGCGACTTCATCGCCGATCTGCATCCCTTGTTGTTGCGCGATATCGACCTTGTCGCCCGTGACACCACTATTTGGATTCTGATCGGCGCCGCAGCCAATCGACACCATCCCAATGGCACTGGGGAAATGACGCTCGATCGCTTCGACAGCATAGCCTGCCCAATCTCCGCTTAACAGATTTTGCGATAACGTCACACAGTGGCAGGCGTAGGTGGTGTAGATGCCACGAACCGACTTCGCATCGTCTGCGGAACGCACGATCAAGCACGGTAACGAATGATCGACGGGACCTCCACTGGTTCGTCGATTCAAGGCGAATTTAACTTCACCGACCGTCCAGCTAAGCGATGCTGGTTGGCGATCGGCGAGGGCAGCACGGATCACAGCAACCAGGTCGACAATTAGCTCTTCGGTGTACTGATCAAGGTGCAGTTGGTGTTCGGGGGGAATCGGCTCGGCAAAAATGTTGTCCGAGGCACCGTTCACTTTCGGTGCACTATGGGTGTGGGTGAAGGTGACGATCAGGTGCTCACGCGCGAGTTTGGTGTGCTCCGCAAGCCGCCGATGAACTTCGTCAACCAAAGTCGAGCGGATGCCCAGACTGTCAAGAGTGACCAGCACGATTGGTTTTTGTTCATCGGTGCCGATCGCTAATGCTCGAGCCCACAAGGGTTGCGATGTACCTTCCGATTCAGTCTTTCGAAACGCAAAACCATTCAGTCGAACGGGGTAAGCTGGGGAGATGTCTTGTTTAGCAATGCCAACACTATAAACCGCAGGCGCAGACGCGGGTGGTTCGGCAGCACCCGATCCGCACCAAGTTAGCAGAGACTGGGCAAGAACCAGTGAGATCAGGCTGCCGGTAACGGGACTCGAGAACGGGCGGGAGTGGATGGCTCGTTTGTTACCAGCACTACCAAAGGTAAAACGGTTCGAGAGCATGTGGGCTAGTCAAGGTAGGAGTGGAGGAGGGCATATTTTGATTCGCGACTTGTCAAGAATCTGCGATTGTAATCACCACTGGGCTCGCTTGGGAACCGAAGCAGAAGATCGCCACTGTTGCATTGATATTCTACGCGGACGCGTCTCCTGAGGATCGCAAAGCCCACCAGGAAGCAGCCAACGCTATGCAAACGGCAAGCTCGTCCACATCGCCAACGAGGGACACAATCTTCACCACGACCAATTGAGCCCCACATCCGAATTGCTAACGAAGCTCATTTCGGCAGTTAACGAATGAACGGAGGTCCGTTCGTGTCATGTTCGTCCTGCCAACAAATTTAAACGATGATCTCCGGTGCGACGATTCAAGTGGATGCATTAAGACGTGGAGATCAGCCCTGGAATTAAAGCACTTTTTGACTTCCGACTTTTGCAATAGCGAGTAACGGCGGCTGGAATACTTGCCGACATCGGAGGAATCTCCAACAATGCCGTCAACTACTTCCAGTAGTCTCCGCTCGACGCGGAACGGGGGACTGAATGCTCCCTGTTCGACCTCCGAATCTTGGGATGGAAACGAGACTTTCCACAATAGTCCGGGCCGTCAAACGCCACCCGGTCGATGGAACCGGAGCAACCTCCAGTGTCCGCTACCGGAGTACTTCAAGGCCGACCTCGCATGTACCGCAGTCGCGATATAGCGCCCTCTCTCCCTTCTTCTCGTCGGCGATGCCTTCTTCTGCGCCAGCCCCGTCGCTGCTGATGCGAACATGAACTATGGAATTGAACTTGCCCTGAACGAAAGCGATAAGTCCTCGTCTGGCGATCGTTCTGTCTTACGTCCCTCAATATGCACGAATTGGGCTTTGGACTTTGGTTTGAAAATTTGGAAGCCGAGTTTTTCAATGTCCGAAGCGAAGCGTTCAACATCGTCGAAGCGACTTTCCGCTTCCCAAATGTGAAGGTGCCCGTCGATCTTCAGAATTCTATGAGCTTCACGCAAGTAGTTGGTAAAGTTGTTCCCCATTAGCGACAGCGAGAATACAGCAACGTCGACTGACTCGTCATCGAGTGGCGTTTTGCTCATGTCGCACTGAATGACTGTATCGTCGATGGAAACATGGTCGAAGCTATGGACGATGTGCTTTTCACTGATTGCTTTTGCCAACATTGCTTCGCCACAACCAAAATCTGCCACGATGTAGCCTTCACGCTTGTTACACCATCGAACAACCTCCTCAAATGGAACGACTGGCCAGCTTTCGCGGGCCTTGCGATAGAGCGTGTGATACTGCTCCCACTCTTCAGGATTCTCAATGAGTCTCGTGGCCAAGGTAGAGCTGTTGGCGGCGTTCCATCGATTGTTCATCGTCGAGAAATCGCCGTAGCGTGCAAGGCGTTTCTCCGCGCGATTGCCGAAGTCGGATAGCGGAACAACAATCGTTCTTCGCTCGACTGTCTGTTCCTTACCAGCTTCGAGTCTTTTGAGCCATTCCAGCACATCTTTTTGGGCCTGCGCGGGAGTGCGAAGGTTTCCTTCAGGAACGGCACCGTCGACCGCTGCGTCAGCGATAGACTTCTTGTATCGAATTCGCTGGAGTTTCGATTCACAGTAAGACCATCGCTCGCCTCCGATGTTGGCATAGGTCACTGGAACGATCACTTCGACCGTGGCTGACGCTTGACCCTGTCGCCAAATCCGACCGATGAGTTGCTCGTATTCTGCATTGGTCCAAGGCAAAGAGTTAATAATCAAGCGGTCGCAGACATGCTGCAGTCCATCCACTCCAGTACCAATTGAACTTGAGCCGATCAGGACGTCCAGTGTTCCGTCCTTAAATGGCACAAGCCCCTCCTTGGATTCGCCGGTGTAGAAACCGCACCGGAAACCCGCATTCGTGATCGCTTCGTAGAGAAGCTTATCAATTTCGTCCACATAGTGGGTGTAAACCAAACTGCGGCCCGGTCGCTTGATAGCCTCCAAAATCTCAGGAATACGAACTTGGGTGAGGATCTTCTCGATCTGGAGAGGCGATGGGTTTGTTCCAAGTGAGTGGATTTCGTCAAGAGCACCGCTGCAATCTAACTCTGGCGTCTCAATTTTTAACGACGACTCGTAGTCCGGTCGCCATCTCGTTCCGAGTGTGGCGAGTTGCTGGTGCAAGCGCATACAGTTCGGCACGCTCGCCTTCGTCGGCAGATCATCGTGCTCGAAACCAGTGATCATTTCGATCAGGCTGCGTCCTTCTTGTAAGTTGTTAATGACTGGCGTTGCCGACAAACCGAGTACACGCAATTGCTGATTCTTTTTGCCTGCCTCAGCAACCATTGCTTGCAGCAGTCGCTTGCGTTGTGACATCTGATCGGCGTACCGTTGCTTTGCGTAGTGAACTTCGTCGATGACGATGAAGTCAATTTCGTTGTGGTCGAGAAACCGTTTGAGCTGTGCTTCTGACCCTGGTTGTTGGAACTGTTCGTAGTTCATCACGAGATATTTGTGAGTTGATCCAGATCGCCAGATGGGCTCCCATGTTTTGAAAGTAACGTCACTGTCCGGGAAGATGGACTGAATTTCGCCACGCCAGCCAGATTGCTCCGAGCCGACAACCGCATTTGGACAACAAACAACGGTAAGGGACGCATTGCAAACTCTGGTAGCCAGCACGGCGGAAAGCGTTTTGCCTGCACCAGTACCGGACCAATTACCAAATCGAAGTCGATCGCGCACCTCGGCTGCGACATGCCTCTGCATCAAGTTGGGTTGCGTGATCTTACCGCTGATGGAAAACGAGTAATTTCTCGGTGTCTCCAGAAATTTCGCTTTGGAATACTCGTGCAAGAACTCAGTTTTGACGCGATTTCCGTATTCGCTATCATGCGGCGTGTTTACTTCCGCCAAAGCCGCTTCTTCGTCTCGGAATGCGTGGCTCCAAACTTTGGCCTTCGCTGAAGCCACTAGAAACTCAGCGGCCTCTGCATCCGTTGATGCGATGACAGGAGAATCCATTGCGTCCAACGCGGCCTTTGCTGTGACTTCGGGAAGCTTTTGAGGCGTAGACTGTGCCGGTTCGGTCGTTTCAATTCCGTCTGGCGAATCGCTGAGGTTGTCATCATCGCCAACGAGTAAATCCAACGACTCTAAGTCAATCTCATCGTCCGAGATAAATTCATCGACCAGCGACTCTTCCCCGGCGATAAACTTGTCAAGCTCCCCCCGAGGAAAGCGACCCGTTGCAAGAGACTTCACGAATCCTTTAGCACGGCCACCACGATTCAGCAGCCCACTCTGCTGGAAAATTACGTAGAGTTCCGCAGGCGTGAATGTATCGAGGTGTTGACGGAGTGATGTCACGAAATGTCTTAACTTCTCCAGGTTCCAACGTTCTTGGCATCCGGGGCAACTGCGTACCATGCGAGTGCGGTATACTGGCATCGCCTCAAACTCATGCTGTTGCTCGCACATCCACCAACGCGGCTTGAACGAGTTAGGGCGAACATCGGCCGGAGTCAGGCTACCGTTCTTAGACGGATGCCACTGCGAAGCAATTTCCGGATCAGCTTTTTCTAAGGAAAGCTCGGATACATCGAAACTGTCACGATGAGCGAGCTGCAGATTGTTCGAGAGCCTGCGTACATCGGGATGCTTTGCCACGACCGAAACTAACTGATAGGCATTGCTCAATTTGTTCGCGAACTGCGACGAAGAAAACAGATCGAATAAATCCTCACCGTCGATTGTCTTTCTCTCACCTGCCAGCAGTTCTGCACCCCAGTTCGCTATCGCCTGAACCTCTTCGAGTGAAATACCAAGAGCGTCAATATGAATATACTGGCCGCGTGCCGTCATAAGGATCGAGTGAAGTTGACTCAAATAACGCCCGACCAGAACTGACTGATGCCACTTTCGTTCACTTTTTTGGACGATTTCCTCGATGCCGATAGAATTGCCAGCATCTCGTATGATGTCAACTAGCTCGTCGGCTCGGCTGTAAAGGGCACCCGGCCTGCGAAATCGGCCGCCTTCAAGATGATCCGCGTCGGATCCGAGCAGTGCAGCAAGCTCAGTCTCAGTGTCTACGAACCCGCCCGTGTCGATCTGATCGAATGCCAGACCGTTGACGCCTGCGGCAACAAGTTGCGCCCGCACGAAGGTCTTAACCCAGTCTTCCCCCAACAGAAGACGGCATGCGTCCGGTGGAAATGTCCATTCGGTAATTCCAGACAAACGCGCCGTTAGATCAGATTGTTTCCCGGTTGCAACTTGATGCGCGTTGACAAGGTCACCAATTGACTTGATTTCTGAATTGTCGAAACCGATCGTCCCGCTGGGGAGTGACTTCAACACCCTGCAGAGGTCGTCGATGGTCTTGCTGGAAAACTGACTAACGCCACGAGCGTCGCTGGTTGACCAACCAAAACCTGATACGGTGATTAGCAGCTTGACCTCCCAGCCCTCCTTGCATTGGAGCAACTCTGCCAATTCATGAATTGGAACGTATAGTCGCTGGTCCAGCAATGGTAGAGCTGGCTCCAAAAGCGCATTCGCGACATCTTGAAACACGTGCAGTTTCTTTAGCGACGTGGAAAAAATCTGCTGTGCGCGAGATCGCGTGAACTTGTATTCCTCGCCAATATCATCAAACGTGCGGCCATCTAATGAACTCTGGAGCATCGAAACGGCACGCGAATCCAAAAGATCTCGCACCTGTGCTACAAATTCACGGGCGTCCTTCGGGGGGCCTCCCTCACCGAAACGGTATACGCCAAGCCCCGAGTTCGCCAGACGGTTTAGCTCGCGACGCAACTCTTCAACGATTGCTTCGGTAAAACCATCCAACTCACCCACGTTCTTCCAGGTTGCGGTTTCAGGACAGGGGAGTTGCGAGCGTACGGCTGCGCGATGAACATCGACAATTCTTTTGATTTTACATTTCGTAGCAACGACTTTGCTTTGCCCCGAAGTCGCAACGGTACGGATTCCCATTCCCATTCTGACACTTCAAGGTTCTCGATATCGCAAATAACCTTTCCACGATACATTCGGAGGCCATCTGCTTTCAGTCGTAGAACTTCGTTTCGGAGACTTTCAAGTGATGTGCCGCCGAAGTTGTCAGCGTCGAGGGCGCTCACTCTGCTGCCATTCTGAGGATGGGTCAGCCATCCTCGTGTCGCTAGTTGCTCAAGATCACCGATGGCTCGCAAGCTGTGTTTGTCAAGAAAGTCTCGGACACGACTATTTACCTGCAATGGAACGTCCCGCCAGTCCAGTTCGGCTATATCCTCATGCTGCTTATCCCCGTAAATCCAAAGGTGTAGCAATGACCGAAGATCGAATGCTTCCTGAACAGCTTTCCCTTTGAGATTGGTATGACTTGAGCTTTCAATGAAGCTCTTTATTGGTTGCGATGCCAACGAGTTGTCAGGTAACACCGCTTCGGGAACAAGTGCACACATCAGGGCATCTGAATCAGGATCGTTTTTGCTAAAGATGGACTGATACAGATCACGAAGGGCAAGCGCCGCTACCACTTTCTTCTCGCCCCAGGATGGCATTCCCGCTAAGTCGCCTTCTTCGAGGCACAGCAACTTTGAGACTGTATCCAACTCCAAGCGACGAAAACTCTCTTTCAAAAAGCTGGGAACGTAGACAAGTGGCTGGTCCAGATGAGCATTCGAACTGAACTGTTGAACTCGTTCGGATCGTGAGTCACTTGGCGTGAAGCCTGTTAATCGATGTGCCTGTTCTATTAAAGCACGAATCGTTTCAACCTTCTTGACGCCGACACCCTTTTCTTTGGCAACGATATCTATGTCTAAACGGCAAAGGTCCGAAACAGATCGCACCGAAAAATGATCCAAGACTTTTTGAACTAAACCACTAACGACAACATGGTCCGAGAGAGGTTGGTTGTTGAAATCAGAATCAGGGTTCGATGTCATTTTTCGCTGCCAAGCTAGGGTTTCAATGCGAGGATTGTATCTTACACCCGAAACAACGCCTACAATGCTGCAGAACCTACTTCTTCCGCTGCGTACGTCTCCGGAGAAGAAACCAGGAACGGGGCAAGATTCGATGCCGACGGCCATCTTTCAATCTCCTTGTCACAGGTTCTTGTTTGCTCGGCAGTGCTCTGGTGGCCGGCACTCACAGGATCCAAATGGGTCACAGGATCCAAATGGGTCAAACCCCTTTGTTTCGGATCAGCGTGTTAGACTGATGTAATACCAAGATCACCACGAGCAGACGAGGCGGGAGGGCTTTATCACGCCCTGAACCGAGCTAACTTGGGTGCGAAGATTTTTCGTAAGCAAGGCGACTTCGTTGCTTTCGAGAAAGTTCTTCACTAAGCGTTGCCGATTTACAAGGTCGAGCTATACGCTTGCCAAATCATGGGCATGTATTGGCAGTTGATGTTACGTCCGTTGTCGATGGAGAAATGGGACGATTTTGCAAGTGGGTCTGTGGCACCCACACGAGCTCACTGCCTTGTGATAAGGAAGGGTCATCTCTATCAGGGTTGCTTCAAGAGTTTTCCGAATTAGGATGACGAGCACTTCATTGTGAGCTGCCGGTACGTGGAACGCAGTCTTACCTGGCAGCGAACTCAAAGCAATCCGCAATTGCGCCCAGCGCGGAGCACCACTTGGTGATAACGGCGGGATCAAATCCATCGCACGACGATTGGACGTCAAATCAACAATGCGACCTCGCGGGCGGCCAAGAGTGCGGCCGTTACCAGCCGTCGATCAAAACAAAGAGGTTTGACCCGTTTGACTCTCTTGACCCGTTTGACTCTCTTGAACGATTTCTTTGGTTACCTGGTCCAGAGCGGGCTAGGAAAAGGGAAGCGGGATCGTTAGCGAAGAAAAGGTACGGCGAAGAAAAGGTACGCGGAGTCTATTTTCATCCAGTCCCGGTCGCACGGTCTTAGCACCCGATGCCTTGTCCGTGAAAAGCAACTACTCTGACACCCCTGCAGCGCGTCGTGAATCGAGCTGCAACTCCAATTTCTGCTCGATGGCCGAGACACCAGCGTAGCCGACCATCCGCTCCGGTGACGTCTCAGAAACCCCGGTGTCCATGGAGATAACGGCCCCAACAAATTCCGGGCTTTTTCCAGGCGACACACGAAACAGTTTGCCAATCTGGATTGGTTTCAAGAATGGAATAATTGGTTCGGAAATCACTCAGTCCTCCTCCCATTGATTACCGAAACACCGCCAACTGTGGCAAGTGATCGCTCAGGGTAAACGACTCCTCATTGTTCATGTGTAGCTTGCAGGCTCCCTTAAACGAAGGTCGCGACTCCACGACGGTTTGTCGATTTAATGAGCCGTTTAGGCGATAGCCTCGGTTTCTCCGCCACAGAACCGGGGCTATCGCCCAAACGGCTAAAACAAGAATGCTGTTTTCGGTCAAATCGACAAGCCGATAACCCGCTCCGCAATGGGACCAGCGGCGATGACGTCGTCGATTCGCCACTTGGGAATGTCAGACTTGATCGTGGGGCCATCGTCTTTTCCAACCTTGGCAAATGTGTCTACCCATCCGGCATCCATCCAAAGTTGGTATTCATCCGTGTCGAGGCCGTGATTCAAGTCGCCCAATAGAAGCATCGTCTTGCCCGCATCAAGATCCGGTTGCATCGATTCGATCATCGCTCGGATTTCATTCAGACGATTCGTCGGATCGGCAGTCGAAGCAGAAAAAGCGGCATCACTGCCGAGAATCGGCGGACCACTTTGCGGACCAGTTGAGCAGAATCGGCGATGTGCCGGCGAATTGACGGCAGCCGGGGGGCAACCTGGGAGCTGAATAGACACGAAAAAAGCCGCGTTAAGCGGCTCGTGCGTTCCCCTTAGGGAAAAAAATGGGCGTTGAGGGACTCGAACCCCCGACCCTCTCGGTGTAAACGAGATGCTCTAGCCAACTGAGCTAAACGCCCTTACTTTTGACAAACCGAGGACGGATTGGCTTTCCGTCCTGTTAGATAGACTATCGGCTTAGCAAACGGGTTCGGCGGGAGCGGCGCTCGGCTCGCAGGCGATTGCGACGATTCGTTTCACTTGGCTTTTCGTAGTACTCGCGGCGACGCATCTCTTTCTTGATGCCACTTCGCTCAACCAACTTGCGGAATCGACGTACTGCCTCCTGAATGGTTTCCCGGTCTCGAACCACTAACTTTACCATTTTGTCTCCGATTTCATCGCTATCTTTCTAACTCCCCATTTGGCCGAGGAAATGTCAAATACGAAATGTGTGTGTGTTTCACGCTAGCCATTGCCAGCCTCACTAGCCTTTGCCAGCGAAGTGCGGAAGTTTACCCGCCTCTTTACCCAGATGGCAATGCCCATCAAGCCAAAAAAATCAGCTTTTTCATGCCAAATGTTCGGAATAGGGCTGCCAGCGTATTCGGCGAGGCAATTTTGGCATTCTGGGACGCGTCCCGCTGAGGCGTGGCCCGAAGTCTTAATCTATCGGCAAACGACGCGGCTTTGAATCGGTGAATCGGTAGTTCTCGGGAAAATTAGTCAGGGAGCTGGGAGCTGGGAGAGTGGGAGTCTGGGAGTCTGGGAGTCTGGGAGTTGGGCCTTGCATTCGCTACAGATTGCCTGAGCGGAATCGAGGCGGCGGTACGGGTTCGCTGATCGTTTCCTGCGGAATAAACGACAAACCTTGCCACGCTTTACCGACGGGAGTAATCGGCACGCGGTTAGCGAACGCGGCGGCGACTGGTCGATGCTTCGCACTGTCACGGCAAACGCAATTCGTCTTCATCACGCCCAATAGCGTGAGAATGGCTCCGCGTTTGATTGTGCACTCTGCTTCGCATTCATCCTACGTACCAGTGTGCTTTCGCTATGTCACCGACTCCTACATCCAGCGTCGATACGATGGAACCCGGCCAATTGCTTAACGAACTCGAGCGTCGCCAGGACGAAGTACTGATGGAACTCGATGCCCTGGACGCCAAACTGAGTGCGGTTTTACGCGGTCTGGGCGTTACACTTGACGACGAGATCGATCAAGAATTGGTTTGATCGATGTACCGCAGCTGCTGGTATAGCGTTTCGACGCGGCTCATTTCGTAGCCTGATTCTTTGGCAGCTCGCAGCGGGTTGCCCAAGATCGCTTCGGCTTCCATCGCTCGTTTGTTGAGGAAGTCCAGCCGCATGCTGCTGTCGTACGGCACCATCTTTCGCGTGTTTTCAAGCGTTTTTTCGATAACCGCTTCTGGAATCTCGACTCCGCACGCCGCAGCCCCGGCACGTACTTCTCGGACAACCGATTCGGCCAACGCACACGCGTTTGGATCGTCCATGATTTGTTTCGTCGACGCGTTCAGAATCACGGACAGGCTGTTGAAGGGAATATTCCACATCAGTTTTCGCCAACGCACCAAGGCGAGATTGTCCGAGTATTCGGTCGGAACGCCGGCCGAGTTCAAGTCTTCGCAAATCTGATTGCCAATCAATACCGCCTTCGCATCGTCCTCCGACGCGGTGGAACCGGCCCCGATTGAGGTAGAACAGGAATGTGAATTGGGGCGATATTGCCCAAACACAATCTTGCCAAAGTCGATGTGCCGGATATGGCCCGGCCCGACCTTGTTGCTGCACAGAAAGCAGCAGCCGCCAAAAACCCGTTGTTCCCCGACGATTGCCGCCGAGGCGGCTTCGACGTTTAGCCCATTCTGTAGCACCAACACGACGCCACCACCGCGAGTCGGAGCGGGCAGCAGTTCAGCGAGCAGATGGTTTTGCGTCGTTTTCAAGCCAATCAGGCTGACGTCACACGGCGGCATCGTTTCGGGCGTCGAATGCGTGTGAAGATCGCGGAGGTGCATGTCCCCCCAAATGCTGTCGACCTTTAGCCCGTGCTCGCGGACATGATCAAAGTCGCTGTGCAGCAAAAAGTGGACTTCGAATCCCTGCCGTGCCAACATGGCTCCATAGAGTCCGCCGAGGGCACCAGCACCGATGATTGCGTAGCGTTGCTTGTTCATGACGCTACATTAGCGAACCCGACGGATAATTGGCAATTGCTAAGCCGAATTAGTCGCCTCGCTCGCGGGGGCCGCCCCACTCCTCAAATCGTCAAACAGAAAGATCCGCCGCAAACGAAATCCGGTTACTCCACTCCCAACCGGCAACGCTGTGAAGCATTTCGTAGCGGAACTCGCGCGAGAGTTTCGGGGGGGCATACACCATGGAACGAAAGTCTTGACGACTTCCGCTACGCTAAATTAGCACAAACCCTATTAGGAAAAATACTTCACAGCGTTACCCAACGGGGATCCGCTGCGAGCGATAAAAAGCACGCGAGGCCCGATCGTGGCAGACAATAGGCATGTCTTGCGCTAGAATAGGGCGGTCCGGGGCATGTTCCATTCTCACTACGAGTCGCATTGATGCTGACAAAGACACTGTTGTTATTACTGTTGAGCGTGATTCCGGTCCGCGTTTCGACGACCGATGGCAAATCGGTTCAAGGCGATTACCAAGGCATTGGCTCCGGTCAGCTGCGAATCGGTGTCGATGGCGAGACACAGACGTATGGGTTTGATGCACTCTCGTCGCTATCGCTGGTGGAAGAACCCGACGCCACGGGACCGACGATGCGGGTGATATTGGCCGCGGGATCGGAAGTGGCTGCTCAAGATTTGTCATTGGCTGATGAAACGTTAACGATCGAACCGCGACGCCAAAGCCGACTCGAAGTTCCCGTAAAACAAGTCCGCGCGATTCGATTTCGCGCGGCCACCGCGGCGGTGAATCCAGCTTGGTTGGCAAAGCTCGAAGACGAGCGTCGAGGCGACACGATCGCAATCCGGCGTGAAGGCGACACGCTCGATTTTATCGAAGGCGTCATCACCTCGATCTCTGCGGACACCGTGGGATTGGAACTCGATGGCGACGTGATCCAAGCGCCGATCGCAAAACTCGAAGGCGTCGTCTTTGGCGGGACCAAAGTGTCGTCCAATCCCGGCGACATTCAAATCGTGGATTGGTACGGATCTCGCTGGTCGGCTGCGGAGATGTTGCCGAGTGAGGCCGACGCACCGCTGCGTCTAAAATTGGCAGGCGGCATCACTCATACGCTACCACTTGAACACGTCGAATCGATCCGCTGGACTGGCGGACTCTCTTTGTTGGCCACCGTAAAACCCGCTGCTTCGTCGCACACCGAATACGTGCAATCAAAACTCGATCGCGAGATGCAGAAAGCTTGGTTCGACCCGAAACCCGCCGATGGCCAGGACTTGGTCATGTACGGTCGCTCGACAGTGGAATATCGCATCGACGATGGTTTTAAAACGTTTGCGGCCGGGGTGCGACGCGACAAGTCGGTGCGAAAAGCGACCGAGACCACGGTGCGAGTGCTTGTCGATGACAAAATGGTCTGGGAGGAATCGATCGACAACAACCGACCTCTCGGATTCGAGCTGCCCGTAGCAGAAGGTCGCCGATTGAAGATCGAAGTGGATCCGGACTCACAAGGAGATCTGGGCAACACGATTCGAATTCTGCGTCCCCGGTTATTACGATAAGTAACATCGTGATGCGTGTATCGGAGCAGCGGAAGCGAGAGTGATACAAATTGTGAAACTGGGAGAGGATTCGATCGTGAGCAAGGCTGGGATGACAAAACACTCTGCGACCCCGAAACAACATCGGATGATGCTCGTTGCACTGACGCTGATCGGCATTGCCGCGACGTTCACCGCGGGATCCACATCAGCGGCCGAAGGTCCGTTGACTCTTTCGCCGCTGTTGGCCGAAGCCGAACAAGATCGGATCGAGGCGATCGAGCGAGCGATGCCATCGACGGTCTGCGTGTTCGTCCCAGGCGGAGGCGGCGGAGGAAGCGGCGTGTTGATTTCGCCCGAGGGCTACGCGCTGACCAACTTTCACGTCTCCAGTCCTGCCGGAAACTACATGCGTTGTGGGCTTAGTGACGGCAACATCTATGATGCGGTGATCGTTGGCATCGACCCCGTGGGGGACCTGGCGTTGATCCGTTTGCTCGGCCGCGACGATTTCCCTTACGCGACACTCGCCGACAGCCAAAAAGCCAATGCAGGTGATTGGTGCATGGTGATCGGCAATCCGTTCCTATTAGCCTCAAATCTTCAGCCCACCGTGACGTGGGGCATCCTGAGCGGTGTAAATCGGTACCAATACCCTTCCGGTACACTGCTCGAATACGCCGATTGTTTGCAAACCGATGCGTCGATCAACCCGGGAAACTCAGGCGGACCGCTGTATGATGCCGAAGGGCGCTTGCTAGGCATCGTGGGGCGGGCTTCGTTTGAAAAACGAGGGCGAGTCAATGTGGGTGTGGGCTACGCGATCAGCATCAACCAAGCCAAGAATTTCCTCGGCTATTTGCACAGTGGCCGGATCGTTGATCACGCGACGCTAGGTGCAACGGTTGCAACCGATGCAGACGGAGGCGTACGAGTTTCCAACATTTTGGAATCCAGTGATGCGTACCGACGAGGCCTGCGATACTCGGCCGAGATCATCGAAATTGATGGCCGCGTGGTACAGACCGCCAACGACGTCCAAAACGTGATTGCGACGCTACCGAGCGGATGGCGAGTCAAATTGGTCTATCGCTACGAAGGCAACACGGTCGAGACATTGGTGCGATTGATGAGCGTGCATGGGCAAGATGAATTGCTCGAGAAAATGGCCGGCGCGATGCCACCACCGCCGCCACGCGAAACGCCCAAAAAGGATAAAGACAAAGAGAAGCAAGAAGAGGACGACGGGGCTGATGCTGGCCCGGAAACCTCCGAGGGTGATGTCCCCGCCGCTGTTTTGGCGGTCTACGAAGAACGACGTGGTTTTGCAAATTATTTCGCCAACCAGCAAAAACAGACCGAATTCATTGACGCGTTAAGAAAACAGCTCCCCAAGGGAGACGCGGCTCATACGGTCACGTGGTCGATCCAGGGCAAAACGTCCAAGGACGAGAAAGTGTTCATTTACATTTCGGACGACCGGTTATCGATGGTCGTTGGCGACACACCGATCGAACCCGTGACGAAATCGGACCTTTACGAAAGCGTCGAGGCAAGATCGTTTGCCGGGGCGATTCCAGCATTGGATGCATGGCGGCGGATGCTAGACAAAGGCCCCAAAAAGTTTGGCGAAACAATTTACTGGGGTACCATGCCATTGGCGGGTGAGCGACCGCTTCGCGATTGCGTGGTCGGCAGCGATGGCGAGTTCGAGATTCGCTGGCTGTCGCATCCTGAAAACAAACAAGTGGAATGCATCGAGGTCTTTGCCGATCGCGACGAGGATCCAGCAGAGCTTTGGATTCATCGCGATTCCGACGACGCGGATGCCGCTCCAGCGCGACTTGAGATTCGCTATGGAGTCGATTCGATATTCGAGATGACGATCGATTCGTGGGAAGTTCTCGAGAACGAGTCTTCCGATGACGACGACAAAGCCAAGGATGCAGGCAAGCCAGCACAACAAGATCAAGCGGAGAAACAAGGTTGATTGATTCCCAATTCGGTCGCATGACCGCGATCCTCATGCTGGTTTGGTTACCGATGTCGTCGGCGTTTGCCGAACCGTCGCTCGAAGAAGCTGCCAGCAATGCACAACAGCGTGTCGTCAAGATCTATGGCGCCGGCGGTTTGTCGGGACTCGAGGCCTATCAAAGCGGCTTCCTGGTTTCTCCGGCTGGCCACATTGCAACGGCATGGAGCTACGTGTTGGATGTCGAGCCAACCGTGATCCTGGATGACGGACGACGCTTTGAGGCCGAGATTGTCGGGTTCGAACCGTCACTCGAGTTGGCAGTGCTGAAAATCGAAGCTTCGGATCTGCCGTTCTTTGAAGTCAGCGGTGATGTGAACGCTCAGTGGGGCGACCCTGTGATCGCGGTCAGCAATTTGTTTGGCATCGCAACCGGCCGAGAACCCGCCAGTGTGATGCAGGGAAGTGTTGCTGCGGTTACGACGCTCGATGCTCGACGCGGAACGTTCAAAACACCCTACCGTGGCCAAGTCCTGATCTTGGATCTGGTCGCCAACAACCCTGGCGCGGCGGGTGGCGCCGTGGTCAACGCCGAAGGCAAGTTGGTCGGCATGTTGGGCAAAGAACTGCGTGACGCATCGACCGGGGTATGGCTCAATTACGCTTTGCCCGCATCAGCGTTTCGCAAAACCATCGGCGACATTATCGCCGGACGCATCGTTCAGCGGATGGACGACAGCGAGCCCAAGTTGCCCCGCGATCAATCGCATACGCTCGCTACACTTGGTTTACTGATGGTCCCCGATGTACTCGAGTCAACGCCGGCGTATGTGGATCATGTGGCGGCGGACAGTTGGGCCGCACGAGCTCAGGTGCGAACCGACGATCTGATTTTGCTGTTGAACGGCCGCCGTGTGGAGGGCCAGCGATCGCTCCGCAATCTGCTTCGCACAATTGATCGTCGCGATCCCGTGGAGCTGACGATTCAGCGGAATTCCGAAATTATCCCCATCACACTCCGAGCCAAGTAATTGGCGTATTCCTTTTAGCTTCCAGATCATCTTATGGCGAACGTGTTGAAAGTGCCAAGCCTTGTTAGCGGTTGGGCGCAAGCCCTCCGGTATTGCATGTTGATTTTCTGTGCGAGACCGGACGGATTGCGCCGTACCGCTAAAAAAGTGGGTGACGTGAAATTAACGCAAAAAGGCCCGCGGCTAGCGCCGTCGGCTGACAAGTCGATACCGAACTCGCTAGTTCTTTCACTGATTGTCGCGATCGTGGTTGCTGCTGGGATGCGAGCGCCGCGTGCCTCGGCGGCGGACGATCTGCAGTACCGTCAAGCGATGGCCGAAGCGGTCCGCGCGACTGCGAATCATGTTTTGCCATCGGTCGTGGTCGTTGAAGTGGTCGGCGGGACAGGCGCCGCCGAAGGTGAAGTCGAACAAGACGCACCGACCAGTGGCGTGATCGTGGATAAGGACGGGTACGTACTTGCATCGAGTATCGTCGTCCGGCGTCCCTCGGCCACGATCCTGGTTGTTTTGCCAGACGGATCGCGGCATGCTGCCGAGGTGGTATCCAAAGACGAACATCGTGACTTGGTGCTGCTGAAAATTAAAACCGATACCAAACTAAACCCGATCGCGCTGCCTGACAAAATCGAGGGTCGCACCGGGCAAACCACGGTCGCGGTCGGTCGCTACGGGATCGACGCGTCGCCGCTGGTCAGCCGCGGCGTGCTGAGCGGTAGAGAACGTCTCGATGGAATCGCGATCCAAGCCGACGCACGTGTGTCGGCGTCCTTTTACGGCGGATTGTTAGTGGATCTGTACGGCAACGCCTTGGGGATTTTGATCCCAGCGGTTGCCGAGGGTGGCGCCGAAGCGGACACCGACTGGTACGACTCGGGGATTGCGTTTGCCATTCCACTGGACGTGGTCAAAAAGAATCTTGGTCGCATGCGAGATGGCGAAAATATCAAAAAGGGATTGATTGGAATCGTCTCGAAAAGCAAAGACCCGTACGAAAACCAGACCGAACTTGCAGCGATTCGAATCCGCTCGCCCGCCGAAACTGCGGGGCTGAAGGCCGGCGACAAGGTGCGTGCCGTCGATGCACAAAAGGTCCAGCGTCATCAAGACGTGCGATTGTTGCTGGGGAAATTTGATGCCGGTGACACCATCTCGATTGAAGTTGAGCGAGATGGACAACCGCTCACATTCGATGTCACCCTGACCGATTCGATCCCGCCATTGCAACCTCAACGATTAGGGGTGATTGCCGTCGATCAAGCGGGCAAGGAAAAGCAAGCGGACAAGTCGAACGATGACGATTCAGCCAAACAGGTCGTGATCAGCGAAGTGATCTCCGGCACTGCGGCCGACGGAAAACTCGAGCCCGGTGACATCATTGAGAAGATCAGCATCGCGAAAGTCGACGACGTTGAGTCGCTTAGGCGTCAAATGATAGCCGCGGAGCCTGGCAAGGCGATTGAATTAGCGGTGCGTCGTGCAGACGAGAGCAAAACGATTTCGTTGACCCCCGATTCGATCGACAACGGCGTGATGACGGCGATTCCCAAGGCATGGAGCGAGGTCGACGCGAAATGGTCGATCAATGAATTGAAGTTACCCGATGCGGCGAATGTCGCCGCAGTACTTGCGCCGAAAGCCGACGAGTCGCTGAAGCAGTTGGGGTTGATGGTGCTGCTGATGAACCCTGGCGAAGCCGCCCCCAAGGAATTGCTGGAATCATGGCGTGAGGTCGCTGAGAAGACAGGAGTCGTCGTATGCGCGGTAGCTGCAGAGGACAGCAAACGCTGGCAGCCCAAAGAAATTGAGGTTATCGGCCGATTCGTGGCTTCGATCCAAAAGACATCGGCGATCGCCCCCCTCGCCATTGCCGTTGCCGCCCCTGGAGCAATCAGTGGAACGAAGGCCGAGGCAGCGGATTCGATGGCATTGGCGGTCGCAATGTCCGCCAGCCGCACGTTTTACGGAGTTGCGGTGTCGGCGAAAACTCGTCCTCCGGCAGTCCGACTTCGAGAAAACGATGCCGAAGCCTCGCTACAAATCCTGCTGCCGATCACAAAGCAAGAGGATCCGCCATCTTGGGCACCGACGCTAAGAAAATCCGGATATCCCGTGATCCAAGCGGGCGAGGTCGACAAAGAAACGCTGCTCCGCTGGGTACGCTTGCTACAAGCCGTTTAGATTCCTAATGCCTTTCGCAACGAATCGGCAACTTTGGGAACGTGGGTGTAGGGCGATTCTTCTTCGTACTCAAGGACCACAAATCCTTGATATCCCGCGTCTCGCAGAATCTTACCGATCCGATCAAGGTCGGCGGGACTCTTTTTCCCCGAGGGTGATTTCATCGTCGTTTTGACCTGAACGTTCACGGCGTAGGGAACACATAGTTTGAGGTCGGCATACGGGTCATCGGAAATGAAGTTGCCGGTATCGAGATTCATGCCGACCCAAGGGCTTTGAACCTGCTGCATGATTGTCAAACATTGCTGGGCCGTCAGTTGACCATGGTTTTCCACGCCCAGGAAAATACCTTTGGATGCCGCATGCTCGGCACATTGCTCAAGCGCCGCGATCGCTTCGGGCATTCGCTCGGGCTGTTCGTCGATCTGCTTTTTTGTGCCGGCGAAAAATCGGATGTGTGGTGCACCTAGGATCGCGGCGTTGTCGATCCATTTCATTGCATCCTGAATTTGTTGCTTCAGTTTAGGGCCTTTGCCAACGGTAAAATCGTTGCCAATCGCTGTGCCTGAAATCGCAACGCCTTGTTCAAAGGCCTTACGTTTCAATTCGAGGAAGTAGTCATCCGTGGGCAGCGGATCGAAAAAGTAACTCGTCAATTCGGCGGCATCAAATCCGTGCATCGTGCAGTAGTCGATGAATCCCGCCATATCCATCGCGGGCCCGTCGTCGGCCGGTTCCTGTGGCCGCTCCTTCATGAACGAAAAGTAACTTCGGAACGAGTAGGCAGCTAACGCGAGTTGAAAACGTGGGGGCCCCGAACGTGCGATCGGCTCTCGAGCAACGCTAAATTTAGAAAGTGAATGACACGCCATTGCAGTGCTGGTTCCGGCAGCCAAGGCGTTCTGAATAAATTGACGTCGCTTCATCATGGTGTTCGTACTGAGTTGAATGGAGTGGCAATAAAAATAGAGCGGTGTGAAAACGCTATTTTGACACACTTAATCACCGCGTGTTGTAGTATTTTCCCCGGCAGGGTTACTTTTCGATACGTCGTTCAAATCGTTCGATCGAGGTCGCTCGGCCATTCGCATCGGACTGGACAATCGCACCACACAGACGCACATCGTCAGTGGCGACGTGGAAATGGCACGGTTCAAAAGTGCGAGTCGTTTGCGTGACACGCTTGATGTCGCGGCCAATGATACTCGCATACGGGCCGCACATGCCCACGTCACACTGGAATGCGGTTCCACCGGGGAAAATACATGCATCCGCGGTTGGCACATGAGTATGGGTGCCAAGCACCGCGGTCACGCGCCCGTCCAAGTAGCGTCCGATCGTTTGCTTATCGCTGGTCGCTTCGGCATGAACATCCACGACGATCTGTTTTGTTTGATCGCCAATCTCCTCCAGCACCCGATCGATCGCGATAAAAGGACAATCGACGGGACGCATGAAGACACGCCCCAGCAGCGACACGATCGCCAGCGAACTGCCGCCGCCGGTTTTCACGATCGTCCAGCATTTGCCGGGTGCATCGGGAGGAAAGTTCGCCGGTTTGACAATCCGCTTACTTGTTTCGAGTGTTTTCGCGATCTCTTTCTCGCGATAGATATGGTCACCCAGTGTGATGCCGTCGATGCCTGCATCAATCAGACGACGAAACTGACGCGAGGTTAACCCCGACCCATCGGCCGCGTTTTCCGCATTGACGATCAATGCATCCAAACGTAACTCTTTGCGCAACGGTTCGGCGTGTTGCAGCACGGCGGTGTAGCCTGGTTTACCGACAACATCACCGAGAAACAGGATTCGCATCAAATTCGATTTTTGTTAGACGGGTGAGACCATTTTTAGAATTGCGAGCTCATGATACTCGCGAGGCGTCATCGACGCGACGACGTGCCGTATTGGCGATGCACATCCAACTTTCCACATCCAAACTGTGTGACCGCGAGATCGACGCCCTGCTAGAAGCGGAGGGACGCGAAGAAGGATCGAGCAGCAAAGACAACGGGATCAATCTTCGTCAAACTCACCTTCAAAGATATCCTCGCCCGCAAGCGTTTGCATGATCAATGGGCATCCTTCCTCAAGCATATCGAGCACCTCACCGAACCCTTCGTCTTCGCCATAATAGGGGTCAGGAACGTCTTTGGGCCATTCGTCGTCAAGATAGTCGCCAAACATGCGAATGTGAGACTTGGACCCTTTTCGCAAATCGTGCAGAAAGGCGTGGATCTCGGAATCCATGGCCAGAACCAAATCAAATCGCTTCGGATCGAGGTCGGCGGCCGTGACCACTCGAGCACGACTGGTCAATTCATAACCTCGAGCTTCGGCTGCCGATCGCATTCTTGGATCGGCGAGTTCACCCACATGGAAGCCTTGCGTCGCCGCCGAATCGACTTCCATATCGACACCGTATTCTTGGGCGAATCGTTTCATCACTGCTTCGCCGGCTGGCGAACGGCAGATGTTTCCCATGCATACAAATAGGATTTTTTTTGTCATTGAAGTTGCACCCTACAAAGGTGTCTCGGAACACGGTTTCGGGTAAAGTGAATTCGAGGTCAAGGGATGCGTCGCGATTGGACCATCACACATGACCACGATGATGTTTTGTAATAATTCGCCAGCGGGCGCGTCCCTACTGATTGGGGGCAGCCATGTTGCAGCGCCACTGAGTATAACGTTTTGCGCCAAATTTGCAGGTGTGCACGGAGATAGAACAACCTTTGGTAGCAAGGAAAGACCGATCCTCAGTCTTACCGAGTTCGACTTGCTTAATCCGATGAGATCGGGGGGTGAGTGGGGAGGGTTTTGGATCGCCGCAAAATTTGGTATTCTGGCCGCTCATCTGAACATGGCAGGCTTTTCACATCGCGGTGTCTGACCGTAAAAACTGAAAATTCGAACTTCGTTTGGACGACGTTAAGTTAAGATTTCCCTTGAGACACCAGCGAGGGAATCATACGAATTGAAGTGACGAAAATACTTTGGCGGTTTGCTTCACTTTAGTACTACGAACGGTTCGTAACAAAATCGCGAGTTATTTTCCCAGGAGATGCGGTGTTTTCTTGCCGTCATGGCATAACGTTTCACAGGAGCCTCGCAGCGTCGATGACGCTGTTTTTTCTTTGGCTCTACCTTGCTCAGGTTTCGCCTGTTTCCGGTCAAGATCCGTCGATTAAACCGGACGCCGCGACATCCCCCCAAGGTTTCAGCGCCGACGCATTTGAACAATTGCTGGCGTTCGAGCAAACGGAATTCCCCGTCAACAAAGAGGGCTATCTCTCGCTGAACTGGAACAAGGTTCCGGGTGCTAGCGAATACGTATTGCTGGATGCTGAGCAACGCGTCCAATACCGAGGTGCATTCCCCGTTGCCTTTGTATCAGGCCTATCTAACGGCACTTATCCGTTTCACGTGCAAGCCAAAGATGCCGACGGGGACGTGATTGCAACCACGCAAATCCCAGCCGTGGTGGTGGTACGACACTGGCCATTGACGTATGCGGTTGGGCTGTTTTCTGTCGGCCTTGCCGTGTTTCTTGTACTGGTGTTTTTGATCACCTGGGGTTCGTGGCGGGCCCCACCGGAGAGTGATGAACCAAGTGAGGACCATTCATGATTGTTGCTGCGACTCCGATTTTGAGTTCGACAGCGGGCTATGTGATGTTGGCGTTGTTCAGTGTCTTATGGATTTCGCTCGGTCTTTGGTGGGGACGACGCGCCAAATCGTATGACGGGTTTGCGGTTGCAGGCAGAAACGTCGGATTAGCGTTGGCGACGGCAACCGCCGTGGCGACGTGGATCACCTCGAACACCACGATGCTGGCACCGCAATTTGCATTGCAATTGGGTGTATGGGGCGCGGTCGCCTATGCAACAGCGAGCTTCGGGCTGTTCGCGTTTGCGCCGATGAGTGGCCGCATTCGGAAATTGATGCCCAATGGGTATACGGCGGTCGAATTTGTCCGCCGCCGCTACGGCAGCTGGGGAACGATCCCGTTTCTGATTATCTCGATGTTCTACGCGTTGACGTGGTTGATATCGATGTCGATGGCCGGTGGTAAACTGCTCAATGTATTGTCAGGCATCCCCTACGAAGTCGGTATGACCGTGGTCCTGTCGGTATGTGTTTTGTACACGCTGTTTGGCGGAATGTATGCTGTCATTGGCACCGATTTCATCCAAAGTTTGATCATTTTGGTCGGGCTGGTTGTGGTCGCAATCGCGGTGCTTGTCAAAATAGACATTGCCGATGTGCACGAAAAACTAACACTGGATCGACCGATGTTGTTGTGGGTCTTATTTCCTGCCGCCTTGATGTCGCTATTCAACAACATGTTGTTTAGTTTTGGCGAAATTTTTCACAGCAACGTATGGTGGAGCCGTGCCTTTGCGATGCGAGAGGGTGTTGGCCCCAAAGCGTATGCCCTTGGTGGACTGTTGTGGTTACCCGTCCCCATTCTGGCTGGTTTTTTAGGTCTGGCCGCTCCAACGCTTGGCATCGGCGTCAGCCAGCCTGATACGGTGGGTCCATTGGTGGCCGCGACCTTATTGGGGTGGGGCGGTGCCTTGTTGGTTTTTGTCATCGTCTTTTGCTCGTTGGCGTCGAGCATCGACAGCTTGTTGGCGGCCACCTCGGACTTGATCGTCAATGACGTGATAGAACGATGGTCGCCTCACAAGTTAGCCGATACAGCCAAACGGCGTTATTCTGCAATCAGCATTGTGTTGCTCGGCGTCTTATCTTGGGCGTTTGCATGGCCCAACGTAGGAACTCTCGCCACCGTGTTGTTCTTTGCCGGGCCGATGGTCGGCAGTTGTATCTGGCCAATCGTTGGCGGATTGTATTTTCGCCGCCCCAGTGCTGCGGCCGCTTGCAGTGCGATGGTTTCGGGCAGCATCGTCGGCTTGGCTGCTTACCACTTTATCGGTTGGTTTGTAGGATCGTTGGTCGGCGCGGCAGTTTCCGGAGTTGTCTTCGGGTTGGTCACGCTGTTTGTCCCCGACAACTTTCAATTTGAAACACTGTCGACTCTCGAAGGCGATGACGAGTCTGTTGACGCCTTGGACACACGCGAGCCGATGGGAGCGAGTTTGTCATGATGTTTTCTGTCTCTTTTCTTCAGTGGCTTGTCGTGGGCGCGCTTGTGCTATCCAGCATCGGCGTGATCATGCTCGTCGCGTTTTTGTTCTTCGATTCTCGTGATAAGAAAATATGGTGAAGAACGTGAATACAAAAACAAACTCTCAATCTCTTCGCAGGACAACGGATGTGGCGATGAACTCAAAAGGAATGCAATTGTGTCCGGGCGATCTGCTCAACATTTGCGACGGCAAGATTGATCGCGAGGCCCTTGAGGCACTCGCGGGCCAATCGATCCTGAACCCGCGACAATTCGATCGTCGCACTGTGATCGCAATCGCTCAATTGGCTGCCGTGCTGGAGATGCGAAATGTCGAAATCGACAAGCCGCTCGACGGCAAGATCGCAATCACCGCGTTTTTCGAAGCCAGCACTCGCACACGATTGTCATTCGAGAGTGCGGTTCAGCGTCTCGATGGCAAAGTGCTCTCGGTGCCCGATGGTCAAGTCACCGGCGTTGCCAAGGGCGAATCACTAGCAGATATCGGCGAGATGTTTAATACGTACGGTGACGTGGTCATCATGCGGCATCCCGACACCAACAGCATGGACGAGATTCGCCGCAACTTGCAGCGGCCGCTGATCAACGCTGGTAACGGTTCGGGGCATCATCCGACGCAAGCGTTGATCGATTGGTACTCGCTATTGAAATGGCGGCCGGAACTGGCCGTGGAAAATTGTCCCGAAGACCGACGCGTGCACTTAGGGATCATCGGGACGCCTGGATCGATGCGGGCGGTGAAAAGTTTTCTGCGGCTATCGCTGATGTTCACCAATTCGGTCAAGCGGATCACGTTGATTTCAGAAATGGCGGATCCGGTTGGTTTGGATTTGACCGAACCGATCGAAGAGTCTCCGATTCCAATCGACATCACCAATGACGTGCAAGAAGTGCTGCCGCACCTGGATGTCGTGTACGTCAATTCGATCGCATTTCTGGGCGATAGTTATCGCAACCTTGACGGTCGCTATAAACTCGATCGCAGCAGTAATTTGAAGCCGGGTTCAGTGATCATGCACCCGTTGGCACGCAACGACGAGTTATCCGAAGACTTGGACGAAACCGAACACAATCTTTATTTTGCCCAAGCAGCGGGCGCGGTGTTCGTGCGGCAAGCACTTTTGACCGCGGTACTGGATCGCTTGGATCGAATCAGCGGAATCTAATCTCACGGCGATCGATTGATGCTGACGAAGGGATCGCAATTCACTTCGGCGGCAAGGCGGCACTTTATTGAATGACGGTGCGCCGATTGCATCACCCCCAACGCAAAACACCCAACAGGAAATCAAATGTGTGGCATTACTGGGTTCTGGAACCCATCACGAACCAATGAACGCGAACTGCGATTCACCCTCGATCGCATGCTGGACGTCTTGGACCATCGCGGCCCCGACGAACGCGGCAGTAAGTTTTATCTAGATAACGGTGTCGCACTCGGGCACACTCGGCTATCGATCGTGGGTTTGAGCCATGGTCATCAACCAATCGAGACCACCGAAGGCGACTACGCCATGACCGTCAATGGCGAGCTGTATGGCTACAAGCGTGTAAGAACTCAGCTGGCTTGCCAACAATATGATTGCAGCGGTAAAAGTGACAGCGCGATCGCGTTGCCGCTTTACTTGCGAGACGGATTGTCGTTCGTCGATCAATTACGAGGCGAATTTGCCATTGTCCTGTACGACGATCGCAAGAAACGTTTGATTTTGATTCGCGACCGATTTGGCATCAAACCACTCTACTATTCGGTAAACGACAATGGCCTGGTTTGGGGATCGGAAGTCAAGTCGATCCTAAAACACCCCGACGTGACACCTAAGCTGTGCCCCAAGGCGGCGCTGCATCAGATGATGCAAGTGATGGTGCCTGGCACTACAGCATTCGAAGGCGTCCATGCTCTGCAGCCCGGGCATATGCTGATCGCCGAGATGCGTAACGGACGTCTGGAGACAAAAACCGAGCGATGGTGGGATTTTGTCTTTCCCACATCGCATGACCCCAATCCGGATCCCGCCGAATACGTACAAGGCGTTCAGGACCGTTTGATCGACGCGGTCGCGACACGACTCGAAGCCGACGTACCGGTCGGTTGCTACCTTTCGGGTGGCATCGACAGCTGTTCGATTCTGGGGTTGGCGACGACGCTTCAGCAGTCGCCGGTCAAAGCGTTCACGATCGCATTTGACAATGATGAGTACGACGAATCGAACATCGCCAAACTGATGGCCGATCGCACCGGAGCCGAACAAGAACTGCTGCGGCTTACCGAAAAAGAACTCTATGGCCCTGCCTTTGAACGTGCGACATGGCATGCCGAACGCACGTTTTACAACACTTTGGCGGTTGCCAAATGGCACATGAGCCGCCGCGTGCGCGCGTGTAATTACAAGGCGGTCATCACCGGCGAAGGATCGGACGAATTGTTTGGCGGCTATCCGTTTTTCAAGCGGGATTGGTTGGGCCGCGAAGATGAAGGCGGCTTGTTCGCGGGCGCGATTCTGTCCGAAGAGGACATGACGCATCCGGCATGGGAAGACCTGTGTGGCTTCACTCCGTCTTTTATGCAGCCTTGGATGCTGGTGCTCGAGCGAATCCGTCCGTTGCTGTCCGCCGAAATGCAAGACTTGTTGCGTGAGTATGATCCCGTCGCAGCGGTCGCCGCTGCAATTGATCCGGACCAAGTTCGCGGGCGACACCGACTGGATATCTCCCAGTACACATGGAGCAAGACGATGCTGGAAGGCCAAATATTGACTTGGGGTGGCGACCGCATGGATATGGCCAACAGTATGGAAGCCCGGCCGGCGTTCTTGGACCATTATTTGGCCGAGTACGCAACGACGATCCCGCCCGAAGTGCGAATTCGCAATGGCGTTGAGAAATGGGTGTTGCGTGAAGCAATGGTCAACGTGCTGCCGCGCGAATTGTATGAACGTAAAAAGTTCGCATTCATGGCACCGCCCGCGCACACCGATCCGGTCAAGCGAAATGCGGTCCAAGAGATGATCGACCACTGGTTGACTGAGAGCCGCGTCAGTGAAGTTGGATTCTTTAACCGCGACGCTCTGAATCCGTTTATCGAAGGGGCGTGGCAAGAAACCGACGGCACGCTTGCGCGGCGAAACGATATCGTGATCAATCACACGCTGCAGTTGCACATGCTGCACGGTCAATACGTCGAAGACCTTCCACTTCCCGTGGTCGATTGATGCGAGATATAATGCTCGCTCTTCCGAAAACAATTTTCGAGGGAGCTTGCAAACGGAATAACACTCTGCGGTCCAGCACAACCATCTTGCATAACGAAGGCATTTTGTGGCCGACAACCTAACCGATGAACAAATCGACACGATTCGAGCCGAATTGCACGCGGGTCGCAAACTCAATGCGGTTAAGCTGTACAAACAATGGACTGGGAGCTCTCTTGTCTCAGCAAAGAACTACGTAGAGAGTCTCCCCGCTGGCCCAGCGACAGATTCCTGGGACAAGGATCTAGATGGGAAGCAGATCGACGAAATTCTCGACGCCATCCAAGAGGGCAGCAAGCTCAAAGCAGTCAAGCTGTACAAAGAAAGCACGGGCGTGAGGTTGAAAGAATCAAAAGAATTCATCGAACGTTTGATGAACGAACTGGGAATCGAACAAAGAAAGGGTTGTGCCGCGACGATCGTATTGTTTGTGATTGCAGGCATCGTGACACTTCCATTTTTGCTTGATTCGTAAACCGAGAACTCACGATCACGGGCTTGAAACAACCAATTGTCCGCCGTTAATTGCGAGATCGGCGATCAGTGAGAAGTGGCTTGGTAGTTTTTCTGAGCACAGCGTGAGTGCTCTTTTCGGGGACTCTTCAGTAGCACATGAATGGCATCGTTTCCAACGCTCGACTTCGCGAACGATCGATCACTCGCAGTGACCGCAATCACATCCTGACGAACATCGGTGTTTGGTCGCAGGATGGTCAGTGGATCTATTACGACGTCCGCAGTGATGCAGCGGGTTCTCTGTTTGATGGCACTCGGATTGAACGGGTGCATGTCGGTACCGGCGACATTGAAGTGGTTTACCAAGCCAAGCACGCAGCTTGCGTCGGCGTGGTCACCGCGAGTCCCGTCGATGACAAAATTGTTTTCATCCATGGGCCGGAACATCCGAGCGAGGATTGGGCGTATGCCGCTTGGCATCGCCGAGGGGTCACCGTTGAACTGCAACAAGGCACCGATGGCAACAAACACATCGTCGCCAATCTTGATGCTCGCGATTTAGTTCCACCGTATACGTCGGGCGCTCTTCGCGGAGGCACTCATGTACACGTTTTTAGTGGCGATGGTCGCTGGGTCAGCTTTACCTACGAAGACCATGTGTTAGCGACCTCGACCACGGCGGGGGCTCATCAGAATCAGCGGAACGTCGGCGTGTCGGTTCCCATCGCCCAGGTCCGTGTCCCGACAACGCATCCACGAAATCACGATGGGGCGATGTTCAGCGTCTTGGTCACAACCACTTCGGATACTCCGACGCCTGGCAGTGATGAAATCAATCGAGCCTACAGTGACGCGTGGGTGGGAGAGAACGGCTACCTTCGCGGCGATGGCTCGCGACAAGTTCGTGCGTTGGCATTCATCGGCGACGTGGTCTCGCTTGACGGCCGCACCGTACCCGAGCTGTTTGTCGTGGATATTCCCGACGACGTCACGGTCACTGGCGACTTGCCGCTCTGTGGCACTTCATTGACGCGTCCCGCGCCACCGCGAGGAACAGTACAGCGACGATTGACGGATACGACGGAGAGAAAGTCCCCGGGACTTGGCAACGTCCGACATTGGCCGCGTAGCAGTCCCGATGGCAGCAGAATTGCTTTCCTGATGCGAGATGATGCGGGGCGAACGCAGCTGTGGCTTGCTTCGCCAACCGAACCGGGGTTCCGTCAACTCACTCACAACGATTTCCCCATCGAGTCTGCGTTTAGTTTCCGTGCCGATGGCGCCGCAATCGCCTGTGCTGCGGGCGGTTGCATCTGCGAAGTGGATATCGCCGACGGCACTACCACTCCGCTCGCCGCAGCATCGGACCCTGCCAGTGCCGCACGTCCCGAAGCGGTGGTTTATTCCCCCGATGGAAAGCATGTCGCGTTTCTGCGACCGGATCGCTCGATCGCAGGGAACCCTAACCAGATTTTTGTTGCAGAGACGCGGTTGGGGTGAGTGAGGCCGAAAACTCGTGACGATTTTCGCGTCATTGGGAGTCCAGTAAATGTGTTGGTGCCCCTATCCTTCAGCCGCCCGCTAGTCGCAATGTGGTGAAGGCAATCTCAATAATCTCGATTCAGAAATCATGGCATCATTGCAGACCGCGTTTTCGCAGTCGCTGCTGTATGTCTTGTTCAATCAGTGCCAGTTCATCGAGCGAGAGGTTCGACAAGTTCTCATTGGACGGAGACGCAATACCCGCAATCTCTCGAAGCATCTTGATGGTGCGAATCCGCTCCTCGCGTTTGCCGACTTCGAGTCCTTCCTGGCGTCCTTCCTGAAGCCCTTCCTGGCGGGCTTCCTGGCGGGCGAAATCAAGGTTGGCGCGGACGTCACGTTCAAATTTCAGTCTCTCTTCATACAATCGGCGCTGGTCAGGATCTCGGGAAATCATCTCTAATACTCCTGTCGCTTCGGAAAACGCCGGGTCAGGTAGACGGCGAATGATCTCTTCGGCGGTCAGTTCGTCGGCTTGTTGAAAAAAGTAACACCACTGCTCGATCGGGTGGGTGACAGCTTCATTATGGCTAGGTGGCGAGTATTTCGGCAACTCTAACAAGTGAATTTGCAAGTGATCAGTGAGCGTTAGTCGATGTTTCGCGTTCATTAATCTAAAATCGAGGTGTAGATCGGGGATATCGCGAAACAAGATTGCGTCCAAAATGCAAATTCCGATCGAAGGGCGAAGATCTGCATAATCGCTACCCGTTCCTATTTGCTCAACTAATTGAGTCGCCACATAGTAGGTCAGTCGTTCGCGAAGTGCAGTTGGCTTGGTGCGCTGAATCTCGATATTGAATCGATGTCCAAGTTGGTCTTTCGCACGAACGTCAAGAATGGAGTACTTGTCCTCATCAAACTCTTTCTCAATGATCGGGTTGAGGATTTCCACCTCTGTTATCTTTGGCGCCCCGTCCAGTACCGCATTTAGAAAATGCAGTGTGATCGCCGGATGTTCTGGGCTTCCGAGCAACTTTTTGCAGGCAAAATCAACCAGCGGATCAATGCCGATGGACATGACAACTTCGATTTAAAGAGAGTAACACGTCACACGTAACAACTTGATTATGCCCGATGACAGCCGCCGCTGATACAGCAACTTCGTACGATACCACGCATGAAACCGAGTTATGACAGTGTGCGCAAAAACTCGTGGCGAGTACCGCTACGCGGGTTGCGAGACCCTTAGGAACCGTTCGGAAATAACTTCCCCATTTCCAAGATGTTACCCGAATGACATGAACTTTGGGTGTAGTGGACGAGGCTACCAGTCCCAGCGACTTAGTGGCACGACGGGACTCGTAGCCTCGTCCACTACAGAGAAAACACTTCCCGCGTGATTTTTAACAAAACTCGAATCACGAAGTTATTTCCGAACAGTACCTTAGTGCGCCTCGAGCCAGTTATCGCCGATCCCCATTTCGACCACGATCGGTACGCTCATCGGCATTGCCGTCTTCATCGCTTGCTCAATCACCGGCATAACGACTTCGCTTTCCGACTTGGGCATGTCAAAGACAATTTCATCGTGTACGGTCAGCAGCATCTTGGTTTTGAAGTCGCCTTCGGTCAGCGCTTCGTGTACCCGGATCATTGCCAATTTCAGCATGTCGGCTGCTGTGCCCTGAATCGGGCTGTTCATCGCCAAACGCTCGGCTGCACTGACCACCGTTTTACTCTTTGAATTGATGTCGCGGATATATCGGCGTCGCCCCGTACGCGTGGCCACATAGCCGTGCTCTTTGGCAAACGCAATCGTGTCGTCAATATATCTCTGGACGCCGGGGTACTTTTCAAAGTAGTTGGCGATCAACTCGTTGGCTTCACCACGAGGAATGTTCAGTCGTTGCTGCAGCCCGAATCCCGAGATGCCATAGATGATGCCAAAGTTTACGGTCTTGGCTTTGTCACGCATCTCACGCGTCACCTCTTCGGGATCGACCTTATAGACCTTGCTCGCCGTGACGGTATGGATATCTTCGCCACTGATAAACGCTTCACGCATCGCCTCGTCGCCGCTGAGTTCGGCCATCACACGAAGTTCGATTTGCGAGTAGTCGGCCGAGAGCAGCACATGATGTTCGTCGCGTGGTACAAACGCGGCTCGAATTTCGCGGCCGCGTTGTTTCCGTACTGGGATCGTCTGCAGGTTAGGGTCGTTGGATTGGATGCGACCGGTCGCGGTCCACGTTTGGCTGTAATGGGTATGCAGTCGGCCTGTCTTAGGATTGACCGCCGCGGGAAGTTGATCGACGTAGACCGATTTCAGTTTGCGGGCGCTTCGGTATTCGAGCACGTCACGAATGATGGGATGTTTCCCGGAAAGACGCTCTAATTCGGCTTCGCGAGTCGAATATTGTCCGGTCGCCGTCTTCTTGGGGTTCTTTTCAATCTCGAGTTCTTCGTAAAGAACGACGCCAAGCTGCTTGGGAGAATCGATGTTGAACTCGTGCCCGGTGGCGGCAAAGATTTGATTTTGCAGGTCCTCGATTTCACCGCTCAGTGTGCGTGAATATTCGTGCAGCGCTTCGCTGTCCAGCCGGATGCCTTCGTATTCCATGTCCACCAAAACGCGGACAAGCGGGAATTCGACTTCGTAACAAACTTGGCTCACCCCCGCGGCGTCGAGATCCGCACGCAGGATCTTGGCGACTTGGAACGTGACATCGGCGTCTTCGCAAGCGTACTCGGCCACTCGCTCGACCTCGACGTCACGCATGTTCTTTTGTTCTTTCCCCTTGGGACCAATCAAGTCGCTCGTGGGAATCGGTTTGTAGCCCAGATACAGTGCCGAAAGATAATCGAGTCCATGCCGCATCTCGGGCTCTTTCATCGAGTGGGCCAGCATCGTATCGACAAGTTTGCCGCGAACATCGAATCCATGCCAACGCAAAACCGAAAGGTCATACTTCAGATTGTGACCAACCTTTTCAATCGAATCGTCTTCGAAAATAGGACGAAATTCATCGATCACCGCGTGCGCTTGCTCGGGATTGTTCGGACACACGACATAGTAGGCAGAGTGCGGCTCGAAACAAAACGCAATCCCCAGCGGAAACGCACTGCGAGGATCGAGTGAAGTCGTTTCGGTATCGAAACAGATCGAATCTTGCAGAGCCAACTTGGCGATCAGATCGGCGCGTTCGGCCGCAGTATGAATCGTGTGATAGGAATGCGGCACATCATGAATCGTTTTTTCTTCGACCGGTTCGTCGAACAATGTCGCTTGAATTTCCGATTCCCGTTTTTCGCGAACGACATTAGCACGAGCCGATGCGGCGGAGAAAGACTTACCAAAGACTCGTTTGCCAATCGCATCAAACTCGAGTTCCGTCAGCAATGACTTGAGCGCATTGGTGTCATAGCTCTTCCACAGCAAGTCGTCAATTTCAACGCTGTGTGGAACGTCCAATTGAATGGTGACTAGACTCTTCGAGAGCAAGGCTTTGTCTTTGTTCGATTCGATGTTCTCTTTTTGTTTGCCTTTCAACTCAGACGACTTGGCATACAGATCTTCGATCGATCCGTACTTGGCGATCAATTTCTGAGCCGTCTTGGGTCCGATTCCGGGGACACCAGGAATATTGTCACTGGCGTCGCCCATCAACCCAAGGATGTCGATGACTTGATCAACTCGCTCGATTTCCCATTTCTGCAAAACTTCTTTGACACCGAAGATTTCCGCATCGCCACCTTTGCGGCCAGGCTTGTAGACAAACACGTCTTCGGTGACGAGTTGGTCATAATCCTTGTCCGGAGTGACCATGTAGGTGCGATAGCCTTTGGCCTCGGCTTGATGCGCGATGGTGCCGATCACGTCGTCGGCTTCGTAGCCTGGCATTCGGATGCTGTGGATTTTCAGTGCCTCGAACAGCTGATCAATCAACGGCAACTGTTTGGCAATGTCCTCGGGCATCTCATCGCGTTGGGCCTTGTATTCGGGGAACGCTTTGTGTCGCACCGTCGGCTCGGGAGTGTCAAAGGCGACTGCGATGTGAGTCGGTTCTTCGCGCCGGATCAAATCCAACACCGTGTTCAGCACCCCAAAGACCGCCGACGTGCAGATCCCGCCCGAGGTGAACCGGGGACTGCGAACCAGAGCAAAGTGGGCTCGGTAGGTGAGCGCCATTCCGTCGAGCAAGTAGAGCTTTTTGTCGCTTGGGAACAGGTTGGACGTTGTATCAGCCATGGTCGCTGCAAAATGAGGAAGCGTGTCAAAGAATAACGCTATTTTTATCGCACAAGCGTCACTGGCGTAAGCCGATCGATTCGCTACAACTAATTTGCCGATCGTCGCCCGATGTCTCCGACATCGGTTCTCATGGTCGTCCGATGTCTCCGACATCGGCTTTCATGTCGCCCGGCGTCTCCGACGCCGGAAATGATGTGTAGAAGACCGCGGATGTCGGAGACTTCCGGCGACGATGAAACCCTGTACCGATGACAGGCTGGAAGCCTATCCCACTTTTTTCTTTGATTGATCTGAGTCTTATGCGTGTTCTTGTTACCGGGTGTGGCGGATTTCTTGGCCGTGAGATTGTGCGTCAATTGCTTCGCCGCAACGACTCGGTGATTGGAATCTCACGGGGCGTGTATCGCGACCTGGTCGACAAGGGAATGCAACACATCCGTGGTGATCTCACCGACGCCGTTTTTTGCCAAAATGCAATCCGTGATGTCGACGCGGTAATTCACACTGCAGCGGTCGCGGGGGTTTGGGGGCCTTGGGACCATTTTTATTCGATCAACAAACAAGCGACCGATCATGTGATCGCGGCGTGTCAAGCGAATCAAATTCGTCATCTCGTTTACACCAGCAGCCCAAGTGTAACCTTTGATTCGCAACACCAACGCAATCTGGATGAATCGGCAGCCTATCCGAGCAACTGGCTGTGCCATTACCCCCACACAAAAGCGTTGGCCGAACAGGCGGTGATGGCAGCGAATGTCCCAGGGCAACTGAACACCGTCGCGCTGCGGCCGCATTTAATTTGGGGGGATGATGACCCGCACATCATTCCGCGGATTTTGGATCGTGCACGCCGTGGGCGGTTGAGAATCGTTGGAGACGGCAATAATAAGGTCGACACGGTTCATGTCATCAATGCCGCAGCGGCTCACTTGGACGCGTTCGATTCGCTTGATCGTGACCCGAGTCGAGGAGGCGGCCGAGCTTACTTTATCGCTCAAGACGAACCGGTGAATTGTTGGGATTGGATTCGCGAAATTTGCGAAATAGGAGGTGTCACACCACCAAAACGCAAGATCAGCTACAAGGCAGCATATCGCATCGGGGCGGTGCTGGAATCGGTGTATCGCGTGCTTGGGCGTACGCAAGAGCCGCCGATGACACGCTTTGTGGCCGCTCAACTAGCCAAGGATCATTACTTTGATATTTCGGCGGCAAAAGAGCGGCTCGGCTACCACGTTCGCATTTCGATGAGCGAAGGGCTCGATTCGCTACGCAAGTCACTTGAAAAATAGAATTTTCATGACGACGGGTTGCTTGTGCAACTTGAAAACAGCGTGCAAATGATTGCCCGAAAGATAAGCGAAGGACCGAGTCGAGACGGAGAGTCTCGCGTTTTCGCTTTTTGAAGTTGCTTTATTAATTGTCGCGGAGCGACTATTTTCGATAGCCTCGGACTTTAGTCCGAGCATTATTCGTCAATCTCAATCGAGTCCCAGCGGGACGTTTTGTGTTTCGATCGTTCGCCACAGAACGTCGCTCTGCGACTTGATACCTATTTCGGCAAGGAAACCTTGGACTAAAGTCCAAGGCTATCTCACGAAGTGCCTCCGGCACAAGAACCACTACGCCAGTTGTTTGGCTTGCATTCCTGACATTTTTTTCTTTACAGCCACTTCAGTCACGCTAAGCAAGACCACTGATGGCTGCGTCCGATCAGCTTTTCTAGATCGGCAAAATATTCTGGATAGGTTTTGGCCGTGCAGGACGGATTCTTGATTTTGACGCCCGCGATCCTCAGTCCTGCTAATGACAAACTCATTGCCATGCGATGATCGTGGTACGTTTCCAGCACCGCACCCTGTAACCCTTTCACGCCGTCGGCAGGGGGCGTGATCGTTAAGCCATCTTCGTGTTCGGTCACCGTGGCGCCGAGCTTTTTTAGCTCGCACGCCAAGTCACCGATGCGATCGGTTTCCTTGAAACGGTTGTGTGCAACACCACGCACTCGAGTTGGACCGTCGGCGAACAAGGCCACGACCGCCAACGTTTGCACGGTATCGCTGATTGCGTTCATGTCGATATCGATGCCGCGGAGCGGACGCCCGGTCACCGTGATTCCGTTGTCGTCTTCGTCGACCTCGCAGCCCATTTTCTGCAACACGTCGACAAAGCCTACGTCTCCTTGCATCGCGGCATGCGTCAGCCCGGTGACGGTAACCGAACCACCGCTAATCGCCGCGGCGGCCCAGAAGTAACTGGCCGCCGAAGCATCGGGCTCGATCGCGTAATCGAGACCACGATAACCGTAGCCATCGGTGCTGGCGGAACTCGAGATATCAAAGGCAATGCTTTGCCCCGCGGCGAGTCCCGAGGTGACTGTAGTGACCCTGCCACCAAACGACTCGATCACTTTCGAGGTCATGTCGACGTACGGTCGCGAAACCAATTCGCCGGCGACTGCAATCCGCGTGGTGCGAGCTGGACTCGAATTAGCATCGCCGGAACCAATCGGAGCGGCCATCATCAACCCGCTTAAATATTGGCTGCTGACGGAGCCGCCGACATTGATTTCCCCGGCATTCCATCCCGCCGAATCGATCACGACAGGAGGGCAGCCATTTGCCGATTCCGCGTGGATCGTTCCATTCATGATCGGGACGATGGCGTCGACCAGATCCCCGATCGGCCGCTCGTGCATCCGGGGAACTCCATGCAGATTGTATCGCCCTCCGGCCGCCGATAGCGCCGCGGTCAGAAAACGAATCGTGGTACCGCTGTTGGCGATGAACAGTGAATGGGGATCGAGTTGCCTTGTGGACGCGGCTCGCGGTCCGTCGTTATTGACTTCGATCGTGCGACCGCCATCGGACACGTTGATGTCTAAACCGATCGTTCGCAGCGCCTCGATCATGACTTCGGTGTCTTCGCTACGCAGAGCTCCGGTCAACTTGGAGGCTCCCGAGGCAAATGAGGCACAGATCAAAGCTCGATTGGTCAGACTTTTACTGCCAGGCGGCTGGATCGCTCCGGTCACTGCACCGCCGGGAACGACTTGGACAACGGTTTCCCCGCGATCGACGGTTTCCCCACGATCAGACGGGGCGTTTTCTTGGGGGGCAGCTGAGCGGTCGGTTTTGGGGGCAGAGGTCTGGGGTTCGCGCATGATGGCAGACAGTGGGGGAACGAGGTTACATCGCCACTGGTGTACCCTGAGTCCGCACGACCAACGACCCGATAATCATAATCCCCAGCGTGCCGGTGTGAACCAACCATGCATCACCGCTCTGAGCTACGGTCCGCATCGTGACAAATGTCATGACTAACAATGCGATGTAAAACTGACGCTCTGACCAACGGGCCAATTCGCCGTCGCTGACTTTGCTCAGGAAAAGAATGCCGAGGGCAAGCAGGGGAAGAACGATAGCATCGACGATTCGGAGGGTTTGGAAAAGATCCGACACGTGATTTGCTCCGAATGATGAGATGAGATGAGGTCTGATTCCGCTTGTCTCATGTTGTGCCGCCCCCTCGATAGGTCGACTTTAGCGAATCTGCAAAATTTGCGGGAAATAGTGGTCGCGCCGTTGGCTTGCTAGCCGGAACCTCCACTTAATCGTTAAAGCTTTCCTCAAGCGACTCAGCTTTCCTAACCGATAGAAACGTTAGCCTTCGTTTGGCGATCGATTTTCTGTTTGCGCGTACGATTTCTGGATCGGATCTCGAGTCATGGACTTTTCCACGATTACTGCCTCTATCGCAAAGAAGCTGCTGCTATTGGCTCTTTTGGTTGGGCTTGCTCCGACCACCGGATGCCGTATTTGTGCTGAATGCGAAGATCTGTCCTACCCCGCCTACGGAGGTGCTTGGCAGCGGACGCGTCGCGACGGAGGACGAGTCGGGAGCATCTTTGACCCAGGTGGGGCGAGAAATTCCGAATTGGTCAGTCGCGATTTGCCACTGAGTCCGGACGAGAAAGAGCGTGCAAAACGCAGCGGAGACGAAGATCGTTCCCTTGAGGAGACCGATGGCGTTGACCCCAAATCGTCGTCAAAGTCCGATTCAATGAACCTCGACAATGAGGACTCGGATGGAAGTCAGTACGATGAAGAAATGCAACGCAAAGAGCAAGAATTGCGAGACCTAGATCTCGATGAAATCCGGATTTTGCGTGGACGTCCAGAACCGCTGACCGGAGCCTAATGACACTGGGGAGCGATCGTGCTCGTGTCGATCGTATCAGGATTTCAAAATCCGCAGCCTACTACCTTCACGTTTGGCTCTGCTTTAGGCTGTATTGATCCACTTTATGTTTCACACCACACGAGCCATTTCCATGTTGGATCTTCGTCGTTTCGTCCGAGACATTCCCGATTACCCACAACCGGGGATTCTGTTTCGGGACATCACCCCGATGTTGGCAGACCCGAAGGCGTTGGCCGCCGCTACCGAGGCAATGGCCGAGCCATTTTTGGACGCCAAGATTGACATCGTTGCTGCGGCAGAAGCTCGTGGCTTCATCTTTGCCGCTCCGCTCGCGATTCGGCTCGGTGCCGGTTTTGTCCCCATTCGCAAACCAGGCAAGTTGCCGTTCAACATGCACTCGTTTGCGTATGAGTTGGAATATGGCACCGACGAGCTACAGATCCATGTCGATGGGGTCAAACCAGGCCAACGCGTCTTGATTGTCGACGATCTACTGGCCACCGGCGGGACAATGGAAGCATGTTGCCGACTGTTGGAAAAGTGTGATGCTGAAATCGTCGGCTGCTCATTCCTAATCCACTTGGTACAACTGGGCGGCAAAGAGCGGCTGAATCCGTATTCTGTGCATTCGGTTCTCGACTACGACCAAGACGACGACGAAACCGAGTTAAGTGCGCAGAACGAATTTCCCAATCCATCGTTTTGATAAAGTCGTTGCTCGCTCCACGATCTAAACGAAAGTCGGCAGCCGAGCTACGCCAGGATTCTCACTGCGTTGCGGAGCTGAACGAAGGTCTTGACGACTTTTGCTACCACCACTCTTTGATCTCCATGTGGATTCCTTTGTAAACCCACACGATTGCCGATTGGATGTAATGTGCCGAGCCCAGCTTTTCGCCGAAGCCGGGGAGCCCCAACAACGCGATGAATGCGAGTATGAAGCCGCCAAACGCAATCGTGCCGTTGCCTGATTGTTTGTAGCGGTTTTGCCTGAACGGAGTCCACCACGTCGAGCGGATCGGATCCGGTTTTGTCAGGTCACGTAAACGGCGAACGGCGAGTTGTGCGTTCCCATCGGGCGCGTTGAAAATCCACTGCGGATGAACTTCGGTGCGAGCGTCAGCAAACTCCAATTCCCAAGGTCCAGAAATCTGGATTTGGGACGCGTGCTTGGCAGCCACCATCAACGTAAATCCGTCGATCGACGTTTCTTGCACAGTCACAGGGATGCGTTTACGCCCGACGCGGATCATCGCCTTGCCATCCGATTGCTGAATGGGGCAGCGAAAAAAGGTCGATTCGCCTTCGGGATGTTCTTCGTCAGAACAGGTTTCAATTGATTGATTCATGCGATTAGATTTTCCATCGTCGGGAAGCAATGGATGTTAGAAAAGGAGAGAGTTCACAAACACGATTCCCCTCGGCAATAGAACTCTCCAGCAAACCCTACTGCTAAATCGAAGCTGGAGTCGAAACGATCTGTTACGAGAATTCCGAAAGAGAATTCGTTGAGGCAGAACGTGCGATTTGTATCGATTAGGCAGGCTAGAGCTTTCTCACATCTCGCTTTTCGGATAGTGGACGAGGCGACAAGTCTCCGCTTTTTTCTTTTTTCGTTGGACTCGTTGCCTCGTCCACCACGCACCACCATGTCAAACCTTGCCGATTAGGTCGACTTGTCCCCAAAAACCTGTTGGGAGTGTGGTAGCGATCGAATCGTGTCGATGGACAACAGAAACGCGGCTGTGTGTTACCACGGCTTGCACTTTGTCCTTTGGCTCGAACCCGAGACTGTTTCCCCATGCGTCCCATCGCAATCCCACTGCTGTGTGCGGGCATCGCGACGATCACGTGGTTTTCCGCCTACGCGGACGACTCGCCGAATTCACGCGCCGACCGACCGGTACGGATTGCTGCCAAACAGAGTGACCGTATCGCAAGTGAGAAACAAACTCGTGACTTGCTAGCACTCGACTACGACGACGACCTGCTTGCCAGCGATGACGATCTGCTAGCGTCCGAGGATGATCTGCTCGGTAGCGACCTGCGCGGTAACGACCATCTAGGGGACGATTTGATAGGGGGAGATGACGATTTACTTGGAGATGGTTCGCTAGGCAGTGACGATCTGCTGGGGTCAGACCCGATGACGAGTGGTCGTGGTACCGAACGCGACCGGTTGTCAGATCCGCTGGACTACCTTGGTCCTTCGATAACCGCCCCCGCCGATTCCGGCGCCAAGCCAGCTGCTCCCGTTGCAAAAGATCCTCACGAGGCCTTGTGGACCGAGAACAGTTATCCGTCGGCCGAAACGTGTCGCAGTTGTCACCCGAAACACTATGACGAGTGGAGTGTCAGCTCGCACGCTTACGCGGTCGTGTCGCCGATGTTTCAGCGGTTTGAGCAAGTGATGCAGGAGTACACGCAAGGAACAGTCGGCTCGTTCTGCGTGCGTTGCCATTCTCCCGTCGCGACGCAGCTAGAGTTACCCCGATCGACCAGCGTACTTGATATGCCGCCCGTTGTTCGCGAAGGGATCACCTGCATCGCCTGCCATCGGGTGAACGAACACTATTGGCGCGGAAGCAACGGCGACCGGCGGATTGAACCCGGCGACATTCATCAACCGGTGGGCAGCGGTTCGCACTATACGGGCGTTGCCGATGCAGTCGCTCATGCGGAAGAGCTGAAACTAAAATTGTCGCCGCATCAAACGGGTCCCGGGCAACCGATGCACTCGGCCAGTTTCTTCTTTGAACCACTAACAAACAGTGACGTCTGTGTTTCGTGTCACCAAGTCGCGGTCCAGCCTGGGATTGCGTTGGAAGTCGTGCACTCGCAATACCGTCACGGACCTGCAGCGGCAAAAGGCATTTCGTGCCAAGATTGTCACATGGGTGCAGTCCCTGGCAAAGCCGAGGGCTACGATTATTGTCACGCTGCCGTGCTGAATGACAAACCATATGGCGAGCCAAAGAAGCACGCGAATCACTCGTTTTGGGGGCCGGGCTACCCGATCGCTCATCCTGGAATTTTCCCTCACAATCCCAAGGCCAAACAATACTCGCCACGCCAGTGGCTCGATTTCGATGACCGTGCTGGTTGGGGAACCGAAGCATTCGAGCAAGCGGTAACGCCGGGGATGCACTTTCCGCCGCCGTGGGATAACACCGACGACCGTCGGGACGCACGCCGCATCATTGATGCCAACCTGCTAAAGATCGAAGAGAAACGCTCGACCGCCGTGATCACCCTCGAAGCGGGCGTGGACGTCAAAGGTCCGATCTTTTTGAGCGAACCTCGCTCCGGGGCTCCGCTGAACATCGCCTATCGAGTCTCTAATATCAGCGAAGGACACAACTTGCCCACCGGATCGCTCGGCGCCCAGCCCCAACTATGGCTAAACGTCGCGCTGATCGATCCCGACGGACAACGGGTCTGGGAAAGCGGCTACCTCGATTCGAACGCCGATCTTGCGGATATGAATTCCTATGATGTGGCCAAGGGGCAGGTGCCGCGAGACAAGGGGCTGTTCAATCTGCAAACCAAATTTTTGATCAACAATGTTCGTGGCACCGATCGTGAAGTGGCGTTGCCATTGAATTTCAGCGTGGATCAATTGGTCTTTCTGCGTCCCGGTGCTGTTCCGGTCAGCGTGCTGAACCATCCGCCTCTGATCCGCATGGAAGCGCACTCAATCCCGCCGCTGGATCATCGCATGCCGAAGTACCACATCCCCGCATCGGTGATGCAAAAAAAGGGACCTTACCGCTTGAGCGTTCGCATGCGAAGTCGAATGGAACCGCCCTATTTCATGCGTCAAATCAATAGTACGCCCGACATGATTCGCCGCATGACGGCCAATATGCTGGACGTACGACAGAGCAGCCACACGTTCTTGGTTCGATAGTTTATTCGTTTGTCAAACTTGTTTTCATCGCGACATCTGATCGCATTTAATCCCCATCCAAATTCCGAATCGTTGTCGTGAAGCAGACCATCAACATCGTCGATTCTCTTGTGAGACAGCTTCATGCTGCCCGTCGGATGGCTTCACGGCAAGTCGCTGGACAGCGTGCGGTCGTGACTCACCCTGTTCTGAGCATCTTGGCACTCGTTGGGATGATCGGATTGGGGATGGTCGGATCGGCTAGTTTCAGTATCGCACAAAACCCGACGTGGTTACCGAGCGTCAAGCACCCGACGCGATTGCCGTTGGTGGATGCGTTGGCAGATGTGGCCCCCATCGATACGAAACACGAAACCACGATGCCGATCTCTTTCGAAGAATCGGTATGGATGTTGCCCGAGACCGAATTCGTGACCAATCGGTTTTATCAGTCGCTGCAGACACGCGTTTCCCAACGACCGGAACTCGAAACTTCACCGTCCGCCCTCGATCCGATTCCAAGCCGTTCGTTGGATTTCCCCGATCCGGTGCTGACGCTGAATCAGACCGCGGATGACGATCCGTCTTTGTTTGCGATTCAACACAATTTCGATCCGCGGGCGAATGCAGCTTACAATTCGTCAAACAACTCATCGCCTCATGCATCGAGTGATTTTTCGAGCGACTTTTCACCGACGCCGATCCCAAACACGTCAATGTACCACGACGGCCAACGGGAACAGTGGCCCTACGATGCCAAAAGTGACGTGCCGACCCAATACCCCTTGGTTCAGTGGGGCCGCCAGTGGTATGGCGACGGAATCACGCCAGAGGGGATCGATTGGTTTGGCCCCACCAATCTGGTTCGGCCCAAGTTCTATGTGTACGGCGATTACCGAACCGGGATCGCAGCCGGACGAAACGCCGCCGGACGCACCGACAACTTGGCGAGCCGATTGAATCTAGATCTTGATTTACAACTCACCGATACCGATCGATTCCACGCTTTCGTGGGACCGCTTGATAAAAACAACCAATTCACTCGCTGGGAAAAAGTGGGTGACGACATCAAGTACCGAAGCGAATTTGATTTGACTCCTGTAACGGGATTCTACGAAGGCGATCTCGGTGTGTTGATGGGAGCATCGCAGTCGCGAACCTCTCCGTTCGAGTTGCCGTTCACGATCGGTTTGGTGCCGCTGTTGTTCCAAAACGGGATCTGGATGGAAGACGCGGTCACGGGTGCAGCGTTTGCTTTGCCCTCGGGGCACAGCCGGCTACTGAATTGGTCAAACTTTGACGCTACTTTCTTTGCGGTCGTCGATCAAATCAACAGTGCGGCATTTGGCAGCGATGAACATGCCGCACAAGCGTTTGGCACCGCGTGGTTCATCGAAGCCTATGGCGGGTATATCGAAACCGGCTACGCCTATGTGCGTGATCGCAACCAAAGCGAGCGGAGCTATCACAACATGACCGCCAGCTTCACGCGTCGCTATTTCGACCGAATCAGTAACAGCATTCGTGTGATCGTTAACTCGGGCCAAGATCTGCCAAAGGATGAGCGGACTGCGGATGGGGCACTGCTGTTGGTCGAGAACAGCTGGATCACCGCGAATCCATTGACGTTTGTCCCTTATGCCAACTTCTTCTATGGCTGGGATCGTCCTCAATCGGTTGCGCGAGCGGCAGGTTCGGGCGGGATCTTGCGTAACACCGGGATCAACTTCGAGTCGGACGGACTAAACGGTTTTGCCACGCTTGACCCGACCGCAGCCGACACCGCGGGTGGAGCGGTCGGCGTCGATTTGATTGCCGACGATCTCGGTCACCAGTGGCTGCTCGAATTGGCATATGTCACGCCGCACGGAAACGGCAACCCCGCAGTTCCGGCGGACCAATTTGCCGCGGGAACGCGTTACCAAGTGCCGCTAACCAACGCCACATTATTGCGTTTTGATGTGATGTACGGCTGGCGAGGCGAGCTGCAGGACGTGTACGGCACGCGGATGGAATACCGCTGGAAGTTTTAGCGGGGAAGTGATTTAGAATTCACCCTCCCAGAGGGAGGGTCGGCCGCAGGAAGCGGCCGGGGAGGGCTGGTGAATTTTTGCTTGCACGTTGCACCGCTAACACTGCGAGCCCCACCCAGAGACGGCTACCGCCGACTCTGACCTCCCCTTTGGGGAGGTGAATCTGATTTACCCTCCCGTGTGCGGGAGGGTCGACCGCAGGAAGCGGCCGGGGAGGGCAGGTGAAACCATGCTTGCACCATCCACCTCTAACACTGCGAGCCCCACCCAGAGACGGCTACCGCCATCTCTGACCTCCCCAAAGGGGAGGTGAATTCAGCACCAACACGTGGCGTCTGAGAACTCACTGGCCTTCGGTGGCCAGTTTGCGAAAGTAGGCTTCGATGGCTTCGCGATAGTGCGTGGGCAAGTCACGGCTGATTTGCTGAAGCGCCTCGTTGCGTTCGGCGGGCGGCAGGTTTCCCCATCCGTCACGATCCTTGATCTTCTTTCGATCCACATCGCCATTGCCGCTGGCGCCACCCGCTTGGCTGTCGGCCATCGGGGCACCTTGGCCACCCTGACCTCCTTGGCCGCCGCTGGATTGTTGTTGCTGTTGCTGCTGTTGTTGTTGTTGCTCTTCGATCTTCTCGATCAGCTTCGTCAACTTGTCGATGATCTCCTGCTCACGCTTCTCGACTTGTTCATCGCTGCGGCCCAAATCCAAACGGCGAGTCACATCGGTCATGATGCGAGAGATCTCGTCGAGTGAATCTTCTTTGAGCGGTTTGATGTCGGAAACCATCATCGTCGCGGTTCGCGAGAATCGGATCGGGCAATCATCTTCGTTTTCGAGCAGACGACGCAAATCGGCCAACGCTTCCTTTTTCATCAGCAGCGCATGGTAGCAAGCACCGCGATAGAACAGCACCGCGGCGGGATCGATCGATTCGGTCGGATCGACTTCGGCAATTACCGGAAGGGCTTCGTCGTAAAGTCGATTGCGAACCAATTCGCGGCCCAACCATGTGCGAACGCTCATCCGCATCGTCTTGGGCAAGGATTCAATCTCGCCATAGGCGGGGGTGTTGGGGTCGATGCTGGCACTGGCGGCAGCAAGACTTCGCTGGGTCGAGCTAACCAGGTTTTCAACGGTGGGTGCGATACCACGAATCACCGCGACGAAGGCGTCGAGCGAATCGGCGTCATTTTTTTCGATCGCCGAAACAAATTCGTCCGAGGCTTTGTCCATCCGATCGGGAACAATTCCGAGTTCATCCAACGACGATCGCAACATCTGCGACATCTCGTCGACGTTGTAGGCCTGCCAACTTGCTCGACGCTCCAGCGCATCCGCACCGATCACCATCGAAGCGAAAATCGCCATCGAGACCCAGACAAAAAATGCGATCAACCAGCGGTAAACCGCATGGTGTTTTGACTCGGACACTTTCACCGCCGACGGTCTGGGGTGGGCAGACGCGGTTTGATGAAGGGCTCTTTGAGAAGCGTTGGTGTAACCCACAGACAACCTCGCAGTTTTATTGATTGCGTTTGAGCACCAAGTCACGAGTGATTTGATACAGCCGATTCTGACGTTCAGACAAGTCTTGAAGCAAGGGCAATGTCTCGTCTGCCGTTGATTCCTTAGATTCTAACAACCCCGAGTAGCGGGATGTCGTTGTTTTTATCCGCGTTTCCATCGTACGGATCAATTTCAATTCGGCCAGTGCTTCGACAAGGGGTTGCTCTTGCTTTCCCCCCTGCTGAGGCTGGCCCTGCTGTTGCTGCTTCTTCTTTTCCAGGTCCCGCTGGGCCTTCTGAGTGGCGGCAATCATCTCCTCAAGAGCCGCTAATATGTCTTGCTGGATCCCTTGCGTCACTGCATCTATCTTAGTCTCTCCGAGCCGTTCGGCCACGTGCGTCGTATCAAGTCGAATTTGTGAGACAACCTCGGGGAACGCGACACTCGAACCTTCTTCACGTAGTAATAGCATCGCTCGGTCCGCTTCGAGCGTAATTTTCTTTTCTTCAAACGCCAAATCACCCGCTTTTAGGTCGGTTTGACGGTTGCGCTGGGATTTCGGGGTCGCTGCCAGTGCAATCGTGTCATCCAAAACCTTGGACTGCATCGCTGCCATCCGCCGCAGCCGACTTTCGAGCTTCGCCAGCTCGCGTTGCATCTCTTCTTCGCGCAACTGACGCAAAATCCGCTCGAGTCGATCAATGGCCTCACGCAGATTGTCCTCGGCTTCTCGCTGTTTCTCCGTCGCGGCGGCTCGCTTGTTTTTTTCAAGTTCCTTTTCCGCTTCCTTCATTTTCTCGATCGCCTTTTGCAACTGCTGCTCGGCTTGTTGTTGAGGGCTCTGCGGCGACTGAGCTTGATCTTGGGGCGAATCCGATGACTCGGGCGAAGATTCTTCACCTGGGGGCGACTGCGATGGATCGCCACTTGGTTTGGAATCCGATGGTTTTGCTTCGGACGGCTTTGCGTCCGATGGTTTGGCATCCGACGGTTTGGGGGATTCAGACTCGCTCGGCTTGTTCTCGGATGGATCGCCCGATTCGCCAGGCTTTTGCTCACTCGGGGTTTGGGGGTCCATGCCTTCCCCTTTATCGGATTTGGCATCGTCCGATTTCGTATCCCCGGATTTTGGATCATTTGAATCCTTGGGCGAATCCGATTCCTCACCCGGCTTGGCGGGTTTCTCGTCCCCTTTATCCTGTTTGTCGTCTGATCCGTCGTCGCCTTTTTCCTCTGCCGATTGGTCTTCGGCATCTTTCTCGGACAGTTCCGCCTGCAGTGCTTCGCTGCGTTTGGTGATCGCTTCCTGTTCGGCCTGCACCTCTTTCAAATCGGCATCGTTTTCATTCCGAGCCCGTGTACTTCGCTCGGCACGTTCGACTCGTTTTAGATCTTTGATCAGGTTTGCAACTCGCTGTTTTTCATCGCGAATTCGCTTCGAACGATCCTCGCTCATCAGCAACTGCAACAATCCTTGCAGTCCATCGGCGGCTCCCTTTTGTTTGTCAACGGCTTCTTGGAACCGCTGGTTTTCTAGTGCGTCGGTGGCGTCACGCAGTTGGCTGAGCACAAATTGGTCACGTGATTGACGCGCCGCCCGGCGCAACAACGCGGCACGTTCCGGATTTTCAGCGGCTTCCATCTCGGCCAGCCGCAGCAACAGTTCTTCCAACCGCTCGTAACGCGACGCAACACCGGTTTGGCGTTCGGGAAGGTTCGCTTCCTGAGCGGTGGCAAATGGGGCTGCAACGAAGCCGCTGAGCAGAAACCCGAGCCCGAAAATGAAGACGAGGTTTCTAAGAGTCTTTGGTTGAATCATGATTCGATCACTCGGATTAATCGTGTTACGGCAAAACCGTCATGCAATTTTTAGCGGTGCGGTGCGAGCTGGCTATTGATTTAGTGAGCCACTCGCGCGTGAGCGGCTTGTCCCACGCATTACCCGGTGCCTTACGGCTCACGGCTCAATCGTTCGTCCGCTCCCTATTTGAACAGGTCTAACACACGTTTTTTCTGTTCCGCTTTGGTTTCGTCGAGCAGTTCGTTTTGGTCGTCGATCAACTCTCGCACCATGTCAAGGATTTCATTATAGCTTTCCAAATCAAGCATCTTTTCCAGCACGGCGGTCAATTGCAGCAAAACGTCTTCCGCCGTCTGGACCGCTTCTTTCGTTTTCGCAGACGCGTCCTGGGGCGTTTCGATACTTTGTTCAATCGCTCGAATCTGGTCCTTCAAACGCTGCAACGGTCCAGAAACGATGCTTTTCAAGGGATCTCGCACCCCGACGCCAATGCGTTCGCGACGGTCCGCAGAATCGACGCGGTTGTTAATCATCTCTTGCAACAAATCGTCCAAGGAAGCGGCAATCCCGGTCAATTCCTCTGTCGTTTTGTTGGTTTGCAGCCCGGTTTGTTGGACTCGCAGCAGCCGAACCTGCGCCGCACGGGTTGGATCCGCATCTTCGGTCGCCGGATCCGCAGCGGCGTCAAAGCCTCGGCGGCGAAGCAAATCGAGCGTATCTCGCAGATTCCGCGTTTCGTCAATGGTTTGTTCCAACCGCGTACGCAGCCCCAATTCACGCCGCTCAAGTAGTGCCAACAACTTCTCGGGCGTGACAATCTCCAATCGATACAACTCACTGCGGGTGAGGTGCGATTGGCCCAGATCGTAACCGTCACTGGCCTCGGCAAATACATGGATCACGCCGCCGGGAATGAGTTCGGGCATACGCTGTTCGGAAACAAGATCACGCAAGTCGATTTCGGTTTTCGCGTTTCCGTCCCGGTCCCATTTCAAAGCCAAGTCGACGCCGTTAGCTTCGACGGGACTCGTTTCCGCAGCATCGGATTTCGCTTTTCCCTCATTCGCAGCAGCTTCGTCCTCATTGGCCAACTGCGTTACCGAGACTTCGAGTGATTCAATTCCATAATCATCTTTCGCTACCACTTCCAACGGAATCTTGGCGATGGCGGTTACGGCGGTGCCGATCCCTTGAAGCCGCATTTGCACTTCGGGCGCTTCGTCGGTGACAACCCCCAAAAAGTAACGGTAGGGTGACTGCGCCGAGATACCTTGTTGATCACGCGGCACAATCCGAACGGCGGTCGAAGCGGTAAAGTTGTCGAGCACAATTTGTCCTTGGCGACGATCTTCGCTGGGGATTAACTCGACCCGCTGGAATTCGCCCGCATCGTTTCTCAGCAGCACATCGGTATCGCCAAGCGGAACACTGCTGGTGGCCGTCAGCACCACGTCGCTACCCTCGCGCAACCGCAATCCGGCTTGATACCCCGTCTGCAAATCAAATTTCGAAGCCCCTTCGGGACGCAGGTAATCGGGATAGCGAACCGAAACATTCATGTTGGTGATCGCCGGAGGCGTGACCGCTTCGATACGGAAATCATCAAGCCGAGCATCCAGCCCTCGCACACTGAGCGAGATTGAATCGCTGAGTCCCGCCAGCGGAGGCCCGTCCAAAACAAACGATTGATAGCCGTCAACGACACGTCCGATACGACGCATGTTGGATTGGCCGCGAGTCCCATCGTCGCTTCGGTAGTAGACAGTGCAGACGACGGGAACTTCGGCGTCCTCGGCTTTAGCGCGAATGCGAAGCGTCCCGCTACTGCCACGAGGCAGCCGAATCACGTGTTCATCAAATTCGACAAGCTCCGGTGCCAAGGCCTCTTCATCCGTGGCGGTGATGACGGGCAATTCAACGCCGATCATTTCCAGCTTCGCGCGGCGCGGCCAGGGATCGTTCGACAACAGCGTCAAACGACCAGCGGCGCGGCCAAACGCTGCAGGACTGAAGATCAACAATATGAGCGACGCGAGCAACAACGGCGCGACGACCATCGACTTTCGCACGATCGGTTGCCAAGAGAAAACTCGCGACGTATCGACTTCGTCGACCGCCTGAGTCGCTTGCTTGTGGACTTGTTTCAACAGCTCTTCGGCGTGCGAATCATGGACGCGGCCGGATTGATTCAATTGAATGGTGGTCACCAAGCGGCCACCGAGATGCGGGTGTTGGCGTTCCAACAGCAGAGCCAAGCTGTCGTCGGGCAGCGGTCGCCGCAAACGTCCAATCAGCAACCGAGCCACAATCACCAGCAGGATCACAGCAACAACGATCAACAGGATCAATCGTGCCAGCGGTGGCATTTCAGTGCCGCCCATCAATACCGGGCCGTAGTCCAACGCCAATCCGATCCAAAACGCGGCCAGTACCACGGTGGCGATCGCCAACAGTGAATCCACGACCACATACCGACGAATTCGCTGGCGGAGCGAATCGATAAGATGACGAAGTTTCGGATCAAGTGAAAGTTGTGTGCCCATCTAAGCCAATCGGTGCAATCGCCGGGTAACCCATTCCATCGTCAACATGGTCGCGATCAGCCACATCAACACGATGTTGCGACGACGGTTAAAATCGATGTCCGGTGTACCCGGCAGAACGGTGGTTTGAGGTTGCGGTTTTAAGAGCGAAGTCAGCGAACCCGCAAGCGATTGCAGATCCGTTTCTTCGCCCATCGGTGAATATGTGCCGCCAGTCATATCGGCAAGTTGTTTCAGTTCATCATCGTTACGCCGGGGACGTTCAAGCTCGACGGTCGGCAAGCGGACTTGCACGCTTTGACGCAGCACTTGTTCTTCGAGTGCATCGCCCAGAGTCAGTCGCAATTCGTAACTGCCGGCCTCACGTACCACGAAGCGGCCCCCGTAGGTCCCCGGTCGCGGTTCACCTTTAAGCGGTAACAATTTGATGTCGTCGATGCGGCCGCTTGGGGCCAGCAGTTTTGCACTCACCTCAGGGACATTCAACGGCTCGAATTGGTCGTCGGTCAAAATCGCACGCACCGTAATCGTCTCGCCCACCATCACTCGCGACGAGTCGACCAGCAACACGCCTCGGGTGCTGTCACGCATCAATCGTCCCTCGCTGACCCAGCGGACCAGCTTGGTGTAGTAACTGTCGAAATAGGCGTCGCTCTCACCGCGAAGTCGCCACATTTCACCACTGCCTTGGAAATAAACCCGTCCGGCACCGTAAAAGTGAGACGCCAAGTAAACCGGTTTAGTGCCACCGATCTCGGTCGTCGGGTCTGAAAAATTGGCGTAAACCTTGGCTCCCGGCTTGGCGCTTTTCACGCCTACAAAATCATAGACGCCACCAAATTGTTGCCAGATTTCAAAGCTTTCGGCAGGGTCTTCGGCAACCCACAAAAACTCGGCACGACGGGCTTCGGGAGTAAAGTCCAGCGGCCAAGGATTGTCGCCCCCTTGGCGTCCGCCGCTCAGCAAGGCACCGCGAGTGGATAGATTCACTGGAAAGAAACCTGAGATCCGGCTAACACGAGGGTCGGTCCGTAATCGAGTCCACTGCGGGTGGTAAACGGGGCCAGCGACGATGATCAAACCGCCGGCTTGTTGGCTGATCCAGCGATCCATCAAGTCGAGTGATTCGGCCGAGATCGCGGTCCAATCGGGATCGAACACCATGATCGTATCGTACTGGAAAAGGTCCTCGGGTCGCGAAGGAAACTCTTGCAGCACTTGATCGGCGTCCTGGCTCATCCCCGGCCGACCAGTTTGCAACCAAACATCAAGCTCAATCGATTTGTCACGGAATAACAGATTGCGAACAAAGCGATACTCGCGTGTCGGACCACCGGCGATCGCCAACACGCGAAGTTTTTTGGCAACCACTTCGTAACGTGCATCGCGAGCATCGTCGCGTTTGTTTTGGTCTTCCTTCGGAGAGACGACGCGGACGGCTAGACGGCGACGGCCGACCGAATCGGGTTCCATTTCGAAACGGATCGCCGACAACGTGCCGTCGCTGGCCACTTTGACTTTTTTGCTGTCGATGACCTCGCCCAGATTCGCGGTGGGATCCGATTCGTTGGTTCCCGCAGCATCATCGTCGAGCTTATCGAGCAACTGCACATCAACTTCGAGTTCTTTAGGACCACTGGCTTGCAACATCGCTGTGATCGCAAACTTGTCACCGGGATAAACGCGGCGTGGTGCATCGAGATCCACCACGCGGACGTTCGTCGGGGCACTGCTGCTACCCAAACCGACCGGGAACACCGCGACTTCGCTTCGGGTTGCCGTGGCAATCGCGGCGGTCAAGCCGACTCCGCCGTTGTTTTGTCCATCGGTTAATACGACCACCCCTGCCAGCGTCGAAGGATCATGGTCGGCAAGCACGCTGCGAAGCGCGTCACCGATCCGGCTTTGGGCTCCGGTCGCTGCGAGCTCTTTGGCCCAATCCGATACGCGAAGCGGTTTCGTTGTCTCATCCACCGGCAGTTTGTCGTCCAAGACCGGTTCGATCGCACTCGGCTCTACCCCCAAAATTTGGGATAAACTTCGCTGCGTATTGATGGCGTAAACGCTGCCCAGCCCGATGATGCCCAGGGCAAACGCAAACGCGGCTCCGCCCACACACCATCCGACAAGCTCCACGCGGCCGGCCACCCCGAACAGCAGCGACAGCACCGACAACACGATCCCCACTCCGATCAACAATGCGCCGGCAGTCGCCCATTTGGAAACAGGCGGCCGCGTCTGTGCTAACTCCGAATCGTCTGGATTGGTAACCGCGGGCCCGCCCCGTGACTCCAACAACTTGGGTTCACTGGTTTGGTCAAATGAGTAAATACTGACTCGATGTTCGGTTTCAAGTTTTGTGAGCAGATTGGATTCGTTCAGCAGGCGTGCTGTCCGCTCGGCCCGACTCTCCGTGCTGGCCATCGAACCGACCGGCAGCGACATACTCTGGCTCGTATCCACCAGAATCGTTACTTCGCTCGGCCGCGTCACCATCCGTTCGGTTCGTCGGTGCAGATCAAAGAAAAAGAAAATCAGTGCGGCGATGGTCATCAACCGCAATGCGATCAAGGTTCGCCGCGTGACGACCGTTAACTCGCTCGTGTCACGCCGATACAGGCGAATGCAAACAAACAAGATTGCGGCGATCGCAGCAACCAAAAGCGCCCACGACCACCAACCTTCCAACGAAGTCGCTCGGGCGAATTCATAAACAATGTGTTGAGTGTTGTGTTCGGCAGCGCTGGGGGCTGCGTTCGCAATTGCTTGGTTCACGCTAGCGTTGGTTGTTTCGTTCATCGAGCACCTCGCAACGAAAAGGCTCCGAGATGACTCGCCGCACGTTTGCCGCCACCCAAAGCGGTCGACGATGTGTGGTAACTAGCCCAATAGGCCAAGGCTTGTTCGGCTGCCAGCAACAGCCCTAGCAGTCCCAACAAGAACAGGGTCAACGTCGAGCTTCCGGCCGTCTGGTTTTCGGCGTTCCATGCTTCGCTACTCAAAAATCGAACATCCACTGGCAACAGGTTTTGTTGAATCACGGCGGGATCGGCACGCTTTAAATTGCCTTCGCCGCTGCGGATCACCGACGCCACAGGAATGATTTTGCGGCGTCCATCGGTTTGCGTAAACGCCCACTCCGAAATTCCCGGCTGCAAAATATCGCTGACATTCGCTTCGCCTGCGATCACCATCTCCATCGGATCCAACACCACGCGTGCGAGTGTTTCGGCGCTGGCGTCGGTTGGGATCGGTTCGGCAACCATTTCGACGGGAACTCGCGGGGGTTGTTCGGTTGCGGGCAAATACATTACTTGCGGAGCGTATTGATCCAAGGCGATGGTTCGCTCGACCGGTTCGTCGATAAAACGGCGAGTCGGCGGGGCCGCCCCACTCCATAGATCCGCATTGGCTTGTAACAGAAAGACAACAAACGTGGGGTCGCCGGGCCAATTGGTCCATTGACCGTCAATCGCGCTGAGCACCGTGATCACGCGTCCTCGATCGACATCATGCTGGGTCACAAACGCGTTTCCGTCGCGACGTTTCAGTACCGTTTTCACGCGTGGCCGATTGGGGTCATCCGTTGCCTCGATTCCAGGCGTTTCAAGCGTCCAGGAACGTGACAAACCGATCAGCGACAGTGCCGCGTCGCCCGCCGTTTTCAGCGGAGCGAGCAACTCGGGCGAATCCCCAAACACCACATCCGCAGTCGTGCCATCATCGGACGGTGCCACCGGTTTCGATTCGTCCAGCGGCATCGGCAACAATCGTCGTCCATCGGAAAGCAGATTGCGATTGTAAGAATCGCGTTGAATATCGTCACCGAGGAACCACATCACGCCCCCGCCACGACGAACATAACGGTCCAACGCGTCGGCGACATTTTCATTGATTTCGGGGATATTGATCAAGTAAACTGCTCGATAGGCAGCAAATGTCTCCAGTGTCGCGGATCGCAAAAACGAAGGCGGCTGGACGTCGGGAATCGCACCGATACGAACTTGGCTGCCCGGGTCCAACACCGATGCAACGTGGTAGGCCCCGCGAGCCTCGGGGTCCGCGTCGATGACCAGCACTTTTTCGGAATCCGAAAGTGGCAAAGTGCAGGTCCGTTTATTGTCGATGGATAACGCATCCTCGGGTAACGAAACTTCGATCGCGTGAACTCCCTGTTCGGCAATAAAGACCTGGAACGTCACGGTCACTTCTTCGCCTGCCGGCAACGACTCGATCACCAGCGCGGGCAGCGTTTCCACGCGGCCGCTGGTCACCAAGGTCGGATCAGGCTGAGTCACTTCGCTGGGATAGTGATAAACGCGACTTTCGAGAGACACGTTGTTGACGTCGCTGGTGCCGTTGTTGCGGACTTTGGCGTTGATCACCACTGGCACGCCTGCGACCCAAACATCTTGGGCGGGCGAGACATCGACGACCGAAAGATTGGCGGCGTTGCCGGTGGCACAATCGATCATCCGAATCGAAACGTCGTCTCCGGAAATCGCACGCATCGCTTCGGCCAACCGCTGAGGTGCGGCCCAATCGCGGTCGCGAAAATCGCTGGCGATGTACAACACCTTTTGATCCGCCGGAGTTGATTGAATCAGCTCGGTCGCTAAATCCAATGCCGGCACCAAATCGGTCAACACCGACGACGCGGATGTCGACATGACTCGGCTGATCAAGCGTGAATCGGATGTCACTGTTTGAGCGGACAAATCGGCTGCGGAGTCACCCGACTCACTACCGCCTCGCAATGTTAATGACGCACGACTCGATCGCATCACCGTCAATTGATGATTGCCATCGTCGGTGGCGAGTCGACGCGTCAATTCTTGTAGTGCTTGCAGCGCACGGGCGTAGGCCGTGGTTCCCCCCGACGCATCGCCCATCGAATAGCTGTCGTCCAAAACGACGACGTGGTGCGTTGTCGTTCCGCCCAACACGCCGAGTATCTGACCGCCCCCGTTCCAACCGCACAGCATCGCGATCAATACGGCCGCCACTGCTAAGCGAGCCAACAACAGCAGCAATTGTCGCAAGCGAATCCACTTTTTCTGCTTGCGGTAACTCGCGAGCAGAAAATCCATGGCAGCCCATTTTTGTCGTCGATGCCGAAGCATGTTGATCAAGTGGACCAACAACGGCACCGCGACAAACAAGAAGCCGATCGTTAATGCGGGGTAAAGAAACAAGGGAAGTTTGAAGTCAGAAGAGTGAAGTGTAAAAGTACAAAAATCAGCAGCAGAGCAAAGGTTTTGCTGCAGTTATCGTTTCAGTCGGGGTTATCGTTTCAATTTAGGCAGCGATTGTCGGGCGGCCAGGAATTTAGCCAGCACCGCGTCCAGTGGTTCGCTAGTGCGGACTTGCAAATAGTCAATCGATAAACGCCCACACGCTTTCTTGGTGCTCGTCAAAAATTCGTCCAGTGCGGCCAAGTATCCTTCACGCAGTGCACGTGGATTACAGTTTAAGAAGTCTTCGCTTTCGAGCCCTTCAAAACGAGTGGCCCCATTAAATTCAAAGTCAATTTCGTGGTCGTGCAGCACATGAAACATCGCCACGTCATGCCCACGTTGGCGAAGCATTTTCAATCCGTCTAGCAGCGAGTCGACGCCAAGCAAGTCGGAAATAATCACCACCAATCCACGACGTGGTAGGCCTTGCGATATTTCCTTGACAACCGACACCAAATCGGTGCGGCCATCGGCACCGACCGAATCGAGCGTCGCCAAAATCCGCGTCAATTGTTGCTGATTGCTTTTTGCCGGCACGGTCGCTCGCACTTTCGTATCGAACGTCACCAGCCCCGTGGCATCCTTTTGACGTAATGCAAGGTAGGCCAATGATGCGGCAATCGATGCCGAATAATCAAACTTGTTCGATTCCCCATCGCCGTACGCCATACTGGCCGAACGATCGACAAGCAGCGTCAGCCGAAGATTCGTTTCCTCTTCGTACTGTTTGATGTGCAACCGATCCTGACGTGCATACACCTTCCAATCGATGTGACGGATCTCGTCGCCTCGAGTGTATTGGCGGTGCTGCAGGAATTCGATCGATTGTCCAAAGTAGGGACTCCGATGCATTCCCGATAAAAATCCTTCGACCACTCGGCGGGCCGTCAACTCGAGTCGACGAATCCGAGCGGTAACCTCAGGACGCAAATATTTTTTGGAATCGGGCATCGCGGGAAAGTTCGTCCTCGGTCGTTGGCGTCGCGGCAATAATGCGTTCGATCACGTCGTCGCTGGTCACTCCGTCACTTTCGGCGGCAAAGTTGACAACCATGCGGTGACGAAGCACCGGTTTGGCCAAGTATTGGATGTCTTCGATCTGCACATGAAAGCGTCCTTCCAAAAGCGCGCGTGCTTTGCCACCGAGGATCAAAAACTGAACCGCTCGCGGGCCTGCACCCCAACCGACCAATTCGTCAACAAAGTCGGGAACCCCCTCACCGCCCACGCGAGTTTGACGCACTAGCGAAAGTGCGTAGCGGACGACATGGTCGCTGACGGGGACTTGGCGAACCAGTTCTTGCAGCCTCAGAATCTCTTCGGCTCCCAACACCGCTTCGACCTTTTCGGCCGCTTTCCCGGTCGTTCGACGTGCGACTTCAAATTCTTCGTCAAAGCTTGGGTACTCCACATAGACCTTGAACATAAACCGGTCTTGCTGAGCTTCGGGAAGCGGATAGGTTCCCTCTTGTTCAATCGGGTTCTGAGTCGCCAAGACGAAGAACGGATCGGACAGCACATGCCGATTACGCCCGACGGTGACTTGACGCTCCTGCATCGCTTCGAGCAATGCAGCTTGCGTTTTCGGCGGCGTGCGGTTGATTTCGTCTGCCAAAACGACATTGGCAAACAGCGGACCTTCCATGAAGCGAAAGTCTCGTTTGCCGGTCGAGCGGTCCTCTTCGATGATTTCCGTGCCCGTCACGTCGGCCGGCATCAAGTCGGGCGTGAACTGGATCCGGCTGAACGACAGGTCCAAAGTTTGAGCCAACGTGCTGATCATCAGCGTTTTGGCCAACCCTGGGACGCCCTCGAGCATGCAGTGCCCTCGGCTAAATAGGCAGATCATGATTTCGTCGATGACCGTTTCCTGGCCGACGATGATTTTGCCCAATTGTTCAATGATTCGCTTGCGAGCATCATGCAACCGTTTCGAGTCAGCTTCGCTGATCCCGTTCTGATTTGCCGCGGCGTCTGCGGACATGCAACATCCTTACTCTAGAAGAGGTAGTCAATCATGGAGTGATTTGGCGACGATTGCCGTCCGCCGAACTTATGTTAACAGAATACCAAGAATCTTTACTTCAAGCGCCCTGGGAACGACAAAAGGGTCGTGACAATTAGGTTTGAAGTTACAAAAATTCGTAAAAACACGTTAGGGTCCCACATTTGCCCTACAACTTGCTGGCGTCAAGAGGTGCAAATATCGGCAAACCGAAGGTGCTGCCCCGACCTTCATGGGGGGAATGAGCACACCGTCTGCCAATTCGTTTGGAACGCTTACTTGATCGCGTACGCAGCGGGAGGGCACGACCAAACAGCGGCGATTTCCTTCGGCGGTTGCCACGTGGGCCAGTGCTATTCTAAAAAGAGGTCTGGGAATTGTTGGGCACGGATTTGAGGGAGCAACAAAAATGCCGCGATTACTTGCCATCGGGGATATTCATGGCTGCTACAAGGCACTCGTCACACTGGAGACGTTTGTCGAGATCACCCCCGACGATTGCGTTGTGACGCTTGGGGATTACGTTGACCGCGGCCCCGATTCACGCCGCGTGCTGGATTGGTTGATCAGCAAAGACAAAACGCACAAGCTGATTCCGCTGCGAGGCAACCACGATTTGATGATGGCCCAGAGCCGTGACAACAAAGATCTTTGCGAACGCTGGCTCGGCTTCGGAGGTTACGCCGCATTGTGCTCGTACGCCCCCAATGGCAAAGCAGATGCGAAAACCCTGGAAAATGTGCCTCAGTCCCATTGGAACTTCCTCAGTGATCGAGTTTTGCCCTGCTATGAATCGGACCATTACATCTTCGTGCACGCCAGCTACGATGCCGATGTGCCGATGAGCGAGCAGGAAGATTACTTTCTGTACTGGGAGAAATTTGGTTATCAACCTCGCCATGTTTCGGGAAAGATCGTCGTGTGTGGTCACACGTCTCAGAAATCAGGCCTTCCCATTCGAACCGACAACGCGATCTGCATCGACACGCGAGCGTACGGCAGCGGATGGCTCAGTTGTTTGGACGTCGAATCGAGAAGGCTGTGGCAAGCCAACCAAGCAGGCGAGACTCGCAAGTTCTATCTCGATGATGTTTGCTAAACGATCAAGCCGATATTGACGGTTGTGACGCCCCACTTCACATGGAGAGCACTGTTTCGATTTGGATCGTTTGCGAGCGGGTGCAAATGGACCTACGTTTTTTTTGAACACCAACGTCGGTTGTTGGTGTACCAAAACGATTCGCAACGGTCCCCGCAAATGTTGACTCGCCCTCCAAAAACGTTCTTTTTCGTTAGTCTCGTTGTCTTCAGCTTGGCGATGGCGTCGGGATGTGACCTGTTTGGTCCCAAGAAGGACATGCGGGAAACCCTGGCGACAGCGAATGCCGAATGCCCCGTTCTTGTGGACGAGTACACGATGCTGCAAAAAGTCGTCGTGGATCCAACCGTGGACGCCGTCGATTTCTGGTACGTCGTCAGCCGCAAAGGAATGAACAAGTTTCGTCACGTTGATCGCGAGCGAATGCGAGAGGCAGGCATGGCGTTGGCAAAGAAAAATGCCGCAGCCAAATCGGCTTCCGAAAACGGTTGGACAGTGCGTCATATCTATGAAGACGCGTTCCAAACGCCTCTATTTTCGTTTACCGTGAACAATGACACGCTCGAAAACCGAACGCCGACCGGCGAGGAGCGAACCAATCCATTTATGGCAACGCCCGTTTCTAACACGAGCAACTAAAGTCGCTCCTATAGCACCAGCTTAACAGTCGTCGACATCGGGCTGCGAAGTCCATTTTTGGATCGCTTTAAAAAGCAGATCGGGCTGGATCGGTTTGGACATGTAATCGTCCATTCCCGCGTCCAGACAGAGTTGACGGTCCCCTTTCATCGCATTGGCTGTCATCGCAATAATCGGAATATGCATGCCGGTGGCTTGCTCCTTTTGCCGAATCAATTCGGTGGCCTCGATGCCATCCATCTCAGGCATTTGTACATCCATTAGGATCAGGTCAAACGAGCCGTTTTCCCACGCCGCGACCGCTTTCTTGCCATCGCCCGCAATGACGACTTGGTGCTTCTTTCGCTTCAAGAATCCGGTCGCAACTCGCTGGTTGACCAAGCCATCTTCGGCAAGCAAGATTTTCAGCACCTCAGTTTCGGCAACCGCATCCTCTGCCGCCGGTTCGTGGTTGCTTCCATTTTTATCGTGCTCCGACGCTTGAAAAACACTGAGCATCGTGTTGAGCAGTTCCGATTGCACAACCGGTTTGGTCATATAACGGACAATGCCCAACTCCTGACATTTCTTGGCGTCCCCTGATTGAGCCGCCGAGGAAAGCATGATGATTTTAGTGTCATGCAAACGCTCGTCCGTTCGCACACGTTCGGCAAAACCAAAGCCGTCCATGTCGGGCATCATGTAGTCAAGCAAGACCAAATCAAACGGGTGCTCGGACGCCGCCGCATGTTCCAGTTCCTGAAGTCCCTTGGCCGCCGCCTCCGCTGAAACCGTTTCCATATTCCAGCTTTTGAGAACTTCCTCGAAGATGCGTCGGTTGGTGTCATTGTCGTCCACGATCAGGACATGCATCGGATGCAACGACATCTCCTCCACACGATGTTGTTTTTCGCAATCGTCTTGGACGGCCAAATCAACCGTGAAGTGGAACGTGGTCCCCTTACCCACTTCGCTTTCCACCCAGATCTCGCCATTCATCATCGCGACGAGTTGCGAGGAAATCGTCAGCCCCAATCCGGTGCCACCAAATTGACGAGTCGTTGATGCATCGGCTTGACCAAACGCTTCAAAGATCTTGCTTTGCTTCTCCGCTGGAATACCGACGCCGGTGTCGATCACCTTGAAGTGCAAAAGAGTTTTGCTTTCGCTTTGTGATTGGCAAGTGACGTCGATCACCACTTCGCCTTGCTGGGTAAACTTGATTGCATTGCCGGCAAGGTTGACAAGAATTTGTCGAATCCGGCCAGGGTCGCCCAAGAAAGAGTCGGGGAGATCAGGGGCGATGCGACAAGCGATTTCCAAGTCTTTTTCCGCAGCTCGAACCGCCAACGCTTGTCCCGTTTGTTCGATGCAGTCGCGTAGACTGAATTTAATCTCTTCGAGTTCCAATCGCCCCGCTTCAATTTTCGAGAAGTCAAGGATGTCGTTGAGCAGTCGCAGCAACGAGTCGGCTGACTGCTGGATCATGTTCAAATAATCACGCTGTTCGTGACTCAGTTGCGAGGCCGCCAAAAGTTCGCCCATCCCGATGATACCGTTCATCGGCGTACGAATTTCATGACTCATGTTCGCCAGAAACGAACTCTTGGCCTGGTTCGCATCCCGCGCCTCGTCACGAGCAAGTGTCAAATCGCGGTGTGCTTGCTGTAGCTCGCTGCCCATACGATTGAAATGCCTTGCCAACTCGGCCACTTCGTCTTTCCCCCTGGTTGCCACGACGGTATCCAGTTCGCCCCGGCCAATTGCAACCGTTGCGTCCGTAAGTTGGTCGAGCCGTTTGGACAACGAGATCGCAGTCGCTCCGCCAATCAAAATTGTCGCCAGGGTCGCCAATGACGAAATCCAGATAATTTGATTTCGCAATCGATTTACCGGTGCGAACACAACAGATTCTTGGCGTTCGTCCATCGTGATCCAGCCGAGTCCTGCAAAGTCGCCGTAACCTCGCGAGACCGCAAATGCGGACAGGTACTTTTCGCCGCTGGTGCTGTCGCTGCGGTAGACGACAGAATTGGTACGGTCCGCATCGAGTTGCACATTCTCAAAATAGATCGATCCGTCGGATAGCGGCTTTGCTTCTTCGTTGCTCGCTCGAATCACACGTCCCTCGGCAGTGAACAACAACAGACGTTCATCCTCCCGATACCGTCCGACGCGAGAATCAATCACACTGAACACTTCTTGAATGTTCATCACCGCCTTTAAAACCCCCATCGGTTTCCCGTTCTCGTCATCCACGCGTATACAGATATCGACTGAGTAGACACCGGCACTTTCATCGAGCATCACGTCGCCGATAAAGACTTCGTCCTTAAAGGCACGTTTCCACCACGCTTCGTCGTCTTGACGATAGTCCGAGGTGCGACTGGTCTGAGCTGCGTTGACGCCGTACCGGTTTGTGTAGAAAACCTCACCAAAGATTGTGTAACCACTGCCTTCGTTCAGTTTATTGAGCCGTTGGCGGAGGTCGCGCGAGAGCGGGTTTCGCAATAGCAACCTCATGAATTTGGAGGTTTCATCCGCTGGCGTGTCTCTCCAATCCTTGTCTCGTTCCTCGATCGTGGCTGCCGGGTCTTCGAGTGCTTCGATCGCTTGGTTGGAAGCAATCAGCACTTGCTGCACTAGTTCACTTCGCGAATAAGCTTTCCAATCTGCGGTACGAGCTTGAACGATCCGATCGATTTCATCCATCACCGCAGTCGCACGGGTCATCGAGGTGGCTTCGATAGCGTGCCGCAGACTGCGTTCGCTGACGTGGGTGGCATAGATGCCGACAACCCAAATCAGCAATGCAGGCAGGAGCGTCGCCAGTAGCAACTTTTGAACGATTCGCATTCTGAATCACTCCTGCACCAAAGAAATAGAAGTTCTCGCAGTGGGGCGTCGCGAGAAGGGCGTGCGCTATTGTAGCTAATCCCAGAGGGCAAGGCGGGCGATTGGCCCATTAAATGCCTTCTGTGTCTTGCTCGAATGGCAATCCCGCTCGGTCAGGCAACACAATCGCAGGGCAGCCTCAGTCTGTTGCGGACAACATGTCCCGGTAAGACCAAATCGGGGTCCAGATCCCATCGCGAAATCACGATTCTCTGATATGCTACGTGGAAATCTACCTTTTTCGCAGTATCCCACTCCGCACCATTACCACCTAGTATGAACGATTCGCACGTCGATTTTCACAAACACATTGATGAGTTGTTCGATCACATGATCAACCAACTTGACTATCAAACCGACGAACCGCTGGAATGGGTCTTCGGGATTGAGGCATCCGATATTGCCCTGCTAGAAAAAGTGGGTGAGCGTGCACCGGAGTCCTATGAGTGGGACGTCCAAGAGGAAGTCGAGCATGTCGACGAAGAGGGCAACACGACCATGGGTGGCCCTATGTTGGCACTCCGACGCTGCGAAGCGTTGACGCCTGAACAGGTCAAAGCGTGTGTGGACGAAGTCGACGCGTTGGCAAAGGAATTCGGCTTAGTGCTCGGAGACGTGACCTCTTACGATCCGATTGACGAAGATGACTTTTTCGATTGGATGTCGCTCGACGAAGCTCATTGGCGATTGCGTCACTACACCAGCTCGGGACTCGAAACCGATAGTGATCTGCCGTGGTTGTTCCTGCTGTTTGCACCTTCATTGGAAGAATTGAACGCGTTGACCGTCGCCCTGGATACGCAATCTCTAGGAACGATCGAAAGCTACGATGAACCCGACGAAGAAGGCCAATATGCGATGTGCATGTTTATCGAAGGCAAAAACAACGAAGCGGAACTGACCGCGATGCACGATCGCATCAACGCGATCGCCGAGGTGAACAGCGCCGAAATCGTGGGCATTCAGTTCCTCGACCAAGAAGACTTCAACGATGTCTTTTGCGAAGAGGATGACGAAGACGAAGCGTAAGGCAGCCCCGAAGCTATCTACTTTGGTAGCGGTGCGGCGCAAGACTGAGCTGCCAAAAGTTTGATATTAAAAATAAACTTTAAGGACCAGTGTTTCCTCCGGCGAACTTCGCAGTCACCTCGCCCCAGACGAAGTTGGTGGAGAGGTGACAGAAGTGCCAACGAAACAAGGCGACCGTGTCCTGCGAAGAACACGACCGCCTTGTTGATTTATTAGCGTTTGCGAACTGCAGCGCGGTCGCGTTTAAACTTCGTTCAGCTCGGGAATTTTGAAGTCCGGGTTGCTCGGGTTCTTCAACAATTGATTGGCCTCGACGGCATGATCGCCCGTGTGAGTTTCGCTCTTGGGATCGAACGTCAATGTGGGACCGACGCGGTACTTCGCATCTTTTTCGGATACTCCTACACCATCGGCCATGACCGAGTGCAGTTTGTTGAAGTGCAGCGTGGCATCCTCGTTGTCACCGAATTGGCCTGCCGTAGCACTGAATGGCACCTTGTGGCCTAGACGGTACGAGTTGTTCATCAAGTGGCCTAAAACGCATCCGTAATGAGCGTCCAGCACGTTGCCGTTGGCCATGCTCGGATCATTGGCTCGCACCGCAGAGATGAATGAATTCCAATTGCCGCCGGGCGTCACTTTGCCTTTAGAAACTTTTAAGCCTTCGGGTTTGGCGGCGCCGGGACGCAAGATCTGGTAGCTGCTCTCGCCTGTGATCACGCTGCCGTCTTCGAGGTAATACTCGTTGTAGACTTGGCGTTTGTAGTCTTTGTAGTTCACGTTGCGAACGTTAAAGAACACCATTTGACCGTTGGGATATTTGGCCATCGAAAACATCGTGTTGGGCGTTTCACCTTGGTCGTCCCATTGGAAACGACCGCCTATCGCCATCGCGCTCGTGGGATGGGTTTGGTCGTCATCAATCGCCCAGCGAGCGACATCCAACTGGTGAGTGCCTTGGTTGTTCAAATCACCGTTGCCGGTTTCCCAGAACCAATGCCAGTTGTAGGGATGATAGTTCGCGTGATATTGATCAATCACGGCGGGTCCCTTCCAAAGGTCCCAGTTTAAATTGGATGGCGGAGTGCTCGGTGACTTCGATCCAATACCGCCGCGAGGTTTGCAGCAGTAACCATAAGCGATTTTTAATCGCGGAAGCTCGCCCGACTTCAGTGCTTCGTGAAGCCCCGCGACGCCAGCATCGCTGCGACGCTGCGTTCCGTGCTGAATCACAACGCCATATTTTTTTTGGGCTTCGACCGCGACGCGGCCTTCGGCGACATCATGGCTCATCGGCTTTTCGACGTAAACGTGCTTGCCAGCTTGCGCGGCACGAATCGTGATCAGTGAGTGCCAATGATTAGGGGTGGCAACGGAGATCGCATCGAGCGACTTGTCGTCAAGTGCTTCTCGAAAGTCGGCCACCCCTTTGGTCGTGAACTTGCCATTTGCTTTTTTCTCGATCGAACCTAAACGCTTCTGCAAAACGCTCTCCGCTGGATCGATGGCGTAAACGATTTCGACGTTCTCTGCTTTGGACCATCCGTCGATATGGCTCTGACCGCGACCGTTCAGGCCAGCCACCGCGATTCGCACGCGGTCGTTGGCACCCTTGATTCCCGCAGTGGCCTTGGTCCCCATGATGATCAGCGATCCGCCAATCGCTGAGGTCGTGGACAAGAAATCACGGCGTGTCGGCTTGAGTGGCTGTTTTCGGTTCATCGAACCATCCTTAAATCAATTAGGTGGGGGGGAAGGTAGGGAGTGGACATTATAAACGCTTGCAGCACGGTCGTGTGAAAACATGGCGTTCATTCAACGGACAAGTCGCGAAATCGTCATCCGCGCCGTTTTCCGGGGGGGGCCCGTCGAAAAGTGACACTGGAAAAACCGTACGGCAAACCGCTTTTTGAAAGAGTTCAGTGGATTCGAGTTGTAACAAAACAAGTTCGCTCCGTTGCAACAATCGCATGCATCGTATTTTTTCGGGTACACGTAGTTTTGCTACAGTAAACCGCAGCACAGACCCGATCCCACAAGAGTGGTCGTCTGCTGAGGGAGTCGCGAGCCGTTCGCATAGCGGAATGTTTTTTCCGAACCGCGTATCGATTAATCAATTCCTTCCTAATCAATATTTATGCATCGAGGGGCAATCAATGCACGTAGTGATGAGAACGCTGATTCTGTTCGGACTTGGCATGGGAATCGGAACTCAGGCATATGGGCAAACCAGTGCATCGCTTGATTTTTATGTGAACGTGCAAAACGCACTTGCCATCTTGGCCCCGAACGGTCCCATCAGTCTGAATCACGATGGAACCGCGGGGATTAAGTCGTTTGCACCTCAAACCTTTTCGGCGGTTTGCAACGACGGGGATGGGGGCACCGTCACCTTTGGGACGATCACTGGGTTTGTTCATAACACGCTGCCGCTAGTCGTTCGTGACGTAAAGCTAGATCTTTCCATCGCAACCTCGGATACCGATGCTGGCTGGACTGTGGATGTGGCCTCAGACCAATCGGATATCAAGAACCTAGTGCCCGACTTGACTGCCCAAGTGCAAGCGAGTTCGTCCGCGGCCGGAAATGCTGAGTTGCAGCTGCTCGTTTCCATGGACAGTGGTTCGGTTGCCACCCTAGTGCCGGGGACCTATGCGACCACCATTTATGCCACCATCACCGCAAACTAATCGCTTAGCTTGCGCACGACTGTCGCTATCAGCATCTCCATTTATCTATCAAGCTGTCGGAACAAATGACGTGCGTATCATTAACTTCGCACAATGGATCGGTCCTCTTTCGTTCGCCGTGGCAATCGCCATCAGCGGATGCCAGACCAAGGAAACGCGAAACGAGATCCAGCTGCACAGCCAATCCGTTCTTGCGGATCCATTTTATGAGTTGCCTGCGGGGGCACTGCGAAAGCCGAAAAAAGTGGCACATCACACGGCCCAACGCGAGTCGTTGATCGAGTCATTGCCCATCGGCTATTCGCTGCCTGAAAACAAGTCTCGCATCACGTCGCTGGGACCGACGATCTCAAAGGGGTTTCAGCAAAAATCTCCAGCTTCGGTTGCAGAACAAGTAACCGCATCCAAAGACGCGTCGAATGAGTCGCAAGTGGTGAGAGCTAGCTACGGAGATCCCGCGAGCGAAGCCTACGGTGCCCAGCCGATCGATGTTAATAGCAACGCTACTCCACTGTTACAACACGCCCCGTTGCTGCACGATGCCTTTGTCGAAACGGACGTCCGTCAAGCCATCCAATCACTCGCGGAACAAGCGGGTGTGTCTGTGATTATCGACGATCAAGTGCGAGGATCGGTGACCGCCGTCATCGAAGGCGAGAGTTTCGAACGAGCACTTCGCAAAATTTTACTGCCGCTGGGATACCGATGGCGTCAGGATCGCGATGAGTTTTACATCGGCTTGCCAGAACCTGGATCGGCGTTGTTCCCATTTTTGGCAGAACGTTATATCTACGAATCTCGTCATCGCACCCCCGAATCATTGAAATCGCAACTTCCCGAACGGCATTTACAATTTGTCCGCGTCCTCGGGCAGGGTGGAAAGCTGGCGATCGAAGCGCCTCCGATCACGGCACACCAAATTTTGCGAGAGCTCGAAGAGACGGACAAGGTCGTGCCCCAAGTCGTCTTAGAGGCATTGGTTTGCGTGTACAGTCCCGAGACAAATTATCGTTTTGGCTTTGACGTCCACCAAGGAATGAAACTCGATGGCGGCAATGCGAGCTCGTTGGCACTCGATAGACTTGGTATCGCTGGCCAATACGGTCCCGCGGGTTTCAATTCACAACTAAATGACTTTCGTTTCACAAGTGCCCTGCTTCGTGCCCTTGAGCAAAAGGGTCACGTCAAAATTCGTGCCGCTCCGCGGGTCACAGCCGAAGACGGCAAGAAGGCCGAAATTCATATCGGCCGCGAGAGTTTCTTTAGTGTCCAACCGAGCGGTAATGGCGTCTTCTATCGACAAGACATCCAGAAAGTCGATTCGGGGATCATGCTCGAGCTGACGCCGGAGATTCGCGCCCCGCATGTCACAATCCACATCGACCGCGCCGAAGTCAGCGAAGATATCCGCAGTGACGAAACGCAAGCGAACGCCTACGACCAATTCCCCGTGATCAATCGCCGACGCGTCTCGACCTCGGTGCACGTAATGGACGGACAGACGATTGTGATCGGAGGACTGACCCAGCGTCAAAAGGTCGACCAAGTCAACAAGCTGCCACTGCTAGGTGACGTCCCCTACATCGGACGACTGTTCCAGCGCATCGAACGGCGTGAACAGGAAGCGGAAGTGGCTATCTTTATTTCACCTCGAATCGTTTATCAGGATGAACTCTATGGGGACGAAACGTTTTGTCCGACAAACTTTGATCCTAATGCTATTCGCTATGATCACGACGGCGGTACATGGTGAGTCGCCGTCGCAGCGAGTTGCCAGGATCAGCGCCGAGGCTCGTTTTCGCCCAAGCTTCCGAATCGATCCTCTCGTTTTTCAATGCCAAGCCGTACCAGGGCAAACCGTTCGCTTCAAATTCCGCTTGAGCGGAAGTGACAAGCCGATTGATTTTTCGATTCAACCTGTCTCGTTGATTCAACATCGCGATGGCAAAGTCACGGCCGCCGAAGAGTTGCAGGATCGCGACTCGGTGCGTTTGCTGTCCTCATCGGACCTGCGACTTCGTGGCGGTGAGACACGTGAGATCGAAGGCACATGGACGCTGCCTCGTGACAGCGGTCAATTTGTTAGCGTCGGATTGTTGGTGACCGATCGTAGCGTGGAACCGTTTGCCAAACAAACGACCCAACGTCAAATCGGCGTACGATTCGTCACTCGTTATCTATTGCGATTGGAAGCCGACGTTCGCCGAGCCAATGCAGTGCAGGGCGAAATTCGATTGACCACGGGTGGACTGGTGGACCGTGATGGTTTTGCTCACATTAATGCATTGCTGTGGAATCCGCATGACGCGGGACGTCGGCTTCGCGCGAACGCCCGAATGATTGACCCAGCGGGCCGCGTGGTGATCGACGATGTGCCACTCGGATTGGCGTCGCGGATCAATCAACCCGAACGAAAACGGTTCGAGCTCACGGTGTTGCCCCGTAGCGAGGTAACAGTGGCGGCGGCATTGCCCGAACCGGTGTTCCCCGGCGACTACCAACTGCAGATCAACATCTCCGACGACAGTGGCGATGTTGCTCAGCAAACCTTTCCTGTCCAGGTTGGCAAGTACGACTTTCAAGCACAACGCAGCGTCGTGGGACGTGTGCTAAAGTCGATCCATGTTCAGCCATCTGTGATCGAATTATCAACGCTTCGCGGTGGAAATCGGCTTGTGCCGCTATCGCTGAAAAACCAGGGTGACAAACCGGTGTCGATTCATTTGGTTGCGAGAGATCGTGATGGAAACGAGATTTCCTGGCTTCGTGTACGCCCCGATCGGGTCCAGTTGGCCCCAAGAGCGGGACGCAACGTGATGGTCACGATGAACGGCCACGCGGGAGATGCCGACGACAAGTATGCCGTACTGAATCTGCATGCTGAATCGGAATCCTCGACGAACACAGCAGCATTAAAAGTTCCGGTCGCGATGTTGAACAATGATCGCCCCAACGATCCCCATGTTTCGCTTGGTGCAATCAAGCTGGACGAAAGCGACCCGAGAATCATAGCGCTAAAAATTACCAACCATGGCACCCGGCATCTGGCACCGCATCTGATCGTCACTCTGACTCGCGGCAACGAACCGCCGGTGATTTGCGATGCAGGCTACCACGCTTGGTTACTGCCAAACGAATCACGCGAACTACTTTTCCAGTTGCCCGAATCGACCACGGGAATTTTCAAAGCATCGGTCCATGCAAAGCTAAATCGATCCGCTGAACCGACATTGAGCGAGCAAACGATCGTGCTGCCCTAGCTGATAGCCTTGGTCCCGACTTTATCTGCTGAATCAAGCGGCAGCTTCCAAATCAGCCGCATTCGATACGATGTTTCTTTTTCATCGCGGAGGAGGGCGTAAAACAGTATTAAAACTTTTTCGGCAGTAAGTGCACTAAGCAGCTAGGCAGGAATCATTAGGTGAAATCTCGTTAGCCGGTTGGGCAATAGTCCCGGTTCAGCGCCGGAACTGTGGCTAGCAGGTTGTTGACTTATTCGAATTGCAAATCGCAGTAGTGAGCCGTGGGCCGTAAGGCACCGGGTAAAGCGTGGCACCCGGCCGCTCACGCGTCACGGCTCACAAAATCAGCAGCCCGCATGCGCCAAACGGCCAATTTACTGAAAAACTCCTGCCTAACTGCTTAGAATGCCCCGCTGGGACGACCGAGACGTGCTGACGAAGCTGGCCAGATCTATCATAGTGACTGTCCAAAGTTAGGGCCTATTCGTGCTCTGTCAGTGACGCTAGAGCTAGTTCGTTGAGAAAGCTTTTGTTCGACAGAAGCTCATCGGTAATTTTGGTTGATGTCTGAGAGACAGAATTTGCCAACAACGTGGCATCGTTTGGCGACCAGGTCGGACGCAAGGAGGCGTCGTTGCGAATCGACGAACTGGCGATTGGCATGCGATATTCGTCATCGTGATTGGTTTTGGGTTGATCAAATCTCGCTGACTCTGCCACACCGAATGGGATTGTCTTGACCACATCGATCGCCTCTGCTTCGCTATCCTCCGTGTCGACAAGCAGACTTTGAAACTGCAATTCGTTGATAACCTTCAACGCGTCTGCCGCTGTAATGATGCCGTTGCCGTCGCTATCGAAATAAATGCCCGGCCAAAATCCTATACTCAGCGGGTCGCTCAACTTGCCTTGGAGATCAGAGTATCGGCGTTGATTCAGTTCATTGATTACATCCAGTGCATCCGACGCCGTGATGACACCGTCGTTATTTACATCTCCTGATTTCAGGAAATTCTGAAAAGGTCGCGGGGTTTCTACACGAATCAACTCGACGCCATCTTGCTTTTGCGCCTGCAACATGAACTTGCCGTCAACCTCAAGCGACTCAATCATCCTCCATTGGTTTACCTGTTTAACTTCGATGACGTCGGCAGCACCGATCGTAACACTGACAGTATTTTGACTCGCAGACATTCGCTGGATCGCCGCAACATCCAAGATGACTCGATTGACAATGTCGCCAGAGAGCGAAATGTGAGGGATATCGGTTACTTCGAGCAGTGGATCGGTCAAGTCGAGAGTGCCACCACCCAAAATGGAGAGCGTGTTATTACCTCCGCTACCTGCGATCACCAACCCGCCACTGGGTAGAGTAAATCCGCTACCAAAATCGATCGTGATATTGTCATCGGTTGCAGTGCCTTTGACGCTCAGTGATGCAACGAGACTCGACAATGCGCGAAACAATTCGATGTCTCCACTGCGAACGACGCTGTCGGACTCATCCCGTAACACAACGACGGAACCGTTGATGACATTAATAGTGACGCTGGACCCACTATCGCCGTCCGCAATCGATTCCATGTAATCTTCGACCTCGCCATCGGCAGCAGCCCCTGTCACGTCGAGTCCACCTGTACTGCTGAGCCGGAATCGAGCGAAGGTAGTCCCCGCCTTGGCACCCTGGGGAACGGAGTAGCCGAGAATGTTGTCGCCAGCGATCACGGGAACGCTAGTGAAGATTTGCTCACCGCTGTCACTCCAATCACCGTCAGCATTAAAGTCGATCCAGCCATCAAGTTTTGCATCCTGCGATGCCGTGACAAGGAAGCTCGCCTGTGTCGACACAGTTGTGCTTGTCACCGGGCTGGCAACTACAAACACACCATCCTCATCAATACCATCATCGGTAGCAGTCTCGCTGTTGACTCCGTCCACCTCGAAGTCCACGGTCTCGCCAAGGAAAAGTAAACTTTCGGCATGCCGAGCACCGTCCTGCACAACGGAGACCGGATAATTCAACGGAGCATCTCCGTAATCCAACAATACATCATCATTTTGGATCGTGCCGTTCGCCGTAGCTGTCGCAATCGTTCCAGTACCGCTGGGCGAATGGAGTGTGACAATAAAATCTTCGTCCGATTCCACGATCCCGTCATCACTGGCAATCACCGTGATTGTCTTACTGATCTCTCCAGCGGCAAAGCTGATTGTGCCGGACGGAAAAGTGCCGCCGAAATCGTCGGCTGTCGCTCCATCGACCGCGCTGCCTGTGACCTCGTAATCCACCGAGCTCGCGACACTTGTCAAACCACTGCGAGTAACACTGAATGCGAACGGCATGGTTGCAGAATCACCTTCAGCATTCACGCCCGAGGTGGCCTCTATCGCGTAGCTGAGATCATCATTTTGGATGGTACCGTTGGCGGTGGCGATCGTAATTGTGCCAATACCACTAGGTGAACTGAGCGTGACAATGAAGTCTTCATCCGCCTCCACGTCGACGTCGTCACTGACATTCACCGTGATTGTCTTGATGATCTCATCAGCGGCAAAGCTGATTGTGCCGGACGGGAATGTACCGCCGAAATCGTCGGCTGTCGCTCCATCGACCGGGCTGCCGGTGACCACGAAATCTACTGTGCTGGTGACATTGGTCAGACCACTGCGAGTGACGGTAAACGTGAACGGCGTGGTTGCAGAATCGCTTTCAGCTTGTACGCCCGCTGTAGCTGCAATTTTATAGCTGAGGTCATCATTTTGGATCGTACCGTTGGCGGTGGCCGTCGCAATCGTTCCGGTTCCACTGGGCGAGTTCAGTGTGACAATGAAATTTTCGTCCAACTCGCCAAGCGTATCGCCATGGACATTCACAATGATTGTCTTGCTGACCTCACCCGCGGCGAAGCTGATCGTGCCCGAAGGGAACGTGCCGCCAAAATCGTCGGCGGTCGCTCCATTGACCCCGATACCAGCCACCACGTAGTCCACCGTGCTAATGCCGCTAGTCAAACCGCTGCGTGTGATAGTAAACGTGAACGGTTTGGTTCCCGAATTGCCTTCGGTGATCACGCTTGATGTGGCAGCGATCGCATAACTGAGATCATCATTTTGGATCGTACCATTGGCCGTGACCGGAGTCATTGGGCCGGAACCACTGGACGAAAGGAGAGTGACGATGAAACCTTCGTCGGATTCCACTTCCAGATCACCATCAACGTTCACAGTGATCACTTTGCTGGTTTCACCCGCAGCGAAGCTGATCGTGCCCGAGGGGAAAACGCCGCCGAAATCGTCGGCTGTTGCTCCATTGACCGCGCTGCCGGTAACCACGTAATCCACCGTGCTAATGACGCTCGTCAGACCGCTGCGTGTGACGGTAAAGGTGAACTGCGTATTTCCAGTGTTGCCTTCTAGTTTTTCCGCCGAAGTGACTGCAATCGACAAATCGATGTCGTCGTTTTGAATGGTGCCGGTGGCCGTTGGCGTCTTGATCATGCCAGGGTCGCTAGGCGTGTTCAGGGTAACGATGAAATCTTCATCGCTTTCTACCGTCGTATCGCCGAGTACGTTAATCGTAATCAATTGACTGGTCTCGCCCGGGGCGAATGCGACGGTGCCGGACGGTAACACGGCATCCATGAAATCGTCTGCGGTAGCACCATTGATCGCACTACCGGTGACGTTGTAATTCACTGTCGCGCTGCTAGTCGTTAGGCCTGTGCGGGTTACTGTAAACGTAAAAGGTGTGGTGCCACTATTATTCTCGGGTAAATTCGCTGAAGTGGCTTGAATACTAAACTCATTGGTAAACAATCCCACATCCCATGATGGGTCGAACGCACCAATCCACTGCAGCACGGCGGTGCGTCCATTAGAGTCCACGTCACTATCGGCAAAGTCATGGCCAACATCGGGAATCGTAAAACCGAAGTTCGCCGGTTTCACGACTTCTACGTAGTAATGGTGGGTTGGTACAAGCCCAGCAAACGCATAGTGCCCCTTACTATTCGTGATCTGATTGGCGCCAAATTGAACATCATCGCCGCCACCGATGGCCGCATCATTTCCCGCATCGAATAATCGAACGGTGACTCCCGATATGGCAGGTTCGGCGAAGTCGTAGACGCCATCAACGTTTAGCTCCCTCCAGACCGTACCGCTCAGTGTATTTAACGCCACCGGATTGCTGACGTTGATGTCGGGCCTCGAGCCGACGACTGGATCCGCCGTGTCCTGGATGCGAGATTCAATGGTGGGAATGTCCGTTGTTCCCCAGAAATTGCCAGTCAAGTCAATCGTTTTGGATTTGTCGCCCGTACCAATCACGGTTGACGTCCCTAGCCCGAGAAACGTGTTGTCTCGAAGTAGCGCCGTGGAATTGGAATCAATCCTGATCGTGGCTCCATCGACGATCTTGTTTTCGCGGAAGAATCCAGCCGAGGTTGACGTGAAATTCACCCCTGCCGCTAAATAGATTGCCACCGCGTTAAGCGTGCCGTTGACGACGATTGTATTTTGGTCGCGGTCGCGAAGGATGGAGTTCCCCGCTTCGATCGTCAGCGTCGAATTGATCGTGATGTCATCGTTCACATCATTGAAGCTGAAATCTAAGATGCGATAACCTTCCACGTTGTCCAGTTTTTTCCAGGTTTGCGGCGACGAGATCGTGCCGCTCAGTAGCCCAATATACGTCCCAGAGGTGGTGAACGTGTTCCCATCCAGCTTTGCCGTCAGTGCGGGGTCAATCCACACTGGGATCGAGTTTTGGTCCGCCCCTCCATGGAACGTGTTGTCCGCCAGTGTGACACTCGAACCGTTGTTGACAACGAGTCGCGAGCTGCCGAGAAAATCGCTATTCTGGATCGTCGCAGTGCCCGAGAGACTTAGTATCCCTAAGCCCGTATCGACTTGCTGGAAATTGACTGTCGAGCCCGAAGCCGCTGTAACATTCAGCCCAATACCAACTGGCTGAGCCAGAGTCCCCATCGCGCTGAGTGTCCCGTTGACGATGATCGAGTTTTGATCGCGATCACGAATGATTGAGTTCCCCGCTTCAATCGTCAACGTCGAATTGACAGTGACGTCGTCGTTAATGTTATTGAAGCTGAAATCCAATAAACGGTAGCCGTCCACGTTCGCCAATTTTTTCCACGTATGCGGCAACGAGATCGCGCCGCTCAGTATCCCAATGTATGTCCCGGCGGTGGTGAACGTGTTCCCATCCAGCTTCCCTGTCAGTGCCGGATCGATCCACACTGGGATCGAGTTTTGGTCCGCACCTCCATGGAACGTATTGTCCGCTAACGTGACATTCGAACCGTTGTTGACAACGAGTCGCGAGCTACCAAGAAAATCCGTGTTCTGAATCGTCGCGGCCCCCGAAAGGCTCAATATTCCCACTCCTGTATCGACTTGTTGGAAATTGACCGTCGAGCCCGCAGCAGCGGTAACATTCAGCCCAATACCAACTGGCTGAGCCAGAGTCCCCATCGCGCTGAGTGTCCCGTTGACGATGATCGAGTTTTGATCGCGATCACGAATGATTGAGTTCCCCGCTTCAATCGTCAACGTCGAATTGACAGTGACGTCGTCGTTAATGTCATTGAAGCTGAAATCCAATAAACGGTAGCCGTCCACGTTGGCCAATTTTTTCCACGTATGCGGCAACGAGATCGTACCATTCAATATCCCGACGTACGTCCCTGCGGTTGTGAACGTGTTCCCATCCAACTTCGCCGTCAGCGCGGGGTCCATCCACACTGGGATCGAGTTTTGGTCCGCACCTCCATGGAATGTGTTGTCCGCCAGCGTGACATTCGAACCGCTATTGACGACGAGTCGCGAGCTGCCAAGAAAATCGGTATTCTGCACCGTCGCGGCACCCGAAAGACTCAATATCCCCACCCCCGAATCGACTTGCTGGAAATTGACCATCGAGCCCGCAGCAGCAGTAACATTCAGCTCGATGCCGACCGGTTGTGCCACGGTGCCCTCTGCGTTGAGAGTCCCGTTGACGATAATCGAGTTTTGATCGCGATCACGAATGATTGAGTTCCCCGCTTCAATCGTTAGCATCGAGTTGACAGTAACATCGTCGTTGATGTCATTAAAGTTGAAATCCAACAAACGGTAGCCATCAACGTTGGGCAGTTTTTTCCACGTATGTGGCAATGCGATCGTACCGCTCAATATCCCAATGTACGTCCCAGCGGTTGTGAACGTGTTGCCATCCAACCTCGCCGTCAATGCCGGGTCGATCCAGATCGGGGTCGAAGCCTGATCCGCACCTCCATGAAACGTGTTATCTGTCAACGTGACATTCGAACCGGAATTAATGCGTAGTTGGCCAGAAACAAAGTCGTTCTTCGTGATGGCCGCGACACCGGATGAAGAGACATCCACGTTGGTTGCAAAATTGATTCCGCCGGCGGTCGCGGATACGGAACTGAGAGTTCCCGATTGGGAACTGGTTCCGACGTTGAGCGTAATACTGCTGTTTTTCGCTTGAACCTGGACTCCGTCTTGGATCGTCAGCGAAGCTCCGTTGAGGATCGAGATGTTGTTCTGCAAGATGTAGGGACTTTCGGCAGCAGTCCACGTGGTATTCGCAGAAATATCCGCTGTGACCAAAGTCGCTAAAAGGTTTCGGGCTTCCAATGCCTCGAAGCGACAAGCTGCCCAACGCTTGTTTCGTCGTCGAACGCGGTCCGACTTCTTATAGCCAACGGCTTTTTGATTCTTTGGGAACTTCTGGTTAAACATCAGATTGCCTTCGTCACGTCAGGATGCAAATCAATGAATTTGAGACAGAATGGTTAAAACCGGAACCGCTCGATTTGCCGGCATGGAGATCCCGTTGGAGGCATCCGCGTTATGAATCTGGGATGCAATGATCAAGGGAATGCTCAAGCAAATGGGATCGATGAATCGTCAGATTGAATCGTGTCTTTTAATTCAATTCAGGTATCACGGGAAAGTTTGGGGGGTGATCGGCAGGTCTTGCCATAAACGAATGGCAACAGGGGGGCGAGGGTCTAGCTCCAATATTGTAAATCCGCTGCCAACGGGTGTCTACAACACCCCTCACGGCAATATCTCCGGCTTTTTGGCGGCGTTTTTACCGTTGAACCATGCCAGAGCACCAAGTATTTACAGCGTAAAATGGCTGATCGAGGCCTTTAGTGCACCGGAGATGTGCGAGATACTGGCGGGCATCAACGATCCCGGAACTGATTTGTTACAGTGCTTTGACTTGGATCAACGCATTGCACGACCAGCGAAAATGACCGCAAAACGCTCTGGCCCTACCTCTTGCATACGCTGGGGAATCATACTGATTGGCAAGCTGAAACCGCGAATAATGGATTACCCTTGTCTCCACTTAGTTCCGTGTCATGGCATTTTTCTTGTAATCGCTATTTGGGGTGGCTGCTGATTAGAAGAGGGAGTTTCACTTCTTCCAATGGAACACCTCGATGGTGCTTTCTCTAGAATTGCTATGATCGAGGGGATATCCCAGGTGCCGTGCAGACAACGAAGAGTCTCGCTCCCTTTTTATCCCTTGGCCACGGGATGACCTGTCCCGCAACCAATACATTTTCATCCTTCCGCGCGCCCACCAGACTCGGCAGGGTATTGAATAGCCGCTGATAATCTTTGCCCTACACCTTTTTGGTGGCGAAGTGCATTGCACTGGTAACCTGACATGCCCCGATCCGCTGGAATTGATGTTTTGAGTAACGACATGGCGTATCGAGCAGCAACCCTTACCGGAAATTTCTTGCTCTGCTTTGGCGTGGCCCACAAATTGAAACTAATTCGGCGTTGTTACCAGCAAATGTATGTTCGATACTTCATACTGAGCCAGTAATCCATTCGCCCAAGATCTCACGCAGAGAAAAATCTTGAATTCTCATATCCTGCTCGTCGAAGACGACGAACCTCTCGCGGAAATGGTGCGAGATTTTTTGATCGAGCAGGATTTTGATGTGACCATCGAAGCAGATGGACAGGCCGCAATCAACCGTATCGAACGTGAAGCGTATGACGCTGTCGTGCTTGACATTGGTTTGCCAGGAACCGATGGTTTCGATGTCTGTCGATCGGTACGTCCAACGTACGCGGGACCGATCATTGTGCTGACGGCACGCGGAGAGGAAATTGACGAGGTGATCGCACTCGAAGTGGGTGCCGACGACTTCATGGCAAAACCGGTTCGCCCGCGAGCGCTGTTGGCTCGATTGAAAGTCCACTTGCGACGTGGCGACATGGCGCCGTCATCGAACACGGATGCGATCACCATTGGCGCAATCACGATCGGCGATGTGCGGATCGAAGAATCCAGCCGTACGGTCTCGGTCGCTGGCGAGAGCGTCGAACTGACGACTGCCGAGTTTGAGTTACTGTTGTATCTGGCCCAGCGTGCGGGAACGGTAGTCCAACGCAAAGACATCTACGTCGACCTGCTGGAACTGCCCTATGACGGCCTTGACCGTTCGATCGACCTACGAGTCTCTCGTTTGCGACGGAAGCTGCATGACGACTCGAATCAACCAACAAGGATCAAATCCGTTCGCGGTGTTGGTTACCTGATGGCCAAGACAACATGACGCGATTGTTCTTTCGATTCTATCTCGGCGTGATCCTCATTCTGTTTGTTGCTTGGTGCATACAAGTCTATGTCGTCCGAGGGACCACCGAATCCGACAACATCAAGGTGATCGAGGATGCGCTAGGTGGTGGAGCGTTGTCCGCTCGTGACGACTTGCTGCAGGGCGGTAGAGAACATCTTGACCAGACACTGCAAACGGTTCGAAATCGATTTGCTTACCCCGTCAACATCATTGAACGTTCCGATCGGCCAATGTCGCCGCGGATGACCGCACGCGTCGATGCCGGAGAACCGGTGTTTCACCGCGGAAAGATGGACGTAGCGATCACGGGAACGGACTTGTTGGTTGAACTAGGGCCGCTGCCTCAATTCGCTGGCCCGTCTCGAAGTGATGTGCTACTGGGTCTGGGCAGTGTCTTCCTGCTCGCTGCCGGAGCGATCGCGTTTTTGTTGAGACCGATTGCAACGCAGTTGCGAAATGTCGAGAAGACGGCACTCGCGATTGCGGATGGCGACTTGTCCGCTCGAATCTCGAAAGGCAAGCGAAGACGTGAATTGCCAATTGTAGGTGCGTTCAACTCGATGGCTGACCGTGTCGAATCGTTACTCCGCTCGCAGAAAGAACTGCTGCAAGCGGTCTCGCATGAACTCCGTACCCCTTTAGCACGAATCAAGTTTGCAACGGAACTAGTCCGTTCCGCCGATGACGATGCGAAACGAGAGAAGCGAATTGATTCGATCGACGAAGCCACCGATAAACTTGATGCGTTGGTTGGCGAACTGCTCGACTACACCCGATATGATGCTGGAGCAGAAAGCAAGCGTCGCGAAAGCATTTCACTCGATGATCTGATGGGTGAAGCAATTGAGCTTCACTCGCCGCTATATCCAGGTATTCGCTTCACGACGACAGGCTGCTCCGATTCGCCCGAAATCTACACTTACCGAGCGGGGCTGCTGCGGGCGGTGGGTAATTTGGTCAGCAACGCGGGCAAGTATGCAAAGTCTGAAGTTCACGTCAGCGTACACAAGAGCGACGAACAGTGGTGCATCCACGTCGAAGATGACGGTGAGGGGATTGCAGAGGTCGACCGCGAGTCCGTCTTTGAGCCATTTAAACGACTTGCCGCCGGTTCACATCCGGGCACAGGTCTGGGCCTCGCTCTGGTTCGCCGAATTTGCCAGCGTCTCGGGGGTGATGTCAGCGTGGCCCCGAGTGCGCTTGGCGGAGCCAGATTCACGATCACCGTTGACATCGAGTCATCTTAACAGCACGACGCTGCGTTTTGCTCGGCCTGTCCGATCATTAGGCAACATTCGATTGCCAGCAAATTCGCCGGGCACCACGCCCGGCAAGTAGGACTCGGCGTAGCCAACTTGTTCCTCGGACCGGACTCGGTACAAAACGGTACAAAACGAGCCGATCCGATGATGCTGCTAAGGTGTTGTAAGATACAACCTCTTTTTTCCTTTCGGAGTCACCGACGATGGCACTTTTCTTGCAATTTCTAACGCTGTTGTTGTTTCTGGCCATGTCGCTGCGATGCAGCGGGCAGGATGTCACGATCACGCCTGATGTCGTTTATGGCCACAAACTCGGGTTGGCGATGACCTGCGACGTGTTCACGCCGAGCGAAGATGCAAACGGGGCCGCGGTACTATTCATGGTCAGCGGCGGTTGGTATTCCAGTTGGACGCCGCCGGAGCGAACGCAACACATGTTTCGGCCTCTCACCGAAAAAGGCTTCACCGTATTCGCCGTGCGTCATGGCAGTAGTCCCAAGTTTTCCATCTCCGAAGCGGTCGCGGATGTCCGTCGAAGTGTTCGATTCATCCGCATGAACGCCGAAACGTTCAAAATTGATCCGAATCGAATCGGAGTGTATGGAATGAGCGCGGGTGGTCATTTGTCGCTGATGCTCGGCACGGCGTCCGATGAAGGACTAGCCGAATCAAAAGACCCAGTGGAACAAGTCAGTGACCGAGTCAATGCGGTGGTTGCGTATGTTGCCCCCACGGACTTACGAATCATGGCCCATGACGCGCCGAACCGACTTCCGGCTTATGAGCGATTCCCAGCACTCAAAATCGATATGAAATCGGCAGAACCCGATTCACCGCTCGTTCACGTCACTTCCGACGATGCACCGACGCTGCTGCTTGCGGGAGCAAAAGATGACTTGGTCCCCATCTCACACAGTCGCAATATCGAAGCGGCCTTCGAGAAAGCCAACGTGACCAGTGAATTGATCGAGTTTGAAAACGCGGGACATGGGTTCGGAGGCGAGGACGCTCAGAACGCGACCAAAGCGATGGTCGATTGGTTTGTCACCCACCTCGCGAGCGACAAAACAGTGTCCCCCTAGCATAGTCGTTGAAGTCGTTTGCTCGATGTTCCGTTATCACACCTACCAATCGAAATTTGCAAACCATGATCCAGGCGTGTTCACAGTAAGCGGCAGTTGATACACAGCGATACAAAGAATGTTGCCAGTCCTGCGAATAGGATGGTAACGCACCCCATCCACTTCCCCAAAGAATCTCCCCATGAGCAATCATCCTAAATTCTCCATGCAAGCGATGAGCGGAATGTTGGTATTTGCCAGCTACATCGCGTGGCCGTCTTTCACATTAGCGGAGCCGCCTCGCGGTGTTGATTGTGTGGCAACTGAATTGCTGCCCAAATCGATTGTCGCCTGTGCAGAGATTCCGGACTTGGGCGGAACTTTACAGAGCATCTTGGACCATCCGCTACGAGCAAAACTCGAAGTCATGCCTGCTTACGATGGATTTATGCAGTCGGGCGCACCGGGCCAGGTAAAGATGGTCATGCGTGCTTTTGAAGCAAGCATGGGAACGCCTTGGCAAGAGGCTCTTGATACGCTGACCGATCGCGGCATCACCGTCGCATTGGATGCTTCCGATGGGGGTGTGGCGATCTTGGTTCATTCGTCCGACGCGAAATCCTTAGAACGTTTTCGCGGCTTCGTATTGGCACTGAGGCAGATGCAAGGTGCTTCTGCAAAACAAGGTGAATACCGAGGCTTTATCGCCGATATGGTGAGCGACAAGGTAAAAATGGTGCGGATGCACGATTGGCTGCTGTTGACCAATAATGCGGAACTCGGCAAAGGGATCATTGACCAGTACCTCGATCGTGACAGTGAAACACTGGCGGCGAACGAAACCTACGCCGCAGCCGCAAAGGACCTTGATTCTGACGAAACGGAGCACCGCGTTGTTTCGGCGTTTGTTGACGTCAAGACACTACGTGATGCGGGCGTTGCCAAGGGTATCTTCAACGAAAAAGTCGATAACATCGCGGGCGAGTTAGCATTAGGGGGAGTCCTGGCGAATCTTCGTCAAACGCCCTATGTGACAGCAGCGTTGCAACTCGGTGCTGATGGGCTGGCGCTACGATTTGCCACGCCACACCAACGAGACTGGGAATCGTCTCGCGAGTACTTCTTTGGAGAGCCCGAACTTGCTGCTGCTCCACCGTTATTGAATGTGCCCAACCGATTGTTCGCGTTGTCGACGCATCGCGACCTGTCACAATTGTGGCTTCGCTCTGGTGACTTGCTCTCGGATCGAGCCAACGATCGACTGGCCGTTGCCGACACCACGCTGACCACGTTCTTCTCAGGCCGCAACTTCGGCGAAGACATACTTGGTTCGTTGGAAAGTGACGTCCAGATCGTAGGTATGCAACAAGACTTTACGAATGTGCTTCCTCAACCGGCAATCAAATTACCTGCGTTTGCGCTGCAGTTTCGGATGAAGAATCCCGCAGAGACGCAACCTGAACTGCGTCGAGTGTTCCAGAGCTTCATCGGTTTCTTGAATGTTACCGGTGCCCAAAACGGTCAACCCCAACTCGACCTGGGAATGGAAACCGTTGGCGAATCGCAGCTCATTACGGCCAGCTATGTGCCGGATCGAGACAAGCGAGAAAGCCTGGATGAAAAGATTCAATTTAACTTTTCTCCGACGCTGGCCTTTGCTGGCCAGCGGATCATCATTTCCAGCTCCGCCGCGCTTGCTCGTACCCTGATCGAGTCAACCAGCGAGGACGCGGACAGCGGCGAATCCAATACGAGTGGTGAGCTAGAGGCGACGACGTTACGCAGCATCCTGGAAGCCAATCGATCGCAATTGGTCGCCAATAACATGCTTGAAAAAGGGCATAGCAAAGAAGCTGCCGAAGGGGAAATCGGTTTGCTCTTGGAATTGCTCGGATTCTTTGGCGAAGTCCGATTGAACTTGGATGTCGCGGAGTCGCAGATGGTCCTGGAACTTGCTGTTGATGTGAAGTCCAGTGTTGAGGCACAGCAATGAGTGACATGAAATCGGTCGACCCAACTTGGGCATGGCAGCCGTTTGAGCCGACTGCGGATCGGCCGTGGGACCGATCATCCGCGGCGCACTTGTATCGCCGGGCGGGGTTCGGCATGGATCTCATCAGCATCGACGCAGCGGTCAGCCGAACACCGGCGGAAGTCGTCAGCGAACTGGTCGCAAACAACCAGGAATCGACTGAGTTTCGTTCCACGGCCGACGCCCTCGCCCAAGCGACATTGGCTGGCGGTGACCCAGCGAAGTTGTCCGCGTCATGGGTTTATCGTTTGCTCTACACGCCGAACCAGTTGCTTGAAAAAGCGACCGTCTTCTGGCACGGGCACTTCGCAACCGGAGCGGAAAAAGTCAAAGACGCCCGCATGATGTGGGATCAAAACCAATTGTTGCGTGATCATGCGTTGGACGATTTTGGTGATCTCACGCACAAAATCGCACAAGACCCAGCGATGTTGATTTATCTCGATTCAGCGATCAATCGCAAAGCGCATCCGAACGAGAACTTTGCCCGTGAACTGATGGAACTGTTCTGTTTGGGTGAAGGCAACTACAGCGAAATGGATGTGCTGGAACTCGCACGTTGCTTCACCGGATGGGAGATCAAGAATAAGAAATTTCGCAAGAATCGTTACCAACATGATTCCGAAGAGAAATCGGTGCTCGGGCAAAGCGGGGATTTTGACGGTGAAGATGGCGTGCGGATCGTGTTAGAACAGTCCGCCGCGCCACGGTTTATCGCTCGCAAATTGTATCGATTCTTCGTTAGCGATGAACCGAGTCCAACCGATACACTACTGCAACCGCTGGCCGATTTGTTTCGCGAGAGTGATTTGCAAGTGGCTCCGGTGGTCGAGCGAATCCTGGGCAGCAATGCGTTCTTCTCAGCAAACTCTGTCGGTCGAAAAATCAAGTCGCCCGTCGAACTGGTGATCGGTATGTTGCGAAGTCTCAAGGCCACGACCAATACTCAATTGGTCGCGAAAGGGCTATTGAACATAGGCCAAGGCCTATTCTATCCGCCCAACGTCAAGGGTTGGGACGGAGGCCGGACGTGGATCAACTCATCGACGTTGCTGGGACGTGCGAACCTTGTCGCCGATATTTTAGAAAACGACGCGACTCGCTTTGATGGCAAGAGTCTGTCGGAATACTTGCGTGGCCAGGACGTGCGAACGACGGATCAAGCCATCGAACACTTCGAACATTGCCTGCTTGCTGTGAGGTTAGACGACACAACTAAAGCGCAGCTCCGCGATACCGCTGCATCCCACCGGGGTGACGAAGAGCGACGAATGCGTTCGCTATTGCATGCAATGACATCTCTACCCATTTGCCAGTTGGGTTAATACCGTCCAAACCAACGTACTGGATCTTGCCAAAGATCCTTAACGGACCAACGTAGTGGATCTTGCTAAAGATCCTTCACGCACAGGATCTTTAGCAAGATCCACTACACGATTGATTTACCTATGCAATTATCAACTAACCCAAATCGACGTCTCTTTCTGCAATCTTCAATCGGTGGTGCTGCCGCGATCGGTGTTGGCGCCGCACTGCCGAAGTGCTTTGCCGAGGCCGCATCCAGCGGCAATCACTCTGGTGAACGAATTCTCGTCGTCGTACAGATGTCGGGCGGAAACGATGGTTTGAACACCATCATTCCCTATGCGGATGACAATTACCGATCCGCGCGTCCCAAGCTCGCGATTCCGACCACTGACGTATTGAAGTGCGATGACGACAATGGTTTGCATCCATCGATGACCGGGGTGCACGCTCTATTGCAAAACGGCCAGTTTGCCGCCGTTCGCAATGTCGGATACGAAAAACCGAACCGATCACACTTCGAGTCGATGGACATTTGGCACACCTGTCGCCGTAAAGACGAGCCGCGTCCCGACGGATGGCTCGGTCGCTTCTTGGATCAGCAACCCGCTACGGCGGGCGGAGATGTTCCTGCGCTGCATCTCGGACGAGAACAGCAACCGGCCGCGATCGCGTCTACGAGCATCCGTGTACCCACCGTAAAAGAATTGTCGGAATTCCAATTGCGAGGCAATGACAAGCAATCGCTGCGTGACTTTTTGCAGAATCGACAGTCGACAAGCACCGCCACCGACAATGAGTTGCTCAGCTTTTTGCAATCAAGCACGACTTCGGCGATCGCAGCGAGCCAGCGTGTAACCGAAGCGGCTCAGGGTTATCGTAGCGAAGTGAAGTACCCTGAAACCGAACTGGGCAACAAGCTGCGAGTGGTAGCTCAATTGATCGACTCGGGACTAACGACGCGTATTTACTACGTCCAACACGACGGTTTCGATACACATGCTCAGCAGGCTCAAACGCATAGCATTTTGCTTCGGCAATGGAGTGATGCGGTCAGCGCGCTGGTTCGGGACTTGGAAGCCCACGACCATGGACAACGAGTCTGCGTGATGACGTTCAGCGAGTTCGGTCGGCGTGTTTCTGAGAACGCCAGCGAAGGAACGGACCACGGCGCGGCGGGGCCGATGTTCTTGTGCGGTGGCGGCGTCAAGGCCGGCATCGTCGGCAAACATCCGAACTTGACCGATCTGCAAGATGGCGATTTGAAACACGAGTACGACTTCCGCCAAGTCTATGCATCGGTACTAAAAGATTGGCTCGGCACTAACCCGACGCCCATCCTCGGCAAAGAATACAAATCGCTGCCGTTGTTTGTTTAGTCTACTTTGGCACGAACCAGGTGGTTTTCACAGCGGAGCGGCGCAATCTGCGATCCACGCCTTGAGAAAGCGTGCCCGCCCAAGCTAGTTTTCCCAATCAGCTAAATACGCTGTCCCTGTTCCTTTACCGGAGCCGAGAGGCCACGAATTCACTGCGTGTTAGGGGCCATGGTTAGGCGGTAGATGCAGGCCGAGGCGCCGCGTGTTTCGTGGTTGAAGACGCCGATGTCCAGGCCTGCGGAATGCGGCGTTAGGAAGTAGGGGACCACTTTGCTGGGGAGCAAGTGACTGAGGTCGCCCCAGGTCCCTTCTTTCAAGTCACGCCAGGTTTCGAAGCGGATGAATTTGTTTTCGTCGCAGTTGTTTTCGCCAGCATAGCTCGGGCAAAAATAGCTGGTCGCGTACCAGTGCCCCTGGTAGTAATCGACGTCGTTGAGGACCAGGCCGGTTCCCTGCCAGCTGCCAGCGACAGCGTTCCTCTTTTTTCCGTAACTGCTGTGGATTTGGAACTCTTGCTTTTCGAAGTCGGTTACTTCGACCACCACACCATGACTGGAACCGATCACATAAAGCGTCCCGCCGGCAATCGTCAGCGCGCGAGAATAGCCCAAGTGCTTGGATAGATCCAACACCGCGACACTGCCGTCGGTTCCCTTGAACCGAAACACTTGGCCGCTGTCGGGATTGAGCGTATACATCCAACCGGTTGCATCGTCGAACAGGATGTCGTGCGGACGCTGCAACTTGATGTCAGCCAGCGATGTCGCAGAAGTCTCCCATTGGTCGCTTGCGGGATCGGCGAAAGTGATCAGTCGATGGTTGCCGGTGTCGGTTGCGTAGAAGCGTTTCTCTATGGGGTTGAAGACGACGGAGTGGGCGTCCGCCAATACACTGATCGGCGATTGTAGAAACGGTGACTTCGGATCGGTCCGATAGAACAGCCGGTTGCCGCTAGTCACGATCTCGGTCTTACTACTATGGTCGATATGCGTGCATGCCGGAAACGAACCACTCTGCGGCGCGTACTTCTCGACCACGATTCCGCTCACCGCCCCCGACTGAGCATCCGCCTGAAGGCCATTGAACAGACAGGCAAAAAGTACACCGGCGAATATCAACTTAGTAACGTTCATGTGTTGTGGACCTCTGGTTGATACTACTGGCAAAACACGGCGTTCCGGCACTAATCCACCGTCCTCACTGGCGAGTTCAGGGCAAATCAATTTACAGGATGCGCAACGCTGCTGCCATCGCCAGACGGCGGATGGACTCTCTAAATCCTCGCTTTTTGCGACCGTAGCCGCGATATTCAGATGACGCTGTTGCAAAGATCTGACGTGCCCTGCCAGCGCATGATCTTTGCCGACGGTTCAAGATTCCAGTCCTGGTGCTGCTGGCCCTTGTATCCGCAGCCACTATTGGGAGGTAAGGTTATTCAGATTTCGTTGATGAGGTACGCTTTCGTCGGATGAACCTCTTTTTGTCACTTTGGCTAAACAATTTCCATGGCATCTCTCGCACAAAGACTGACCCTCGCCGCCTTGCTGATTTCACAACTACTCAGCTGTGTCGGTTGCCAACCGTCTTCCAAAGTGGCGCCGCAGGCCCAAGCCGAACGTGAATTGACCACGGTCACGGAAGAGGGTACAGAGGCGGACTCGCAACAGACGCAAGGTCATTCCTCGGATCCGGTCAACGAGATGCGGCGGGCGATGTCAGCGGGCGACTGGAAACTTGCTGACCAGTTTTCGGAAAAAGCGTTGATCGCTCAGCCCAATGACCCAGGGCTTCTAGCAGAGGTCGCGCGCGTGATGGCCATGAACCAGCGCCGACGTGAAGCCGCTCTTCTGATGGTCGAAGCAACCGCCTCGGCCCATTATCAACCGGAATCGCAAGTCAATTTTACAGTTCAAGCTCTCATCGACGTGGGCGAATTATACGTCGCGATTGACTTTCTCCAGCAGGCGGTGCAAATCGATCCCGAAAACGCCAAACTCCGCCGACAACTGGTCGGTTTTTTGGGTGAAGCACACCGCACGCAAGAGATCCAACCGCACTTGCTCGAACTGATTCGCCAGCGACAGTTCGATATTCCGCTTTTGGTGACCGTCACCGAAACATCGTCGCGACGATTTCTCGATAATTTTGCCGACATGTTGCTGCAACGCAAACCAGCTGATCGCCGTGTGCGACTGAGTGAAGCTTACGAGCGGTTTAGTGAACTTGATTTCGATGCGTCGGAAAGCATCCTGCTGGACATTCTTGAGCACCATCCAGACTTCACGCCAGCGCAGACGCTTTATGGCCAGGTCTTGGTCAAACAGCGCAGGTTTGACGAGTTTACCCAGTGGGTTGGAAACGCGTCGGCCAGCGCTAAGTTGTCCCCGGAATACTGGCTCGCGCTGGGTGATTGGGCGAACGAACAGCAACGATTCGCTGAAAGCTGTCATGCCTACTGGAAGGCAACACAGTGCAACCCCAACCTCGGTGTCGCTTGGTCGAGTCTGGCACAGTCGTTGGGATCAATGGCGGAGTCGGACGCTCCGGCTGGCAACAACATTACCGACGAACAGTTGCAAGATATAGGTCAGCGCATCAATCAGCTTATCAAGCTTCACACAGTCTTTTTCGACTTCAATGATCGTGGTCGTCAGAGCCAAGATGGGGCTGTGAAGGTTGCCCAGTGTCTGATGAATCTAGGTCGCAACTGGGAAGCCGAAGCTTGGACCGCAGCCGCCACAACGCTAACTCAGGAACCATCGCAAGAACTCACGCCGCTTCGCGAAGAGATTCTCAAGCGGCTGAAGCAGGATGCAAGCTGGCAATCCGAACGAGGACAATTGGCGCTCAGCATGAACCTGAGTGATTTCCCGTCGGTGGATGTGAGCAGTGATTCGAGTACACGGTCCCGAGTAAAGGTTGTGCCCGAGCGTGCGTCAACCGATCACTTGCGGCTTACGGATCAGAGCAAACAATGGGGGCTGGAGTCGATCGGCGGTGAAAACAATCCGGACGAAAATGGCCTAGCCCCCCTGATCCACACGAATGGTGTTGGCGGTGGTGCGATCGACTATGACCTGGACGGGTGGCCGGATTTGATCGTAATGGGTGCCGGCGGCACGATGCAGCGAACCGATTCGAAACCCAACGATTTACTGCGAAACGTCGGCACACGATTTATCAAAGTTACATCAGCAACCGGAGTTGGCGATACCGGTTTCGGTCAAGGCGTCGCATCGGGTGATTTCAATGAAGACGGATTCCCCGATCTGTTCTTCGCTAACTTGGGGAAAAATCGGCTGCTGAGAAACAACGGCGACGGAACGTTTACCGACTGTACTGAATTGCTTAGCGATCGCGCGACCGACTGGACAACCAGCGCGTCGTTTTTTGACATCAACGGGGACGGATACACAGATCTGTTTGCGACAAACTACTGCGACACAGTCCCGTCGGTGGGGCAAGCCTGTCTCAACGACGAGGGGCTGCTTGGCCCTTGTCACCCGTTGAAATTCCCGGCTAAGGGTGACCAAGTGTTTGTTGCCCGAAGCGATGGGCAGTTCACGGACGTCAGCAAAAAGTGGCTGCCTAACGTTTCGATTGGTCGCGGACTCGGCATGATTGCTGGGACTCTTGATGGTAAGAACATGGGCGTCTTGATTGCCAACGACATGTCCGCCAATCACTACTATACGTTTGACGAGGGTAAGGATCAGCTCAACGAAAGTGCGGCGATTCGCGGACTCGCAGTCGATGGCCGCGCGATGACCCAGGCATCCATGGGGATTGCCGCGAGCGACTTTGATGATGATGGCGACCTCGACTTTTACGTCACGGGTTTTTCACGCGAATACAATATCTTTTACGAACAAATATCGCCCGGGTTTTGGCGTGACGAGACCAGTCGAATGAAGCTTGTTCAGCCAACCCTCATGACCGTCGGTTTTGGGACACAAGCGATCGATTTGGACAACGATGGCGTCAAGGAAATCGCTGTAACTAATGGACACATCGGTGAGTTCAATGATCCTAGCCATCCACCTTACAAGCAACCTTTTCAGCTATTCAGTCGCAGTCAGCAGGGTGCATTCAAGCTGCTAAATGACGACGCCTGGGGTGAGTACTTTCGTGAATCACATGTCGGTCGCGCGATGTGGACAACGGATGTCAATCGTGATGGCAACCAAGATTTGTTGATCACGCATGCCTACGAACCGATTTGTCTACTCGTCAATCAAACGCAGGATAACAACCACAAGATCGCGTTTCGTCTAGTCGGTACACACAACCAGCGTGACGCCATCGGCACGGTTGTTCGCTTCGACTGTGGTGGACGACAACAATCTTTGTGGGCGCTGGGTGGAGATGGATATCTCAGTTGTAATCAAAAAGTTCTCCGCGTGGGGCTGGGCGAAATCGACCAAATCAGCAACGTAACGGTCACTTGGCAGAACGGTAGTGTTGATGAACTCGGTACACTTGATGCGGATTCCGAGTACCTCGTCGTCCAAGGAACCAAAGTGCCATTCGCGACTCGGTTCTAACGAATTAACGCAATTTGACGAGATTTAACGAGTTTCAGCAGCCCTTTTGGGCTAAGGCACCGCTGCAAAAATCGATGTCAATTCAAAAACAGACGAAAATGCGTCAATCTGTAGCGACAGCCCAACGCAATGTATAGACTAGGTCGGTCGACTCGCGTGTAGCAAGTTGAAATTTGCCTGCTTAGGCAAGTTATCGATCAGTACTCCAGTGTTGAGGACCGCAGAATGAAGAATGTGTTTTTAGTGTGCGTTGCAATCATCTGTTTATCGTCGTTTTCTCTTGTCGGTTGTGGCTCAGGGACATCAACGAAAGTTGTCGATGTGCCGCCTCAGAGCGAACCAGAAATGACTCCCGAAGAAGAAGCCGAGTATGCCAAGGCAATGAGAGAGTCGATGAAGTAAGGCGGCGAGTTTGACCCCAGCGGACCTGCCAAGATTTGCCGTGAAGCGTCGTCGGCTCAATCCTTTGTCGAGACAGATTGCCGTTTCCGGCACTTGCAGTTGCGTTTGAAGGTCTCGGAGTCGTTGTATTCGCGCAATTTTCGCGCATAGGCGGAGATTTGGCGAAAAAGATGGCCTGGCAATTCAGGGCGAATTTCCTGGCAAAATCAAGTAAAACGGCTAGCTGAATCGCTAATGGGGCATTTTTTTGCCGAACAGACGGTTTTGCAGAGATTTACTTGCCATAACTGGCGAGTTATTGTTATTGTCGGCCATAAGATGGGCGAGGTCTGATTATTTATTCGTGATTTGCATTGCGAAAGATCGTTGATCTGCGGCCGGTACAGTTTGTTTACACATCTTTCTTTTTGGAGCTTCGTATGTTGAGTAGAAAGACTCGGACCAGTGCATTTACACTGGTTGAATTATTGGTGGTGATCGCCATCATTGGTGTTTTGGTGGGCCTTTTGTTGCCTGCCGTTCAAGCAGCTCGTGAAGCTGCTCGCCGCATGAGTTGTAGTAACAACTTCAAGCAAATCGGCTTGGCGATGCACAACTACCATGCGGCCTACAATCAGTTGCCGATTCACGGTGGCGGAACCGGGTTAGGACTCGCAGGGTCAGGCACTGGCTGGTGGCAAGCGTCGAACAGCTCGAACAAGTTAAACCTGAACGCGATGGTTGGCATGACGCCGTTCTTCGAACAGCAAGCCTTGTGGGAGCAGATTTCGAATCCCGATACCAAAACCGTATCCGGTGCCGCGCCGCCAACCGACACAGGCACCCCAGGTGCTTGGCCAGCGATGGGGCCGAGTCCCAAGTCGTTTTCAACCAATCCTGGGTACATCCCCTGGTCGACCGAAATCTCAAATATACGCTGCCCGAGCGACCCCGGAACTGGCTTGCCAGGGCTGGGACGAACGAATTACGGTATGTGTGTGGGTGATTCCTTCAGCGGGCAGCGGCACAACATGATGAACCTGGGTGCGGCGAGTGGAAGTGGGCCAGCATATGGCCCTCATGCCAGCGGTGGTACTGTTGCCAGCGCCAAGTCGACCAACCGCGGAATGTTTCAGCTTTATGCCAACAGTAAGTTTCGCGATGTGCTAGATGGATTGTCCAATACCGTCGCGATGGGAGAAATCGTTTCTGACTTAGGCGACCGCGACAAACGTTCCTCCTACTCGTCACACCCTTCCGGTCCAGCTTCTAATGTTGAAAACAATCCTTCATGGTGCGTCGACGTAGCTAACGAGATCGATCCTCAACGGCCACAGTTTTGGTGCCCGCAGACCGGTGGCGTTGGCTGTACCGCTCCGCCGTCGCTAGTATCCAATGGCGTCGATAGTCGTGGTATGAAATGGGCTGCAGCGTTGCGTTCTGGAATTTCCGACGTCTATACCGTACGACCGCCGAATAGCGAGTTATGCATCGGCCAATGGGCGGATAACGCTGGCAACTTCTCGCCCAGTAGCCGTCACCAAGGTGGCGTTCATGTGTTGATGGGCGACGGTGCGGTGAAATTCATTACCGACTCGATCGAATCCGGTAATCAAACTGCTCCGATGATCTGGAATAACAACAATCCTGGTTCGAAGAGCCCTTATGGATTATGGGGCGCACTTGGCACGCGTGCTTCGAAAGAGGTTATCGACACTAACTTCTAAGCAGGCCGTCAATTCCTAGTTTGACTGCGAGATTGAACCTCGCCCGCGAATTGCGGGCGAGGTTTGTTTTATAAGTCCGTGACCCCGACAGGTTCTTATTCAGGACGGACTCGAATCCAATGGTCGTGAAAGATCATTCCCTGCTCGAATCGTACCGGAGGCATGTGACACTCGATGCATCCGTCTCGCGGCGATACGGGACACGCAACATGGTCCGTGTTCTCCTGATCGTGACAGCGAACACAGTCGTCGACGTATGCTTGTTTCGACTTCGCGGTAAAGGCCTGGTGCGGGTTATGGCATGTTGTGCACATCATTTGCCCCTCCGCTTCTAAATAGCATGCACTTCGCAACATCCCAATCGGTTGAAATCGAACCAGTTCGCTCGGATACTCGCGTAGCTTCTTGGGTGAGATGTCCTTAGGCAATCGATGACAACTTCCGCAAAGCTGTAATTCAGACTCTTGATCCCAATTATCTTTTCCGACCGAAAATGCAGGCGGGTGATCGGACAGCCTAGCCTGACGCACGTGCTCGCTTCCAGGGCCGTGGCATTTCTCACAATTGACGTTTGGAATCAGATCGACAATTTTTTGGTCAACGATGGTTCCTGACGTCGTATGACAATCAACACAGCCGTGCATCATCTCGCCACGCACCGGATTGCCAAAGAACTCGATTTCATTGCTGGGCTTTTTGTTGACGTGTCCCGGCGTTAATCCGAAACCGGCATGGTCTGCGAACCATGAGACGCGATGTTCGAAACCAATCGTGCCGTCCTGTTGGTCGGGAATAAGTGAAAAAAAGGTGACTGCATTGTGTCCCGACCCCAACGCATATTGCAGCGGAAATGGTTCGGAGTCAGCGTCGTCGACGCGAACCGCTTTTAGCCCCTGCTCATCCATAACGTAGGTAAACCGGCCATGCGGTTGCCCAGCATCCACCGTGCTGCCCACGAACTTCTTCGCGATCGAGGCATGCTGCGCACTAATGAATGTTGACGCGTGCCCCGATTTTCCATGCAGGTGATAATTCTCTGCATGACATTCGCCACAAACCTGGCGGCCGACAAATGTCGGTATTCCGGGCGACGGATTGACAGTCGTGACCGCAACCGCTTGCACCATTTCGTCTGGCGGATCGTCGCGTACAACTCGCATCATCACTCCGATCGCAACCACAACCGCTACCACAACGACTATACTCACGGAACGTTTCAAATGGCTCTCCCTCGGCAGTTTCAAAATTTTGTTAAGCAAAGGCGCGTTCGCACCGACCATCTCTCGAACGAGCCTTGCTCCATGAGTGGTTTCATCGAAACGCTATTCTAGCACGCCTCGGTTTCGATGGGTAAGCGACGGCGGAAGTCTCGCGTGCTATGCTAAGTTCCAGCCCCACCATCGCGATTCTCGCAAGTGATCAATGAAGTGATTCTAAGACAATCAAAATCTGACCGTGTAGCTGTCTGGATTTGCTGGATGACGCTGGCAACCTCTGGATGCGATTCCAAGACAGCGCCCCCCGCTCTCACACCACCAACACAAACGGCCGTCGTCGCTCAGCTGCCCGCGGTTGAGCCTGAAAAGGATCCCTCGGTATGGCGAGAAGAAGCAGCGACAGCGTTGCAGTCCGGTGATGTGTCCGCAGCAAGTCACGCGATTCGCGCTGCCGTCGCCGCCGCACCGGAGGATCCACAAAATGTATTTTTCCTGGCGATCGTCCTCGGAGCCGAGCATCGCTTTCCAGAAGCCATCCGCGTACTTGATCGATTGGCGGTGGCGGTTCCTGAAACGCGGTTGCCAGCACTAGGTCAAACGGCCGAGTGGATGGTCATCCAAGGTCACTACAGTCAAGCGGAATCCCGCTACCGCGAATTGCTCGACTTGGTCCCGGACGCGATCATGGCCCATCGCCAACTGGCGATACTGCTCGTTCGCCAAGGCCATCGTCTCGAAGCAGCAAATCATCTTCAAAAAATGTGCCAACAAGGAAATATCGAAGAGATCGAACTTCGAATTCTGTTGAACCTTGCCGTCATGTTTAGTAAAGATGCGAAGTTGGACGAATGGGAGCCCATTGGTCCACTCGGTCAATCGCGATACGAAATGAGCCAGTCCCACCCCCAAAATGCGATTGCGGACCTTTCGAGTCTCCCAGTCTCACATTCCAACGAGGCTGAATTGCTCGGTCGTATCTATGCCCAGCTGCAAGATTTCGACAAACTCGCTGCGTGGTCGGACCAATATCTCCAGTCCCCACCCAAGACAGCAGATGGCTGGTTCGCATTGGGCACACTCAGGGCATCTCAAGACGATCCTGAGACGGCGGCATGCTGTTTTTGTGAAGTTGTGATTCAGGATCAGACGGACCAACAAGCCTATGCCTCGCTGAGTATCGAACTTGAGAAACTCAATCTTCTCAGCGAATCGAAACTTGCGGCCGATCGAGCCGCATCGATTCGACGAACCCAGTCGATCGGCGATGCGATGGCCGAGTCCGATGTGCGAGACCCAAAGCAGCTTTCCGAATTAGTGCGGCTGCTCGATGAACTGAAACGGCCCTTCGAATCGCTAGCCTGGCAAGCGGTTCAACTTGCATACGCTCAATCGCAACTGTCCGAAACCCAAGCCAAAGAACAAATGACGGCACTCAATGCTCGTCACCTACAGTTGCTGCAGCAACCCAACACCGATGCTCCACTGGAGTTCGTTGTGTGTGGCGTGGATATCGTGACACTGCGAGAAAAAGTGAAATCAAAATTGGATCCCCAACCCGTCCTGCGATAGCCCAAGACTGGTGGTCACCCGAACAAAAGTCTCAGCCAGTCTTAATCTTCATCACGTCTGCGCAACTGCATTCGACCGGAGCCAACCAAAGAAGATTACGATTAAGAGTATGATTACCATTAAGAATGAAAATCGAGACCGAACAAAATTTCTGGCCAGTCTTAATCTTAATCCTACTCATAATCTTAATCCCGTCTGCACAACGGCATTCGACCGAAGCCAGCCAAAGAAGATTAGGATTAAGAGTATGATTACGATTAAGAATTAAAAAGGGACAATGCCATGCGACAGTTCGATCACGAGAAACTGAATGTCTATCAATCATCGATTACTTTTGTCGCGTGGGCAACCGACGTTCTCGAGTCCATTCCCAAAACACGGGCCGTTCATAATCAGTTCGATCGAGCGTCGACGTCGATTCCGTTGAACATCGCTGAAGGCAATGGCAAATTCACCGAATCAGATCGTTGCCGATTCTTTGACATTGCTCGCGGATCAGCTTTGGAATGTGCGGCAAGCTTGGACGTAATGGTCGCAAAACGGCTAATTAAAAAGTCGCTAGCAGACGAAGGCAAGAGTTTATTGATCGAGATTGTTTCAATGTTGATTGGCTTGATTCGAGCAAATTCGGCAGAGCGAAATCATTAGTCACGCGTTACCAACTCTTAATTTCAATCCCGTCAGTGCAACCGCATTCGATCGGAACCAGCCGAAGCAAGATTAGGATTAAGAGTAAGATTACGATTAAGAATCAAAATCGAGACCGAACAAAATTCCTGGCCAGTGCGTCTGCCCCGTAGCCTTTTTGCATGAAACACGACGTCGCGGAAATCACGTTACTCGTCTACGACATGCACGTTCGTGATCGTGACGTCGCGAATGTATTCCGCTCCCGCCTGGATCGTCACCGCTTCACCTGGTGATCCGTGTCCGATCAGATTGCTGAGGATTGAGTCGGAGAGCGATCCGCCGATCAGGATCGTATGCTGCGACTGACTAGTCACGTTACTCACCATGATGCGGCAAGTGTCACCCAGCGGTGCCACACCGCCGCCGTAATTGTGGTCTCCGATCTTCACTGCAGCTTTGCACGTCAAGTCGCCAGGCGATGTGTCGATCAAGCCATCCACGATAATGTCGTGCATTTTGACTCCTGAAGTATTCAGCAACCTGACGATGTGGTGTCGGCCCGCGCAGTAGCCTTTGACGTTTCTGATGACAATGTGCCGGATATCGTCCAGCCCGTCGCCACGGTCGTCGCCAGCACTGACCATTGTCGTAGCAAGACTGCCCGCCGGTCGGTCGCTGCGTGGAATGGCCGTCAGAGCGACTAGGTCGTCTCCGGTGTAGCCTGTGATATTGTCGATCAGGATATCGTGGCATCCCATGCGTAGATCGACCCCGTCTTGGTTGAGGATCGTTTGCCGAGTGTCATCGATCATCTTGTATCCACGCGACGCGAAATCCAGGTCTCGCAGCGTGCCGTGAGCACAGCGTTCGAGCGAAATTGCCCAACAATGAGAATCCTTAATCGTGATGTTCTCGATCCGAAAATGCTCAACGAAGGCCAGCAGGATCCCGATATTCCGCCAGTCGCCGAGTTGGCTTTCGCCTTGGACACCTGCATCGGTGCCGTAGGTTTTGGTGCCCAGCGTCTTGCCGCTGTCGCCGGATGCACGGGGGCGATCGGCACCTTCGAGCACGGCGTGGCCGATACCGCGGATGTGGATGTTCTGCAGCGGCTCGATGTCGGTGATCCCCAGCCCACAGTTCGCGCTCCGCATGAAGTTATCTCGACAACGATCGGACAGCTTGATGTGGCAGTTGTCCAACTCAAGCGTTGTGTTACTGTGCAGCAAGATCGCTGAATCGAGCAACCAGACATCTCGTCGCTGTCCGTCCCCGAGGTTGACTCGTGGGATGACCACTCGACAACCAGCGTCTGCGGCGGCCTCGATCGCCTGGTTGATTCGCTCGACGTCCGTGCCCGCGAATTCGTTGGGGGTGATGACGTCGCGCGATGTGGATTCGCTGCTACCACGATCCGGAGGCGAGGCCGACGCGAACGACCATCCCAAAGAACACAACAACAGCACCGGCAAGGCAGTCTTCCACGAACACCCTCTTGCAGTCTCGTTCATACCCTAACCTCATCGTGTTCCATATTCTGCGATTGGTGGCAAACCGGGTAGCCACGTTCGCCAGAACGTGGACTGCACCGCCTGGGGACGGTAGCTACCTTCCTAATCCAAACTCTCTTGATGGAGCGATTCAAACAGCTCAATCAGCTTGGCGACAATCTTGGTGGTCGCTTCCTTTTCAACGTAATTGCTGCCCAACCACGTTTCGTAGCCGCCCAAGCGATGCTGCTCGGGAGTCGGCAAGTAACCGTACGATCCATTGGCCAGTTCGATGGTGAAGGTGTCGGCGAAGGGACTCAGATCCTTGAGTTCCAACCCCGTTTCGGTAAACACTTCGAACGGGATTGCGGCGATTCCCAAATCGCCGATGCGGAGCGTTTGCAGTTGAATCTCAATCTGCTTAGGAGCTGTCTGGATCTTCGCAATTCGATCCGCATAAATCTCTTCGCGACTGTGTCGTCGCCTCGGATCGTTTTCATCGCCGGTGGTGATATTGGCGAAATACTCAATCATCTCTGGCGTCGGCTGCCTCGTTTTCAGCGTCAGGTTGGCTTGTTTGGCAGCCAAGGGCACCCACTCATGAAATTCAATTTTCTGATTGGCTTCATACACGCGGCTGGCGATCTTTTCGGCAACCTCCTGCATTTTTTCATAACTTCGGTATTTCCGCGCGGCTCGTTCAGGGAAATTGATATTGTTTACATCACCGCTGGTGCCATTGGAAAGGATGCCGACGAACGGCGGTGATTGGTCGCTCGCTCCCAATTTTCCTCCGATGAACTTTGCGAAGTAACCAAAGTAATCTGCCGAGACGTCCCCGGATCGGACACCGCCGACGTAGTGCAGGGAATAGTTGGCCAGCAGAGCGATCGGATGACCATGGGTGCCTTGCAGCGAAACGAAGCTAATCTCCGGATCGGTCGGCCCGGCGGGACGGTCAAGCTTGGAACTGCCACGAGGAGGGTTCATCCGGACTTGGTCGATACCACCGAAAGGATTGCTCAACAAACTCGCGTCGTTGACAAACCAACGACGGTTGAAAAGTTCAGACGGTTCATCGATCGATCCCCAACCAATCCGTGCCGGTTCCAATTGAGCAAGTGCCCTGCGGACGCCGTCCGAGATGCGATGGGCGATGAACTTTTGATAATCGCTCAGCTCCGTTTCTGGCAGTGTTTTTAGGGGACCACGCGCTGTGGTCGCTGAATGCGTGTGGGTAGCCGCCGTCAATACATGCGACGCCGGTATCCCGGTAGCGTCGAGTATCTGTCGCTTGGCTAGATCATAAACTTCGACGGGGATGCCGACGTTGTCGCAAATCACAATCGCCAATTGAGTCTGGCCGTCGTCCAAGACGACGCACCGTGCATGCAGCTCGTCATGGATATTAGCAGCGGGGATCGGTTGCCATCCCCCGACGATCAATTCACCCAGCGGCGGTGTGATGTTGCTCGTCGCTGCGCCCGCGCGAAAGACAGACTTGGCATCCTCCGCTTGAATTCGGCATTTGCCGCCGAGCAGTAAAACAATACAGACCATCAATGATGAGATACTCATCCTTCTCATCGGTGCAGAAATTCGCATGTGCAAAAACTTTTCATTCTAGGCGTGGGTGATGTAGCGGAACTCGTCAAGAGTTTCGGCAGCAGCCAAGGAGTAACTGGCGTAGTGGATCTTGTTAAGGATCCTTTCGTGCAGGGATCTTTAACAAGATCCACTACCTTCTCATGCGTTGTGTTCGGTCGCTGTTTCGAATCCTTCACTCTCACACTTAGCGTGCGTTGGCCGCCAAGGCGTAGCGTATTTCGTGTTTTTCCCCGTGTTGAGGATGAGCGTGATCGAGAGCGCGAAGCTCCAGTGCGAATTGATCAGCCCCGAATTTGGCTTTCACCCAACCATTGGGATGCGCTGGGTTGAACACATACGAGCAAGCCGGCAGGTTGACCAAGTTCACTTCGTCCTGCATTTCGCGAACGTTCCAATGATGCGTGTGTCCGAAAATGTATGCCTGCACGTGCGAGCGCGCGTTCAGCAGATCGACGAGTTTCTGGGAATCCCTCAACCCACTAATTGTCGCCTGTGACTCCTTGGGCAGGAATTGGAGATTGTGGTGTCCAATCACGATCGCCGGCTTTTCAGCGTGCGCGTCCAGCGCCGAGGCTAGCCAGTCCAACTGCGGCTGACCAAGTTCGCCGGTCACTTTGTTCACCTCCCAAAGTGAATCCATCAAAAACAGGTTCGTCGTGGGTGTCGAAAGGATACTGACATGCTTGCCGTCGACCAATGGATTGTCAGCCCGCTGGCTGGCAAACGCATCGTAGAACGGCCCGCGGTCATCATGGTTGCCCATCGTCATGTGGAGCGGCAAGTCGGCGTCGGCAAATCGCTGCAATGCCGTGCTCAAGGTTGCATAGTCCTCGGCAAGCCCACGTGAGAACGCACAATCCCCATTGATAATGACGCCCGCCGGAGGCGATGGCTCCGCCAAAACCTCGTCGATAATCCGGTTCAGACAATCCAGCATGGTGATCCCACGAGCACTTTTCTTCGGATCCGCGTCAATGTGGGGATCGGACAGCAACGCCCACCAATCATCGCTCGGTTTCAACTCTGCAGCCCCGGTGTAACGCGAGGCTAACAACGCGGTACCTCCGACAAGTGTCGTTTGCAAAAAACTGCGGCGTGTGGGTGGAATCATGTGCAGCGGCATCACAATCTCGCTAATCGGTTTGGGGGACACATCGCAATGCAACACGACGCTGCCGTGATTGTTAAAACCGATCCAAAAGTGGTACGTCACCGTGGCGGATGCCAGCGGTGGCAAGCTTTTCGGTTTGGGTTTAATCAGTGCGGCAGGGAAGTGAAGGTCGATGCGTTTGGTGGGAAGGCAGGAAGGGAGGCTCCACTGCATTTAACAACACGAGTGGAACCAAGGTCACCACTGTATCCGCGATAATGTGGTCAGTCAAATTTATGGGGTAAAGCCTAGACTGCTAGAACTTTGGTGTTGTAGTGATCTTTGGTTGCGCTGGGTTTCTGCCACCTCTCCATCAACTTCGTCGGTGGAGAGGTAACTGCAGTATCGCCGGAAGAAAAACTTATACCCAATATCCGACGTCAATACCAAAGTTCCAGCGGCCCAGGGCAAGCCTAGCGCCGTCGGCTCACCAATACGGGCAAAACGAAAAAACAGGACAGCCGAACTACTGGTCCTTGGCCCATGCCGGAGTGCCGAACCAGTCGTCCATTTCCTTCAGGAACGGAGCGACAATTTCGGGCGACTCCTCGATGTGTCCTCGGTCGCCTGATTCGACGATCCAAGTATCGAGCGCCGCACGCATGCGAGCTAGCGCCGCCTGATGTCCTGGCGTGTTCGAGTCAGCGAGATTGGTGACCTCGTGTGGATCCGTCTTCGTATCGAACAGCATCTCATCGGGAAAGGGTTGCATTAGTGCCAACGGCGCGCCGCTCAGTTTGCCATCGGCCTTGAGTTGTCGCATGAGCGGCATGACTAGAAAACACTTTTCCTTGTAACGGTTCAGCGTCTCGAAGCCTGCGCCCGGCGTATAGTTGCGGATGTAGTGATAACGCTGATCGTGAACCGAACGCATTCGTATGCTGGTCTCGTCGATGCGATCTCGGGCCGCAAACGCATAGGTTCGCGGCGGTTCGGATTCCGCGCCAGCGAACACACGACTCTGCATCCCCAGTGGTCGCGAGACTCCCGCAATCGCCAACGTCGTCGCGGTCATGTCGAGCAAACTGACCACGCGGTCGCTGACCGTGCCAGGCGACTCTTGCTGGGTGAGAAACGGATAATTTTTGCAATCACGCACGATCAGCGGAACTCGCAAACCCTGATCGAACGGCCAATGGATCCCGCGCGCCGTAAGTCGACCATTGTCGGCAAAAAATATAACCACGGTATCATCATCCAGACCGTCTGCTTTGAGTCGCTGTAAAATCTTGCCAATTCGAACGTCGGTGCCGCTAATGGAATTCAGGTAGCGTGCCCATTCCTCTCGAACGATTCTGTGATCGGGATAGTAAGGCGGCGGCGTGACGTTTTCGACCGTGGCGACTTGCGGATGCCATTCTTCCCCAACCCACTTGACGCGATCTTTCTCGGCCGACTTGCGATCGTAAATGTCATACTCAGCTTCGGGCATGTTGATTTGTGCAAAGAACGGTTGACGCTGTTTTAGCTCGTCCCACTCGGCGCCGCCGTAGAGTTTGCCTTCGTTGACGAAGTTCAGATCAAGTTTTCCTGTACCGATTTCTTCATCACCCAAGTGCGTGATGTTGGCAGTGTAGTAGCTAGCGTCCTGTAGCCGTAGGGTGAGAGGTCGAATGCCGTCAGGGAGTCGAAAGTCGTCGTCGCGATGTGATCGCATGTGGTGCGTATCGGTTGTCGTTTGATACATGCCAAGCATAAAGCAGGATCGGCTGGGTGCGCAAACGGGCGACGTCGAAAACGCATTCGTGTAGCGGATGCCGGATTCGGCGAGTGCATCAAGATTAGGCGTCGCCACGTTCTTCTGTCCGTAGCAGCCAAGGTCGTTAGAAAAGTTTTCGCCAACGATCCACAGAATGTTTGGACGAGATGGTTCAGCCCATGCACCAGCAGCGAAAATGACCAGGCAAAGCAGTGCTCCGAGGACGCGAAATGTTGCGATGTTCATACTTGTTTTACTCTTTAATTGCTGTGAACTTGACACGTTCGATCCAATTTGACATTCGAGATAGTGGCCAAGGAAAAAGTAGTTTTGGTTCCGGCTCAGGCCTCTGCAACCGCCGCCGCAACGAGCCTCATTGTCCGTCTTCGGCAAGCGATACCATCTTGGCTCGACATGCGTTGCGTTCAATATAACGGTATCCAACGAGCAAATGATCGTCATCCTGGATGTGGAGTTACGCAGTGCGCATTTCATTGCAAGTCAAGGTATCATTCATTCGTCGAATACATTCAGTCGAGACGAAGGGTTAAAGCATGAAATTGATCGCAACCATCCTGTCACTTCTTCTCGGCGTGACGATTCCTGCCATGGCAGGCGACTACGACATCACTGATTTCGGAGCGACAGCGGGCGACCAGAGCGATGATACAACGGCCATCGAAAACGCTCTGACCGCATGTGCCGATGCGGAAGGCGGCACTGTGCTAGTTCCGGCGGGGACATTCATTCTGTCGCGGCGCGATAGCGAATCGCCCATCCTTGAAATTCCTCCCAATACAACTCTTCGCGGTGAGGGAGCAGCATCGATTTTAAAGTTCGCAGCAGCAGTGAATCAAAGCAACTTTTGGCGAATGATCGGCGCACCGGTCAAAGGCGGAACAAAAAACGTCGTGATCCGTGACCTGCATCTGGATGGTTCAAACACGCATCCCGAGTACGTCAAGGGCGAGACGCCCGAGCACAATGCCGGCCTTTGGTTCTACAACAAGGATCATGTGATCGAGAACGTGACCGTGGTCAATGTATTTGCCGAAAACTTCTCCGGCGACTGCATGGCATTTTCGTACAACTGTCGAAGCATCACCGTTCGTGACTGTACGCTGCGGAATTTCATCCGGCAGGGAATTCAGATGGGAGGCAGTCCCGGTTCTCGCGACTATCTGGTGACCGGCTGCCGTGATCTCGAACATTCCGTAAAACCCGGCGGTTCCACAATCCATGTCGAACACGCTCGTGGCCTGAAAAATGTAATCATCGAAAACAATCAGTGTCGCAAATCGATCCTCGCGGGTGGAGTGGATGGCATGATCATTCGAGGCAATACCGTCACGGGAAAAATCGTCGGCAACAGTAACTCCAATCTGCTGATCAGTGACAACATCGTTCGTGCAGGCGACAATTCCGGAGCCGTAGTCCAGCTTGGGTATACCAAGGGCCTGACAATCCGGGGTAACACGATTCTGGGAACGGAAAACAATCCGACGGGACTGTATGTTTGGGGAAAGTCACGCTACAACGACCAGCCCGGCGAAGACGTTCTCATCAGCGGCAATCAAATCAGCGCTGCCGAACACGCGATTTCTCTCAACGGAACGGTAAACGTCCGCATCAGTGGTAACTTGTTGAAAGCGCCGCGGCCGTTGCTCCAGCGGCGCACGGAAAGCGTGATTTCAGACGTGGCACCTCCGACACCTGATGTCGAGTAAGGTCCACACCATTCAGAAGAAGAACGGAACTACAGTAACCAACAGAAGATGCAGCAACAGAAGGAGCCACCCACCATTCAGACTCCTTCGATTTGTTCACGGTACGCCTCGGTTTGGACACTGCGACTCCAATAATTTGCCAGCAGTGAACCGGAGAGATTCATCCAGGTTCCAAAAACACTTGGTGGTAGAGCGGCCACAGGGCTCTTTAGCACTTCGATGGCCAGCCCGGTCGCCATTCCGCCATTTTGCATCCCCACTTCAAACGCCACCGTTCGACAATCTTGCTCAGTCAAACGGGACGCCGATGAAGCAAAGATTCCCAATCGATAGCCAACCGCTCCCGCCATCGTGCCTGCCGCGTGAGCCGCCCAGTACCCGACAAACAATCCGATCGCGTTGTGTAAGACCGCAGCCAACAACAATGCGCCCCCAACCTGAACGAGTTCATCGTGTGTTTGCGCCGTCAAAATGGTCAGGATGGCACAGATTCCCGCTACCGAAACCAACGGTAGCGCACGATCGACCCACTTCACATCAAACCCACCGCGGGCTAGCAGCATTGCTTTAACGCAAGCCAAAATCCCGACCAATGCCAAGCCAAGCAGTAAACTGGAACGGAGACCAGCAAACGCCCCTAAGACTCCGCTAGGGATACTAGCGCACAGCACAGCAATTCCGACACAACCGCCTGTTACACCCAGTAAGACCGCTCTATGGGCGGCCCATGATTTGGAGCTGTATAAAACGGCGTTGGCAACCAGTCCCGCAATGATAGGAACGATGATGATATTGAAGACACCAATGACCATCTTGAAGGTGTCGATATCGATATAGGCGCCTGCCAAAACTTTCATCCCCAAGGGAGTCATCACAGGTGCAAGCAATGTAGAAACCGATGTCATCGTGACCGACAGAGCAACATTCCCCTTTCCTATGTAGCTCATAAGATTCGACGCCACACCGCCCGAACAGGTACCTATCAAGATGACGCCCGCCGCCAATTCGCCATCAAAGCCGAAGGCGAGCACCAACAGATAACCCGTGATCGGCATCACGCCAAACTGCAACGCGATCCCCACGATCACTGACCATGGTTCTTTGGCAATTCGCGCAAAGTCGCCCAGGTTGAGCGTCGTGCCCATCCCAAACATGATCAACTGTATCAACGGGACAATCAAAGCCGCCAACGGGAATCCCCACCAGGACTGAAAGGTAGCGGGATACAGGAATGCGCTACCGACTCCTGCCAGCACCCAAGCGGTAAACGCTAGTCGAGGCAGCAAAATCGTGGCAATCAGTGCCAAGAACGGCAAACCAATAAGCCCGACCAAGTCCATATTCATGCTGTTTTAATCGTCTTTCTTTCTGCGGCTCGGTGAATGTCTGTCGGTAACGGACTCGATCGGATCACTCCCCCAAGCGATTTTTTCTCAAGTAGGCACTTTTCCCAACAGTGTCGATTGCACCGTCAAAGCCTGGACCGCCACCCGCGACATACCCGTTGCTGGCACCCGATTCACTAGGGGAAACCCAAAAAGAATACAACTGGCCGTCGTTGAGATAAAAGCGGAAACGGACCGGAGTATTAGCCAGACTCGACAGATCCGTGGTTCCTTCCCAAGTCACTTCCGACAAGGTGCTGTCGGCAGTCAACGCACGGCACCGCACTGCAGAAAATCCTTTCAAAGGCTGACTGTTTTCATCGAGCACTTCGACCCGAAGACTACCATGGGGACAGTCGACATTGACAAACAACCGATTGCCGCTGAACAGGACCGGCTTTGTGGTCAGAGTACCGCCGTCGGTTCCTGCATCCATGCTGGCGAACCCGTCGCGTCGCAACTTGGCAATCCCCGTCGATGCGTTCGCATACATACCGTTGTCCCAGGCATCGCGTCCCTTACGGGCTGGATCTCCAGCAAACCCTGTGTAGTGGAACCACAACTCGTCGCCAACAACTGTGCAGACAGCGGCGTTCGAATGCAGATACCCTCGATCCCAACTGCCTTCCGTCCGACTAGCAGCGATAAAGGGTGCGCGATCATCAGGGCGGTGCCAATGAAATCCATCGCGACTGAATCCAAGATGGATCTCCGTCATCTTGGGAACCCCTTCTATTGCACAATCCGAATTCGGAGGCCCCTGGTAAATCGACAACGCACTAAGCATCAGCGACTCATACGCAACCGCATCGAGGTTGTACAGCTGAGGGTCGAGTGGCTTTGGGTCACGATCAGGAAACGCATAAAACCAATGTGAATCGGGTAGATCAAGGTTGTCTGCGCGCATCCATTTCACTTGATCCGCAACCGCCGCACCACTCAGAAAGTCGTCGTGCTCACTGTAATTTCGGCTTCGTTGATGCCATGACGAACGGATGCTGTAGACCCATTTTCTCCTGAACGGGTTAAAGAAAATAGTGCTGCGATCCCCCATCGGACCTGTCGACACGGGATCGCTCCAGTGGACGCCGTCGGCAGACGTAAACAATTCGCCACCGTGCGGCCGTCCCCAGAGCAGCATCTTGAATCGTTGCTCCTGCCGCGTAGCAAACGGATCAAGAATCACAGCCGCCGAGTCGCGACGTCCTTTCGCTGGGATAACACGATTGGTCCCCGGCTGCACATCCAGCTCAGGGCGACTCCATGAAATTCCGTCGCGGCTAACCGCGTAGGCAGTCCCTTCAAACCAGCCAGCACAATACCAAATTTTATAAAGCTGATCGGTTGGGTCATACCAAACGCCGCCGCTGAACGGAGCCGCCATCGGAGCGGAACCGCTGTTTACCCCCAACTCAAGTTCGCTCTCAGGCTTCAGAACAGGATTGCCCTCATACTTGCGAGCCTTGTGCCAAGTCCGCTGCAACGTGGTGCTATCGATCAGAAAATCATCGACGAATAACTGCCTCCCGGTGTCGATCGCAAGCTCTGCCGGCGGGTAATCCAGATAAGGAACCGGCAACGGGTCGTTCCCATGTCCACCCATATGTCTTGGCGGCCACACACGAGGCAGTTGGATGCCGTTGTACAACAACTCACCCTCATTCTCCGGCCACGGACGCGGCTTCCACTGAGTAATTTCGGTACCGCTTGGACCTAACAGCACCGCCCATTTTCCGATCACCAACTGGTCTCCTACGGCCAGCGACTTCCGATAAACGGTCACTCTGTCGATTGCGTTCGTTCCAAACAGTTGGAATTCATCGATCTCCACCTGCCCAAATCCTTGCTCCCCCAAGTAGTCTTGTTGGCTTGCTGCGCCTTTGAGACGAGCGTCTGGGGTGAGTGCATAAACAATGCCCGCACGCAGACATTCAAACTGATATCCATCGATTTCCGTTCGGATGAATGCCATCCCATTCAAAGCATCTGGAACAGCGGGACACGTGTAGGTTCGATCAGCGAAGATCTTTGCACCCGGACGAAACGAATCCGTCTCGACCGCTGAAAAAAAAGCCAACAATGGGGATTTTTCCAACGGAGCGTCGTTCGCTTCTGCAAAAGGCACCGCTGCAAGCAAGAGGCAACAAGTCGCGACAAGGAAAGTCAACGTACAGCGAATGATGGAAATACGATGAATCGAGTGTTCGGAATATTTTTGCATTGAATTATCGGCGGGCACTGAAGAAGGGAGCTGGCTGGGATGAATGTGTAGTCTGCTAGAAATGCATCCATCGGTTCACACCCAATTGTTTTGGTTCTGGTCCGATGCGATTACCTCGGCAATTATCAGCCTCTATTGATAAACATCTGCCTGCGGGTCGCCACCGGATTTGAGGTACGCAAGGACATCCAGTATCTCATCGAGCGTCAGCACGTTCATCAAACCGGACGGCATGGGTGAAAGACGGCCTGGCGATGTTTGTTCGATTTCCGCCCGGTTCAACGCCACCGTTTCAGCTCGCAGCGAATCGGTCTGGACAGTGATCACCGTGGCGGATACGCCGATCGGTCGACCGGTGATAACATTGCCACTGTCCAACAAGTAGCTGCTGAGGCGATATTTCTCGTCAATCACTTTGGACGGCTGAACGATCGATTCCAGAAGGGCGCGTTCGTCAAAGCGGCGTCCGACGTGAGTGAGATCCGGTCCTGTGGAACTGCCTTGTTCGCTCACACGATGACACTTCACGCACTGCGCTTTGGCCAATGCGGCGCGGCCTTGTTCCCATGACCGGCCGTGACGCGTCCTTGGCAATTCTGCTTCCAATTCTTCCCACGTCCACTGTTTGATAAACGAGGCGGAAGGCAATTCGTGTTCGCTAGGTTCCTCGGCCGCCGTTGCCAACATTTCCAGTCGAGGTTTCAGATGTATCTTTTCCGCATCGGTCAATGTGGCAATCGCATCTTCCTGGATATGTTGCAGAGAGACGCTCAACAACTTTCCGCCCTGAAAACGGCGAGCCGCCAGCAGCGAATCAAAAAACGCCTCACGCGTTTCGACCGTCCAGCCTGCCGAGACGCGAGCAAGCCGTTGCGAATAAAAGACGACGTCTTCCTGACTGATCGCCGTGCGGATCAATTCGACCGTGCGCGGTACCACCTCGGGTGCCTGCAGATAGATCAGCAAACCGCATAATTCACGATTCACATAGCTGCTGGTCTGCGGATACAACGGACTGAGTCGCGCCAGCACTTGGACGCGGTCCGATTCGGAAGGATGCCCTTGGCGAATGAAGCTCAATTGCAAGACCCTCAGAGCGTCCAGTAAATGTTCTCGCTCCAACGTCGGCAGCGGCAGTCGCCCCAGCGCCGTCAATAAATCCGACTGATCCTCAGCACGCCCCAGTCGCGCCAACGCCAGCAACGCGGCAATCGACGCTCTCGGCCGCGATTCGCTCAACGCACGTTCACGCCAAAGTGCCGGGTCCTGGCGTTCAATGGCCAGTCGCGCGGCAAATCTCAGCCAGCGATCTTCACTGTTTAAGTGAGGCCACACGATGTCGATCGCGTTGGCGTTGGCGTCGCTCCGCCGGTGCCATTGTTCCAACTGGTGTCGCAGCTCTCGCGCAGAGGCTGCTTGCTGTGCCTGATCGGTTTGCTCAGCGCTGCGCAAATTTTCTGCGGCATCAGGGGTTTTCGCGGCATCAGTGGTTTTAGCGACTTCGGGGCCATCGTAGGTAACTCGATACAGTCCCGATTGCGAACCGCGTCCTCCGGTGATGAAGTACATGGCTCCATCAGGTCCAAACGTCAGATCGCAGACATTCAATGCTCCGCCTTCCAGGAACACTTTGTACTCTGCTTCATAGCTGGCACCGCGAGCTGTTAATTCGACTTGAAAAATGCGACCGTGCTGCCAGTCACCCATAAACAGAGACTCACGGTATGCTGGTGGAAAGTGAGACCGCGTGCCGAACTCCAGCCCCGTGGGTGAACCCAATCCGGTATCAAGCGTGGTGGGCAGAGAGTCGGCGAAGTATTCCGGCCATTTGCCCGTTCCCCAGCGCCAACCGTATTCGCCGCCAGAGACGACGTGATTCAACCGAGTCGGACGGTACCACGGCAGCCCGATATCCCATTCCATATCAGCGTCATAGGTAAACATTTCACCGTCATCGTTGAAGGCCACGTCAAACTGATTTCGAAAACCTCCGGCGATGATCTCCCAGTTCTTGCCGTCGGGATCCGTCTTCACAACATGCCCCACGCGAATATCTTGCACGTCGTCCCGAGACTCGGGCAACAGATGGTCGTCCTGGGGATCTCGATAAGGCGAATCGACCGCAAAACCCTCCGGAAACGCCACGTCGTTGCCGTTGACGATGTACAGCATGTTGTCTGGCCCCAAAACAACTTGATTGGGACCGTGCCCATACCGACTCTGGTAATCGAACGACTTGAGTTCTTCAGCGGAATCAAACTGGTCATCGCCGTTCGTGTCGCGCAGCCGGTAGAAGCCGCTGTTATTCGTTGCACACACATACAGACTGTCGTGCGCCCAGAGAATTCCGCGACAATGTTGCAGCGTATTTTCGATCACTTCAAAGCGATCCGCGTGGCCACGATTGTCGCTTAATGACAATCTGACCACACCTCGTTTGTCGCGTCCCAGAATGATTCGGCCTCGATTGTCGAACGTCATGCTGATCCACGACCCTTCGCCCTTTTTCGCTGACCGCAGCAATTGAGCGTGAAAACCGGCGGGCAAAGCAATTGAATCCACCGGGGTCGCCTGACCACCGCCCGGAAGATCATCATCGCTATACACGGGTGAGCCGACGCAGCACATCATTAACATCAGCAGTGTCCATCGCACAACGCAATGGAGTCGGGAAGAATTTTCAAAAGCAAAGCGTCGATTTTTCAAAAGATTGTTCCCTGCTGCAAATGGGTTAGTTGTGCGAATCAAAACATAATCACGGAGCCTGACTGAGCAGACCAAGCAGAAAAAGTCGCGGCCGCTATCCATGCCACAGCAGCTCTTGATTCGCCAAGCGTCATTGGCGTTGGTGTCTCACCGGATCGCACGCAGTTGGCGAAGTACCGCAATTACAACTGCAGGATTCCAGCATACCAACCGATGGGACGCCGAAAGTATATAGGGTTGGCTATTTTGATGCTCGCTGCATTGTGAATTTCCAGCCCGACTGCTGAAAAGTGGATGCATAAAGATATAAAAGCTCCAGGACTCGAATCAGAAATTAAGCGCACAGCCCGTTTCTTCGTTGATCCAATTCATCCTGGCGATCGAAATAATAGACCATCGATCATTGCCATCTACCTTGGTAGCGACACGGCGCAAGCTTGGTCCTCTAAAACGTTGGTATTGACGTCGGATAATGGGGGTGAGTTTTTCTTCCGGTCTATAGTGCAGTTACCTCTCCACCGACGAAGTCGGGGGAGAGGTCGAGCACGCCCTTTAGGCGTTGCTCGGGTGAGGGGGCGACCGCGCTATCGGCGAGCAATTTCGGTGCAAACGGCGTTATCGTCGGCGAGTGGCTTGCTCGGTCAACCCCCTCACCCGAACGTCGCTGAAGGCTCCGTTCGACCTCTCCCCCAACGAAGTTGGTGGAGAGGTGGCAGAAAGCCAGCGTAACCAAAAATCACAACAAGCCCCAAGTTTTAGCGGTCCAGCGCAAGCCCCGGTTGCAGCGTGAAAAAAACGTTTGATTTCGACAACTTTCGTTTCGTGCCGCTGGCACTCCCGACCAGTGATCTCGACCTAGCGATCCGGCTTAAGGACGTCGCGGAGTGACCCCACTGCCTGCACCTTGCCATCTTTGTCGACAAGAACACAGCACGGAAACATGTTGACGGGATAGCCAGAGATTTTGTCAGATTGGCTACCAACGCCTTCGGTTTCGCTACCCAGAAGCACGGGATACTCGATGCCCGAGTCGTCGATTGCCTTTTCGATTTCGTCGGTTTCGGTTCCGGGAGCGTGGACGCCAACGATTGCCCAGCCATTCTCTTGCAATTCGTTGAGCATCGGAATGTCGTTCTTGCACGGACCGCACCACGTCGCCCAGAAATGGAATAGCGTGGGCTTTTCCGGACGGCTGTCCGGCAGCTTCTCGGCCGTGATCCACTGGCCATTCAGTTTCGGAGCCGGCTTGCCAACCATTTCCTTGAGCGGCTTGAGAATTCTGTCAAGCTGCTTTTTGTTGGATGTCTGTTCTTGCATGGCTTTGTCGACCATTGCGTGAATCTCTGATTCAGCCATCTCAGGGTCAAATACGTATTTCACAAAAGTCGCGAAACGCCAGTCGTTGACGGCATCGCCCTTCTTCGGCAATGCCTTATCAACCAGCGGTCGTAGATCGGGTGCGACATTGACCTCGCGCACCACCGTTTGATTGATGTTGTACTTGTATTGCTTCCCCTCGTGCATCCAACTGGACCACCATTCAGTCATCGGCATTTCAATACCGGAGGCGACCTCGCGGTAGTCTGAAAACTCGATCAAGTCTTTCGGGTGCTGGTTGGCTTGGTGAAGATAGAGGAATTCGCAATGCAACTGGTAACGCTGCTCATCCGTCAATGCCTCATCAAACCACTGCCCGAACTCTTCTCGTGAATCGAACGATCGCCCGGCCAGCTTCCGAGCGGATTCCATTTCATGTATCCAAGTGAACCTGCCTTGGTTGATGAACTTTAGGCAACCGCGCAATCGCCCCGTTTTTTGGCTGATCCAATATTGCTCTTCACGTGGGATCGACCGTATCACATGGCAGCGTTCACCGCCGAAATCCTCGGCGGGAAGACTTTGATAGTTGGCGTACTCCACTGGAATCGTTGAGCTCAGAAAGAAGCTTGGTTCCTTGCCTCGTTCAACCCACGCAAAGCGATGATCGCCCAAGTGCAAAAACTGTGATGGCTTGAAGTAGTGATTCACGAATGCGTCAGCAAAGGTTCGGTATCGACCAAACGAGCCATTTGAATCTCGCCACCAACCCCGTTTGCCGTTCCATGTATGTTCTGAGGTCTGGTCATATGGCTCACCCTCGTAAACATATTTATGTCGCTCGGTGGAAACGACTTCATTGTTGTTCCAAGCCCACGTTTGATTGGCCGTGGAAAGACTTTTGTCGAAATCGCGTTTGCTGAGCGTTTCCCTCAAATGGTCAAGCGAACGCTCGTCTTTCAGACCGATCAGACCTTTGAGATCACCGTAATACGAAGTGAAACTTTGCGTGGAGATGAGTGCCGAGTTGAGCTTGCTGATCGCCGACAGTTGCCGATGCACCTGCTCGCCAAGCGATTGGGATTTCGGGTCGGCCGGTGGCGATAGAGAAGTACCAAGATCATCAGCAGGCGGAAAGGGAACGGTTTCAACGGATGTCTTGAAGCTCGTCTTCTGTCCAGGTTGCAGCGATACGTTGTCAAACGTGACCCAATACCGATACGGACGAAGGCGATACTCGAAGTGATCAATTTTGTCGATTGGATGATCAAACACTTCTGCACTTCGTGTTACGCCATCCTCGTCGTCCCATAACGTGCGTCCCCACGTTTGAAGTCGCTTTCCATCTTTATCGACAGCAACAAGATCAAAGGTGGCGATTGGACGCTCGGCTCGATCGTAGGCCCAACGCAACATCGTACGATCGCCCCGCGCACGAGCATCGTGGACTCGCATGATGCTGTGGGCATTTCGTAATCGCGGTGGCACAATGACCGGAGCGATGATTTCGCCGTCAATACTCACCGACACCCATGGTCCCCACTCTTTGTCGGGAATGCCGACTTCAATTATTGTGCTTGTGCTCTCCGCAGAAGGTTGCGTTTCAACTCGAACGAATCCATCGTCACTCGGCTGACGCCAGCCCTTCAGCCCTTCTGTCGTGTAGGTTGGATTCTGATGGACCGCTAGACCTTCGAACTTGAAAACGTAGTCAATTCCCGGAATCGGCTTGGCCGGCGAGTCGTCTGTCACCTTCGGCAAGACAGGCAATTCCTCGAAAAGCTCTCCGCTTGGACGCCACGCTTTCTCTGCGGTCGCCTGTTGCGGCAACACCGCGATCATTTTCACTGAGATATCATCGACAACCTGTACCGCCAGACGATCGTCATCAGCTGCCACGGGTTGCTGTGCGAGAGAGCTAGCGGCATTGATCGCGAGCACGGAGCCAATGGCTAGAACAAATATCACAGAGGCGACAATGAATACGGAGCCGGTGCCGCTTGCCTCTGCCGGAGTGGACACGAGTCGACGCACTCGACCGAGCAACGATCCGCCATCGGCGGACATGGCGAGCGTTTGCTTCGATGGCTGATGGCGTGCTTCTTCCAGCCAGACCAGCAACTTTGCGTAGCCGATTCGGTCGCCGGTCATGTTCGCGGCAATCTCGTCGCAGCACTCTTCTCGCTCGGTTCGCATTCGATGCGATACCCACCAAACCGCCGGGTGATAGAAAAACACAGTCTCCATCGCGAGTTGGAAAAGGTTCACCAAGTATCGTCCATGAGGGCTGCGACCGCGCGTCAAACGCAGACCGATTCCCAACACCACCGCGATCAATGCGAACTGCCAAAGCGAATGCACCAACGTCCAACTGACGCGCTGACCGACTTCGTAGAAAAGCATATCGTTCACGACTCGCCCTCCATCTGATCCAACAAGTCGCGGATTTGTTGCAACTCCTCTGCCGTCGCCTTCTTGCTGGACAGGGCGTGCATCATTAACGCCGACGACGAGCCATCGTAGACCTTGTCGATCAGGTCACCGAGCATCCGCTTCTGGGTACGCTGCTGCGGCGACGCCGGTCGATAAATCTGGGGTTTTGCGTCGTCATCACGTTTAAGAAGCCCTTTGTCCAACATCACGGACAACATTTTCACAGTCGTCGAATATGTCGTCTGTTTGAACTCCTGGAGCGAGTCGTGGATATGCCGAACGATGCTCGGCCCGTCATCCCAAAGGATTCGCAGGATTTGCAGCTCGACCTCGGTCGGTTGCGAAGAAGCGTGTCGTGCCATGATCCGATAAACCCTCGCGAACAGAAATTTGCAAAGCTGGGATGGCGAACGAATTCGCTACGCCGCCTTTATCTTAGCGAACGAATTCGTCAAAGCAAGTGCAACACTGCCGCTGTCCAGCAAGTCGGTGTCGAGGCGATGTTTCTCGTCAGGGCGGCTGGACCATCGACTCTAGCCGTGTGTGCTCGTCAAAGCGGCGTCGGGCGACACGCGATTTCATCGACATTAAATGCCGGTCGTTCAATGATTTCCGGCCAACGGCCCGTCGTTTGATGCCATTGTCTAAGAATCTCTTGGCTACCGAAGGACCGAATCCAATCTTTGCACAATTTGTTCTATAGAACGAATACAATGCAGGGACGTCGATCGCTCTACCGAGCCAACACTGGACCGACTGAACCATCCGCGGCAAACACCCAAACATGATTCGAGACCCTTGATGAACTTTTCAAGAAAGACTTGGCTGATGACGCGAGTCTCCTTTGCTACTTTCATTTTCGCGTTGACTTTGATGCCGATGACTGCGTTGGCGGAACCACATGACCTAATCTGCTGCGGTGCCGAAGAAGTCTTTGTTATCAACCCCGAGATGCCGGAGGTAAAGAAGTGGAGTTGGCGTGCGGAGCAATCGCCTTCGATTCCCGCGAACTTTCACTCGCGATTTCGGTCGACCGATGATTGCAAGCCGTACGAAGGTGACTTGCTGTTGATCACGTCATCGAGTGGCGGAGTGGCACTGATCGACCGCACCACGAAAGAATGCCATTTCTTGGCCGAAACAAAGAATGCTCATAGTGCCTGCTTGTTGCCCGATCGTCAGCTCGCCGTTGCGTCGAGCTTTGGCGGCGATCAGGTGCAATTCTATAATCGCGACGAAAAACAAAAGCCTGCCTCTGTCGTGCAGGCCATCTCCTTGCTGGGCGCTCACGGAACCGTTTGGGATTCCCATCGCAAATGCCTCTGGGCCCTCGGAGAGAAAGAGCTGCTGGCGTTGGTTGCCGACGCGGAAGCGACACCCCAAGAACGCTGGAAGGTACGATCGCGCACGACGCTTCCCAGCAACGGTGGACATGATCTGTCGCCGAAACACGACGGCAAACAGCTGTTCGTGACGACCGACACGCAGGTGTTTATGTTCGACTGCGACAAACTCACTTTCAATGTCGCTGAAGGCTTTGGCGATCAATTGAAAATCAAGTCGGTTGATCGCAGCTCCGTCTCCGATCGCATCGTGTTTCACCAAGCCACGGCAGAGAATTGGTGGAGCGACACGATCCGATTCACCGATGGAGTGCCGTTAAAGCTGGCGGACGAGCGACTCTATAAAATCCGCTGGGACACTCCGACACCGGCACCGTAATACGAGTCCGCGACCACATCCCAGAGCATGGCTTTCGCCGCGTGGCTCCGATCACCGCCCTGTTCCAATGCACTACCGCCGACATCGCCCCGCAGTTTACCAACTCCACAAATTCGTCAACGTAGCGTTACCCATGAATAAGATGCGATTTTCCCCTGCGACAGTGTGCAGCGGTATCTTTCTGTTCGCTGCTCTGTACTCTGCAGGCAGTTCCGAAATGATCGCCGCAGAACCGCAAGTTGCGACGCTTGTTCCGGGGATCGATGTTCACCGGTTGCCGATCGACCTGACAAATATTAACAGCGTGGAGTATGGACCCGACGGTCGGCTCTATGCGGCAGGCTACGATGGTCGCGTGTACGTGCTGACAGACACCAATGGCGACGGGATCGAAGACAAGTCGGAAGTCTTCTGGTCCAAGGGCGGTGATTTGCTCACGCCGGTGGGTATCCTGCCAACCAAAGAGGGCGTCTACGTAGCAGCCCGCGGAAAGATCGCTCTGTTGACCGATGCTAACGGCGATGGCCGAGCCGACGCGAGCAAAGCGGTGGTCACGGATTGGCCTCAAGAGACACACAACAGCGATACGCGCAACGATGCGGCCGGAGTTGCGATCGACAACGAAGGAAACTTGTACTTCAGTCTTGGTTGTATGTCGTACAACAAAGCGTGGCTACTCGATAGCAAAGGCCAGTCGCATTACGACTTGGCAAGCGAACGAGGGACGATCCTGAAAGTGTCACCGGATCGCAAGCACAGAGAGATTCTTGCAACCGGGCTGCGTTTTGTCATCGGTCTCGACTTCAACCAACACGGCGATCTGTTCGCGACCGATCAAGAAGGCGACACCTGGTTTCCGGGTGGCAATCCGCGTGACGAGTTGCTGCATATCATTCCCAGTCGACACTATGGGTTTCCGTTTCGACACGCGAAGTATTTGCCTGACGTTGTGGACGAACCCTATGTCGTCGGTTTCTCGCCACAGCATCAGTCAACATGTGGATTTCGCTTCAACATAGCGAAAGCGAACCGCAAACCGTTCGGGCCGGATCACTGGGGCGGCAACGCAATCGTGACAGGTTTCTCACGTGGCAAGTTATGGCGTGCGCCGCTGGCAAAGACTCGCGCCGGATATGTGGGTAAGCAGATTCAATTTGCCGCGTTTGAGTCATTGCTGACTGACGTTGCAATATCGCCGCAGGGCGATTTGGTGGTGACCGGTCACAGTGGGCGTCCCGATTGGGGCGCCGGCCCGGCAGCGAAAGGGCATCTCTACAAAATCACGTTTGATCGCACCGCACCGCAACCTGTGATCGCCTGGCCAGCCAGCCCGGTCGAAGTCAAAGTTGCCTTTGATCGTCCAGTGGATGCAAAACAGCTTGGCAAGCCGGAGATCGAATATGGCGAGTTTGTTTGGGAGGGCGACCGACACGAATGGATTTGGCCGGGCTACGAAGTCGTCAAGGCTGCAAAGGCAGCGGTGCGTCGTCCGCTAAATGTTGGCAATGCAAAGGTCTCGGCCGATGGTCGTACGGTCACCTTCGCGACGGCAGCCCATCCGCAGCGAGTGCGTTACGGAATCACTCTGCCCGGTGTGGCTGCACTGGCTACAAGTGCTCGTGATCCCGAAACGATCGAGTTGTCATACGATCTCGGTGGCGTTCGCGCTGAATGGACACGTCAGGGAGATGACAAGCCTTCATGGATGGGCTGGCTGCCTCACGTCGACACGAACGTTGTGCAAGTGATGACAGCAGGCTCTGCGGAACATGAGCAATTACAGCAGCTTCTCGGACAACCAGGGCGATTGATAATGCGGTCTCAGTTATTGCTGCCCGGTCGAGAAGTGGCCTTGCGTTTTCAAAGCAATGGCAGGTTCGCGGTGAGATGTGGCGAAGCCGAAGTTGCGGCCAAGAAGATTGGAACTTCGTATGTTGCCGAGTTCACGGCTTCAGCAATGGGCGACTCCAGTCCCCTGACAGCTCCTCGCGGAGATCGCCAGCAGGTGTTACCGACGGAATCCAGACGACTGGAAATCGCAGTTCAAACTGGTACGACCCGTGAACCGTTTGAACTGGACGCCTCGTATCACGCAGATTTTGATGCAAATGAGCGACCACTACGTCTGGAACATCTGTTTGTCTCCTGGGCACCCCCAATTCAGCCCTCCGCGACTGACTATGGAGTTGCTCGACCGCGAGAAATGCTTGCTGGTGATCCCGAGAAGGGCCGCGAATTGTTTTTTGGCAAGCAAGCCAACTGTGCCGCTTGCCACCAGTTCGGCGGCAAAGGAGGCAAAGTCGCTGCTGATTTAACCGTGTCCGTTCATCGAGATCCGGACGCGGTGATGCGTGACATTATCCAACCGAGTGCATCGATCAATCCTGATTACGTCAGCTACACCATTCTGACGGACAGCGGTGGGGTGCTAACCGGGCTGTTCCAATCGGCAGATGAAAAGCAGATCACGCTCGTTGATAGCGCCGCAAAGACGCACACAATACCGCGTGGCGAGATCGAAGACATTCGTGCCAGTTCCGTTTCGCTGATGCCAGTGGGCTTCGACAAACTTGGCAAAGAGAAATTGCAGGATCTCGTTGCATTTCTTTGCAGCGAGGACGCCGAGGCGAAGAGGATGGGATTGCCCACGGGCGTCATCCAACGCGAGTACTGGGACGATGTATCGGGCAGTGGCATCAACGCCCTGACCAAGCACAAACAGTTTCCGGACAAGCCAACAGGCAGCGGTTTACTCACGCGTTTCGAGGGTCCCGTCAATTGGAAGGATCAATACGGCTCGCGAATTCGCGGCTATATTCATCCACCAGAAACGGGTAACTATTTGTTTTCGATGGCCGCAGACGATCATGCGGAACTCTGGCTTAGCAGCAGCGAAACGCCGAGCGACAAGAAACGGATCATCCAGCTCGACCGCTGGACGCCGTCACGAAACTGGGACAAATACCCGGAACAAAAATCAAAACCGATCGCTTTGGAGGCGGGCAAACGATACTACATCGAGGCGTTGCATTACGAAGCTAGGGTCGACGATTGTTTCGCCGTCGGCTGGCAACTCCCCGACGGAACCCAAGAGCGCCCGATTCCCGGCACGCGGTTATCAACCGTCGGGGAAGGCAACTCAACACCCGTTGCTCCGTAGAGAATCGCCAAGCTTTTCGGGCTGCGGGGCAACTCACAAGCGTTGCAGGGAGATCCTGCGGAGCGGTTCACGACAAATAGTGTTCAACAACAACTTCAAAGAGAATATCCATGCGATTCTTACTCTGTTTACTTACCACGATCACGCTCACGTCCTCTGTCGCAGTCGCCGGTGACCTACCCGAAGACGATGGCAAACTTAGGATCATTGTCTTCGGTGCTCATCCCGATGACGCCGAATACCGTGCGGGTGGCTGTGGCGTGAAATGGTCACGACTCGGGCATCATGTGAAATTGGTTTCCGTCACCAACGGCGACATCGGGCATTGGGCAATGTCAGGCGGTGCGCTGGCGAAACGACGAACAGAGGAGGTTCGCAATGCGGCAGAAATTTTGGGCACGACATCGCAGGTGTTGGATATTCACGACGGCGAGTTGATGCCGACGCTGGAGAATCGTCGCGCGATCACGCGGCTGATTCGTGAGTGGAAAGCCGACGTCGTGATCGCACACCGTCCGTGGGACTATCACCCTGATCATCGCTATGTTGGCGTTCTCGTGCAGGACGCCTCCTTCATGGTTGCGGTTCCGTTTTTCTGCCCCGATGTTCCTGCGTTGGAAAAGAATCCGGTCTTCCTGTACACCAGCGACCGCTTCCAAAAACCGTATCCTTTCACTGCCGATATCGCCGTCTCGATCGACGATGCGTTTGAAACCAAGGTCGAAGCGATTACGGAATTGGAATCACAGGTGTTCGACGGCGGCGCACTGGGTAATGCTGAGATAGCCGCACAAGCTCCGCCCGCCCGCATGAAGGACTTGCGATTGGAGAAAATTCGCCAAGTGTGGAACAATCGAGCGGGAGGCGAAGCAAGCAACTATCGTGATTCGCTGATCCGTTGGTACGGAGAAGACCGCGGCAAAGCGGTGAAGTACGCCGAAGTGTTCGAGATCTGCGAATACGGCCACCAACCTACCGACGACGAAATCAAAAAACTGTTCCCGTTCTTTGACGAACCGAAAAACGTTGACAACACAGAAGCTGATAACGCTGCGAACAGGCCATAAAATGACTCGCGGCATGGACGCGTGTTACGGCTTACAATCACCGACTTTCGATGCGTCCAACCCGACGAGGCAGTAAATCATTCGACCGTGCTTGAGAAGCAGTTAGGCAGGAGTCTTTCAGTATATTCGCCGTTTGGCGTTAACCACGGTTCCTACGTTCAACCAGGGCTATCGCGACTAAGAATCGAAACAAAACTTACGCAGTCTTATTTCCCACTCAATCGCAAAGATTTAGCAGCTGTAATCTGATCACAACACCTGCGTGCAATCTTTAATGGGTCATTCATTCCGGATTCGAAATCACTGGCAATGATGAAGCTCAATTTGAAGACGTTTTGGTTTTAATGGCGTTACTCCATTGTAGGTATTGCTCCGTTACTTCCAGTGACTCACTGAGGTTCACCAATTCACCACCGTCTGTCTTTACGTTTCCGCCAAGCGTTCCAGTTTTGTCAAAGTTCACTTCCCATTGCTTGCCTATACTTACACCAACCGACTCGCCCTTTTGCAGTAAGTCGACATCCGTCATCTGTTTGGTGCCTTCGTTGCTGACTTGGAAGACGTGCAGGAAGTAGTTGCGCTCCGCTAGCGGCGCAGCGACTTCTAGACGCCAGTTCGCAATTGGGCCTTTGTTGCGACCAGCGTTGTGATGGTCATATTGCGAATTGGGATTAAGTGGGTGCCCCCAATTTTTGTGACCGGCGCCACCGCGTTTGGTGATGCTTGTCCTTTCTGGTAAGACCGTTTTGAGGAACATCCGACTTCGACCACTCGAGAGAGCCGGAATCTCATCGCCCATATCTTGCGGCATGCTTAGCCAGGTACTGATAAGACCTGCGCCGTTGTGTTCGTAGACATGTCCGGCAACTTTTTCTGTTTTGTCGCCGCCAAGTTGTGGTTCTTCTGGCATGTGGAGGACAAAATGTTTGGCATAATCTGCCTGTGTGGAATGAACGCGGTCAAACACCACAAAATATTCATCACCCCCTTTTTTAGGATTGCGCAAGTAGATGAATTGTCGTGTGACTTCTTTTACCTTGCTGCTGTCATATGCCTTCGTCAGATTGGCTGCAGCATAAGTGAATGCACTGTGATGTTGAAATGCGGTGATGTTTCCGCGTTCGACTTTGTTATTGTCGTAGACGAGACGTCTTAGGCCGCCGTCATTTTCGTTTTCATTATTCCGACGCATTTGTTCATCGGGGTCGTAGATCGTGAGAATGTTAAAGCACAGTGATCCGCCCCAGTAGTGGTCGCTATCATTGCCAATTCCTTTGCCACCGCCCTTGCTGACCAGACCGCCTTGACGACTGATCAGGAAATGGCCTTCATCGTCATGTTGATGTCCAGCGATATGGGGACCGGCACCAAAAAATGCCCATGTAGCATTGGGGTCGTCCCAGTGTGATCGCATAAAAACATGACCAGCGCCTTTAAGCAAATAGCCCAAGGGCAGCTGCATTTCTCCTGGCGTCTTTGCTTCAACAGCGGAATTCATTAATAAGCGTTCCCAAATGCTCCCATACTTATAGCCACCCTCGGTAAAAGATTGATTCGTAACGGCTTGCGCGAGAGGATCGCTATAGACTTTTGCAATGATGGGTGCGCTGCTATCAAACGAAGAATACTTACTGCCACCGCCATCATCGATATAGGCATGTCGCCCTGTGTGCGGGACGGTGATGTAAGTGAGCCAACGCGACATCTCTTTCAAAAAAGTGTCGTCGTTGCCAAGCTGAAACCAGTCCTTGCCAGTTGCCGTTCGCCAAGCCTCAAAGGCCCAGGGGACGACGGAAATTGGACCATAGGAACCGTGACCATGACTTTCGGCCCACGAACCGCCCATGGCATCAAAGGCTGGAATACAGTCTCGCGGAATACGCGTATTCCAGGAATCCAAAAATTGTCTCGCTTTTGATTCGTGCTCAGTACCCGCCCCGGTAATCGCTAACGAGATATATAACTTTTGTATTATCGCGTCTCGCGCATGCATGACATTCATGTGCGAAACACCCCATGTTTGATTGTATTCCCAGTGTCCACTCCTGAGTGTGATTTCAGGCGTTTGGGTGTACCAGGTTAACCATTGCCCAAGTGCGTTACCGAATTTCTTGCGTTCGCTTTCGGAGAGCGCATCATAAATCCAATCGTAAACGAGTGCGTGATAACCAAATGACGAATGCTCTTTGTTGGTAATCCGCGATCCATCTCCCCAGCATTTGATGATAGGAATGGCATATTTTTTTGCATCAGGATTACCGAGTTCGCGTTCAACGAGATAACACATTCCACAGGCCATGAGATCCGTCGGCGTCGCCCATTTGTTGTCGATGAATCGTATTTGACCCGTTTTGACTGCGCGATCGGCGTTCGATTTTAATTCAGCATATTCTTCTTTGAGCGAGCCGTGACTGTGTTGGGCCAGTTCCTTAACGCTTTCACTGTTGAGTAAAATGCGGGGGTGTGACTTGTTGACGGTATAAGCGTCTTCAGCATGAACATCTGCTGCGTCTAAAAGGCATAGGCTCCATAGAGCAAGGGCAATACTCGTTAATAAACGCATGGGAATGCCTCCTTTGTACATTGTGCCGACCACTGGTTACATATCGATCGTGGCCGATGGGTCGTGATCACGATGTCATCAAGATAAGCTGTTTGCGAGCTTCGGTGCACCGCCGCAATCCGCCATTGAACACGCGAGCGAGTTGCAGACAGCAACGAGAAGTTTCTGACAGACGAATGGGGGACAGACGAATCAATTCAAAGGGACGATTCGGCTGCCCTTCATTCGGCTGTCAAGTTCGCTTTGGATCCGTTCATTTCGTGAGAAACTGACACTCTTTCGTTCGCTTCAGCGATGCAGGATTCCAGGCTGTGATCGATCAAATATCCGCGTCTGCAATCAGTCTGGATCATAAATCCAAATCGGAAGCTGTTTGTTGGACTGCATCAATTGATGAGTCTCGGGCGTGACGATTCCTTCTGCGCCGCGGCCATGTTTGAGTTTCGTATCGATGAGTTGGCGATACGACCGAGTTTCCGTGTCCCAGTATTTCGCCATGGCGGTTTTATCAAGTTCGCCGAGTTCTCTAACAACCCGAAATCCTATCTTCACTCGATCCGATTCACTGCCGAGCCACGTCGTACTGCGGGGGAAATCGGCGTCGGAATCCCATTCTTCCGACGTCACAACGAATCGCCGTTGAAGGGAACAATCCTCCAGTGTCGATGCAAAGTTGCCTCCCTTGCTGATCCACACCGGCAAGCATTGCACCAATTCACCACGAGCAATCGTCTGATTTGTGTCAGCAGAGCTGTCTGGAAAACGTGTAATCACCCATTCGCTAACATTGCCGTACATATCGTGAATCCCCAAGGCGTTGGGCAGCCGTGTCCCGACGGGAGCTATAGAGTCAGTTTCCAGCCCAAAGACAGCAACCTTTCGCAGTTGCTCCTCTGTCGAAAAGTAGCCACCACCCCCGGAGCTACACGCACGCTCCCATTCCGCTTCCGTCGGCAATCGATATGGCCGTTTGGAGATTAAGCTGAGCCATTTTGTGTATTGTTGAGCAGCGAATAGAGTCATCGAATATGCGGGATAGTCCAACGATTCGACCCCCGCGAATCGACCGCGGGGGTCGTAGACTGGCGTTGGCGCCGAGACAGCATCCACGCGATTTTCTTCGAAACTCTGTTCACGCTGGTTTGATTCGCGTTCCTTCAGCGCCCCATAGAGGCTTGCATACTCTCGATACTCACCAAGTGTGACTTCATGCATTCCGATCCAAAACGGCGAAATCTGTCCGGATGGTGATCCTGGAACCGGAACCATTTCAAACGTGACGTTGGTCCCTGGTATCGACGCTGTGTAGGGAACCATGTAACCGGAGTCTGTTTTGACAAAGTTACCTGTCTCGGGCTTCTCGGCCACGACCGACGACGTGCCCGCTTCTCCCGCAAGGAGTGGTGCCGCAAAGCAAACCAGCAAAATCAAAATATTTGATTTGAGCATCATTTTTTGATTCCTCGGTAACTTTAATCCGAAACCTTCCGACTGACTGATGTCGCCGGAGAAGTGATTGAAAACGTGATCGCGGGAGCTCACTGTTGAAAACTCAAGAACGCGATCAAGTCGCGAAATTCTTGAAGCGTCATCGCTGTCGCCAATCCGTCCGGCATGATCGAGTTCTTTGACGGAAAAATCTCTTCGATGTCTTCCAGTTTGAACGACTGGACCTTGCCGTTCGAATCAATCACGCTACGGACTTTGCCATTGTGCTTGTGATAGATTCCCGAAGCGATTCTGCCATCAACGGTCAAGATCGACACGGGCAGATAACCGGGGTCGATCTCTTTGCTGGGCTGCAAGATCGTTTCGATAAGACGCTCACGCGTTAATGACAACCGACCGTTCATTCGCACAAAGCTGGGGCCGACCGCTGTTCCGCGTCCGTCGATCCGATGGCATCGCGAACAGCCTGGACCTCGCGGATGAAAGAACACTCGCTGGCCCGCTGCCGCATCGGCAGGGCCATCGAGCAACCTAATCCACTCCGAAAGGTTTTCGGCATCGGGACGCGAGTGAGTCTTTACCGGATCAAGTATCCGCTGCACCAACTCGATCGTCATGGCATCGTCGGCCAGTGACAGCAATTTTGAGCGTTGTTGGTCATTGAGCTGAGCGCCGCGAAGTGTTCGCAATGCTTCGTGGCGGATCGCTGGTTCAACATCGGACACCAGCTTCATCAAAATGTCAAACTCATCCGATGCGGTTGGGTTCAGGCCCATGATCGCTTCTGCCCGAAGGTCCACCGGTTGGTCATTATCCGATGCGATTTCGACCAGTAGTGCTCTTGCTTCAGCGGACTCGTTCGACGCAAGAACGCGAGTTGCCTCCAACCGCAGCGGTTGATCCTGCGACTGGATCAAACTTCGAAGTTTCTCAAACGTCAAAGCCGCGTGATCCTGCGGTAGATAGAGCAAGACTTGACGCAAAACCGCTGGTGAAGTTCGCGAGTCATCGAGCAGCTGAGAAACATATCGCTGCGGAGCCTTCTTGGCCCACCAATCACCAACCGATGATTTCGTCCAGCGCTCCATGACACCGTCCAATTGTGCCAACGCCGCAAGCCAGGCTTCAAACAACTGCGGCGTTGTCGCTCGTTCGGCCAAGGCGTTGGCCAGCGGCTGACGAAATCGCTTCAGTTCTTCTCGGCCAATCCACTCGACGATCGCAAATCGGACTTGCGGATCGGGATCATGGATGCCACTGGTTAGAATCTCATCGACATCCGAATTTGCAAGTTTCGTCCAGGGTCCGTTTTCGTTCGGCCCACCACGAAGCAATAGAACCGCAGCCAGCCGCACGGGTGCCTTGTCGTGTGACGTCAGTTGCAACAAACGCTTTGTGTCGACTGATTGACCGAGTGCAAGCGTGGCCGCTTGCCGCAAGAAAGCATCGTCGCTGCCAAGCGTCTTCAGGATGAGGGTTTCCGCACCGGCGTCAGCGATGCGACGCAGCGCGGCAGCCTGCACAGCGGGCGCAGTATCGTTGCTAACGATGTTAGTTAAGTCGATCCATTGGTTGGGCAAAGTCCGAGCAGCCTGTTCCCGAACGGCCTCGTTGGGATCAGCGAGCGCACGATCGGCTAAGGCTTGTGTTATCGCTCCAGCGCTCGTCAGTGCTGTCAATGCGATCGAACGCACTCGCGCGTTGGCGTCATCCTGCATCGCGGCGGCAAGTTGCGACTTCCCAGTATCGCCAGCGGCCAGCAACTTGCGAGCGGCGTCTTCTCGCGTGGGCAGATCAGCAGAACGCAAGCGATCCATTTGAATCTTCGCGCTGCGATTAGTCGCGTTACCGCTTTGAGTGTCCTTCATCGTGATGTGCCACACGCGACCCTTTCCGTGCAGCGGGTACGAGCGATCCGCCCAGTCGCCCACGTAAAGGGAACCATCGGGCGCGACCGCGATCCCGGCCGGCCGAAAATGCTCTCCTCCGGCGACCATCGGTTCCGTCTTCACCGTGAACCCGGCACCATCACGCTTGAGTTGATATCGGTCGATACGATGCTCACCCCAAGTTGCGACCAAAATACTCCCGCGATACTCAGCAGGTAACAAGTTGGATTCGTAAGCCAGTATGCCGGTTGGCGATTCGCCGGTCGACGATGTCATTGGCAGGGTGCCGGGGACTTCCGCATTGATCGCAATAAAGGGTTCCAGTGTTCGTCGTCGGTAACCGTAGTCGCCGCCTTCTACGATTGACAAAAATCGGCACGGCGGACGATTGCCGGGATCGTTGTCGCCCAAAAACATGCGGCCGAAAGCGTCGAAGCAAAGATGAAATGGATTCCAGAACCCGGTCGCCATACGCTGGAGTTCGCGACCGTCTTCACGCATCCGATATACACCACCCGATCCACGCCGCGACACTAGGCGAACGCCATCGTTCCCGATCAGTTCCGCATCCTCAGCGAAGTTTTGGCCCAGCGTAAAATAAACGTGTCCCGGTCCGGCTGTCAGCGTGGCGTCTTGACCCATGTTTTCACCAAAACCAAAATATACGTTGCCTGAGAAATCGAATGCAAAACCGGACAGACCGTTGTGCGGATAGTCCGACGTCGTCTCCAATTGGACCAGCATCTGGTGTTGATCTGACTTGCCATCATCGTCGCGGTCACGAATCCTAAACACACTGTCTCGCGTTGCCACGTACACCCATCCGTTGGGATGTGCCGCCACATTCATCGTGGACTTGGTCCCAGAGAAAAACGTTTCGACACGATCGGCCTTGCCATCGCCGGTCGTGTCTTCCAGTAGTCGAATCCGATCCGTTTCCGGGCCGTCGTAGTCATCTGGGCGAAAGTGCGTGTGACTTTCGACAACCAAAACACGTCCCTTCGCGTCGACCGTTAATCCAGTGACCGTGACCACGTCCGGCTCCGAAGCGAAAAGTTCCACCTTCAAACGATCGTCCAACGGTTTCGGCGTATCAATCTCCGCTGCGTACAACGAACTGAAATGAAGCACAAAGGAAGTGGCAATGAGTTGGATGGTTATGCTTGCTTGTCGGATAGTCATCGTTGTTTCGTCTTTGAATTGGCGTCTTGTTTTCAGGTTGCTAAGCAGGTATGCAGGAGTCTTTCGGCATATCAGCCGTTTTGGCCAACGCTGTGAAGCATTTTGAGCACGTAAAAAGCGGGGTTTTCACCAAGCTCCGAATATGAAAAAAGCCAGATTCCCCCCAAACACTAACTGAAACACTTCAGTCAGAAAGGAATCTGGCCATGAGTCGCAAGAAGCAGACAAAACGTAGTAAGCAAAACCAACGTCGCAAACCTAACCGCCAATCTCGTCGCAAGAACAAGACGATCTTCAACGAGGTGTGTCGTTGGATTGTTCCCAAAGGTGAATTGTTTACCAAAGATACATTTCATGGCAATATCAAATGGATGCCCGAAGAATTGGCGATCCAGGCACTCATCTGGTCTTGGCAAAATGAGATAAACGTCACCGATGCCTTCGATCAGACGATGGAAATCTGTGAAGAGCTGGGGCTTCACTGCACCGCCAAAACCTACACGGCCTTCATGAACGCATTGGATCGCTACGAATCGCTGTTCACGACGCGGCTTCGCCAGAGACATCAGTCATTGGCCCAGGAAGTGGGCGGACGTTTTTGGAGGTCCGCTGACTGGGTACTGATCGGCTTCGATGGGTCACGCGTGACGGTCCCGCGAACGGCCGCCAATGAGAAAGCTTTTTGTGCACCCAACTATGGCCGCGGCGTGCGTGCCAAATACGGAAAGAAGAAGTCCAAGGGGATGCGACGGAAGCGGAACCAGAAGAACAAACCTCAGCCACAAGAACCTCAAATCTGGGTCACGATGATGTGGCACATGAGCCTTCGTCTACCGTGGACTTGGCGTTTGGGGCCATCGAACTCAAGCGAACGAGGCCACGTCGTGGAGATGCTTAAGGAAGAGACTTTCCCGGAAAAGACACTGTTTTGTGGTGACGCGGGCTTCGTAGGTTATCCTCTGTGGAGTGCGATCCTGGCTGCCGGTGGTGACTTCCTTGTTCGTGTCGGAGCGAACGTGAAGTTGCTCAGCGAGCAGGCTGATATCAAGCAACTCGGTGGAGGTCGAGTCTTGTGTTGGCCCAAGGGGAGGATGGAATCTGGCGCCCCGCCGCTGAAGCTGCGTCTGGTGAAAGTGAAAGTTGGCAAGACGAAGATGTGGATGCTTACGAGCGTATTGAGCGCTCGTAAGCTGAGGCACAAGCAGCTCATTGGTTACTACAAAATGCGTTGGGGAATCGAAGTCGAATTCCGCGGCTTAAAACAAACCATTGACAAGCACAAACTACGTTGCCGCAACAGCGATCGGGCATTGGCGGAACTGGACTGGTCGATTCGCGCGATGGCGATTGCCGAACTGCTGGCGCTGCGAGAACAGATTCCCGAACAGCAAGACGTTCCCGAGCAAGTCGACTATGATCCGAAAAAACGAAGTTTGGCCAACACGATGCGTTGCTTGCGACGCTGCATGCGTCGCCTCGACAAATATTGCAGTGCGAGTGACAACATGCTGCACAGCCTGTCGCAAGCCCTCGTCCAGACCTATCAAGCGGGCACGGACAAGAAGGCGCGTTACCGTCCAAAGAACCCACACAAGAAACCGTTGGGCGATCCTGAAATAAGAAAACTGAACATGGAAGAACGTAAAAAACTCGCCGAATTCCATCAAAACCAAGCAGCCTAAAATGCTTCACAGCGTTGCGTTTGGGCGCTAGCCCCGGTTCAGCGCCAGAACCGTGGCTAGCGCCAAAACAGCCAATTTACTGAAAGACTCCTGCCTAACTGCTTAGCGACTGATTTACTGAAACGCCGTGAATCGTATGCCTAAGGGGCGACCGTAAAATAGGTGTCGGTATTACCGTAGTGGACGTGGCTACACGTCCTGAGAGCAGGATCTTTAGCAAGATCCATTACGACATTAATTTATCGTTCAGCCCTAAGGTCGACTTTCGTACTTTTCAGGTGACGAAGTCGCATATTGTAGAACCGTTGTCCCCAACTGTTCAGCCAGCACGACTGGCACAGAGTTTCAGATAATCGTTCACCACTATGAATCGCAAGCGATTCACTCGACGTAACGTGCGAAATTCGATCCAAAGGAAAATCAAACCATGAAACACTTCATCGCTTTCGTCGTTCTGCTGTGCGTCACTATGACGGCTTGGGCCGAAGACGTCCGCCATCAGCCGCTCAAGGATCTGAACGGCTACTTCCCCTTCAATCCGCCGGCTTCGCTCGAGCAGTGGGAGGCACGTAGGGAATACGTACGGCGACAAATTCTCGTCGCAACCGGTCTCTGGCCGATGCCGACCAAAACACCTCTCAATTCTGTCATTCACGGCAAGATCCAACGTGACGGGTACACGGTCGAGAAGGTCTATTTCGAGAGTGCCCCCGGTTTTTTCGTGACGGGTAATCTGTACCGCCCGACAAACATCCAGGGCAAAGTGCCGGGAGTCATGCTGGCGCACGGCCACCACAAGGATGCGCGATTGGACATCACGCCCGACAGCAAGTTGCGTAGTCTAATCGCCGACGGCGCCGAGCGATTTGAGCGGGCCGGGCGCAGCACTTACCAATCGCAATGTCGTCAACTGGCCCAAATGGGCTGCGTGGTTTGGCAGTGGGACATGCTCGGCGATTCGGATTCGATCCAGCTTTCGCGCGAGCTTGTCCATGGATTTGCGAAACAACGCCCGGAGATGAACAAGACAAAGCACTGGGGCTTATTCAGTCCGCAAGCCGAGACGCATTGTCAGAACGTCATGGGACTGCAAACACTTAACGCCGTACGTGGGCTGGACTTCCTGCTCAGCCTGCCAGAGGTCGATTCACAACGTGTCGCCGTCACCGGCGCGAGCGGCGGCGGTACGCAGACGATGATTTTGGCAGCGATCGATGACCGCATCAAACTCTCGTTTCCGGTCGTCATGGTCAGCACCGCGATGCAGGGTGGCTGCACCTGCGAAAACGCGAGTCTGTTACGTGTGAATACCGGCAATGTCGAGTTCGCCGCCTTGGCTGCGCCCAGGCCGCAAGGAATGAACACCGCGGACGACTGGACGAAAGAGCTGGCCACTAAGGGATTTCCGCAGTTGCAGCAGCTCTACGCGGCGTACGGCAAACCGAATGACGTCTTTCTAAAACGGGGGGAGCACTTTCCGCACAACTACAACGCGGTCACTCGATCCGCCTTTTACACGTTCCTGAACAAGCATTTTAAACTTGGTTCCCAGGCACCCGTGATCGAGCACGATTTCGAACCGCTGCCGCCCGAGCAACTCACCGTCTGGAACGACCAGCATCCCGCACCAAAGGCCGCCGATCCGGAGTTCGAACGCAACTTGCTGGCCTGGTTTACCGAAGACGCCGAGCAGCAACTCAGTGCAGCGGCGGCGACAGCGGAAGGGCTGCGAGAAGTCATCCGCCCTGCCGCTGAGGTGATCATCGGCCGCACCTACGCCAATGCTGGCGACGTGCAGTGGGCACCGCAACACAAGCAGGATCGTGGCGACTACGTGCAACAAACCGGCACGCTATTCAACAAAACTCACGGAGAAGAAGTAAACGTCGTTTGGCTGTGTCCGAAGCAACCGAGTGGCCGCGTTGTCCTCTGGCTCGATGATTCCGGCAAGGCTGCGGTTTGCAGCGACGAAGGCAGCGTGAACCCCGAAGTTCAAAAGCTGGTTCAAGCGGGCGTTGCCGTAGTGGGCGCCGATCTGTTTCTTCAGAGCGGCGAAGCGGTCAAGCAGACTCGAGTCGTTGAAAATCCGCGTGAATTCGCTGGCTATACGTTCGGCTACAATCCCGCGTTGTTTGCCCAACGCACGCACGATGTGTTGAGCATCGTCAGCTTCCTGCGTCACGCGGACTCCGGCCCCTGCCCGAACTCCGTTCTAAAAAGCGTTTCCATTGCCGGCTGGCACGGCGCCGGTCCCATCGTTGCGGCTGCATGCGGGCTCGCGGGCGATGCCATCGACCGCACCGCAATCGACACGGCAGGTTTTCGTTTTGGCCAGGTGCTCGACTATCGTGATCCGATGTTTCTGCCGGGTGGAGCAAAGTATCTCGACCTGCCCGGTCTGATCGCACTTCATGCTCCACGCCCACTGTGGCTCGCTGGCGAAGGTTCACAGCCTGCGACGATTACCGCTGTGTACCAGACCGCTTCAGAGACTAATGCACTGGTGACGTTCACCGGCGAAGCAGCGCAGCAGCAAGCCGCAGCTTCCGAGTGGCTGCTTCAATAATAGCATCCTACTCGTTTAACCGTCGTGCCCATCGGGCCGCGCGTCCTTACATCGCGCGGCCCGATGGGCACGCGGTTAAACAAAAACAAACAATGTAAAAGTACCACTTCTAGGAGAGACAACGATGAGAAAACTTTTTGTAGCGACTATGTTGATCGGGCTCTTGACGCCCTGCTGTCTGACGGCGTCGGCGGCGGACGTCGAGGATGGATACACCTCCCTGTTCAACGGCACCGACATGGCCGGCTGGGTCAAACGCGGCGGGTCCGCGGAGTACGAAGTCGAGAACGGCTCAATCGTCGGGAAGTGCGTTCCGAATACGCCGGGCAATACGTTTCTGTGTACCGAAAAGAAATTTGGCAACTTCGTCTTGAAGCTGCAATACAAATTTATTGAATCTGGGAACTCAGGCGTCCAGTTCCGTTCCGACGCACGTCCCGAGGGTGATAACGAGCGGGTCTACGGCTATCAGTACGAAATTCGGCCCGGCGGCGACGCGACCGGTCGCATCTACGATGAAGGGCGTCGCGGCCACAAGTTTGGCATCATATGGCTCGATGCCCACACTCCGCAGGATCGTCTCGATGCCGCTCAGGCAAGCTGTAAAGAAGGTGAGTGGAACGACCTGGAAATTCAGTGCGTCGGACCGTCCATCAAGACATGGCTGAACGGCAATCTGGTTGTCGACATGTTCGACAGCTTTTCGATGAAAGGCTTTATCGGATTGCAGATTCACGCTGGGAAATCGGGCTCCGTCGCTTGGAGGAATATCCGCGTCAAGGATCTGGGCGAGAGCAAGTGGGACTCATTCTTCGTCAAAGGCGACGCCGGCAACTACCAACTCGCGGATGCCAAGTTTGTTCTCCCGGAAGAATGGTCGTTCACCGAAGAAGGCGTCCTGCACGGCGTCCACTCCAAGAACCAAGGCAAGGACGGTCTGGTCATCTCCAACAAGAACTACGACAACTTCATCGCTCGCGTGACGTATCGGATGCACGGCGGCAACAGCGCCCTGTATTTTCGCGCCGAGGAAACGAGCGCTCCCTGGGTACTGCGTGGGTTCCAAAATGAAATCGCCAACAACGGCAAGGACTCTGCGCTCTGGCACACCGCCGGCATTGTGGACGGCAAGACGATTCCCGGCCGCGGCTGGGTCGTCACGAACGACGAGTTTGTCGAAAAGGTCCGCAACAAGGATGACCAGTGGAACACGACCTGCACCGCCGCGTACGGCGACCGCCTGGTCCAGACGCTAAACGGATTCTGCACGTCGGATATCGTCGACGAAGCGAGCGAGAAGACGGGCAAACTCGGTCTACAAATGCACGGTGGCACCGACTGCGAAATGTTCTTCAAGGACTTCGAAGTCATGTCCATCACCGACGACATGAAGAAGCTCATCGAGCGGAAGTGATTCGCGGCAGGTTGAATCGTGAATCACTTTGAGAAGTTCAGCGAGTGGGTCGTGTAGGCCGTCTAAGCAGTTAGGCAGGAGTCAATCAGTAAATTGGCAGTTTTGGCGCCAGCGGGCTGTTGATTTAGTGAGCCGTGACGCGTGAGCGGCCGGGTCCCGCACATTACCCGGTGCCTTACGGCCCACGGCTCACAACTGCGAGTTGCATTTCGAATAAGTCAACAGCCCGTTAGCCAGGGTTCCGGCGCTGAACCGGGGCTAACGCCCAAACGGCTAACGAGATTTCACCCAATGATGCCTGCCTAACTGCTTAGTGCAAACAACGGCACCTGCCCCTGTTTCCGAACCTCAAGGATGTTCCCACATCGTCAGCGATTCCGCCGCCCCTTCGACGAGCAAGTAGTCGCGACCACTTGGAAGGACACCGAAGGATTCAACGTGTCCCGATGGCCAGGAAACGGTCACTTCCTCAACCGTTCCAGTTTGACCACATCCGATGTGAATCCGACGTTCGTTAGAGGCCATGTAACCATCACCCGTCGTTAGTTGCACGGCATACTTGCGAGTCCCGATCGTGGCCGTGACGCGTGCGCCGATTGCGTCGCGTGGTGATTGCGTCGCCTTGAGTTCCAATCTAATCGATCGCCCCGCATCGGAGGTTTGATTGACCAGCAGCGCCGCTGGATCGTCCAGATGGCTGATGGCGACATCGCATCGACCATCGCGATCGACATCCAAAGTCACCAGCGCCCGTCCCAGATGATCATGGGTGAAGTATTCGCCCAACGCGGTTCGATCCCATTCTTCCCACCGTCCGCTCGCGGCGCGTGAAAACAGCTGTGGCGGCATACGGTAGGCCACGTCGTCGCGATCGACTCGATCAACATGCCCGTTGGCAATGACGAGCTCCAGGCCGCCGCTATTATCGAAATCCGCCCACTGGGCACCAAAACCAAGTAACTTCAACGACGGCTCACTGAACCCCATCTGATAGCTCCGATCACTCCAGAAACCAGGGGCGACTTGCTCGTAGTAGGTGTTGTAATCGTCCGAGAAGTGAGTCATGAACAGATCGAGATCTCCGTCTCCATCCGCGTCCGCTGCCGCGATCCCCATGGAGGCTTGGGAGTGCGATTTGCCACTCGTCCCCAGTCCCCGTACGACACCGAGATCGGTCAGCTGAAATCCTTTCCGACCGGGTTGCGATGATTTAGGCTGCGATAATTTGGGTTGCGATGACCAGAGATGATTGACGGTCATGTCGTTAGCGACCAGCACGTCGAGACCAGGCCGCTCATCGAGTTCGCCGGCGACGAGCCCAAGTCCCCGACCGGGTGACGTTTGTGTCATCCAATCCTCGGTCGCTTCCGTAAACGTGCCATCGCCACGGCCGCGCCAAACACGGTCCGGCTCCGCATTAAAAATCAATGGCGAGCAAGTTCCCAAACCAAACTTGTTGCGGCACTCGTGTTCAAAGGGAGCACGACCCGCACAGTAGTTGGCTTCATAGAGATCCAAAATCGAGTCGCCGTCGAGATCAACCATCGCGACAGAGGTGGTCCACAGTTCTCCAGCAAGTCCGACCGATTCCGAGACATCCGTGAAGGTACCATCCCCATTGTTTCGGTAGAGTCGATTGCGACCGATGTTGGCATCCAGCAGATCGGGAAAGCCGTCGTCATTGTAGTCAGCCACAGCGAGGCCCTGGCCGAATCCGGTGTCCCAATAACCTGCCGCCGCAGAGACATCGACGAAGGTTCCGTTCAGGTTGCGGCTGAGCCGATTGGGCGAAGAGTCGTTTTGCAGAGCCTTGCCATCCAGAGTTGCGGCGGCGAGATCGGGCCAACCGTCACAATCAAAGTCGATCACGGCGACTCCACCTCCCACACTCTGCTCGATGGAGTGACCACCCACCTCGGGAGCCGGAAGGGAGGTGTGGATCCAGCCTCGCTGGCGAGATTGGTCGGCAAACGCAATTCGACCTTTTGCAGCCGATGCCGGTGCGTCCACGCTTTGAGCCAAACCTGCCGCGGTCACACCTGACAAATCGCTCAAGTCGACCAGAGTTGCAGCCACCGTTTCCGGCAATTGCCACGGGGTTTCCTTCTGCAAATGACTGCGAATCGACATGTATCGCTCACGCAGATCGGGAAGCTTTTCCTGTGGAAGTGCAACGGCGACTCGCGCCCAACCTTCGGCTTCCCAAACCCGTCCCAGAGCCAACAACGCCTCGGCCATACGCATGCAGGCCGCCTGCGACTGATCTCGCCTTTCGAGATGGATCTTCAATGCGTCACGGAGTTCGGTTTGTTTGACGATCAGATCAGTTAACCGTGTGGCGTCATCGGTTCGCTCGAGTTGGTGTACCGACACGAGCAAGTACGTTAACACCTCAGGATAAATGATACCGCCACGTCGCAGCGATTCCCAAAACGCTTTCGCGGCCGCCTCATGATTCCCCCGACTTTGCTCCCATCGACCGAGCACCATCCAATACTGTGACGAATCGATGGCGGACTTGGGAGCCGATTGTTGCCACGCAGCGAGTTTTGCATCCTCGCCGAGTTCCGCTAGCGATTGACCGTACAAGGTATAGGCTGGAACGAACTGCGGAAATTGCTGCACGATGGGCTCCAGTCGCGTGGCAACTGCGGTCCAATCTTGGTGCAACGCATCGAAGCGTGCCAATCCAAATTCGGCGCGACGATCTTCGCCGGAGATGGCAAGTATTTTCTCGCAGCTGTCGACATCCGGTTCCACACGCGCCGGATCAGCCAACAACAGCAGCGACTCAGGATCGCTTTGGCCGCGTTGGACGAGCCAACGCAAGGCAGGCACAGCGGCTTCGGGCATTCCGAAAGCCGCCGCCAATCCAGCCAAGTCGTAACGTGATTGCGAATCGCTGGGAAATCGTTCGCTCACGTTTTCCAATGCTTCAATCGCTTCATAAGGACGGCCCGCCTGGATCAGACTCTTGTACCATTTATCGAGCAACTGCCGATCCGCAGTAGCCCCGTATTCGTCAATAGCCGATTGGTACAATACTGCGGCGGCCCCCGCATTGCCACGACGGCTCGCTAATTCAGCAGAGAGCTCCAAAGCTTTCGGGTGATGTGGATCTGCTAACAAACACTGCTTCAAAGCATGGTCAGCAATCTCAAATCGCCCCTGCGTCAATGCATCAATGGCTTGGTCGATAAGGTCAACCGTGGGCTCGGCACCGCTACTCGGGTCTTGTGAATCGGTGTCTGACATCGCCACATCGGGTAAGCCAGGTTGGTTGCATCCTGCCACCAACAGTGATGTCAATAAAATGGCTCCCACCAAGCGGGCCGGCAACGGAATGCGCCAATTGATGAACAACAAGTGAGGAAGCATGTGTGAATCTGCGGCGGAAATAGAATAGGTTGCTTGGGAGGCGAGGGTATTGCAAGTCGAATTCACGATTGCACCCAATCCATGAATCCTCACAGGAAGTTTGTTCGTATTTCGCACCTCTCGGCAACCCAGTTTCAGTCGAATCTTGGCCACCGGCAAGCCCCAGGCAGAATCAGTGATAAATTGTAGGATGACACTTCGAGTCGTCCAAGCGATAAAACACGATAAACGCGACTCAGAGAGTCACCCTACTTTAAAGCACTGATTTGCCCCGCCAGCAAGCCGCTTTCTATTGATACTGTTTTTTTTATCATCCTTTTTTTATCATCCGTGAAATGGCTCGTGGTTTTAATTTCTCAACCCAAATGCAGGCAGTTCGAAGCCGGGGGGCAACAAGGTAATGCAATTGAGTCGGATCCGACGATGGGCGGCTACGGCACCAAGGCGGACGCTGGGAAAAAAAGCCTGTTCGGAGTCTGGGGAGACCCTGGGACGCGAGACTAACACGAGCTAGCGCTACCCGACCATAAACGAAACTCTTCGTGAGCAGTGACGATACTTGCAATACGGGGGTAACCGCAGATAATCCCCGTTTTTTTTGTTACCATCCCTTAGTTTGGTATTTTGCGGCCTGTTGATACAATCGTTCGGCGAGATTGGCGTGTAAATAATAACCCAACGCATGAGCGAGGAGGCCTCGCCTACATGTTGGGTCACTCACTGATAAGCAGTTTGGGCTCAACCAATGCCGCGCAGAGCGGGCAAACAAGGGAATTCAAACAAGCCTAATGAATTTCTGAGTTCCAAGGGAGCGAGTCCTAATGCCGCTCGCCCCTTCCTGGGACTTGCGAATAGGTTAATTAAATACGAAACAAAATATTCAGTAACATGCAATGCTAAAATGCCGTGTCAACTCCGAGTTTTTTGACAGACCTATGAGAGCCCTGACCACTGGATATTCAAAGTTGCCTCACGATCCCCATATTGTTTTATTGTTTCGTCAGTCACTCAAACAGCGAAATCTCACATCGGAGGTGGGGCATCTACTCGCATGGGGCTACTTGCTTGTGCTTGTCATTCTGCTCACAGGCTGCCAGCAAGAAGCTTCCAATTATGCGGCGCCGATAATTGCGACGGCGGAACAATCTCCGGGATGGTTGCAAGAAGCCGAGCGTCTTATAAGTCAAGGGCGATCTCTGTCCGCATTGCAACTTATTCGCGAGATCCTGCACGACATGCCTGATAATCCGCAGGCATTGGAATTGGCCATTAAGATTCATTCGGGACGCGAGGAGTTCGCCGAAGCTGCGGACTACGGTACGCGGTTGGCGCAGGCCTCATCTCAAAATGCGCCCGCAATATTGATCCGTTGCTTTGACTGGAACCTGAGAGCGGGACGTTATGAACTCGCCGAAGCGAATCTGCTCAGGGCGATTGAAGTCGCGCCTGATGATATCGACTCGCGACGCATGCTCGTAAATTTGTATAACGCTCAAGGACGGCGGGTGGAAACACGTACGCATGTTGAGGAGTTAATCCGGGGCAAAGCTGTCAGTTGGAAGGAGACGATTAGTTTGATCGATTTACGTGGCCCCTTCACACTCGTGACATTTGATTCCGTCATTGATGATTCGCAAGCTTCCTTGTTCTGGCTTGGGAAAATGAGAATGGCGTACGAGGACTCCAGAAGCGATCGAGAAGATCTGATTGCCACGGTGAAGCGGATTGTTGACAAGTGTCCCAACAGCGCCGCTGCGCACGCGTTCTACGGACGCTTGTTGGTGGAGAATGGACGATATCAAGCTCTGAAGGGGTGGTCGGATGGGCTCCCTGACGACACGCTGACGGAACCAGAATACTGGACTACTGTCGGCGCTTGGTTGCAGCATCAAGGGCGGCACGAGGAAGCGATTCGGGCCTATGGAGAAGCACTGCATTTGGATTCAGGCAACCGCGAAGCACTGCGAGAGTTGATTCGTTCGCTCGACAGTACGGGAGCGGAAGAGCAAGCGGTTGTGCTGCGAGAACAGTTGGCGGTCTTGGATCAAATTTTTCGCTTAGCCCGCAAAGCCGATGCCGAACAGGCGATGTGGATTGCCACTGAGTTGCAAAAACTCGCACGACCGTGGGAAGCTTTGGCTTGGATGAAACGCTCGGCACAGCTCGCGGGAAGGCTAGGCCAGATCATCCCTGAATTAGATCGACGTTCCGCCATGGTGGTGAGATGGGAAGGCTCGGCGTCGACGGAGCAAATCGCCCACACGCGGTTGAAGACATTGCTGGGCTTCGACATCAATGATTGGCCGATGCCTGAACTGGATGAGCTCTTTCAAGATCAGGCGATATCCGTTGCATCGACATCTAGGGACAATTCGGCAACGGATATTCCCGTGCGGCTTGGACCTCTCGAGCATGCTCTTCGGTTCGACGACATTGCGACTGACATCGGACTGGACATCGACACCGACACTGGTTTTTTCGATGTCGAAGGCTTCTATTCATATCAAATCGATGGCAGCGGCCTCGGCGTGCTGGACTACGATCTCGATGGCTTAACCGATCTCTACATAATGCAGTCCGGTGGCTTACCAAATGATCCAAGCAGTTCCACCGCGAACCAATTGTTTCGCCAAGTACAGTCCGGTTCACTTCACGAAGTAACCGAGGAAACCGGGACTGGCGACCGGAGTTTTGGCGCGGGCGTGGCGGTCGGTGATCTCAATCAAGACGGCTTCCCCGATCTGTTGCTCGGCAATGTGGGTGCCTCGGTGCTGTTGATCAACCAAGGAGATGGTAGTTTCCGAAACGCGAGTCACTTAATCCAAGGAAACCCGACGGTTTGGACTTCGAGTTTCGCGATTGCGGACCTTAGTGGTGATCATCTGCCGGAAATAGTTCAAGTTAATTACATCGACGATAAAACGGCATTTGAAATTCGATGCTTAGGTGACTATTCAAATTGTCAACCACAGCGATTCCGTTCGGCAGCGGACCGAGTGCTCAAGGGCAACGCCGATGGAACCTTCTCGACGTGGAAAACGATCACGACGATTGCCGACGCTCCCAAGTTGGGACTCGGGGTAGTGGTCGCTAACTTTGACAAACAGTATGGAAATGATTTTATCGTGGCCAATGATGGTGATCTAAATCACTACTGGGTCAGTACCTCGAATGTGGACAACACCGAAGATCCGTTTGAAATAATTGAATCAGCGGGGTTACGAGGCTGCAGTATTGGGCAAGGCGGAGGTGCCCAAGCATGCATGGGAATCGCTGCGGGCGACTTCAATCGAGACGGAATGTTAGACATGCTAATCACCAACTTCTACCGCGAACCAGTCAATTTGTTCATTCAAAATCGGCTTGGTTTTTTTTCCGATCAAGCGACGCAATATGGGTTGAAATCGCTCTCCATGCCAGTGTTAGGGTTTGGTGCGCAAACGCGTGACTTTGACAACGATGGTTGGCTCGATCTTGCCATGCTCAACGGTCACGTTTATGACGCCACGGACCAAGGGGTCCCTTTTCGCATGCGACCGCAATTAATGAAAGGGAGTCGTAGCGGTTTCACACTGACGCCACCCGAGGCGGCAGGGGCTTACTTCCAACGCGAACAATTGGGGCGAGCGTTGGCCGTATGGGACTATAACCGCGATGGGCGAATGGATCTCGTCGCAAATCATTTGGACCAACCTGTGGCGGTCTTGCAAAACAATTCGAATTCGCAGAATTGGCTACAGCTCGAGCTGATTGGGACACGCAGCGAGCGGGACGCGATTGGTGCTGTGGTCACCGTGGTGACCGCAGATTCCCAATCATGGACGGCCTTTCGAACTGCTGGCGATGGGTACAGGGTCAGTAACGAACCGGTTCTCCATTTCGGCGTCGGCCACGCTGAGTCGCTCCAGCGCGTCGAGGTGTCGTGGCCCAGCGGACAAACCCAAACCTTCGATCATGTGCCATCGAATGCGCGTTATCTGCTGATCGAAGACACCAGTGCACTCTACCGCCGCATCCCATGAAAATCCTGAACTGTCTGGTCCTGGTGGGACCTGTTCAGCTCGACGATCCCATCTCGACTCAACTTTCAAATTGGTGGAAGCGGTTGGGCTCAGTGACACGCACCGAGGCTGCGATGAAGATGGTACAATCAGGATCGGAATAATGCTCTTTCCATGTGCTTCTACGTGATCCGAAACCGCTGCCAAATACGTGTTGAATGAACAAACAAACCTTTTTTTTAGCGACGTTCGGCGCCCTGCTGCTTTTCTTGGCAATCGGCATTCGTTTCATTTTGTCGGAGTCAACGCCAGCAACAGAGGCGATGCCTCGGTCCACGGCATCGCCCCGCGTTTCCCCACCGGTTCAAAGCGACGTGTCTGCTGCCGAATCCGATCCGACCTTTTCCTCCAGCATCCAACGCGATTTCGGTACGAGCGGAATCGATGGGCAGCAGAGCAAACCCCTCTTAACGCTTACGGCCGCGGTTTTGGGACCTCAGAGTGAAATCGGAAGCGGATTCGTCGGCTCAACGACCTGCCAAAAATGTCATGCAGAGGCGCACAAATCATGGCACTCGTCCTATCACAGGACGATGACTCAGCAAGTCAACGAGAAAACCGCACCCGATGCGATCATTAACCAAACGGTCACCATCGACGACAAAACCTATGTTTTCGAACAGAACGGCGACCATTTCCAGGTCAGCTTTCCTGATCCCTTGGTGGGGAATCAAGTTCGAAGTCGCCGACTTGTTTTGATGACCGGGTCTCATCATTTGCATGTATTCTGGTACGAGACGGATGTGCATGGCACGCCGGGCCAACTGGATATCGTGTTTTTGAAAGAAGAGCAGCGTTGGATACCACGTGAGTCCAGTTTTTTGCGGCCCAGCGTTCACTCCAACGTCCTCGAACTCGGGACTTGGAATCGCACCTGCAGTCGCTGCCATGCCACCCATCCAACCGAGGGGTTCAACGAACTCACTGAAGACTGGGATACTCGAGTCAGCGAATTCGGAATTGCCTGCGAGGCATGCCATGGCGAGGGCGCGGGGCACGCACACAAACATGCCTCGGATCCGTCCGTTATTCTCTCTCTTGCGGATCTCGACAGTGACCACGCGAGCCAACTGCCAGACAGGATCGTCAATCCAGGCAACCTTTCCAAGCAGGCTTCCGCCGACGTATGCGGACAGTGTCACAGTATTTTTATTCCTGACTACGATGTCGTCAGTCAGTCTGATTACAGTCGCAATGGCAATCCCTTTCGGCCCGGCGAATTACTCAGCGAAGTCGGGTTCTCACGCGTTGTTCGTGCCACGCCGGAATTTCGAGATACAGAAACGTTTCAGCGATGGTCGTCGATGGAAGAGCTCAGCAGCGGTTTCTGGTCCGACGGGACCCCTCGCATTGCGGGCCGCGAATACAACGGATTGATCGAATCGCCCTGTTTCCAAAAAGGCGAGATGACGTGCTTGTCATGCCACACCATGCACCCGTCCGCAGAAAGGGATGTCAACGAATGGCGTGACGATCAATTAAAACCTGGGATGCGAGGCGATTTAGCTTGCCTCCAATGCCATCAGGAACACGAAGATAACATTGCTGAACACACGCATCACGCAGTGCAATCCGAGGGCAGTCGCTGCATGAACTGCCACATGCCACACACCACCTACGGATTGCTTAAAACCATCCGCAGCCACCAAATCTCAAGCCCGTCAATTCAAGCCAGCCGAACGAGTGACCGGCCCGACGCCTGTTCGCTCTGTCACCTTGATAAAACGTTTGGCTGGGTCAGCCAGAAACTGAGCGAGTGGTACGGACAGGAATTTGATATCAAAGAGCAATTGGAAGTCTCTCAACCGGTCTCGACATCGGTCTTGCACCTACTTCGCGGGGACGCGGCGCAGCGGGTGGTGCAGGTTGCTGCACTAGGATGGCAACCTGCTCAGCAAGCATCGGGAACAGACTGGATGGAACCGTTTCTCTTGCTCGGCCTCAATGATCCTTATGATGCCGTTCGCATTGTTGCTGGACGATCGCTGCAAACGTTGCCTCAGCGTCGCACTTTGGAAAGCGACCCGCTCGCGCCCGCCCGGGAGCGAATGGAGATGTTCAATCGATCAATTGAATTAATCGACAAAAACGCGGAAATCCAGCCGCGCCCCGAGGTCCTGGTTGACGAAAACGGACACTTTGATTTCCCTCGCGTACGAGCCCTTTTAGAGCAACGCAATCACCGACCGATCTACCTGCGAGAATGATTTAACGATTACTGGCTTGACACCAGAGGTCGGCAATGCGACCATAAAAACCATTACACTATACTGTGTAGACTATTACTTTCGGAATGATTCGGTGGATTTTGATCAAGCGAAGTCTCTCACGTCATTTCAATCTATTTAAACTGTGACCATACAAGGTCAACCATCCAGAGGAAATTATTATGATTCGTTGTTCAATGCTTTTGCTTTCTCTTTTTGTGATGACAATTTCACTGACTGGGTGCGGTTCCAACGAAGGCACCAGTTACGATGTCGATTCGGCACCACCGGTAACGCAGGAGGAGATCCAAGAAAGAGAAGATTACGAGGCCCAAATGAAAGCGGAACATGAAAAGCAATATGGAAGTTAATCCTTCCTTCACAAAATCTGCCTTTCGCCGTTTCATTCCATGTTGCGGGCTGCTTGTGTTGGCTGATTCACAGGTACTTGATTGCAAGTTGTCAGCGGCAGCCATCTTTCGTTTATTCGTACTTTCTTGAGCATTTCTCGTCTAATCCTGTGAGGTGTAATCCCGTGATTTCGACCAGGAAATTTGACAACGCTACAATGGTTTGCTAACCTCCGTTACGTTCGGGCTATGCGCAATTCAACAACGCTACCCCATTCACTGCTTCGTCTTTTCTTCTAATTGTAAGGTTATGGTCAAATGAATTCTAAATTGAGGCGGGGCTTTACCCTCGTCGAACTGCTGGTAGTCATCGCGATTATCGGTGTGTTGGTAGGTTTGCTACTTCCAGCGGTCCAGGCCGCCCGGGAAGCTGCACGCCGCATGAGTTGCAGTAATAATTTTAAACAGATGGGCTTGGGGCTGCACAACTATCACTCCGCATACGACAAGCTGCCCATGCAGCGTGGTGGTTCGTATGCATTGGGTGGAGAAAGTAATCGCTTTAACCTTTCGTTTCTTGTTGGAACGCTGCCATTTATCGAGCAACAGTCGCTCTGGGAACAGATTTCAAATCCCAGCAATATCAACCGAGATGGCTCAGCACGAGATCCAGTCTGGCCTCCAATGGGGCCCGCTCCTTGGTACGCTGATTACCGTCCATGGGTGACGCAGGTCAATTCGTACCGCTGTCCGAGCGACCCGACTCAGGCTACTGCGGAACGCGTGGCATTCACGAATTACGCTGCGTGTGAAGGGGACGCATTCTTTGAGCAGCACCACAATGGCAAACGTGACGATGGTACCTCAAGTGGCGATGGTACCTGGGGCGCTGAAGCCGGCAATCGCTGGGCTCGTGGAACTTTTCATGGACGAAGCTTTACCGGCTTCCGTGATATCCTCGACGGTCTTTCCAACACGATCATGTGCGGTGAAATCGTTGTCGGAAATGGCCAAAAGGAAACCATTAGCAGTATCCATCGAGACGGTAACGTTGCCTCTGTTTCGCCAAACTCTTACGAATCCAGTGGAGTCATTGACCCTCAGCGGCCAAGATTTTGGTCGACCACGGCTAACTGGGATAGTAACCCCAATCACCAACGCGGACGTCGATGGAGTGATGGTCGGCAAACGTACACAGCCTTCGTCACCATTCGCGCACCGAACGGCTACAACGTATGCCGCGGTGAGGGAAATTTCGGGATCTACTCTGCCGCTAGCCGTCACCAGGGAGGATGCCATGTGCTGATGGGCGATGGAGCCGTGAAATTCATCACCGAATCGATTGAATCGGGCGATCAGAGCCACGTTCCATTTGGGCGAGCCAATCCAGGAAACGGTTTGGCGGCCAACGATGGAGTGGGCATGAAAAGTCCCTACGGATTGTGGGGAGCGTTGGGAACCCTCGCGAGCTCAGAGACGATCGAAGCGGAGTTCTAGTTTTGGTTACGATGCTTTGAGCTAACAAAGTTTGATGCCAAATGATGACGGACGTGACTGCCTAGGTCACGTCCGTTTTTTTGTGCCGTCGCGAAAGTCGTCGCCCAATCGATTGTTCCGAAACCTAGACGGCAAGTTTTTTGAGGTCACCCGTGTTGCGTTACACAACAACACTTAGTTTGTGAATTGGATCACGATTGGCGATTTTAACGATGATGGATTTACGGATTTGTTGGCCGCCAATTCGTTGTTTTATTCTTAGACACTCCAGGAGGCTGTTTCATTTGTCACCGCTTGGGAACCCACGGAAAGTTCTCGTTCTCAACGCGGGCTTTGTCCATCAGTCGTTCCGCTTTGGCAACCAATTCCGGGTTCTGGTTCGCCACGCCGTCGCTTTCGGCGGTATCAGATTCCAAATTGTATAATTCAATCGACGCGCCAATACGGTCGCGCACCGCCTTCCAGTTTCCAAATCGAATTGCCTGCTTGGGCGCTCTTTCATGAAGTTCCCAGTAAAGGTAGTCACGAGGCAGCGCGTTACCACCCTTCAGATAGGAAACCAGTGAGACTCCGTCGGAAGTGGGTAAGTGGGTGGCACCAAACGACGTCCTCAACTCTTTAACGCTCAAGGACGTCGGTTTGAGACACGCGAGCATATCGAAGAGTTGATCCGTCTGAAGGCAGTCAATTGGAACGAGACACTGAGCTTGATCGATTTGAGGGGGCCGTTCACGCTCGTTACCTTTGACAATGTGGTTGATAAGTCAGAAATGTCCTTGCTTTGGCTGGGCGAAATGAGGACCGCCTACGTGGGGCACGATCGCAATCGCAGTGACGCGATTGCGACGGTGAAGCAGATTGTCGACGTCTACCCCAACAGTGCCGCCGCGGCTGCGTTTTACGGACGATTGCTGGTAGAAAACGGGCGTGACCAAACGCTACAAAATTGGTTTGCCAACCTGCCCGATGGCATTCAAAGACAACCGGAATACTGGACCACTCTGGGGACTTGGTTGCAGCACCACAATCGGCATCGTGAAGCCATCCGGGCGTTCGGAGAAGCCCTGCGTTTAGATCCTGGGAACCGTGAAGCGTTACGAGAGTTGATAGAGTCGCTCGATAGCACAGGTGCGGAAAAGCAGGCCGTTCCGCTCAGGAAACAACTGGCAACCTTGGATCAAATTTTTCGCATCGCCCGCGACGCCGATGCCGAACAGTCGATGTGGATCGCTTCGGAAATGCAAAAATTCACGCGTCCGTGGGAAGCCATGGCGTGGATGATGCGCTCCGCCCAATTGGCAGGTAAGTTCCCGCAGGTCATTCCCGAACTGAACCGTCGTGCGATTTCGGTCGCACAATGGGAAAGCTCGACAACGCCAGACCGGATCGCGGAGGTACGTTTAGCAACATTGCTGGGCTTCGATATCAGCGATTGGCCAATCCCCGAACTCGGCAACCTTCAGCAAGATCACACCGCGGTCGCCGCGTCGACTTCAAGCGAGACATCAACGGATGACGTGCATAATGATTCGCTGTCCCAGCTCGATACATCGGTGCATACAATTCAGCTTGACGATATTGCTGGAGACATTGGAATAGCAACCCACACCGACACTGGCTATTTCGATCAAGACAGTTTCTACGCCTATCAAGTCGACGGCAGCGGGATTGGCGTTGTGGATTTCGACCTGAATGGCTTACCTGATCTCTACATCGTGCAGTCCGCAGGTCCACCGAATGATCCGCTCGGTTCTAATCCAAACCAGTTGTTTCGGTCATTACCCGATGGATCGTTTGCTGATGTGACGTTGCAGTCGGGGACGGGTGACCGGGGCTATGGTGCGGGCGTTGCGGTCGGCGATGTCAATCAAGACGGCTTTCCAGACCTGTTGATTGGCAACGTGGGGGTCTCGGTTCTGTTTGTCAATCAAGGTGATGGCAGCTTTCGAGATGCGAGTGATCTGATCCAAGACAACCCCGTGACGTGGACGTCCAGTTTCGCGATTGCGGATCTGAACGGCGATCATCTGCCGGAAATGATCCAAGTGAATTACATCAATGATCAAACAGCATTTGAGATTAAATGCACCGGAGGTTATTTGCATTGTCAACCGCAGCGATTCCGTGCGGCAGCAGATCGAGTGCTCAAGGGTAATTCCGATGGCACCTTCTCGACTTGGCAATCACTCCGAACGATTGACGACGATCCCAAGTTGGGACTCGGTGTAGTGGTCGCCAACTTTGACAAACAGCATGGAAATGATTTTTTCGTGGCCAACGATGGTGATTTAAATCACTTCTGGAGCAGCATTCCAGCGGATGCCGATGCGGATGATCGTTTTTCAATGGTCGAATCGGCAGGGATCCGAGGCTGCAGTATTGGGCAAGGCGGAACCAGCCAAGCGTGCATGGGAATCGCGGCGGCCGATTTCAATCGTGATGGAATGTTGGACGTTCATGTCACCAACTTTTATCATGAACCGGTTAATTTGTTCATCCAGAATCGGCTGGGATTCTTCTCTGATCAAGCGATGAGCTACGGATTGCAAGCTCCTTCGATGCCGGTATTGGGGTTTGGCACCCAAGCGGGCGACTACGACAACGACGGCTGGCCCGATTTAGCAACACTTAACGGGCATGTTTTCGATGCCACCGACCAGGGCGTGCCTTTCCGTATGCAGGCGCAACTGCTAAAGGGAGATCAGCGTGGTTTCACGCTGCAGCAACCCACAGCAGCGGGCGATTATTGGCAACGCGAACAATTGGGGCGAGCATTGGCGACCTGGGACTGGAACCAGGATGGGCGAATGGATCTCGTCGCCAATCACTTAGATCAACCCGTCGCAGTTTTACAAAATAATTCCGACGCGTTGAACTGGATCCAGCTCGAGCTGATCGGCACAACCAGCGAGCGGGATGCAATTGGTGCGATCGCAACGATCACAGCCGGTCCGGAATCGTGGACGGCGCATCGAACCGCAGGGGATGGATACATGGTCAGTAACGAAGCAGTGCTGCATTTTGGCATCGGCAACCTCACTTCGCTGGAACATGTTGAGATACAGTGGCCAAGTGGGCAGATTCAAAGCTTCGACAACGTTGCCTCCAACGCCCGCTACCTGTTGATTGAAGGGGCGAGCGAACTCTACCGACGTACCGAATGACACATTTAGTTCACCGGAACAAGGAAAGGTTTAGTCTTAAGCAGTTAGGCAGGAGCCTTTCAGTAAATTGGCCGTTTTGGCGCTAGCCACGGTTCCGGCGCTAAACCGGGGCTAGCGTTGGACTGCTAAATCTTTGCTGTTGTCATCGGATATTGGGGGTGAGTTTTTCTTTCGGCCTATACCGCAGTTACCTCTCCACCGACGAAGTCGGGGGAGAGGTCGAGCACGCCCTTTAGGCGTTGCTCGGGTGAGGGGGCGACCGCGCTATCGGCGAGCAATTCCGGTGCAATCGGCGTTATCGTCGGCCAGCGACTTGCTCGGTCAGCCCCCTCACCCGAACGTCGCTGAAGGCTCCGTTCGACCTCTCCCCCAACGAAGTTGGTGGAGAGGTGGCAGAAAAGTTGCGCAACCAAAAATCACAACAAGCCCAAAGTTTTAGCGGTCCAGCAAAATCCCCCGAAACTCACGCACGAGTTCCGCTACAAAATCGTTTACGACGTTGGGCTCCTACCTGGAAACGCACTGCCTATTTTACATATCTCTGCGAGACTTCTGCGGAGAAAGATTTTTCACGAAAGGGGTCACTCGTCGTCTCTTGCCACTGCGATAACGCGGAACGCAAGCTCGTTTCGACTTCGCTGAAAGCTTCGGCTCCACTGCGATTATTAAATTCATACGGATCGACTTGCAAGTCGTACAATTCCCATGTCGGCGGATCTTGCAGTCGCTGATACACGGCTTGGCATGGCGCCGTGGGCGATAGCTTTTCCCGTTCGCTGTTTGATCGGTCTCCATCGACCGAAACAATCGGTTTGCCCACACTGCCCGGTAGGCGATGGATCAGCTTATAGCGTCCGTCGGTGATCGCCCGAGTCGGATGAAATGATCCGGCACCGTGAAAATGAAACTCACCGACGAGAGTCTCACGCCATGTTTTCGAGTTAGATTCGGATGAGGAAATCGTTGCGACTTCCCGCAGCGACTTGCCATGCACCATCGTTGAACTGCGGACTCCAACGGCATCGAATACCGTCGGCGCAATATCAACCGCACTGACCAAACGTTTGGAAACATGGGGCACCGTGACACCCGGCCAATCGATTAGAAAGGGCACTCGCAATCCCGCTTCATAGCAGGTTGTTTTCCCACGAGAAAAGGGAGGGCCGTGATCGCCAAGGAAGATGATCAAAGTTCGCTTACGCTGCTCGGTTCGCTCGAGCGACTGCATCAACATACCGATCGCGGCATCCACGCGCTGGACACAGTTGTAATATCCAGAAATGCGTTTTCGTGTCACGGGCGTGTCGACAGCTTGCCACGGCCATGCGGTAACATCCTCGGGACCGATCGGCGTTTCGGGAACGCCCATGACGACGTCAGGGAAGTCAGGCTCGCCACTTCCTCGCTTGCCCATCACATGGGGATCAAAGACGTTGAACATGAGGAACCAAGGGGTTTCGCCGCTGTCTTTCCAAAATCGTTCTGCGTGTCCTACCTGCTTGCGAATATCCCGCTGGCCGAATCCGTCTTTTGCCCGCATGTCGAACGCAAATTTCGCTTCAGGGTTCACGTGCAGTTTTCCGATCACGCCCGTACGGTAGCCAATTCGTTTGAGTTGATTCGGAATCGATTGTTCGATCAACTGCTGCCGCACCTGAAAACCGACGCCTGCGTTGGCCAGCCCGTAGTGCCCGTTGCCATGCGGGTAGATTCCCGTCAGCATGGCCGAGCGAGAGGGACTGCAAGACGCTTGAGCGACATATGCGGTTTCAAAACGAACACTCTCGCTAGCGAGTTGGTCTAGATTTGTGGTCGGGACCGTTTGGTCTCCGTAGCAGTTCAGCTGCAACCCTAGATCATCCGCTGTAATCAGCAGTACGTTGACAGGCCGCTCGGCGGCTGACACGGGTGTGACGGCGACAAACATGAGCGTGGTCAACAAGACCAATGGCTGATTCATATGCATGCTTCTACTTGCTGTTCTGCTGGTGACGGGGATCTCAGGATTACCAGTCTAATCGCTTAGCCCAGCACCGACTTGCACTGCAGACTGGTCCAATTTCGCCAGGATCGCCAACGGAATCAAAATACGAGACGGAAACATTGTGTCAATCCTGCCATTTCCGCGGCATAGCCAAGGAAAATGCTGGAATTGCTGATGCCAAATGCGGTTCATGGGCAGGCCGAGTGGATTCTCTTTGACATCCAGCCTGCTTTGCCCACAGCGAATCGCATCTGAGCGAAGCTTTCGAGTGTCCTCGTCACTGCTGCATCGTCGCATGGCGGCAGTAACGCCGTGAACGGTTTCCTGGTAGCTAAGCAGTTAGGCAGGAATGATTGGGTGAAATCCCGTTAGTCGCTTGGGCGCTAGCCCCGGTTTCGTCACCACAGAACCGGGGCTAGCGCCCAAACGGCTAATATACCGAAAGACTCCTGCCTATCTCCTTACCTTCGCCAGAAAGTGGTGATTCGCATTGCGGGCCAACAATCCACGCTCTGGCGAGCGCAGCTACAAAACGCAAATGCTGCAGTTTGCATCCTAAAAATCGTTGACGAAGTTGGGCTGGAGCGCGTGATCGAGAAGACGCACCCATCAATAATAAACTTTAATGTAGTCGCTGGCGTCCAACGGCAACGAGAACCGGACGATTCCTTTTTCGCCTGACTCGAAGGCAATGACGCCGTGATGGATCGACTCAATCCGAGCAATCGGTCGTGGGCTGCGGAGGCGGAATTCAACATTGTCGATTGGCTTGAGCGTGTAGTTTGCGACCGGGATGACCGCTCCGCTTTCGGCATGCAGCAAAACCGCGTCGACTAGCGGGATATTGCACGTTAGTGCAGGATCGACGCCTGCGGCACGAACGGGCTGCAGAATCAGTTCGCGGACTTCGGCCGGAAATTGCCAGGGATTGTACGATCGGTCCAGGCGAGTGTCGGCCGTTGAATTGGCAATCGTCGATTGTTTGGGAACATCGATCGAAAGGGTTGGCGTTGGTTCCGCCGTGCGGTTGGCCGCCGCGTCTTCGTCGTTGGTTCGCGATATCTGCATTTCGCGTCGCGCGACGACAGCCTGCCGGATGTAGTCCAGCGCCGGCAGAAAGCCCACCGAATAGATCATTCCGGTGCCAACGTTCGACCGCACGATCGCAGCCGATCCGTCTTTGAATTTCGCCAGCACATCGCTGCCTTCGCGCGGCGTCTGGTGCTGGCGCACCGAAAGAACGTCCAGCGTCACACCATCGGCCACGACACGGTCTCGCGGTTGCAAAACATGGACGTAGCTGCCGGAATTCAAGAAGGGCTGAAGTGTTTCCAGGGTGTCGCGTTCGGCAGGTAACTGCGAATCGAAGACTTCCAACGGACGATTGTACTCGTCACGACTAGCGGCCCCCGCCGACAGATAGACAACGCCGCCTGCAGCAACCCACTCGCTTAACCGTTGTGCCGCTTCACGCGTCAGATTCGGGCCGTCGACGTAACAGACTTTATAGTCTTCCAATCCGCCGCGTTCGACCTGTCGTTCGCCCACGAAATCGACGGGAACCTGTGCATGAGCCAGTGCCATCCAAGTATGCATGCGGTGGAAACCGAACGCGTGATTTCGGTTGCTTGTCCAGGCGTCCGAGGACGAAGAATACAGAATGGCGACTTCCGCCGGCGCGGCAGTTGCCGACCGCAGCAGATCCTCAGCGCCCCCAATTTCTCGAACGACTTCGGCGTTGGCACGCCACGTCTCGGGCTTGGAATACCAGGTGTGGCTCTTCCACGCCGGTCCGCCTTCGTGATTGCCCCAGCTGACACCATAGGAGAAATTCTTCCAGATGCGAACACCTCTCGCCGTTTCACTCGCGGCTTTGAGTTTGATGTCCCAGGATTTGCGTCCCGCATGAGCCACCAAATAATGTCCCAACAATTGACCTCGCTCACGCGCGGCAGCACGCATCAGGTCGACGTTGTAGGCGCCGCATTGATAACTGGATGCCCCGTTGGCCCAGTCTTCGCTCCAAATCGCATTCTGATCGTCATCGTCGAGCAGTTCGAAATAGTCCACGCCCTGTCCATACATGTTTGCATGATAGGTCGCGCCGTCGCTGAAATTGACCAGAGTCGGCAGCGAGCGACCGTAGGCCTGCTCCAAGATGCCGCGCTGAGTCGCCATGAAGACACCCAACGCTCGGGTGCGAAACCGCTGAGTGAAGTAATGCAGGGCTGGAAATTCGTCGCGTTGGTCCTCAGGTACCGGCTTAACTTCATCCCAGCTAGACACCAGCAGATCGGCTGGTGACTTGCCCCGTTTTTTCAGCCACTCACGAAAGGCGGTCCCGTAGGCTTCGTCTTGGGCCATGAACGCGGCTGACTGGCCCGCCGGTTCATCCATCAGCATGCAGTAGACGATGTCGTCGATTGACTTGCCGCTGTCACGATATGCGGCGGCCTGCGCGGCGGCGTGCTCTTTCATTCGTTCAATATCGGGACGGCAGTAGGAGCGATTTAGCATGTGCCAGACGCCGCCAATGTGAGAGCGACTGCGATTGCTGAAGCCGAAGTAATCCAGCGTTTTCCATTCGCGATCGCTTACCGATTGGTCCACCTGGGTGCCGTAACCACCGACCGTCGCACTGACGAAGAATGGGATCCGCTGCGGCTTGCTGCCGAACTCAGGCCAATCAAAGGCATCTGCAATTCGGCCGGTGGCTTCCGCGAAGTCGGCGTCCCGCTTTAATCGACTGAGATGCTCGGCGGTTGTCAGGTCCGGCGGCACGACAACGACCAGCCCGTTGGGAACACTCTCCACGTCCATTGTTCGCACGATCGATTGTTCGTCCGCTGCGGTGGCGAACTCGAACCGGGCCTGTAATTGTGCGGCGCGTTGATGATAGGTGTGCCGCACGCTGATGTTCAGGATCGCACCGCTGTCCTGGTACAGCATCGGTGTGATGTTGCACCACGGAGTCTGTTCGCCGCCCAGCATCTGATCGCCATTCTTGGGCTGCAACCCCTGCTGCGCACCTGCTTTGGAAAGATGAAAGTGTTGATACCAGGGCGCACGATAATGATCCGCAAAGATGTGAACGTACGCGGGCTCGTCGTAGACCTCGCCCAACGTCACTCGCAGAAACGTTTGTTCGCCATGGGGCAAGTGGTCGGGAACCAGCGTTTTGTCGGTGGTGAGTAGGAAGCAATCGACGTGCCGCACGTAACTTGAACAGTTCTTCTGTTCGAATTTGGTCAACTCCAGTTCCACGGTGCCCGCCGGCAACTTCACATCGACATAATCCCACACATACGCCCAACTCTTCGCGTCCGGCTTTGGTTCCAAATCAACGTCTTTCGCCGTCGACTTGTCGCCATGAACCACAGCGAGCTGAAACGGACCGCGAAAACGTTCGTGGTGCAGATAACGAACCCAGACTCGATAGTTGCCTGGCTGTTCGATTTCGATCGGCTTGCGAGCCGTGCCGAGTGGATCTCCCGTGGCACCGTGGAAAGAGTGCAATCGTGACGCCGCCCGGGTCTGTTGATTCTTCGCCACTTGCCAGCCGTCGGTCGCCGACACGAAGCTCTCTGCCTCGACAAAGATCGGCTCCGCTTGAGCCGTGGAAAGAAGCAGACAGGACAGTATCGCGAAAAGAAAGTATTTCATGGTCAGGACTCGCGGTTCAATGTTCGGTTTTATCGTTCTACTTCGCCTTGTCGCGAATTTTGCTTGATAGCGAGTTCGGTCCAACGGTAAGTGGGTGGCACCAAACGAAGTCCTAAGCAGCTAGGCAGGAGTCTTTACGTATATTAGCCGCTTTGGCGTTAGCCTGGTCCGCTGAAACTATGGTGTTGTCGTGAGTTTTGGTTGCGCAACTTTTCTGCCACCTCTCCACCAACTTCGTTGGGGGAGAGGTCGAACGGAGCCTTCAGCGACGTTCGGGTGAGGGGGCTGACCGAGCAAGTCGATGGCGACGAAAACGCCGTTTGCACCGGAATTGCACGCCGATAGCGCGGTCGGCCCTCACCCGAACGAGGCCTAAAGGGCCCGTTCGACCTCTCCCAGCTTCGCCGGGAGAGGTAACTACTGAATAGCCCGGAAGAAAAACTTCCCCCAATATCCGATGTCCACACCAAAGATTTAGCGGATCAGCGCTAGCCACGGTTCCGACATTCAACCGGGGCTAGCGCCCAAACGGCTAACGGGATTTCACCCAATGATTCCTGCCTAACTGCTTACCGCGTTTGTCTGTCGGGTAAGCGATTAAAACTCAATCGATTCGATCGTTTGATCGCCCGTCGACAGGATCTGGACGCGAGCTTCGGCGCGATGCTGACCGTCCGTAACATCAGGCATCTCGTATAAATGATAGATGTCATCCAGTTTACCATTCTTCGAATTGCTGCGAATTTCACGTGGCACAACAACTTGTCCATCCACGCTAAGACTCAGCAACTTGGACAGCGGCTCAATTAGCAATCCTTGTGTCGTATTGGACCAGGCGCAGCGTACGCGGATCGCAATCCCTTGCGATGGACAGCCTGTTTCAAGCACGTCCTCGGGACCGATCACAACCAAAGAAACCATCGGTCTGTTGATCTTCGAATCCAGCCACCAACTCCATTGGTCTTGATGTTGCAAGACATAGTTTTCGAGCGATTCGGAACCCGAGTGCATGATCAGTTTGTTATCGGTTTTCGCATCGCGACGAACAGCGACCGTCCAGTTGTTCTTCAGCGCCTTGAGCCAACCTTCCCAACTAGGTTCTTCAGCGAGAAACAGAGTACGGAACCCCGTCGTCATGTCGGCAAACCACCACGGCTGCGCGCCGTGCGCGTCTTGCAACGCGATGTAGGGAATTTGTCCGCGGTAAAGATGCAGGAACGGTTCCGTGTCTGTGAAATCGGGATTGCCAAAATGAAATGTGCTAATCGCAGCAAATCCCCGGCGGTCCAACGAGTCATCCAGCAGCAACCGCACGAGATCTTCATTCTCGCCAAACTGCCATATCAGTCGCCCACCCGCTTGCTCGAGCGGCTGCAATCTTCTCGTTCGAAACTCCTCCCAAGTCAGTACTTTGTCTCTTGCCAAAGAATCAGCCGCCGCGTTTAGATCCTCCGCGATGATGTCGCTCATGTGGCTGTACGTCCCTTCGCCTGGAACTCGGATCCAAGTCCCGTACTCTTCGTTGGCAACAACGAACTGAACCGGCACGCCGTCTTGGTCTGCTATCCGCTGCGTTGCTGCCATCCATTGGGCGCTAGAGTTTTTCGCACCCCACAGGTGAATGCCGAGTCGTTTGGCTAGGATCACGGCATCTCGCGGACTGCCTGCTCCATGCGCCTGAATTTGTGCGGAGTAGATTTTTAAGTTTTGGGGAAGCGGGATTGCCTTGCTAGAACGCGAAGTTCGATTCGTTCTCGATGGCGGCTGATCTGCTGCCGCGACGCTCTCCAAACTGGCCAGTGCATCAACAACGTGATAAGTCGACAGTGGGTTGGAAAGCCAACCGGGTCTCTCGGCAAAACCATCATCGGAATTCTTCAAGCTCAGCAGAAACGCCATCGCGGCGGGCTCGTCGATCGGCCTCGCATCGAGCAGTTTCAGTGAACGCATGGCCGCGTGGGTGTAAGTCGCCGTGCTGACGGCCGACATCGATGCGTTCGGTTGCCAGGTGAAACCCCCGTCGGATTGCTGACACGCTTGTAACCAGGCAACCAATGTCTCTCGCAATTCGTCGGCCAGGCCGAACAAAAGTGCCGCTTGCAGTCCCCACCACGTGGCGACGACATGACCATCGCTTCCATCGTCGCCCGGCGTGTTGTTGAAGCTGCCACTTGGACGCCGGCGCTGGAGAACATACTCTCGCATCGGTTTGTCCAAGTCATCATGTGGCAGTCCAAGCTTCTCTCGGCAAAGTAGGGTGGCAATCTGTTTACGAAAAATTGGATAGCCATTCTGCTCATATTGACTTGCGTAAGGAATCGGCGCTTTCCACTGGGAAACCTGCTTGTGGAAATCCGAGGTGTCTTGACCGAGCCACTGCAGTGTCTCGATCTGTTGCAAATCAAATTCTCGATAACGCTGCTTGATCGGCTTCTGATCCGCTGGGTGCTTCCGTCGTACAAACTCTGCAAGCGACTTGACGTCGGTCAGTTGGATTTGCAGCGCGACGCAGCAACCAACCACTGCATGCGTTGCGACCAAGTGGGAGCGAGATTGATCGCTCCAGCCAAAACCACCATCGCGTTTGCGCAGCCCCAACAAGTAATCCTGAGTTTTCGACTCTGCGGCGAACGAGCGTCCGTCCGCCGAAGCAACCAAACCGGCGACAGCCAGGCTTTGCAATACCGCACGTCGCGAAGGTCGGACGTCATGTTGATTGTTCATGTTCAGCTAAGCTGGTCGTTTGGTATTTAACGGTGAAACGTCGATCATTCTGTGAGCCGACGGCGCTAGCCGCGGGCAAGTTCCCTACAATATTGACGCTCTCCGCGGCTAGCGCCGTCGGCTCAGTTCATTATTTGGAATGACTCATATTGACCTGCTTACCACAGCAGGCTGTTTCATTCGTCACCGCTTGGGAACCCACGGAAAATTCTCGTTCTCAACGCGAGCTTTGTCCATCAGCTGTTCCGCTTTGGCAACCAATTCCGGGTTCTGGTTCGCCACGTCATCGCTTTCGGCGGTGTCTGATTCCAGATTGTATAATTCAATCGACGCGCCGATACGGTTGCGAACCGCCTTCCAAGTCCCAAATCGAATTGCCTGCTTGGGTGCTCGTTCATGAAGTTCCCAGTAAAAGTAATCGCGAGCCGGCGCGTTACCACCCTTCAGATAGGAAACCAGTGAGACTCCGTCAGTGTGAATGTCAGCTGGCAAATTTGCGTTGGCAAGTTCAGCGGCAGTAGGGAGGAAATCCCAAAATGCCCAGGGCTCATCGCTGACACGACCGGCAGGCACCACGCCTGGCCACCTCGCGATCGCTGGCTGACGCAAACCGCCTTCGTACATGCTACGTTTAAAGCCACGCAAGGTTCCGCCCATTGATTGATCAAATCGCTTTCCAATCGCTGAATCGGGGGCGAATGAGGAGCCGTTGTCTCCCGCAAAAATCACCAAGGTGTTTTGGTCGACTTGCATTTCTTTTAACAAGCTGAATAACTGTCCCATGTCAGTATCCAACCGAGTGACCATCGCCGCGTAAGCACGTTCTTTCTCTGTCCAATCCTGTTGCTTCGCGTAGATGCCAAGGTCATCGATTTCATATTTTCCATGCGGCAACGTGGTGGCATAGAATAGAAAGAAAGGCTTCGAGCGTTGCTGGCCAACCCATCGGAGCATGTCGTTTTGAATCAGATTGTCGGCATAAGTTTTCTTAGCATTGTCGTTGTTTTCTGGCAGTTCGATGCGTGATTCGTCATCGTGGAGGTAGGTTGGAAAATAGCTGTGCGCGTGAACTTGGCCGTTGTAACCAAAGAAATGATCAAAGCCCTTTTTGTGCGGGCTGCCGGTGGTGTCGAATTGTCCCATCCCCCATTTGCCCATACAGGCCGTCGCGTAGCCGGATGATTTCAGCAATTGAGCCACGGTTACTGTCGCGGCAGGCAGGGGAAGTTGACCGGCACCGAACTTGGATCCAGTTCTCAACTCATAATTCCCACGAATGGGGCAGTGCCCCATGTCCAGCCCGGTCACCAGGGAAGCCCGTGAGGGAGCGCACACGCTGGAACCCGAGTAAGCCTGTGTGTAACGTGTCCCCTCGGCTGCCATGCGATCGAGATTGGGTGTCTGGATCAATTTCTGGCCATAGCAACCCAGATCTCCCTGCGCCAGATCATCGGCAAGCACAAAAACAATATTGGGCTGTGGCTCCGATCCCAGTGAGACACCGCTGAGTAGATAAAAAGCAAAAAGGAAAACAAGTCGCTTCATATTCAAGTCGCCTTTGGAAAGATGCATCATCGGCCGGTCAAAGCAGTGTGGCAGTCGATAGCATAGCAAATTGCATAAGGTACAATCGTATCGACCAGGCGGTCGGCGATTATCGCCGACCGCTCCAGCCGAACGACTCATCAAACTGGGGTTATCCAGTTAGCGGCGATCATTTTGGTTTCAGCAGTGCCTCGGGAGTGTACGCTAGCACGTTTGGCACGCCGCGCAGTTCGATGTAATTATCCTCGAACGCACCATCGGTGGGTTTGCCGATCCGAACTCGCCAAACTTCGTCCTTGCCGGCCGTGCGAGGTTTGCCTTCGTACAACGTTGGGATGTCGATATTCTGCTTCACCCATACCTGTGTACCCGCAGGGTCGAAGACCGCAGCGTTGACACGTTCCCCGCCAGCGCCATAGATTTTGACACCGAACTCCGCCACACTGCCCGGCACCCAGAAATAGAAGTCGCCACTGGTGCTGATGAGCGAAATGGCGTTGTCTGTCCCGACCAAACACAGTCGGTGTGTCGGCGAGTCGACGTGGACGCTGTTGCCTCCCGCGTCGCACACCAGTTTGAATGTGCCAGTCTCCGGCGCGGTGAAGCTGCACTGCGTATCCTGCTGGAAGGGCGCTGTCAGCGTCGCGATGCGTTTGCCGGCCTCATCCAGCACCGGAATCTTCATGTCACTGCCGCCGTAACCGCCGACCTTCAGGTACCGCACGCGGAGTTGCACCGCGTCACCTTGCGTGGCATAGATGAGGTACTCGCCGTGCTTACGCTGACGTGCAAGCTGCGGTTTAGTCGATGGCAGCGTGGCATCGGGAAAGACTGGCACGAAGCGAGTGTCCGTCAGATCGTAGCGTTGGATCCGTTTCATCGTGCGAGTCGGCATCAGTTCGTCGAGCAGTTGCTCGGTGATCGGAACCACTTGCTCTGTGCCATCGCGGACCACCTTGAGCGTCCCTGTGACGTCGAGGACTTTCAGGTCACCGGCGTAGTCCTCAAACGCCATTAGCGGCCGATCCACCGGTTCGACCAGTTTGCAATCCACGAACTCGACGCCTCCCACATCCTGGGTACTGCCCACGCGAGCGGTGAAAACGATCGGCGTGCCCCGCGTCGGCTTGTCACTTGCATCCGCTAGCGTACAGTTTTCAAAACGCACGCGGCAGGCGTCCACTGGCAAGTCTCGCACACTGATGCCAGCGGTACCGGTATCCTCGAAGCGGCAATCGACGAAATCAATCTGCCCCAGTGGCGGACCTTTCGGGCCACCGTTGGCAGTGGTGATCGACGCCGAGATTGCGTTGCTGCCGCGAGAAACACAGTCCTCGATGCGAACAGAGATGGGTGCTGAGGTGCCATCAAGCGGTCGCAGATAGAGCACGTACGCGGGACCGACGTTGTTCTCGGCCACACAGTTCCGCATCACACAGTTGACGACCTTCTCGCCAGGATGATTGGGTTCGAAGTCGATCCCGGCCTGGGGCGCCGTGCCAGACGTATTCTTGAGCACGGAGTCCTCGATCAACAAGTTCTCTGCGCTGATCACGCTGATTCCCTGCCTGTTATTGCCATCACAGATCACGTCCTTGATATGTACGTTTTTGTTGGTGACACCGCGTTGGGCTACGCCGAGATAGATTCCGTCACCGCCGCTGTCGGCGAGCGTGAGACCGTAGACTTTCACGTTGTTGCTACTGAGAATGCTCAGGCAGTGTCGCCACTCGGCACGGGCGTACGCATCAGTGTGGTAGTCAGACTTCCACATCCGGAACGTTGCCCCGTTACCGTTGAGCGTGACATTCTGCTTTAACCTGGCTGTAAACAGGCTGTCATTCTTGCCTTTGAATGCGCCTCGTTTTGCGAGCACAACACAGTCCTTCTCAAAGTACAACTCCTGGTCGCTGGCGAGTTCAATCTTGTCCACAATCCATGGTTTACCCCTATTGGAAACGATGACTTTGTCGGCACCTGAATCGATCGCGGCCTGGAGTGCTTTGGTCGACTCCGTTTCGTCGAAGCCCCACCAAGCCGCCTCGACGACACTGGGCTGCTCCGCCAACGCGGCTTTAATCGCAGCAGGGTTCGTCTGACCAAAACTGGTCGTCACGCAGAGTAGTACAGCAGCAGCCATGACGGCAAACCGTTTTGCCGCGGCGAGAATCGTGGTCCGGTAAAAATACTTGGGTTCGGTCATCGAGTTGATCTCCATTCTTCTTGTGTCATCAAGGGTGTTCCAGTGTTAAGTGCATCGGCAAGAATGATTCGCTGTAATTCACATTGGCCGAAGGGCGTTAAGCAGGTAGGCAGGAATCATTGGGTGCAATCCCGTTAGCCGTTTGGGCCAACGCTGTGAAGTATTTTAGGCCGCTTGGTTTTGATGGAATTCGGCGAGTTTTTTACGTTCTTCCATGTTCAGTTTTCTTATTTCAGGATCGCCCAACGGTTTCTTGTGTGGGTTCTTTGGACGGTAACGCTCCTTCTTGTCCGTGCCCGCTTGATAGGTCTGGACGAGGGCTTGCGACAGGCTGTGCAGCATGTTGTCACTCGCACTGCAATATTTGTCGAGGCGACGCATGCAGCGTCGCAAGCAACGCATCGTGTTGGCCAAACTTCGTTTTTTCGGATCATAGTCGACTTGCTCGGGAACGTCTTGCTGTTCGGGAATCTGTTCTCGCAGCGCCAGCAGTTCGGCAATCGCCATCGCGCGAATCGACCAGTCCAGTTCCGCCAATGCCCGATCGCTGTTGCGGCAACGTAGTTTGTGCTTGTCAATGGTTTGTTTCAAGCCGCGGAATTCGACTTCGATTCCCCAACGCATTTTGTAGTAACCAATGAGCTGCTTGTGCCTCAGCTTACGAGCGCTCAATACGCTCGTAAGCATCCACATCTTCGTCTTGCCAACTTTCACTTTCACCAGACGCAGCTTCAGCGGCGGGGCGCCAGATTCCATCCTCCCCTTGGGCCAACACAAGACTCGACCTCCACCGAGTTGCTTGATATCAGCCTGCTCGCTGAGCAACTTCACGTTCGCTCCGACACGAACAAGGAAGTCACCACCGGCAGCCAGGATCGCACTCCACAGAGGATAACCTACGAAGCCCGCGTCACCACAAAACAGTGTCTTTTCCGGGAAAGTCTCTTCCTTAAGCATCTCCACGACGTGGCCTCGTTCGCTTGAGTTCGATGGCCCCAAACGCCAAGTCCACGGTAGACGAAGGCTCATGTGCCACATCATCGTGACCCAGATTTGTGGTTCTTGTGGCTGAGGTTTGTTCTTCTGGTTCCGCTTCCGTCGCATCCCCTTGGACTTCTTCTTTCCGTATTTGGCACGCACGCCGCGGCCATAGTTGGGTGCACAAAAAGCTTTCTCATTGGCGGCCGTTCGCGGGACCGTCACGCGTGACCCATCGAAGCCGATCAGTACCCAGTCAGCGGACCTCCAAAAACGTCCGCCCACTTCCTGGGCCAATGACTGATGTCTCTGGCGAAGCCGCGTCGTGAACAGCGATTCGTAGCGATCCAATGCGTTCATGAAGGCCGTGTAGGTTTTGGCGGTGCAGTGAAGCCCCAGCTCTTCACAGATTTCCATCGTCTGATCGAAGGCATCGGTGACGTTTATCTCATTTTGCCAAGACCAGATGAGTGCCTGGATCGCCAATTCTTCGGGCATCCATTTGATATTGCCATGAAATGTATCTTTGGTAAACAATTCACCTTTGGGAACAATCCAACGACACACCTCGTTGAAGATCGTCTTGTTCTTGCGACGAGATTGGCGGTTAGGTTTGCGACGTTGGTTTTGCTTACTACGTTTTGTCTGCTTCTTGCGACTCATGGCCAGATTCCTTTCTGACTGAAGTGTTTCAGTTAGTGTTTGGGGGGAATCTGGCTTTTTTCATATTCGGAGCTTGGTGAAAACCCCGCTTTTTACGTGCTCAAAATGCTTCACAGCGTTGCGTTTTGGCGCTAGCCACGGTTGAATGTCGGAACCGTGGCTAGCGCCAAAGCGGCTAATAAACTGAAAGACTCCTGCCTAGCTTCTTAGTTCCGGTTGAGGTTGCGGTATATGCCGCGAGTAGCCCGGATATTTCGTAACCCGACGCGTGAGTTGTGAAGTTCGCGTTTTCATCCCCGAAGGGGTGATTCAGTCTGCAGCCGTGGCCTCAGCCGCGATCTTGACATCGCCACCAAAGGCGTTTCCAACGAGCACGATATTCTTGTTGCTATCGTTGATCGATATGTCCAGCGAACCGTTCGTCGTGCGTGTGACGCGGCAGCTCGAAATTGTCGTGTCGGTCGTGTTGTTCAGTACAATACCCGAGCCACAATCGCTGAGAATGAGTCCGTTGAGCGTGAACCCACTACAGCGGTTAAGAATCAACGCTCCGGCGTCCGTTGCGAACTGGTGTAGCGTTGAATTTGCGATGATGCAATCGACACAGTCCTCGAACGTAATCGTGCCAGGCCGTTCGAACTGACGCGGGTTAAACGTGTTGCCTGAAACGACGACCCGCTGTGAATTGCGGACGTGCAGATTAGCGGGTTGCGGTGCGAAAAAGTTATTCGCGTTGATGGCGACGTCCAGTGCGTAGTCGATGTCGATGTTAGTCGTCGTGTCGCTGAGGATGTTCCCCGAGATCGTCACGGAATCGATCGGATAAATCTTCTTGCCAGCCAAGCGGATATTGGCTCCGCCGGGCGCGACCGTCTTGTTCTCGCCCTTGCTATAGTTTGCCGAGTGCTGAATCGTACAGCCTGTGATGGCGATCTCGGCGATCGATTGCGCACGCGTGTCGGGTGAACCGGAAACGTCGATCAGGATATTCGCTGCCGTCGTCGGTGTGTCGTCGGCTGGCATGTTGCCTTCGATATCACATCCAGAGACTTGTAAGTTCCGTACATTGCCATCGCGAACAACGATCCCTCCTTGTCGATTGTAGGAAATGTGCGAGGTGCCGATATTGATCTGATGCAGATTCACATCGTCTAGATAAACGCCGACTCCGGAATTCTCGTACAGATGGCAATCGGACACGATGACATTGCGGTTACGATTGACCAGATGAATACCGTGGCGACACCATCGCACGGAAACACCGCTGACGACCGCACCAACGGTTTGTACGAGTTCGATCCCGTCAGCTTCCGCGTGGTTTCCCAGAATTTCAATCCCGGAAACCATCGGCATTCGCTCGTTCCAGGTCGCTGGCTTAAACGACGCAGGTGACGCGGTCCCTTCGTGCGAACCAACAAAACGCAAGGCGGGGCCTGGCCCATCCATGACGATGGTCACCCCGCCCGCCGCTTTCACGGAGACCGCCTTGTGCTTGGCCAAGTCGAACACCAGCGGTTCGGTGATACGTAACACATCGTCCTTTCCAAGCAGCAAGCTGCCACCACGATCGTCGATCATCTGCTGCAGATCGGCTGTCGAATCGGGCAAGGATTTTAAATGCGGGATTTGATCCAGAGTTCCCGCCGACAAACCGGTCGATAGAAAAGAGAAGGTAATCAGGATGAGTGTGTTAAAAATTCTCACGGAGTGAACGCCTTGGTGTTAAGTGAGTTGTGTACCCGTTGCACAGGGTTGGGAAATCATTTCGCGACACCACACGCTGAGCGATAGCTCGCGGTGTCCGCTGTTGTTCAGTAACCGCTATCTTTCACGTGGCGGTCGCTATTGCCACGGAATCTCCGCGGAATTCGTGATCATCGCCAGCGGAAAGTTCCAGCGTGACCGCGTCCGCAGCGATAGCGATGGGTACAAAAAACAGAGCAATCGCAAAAGCTGAGAAAACTCTTGCAATATTTATTGCGTGACCTGATCGAGTAGACTCAATAAGGTTTTTCGGATCTGTGTCTCGGCATCAACGGCCAGATAACTGGACTTGGCACGCCATGTTTCATAGCCCCCGCGTGCATGCTGCTCGGGTGTCGGCAGGTAGCCGTTGTAGCCATTGGCCAACTCGATCGTGAACGTGGGCTTGAGTGGACTGAGTTTCTTGATCGCTAGCCCGGTCTCGACAAACGTCTCGCAGGGACTGCTAACGATCCCCAGATCACCGATGCGAATCGCTTGCAGTTTGACTTGAACCGTGGCCGGGTACTTGGCCATGTTCATCGTCTCGTTGGCATAGATCAAACGTTGCTGCTTCCACGGGCCTGGCCCCGCTTCGGCAATCAGTTTCTCGGCGCGAGCTAATTCCTCTGCGTCAGGCCGGCGGACACCCAGCTCTATCTCGGTCTCCTGCATTTTCAGCGGCACCCAATCTTTGTATTCAACTCGCTGATACGCCACGAGGGCAGAAGCTGCGACATCGGCGGCTACTAGGCGAATCTGTTCAAAGGGTCGCTGACTCGTGCGGCCCTCGTAGAAGTTGATGTTGTTGATATCGCCGCTCGTCCCGTTGGTCATGCAAGCTACAAAAGCGGGCTTGCTTTTATCGCCATCGATCGATTTGGTAAACTGGCGAGCGAACTCGCCGAAGTAATCTGCCGATAACGAATTGGCGGGCACGCCGCCTACGTAATGCAGCGAGTAGTTGGCCCACAATGCGATCGGACGTCCGTCAATGGCTTGCACCGCGAGTACCGGAATTTCTGGATCGACCGGGCCAGCGGGCTGAAGCAAACTCTTGCTATTCGCCGCAGGATTCATCCTTACCGTGTCCGTACCGCGATCAAAAGGGTCCGCGATCGCGGTGCCGGGACGCAAGAACCAGCGGCGATTGAAGACCTGACGCGGGTTGCTCCCTATCGCCCAACCAACACGGGCTGGCTCCAGTTGCGAGTTGGCTTGGGTAATACCCTCAGCAATTCGCTGGGCGAGAAAATCGGGATAGTCCTCTTGAACTAGGCTTTGAAACGTCGGTGCCGCCGTGACTGCGGTATGAGTGTGTGTCGCCGAGCAAAGAATGTGATCCGCCGGAATGCCGGTCGCCTGCGATGCCTGCTTTTTAGCGGCATCGTAGATCTCTCGCGGGACCATGCAACTGTCGCAAGTGACCAACGCGATCTTCGTCTCGCCGTCGTCCAGCACCAGGCAACGGGCGTGCAGCGGATCGTGGGCCTGATCCGCCGTGCGGTGCGTCATACTGCCAGCTGAACTAACAGGAAACTCAGTTGGAGTAATGTCAATCGCGTACGCACCGCCGCGAAGCACACGCTTCGGCGCATCTGCTGCGGAGAGGCCACTCGCCAACAAGCCCAGTATGCCAAATACCGCTAGCGTACGTTGCAATCCGAATGGAATTCGGGATTTCATGCGTCTCATCGTGATCTTTCCAAGGCGGGGAACGGTAATCGTTCGTGGTGAATCTAGGTGGGAGCTTGAGTAGAGAGCTCATCGTCACTCATGCCAAGACCATGCTATCTGCTGGGCGAGCACGTAGCAACTATCATAGCCCGACGTTAGGCGAACCCTGTTCACGAACCAACGCGATCGTGAGCGGATAGAAGGCAGCGGATGAGGCATTTTTGACAGACGAATGGGGGACTGACGAATGAATTCAGAGGGACGATTCGCCTGTCCTTTGAAGAAAGGGGGTCAGGTACCGACGATAAGCAGATCAAGCGGATAAATAAAAAATACGGTATCTGCCCTTCTTGACTCCTCACCGTCGCAAGAACCAGTGACAAGTTCATTCGACAGTTTCTCGATCACGGCAGAGATCGTATCAAAGAAGAACACCGACGCCACACCGCGAATACAATTGTGCCTACAATGCGTCGGAGTTACGGCGACGGCATGGCGGAAGATCCTATCCAATTAAATAACTAGACATCAACAAATAACTAGACATACAGAAAAAATAGATGAGCAACCGAGAATCAGTCTTGAAGCGATCCGTCTGGCTGGTGGCCGTCGTGGTGAGCGCCGCTTTGCATGCAGCCTGTTGCAACAACGTGAGCAAGGCGGGTGAGCCCCACTACTACGAACCGGCGGAGCCTGGTCAACCTAAGTTGATCGAGTGCGATGTGGCCGTGTACGGAGGCACTCCGGCCGGGGTGACGGCGGCAATTCAAGCGGCGCGAGATGGGAAATCCGCAGTCCTGCTTTCCTTTAACCGACACGTGGGCGGAATGACGTCCGGCGGATTGACCGCGACCGATCTGGGAAGAAAGGATTCGATCGGCGGAATCGCACTGGAGTTCTACAATCGAATTGGCAAAGCTCTAGACTATTCCCCTGGAGAAGCCGAGGCGTTGTACCGAAAAATGCTCGATGAAGCCGGCGTAAAAGTCCTGCTGGGACGTGCGCTCAGCTCCGTTGTGATGCAGGATCAGCGACTGGTTTCCGCAACCATGGAAACCGGCGAGACCGTGCGGGCGGCGGTGTTTGTGGACAGCACTTATGAAGGCGACCTGCTGGCCGCTGCGAACGTTTCCTATCACGTCGGACGAGAACCAGCGGCGACTTACGACGAAACGTTGGGCGGGCAATGGCAGACGGTGTCGTGGAAAAACGTCTATCAGTTTTGCCGACTGCCGCTGAGTCCCTACGTGATTGCGGATGATCCGGCGTCAGGTCTGCTGCCGGAAATCGCCGCTGAGACTCCTGGAAAACCAGGCGAAGGCGACTTCAAAGTTCAGGCGTACAATTTCCGACTTCAACTTTCACGCGGTGCCGATAAAGTCGCGTTCCCGAAACCTCGCAGCTATGACGCTAATCGCTACGCGTTGCTGGCCCGCTTTCTGAATTTCGATGAACGCATCGATTGGCGTCTGAACTACACGACGGCCTCGATGACCGACGGGCCGGTTCAGATGCGACAGGGCGACAGCAACAACGCGGGCAGCTTCTCCTCAGACTATGTCGGCGGCAATTACCGCTGGCCCGACGGCACGTACAAACCGGGTTCGATCAGCGAACTTCCTCCGCCACGCCGAGGGCTGCCAGTGCCGCTGCGTGAATTGTACGAAATGCGCGAACGCATTTTCCAAGACCACGTCAACTATCAACAGGGACTGATGTACTTCCTGGCAAACGACCCTCAGGTTCCCGAAGCACTGCGGGTGCGGGTGAGTGCCTGGGGACTCGATCCGCAGGAGTTCACGGAATCCGGATTCTGGCCTCATCAGTTGTACGTCCGCGAAGGCCGCCGCATGGTGTCGGATTATGTTGTCACACAAGCGGACTGCGAATCACGACGGATCGTTAACGATTCCGTGGGTCTGGCTTCGTATCCAATGGATTCACACTTTTGTCAGCGAGTGGTCGTGGAAGAAAACGGAGTGCAGACGGTGCGCAACGAAGGCGGTTTTGGACATGGCTTTGCAAAACCATATCCCGTTTCGTACCGCTCAATCGTTCCTAGAAAGAATGAATGTGAGAACCTGTTGGTGCCAGTCTGTCTTTCTTCGTCCCACGTTGCCTTTGGATCGATCCGCATGGAACCGGTGTATATGATTCTTGGGCAAAGTGTCGGCAGCGCCGCAGCGATGGCGATCACCGAAGAGATTGCCGTACAGGATGTGGACTACGCCAAACTGAAAGTCAAACTGGAACACGACGGCCAGCGGCTGACATGGGCTGACAAGTCGGTGCGTAAACCTGCAAAGACGCTGCCTGGGCTGGTGACGGATGATACGGATGCCAAGACAATGGGGTCATGGACGTCGGGCACTTTAGCTCCTGTCTGTGGTCTGGCCTACCTTCACGACGACAACAACGGCAAAGGCGAAAAAACGGCGACATTCAAAATCGATGTCCCCAAACCCGGCACTTACGAAGTCAGCCTGCTGTACGTCGCGTCTGGCAATCGATCCACGAAGACTCCGGTGACAGTTTCGGTAGGCGAAGACACAAAAGAGATAACCGTCAACCAACGCGAAGGCACTGCGGTCGGTTCGTCACTGGGGAATTTTCGCATTAACGATTCCATCATCGTGACAGTATCGAACCAAAACACGGATGGCTTCGTTGTCGTCGACGGCGTGCAACTGTTGCTGCAACCGCAGCAGTAGCGGTTCGCGTTTGAGTACAATCGCATTGATGCGGTTACAACGATACCGTAACGAAAGACACGTCCGGAATGTGTGAACAATGAAACAAATGTACAATCACCTATTGGCTGGTCGTGAAGTCGCCATAGCCGCTGTGCTTGCTCTCGTCGCGTCAATCGGGGTGGCAAATGACTCGCCCGTGATACCGCCGTTACCCAGCGATGCTTTCACGGTAGTCATCATTCCCGATACACAACACTATCTGGGGCCGGGGACAAAAATCGGCGAACGCGGCAGTTCAATGTTCCCCGGCATGAGTGAGCATCCTCACATCGTCGCACATTCTAAGATCTCGACGGATCAGCCAGCAGAGCAAGTCAACAATGTCTATTTGCAGAATCACGTTGATTGGATCGTAGCCAACAAAAAGTCGCAGAATATCGTTTTCGTCAGCCATGTGGGCGATATCGTTGAAATCAATCGCCCCGAAGAATGGGCGGTCGCGAAGTTGCATCTCGACAAGCTGCGTGACGTTGTTCCATTCGGCCTGACGGTAGGCAACCACGACATGGAACGCGATGGCGATGCGAGCCTGTTCCAGCAAGCGTTTCCTGCGTCGTCGTTTATCGGCGATAATTGGTATCTCGAGTGCTATTCACACAATAGTGAAGACCAACATGTGTCGGCTAACAACGTCAACAGTGCTCAACTCTTTTCGGCAGGCGGCATCGACTTTGTCTTTCTGCATCTGGAATGCAACGCTCCTGACGATGTCCTAGCGTGGGCGAGCACTGTCTTGGATAACTATTCAAACCGGCACGCGTTAATCACGACACACATGGACCTCGGCATCATTGATAAACCGAAAACCACCGACGGCTACATCCACGATCCCAAGGGGCGAATGCGGTGGCTGAAGATTCATCCCAAGCGAGGCAATACGGCCGAGCAAATGTGGGACAAACTCTATCGCAAGCACGTCAATCTTCGCTTCGTTTTCTCGGGAGATCAGAGCCGAGTGACAGCGTTGCGAAAATCGACAACCGGCGATCATGGAAACGAAGTTCACGCATTGCTGTCGGACTACATGTCGCGAGGTGGCCTGAGGCTCCTTCGATTTGTCCCTTCAAAGAATCAGGTTCAATTCATCACGTATGATTCCACGTTGGATCAACTCGTGGAATCAATGCCCTATGTGCCGGACCGAAATCAACATCAGTTCACGATCCCGTACGATCTCTCGGCTCGGAAACAGCAACAGTAGCGTGGCGTTTCTCGGTCATACGCTTCCTACTCTTGTGGAGTCCCAAGCTCCTGGGCAACGTCGCGAAGCATCTTCGGGTAGCTACCTTCGCCAGAAGGTGGTAATTCGCATTTGCGCGCTAACGATCCACGCTCTGGCGAGCGTGGCTACGAAACGCAAATGCTGAAAATTCCAGCTTAAAAATCGTTCTTGGCGGTGGGTTCTGCTGGAATCTCAGGTCGGTGCCGTTGAATCTCGGCTTTGAAATCGCCAAGGCTGCGCCAGTACATCGGCTTGTTCAAATCCACTTCCGCTACCGCGACGGTTCCCCACTTCGACGCCTGAGCCAGCGGTTTTCCGTTGTGCCCGTAGATGGCTGAGATCATCCAGTCGGCTGACACATCGGTGTAGGTACTGCTGATAACATAGGTATGGTTTTCACAAGCCCTTGCCGCACCGAGCAGTGGATTGCATCCCCACACCGGCCACGCGATCACTTCGGCACCACGGTTGCTCAGTTCATGTGCGACTTCGGGAAAGAAACCGTCGTAGCAGATCATCATGCCGACTTTTCCGAACCGGGTGTCAAAAACCGGATAGTCCTTCCCCGGCATGATGCCTCCTTCGATCTCACCACGCGGCAGCGTCACCTTGCGGTATTTGCCGACCAGTTTACCATCGGGACCAAGCAGTGCTGCGGTGTTGTAGACCAAGTGGCCGTCGCGTTCGAGCAAACCGGCGACGATGTAAAGGTCATGCTGCTTGGCAAGTTGTCCAAAGTAATCAGTCGATGGACCGGGGATGGTTTCGGCAGACTCGGGATATGTGCCTCCTTTACCGTAGTAAGTCAGCGTTTCGGGCAACACGACGAGGTCCGCTTTCTGAATGGCGGCATCGGCGATCAAAGGAGAAAACAGCTCACACTTCTCACGGTTGGTCGTTCCCTGTTTGGGTTGATAATGAACGGTCGCCAAGCGAACGATCCTTGGCTCAAGCGGCTCGCATGCGATCAGGGTTGCGTCGCTCCACGAGACGCTCGAACGGGGCGGTCCCCAGCGGAAGTGAAGTTCGATCAGGGCCTGTGTTGCGCCGGCAGGAGCACGGTAGTTGCCGACGAGCCTTGTCCAGTCGCCGTCCGTTTCGCCATCGACCGGAAACTCCGGTTCCGACCTCGGTTTATCGGCAGGCAACCGGGAAACCGAAACTTCATCACGGAGCGGTCGCTTGCCGTCCTTGTCTAACCAAATAACTCTCGCCATCGCCGCGCGGCGAACCAAGTCAATTCCTTTGGTCTGTCGCCAGACCGAAAACTGATAGTACTGGCCGCCTTCGACCGCAACCGTGTTTTGCCAATGGCCCATCAATCCTTCGCGATCGTCCGCCGTGATCGACAGCACCCCCTTCCCGTCATGCCCACCCTTGTTGCTTGTTTCGAATGACGGACGAATCTCGTCACGCGGAGTAGACGCCTTCCAGTCATCGAGGTTTGGTTGAGCGGCGGTCGATTGCGAAACCGCGATAACGAGCGTTAGTGCACCGAAAAGAATTTGTCGCAAATCGTTTCGCACAGTAAAAGTCTCACAAGGTCAGGATTCATCAGTTAACGTATTTACTATACCCGATAATCGCTGATCGCTCCGCGATCATGGCGTTGGATCGGCCGAGTGATCCACGATACTGTTTTCCCGCTTGATCCTAAACGAATCACACCATGCAAAAACCACAAATTCTTCAAACGCTCGCTGCCGCCCTGCTGCTTGTCATTCTATCGCCAACGTTTGACGAGACGTCTGACGCTGCGCGGCCGAATGTTTTGTTGATCGTTTCGGACGATCAGCGACCTGACACGATCGCGGCACTTGGCAACGATGTGATTCGGACACCGAATCTGGATACTTTGGTTCGACACGGCAGTGTGTTCACTCGGGCGGTTTGTTCGAACCCGATCTGTACGCCCAGCCGAGGAGAGATCCTGAGCGGATGCAGTGGCTTCCGCACCGGCGCTCTGGATTTTGGTAGCAAACAACCGGTTGGCTTTGTTTCCTTCGCCGAAACGATGCAGCGTGGCGGCTATGAAACATCGTACGTTGGCAAGTGGCACAACAAGGGCAGACCGAGCGACTATGGCTACCAGGATACGGCCGGACTATTTGGCAGCGGCGGCGGAAAATGGATGAAGCCGAATCAAGTCGATGCGCACGGAACACCGGTCACGGGTTACACCGGCTGGGTTTTTCAATCGAGCGATGGCAAGGAAAAGTATCCGGAACTCGGCGTCGGTTTGACGGGCGACATCAGCAAGAAGTTTGCGGACGCGAGCATCAAGTTGATCGAGCAACCGCGCGGCAAGCCATTCTTCATGCACGTGAACTTCACCGCGCCGCATGATCCGCTGTTGGTGCCTCCCGGTTTCGAGGATGCTTACGATCCCGCGACGATGCCACTGCCCAAGAACTTTCGAGCGGCCCACCCCTTCGATCACGGCAACCAGAACTCTCGCGACGAATCGCTGCTGCCGATGCCTCGCACCGAGAAAGATGTTCGCGAGGACTTGGCTGTTTACTACGCTGTGATTTCGCATCTCGATCTACAAATCGGCCGAATTTTGAAAGCACTCGATGACAGCGGCCAGCGAGACAACACGATCGTGATCTTCACAAGCGATCACGGATTAGCAATGGGCAGCCACGGCTTGCGTGGCAAGCAGAACATGTACGAGCACACGATGAACGTGCCGATGCTAATCAGCGGTCCCGGTGTTCCCAAGAACCAACGCTTCGTCGCACAGATGTATTTGCGTGATCTGTATCCCACGGTCTGCGACTTGGTGGGAATCACAGTCCCTGATGCGCCCGACGTTGCTGGAACACTCAAACCGATTGACGGTCGCAGTGTTGTGCCTGTTCTGCGTGGCGAGCAGGAGCATGTTCACGAATACGTCTTCGGATACTTCCGCAATTTCCAACGCATGATTCGTGGTGACCGTTGGAAGTTGATTCACTATCCGCAGATCGACAAGTGGCAACTGTTCGATTTGCTCAACGATCCAGATGAGCTGAACGATCTCGCAGAAGCCCCGCAGCACGCCCAAACCAAGCTACAACTGCAAGCAAGACTACGCCAGTGGCAGACTCAAGTCGGTGATCCGGTGGTGGTCGATCACTCGGGACGTGAAATCGATAGGTGAAGAATGTCTGGTCGCTTGACGACTATCTTAAAATCCTGGACTGGACAGCAACCGTCCGGCCGGTGGGAACCGGCCCTACTTGGTTCCTAATCTTAATCATACTCCTAATCTTAATCCCGTCCGCGAAAGTCCCGTTCGACCGGATCGAACCGGAGAAGATTAGGATTAAGAGTAAGATTACGATTAAGAATGAAACGGGGGCAGCTTGACCGATTCGTTGTCACGCATTGCCGTAGTCGACTGATTCAGCAAACGTAGGGCCGGTTCCTACCGGCCGTCCCCCTAACGGTCGCGAACATTTATTGCCCGTGGCCGGTGGGAACCGGGCTTTCTTGACTACTATTTAACGATGCCAAGCGTTGACGTTGGTGGTCGCAAGGGCTCGGCAGGCAAGGCTCGTGATGGAATCACTTAACCCTAGTTTCCCTCTCCCCATTCACTCTGCAGGCCAGGATGATTATTCCGCGCCTCGTTTGCATGCTGATTGTGCCTAAACCGTGGAAGCTAATAGCCAGGACACTTTCAATAGAGAGAAGAGATGATCGAGCAACTTAAACTCCCAACTGATAACCTCTATAAATTCCTCGCTATTTTTGGGCTCGTCATGTACCTAGGTAGCCATTTGGGGCAGCACGCGACTCTGGACTGGAATTGCCCACGAAAAGTTGACAGTGGACCGGTCTTAACGGGAAGGTAAATGGTGCGTCCTGTGGATCAGGATTCACCGACGAGTAACGGTTCTTTGATGGCTTGCTCGAAGTCAATGGGACTCCGATAGTCCAATGAGGAGTGCAAGCGAAGAGGGTTGTAAAAACCTTCGATGTAATCAGACACGCCGCGTGTGGCGTGTTCGTGTGTGTCGTAGATCTGCTGGGCCTCTTCTGTCTTGTAGCTTTTGAAGAACGATTCCATCGGAGCATTGTCGTAACAGTTGCCGCGACGACTCATGCTCTGAATAAGACGGTTGGCGGTTAACCTGCTGCGGAAATGCTCGCTGGCGTATTGGGAGCCACGATCACTATGAACGATCAAGCCAGCCGCCGGTGAACGAAACGCCAAAGCTTGATCGAGTGCACTCACCACCAATTCAGAATCGATGTTACGACTGGTTTTCCAACCGATGATTTTGCGTGAATACAGGTCAACGAAAGCACACAGGTAACTGAATCCTTCTTTGGTGGGAATGTAGGTGATGTCAGTGAGCCAAACTCGATTGATAGTTTCGGTCGAGAAATTTTGCTCGAGAAGGTTGTTGGCGATGGGGTGATTGTGATTTGAATCGGTGGTCGAGATTCTGAATTTGGTTCGGCGATTCGCTTGAATTCCTGCCTTACGCATGTACTTGGCGACGGTATTTCGGCTGCACTGAACTCCTCGTATCAATAGTTCTCGATGCATTCTTGGACTTCCGTATGCGTCGTGATGCCTTTCCAAGTGAACCCTTTTGATCGCCTGTGTGATTTGCGTTTCTCTATTCTCTGTCGTGGTGATGTCGCGACCGGCAAACTGATAGTAGGCCGCACGTGTAACCTCGAGAGTTCGACAGAGCACCGCGATCGGCCATCGATCGCGGTGCTTGTCAATGAACGCGAGCCTCAACTGTTTTCTTTGACGAAGAAGGCCGTCGCTTTTTTTAAAATGTCACGCTCCATCTTGAGCTGTCGGTTTTCCTCACGGAGTCGTTTCAGCTCGGCCTCGACCGACTGACTGCCGATCACTTCAATAGAGAAAGTCCCATCTTCATCAAAAGACTTCTTCCATTTGCGAATCAAGGTTTCACCGACGCGCAAGTCTTTAGCGACCGCGGCGTACGACAGTCCTTGTTCAATTACTTTCTTAACGGCGGCCAATTTAAATTCTCGGCTGAAAGTTCGACGCTTGTCCATGAATCGGATCTCCTGTCAGAGAAGTCTGACATCTGCTGGTCCACTGTCAACTTTTCGTGGGCAATTCCAGACCGACAAGCAGATGCCATGATTGCCTTTAACGCCGAGGTCAATGATCCAGATGGAAAGTTCTTCGAGAATGTTGCAGCGGTTGCACATGGGGTAGATCTCGTCGCCCCACAAGAGATCGCTAACAAGATGGAAGACTTAACGCCAGACGCACGGCGTGCAGTTATGTCTTTCGTGATGATCGAGGCGAGGATGCAAGACACTTTTGACAAGCTCAATCAAATGCGATATGCAGGCGTATTGTGCATGCTGTTCGGATTCTTCTTTTGGTTCGTGATGGTTCAATTTCACCAGGACCAATTGCTTCGGAAGTCTGCCAAAAGGGACTAGGCTTGCTCTGGAGGGATTCCAGCAAACGTAGTGCCGATTCCAACCGGCCGTCCCTCACGCGCGACCGACGGACTTGATCATCCACCGACCGCCATCCATTTGTAACTAGCGGCAGCGAACATTTCATGCCCGTGGCCGGTGGGAACCGGCCCTACTTGACTCCTTGACTTGACTATTCGCGTCGGGGAGTTGAGACAATCTCTAGGTCAGCCATATAAATCGCGGTGATCGGTTTGCCGTCTTTATCCTTTTCGTGTGACGAATACCACGACATGATCGCCCTCGTGGGACTCAATTCGATAAAACCGGGATACGACGTGTCGCCGCCACTGGGCAGCTCGGCGAACTCGTGCAAGCTATCGTCAACCAGCCAATACATCGACGTTTTAGGCCCGCGGTCGCCGATTGACTTGCGCCCGCCGACCACCCAGCAGTCTCCCCATCGCGTGATCATTGGACCACCGACATATCGATCCAAATCCCGGCGATCCCAATCTTGATAGGGCGGTTGGGAACGCATCAGTTGCGCATTCGCACTCCCACGCCGCCCGATCGCGACCACACTTCCGTCTGGCTCGAACTGGAACGCGGTTTCGTCGCCCGCCAGCTCCTGAAAAACGGCTCGCTTTCGCCAGATCAGTCCGTCGTCGCTTTCCAACATCAATGACTCGACCGATTGGCCTTCGCCCCTTGGTCCCACAGCAAAGTCAGTCTTACGCCGACCGCACAGGTACGCCTTGTCGCCAAACGCAGCGGCACGCCAGATATAGTGCCCGAACGTCCCTTCCAACAAAATCGGACTCTGCCACGTCACACCATCCTCGCTACACGCGGCATAGCCGAGGTGCAAATTTAAATCGTAGTCTTTGACTGGAATCGTCGTCTCGCCGCTGTACCACGTACCGCTGTAGACAAACAACTTATCTTGAAAGACCAGGAAATGCGGATCTCGTGTATCACGGTGCTCAACTTGAAATCGATGGACTTGCTCCCAATCTTTTCCATCGTCGCTCGCCATGATAATGATGGACGCGGTTGGATGCACCATGTGCCCATCCGGACAGCTGCGAAACGCCAAATAGAACTTATTCCGAAATCGCACAAGATCTGTGAATGCGTTGTGTTCCCCGTTGTGAAAGACGCGACGAATATTCGTGACTCGGACTTCGGGCGGAGCTTCGGCGCGAACGCTGTGGCAACAGCAGACACAGACAAACAAGAGCAACAGCACTTTTGAACGTCGTTGACGATTAAGATATTGCATATTCAAGTTTCTCTTCCGTTATCAAGATACGGCATTGAGCCCGAATCTGTTGGGGCGACTCAAAGCTAGAGAGAATTCGATTCTGAGGAGCGGGAAAACTATTTTTGCAAGACGAATTTCTGGGCCCGTTTGCCGATGATATCACCGACATAAATGTCTCCCTCTGAATCGATTGCCATCCCGTGTAACCAATTCACATCACCTGCTTGCTCTTGGCCATCCTGGCCCTTCGGGATGGTCCACAATTGAAGCAGTTTTCCGTGAGGGTTGAATTTCATCAGCACTTGGTCTTTGGGCGGGCAACTTACCGGTGCACCGGGATAATCGGGGTCGTTTATCCAAGGCATCGGCGAGGCGCCACACACCCAAATATCATCGTCTGCAGTCACATGGAATCCCCAGGGCACGATCACGTTATCCCAACTATCCTGCAACTCTCCTTGTTGGTCGTAGATCATCACGCGAGCATTGTTTCGGTCGGCGACGTACAGTCGCCCCTTCGAGTCGATCGCGATCGCATGTGGCAATGAAAACTGATTCGGCCCCGTTCCCAGGCTGCCCCAGGCTTTGACGAATTTTCCAGTAGCGTCGAAATGTACGATGCGATTGTTGCCGTAGCCATCGGAGACAAACACGTCGCCATTGGCTGCGATCGCCATGTCGGTCGGCTTGTCGAGATGCGTCTGGTCTTCGCCCGAAACACCGGGTGTACCAATCGTTTGCAAGACCTCGCCCGTGGGTGAGAACTTGCGAATGATGTGCAAGCCGATATCGGCAACCCAGATGTTTCCATCGCCGTCAATCTTCAGATGGTGCGCGGTTGCGATCGAGTCGTCGCCCCAACTGCGCACAAATTTTCCCTCCTTGGTGTAGACCTGGATGGGCGGTGTCGAACGCGTAAACACGTACACTTGGTCCTTAGTGTCGACCGCCACCGCAGGCACGGCCTGCCTCTCGAATTCACTTGGTTTCTGTGGCCATGCAGGATCAACGCGATACCACGGGGCAAGATTGACGCGAGGATAATCGGGCGATTTCCCTTTGTCTGGCTCGGCCGAATCCCCGGAACTCGAAGCAGCGATAGAGTGAATAATCATGGTGACACAGGCAAGCATCTTTAGAGGTCGATTCATGTGATGGGGGCTCACAAACATTGGGTTAGGTAGGATTAAGCAGTACATTAATGTACTGGCTCGCGTCGTGATCGTGTGCGTCGATCACAGAGCGATCAACGTTAATACGACAGTTATTTTCCGCTCGGTCCTTGAGCAACTAGTCTATTTCATACCATGTGACGGAGCTACCGTGCAGAACGGCGACGAAATCAGCTGCCTTCGGTTGCCATTTTGTAAGAGCAATTCGGAATGGACTCGTCCTCCCCTCCATTTTCCCACCGAGTCTTTTCTTCGACGTGGCGATCAGCAAAAGGATGCAGCGTATTATTGAGGCCGTGCCAGCTAGTTGAAATTGGAGCGAATCGTGAATGGCGACGAATCTCAGTCAGGGCGGCATCGATCGCTGTCGCGGCTCCGGAGGCAAAAAGTCGCTGAACTCCCAATGCGAATGCATTTAGGAGTTGTGTGATTCTCGTTTTTCGCGGCAAATCACAACCCGACGCGTAAGTTTTGAAGTCGCTGTTTTGTGCCGGAGGCACTTTATGGGATAGCCTTGGACTTTAGTCCAAGGTTATCGGTTCTGAAATTGGCACCCAGTCGCGGAGCGACGTTCTGTGGCGAACGATCAAGTCACAAAACGTCCCGCTGGGACTCGATTGATATTGGCGAAAATCCCTCGGACTAAAGTCCGAGGCTATCGAAGTATGTCGCTCCGCGACAGCAAATAGCGCAACTTCAAAACGCGTAAGCGAGGGACCGAATGAAGTTCAAATCCCCCTCGTTTAACCTTCATGGTGTAATTCCTTACAACATCAAAACTTACGTTTTGGGCTTCGTCGTGAAAGCCAGGACGACGCGCGCACGAACCGACTAGTTCATCGACTGACACAACGCATCGACTGACACAACGACTGGACCGTTCTTCGCTCGGTGTTCAAGATGAATGTTGCGGTCACCATAGTATTCACCCACGCAATTTCTCCGACGTTGCTCGTATACCCGTTGGAACAAACTAGGATGCAGGACGGCTCACTCATTTAGACATTTGTTGCATTTCCACAAATTCCGGTGTCACTCAGTGCCAACGGGATGATTCGCTAACGCGACGCTTGAAAGGCTCTGGAGCGTGCAGTCCAGAATCCCACCGCCAAGAAAAGCGTCTGAATCGTGAACGATATCGCGATCAACAAGAACACCATGATGAAGGCTATTTCTTGCCCCTCGTAGATTTTCATAGGAACTTCATCACTTAAGATGAGTCGCCAGTGCTGAGCCGTCCACAGCGCACTCCCTAGCGTCATGATGCCCAGAGTTCGGACGCTTCCCGTTCGGCGAATCATCGACCATCCTGCCAAAACGCCCAGCGTGTGAACCGGCAAAGCCACGCCGCACAAAAACCCTAGCAACTGCCAGAAACCCAAACTGATGTTGGGTTGTTCAGGAAATCGAAATCCAACCCACACGGCGCCCGCAAACGCCCATGCAAACGTGACCACGTTGATTGCGATCACGGCCCAACCTAAACGAGGTTCCCAATCACCATACCGAATGGCGAATGCGACTTTGTTCCACCAACGTTCGCGGGTCGCTGAAATAGGCCGGTTTTCGAGTAGGCGACCAAGATCGTTAGCGAGCGATTGCGCCGAGTCGTACCGCGACTCAGGAGCCTTCCGCAGGCACTTCAGGCAAATGGCTTCGAGCGCGTTTGAAATATCGGGGCGGAATTGACGGGGCGACGGGACCGAGGCACTGTGAAGCATCAACACGGCTTCGGGAATCGACCCGGGGCAATGCGGCGTCGTCCCGGTCAAAAGTTGAAAGCAAACCACCCCAAGCGAGTACACATCCGATTGCTCAGCAACAGGACATTTGCCAAACATCGCCTGTTCTGGTGACATGTACGAAGGGGTTCCCGCCATCATGCTAGTTGACTCGCCCGAGACGTCGTCGATCGAACAGAGGCCGAAATCGGAAAGCATCGGACGCAGGCCATACGGCGCGGAGAGATCGCGTTTGAGCAGAATGTTCTGAGGCTTGATGTCTCTGTGAATGATTCCTTGTCGATGCCCATGGTGCACAGCCTCGGCAATCTGACGAATCCATTGAGCAATCGAACGCTCGTCTAGCGGTTCGCTCTGCTGACCGAGCCAGTTACCCAAATGGCCCTCGCTGAAATATGGCATGACGTAGAATCGTTCCTTGCCATTCGCGCCACAATCAAACACAGGCACGATGCCTTCGTGTTCCAGCGCGGCGGCGGCGCGGGCCTCCCTCTCGAATCGAGCGACGCCCGCCGCATCGCGAACCACCTCAGCACGAGCGACCTTGATCGCCACTTCACGGGCCAGCAGTTTGTCGTATGCCAGAAAGACAACACCGTAGCCGCCCCGTCCGATTTCACGCACCAGACTGTAACGACGGATCTCTGGAACAGCGTCGATTAGGAATCCAACTTCGTCTGCCGCAGGCTGCTGGTTGCTTGATGGAAGTGAATCGGAAAGAGAGTCGCGATCGGAGGACGACGAAATCTTTGTCGTGCCTTCGTCGGAAGACATTCCAGATGTCTTTCCCGCAGCCAGTTTCGATTGACGCGGTGGCTGAGGGAACGAGTCGGACATAATGTTAACAAAAACGGCTACCGCAGGATGTTGAGTCGAAGCGTCACAGGGCCCCAAAAAAGGGACATGCAACGCAGGGTGCATTCCGAGGCATTAATCTACCACCCTATCCGAATTGCAACAAATGACGTGTTGAGTTCGGAAAGAAAATGTGACGGAGGCAATCAAACATCCAGCTGACCCCAACATTACCCCGTCAAATTTGTTTTCGCGTCACATTTATATTCGTCAATTCGATTTCGCTCGCCAACCCTGAGCCGGAACCCAAGCTAGTTTCGCCCTGGTCGATTTCCAGCTTGCCGAATTGGTCGGTGCGCGTCGACGAATCACTCCATGACGATGAATTGAAAGCGGTCCACTGGAGTCGCAGACGCGGGTTCGCCCTACGGGCGTGAAACGGGGGGCGATCAATCGCCCGGCGACGCGTGCCTCAAGTCCACTCTGCGGCCTCAAGGCCGACCTAAAAGAAGCAGTCAGCGGAGCAGAAAACGGAATGAGATTTCTGACACCGTTGTCGACTCCCGACTTTGAAGAGTTTTACGCTTGGAGTAACTTCGCGTCCAATCGGCTCAAAACTCAAAAGGATTGAATTTTGTCCACTGCAATTATTCCCGAAATTGTGTATCGAGGCACTCTTCAGAAGAGCTAAAATGGCGGCATTAGACAGACGACGCAAACTGCATGGGGCCGCACGCTTGCCCTCCATTTCACTTGTTCGATATACAAACAAGACACACAACCTGTCTTACTGATTCAAACCGTATTTGATGAGGGGTTAGCCATGATGAAGCGTCCAAACCAAGAGCGTCGTCGAAACAATCCACGACGCCATTTGCGCACCGAACTACTCGAAGATCGACGCTTGTTGGCGGCGTATGACTTCGTTCCGGCCAATTCTATCGGTGTCCAACGTGAAGAGATAGACGGAATCACGGTGCTGACGGTTGCACCTGGATCGAAGATCAAGATTTCCGCTCAGGTCACTTCGGCCGATGACGCAATCGTTGCTTTTGCTATGAATTTTAACGAAACGGACTCAAGCGTCGTGTTGGATAATTTCCAATTGCAACTCAATCCCAATGACCTTAGCGAAGTGGATACTGATTTAGATCTTGATTCGGATCGCCTGATATCAGCAGGTTTTCCCTTTGCAACTCCTGTCTCGGTTCCTCCTGTGCTGACGTTTGGCACGTTTGACGTGAAGGCTCCGTCGGCGACTGGCGACTACCGGGTCACTGTGGATACATCGCAGTCAGAGTCGTTTCCTACCGGTGTCGTCGTCATTGGCGACGATCGGATCGCCATTGAACCGATCACCGATTTTGGAGACTTTATCATTCGTGTTCAGGGTGAAGCGGTCGACACCGTGGCGCTCGATCTATTGCCGTCCGATGTAACAGCAAATCCAACAATCGAGGAAGGCGGTAAGACCGTCGTCACTGTTGCCCCTGGCACGGCGCTTGATGTGGTGGTCAAAACAACCATGGCCGATTCTCTGGTCCAAGGCTACCAGTTGAACTTTTCCAACAGTGCTTCGCCGTTGGTCTTAACAAACTATCGCGTTGGTAGTGAGTTTACGCTGGCTACAGATGCAGTCGTCGACTCGGCTGCTGGCGACAATTTTGTTTCTAGTGCAAATATATCGGGTGTCGAAGTTCCACCAACTCGAGATCTCGGTCTCGTTAATGTCCAGGCACCGACAGCAACGGGCGACTATACGTTGACGGTCAACTTTACAGACGGCAACGATCAAACAAATACGCTCATTCGTGAACCGTCCAGCGGTGCCACTTTCTCGATTGCCGATTTCGGTGACCTTATCTTTCGTGTGGTCGATATGTCCCCACTGCCAACCGTTTCGATTTCGACGAGTGATCAAATCGTAAACGAAGACGTGGGCAGCGTCACGCTGACCGCAACTCTCTCAACGGTAAGTGATACGGATGTGTCGGTTCCATTTACGGTTTCTGGTACGGCAACGCTTAGTAACGATTTCACGATTTCGGCAACTCCATTGGTCATTCCCGCAGGAAATTTGTCTGCCGATATCACCATTGCAGTTATCGATGACGATGTTGTCGAGTCCGGCGCGGACGAAACCGTTATCGTGAGTTTGGGAACACCGACAGGTGCGACGCTCGGAACGACGACCATGCGAATGGTTTCGATTGTCGATGACGATGAAGTTCCCGTTATCAATACGGCCACGCTCGACTTGGTGCCTGAGACAGGCCTAATAACAACGGAAGAAAACGGGGTGACAGTGGTGACCGTTGCCCCCGGTGCCATGTTTGACGTGATTGCACGCACGATCACTGCGGATGCCAAAGTCCAAGGGTATCAACTGAATTTTATCAACAGTGCGTCCGAACTTGTTGTGTCCAACTATCGCGTCGGAACGAACTTTTCGGTTTCCACGGATACGATCATTGATTCCGCTACGGGTGACTATTTCGTATCCAGCGCCAATATCGCAGGCGTGGATGTTCCGCCGACCGCTGATTTTGGAACCTTGGCCGTAACAGCTCCCACCACAAGCGGTGATTATCGCTTGACAACCAACTTCACTTCCGGTGACCCGTTGAGTAATACAATCATTAAGTCGCCGGAAAGCGGAGCCGCATTCGCGATCACGGACTTCGGTGACATCATCGTCCGCGTGCAGGTTGATTTGACGGTGCCGACGGTGTCCTTTTCGACCAACAACCAGTCGGTCGTTGAGGGCTCCGGTCCGGTGACGATCACAGCGACCTTGTCAGCAGCCAGTGATACCGATGTGACCCTTCCGTTCACGGTAACGGGAACAGCAACCGGCGGCAGCGATTTCACAATTACATCGAGCCCCATTACGATTGCCGCGGGTGCGACGTCCGGCAACATCATCGTCACAATCATTGATGATGCAGAAGTCGAAATGCCTGAAACCGTTGTGATTGGAATGGGTACGCCGACGGGCGCGACCTTGGGAGCAAGGACGAGTCAAACGATCACGATTAACGACAATGAACCGGTCGACTTGCCGACAGTCAAGCTCGGTGCCGATTTTTCAGTCGAAGAGAATGTCGGTACGATCTCGTTGCCGGTGACGTTGTCAGCCGCGAGTGGTTCATTAGTTTCGATTCCCTTTACGGTAACAGGAACAGCTACTGACGGATCGGACTTTACGATATCGGCAAGCCCCGTGACGATTTCAGCCGGAGCGACATCAGGCAATATCGCAGTCGTGATCACGGATGACTTGGTGAACGAAGAAATCGAGACCATTATCTTGACATTGGGTACACCAACTGGCGCCACGGTGGGTGCCACCGGGACGCAAACGGTTTCGATCCTTGCCAACGACCCAGTACAGGCCCCAACCGTTTCGTTCAATCTGTCGGGGCAATCGATCCGAGAAAGTGATGGAATGTTGACGCTGACGGTGTCGCTTTCCGCAGTCAGCGAATCACCGGTGACGGTCCCATTTAATGTGAGCGGGACAGCGATAGCCCCCGCCGACTACTCGATCAGTGCGAGCCCGTTGACCATTGCAGCGGGCCAAACGTCTGCGTCGATTGACATCATCGTAGTCGACGACGACATGGATGAACCCAACGAGAGTATTATCGTCACGCTGGGAACACCCACGGGTGCGGATCTCGGAAGCCAGACTGTCAATACAACAACCATCATTGATGATGACGCGTTTATTCCAACGGATAACGTTCGAGTCTTTAGCCCGTCACTCGTCGGGGGCCCACTGGTTGTTCCCGGAGACGGCTTTAGCTCAACCGTCATTTTTGGAGCTGTTTTGAAAACCACGCTTTCGGTAGGTCAGGTAGGAAGTGTCGCCGTAAATGGATTATCAAACGTCGGATTGTTTGATGAAAACTTAAACCCAATGGCATTCGACAGTCAGGGAGTGTTGACCGCACAACTTCAAGCGGGAAGTTTGTACGCTTTGGTGTTCAAAGGCGATGTCGACCGACGTATTTTTAGGATCGGATCATCCGCAGGGTTTGATGCACTTGTGCAAACTGCGCGAACGAACATCGTTCAGCGTACGGATGTCAATGGCAGCGGTGAAACGACATCAATGGATGCATTGTTGGTCATCAATCAACTCGGTCGTCAGGGCGGTGCGTCAGGCGAAGCCGTTGCATCGACGGGACGGTTTTACGATGTGAATGCCGACGGACGTGTTTCCGCTCTCGATGCTCTGCAGGTCATTAACCGGCTGCAAATTGCTCAAACCTCAAGGGCGACTAGCGAGTTGATCACCGAACGCATCAGTAGATCGGGTGTAACGGCAGAGGCCACCGATTCGGTGATCGCTGCAATCAAGATTAGAGATGCCGAGAGTGAGAAAGCCGCAGCATTCGACGTGGTCGAAAACGATATTGGCGGTGGGTACACTACTGCAATCGCATCCAGCAGCGATGAGGTGGATCAGGTGATGGCCGAATTGGACCAACAACTAAGCTTGTTGAATCAATAGGACATCATGTGACGGGTAAAAAAATGTGACGGGGGTAACAAAATATCCAGCTTACCCCGAAACTAGCCCCGACACATTTGTTTTCGCGTCACATTTGTTTTCGTCAAATCGATTCGCTCAATCCAAGACAGATTTGCAATCGATTAAAAGTCGAAACGCACCTTGCCATCGATCAGTTTTAACTTGGCGTCGAACGATTTACCCGCTTTCGATTTGAAACCTTTCAAGACCGCTGTCTCGCCGCTACGAAGCAACTTCCTGGCATTGCTCACCGAGATTTTCTTTCCTGAAATCGTTTTCCAAATTGTCAATCCGCACCCCTCACGCCATCGACTGCACGCATACGACTTCGTCTGTTCCACCACGGGACTGCGGCACAACGGACAAACCCCAATTTCAGTCGTACTGGAATTCGTGTCCTTTTTAGCCTTGCTTTGTTTCTTTCCGCCCGACTTTGTTGCAGTCGATTTCTTTGCTCCGCTTTTGCTCTTGGTTCGTTTCCGGCCTGCCGTAGTTCCCCCACCATCCTGTTCGCTACCGTGTGGAACGGGGATTTCAACCAAAGTTCCTGACTCCGACATGGCCAGCAGGAAGGGGTGGCTATCATTGATCGTCAACGGATGGTTTGTAACTCCCAACTGCAATAGCTCGCGGACCTGGTCCATCGACAGATCAGTGTCACGGTAGGAAGGCTGCAATACAAATTTGCATCCGTTCCGCCACCCCGAACATCCAAACGCCCGTTTCCCCGCAATAACATTTTCACCGCACCGTGGACAGGAGCCGTAAATTTCCTGATCGACACTCACCGCTTCACTACTTTGAATAATGGCTCGGGTGTAATCAGCAATCTCGCGCATAAAAACGTCGGGCGACAACTGGCCCGCCTCGATCTTTTTCAGTTTTGCTTCCCATTCGCCTGTCAGTTCGGGAGACGTTAAATTGCGATCTCTTACGATCGCGACGAGATAGCGACCCAGGTCGGTGGCCAATACATTCTTTTTGTCACGGATGATGTATTTTCGGCTTAACAGCGTTTCGATCGTTGCCGCACGAGTCGCGGGCGTCCCCAGACCTTTCTCTTTTAACGCCTCTTTCAACTCTGCTTCATCGACGAGTTTTCCAGCCGTGTCCATCGCACCGAGCAAGGTGTTCTCGGTGAAATGCTTCGGTGGCGACGTCTGTCCTGATTTGATAAATGGCTTGTGTTTCCCTGATTCTCCAATTTTGAAATCGGGTAACGACTGCTGCTCTTCGCTCGCTTCACCGCTTTTTGCTTTTCGGGGATACAACTGCGTCCATCCTGGCGCGACAACTCGCACGCCGCGAGCGCGGAACGCGACTTCGCCCGCCGCTGCATCAACCGTCGTGATCTCTTTTTCACACGGCGGATAGAATGCAGCGATGAACCGAACGACGATCGCATCATAGATCTTTTGCTCTCGCCCCCGGAGTACTCCTGCGGACGCGGTAGTGGGAATAACCGCATGGTGATCGGTCACCTTTGCGTCGTTGATGATACGACTGGTGAACGGCAAAGCGGTCAAGTTGAGTTGGTCGATTTCGTTCGCCTTGATTGAGCGCAGTTGCCGCATGACGCCGGGGATATCCTTCCGCATGTCTTTGCTCAAGTACTGCGAGTCGGTTCGCGGGTACGTGATCAATTTCGCTTCATAAAGTGACTGGGCCGTGGTCAAGGTTTCGGCGGCTGAGATACCAAAACGACGGTTCATGTCCCGCTGTAATTCCGTCAGATCGTAGAGCTGTGGTGGTTGCGACTTCTCTGCACGGCTTTGGATCTTTTGAATGGTCAGGTCATATTTGCTGGCCACCTCAAATACGCTTTGTGCATTCTCTTGCTTGTCGAACCGCTTGCCTCGATACCGAAACTGGACATCGCGATATTGGGTCATCAGTTCCCAAAACGGCTCGGATTGGAACGTGCGAATTTCATCATCACGGCGAGTGATCATCGTGAGCACGGGGGTTTGCACGCGACCGAGACTCCACAGCAGCCCCGACGCACCACGCTCGGACGCCGATCGATAACGCACGGTGTAATTTCGAGTCGCGTTGATACCCACGACCCAATCCGCTTGACTTCGGCACTTTGCCGCTGCGTAAAGATTGTCGTAGTCCGACAGGGGACGGATCGTACGAAATGCGGCGCCGATTGCTGTTGGAGTAAGTGAGCTGAGCCACAACCGCTCGGCGGGCTTGTTCGTACACCCCGTAAGCGACTGGATGTAGCGAAAGATCAGTTCTCCTTCACGCCCCGCATCCGTCGCACAGATCAATGAGCTGGCCTCGAGAAACAGCCGTTTGATTACAGCGAACTGTTTTTTCGCACCGTCATCCCCACGCAGCCGCAACTGAAAGTTCTTGGGAACGAACGGCAACGACTCAAGTGTCCAGCGTTTCAGCGCCGGGTCATAGTCACCGGGTTCCTTCAGCTCGACTAAGTGACCAAAGGCCCAAGTCACCTGATAGCCTCCGCCCTCGAAGAACCCGTCACGGCGACCCGAAGCGTTCAGGAACGACGCCAAATCGCGAGCCACCGAAGGCTTTTCTGCTAAGATTACCTTCATCAAAACACCTTCGTATCAGGTCCATGATTTCACGGAGTCGAAGTTTTCCTGGGGCTTTCGCCCCAGGCTACATGCTGTCGCCACTGCCGTGGCTAGTTTGCAGAGGAAACAACAAAAGTGGGCCCGTCTCGTAATCTTAATCCTACTCTTAATCTTAATCCCGTACGCGCATGTCCGGTTGAACCGGAGAAGATTAGGATTAAGAATGAAGAGGAGACAGCTTGACCGCTCCGACGTCCGGTGTTGCCGTAGTCGTCTGATTCGGCTTTTCGTTTTAATCGTGGATCCAGGCTGTGGTTTCTGCCTCGTGGACGATGATCGAATTGCGATTGATTTTTGGCCAAGCAAACAGCGGGATCACCTCGGCGGCACTCCGCTGCGTTGCAGTGTCTGTTAAACCGGCGGTGTGAGCGGCCCAGCCGACGATGGTTTTCGGATCGACGCCTTGTTCGCGATACAGACTCAGCCGTGTATCGCCGTGACGTTTAGCCAAGCGGCGGCCATCGGGGCCTTTGATCAAAGGAACGTGGGCATATTGCGATCGAGGCAGATCGAGTGCCTCGGCGAGCTCAATGTGCCGGAATGCACTGGGCAGCAAGTCGTCGCCTCGCACCACTTCGGTCACTCCCATCGCTGCATCGTCAACGACACAAGCAAGGTGGTAAGAGTAGCTGCCATTCTTTTGCGTGATCGGGAACGCGCCGAGATGCGCAGCAAGATTGCAGTCCTGCCTTCCAAGCACGAGGTCGTCGATTGTAATCTCATGATCTTTGACGCGGAATCGCCAAGAAAAAGTACCCGCCTCGGGCAGCGGATCGCCGTTCTGCCAACTCGCACAGGTGCCGGGATAGATGTTTCCCTCGTGCTCAAAGTGGGGTGCGGAGCCCGCTTCGGCGATGTCTTGCCGCGAACAGTTGCAAGGAAAGACAAGATTGCCCGCGATCAGTCGCTCGAGTGCTTCGACGTACAACGATTGACGTTCGGTTTGGATGTACGGCGAATGCGGTCCGCCGACATCGGGCCCTTCGTCCCAATCGATCCCCAACCAACGCAGGTCGTCGATCGCTTGTTGGATCGCCCACGATTTGACACGCGGTGAATCGATATCCTCAATTCGCAGAACTAATTTTCTTCCGCTGCTGCGAGCTGACCAGTAGGCGAGCAAATAGGTACGAGCATTTCCTAAGTGCTGAGCTCCGGTCGGGGACGGTGCCAATCGGCCGGCGTTCATTAAAAGTCAGCGTTGCCGGGGGTGCGGGGGAACGGAATCACGTCGCGAATGTTGGCCATTCCGGTGACGTACTGGACCGCTCGTTCGAGTCCGAGTCCGAAGCCCGCATGCGGGACAGTGCCATAGCGACGCAAATCGATGTACCACCAGTAATCTTCTTCGTTCAGCCCCGCGGCGGCCATTCGCGACGTCAACACATCCAGCCGTTCTTCGCGTTGGCTGCCGCCGATTATCTCACCAACGCCTGGAACAAGCACGTCCATCGCGGCGACCGTTTTTCCATCGTCGCTGACTCGCATGTAAAACGGTTTGATTGACGATGGGTAGTCGGTCAGGATCACGGGACCTTTGACATGAACTTCGGTCAGATAGCGTTCGTGTTCCGCTTGCAAATCGGTGCCCCACGAAATCGGATAATCAAACTTTGCGTCACAGGTTTCGAGAATCTTGATCGCTTCGGTGTAGGTCATGTGGGCGAACGGACGTTCGACGACCGAGCGAATTTGGTCGATCACGCCGGGTTGGATCCGTTCGTTGAAGAACTGCATGTCTTCATCGCAATGATTCAAGCAATCGGTGAAGATTCGTTTCAAGAAATCTTCGGCCAAACGCATGTCATCGGCTAAGTCAAAAAAGGCGGCCTCGGGTTCGACCATCCAAAACTCGGCAAGATGCCGGCTGGTGTTACTGTTTTCGGCACGAAAAGTCGGCCCGAACGTGTAAATGCGTCCGAGTGCGGTGGCGTAAGTTTCGCCATTCAGCTGGCCGCTAACGGTCAGATAAGCCGGCTTTTGGAAAAAGTCGTACTCAAATTTCACTGGGCCGCCGGATTTGGCCAACATCTCTAAATCGAGCGTCGTGACACGAAACATCTCGCCGGCGCCTTCGCAATCACTCGCGGTGATGATCGGCGTGTGAGTATAGAAGAAACCGTTTTCGTGAAAGAAGTTATGAATCGATTGGCTAATCTGATTCCGCGTTCGCATCACCGCGCTGAGCGTGTTGGTGCGAGTTCGCAGATGTGACCACTCACGCAGCTTCTCGAACGAGTGCCGCTTCTTTTGCAGCGGGTAGGTCTCAGGATCAGCCCAACCGAGCACTCGAAGTGAAGTCGCCTGCAGTTCGGTTTCTTGACCTTTCGCAGGCGATTCCACCAATTTCCCCGCCACAACGACGCTGCAACCTGCCGTCAGTTTTTGAACTTCGTCGGCGTAGTTCTCCAGTTCCCCTGGGGCAACGACTTGAATATTACCAAGGCAGCTGCCATCGTTGACTTCGATAAAACTGAAGCCCCCTTTGCTATCGCGACGCGTACGAACCCAACCGCGGACTTCACAATCTCGGCCTGCCGCCTCGGCTTTGCGAGCCTCGGCAACACGAATCCAGTTGTCTTGCATCGTCAATCCTTTTGATTTGAAGCATTTACAAAGAGAGGGGTGGCGTCCGATTCGAACGCCCGGACTACCACGCTATTCCGTCGCGACCTTGGACGGTTTTCGGAACGCAAATCCGATCACCACCGCCAGTGAGTAGACAATCAGAATCCCAATCACGACATAAAACGAAACCGGGTTCTGTGTATCCATCGCCTTGTCGTACATCGCAGTTCCAGCTGCCGCCACGGCACCGACAACGGCAAGACTCATCAAAACGTTCCAGGCCACCATTCGGCCGCCCGTCGGTTTGTCAGCGCCTAAGATTCGCCGACTGTTCATCATCAAAAAGAAGGTGATGTAGGCGATCGGCAACAACATCACCGCAAACGTGCTGGCGAAAATGGCCAGCCAAAATCGCGTTTGATCATCGGTCCATAACCACACCCAACTCGCTCCGGAAATCCCAGCGACCAAAACGCCGGTAACAAACAAACTGCTGCTGCCGGGACGGCCGCACAACTCTTGAAATGCATAGCCGTTGATTAACATTAAAATGATGATCGTCGAGAACCCCATACCAAACACACCGAGCCCAAAAACGAGCTTCGCTTTACTGTCGCCCAACAGCGGTGCCAACGTCCGCGACAACTGGAACGCGTCACGTTTGATCAGTGCGGATGCGATTCGTTTTTCATCTTCAGGAAGCTTCGCAACCATTTCGAGTTTTGTGGCCTCGTCGGTGGTCGCTGCGGCGTCACCGAGCTCAAGATCGACGCGAGCAAGCAAGCTTGATTTGACCGCACCGAACGTCGGTGACTGTTCCATTTCGGCGAGGTTGGTCGATGCCAATTGCGGATCAATCTTGTTATGGAACGATGCCGCAGCAGCAATCACGACACAGCTGGTCACCAGCACAAAAGGGATTGCCATGCCAGTGGACAAGTCAAAACGTGCGAGTCCGCGAAAGGGTTTGTCCCAACCGCGAGCCAGCATCGAATAAGGCAACAGAAACGTCATGTTAATTCCGACCGCGGTCGCAATCGCCGAGATCATCACGCTCCGCTGGGTCCCCATTAATTTTTGAGTCCAAAACGATTCAGCCTCAGGCGATAACCCTTCGACCAACCCTCGCAAGGCACCCGCCGGATGCATGAACTGGCCCAGATCGGGAACAAAACCGGCCAAAATCGTGCCGAATTCGAGCTCGCCGCTGCCAAACAGCAACACAGCGACGCCGACAAAGCAGATCACGACCATGCCGATCAAGCCTTTGAGGAACAAGTCAAAGAACTTCGCCGCTTTGCCTTGCCGAGTGTTCAGCAGGACGACAAAACCGGCAGCAAGGAACAACGCCAACGTGATTCCCCATTTGGTCACCGCGCCGCCGCCCAAGCCATCGCCTCCACCAAGCGTCGCTAGATTTTTGTCCAGCGCGTCGTAGCAAAGACTGAATTGAGGCATACAGAAAATCATGTTGGCCATGATCGTTGCCACGATCCAGCCCCAACCGAGCGCCGGGTTGATTTCGCTGTTGATCGCCTCAAACGGACGACGCCCTGTGCTCAGCGTGACATAGCTGATCGCGGACAACATCACGACGCCCAACACAATCGCGACCAATTGCAACCACAGCATGCTGTAGCCGCCAAGTACGCCGAGGAACAACGACCCCGCCAGCGAACCACCGCCCAGCGTGATCGCACTTTGCAACCAACCGGGCCCCGACAACCGAATGTAAGCCCCCAAAACCTTGCCATCGGCTTGTGCCTGCCGAAGTAACTCGCGTTCGGCTTGGACTTTTTCGTTCCCTTGAGTTGCTTGGTCGGTTTCGGCTGCTGACATGGCGAGATTTTCTGTGGTGGGTTGTGGGAAGAACGAATAGATAAGGTCGGTTGGAAATGCGGATGCAGTGCGAAGACGCGTCCGCATGGCTTTTTTGACGTGGCGAATGCACGCCCGGGCAAGACCGAAAATCCTGCCCCTGAAATAACGCTCGCTGCCTAACTTTCGAGTTCAGCGAGGTAGCGTTCAGCGTCCAATGCAGCCATACATCCAGTTCCTGCGGACGTGATCGCCTGTCGATAATAATCGTCCGCGACGTCGCCTGCAGCAAAAACACCCTTCGCGGTGGTGTTCGTGCGGAAAGTTTTTGTCCAACGAATATAACCGCTGCTGTTGGTCTCGACCGCACCGTTCAAAAAGGCAGTGTTCGGCGTATGCCCAATCGCGACGAACATGCCACCGACAGGCAAGTCGCTAATCGAGCCATCGATGGTGCTTTTCAGCTTGATTCCGGTGACGATTTTCTCGTCGCCGTAGACTTCATCGACGACGCTATTCCACTTCATCTCGATATTCGGATGGTTCAGGGCGCGATCCTGCATCACTTTGGACGCTCGCATCTCGTCACGACGAACGACCAAATAGATCGTCGCAGCGTTCTTCAGATTCGCAAGATAGGTCGCTTCTTCGACAGCCGAGTCACCACCGCCAACAACCGCGAGTGGCTTGCCGCGATAGATCGGCAATGCACCGTCACAAACCGCACACGCGCTAACACCTTTGTTCTTATACGCTTCCTCGGTATCTAAGCCGAGGTAATTAGCACGTGCTCCGGTCGCGATGATCACGGTTTTGGCTTTGACCGGTTCGCCGCTGGCAGGTTTCAGCACGTGAACATCGCCGGAAAAGTCAACGCTTTCGATATCGTCGCTAACAACGCGAGTGCCGAAGTTGAGTGCTTGCTGCTTCATCAGCTCCATCAACTCGACGCCCTGGACGGCGTAATGGGGCTGGCCGTCTTTTTCGTGCCCAGCGGGGGCCATTGGCAAGTTCCAGTGCCGGTCCTTGTCGACGGCGGATTCCACAAACGCGCGGACGTTTCCGGCGGGAAATCCAGCGTAGTTTTCGACTTCGGTGGTAAACGCCAACTGGCCCAACGGAATCATTTCCGGACGCACGGTGCCCTCATAGACGACCGGATTCAGGTTCGCGCGAGCTGCATAAATTGCTGCGGACCATCCCGCAGGACCACTTCCAATGATAATTGTCTTCTCTATTTTGTCGCTCACGCTTGTGCGGCTCCCGGATTTCGTTGCATTAAAGGAAAGATTTTGAGAGTTGACCACGGTATTATAGGGTGAAAATCGTCCTATACTACGGGCGGTATACACGAATGACGGTGAACACGAAACACCGTCACTCGTGCGAGTCTGTTCTGCAGATCCCTCCGAGCGTCGTCAGTGAACTGGCTCACTGAAGCTTTCCGGTGACGATGCTCAAATTCCACGCGTTTTTCGCTCCCTCCCAACCTTTGATTAGAACGTTATTTTTCATGAGCACATTGATTGTGGCCTTGGCGTCGATGATCGGATTTATCGTCGCCTACAATACCTATGGTCGCTGGTTAGCACGCCGTTTGTTTCAGCTAAGCCCCGAAGCGGTCGTCCCCAGTCACGAACTTCGCGACGATGTCGACTTTGTCCCGACGCGTCGATCGGTGATCTTTGGGCACCACTTCACCAGTATCGCGGGAACGGGGCCGATTGTAGGCCCGGCATTGGCCGTGTTTTGGGGATGGTTGCCAGCTCTATTGTGGGTCGTTTTTGGATCGATCTTGATCGGCGGTGTTCACGATATGGCGGCGCTCGTCATTTCGCTTCGCAACAAGGGACAAACGATCGGCGAAGTCGCAGGGCGGTTGATCACGCCGCGAGCGAAGGTGCTATTTCTGGCCGTGTTGGCACTCGCGTTGTCCGTCGTACTGGCCGTCTTTGGCTTGGTGATTGCCATTATCTTCGCGATCTATCCCGAATCGGTGTTGAGCGTTTGGATCGCGATGCCGGTCGCAATCGGAATCGGGATTTGGGTTTACAAAAAAGGGGGCGGACTGCTCGGCCCTAGCGTTTTTGGACTGGTTGTTCTGTACGGTGCCGTTTACTTCGGTGCGTACTACATGCCGATATCTTTGCCCGATAACAGTGACGGTTTTTTCACACCGGTGGTCGTTTGGACGCTGATTTTGTTGGCCTATGCCTTCGCCGCTTCGGTGCTGCCGGTTTGGTTACTGCTGCAACCCCGCGATTACATCAACAGCCACCAACTGTACGTGGCACTCGTGCTACTGGTGATCGGATTGGGAGTCGCCTCGATTTCAGGGCACGCCGACCTGATGGCCTCGGCTCCCGCGATTGCCAAGGCCGAGAATGTCCCCGCCGATGCGCCGCCGATCCTTCCTTTCTTGTTCATCACGATCGCATGTGGTGCTTGTAGCGGGTTTCATTGTTTGGTCAGCAGTGGAACGACCAGCAAACAAATCAATTGTGAAACCGATGCTCAAGCCGTTGGTTATGGAGCGATGTTGCTCGAAGGAGCTTTGGCGGTCCTCGTGATATTGGCGTGCTGTGCTGGGATCGGCATGGGAGGAGTCCAGCGAACCGAAGTCAACGGGATCGGCGAGTACGCCAACGTGTTGGGCGCCGACGGAAAGGTCGTGACTGGCAACGCAGCTTGGAAAACGTATTACCGCGCAACCAAAGCTGACGGATCCCCGGGAGGTTGGGCCGACCACAAGTTGCCTCAGAAATTGGCTGCGTTTATTGATGGTGGAGCTAACTTTTTGGCTACGATCGGACTGCCGCTGAAACTAGCCATTGCGATCATGGCGGTGCTTGTCGCCAGTTTTGCCGCGACCACGCTCGATACCGCGACCCGATTGCAGCGATATGTCTTGCAAGAACTTGGCGAAAGCGTACACATCAAACCGATGACCAACAAATTCATCGCGACGGGAATCGCGGTTGTCGTCGCCGCCGTCATCGCCCTCGGGGTGGGTGACAAACCAGGAACAGGCGGGATGGTGCTGTGGCCATTGTTCGGAGCGACCAATCAATTGCTGGCCGGATTGGCCCTGATGGTCGCCGTCTTCTACCTCGCTCGACGGTCCAAACCGTTCGCGTTCGTCGCCATTCCGATGTTCATCATGTTGGTCATGCCGGCATGGGCGATGACATACGACTTGGTTTATAACTGGATCCCCCAGCAAAAATGGACATTGATCCTGTTTGGATTTGGCATCCTTGGCTTGCAAGCCTGGATGGTGCTGGAGGGTATTCTGATGTGGCAACGCTGCCGCGGAGTCCTCGAAGCTCCCATTGCGTCCACCACGTCGTCGGGATCCGAATCGGCTGCGGCAAGCTGACGCAGACATAGACGGCTACTTTTCTGCAATCTTTGATCACCTCGCGACGGATCATCGCGTCCGTCGTATAAAGACGGCTCACTGTGCTTGGATTCAGTGAGCCGCTTCGTCTCTCGTTTAGTTTTCTTGAAGGTTTTTTGCATGCGTGTTCTCTCAGGTATCCAACCCACCGGACGACCTCACTGGGGCAACTTTTTTGGTGCGATTCATCAATACATCGACCTGCAAGATGACAACGATGGCTTTTACTTCATCGCGGACCTGCACGCCTTAACGACCGTGCGTGATGCGGAATCGCTTAAGCAATACACGCTCGACGCGGCGCTGGACCTGTTGGCGCTCGGGTTGGATCCGAAAAAGGCGACGCTGTTCGTGCAGTCGCAAGTGCCGGAAGTCAGCGAGTTGACTTGGTTATTGATGACGGGCACGCCGATGGGACTGCTCGAGCGGTGCCACGCCTACAAAGACAAAAAAGAAAAGGGGCTCAACGCGGATGCGGGGCTATTCACCTATCCCGTGTTGATGGCGGCCGACATTTTGATCTACGACTCCGAAGTCGTTCCGGTCGGCCAGGATCAAGTCCAACACATCGAAGTGGCCCGCGATCTGGCTGGCAGTTTCAACCACACCTTCGGCGAAACCTTCAAGTTGCCCAAGGCAAAGACGCTCGACCACAGCGCCAAGGTTCCGGGAACCGATGGCGAAAAGATGAGCAAGAGTTACAACAACACGCTACCGCTGTTTGGTAACGTCAAGCAAATTCGTAAACAGATCATGCGAATCACCACCGACAGCCGGGCGATGGAAGAACCCAAAGAGCCCGAGGGCGATCATCTGTTTCAGCTGTATCGACTATTCTCGTCGCCCGAAGATGTCGAAACCATGGCGGCGATGTATCGACGAGGCGGGTTCGGTTACGGTGACGTCAAGAAGGCGGTTGCCGAAGCAAGTGAAAACTACTTTGCCGAAGCGAGGACACGTCGCGAAGAACTCGAAGCGAATTTGGATTACGTTCATGAAACGCTTCGCGACGGAGCAGCGCGTGCTCGCGAAGTCGCCGCGGGCGTCCTGTCGCGTGCACAAAAAGCCTGCGGCCTGCGTTGATTTTCATGAGCCGCTCGCGCGAGAGCGAACGGGGCTCTAGTTTTCTGCCACCTCTCCACCAACTTCGTTGGGGGAGAGGTCGAACGGAGCCTTCAGCGACGTTCGGGTGAGGGGGCTGACCGAGCAAGCCGTTCGCCGACGACAACGCCCGCCTTTTGAATCAACTTGAAAGTGCCGGAGGCACGTCAGCCTGGGGCGTGAGCCCCAGGCTGACGAAGGGAAAAATGACGTGAAGCCCCGGAGGGGCGACAGAATACGAAATGGTCGGTTGCTGTCGCCCCTCCGGGGCTTTGTTAACGTTTGGACCGGAAACCTGGGGCTCACGCCCTGCTGATTACCCAATAGTTTTTTAATCTTCTCCAACATCAGCTCTGTTTTGGCACGCGATTTGCGCCATTTATTTCCTATTTTAACGCGATAGGAGATCAATTGATGAATGCGATTCCGACCACCATTGAACAAGAATTTAACACAATCGACTTCGGGCACAAAAGCCGAAACGATCGATCCAAAGCGATTCTCAAGGCACTCTTCGCCAACCCTCAAGAGAGTATCAACGCAGCCTGCGACAAATGGAAGGATGCCAAAGGAGCCTATCGGTTCCTGCAAAACTCGCAGGTCGATAGCGACGAGATTCTCAGCGCTCACCGGCGAGCGACAATTCAGCGAATCAAGTTTCAGAAGGTTGTCTGCGTGGCCCAAGACACGACCGAATTGGACTTTGGCAATCACGCCCCCGACGATGTGCGTTGCCTCAATCAAGCAGAAAGGAGAGGGCTCTACGACCATAGCTCCGTTGTCTTTACCCCTGAAAAATTATGCCTGGGAGTGCTCGATGTCGACTTCTTTGATCGTAGCGAAGAGAGCTTGGGCAATGCAGCAGAGCGAAAGACAGATCCCATCGAAGACAAGGAAAGTTTTCGATGGCTCCAAGGCTATCGGCGTTGCTGCCAGTTGGCATCCCAGTGCCCCCAGACGCAAATTGTTTCGTTGGCTGACCGCGAAGGTGACATCTATGACATCTTCGTCGAAGCTGAAAAACACGAATGCCCTGCGGACTTCGTCATCCGTAGCAAACAAGTCCGCAGCTTGCCTGAAAAAGACGAACAAGCGGGCGGCAATACCTACAAGAAGATGCGCGAGGAAGTCGAAAACTCTAACCTCGTCACGACGCGGCAGATCGAACTACCGGCCACCGCGAAGCGCACCGCCCGAACAGCCACTCTGGAAATCCGGGCGATTCGCACAAAAGTAAAACCTCCCCATGCAAGATCGGCTCTTCCCGAAGTGACGCTCAGCGTGGTACTTGTGCAAGAGGTCGGCGGTCCGGGCGACGGAACCGATCTGAACTGGCTGCTGTTGAGTTCACTTCCGATTGACGACTACCAGGATGTTCTGCGAATCGTGGATTACTACGTTGCGCGGTGGCCAGTGGAAATGTTTTTCAGAGTCTACAAATCGGGCTGCCGCGTCGAGGACATCATGCTGGAAACGAAAAGCAGATTGATTCGCGCGTTGATGTTTTACAAAGTGGTCGCGTGGCGGATCCTGTTTGTCACGTTCCTTGGACGAGAATGCCCTGAGTTGCCCAGTGATGTCGTGTTCAGCGAAGCGGAGTGGAAGTCGGTATGGAAAATCGTTGAGGAAACCGAACCACCCAAATCAGCCCCAGAACTCTCGCAGTTCATCCCGATGCTTGCTCAGTTAGGTGGCTACAATCGACGCAAACATGATGGGCCACCGGGGATGGAAACGATTTGGCGCGGAACTCGCCGAATGATGGACTTCGCGTTGGCATGGCGATCCTTCGGACCGCCCGTCTCAGCTGAACATTAAAAATTGGGTAATCAGCAGGGCTCACGCCCCAGGCTACATGCTGCCGCCACTCCGTGGCTAAATTACGCAACTAAAACATCCACGCTTTGGGTTATGTGTTTTTTAATTCGCACGCGTCCTTGAGCAGTTGGGGCTCATGATGGCAAATTCGAATTTCGATTTAATCAACAAATCGATAGCGTCCCATTCATTCTCTTCGGAAACGCCAACAACTTGTCTGCTCCGCTTTCCTTCATCCCACCGCTTGCCAACGACTCGCAACTCGGTCAACACGATCGGGCAGTTCAGCGGCTCCGCGGCGGTTGTTGCGGAGTGGTACCGCTTGAGGGCGTTTTGGCACCGTGGATGGTCGACGTTCTATCCCAGCCATCAATCCACCCATGGGTGGACCGTTTTGAATCGCCGCTGAATGTTCTGTGCGAAGCTCCGCTGGAAGCCAATGTGCGTGCGTTGGCGGCAATCGCAGACGATCGCGACCTCGCTTTGCAAATTCATTTCGCCCGCAAGGCAAACAAATGTCTCCGCTGGATTGATGCTGCCAAACGACTTGGTATCGCAATCGATGTCGCCAGCGACATCGAGCTGCAGCAAACGCTATTGCAAGATATCGATCCTGCAAAGATCATTTGCACCGCCGCGGTCAAACCGACGCCTCTGTTGCATCGCTGTGTTGCCAACGGAGTAACGATCGTTGTGGATAATGCGGACGAATTGACGGCGATTCAGAGCGTTGCCAATGGTTTGGCACGCCCTGCACGAATCGCACTTCGAATCAGCGGATTTCAGCACCGAGGACAGAAGTTGCCTTCGCGATTTGGAGTCGACATCGACGAATTCACAAACGGCGCTTCTTCATTTAGTGGGTTACTAGCGGCCCCGTGGCTCACGATGGTTGGCCTGCATTTCATCTCAACGGCAGCTCGATCGATCAGCGTGTTTCAGCGATCCAGCAAATTTTGCCACTTGCGGATGCACTTCATCAGCACGGCCGACCACTCGAGTTTATCGATATCGGTGGTGGAATTCCTGTTCGCTACTTGCAGCGAGAGGATCAGTGGACGCAGTTCCAAGACGAGCACGAACGGTCGCTTCTGGGGCACCGAGACGCGATCACGTTTGACCGCCATGGCTTGGGGCGAATCGCTGGCGATGGCAAGGTGTTTGGCAAACTGAACAGCTACCCCATGTACCAAGACCTCGTTTCGGCAAATTGGTTTTCCCAATTGCTGGATCATAAACTCGACCTGAACGATGCCGCCGCGGGCACGGTTGCGGACGCGATTCGCAGCCGAGGATTGCAGCTCCGCTGTGAACCCGGACGAAGTCTATTGGACGGTTGCGGAATGACCATCGCTCGCGTCGAGTTCTGTAAAAGACACCCGAGCGGTTACGCGTTGATCGGCTTGTCGATGAACCGGACGCAGTGCCGCACCACCGATGACGAATTTTTGATCGATCCGATCCTGCTTTCATGTCCAAGCGATCGCGACTCGAGTGAGACGCAGGCGACCGAAGGCTATCTGGTCGGCGCCTATTGCACCGAGTCCGAGTTCCTATCGCTGCGACGGTTTCATTTTCCGCGTGGAGTCAAACGAGGCGATTTGATCGTCTTTCCCAATACCGCCGGCTATCAGATGCACTTCATGGAAAGTCGATCACATCAATTTCCACTGGCGAAAAACGTGTTCGTCGATGAGCACGATTCTCAGCATGCCCACTTGGACCCGATTGATCAATGATGGCTGCAGTGCAGCGACCGTTAACCGATTTCGCCTCGGTCGCCAGTCGTGGCGGCAGCGATATCGGCTGAATAACATTCGATCAACGTGCTTTGGTTTGCACTGCGATCGACTTCTCGTAACGCGCGAATCGAACGGTCGAGTCGATTGAGTGAATGCAGCGTCGCCAGCCGACTGTCAAATGCCTGCCGAAGTTGTTGACGATAATGCTGGACCGCAAACGAAAACACATCCCGCATTGCTGCACGTCGCTTCGAAGCCTCTTTGCCGGACTGTTCGACGTGGGCATTGATGATCCGGCACAGTGCAACAGGATCGGGTGTTTTCGAGCCAAATTGGGATCGCAGTGCATCACGCAATTTGTCCGCTTCACCACTTAGCAATCGCGTCGCGACGTGCATGTCGCCGCCCGCGACCTCGACCGCATCGGCAATCTGTTCGTCGGACGCTTCGATCGCGTGGACGTCACGCATCAATCGCAGAGCGTCCTCACCGCTGGGTGATTGAAACCGGATCACACGGCAGCGTGAACGAATGGTGGGCAATTGCCGTTGTTCGCTGGTCCCGATCAACAGGATGACCGCATTGGCCGAAGGCTCTTCGAGCGTTTTCAGCAAACAATTCGCTCCTTCTTCGTTTAGAAAATCGGCATCCTCGATGATCGCTACACGCCGGCGGCCTCGCATCGGACGCAGTCGTACATCACGACAAAAACCTTCTTGCATGCGTGAATCCGGCGGCCCGATCAGCAATTCCAGCGGAATGAACGACTTGTCACTCGGTTTGCCAACACGCGTGACATCGGGGTGCGTTTTAGCTGTGACTTGAACACAGCCTTCGCACACACCGCAGGGGTTCATTTCTTCGGGATTGTTTCGTTCGCAAAGCAGTGTTTGCGCGAGCAGATTGGCGGTGGTTCGTTTACCAACGCCCGGTTGGCCGACAAACAGAAAGCTGCCCGTCAATCGGCCTTTGCGGATGGCGGTGGCAAACCAAGCTTCGATTTGCTTGTGACCAATCAAGTTGGACCAATTCATCAACGCTGCGGTCCTTTGGGACCGGAGGTGGGTTCGGACGATTCCGCAGCAGCAGAGTCACAGCGAAGATTGGCTTTTTCGATTGAGCAAATCTTCTGAACCCGTTTGTTATGACGTCCGCCATCGAATTCGGTTTTCAGCCACAGCAGGACGAGATCGTCGATCGGGCGTTCGCCGATCAAATCACCAGGCAAACAGAGCACGTTGACATCGTTGTGTCGCCGACTCATTTCGATCAGCACTTCGTCGTAACACGAGGCGGCGCGAACACCTAAAAATTTGTTGGCGGTGATCGCCATCCCGATCCCGGTGCCGCAGATCAAAATACCGCGATCCGCTTCCCCGTTGCTAACTTTTTTGGCCACCAGACTGGCGAGGTCCGGGTAATCACAGGCTGTATCACTATTGGTCCCTTCATCGCTAACCGTAAAACCGGCTGCGGCAAGGGATTGCATCAACTTTGCTTTGATATGAACGCCACGGTGATCGCTTGCTAAGCAAATCTTCAGCATCTTGTCACCTATTTATTCTTGGCTTGTGATTTCGGTAGGGAAAAAATCCTCGCCGAATGAATCGAGCCATTTTCCTAGTTCTTCGTTTATTTGATCGGCACAGGCCTCGTAGACCTCGACCGCCATGCCCACGGGGTCGCTAATATCGCCCCCGTCTCGTCGCAATGTAAAGACACGTTCGTGCATATCGGGCCACGCCGCCAAGATCGCCGCTCGATGGCCTCGCGTCATGGTCAGGATCAAATCGGCAACGTTGACCACCGATTCATCCAGCGGACGGCTGCTGTGGCCGGTTAAATCCAGCCCCCGTGCTCCCATCACCGCAACCGCTTGCGGAGCCGCTCCAGCACCGCTTGGCGCCGCAACGCCCGCCGAGATGACACGCACGGCATCATCGCATCCGGTTCGCTTGTTCAATTGTTCACGTAAAAGAGTTTCTGCCATCGGACTACGGCAGGTATTTCCGGTGCAGACCACCGCGATCACAGGTTTCACAAATTGGTTCATAGCAGCACGTTCAATCACGCCTTCGCGAAGCAACTCCCAGCGATTGCCACTGACTCGGACAACCGTCGTGACACCACCATAGCGTGTCGGGCCATCGTCGAGCAGCAGTGGCAATTCGTCGCCGTATTTTTCCACCATTCTAGCGGCAACCGTGGCAATCTCGGTCCCCTCGCTCGGCTGAAAACTAGCCAATACCAACGGACCCGACAAATAACGGTGAATTTGATCCAAAACCGAGTGGTCGACCACTCGAAAACTGACATATCCATCCTCGTCCACGACCTGCTCGCGGACTCCGACGGGCAATTGAGATAAAGCCGAAAAGGGCTCGGGACACTGCACCATCGCCGTCAGCGGCCCCGGCCAACAACGTCGCAACAACCGCCGCAGAGTGCTCGAAGCCGTGCCAACAAAATCGCATGCCCCGTCACGGCTGCGAATTGACAATTCCATCCAATGACGGTCCGGCCCCGACGGATTATTCGCCGTAGCAGCCTCGATTTCGCGATTTGCAAGCATTCGTAGCTGCTCGACGCCCTTCGTGCTCAGTGCCAGGGCGGCGAGCGTATAGGTCGTTTCGGTCGGCACACCCACGACTTGCCCTTCAACCAACGCTTGGACAGTTCGATGCACGATATCTCGCGAATCTTCTGCTGTTTGTAGGTCCAGGATTTTTGGCATGGATTGAGGTCAAAGGGAAAGCGGGCTGTTTTTCGGCACTGAAGGCGTTCACAATTGTACGGGCTATTAAAACGTCTTCACAAGTCCGCGTGAGCAGCCGCGTTGCCTCGATCACGGGCTTTGCTGATACACTAGCACCATTGACTAAATTCGAAAACGTGAAGCCGAATACGACCTTGTCCACTGCAAAACACTCCCGCCGAACGATCTTATGCGCGTCGCTTGCGCTCGGTTCCAGCGTGATTTCCGGCTGCGTTTCGAGTGCGTCGGGTTCAAGTACCCAAATCGTGTGGGGACGACGAGGTTTTAGTGAAGGACGTTTTTTGAAGCCGCGAGCGATCGCGATCTCGCCCGCTGACGAATTATTTATTGTCGATACCACCGGCCGGATCCAAGTTTTTGACGTCGATGGAAATTTCCAGCGAAGTTGGAAAACACCGGACACCGAAAACGGACGGCCCACCGGACTCGCTGTCGAAACGCCACCAGGCAAGAACCAAGTCCCGAACTTGCTGGTTGCTGACACGCATTATTATCGCACGCTCGCCTACACACTCAGCGGTGATCTTTGTACGGACAAGCAAATCGGGGGTGTCTCTGGTCATTCGCCGGGCGAGTTTGCCTTTGTCACCGACACGGTTTGCGATGACCAAGGCTGTTTTTATATCGGCGAGTATGGCGATTCAGACCGCATTCAGAAATTTGATCCCGAACGAAATTTTTTGACGCAGTGGGGCGGTACGGGAAACGAGCACGGACAGTTTGTCCGTCCGCAAAGTCTCGTCGTCCGCGATCAAGTGTTATGGGTCGCCGACGCGTGCAACCATCGCATTCAATGTTTCGATATTCGCGAAGAAACGCCAAAGTTAATCAATGTCTTCGGTCGTGAAGGCGACGCGGCGGGCGAATTTTATTATCCGTACGATTTGGCATTTGCCAGTGATGGAACCTTGATCGTCTGCGAATATGGCAACCAGCGGTTACAGCGATTCACGCCGGAGGGCAAATGGATCGCCACCTGGGGTGGCCCTGGATTTCAGCCCGGCCAATTGTATCAGCCATGGGGCGTAGTGGTCGATTCGCAAGACCACGTGCACGTCTTGGACAGCAACAATCACCGCGTCCAGCGTCTCGCCCTGTTCAGTTAAATATGGGATAGGCTGCTAGCCTGTCATCGGTATCTGGAGCTTCCCGTAGCGAAACTCGCCAAGAGTTTCGGATGTGGCTGAGATGGACGAAACTCTCCGCGAGTTTCACTACTGGATCTCTTTGAGATCGGCGCGGCTCTCTTCGTATGTAGTGTCAAACGCGAGCGCGGCAGGGTCCGGAGTGACGCCCCAATTGGCGCACGCCGTTTCATAGACCTCGGGCCACCAATTTCGATGCTCCGTCAATCCTTGCTCTTTGTAGGCTCGCCAATGGCTGAGGACTTTGGACCAACATCGGTCGCCATAATCGAGGGCTTCATTGAGCGAAGCGAACTTCGGAACGTACCAACGACGACCGATCTGAGCGTGTAGTACCTCGTCGGCCCAATCGAAATCTTGAAACACGCCCGACAGTGGATCGCCGCTTTCCATCCCGACTTCCCATTCGTACCGTTTCCCCGTTTTGGGCATCAGCCCTTGTTCAATAAAAAACAAAACCCCATGCCGTTCGCGTGCGTCGAGTTGCGTGTTCAGGTTGCGTGACCAAGTGAAATTGATCGGGATTTGGGTCCAGTCGATGCCTTGCGCGACGAAGCCGACTTCGCCCATCATCGCGTGCCGTGCTTCGTCCCACAGTTGCCGCGACATCTCGGCATGAAAATCCCACGGTTCCTCGTCCCCGATTTCAACCAAGATGCTCGCCATCATCTCCGGGACATCCAATTCACGAATTCGTTTGTAATACATCATCAACGTTTTATCGCGAGCGGAAAAACGAGAGTCGTACAAAAACGCTTCGGGATTGACGCCAGCGTTAAACGAATCCTGAAACCGCTCGTCGCGCCGAGGTTCCGATTGATAAACGGACGGCGTCCGGCTATGTATCGGCTCGGGGACCAACGCGTCGCTCGGCGCGGTACCATCCAGTTCACCGGCCGCGCGCAGGCATTGCTGTAAACAATCGACCCACGGTTGCATCGCGGTGCGTTGATCACTGTCAACCAAGCACGCGATCGATTGTTCGCCTAGCTGTTGGACTTCATCGATTTCAAATTCGATCAGCTTCGCAACTCGGATCGAAGGAGCGTCGGCAAGCGGATGTGCCTCGGTCTTGAAGCGTTGGCATGCTCGCAGAATCGCGGGAAACACCACTTCGTAAACTCCGACCAGAAACTCGTTCGTCGTCGGCGCCGCGGCGATTTCGTCCATCAAACGCTCGAGTCCAGCATGAGGAACTTTGTCGAGCCCCAGCGGAGGTTCACGCATCTCGCCAACACGGCGACGAATCGTGCTGACTTGTTCGCTGCACAGGTAGGCGTGATGGCTAAACAGTGTTTTGAGCTCATAAATCGGCTCGGACGTGATCTTTGCGGTTAGCGTCTCGTACAGCCGCTTGAACACAAAATGAAGGCGTTTCCAGCGTTTTGCACTCTCCTCGACACTCCAATCGAATTGGATGGCCCGCTCAAGCGAACTTAGCCCCGCCAGCGAAGGAAGACCGCGGTAGGATTGATAGTCTTGAGTATTCATATTTTCCTGAAGGCTCCGTCGACGATGCCACTCTTTGTATATGGCAGTTTTGGCGAGAATGCCAATTTGGGTAACAGGTTGAAATTATGAGCGATGGCGACTTTGACCGCAATCTTTGGCTTCGCAGTCGACAGGAGACAAGAAATTTTGATTTTATTTCTTGCCCGGCGTCAGATCGGGGCCACGCGAAGGGTCATACTGTTAGCCGTTCCCAATTGGGTGCGTCTTCTCTTATCCTTTCTTGTCGCGAATCCGTTTTACCATGACGCCTTGGCCGACACCTTATCCGCTGCTGATCTCTGAGATCGGCGATCTTGCCAACCACACTGCGTGGCAGCGGTTTGATGCGTTGTATCGTCCTGTGATCTATCGATTTGCGCGGCGACGCGGATTGGATCATCATGCGGCCGACGATGTGGTCTCGGATGTGATCCGGCGAGTCGCGCGAGCGGCCAGGCGCTGGCATCAGCACTGCGACGATGCAATCGGTGAAAAACCACCCGAGCGTTTTGCAGCGTGGTTGAACCGTGTGTCCCGCAACTCGCTCGTCAATGTCGTCTGTCGTGACCTGAATCATCGCGGCATCGGCGGTACGACACATCAGATCACACTCGAGTCGCGTCCGGCTGCGACCGAGGATTCTCGCCACGATTGGGAAAACGATCGCCAAAGAGTCTTGATTCGGATCGCCGCCGACGCGATACGAAACGATTACGACGAGACTAGCTGGGACGCATTCTGGTCCACTCATGTCGAGGGCGAATCGATTGAGAGTGTCACGCAGCGATTAGGCAAATCACGCGGCGCGATCTATGCCATCCGCAGCCGGATTGTGCGGCGACTACGCGAGCAAGTGCAGCAAATCGAGGCCGAGGAGGACCGATCATGAATCCCGATGCCGAAGTTTGTTTAGCCGAAGTCGACTTCCAGGCAATTTTGTCTGGCACGCAAGACCCGCGTGTGGAACAACATCTCGATCATTGCCAACAATGTGCATCACGACTCGAACAAATTGCTGCGGACGAAACGTTTTGGAAAACATCGTCCAATAGCTTGAACGAGGATTTCCTGGACGCGCCGGCCGGTGACGAAATGGAAGTGTCGGTTCGGCTATCGCCAGTACTCCGCGCGATTTTGTCGCCCAGCGATGATCCTCATTCGCTTGGGCGGATCGGACGATTTGAGATCTGCGGCATCGTGGGCAGCGGCGGCATGGGAACCGTGCTGAAGGCACGTGATGTGGATATCGATCGTATCGTCGCTCTGAAACTGCCTGCCGCTCATCTACTGGATCTCCCCTCCGCACTGGAGCGGATCGAACGCGAAGCCCGCTCGGCCGCCACCATTCGTCATCCCAACATCATCGAAATTTATCAGGTCGATCGTTGGCAAGGGATTCCGTATTTGGTGATGCCCTATTTGCCCGGCCCTTCGCTGATGTCGCGTTTAGAGAAGCATGGCAAGCTAGATGTTCTAGATGCGATCCGGATTGCCCGGCAAACCGCTTCAGCACTCGCGGCCGCTCATCAACACGGGGTTGTCCATCGCGATGTGAAACCGGGGAACATTTTGTTGGGAAAGGGAACCGAGCAAGCGGTACTGACCGACTTCGGGATCGCCAAAATCCAAGATGATGTCTCGATGACTAACACTGGCGTGATTGTGGGGACACCAGGGTTCTTGTCGCCTGAACAGGCTCGCGGGAATGATGCCGGACCGCAGAGCGACTTGTATTCGCTCGGTACCGTGCTGTGGTCGATGTTGACGGGCGAACCGCCGATGCGGGGATTGCCGACGCATACCATTGTTGCCGCGATTGCTCGAGGTGAGATGCCAAAATTGGCTCAAGCCGGTCTCGATCTGCCCGCGTGGGTACACCGGTTAGTTGATTGGCTTCATGCACTGGATCCCGACGATCGTCCGGAAACGGCCGGCGAATGCGAAACCATATTGCGAGCGTGTGAGCAGCATTTACTCGATCCCGTGAGGTGTAAATTGCCATCCCGATTACAACATCGCCGCCGATTGCTGCCGGCCCTTGTTGGCGTGCTATTGATGCTGATCGTGTGCGGGTTCAGTGTCTCCAGCTACGATCGCTGGCAGGCCGAAGTCGATTTTCCGCCAAGACCCATCGCTTCCAAACCCGCAGGCGACAGCGATCCCGTCGACCACTCGATTTCCTCGGGCGGAGTCGTGCCACGGGTCATTCCGCAAAACGAGGTTTCGTCACCTGAACCGCTGCCGATCGTGAGCGATCAGCCAATCCCTCATAATGAAACGCCATTGCATCTTTCGTTTTTCGCCATCGACGAAAACGATTCGGAAATCGATCAGCTTGAAGCCACCGTACAGGAACTGGATCTGGAGATGACCGCTCTGGTCGATGAGCTGGATCGCTTACGAGATAAAAAAACGCTCACATCTTCTGATGAGAAAAAAGATGAAAACTAAGCTCCCAAAAACAAGCGGCGTCTTGACGTTTTTCGCGGTGATCTCGATTTGGGGATCGCCTCTGTATTCGCAAGAACCGACAAAGCGGATTCATGTTGTGGGTCCCGATGGCAAGTTTGCTCCTGAAACGATCGTCCATCGATTTACGCACGGAGAACTTGTGTTTTTGCCCGATGGCAAGACCGTCACTTCGCGCAACGGCGAGACGACCAACAGAATGATTCCCGGTTATGTTCAATTGATGGATGAGGGAGAAGGCATCCAGGTCGAATATCCGCAAGAGATGTACGGCATGGGCGGCATGGAAAGCATGGGCATGGATGAAGGAGGAGGCGAGATGATGATGGGGATGGGGTCCGACATGGGCATGGGAATGGATGCGGGCTCCGACGGAACAGTGGATCCGAACGAACCCCCGTCGAATATTTTGCATTCGACTCCTGGAGCCCCGTATATCTTTTTCGCCACCAACCCGAAAAACGGATTTGCATTTGTTCCTCCGACCTTCAGCCTAGTAAAGAAAATTCAGCTACGTGAAGCGGCGACGCTGACGTTTTCCGTGCCTCGACAATATGCAGCGGATCGTTACGTGGTGTTGGCACTGTGGACCAACGGATTTGTCTATCCGCAGTTTGCCTTTATGAGGACGGTCACGTCGAAAGGTGGGCAAGGTGGTTTTGCTGGCGGCGGTCCTGTCGAAAACGAAACCGGCCCAGGAACTTCCGATTGGCGATTCAATTCTTATGTATCCTATTGGCAAGTCGCTTCATTGACGGAGCCTGAAGAGAAGGACGCCAAAGGTTTCCGCATTGCATCGGTGACGATGCCGCCTGGCGAGGTTCGTGTGGCGCTGGTCTTAAAAGATCGCTACGAGGAAGTGCAGCACAATCCGCACTTACTGAACCTGTTGTCTTCGACGGGCGGACCAAGCCGTATTGTCTTGGCGAGATCGCGTAAGACCGCAAGCACCAACAACACTCCCATCCCACTGGTGGACGATGGAGCAATGGATCTGGAGATTCATGGTGACCTGACCGAAGCGGCGATGCCCGATTGGTCCAGCGACGAACAAATGATTGTACTGACTCGAAGCGATGATGCGGCCAAGACGCCGAACTTGGTGGACACGGATGACTACATCCGTTTGGCCGACTCGACACGCGATCAGCGCTCCGATTATCGGCCGCTAGGAACCGTTGCCCACCCGACAGCGGACAGAACCTATCTCGCCATCGGTCTGTTGCCCGGTGAATATCAAGCGTGGAAAGTTCCCAAGTCGAAACTGGAACGTGGAACAGATTTTCGTCGAGCCATCCCGATTGAACTCCTTACCGCAAAACCCGCTGGTCCCACGACGAATGGAATCACCCCACTAAAAATAACAGCAAAACTCGACACGCCTTCGTCATCAAATACTTTCAAGTTGCCGACCATAAATCAAGGAAGTGCGCGACAATCGGTTGGTGACGATCCGTTTGCAGCACCCGTTGCGAAGCCCAGTGCAAGTGACGTCGCCAAAGTACGAAAACGTCGCATCCTGATGCTCGCCAAACAGATCCAGGAAATGGATCAACGCGTTGAAGTGGCCAAACGCATGCTCACTGAGCTGATGCGTCAGGAAAATATTCAATCCAGACCTCCCGCACCCACGGCGGACCCTTTTGGCGGCAACTCGGGCGGCGCGGATCCGTTTGGTGCGGATCCATTCGGAGGAGGCTCCGCTAAGGTGGATCCATTTAGCAGCGAGCCGATGCAGGATCCCTTTGCGGCTCCGCGGTCGCCGCAACCTCCTTCGGCGGATCCATTTGCGCCGTAAGTCGTAGCGAAAGTCGCGAAGACTGCGCAGTTTTTTTGCCACCTCTCCACCAACTTCGGTGACTGCTGATTTAGTAGCATTGATTGCAGGCCGGAGGCCGATACACCCTCTGCCGGTAGCGTAAGCTACCGGTCAGGAGAGGCAGAAAAACATGGCCCGGAGGGCGAGACATCTGCTGCCGGTGTGTCGGCCTCCGGCCTTACGGCGACAAGTCGCCCCTAAACCGTTGGCTCACGCCAACGGCAGTCTATCTGTCGGCCTCCGGCCTGTGCGTTTGCTACTAAATCAGCAGTCACCTTCGTTGGGGGAGAGGTCGAACGGAGCCTTCAGCGACGTTCGGGTGAGGGGGCCGACCGAGCAACTCGCTTGCAGGGAATAACGCCATTCGCACTGGGATGCTCGGATGATAGCGCGGTCGCCCCCTCAGCCGAGCAACGCCTTAAGGGCGTGCTCGACCTCTCCCCCGACTTCGGAGACTGCTGATTTAGTCATTCCCTCGTTTTTGCGGCGTGCATATAATTCCCCATTGCCCCCCCCCTTTGGACGCAAGAGTGAGGTGCTAGAAGAAACAAAGAATGATCACACGAGACCGTGATTTTCTGCTGGAAATTTCAGCCGAGGACCTAGCCATTTACGCACGAGTTATTCGGGGCGACTCGCCGTTACTGGATGCTTTTGCAGTTGATCCCCTGGGAGTCGTTCCGCGGCGACCTTGAAAAGTATTATGTTCCGAACATGGGGCAACCAGCTCTGCCTGTCATTCATATGCTCAAGCTGGAGTTTCTTCGCTATACCTGCCGTCTCTCTGACCGAGGTGTCGTTGCCCGAGCTCAGACGGATTTGCTATTTCGTTGGTTCCTCCAGGTGCCTATCCGTTTTGAAATGCCCGACGCCTCCACGATTTGCCGCTTTCGAGCGCGTCTCGGAGTGGAAGGATTTCAGGAAATTTTTGATCGACTGATCGCCTTTGCTCGGGACGCCGGGGTGGTACGCGATCGGCTTCGGCTAAAAGACGCCACCCACGTCCTGGCTAACATCGCCGTACCTACCACTCTAAGACTGCTCGCGCAACTTAGAGAAAAGATGCTCTCAGCGATCGAGTCCGTCGACGCCGAGTTGGCCGCTGGATACCACATCGAGGCGGAGCGAATCCGAGCGGAGACTGAAAAAGAATCCGACGAGATCCGCTTGCAAGCTCGCTTGGATTTGGTGCTGGACATGCTCCAGTGGATGCAGAGGTTACCCGCCGAAGCCCCCGATCCAGAACAGAAATTGACTTGGCAACGGCTGTTGGCGGTGCGAAGTTTGGCAGAGAAAATCACGGCGGATTGTTTGAATCCTGGTAGCGGCGACCGTACCCTTAGCGTGGTCGATCCCGAGGCGCGGCGTGGCAAACATGGCGAGTTCTATGATGGTTACATGCTCGACGTGATGATGGACGCCGACAGCGGACTGGTGACGCAAATCGAAGTGCTTCCGGCCAACGGTGCCGAGGCCCACGACGCGATCAGTTTGGTGCAACGCGAGCACGCGGTTCACGGTAATCAAATCGAGCAACTCTCGATCGATGGTGCTGGATTCAACGGACCGATGCTACGAACGCTGGAAGATCCCAACGGTCTTGCCGTGGACGTGATCACACCGCCGAGCGAACACAGCGAAGGGAAAGGCTATCCCAATTCAGCGTTCCTCCAAAGCGAAGATGGTCAGCATGTCACCTGCCCGGCAGGTCATACCTCGGGCACCCCACGGCGAAAAGCAGACAAGCCTAATTCGTTGTTTTACGACTTCTCGCTCAAGGGTTGTCGGACTTGTTCTCTACTATCGCAATGTTATCCAGAGTTCAGACCGACGGCTCATCGTGGCCGTCGAGTGTCCAAAAATGAGTACGAAACGGAGTACGAACGAGCCCGCGCTAAGGTGGGCACGGAGGAGTATCGTTCGGTGCGAAAAGAGCATCCCGCGATCGAGCGAAAGATCAATGAGATCGTACGTCATGGATGCGGTCGAAGGGCACGGTACTGGGGACGATCCAAAGTGAAAATTCAGGAACTAATGACATGCTTTACGGTGAATGTTCGGCGTCTGACGAAACTCCTCAAGGGGCCTTCGTGCGCCAAGATGATCGGATGTTGGTAAAACAAGATTGATCGGGGCCGCAAACGAGTTCAACTCGCGTGTCAATCGGCTGCAGCTTGTCTCCAGCGAGACTGGCTTGCGAAGAGGGGCTACCGGATAAGAATCTCAAATTTGTTCGCGGTGCAAACCAAATCCGCTCAACGAATCAACTTTGCTACTAAATCAGCAGTCTTCTTCGTCGGTGGAGAGGTGACTGCTATAGGGCGGAAGAAAGACTCACCCCAATATCCAACGTCAATACTAAAGTTTCAGCAGGCCAACCTTGCACCTGATGACAGGCTGGAAGCCTTTTTATACCCCAAAACTCATTTGCTTGAATGCAACGAACGCTTCAACGATGGTCGAGAAACGGTTCATCCCTCGCCAGAGAGTTCTTGAGCCGGCAGGACCCTGCGATTTTTTGTCGATGTAGCCGCCTAGGATGGCGATCGATTTTCCGAACGCTTCCATCGTTGGTGGAGACTTCGGATCGACCGGGCGTTTAGTTAGAAATATCATGATCGCCATCCATTCGTCTTCGCTAAAGTAGACCGTGCAGGGCGACTGTCCGTCATGACGTGTGGCGCCCTTGAGGTACTCCACTCTCCAAGCGACGACCGTGAGCATCGAAAACGCTCGTATATAACGCTCCAATGTTTCGTACTTCATGTCTTCGATGTGAAGCCCACTTTTAAGTGTTTTGAAGTACAACTCCACTAGCCAACGAAAACAGTAGCCGGTCAAAACCTCGTCAATTTCTTCCGCCGAACTGACCGGCAGGGTTGTCAGAAGCATCCAGTTAATCGGGGCTTCACCGATTGGCGGATCCACCTCGAGCGACTCCACCACATTGATCCAAGTGTCGGTCAACTTGCCAGTGCTGGACCGCCCGGTTCCGGCAACTTTGACGCGCACGCTGCGAAATTGCACCAGCGCTTCGCGTGAAATACGTGCCTGTTTCCGAGCTCGTTTCTTATCATCTGGAAGCACCGGAGCGTCTCGGCCACCGATCGAAACCGTTTTCTCTCCACGCCAAGCGACCTTTGAAAGCGTCTCTTCAATTGTCGTGACATCATCAATCGGCGAGCCGGTGACCGCATCGACGGCGGCGACGATCTTCTGAGTCCGGCACTGACGAATGATGAATCCATAGTTCTCTGGAAACTCCGCCGCCTCGGCCAGCAGTTCGCCAATGTCCGATTCGCTGTCGGAAAGCTGAATGAACTGAGTTTGCGGCATCGAGCGGGCGATTTGCTCGCCGCTTTGCATCATTTCCATCCATCGGCTGCTCTCTTTTTCTTCAAAACAGCGTCGCTGCCGTTCGGCTTTGCGCTCCTTGGCTGGCACTTCCAATGACGTCGCATCACGAGTCCAAAGAACTTGGTCGACCACTCCCAAGGGGATGCCTGGGGCAGCAACGGCGTAGAGCGGATGGTAGAAAAAGCCAAAACGTTTGCCGCCCGAAAGCGGTCCTGCCCCGCTGACCTGCTGCTTTGGCTTGGTCAGATCGAACTCGGACGAGTCCTGATCCAGAAAGACCCGTTTGTGCTCGCCGCATCGCTTTCGAGCGGCCTGATGATGTGCGTCGAAGATTTGATCCACGTCTACCTTGGGGTTGTTGGCTAAGCGATAAATTCCCTTCAAGTCAGCTTTGGAACGAACACGGTCCGGTGTCGACTCGCCGATCGAGGAAGCTTGAGAGACAAACTTAACAACGCGATCCACCCGCCGCTTGTGGCCCAGGTCCAACGATTCAAATTCCTGCCGTACCCAATCGATAACCATCCGTGCAACCTCCGTGCGATGAAAATCTAAATCGCAGAATCATTCGCACACACACGAGAAAAGGCAAGAAAATGTTTTGGGGTATAAAAAGGCTGGAAGCCTATCCCACTTTAGGCGATGATGGCGTGTTGGACGTTGCCGTGGACGTCGGTCAGACGGAAATCGCGACCGGCGTAACGATAGGTCAATCGCGTGTGATCGAACCCAAGTAGATGCAAAATCGTGGCATGTAGGTCATGCACGTGAACGCGATTTTCGACTGCCTTCAATCCGACTTCGTCGGTCGTTCCGTACGTCATGCCTCCTTTGACACCGCCGCCCGCCATCCAGACCGTGAACCCATCGTCGTGATGGTCGCGACCAGGATTCGCCGTCACTGGCATTTGCACCGTCGGCGTGCGTCCCATTTCACCGCCCCAGATTACTAGCGTCTCATCAAGTAGTCCCTGCTGTTCCAAATCCGCCAGCAGTGCCGCGATCGGCTGATCACACTCGCGAGCCAACCGCGGATGATTCTTTTCGATCGCCGCATGCGAATCCCAAGGCTGTCCCGCACCGTGGTACACCTGGACGTAACGCACGCCACGCTGACTCAGTCGACGCGCGATCAACATTTGTCGACCTTGCAGTGAATCCCCATACATTTTCTGAATGTGTTCGGGCTCGTCCGATAGGTCAAACGCCTCGCGTGCTTCGCCCTGCATACGAAATGCCAACTCCAGCGACTCGATGCGGCCGGTCAGTTGTTGATCGTCTTCACGCTGGCTCAGATGCAGTCGATTCAGATCTTGAATCAAATCAAATTGTCGTCGCTGTTGATCGTGTACCAAGAATTTGTTTTCAATGTTTGCCACCAACTCTTCGGGATCGGTGAACTGAGTGTCAACGTGCGTGCCTTGATAGATCCCCGGCAAAAATGCATTTCTCCAATTTGCCGTCGCGGCAGTCGGCAACCCGCTGGGACACATCACCACGTATCCTGGCAAACTTTGATTCTCGGTCCCCAATCCATACAGAGCCCACGAACCGACACTAGGACGAGGACGCACGATGTCGCCACAGTTCATCATCATCAATCCCGGTTCATGGTTCGGGACGTCAGTGACCATGGACCGAATCACGCACATTTTGTCGACGTGCTTGGCGATGTTGGGAAACAGTTCACTGACCTCGGTTCCGCTCTCACCATGCTTCGTGAATTTGAACGGCGACGGATGGCCGACGCCGCCGAGTCGGCGGTCACGGCCAAGTTTATCGCTCAGCGTTTTGCCCGCGAACTTGACCAAATCCGGCTTCGGATCGAACGTATCGATCTGGCTCGGTCCGCCATTGGCGAACAAATGAATCACTCGTTTCGCAGCCGCAGGGAAATGAGGCGGCCGCGGGCTAAGCGAATTGCCCGCGATCGGCTGCTGGGCCGAAACGGAGGAGCTTCTAGATTCGTCGTTAAGAATGCCAGCCAGGGCAAGCATGCCTAATCCCATGCCGCTGCGCGACAACATTCGTCGGCGATCTATTGATTGGAAAGTCATGGCGTTATCAATCGATATAAAGAAATTCGTTGGTCAGCATCAACGCTTGAGCAAGTTGGGCGAGCGGTGTTAGCGGAGGAGGCGGTGGTGCTTGGAAATCGGCACTTGAGTTCCAGTCCGAATCCGCAATCGCGCCGTCGATCCCTTGGATTTCAATCGTCCAAATGTGAGCGTCCGCAGTCGTGCTGGATCGAGGGGAGACGACGAAATCAACCACTTGACCTTTGGTAACCGGCAAACGATCGACATCCGTCTTCGCTTCGCTATTGGTCACGGTAAAGGATTCGGCAAGTGATTTCGAGCGAATCGTTGCGGTCACGCCGTCGCCATTGTCACGCGAGTGTTTCAGTTTGCCACGGATCTGAATCACGCCATCATCGGGTGCGGACCAGCGGCGGATGACACACAAGTCATCGTTCTTGCCCGGATGGGCGCCGTTGGCGGTGATACGCAAATGTTTTAACACTGGATCTGGAAACTCGCTGCTGACTTGGTAGGAAGATCCAGTCCAAAACTCAAGCGGCGAAAACGTTGGTGAGGCTTCCGCAGAGGCGTCAGGGGTGACGAGTGGCCCGTATCCATACTGCCAAACTTGATCCTGCGTCACAGCAGTCTCGGACGATGATTTTAAGAACGCTTTCGCCATCGATTGTTCTTGTGGCGAAGGATCGCGACTATAGACTTGTCGATAGATTTGCAGGACTTGAACATCCATTGCCGATTCGTTTGCCGCGATCGCGGATACTTTTCGAGCCAATTCCGCGACGAACGGGTGGTTCATGTTGAAGAGTGCTTGTTGTGGGATCGTCGTTTCGGCACGTGATGCCGCCGAAGCGGTCGGCGAGGCAAAGTCAAACGTACGCAGCATCGGATCCAACTCGATTCGGTCGATATAAGCGTAGATCGAGCGGCGAAGCGTGTAGGGAGTCTCGCTCAGTTTGACCGAGCGACCGCCGATGGTTCGGTCTAGTGAATTGGCAACGGTCAACATCGAGTCTCGCATCGCCTCGAAATCGAGCCGACGACGATTCTGACGCCAATACAAACGGTTTTCAGGATCTAACTGCAAACCGCGGTCGTTGGCGTCACTCGATTGAGCATACGTGTTGCTCGACGTGATCGTCTGGTGCAGCCATTTCATCGACCATCCGTTACGCATGAATTCGCTCGCTAACCAATCCAGAAGTTCCGGATGACTCGGTGGCGCGGTCCGCAAGCCAAAGTCGTCGAGCGATTCCACCAGCCCGCTGCCAAAATAGCGTTCCCAGACTCGATTGACATACACACGAGCCGTCAGCGGATTGTTTTCATCGGCGATCGATTCGGCCAACTCTTGTCGTCCGCTGCCGTTTCGAAACGGTTTGGGTTTACCGCTGGACAGCACACTCAAAAATTGACGCGGCACACGGTCACCACGACGATTCGGTTCGCCTCGCAGCATCACAAAAGGGGTGATCGGCTTTTCCAGATCCACGACCGTCATCGCTCGCGGTGGAGCCGCCGGGTGACTCGCTTCGACCTCGGTGATCGCTTTCTCACGATCGCCTAACTCTTTGCGACCTTTACCCGACAATCGCGATGCCGACGCCACTTTTTCGACGTCCAAGTCAAACCATCCGCCGGCCCCCAACAGTCGCGTGCGAATCGATTCCAGCGAATCGTCATCAAAACCTTCCGCATCGGGGTGCGACTTCTTGAAAGCATTCCATTGTTTCAGTGTCTCGTCGAAAACATCGGCGTAGACCAACGCTAACTCGGAGCGAGTTTTTGGCGTCGACGATTTCAGTTTCTGTTTTACACGTGGATTCAGCGAATCGTCGCCAGACCATTTTTTCAACAGTGTCGACTGTTGTTTCTTGAATTCGGCCTCACTGATCGACAATCCGTCGTGCCATGGCCCCAGCACGGCATCATCCCGCCAGCGATTACTTTTCAGTTCACTTGTCAGCGAATCATTCAGCGGCGTCATCGCGATGTCTCGGACTTTTAATTTACTGATCGCACCGCGAATATCGAGTTTGCGTTCGAGCCCCATCATCGTGAAACCTTTGATGTACACAGGCAGCTTGCTGCGAAGTTCTTTGACAGCGTCAGCGCGAAGCTCTTTTTTGTATTGCGCCAGTTCACGTTGTTTCGCAGCATGCTTTTTCTCGAAATCCGCTTGCTGTGGGCCGCTTGGTTCATCGGTTGGAATGACCGGAAAATCGTCTGCCGTTTTGGAACTCGCAAACACACCGTACAGCGAATAGAAATCTTCGGTGGGGACCGGATCATATTTGTGATCGTGACATCGGGCGCATGCCACGGTGATGCCCATCAACCCTCGACACACGACGTCGATTTTGTCGGCGGCTTGCTCAATTTTGTTGTTGCGGAATTGCGGTCCGACCGTCAACAATCCCAGTGCAGCCAACTGAGGCGCCGCAGGATCGTCGGTGTAAAAGTCGGCGGCAATCTGTTCACGCAAAAATTGATCGTAGGGTTTGTCGTCATTCAAACTGGCGATCACATAATCGCGATAGGTATAGGCGTAGGGGTAACGAAGCTCCGCTTGCGCCTGCCAATCACGCGTGTCGGCATAACGAGCCAGGTCTAACCAATACCGTGCCCAGCGTTCGCCGTGGTGATTGCTCTCTAAAAGTTGTTCGATCGTGTTCGCCACCACTTCGTTCGTCGGCTTGGGATCGCGGACAAACGCGTCAACTTCGTCCGCCGTCGGTGGCAGCCCGATCAAGTCAAAATAAAGTCGTCGAACCAAAACGCTCCGCTCTGCCGCAGGCGATGGTTGCAAGTCATTGTCGATCAATTCGCGAATAACAAACGCATCGATCGGATTGGCAACCCACGTACTCCATTGACCCTCGATCGCGGGCACTGCCGGATTTGCAATCGGTTGGAATGCCCAGTGTGTTTCTGCAATTTTGTTGATCGCCACTTGGTCGCCCAGCGATGGCGTGACCGGCTCGTCGCTGGCGGGCCACGGCAATCCCATGCGAACCCACTTTTGCAGCACCGTAATTTCCGCACGGCTCAGCGGTTCGTCCGGTGGCATCCTTTCAAAGTCACCCTGGCCGAGCACCGCTTGGATGATGAAACTTTCTTCGACGTTTCGTGCGACCGCCGCGGGGCCGCTGATTCCGCCTTGCAAAACGAACGCCAATCCATCAAGCCGCAAATCGGATTCTTGCAACTCGGGACCGTGGCACTCTTGGCATTTTTCGATCAATAGCGGTCGGACTTGGTTCTCAAAGAACTCTTCGCGCGGCGTCAGTCCATCCCCATACAACAGGGACGTGGTGATCAAGACGCAGAGCAAACCAGAGAAAATGCGTATCATTTGAAAATGACGGCTCATTGATTCAGCGGAATCGGTGGGAATGATCAAACGAAAATCGGGAATCCGAGTTCGCAGGTGGGGAACAATCCGGCGGGGGCTATCCCAATAGTGTAAGTATAAAAGCCTCCGGCGTCGTCATCAAAGCAAATTGCCGTGGTGAATTATTTTGCCAGCCATTTGCCGCTAAAATGTCTCCACGCCCCCCACCTTGATCGATTGGAATCCAATGCCTCGCCCGTTTTTTGCAATATTTGGCCGCACCTTTTTGGCCGCAGTCTATTTAGTTTGCATTTCGCCCGAGGCAATCCCCGCCGAAACAAACTCAGCCGAGCCGTTATCCGCAGCACCGCTAAATGAACGCGTGCAAAAGCTCGCCCAAACCTACGTTCAATCGCAGGCGATGATGGGAGTGTCGATCGCCGTGATCGACGGCGACGAATCGGCGACGGTACATCAAGGACGTACCAGCGAAATTGGGCCACCACCGAGTGACGAGACACTCTACGAGATCGGTTCGATTTCAAAAGTGTTTACCGGGATCCTGCTAGCCGACGCCGTCAATCGAGGTCAAATTCGTTTGGACCAAAATGCCAGCGAGTTATTGCCCGCCGAGGTCACGATGCCGCAGTGGCAGGATCGTCCGATTACCGTGCTCGATATTGCCACACATCGATCCGGGCTGCCGCGATTAGGCGACAACATGCCTAGCCTTCATACCGCGAATCCCTACGGCGACTATACTTCGGCGTTGGCCTACGAATTTCTGAATTCGCACTCGCTCCGACGTGAACCGGGTACCCAATACGAGTACTCGAATCTTGCCTTCGGGTTGCTCGGGTATTGGATCGGAAGCAAAGCGGGAACGAGCTACGACGAATTGTTGCAGCACCGTCTCACCAAGCCGCTGGGGATGCCCGACACTTGCGTCGTGTTGAATCCGGCTCAGAAAGCGAGATTAGCCACACCTTACAATGCGGAAAAACACGCAACATCGAACTGGGGGTTCGCCGACATGCCGGGTGCCGGCGGTATCCGCAGCTCGATCACTGACATGCTGCGATTTGCAAAGATGCATCTGCAGGTGCCGAAAAACGAGATCGGCACAGCGATCGAATTGGCGTGGCAAAAACATCATGTCGGCAGCAACGGAGACGCCTCAATGGGACTCGGTTGGCACGTGATGGGCAACCATTCCACTCGGACTCACAGCGGTCAAACGGGGGGCTATCACAGCATGATTCTGATCGATCGCAAAACTCAATCTGCAGTGGTCGTACTGGCCAATACCGCGACCGACGCCGTGGATGCTTTGGCAATCGAGCTGCTGGAGATGATCAAGCAAAACTAGCCTGCGATTTGCGAGACCGATTGCGGGGCACCGGATCAGCCCTTATCACATTGCCTTACCCCGCAGTGGTTTGCTTCGCATCCCTAAGCAAATCGCTTGGGCGTGTCCTGCAAAAAATATGTCTTTGAAGCAAGAGTGATTGATGGGAATCTTGATTCCACTGGTTCTGATTTTCTTTACCTGTCTGTTGATTTGGCGGGCGTGCGACAGTTTTGAAATTGCGTCCGAGTACATTGGTCGCAACCTTTCCGAGGGCGTGCGTGGAGGAACGATCAACGCGATCTCGAGCAGCGTGCCCGAACTGTTTACGACACTGATCGCGTTATTCGTGCTTTCGGATCGAGACGGATTTTCGGTCGGCATCGGCACCACCGCCGGCAGTGCCTTGTTCAACGGAATGATCATCCCGGCGGCGTGCATATTGTCGGTCGTGGGAGCGGTCGTGATGGGAGCTCGCGTCACATCGGTGAACGTTTCCACCAAGGTGTTGCTGCGTGATGGTCTGTCGCTGATCTTTTGCGAAATCATCTTGATTCTGCTGATCAACGGTGCCCAATTGCATTGGTGGCAAGGCTTGATCTTGATGGGGCTGTACGGAACCTACTTAGCCTTCATGCTGCTGTCGATGAAGCGTTCTGGGGGATCGGAAGACGCCACTGCGGATGATGACGAGCAAGATTCCGGAGACGAAGTGGTGGTCGAGCGAAGCGTTCTAGGACACACGTTTTATTGGCTTTCGCTCGGGCCGTTGATGGACATGGAGCGTGTTTTTGTTCGTGAGAAACATCGTCAACAAATCGACGAGGAAACCTGGAACGGTTGGCCGCTGCTGTTGGCTTCCGCAACCGTCATCGGTGCGGCGTGTTGGTTGTTGGTCAAAGCGTGCGAGTGGCTGGGAACGGGCAGTATTGAGCATCCAAGTTACACGCTGTTTGGCTACGATTTCCAAGGGATTGGAATGCCCGCGATGTTTGTCGCGGTGATCTTTGCCTCGATGGCCACCAGTGTTCCCGACATGGTAATGTCGATTCGCGATGCACGCGATGGTGACTATGACGACGCCGTGGCCAACGCGTTGGGCAGCAATGTGTTTGACATTTGTTTTGCACTCGGCTTTCCCTTGTTCCTGTTCACCCTACTGCATGGCCCGATTGAAATGTCGCCGGACATTGCCGCCCAAAGTGGTGAATTGCGGTTGTTGTTGCTGGTGCTGACGATCGTTGGTTTCTTCGTCTATTACCTGGGCAAGCGTGGTGTCACCGAAGCGGGAATTCAGTACGTCGAAATGCGACGCGGGAAGGCCTTTATCTTGTTGGCAATCTATGTGCTGTTTGTTCTGTACATCGTCGCCCGCAGCCAAGAAATGACGCTGGCACTGCGGTTGTCGGATTGGCTGCAATCGCTGTTGCAGTGGCTGCCGCAGATCGGTTGAGGAATATCGTTGATCGCTCCTGCGACGCAAAGTAAATAATTGGCGTAGTGGATCTTGCTAAAGATCCTGCATGGGGGCTCTTCAACAAGATCCACCACGGAGATGCAGTCTGTTCGGAGCACTGTGTGACAAATATCGCTCCTCTGTCCAAGCAAAAAACACGAAAAAAGCACGTGTTTTAGCCCTATCTCCTCAGTCCGGAAAAAATTTTCTCACGGCGTGACCTGACGTGTCAAAGGCATCACGAATATTAGAAGTAGTCAAGCAAACGACTTCCCCTAATTTCTTTCGAGGTACCTATGAACACGATTTTGCGACGCGCCATGCACGACTGTGACAACTACGTCATCGAAATGGATTATGTCGATGCCGATGGCAATCAAACTCACCGAATCGTCAGCCCGATTCGGTTTATGGGCAGCTATCGCTTCTTGGGCTTGTGCCTTTGCCGCGAAGCTCCTCGCCAATTCCAATTGTCACGCTGCAAGAACGTGCGTCTAACACCCGCTGCGGATGTTTTGATGCCGGTGGCGATGTGATACTGTTGACGGGTTTGAAGCCCCCGACCTACGTCGCCCCTTGCGACGACGTCGCTGGACCGCCAAGGATAGCGGAAACACCCACCACGTTTTTTCCATCTCTGCCGTACTGTTTGCATGACGAGGATCGTCATGCAAATTGTGCGGCAGAGAATTTGCTGAAGGGAAAAAACTGGCTGCGAGAGTGTGGTTTATTCAGTGAGGATTATTCTTCGCGTGTCAATGCCTCGGTCACCCACTCGTGCACGGTGGCAATTTGATCATCCTTGGTGCCATGCAACATTTTCATTCCATCGGCACCCCCGACGATGTAGAACGCTTTCTCAACATCCTCGTCGCTGATTAGTTGCTGGGATTGATAGAGCCGGATTTCGGCGAGTGCTTTGATCCGATCGGCTTTCGTACCAGAGAAGAGGGACGCGACACGTCGCTTGGCAATTTCGGGTGACAGCTTCGGCATCGCTGACAACACCATTTGGCGATCAATGATCGCAAACAGATTGGAAATTTGCTCAGTGACATAATCTCGCGCGATCGTGCCTGGACGTTGGACTTCGATGCTATCGCAAGGTTTCGAGAGGCCCAGCGTCTTGCCATCGGCAACACGAAGCAAGCGGCAACGAGAAATGTTCTGAATCATCCCTTCGCGGCCTTCTTTCAAAACCACATCAAAATGCAGAATGAAATCGATGTCGTTAGCTTTGGCTATCTTTGTCGATTCGGCTGAGCTGACCGAGCCGAGGTAGACAATCCCAGGCTTCCACATCGGAAACGGCTCAAGGCTAGCGTCGATTTTGGGGGTATTGTCCAAAGGCTCTAGTGGTTCCATCGCGGCGGCGTTGTTGCCGCCAAACTCGGAATCGGATGACATCGATCCTTCCATGTCCATTCGTTCCTGTTCCATCCGGTCACGCTCCATCTGCTCCTGTTCCATTCGCTCCTGCTCCATCGAATCGTCCATGCCACCATCGGACGAATCGCCGGCATTATTGGCAGCGATTTCGACGACCGGTGGAGGCGGCGCGATCCCAGAGAGTGCCAGACCGAAATCACCTCGAGAAAAACGCAGCGAAAATTGTTCGGCCGTGACCTCCGCAACCAACCCAAGTGCCTCTTGAAGTTCGACTTCGGCGGTTTGGTCCAAGATGGCTGCGCCAGCTGGGTTTCCACCGCGGCCCATCATGCCTTCGTCCATGCCAAATTCGTCCGAGCCAAAGTCTTCTCCACGAAAACCTGAGTTTCCTCGATTCCCGCCCGAGCCTTCGGTGATCGCTCCTTTGTCCCCGGCATCGTCACCTCGCACGGCGAGCGAGACTCCCCAGCGAATTTGCCAAACAGGACGTTTCAGCATCGCACTGTATTTGACGCTTTGCAGTTGCTCGCTGGCCTTTACCGGTTCGATGACCAAGTTGCCAAAGAACAATTCCAGTGCTGTCGCCATTCGTCCATCTAAGAACGCCTCGTCGCATTGCTTCTTTAGAAGTGGACGTTTGTCCTCCATCGCAGGAATCGTAGCAGCCATCAAGGGAGCGAGATTCATCGACGAAAATATCGATGTGGGAGCGGATCGTTGTGATTGCCCGCCGTATTCCATGTCCATGCTCTCCATCGATTCATAGTATTCATCGCTTTGTCCATAAAGCGGTGAAAGGAAGGCGATGGTGGCCAAAGAAAACGCAGCAAAAGCACCGATTTGGCGACAAACTTGGATGGAATTCAACATAAACGCCTCCCGCATTTGATTGGCGGGTTTGGAGAAAATGAACTGGAATTGGAAATAGCCCGACTGAATTTCGGGATTGGCCGGGCTCAACGCCTGCAGTTTACGCGTTCTTATTGACGATGCGAACGCATTTCGGCGTGTTTTTACGGCTATTTGCCGTTTAAATGATCGACCCTGTGCTTATGATAAACAGACTTAATCGTCATGTGGTGATCCCCAACGTCGTCGATTTGATTTCATCGTACTCCGTTGTGCTTGGGTTCTCCCCCAATAAGGCTGTTTCAAGGGAACTTTTCCCCGTTTGGCTGCTTCCAACCGACTGTGCTTGCCTGTCAAATGCTTTTGGAAAAGCGTCGCAGGCAAAACAAAGATCGCGACAAGTCCTACCGAGAATTAAACAAGATGACCAAACGTCGATCATCCAATAAACAAACCCTGAAAAGCGGACGGATTCGCGTTCGGCGTCGTCCTATTGTGGAGCATCTTGGCGACCGTCGCGTTCTCGCTGCGATTACAGGGGTGGTTTTTGATGATTTGGACCATTCCTTTCGCCAAGAAGCGAGCGAACAGGCCCTCCCGAAGCGTTTGGTCTACATCGACGCCAATAATAACTCGTTGCTTGAGAAGGGCGAAAAAATTGCGGTTGCGGATGCCGCCGGTGCGTTTCGTTTCGACGACCTGACCGATGGTGATTACCAAGTTCGATTATTCAACGGCACCAGCGTCCAAACACAGCTATTTCCGTTCAAAGCAACCATCGAGACTCAACCTGCTTCCATTGACGATGCACTGGCATTGTTGGCGACAGGGGATCGAAGTGCCTATGTTTTGACCGAAACGGGCGTCGAAGTCGCGGATTTGGCAGCGGCGGAAACGGAAACGATTTCTGTCGGCACTCATTTAACGAAACTGCAAACGTTGCCCGATGGCAACTTGTTGGTCATTGGTGGTGAAGCGGGTGGCGATTCAGCTTGGATCGTGGACCCCGTTTCCGGCATCGTCAGCGCGGTCGACTTGTCAGGTAACGGTTCCTCGGATTTATGGTCGGATGTTGCCATCGATGGCAATGGACGCGGTGTCGCAGTGGCCGACAGTTCGGATCCAGTCGCGGTTCGATCGCTCGACGCTTCGGATCCGGATCTGGGACTCGTGGTTTCGACCACTACCACGATCGTGCCTGCGGGCACGACGGTGATCACATCGGACACAGGACCTCGCAGCGTTTTCGCATGGGCGGGCGAGGATGGCTTGAAGCTGTCGCTGTGGAGTAACGAAACCGCGTCGATGATCAGCAGCGAGCCGATCGAAGTGGCGGGCGCCAGCAGTCTGCTCGACTTTGATGATGAGTCGGGATTGTTGGTGCTGAGGCAGATCAATGGCGGAGTCAGCGTCGTGGACGCGAACGCCGATTTTGTTTCACTACACTCGTTCCCCGAAATGTCAGGCCCCATCACGCTCGATGGCCCCCGAGATTTACTGATGTCCGTTTCGCCGGTGGACACCGTATTGCGGATCGTCGATTTACGAGACGGATCGGTCATTGCAGACAAGGCAATCGACTTGTCGACGATTGGTCAGATTGCGTCGATCGCCAGCAAAGGCAAACCCGAAGCGATCGCAGTACTCGGATCCGCAGGCGTGATCGAAGTTTCACTCCGACGTTCGGATTCGCATCGCGTCAAAATTGTTGACAACCAAGATGCCGAGCCTATTCGATTCGCATTGTTTGTTGACGGCGAAAACACGGCGCCGAATTACGAGAGCCTTCCTGCGATATCGACCGCCGAAGACCAATCGCTCAATCTAGCGGCCCCCGGTGCACGCGTGGGAGTGACCGACATCGAAAACGATCAGTTCGTGATCGTTCAAAAAGGATCGGCGTCGCATGGAACGGTGAACGTCGCAGTGGACGGTTCGATTTCTTATACGCCTGATCCCGATTTCTACGGCACCGATTCGGTAAGCGTCACGATTCACGATGGCGTAACGGAGTCGGAAACGTTTAGTTTATCGATCTCGGTAACTCCGGTTGCGGATCCTCCGGTCGATGTGCTGTTTCACTTTGACCCGATTCCAGAAGCACTCGCACTGGGTGACCCGATTGGCATGATCGAGGTGATTGACGCTGATGGTGTCAACAATCACGTGATCAAGATCAACGATCCTCGCTTTCAAATCAACAACAACGGCGTGCTGATTTTCATCGGCGGAGCCAACGGCGAGGGATTGAATTTTGAAGTAGAGCCTTGGATTACTTTGACAGTTTCCGTCACAGACCCTGAAACGGAAACAGAACTGGTCAGTTATCCGGCAATCACTGTTACCGATTCGAACGATCCGATCACGGGCATCTCGCCGAGTGAAGCAACGGTATTCGAAAATGCTGTTGGCGACACGGTAGCCGAACTGCACGTGATCGACGAAGACACCGAGCAATTCCACATTCTGACCGTGGACGATGATCGTTTTGTGATCGATGGATCCGATTTAAGATTAGCCGATGGCGTTTCGCTGAATTACGAAGACGCACAAGAGATTGTCGTCAACGTCACGGCAAAAGAGTTTGGTGTGGACGGCGTGCCTTTCACTCAGCCGATCACAATCCGAGTCAAAGATCTGCCTGAGCAGCCAGAGATTTTGAGTCTTGTAGGCGGTTCGTTGGTCGAGTTTGAATCCGGAGCGGTTGCAGGCACGGTAACGCTCGATGGTCAATCCGCAAGTGACCGCTACGTGCTGACTGTTGATGACACGCGTTTCGAAGTGATCGACGGCTTGCTGAAGTTAGTGAACGACCAATTCGTCAAGCAATCGACGCAAAGCGAGATCCAGCTGACCGTCACCGCGACCGATTCGAACAATGAATTCCAATCGCTCTCGTCCACCTTCGTGATCGAAGTGCTCGAGAACGAGACTCCCTTTCACAATGACATCAATCCATATGATGTCGATAACGGCGGCTCGGTGACTGCTGCTGATGCACTCGCGATCATCAACTACTTGAATGTCTATGGACCTGGCCCCGTGGGTGCAGGCGACCCCGCTTTTGGTTATGACGTGAACGCAGACGGTTCGGTCACCGCACTCGATGCACTGCTGATTCTCAACGAAATCAATCGCAATGGAACGGGCGGCGGCACTGTCGGCGGCGGCGGCGAGCAAGAGGACACATCGGCAGATGGCGAGCAAGTGCTTCCGCCAGTGCAGATTCCTCAAATCGCAGAAGGATCCAAGATCGACTCTTCCGATCCCATTGACCCACGCACTAACGACCGTGCTATTGCGGATTCGTTCCGTGATGAGCAAGAAACGGCCAGCGACGGAGCAGCATCGCTATCGAACCCGCTCCAGCGCCAAATCGCAATGGTGCAACCGAGTTCAGATTTGCCAAGCGAATTCACGGACCAAGTGGACGAGACGATTCGGCTCTTGTCGGATCGCAACGCCTAGTCGCTCGGCTTTTGGGACGTGCGATTTATAACTAACGGATCTGTTGGACCAATCGAAACCCACCTTCCCTTGGCTCCCCTCGCCCCGTGAATTCGGATCACATGGCTCGGCCAATTGGATCAAACGCTGTCGGACAAAAACTAAAGTAGTGGCCACTTATTACTTCTACGACATCTCGCCTGTCGAAGATTCTGACTGCCTAACGATTGACGAGATCGTCACACGAGTGGCAGATGCATTCCCGCGGCACGAGATTAGCGCCGACGAAGCGCGGGCGGACGCCAGAAAACGCCTCGGAGCACTAGAAGGCTTAAACGCACCGGAACAAGTCTTGCGCATTTACCGCGACGGCAAACCTGTTCGGTGTCGGATTGCCGAATCTGATTCCGACGAGTACTTGGAATTCGACGTTTGGGAGAATCAGGGAATGCATGTCCAACCTTATCCCAAGGACGTCGAGAATTGCTGTCTTTCACTGGCCACTAAACTTGCCGAACTGCTTGGTTACCAACTCGCGAGTGAGGTTTACGACTAGGTAGCGTCTCGTCCGACAACTCTATAGGATTTGGGGTCAGCGAGGGACGAGCCTAACCCCAAAACTTGAGAAAAGGTGTCCGACACCTTTTTGGCAAGATGGGTAATTCCAGGGAGAGTTAGGCGGCTTCGCCTTCGTTGATCTCGCCGTCTTCGCTGACGTCTTCGAAGCGGATCGAGACTTGTTTGCTGACGCCCGATTCTTGCATCGTGACGCCGTACAAGGTGGTCGCTGCGGTCATCGTTTTCTTACTGTGCGTGACCACGACGAATTTGGAGTGATCCAAGAATTCGTTCAGTACCGTCACGAAACGGCCGATGTTCGCTTCGTCAAACGGGGCGTCGACTTCGTCCAGCACACAAAACGGGCTCGGCCGATATTGGAAGATCGACATCAGCAACGCCACTGCGGTCAATGCCTTTTCACCGCCCGAGAGCAATGAATTGCTGAAGCTTGGTTTTCCAGGCGGGGTGGCGACAATCTCGACACCCGCTTCTAGCGGATCTTCGTTCTCTTCGAGAATCAAATCGGCGTGACCCCCACCGAATGACTTGCGATAAAGTTTCTGGAAGTTTTGGCGAATGGCTTCGAGCGTATCCAGGAACAATCGGCGGCTGTCGGCATTGATGCGACCGATAATCCGTTGCAGCGAATCTTTGGCCGCAGTCAAATCTTGATATTGGCCGTGCAGTTCGTCGTAGCGTGATTGCAGCCCCTCGAGTTCTTCGAGTGCTTCCATATTGACGCTGCTAGTTCGCTGTAGCTGTGCACGCAGTTCGGTGATTTCGTCTTCGACCGCTTTGCGATCTTCGGGAGCTTCGAGATCCTCAGGTGGCTCTGAGTTGCGAAGGTCGATTTCATAATCTTCGAGCAGCCGATCGGCCAACGTGTCTCGGCGGACTTTTCCGTTGTCCCGTTTGGCAGTAATCGAGTGAACGGCTTCGCTGGCGACACTGGTTTGCTTGATCGCGTCTTCGCTGGCTTTGACGATTTGACGGTTCTCGGCACGAACTTTCGCAGCCGATTCGGCGAGCGCCCCAAGCTCATGGGTGCTGGCGTCCGATTCCCAGCTGAGTGTCGCCAAGCGGCTGGTCGCTTCGAGCACTCGCAAGGTGAGTTCGTCGAGTCGGGCGCGTCCCTGTTCGGCTTGGGCTCGGACTTCCGCCACGGCGGCTTCGCGTTGACCTTGGTCGCGACGCTGTTGCAGCATCGTCGTGGACAAGGCTTCGTGTTTCTGTTCTGCGCGAGCGATGTCGACGGAGATCGCCATCACTTCGCTGGTCGCGGACTGCAGTTCGGTTTGGGCGCCCGAGAGCATTTCGTCGATCTCGGCGGCTTCCATCTCGAGCGTTTCGATCTCTTGCTGGCCGCTGGCGATGCGGCTACCCATGGCGGCGTATTCGCGATCCGCGGTCGTACGCGTCTGGTTGGCTGCGACGACTTCGGCATCGAGTTCGTCGTGCGCCGTTTTGAGGGACAGATAACGTTCTTGAGCGTGACGCAAATCGGCAACCGCAGCGGCACGCTCGGTGATCTGGCCGCGATGTTTTTGCTCGATGCGGCCGAGTTCGGCGGCTTGATCATCGACCAACGACGCCAATCGCTCGGATTCAGCCTCGGTTTCTTTTAATTGGAATTGGTAGTGTTTGATCTCTTGTTCAGCGGCCGTGATTTGGCTGCGGCGGCTAATCAAACCGGTCGAGATGCTAGCGGGGCCGACGACGACGGTGCCATCGGTCTCTAGCAATTCGCCGGTCGCGGTCACAAATCGCAATCCCGCTCCACTCAGTTTACGCAGCCCCAGTGCCGTTCCCAACGAATCGACTAACCAGGTGCTGCTGAGTAAGTGACGCGACAGTGGTTCGAACATCGCGGCGCATTTGATCATGCGGTCGCCTCGCCCGATCACTCCTTTGAGTCCATCGAGTCGGATGCGGTCGCCGGGGCGTCGTCGTGGTAATTCATCGAGACGAATCAGACCGACGCGGCTGTTGATTTTCAACTTGCCCGACAAGATCGCCTCTTGCAAGTTGCCACCGCTGACGATCACGTACTGAGCCCTCTGTCCCAATGCGGCATCGATGAGCGGCGCGACATGCGTGTCGACCTCAAAGCACGCCGCGACAATTCCATGCATCGTTTTGGCGATTGGGTCGTCCGAGCCGCTCATTTCTTGCAGGATCGACTGGACGCCTCCGGAAACACCTTCTTGTCGGCGGTGCAGATCCAGCAGCACGCTCAACCGTTCGGTGACCCCTTGCAGTCGGACTTTCAGTGCTGATGCTTCTTCGCGTCGCCGCGCCAAAGTGCGGCGGCTCTCTTGCAATTTGGCGTCGGCCAGTTCGACTTCTTTTGCCGCGTGTTCAATTTGCTCGTCGAGCGATGCGACTCGGGTTTTGGCAATGCCCGATTCCTTTTCCGCTTCGGTCAACGACGCTTTCGCCGCCGCGATGCGTTTGCCTAGATTGGCCAGCAAGCGAGTGACTTCGGCAATCTGTTGTTCGCTGCGTTGACGTGAGGATTCAAGATCGGCGACGCGACGAACGCTGGCGAGATGTTTGTGTTGAACTTCGTCACGTTTTTTGCGAACTTCGTCGACTTCGACTTGGATTTTGTCGCGCCGCGTCTCCGCTTCGCTGCCGCGTTTTTGTACCGCGGCCAACTCGGATTCGTATTGTGCGAGTCGTTCATTTGCGTTTCGCAGTTCAGCCGCGGCCGAGCCTGCTTGGTTTTGCAGCAAGCGAACGCGAACGAGTGATTTCGCCACGCTGGTTCGCAGATCCTTGATCGCGGCGGTGTCGGCCGAGCGTCGTCCGTTGAGTTCGGCGATCCGCTGCAACGCCGACGAGCGTTTTTCTTCGATCGCGCGAGCTTGCTCGGCAATCGTCTGCAATTGCATATCGGCAGCTTGTCGCTGCTCGGTCATCGATTCACGCAAGGTTTGCAATTCGCTGTGGCGAGCGACTGCATCGATCAGGTCTTGTTCAAACGTTTCGAGTTCGCTCGACAGATCGGCCCAATCGGTCCAGGCGACTTGCGTTCTCAGTTCCTTGAGCCGGTCCGATGCTTGGCGATAACGTTCGGCCTTGCTGGCTTGACTCCGCAGCGATTTGAGCCGCGAGGCGACCTCGTCAACGATGTCACCCAGACGGGTCAGGTTTTGCTGAACGCGAACGAGTCGCCGTTCGGCCTCAATTTTTTTGGCTTTGAAGCGACTGATCCCGGCGGCTTCTTCAAAGATCGCCCGGCGATCTTTGGCATTCGCCTGCAGCATGCGGTCGACCTTGCCCTGCTCGATCAAGCTGTAGGCGTCGATCCCGATGCCGGTACCGCGGATCAGGGCTTTGACGTCTTTAAGTCGGACGGCTTGGTTGTTGATCAGGTATTCGGCTTCGCCACTGCGATAAACGCGGCGGGTGACGTGGACTTCTGGAGCGTCCACGGGAAGCGCGCCGTCGGTGTTGTCGAAAATGATCGTCGCTTCGGCGGATGCCGCTGGGCCGCGGGTTTGCGATCCTTTGAAGATCACGTCCGACATGTCCTTGCCACGCAGGCTCTTAGCGCTCTGCGATCCCAAGACCCATTTGATAGCGTCGACGATATTTGATTTGCCCGAGCCGTTGGGGCCAACGACGACCGTAATCCCATCGGGGAAATCAAAGCGGGTCCGATCGGCAAAACTTTTGAACCCGGCCAGTTCGAGTGCTTTCAGCATGCGAAGAGTTTATTTGCTCGGGATCAGGAGGGTGGGGCCAGGGAGACGGACCGGGAAACAGGAAATACAGCTTTTTTGCCGCACATTACAGAGTAGATGAAAGAACCTCGCGAGCCTAGCTCTGTTTTTCAAGGTTTTGCCTCTGCCACCTAACAAAAGGCCCCATAAATACGGGATTGCGGTAAATTCACAATTTGGGGTATTTGAGAAGGTGTAGAGAAATCAATCGACACGGATGTCATCAGATAGGGGATCACAGAATTGCCAATGGAGTGGCCGCCAAGAATAACGCCTAAGAGGATCGCCGTAGTGATCCTCGTCGCTATCGGCGTGTTCGCATCCACACCCAGTGTGGGGGTGGCACAGCAGGAGAACAATTCTGCTGCCATGACGGTCGAGGATTTTCCGGCGCAGGCAGGCGAAACAGCCCCAAGTCAGCGTGCCCCCCAGCAAGAGTACGCTCTAATCCAAAATCACATCGCAGCGGGAAATATTGCCGACGCTGCGGATATGGCGAGAAAACTCGATCTACTGCTCGCGAAACAGCCGGCGGAGAACATCGATCTGACACTGCCCTTGGCTCAGATCGGCCGAGCATTCCAGAACGCAGGGGATACGACGGGGGCGACTGAGTTTTTCACTCGCGCGAATTCGGCACTCCAGCGGCCTGCTAGCAAGACATTGCCACCGGCGACGGTGGTATTGGTTCGGCTTGCTGCGGCGTCTTTGTTTGTTCATGCAGGGCAATTGGATGTCGCCACCGAGACGCTTGAGAAAGCGTTTGTGGCCGACTCTGGAATCACTGCCGAGCAATCACCGCTTGCGGTCGATCTTTGCTTGCGGATTGGTCGCGATTCGTTGACGAAGCGAGACCTCGCCACAGCGGAAACCGCCTACAGCCTTGCTGCCGAACACGCCGACCCGGTTCAAAAGCCCACGGCGATGTTGGGAGCCGCTTGGTCGGTGGCGATGTCAGGCCAGCGGACGGAGGAGGCGGCGGACCGGATGATCGCATTCCTGAAAGAGTTTCCCGAGCACCAAGACGCAGCGCGAGCCGCCCAAGCCGGAATTGCGTGTCTGAAACAAGTCGGTCGGGACGAAGAGGCCGAGGTGATGATGAGCGAATTGTTCAAACGCTGGCCCGATTCGGATGCCGCCAGAGACGTGTTAAACCAGTTTGGGGCTGTCGAGATCGACAAAATCCCCGAGCGGTTAAGGAAGCTGGTCCTCCAGCGTGATTTTGACCAATTAACGCCCGCGATGACTGCGATCGCGATCCGTATCGCGGCGGCTCAGGGGGATTCCAATGCGTGGGATCGATTGGTCCAGCGACTCGGCGAGATTGACCAGACGGGACAAGCCACTGCGGATTTGCTGGGTCAATTGCCGGTCGCTGCCGACGCGGAACGATTGGCGATGTTTCTGTTGTCGCCGCCGAAACCATCAACGATTCAAGCAAAATCACGCGAATCGGCCTGCCGTTGGGCAGGACGAAACGAGCGTTGGTCGATGCTGGCATTGGCATCGCAATCGACTTCACCCGCCCAAAAAGATCCAACTCGCACGATCACGATGGAGCGATTGTTTGCCGAAGCGTTGATGCAAACCGGTCGCCGCCCCGAAGCACACAGTTGGTGGTGCCACGTGGTCGATGAACTTGCGGCAGACGACTTTGCCACGCTGCTGCGTTGTGCTGAAACCGAAGTGTCGATCGGCGAAGTGGATCGGGCAACTCGGCGAGTCGATGCCGCGACCAAAGCGGCAGGAGATGATCGCTACCGATCGGCTTTGGTCGCGATGTTATCGGCCGAACTGGGGATTCGTCGGTTGCGGTTTGATGAAGCGAGAAGCGACCTGGAATCGGTCGTTCGCAGCAGCCAGGTCGACGCATCGCTGCGAGGACGGGCTCAGTGGATGATCGGCGAAACGTACTACCTGCAGCAGAAGTATGTGGAAGCCATCGAAGCCTACCGAGGGGTCGCGGGGATTGATCCCAATGGCACTTGGGTGGTCGCGTCGTTGGTCCAAGCCGGGAAATCTTTTGAACAATTGGGGAGGACACGGGACGCTGCGGTTTGTTATTCGACTCTAGTAAGCCGACATGGGGATAGCGAGTTTGCTGTTTTAGCCAGTCGTCGGCTTGCCGCGTTGTCGCCAAGTGACGGCCCGACGCCGACCAAACCCGGGTCACCATCGAACACACCGAACAAAACGTTACGACGATGAGCGATCGCAAACCCAACAATCCGGCCTCGACTTCATCACATTCCAGTCGGACCTCACTGCGAGTGCGTAAACGACAACCGACGCATGTCGCCGGATTGGTGTCGCGCGTCGCCCCCCTGATTGTGTTAGGGCTCGGTTCGCTATGGTGGATGTCCCATTTGGAATTGGCGACGGCTCAATATCCACAGCAGAATTTTCAACAAAACGGCTACGGGCAAAATAACTTTCAGACTGCGCCAGCTCAGTTCAGCAGCGGGATTCCCACGATCCCTGCATCGACCGCGATCCCGTCAGCACAGCAACCCGCCGATGCGGTGGCAGTGCCCGAATTAGCCAGTGCGGAAGCCGACGCTGCCAAGGGAGCCGGTTGGAAATTGCCAGGTGTTTTTAGCAAGTTCGCCGAAGGTGGCTGGTTGATGATTCCATTGGCGTTTTGTTCGTTGGTCGTGTTTGCGTTGTCGCTCGAACGTTTGGTAGCGCTGCGTCGCGGTCGCGTGATCCCACGCCCGTTTGTTCGCCGCTTTACCGAATGTGTCGAAGATGGCCAATTGAGTTACGAAGAGGCGACCGAAATCTGCGAAGAGTTCGATTGCCCGGTGGCCGAGGTGTTCCAGGCGGCAGTGCGTCGCTGGGGACGTCCGATGTTTGAAATTGAACAAGCCGTGATGGACGCGGGCGATCGTGTTGCCGATGGGCTGCGACGCTTCGTCCGTGTGTTTCACGCGATTAGTAACGTGGCACCGCTGCTAGGCTTGTTGGGCACCGTACTGGGAATGATCGAAGCATTCGAGACGATCAGTTCTCAAGAATCGATCGGTCGACCGGAGATGCTGGCATCCGGAATCAGTACCGCCCTGATGACCACGGCGGGTGGATTAATGGTCGCCATTCCGGCTTATTTGGCGTACATGTATTTCAGTAGCAAAAGTGATCGGTACTTAGGCGAGATCGACAAATTGTGCCAACGCGTGGTCGATTGTATTTCGGCCGAGGGACTCGAGAACTCCGGCAACGCACGTCCTCAACGCAAACGACGTGCGGCGTAGGGGGCCGGCGAATCTTGGACCAGAGAATTCGTGCTTCACTCGTCACTTAGTTAGCCGTTTGGGCACTAGCCCCGGTTCGAGGGTGACGAAACCGTAGCTACGCTCGCCAGAGCGTGGATAAGCATCGATGGTTGCCGCGGAATTCGTGTCACCACCTTCTGGCGAAGGTAGCAACAAAAAATGCTTCACTGCGTTGGCAAGAACGGCTAAACGACGAACTTCAAACAACACAAAAACTGCACGACCTCCAGGCATTGAGCGAAAAAACTCATGCTGATGACAGGCTAGAAGCCTATCCCACGCCCACAGGGGTGATGGAAAAACGTTTTATCGAGTGAAATTATGGCAATTCGACACGAACGAGCGGAAGATGCGACGATCAATTTGACGCCAATGATCGATGTCGTCTTTCTGCTGATCATCTTTTTTATGGTCGGCAGTAAATTTAGCGAGGCAGAAAGCCGAATTAATGTGAATGTCCCTTCGGTGGGCGATCTGCGTTCGATGACGCGGGTGCCTGACGAGCGGGTCGTCGTGGTGGCCAATGATGGTTCACTGACGCTCGACGAAACGCCGGTGACGATAGCGCAGTTGTCTGAGACGCTTCGCAATCAACATGCGAATTATCCGGCACTCAAAGTCGCGGTCCGCGGCGATGGCGAAAGCTCTTTTCAACAAGTGGCCGAAGTGTTGCACGCGGTTCGCAGCAGTGGTGTCCAGCAAGTCGGATTGTCGGCAAAAAGCACCCGACGCTAAGCAACCGGTGGGACCGACTGCTTTGTCGTCGCTGTTTCGACAGCCGACAAACCCTTTTCTCCCACATGAAAGCAAAGACTGATACTTCGATTCCTCGACGGTGACGACGTGCTTTCCTTTTCGTTAAACCGATCGCTTATCGCGCTGCAAACCTCGTATTCGCTATGGGCGGATCGACGGTTGGTGTACGCCGTCGCTGCGGTGGCGGTGGCCTTGTTGCTGGTCACGATTTGGCTATTTCGGCGACAAAAACGCCATGGCCGCCAGGCTGGAATCATCTGCTTGATCGGCTCGGTCGTACTGCACCTGGTTCTGCTGTTCTTGGTGCCATTTTTGCCAAAGCCAGCGGGTGGGTCGGCGGAAAGCCATCCTGATTCCGATGATACGATCGGGATCCAAGATATCGAGTTCTCGTCGTTTGATCCCGAGATGCAGAGCGAAGATCATTCCCAGGTTGCAGATCAGCCCACCATCGCTCCGTTGCCCGTTTCCGATTTGGCCGACTCGCTTGTCGAACCCGAAGTCGAAGACGTGGCGGAAATGGAAAGTGATCAACCAGATTCACCAGATTTTGATTCGAGCGAAACCGAGGTTCCCCCATCCCTCACGCCCCCATCGCTTGTCGCCGAGTCGACGACCGCCGTCGATTCGATGATGGATAGCTTGGACGCCGACTTCCAAAAATTGTTCGAGCCTGAACCGGAAACGAAACCGATCACCGAAGTGGCTCAGTCGCCACTGGCGGACACGCCACCAACGGATCCGATGGCTGAGCCTATGCCGCAACCGTTCATCGCCAGCACGGAGCCGACCTCGCGACAAGTCGAAGCGGTTCCCGTTTCGGCATCGACTGCCGATCGAGCTTTCGTCGCAGGAGCCGAGGAAAATGATTTCGCTAATCGCGTGGGACGTGCCAAAACCGAAGCCCTGATCGAAACCGGCGGAAACTTGGAAACCGAGGCGGCGGTCGCTGCTGCACTCAAGTTCTTGACCATAAACCAACGAGCCGATGGAGCTTGGGATCCACGCGCCACTGGTGCGGGGCAAGAGCGACAACCGCTGGGGATGAACCGCGGCGGTGCGGGATCGCGAGCCGAAACCGCGCTGACAGGATTGGCACTGTTGTCGCTGATGGGAGCCGGACAAACGCATCAACAGGGCGAGTATGCCGACAATGTCTATCGCGGTCTCGTCTACTTGATCCAAAACCAGAAGCCGGATGGATCGCTTGCGGGCAATGCATCGATTTACGCCGCGACTTATGCCCACGGCATGGCCGCGCTGGCGATGTGTGAAGCGGCCGCAATTACACAGGATGCTTCGGCAATCCAATCGGCTCAGCGAGCGATGCAGTACACGCAAAGCATGCAGCATTCGGGGACTGGCGGATGGCGTTACACCAAGGGCGACACCGGAGATCTAAGTCAGTTGGGCTGGCAAGCGATGGTATTGGATGCCGGCAGCCGGGCAGGGATTCGACCAAGCGATGCCTCGGTTCGCGGCATGGAACGTTTTTTGCGCAGCGTTCGCTCGGGACGAGTGGGTGGTTTGGCCAGCTATCGCGGTGGCGAGGCCCCCAGTCGTACGATGACCGCCGAGGCGCTGGCGACTCGATTGCTGATTGGCCAGCGGGTGCCGCAAGCCGAAATCGACGAAGCCGAGACGGCACTGTTGCAACAGAAGCCAGGTGTTGGGCAAGACAATTATTATTATTGGTACTACGCCACGCTCGCTCTTCATCAGTTGCAAGACGAGGCGTGGGAAGAGTGGAACCGGGCGTTGCAGTCGCGATTGTTGTCGACTCAGTTGCCCGATGGGCAATGGCCCACCGAAAGCGTTTGGGGCGGCTATGGCGGATCGATTTACACCACGTCGATGGCCACGCTCTGTCTGGAAAGCTATTACCGTCACACGCTGCGTGAATCAAAAGCCAAAATCGCCCAGCAGCCCCCTGAGACGTGGCAGCGGTAAGTCGACGCCTGGCGTAGCCGTAGCGAAAGTCGCGAAGACTTTCGGTCACATTGGGGGCCGTACGAAACGCATTCAGGGGCGGACGAAACTCTTGGCGAGTTTCGCTACCTTGCGTTTCGCTACCAAAAGTTTCGCGACCTCGAATAGCCTTCTTACTGTGCGGCTTCGCCTTCTTTGACGCTTGCGAAGTCGCCTGCGATCGCCATCACCAGCTTCTCGGGCTGGATGTATTTGCGGATCGCCTCGTTAACCGATTCGAGCGTTGCCGCTTGGATCTGAGCCTCGTGCTCGGCTTCGTACGCCATCGTTCGTTCGTTGAACAGCGAGCTGAGCAAGTCGGATGCGAGTGACGAATCGTCCGCTCGACTCACTCGGTTGCGCTGCAAGTAGGCTTCTTTTGCCTTGGCGAGTTCGTCCGAAGTGATGCCATCTTTACGAATCCGATCGATCTCTTCGCGAATCACCCGGATCAACTTCTCGCGATTTGCGGGGTTGGTGATCGCGTAGAGCGTAAAGTCGACGCGGTTGTCTTTCGCTCGTGCGGTGACACTGCTCCGCACGCCGTAGGACAATCCTTCTTGTTGACGCACGCGATCGGCCAATCGGCTGCTGAGACTGCCGCCGCCGAGGATAAAGTTGCCAAGCACAAGCGAAGCGTACGCGGGATCCGCGTCACTCAGCTCGTATTGTTCACTCGAGTAGAAAAACGCATTCGCTTTGTCGGGCGTTTCAATCAATTCGAGTGAACCTTCGATTCCGGGATGCGGATCGCGATCGACACGGACATACGGCTCGGCGACTTTCCAGTCGGCGAACTCTTTCGAAAGCATCGACTTGAGCTCTTCGGCATCAAAATCACCCACCGCTGCGACTTCGCCCGCTTGATTGCCAAGGAAGTTGTCGTGCAGCTGTTGGATCTGTTCTGCCGTGACGCTCCTGTACATATCAAGTTGCTCATCGATCGATTGCACGTACAACACATGGTCCGACTCGTACGGCGACAATTGCTTTCGTACTGCGAGTGGTGCGAGGGCCTGCGGCTCATTTTCGCTCTGCTGTAGACTGGTTACCACTTGGCGGCGAATCACTTCGAGTTCGTCGCCTGAGAGTCGTGGATGACGCAACAAGTCACCTAGCAGTGCAACCACTTCGGGCAGAAATTCTCGTTTCGTTTTAATTTGGACCTGCAGCAAACCGACGGTGCTGTTCATCGTCAATTCGGCACGCAGACGGGTCAATTCGTCCTGAAATTCTTGGTAATTGAGGTCTTTGGTTCCCTTGGACATCAACATCCCCAGCAATTCCACCGCACCGACTTTGCCTTTGAGCGTGTCGCCGGTTCCAAATCGGAAGGTCATGTTTAGCGTGACCGAACCGCCGCGAGTCTTCTTGGGCAACATCGCGTAACGGATGCCGCCGACCAAATCACCACGCTCGGTACGTTCTTCGATGGCCAACGGCGAAGGATCGATCATTTCGCCCGCAGCGATGGCTTCACGTCCTTCGTAGTCTTTGAACAACTCGGCCAAGTTGGGCGACTCGGGGATCGAGACACGTTGCGATTCTTCGCTCGGGATGAACAATCCGACAGTGCGGTTGTTGCGAAGGAAGTAGCTCTCGGCAGCTTTTTGGACTTGCTCGACCGTCAAATTTTCGATGCGGTCCCGATACAACAGATACAAACGCCAATCGCCTTGGGCGGCCCAATCGCTAAGTGCGACTGCGATCTTGTCGGTATCGGAAGTCGCCAGTTCACGCTCTTTCAAAATTTGCTGTTTCGCGCGTTCAACTTCCTGTTCGGTGATCGGGGTTTCCGACAGCGATTTCTCAACGACATCCAAAAGCGTTTGGCGGGCTTGCTCGATCGAGTTTTCTTTGGGGATCTCCGCGATCGCCATAAACATGCCGGGTTCGGTCAGCCCGTAAGCCAACGTGAACACGTTGCTGGCGATCTCGGTTTCGACCATCTGCTTGTAAAGTCGGCCGCTTGGTTCATCGCCGAGAACATAGACGAGGGCTTTCATCGCCGCGTAGTCTTCGTGGCTGCCCGAGGGAATGTGGTACGCCGAGCCAACGTATTGGACATCGCCCACACGTCGCAGCACTACGGTCCGTTCGCCATCTTGGGGCGGCTCGGTCGTGTACGTTTGGTCGATCGGCGTATCGGGCGACTTCAGTTTGCCAAACGTTTCTTGGATCTGTTGCAAGGCGTGATCGGGATCAAATTTGCCCGCCACAATCAGCATTACATTATCAGGGCGATAGTACTTTTTGTAGAATTGGCGAAGCTTCACGACTGGCACTCGCTCGATATCGCTGCGGTTGCCGATCGTGGATTGGCCGTAGTTGTGCCAATCGAATGCCGCAGATTGCATCCGCTGCATCAACACGCGGATGGGCGAGTTTTCGCCGCGTTCAAATTCGTTGCGGACGACCGTCATTTCGCTCGCGAGGTCTTCGCCACGCACAAAGCTGTTCAGCAGTCGATCGGATTCCAATTCGAGTGCAAAGCGAAGGTTCTCGTCACTGGCAGGAAGCGTTTCGTAATAGTTGGTGCGGTCCAGCCATGTCGTTCCGTTAAAGCGAGCACCGCGATCGGTTAGCGCTTTGGGGACTTCGGGAAAGGTCGGCGTCCCTTTGAAAAGCATGTGTTCCAACAAGTGAGCCATGCCGGCTTCGCCGTAACCTTCGTGTCGCGATCCGACGAACAACGTCATATTGACCGTGACCACCTCTTTGCTGTCGTCAGGAAACAGCAGGACGCGTACTCCGTTTTCGAGTTTGTATTCGGAGATTCCTTCGAGTTCGGCTACTTTTTTGGGCACGGGGCTGTGACTTTCCGTCGAGTTGGGTTGATTTGTTTTCGAGTCAGCGGGCTCTTCTGCATGGGCGGTACTCGCAACGGCGAGAGCCAGCAACATCGCCAACATGCAAAGACGCTGATAACCGGCGAACCGATAACCGGGGAACATGCAATTGGGGAACTGGCGGGCTCGAATCGAATCAACTGGGTTTCTGAAATCCATCGCGACAATTGCTCCGTGGGGTCGTTTCCATGGGTTACCTAAGATTGCGGTTGATTGTAACGTTTGATTCGGATCGTTGATAATGGGCTATGCCACCTGCGGAACGACCATCCAGCCCCGCCACTAGTGTCACCGCAACTATGCGAAAATTGAGGAACCTCGAATGCCAAATCACGTGCAAAACTGGGTCGATGTTGCGGCAGAACAGGATTGTGCCGAAGGCAATGCGATCGAAGTTTTGGTCGAGGGGCAGGTGATCGCGATCTTTCACAACCAAGGCGAATGGTTCGCGATGGACGGAATGTGTGCCCACCAGGGCGGACCGATCGCGCAAGGCGAAGTCGCGGGCGGTTGCGTGACCTGCCCATGGCACGGTTGGCAATATGAGTTGTCGACCGGAATTCAAACCATCAATCGTCAACCACTGCAAAAAACGTACATGGTGCGGGCTCGTGATGGACGAGTCGAAGTCGATATGAATTCGTAATCGTCGCCTTTTGCTCCGCAAAAGTAGCGTTCAAAATAACCTTACGCTCGTTCCGAGGCTCCCGCCATGGAACGTACTGCTTCCGAGGCTCGCGCCTCGCGGTCTGTATCTTAGAGCAGGCAGGAGCCTGTAAGTTCAGTGGGTTACCAGGCAGGAGCCTGGGAACCAGTCGCCGTAAACGCAACTTTCGCGGGAGCGAAAGGCGACTTTGGGAAGCCCAAGACGTCACTTGAAAAGGAAGCACGATGAACGACATGAAAATCGATCGGATCGCTCCGTCGCGTCGACCTAGCGGCCGCAGTGACGGCACCCAGTCGTGGCAGTCGCTGCTATTTATGCACTGGCGTGTCCCGGTCGAAGCGTTGTCGCGGGTCATCCCGAGTGGCTTGGAACTGGACACGTTCCAGGGGACCGCCTACCTCGGAATTGTGCCGTTTCAGATGCGGGCGATCCGGCCTCGCTGGCTACCTAGATCGATGGCGTTCAATTTTCTCGAGACAAATGTTCGCACTTACGTCGTGCATCGTGGTCGTCCCGGCGTCTTTTTTTTCTCGTTGGACGCCAGTTCACGATTGGCGGTTATGGCCGCCCGATGGGGGTGGTCGCTGCCCTATTTCTACGCCTCGATGAGCCATCACAGCGATTCGGGAAAGATTCGGTACGAAAGTCGTCGAACCTCGGGAGTGCGGCATGACGTCTCTTTTCGCGTTGACACGGACGAGGCGGTTTCGCAACCAGGTACGCTCGAACATTTTTTGCTTGAGCGATATTTGTTGTTTGTCGAGCGTCGCGGCGAGGTTCATGTCGGGCATGTCCATCATGATCCATACCGCGTCCGGACAGCCGAAATCGACGAGATCAGCGATGATCTCGCTCGGGCAGCTGGCGTGGACGTGCCAGCGGGCAAGCCTGATTTAGCCCATTTCTGTGACGGGGTGGATGTGGAAGTGTTCGGTATCAAACCCGCCACGAATTAGTCTGCGGTTGTCCCAAATGTGGGGGCAAGCGATACGCCTCGACCAACGTAATTGCGAATCAGCGAATCTTCGTCAAAGGTGGGGAGCGGGAAAAGCTGCGTGCTAGCAATGTTGAGCTCTTTTCGGCGCCGACGCCCCTGATTCTCGCTCCCAAATAGGGGGTGTAGATCAAATTCCCTGCTCTATCGGGGAACTTTCAACGCGGCAATTCGTCCAAAGCTGCACGCGATTATGTGGATTTTTCCGTCTCCACGCTGATTCCGTCGGGGGGCTGGGTAGATCATACCAGCTTGGGAGCCTGCATTTTCGCTACGACCTGTTTGCACAACCTAAATAGGAAAGCGACCAGCAATATGCCTCAAACCAATTATTTGAAGGCAAAAAACGCGCAACTATACTCGGCCAATGAGTTTCGATGCTCTGCTGCGCGCTACGGTGCGAAAGAGCGAGGGTTTCGGCATTCAACTTTTCGATTTTTAACCATTTGCCTCGTCGAGCGACCTATGGTTCGGCAAGGCCAGTCTCAACTTACATACTCCTCCATCTCCTCAATGCATAACGGAATTGGCATTGGGGTTCCCCCGGAAGGTTCGGTCTATGACCTCGCGTAAGCGACATTTAACGTCATCGTCTTCGTCAGTCTCGAATTCGGAACTTCAACGCACTGCGAAGAAGTCGAAGTCTGCGCATAAAAATTCGCGTAAGAAGGCTCGTCGTCAGCACATTCTGGAAACGCTCGAAACACGCCAATTGTTGGCGGGGCCGCAGCTGATCGGTATCCAGCCAAACGATGGCGACTTGATCGTCGACGGCTCGGTACGCGATAGCGCACCGAGCGTTTTGACGTTCCGCTTCGACCAAAATCAACAGATCAACGCCAACACGCTTGATGGCATTCGCATCACGCGACCGGGCGACGACGGAATTTTCCAAACCGCTGACGATCTGCGTATCACGCCCGGTTTGGTCACGCTCGGTGATCCAAACGAAAACGAAGTCGTGGTCCGCTTTGCCGAATCGTTGCCGGATGACCAATACCGCGTCGAGGTGTTCGGGTACGACGATCCAGGATTGGGGATCAGTGGTCTTCGCAACATTCAGAACGAATTCTTGGTTCCTCGCACAGCGGGCGCCCGATCCGAAGTCATCAACTTTAGCCTGCGGCTTGGTGCGTTGGTCGAAGCCGTGGTGCCACAACCCGTCGTTCGTCTTGCTGACGGTTCGCTGCAACAGAACCGTAACGAAATCGTTGTCTACTTCAACGAAGATCCGTTGTTCGTCGAAAACGACGACAATGGCAATCCGACGCCACGTTCGGCTGAGAACCCTCGTTTCTATCAATTGCTGCTGACCGACGAAACGGCTCGCACGACCGACGACTTGTTGTTCCAACCTGATTCGGTGGTCTACGACGCAACGACCCACACCGCTCGGTTGTTCTTTGCGGGCGACATCAACAATCTGTCCGGGGTTCCGCTTGGCGGCGGCACGTTCCGATTGCGAATTGGTTCGGCGGTCGACAATCGAGTTGATTTGATCATCAGACCGACCAATGTCGATGTGGCTCCGGTCGCGGTCACCAATTTCGGAGTCCAGGGGCTGCGTGTCAGCTTCGTATCCAAAGCGATTGGCGAAGCCGCATCGGGCCGAAAAGTTCGATTCGAAGACGTTGGCGGTGCGGGGCTGTCGGTACGCGCAGAAACCGACGGCACGGTCGTGTTCAATTTTGGCGGCGACTCGCCCACGTTGACCGACCTGCGTGTCGTTGCAGCGAGCGAACCGACCGTGAATTCGTTGATCGAAGTCAAATGGACGCTTAATGGCGATTCAACCCAAGGCGGCAGCACGCTGGTTCCTCGCAATCTGATCGGGGCGCCTGCACTCGTATTGAACGCGGTTGGCGACACGCTTGGTACGGCGCTTGACGTCGGAGTGTTTGGTCGCGATGAGCAATTGACCAGTTTGATTTTCAATGAGTCGATTGATGCGCAACCGTTCCTGATCGAACTGCCAGGTGGCAATGACGACCCAGGCCATCGTGAATTAGATGAAGTCGCTGGTGCGCTGCTGCAACACATCAACGGTAACTTTGGTCCCGATGTGCAAAACGGCATCACCGAGATCGCGTACAACTTTAATACGATCTTTGACACCAGTCCGACGGGAGTTCCGTTCCAGAACCAGATCACCGAGCGACAAAAGACACGCATTCGCGAAGCCCTTGGAGCTTGGGCCAGCAAGATTGGCGTCCAGTTCCGCGAAACCGCGGATAGCGGGATCACCTTTGCACTAGGCGACGTTGCGAATCTTCAGCTGGGCACTTTGCCTGACACCGTCCGGGTTCAGCAAAGCGTGCTCAACGCCCGCGTTCGCATCGACCCCACGTTCACCGAATCTGCCTTGGTGTTTAGTAACCAAGTCACGTTTGATACCGCCTATGGCGAAGATTTCTATCGCAAGGCAACTGCCGGGATCGGTTTGATCCTGGGTCTTGAGCAGACTCCGGACTTGCCGTCGCAAACGTTGATGAGTCTAAACAGCACGTACTTGAACAACTCGATCAATGCGCGACCGGATGAAGAACCAGTATTCCCTGGCAACTTTGACGTTCTGCATGGTCAATATGTGCATCGTCCTGACAGCATCGATGTCGACCTGTATCGATTCCAAGTCGACTTGGATGACGTCGATCGCCTGGGGCAATTGACGGTCGAAACGTTTGCCGAGCGATTGTCGGAATCGAGTCTGCTGGACACCACATTAACGCTGTACCAAGAAGTCAAAGCATCGGCATTAACCGATTTTGGCGTCGGCGTTGATTTGCAAGTTCGATTTGATTCGTTGCTCGAAGGACGTTTGGGTAACAATCAGCGAATCGATTTCATTCAAACCGACCGTGCTGCGGGCGATACCGCGGTTCGTGTCTCGCAGCCAACCGACTCGACGGGCAAGCCGATTGCCAATGCGATCCTTGTAGATCTGCCTCGCAAGGGAGCCAACATTTCGAGCGTTCCTGCGAATTCGATTGTCAATGCGATCAACAATAGCCCGTTTGCAAGTTCGATCATGCGAGCCACTTTGGTGGCCGGATCGCCGACGACTGACGTTGGTGGAAGCTCGTTGAATTTCTCGCCGATCCTGTTCAGCGGCGGCGGCATCGTCCAATTGGGACGTAACGATGACTACTTCAGCGAAGATTCGCGATTGACGGCCTCGCTCGGCGAAGGCACCTACTACGTTGGCGTTGCGGCGAGCGGCAATGACCATTACGACCCGACAATCACGCGCAGCGGTTACGGCGGATTGACTCAAGGCAAATACGAATTGCACTTGAAATTCGAGCCACAGGTCGATGAAACCGATGTGATTCGTGACTTGGACAGTGATCGCGTTGATGTTCCCGGCACGATTCTCGATGGTGACGGTGATGGCAAACCGGGCGGTGCTCATAACTTCTGGTTCCAAACCCGTCCACTCAATCGAACGCTGACCTTCACCGACAACGGCGATGCGATCACGATCGGTCAAACGATCAAGGTCACTGGCGCGGCGGGTGTGGTTCGCACCTTTGAATTTGTGCCAATCGGTAGTTCTGCAAAACCAGGCAATGTGGCTGTGTTCTACAGTCCAGGAAGTCCGAATTTCCCAACGCCTGCAGGCACATTGGCGACCACGCTGCAAACCGCGATCAATAGCCGCCAAGGCGAAACCGGAGTGACCGCGACGGTCAGTAACGGTAGCGTCATTTTGATGGGCGAACGCGAAGTCGAGCTATCAACCAACACCCGTGCTCTAGAAGCATCGGGACGCAATATTTTCGTCGACAAGACAGCCGGTCCGAATGCCGACGGCAGTTTGGATCATCCGTTTAACAACATCAGCAATTCAAACGTCGCTAATGCCTTCGATGCGGCGTTACCGAAAGACATTGTGCGAATCGTTGGCAATGGAGGTGTTGATAACAACATCGCCACCGAAGCTGACAACTTTAGCTACAAGATTGGTATCCCAGACGTCGGAGGTGGTTTCCTCGAAGACGGTCGCGTGATGGAAGTGCCCAAAGAGGTCACGACCATGATCGACGCTGGCGCCGTGTTCAAAGTCCGCGGTTCCTGGATCGGCGTGGGCAGTAGCACCGTTCAAGTCGATCGCAGCAACGGTGTATTGCAAGTCCTGGGAACACCACGACTGGTCGATCTGAGTGACCCTAACACAACAACACTGCTTGGCAACGATGACGCGGATCGTCCAGGCTACGATGATGGCAGCGTGATCTTTACCAGTTTTCGCGATCGCGCCGTCGATGCGTCTGCAGTGGGCAACAGCCCTGCGGTGGCACCCGGGAATTGGGGCGGTTTGATTTTCCGCCGCGATATTGATCAAGCCGAAGGTCGCCAGAATTTGGAAGATCAAGGAATCTTCCTTAATCAAGTCAATCATGCTGAGATCCGTTACGGCGGTAGCAGCAACGTATTGATTGATTCGGTTCAACAGTTGGTGAATCCGGTCCAAATCGTCAATCTACGTCCGACGATCTCGTTTAGTGAGATCACCAACAGTGCAGATGCCGCGATCAGTGCATCGCCCGATAGTTTCGAGGAAACCAGTTACCAATCGCCTCAATTCCAACAAGCGGGCGCTTATACCGCGGACTATGACCGTGTCGGTCCCGATATTCATAACAACCAACTGTTTGAAAACAGTATCAATGGGTTGTTTGTTCGTGTGGGCACCACGCCAACCGATCCGCCTCGGGCATTGACCGTAGCGGGCCGATTCGATGACACCAGTGTGGTCCACTATGTCGCCGAAAACATTGTGATCGCAGCCAACCCAGGCGGTTCGATTCAAGACGGTTTCGCACCGTCCACCTCGTTGATTTCAGCTCGAGCATTACGCGGGGGAACATTCAACCCCGGAACGTATCTCTACAAGATGACGTTTGTGGACGCCGACGGATTCGAATCTGCCGAGAGCGTGGATTCGTTTTCGTTCACCGTCGGTAGTTCGAACACGTCGATCGAATTGACAGGGTTGCCGCAAGTTCAACAGGATTCGGGGTACGTTTCACGCCGCTTGTACCGAGCCATCAATGTCGGTGGAACTCTCGTTTACAGATTAGTTGCGGACCTCGATGCGTCGTCGGTTTCGTATATTGACAACGGTTCCTCGACTGACGGGGTGCTCGATCTCAGTTTGGATGGTGTTCGCGGACGCCTCGACGCGTCGCTAGTAATCGATCCCGGAACGGTCGTCAAGATTCGTGGTGCCCGTTTTGAATTGGGTTATGGAACCCAATTGTTGGCCGAAGGTACCGAGAGCAATCCAGTTATCTTCACCAGCGTTTTCGATGACCGATTTGGTGCTGGCGGAACGTTTGACACCAACAACGACGGGCAAGACACAGGCGGCGGAACAAACGCCAATTACGGCGACTGGGCGGGGATCTACGCCAGCCCAACATCGACCGTCAGCCTTGATTTTGCGACTGTGGCCTATGCGGGCGGCATCAGTTTGCTCGAAGGGGGCCAAGCACGTGGATTCAATGCGTTGGAGTTACAACAAGCCAACGGACGCATCACCAATTCGCGTTTTGAATTCAACGAAGACGGACAAGACGGAGCAGGACCTGCAGGTCGATTTGGTCGCCTGATCAATACCCCATCGACGATTTTGGTTCGTGGCGCTCAACCGATCATTGTGGGAACGACGTTCACCGATAACCGTGGCTCTATCATTGATATCGATAGCGAATCGATGACCGCCGAACGATTGATAGACGCCGGACGTCAAACCGGTAGCAGCGATCGGCTCAGTGAGTTGGACGACAACTACGGCCCGATGATTCGCTTTAACCGTTACGAAGACACCGTGACCGAAGGCAATGCTTCGCTACGTCAATTGTCCGGTCTGGAGATTCGCGGCGGCACGTTGACAACCGAAACCGTGTGGGATGATACCGACATCGTACACATGCTGTTCGACGGGTTGACGGTCGAGAATTTCCATAGCTCTGGCGGTTTGCGTTTATTGAGCCGAGTGGATGAGAGTCTGGTTGTGAAATTGACCGGATCCGGCACGCCAAACAGTGCGACATTGGGCACCGGCTTTACCGCCACAGGCTCGGTTGGTGATATCCAAGACCGTATTGGTGGTGCGATTCATATCATCGGACAACCTGGCAGGCCCGTCGTTTTGACGAGCTTGCAAGACGACACGGTCGGAGCCGGACTCAAACCGGATGGCTCGCAATTCACGGACACCAACGGCGACGGAATCCAATCACGTCCAGAGCCAAACGATTGGCGAAGTGTTTTCTTGGACCAATACAGCAACGATCGTAACGTTGATGTGATCACCGAGTTCGAACTGCCGACCGAAGTGGCACCGGGACTCAATGGTGCAATCGAGAACGCTCAACTGCTTGGCGAACTTTCTCCAAACCTGTTCACCGGAGACGAAAATCGTCGGCACGGCTTTGAGGTCGAAGGCTACCTTAGCAGCGAAACGGATATCGACACTTATACGTTCACCGGCGCACCGGGAACCGAGATTTGGGTCGACATTGATCGCACTACCTACACGCTCGATTCAATCATCGAATTGCTTGACGAAAATGGTCAAGTGTTGGCGCGAAGTGACAATTCGTTCGAAGAGACTTCGGGCGACGCCTCCGTCGTCGTGCTCGATCCTAATTTGCTCAGCAGCACGACGTCACTGCAAGCTTCGGGCGAAGCGTACACCGAGCGCGGCGCAGGCGGGTTGTACGAGGATTTTGGATCGACAAATCCACGCGATGCCGGCATTCACTTTACGTTGCCCGGTAATTCGGCCAACGCCTCCTCGCGTAGTGTTTTCTTCTTCCGTGTTCGTAGTGCGTCGCTGAATCCTGACGACATGGCGGGTGGTTTGACCTCCGGTGGCTATCGCTTCCAAGTGCGTTTGACCGAGGAGCAAGAGTTCCCCGGCAGCGTTATTCGCTATACCGACATTCGCTATGCCAACAACGGCATTCACACGCGTGGATTGCCAAGTTCGTCACCGTTGATCGGTGAAGCGGGCGAGAATGAAGGAACGTCCTTCTTTAATGCAAGTAACGACCGTATCGACACCACGCCTGGTTTGTTTAGCGACACCACGCCGCTTGGACAACGTCCGCAAAACATCGGCAATTTGGTCGGCAACAAGAATGACGTCATCAGTGTTGCGGGAGCACTCAGCAGCACATCGGATGTTGACTTCTATCAATTTGACATTGACTACAGCATTGGCAACGGATCGTTGCTTCGTTCGACGGTCTTTGATATCGACTATGCGGATGGGTTCAACCGGCCGAACACTTCGATCAGCGTCTTCTACGATCCTGATGGCGAGCAAGGCATTCAATTGCCACGCTTGGTGTTGTTTGGCGAAGACGCAAACATTTTGGACGATTTGACAAGTCCCAACGGTGAGAATTCATCGCTCGAAAAACTACTGCGTGGCTCGATTGGTACCGGAGATGCATTCATCGGTCCGGTTTCATTGCCCGAAGGAACTTATTACGTCGCGGTCACTTCGGATGGCTTGGTGCCGCTTGAATTTACGGACAACGATTTGCTGCGACGAGAGCCGATTAACTCGGTTCACAGAATCGTCGAAGATCGCATCAACGCTTCGACGCCGAGCACCGCGCGTCAGGCGGATTTGATCAAATTGTTCTCGGATGCAACGATCGCCGCTGGCGGATTTATCGAAGCGTCGGAAACCAGTCCAGGCCACGGCAAACCTACACACTTCGATGGTTCCAATGGAGTGTCGTCGACCGGGGCACCACGAATCTCTGAATTCACCGTTGCCGGTGGCGACGCGCCCAGCAACGTAGGGGGAGCGAATAGTGCTAACCTCGACAACCTCGATTTCTCACTTGTCGATGACTCTGAGATTGGAGGTCGGTTTATTGGCAGCCAATTCTTCGGTGGCGTGTCGGAAAACACTTCGGTGTTCATTCCTCACGTTTCGATTGAAGGAAACTTACGTGCCGACTTGGCTGACTTCTACCAATTCAGCCTGAACGATGACGGTAAACGCGTGATCATCGATTTGGACAACGGATACAATCCGTTCCAAGGAATCAATGACACCGATCCGTTGACTCCGACGTTCCAATTTGATCCTACCAGCGTCGATGCCGACTTCGTTCTGTTGCGACTTGATCCGGCCAACCCAGGCCAGTTGCAGTTTGTTCCTGGAACGGGGCGGATCACCACATCGAGTGCTAACGATGGGCGATTGGGTAGTGCGCCGGATGACAATGGTGGTCCGAGTCTCGACCCGTTTATCGACATCACCCTGAATGCGGGAACCTATTTCATCGGTGTGTTGCCGACCGCGAGCACCTTTGCGTTCAATAATACCGGTGGTACGACGATCACCAACGGCTCGTTAAGCAATAACGCGCAAACCTATACGCTACACGTTTCGATCGAAGATCACGTATTGCCAGCCAACACGGGTGGAAATACGGCGTTGCACTACGATCGCTTGACCAACTCGACACCGGGAACGATCACGAGTGAGCCGTTCAGCTTGGCAGGATATGTTGCTGCCGATGCACCGACGTTCTACTACAACTACAACTTCGATCCGTCCTTCGGAGATTCCGTCTCGCTAAGAATTTTCAGCGATGACGATGCAGTGGGCGTGACGACAAATGCAACCCCTAACTTTGATGCGGTCTGGCATCAAAACCGTCTTTCGCTTGAACGTTTCGCGGGTCACACCGGCATTCGTTTCGAGTTCACCTACACGCCGTCTGGCGGCGGTGGTGGACCGATTATCGGTACGGGAAATGGGTTGTACCTCGATGACTTTATTGTCGGATTCGCTGAGCGTGGTGAGACGGTTTTCAGTGCTCGTAGTGGCGAAGATCGTTTCTCAGGATTTGGATCAGGTGAATCGGGCGAATATCAATTGGAGATGCGTCCCGGAACTCAGTACGCAACGCCAACCGCCTTCGGCACGCAGCTGAATCTCGATTTCGATACGAATGATCGGCACAGTGAGACGATCACGATTGTCGCTCCCGCAGGAGATCAAATCGTCGATGGCGATACGTTCATCATCAGCGATGGCAGTGTCAGCCAGACGTTTGAATTTACCACGTCACCGGGAACCGTTCGTTTTGGTAATACGCCCGTACTGTTCGCAACAACCGATGCAGCGAAGGACGTTGCTCAATCGATTCGCTCGGCGATCCGAACTCAGACGCGAATCAAAGTCGAAGCATCCTCCGCTGCAGGACAAGACACCAACGGGATGACTGATGGACGTTTGGCGCTTGTCGGAGCACGAGGCGGTTCGTTTGTCGGCGTTGCAAGAGTCGACTTGGCACCGCCTCCGGGAACACGTTTGGACTTGGATACGAATGGCAATTTGCAATTGCCTGTGATTTTCAACCAAGGCATTGGCGATTTCAATTTCGCGCGTCGTCAATCTCAATTGGTGATTCAGAACAATACGATCAGCGACGCGCATGCGATCGGGATTTGGAGCGAACCAGGACTGCGTGATACCGATCCCGAAGATATTCGCCAGGATCCACGATTCGGAAACTTTGATCCGTTCAATCCAGGGACGATTACTCAACCGCATCCGTTCTTGCAGCAACCGCCGATCGGCAATCCTCAACCCGGTGTGGCTCGGAATCTGCCCACGCTTAATGACGAGGTGATTGGTGGTTTGATGCCGGGCGTTGTGGTTCGCAACAACACGATCGATCAAGCCGGCTACGCCGGAATCAAAGTCGAAGGAGAAACACGCCCATGGATGATCGAAATCGGCGACGGTGATGACGTGGCTGACGGCGTGACGATGGCGATCGACTCGGGTGGAACACGCGTTGTGTTCGAATTCGAGGACATCGGCGGTACTCCGGTGACCGCGAGTGGATCGGGCGTCCAGGGCGGTGATGGCGTCGCCGATGGACACGTTCCGATTTTCTATCGTCGTAGTGGTGCTTCGAACCTGACCTACAACGGCCGGATTGGTGGCAACGAATACACCTCGATCGAAATGGCCACCGCGGTAATGCAGGCGATCCAAGGCAGCATTCTCGTGACCAACGACGCTGCAGAACTCGTGACGCCTTATATCGGTCCTTCGCTGTTGACCGACGACGAGTTTGCAAACGCCAACGCACGTCTGCCGATGGACTTTACCACGGCGGCGGTCTATTTGACCGGTGTAAGCAACATTTACATCACGACACGTGTGGCTGAAACGCCGCGTGTCGCTAACATCACGACGACATTGGCACCGGTCGCTGAACCGCTGCAGCCGTTTTCGCGGATCGTCAATAACACCATCTATGGTGCCGATGGTACCGAAGGCTTGTTCCCCGAATCGGCGGATCGCGAAGCCGACGATACGATTGATACAGCCATCGATACCAAAATCGGTCGCAGCCATGTCGGCGCTTATGTCGATACCGCAGCGATCGGCGACAACAGTGGGCCAATTGGCGCTGCCGGCGATGTCGACTTCTACCGAGTCGAATTGGAAGTCGGGGATCGTTTGATCGTCGATATCGATACCAGCAATACGCTCGATACGGTATTGCAAGTCTTCGATGCGGGCGGGGTTGCTCAAACATTGGCGAATGGTTTGACCGTGGTGGATGCAGCCACGGCCCCGGATCATTTGAATCCAGGTTCCACTGTCGCGAATCCAACCACCGACGACGTCAACAACCGCGATCCGTTTGTTGACTTCACTGCCTTGTCGACCGGAACGTACTTCATTGCGGTTAGCAGCAAGGGCAACGAAACGTTCGATCCAGCTGATTTGTCAGGACGAAAACTGGGCACCGGTGGAACAGGCGCTTACACGATCTCGATCGAGAACTACGCGGCTCGCGGTTTCGTGATGAGCATCAACAATGGAGCAATCAACGATGGTGGCGGCGTCCGCGGTGCCGATTTGATCGGATCCACGTTCGTGGTGACCCAAATTCCAGACGTTCCTAATGCCGCGACCAATCAAGTCACGTTTACGTTTGGCACCAATGCCGGAGCAGGCATCGTGACGGTCGCGCTGACCGATCATATGCCCGATATCATTTCGGCAATCGCGGACGCGATTAACGATAACCGGGTGCTGCAGAACCACACGCTAGGCAACGGACCAGGCGGAATCAGTGGCCCGATCCAGCGAGCGTCGGCCTTGGCACTGGGCGGAATTGACGGTGACAACGGTGGCGTCGAGAACTTGACACTGCGTCAACCCGGGCCGCTATTGCTCGATACACTCGGATCAAGCTCGGGACTGGCACCGGTATTAAACGAAAAGGGAGCCACATTCTGGAACAGTAATGATCTAGAGGAATTGCCAGAGCGAAACCAAACCGGCAACACCCGGATGTTTCATGCGTTGACCGGTAACGCGACCGATTTCCAACAGGGCTACGGTCATAACCGTTTGTCGACACCTGGAAACGGTACTACCGAACTCTACGTGGTGATCGATAACGTTGCCAAGATTGAGTTGAGCCCTGAAGCGCGAGCTGCGGGCTTGACACTCGATCCGGTTGCCGGACGTGACACGGATCAAGTGCTCAACGAAACCGGCGTCTTGATCGCAGGTGGTTCGAGTCCTGCGATCTTGAACAATGTGTTCGTGAATCTGCACGAAAGCGTCGTAATCGAAGAAACGAATTCACTTGGTTTTGGACAACCGACCAATTCCCATCCTAAACCGATGACGCAAGACACGGTCGTGGTCGGTTCGGTGTTCCAATTCGATCAACCCAATCAAACGGCCTTCAACAGCCGAATGTCATTCATCGCCAATTCGACTGGCATCACCACGGGCACGAACGAACCGAGTAACCTGAACGGCGGCACCGACGATTTCAACGTCACGCTGGGCAACTTTGCTCCGTCGCTCGAGTACGCGGCAGGGAACAATTTCTTGCCGATTGGCAATTCCTTGCTTGTCGATTCGTCGGTCAATTCGTTGACCGATCGCGACACGTTCAAGGCATTAAAGGCATCCGTTGGGATCACCGAAAGCAACGTGCTGGCACCGACCCGCGATGTCAACGGCATTTTGCGTGCGGACAATCCGTTCTTCCAACCGCCGGGAACTGTCGGAGAATCGATTTTCCGTGATCGCGGCTCGAACGAACTCGCCGACTTTGTTGGCCCGGTCGCGATTGCCGAGATTCCACGGGACAACGATGCCGAGGGCATTGATTCCGATCCAGCGATCAGTTTCATCAACTTGACCGGAGGCACGTACAAGCAATTCCGCGTTCAGTTGCGAGACAATGGCGATGCGTCCGATCCATTCCCAGGCATTGGAATTGATGACAACACCGTCGTTGTCCCTGCGATCCCAGGACTGCGTCCAAGTGGTTCAAATGTCACGCTGTTCGAAAATGATCGATTGCTGCAAGAAGGCATCGATTACATCTTCAGTTACGACAAGACAAAGAACCTGATTACCCTGACGCCTTTGGCGGGGATTTGGCGAGACGATCGTTCGTACCGCATTGGTCTGAACAATCGTGATCGCACTGTGTTGGTTGCACCGGAAGGACGAAGTCTCACGGACGGAGATCAAATCACGATCACGGACGCCAACGGTGGCGATATCGTCTTCGAATTCGAAACCGGCTATCAGTTGCTGTTGCCTGAAACGATCTCGCTGATCGTACCTCAAGTGGGCACCAATTTTGGCGGAGTTAGCGACGGCGACATTTTCCAAATCAATGATGGCGTCAATCCTGTCGTTGTCTTTGAACTTGATAGCGATGGAGCACAATTGCCCAGCAGCGTTGTGGTTCCGTTGCCATCGGGGCGTCCGCCAACGGATCCCACCCAGTTGCGTACTTTCCTAAACGGAATCGCGCTGAACATTCAAGCTGCAATCGATGCGGAAGTCGCCGCAGGCCGTTTGAATGTTGAAACCAAAGTCGATCCTCTCAGTGATCCTAATGGCGATCCATTCCGCGTGGTAATTGGTGCAGAACCGGGGACCACAGCGACAACCAGCGGTAGCGGGCTGCTGCAAGATGTGCGAACACTTGCCCTACGCGTCCCCGAAGTTGGATCGGCATTCGGCGGTGTCGTCGACGGCGACACCTTTGTGGTCAATGACGGCGCCCAAGTGATCACGTTTGAATTTGATATCGCAGGTGGCTTGGTCGACACGGCGAATGTCGCGGTGCCGATTGCCAGCGATTTGACTGCGAATCAAGTTGCCGTGGCAATCCAGCAAGCCATTCTTGGATCATCGCTGCGATTGAATGCTCGCGTGTTGTCCGATTCGGTCTTCTTGAATTTGCCAGTCAATGGATCTGCGAGTGTTCCGTTTGGCCAATTGACGTTGGTGGGACTCAGCCGCACGCCGACCGATGGTGACTTGATCACCTTCTCGCCAAACAATGGTGCAGATCCGATTAGCATCGAAATCAATCGCACTGACGAGCCAAATGCGGTTCTCGGAACGACGATTGATGATGGTGTGACCGTGCCCAATATTCCGGTCAACATCACCCGGCTGACGACGGCCAGCGAATTGGCGACAAAGATCGTCGCTGCGATCAAGTCAACCAAGGTGAATGATGTCGACCGAATCGTTGGCTTGGACACAGATCAAGTCACCGTTATCGACGGTAGCCAAGTGTCGATCGGCGGCCAACAGGGTCTTGGCGTCGGAGTGACCGGGACTTCACTCGAAGTCGTCGGTACCCCGGATGTCACCGGTGCCTCGACGATCGAAGTGTTTGGACCATTGCTGCTGAACTTGCCGCTTGTCGGTGGAGGTGGTTTCCAAGACGGCAGCGTATTGATTTTGCGAGACAACCTCGGCAACGATGTGATCTTTGAATTCAATCTGGTCAACACGCTGCAAACCGTTCCAAACTCGATCCCAGTGACGTTTAACACCTTCGATACGGTCGATATCTTGGCCGATTCGTTGGTGCTGGCCATCAATGGATCGACCGTGGGCATTACGGCTCAGAATTTGTTGAACGGCCGCATCACGCTGGGACGCATCGCTGCGGAACGCGTCGAGCTGAACGGAATCCCAGCCGATCCTACAGTGCCTGGATCCGGAGCTCCTGGAGTGACTCAAATCGCGATTCGTCGCGGTATCGTCAACGATGGCGAAGTGCTAACACTACGTCAGGGAACCGTCGCGGTCTCGTTCGAGTTCGAATCGGTCAACAACGGCGGTGGAGTACGACCAGGAAACATTGCAATTCCGTTCCAACCGACAAGCACGATTGGAGATATCGCCGTCTCATTGGCTGCCGCGATTAACAACAATCGTGGCTCGCTGCGAGTCACCGCTACAGCCGATCTGGACTTGCTCGGCAATCCAACAGGAACTGTTTCGCTCGACGATTTGCCAGGAACAGTGGTGGACGCCTCGCAAGCTCCGACCTTGAACGTGGTCGGCGTACCAGGCGGAGCAATCGCTATTCCGATCGCTCCTAACTTTACCGCCGAGCAAATCAAGACAGCGTTGCTCAAAGCAATCAACGGCGTCAATCAGCCAGGCGAACCAGCCTTGACGAATCTGATCGCCGAAGACCGCGGTGGAGGAACATTCTTTGTCGAGAATGGACAGATCTTCAATGGTCCAATCTCAACGTTCTTCTTGCCAGGAATTAAAGATCAAGTCGGTAATCCGCTGGAACCGAATCGCGATGATCAGTCAACGCAATTCACAATTTTGATGCCGACCGTTGGGCTCGACTTTGGTGACGCACCGGATCCCGTTAGTGGTGTTTCAGGGCGTTATCCAACGACCCTTGCCAACGACGGACCTCGTCACGTTGTCGACGGCGAGATAAAATTGGGAACCAAGGTAGACATTAACGCCAACGGTATCCCGGGTCATGCAGCCGATGGAGACGATTTAACAATCTCGGCTTCAACTACAGGCACTTTGTTCAACGTTGCCATCGTCGACGGACGTGTCGAAGTGACAGTCAATGCAGGTGTTACCGCGTCGACGCGAGATGGTGATACGATCACGATCAACACCGGCGTCGATATTGCCACGCTTGAATTTGACACCAACGGTCGATTTGACGAAGACAACTTTGCGATTCGCTCGATCGACAATACGCCAGCATCGATTGCCGCGGCCATTCAGCGTGCGATTGCGGAAAGTCCGCTTCGCCCCGCCGCCGTGTCGGTCAGTGGTGCGACGGTGATCATCGATGGTGATGACGAAGACGGAGTCAGCTTCGTCAGCGATCTGAATCCAAACGGTATTCTCAACCGCAGCGTCGGTGTCACGCGTGTCGATGACAATGGCAACTTGATCCTCGACTCCAATGGCAATGTCGCCATCTTCTTGCCGATCACGGTTACGGGATCCGGCGTGTTGGATGCGTGGATTGACTTTGCTGCGGACGGTGATTTCACCGACGTCGGTGACCAAGTCATTAACGGGGCAATCTTGAACGGAACCGGCGTAGAACAGACCTTCTACGTTCCGTTCCCATCGAATGCACCAAACCCCGTGACCGCAACGGACACCTATGCACGGTTCCGCGTGTCACGCAATGGTGGTTTGCAACCGACCGGATTAGCACTCAGCGGCGAAGTCGAAGACTACCGTTTGCGTTTGCTGCCGGGAACAGCTCCGTTGGTTGGCAATCAGCAAGCCAATCGCACTTATACGGTCGAAGAAAATCGTCCGCTACAAGTACTGGACAGCACCGGATTGTTGACCCCGACCACCACGGGCGACAACGGTATTTTGGTCGGAGTCACCGACGCCGAAAATAACGACATTGCAGTCTATGCACCCGACGTACGACAAGAAACGTTGTTTGTAAGCGGCGTCGAAGCGGGTGTATTGGACCTTCGCAGCGATGGCACGTTCACGTTCTTGCCTGCTCAAGATTTCAACGGCCAAGTCACCTTTAGTGCCCGAGTGACGGACGTTAGGCCCCTAAATCCTGCATTGGAACTGCTCAGTGCTCGGCCAATTCAGGTGACGATCAACGTCACTCCGGTCAACAACGTTCCATTCGCGACGAGCAACAACCCTGGTTTGTCACGGCAAATCAACGAGGACACGGTAACCACGTTTACCAAGGCCGAACTGATCGATCCGTTCTACAGCCCTGGGCCAGCGAACGAAGCGAATCAGCCATTGATTTTCCAATCGGTGGGAAGTGTACGTGGTCCATTCTTGTCGTCACTCGGCGGAATCATTGCGATCTCGAGCGACCGACAAAGTTTGGTTTACACACCGCCAGTCGATTACAACGGTTCTCAACCCGATACGTTCACCTATTTTGTCGCGGATGTTCCCGGTGCCGGACAGACGCCTGAAACCGCAACGACTCCGGGTGTGGTGTCGATCTCGTTTAACGCAGTCAACGATCCACCGCGGCTCGTCAATGACACCTACACTGCAAATGAAGATGAGTCGTTAATCATTCCGATTCGCAGTGCGGACAGAAAGGGCATCCTTGACAACGACGCTGCAGGTCCAGCCGACGAAGTCAATCCGCCTCAGAGCCAAACGATTAGCTTGGTCACCACCGATTTCCCACAGCGGACTTTCCGCGGTGGTAACGTGGTCATCGAAAACGGAAGCTTGCGTTACACCCCACCGTCCCAATTCAGTGGCGTCGATCAGTTCAACTACACCGTTCGTGATAACTTGCAGGCCTCGTCGACTGCATTGGTGATCATTAACGTTGGTGGTGAGAACGATGCACCTGAATTCATCGGGATTAACGGCAACGCGAATGAAACGTCGCTGACTTTTGACGAGAGCAAGGATGATGCTAGAACGGTTCAGTTCGATCTTTCGACTTGGTTCCGCGATCCAGAAAATGACGCGATCAGCTACACCGTGACGTCATCGAATTCGTCAATCGTGGCAGCACGAGCTTTGGCGGATACGTTGATCCTCGAGTTACCTCCGTTCGCGTTTGGCACCGCAACGCTGAGCATCACCGCGGTCGATACCAGTGGTGCTACTGTCGTCACCCAGGTTCCTGTCACAGTGAACGACACGCCGGATCCACCGACGTTGGTGGGCACATTCAACCCGCTTGCCGGGGTTGAAGACCAATTGGTGACCGCTACTTTGTCAACCGTGTTTGCCGATCCGGATGGCGAGCCACTGACTTACACGGTCGCACGCATCCGTAACATTCTCAATCCAACGGCATCGCAAATTGCTCAGGATCCATTGGTTCAATCCGTTGGATTCGTTAATGGCCAAATGCAAATCCAATTGAAACCAAATCAATCGGGTAGTGTCGACCTCGAGATTGCTGCGAGCGATGGAAGTTTCCGCATCAGCGATGCGTTCACGTTGACGGTCGCCCCGAGACCGGATGCACCGGTTGCGGGTAACGATGCCTATAACGTTCCGGTGGGAACCGAGCTTCAGGTGCTCAATCCTGCGAACGGATTGTTGCGAAACGATACCGATGCGGACGGCGATTCGTTGTTGATCGATCTCAATTCGGTGACTCCGTCAAGCCCCGACTTCGTCGTCAACGCCGATGGGACGTTCACGTTCAAGGCCACTAGCGGAAGCGTTGGCCAACAAGTCACGTTCTCGTACAACGTGATCGATTCGACCGGCAGCGTCAGCAACACTGCGACAGTGACGTTCACGTTCAACCAATCTCGTTATCAAAACCCGATTGCGTCTTTGGTCGCGGATGTGAATGCGGATGGAGTGGTTTCGGCACTGGATGCGTTGCGGATCATCAACTTGCTTGATCAACGATTGTCCGGAACAAGCTCATCATTGGCGGTTTCGGAAATTGGGACACCGCCGCCGGATTATGTCGACGTCAGCGGTGACGGACGCGTTTCCGCGTTCGACGCTTTGTTGGTGATCAATGCATTGGAACTGCGTGGATCTCAGCCAAGTGGATCGGGCGAGTCGGTCGCCAGCGGCGAATTCGTAGCAGAGAAAGCAACGGTTTCGACCGATGTCAATCTTGCCGCTACGGTCTCCTACGCTTCAGCGACAGACACCAATTTGCCAGTTCGCAACGCAGTGGCGGTGGAAACCTCGCCAACGGTTCAGTCGGCCCATCCTCGCGATGCGATTCTGCAAGCCGGATTCGAGATTGAACGCTCGGTAGTTGATAACGTCGTCGATCAGTTCGGTGACTCCAATCGCGGATCGGATTCGGACGACACCTCCAGCGTCGACCTCGCAATGGCGTCCCTGTTAGAAGATTCCTTTATCGACACAGGGACTGCGTAATGCATCCATCATGACACCCAACCGAATGAGGCAACGTGATTGTTTTACACACGTTGCCTGACGGTTAATTTTTATTTTCACGACGATCCAATACTTTCCTTTCAATACGATCCCTCGAGGTTCGGGCGAACATGACTCAGCGACGAAACTTTCGCAAATCCTCCCCGCTGTCGAAAAAAACTTCACGTCGTTTGCACCACGAGACGCTAGAGCGTCGCGAGCTGTTGGCTGCTGAAATTGGAATGATTGGGGAAAGCGACACCAAAGCACTTATCTCATTGGCACAGGCGTCCAGCGATCTGCCAGAGAGTCGCCCACTTTCGTTTTTTGCTGCCGAAGCGTCGGCCTCAGAATCGGCTCCGGGTTTTCTGCAAATGCTCGATGCGAGCGGAACGCAGATGGCAGTGGGGGCGTCGTTTGACGACAGCCTTGCGCAACCCCACGCTGTGTTTGCGCCGGGCACCCCCACCGACGTGATCGAAGAATGGGAACGCAAATTCCATGACTCCAGCAGTGTGAATGGGATCAATTTACCAGGTTCGCGTTGGACGGATGCCGCCAGCGGAACGAGTGCGACCTTTGGTGATTCCATCACTTTGACCTGGAGCATCATTCCTGACGGAACGCCGATCGCAGGCACGGACAATCCGGGCTCCCCGAGTAACTTGATTTCATTCTTGGATGGCATCTATGGCGGCGGGGGAAACACCGTAGCAGACCGTCCTTGGTTCCCATTGATCCAAAAGGCCTACGATGACTGGAGTGCGCTGAGCGGGATCACATTCGTTTACGAAGGCAATGACGATGGCGCCGCCCAAGGCGGTTCGAATGACGGTGAGCTCGGAACACGCGGTGATTTTCGAATCGGTGGTGCTACCATCGACGGCAATTTCAACACACTCGCCTTTAATTATTTCCCAGGCGGCGGTGGCGCCGCGGGAGATATGGTCATCGACACTGCCGATATTTTCTATCAAAACAATTCAAACGGACCGACTGGCGAAAATCGTGCACTGCACAATGTGTTGATGCACGAAATCGGTCATGGCATCGGTCTCGGCCACGTTGCACCCACCGACCAATCCAAGTTGATGGAACCCACCATCACTACCAGGTTTAGTGGGGCTCAGCATGACGATATCCTCGCGGCACAGAGCTTGTACGGCGATCGTTTTATCGACAACGACGTACGCGCTAACGCGGTGGACATTGGTGCGGTTGGCACAAGCCCTATCGAAGTGCGTGACGTTTCGTTGGACCGCGATAGCGATGCCGACTGGTATAGCTTCACCGGAACGGCGGACACTCTCGTTACGCTAATCGTTGCTCCCGATGGATTGGTCTACAACATCGGTCCCGATGGTGGAACAGTTCGCTCGGTAGATTCGACGCAATTAAGCGATCTGCGATTTGAACTCTACGGCCCCGATGGCACACTGATTCGCAGTCTGAACGATGGACTATTAGGACGGCCGGAAGTCATCTCTGGACTTCGCTTGAGTGAGTCTGGCACTTACACCATTGGTGTTTTTGGTCGATCGGTTTACGGTCCAACCCTAGGGGATGTTACCGAATCGCAGCTCTATACATTGTCGGTTAGTCAAAGCAACGTTTCGGATCCTCGATTGATCGCGGTTGCGCCCAACGGCAGCGACCTATTTGATCTCGATCCATCGGATCAGCCCAATGCGAATATTCGGCAAACAGCGCCTACGGAATTGTTGTTGACCTTTACTGGGCTCAATTCGCTTGATTCTGCGACCCTCGATGCCATTGAAATTCACTACAGCGAAACAGGCAATTTCGATACCAACGCGACTCTCATTCCGATTGGATTCGCTGGTTTAGATGCGGACGGTCGCAATGTGACCTTACGCTTCGCCGAGAATTTGAAAGACGGATTTTATCAGATTTCCGTCTCGACCGATTTGACCAGTGTGACGGGAGCCCCATTCGTCCCTACCAATCCACAACCGGTCGCGGGAGACATCACCAAACTTCGAGATGTGATTGGTTTCGAGCTTGAACTTGGTGGGAAAGTTATCGCGGTAGTCCCACAACCGATTGACAACGGAGTTTCGCGACCTAACCAAATTGATGTTTACTTTGACGACCTCGATTTGTTCCGCGGTGGCTCCACGGTTGATACCGCCGCGTTTTACCAATTGATCAATACCAAAGGCACGGTTACCAGCGAAGACGACGTGGTGATTCCGGTCGACAGTGTGGCCAAGGTTGACGCCGAGCGAAAAGTCACGTTGACCTTCGGGGCAAACCTTGACACATACGTCAGCGGCGGAAGCACCCTTCGATTGCGTATTGGTGACAGCACCAATTTGAGCACGATTGGCGTCACAAAGCACACGGTCGCCAACACAATCGCGACCGATCCTGGTTTGACAGCCACCGCTGCGAATACCATCCCTGTGGCGGCAACAGGAAGTTGGTCGACCGTGGTGGTCGGTCAAGAAATCCGCAATACCACCGCGAGCGGCATTAATCCGTTGGTCGATAATCCTGGTGGAATTCAAGAACCCGGCCATCGTGACATCGAAGTGGAAGATCACTATCTGTCCCCAGGCAATCGTGATTTTGACAATTCGATCACATTGATTCCTTACACCTTTTTGCGTAACACTTCGTACGGAACCAATAGTGGCGGCGCTCCGTTATTTAACGACATCAACGCCGATCAAGAGGAACGATTCCGCGAAGTGCTCGAGCTTTATGAGTCGATGTTGGGAATCGACTTCTATGAAACCGACGCGACCGGCTTGGCTTTGATTGTTGGTGACCTCAGTACTGCCGACCCCTCCGTTACGAGTGGTGTCGGGGGCGTCGCGGGGCTTGGTGGGCCCGGACGAGTCACGATGGACTCTCTCGATTTCCAAAACCAAGCATCAAATCGATTTGGCGGTTCGTTCTTTCGAGTTGCCTTGCACGAAGTAGGCCATGCCATTGGCCTCGGGCACTCCTACGATTTGCCACCTGGTACGATTCAAGGCGATGAAGATGAGTATCCCGATACGCAACGTCCTGGTCCGTTTATTCCTGAATGGGCATTCCCAGGCGACAACGACCTTGTCCATGGTCTGTACCTGCACCAACAGGAATCGCTTGATGTTGATTTGTACCGTGTCAATGTGACCGAGACCGGCGTACTCAAGGCTCAAACGTTTGCACAACGACTTTCCGACGCAAGTCTGTTGGACACCCGGCTGTCGTTATTCCGCGAGGTAGGCGGAAATCTTCAGTTGATTTCCAGCAACGAAGATTACTTCGGCAGTGATTCGTTTCTTGAATTTGCGGTCACCCCAGGAACCTACTTTGTCGGAGTCGCAGCCGAGGGCAATGACTCTTACGACCCGAACTCGGGCGTCTCCTCCGCCGGTGGCGTGAGCGAAGGCAAGTACGAATTGCGTGTTGATTTCAGTTCGGACGTCGGCTCGGCCATCACCGATGCGGGTGGTAGCGAGTTGGATGGCGATCGCGATGGAAATGCTGGCGGCGACTATAACTTCTGGTTCAAACCTGCCGGGTCCAATACCGTTTATGTCAACAAATCAGGTGGATCAGGAAGTGGATTGCTGGGTTCCCAGACCAATCCGTTTACCACCATTCCGAGCGCTATCGCCGCAGCTACGGCGTTGACAAATAGCGGTGCCAAGGACGTTGTTGTGCGGTTGCTGCCCAATGGCGGTCAAGACGGAAACATCAGTACTGCGTTAGATAACATCGCGTACGAAGTCGGGTACATCGATGCGTTGAGCCAAACACTCGCCGATGGTCGCAATTTGGTTCTGCCAGGCGGAATCCAGTTGGTGATCGATGCTGGTGTTGTGATGAAATTCCTGGACAGCCGAATTTCGGTTGGCAGTGATGATGATGGCGTCAATCGCAATCAAAGTTCGATCCAAGTCCAGGGCAAGCCCAATTTGCCGGTGTACTTCACCAGCTACAACGATCGAACTCTTGGGTCGAATAGCAATCCGCTATTGACCGTTCAGCCTGCGTCAGCGAACTGGGGTGGAATCGAAATCCGCAACGACATCGATCGTCTTCAAGGACGCAGCGATGCAGAGCGCCAGGGGATTTTTGATAACTACATCAATCACGCTCAGTTCACATTTGGTGGCGGCGAGGTTTCGACGATCAACCGGGTGATCGATCCGATTCATCTGTCCGAAGCGCGTGCGGAAATTTCCTACAACATCATCGAGCAGAATTCACGAGCGATTTCTGCAGATCCCAATACCTTCGCTGTCACCACGTTCACCGAGCCACGATTCCAAAAACAATCGGTTTCTGGAAACGGATTTGCCACGGACTACGGTCGCGTCGGCCCGAGCATCCATGGCAACTTGATTACCAACAATGCGACCAATGGTCTTTTTGTTCGTATCGATACACCCACCGGTGGCACGCTTGAGCAATTGGTCGTTCCGGCCCGCTTCGATGATACCGATATCGTCCATGTGCTTGGAGAGAATTTACTCCTCGATGGGTCGCCTGGTGGTTTGTTCGAGGAATCAAAACGCCCAAGTCCCATCATTGGCTTGGCCAAGCAACCGGGCGCTGGATCACTAGCGAGCGGAAATTATCAATACAGCTATACCTTCATCGATGCCTATGGATTTGAAAGTCCGGGTTCGCTTGCACAATCGGTGACTGGCGTTGCAGCGGGCAGCGCAATCAAATTGTCGAATATTTCCGCAGCGACCGGGAAATATGTCGGTCGAATCCTGTATCGCAGTTTCAACGGAGGCCCGTTCAAAAAGGTCGCCGAATTAGATAAATCCTCTCGCGATTACACCGATACCTTGGCCGTTCCTGTTGCCGCCGCTCCGACCTTGGACGTCAGCATTGCGACCGTCCGTCAAGGCCGAATCGATGCGAGCTTGGTGATCGATCCTGGGATGATCATCAAGAACCAGGGCGCGCGAATTCAACTTGGTTTTGGCACAACGTTGTTAGCCGAAGGTGACGAGGGGAATGAGGTCATCTTTACCTCCCGTGCGGACGATCGCTACGGAGCCGGAGGAACCTTTGATACCAACGGAGACACCGCCAGCAGCGGCAATGCCGGCGACTGGGCGGGGATCTACGCGTCGCCGACAAGTCGTCTTAGTTTGGACCATTCGTTGATCGCCTTTGCTGGCGGCATCACGGGCGTTGGAGGCGGTACCGCCGCATTCAATCCGATTCAAATTCATCAAGCCGAAGCACGTATTGCCAACAGTGTGTTTGAGCAAAATGACGATGGTATCGGCGGTTCACAAATCGGTGCCAGAAATGATTTTGCACCGAACTCAGCTGCTACGATTCATGTCACAGCGGCGCAGCCAACCATCGTTGGCAATACGTTCGTCAGCAACAATGGCGCTGCGATTGACATCAATGTCAACGCTTTGAACTCCGAACTCCGCCGCGATAGTGGGCGGCAAACTGGACCGATTGATCGTTACTCAATCCCGCCAGCCAACCAGGGACCTGTCGTTCGTGGCAATCAGTTGGAAAACAACGAAATCAATGGCATGGTCATTCGTGGTGAAGTGCTCACCACCGAAGTCGTCTGGGACGACACCGATATTGTTCATGTCCTGGACAGTGATATCGAAATCCCTGATCTGCATACGTTTGGCGGAATGCGAATCGAAAGTAGTTCGACGGAGTCGTTGGTCGTCAAAGTGGACGGTGCTGAGATTTTGGCCACCGGCCGTTCACTTGATATTGTCGATCGGATCGGTGGACGTTTGATGGTGCTTGGGCAACCTGGGTTCCCCGTCGTGATGACGAGCATCAACGATGATACCGTCGGCGCAGGATTCACCCCAAGTGGTGCGGTTCAAACCGACACGATGCGAGGCAGTGGTTCTGCCAGCCCTGGCGATTGGCAAGGGCTGCGTTTTGATCCCTATAGCCATGATCGAAACGTGGCGGCTGTGACCGAGCGGGAAGGTCGAATTGGCGGTGTCGGTGACTTGAACGCCAATATCGGACAACATCAAGAACTCGGAACGTTGGCTGCAAATGAAAAGTCCGGCGACGAAAATATCCGTCTTGGCTTTGAGGTGCATGGTGCTATCGCTGCCAACCAAGACCAGGACTTGTACAGTTTTGAAGGTACCGCCGGAACCTTGGTCTGGTTCGATGTCGATCGTACCGACGCTCAACTTGATACGGTGCTCGAACTGCTCGACGGCAATGGTCGCGTTTTGGCGTTGAGCCAAGATTCGCGGACCGAATCGCTGACCGGCCAGTTGACTTTTGTCAACAGCAGTCTGATGCGTGATGGTCATGCGTTGCCGATGCAACTGGATCACGACGCCGAAGTCAATGTGAATGGCGAATACCGCGATTTGTTCAGTCAAAACGATGGCGATTCCGGGATGCGTGTTGTCTTGCCGGGTACCACCGGAACCCGCAATACGTTCTACGTGCGTATTCGCAGCAGCAATCCAGCGGCGAATCTGACGACGTTGGCTGGAATCGATGCGAGTCGATTGGCAGGCGGGACAACGCAGGGTGGATATCAATTCCAAATCCGACTCAGCGAAACCGATGAATTCCCCGGCAGCGTGGTTCGCTATGCCGACCTTCGCTATGCCACCGATGCGATTGTTGCCATTGGATTGCCAGCCCACTCGCCATTGGCGGGTGAGCTCTTCAATCCTGGCGGAACCATCGATTTGGGAAGTCTCAGCAATACCGATCGCGGTGCTATCTCCGTCGCAGGTGTCGCCGATAACACCGTCGATGTCTACACCTTCACGGTCGATCGTGATTCGCTGCAAGGCATCAACCCAACGGCCAACAAGGTTTCAACCGTCTTTGATATCGATTGGGCGGATGGTCTGACACGACCCGATACAAATATGTATCTGTTCAATGGCAATAATCTGATTGCGATTGGAACCAACTCGAACATTTTGGATGACCAGATCACTCCGATTGTGCCGGGACAACCAACGACCGAGAAAGATCTATCACGAGGCTCGCAGGGCAATCGTGATGCCTTTATTGGACCATTGGAATTGAACCCCAATGGTGATTATCAAGTGATCGTCGGGACCACAGGCCAAATGCCTGCTGACATGACCCAGTTCACTCAGATCAACCCGACCAACACCAACGCACGGCTCGAGCCGCTTGATCCCAACGTGCTGATTGTGGACGATCGTTTTGATTATGCCCCAACCACCAACAGCAATCCAAGCGAAGGAACGCCGATTCAGCCGCGATTTGATCAGCGAACTCAGTCGCTGCAGGTTGGCTTCAATGACGACGGCAGCAACATCATTCCATGGCAGTTCGGTGACATTCCATTGTTGGCGATTCGCGAGCGTGTCGATTCTAACGCCGCGTCGCGTTTGTCGATCTACAATCCCTTCACCGGACGTCACGACGCAATTATCGAAGAGGCGACATCGGTTCCGATCGGTGCCGTGGCACAATCGGCCCGTGGTGACATCATCGCCATTCGCAATGAGGGCAACACCCAGCGAAACGATGGGAACACATCTACGACGTACAGCGTCAGCACCGAAGGGGTGTTCACGGCGATCGGGGCGACCGGGATCGAAACCTACGAATGGGCGTTGAACAATGCGAATCCCCCTGTTGCGATCAATAATCGCGACAACGAAGGAATGGTGTTTGACAGTCTGGCTTACTACAGCAGCCCGACGACAGAGACTCGTTTCCTGTATGGACTCGCCAACCGTGGCACCTTCAACGGAACGATTGTCGGAACGAATGGAACCAATGATACGGTAGGTCCGGTTTCACCGAACCTTGATGCCAACAACCTGATCTATCGACTTGATCCCAATGATGGCACCGCGATCAGTCGTGCTGGACGCGATCTGACCGGCGGCTTCGAGTCTGCGAACCCGTTAGACCCGCGGATTCAGAACAACTACGCCAATTTCAGTTTTCCTCAGGAAACCCCTTGGGCCGGCACCAATATTGTCGCCCAAATTCAGATCCCTACGGTCTCGCCCACCACTGGTTTGAACACCGGCAACGTTACCGATTTGGTCGCCGACATTAATGGCGGGCAATCTCTATTAGCGTTCACCAGTACCGGCGCGGTGTGGCGAGCCACCTTTAGCGAGAACAGCAACAACACGTATGCGAGTGGGGACATCCGCGGATTCGCGACGCTGATCGTTGATCCGACCGTGGCCGATGACCCGCTCGCGGTCGAAGGCGTTGACTATATCGCTGGCGTCGATTTCATTACCGATTCCAACGGCAATAAATTGGTGTTTGAACGAGTCAGTGTGGGACCGGAGAACTTCCGTGATGTCAACGACACCATTGGAATATCCAATCTGTACTACGGTGTGGGACGAGCCACAACGCCGGGAACACCGGTTAATAACGCAACGCCGCGGCGATACTATGCCTTCGACCTGACAACGAAGACAGCGCAGCCGATCTTCGAATTTGGTGCCGACAGTATTCTGGTGGACAACACGTCGACCACAGGCGCGTTTGCTGGTTTGTTCTTTAGCTCGCTCGATTCAACGCTGTGGCATTTGACAGACACACTGCGAAACGAACCCGGTCATGGTGTCAACGCACTTGATGATCGCGCCGATCTGATCGGCGGAGGATCCATTCGCTTTGGGTTCGATGATTTGAGCGATGACTTCAATCATCTATCGCACCTTGACCAGGACGGCGATGGCCGAGTCAGCGATAATTCCGACGGCAACAACGATTTGGACGCCGACGATCTTCAAGGCTTCTCGGGATACAATTTCCTAGGTGGGGCGCACGGCAGCGTGCAAAGCAACACGTTGAATCTGTCCGGGTTTGATGCGGCTGATCTGCCGATGTTGTACTTCACCTACTTACTCGATTCCGAGAACACCAACGCTGACGACAATGTGACGACGACCAGCGATGCTGGGCTCGATGATGTGATGCGTGATTCGTTGCGTGTGATGATTGCCGGTGACGATGGCCAATGGCAACTTGTTGCAACGAATAACTTCGACGATACGATTAACAACCGAGTTTGGGACGATATTCGTGGTTCAGAACACGAATACGACCCGACTGGCAGCAATGGCTACACGAACGTTTTTCAACAACGATTTGTGCAAGAGTTGTTTGACGATGATGTCTTCCGCCAAGCACGTATTGACCTTGGGCCATGGGCCGGGCAACAAGATGTCAAAATTCGCTTTGAATTTTCGACGGCTGGGGAAGCGCGTCCCGACCAAAGCGAGATCCAAGCGATCCCAGGCCACAAATTAACCGATGGTCAAACTCTGGTTGTCTCAGGCGAGATGCCTGATCGGCTTGTTACCAATCAAGGCGATCTAATACCGACTCTGACCAAAGCGTTTGAGTTCGATCTCGGCTTAGTCGTTCAGATGCCTGCTGGCAGCCAAGTCACAGCTCCATTGACCTTAGAGCGACCGGACGGAACCACCATCGTTGAACTTGTGCCCGGATTTGCGGGCCTGGGGCAAATCAGTGTTTCGCCAACGGATACCGCAGCCGATGTGGCGCAAAAAGTGGCGGCGTTCATTGCAGCCGATGGCGATCCGACCACAACGACCGTTTCGAGCCCCAGCAAACCCGCTTTGGTTAATTTCAATAGTGAAACTCAAGTCGGCGGCTATACGTTTGATGGATTGGAATCGCTGATCCGAAGTAGACCTGGCGTCGGAGCGACCGCGGTTGCCATTGATGTCGACATTTCGATGACCGATATTCAAGTGCGCAACGCGATCCAATTCGCATTGGCGAACGAAATTCATTATCTCGATGCCCTGCCAAGCCTAGCGGCCTTCCCGGTGGTTGGAACAACCAACGCTGTACGTCTGTACGACCTTGCGATTAACCAAACAAGTTCGCAGGGCATCCTTGCGCAGCCTGGAAACGACACTCTTGCGACTGCCCAAAACCTGGATGGCGAGTCTTGGTCGCAATCACTTGACACCAATGTCCCCAATAGCGTGGCGCGACCTCACCTGACCATCCAGGGCGTTGGAGACGGCACTTACGACTACTACTCGTTCACGGTCGATGCAGCTGGAGCTACCGCGACGTTTGATATTGATAATTCGACAGATGATCTGGAATTACATCTTTATGATTCCGCCGGGAATCCGCTCAATTCGAATGATGATGCCGGAGGCGATGCGGGAAGCACTACATTCCTTGACCCCTTTATTCAGCACACGTTCCTGTTGCCGGGGACCTATATCATCGGCGTAGCCGCGTTTAATTCGTTTGCAACAACAGGCGGGATCACCGGAGCTGTAATTCCTACTGGGGAGCGATATTCGCTGCACGTCTCGGTTGACGGCCAAGCGATTTCTGCGTCAAGCAGCCTCACACCACTGACGCTGATTAATGGTGAAAACGCGGGTGCATCGAACTTGCCTGGCTCTGACTATGGCGTTTATAGCGGAAGCCGCAGCGTGTCGGGACTGCTACGTGCCGGCGAACGCTCACGCGGACTGGGCGGGGCAAACGGAGTCTATATCGATGATATTGTGATTGGCTTGGCCGAACGCGGTGAAAGCTTCACGGGCGGCACGCAAGGCACCGCATTGGCGGACAACCCTTATCATGAAGCTCGTTACTACAACTCGTTGACCGGTGTTGTTGGACCAGTGCAGCAAGAAATCACCCAAGGCCCTTATCAGTTAGAGATTCGTCTGGGCCAAGAGTACCTGGGCGTAAACAATATCGGCAAAGATGTTCGTTTCGGCCTGAATCAACGACTTGCTGATGGCTTGAACATGGTCGTCCAGAGCAATGGTAGCCAAATCATCGATGGGGATACCTTCGAGGTTTCTAACGGCTATGAAACGTTGCGGTTCGAATTTAATGATGTCACGATTCCGTCGCTAACCACTCCGGCAGATACCGACAATGTCGTTATCGAATATCGTGTTTCTGATACGGCGGCTCAGGTTGCCCAGACGATTCGCAACGCGATCAATAGTGGATCCGTTCGTGCGGCCCTCGGCGTTGAAGTGACGACGAGCGGCGGCATTCTTGCCGACGGTACCGATCCGGTCATCGTTTTCCACGGCTATGCAGCGGCTAGCAATCTTGGCAGCATCAATTTCACATCGCCCGAAAGCGGACGCACTCATTTGATCGGTGTCGTTACGGGGCGAAACGTTGTCCTCGGCGAGGATAACGGAGACCAGAATCTGCATCGCGATCAAGGTCAGTTCATCGTTGATTCGAATGTGATCAGCTTCTCGTCGGGAACCGCGCTGAACATTTCGGCCAGCGATGTTGCGGCCGGCAACAAGGTGCCGCTTGAAGGAGATCGTCCGAAACCAGGCGCCGTTCAGAACTTCCCCACATTGAACAGCGAGCAGCTGATTCCAGGGGCGACCATCCAGAACAACCTGTTGATCAACAATGGCAACGGGATTGTATTGGGAGGCAATACGACTTCGGGAGGTCCTTCGGCATTCTCGCGAGTGGTGAACAATACCGTATTCAACTCAGGCATCGGGATTCAGATCCAAAACGGTGCAGCACCTACATTGCTCAACAATGTGCTTGTCAACAATACGACGGGGATTCGTTCGCAAAACGCGGGCGCAACGGTTGTGCGTGGAACGCTTTATCAAGGCAATGGGACAACGGTCGTTGGAATCGGCGTTGGTACCGAAGCGATCGTGAATCCAACAGGACCTTTGTTTGTTAATCCAAACGTTGGCGTGTTCAATTTGGCAGCGGGTAGCCCCAACTTCTATCCGGCTGCGGGCAGCCCATTGATTGACAGCAGTATCGAAAGCCAAGTCGACCGTCCTTCGATCGTCTCGGTCAAGAATTCCGTTGGCATCTCGCAGAGCCCAATCGTCGTGAGCGACCGTGATCTGGCCGGTCAGATTCGCAAAAACGGTTCGACAAGTACCGGTCAAGGTAACAATGTCGATATTGATCGCGGTGCACTTGACCGCTCCGATACGACCGGACCCAAAGCACAGCTGATCTCACCCAACGACAACGATTCAGCGAATATCGATGTCGACCCAAGCCAGACCTTCTTGCAATTGAGCGAAGGAGTCTACGAGTTCTTCGAAATCCTGATCACTGAAGGCTCAGGCATCGGTCCCGATTCGTCCACCATTGGCTCAGACCAGATCGTCTTGATCGAAAATGGGGTCGAATTGGTTTCAGGGATTGATTACACGATCGGTTACAACGCGGCGACACGCACGTTGCGATTGACCCCGATCAGTGGCATTTGGCGACCCGATGCTACTTACCAAATCATCTTGAACAACCAAGATACGTTGCAGAGCGATGGCTCGACGATCCGGGCGATCTCTGACTTGGCAAGCAACCCGTTGCAGCCAAACCGGCCCACAGGCGAAACTCGCTTCACGATTTTGATGCCAGACGTCAAACTCGATTATGGCGACGCACCTGTATCCTACGGGACCCTATTAAGCGACTCCGGTGCACGGCACACGATCAATAACAATCGTCTGCCACGACTTGGTCAGTTTGTGGACGTCGATGTTAACGGGAACCCATCGCCAGCGTCGGATGACGAATTGGTGTCCGTCTCGGTAACGTCCGCGAGTTCCGTGTTCACAATTGTGGACTCCGCCGCTAACCCCACAAAACGCGTTACCCTTGATACGGTACCCGTTGGTGGCGAAGTGTTAACGATTGATGTTGGTGGCGTGATCACGAAACTCGAGTTCATTACCGGCACCATTGTGCCAAGCTCGAACAACGTCGCCGTCGCGTTTAATCTCACCGATACCGTGGAAGAAGTCACAGCGAAGTTGTTTACCGCGATTCGGACCCGAGTCGCGGCCGCTGGGGATTCGGTCATCGTTTCGCTCGATGTCAACCAGTTGAACTCCATCACCATTACTGCGGTTGATGACGAAGATGGTGTCGCCACCGGCATCTACACGGCGTCCAACGGCTCGGTGGTTCGTGTCTTTGCAATGCCCGGTGCGGGACCTGATGGGGTCACTGCTGAAGAAACACTTGGTTACATCAATCCGCTGGACCCTGCGGGAGCCAACGTTCACGTGGACGTCACCGGTGCTGGACTGCTTGATGCTTGGATCGATTTCGACCGAAGTGGAACCTTCGAGTTAGGCGAGCAGATTTTTGCCGGTACGCCCGTCATTCAAGGCGGCAACTTGCTGACGATCGCCGGAGACACCGCTGCCTATGCGGCGGCAATCGACGGTGAAACATGGATGCGATTCCGTATCAGCGCCGAAGGCAACCTTGGGCCTACAGGCGTCGCCGTGGGCGGAGAAGTCGAAGATTATCCGATCTCGATTCGCCGCATCGCGACGCCAACGCCTATCGACGATACGTTTAATGCGGTCGAAGACACGACCCTGAACGTTGTCATCGGTGGTGCCCAAGGCACATTGTTTGACAACGACACAGGCTTGTCGGGCCAATTGTTCCCAGTTCGCTATTTCATTGGGGCGATACCACAAAACGGAACAATCGAAGTAGTCGACCGCTTTACCGGCGAATTCCGCTACACTCCGAATGAAGACTTCTATGGCGAAGACACATTCACTTATCGCTTGAGCACGCAAGAGAATGTGAGCCAACAAGCGACAAATGTTTCGACATTTGCCACCGTCACCATCAACATCGCCCCGGTCAACGATCCACCGGCGGCAATGAATCAAGCGTTTGTAACGACCGAGGATAATACGCTTACCATTACTGCAGCCGAATTGCTCGTTGGTGCAGCGGGGCACGTGAACCCTGCAATACCACAAGCTCCGTTTGATGAATCCAATCAAATGCTGCGAGTTGTGTCGATCACTGGGGGTGACCTCGCCACCGGAACGACTATTGATCAAACCAACGCATCCACCACGGCGATTACCGTCGAAGGAGGATCGTTGACTGCGACGTTTGACGTCGATGGATCACTTCTCGCGGTTCAGTACACACCAAAACTCAACTTCAACAGCGACAACTTGCCTCCGACACCCGGCGAATTCCGGTTGGACGAGTTCTTGTTCACCGTCGAAGATGATGGCATTTTGCTGTTGCCAGATGGAACCGTTGACCCGGCCTTCCCGACACCATTGAGCACGGTGGCAACGGCATCGATTCGCGTCACGCCACAGAACGATGCTCCGTTCTTGACGGCTGATACTGTGTCAATCGCGAACGCCGCTTATAACGATTACTTCACCTTACAAAGCTTGACCGCTCCGGTACCGACCGAAGATCAACCACTGGTCATCCCTGCTGCGTTCTTGTTGCAAAATGACTTGAGTGGACCGGTTGATGCCGCTGATGAAAATCAAGCAATCCGCGGCAATGACGGAACCATCGACTTGGTCAGCCCGGTGGCCTTGGTGGATCCAACCCAAGGGACGATCATCCTCAACGCGAGTGGCGACTTATTGTTCACACCGGCTGCGAACGTCTATGGCCAGGTGTTGTTCACTTACACAGTGGTCGACCAAGGCGTTGACGAGGCCGTTGATGGAACGCGGGTCAATGCACCGCTAACGACTACCGTGACGTCGACGATTTTCCTCGAGCCAATCAACGACGAACCTGTTGCGTTTAATCGTTCGCTGACGTTGGACGAAGTTGCAGAACCCGCTGCTGCGGCCGTTTTGACCTTCTCTGCCGCCGACTTAATCACTGGCAAACCGGGCGAACAACCTAACCTTGCCGGAAAATTTGTTACACCACCTCCTGCTGCTTACAACGAGTCGAACCAAGCACTTCGTGTTGTCGCTTTCGCATCCAACTCGAACACCGTGGATGTGAGTAGTTTGACGAGCGGAAGCGGCCAGTTAACGTTGACGACCAGCATCGGTGGCAAATTAACTTTCAATTTCACAAATGGTGCGTTCGTCAACGGAACCTACGAACCGCCAGTCGATTACAACGAGCGAACCCCGTTTAATCCTCAAGACTTCTTTACCTACACGATCTCCGATGATGGAGCGACCGTGTTCGGTGGCGGCGTCGCGAATCGCGACCTGGCAGACGAACGTTCAACGACACCGGGAACGGTGACCTTGACGGTAACCGAGACCAACGATGCTCCGGTTTTCCAAACGATTCCCGTCGTCGATATGCTTGAACGTGATGATTCGCTTTCAACCACCATTCCTGGATTTGTGTTTAACCAAGCACCGAGTCCTGCGACGGCACTCGATGAAATCGCAGTCCAAACGTTGTCGTTCACGATCGTCGACTCGCTTTCAACCGTGCCTGCAGGCCTGATGTTGCAGAGCCCACGTGTGCTGGCCGATGGCAGTTTGGAAGTGTTCCCCGCGCCGGATCAATTCGGTACCGCAACGTACGTTGTGCGTGCAACCGACGCAGAACCCAACAACCCGGCGTTTAATGATCCGCGATCCACCGACAAGACATTTGTCTTGAACGTGCGCCCGGTTAATGATGCCCCGCGTTTGAATACAAGTGTGCTAGGAACGAGCGATCGCGTTGTTCCTGCAGGTCCTAATCCGATCATCGACCAAGCGTATGCGGTGGGTTCCAATGGAACGATTAGCTACACGCTTCGCGAAGACAACACGCAATCACTGGGCGACACGTCGCAGCCGTTCTTTATTCCGATCACCGCACCACCGGCAACGTCCGGCTACCGCCAAATCGGTCTATTGGATGTCTTTACCCCAGGTCCGTCGAATGAAGTCGCGGCACTGCCGGGTGGATCCCAAACACTCGAATTGTTTGACTTCCCTGAGACCACCGCGTTGGGTGGCCAATTGACGAGCGTCTTCAGTAATGGCGTGCTAGTTGGTGTGAACTATGTACCGCCCACCAATTTCAATAACGCAATTGGCACCGCCGACTCGTTCACTTATACCGTGCGTGACAAGAGTGGTACGGGCGGCGAAACCTATTCACTCTCCGCCGGGTCGTTAATTCCTGATCGATTGACGTCGATTAACCAAGTTCTTTTGAACATGAATCCGGTCAATGACCGACCCGAGTTTGAAATTAGCCGACCGAACATTGAGGTGCCCGAAGACGGTGCCACGGTGACGATCAACAACTATGCGTTCAACATCAATGCGGGACCTCCGTTCAACGCGTTTGATGAAATCGACCTGAATTCAGGGCAAAACGTGACGTTCAGTGTCACGTCCTTGGGATTTGCAGCGGAACAAGCTGCTCAGTTCTTCTCTCAGTTCCCATCGATTGATTCCAACGGTCGTTTAACGTTCCGTCCGGCAGCGAATGCGTTCGGTAAGTTCCAGTTCGAAATCGTTGCTACCGACGATGGTCCTGGAAACGCAACGCGGGGCGACTTGATTTCATCGCTTGCGAAAACGATGACCATCGAGATTCAACCGGTCAATGATCCGCCACAAATCAATCCTGCGATTACTCCGCTGCAATTCACATTGCTCGAAGACGGTGAAGTAGAGATTCGCGTTCGTGGCGACAGCACCAATCCTGGATTGTTGGATGTCTTTACGGTTGGACCAGCGAACGAAGCAGCCAACGTCACACCAGGCGGAAATCAAACGTTGTCGCTCGGAACACCTATCCCGGTCACCTCGCTGAACGGCGGAACGTTAACGCAAGTGCTTGGCGGCAACGGCGAAGTTGTTTCACTTCGATACAAGCCACGTGCGAATTTCACCGGGATGGATGCGATCATCTACACCGTGTCCGATGATGGCGTGACGGTTGACTTTGGTACCGGCGGAACAGTTCGTAGCAACCCTCGAATCGCTTCCAATACGGTTGCCATCAACGTCCTGCCCGTCAACGATGCACCGATCTTCAGCGGTGCCGGCGATGTGGTTTCGGTCGAAGATCAAGACACCGGCTTTGGCCGTGGTGTTGTCCGGGTGCCGAATTGGGCTACCAATGTGCAAGCAGGGCCGTCCAATGCAACCGACGAACTCGAAGGTGCCGGAACGATTCCAGCTCAGCAAACTCAGTTCGTGATCACGCAGATCAGCGGAAACGCGTCGCTGTTCTCGGTCGCACCTAACGCGATCATCAGCGATTCTTCAGCAACGCTGGCTTACACGTTGGCTCCAGACGCCACGGGACAAGCGGTCTTTACCGCACAGCTCCGGGATACGGGACCGAGCGACGCGGCGATTGGTGATAATGCGATTGGTGACACACAAACGTTTACGATTAGTGTGACTGCCGTCAATGATCCGCCAACCTTCATTAGCGGTGGCGACGTCACGGTGGACGAAGACAGCGGACCATACAATGCAGTCTGGGCGTCACAGATCTCGCCGGGGCCAAGCGACGAGAGCAGTCAAACGGTCGTCTTTAGCGTGACCGTGCCCGATGAATCCAAGGCACTGTTCGCATCGCTTCCGGTTATCAGTGAATCCGGCGTATTGCGATTCACTCCAGCGTCCAACGCGGTCGGTGCAGTCACCGTCGTCGTCAACGCGACCGATAGCGGTGAGGCAATTTCGCCACCGATTTCTTTCCAGATCAAGATCAACGAAATCAATGACGCTCCACGCCCATTGACCGATTTGTTGAATCCATCGGACGAAGACACTGTGTTGACGATTCCGGTCAGCCAGTTGCTCGCGAATGACGGGGATCCCGATCTGCAGACCAATCCTAACGAAAAGCTGACGTTGATCATGCCAGCAACTTCGACTTCGGTCAGCGGAGCAACCGTCACATTTAATGCCGTGTCACAGACGATTACCTACAACCCGCTGAATGCATCAATATTGCAGGCACTTGCACCTGGCAAGAGTCTGACAGATTCGTTCTCGTACACCGTGCGTGACGAAGCCGGTGTGGTCAGTCCTCCGGTTGTGGTTCGCGTGGTCATCAACGGAATCAATGACGCCCCGATTTTGGAACCGGACAATCCAGCTCTTGCTGCAAGCGGAGCGACGATCATCCGCCCACTGGACAATGATTCGGATATCGATGGTCAAATCGATCCAGGATCGGTTCGCATTGCACTGCAGCCTGCGTTTGGATCGGTGCAAATCGATTTGAACGGGGTCATTACCTACACGCCATTTGCCAGTTTCTCGGGCAACGACACGTTCTCGTACACTGTTGCGGACAATCTCGGACTGCGTAGTGAACCTGCTTTGATCACGGTCGATGCTAACCCAGCACCGGTTGCAAAATCAGATAACGCGGGCACATTTGTGGACGAGGCAGTGGACATTAATGTCGCGGCCAACGACACCGATGACATCAATGGATCGCTTGACCTCGGCAGCATTCGAATTGTAACGGGACCGAGTCGTGGTGATGCGGTGCCGCTTGCAAACGGCTTGATTCGCTATATCCCAGCGGCCGGTTTTGTCGGACGTGATTCGTTTACGTATTCGATTGCGGACAACGAGGGACGGTTCAGTTCACCAGCGACCGTGTCGATCCAAGTGGTCGCCAGCCGACTGCAGAACCCCAATGGTTTCTCCGACGTCAACGCCGATGGTGAGGTTTCCGCATTGGATGCATTGTTGATTATCAACAAGCTGCAACTTGCGGGTGGCAACGTCTCGAGTATCCCGGTACAGCCTGGCGATCGCGGCCCGAATTACTTTGACGTTTCCGGTGATGGCCAGATTTCGGCACTCGATGCGTTGCAAGTGATCAATGAATTGACGCTTCGCGGCCCAGTACGATCAGGCGGTTCAGCGGAAATGGCACAAGGCGAAAGCATCGCTACGAGCTCGGTCACGGCGACCGCCATTCCGATGATGACAAGCGAGACAGTGGCGGTGATGGCGGAGCCCGATTCTGCCTTCGCCCTCGCCCCAAGCCCTGACAAACTTGGCGCAGAAACAGCCCAAAACTCGGGAACCGATGTCGCATTCAATTCGAGTGTGGATTTGGACGCCTACGATTGGCTCGATACCGATGCGGTCGATCTCATCGCAGGCGAGAGAGAGGCAGATAGCTTGGGAAATGAAGCCATTTCCGCACTCGATTCTGCCATGCTCGATTTTGATTGAGACCCAAAAGAGTCACATTGATCACGTGCGAAGATTTCGCACGCAACCTTACCCCCTGACGACGAGAGGGAAAAACAACGAATTTTTCAGATTCATGGAACTTTCGTTGCTTGGCCTGCGTCAGCAGCTGATGGCATGTAAATCCATGACAAGTTTTTTCTAACTGTAAAAATCAAACGGTGGATTTTTATACCACCCGATTACGCTGTAGTGTCACGAAATATGTTGTAATGATGCGACGTCATCTCGTCTCAAAAAAGCCCCCCCGCAATTTTTGATCCCCTGGAACTGAATCCATGACCCTCCGCCCTTTTCGCTCCCTGCTCGGAAAAAAAGCCCTTCGTCGATCCTCTCGAAAAAGTCAAGTTCATCGCGACCAGTCTCGCAAGATGCTCACCCAGCAACTTGAAGATCGACGTTTGTTGGCGGGCCCCGAGCTGATCGCAATTCGGCCTGACGCGGGAGCCCTTTTGCAGGCGGGTAACACGTTGAACATCGCCCCAGGCGAGTTCAACCTGTTGTTTAAGGGCGGTGCGGATCTTAACGAGACGACGATCAACGCAAACTCCGTTCGTTTGATTCGCAGCGGTGGAGACGGAACATTTGGGGATGGCAATGAACAACAGATTGCGTTGGGGTATGTTGGACTCGACGAACCCGGCAGCACCGATCCTGAAGAGTTGCAGCGGATCGTGTTCCGGACTGCCAGTTCCGCATCGCACAATCCAACGGACGACCTTACCGATCCCGCTGCGATCTTGAATTCGTTCCCCGATGACACTTATCGAATCGAGATCATCGGCGCCGGTGCAAATGCATTACAGAACAATTCTCTAGAAGCGTTTAATGGCGGTGTCAATTACGCCTTGCCGTTTACGCTGGACCGCGGCCCACAGATCGTTGCTGTGGTACCGCAGCCGATCGAACGTACGCCAGTCGGTGTTGGAATCAACGCGCGCCAAACTTTGGTGCAGCGCAGTGACCAGATTGTTGTTTACTTTGACAACCAGAGTCTGGACGAAGACGATGCTCAAGATCCTCGGTTCTACCGGCTGATCGATACGTCTACGACCGTCGCAGCAGGTGACGACGTTACTTTGATCCCCCTGAATGCCGTATACGATTCGGCAGCCAATTCGGTCACACTGACCTTTGACAATAACTTGCCGGAGGGGACCTATCGTCTTGACGTGGGTTACGCGGTCGATGGGAATGTTGCTAACAACGGCGATGTTCAAGTGGGCAGTTTGTTCACAAACAGTGTGTCGACAACGAGCGGGATCAGCAGTGGTTTTGTCGTCAATAGTTTTCTGGGTGATCAGAACGGTCTCAACAATGATTTAACGGATGTAGACACGTACGCGCTGCGTGTTGAAAACGCCGGCGCGACCGTCAATGCCACGGTCACTCCTCAGCCTGGGTTGGCTGTCAAAGTTTCATTGTTGAATTCGTTAGGTGCAGTGGTTGCAGGACCGGTCAATGGTGTCGATGGCACCGCTGTAACGCTATCGTCTGCCGTCGGAGCTATAGGCGCCTACACGGTCAAAATTGAAAGTAATGGCGGTGCGCGGGGAACAGGATCCTATGTCCTGAACACAAATTTGGCGGCTGCCGGTTTAGTCATCAATGACAACAATTCGGATGTGGACAACGCCACGAAGTTGGGTGTGCTAGGAGCCGCCGGGATCAAGTTGAGTTCGACGATTCAGCCTCAAGGACCATTGGGAGTGACCCTGCCGCCTTATCCAGGTGGCACCGATGAACCAGGCCATCGCGAGATTCAGCGTGAAGCTCATATTGGTTCCGCGGGAACGACGCTGACAGCCCCTCGCGCGATTACAACGCGAGGGTATTTCTTCCCCGCCAATATCGGAACGAATCCAAGCGGTCAACCTTACCCCAACCTCATCACTGAAGAAGAAAAACGAATTGTCCGCGGCATCTATGATGTGCTGGCGGAATTATCGGGTTACGAGTTCGTCGAGACGACTAAGTCTGGCGGCGGCGGCACGTCGATCGGCGTCGGTGACTTGCGGGCACTTGACCCGACACTTAGCCCCACCAGCGGCGTCGGAGGATTGGGCGGCCCTGCAGCCGTTGTGATCAATCGAGCGGCATTCCCAGGACAATCCACCTATGGCGACGGTTTTACCGACACGATGATGCACGAGATGTTGCACTCGCTCGGTTTGAGTCACGCCTACGAATTGCCAGCGGTGATGGGTGGTACTTCTGTACCCAATGACGTCCTTCCCGGCGATCATGACGTTGTCCACCTGCAGCGAATTGTTCCGCCCAACAGCACCGACGTGGACTTGTACCAATTCGTGCTTCAAGAATCAGGAAAGTGGTCGGCAGAAACGGTTGCCGAGCGTTTCGAAACAAACCCCAGCAAGCTTGACTCGGTACTCACGCTGTATCGACGTAACGATAGCGATCCGAACAAGTATGATTTGATCGCTCGCAATGACCGCTACTACGGCAACGACTCGTTCTTGGAATTAGAACTTGGTCCGGGTACCTATTTTGTTGGGGTCAGCAGCACCGGTAACGAAAATTACGACCCGAAAGTGCCTAACTCTGGATATGGAGGAACAACCGACGGTGCTTATGAATTGAAGCTTTCTTTCGAAGCCGATCGGGGTGACGCGGGGCTTCGCGATGCCAACGGCACGCCGCTTGATGGCGACGGTGATGGCACCCCCGGTGGTGTCCATTCGTTTTGGTTCCAAGCTAGCGACCAAGCATCGACCATTTTTGTGGATCGAACAAACGATTCCAATTTGAGCAGTCCCGATGGCGATGGTTCCATTGGCAATCCGATCGATGAGATCGACGCGGCAATTGACCTTGCCAAGAATCGCATTGTTGTGCCCAAGGACGCAGCATCAAAAATCGTTGCAGGCGACTCGTTCACGGTCAACGATGGAATCAACCCGACGGTAGCATTCACATTTGGCGGAGGGGCTGGGCAAATTGCATTTGCTGGATTAACTCCGACGCAAATCGCAACGAATATTGCCAACGCGATCAATACATCCGCCGCTGGACCCGCGTTGGCTGGTTCGGTCAACGCCGCCATCGGTGCGAGCAGCCGCGTGGTTCAGATCTCTGGTATTGACTTATTGAATGTCGATGGAACCGAGACACTTGTAAACGCGCCGAACCTGATTCGCGTCGTCGGCAACGGTGGTTTGGACGGTGACATCAGTACATTCGGCGACAACGTACCGTATTTGGTGGGTGTAAAGAGCGATAATTCATCGCTGCGAGACGGCAGAGATTTGTTGGTTCCGCAAGGCACGACCTTGATGATTGATGCAGGGGCGTTAATCAAGTTACGAAAAGCCAACATCGACATCGGGACATCATCGATCAACATCAGTCGAGCTGGCTCGGCAATTCAAATCCTCGGTACGCCTGAAGACCCCGTCTACATGCGTTCCTACAACAATGATGCGTTTGGCGGTGACTCAAACGGCAACGGTGGTGCGAGTCCTGGAGACTTCGGTGGTGTGGTCATCCGCGATGACTCCGACCTCGAAGATCGAGGCATCTATCTAAACTATGTCAACCATTTGGATATTAACAATGGTGGTGGCAAGGTCTTCGTGGATGCAAACGAATTGACCTTTACTCCGATTCACGTTATTGATGCGCGCCCCACGATCAGTTTCAATCATATTTCGAACAGTCAAAACGCAGCCATCTCGGCTAGCCCAGACAGCTTCGATGACTCGATGGGACGCATTGGCCCAGACGTTCACGGCAACTACTTGGTCCAAAACAAGATTGACGGATTGAATGTCCGTGTCAATATTTCGAATGGTTCGCCGATCGAGCGATTGACAGTCCCAGGTCGTTTTGACGATACCGACATCGCTCACGTCTTGACTCAGAGCTTGATCATCTCCGGCAATCCGGGTGGTTTTGAGACAAGTGCCAGTGGTGCTTTGACCGCGAGAGCAGCGGGCCGTTTGATGATCGACCCAGGCGTGGTGGTCAAACTCAGCAAAGCAAGAATCGAGGCGGAGCGTGGTGCATCGGCATTAATCGCCGAAGGAACCGAGAATCGCCCTATCGTTTTCACTTCGCTGTTTGATGATCGCTACGGCGGAAGTGGTACTTTCAATACTGACGGCGGAGCCTACACGACTGGCACGGCCGGCGATTGGTCAGGACTGTTCTTTGGCCAAGTATCGTCGGGTAACATCGACAATGCCTTGATCTCCTTTGCGGGCGGTGATTCGCCAATCGAAGGGGGCTCGGCAAACTTCAATGCAATTGAAGTTCACCAGGCAGAACTGCGCATTGCCAACTCGGTGCTTAAGGATAACGCAGCCAACGCTAGCGGTACGCGTAACGGGCGTGGCGCAAGCCAGGCTGCGACCATTTATGTTACCGGTGCCCAGCCGATCATTGTTAACAACATGATCGTCGACAACGCCGGCACGGCGATCAGCATTAACGCTAACGCTCTACGTTTTGAGACGCAAGTTGATGCAGGTCGATCGACGGGCGAGATTGCGCGTTACAGCCAGTTCGACGATAACTCGGGGCCACTGGTTCGATTGAACCAAATGGACAACAACGGCACCAACGCCATGACGGTCCGTGGCGAGCTATTGACAACCGAAACGATCTGGGACGACACGGACATTGTTCATGTCTTGCGTAGTGAAATCACAGTTGAAAACCACCACACCTACAGCGGCTTGACGTTACAGAGCAGTAACTTTGAAAGTTTGGTGGTAAAACTTTTCGGCAATAACGCTGGCTTTACCGCCACCGGCACTCCGCTCGAAACGATCGATCGCATTGGTGGCACCATTCATGTCCTCGGGACTCCGGGACATCCGGTTGTGCTAACGTCGCTGCTAGACGACACCATTGGTGCGGGTTTTGCCCCAGACGGAACCGTGCTGAAAAACACCAACAACTCAGCCAATCCAACCGTTGGGGCAGCCGGTCAATGGCGTGGATTCAAGTTTGACGAGTGGAGCAATGATCGTAATGTGGCGATTGTTCGCGAACGCGAGAATCCACTCACAGGCGGTCGAGATGTGAACGGCAATCGTGACAATGCCCAACCGCTTGGCGCATTGGCTCGCGATGAAAAGAGCGCCGATGAGAACAACCGAATCGGATTTGAAGTCAATGGCTTCATCAGCCCTGATGATCCAAACGACGTTGACGTCTACAGCTTTACCGGCCGAGTCGGAACGCCGATCTGGATTGATATTGATCGTACCGACACCGCACTTGATGCCATTGTCGAAGTGGTTAACTCGGTAGGCACCGTTGTCGCACGTTCAGTTAGTTCGAGCAACGCTTCGAATCCAGGGAATGTCAATGCGTTGCCGTTAACGCAGAACCCGCTGCTCGGTGGAGATTTCTATACTCAGAATTTCCGCGACCCAGGAATGTATTTCGAGTTGCCGGGAACTCCCGGTACCGACGGTATCTTTTTTGTTCGAGTTCGTTCCGCACCGAAGGGTGCGAACGCCGCGTTGGTGGATGGTCAGAGCAGCGGTAAATACCAACTGCAGATTCGTGAACGACAAGTCGACGAGTTCCCTGGCTCCACCGTGCAGTTTGCAGATATTCGAGACGCCATCACCGCAATCGACGTTCGAGGATTGCCGGCACACAGCCAACTCGTCGCCGAAGCTGGCGAAATCCAGTCCGTCGGTGATACGTTCGCCAGTGCTCAAAACCTAGTTAATTTGCTTGAAACCGACTTGGCGGCAATCGGACTCTCAGGCCGATTATCCAACGACACCGATGTCGATTGGTACAAATTCAATCTTGAACACACCGGCGTGCAGGTGATTAGCGGCGTTAACGATGCCGCCGGAACGGTGGCGATCGTATTGGACCTTGATTATGCCGACCAGGCGCTGCGCGCTGACACAACCGTAGCCGTTTACGACGACAGCGGCCGTTTGATCTATGTCAGTCGCGAAGGCGATATCGAAGACGATCAACCGATTGGTGCGGGGCCGACACTCGACGATTTGAGCCGCGGATCGCTTGGTGATAAAGACCCGTACATCGGTCCGATTCATATTACGCCCGTCCCTGGACAAGACAACCATTACTATGTCGCGGTGATGAGTAATCGTAATCTGCCCACAGCGCTGATGGGGGCGTTCCAAGGTGACATGACTAACGACGCTAACCGGTTGGTGCGTCTTGAACCCGTCAATTCGGTCACTCGCGTGGTCGAAGACCACATTGGATTCCAAGGCTATCGTTCACAAGGTGGGGTGATCGCGCCGAAGGTCGCTGCGGGGATCTTGGATATCAGTAGTGAATTGACTTTGGAGAACCACGTCAAACCATTCGACCTTTCGAATGTCGTAACCTACGTGATCACCGATGGCAGTGGAAACGATAACGACGATCTTTACACCGCGAGTATCCGCGAAGCTCAGAGGTATTTGACGAAAGTCAGTGATAATATCTCGCCTGGAAACGACGATTTCCAAGATCTTGTTGTGCGTTCCGATGGTGCGATGTTCGCGTACCGTCGACTGGGCAGCGGTGTTGGTTCGGTTGGCCAATTGGTTCAGCTACGAAACAACGATTCAGTTCCTGTCACCGATCCAGCTTATGGGCAGTTGATAGAAGACAACTCGCAGAACGACAATATCGCTGGCGATGGGGTGACGCCGAATGTAGGTGTCTATAGTGCCGTCACCGTCCCTGATAGAGTGGAGCAGTTTACCACTTCGAATGATGTCGACGCCGTCACCTTCCAGCGTCGTGGCGATACCGGAACAAGCAGTCCGGACCCGATTTACAGTGTCTACTACAGTGTCCGTGAATCAGATACCACGTCAAAGCTTTATCGTGGACGAGAGAATGGTGACGCGACACCGCTGAACGCAACCGGCGGTAATCCACGTTATGGGTACCTCGGCGACATTCAGCCGGCGGGCGTAACGTTTGCGACGGCACAGTGGACCGTCCGTGACCGTGCGACTCCCAACAATAATGTTTCGACCATTCGTTTTGAATCCAAGCTACCTGGCGAGAGAGGCAACGATGTTATTATCAACGTTTCGTATTTCCAATCCACTTCGACGTCCGCTAGTGTGACATCAGCGTCATCTGCAACGGCGGTCAATCCCACAATCAACCTGGCCTTGAGATTTACCGTTGATGGTAACGGCGTCGTAACTGGAATGCCAACTGCGGGTGATATCGCGGATGCGATTAACAATGATACGGGCACGGGAGGCACCGCTCGTGAACTAGTGACTGCGGTGATTACCAGTGGAAGTTCGGGGACAGCTGCCTTCAGTGGAACAGCCCCTGCAGGAACACCAGTGGTATTTACTGGCGGTACCGACGGAGCATTGGGACCTCTTGCCGGTCGCGTCACGGGGCTGTCGTACAATAATTTCAGCAGCGCTGGTAATTTGTATGGAGTGACGAACGCGGGTGAATTCCTGACAATCAATCCCGATAATGGTCGGGTACTCAATGTACGCGTCATTTACGACTCATTCGGCCAACCATTTAATTTCCAAGGTCTCTCGCTCGGCCCGCAAAATGTAAGCGATGGTGTCAGTTCGGCGACGCGTGGCGTCTACCAAAATACGATGTTCGCGGTTACGGATTCGGCACAAATCGTTGCACTCGATTCCGCTGGCGACCCGGTTTTCGCGTTTGATTCCAACAATAGCTCGCAGTTGATCACGGTCACGGGTAGCCCAACCAACGACAGTTTCTTCACGTTGACATTCGATCGCAACGGAAACCGACAAACAACCGAACCGATCAAATCCGATGCCCCGTACACGGCCAGCGTCAACGAAGAACAAACAATTTCCACTGTCGCGTACGGTGGTGACTTCACACTAACGTTTGAGAAAAACCAGGGCGCCGTTAGCGCGCTGCTGGCGGCTATCACTACCGCTCCGGCATCTGGCACCGTCCAGACCATTCAAGTTCAAAATGTCTCGGATCAACCGTTTACCGAACAATGGCCAGCGACGCCGTTTGTGATCCAGGTTGGCACCGAACAGATGCTCGTCACCAACAGGGCAGGAAACTCGTTTACCGTTCAGCGCGGTTTCCACGGCACGACGACGGACACACATCTGGACACCACCAGTGTTTACGAAGTCGTTACATCGTTTCTATCGACACAGATGAACCAGACGGCAAGTTCTCCGTTGACGCTGAGCGAGTTGTTAACGGTTAGCACACCGCTGACGATCAGTTCGCCGCTCACCAACACGATCACAGATTCAATTCTGCGATTGACCGTTGACGATGTATCTGCGTTTCCTGCTGCACCTTTTAGGATTCTCGTTAACAACGAGCAAATGCTCGTCAGTGCGGTTAATATTGCCGCGAAAGAATTTACGATCAGCCGCGGCGAAAACTCAACGACCGCTACTGGTCATCTTGCCGGCAGCCAAGTGCAGGTCTTGCCGCCTCAGATTGGGTCACTGGTCGGTATCGACAATCAGCCCACCAGCACCACGCTTCGCGTCGTCGACGCGTCCGTCTATCCAACTCTTCCGTTCAATATCAGATTGGACGCCGAAGAGATGACGGTCAATGGAATCGACTTTTCTACAAATGAATTGACGGTTGTTAGAGCAGTTAACGGATCGGTCATTGCCAATCACAATATTGGTCGTCCTGTTCGCGTGTTGCCGGTCGCAGGAACAACAGCGGGTGCGAGTATTACGCCAACGGCAACCGCATTCGAGGTGGTCAACGCGGCGACCTACCCTAATGATACCCCATTTGCGCCCTTTACCATTCGTGTTGACGACGAGGAGATGCTGGTAACTGCAATCAACGCAGCACAGAATCGTCTAACCGTAACGCGTGCTCAGAACGGTACCGTTGCTGCGACGCACATCTTGGGCAGCCCGGTGCAGATACTCCCGAATCCAGGCACCGGATTCCAAGCGATGGATGACGTGCAGACAACGCTTCGTGTGGTCGATGTCACTGAGTTTCCCACCACGACGCCGTTCAACATCCGCATCGGTGACGAAGTGATGATCGTTACCGCAGTGGATCCGATCTTGGACGAATTGACTGTCACCCGTGGAGCGTTAGGTACAAGCGCCACAGTGCACGCTCTGGCGGATTCGGTTGAGGTTCTACTGGCTCAGTCAAGCGCTTTGACTGTGGAGATCAACAACAGCCAGTTCTCCAATACATTGACTGTCTTTGATGCTTCGGTATTTCCCGCGACGCCGTTCACGATCCGAGTGAATGAAGAAGAAATGCTGGTCACAGCGGTCAACACAACGACCAATGAACTATCAGTCGTTCGAGGTCGTAACGGCACCGCGATCGATTTCCATTATGTGCCACAGGTTGCAGAAGTTGTCAGTGACACACTAACCGTGGTCAGCGACGCGCCGTTCCCAACCGTCACTCCGTTCAATATCCGGATCGGTACTGAAGATCTTCGTGTCGTCAGTCGAACGGGCAGCCAGTTTAATGTGATTCGCGCTATCAACGGTACCCAGCGTGCTGAACACCTCACCGGTGAACTGGTTCGCAACATCCAAACAACAGCCCCAATTCCATATAATGCGACTGCAGATCAAGTCCGTACCGCACTTAACGGTTTGCAGGAAATCCTGCCGGGTGATGTTACCGTTTCGCCGTTTGATGGCCCGTTGACCGGCGTTGCATCTGGTACGGTAACGATCGAGTTCACCAACAATTTGGGCAAGAAGGATCTGCTGCCGCTGACGACGGATGCGACGGGATTAAGGGCCAACGAGCTTCAACAGATCACGCTGGATCCAACAATCGATTCAGGAACGTTTGTGCTTCGCTTTGCTAACCGAGATACAACGCCGATCGCTTTTAACGCTACGGCTGCGGATGTGCAACTCGCGCTCGAAGCGCTGCCAAACATCGGTCGAGGCAACGTGGTCGTTACCGGAGGTGTTTTGCCTGGTACACCGCTGTTGGTCCAATTTGACGAAACATTACGGAACCAGAATATTCTATCGCAGATATCGATCCCTGCTGCGACTGAACTTCTGGTTAACAACGAACGATTGCGACTATCACTGAGCGGTAATCCCACCGGCGGCAATTTCAGAATCAACGCAAATGGTGGTGGATTCAGCGGAAACTCGGGCGATATTCCTTGGAACGCAGATGCTGCGGCCGTGAAAGCAGCGCTTGCCAATATCGGTGGCATTACTGCAGCGGATGTAATGGTAACTGCAACGTCCGGAACAACTTTACCGGGAGCGGTATTTGAAATCGAATTTATTGGCGCCCTTGGGGATACGAATGTTGCCAACCTGACCACTTCGGACACTTTGACGGGAGGTACAGGCCCCAACGCCGTACTGACGGTATTAGAACAGGGTGATGCAAAACCGACTACAACAACCGTGATTGATGGTTCACCCGTCTCTGCGACAGTTACACCGAATATCGACGGCGTTCGCAGTGTTCGTGACGCCATTGTGGGGTTGAGCAATATCGGTGACGCTGAAGTCCAGGTCGTGGGTGATTTGCAGGGTGCCGGCGTGGTCGTTCAGTTCACTGGCGGACTTGGAGCAGCCGGTTGGCCATTGCTGCAAGTCGACAATGCCCAGATGACAGGTGGGATTGCCAATGTCTCGGATAATGGCAACGTAGGGGACGGTGTCGCGGATACCTTCCTAAGCGGTGTCTCAGGAATGGCTGGAAGTCCGCGAGGTATCGCATTTTCACCATTGGATTTCAACCTCTGGCACGTGACGACACGGCGCAGTAACGATGCCGGACACGGTGTCAACTCGGCGGCCGATGGCAGCCGTAATCCGGGCAGCGAGTCAATCACCGTCAATAACCCTGGTGATCAACCTGACCGCACACGTAGCGAAGCGAATGGTGGTGCTAGTTTCTACTTCGGATTTGAACAATGGGTTCAAAATCCCAATGCCAATACCAACAGCTACGTGACGTATCAGGGAGGCACGAATGCTCAGATGGGCATTCTCAATACTCTTCAGCATGCTGACCTCAGTAGCAACCCTGACATTGTTCAGGCAGGCGGAACCGGCACGTACAACTTTCTCGGTGGCGCTCTTGGATCGTTGGAAACCAGTGGTTTCAGTTTGGCATCGGCGAAACCGACCGATCGGCCTACGTTGTACTTCAACTACTTCTTGGAAACCGAAGATGATGACGGGGCGCGTGACAACGACAACGCGAATGATCCGTTTCGCGATTCCGCACGTGTGTTTGCATCGCGTGACAATGGTGTGACTTGGGAATTGCTGGCGACCAATAATTCCAATCTCAGTAGTGCGAATCCGAATAACGCGAAAGGGGAGTTACCAGGATTCCTGTCGCATTTGTCCGATGCAGGACTCAATGCAGACATCCAGCGGATCGAGAGCCAGCAGCTGATCCAGGAAATGCATGACAATACCGGTGTTTGGCGTCAAGCTCGCATCGACCTGTCTACGTTTGCTGGCGAAACAAACGACATTCTTTTGCGATTCGATTTCAGTACCGCTGGTGCCATCAACGACAATTCGTTGCTTGACGGCAACGGACGGCCATTGGAAGACAACTTTGGCGAGTTCAGCAGTACTCAGCGATCGATCCGAAGTCTTAAAAATAATTTCGAGGGCTTCTACATCGACGACATCATCGTCGGGTATGCCGAACGTGGCGAAATGGTGACCGGTGCACCGGTTGATACCTCCATTACCGATCTAAACCAGGGGCGAACCAATGACCCCAATGCCACTCAACCAGACATCCTCAATGGACCTTACCAACTTGAGATTCGTCGAACGGGTGAATACGCTGCCATGGGCCCCGGGGGAATCGCCATTGGCAACACGTTCGATTCGAATGATCGGCACATCGTTGAACCGAGTGATGTTTCTCTACAGGATTTTGAAGGCGCATTTACGCCGTGGACGCCTCCTGCTGCAGGCTACGACTTCCTCGGAAGCACCATCCCAGCCATTGCGATAGCACCTTGGAGCGTCACCTCCAACATGCCGTTTGCGGGAAACAATAGCTTACAAACCGGTTCGATAACCGCGATTAAGCCAATCTCGATCTACGAAGCAACCACCGCCGAACTTGGTGGGACAACGGGTGCCGGTGTTATTCAATTCACGTTCAAAGTCGACTCGGTCGAAGACGAATACGGATTGCGTTTCTTTATCGACGGGCGACCGCAAACGCTGTTGGAAACGGCCAGCGATGAGAATCCCGGTACGACGGATCTGACGTTCGCGACGGGTGACCTTGGGTATCGCACTGTCAGCTTCCCATTCAGTAGTGGTCCTCATAAATTCACATGGGTCCACATGCCTGTAGACACCAGCGTAAGCAGCAGTAGCGCAGGCAATGCGTATATCGACAACGTCTCCCTGTTGCAAGGCGGCACTGGCATTCTGGGCGATAGCAACCGTGAACGTGTGCAAGGCATGTTCATTATTGATTCAAACATTATTCGCGATTCGTCTGCGGTGGGAATCAATGTTCAGCCAGGCACGCCGGAAGGCCAACTCGGTGGCCTACCTCACCAAGGTTCCACGATCAACTTTGCCCAACCGGATTCGAAGCGACTGATTCCGGGCGTCGTGATCCAAAACAATATCGTCACAGGTGCATCGGCAATTCGATTTGCGGGTTCAACCGGAGTCGATCCAAGTTTGCCTGTCCCGTTTGGACGTATTGTTAATAATACGTTGGTCAGCGACGGACCCGCTACGGGGACGGGGGTTGAAGTGGTTGGCTATGCCAGCCCAACGATCATGAACAATATCATCACCGGTTTTGGTCTTGGCATATCGGATCCACAAATCAATAACGTCGATGTGGTGGTCCGATCCAACTATTTCCAAGGCAATAATAACAATGGTGCTACCGGCACCGATTCACAAATTGCTGCGAATGGCACGCCATTGTTTGTTGACGCGGCGAACCAGAACTATTACTTGGTCGACACGTCCGTAGCACTCGACAGTTCTCTCGATCAGTTGGAAGACCGGTTCGAGTTTGTCAATTTCAAGAACAAACTCGGCTTGGCGGTTTCTAATATCGATTCGCCGGATCGAGACGTGTTTGGCCAATTGCGAATCAACTCGTCCAACAACCCCGGCGGTGGTGGTACCAGCGTATTTAAGGATCGCGGTGCGGTTGACCGCTCGGACTTTGATCAACCATTTGCCGAGTTGACCGTCCCTGTGGATTTCTTGAACACGGACCGCGAAGATGCGGATCCGAACGCCACCGTTGTGCATCTAAGGCAACCGATCGTTAATAATTTCTCGATCCTGCTGAACGATGGACAAGGCATTAACGCGCCGTTCGAAGGAACCGGAATCAATCCAACAACGGTCAATTCGTCGACGGTGACCGTGCGTCGAAACAACGTTACGTTGGTCGAAGGGGTTGACTTTACGCTCGGTTACAACGAGTACACGGGCGAATTACGCCTGACTCCGTTTTCCACGCTTTGGGAACCTGCGGGCGTCTACGAGATCATCCTCGACAACAGCGTGATCGCGGATAACGCAGGCAATTTGCTGCTCAATAATCAAGCCGATGGGACGACTAAGTTCACCATCATTCTGCCCGAAGTGCCATTGGACTTTGGTGATGCTCTGCTTTCGGGTAGCTTGAATGTGTATGGCACGCTATTAGTCAACGATGGGGCCCGGCATGCAATCATCAACAATGCATCGCCACGTTTGGGTAAGTACGTCGATTCTGAAAATGATTCCGCCCTGCTCACCGGCGGCCTTGATGATACGCCTGCGACCGTTGTGGCGACCTCGCCAAGTGCGTCGGCGATCTTTGATATCCAAGTGCATGCGACTGCAACCGGCGGGACGACCATCCGAATCGACTCGGTTACCACTCCGCCAGCGGCCGGCGATGTTATCTCGATCGATATCGGGCGTGTTGCCAAACAGTTCGAATTGGTGCCTGCAGGCATCGCACCGGGCGTCGGAAATATTCCGGTACGGTTCGCGGCAAGCGACACCCCGGAAATCATCGTTACCAAGCTCGTTGCCAAGATTAATGCCGAAATGAACGCGGCGGGTGAGTCTTTGGTCGTGCAACCCGTTGCGGGGAATTTGGATACGATCGAGATTTTCAATCGTGACGACGAAGACGGTGTCAATGTCGGCATCTATAACGATGGAACAACCGATTTCATCGTATTCCTGACGCCTGGAGTCACCGGCACAACGACTAACAAATCTGACATTCTCGGATTCTTAAATCCTCTCGATCAAACTGGCGCTCAGATTCCGGTCAGCGTTACCGGCACCGGCTTTGTCAGTGCCTGGATTGACTTTGATGGAAATGGGGTATTCGATCCAGTACTCGAGAAGGTGATCGACAATGTTTCGGTCACGGGCGGAATCGATCCGACGATCTTTACCGTCAAAACACCTGCCGGTACCACCAACAAACTGACCTGGGCTCGATTCCGAATTTCACCCGAAGGAGGATTGCAACCAACTGGGTTGGCCGTCGGTGGCGAAGTCGAAGATTATCAAGTGCAGATTCACAATGTGCCATTGCCGGTACCAGCGGACGATCCGACTGCATTGTCGACGTCGTACACCATCAACGAAGATGGCACGCTTGATACCACCGATGCTGGAATTCCGTCGGTCCTCGATAACGATACGATCAGCCCGGCGACGTTTAGCCCCGTTACCGTGGTGCTCGGGCAAAATGTTTCCAATGGTACCTTGATTCTCGATCCAGCGACCGGTGACTTTACTTACACACCGCTCCCTGATTTCGTCGGAATCGACACCTTCACCTATCGCTTGGCGACGCAGCAGAGTGCGATTGACACCATTCTGCCAACGACTTTGTTTGCAACCGTGACGATCGAGGTACAACCGGTCAACGATGCTCCGCTTGCTCAAGACAAAACGATCGTAGCTCTCGAAGATCAACCTCGAACCGTACTCGAATCCGAGTTACTGGCCAACGCAACGGCTGACAGTTCGCCTGAGTATCCTGCGGGGTCGCCGACATCACCGTGGGACGAATCAGGTCAAGTGTTGCATGTGGTGTCGCTGCAGGTTGGGGGCACAACGATTGATTCCACCACGCCGATCGGTGATTTCCCAATCCTCACAACGCGAGGTCAAATACTATCGGCGACGTTCGATACAACGGATCCAGCGAATATCTTCCTGGTCAGTTTTCAGTATCAGTCCAACCTGGATGTCAATCGTGACAATCTTCGTTTGCCGGCCGATCCGCCGATCTTTGATGAGATTACGTATACGATCAGCGATGACGGAAAATCCGATGACCCGAACGTCTTAGGCGATGGCGGTGCCGATGACGAGATTGGTGTTTTCGACACTGTCAACGGACGCTTGACCCATACCGCCAAGATTTCGTTTGACGTTCGACCTCAAAACGATGATCCGATTGCCAACGACGATGCCATTAGTAAGACCTCGGCGCGATGGATTGCGTATTGGTCAGGATTGTCGATGCCAGTTCCAGTTCCTACCGAGGATCAATCGCTAACCATTCCGATTGACTTCTTGCTCTCTAACGACGTCAACGCTCGTGCAACTGCCGCAGATGAACTTGCCAACCTCAATGATGGTGCGTTGGTAGTCCCCGATCCGGGCACGGTTTTGACGACCGCTCTTGGCGGCACGGTCACCTTTAACAATGACGGTACATTCACTTACCGAGCGCCCGACAACTTCTACGGGGAAGACACGTTTACCTATACTGCTCGAGATGCGGGAATTAACGAAGACGCCAGTGGCAATCGCCCTGTCGGAGCGTTAACGGACACCGCCGTGGTGACCATTTTTGTCGAACCTATCAACGACGAACCGGTTGCATTTGCACGTGTTTTGCGGGTCGATGAGGTCGTTGAATACGATGCGTTTGGAAACCTCGTGAACAACGATCGCAAGGTCATGTTCGACAAGGAATTCTTGTTGCAGCAGTTTGGCGCGAACCCTGTTCTGCCTGGTGACCCTGACCCAGCCTTGATTGCTCCTTACAACGAATCCAATCAAGCCCTCCGCGTGGTGGCGTTTACCGACGCCGACGAAACCATTGATGCCCAGACCGACCCCGACTTGGCTTTAAACGGCGGGACGGGAACATTAACGATGAAAACGCCAAGCGGAGGCATCTTGTCGTTTAACTTCGACGCCTTCGCATTTGTTGACGGTTTCTACGAACCGGCAGTCGATTACAACGGACTAGCGCCACATGAAACGGATCCGTTAAATCCGCTCGAGTTCTTCAACTACATCGTTTCCGATGATGGCACCGTTGTGTTGCCACCCTTAACGCCAGGGACGGCTTACACGCCTGACCCATTCGTCGAAGCTCGCTCGTTACCCACACGCGTTTCATTGACGGTGGCGGATAAAAACGATGCTCCGGAATTCCCTGCTTTCGCAATGGTGACGTTCCCCGAAGACATCCAAACCGACGGAACCGCGGTCTACTACGACATCTACGCGGGCAGTCGAATTGCCAATTACGATCCGTTGGTTGTTCGGCCCGACAGGATCTTCCCAGGGCACAGCACCGCACTGGACGAGCGATTGACTGAGACGTTGTCGTTCAGCTACGTGACGACCTTCGAACCAGCAGGCATGTTCTCGGCAACGCCTGTACTGGATCAGTTTGGGGTGTTGACGCTGAGGCCAAATCCGGATGCCTTCGGATACGCGGTATTCGAAATCACTGCGACCGATAATGGTCAAAGCTTCAATGCGACGACGGGGCTGTTCGAAGATGACTTCCGCAGCACCACTCGAACCTTGACGGTCCAAATCACCCCTGTCAACGATCAACCGGTGACGGAGGATCGTACGTTGACGGTTGCGGAAGTGGTTGACAACGATAACTTGACCGGCTTGCCCAACGGTAATCAAGCAATCCTACCGATTCTGCCCGAAGACCTGCTGCGTCAAGCGACCGTGAATGATCCTGCGATTATTACACAGAATCCGTCGCGTGAGAGCGATTTCGCTGATGGATCCCAGTCGATCTACGACGAACATGAACAGGATCTGCGTGTGGTCGTGTTTGGAATCCCGGATGGGTTCGGCGGATTCACGCTTGTAACGGCCGCCGATAGTGGTACCGTCTTCCCGACAATCAATGGCGGAACGTTGGTGTTCAACTTTGACGGATCGGGCGCCTTCAGCGGCGGCGAATATCGTCCGGCGGTTGATTACAACCGCTTGCCACCATTCAATCCGACCGAATCGTTTACTTACATTGTCGAAGACTTCGGCCCGACGACGATTCCAGGTGCGGATCAAGTCACCCCGGTTGCATCTTCACCGATTGACTATACCACCGACCCCGATCCATTTGGCAATGTCAACAATCGGTCGGTTGCCAAGACCGTTCATATTACGGTGACCGAGGTTAACGACCCTCCATTCATCCCCGACTTTGACACCGGGGCAACAACGGTCGATGGAACGACTATCACTTACAATCCCAATTCGATTTCGTTCAACGAACGCGAGCGGACCAATGCTCCGTCGATGACGTTTGACCTCTACCAAATTTCAGGGGTTGGAATCAAAACGGGACCATTGACGGCTCTCGATGAACTTGCGTCACAGAGTGTGACCAGCATCATCATTCAACCTGCTTTGGATGGCGCTGGAAACTCGCTAGTACCCGCAGGAATGATGGCCGCGAATCCAATCTTGACCGCGGATGGCCGAATCACGATTGCGCCTACGCCGGACGCCTTCGGAGTCGCGGTCTTTGACGTGATCGTGACCGACAACGGGTCCAATGTGGCACCTAATAGCAATGTGTCGATTCGCAAATTGACGATCACCGTCAATCCGGTCAACGATGTTCCACTGGCAGCGGATCAGACGCTCGACATCGTGACCGAAGCGGTTGAACGAGATAGCAACGGCAACTTGATTAGCCCATTACCTGTAGCGAGCATCACGTTCGACAAGGCTCAACTGCTGCGAAATGCGGTCGAAGGAGTGTTTGCTCCAACGCTTAATCCTAGTTTCAACGAAAGTGAACAAGAGTTGCGTGTCGTCGCCTTCCGCATTCCTGGGGTGCCGTCGGTGGTGGATGGATCGATTGACGAACCAGGGCTTTCCGGTGGCAACGGCACGGTGACTCGTACCACTCTTAATGACGCAACGCTGACCTTCACGTTTGTTAATGGCGAGTTCACCAGCGGAACTTACACGCCGAGCGTCGATTACAACCGTCGTTCGCCGTTTAATGCGAATGATCAATTCGAATTTATGATCGAAGACCGTGGCTCGGTCACCATCCCTGGCTCGAGTCCCGTTGCGACTCAGGACACGGGTTCGCTGCGTTCCGCATACGCCAACGCGACGATCACCACGATTGAGCAAAACGATCCTCCGGAATTCAATTTCCTTCCGGTCGTCAATGTGCTTGAACGCGATGACAACGGCGAGACGATTGTGCCGGATTGGGCGACAGACATCCAAGCAGGCCCGTCCACGGCGCTGGATGAACTGGAACGAGAATCGGTCCAATTCAACTTTGTATCGGCACAATCGAACATTCCGGCAGGTTTGTTCCGCTTGCCGCCTCAGGTCGCTAACAACGGCGTCTTGTCGGTATTCCCAGCACCCGATGCGGTGGGTACCGCCACGATTGTGATCGAGGCCAAGGACTTTGATCCGTCGACCCCTGGATTTGTGTCCGCGTCACACTTCGTGACATTCACGCTGAACGTTCAACCCGTCAACGACGCACCGCGACTGAATACCTCAGTAACGAATACAAACGACACGTCGACAACGGACCCCGACTTGTCTTACACCGTGGCGAATGACGGTACTCTGACCTACACATTGCGTGAAGATGACACGCAACCAGGCGGAATCGCATCCACCGGGTTCTTTATTCCGCTCGTTCAAGGAGCAGTGCCCCCGCCGAACGGGTTCGCAGTTCCAGGGCTGCTGGATGTTTTCAATGTCGGCCCTGCTAACGAGGGAACAACGGCACCGGGAGGATCGCAAGTTTTACAACTCGCCAGCTTCCCACGGACGACTCAGCGCGGCGGAACGTTGACCGAAGTAATCCAAAATGGGCAACGGGTCGGGTTGAACTATGTTCCACCGGCCAACTACAACTCTGCAATCGGCGTCGATGATGGGTTCACCTATTCCGTGAACGACAATTCGATCATCAACGGTGATCCGACCGCCGGCGAGACGTATTCGTTGACGCAAGGGATCCTATTTGAAGATCAACGCACGGTGGTCAATCGTGTCCGCTTGCGAATGAGTCCTGTGAACGATCGACCTGAATTTGAAACGTCGATACTAAGCGTAGAGTCCGCCGAAGATGCCGGACTGACCACGAAGAACGCTTTTGCGTTCAACATCACCGGGGGTCCTCGAACGACTGCAACCGATGAATCGGCTCAGACGCTAAACTTTGTTGTCGCGCCGGTTGGTAATGCGGATACGTTCTTCACCACAGTGCCTACGATCTCGTCCACTGGACGATTGACGTATCAGTCAGCTCCGGACGTGTTTGGTTCTTTCGAGTTCACGGTTTTGTTGCGTGACAACGGACCTATGGACACCGCGACACGCGGCGATTTGTTCGAAAGTGTTCCGGTCACGATGACGATCAATGTGCGACCGGTCAACGATGCTCCGGTGAAGGTCACTAACGCTCCGGATTTGATCTATTCCGTTGGCGAAGATGGTTCGGTTGTAATTCCGTTTGATGGCGATGCGGCCAACAACCCCGGTTTACTGGACTTCTTCCGCGTGGGGCCCGCCAACGAAACATCGGCACTTGTCGGTGGCGGCCAAACCATCAATGTGGCGACTCCTTATCCAGCCACTTCCGTTGGCAACGGCACCATTACACCGGTGCTTAACGCTGCCAACGAGGTGATTGGACTCCGCTACACACCGACGATAAATTTCGCCGGGACGGATAGGTTCACGTACACCATCTTGGACGATGGGGTCACCGTTGCATTGGGGTCGGGTGGGGTACCTACGAACGACTTCAAATCGGTTACCAACGAAGTCACGATTAGTGTTACTGCCGTCAACGATGCTCCGCAATTCAACGGTGCCGACGATGTCGACTCGGTCGAAGACCAAGGTCCCGTGGTGGTTGCAAACTGGGCAACGGGCGTTCAAGCCGGCCCCGACAATGCGATCGATGAATTGCAAGGGGATGGAACGAACCCGGCTCAAATCGTGTCGTTCGTGTTAAATCAGATCAGCGGCAGTCCGTCGCTGTTCGCGGTCCCGCCGAGCGTTACGATCACAGGCAGCACCGCTAGCTTGTCCTACACAACGGCAGACGATGCGAACGGTGACGCTACTTTTGAAGTCACGTTGCAAGACAATGGCGATCCGACCGACCCCTTGGTTGGGCACAAAAACGAATCGGTGACCAAGACGTTTACGATTCGCGTCGCCGCAGTCAACGATGTGCCGACCTTTACCGCGGGTGCGTTGGTCGAAGTCGACGAAGATAGTGACGCCTACTCTGAAGTCTGGGCCACCAACGTCTCTCCAGGACCTGCCAACGAGTCGAGCCAATCGGTTCGTTTCGAAGTCACGGTTCCAACGGGATCCCTTGGGCTATTCGAAACACTGCCGACGATTGATTCCAGCGGCGTGTTGCAGTTCAAAACCGCGAAAGACGCCAGTGGTTCTGCAATCCTTCAAGTGACTGCGTTTGATTCGCTTGACGCCGCTTCACTCCCAGCAACATTGCAAATAGACATTGCTGAAGTGAACGACAAGCCCATCGCGGTTGCCGATGAATTGGATACCGATGAAGACGCTGTTGTCTTGATCGAAAGTAGCGATTTGACCGACAACGACTTGGATCCTGATCTCGCCACGAATCCATCCGAAGTGCTGACCGTGGTCTTGCCTGCAAGCTCAACCACCCTGCGTGGTGCACTGTTGACCTACAACTCGGTAACAGGGGAAATCACCTACGACCCGACGCTTTCGGAGGAATTGCAAAAAATGAAGCCGGGCGATGTCCTCATCGACACGTTCAGCTATTCGGTCAAAGATGCCGATGGAGTCGAAAGCGATCCAGTCGAAGTCAAAGTGACCGTCACGGGCGTTAACGATGCTCCGATCTTGCAACCCGATACCGTTGTCATTAATCCAGACGGACAAACGAGATTCCGGCCTCAAGATAATGATACCGATATCGATGGCGTCATTGTTCCAACGAGCATCATCATCACTTCGCAACCGAAGTTTGGAGCATTGTCGGTCGAAGACGATGGGACGCTTGTTTACACCCCGTTCGCCAGTTTCGACGGACTCGATGAATTCCGCTATACGGTCGCAGATAATCTCGGACAACAGAGCAAACAGGCGACGGTGACGATCACCCCGAATAAGTTGCCGATCGTACCGAACTTTGGCGACGTTATTGCCACGTCCAAGGACACCACAATTGTGGACGTGGGTGCGGTTGCAGTCGCTGTCGAAGGTCAGCTGGATCTAACGAGTATCAACATCATTGCGGGGCCGTCCAATGGAACGGCGACTGCAAACCCTGATGGAACGATCTCGTACAAAGCGAACAGCGGATATATTGGCTCGGATTCGCTTCAGTTCACGATCACCGATTCGTCAGGACGCGTTAGCAAACCGGCCACAATCTCCTTCAACGTGGTCGCGTTCCGCTTACAAAATCCGAATCCAACACGGTTCAGCGACGTCAACGGCAGTGGTACCGTAACGACACTCGATGCCCTGTTGATCATCAACCGAATCGGACTGGCGCCCAACAATACGTCCAGCATTCCGGTCACCGCAGCGGATCGTGGTCCTAATTACTATGACGTTAACGGCGACGATATCATTTCGGCACTGGATGCGTTGCAGGTCATCAACCAACTGATGTTGCAATCGCCGCAGACGGTTAGCCAGCCATCGAGTGAGCAGATTCCTCAGCTTTCACCGCTTGCGGAATCGGCGGTTTCACAGTCGACAACGTTTGATGTTTCACAGCCGATCGAGCAAATCGAGACGCCTACGAAAGTGGTCGACACCACGATGCCTAGCTCGGAAGCGAAGGACGATTTGGATTTGATCGCCGAAAGTCATGAAACAGCGGACGTCGAAGAAAATGACGGTCGCTTGAGTGCTTTGGACGAGGCGTTCGCAGATTTGCTGTAAGGCCGAAATCGGGTCTACCCCATGTTTCCAACATCTCCGATGTTGGAAACATGGTCGCCCGACGTCTCCGACGTCCGGAATTTTGTCGCCCGACGTCTCCGACGTCGGAAACTAAACACCCGCGTCTCCGACGTGGGGAATCAACAGCCGTCGAGTGAGAATCCTCTCGCGGGAGGAACTCGAATGTCGGAGACATCCGGCGACATTGTGACAGCTTCCGATGGAAAGGTGCTGTAGTATCGTGATGCTATCATCACTGATAACGATCCGGTTTTGACGATTAGGTCAACTGTGCGTAGGGGGATGCCGATGAAAGACTGCTAGTACGGTTCTTTCTGTCTATTGAGACATCGGTATGGGCCTCCTCGGCACAATTCAGCAATCCAAAGGCGCACTCGATGCGGCCCAAATCGGCCTCCAGGTCGTGGGCAACAACGTCGCTAATGCGAATACTCCTGGCTATATTCGCCAGGAGTTACAGCAAGCGTCTGCGGTAGCGGTTCGCGAAGGGAACTTGATCAAAGGCCATGGGGTTCGCCCTACCGGCATTGTTCAGGTCGTGGACGAGGCCCTCTTTGAACGGATGATTGATGCCAAGACAGCATTGTCCGGCGCCGAAACGCTTGAAAAGGCTTATTCTCAGCTCGAAGAACTATCGACCGATCTAGATAACACCGGACTCAGTCAACAATTCTCGCTGTTCAACAACGCGGTCCAGGAATTGTCGACGCAACCTGGTGACGCGTCGCTTCGTGAGTTTGTGATTCTGCAAGGGCAAACGCTGGCGGATAACATCCGTGGTGCTCGAAGCAAAGCCTCCGACCGACAACAAGCGTGGGACGGTGAACTGAAAGATGTCGCCAATGATATCAATCGGTTGACGACGCGGATTGCAAAACTGAACCTCGAGATTGCAACGATCGAAGGGGGAGGGCTAATCCAAAGCGACGCAACTGGACTTCGGGACCAACGATACAGAGACCTCGAAGAACTTGCACAGTACGTCGACCTGAATATTCAAGAACAGGAGAGTGGTGCGGTCTCCGTTTTCGTGGCAGGGGACTATCTCGTCAACGATGGAATCAGCCGTGATGTCGCTAGCGTCTACAGTGAAAAACGGGGTGCTCTAGAAATACGCATCATCGAAACGGATTCGCCGTTGGACGTGACCGGTGGGCAATTAGCCGCGACGATGCAAGCTCGCGACGGGGTGTTTGGAGAATACATCACTGGGATCGACCGCATGGCTTCGGCTTTGATCCGCAGTGTCAATGAAGTGCATTCGCAAGGCCAGGGTCGCGAGGGATATCAACAAGTGCTCTCCAGTTCCAAGGGGAACGCAAATGTCCCGCTTCCGGACGCGGGGCTACCATGGACACCCAAAAACGGCACGTTCGACATGAATGTGGTTGATGAATCGGGCGATGTGATCTCGACACATCGCATCAAGGTGAAGAATCTAGGACAGGTCACCGATTCAACGATCAGTTCCATTGTCGCGGATATCGACGCGATCGAGGGTATTTCGGCGACGGTAACGAGTGGCGGACAAATCGAAATTCTCTCAGACTCGCCCGCGTCCTCATTCACGTTTGGTGAAGACACCAGCGGCTTTTTGGCAGCCGCCGGCATCAACACATTTTTCGTGGGCCGCAGTGCTGTGGACATCAATGTCAACGAGTCGCTTAAAAATGATAGCGACTTTCTAGCCATCAGCTCGGGCGGCATTGGTGAAGATACCGAAGTGCTGTCTCGAATGCTCGACTTGGTCGATCGCCCCGTCGATGATCTCGAAGGTCGATCGGTGCGTGGCATCTACGAATCGACGATTGCCACGATGGCTCAAAAAATCAGTTTGCAAGGGAGTGAAGCGGATGGATTGCGAGATTTTTACGCAACGCTTCAAGGCCAGCATCTCGCGATTACAGGCGTGAACATCGATGAGGAATCGATCAAACTGATTGCATACCAACGCGCCTTCCAAGCGTCCTCTCGCGTCATCTCCACCGCGACCGAGATGCTCGATATCCTGATGACCCTGTAAGACGTGGGCTCTGGATGTGTCCGGGTCTCCAGCGTTACTCGTTGGATTACGAGAGCGTCACGACTCACCACAGCAAACAGTCGAATTCGAGACTTGCTCGACTTGGAAGCGACGATTCGGCAAACAGAAACGCCGTGCCGGGTGCCCTGCTCAATCAGCCCCGGTTCCTCTTCATAATTCGCCGAGTAACGCTGTCTTTTACGTGCTTTAAACACCCGCAATCACACCGATCCGAGGCATTTCACCACCCTAATGCGTGAATGCCGAGTTTTGTTAAGAGCGTGTTAATTGTTGGTTAGCGAAGGTTCCGGTGAGGGAAGCAGGAGACTAAAACTGGCTCAAAAGTTTCAAAGAGTCTCCTCCGGAACCAGTACGAGTCCCATTGTGAACAAGAGTGCGTTTCACTTCTGTTGTCTTACCGCCCTAACGGTTTTGGTCGGTTGCAACTCTTCAAGTTCTTACAACTCCACTGCGGATGGCGGCTCAGATTCGCCGGCCCAAAAAATTAAATTGCAAGGCTCGGGGGCGAGTTTCCCCGCACCGCTGTACGGTCGCTGGTTCAAAGAATACAGCAGCGCAACCGAAGGCGTGAAAGTCGATTACCAAGCCAAAGGAAGTGGTGGTGGGATCAAGGACTTCATTGGTCACACGGTTGATTTCGCAGCCAGTGACGCCGCGATGAACGACAGCGAAATCGCTCAAGTCGACGACGGTGTTGTGTTGTTGCCGATGACCGCAGGCAGCGTCGTGTTGGCGTACAACCTTCCGCAACTCAAGAAGCCATTGATTCTTTCGCGTGACGCTTACACCAAGATCTTCTTAGGCGAAATCTCGACGTGGAATGACGCTGCGATTGCCGCGACCAACAAAGGGGTGGAACTTCCCGAGTTGCCCGTCACGGTGGTCCGTCGTGCGGACAGCAGCGGGACCACGTTTGTCTTCACCAATCACCTCAGCGCCGTCAGCAAGAAGTTTGCCGATGGCCCTGGCATTGGTAAAACGGTCAGTTGGCCCGAGAGCGATAAGTTCATCGCCGCACCTAAAAACGACGGTGTGACTGCGACGGTCATGCAAACCCCCGGCGCAGTCGGCTACATCGAGTTCGGTTTTGCCGAGCAAGCCAAGTTGCCAATGGCGACACTGGAAAACGCTGCTGGAAAATTCATCGAGCCCACGCTGGAAAATGCGACTGCGGCTTTGGCAGGCGTTGAAATGCCAGAAGACCTGCGTGCTTGGTTACCTGACCCGACCGGCGAGAATGCTTATCCGATCGTCAGTTACACCTGGTTGCTGTGTTACGAAAAGTACGAAGACCCGGCCAAGGCCGCTGCACTGAAAAGTCTCGTGAAATGGTGCATGCACCAAGGACAAGAATCGAGTGCGGAAATGGGCTACATCCCGCTTCCTGAAAATGTTGTTGCGACTGTGACTGAGAAGCTAGAGACCATCAATTAAGTTTTCAACACGAGGTGCCGTGACGGAGGGTTCATCTGTCACGGTAAACGATTGGATGATCTATCGGTCCTCGTTTTGCAGCTCTTTTCCTAGGCGACCCCATGGCTAATGCCACGCTTTCCGATCTCGCGGAATCGGCGTCTATCTCTTCGCCTCCGTCTTCGATGGAGATTGCGAAGGATCGAGCGTTTCGCGGATTGACTCGCGGTTTCGCTTGGTTGACCGTTTTGGTTGTATTTTTGGTGGTCTATGAAGTCGCTACCAAAGCAATGCCCGCCATCAGCCAGCATGGCGTTAGTTTTTTGACCTCGTCCACGTGGGATGTGCAAAACGAAGAGTTCGGCGTTTTGCCCGAGATTTGGGGGACGCTTTACAGCTCGCTATTGGGATTGCTGATTGGCGGGTTCTTCGGTGTCTCGATCGCGATCTTCTTAACCCAAGACTTCTTGCCTCATAAAGTCGAGTGGGCGTTCAAAAACATCGTGGAATTGTTGGCGGCGATCCCCAGTGTCGTCTACGGATTGTGGGGGATCTTCGTGGTGATCCCAATGTTGCGCCCGGTTGCGACTTGGTTACATGAAAACCTGGGCTGGGTCCCGTTCTTCAAAACATCGCTGTCGGGTCCAGGAATGTTGCCTGCGGCACTGGTCTTGTCGATCATGATTTTGCCCACGGTAACGGCGATTTCTCGCGACGCGTTGAGCAACGTCCCTAGAAAATTGAAAGAAGCCGCCTTTGGATTGGGGGCGACTCGTTGGGAAGCGATTATTGGAGTGATCGTACCCACCGCGTCCACCGGTATCTTCGGAGCACTCGTGCTTGGCTTTGGCCGAGCGTTGGGCGAGACGATGGCGTTGGCGATGCTGGTGGGAAATTCAAACCAAATGAGTATTTCACTCTTCTCGCCCGGCAACACCTTGGCTGCATTGTTAGCGAATCATTTCCCCGAAGCGGGTGAACGCGAAGAGCCTGTGTTGATGTATGCCGCTCTGATCTTGTTGGCGATCACGTTGCTGGTGAATATCTGCGGTGCGTTCGTGTTAAAGCACGCGTCGGCCCGAATGCGTGGAGGTGCAAAATGAACACTGCCGAAATCACCACCGAATTCAACGATGTCGATTTTCCTAGCTTGGAGCGTTCGCTGCGTCATCCGCGAACCTTGTTCAGCATCGTGTTGAGTATCGGCACCGGATTGGCCACCGTGTTCGCATGTGTGCCACTGTTCAGCGTGTTGATCATGCTGATTTGGCGAGGCGGCAAAAAAATCTCACTAGCCTTGTTTACCGAACTTCCCCCGACAGCATTTGAAGAGGGAGGCGGTTTTGGCAACGCGATTGTCGGAACGATCGTGATCGTTTCGATTGCCGCTGCGATCGCGATCCCCTTTGGCATCTTGACCGCTGTCTTCTTGGCCGAATTTGGTCCGCATAGCAAGACGGCGTCGATCGCCCGTTTTTGTGCAAAAACGTTGACCGGGCTGCCATCCATCTTGGCGGGCGTGTTTGCCTACGCTGCTATCGTGATTGCGACCGGCGGGTATTCCGCACCGGCCGGAGGGGTGGCGTTGGCGCTGTTGATGTTGCCGACCGTGATCTTGACGGCCGAGGAATCGATGCGAATGGTACCAGTCAAAATGAAAGAAGCTGCAATTGGGATGGGCTGCACCCCGACTCAGGTGGCATGGAAAATAGTACTGCCAACCGCGTTGCCCGGCATCTTGACGGGCGTGATGTTGGCCGTCGCGCGTGCCGCAGGTGAAACGGCGCCGCTGCTGTTCACCGCACTGTTTAGTAACTACTGGATATTTGAGGACGGAAATTCTCAGGTCATGGAGCCGACCGCTTCGCTTGCTGTGTTTATTTACAACTTTTCCGGCATGCCGTTCGAGAACCAAATCGAAATGGCATGGGCCGCTTCCTTGATCTTGGTGTTGATGGTTTTGACGATCAACATTTTCGGTCAAATCATTTCGAGTCGCTCCAAAGCCTGTTAGGAAAACCCACGTGATTGCTACCCCTAAAGTCGAAAACGATGTCCTCGCGAACCGCAATGGTTCGTTGTTGTTGGACTGTAACATTGAAAATCTGTATTACGGAAACTTCCGTGCGGTCCGTGACAGTCGCATTCCGATCCATCGCGGATCGATCACTGCGTTCATCGGTCCATCAGGATGCGGAAAAAGTAGTGCGCTGCGTTGCTTGAACCGCATGAACGATTTAGTTCGCGGGTTTCGTTTCGAAGGCCATGTGCACTTTCGTGGCAAAGACATCTACCACGCCAAAGTCGATCCGGTGGCCGTTCGGCGTTATATCGGGATGGTGTTCCAACAACCCAACCCGTTCGCGATGAGCATCTACAACAACGTCGCCTTCGGGCTGCGATTGAATCGTTATCGTGGTGACATCGCCGAGAAGGTCGAAAAAGCACTGCGGGGGGCGGCGTTGTGGGACGAGGTCAAGGACAAACTGAAAAACAGTGGTCTGTCGCTCTCGGGCGGACAACAGCAACGGCTTTGCATCGCGCGCGCAATCGCGACCGAGCCCGAAGTGTTGTTGATGGACGAGCCATGTTCGGCATTGGATCCGATCGCCACGCGCCGCATCGAAGAATTGATGCAGGAATTGAAAGAGAACTACACGATTGCGATCGTGACTCACAATTTGCAACAAGCCAAGCGTGTTGCCGATCAAACCGCGTTCATGTACGTCGACACCAGCGGTGGCGGGCGAACCGGTTATCTGGTCGAGTTTGGCGAGACCAACGAACTGTTTGAATCGCCGCAAGAAAATGCCACAAAGCAATACATCAGCGGTGAGTTCAGTTAGCGTAATGAGCGAGGAACTTTATTCACGTATTCGTGAAGAGATTTTTGATTCGATCGACTAAGAACTCGCGTTGTTCGATCTCAGTTGCTACATCCTTGCCGGCGTTGAGCGAGTGATGGAGGGGCCCGAGCCTCAATTAAGCGGCACTGAAGTCCGCTGCGACTGATTCCCGCAAACTCTTTATCGAACACGACGCATGTAGGTCAGGAATTGCTTGTCAAGCTTTTCGAGTGTCGTGTTGAACGCAGTTTCGAACATCGCGATGCGTTCTCGTTTACTCAATTCCTCGAGCGGCTTGACTTGGCTGAGTTGTCGCAGGTATTTGACGAACTCTTCGCGTTGCGTCCTCAATAAGAAATAGGTCAGCGCCCAGCCTTCGCCATAAGCGTCGGCTGCCGTCGCGGGGCTACGGAATCGTGAGTCATCGGCAATCAGCGTGGCAAGAGATTCAGCAGGCCGGCTCGGCAGATAGCTGTTCCAGCGTGCCAGGTTCTTTTGATTGACACGTCCGATGCCACGCCAGCCTTTTGAGTTTTGGCGGTCGGGGGATTCAAAGAACATTGCCAAGCCTTCGCTCACCCACATCGGGTTGTCGGCAAAACGTTGTTGTAGCCCACAGTTGTAAGCGAGTTGATGCGTTGCTTCATGAATAATCGTGGCGATATTTCGCTCCCAATTGGGAACGTTGTACGTTGTCATCCGGTTACTGGCGAGATGGTAGTAGCCAATCACCGAATTTGCGGACTCGCCAATTTCACCTTTCGCATGCTGTATGAACGAATTGTGATCGACCAACAGTAGTGCGACTAAGGGAAATCGTGGTTCGGGCAAATCCCAGCGTTGATTTTTCCAGTAGGAGAAAAAGCCACGGTACAATTGCTCGAACAAACTTCCTACCTGACGCGCATGATTTTCGTCGGTGTTGTGAACGATCAAATAGTTCGCCGTTTGATAGACCGAAAAACCCGCTGGCATCTCCTTCGTCATCCTCTGGATCATCTGCTCGTCACTGACCGGAACGAGAGGTTCGGAGTTGCTCGTCCGCTTAATCAAATTTTCGGGCTGAATGGTCCAGATTCGTCCGTCGTCTCCCTGAATCAAAAGCCCCCCGTCTTGAGCCTCGAGCAACAACTCGCCCACCACCGTTCGGGTCGGGGCGGTGCCGTCGGAATCCGTTGCCTGCTTAAATTCAATCGTCTCAAAAGCCAGCAAATTGCTGGTGCAGAGCACGATCAGGGCAGTGGTTATGAATAGAAGATGAGTAACGGTTTGGCGCATCCGTGACGTATTCCTTCGAGGAGCTTGAAGTCGAGCAGCATGAGCTTGAATTGCGAGTGCATCAAGCGATTTCTCTCTCATTGTAGTCCTCCCAACGCCAGTCTTGCCAGAGAACGACCTCTAGCTGGCAATTCCCCCGCGGGAACGCCGGGTTTTAACGGCTTTATATAGCAAAGCTTGGTAGCCAAACTCCCTGATCGTTCCGAAATGATTACGATCGATAACCTGAGGAACGAGCGATTTCGAAGGGCTGTCGTAGCTAAATGAGGTTGCGTGATTCGCTCTGCGGCGTAGTCCGTGCTTGAGGAGTGAGGGATCTTCGGCAAGATCCACAGCGGGAAAAAACACTCGTTCCCAGGCTCCTGCCCAACGCCGTGAACGATTATTAGCCCGGAAATTACGGCATTTGCGTTTCGTAGCTACGCTCGCCAGAGCGTGGGTCGTGAGCGTCCAATGCGAATCACCACCTTCTGGCGAAGGTAGCTACCAGAAAATCGTTCACGGCGTTAGGCAGGAGCCTGGGTACCAGTAGTAGCGTTCAGCGAGAATTGTCCAAATCCATCGTCAATTTGACGGCACTTTGGAAAAAGTGACGCTCGAGTCGTCCTTCTCGATCGCAGAAAACTCGCGTTTCCATTGCTCCATGTTGCTCCCGCTCAATTCCATTTTCTGCACTCGATCGGCGGCCATCCAAGCAATTTGAGGCAATTCGGTGAACCTGCTGATATTCAGCAGATCAGGAGCGTCACGGTTGTGTAGCGGAAGATCGCCCAGCGCAAGCTGGGCCACACGGTCGTTGAAAAGAGAGGCAAGCAGGGACCAGTGGGCCGCTTCCCCTTTGCCGCGGAGCGACAATTCCGCAGTTGCAAAGGGCGACAACGTCTCGATCGCCTTTAACGCTCGCACGACGTCATAAATTTGCATTGCCGCGGCGGTTTGGCCGAGCAACATGAAGCGGCGGCGGATGTGAGTCCGTTTCACGGGATCGCGAGTCCACTCAGTTAGCCCCACACCGCGAGGAGCAATATATACGGTCGGAATGGTTGCCGAATCGTCTTGCAACCGTTTCCATTCTTGCTCGTCGGGCGTGACGCCGGGAAGCGTTTCCGGCAACCGGACGGCCAATCCAGCAGCAACACTCTGCCACGCTTGTGGGTCCAATACGACCACGTTCACCTTTTTCGCTTGCTCCGATGACTTCGGCGTCACAGCGAACATCGTCAAACGGTAAGGCGACTGCGACGTGAACTCAATCGCCGCCACTTTCATTCCATCGACTTCACGCTCGGTGACCGTTTTCGTATCGAGTGAAGCTGCGACTTCGGGCCAGCCGCCAAACGTTTTGCGTTTCAGCGACGCCATCCATTCATCACGCTGTTGCGATGTCTCTTTGCTGCTCTTAGCAGAAGTATCAGAAGTCCATTTTGGTACAAACGTTTCATGGATTGTGGTCACGCGTTCATCCGCAGGTAACGATTCGAAAACCTTTAGCTGCTTGATGTCAAAAAACGGCGTCGCGGTTTTGTCAATCAGGTCGTTGTCCGAACGCAGATGGCGATTGAACCATCGAAACGCATGGATGCGAAGCTCCTGAGTATCGGTGTGCGGGCCCTCGGTGATGTGCAACCCAACGTTCTTTTCCTTGTCGTAAAGCTTGTAGATCGAACGTACTTTGGAATAGACATCGACCACGCCATCCAACGGAAAGATCGAGTCTTTATCGGTATTCGAGATCAATAGCGGTCGCGGTGCGATCAGTGCGGCGACCATCGGGTAGTCCCAGCGATAGGTGTTGACCATGTACATGCAATCGCAATGCCCTTCGACACAACCATCGACGACATGATTTTTGAGCGATGTGATGCCGGCAACTGGGACGACGGCCTTGACGCGTTCGTCCAACGCCGCAATGTACCACGAATAGGCACCTCCTCCGCTGCGACCGGTGACACCCATTCGTTCACCGTCGACTTCGGGACGGGATTGCAAGTAATCCAACGACCGGATGCCGTTCCAAGCTTCGACGCCGGCGGGGGTGTAGCCACGATTGTTCCACCACCATGCATCTTCGCGATAGGTGCCGTGATGAATCCCTTCGATTTCGCCTAACTGGATCGTATCGATGGTTAAGCAAACATAGCCATTACGGGCAAACCAAGCGCCGTGATATTGGTAATAGGTTTTGTTGCCATAGCTGATTCCGTCCTTCTTTACTTTGCCATGACCGCAAACGTAAAGGATCGCTGGCAGCGGGCCTTCTTGTTTCGCGGGACGATAAAGATTGCCCGTCACGTACACTCCAGGCATCGATTGGAAATGGATATTTTCGACAATGACGTCCTCGGCGGTCGCCGAACCGGTGACCACGGGCGATAACGGCGTCCGTTCGGGCAGCGGTGAAAGCCCGAGCATCTCGTGCAGTTGATCGCGGTAACCCTGGCGACGGTTTTCCCAGTCTTCGAGCGTTTTGATATCTGCGAAATTAGCTGCGGTGATCTTTTCGGTTTCGCGGCGAAAGTACTCGTTGACAAGTTGATCACCGCGGCGAGTATCCACAATTGTCTCGGATGCCGTGTTTTGGGGAGAATCACGCCGATCGTTTGCCGTAACGTGCGACGTGAAAACAAGGATGCCAAGGGCAAACGCAGTGCGAATTCGGAAGTGCATGGCGAGTCGGACCAAGGAGGGGATGGGAGTGGGTGGGATCGCGTGTATGAACGAGCGTGTAGGGAAGAACGCCGGCTCATCTCGAAAGTCTATACACCACGCGTCACTTGATTCTAGCATAACGGAAGCGGGTCAAGGTGTGGATCACCGTGATGCCGAGGCCGATGAAGCCCAAATACCACAATGCCAACGCCGCTTCCTGATAACGGGCTCCGCTATGCAATAACCCAAACAAGCGTGTACCCACGGTCGACACCCCTGGTGGGGCGACCGGCAACGTGACCGGAACGTCGCCTGAGGCAATGATGCCGGCGGTCAACATGGCGATCGCAACACTGCGGGCCATTAATCGTCGGTCAATCTGCCAGAAACGACGGCCAAGACTTAGGTCCAACCGGGCACTGAGCCACACGTTGTCGGCGATGCCGTGGTACCCGGATCGCAAAATCCAATACGCAATCGTGCTCGCGCGGACCGACATCGCCAACACCGTCGGCAGGATCGTCATCTCATACAGAAAGCGAAAACCATGGATCGGAAGCTGAAACGTCTGGACAACCAACATCCCGATCAACGGCCCGGGGATGCAAAATAGAATGACGGTGCTTGCATCTACAATGAATTCGATTCGCGGATTCTGGCGTCCAACTGCGGCGAGCGGCCAAGCGACGAAGGTCGCAAAGATGCCTGTGCAGATTCCGAGCATCGTCGTCCATTGATACTCCGCTGAAAACGTTTTCGGAGCGGCAGCCAATTCGTGCACCGCTCGTGAGATCGACCAATGGGCAATCCGTTGATCGCCATCAACAATCACATCGTGTCCTACTTTGGCCATCAATCCCGTGACGGGCATGATGATCATCAGTAGGGTGCAGAACGCCAAAATCGAACATGCGAAACTCCACTCACCACGCGAAGGTCGCTCGAACAGGTCCGAAGATGTGTGCGAGGCAAAGTGCTCGCCGCGATAATCCGTTTGCTGCGTTCGGATGCGACGAAGCAGCACGGTGATCATCGCCAATGCAAAACAGAGGGGCATCGCTGTGGTGGTGGCGATGGACGTCAAATTGGGATCGACCGCGTACAGCAAATAAAACTGATCGGCGATCGTGCGATATCCATACAAATCCACGACAGTCATTTCGGTCGCGGCCAGCGAAGCGTTCAGGATCGTGGCGGCCAACACCCACGGCCACGCCAACGGCAATTGAATCGTCCACCAACAACGTAGTGGTGAGGTGTCAATCGAGGCGTTTTCGAGAATCGAAACGGGGACACGCGAAGTCCCATGCCAGGTTGCGATCGCGACGATTGCCGCACCAAAAATGCTATGGATCCAGCCGCAGGCAACCAGTCCTGCAAACCCGCCCCACGAGCGAGTTGCAGTCTGAGTCAGCGGCAGCCAACCAAACTTCCCCGCCGTTGCTTCCCAGGCGGCCGCATGCAGAATCATGGGAATCGCAATCGCTGCGATCGCCGCCATAATGAACAACCTCGCGATGTTCCGGCCCGATCGTCCGCTGCGAGCAAGAGTTGCCGCAGCCCACGCTGCGGGGATGCCAATGCCGAGCGAACCAACGATTGTGACGGTTATGAGCCGCAAAGTCGATAAAAGCGGTTCCCACCAATCCAAAGACAAGATCTCCTGGCAAACAGCGAATGGTTTTAGGTTGTTTCACATTAGAATGATGTGAATGTAGCAAAGTCCCTCAGGCTAGTGGTAATCGATCGCGTTTTTGAGCGGTTGTCAGCCCCCCTTTCCCTCACGTATCGGCGTTTCGTTTTGTTAATGAAAATCACTGCCATCCCGCAGCTGTACCGCAATTTGAAGCGGTGGCGAGAGATATTGGCGGTGCTGCGTCGTTATGGTCTCGCTGATTGGCTGAGCCGTTATCCGAGTTTGCCGTTTCGCGATTCGTTTAAAGATCCCGACGGGGTGCCGCTATCGCAATATTCCAGCGAAGAACGAGTGCGGATGGCGCTGACGGATCTCGGCCCCACCTTTATCAAGTTAGGCCAGATCTTGGCGGCTCGACCCGATATCGTCGGCCCGCAACTTGGCCACGAGCTCAAACGGTTGCGTGCGGATGTGCAGCCCGATGCGATCGAGAAAGTGCGTGAGACGCTGACCAAGGAATTGGGCGAACAGTATCTGAGTCAGTTTCAATTCATCGATCCCAAACCCCTCGCGACCGCCTCGATCGGACAAGTCCATCGAGCGACCTTGAACGATGGACGACGCGTCGTGATCAAGGTCCAACGCGCCGATATCGAACGGACCGTTCGCCAGGATATGGAAGTGCTCGGGGGGCTTGCCCAGCTCGCCGAGCGTGTGGAAGGTTTCGCCGCTTGGGGGCCCTGCCAAATGGTGTCCCAAATGTCCACGATGCTGCAGCGAGAATTGGACTTTGGCCGCGAACGACAAAACCTCGAAGTGTTCGCCGAGATGCTTTCGTCGCAAAGCGGCAAGGTCGTCATTCCCAAACCGGTTCGCGAGCTCTGTACCCGCCGCGTTTTGGTGATGGACGAATTAGCGGGTGAGCCGCTTTCCAAAGTGCTTTTGGAAAGCCATCACGGTGGCGCGTTGACGGTTGATGCTTGTTTGGACGGCGAACGACACCAGCTTTCCGAATCGATTGCCCGCATCTATCTGACGATGATCTTCGATGAAGGCCTGTTTCACGCGGACCCTCACCTCGGAAACCTGTTGTTGTTGGACGATGGACGGTTGGGGATTCTCGACTTTGGGATGGTAGGCCGCATCGACGAAACGCTTCGCGAAAGCATCGAAGAGATGATGGGCTGTATCGCCACCGGCGACCAAAATCGTTTGACCCGGTTGATTCGTCGCATCGGTGACGCTCCACCCAAACTTGACGAATCATTGCTGGCGATCGACGTCGCCGAGTTTGTGGGGACCTACGGCCGGCAACATTTGAGCGACTTTGATTTGACCGGTGCGCTCAACGAATTGAGCGACATTTTGCATCGGCACGTGATTAAATTGCCCAGCCAATCGGCGTTGCTGTTGAAGATGTTGATTTCGCTCGAAGGGACCCTGCGAGAGCTCGGTGCCGGATTTGACTCGTTGGATATCGTTCATCAATTTGTCCGAAAATCGATGCTGCGACGGTTGAGTCCGCGGCGAAGAGTGCGCCAAGCACGCCGGATCTATCTCGAAGCGGAGCACTTCTTGGAAGTCGTTCCCGACGAGGTGCTGACGCTGCTGCAGCAAGCACGCCGTGGCGAAATGCGGCTGACCTTGGAACATCAACGGATCGGGCCGACGGTGAACCGGATGGTTCTGGGGCTGATGGCCAGTGCGGTCTTCCTAGGATCCTCCCTGCTGTTGGCGATGAAGGTGCCCCCACTGCTGTTTCCCGAGCAATCGGTGTTGGGCATGAAAGAAATGAGCATTTTTGGTTTGGTGGGTATGATGATGAGCTTTTCCGTGATGATGTGGCTGTTGCTCGCCATCAATCGCAGCGGCCATTTGACCCGCAGCAACGAAGATTAATTGCCATCGCGACCAGATATTTTATATAATGAAACGCCATCCTACCTGCGCCCCCCAAATCCCACCCTGCGAGTACGAATGATCGAGTTCGTTTTCAATACGAGCACGAATCGGCTGCCTGTTGCCGGTCTGCGAATCAGTCTGGTCGTTGTCGCGATCTTGTCTTTTTCGGTTTGCGTTGTCGCCGACGAAGCGTCAAGTGAAGCGAAGTTTCGTGACGCGTTAACGCCGCTGTTACGCACTTATTGTTTCGACTGTCACGATTCGGGAAGCGAGTTATCGTTGGTCGACGACGATTCGGCAGCCAAGATTCAGTCGAATCGAAATATGTGGAAACGCGTGATGGCGCAAGTCCAACTAGGCAGCATGCCGCCCGAAGACGGCGAGATGATGGACGCGGCTACTCGACAGCGAATGCTGACTTTGATCGATGAAGTTGCGAACGCCGTCAACTGCGTGCAAAATCCGAACGCAGGAAAGGTGGTTTTGCGTCGATTGAATCGTGTTGAATACCGAAACACGATCAAAGATCTGACCGGTGTCGACTACAAACCGGCTGCTGGATTCCCCGGTGACGACGTGGGGTACGGTTTTGACAACATTGGCGATGTGCTTTCCTTGCCGCCGATCTTGTTAGAAAAATATCTCGACGCCGCCGAGACGATTTCCGGAGAAACGATTCGCACTCCGCTGCCACCCCGTATCTACGAAGTCGATGTGGCTGCGACCCAATTGATCGGAGCCGATAAATACAAACGCAACAATCGGATCACGATGTCCAGCCATGGAACGGTTACGCTGGAAGTCGAGGCTCCCTTTACCGGACAATACACTTTAACGATTTCCGCCAGCGGCGACCAAGGTGGCGATGAACCGGTGAAAATGAAGGTCGACGATGGTAAAAAGAGCCAAATCATCGATGTCCCAGCTGAAAAATTAGAAAAATATGACGTCGAGCTTCGCATCGCACGCGGAACGCGCAAAATCGAAATCAGCTTTATCAACGATTTCTACGTCGCGGGAAAAATCGATCGCAATATGCACCTCTATCACGTGCATGTGTACGGTCAAGAGAACGCGACCAACGTGGTCTTGGACAGCGAGTTGCCGCCCATGCACAAGAAAATTTTATTCACGCGGCCAGGCGGAAAGCTTTCGCCGGAACAAGCCACCGCCCAAGTGCTGGCTCCATTAGCCAGTCGTGCATTTCGACGACCTGCAACCAAAAGCGAAGTTTGGCGATTGACCGAACTTGCCTCGCAAGTGCGATCCGATGGAGGAAGTTTTGAAGAATCGATCCAGGTGGCGCTGCAGGCAATTCTAGTGTCGCCGCACTTCTTGTTCAAAGTCGAACAACACGCGGCGGCTGATGCATCGGGAGAACTGCCGCTGATTAGCCAGTACGAATTGGCAACGCGGATTTCGTATTTTTTATGGAGCAGTATGCCTGACGACGAGTTGTTGTCGTTGGCACATCAAGGCAAACTCCGCGACCGCCGCGAATTGCTACGCAAAGTCGGCGACATGATTGTCGATCCCCGTGCGAATCAGTTTATTGAAAACTTTGCCGGGCAATGGTTACAGCTTCGCAACCTCGACAATGTCAATCCCGACAAACGTCAATTCCCTGAATTCGATGATGAGATGCGGCAACTGATGCGGCGTGAAACGCTGACCTTCGTTGCCGCGGTGATGCGAGGAAATTTGCCAGTGACGGCGCTACTTGATGCCAAGTTCAGTTATCTGAACGAGGATCTTGCCAAGTTCTATGGAGTCAAAGGGGTCACCGGAACTGGGTTCCGCAAAGTCTCGCTCGAAGGCACTCCACGAGGCGGATTATTGACGCATGCAAGTGTGTTGACGGTGACCAGCAACCCGACGCGAACCAGTCCCGTGAAGCGGGGCAAGTGGATTCTCGACAATCTACTCAATACGCCGCCCCCACCTGCACCCCCGAATGTGCCCGAGTTAGACAAAGGCAAATTGAGCGGGACTTTGCGCGAGCGGATGGGGCAGCATCGCGAAAACCCCGCCTGTGCCGCCTGCCACAACATGATGGATCCGCTTGGCTTCGCGCTCGAGAATTTTGATGCCATCGGGCAATGGCGAACCCGCGACGGAGGCGACACGATTGACGCATCGGGCAAATTGCCTGATGGAACCCAATTCGAAGGTGTCGAGGATCTTCGCGAACTGCTGTCGAGTCAGCGAAGCGAGCAATTTGTTCGCTGTTTAGCAGAGAAGATGCTTATTTATGCGACCGGGCGAGGCACCGAATATTATGATAAATGCGCCATCGATAAGGTCATGCAGGAATTGAAAGGCAACCAGTATCGGTTTGCCTATCTGATCGTTGCGATCATCGAAAGCGAGCCGTTCCAAAGACAGGGTTCGCGAGAATAGCTGTCTTGGTACTGCGGATAAACACGTTCCCACCTTTTTAAAAAGAAGCGATCCAAAATGTTGAATTCACTTTCGCGACGAACGCTGTTACGCGGTGTGGGAGCCTCGCTGGCATTGCCGTTATTGGATTCAATGTCCTCGACACGCTTGTTGGCGGCCACATCCGATCCGGCGGATGTCCCGCTTCGGATGGGATTCTTTTACGTTCCCAACGGCATGCACATGCCCGATTGGAAACCGATCGAAGGGGGCGACAAATACACCATGACGCCGACGCTGGAGCGGTTGGCCGAGCATCGATCCAAGTTTAATGTGTTGACAGGCTTGACGCTTGACGGTGCCCGATCGCATGGCGACGGTGGCGGCGATCATGCTCGCAGTGTTGCAGCGTTTCTAACCGGGGCACATCCAAAGAAGACCAACGGCGCGGATATTCAAAACGGGGTCTCGGTCGATCAAGTGGCGGCGGAACAGATCGGCAGTCAATCGCGATTCGGGTCGCTCGAACTCGGGCTCGAAGCGAGTGCCCAGGCGGGAAATTGTGACAGCGGCTATAGCTGTGCCTACGCCTCGAACATGTCGTGGCGTGGCCCCACCAACCCGATGGCCAAAGAAGTCGATCCCGGTGCACTGTTCGATCGCTTGTTCGCTGGACAAACATCAAAAGAAACGCGTCGAGCCAAGAGTGTTCGTGAGAAGTACCGCAAGAGTGTGCTCGATTTTGTGCTTGAGGATGCCAAGCAACTGCACAAGACACTGCCCGAAATCGATCGGCGAAAATTGGACGAATACTTGTATGCCGTCCGCGATGTTGAAAAACGATTGGCTGGTGCGGAACGACTGAGTATCTCCGAGGATGGCGTCCCCGATTATCCGAGACCCAGCGGTGTGCCACAGGAATTGAAAGAGCACTCCGAGTTGATGATGGATATGATCACGCTGGCGATTCAAACCGATAGCTCACGAATCATTTCATTCATGTTCACCAACGCCGGCAGCAATCGCAGCTATCCCGATATCGATGTCAAAGAGGGGCATCATGAATTGTCGCATCATGGCAAAAGCGAGCACAAGCAAGCTCAAATCGCAAAGATCAATCGATATCACATCGATCGGTTTGGCTATCTGCTAAAGCGACTCAGTTCGATCAGCGAAGGAGATGGAACGTTGCTGGATCATTGCATGTTGGTTTACGGCAGCGGCATCAGCGACGGGGATCGGCACAATCACGATGACCTGCCGATTCTGTTGGCCGGCAACGGTAATGGTCGCATCAAAACGGGGCAGCACATTCGCTATGAGAACCACACGCCGCTGTGCAATTTGTATCTATGGATGCTGAAAGAGATGGGCGTCCAGGCAGACAAGTTTGGCGACAGCAACGGCGTGCTGAAGAACCTCGGCTAAAGCGTTGGTTATCGCAAATGAAATCGAGGCAAACCGACGTAGCGGAACTCGCCAAGAGTTTCGGGGAGCATACACCATGGAACGAAAGTCTTGACGACTTCCGCTACGCGAAATTAGCACAACCGCTATAAGAAAAAATGCGGCACAGCGTTTCGCTTGGGCGTTAGCCTGGACCGCTAAAACTTTGGGCTTGTGGTGATTTTTGGTTGCGCAACTTTTCTGCCACCTCTCCCCCGACTTCGGAGACTGCTGATTTAGTCATTCCCTCGTTTTTGCGGCGTGCATATAATTCCCCATTGAATCCCCCCTTTGGACGCAAGAGTGAGGTGCTAGAAGAAACAAAGAATGATCACACGAGACCGTGATTTTCTGCTGGAAATTTCAGCCGAGGACCTAGCCATTTACGCACGAGTTATTCGGGGCGACTCGCCGTTACTGGATGCTTTGCAGTTGATCCCCTGGGAGTCGTTCCGCGGCGACCTTGAAAAGTATTATGTTCCGAACATGGGGCAACCAGCTCTGCCTGTCATTCATATGCTCAAGCTGGAGTTTCTTCGCTATACCTGCCGGCTCTCTGACCGAGGTGTCGTTGCCCGAGCTCAGACGGATTTGCTATTTCGTTGGTTCCTCCAGGTGCCTATCCGTTTTGAAATGCCCGACGCCTCCACGATTTGCCGCTTTCGAGCGCGTCTCGGAGTGGAAGGATTTCAGGATATTTTCGATCGACTGATCGCCTTTGCTCGGGACGCCGGGGTGGTACGCGATCGGCTTCGGCTAAAAGACGCCACCCACGTCCTGGCTAACATCGCCGTACCCACCACTCTAAGACTGCTCGCGCAACTTAGAGAAAAGATGCTCTCAGCGATCGAGTCCGTCGACGCCGAGTTGGCCGCTGGATACCACATCGAGGCGGAGCGAATCCGAGCGGAGACTGAAAAGGAATCCGACGAGATCCGCTTGCAAGCTCGCTTGGATTTGGTGCTGGACATGCTCCAGTGGATGCAGAGGTTACCCGCCGAAGCCCCCGATCCAGAACAGAAATTGACTTGGCAACGGCTGTTGGCGGTGCGAAGTTTGGCAGAGAAAATCACGGCGGATTGTTTGAATCCTGGTAGCGGCGACCGTACCCTTAGCGTGGTCGATCCCGAGGCACGGCGTGGCAAACATGGCGAGTTCTATGATGGTTACATGCTCGACGTGATGATGGACGCCGACAGCGGACTGGTGACGCAAATCGAAGTGCTTCCGGCCAACGGTGCCGAGGCCCACGACGCGATCAGTTTGGTGCAACGCGAGCACGCGGTTCACGGTAATCAAATCGAGCAACTCTCGATCGATGGTGCTGGATTCAACGGACCGATGCTACGAACGCTGGAAGATCCCAACGGTCTTGCCGTGGACGTGATCACACCGCCGAGCGAACACAGCGAAGGGAAAGGCTATCCCAATTCAGCGTTCCTCCAAAGCGAAGATGGTCAGCATGTCACCTGCCCGGCAGGTCATACCTCGGGCACCCCACGGCGAAAAGCAGACAAGCCTAATTCGTTGTTTTACGACTTCTCGCTCAAGGGTTGTCGGACTTGTTCTCTACTATCGCAATGTTATCCAGAGTTCAGACCGACGGCTCATCGTGGCCGTCGAGTGTCCAAAAATGAGTACGAAACGGAGTACGAACGAGCCCGCGCTAACGTGGGCACGGAGGAGTATCGTTCGGTGCGAAAAGAGCATCCCGCGATCGAGCGAAAGATCAATGAGATCGTACGTCATGGATGCGGTCGAAGGGCACGGTACTGGGGACGATCCAAAGTAAAAATTCAGAACTAATGACAGGCTTTATGGTGAATGTTCGGCGTCTGACGAAACTCCTCAAGGGGCCTTCGTGCGCCAAGATGATCGGATGTTGGTAAAACAAGATTGATCGGGGCCGCAAACGAGTCCAACTCGCGTGCCAATCGGCTGCAGCTTGTCTCCAGCGAGACTGGCTTGCGAAGAGGGGCTACCGGATAAAAATCTCAAATTTGTTCGCGGTGCAAACCAAATCCGCTCAACGAATCAACTTTGCTACTAAATCAGCAGTCTTCTTCGTCGGTGGAGAGGTAACTACAGTATCGGCCGGAAGAAAAAGTCACCTCCAATATCCGACGTCAATACCAACTTTTAAGCGGACCAGCGTTAGCCCCGGTTGAACGCAGGAACCGTGGCTCGCGCCAAAACGGCTAATGTCCCGAAAGACTCCTGCCTACCTGCTTTAATTAAAATCGTCGTTCTGTCACCGCCTCGTGTCCGAGCGGCGTGCGTCCGATGATGATCGCCGCGAGTGCTCCTGCGGCAAAGCCGCCGATGTGAGCCCACCATGCCACTCCGGTTGCGGCGCCACCGGCCACTGCGGTGATACCGCTGTACGTTTGCAGGGCAAACCAAATCCCCAGAAACAACGGCGCTGGCACAATGATCACTTGGATGATCACGATCAGCGGTATCAACGTCTGGACCTTCGCATGCGGATACAACCATGCGTAAGCTCCCATCACACCCGCGATTGCGCCGCTTGCACCAATCGTCGGCATCGGGCTCGATGGATCGGTAAAGTAGTGCGATAGCGAAGCGGCGATCCCGGTGCCTAAATACATTAATGCGTAACCGAAATGCCCCAAGCGATCTTCGACGTTATCGCCAAAGATATACAGAAACCACATGTTGCCGATAAAGTGCATCCATCCGCCATGCAAGAACATACACGTGATCAGCGTCATCCACGCCGGGATCGGTGACGGAGCAAGTTTGCGAGTAATCGTGCGGACTTCGATTCCACGCTGAGTTTGGACGCCTATGCGTTCGCTGATTTCCGGATCTGCGTTCGCGCCGGACAATCTCGCCGGCACCATGCCCAAACGTTCCGCGATTCGATTGCCCTGTTCCTCGGATACCAATTGGGCAATAAACGCGGCGGCACACAACGCAATGATCAAGTAATTGATCACCGGAATCGTGCGGCTCGGTATGCTGTCGCGTAGTGGTATCATCGCGTTTGATTATCATTTGCTTTGGAACAAAGACAACCCTCCCTCCTTTCCCTTTCTAGAACAACCTACCAAGGAATTGCACATGCGAAAAACGATTGTCGCTCTCCGCCTGACACGTCTGTTGGGAATCCTCTCGCTGGTTCTCGTGACGGCGCCCATCTCGCTGCACGCCGAAGAGTCGTATCCGCTGCATCCTGATTCACAACCACAGACCGGCGTTCCCGAAGGCCAGGTGGAATCGTATCACTTCGCCAACAGCCGCGTGTTCCCCGGAACCGAGCGAGACTATTTCGTCTATGTTCCGGCGCAGCACGATGCCGCCAAGCCTGCTGCGTTGATGGTGTTCCAAGACGGGGGTGGTTACATCAACCGAAAAGGCAATTGGCGTGTGCCCGTTGTGTTTGACAACTTGATTCACAAAGGAGAAATGCCGGTCACGATTGCCGTCATGGTCAACCCCGGTGTCGTGCCGGGCGGCGCCGAAGCACAGTCACGGTTCAATCGCAGTTACGAATACGACAGCGTCAGCGATCGCTACGCCACATTTTTGATCGACGAGTTGTTGCCGGTCGTCAAACAAAAATACAACATCAGCGACGATCCTAATCTGCGTGGGATCGGTGGCAGCAGTAGCGGCGCGATCGCAGCGTTTGGCGTTGCCTGGCATCGGCCTGACCAATTCCGTCGCGTCTTCAGCACGGTTGGAACCTACGTGGGACTTAGAGGCGGTAACGAGTATCCAACGTTAGTTCGCAAGACCGAGCCCAAGCCACTTCGCGTTTTTCTGCAAGACGGGCGAAACGATCTCGACATTTACGGCGGTAGTTGGTGGAACGCCAACCAGACCATGCTCTCGGCACTGCAGTGGGCGGGGTATCAAGTCAAAAACGATTGGGGAGACGGAGGCCATAACGGTAAACATGGCGCAGCCATCATGCCCGATGCGATGCGTTGGCTTTGGCAAGACTTTGACAAACCGATCGAAGTGACGATTGATGAACATCCCGAATTGAAAGATCGATTGATTCCCGGCGAGACATGGCAACTGGTCAGCGAGGGGCATCGCTACACCGAAGGCCCCGCCGTTGCGCCCGATGGCAGCGTCTATTTTATCGACGGTCCCGCAGGAGAAATCTGGAAAGTGAATGCCGATGGCAAGGGAGCGTCCAAATTCATCGACGGCATCATCGGAGTCAGCGGCTTGATGTTCGATGCAAAAGGCAACTTGTACGCAGCGAGAAACAAAGAGCGAAAGATCTCACGTATTGCACCCGACGGTGCGCAAACCGTGATCGCATCAGATGTCGGCTGCAATGATCTCGTGGTGCTCGAAGATGGAATCTATTTCACCGATCCGCTGAAGCCCGCCGTGTGGTATCTGCCGCATGGAGGAGAGCCAACCGTGGTGGCAAGTGGCGACAACGTCGATGCTCGCTCGTTTCCAGGGAAACCTAATGGCATTGCAGTCACGCCGGACAAGCGTTTCTTGGTCGTCGTCGACGCCACCGGTCGTTACGTGTGGTCGTACCGGATTGAGCAGCCCGGCAAATTGTCGTTTGGGCAACCGTACTACTACGTCCATCAACCGCAGGACGAATTGAACACCGGTGCGGATGGCGTGACGATGGCCAAAGACGGTTCGCTGCTGGTCGCGACCTCGCTTGGGGTGCAAGTGTTTGATCAACCGGGACGTGTTCACGTCATCATCGATCGGCCGAGTTCGCAGGGACGTTTGTCGAACTGTGTCTTTGGCGGGCCTCAGGGGACGACGTTGTACGTGACCTGCGGAACACGTGTGTTCCGCCGCAACACTCGGATCGAAGGATTCGCACCGTGGCAAGAATCAGTCGTTCCTGCAAAGCCGCGACTGTAGAGAGAAGTCACGGCAAAAAAAAACGCGAGCTGGCATTGCTTCGTGCGCCGCCAGCTTCGCGATTTACTATTTGACTGCCTGATCGCTTGGTGATCCTTCGCCAAGAGATCGTTAGTCTGTCGTGCTGAAACAAAAGGAAGTCGCTAGCGACTTCGAATCAGCACAACTAAACAGTAAAAAATGGGAGCGACATCCATGTGCATGAGTTGTGGGCGACTCATTTCGTAATCGATCCATCAGTGGAAGCTCCCAATTACTTGTCGTTAGAATCCTTCGTAACGATTTCGGACACTCTGAATCATTCAGAGACCGCTTTATATCACATCACGTGAACGCCGGGTCCATTCCGACGTTTGATTCTTTTATGTGTCACCGATCTTGAGCAGGTTGGGTGAAAGAGGGCGAGCCGAGTGACCAAGTTTACTTGAGTCTTTCGGGTTTCGCATTGAGATCTCTCCGACAATCAGTTTGGGAAAAGTGGGTGCGATCAACATTGAAGTGACCGCTCCTGCTCGATCAAGTTTTGATCGTGCGTGAATGTGGCGACGTTCGCTTCCAATGTCAACAACAAACCGGAAAGAGTTTTTGTAAGGACCGCTCGGTTGTGACAAAACTTCCGCAAAAAACACGAGTTGCTCACGTAAACTTTTTTTTCGATTTGTAGGTTCGACTCAATGGACCTGATCAACGCGATTGAATGTAACGAATTCGATCGTGTTAGATTGTGATGGAGACCTTCTTCGACGGTGATCGATGGAATAAAAGCTAGCAGTTTACCTGCATGTTTTATTGCAACGGAGCTTGAGTTTAATCAATTCTTTATTGACACGGGGCTCAATCAACCACAACTGCCTGAACCGACTTCAGCAGCGTGTAGCGTGATCCTAACGCATCGTATTGTTCAGATCGCATTGACACTCACTTTCTGTTTGCAACAGCGAAATTGCTTGAGCAAAGCGACAAGTCTAACGCAAGTGTATAGCGTTGTGTTTCGCTCCACGTTCGAGTAACTCATCGAGTGGTCTCACGCGAGTTACTTTTTAACATCTTTGCTCTGCGATCGATTAGAGTGCTTGTCATTGTGCGGATATCCGCAATCTGTATTCCTTTTCGCATCACATCCGTTGCCGATAACAGAATGGCACGAGACAACATGGATGAGTGGCTTGCTACATCCTCGACGAGAGTGACCAAGCAAGCGCAGATTTGTTCTCTCTGAAAACGGTTCAAATCCAGATGCCGAGTCAGTAAAGGGACGGATCGATACCCGTCGATCGGAAGTCGGATAGGAAACAGTACGCCGTAAGCAAGAAGACAACTTGCTTCCACCGTCAACTCACGGATTTGGAGATCGACCTAGTCCTCCAGATCGATCTGGATTTTCCTAGGGGCACCAAATTCATTAGGGGAACCAAACCGTCGCTAAAGAATTCATTGCTAAAGAATTGCGGCAGGAACTAGCTCGCCGGGACTGCAACACACCCCTCTCCCAGACGGTTTAAACGAGCTTTAGCGGGGAAGGATTGCTCAAACGGCAAGGAAACGCTGCTGTACAGCCAATACACGGCACTTCGGGGGGGGCACGTAGCAGATAAACTGTAACTCCTGTCCAGAATTACTCCAAAAGCTTGACCCTACTCTCTCGAGGCGGTTAAAATTTGGAGAGCGGCTATGCAGTTTCACATTCCTTCTGCTCAGTGTTCGACCTGCATCTAATCTCACCTACAGCCGCAGCGTTCTCACACTCAGGGAGGCATATCCATGGCGACAGTCGTATCGACGGTACGTGCAGCGAAAAAAACGCTTGTGGTAAATCCGGCGTTTCTTCAGGAGATAAAAGACAGTCATCCTGATTTTTGGCATACGCTTCATAGGGTGCGTCAGATTTGTGAATGCGTGGAAGAGCCATCTCAGGTAACGCGAGATTTGGTGCGATGGCTGAACGACCTTCGTGATCAAATGGCGCTGCAATTCGCGCTCGAAGAGTCATATGGGTATATCGAAGTCTCACCCGAGTTCAGTTTGCTTAAAGCCAACGCTGCTGAAAAAACGCTCGCTCAACATTGTTCGCTGTATTTGCTATTAAGCGAACTGATCGAGAAAGCCGAAGAGCTTCAATACCGAGGTGCCAACGCTAGTTATGTTCGAGAGTTGGTGGATCAGACTCAAGCATTCGATAAGAAATTGCGAGAGCATGAGCAGGCCGAGAACGCGTTGATCGAAGATTCGCTCGGCGCTGGTTAATTAAGTTTTTAGGCAATGCCGATAGGGGAGTTTCCACTATGCATTCTGGCTCACGTGTCAAACCGATGGAGATATTGTTGGTCGAGGATGGCCTGATGGATGCTCGTGTAACGATTCATTCACTACGTCGAAGCCAAGTTCATCATCGCTTGACCTTGGTTCGTAGTGTCAACGAAGCAATCAAATTTTTGCGGCAAGAAGGAGTCTTCGCTCGAGCGCCAAAACCAGATCTGCTTTTGCTCGATCTCAATTTGCCTGATGGTTCAGGTATCGATGTGATCGAGTTGTTGCAGAATAGTGATGTGAACACCGACTCACTGACCACGGTGGTTTTAACGGCCAACGAAGATGAGTGCATTCGCGAACGTTGCAACATCCTTGGTGTCCACGATTACATTCGCAAACCCGTCCACGAAGACGAGTTTATGCGAGTCGTACGTGATCACAAGCGGCTGATGGTGCACTCAACGCCTGTGCTGGCGTAACGCACCCGCGAATCTCGCGTTGCCATCGCATTCGCACAACGAATGCGATTAGGCATCATCTTGTTTGGCGATTGGACGCTAGACGTTTAACGATGAGCCTCGTGGCTAACGCTGTTGATACAGCAAGCCGCAACGCGCGAGCGGAAAGGCCCCACAAAGTACCCGGTGCCTTAGCAACGTGCGAAAAACAAATTTTGGGTCCCGGGTACCTGCCGTCGCCAGACGGCGGAAATCCACGCTCTGGCGAGCGTAGCTACATCAGTAACAAACTGCACGTCCTTACGGCACTCGGCTCACGATTTGCCAACCTACATCAACCGTGGTTTATTTTTCGAACCACTTGCGGATCGCGTACAAAGTGGTCGCGCGACCCGTTCTTGCGATCGACGTCGTCAACGGAATTTCTTTCGGGCATACCGCGACACAGTTCTGAGCGTTGCCGCAAATCTGTATTCCACCAGGGCCGCTGAGTGCTTCTAAGCGGTCGTCGGCAAGCGTTTTGCCGGTCGGGTGGTTGTTAAACAACATCGCTTGCGAGATCGCATGCGGGCCCACAAAGCTTTCGTCGAATTCTGCATCCTTGCGTGCTTGGTAGGCTTCATCCGATTCGCCCTCACGCCGCTCCAATTCCACCTTCAAGAATTGAGGACAGGCTTCCAAGCAGCATCCGCAACTCATGCATTGGCTAAGCGGATAGTTTCTTTCCTGGTCTTCGCGTGATACACGCTCACCGTGTCCCATATCGTAATAGCTGTCGACAGGCACCCAAGCCTTGACCCGCGACAGATTATGGAACAGTCGTTCGCGGTCGACTTGCAGGTCACGGACGACGGGGAACTTACTCATCGGTTCGAGCACAAGTTCGTCGCTGTTTTCTGCGAGCAGCCGATCGACCAACGCACTACAGCTTTGTCGAACACGACCGTTGATGACCATCGTGCACGCACCGCAAACCTCTTCGAGACATCCGCAATCCCATGCGACTGGATTGACTTTTTTGCCGTCCGACGTTTTCGCTTGGGCCGCGATCCGCTGCAGAACACTGATCACGTTCAATTCGGGTTCGTATTTGATCTTGTGAAGTTCCCAGTACGGTTCTTTCCCAGGAGCGTCTTGTCGACGAACGCGAACGTTGATGAACTCGGGACGTTTCTTCGAATTGGGTTCGAGGGCATTCATCCGTCGATCCTAACAATGGCAAAAATGGTGAATTTGAATTTCAGTGAGACAATAATATTCTAGCTTCGGGAGCAAGTCGCGATGGTTCGTTGTGACGCCAAACTTGACTCGCGTTCCCATTGGATTGAGCGAGCTATTGAGCAAGTGCGGCTTTGGCCCGCTCGTTCCAAACCTTTTCAATCTCTTCGGCACCGACCAGACCGTACAAGCGTGGTCGTGGTGGAATCAGCGAGGTGTCGACATCTTCGTAGACGATGTCGGGCATCTTGGTGTCAGCGTTCCATGACGCCACGGTCGACTTCAGATATTTTTGGTTGTTCGCTTCAAACGCATCACACCAAGCCTCGGCTTGTTGACGTCGCTCGACAGGATCTTCGGATGTCAGCGACGGTTTTTGGAAGTCGGGCTTGAAGTGGGCCCCTCGGCACTCGTCGCGTTGCAATGCACCTTTCAGGATCGCTTTGGCCAACGGGAACATGTCCTGAAGTGCTTTGGCAAAGATCACATTTTGGTTGGTCCAGCTGCCCGTGTCCGAAAGATTCACTCGCATTGCACGCTCGTGCAGTTCTTGAATCTTTTCGATCGCGTCAGCGAGTTGGTCATTGCGGCGAACCACGGTTGCCACACGTGTCATCAGATCGCCCAACTCTTGGTGGATCAGGTATGGGTTCTCGTCGCTGCCGGCATTGCCGGTCAACAGATCCTGATGTCGTTTAGTTTGCGCTTCGACCGCTGCGTCGATGACCGCTGCGGGCACATCGTTACTGCCGCTGGATTGGCTGTTGGCGTAGTTCAGAATCGAAGGGCCGGTGAACAATCCGGTGAAAATGCACGACAGCAGCGAGTTCGCACCGAGCCGATTTGCACCGTGGTAGTGGTAATCGCACTCACCGATCGCGTACAAACCGGGGATGTTGGTCATGTGGTTCTGCGGGGCGCCCGGTTCGAGGCCTCCGTTGTCGCTCTTCACGTAATCGGCCCACAATCCACCCATGCTGTAGTGAACCGCAGGGAAGATTCGCATCGGTTCGTCACGTGGGTCAACGCCTTGGAATTTTTCGTAAATTTCCAAAATGCCGCCGAGTTTACGATCTAATTCCGAGCGTTCGATGTGGGTCAGGTCGAGGTAGACGCACATTTTTTCGGGATCGACACTCAATCCATCGTTGACACAGATGTCAAAGATTTCGCGAGTGGCGATGTCACGCGGAACGAGATTGCCGTATTCGGGATAGCGTTCTTCCAAGAAGTAGTAACGCTCGTTTTCAGGAATCTGTTTGGGTTCACGCGGGTCTTGCGGTTTTCGAGGAACCCATACGCGTCCGCCTTCGCCACGCGCCGATTCGCTCATCAATCGCAGTTTGTCGCTACCGGGAATCGCGGTTGGGTGAACTTGGATAAACTCGCCGTTGGCGTACTTTGCGCCCGCTTGGAAACAGCGACTCGCGGCACTGCCGGTGCAGAAGACACTCATCGTGCTGCGTCCATAGACGAGCCCACAGCCACCGGTCGCAACGACCACCGCATCGGCTGGGAACGCCTTGATTTCCATCGAAACCATGTCTTGAGCCACCGCGCCGCGGCAACGGCCGTCGTCATCTTTGATCGGGGCGAGGAAATCCCAGAACTCGTACTTTTTGACCATGCCATCGTTTTCCGCACGACGCACTTGTTCGTCCAATGCGTACAACAATTGCTGGCCAGTCGTTGCACCCGCGAACGCGGTTCGCTTGTAGAGCGTGCCACCGAAACGTCGGCGATCGATAAAGCCTTCGCCGGTGCGGTTAAACGGGACACCAAGCCGATCCATCAAGTCGATGACTTTGGGAGCCCAGAAAGCCATTTCTTTAACTGGCGGCTGATGATTCAAAAAGTCACCGCCGTACACGGTGTCGTCCAAGTGTTTCCACTCGTCATCACCCAGTTGCCGGGTCGCGTCGTTGCAGCTGTTGATACCGCCTTGGGCACACACACTGTGCGAGCGTTTCACCGGAGTCAGGCTGAGCAAGTCAACCTTCACACCCAACTCCGTTAGCTTCATGGTAGCTGCGAGTCCGGCAAGTCCACCACCAATTACGACAACACGATGCTCAGACATAATTCAAATCAAACAGTTTTGTGGAAGTAGCTTATAGGTCTTGTGACGCAAACTTGGATTCAATTTTCAAGTTTGGTTATCGAAGGGGACTCGTTATTCAGCGGCTTCGATGGCCAATTCTTCGTAGCGTTTCTCGGGCAAGTCCGAGATCACGCCGGACTCGACGTTTGCTTCAAACATTCGGTTTTCGATGTCACGGTAGCGAAGGGCTTCTTCGGGGCCCGGTGCCACAGCAGCCCACCAAGCACTCAATGCGATAACCGATAGAACGACACCAAACACCAGCGAAACTTTTGATGCTCGTTTTTGAGCTGCGGGTGTGATCCACAATCCCCAAGTGATGCCCGCTGTCCACAGCCCGTTTGCCAAGTGATAGACGCAGCACATCATGCCCACAAGATAAAACGCGGGCCACACGAATCCGCCCCACTGGTTCATCGATTCAACTAGCGTGCTGGCAGCGTTGTAAGGTTTGAACGCAGCAAATTGCAGCGGGCGGATGACTTCCAAATACGGCCCAAAGTGGAACCATCCATGCAAATGCAAAATATGAAAGAACAGATAGACAAGAGCGACGATCCCGGTATATCGCTGCCACGCGTAACGCCGATTGCTCGCGAAACGATAATGGTTGGTATTCAGTTTTGCGTTTTTCGCGATCCAGACTCCCAGGATGCCGTGGAATAGTAGCGGAATAAAGATTCCACCCCATTCAACCAACGGCAATGCCCTTCCAGCACTGTGGATCATATAGACCGCGCGCTGAAACGTTTCAGGGCCGTTCATCAGGCTGGCGTTGGTCGTCAGGTGGATGACCATGTAAAGCCCGAGAGGCACGATCCCAATCAAGGAATGGAATCGGCGAATCGCGAACTCGTGCCGAAGAAAGAATGATGGGTTGGTAGTCAAGTTAGCCACGTCGGTCGTCTTGCTTTGCATGTGAAAGTGGTAAAGCCGCAACAAGTGCGAAATGACGGATTGTCGCAGCATTCCGTCGCTGCTTGACAAATATCTTAGCCGTTTCGCAATAACCTACCACGCGATGGTAGGATGGGCACGCGGTTGCATGTCAGGTGTTCTGCGGCAATTTGTACTGAAATTCCAGCACGCACGTCAATTTAAGGCGATACGGCACTGTCGCCAAGGACAGCATCATCCCAGGAAGTCAATATTGGACACAATGCCACACATGTTTGCTCAAATCTTAGCGCATTCCAGCACCGCGATCGCAAGTGTCGCTGCCCCATCGCCTTCTGCCTCCCCATCACTTACCGCTCAAAGTGCGGGAATATTCACTTGGACCACGGGAATCGATGTTTGGTGGGTGGTCGCAATTTCAGTAGTGGTGGTCTTGGTTTCGATCCTAGTGTTCCGCCTTCACGCCTTCCTCACACTCTTGTTAGCAGGATTACTAGTTGCGAGTTTGTCGAGTCACGCAAATCTCGATCACTATGCCCAGTCGCAACTCGCCAACGGCAAGATAACCGCAAAAGCAGCGGCCTCATTCACATCTCAATCGCCGCAATCTCGTTTGGCGACTGCGTTTGGGGAAACGGCAGGAAAGATCGGGATTTTGATCGCGTTGGCCAGCATCATTGGCCAATGTTTGCTCGAATCGGGCGCCGCGTCGCGGATCGTTGATTCGATTCTGAGCATGACGGGCGAGCGGCGAGCGGCCGAAGCAATTGCCGCCAGCTCCTTTGTGATCGGGATACCGGTCTATTTTGACACAGTCTTCTATCTGATGGTCCCGCTGGCACGCTCGCTCCGCCGCAAACTCGGTAAAGATTATGTGTTGTTTCTAATGGCGATCATGGCGGGCGGCTCGATTGCCCACTCGTTGGTGCCACCCACCCCGGGACCACTGCAAGTCGCTGAGATCATTGGGGTAGACATCGGCACGATGATGATCGCCGGACTTGCCATCGGTGGTTGCAGCAGTGTGTTCTCTTTGATCTCCGCGCGAATCATCAATCATTTAGTCGATGTGCCGCTGCGCCCGATCAGCGAGGGTGACTCCGAAGCATCGGAAGCAGAAACCGCAAACGTCGATCGCGAATCGCCGCGACCGTCGTTGATCGCATCAGTATTGCCGATCCTCGTCCCCGTCGCGATGATCGGCATCGGATCGGTGGGGATCTATTTCAGCGAAGCGGGAACGATCGAGTCCCCTGGGCTCGATCGCTTGCTGGAATTCATTGGTGACAAAAATATCGCGATCGCGGTCGGGGCGGTATTTGCCATGTCGCTGATTCGCTACTGCCCCGTTGAGAAACGAAAATCGCTGGTAAATCGATCGTTGAGTTCCGCTGGAAATATCATTTTGATTACCGCAGCCGGAGGCGCCTTCGGAGCGATGCTGTACCAAGCTGGAATCGCGCAAGCGGTCGCCGAGCTAGCCGGCGACGTGCCCGGATTAATGTTATTGCCGCTCGCGTTTCTCGTCACCGCATCGATTCGTACTCTGCAAGGATCCGCGACAATCGCGATGATTACCGCAGCGGGTGTTTTGCAAGGGTTTGCAAATTCGGAGTCGCTTCCGTTTCATCCCGTTTATCTCGCGATGGCGATCGGCGCGGGAAGCAAACCGATATCTTGGATGACCGACAGCGGTTTTTGGGTGATCACTCGGATGAGCGGGATGACCGAATCCGAAGGACTTCGCGTGATTGCGCCGATGTCGACAGCGATGGGGATTTCGGCTTTGTTCTTCACCCTTGTGTTTGCCTATTTCTTCCCAGGCATTGGCTAGCCGCAAAATAAATTGTTAGCCTAGAGATTGCTCCCCATCTCGTCTAAGTTTACGCCTCAACCTTCTCGTCTCCTTGTACCCTCACTTTCACGATGAATGCTTCCATCCTTGCTGGTTTTGCTGACAAAAATGCTTCACTGTTCCGACGACTTCAGGTGCCGCTGGGAGACCCCGCCGCTTGGATCGATCTGGGGGGGCATACGATTGCGTTGGTCCGCGATCTGGAAATGGATCGCGTTCGCAAACGCAGCGGTGCGGATCATGTGACCTGTCCCGGTGAACACGAACCGCCGCTGGGGTTGAACGCTGACCGCGAAACGGCCACCGCACAAGCTCTCGTTCAGGTGCTGCGATCCAAACGAGTCGAGCGTGTGACGGCGGATCGTTCGTTGCCGTTCATCTTTGCCTGGCATCTTCAGCAAGCCGAGATCGAACTGCTGTACGACGAGGACCTGGGCGTCCTCGATCGACGGGTGAAGTCGGACCAAGAAATCGAATACCTTCGCAACGCCCAATCCGTCACCGAAGAGGTAATGCGGATGATGTGTGAGCGAATCGCCAATGCGAGCGTGAATGCACAAGGCCAACTCTGTCACGGCAGCGAAGTGCAAACGAGCGAGTCGATTCGACGCCTTGCAGGTCTCGAATTCATGAAGCGTGGTTTCAGCATGGGACACGGTGCCATTGTGGCGTCGGCGCCGGAGGTTGCCGATTGTCATCACAGCGGCACCGGACCGTTGTTGACCGAGCAACCTATCATCGTTGACCTGTACCCTCGTGACGAGACAACCTATTACAACGGTGATTGCACGCGGACGGTGGTCAACGGGCAAGTGTCCGAAATCGTCGCGGCAATGCACAATGCGGTTGTCCTCGCCAGAGTTACTTCCGCGAAATTATTGGTCGCCGGCAATTCGGCAAGCGACGTCAATCAAGCGGCTGAAGACGTGTTAAAACAGCACGGCTACAAGCTTTCACGTGGCAAGATCACGGACGAAGCAAGTATCCAGCATGGCTTGGGACACGGCATCGGGCTCGACGTGCACGAGCCTATTCTGCTTGATCATGGCGGAGGCGAGTTGCTCGAAGGTGAAGTGTTTACGATCGAGCCAGGTCTATACGGTCGTAAAGTCGGCGGGGTCCGTGTGGAAGACATGCTGCTCGTCACCGAGGGCCAACCTGAATGCTTGAATCAGCTGCCCTACGGACTCGATTGGACGACCTAAGTTGCAACCACTTTCGGCGTGCGGGGCACGATGCAATAAAAAATTTGACCTAGCGTGTTCGGGTAGGTATCCTTTGCTCCACGCGGCAGGGGACGGACGCCTGTTTGCAGTTCGCTCTCAGGTGAAATATCATGTCGCAATTTGCATGTCCTGCGTGTCGTCGCATTTTGAAATCCAAGCCTGAATTGGCGGGGAAACAGGTCAAATGCACCTGTGGCCAACAATTTCGCGTCCCCGGCGGCAATGGCTCCAGCGCATCCGCCGGCTCTGGGACCGCTGCGATTGGCGGCACATCGTCGGCTAATGAAAAAGTGACACTCTCGTGTGCGTGCGGAAAACGCCTGGCGGCTCCGCTGTCAGCACGTGGCAAGTCGGTCCGCTGTCCATGCGGTCAAGTCAACAAAGTGCCACTTGCGGATGCCCAATCCCCGGCGGTTTTGTACGCCGCACCTGCGGCGGCGGCTTCGCAGCCCGCGGCAGCCATGAATGATTGGCTGGATGATTTGCCGGCGACTCCGGCTGCAACTTATCCGTCTGCCGCTGGTATGGCGATGCAGGCTCAGCCACATCCGTACGCGAATCCTGCAGTGCAGCCTGGATCCCACGCGCCGCAAGCTCCGGCTCACGCGACCAGCAACACGCATCTTGCTGATGCCCAGCGACAGCTTGCCAATGAACGTCGAAACGGAAATACCATCGACCACGGTGGCAGCTCGTTTTTCAGCAGCGGTACGATGGGCGGGCTGTTTATGATGGTTGCCGCCTTGGTCTGGTTTTTTGGTGGACTTGCCGCAGGTGTGATCTTCTTCTACCCACCCATCTTGTTTGTGCTGGGCTTGGTCGCTTTGGTCAAAGGCGCCATGGCCGATGATTGAGTCGCCATGGGCAATGATTAAATAAACCACGACAGAGGCAGTTGGAGTGGGGCATTCGCTGCCGCAGTCGTACTTCTTCGCTGTTCAAAAAAACAGTCTTGACCGACCGTTCCAGACCCGTATAGTAGATGGATCAGGCGAGGTGAATTCGACGGCATGTGGAGCCGAGAATCCAGGCGAGCAGCGTGGCTCCTCCATTTTTTTTAAACCCATTTTGACCGCATGGTCAAAACCTTCCGGAGAGCGAAAGATGACCGACTTTGCAGTACACACGATCGAAACCGCCGGCGACAGCAAACCTTTGCTCGAAAAGAGCAAGAAGGCTTACGGCTTTGTACCGAACCTGCATGCGGTGATGGCGGAATCGCCGGCGCTACTGGAAGCGTATCAAACTGTCGCCGAGATTTTCGATAACAAGACAAATCTGAGTCCCACCGAGCGTCAAATCATTGCCATGACCAACAACCGGCTGAACGGTTGTACGTACTGCATGGCCGCTCACACGTCGATCATGCAGGGGCTGAAAGTCGACGAAGAGGTAATCACGGCGCTTCGCGAAGGCACTCCGATCGCAGACCCTAAACTCGAAGCACTGCGAGTCTATGCCGAGAAGGTCAACCTCAGTCGTGGCTGGCCTGATGAAAGTGACATCAAAGCCTTACTGGCAGCCGGATACACCAAGCAAACGATATTCGACGTGATCGTGGGCACTGCCTATAAGGTCCTGTCGAACTACACCAACCACATTGCGCAAACGCCGTTGGACAACGGCTTCGCCAAAAACGCCTGGAGTGCCGACACGCAGACCGTGAATTGAGAATCGTTGCTTGTAATGAAACTCGCGAGTCAGTATCGAGCATCATCAACCGATAGGCCCGTTTACCGAAAGTCACTGCGACTTTCGGTACGCTTATTTGACCAACGAATTCCAGCACCCCGCTTACCATCGCCCTGAACCGCAACGCTGTGAAGCATTTTGATCCAGCTAATTACGGCATTTGCGTTCTGTAGCTACGCTCGCCAGAGCGTGGATAGTTGCCGCGCAAATACGAGTCACCACCTTCTGGCGAAGGTAGCTACCAAAAAATGCTTCACAGTGTTGCCTGAACCGGATGATCCACAGACCGAACAATCAGTGAAGCATCTTTGCCGGCTTCGGCGTTAAGACATGCGGAGCTGGAAGGGGAACAACGTTTGGCTTGGCACAGGGTTCTTTTTTATCCGTGCGCATTGCCTTGCCGTAGGACGACACGAACTTGTCGGGCGACTCGATCATGTCCGTCGTCATCTTGTGGTGATGGTAGTGCATCGCACACTTAATTGCATAGAAGAAGCACACCGGTGGATACGACCCGCGTTTCCGCATCGCGTTGAAAATGCGAGCGCGATAGGTGCGACGTAAATCGGCATCGGGTACCCCTCGCATCAACTTCCAAAAAATGTAAAGGAAGCCAACTAGGAAGAACGTGTTTTGGCGAATCCGTAACCAACGATGCTTGCGAAAGTAGGGTGTCTCAAAAGTTCGGAACTTAAAACCATCATGGATGAAAAGCTGATCGAGACGATCAAAGTAAGTCTCGGGCTCGTATGCATCACGCATGGTTTCCAGGTAACCGTCACGAAGTTCTTCACGAGTCATTTGCTTGGGGATCACGTTCGTCCCGAACTCATGCTCGATCGCCAAATCCAATCGGCCTTCAGCTTTCAAGCGATCGTAAAGCGGCGTCTTGGGAATCGCATGCAGCAAGCCGATCATCGCGTGTGCGATGCGAGACTCTTTTAAGAACTTTTGTTGTGTCGCAAAAATCGCAGGCGTGTCGTTGTCGAAGCCGACAATGAGACCGCACCAGACTTCGATGCCGAAGTTTTGAATCTGGTGGACCTTTTCCAAAATGGTGCCGCCGCGAGCGCGGACGTTTTGAAACTTCTTCGTTTCCTTGAGCGACTCTTCGTCCGGGCTCTCAATTCCGATGAAGACGGATTGGATGTTGGCGCGAGCCATCAACTCCATCAGTTCATCGTCTTCGCACATGTCCAACGACGCTTCGGTGCTGAATACGATCGGATAGCCATGACGTTCTTGCCATTTGGCGACTTCTTCGAGCACCGGTTTGATCGCCCGTTTGTTGCCGACGAGGTTGTCATCCACGATGAACGCGATGTGAATCTTCTGCTTGCGAAGGCACTCCAACTCATTGATGATCTGGGACGCCTGTTTGATCCGTGGCTTACGACCAAACGTAACGATGATGTCACAGAACTCACATTGGAAAGGGCAGCCTCGCGAGAACTGGAGGTTGCCGAACATGTAGTGCTTGTTCTTAAGCAAATCATGTCGAGGCGTAGGGACCGTTGACATGTCGGTTTTTTCGGACTGTTCATAGCGCTGCTGGTGAGTGCCGGTTTTCCAGTCTGCTAGAAATTGCGGCCAAGTTGTCTCGGCCTCGCCGACAAAAATCGCGTCGACACGCGAGTCGAACCACGCTTCCTCAACCGTCACCCAAGGACCGCCGACAACGACGAAAGCACCTCGTGATTTCAGTTCGTTAACGATCTCGTCCATGCGAAACCGCTGAACGCTCATCCCCGTGATCCCAACGATGTCGAACTGCGCCAATTGGTCGAAGTTCAGTTCCTCGACATTCTCGTCAACAAGAGTGACTTCGTGCTCCACCGGAGTAAGCGCCGCTAGCAAAGGAAGGCTCGCGACCGGCATGTTCGCCCCTTTGCCCATGATTTGCTGGGCGTGCTCCAGCCCCCAATAAGAAACTTCAAACGCTGGGTTAATGATCGCAATCTTCGCCATCGCACAAATTCCTTAACAAGCGTGATCCTATCGGAACTGGTATCTGCCATCATAAGCGTTTCCTCGGCGTCAATGTAGATTCAATTCGATTGAGGTTAATTTCATAAATGGTTGTAACGAGGCGACTCGCTCGTGCGTTATTTCTGGTGAAGCCGGTTTCTTCGCCCGTGTCACACCAATCGACACGACGACGTGCGGTGGAGTCACTCGGCGCAAAGACGATGATCGCACTGCAGGGCTGGATCTGATCAGCCACTGTGGACGCGTCAAAGTCTTAAAGAGTGATCACTAATCGCCCCAAGCCGCAATGACGATGCGCCCTAACGTGATCTACAAAAATTTTGAATTTTCTGCAGCAAACAGGTCCAACAGCAAACAGTGAGCGACAGGAAAAAGATGGCCTGAACACCCAGTATCGCTAGGCAAATAGCAACCATATCCGCACGCTTCCATTTCACACTCTGCGAGAGGATCGCGAATTGGCATGACAATTGCGTGATTGAATAATCATTACAACATCGAACCAAAGAATCCACGGTGCAGATGAAAGGAGGGTAAAGTCATGCCAGATGGAAAACGCAAACGTCGGCACAGCCAGAATCGTGCGAAGCGAGCGTGGTACGCCTATCATCGTGCCGTCCGGTTCAATCACCGCTTCGGCTTGTTGAGTTAGAGTATCTTCACTTCTGATGTGGCGTTCGTCGCGTTCGCGGTAGACCACGTTCTGGAGAACGCAGCTACGGCTTGAATCCCACGTTACTTCCAACATCAGTTGGAGCCAGCGATCGATCTCAAAAACGCGACGGCGAGTAAGGCGATGCATCGATGTGAGTCTGTTGGCCAGTGACCAACTCGGCGATCAATCGTCCTGTGCAAGGTGCCAGACTCAAGCCCAACATGTTATGCCCAGTGGCCAGAAACGCATTGTCTAAATTGGGTGTGGCGCCGATGATCGGCAGGCTATCCCAAGTCATCGGCCGCCAACCGTACCACGTTTCTTTCGCCTCGCCATCGACTGACGCAACGAGGTACGGGCGAGCTGAATCGCGAAGTTGTCGGATTCGCTGCTCGCGGATCGATGTGTCGTAGCCAGAGAACTCCATCATCGACCCGAGACGCAGCCCGTTCTCGAATGGCGAAACTCCCACCTTGTGTTCTGGAAATAGAATCGGATGACTCGGCAGGTGTTCAACTCGGTTCATTGTTACCGAGTAGCCTTTTCCAGGCTCAATTGGAATAGGGCACTGCAGCTCATTCGACCACCGTGTGCTCCACGCCCCCATCGCAAAGACATAATGCTCGGCCTGCAATTCGCCCTGTGTCGTCGCAAGGTGGGTAATGCATCCAGCGGTTTTGTGGACGCTTGTTAATTCACATTGTTCAATAAATTGCACCCCGTTGGCACGTGAACGCTCAGCCCATTGCTGGTTCAATCGGTCCGGTCGAACCGACGTGTCTTGGGGATAGTGAAAGGCGCCAGCAAGCCCCGGTTTTAATCCCGGATCAAAATCAGCAAGCCGATCTCCTTCGATCCGGTTCGCCGAAACACCGAACTGCTGCGTCAGCATCCTGTCGTTCTTGGCAAATGCATCCATGCCACGCTGCGTCCGCAATACGTACAACAGCCCGTTCTCTTTCCACTCACAATCCAGAGCCTCTTCCTGGACCAGATTTCGATATTCGCTCATGGAGGCATCGAGGATCGACTGCAGGTGTTTCCCTGCAGTTAAGACCTGGCGGTGATTGCAGCGCCGGGCGAACTGCCACATCCAATTCCACATCGCCGGGCTGAGTCGCGGCTTCACCCGAAACGCGGCCTGTGGATTAAACAGAGATTTTAATGCAACGGCAAACGCGCCTGGTTCGGTTAACGGCGGCACATGGCTTGGACAGATGTATCCGCAGTTCCCATGCGAGCAGGCTGACGCAACGGTGCCGCGGTCAATGACGGTGACTTGCAATCCAGCCTTGTTTAGATAGTGAGCGCAGGCGATTCCAATGGTTCCCGCGCCGACCACAACGACCGATCCTCCGTGTGCATTGCGTATCATATCAGCCTTTCTTCGAATTCACTTGCGGTCATACATCGGATCCCATTGATGAACGGGTCGCGTGGTTGCCGCATCAGTTTGCCTTCACCGCAGATAAACGCACGCCCCACGATTGTGGGCACGATGTTGTTTTGTCGTAGGCCGTTGCCACAGGATACGAACGCAATCCCATGTTTTCTTGGCGTATTTCGTCTGCGAACATAACGATTCGCGCATAGTGTGTTGATGCGCTGGGTTGATGCGCCATGCTAAGCGGTGCTACTGATCACGGGTGTAAACGCCGTCGACCATTCGCATGATGCCACGTGGGTTGGCATCTTGTAATTCGGCCGGCAGATAGTTGTCTGGAAAGTCCTGAAAACAGATCGGACGTGTGAAACGCTTAATCGCCGCTGGCCCGATCGAGGTGAAATGAGCGTTGCTGGTCGCAGGATAGGGGCCGCCGTGAACCATCGCGTTGCAAACCTCAATCCCTGTGGGGAAACCGTTGAAGATCAGACGCCCCACTTTTTGTTGAAGGGCTCGGATCAGTGGTTGGTGCTCCGACAGTTCACTGCTGGTGCCATGCAGCGTTGCGGTAAGCTGCCCCTCAAGCTCTTTTGCGATCTCGAGCATTTGGCTTGCATCTTCGTAACGAACAATCGTTGAGCAGGGGCCAAACAGTTCTTCCATAAGCGAACGCTCACGCTGGAGCACCGCAAATTCCGTCACCGCAATCGTACAGTGGGCTTGTTGGGGTTGCTCGCTTGCTCCACTGGCTTGAGCGAGCAGCTGCACGCCGTCGGTGTCCTTGATTCGTGCAACACCCTTTAAAAACGCGTCGTAAATCCCGGAGTGCAACATCGTCCCCGGGGCTGCTGCGGTGGCATGCTCCGCGATGGACTGGATCAACTGATCGCCTCGATCACCTGTGGGGACCAACATCAATCCAGGGTTGGTACAAAACTGCCCCACCCCCATCGTCAGTGAATCTATAAACGCCTTGGCAATTTGTTCTGCGTGATGCTCGATCGCGCCGGGCAACACAAATACGGGATTGATGCTGCCCATCTCCGCATAAACAGGAATGGGGGTGCGTCGGCGGTTTGCGACGTCGAACAAGGCTCGGCCGCCTGCGATAGACCCCGTAAACGCCACCGCTGCGGTAGCAGGGTGTTCCACGAGTGCATGTCCCACTTGATGGGATTGTCCTTGCAACAGAGAGAATATCCCAGGTGGTAATCCAGTCGCTTTGACCGCATCACAAACGATGCTGCCAATCATTTCGCAAGTTCCCGGATGGGCTGGGTGCGCTTTGCATACAACCGGACACCCCGCAGCCATGGCGGTGGTTGTATCCGTTCCGGCAACGGAAATAGCCAACGGGAAGTTACTGGCTCCGAAGACAACCACGGGGCCAACGCTGATGAGCATGCTGCGAACGTCGGGCTTCGGAGCGGGGGTGCGATCGGCGTCCCCCTGATCGATCTTGGCTTCGACCCACGAACCCTCGCGGATCATTTCGGCGAACAAGCGGGTTTGATTGACGGTTCGCGCTCGCTCTGCAAGCAAGCGATTCATGGGCAGAGCGGTTTCCGCATGACAGCGATCCAGTAACCCCTGGCCGGCATCCATCAGCCCATCCGCAATCGCATCCAACAGCCTTGCGCGAGTTTCAAACGAAGTGCTTGAAAAGACGTCCGCGGAAGCGCTCGCCAGCGTCATCGCTCGGTCGATTTCCTCGGTGCTTGCTTCATGAAATGGCGGATCCAACAATGCCTGAGTCGAAGGATTGGTTGCAGCAAACGTATCGGAGTTTGTGCCTGACCAATCGGCACCAATCAGCTGTTTCCCTTGGATGCGTGCAAATGGCATATTCATTGATGTCGTGCGGGGGGACGATTGTGTTTAAATTACTCTGGGAACTATACTTCGAATTCGCTCATCGTTTATTGCCAGTGTGCAAAGGATGGTCGAAAGAATGAACCCCTCTACGGCGACTTGATGCTGGAGTGCTTCTTGCGATTTAAGTCCTGCCTTTGGCGATGTCGTTCAGCACGTTCATCGCGTCCTCAGCACGTTCGGTCGGTACAAAGAGATGATCGTGGAAGTAAGCCGAGATCGCATTTACGCTGATGCCCCGGTGTGCGAGTTTGTCGGTCACGGCAGCCAAAAATCCAACGGCTTCCAGGCTGGAATGAACTTTTAGGGTAATCATTCTGCACGGATACGCGAAGTCGAGTCCATTTGTCTCGGCTTCGCCCTTCGCCAGAATCAGAGTTAAACCTTCAGGTTCAAGAAACTGACCGATTGCGGATACGCGAGTCTTAGTTGCGGCTTCGGGGGCCATGGTACAAAACACGAACTCGCCCGCTTGCAGTTCAGGCTTCATGTTTTCCAGCAATGTCTGGAGATGGGTTTCGCCGTTCATAGGTAATGCATGAGGAACGTGCCAATAGGGGGCAGACACTACTAGGAAACCAGTCGCATTGCCTGTTTGGCGACCTGTTGCAACGCCGCTTTGTCGAATCCGCCACGGCCCATCACTCGCATGCCAACGACTAACGCAAAAAGTGCTCGCGCGGTTGCCCGTGCCGAAACCGTAGCCGGAATTTGATCCCGCTTTTGCCCGAGCTTGATCTGTCGCTCAAAGAACTGAGTGAACTCTTTCACCGCAGCATTCACGAGTTGCTGCGCCTGTTCATCGTGCTCACTTAGCGTCAGGGACGTGTTGATCAAAAAGCAGCCCTTTTTCTGTGGGTCATCGAGTGCCTGTTGCACAATGGCGTCAAACAAAACCGAAAACGCCTTCAACGGATCGTCCATCGCTTCAAGCTGTTTCGTGAGCGTACATCGCTGCTCGCTGTCATACTTCAGCAGCGATTTCAGAAACAGGTCCTGTTTGCCGGCAAACGCGTTGTAGAGGCTACCACGTTGGATTCCGGTCGCCGTGGTCAGGTCAGATATGGAGGTAGCGGTGTACCCTTTTTCCCAGAAAACGTGCATCGCTTTGTCGATCACGTCTTTTTCGTCGAATGATTTTTCCCATGGCATGGGGGCGTGTTCCTTGGGTGAGTTGTCCGCTCAAGTTTACCTTGTTTAGACTTATCGGTCAAATCAATTCGATTCTTGTAATCGCCCGCTCACTCAACTCAATTTACAGCTGAAACTAACAAGTCGTTTCGGCCTCTGGCTTGCTTGGCCAGGATTTGCTTTTCGCCTTTAATCCATTTTCCGTTGCGTGACGAGTTGTACTGATGTGATTGTCGTTCCTTTTTGAGCCGTGATCGCGATCTTGTTGCTGCCGCGGAGGATCGATGTTGGCACGTTGGCGTCCCGGGGTGCGAAAAACTCGCTGAACTCGTCTGCATCGCCAGTATCAACCGTGACCGGAGTGCCGTTTATGTCGACCGATAGCGGTTGCGTGATACCACCGCCACGATGGAGTCCGATGACCAGTCGGGCGGACTCGACATTCTCGGGAGCGTCGACCTTAATTGGAAACGATAGGGGGGCGCCGCTGCTGGCGATCGCGGTCTCGGTGGCAAACAAGCGTTCCTGCTGAAGTGTCGCGGACGGATTGAGCGGTTTGGCCAGGGCTAGTCGAATGACGGTCGTTTCATTCACATCGACGGGAATGGAGGACACGTCGACGGTCTGTTCCGAGTCGAACAGAACCTCGCCCTGGTGATAATTCAGTCGTGTTTGCATCGCGTCAGTCGCTCCGATCCGTGCCGCTACGCCCGACAGGTCAACGGCGATTTGTCGACCGCCCATGTTGGTCACTGCTAGTGAAATGCGATCGCTATCGTGCACCGCCACGACATCTAACCAATCACGGTCAAACGATACCGGCAATCGGCGACCATCGAAGTCACGCCACAGATCAAAGTAATGGGCGATCGCGGTCGGCTCGTAATCGTCAATCGTGCTGTGGCGTTTGCGGTCTGTCTTCGGCGTGAACGCCGCGTCGCCACTGTTAGGGTTCCATGACATATGAGTAAAGATGAATGGTACGAACATGTCGATTTGATCAGGCCGCTGCATTGATTTAGTAAGGTATGCATTCCAAGCGTATAGACGCAACCAATTGTCGGATGGCTGACGCCCGTTTTGCAGGGATCCGGTTTCGGTAATCAAAATCGGCAAAACGTTATCGACTTTGTGCATGTGGGCTCGCAGCATGTCGAGGATTGCTTCGTATCGCCCCAGCAAATAATTCGAATACCCCATCCCACGACGCTCGTGAGCACCAAGCATCAACGCGTTTTCATAAAAGTGGTGCGAAAAGAAATCGAGGTGTCCGCGAGTCTCCTTGATAAATCGGGCTTGATCCCGATACAGCGAAAAGTCCTTGATCTGAAGCTGCATGTAAGCCGAAGATGGACCACCGACTTTTACGTTCGGCGCGCGAGCGTGTACGGCATCGGCAACGCGATTATGGAAATCGGCCAACAACCCCCAGCCGTCAATTCCTTCGTTTTCTCGCCAGTGGTACGCCCATTCAGATTGGACGCTGCTCTCGTTTTTCACTTCCCACCAAGACGCCGTGTACCCCGCGTCCTTGATCTGATCGGCGACATAGGCAGCAGCAAGCTCCGCCGCGTCATCGAAGTGCTCAACCAGGGGTGTCCCACGGCCCTTCAAGGGCACCGACATAAATTCGGGCCAGTCATTGAAGCAGAGTGCGAACGGCTTGTCACGAAACTGCGGGATCGCCTCGCGGAGTCGCACGCCTGCGTCGTACTGTTCAAAGAAAGTCAGGTCAGCCGCACCAGGTTTGTCATCACGCTCCTTCAGCGTTTCCCAATTTCCCCACTTCTGAGTCAGGGCCGGATTGAATTTGAACGCACCTCGCCCTGGCAGGAAACCTCGTTCAGCCGTCCATTTTTCGAACGACGGATCTACAACGCCAGGCGTATCGTGCGTCCGAAACCATCGCTCACGTTGTAGCTCGGTCGTTCCGTCGATCGAAAGCTCGTGATCGGTGTCGACGCGGATCTCAACCCGCTCACGAGGAAACTCCGAACCAAGGTCGCGGTAAGGGATGCTGTCGAACTCAGCTGGAATCGCTTTTTGAGCATAGAACACGAGGTCGTCGATCCGACAGTCGGCACCCTTTTGCTTCATCAAGAATTGGATCTTCATGGGCTCGACCGGCCCATCGGTCAGCGGAATCGATGGCATCTGAACACGATAAAAATCCTTGACCTGGACGCTGCGTGGAGGAGCTTTACCCGGCGAAAAAGGGAAGACGTGGACTTCTTTGATGCGGTCCAGATTGGATCCACGAAACCCAAAGTGGCGAAACAGGCCGGCGATTCGCTCCGTCCCTTGCGGAAGTACCAGCACGTCACCGTCCCGAATTTCTTTTCTCTCTTCGAGAATGGTCAGTTCCTTCAGGCCACGATCACGGCCATTGCCTTGATAAACGGTTTTGCGTCCTTCGAGGAAATTGTCAAACAGAAAATCATGGATAGCCTTTTGATTTCGGCCTTCCGGGCTGAGTGTCGGCGGCTCGACCGCCAAACTCGGAGACGCGGCCAGGACTGCAACGCACATAAAGAACGTGCGGGCACAGCGGATCAGTTCGATGTCGGACATTGCAGAGTATCCTGGGGCTTAGAAGCACAGACGAGTGCCTAACATTGTTGCATAAACAATCTGCCACACAAGCGAATTTGAAAATCACTGAGTCCGCCGATTTTGTTCAGCGTCCCTCGCACTTTCGTTTCGGAGGCAATGTCATCATGCGGGGACAACTCGCTCGGCGAATGGTCACCCGCAATCACCTTCATGCATTAGAATGTCGTTGGCCCCCAAATTGATTTTCGCTGAACAAGGCGGGGATACCCTGTCAATGAATATTTCCTGGGAATCATCAGCGAAGCATCTAACCGAGTACCTGTGAAATGAAAAACATGAAGTCCCTTGCAATGCGATACGCACTCCTTGTTGCGATCGCCCCGGTCGCCTTCAATCATGTGACCGCGGCAACGGCCACGGGGAAACCCAACATCATCGTCATCATGGCCGACGACATGGGGTATGCGGACACTGGATTCACCGGAGCCACGGACATTCAGACTCCCAACCTTGATACGCTCGCCAAATCGGGAGTGACGTTCACCAGCGGTTATGTGACTCATCCGTACTGCGGTCCCAGCCGAGCTGGTTTGTTGTCAGGTCGCTATCAGCAGCGATTCGGTTTTGAGACCAACCCTGCGTACGATCCGTCCAACCCGTACATGGGCATCGACCCCGGCGAGACGTTGTTCCCGGCGCGGCTGCAGAAAGCGGGCTATCGCACCGGCGTGATTGGCAAATGGCACCTTGGTGCCGCCGCTCCGTTTCATCCCAACAACCGAGGCTTCGATTACTTTTACGGGTTCCTTGGCGGAGGCCATGACTATTTTAAAATCGACCTTCGTCTTCCGGTCCGAGAAGGTTACACCGAAGCGCTCGAGCGCAACGGAAAGCCAGCCGTGTTCGATGGTTATTTGACCACCGCGTTATGTAACGATGCCGTCGACTTTATCAAGTCGAGTCAAGATGCTCCGTTTTTTCTATACCTAGCCTTCAACGCTCCACATGCTCCCTTGCAAGCGCCTGCCGAAGCGATCGCCAAGTATTCAAGCATCAAAGACTCTAAGCGACGTACCTACGCCGCGATGGTCGATGTGATGGACGAGGGGATCGGAAAAGTCATCGAGACGCTTGAACAAAACAAACTGCGAGAAAATACGCTGGTGTTCTTCCTAAGCGATAACGGTGGACCGCAACCGACCAAGCAGCAACCGGGCAAATGGAACGGTTCGTCCAATACACCCTTTCGTGGCGGGAAAGGGAATCTTTACGATGGCGGAGTTCATGTTCCTTTCATCGCTTCTTGGCCAGCACGTATTAAACAAGGCAGTGTTTATGATCGGCCGGTGATTTCACTCGACATCGCTGCGACCGCCGTCGCGTTGGCAAGTGAGAGTCCTGAGCCAGCGAAAGGAATGGAAGGAACCAATTTGATCCCGCTGTTGACTCAGCCGAGCGGCAAAGCTCCGCACCAATTTCTGTATTGGCGTGAAGGCGGAGTGCGTTGGTCGATTCTGGATGCGAACCGAACCAAGCACGTTCTCGACGATGCCGGTGGCAAGCCAGAACTGTTCCATTTGCCCGCCGATGTGTCCGAAAGCAATGACCGAGCTGCAGAGGAACCGGAGTTAGCGGAGCAACTCCGCGACAAATGGATGAATTGGGATGAATCGAATGTCGCCAGCCGGCTAGACAGCTATAAGAAATACCACTTGCATCGAGACCAGTTCTTCCTGGACTCGATTCCAGCGAAAGCAACCCAGAAAGGATACTCTCCAACCCCCGTGCCGACATTCAAGTAAGTCTTCGAGGCTTGTCGATTTAATGCAGGTTTGAACTGCTTACCAGTCGCTGGGGCGACCCACGTTCAGCCAGCACTTGTGAGCCGACGGCGCTAGCCCAATGTTTCCTGCTTTAGTAGCGGCAAGACGCAAGCGTGCTGTCGATTTTGTGAGCCGCTCGCGCGTGAGCGGCCGGGTGCCACGCGCATTACCCGGTGCCTTACGGCCCACGGCTCACCACTGGGATTGACTTTTCGATTAAAACGACAGCCCGCAAACCGTTCGGTCGCAGCGAGTAAAACGTTCAACCTAGACCGGGCGACTCGCGCCGCTCCGCGACAAAAACCGCCTGTTTGGTGTCAAAGTAGATGGCGTTGGGCAAGCGACGACCGGCTTAACCTTCGTTGCGGAGAATTTGCTGTAAGTAGGCTTTCGGGGTAAGAGCGGGTCGACCGGTATAACTTTGCACTGTATCGCTAACGACCGCCATCTCTCCTGCGGCGATCGAGGTGTAGCTGCTGATCCATCCGTCCAACTCGACTTGCGTTGCGTTGAATTTCGCTCGCGATTTGTACCGTTGATAAACGATGTGTACACGATTCGCCTTAATCCGGATCTGCGACAAGCCTCGACGGCGGAGCGGTGATAAGCTCGTCGCTGGCCGGACTCGGGCAACGAAACTAGAAAAACCGTATCCACCCCTTCCAGGGCCTGGGCAAATGCATCGGTATCTTGATAGACAGCTTCCCGCACTTCCGCGTTTGCAATGCCGGGTGCTCGTTTGGCGTCTCTGACGATCAAGCGGACAGGCTGTTCTGCTGCTGCGACCTGACGGGCGACATCGGCTCCGAGTGATCCGGTGGCCCCCGTGATTGCAATCGCTTTCTGGTTCATCGTTGTGTCGTTGTTTTTCGTGTCGTTGTCGATTGGGGACGGACCAGCGGGCTGCGGGGCAAGCGAATGGATTGAATTTTCACAATGCGATTCCTAACCAGCATTGCCAAGAGTTCGTCCGCCACTGCCCATCAGGAGCTTGCATTCCACCCCACATTCAGGCAACTCAAGAAAATTGACTTTCTTCGCGCCCCCACGCAATTTTTCTTATGCCTGGGAATCCATGGGCGATGCATCGCATGTTTGGCGAGCGTTCGTGGTATGCTGATCACAAGCAGCCCGCTAGAATCAAACCGCGTGAGGCGTAGCGAATCGAAACGGGGGCAAACCGTAGACAGACGAATCGCCGCGTGGCACGCTGCATACCCCTTTTCCATCTCCGCTCTTCTTCCAATCTCGATCGATAAACGGCAGGCACATGGGACTCTTTGACAAACTTCGTGGCGAACTAATCGACATCATCGAATGGATCGATGATTCCAACCACACCTTGGTTTGGCGGTTCCCACGCTACAACAATGAAATTAAAAACGGCGCTCATTTGATCGTCCGTCCTGGACAAGTCGCGGTGCTGGTGCACGATGGAGAGATCGCCGATCTGTATCAGCCAGGGCATTATGAGTTAACCACTCAAAATATGCCGATCATGACGACGTTGGCCAGTTGGAAGTACGGATTCGAAAGCCCGTTCAAAGCGGAAGTCTATTTTGTTAGCACGCGACAGATCACCGATCTGAAATGGGGCACTCCGAACCCGATCATGCTGCGGGACCCCGAGTTCGGGCCGATTCGCATTCGGGCGTTTGGCACATACGCACTCAAAGCGATCGAGCCCAAAGCACTGCTTCGCGAAATCGTTGGTACTGATGGCGATTTTCAGTCGGATGAAGTCACCGGGCTACTGCGTTCGATGATCACGTCCTCGTTTTCCGACGTGATCGGAAAATTAAATATCCCGGCGTTGGATCTGGCTTCGCGTTATCAAGAAATTGCTGCTGCCGTCAAAGCGTCGGTGGTAGAGCAGATTGATGATGAGTATGGACTGGATTGTCCGCAGTTGATTGTCGTCAATATCTCGCTGCCCGAAGCGGTCGAAAAAGCACTCGACACGCGCACCAGCATGGGCGTGATCGGTGATATGGATCGTTTCCAGCAGTACCAGATGGGGCAAGCGATGACAGCCGCTGCGGAAAACCCTGGCGGCGGGGGAGCCGCCGAAGGGATGGGGCTCGGAATGGGCTTTGCCATGGCCAGCCGTATGATGCCGCAGATGGGCGGCGGCGGCGCGGCAGCACCGGCGTCCGGCGGTGCACCACCGCCTCCACCCCCAGCCGGCGCGTGGCATATCGCCGTGAACGGAGAAACACGAGGCCCGTTTTCGTTACAACAGATGGCTGCCGGTGTCAGTAGTGGTGAAGTCAAGGCGGATACCATCGTTTGGACCGCAGGTATGCAAGGCTGGGCCGCCGCATCAGCGGTACCGCAATTAGCAAGCCTTTTTACCGCCGCAACCCCACCACCTCCGCCGCCAGCCTAGCTTCCCATTTTGTGAGCCGTGGGCCGTAAGGCACCGGGTGACGCGGTTGTGAGCCGTGGGCCGTAAGGCACCGGGTACTGCGATTTTGAGCCGTGGGCCGTAAGGCACCGGGTAAGTTTTAAGCCCCGGCCGCTCACGCGTCACGGCTCACTAAATCAACAGGCCGCAAGCCGTCCGGACGCAGCGAGTAAAAACGTTCAAAATAGATCGAAGGGCTCGAGTCCTACCGCTAAAACAAACGACATCAAACACTGATTCGCAACATGAACACCGCAGCACGCGACGTGCCTCCCATTCCGATTGTCGATTCCCCGCTTGCCGTGTCGGCACGTGTGGGGACCGAGTGGATCGTGGATGCCTACGGATGCAGTGCGTCGGCGTTGCAAGATTTGGAGATCGTCAGCGGGATTTGCCTCGACGTGATCACGGAACTGGGGTTGCGAGTCGTCGGCCAGCCGCAACAGCATGTTTTCCCAGGTCACGGCGGAGTCACGGCGATGTATATGCTCAGTGAATCGCATCTCGCTTGCCACACCTATCCCGAGCATCGCTTGGCGACCTTCAATCTGTATTGCTGCAGTGATCGCCCGGCGTGGTCTTGGCAACAACAACTGGAGTCGCGTCTGGGTGCCAGCGAGGTGGTCGTGCGAAAAGTCGTGCGAGGCACCCACGCTACTGATCAAAACCGTGCCGTTGATCAAATCAATACTGCCGATCCAAGCGATGTCACAACTCAAAACGTACAGCGAGAGCAGGGATGAAGCATCGCAGTGCAGCATGTCCGTCGTGTGGTGGCCCGGTCGAATTCAAGACCGGTTCGTCTCTGGTCACGATTTGTGACTTTTGCCAAACCGCCGTGGCGCGAGGGGACAAGGAGGTTGCTGATTTCGGCAAAGTCGCGGATGTCGGCGAAACCAACTCGGGACTACGACTCGGTTTATCAGGCACGTTCAATAAACGCGGGTTCTACATTTCAGGACGCGTCCGTTATTCGCACCCGGCTGGTGGCATCTGGGACGAATGGTATTTGGTGTTCCCGGGCGAAAAGTGGGGCTGGCTGACCGAGGCACAAGGCAAGTTCTATTTGATGTTCGAGCGTCAAATAACCAGCAAAATTAAACTGCCTGAATACGACTCGGTGACTCTCGACACCCAAGTGGAATTGGGACGCAGCCAGTTTTCAGTGCGAGAGAAAGGGATTGCCACGGTGGCGGCTGCCGAGGGTGAAATTCCTTGGGCGGTTCATCCCGGTGCGGAACACAAATTCGTCGACTTGCAGGGCGTCGAGGGCACGTTTGCGACGCTTGAGTATGGCGAGCAAACAAACGTGTTTATCGGCAAAGAAATCTTGTTGGCGGACTTGGGCGTCGACACCAGTGGTGCGGATCCCGAGAGCGAAAAATTGCCGGTCGCGGCGCTACAGTTAAACTGTCCGAATTGCGGTGGAACGTTGTTGCTGCGGACGCCCGATGAAACCGAACGCGTGACGTGCCCGAATTGTCATTCACTGCTCGATGCCAATCATGGAAAACTCGCTTATTTGCAAACGCTAAAGGTCAAAGAGATCTATCCGGTCGTTCCGATCGGCAGCGAAGGCGTCTTCTTTGGCGACAAATACACTGTGATTGGAATCATGGAACGCTTCGCACTCTATGAAGGCAAAACGTACCCGTGGACCGAGTACCTTTTGCACAATCATGAACTCGGTTTTCGCTGGTTGGTGGAAAACCAAAAGCATTGGTCGTTCGTCGAGCCCGTGTCGTTCATGGGCAGCACGTTTGGCAGCCAAGTGACTTACAATGGCGATTCGTTTCGTGTTTACGATCGCGGAGTTGCCTATGTGCGGTACGTGGTGGGCGAGTTTTATTGGCGAGTGACGGTCGGTGACTCCGTGCAAACCGCGGACTACATTGCACCACCCAAGATGTTGTCGATCGAAGAATCGAAAACGAAATCATCGGAGGAGCGAAACGTCTCGCAAGGAACTTACTTGTATCCTGAGCAAATCGAAGCGGCGTTTGGGATCAGCGGCGTCTCGCGTGCCTGGGGTGTGGGACCGATGCAACCCGGTCCGAAATTAGGCAAAGAGTTCTATTTGTCATGGGGCGGTTTCCTTGGTCTGATCCTTTTGGTCCAACTTGCGTTTTTCATGCGTGCCGATGGATGGATGACGTTTTATGCGATGTTGTTTGTTTCGATGCCGATTATTGCGTTCCACTTTTATGCCCACAACTTTGAACGTCAACGTTGGGCCGAAAGTGACTATAACCCCTATGCCAGTGGCGATTAAGCAAAGCGACCTGAGCCAACGGCGCTAGCCGCGGGCCTGTCGCAATAAAAAACCTAGGCCCGCGGCTAGCGCCGTCGGCTCACAAAACTAGGTGAAATCGGTTCGATAGTTAAAGAGAATTTGTTATGAAAAAAATACTGCTCATCATCTACCTCTGTTTTGGGATGAGCGTTTGCGCGTGGTATTCCGTTGCGGCGGCTAAAGGTTGGCAGGCGCCCAACCTGGGATTTGTGGATGGGTTTGCAGCCGGGCGAGTGTCCGGCGGCGGTTATGGTCGATCGTACGGTGGTTCTTGGGGAGGCGGAAAATAGTGTTGGGAATTCAAATGAGTATGCATTCGTTGTTGTTGATAACCGCGCAAGCGGCCGAGAGTTCGATGGACTTGTTGGGAGTTCACCTGGTCGCCGCGATCCTGTTTGCGGTCGTCGGGATTCTGGTTCTGTTCGCGTCTTTGTGGATCATGGAAAAGTTGACTCCTTTTTCGATCGTCAAAGAAATCGAAGAGGACCACAACCAAGCGCTCGCGATCATTGTCGGCGCGATTGTGTTGGGAATTTCGGTAATCATTGCAGCGGCGATTCTGGGTTAAACAACGTCGATGAATCGTGCTCCGCTCGCTTTGCTGTATCTGAACGTTCTCGTCATCGCGACGTGTGGGCTGATCTACGAATTGCTTGCCGGGACGCTGGCCAGCTACCTGCTCGGTGATTCAGTCACACAATTTTCATTGGTGATTGGCGTCTATTTGTCGGCACTCGGTGTCGGTTCTTGGCTGTCGCAGTACATCGAAGAAAAACTGGCGAAAACGTTTATCGAAGTCGAGCTGGCACTCGCGCTGGTGGGCGGATTATCGGCTCCGTTTTTGTTTGTCGCGTTTGCCTGGATCGAGTGGTTTCAAGTCTCGCTATTTGGCCTCGTGCTGCTGATCGGAACCTTGGTCGGGCTCGAGCTGCCGTTATTGATGCGGATTTTGAAAGAACATCTCGATTTCAGTGATTTGGTCTCTCGCGTTTTGACGTTTGATTACATCGGTGCGTTACTCGCATCGCTGTTGTTCCCGATCCTGCTGGTGCCTCAATTAGGCTTGGTGCGAACCTCATTGCTGTTTGGCATCCTGAACGCCTTGGTCGGTTTGTGGGGAACGTTTTTGCTGCGACCGATCCTGAGTGACAAAGGACTGGGGGGGCTGCGTGGACGAGCCATCTTGGTGATCGGCATGCTGGTCGTCGGTTTCATCAAAGCGGATTCGTTAACCACGATTGCCGAAGAAAGGATGTTGTCCCATCCGATTGTCTACGCCAAGCAAACTCCCTATCAACGCATTGTGGTCACGCAGAACCAACAAGGTTTTCAGCTGCATTTGAACGGGCATTTGCAGTTCAATTCGGCCGACGAGTACCGATATCACGAAGCGCTCGTGCACCCCGTGATGTCTGCGGCGGCGGATCCAAAGCATGTGCTTGTGCTTGGCGGCGGCGATGGATTGGCGGTTCGCGAGATTTTAAAATACCCGTCGGTCGAATCCGTGACGCTGGTCGATATTGATCCCGAAATCACCCACCTGGCTCAAACATTTGGTTTGATGGTGGATTTGAACGAGCGATCTTTGCTCGATCCTCGGGTCACGGTGGTCAATCAAGATGCATTCATTTGGGTCCGCGACACTGAAAAACATTTTGATGTTGCCGTGATCGACTTTCCCGACCCCAGCGGCTATTCGGTGGGAAAGTTGTACACCACTCGTTTCTTTCAAATGCTAAAGCAACATTTGACCGATTCGGCACGCATCAGTATCCAGTGCACCTCGCCGCTTGTCGCACCGAATTCCTATTGGTGTGTCCTGAACACGCTGAAGGAATCGGGGTTTGACGCGATTCCCTATTGTGCATCGGTGCCCTCGTTTGGTGTTTGGGGATTCGCGTATGCTACGAAGACACCGTCCAGCGGAGCTCCGATCGAGTTGTCGGATAAGGTCGGAGTGCTTCGGTTTTTGAATCCAACACAACTGAAATCAATGTTTGAATTACCGTCCGACATCCGGCCAATGGAAACAGAGCTCAACCGACTAAATAACCAAGTGCTCGTGCGCTATTACGACCAAGAATGGAGTCGCAGCGAGTGAGCGATTCGACACCGATGTTAAGCCGTCGCGAGCTGATGTCCGTGTTGCTCGGATCCTGGGCCGCAGGAACCGTTGGGTGCTCGCGGCAATCGCTGCCGCCGAAAGGCGAGTTATTGAGTCCCGATTTCTCAGTCGGACACCGTATTCGCGACGGACTGAGGCCAAGTTTTAATCCGAGCGACAGCGAGCATGCCGACGTCGTGATCGTAGGGGGCGGAATCGCAGGGCTTTCGGCTGCGTGGCGATTAAAGAAAGCAGGACTCGAGAATTTTCGCCTGCTCGAAATCGAAAAAGTCGTTGGCGGAACCTCACGTAGTGGACAATCCGCGCCGTTTGAGTTTCCTTGGGGCGCCCATTATGTGCCCGCACCGATGAAGGAGAACCGGGCGTTGGTGACGCTGCTGGAAGAGATGGATGTGGTGGTGGGCAAGACCGAGGACGGTTCACCACGAGTCGCAGAACAATTCTTGTGTCGCGATCCCGAAGAACGCGTGTTTGTCGATGGGCAATGGATCGAAGGACTGTATCCTGCTGCCGGTGCGTCAGCGGACGATCTCGTTCAACTCGAAAAGTTTCAAGCCGAGATTGATGCATGGATCGCCCGCCGCGATGATAACGGCAAACGCATGTTCGCGATCCCGATCGCAACCGCGTCTAATGGCGACGACGTTCGATCGCTGGACCAGATTTCAATGCAGCAGTGGATGGACGACCGCCGCTTTACCTCGCCGCGATTGCGTTGGCTCGTCGGTTATTCATGCCGTGATGACTATGGGTTGACGATGAATCAAACCAGTGCATGGGCAGGGATCTTTTATTTTGCTTCGCGTGCACAGGTAACATGCACCTCGTCTCAGGATGTCATGACATGGCCTGAGGGAAACGGTCGTTTTGTCAAACATTTTGCAGATCAGGTACAAGACCAATCGCGCTCCGCCACCGCCGCTTGCGACATCCAACTCGCTTCATCAGAAAAAGATACCACGAAGATCACCGCTTGGGACAGCCAGTCCGACCAGAGCGTTAGCTTTGATGCCGAGCATGTCATCTTTGCCGCCCCTCAGTTCTTGGCTCCGTATTTGATCCGCGATTTTAAACGCATCGCCGATCGATCGACAGAAACGTTTCATTATGGGGCGTGGATAGTCGCGAACATTCATCTGCGTGACCGTCCTCACGAGGACGGGATGCCGATGTGCTGGGACAATGTGATCTACGAAAGTAAATCGCTCGGCTACGTGACGTCGACTCATCAAACGGGGCTCGATCACGGGGCAACCGTGTTGACGTGGTACTATCCGCTGACGGCGCACGAAGGCAAAATTTCACGTCAGCAGTTACTCAGTATGACGTGGTCGGATTGGGCCGAGATTGTGATTGCTGACTTGTCGCGACCGCATCCCGACATTGTATCGTTGATCACTCGCATCGACATCATGCGTTGGGGGCACGCCATGATCCAACCACGTCCCGGTTTTGTGTTCAGTGATGCACGTCGTAACGCAGCGAAACCGATCGGCAATTTGCATTTCGCGGGGACAGACTTGAGCGGTGTCGCGTTGATGGAAGAAGCGTTTTATCACGGCATCCGTGCTGCCGAAGAAGTGCTGGCCAAACGAAAACATCCCTTCGAGTCGATGTTGTAGTGTGATGATTAAGGTGTCTGAGAACGCATCTCGAAGGTCGATTCCATGGCTTTTTTCGCCACGAGTGGATTTGCTCACGTTCTTGGGCAGTGCCGTGATTGCGTTTGCACTGTTAGCGATCGGCATTCCATTTGGTTGGTTGCATTCGGACACGCCCGAGTGGACCTGGATCGTGGCGATCTTGTTGATCGATGTAGCTCATGTCTATGCCACGGGGTTTCGAGTCTATTTCGATCGTGCTGAACTGCGTCGTCGCCCGTGGCTTTACGGGTTGACGCCGTTATTGGCGTTCGGAATCAGCTGGGCGATTTACAGCGAGAGCGTGGTCGGATTTTGGCGAGCGCTTGCATATTTGGCGGTGTTCCACTTCATTCGTCAACAATATGGCTGGGTGGCGTTGTATCGTTCTCGCGGTGGCGAAACGAGCCGGATCGGTTGGTGGATCGACGCCAGTGCGATTTATTTGGCGACAATTTATCCACTGGTGTATTGGCACACGCATTTGCCCAGGCGATTTTGGTGGTTTCGTGAGGGTGACTTCGCCACGATTTCCCTAGACATCGCTGCCTGGATTGCGCCGCTGTATTGGTTGTCGTTGATCGCGTACGCGGTGCGTTCGAGCTACCGTGGATTTGCGAAGGGCCAATTTTCGCCGGGAAAAGATATCGTGGTTCTGACGACCGCGTTGTGTTGGTATGTCGGCATCATCACTCTGAATTCCGATTACGCGTTCACCGTGACCAACGTGATTATCCACGGCGTGCCCTATATGGTGCTGGTCTATTGGTACCGTTGGCGGCAGACGGATGACACTGACGCTCACCCAAAGCAAGCCGCTGCAACGCGAGTAGCAAAGTTTTTGGGACTGGTGTGGTTGCTGGCGTACGCTGAAGAATTGCTCTGGGACAGCGGGATGTGGCAAGAGCGAACGTGGCTATGGGGTTCGAGTGTTTTCGGTTTTTTAGGCAACATCGAGGGGATCGACATCGCGTTGGTTCCGTTGCTAGCCGTCCCTCAGATCACGCATTATGTACTAGACGGATTTATTTGGCGGCGAAAGACAAGTCGGCGACTCTCCGAGATGGTGTCCTAAGCGACGGGGTCTACGGGCTCTGGGTGGACGCGAAAATGATGGTAAATTCATCACCGCTGCCATGCCGAAACTCCGCTCCGCTGCGGACCGGCCTACATGCGAGCGGCTTCCATGTGGCAATCGAACAAGTCACTCGGGATCCTGCTTCGGCGAACTAGACGCCACAGATTCCAGTGAGTCGATGTACAACAGGACTTCTTCGAACGAGGCGTCTTGGAAAAAATGAACTTGGGCGTCGGCGGCAAGGCATTCAAAATGCGTCGTTCCCGTGCAGACACCTGGGCAGAAGCCTAGAAAGGTAAAGATAAAATGGCGAACGTCGCCATCCCCCTCTGAATTCCCGCCCGGAAGATCGTTCCATTTTGCAGCCCATGTCGACTCGAGCACTTCGTATGCTTCACATAATTCCAGTGAGTCGAGATCGATCGAATGCTCGGCGGTCGCTTCGTCTCCTTTGCTGCGAAACTTCCGCTGGACACAAACGGCGAGTGCGATTACTGCGGTGCCATCCACACTGGGGCTTCCGTCTTCACCGAACTGCGTGGCGTGAAACGTGACGTAGCTGTTGTGAATCCGTGGGACGAGCACCGCCCCTATGGAAACGACGGACGGTTTGACACTAAGCTCAAGCTTCTTGACTTGATTGGTCGAAGTAACCTTCGCTTCGTCAACCGCTGCATCTTCAGCAACCGCAAGTATTGGATCACTGGCAATTCCAGCGGCCACGGCGGTCATCAGCGAAGCTTTTTGCAGAAATGCTCGGCGGTTGGATGAATTTGTTTGAGGTGAATCATTTACGGTGGGCAGAGACATGTTAAAGAACCTCCGTTTGTGGGACTGAGACAACCATCGCGTCGAGGATAAATGCTGAAAAGCATTCGTCACGGTGGGAGTTTACGTTATTGCGAGCGAATTCCTTTCCCTTCCATTGCTTTGTGGCAATCGGATGTGATCGAGGGGTCGATTTCGGAACCCGATGAGTTTGCATCTTCAAACAGACAGACCTTAGCGGATGGCAAGTGTTCCATCAGGAAATAGACACCTGTGTCGTCGATCTTTTTGAATCCCAATCGGTCATAGAGATGTTTTGCAGGATTATTGTGTTCAACGTGAATCCGCACCGGCAGGTGGAGCTTGTCGGCTTCGCCCAGGATCTGACGCATAATCCGTCTGCCAATTCCTTTGCCACGAAACGGTGGCAGCAAGGCGATGTCGACGATTCGATGCTCGTCATCGCGTCTGTGCAGATACAACCGGCCTCCCGGCTCTCCGTTAACTTCGATCACGTCGAACTTTGCGTCCGAATAATGTTTCTGGTAATGCAGGTGTTGGGCTTTGAATTGCATTCGTAGGAACTCTTCCTTTTGGGCGTCATCCCACGGCGCGATCGAGAGTTCTTCCTCTCGTGTACTTGCGTAAAGCAAGTACAGAAACTCCTGATCGTCATCAGTGATGGGTCGCAGTGCAATCTTTGACATGTTGGATACTCAAGCAAACGTCCTATACCGATCGGCCACGGAGTTGATCGACCGATTCCTCCTACGACGGTCGGGTCGTCGTAGGAGTCCGAATTCGGATCTCTAGCTCCGGGATGGGTAGACACCTGTCAGGGCGATGATGTAGTACATCGCTAAGTAAGGCTGCAAGTTGTTGTGCGGCTGACCGCCACCCACTGCTGGAATCGCCCCGGCTGCCATTGCCACCTGAGTGCCTGTGTTGTTGTAAATCCGGTCGCTGGCATCGGGCTTGCCCGTCAGGTTACCGTTGGCGGTCGTTTCGCCTTCCTCGTCGGTGTCCTCGTTAGTGCCAAAGAGACCGTGGTTATGGGGGGGAGTCTGTTGCTCGGTCAACGTGACCGTGGCGACACCTCCATTTTCACCAAGTCGTCGACTGGTCAATCCGGGACCTCGTCCTGGATGGATCGGCGCTCGCCCTTGTAGATTCGGCAGCGCCGTCGTTGTCCGACCGTCACCACCGAAGGTGGTACCGATCAAGGAAAAGAGAGCCGTGTTTTGTGCAATCGGCAACAATTGCCCATTGCAAAACGCGTGACTGCGTGGAGCGAAATTGCCCGCGAATATCTTGATTTCAGCAACGAATGGTTCAGACATGAGTTAACTCTTCAGAGAGGGTACGTATGGGTTTGCTCGTCGGTTACCAGGTCAAATGAAACCGATGATTCGTCACCGGAATCGATCGCTTGGTAATGCGATGAACTATGTACGGGATGGGTAAACGCCAGTCAGGGCAATGATGTAATGAATGGCCAGGAAAGGCATCATGTTTTCATGTGACTGTCCGCCGCCGTTACTATTACCGATCCCAGCGCCCGCCATGGGAACTGGCGACTCATCGATGTAGATCCTGGCAGTCGTATTCGCCAATACATTGTTCGCCGGATTCGCATCATTGGCGACATCGTTTTCGACCTTCAAGTCATGCTTGTGTGCGGGCAGCTGCGGCGTCGTAACGGTGACCTTCTCGGAACCACCCTTGGTACCAATCCGTCGATTCGTCAGGCCTGGTCCGGTGCCCTGATGAATGGGGGTGCGTCCACGAAGATCGGGAAGGCCAAACGTGGTCCGCCCGTCACCACCGTAAATCGTTCCCAGCAGTGAGAAGAGGGCGTCGTTTGATGCAACGGCCAACAATTGACCATCGCAAAATGCGAAGCCACGCGGAGCAAAATTGCCGGCGAACATTCTGATTTCGCCTACGTAAGGTGTTGACATAAAAATAATCCTTGTATTGAAGTCGTGGTGTGGCGCACGGTCTAGTTGCGTGACGGGAACAGGCCTTGAGTCGCGATGCAGAAGTTGAGCGTCGTGAACGGCTCCATATTTTCATGGCCTTGGCTATTCCCTGCATTCCCAACCGCGTTGGCACTCAACTTACTGGCGCTGGTGGGGGAAAGCGTGTGATAAGTCGACGCGGTCGCTTTCGCCCACAAATTACCTGCCGGCTGGTTCGGATTTACGGTCGCGTCGGCGCTGTAGGCGTGCAGCGGGTGGTCGTGGCTGGGTATTTCAGGGACCGTCAATACGTGCGTCTCCTGGCCTCCCTTTTGCCCCTGTGGATAGCTTGCGTCCACGTGCAAACAGGTTCGCCCGCGCAGATCGGGAAGGCCAAAACTGGTACGTCCATCTCCGCCGTAGACGGTACCCAACAACGAGTAGAGCGATTGGTTTTGGTTGATCGGCAAGATTTGGCCGTCACATTGGGCCCAGCCGCGTGGGGCAAAGTTGAAGCCGAAAATTTTGACTTCCGCCAGAAAGGGTTCAGACATTGGGTGTGCTCCTAAGGTCAAACAATGAGTAATACAAGAGTGGAATCGTCTAAGCAAAAACTGCCTCGTAAAGAACTCCCTCGCCCGCCGGGCCGGGGCCGACCGGGACAACAAAGATCTCATATTCGCCAAGCTTTTCGTGGGCGAATGAATAGATGGACTGCGGCAAGTGCGATGCAACCGAAGCGTTTGCATCATGGAACAACAGCGCAAATTGGCCCGGAACGGACCCGATTGCGCCGGCTTCCACCAATTGCACATCGACGGATTCGTCCGATGTGACCCGAAGGTTGAAGGTGCTGCCGACATGCGGAGAAAATTCAGCCAGTATCACTTTTTTCGAATCAGCCACTGTTTTCTCGGTGCTCACTGTTGATCTCGCTAACTTCGTTGTCGTACTTGCGTGTCCGTCGTGCCCCGAGTCTGTCATGCGATCGATCCGCTGCCGGCGCATCGATCCGATTGGTCAAGCGAAGACCACTTCCAATCGAGTGTCACGCGCCAACCCGTCGACCGGCACGGCAAGCAATTCCATCTTGCCAAGCTGCGGATGACTGACGGTGTAGGTGTCCTGCGGCAATGTGTGTATGCCTGGTGCAGAAAAGACCAACGAAAACGCTTGCCGATGTCCTGGGACTCGCTCATTGGACGACGCGGTTGCTTCGGACAGCTTTGCCGTGAACGATTCGCCACTGCGCGAGGAAAACTTGAACTCGCTGTCGATGTATCGGGAAAACTTAGCAACCTCGTCGCCTTCGCTTGCGGCCAGCAATTCAGTCGCCGAAACGGCAGCCACGGCACCCGCGCTGGCGACTCCCGCCCTCTTCAAAAATTCTCGTCGATCAGATGATGCTTCATTCTTCATATTGTTATTCTTCGCAAAACTGAAAAAACTGGTGAATTCTACCTACGTTCATCGGTCAACATATCCAATGCGGCCCCATCCAATTCACTCGCATCGTCTTCGTTGGGTTCTCCGTCAGCTTCGCCGTGGACACGGGCAAGCAACGCCGCCAAATCCGTCATTCCCGAGTTCGCTGATTCCTTGGTTGATAACTTCGTTGCTTTCTTCATCGTTGTCATGGACAACATGTCCGAGAAATCATCGTTGTTCCACCGCGACATCAGACCATCCACAGAAGTGGCCGATAACTCGTCTAACAAAGAAATTGGTGCGACGCTGGATCGTAAAGTCAAAGGCGATTCAATCGATCGCTGTGCGCGACCCATGAAACCGTACATCAAATCATTCTCGCTAGCGGAATCGTAAAGATCGTCCATGCCCAACACGTGACCGAGTTCATGTTCGAGCACGTGGACCAAGTCGAGCCCGCCACCGCTGTCCAACTGCCAACCGTGTCCAGCGGCATCGCTATCGAGATAAACCGTATTGCGGAACGTTCGTCCCAGCACTCCATCGGCAAGATCACGAACAAAGAATTCGGCGCTGGCAAGCTGAGTCTGCTGAGCTTCCGAGATCCCTTGCGCCATCCAATATTGATTGGCCTGCGCGACAGCGGCCGACAAACCGAATGGATCGAGCAGCGACCCACCGGCAACAAAGCCGGCACTTCCGCCGGAAAGCAATGCATTGCCAGGCAGCGTCGGACTGCAGGCAGTGTTGAATGCGGTGATGCCGTTGTTTTGCTCGGTCACCGTCACGCCGCCATTAGCGGCTGACAAGGCTGCGGCGCTGGCCTGCGTAATTGTCGCCGTCGAGGTGTCGCGTGAATCGATGACGATCACCGCGGTGCCAAACGTGTTGCCCGAGATGTGCAGACAAGTCTCCGCCGTATCCCGAGTATCGTGCTCGATGCCTTGGCCGCTGGCGATATTGGTGAACGTGTTGTCAACAATACTCAAGCGAGAAAAGGGATTCGTCCCGCCGGCAAGATCATCATCAAAGAATGTCTTGATGCCCTCGGAACTAATATTTGCGAACGTGTTATCTTGGATCGTCAAATTCATCGTGCCATCGTGATCACCGATAGTGACCTGAATTCCGTCGTCTCCGATTCCGTTGAACGGGCCGCCGGCGGTTCCGGAGTTATCGACGCCGATGTCGTTGTTCTGGATCAGGATTGTCCAGTCTTCAACGCCGGTCGCGTTGACACCGCCGTTGTCCAGCTTGATTCCGTCGCCAAACGTGGTGCCGCTAAACGTGTTGCCGTCCGACGCGTTGGGACCACCGATACGTCCTTCGACGCTGCCGCTGCCCGAGGTGCCGACGATGACGACAAAGTCACCTCGCGAATCGAGTAGCGTATTGCCCTGGATGTCGAAGGTCATCGTCGCAGCATTGGTGATCGGCAATGTGATGCCGCCACCGTTGGTGATGCCGGTTGGCCCACCGCCGACAGTCGAAAGGTTGTTCAGAATGTTGACATCATTGGTCCCGGTTGACCCAGCCTCAAAGCGGACGATGTCCAATTCGATGTTGTCGAACTCGCTGCCGTCAACGGTCAGCGTTGCACTGGCATTGCCTTCAGTTTCGACATAGACGCCGTACCGTCCGTTCGCGTCATCGTTATCGGAGAAGTCAGAGCCATTGATCACATTGGCCGTCAGCGTGCCGGTTTCGTTGTAGATGTGAACGCCGGAGTCATGGAACCGAGTGAGATCGACATTGTTCAACGTCAATGTTCCGCTGATGTTATTGTCGGTACCGCCGGTGTTGGTCTCGAACGAGAAGGCATCCTCACCGGCAGCGTTGCCAATGTCTTCAAAAATGCTGTTATTGACCGTCAAGTTAACCACGTTGGTGCCAAACACACCGTGACGACCAATGTTGTCAACGGTCATCTGATTCAGCGTGATATTGGTCGCAGTTGTAAGCGAGATCGCATCGCCGGTGGTGTTCAGAATCTGGCCACCCGTATTGTTCTGCGCCGTACCGCCATCGCCGGCAATCGTGAAACTGCCCGTGGTGTTATTCAGGCTGATGCCGTTTGTGGCGCCGTTGACTGAGATACTCTCCAGTGTCACACCCAAATCGAGTGGACTTCCGGAAATGTTCACGGCCGTCGACGATCCTGAATTGATCGTACCGGTAGTCACATCGAAATCACCACTCACACCGCTCAACGTGATTCCCGCGGCGTTGCTGGACGAGATCTCATCAAAGCTCATCGCCAGCGTTCCGGTGGTGATATTCACCCCGGCACCGGTTCCGGTAATGCTAACATCGCTGACCGTGGCGGTTCCGACGCTGGTGCCCGAGATCCCAGTGCCAGTCGTATTGCCGATATCCAGTCCGCGGATCTTATTGTTCTGCGCCAGATTGATTCCATTGGCTGCGGACGTGATCACCGGTGCGGTTCCGCCGACGCTAGGCAGCGTGCGGGAATCGGTGGGCTCGGTGACGCCCAGCAAAGCAGCGGTGACGCCGCTTGCCCCTTCGCCGATCACGATTGTGTTATTGTCTAGATTCAGCGGACCGGTGTAGCTGCCCTGGGCAATAAAGACGCTGTCGCCTGCGACAGCAACGCCATCATAGCCAGTAATCGAATTGAAAGGATCACTGAGTGTGCCTGCGTTGCCGAGTCCGCTTGGCGTGACGTCGATGAACCAAATCAAATCGGTACCGAAGGTCAAATTGACGGTTGCGGTAGTGGCACTGTCGAGCTCATACGTGAACGAATCCGCCGCGAGACTGCCGGCGGATGGATCGTAGAGGAAGCTGCCGTTTGCTTGCACGGTGACGGTGCCGCCGCCAGTCGTTGCAGCAGCATTGCCGACATTGCCGGCTCCGCCGTTCACCGCCGTCACTGCCGTGGGGCCGCCCAAGTCATTGGACAACAGTCCGTTGCCAACGGGAACGTCGAGACCGACGTTCCCGATGATGCCCGAATAAGCATCGTCAACTGCGGAACTTTCAGGATCAACGTCGGTTACGGTCACCGCGATGGCTTGAACGTCGCTCAAGTTCGGCGCGCCGTTGTCCGTCACGGTAACCTCGACGTCGTACACGTTGTCCCCGCCGCTGTCGGTCGGGTTCTCAAAGTCCGGAGCGGCATTGAAGGTCAACACGCCGCCGGCCGTGATGCCGAATAATGTCTGATCGGCACCACCGGTGATCGTCCAGGTCAACGTCTGTGCTGGCAGATCTTCGTCGGTTGCCGTTCCGGTCGTGACCGCCGTTGTGTTTTCGGGCACGAACACACTGGCCGTTGCTCCGCCGCCGTCGCTGGTAATCACCGGCGCGTCATTGACGTCGGTGACCGTGATTGCGATATCGACCGTGTCGGTCAAGAAAGTGGGATCGGTGACCGTGACTTGCACGTCATAGATGTTGTCAGCGCCGGCATCGAGCGGATTCTCGAAGTCGGGTCCGTTGCTGAAGACCAGGATGCCGAGCGACGGATGGATGCCGAACAGCGCCGAATCCGCTCCGCCGGAGATGCTAAACGTCAAACCGCCGGGACCGTCGGAGTCGAACGCCATAATGGTCTCGACGTTCGTCGCATTTTCCGGGATCGAATCGGTCGCGGTGGGAAGGCCACCGTAGCTGGTGATGACCGGTGCTTCGTTGACGTTGTCGACCGTGACCGCGATGTCTTGGACGTCGCTCATATTCGGTATGCCGTCATCGGTGACGGTGATTTGCACGTCATAGACATTGTCCAAGTCGAAGTCGGCTGGGTTCTCAAAATCGGGAGCGGCATTGAACGTTAAGACGCCGCCGGCCGTGATGCCGAATAACAGCTGATCGGCACCACCGGTGATCGTCCAGGTCAGCGTTTGTGCTGGCAGATCGACGTCGGTCGCCGTCCCAGTCGTGACCGCCGTTGTATTTTCGTCCACGTTCAAACTGGCAGTCACACCGCCGCCGTCGCTGGTGATGACCGGAGCCTCATTGACGTCAGTCACTTCGATTGCGATATCGACCGTGTCGGTCAACAGACCCGGATCGGTGACCGTGACTTGCACGTCATAAATATTGTCGCCGCCGGCATCTAGCGGATTTTCAAAGTCGGGCGCGATGCTGAAGACCAGGATGCCAGTGTTAACTTGGATACTGAAGTAGGCTGAATCGGCACCACCGGTGATACTGTAAGTCAAACCGCCGGCACCCTCCAGCGTGCCGTCGGGGTCGATCGATTCGATGTCTTCGACGTTGGTCGCATTCTCCGGGATCGTGTCGGTCGCAGTGGGCAGACCACCGTAGCTAGTGATGATCGGTGCTTCGTTGACATTGTCGACCGTGACGAAGATGTCTTGGATGTCGGTCAGATTCGGCACGCCATTGTCCGTCACGGTAACTTCAACCTCGTATATGCCATCAGCGTCAAAGTCGGTCGGGTTCTCGAAGTCGGGCGCTGCATTGAAGCTCAACACGCCAGTGGCCAGGCCGATGTTGAATAGCAACTGGTCGGCACCTCCGGTGATCGTGAAGCTGAGCGTTTGTGCCGGCAGATCCTCGTCGATCGCCGTCACGGTTGTCACCGCCGTTTGGTTCTCATCCGCATTCACGCTGGCCGTTACACCCCCGCCATCGCTGGTGATCACCGGGGCGTCGTTGACGTCGTCAACCGTGACCGAGATGAGCTGCGAATCGGTTAGACCACCGGAATCGGTCACCGTGACTTCGACTTCGTAAGTGCCATCGGCACCGCTGTCGGTCGGATTCTCAAAATCGGGAGCGGAATCAAACGTCAAGAAGCCGGTATTGGTATCGACGCTAAACAAAGTCGAATCCGCACCGCCGGTGATTGTGTAAGTCAAACCGGCCCCTTCAACATCACCATCGGGATCGGTCGAATTCACATCGGTCACAAACGTCTGGTTCTCATCGGCATTTAGATTCGCCGTATCTCCACCACCGTCACTCACAATCTGCGGTGGTTGATTGCGGAAATAGCTTCGCGCAAACACGCCGGTTTCATCCCCGACTCCACGACCGCTCCAGACCACGGTGAAATGCGATTCGTCTCGCATTGCCACGGACGAAAAATGTTGGTCACCTGCTGTGGTGGTGTTGATCAAGAATTCGCCGCCATCCTTAACACCCGCCGCGTCATACTCTTGCCCATAAACCCCCAGTCGGGTGCCGTCCTGGTAATTGCTCGTCCAGGTTACAACCGCCTTGCCACTAGGCGGCATCGAGATTGATGCATCTTCCTGGTCATAAAGCGTTGTCGTATTGACCAACTGTTCGCCACCAATAGGGGTGCCGGTCGCATTAAAACGCTGCAGGAAAACGCCTCGCAAGTCGCCAGTCCCTACACCGGACCAAACGATGCTGAAGTTGTTCAAACCATCGATCCCAACCGACGGCAGTAATTGTCCGCCATCGACCGTGGTATTGACTCGGGTTTCTGGCCCTACTGGGTTGCCGGCAGAGTTAAACCGTTGAAAGAAAATACCCTTGACGTCACCTGGGCCCTCGCCGCTCCAGGTGATGACAAAGCTCCCGTCAGCTCCGATCGTAACGTCCGACTGCTGTTGATACCCGCTGGTAGTCGTGTTGACGAGAAATTCACCAGTCAGCGGTACTCCGTTGGAAGCAAACCGTCGTGCATAAACTCCAACATCAGGATCACCCACTCCCTTGCCCGACCACGTGACAATGAAACTACCATCGGCTGCCTTGGCGACGGTCGGGTTGATTTGAAAACTGGGAATAGTCTGATTGACTCGGATTTCGCCACTGACTGCCGTTCCCGTGTTGTCGAACAAACGGACAAAAACCCCGCCGTCGCTGTCACCAACTCCTTTGCCGCTCCAAGCCACCACGGATTCGCCTCCCGCCCCCATTGCGGCCGACGGTTCGAGTTGATTTCCAGTCGTCGTCACATTGACTAAAAACTGGTTCCCTAGCGGCGTGTTGGTGGCGTCAAAGCGGCGAGCAAAGACACCTTGAATATCACCGGGCCCCATGCCCGAAAACGCAACAATGTATTCACCCGCAATATTGCCCCCCACAGCACGTGTCTCGGCGTAGGTCACTTGAGTACCCGGCGTCGAATTGTTCACTAGAAACTCTGGGCCCTCGTCCAAGGCTGCCAATAGTCTGCGGTCTTCAAGCAGCTCAAGGATGAAACGACGACGCGGACTCTTCTGGGGTCGGCAGGCATGGTGACGTCTAGTGTTCATTTTGCATCTCTATCTTTCTAGGAACCGAGAAACAGAGTTTTCAAGAACGACAAATTGAGATCTGCAGTGCTAAATGGGCGACGCTCTTTCGGTACAAAAGTCCCCCGTTGCAGGGGTCCCAAATGCATGAGGTACATCGAAAAGTGAAGGCATTTACAGCTCAATGGGCATACTAAAAACTAAACAGGGCACTAGGAGTACTTGATAACGCCCGCAGAGGGGTGGTGCAATATAAAAGAATTAAATATGAAAATCTAATTCCGTGCCAAACTCATCATGAAAACAACCGAAACGTCTCATCGGTGAATCCGGTATCTTTGCTGCGTCCCTTACCAAGCCAAGCGTCTGAGTCAGCCTACGAGATTCGCAACCACACACAGGATTCCAGTTTGCGACGGCCTGATCTGCTTCCACATCCGTTTAATTGGACTGTCCGCTTTTAAGAGCCGAACGCGGTAGCGTCGGGCCGCCGCTCTGTAAAACGTTGGCAAAATGAGGGCCGCGGCTTGCGGGCGATGCCATCTATTTTTCTGGTCCCCAGGCTCTGCCTGGGAACCCACTGCCTTGCAGGCTCCGCCTGCTAGAGTTTGGTGGTCGAGCGGGAACCTCGGGTGCATTGCGTTTAATAGTGAAAAGAACTTGAGGGTTTTGGCACTTTGTCATTGATCATCGTTTTTCGACAAGTCGCTCCGCGTAAAAACACAGAAAATCTCGCCTGTTCAGAATACTGCAGGCGATGCGACTGCGGTCGCTCAAGCCTTACAAGCCTTCACACTCGAAAAAGCGGATGCGATTCGTGATGTCTTCGTCGACGTCGAGATAGCGTTGGTGATGACAACCGCTGTTGTCGTCCACGAAACTTCACCTCCCCGAAACTTGTTTTGGGGGAGACGTCAGAGCGAGCGGAGCAAGCTCTCGGTGGGGCCTCGATGCTAGATGTTGCAATTGCAAGCTCAGCGCAACCACCCCTCGTGCGGCCACTAACGCATCCGAACCTCAAAATGGAGGATGAATGCTTACTCTCCCCTACTTCCAGCTCCGCCGCGGTCCAGCCTACAAGAGAAACGAACGAAACAGGCAATTTGCTGATGTGAATTATCGCGGCACTAGTCGATCTCTTTTGTCCGCGGCGTCATGCTTGCTTTGCCTCCGCGACATGCTTATTGTAATGGCACAGAATCCTCCTCCACTCGTCTGTGAATGCGGCTGAACTCCCCGTGGTCAAACTTTCTCAGCTTCAACTCGCTGCCCTGCTCGAAGAAATCGCCAGCGCTATGCGTCGCGATGTCTCGGTAGCGGACGCACTGCGCCGATTAGAACGCAGCCGACTGGGGCGAGTCGGACGCGTGGCAGGTGTTGTGGCTGAAAAACTCGAACAGGGGCAAACCATCGCGAGTGCACTGGACTGGCCGGCGTTCCCAAACCGCGCTCAACTGGCCGCGTGTGTGAACACTTGCGAACAATCCGGTGACGCTCGCCTGTTGGACCGTCTCGCTAGCTTACTGCGTAAACAAGCGGACTACCGACGCAATATCCGATTGGCGTGGGTGTATCCGGTCATGCTGGTTGTGCTTGCCTATGCCGTGCTGGTTTTATTTATGACGCGGATGGTGCTGGGTGAAAGTACGCCCGATATTCGCTGGCCTGATCCGGTCGTCCATTTTAGTGAATGGTTGTCCGCATATTGGATCTGGCCCGCAATCGTTTTTGTTGCATTGATTGTTGTCGCGGCGATTTACTTTCGCAGTCGCGTTCCTTTTCCCAAAAGCGTGCGGCTTGGTTTGTTCTGTGAATCGCTGGCCGACCAGATCGCGTTGGACGTTCCCGATGATGTCGCGATTCAAAATGCGGCAGCGTTGTCCGGTGCAAAGTCGTATTCATCGATCACGAACCCGAGTATGAATAGCCCCGAGATCGTATCGATGCTCTCCCATGTCACCATGGATACGATGGAAGTACCCGAGGTAGCGGGAAAAGACGTGCTGGTTGCTCGACTTCGCTATCTTGCCACAATTCATCAGGAGCGAGCACGACGGCAGCGTTATTTGTGGACACATCTCGTGCCTCGGTTCGCGATTGTTTCGTTTGGAACCCTGTTTGTATTCTCGTATATCGCTTGGGTCATCGGGCCGGTCTATCGTCAGGTGGCACTGTGGTAAAGAAACTCGATGCCGTTTCGCAGCGATTGATTGCGTCCGGCGCTGACCACGAAGCAAGTGTGTTGCAGTGGTTGGACGGACAACAGCAACGACGCAACATGACCAAGCGTGCAATTTGGTCAACCGCCGGCGGGTGGTTGCTTGTGATTGCATCGGGCATTGTTGCAAGTCTCGTTGCAATCAAGATTTCCATCGATGTGCAAGACATCACTTCAACCACTCAAGGGATGTTCGGTGACGTCGAGACACCACAGCGGGTATTGTGGGTACCTTATGTCACAGTAGTGATTTCAATTCTGTTGATCGGGTTTGCCGTGATCGGGATATTGCGTGGCGCGTTACCGGGTTACCGGTCGACGAAATCGGCGATCCAGTGGGCTGCGGCGAGTGATGCCGTGTCTCGTTTGTTGGCGGCCGGGTACACGTATTCCGAAGCGTTCACGGCGGCTGCCAGTGTCGTCAAGCAAGGAACGGCCTATGGTTGGTTAAACGACACGATCCGGCGATTAGAGCGAGGCGAGTCCGAGGTCGGTTTAACGTCGTGGTCACGTGGCGATGCCGCCTTGTTGGAAGCGATTGTCGACGGAGCAACGATCAGCCCCGAACGCCAGTGGCAAATTGCGTCGGATCATTTCAGCGAGGTTGCTCAGCGCCGCTTAGTCTTGCTGACTCAGTTGATGCCGTTGTTCTCAACCGTGGTTGCGGGCGGACTGATTTGGATCGCGGTAGCAACCACGCTCGGTTGGTTCTGGTACACCGTGTCGAGCATGATCGGAGGCTTGACATGAACCCCTACCTCGCCACCGGGCTACGGATTTTTGGCTACGTCGTCTTCTTTGTCGGTCTGTTGTTGGTCTTTCCAGCGCCAGTGAGCGTTTTGTTTGCCACGTTAGTGATCGTGGGCGTCGAAGATTTTCGGCGACGTCGTTGGCAACATGCCACTCGCACGTTCAACGAGATGATTTGTTCGATCCAGCGGCATGATGGTCGCATCGAGAACGTGGTTGCTGCGTTTTCACGTTCTGGTCCTCTGCGAAACCAATGTCGTCAATATCTGTACCGACTGCGGGCGGGTGAGGATCCGGTTCACGCCGCGGAAACCTCGGGAGTACCGCTATCGTTTTCTACCGCAATCGCATTGCGAACCGTTCGCAAACCCAAGTCCGAAGCGACGCGACCTGCTCGCGATTCCCGCGACCGCTGGGTTCAGCATTCCGATGAACTTTCCGATAGCGATTCCAATGAAATTCCGGCGTACGGTCAATTCATTTACCTCATTGCCGTTGGCTTGATGGTCTATCTCTGCTTGACGTTCTTAGCGACTTTCATCACTCCGACCCTCGAAAAAATGCTCGAAGAGTTTGGCATCGATTCGTTACGCTGGAAGATTTTGCTGCGAAATTTTGCATCCGGTTGGGTACTCGTTGGTTTAGTGATCCTGTGTGGCATGATTGTTCCTGCACTCAGTCGCGGTCGGATTTTTGGATTGCGGCTGCCGCAATGGATCCCGATGCTGCCACATCGTGCGAATCGAAAAGCCGAGGTGCTCAATGGGTTCGCCGACGCAATCGAATCGGGAATGCCGTTGGATCAGGCAACTCGCGTTGGACATTCGATCTCGCGTTGGGCGTCACAACGTGATGAGATGCATCAGGCCTTTGTTCGACTTGAATTTGGTAACTCGCTCGCTGCGGTGATGCAGCAAGCGAAATGGTTGACGGCTACCGAAGCTAAATGGATTGAGGGGGCATCGCCCGAACGCATGAGTGAATTGTTGCGTTCGATCGCCGACCAAAACGTACGTAATGCGAATGCGAATAGCCGTTGGTTGTTGGGGATCTTTTTCCCCGTTGTGATTGTTTTGCTAGGAATGCTCGTGCTTGCCTATGGAATTGGATTGTTCGCATCGTTGTCGGAGCTCATCAATGGGATCGCGTAGTCATCGCCATGCTCGACGTCACGGCAGTCTGATTGTGGAAGCGGCGATTTGTTTCGTCTTGCTCGCGACGGCCGTCGTGGCATTGATGAAGTTAGCCCAAAGCAGTGCGGTGCTGTCCAAACAAGCAGACCAGCGACTGGTGGCGACGCTTGCCGCCCAAAACACGCTCGAACGACTACAAAATGTCGCTTCGGGCGAACTGAAGTCGAGTGCCGAAGAAGTTGCGGCGGCGATCAACGAACTAACGAAATGTGACGTCGAGGTGACCGTCAAGGAGTTTCAGTCACAATCGCGATCCGGAATGCATCTGCGCATCGAGGCCGCTTGTTCGCCGGACGTGCACGTCACCCTTCACGATTGGCGGTGGGATGATGATAATTAAACCTTACCACTCGTTCCGCAATTTGAATCGTGGCGTCACCTTGATCGAAGTAATTGGAACGCTATCCATATTGCTTGCGATCGGAGTTTCCACCGCCACGATCATGTCGGCGGTCACCAAGGTTGGCCGGCGTGGGAATGCCTCGGTCCAACAGCGGGATGCGATCCAGCGATTTGCCACTCAATTGCGAACGGATGTGCATCAAGCCAACGAATTTGAATCAGCGGCGGAAGGTTGGCCGCTGCAATTGCAAGGGAGTGATTTCGAGGTGCGGTACGAATTGCATGCCGAACAAGGTTCATTGAGACGAACGAGGTTGGAATCGGATCAGGTGACGAGTGTGGAGTCATTTGAGTTCGGCAAGGAACGACAAATCGCACTGCAAACCAGCGAGAACCAAGTGACGGTTGTCATCGATACCGAATCCGTGTCGTACCCGTTTATTGTCGAGGCGATTCATGGGAAGCCCAATCCTGAAAAGCCCAATCCTGAAAAGCCCGGCCCTGAAAACCCCGATCTTGGGAAGGCAGAAGAATGAGTGGCAACCGAAAACGCAAGAAGCAAGTTCGCCGAGGAGCCGCATTCCTGCTGCTGGTCGTCGTTGTGCTGCTGGTGGTCGTCGAGGCCACGCGGACGATGGTGGTCAGCGAATTTTCGCTGCGAAAATCGGAGGTCCAGCGTACACGAGTTGTTACGATGATCGCCGCGATCGATGCGGTCGGTACGCTGAACGAAGAAACCATCGAACTGCCTCTCAATGAAGCAAATCAGGAACGGATCGTCGTCACGTCCGACGGAGAACAACGCGTCACCGCACGCTGGATGCGGGGCGACCATGTGGTTGATCAAATTACAAGACAGCAGCAAGTATCGGAGTCCGAAAAATGACACAACCAAGTAGCGGAACTCGACAAGAGTGTCGACCATCCGCGTCCCGTAGCGGAACTCGTCAAGAGTTTCGGCAGAAAGCGTTTCAGACCACCGAACCGAAAGTCTTGGCGACTTTCGCTACGCCTGGAGGACAACCGGCTCGCGGCTTTACGCTGGTCGAACTGCTAGTCGTGATCGCGATCATCGGCGTGCTGGTCGGATTGGCGCTCCCCGCGATGCAAAACATGCGTGAACTATCGCGTCGTACCGCGTGTCAGCAAAACCTGACTCAGCTATCGCTCGCCTTGTCGTCTTATTCGCTCCGCAATGTTCATTACCCGATGGGTACGATCAATTCCACCGGTCCAATCCTAAACGAGCCGGTCGGGTATCACCACAATTGGATCAGCGGGTTGCTGCCGATGTTGGACGCACAAAGCGTTTATGAAGCAATCGATCGCAGTGAGAGTGTCTATGCACCTGCGAACGCCGAGGTGCGAAGCTTGTCGATCCCGATGCTGCAATGCCCGTCGCAATCAGGAATGCGAGAAAACACGACCTGTTACGCAGGCATACACGCTTCGTCCGAAACGCCGATCGACGAAGATAACGACGGAGTATTGTTCTTGAATGTGCCAGTGTTGGATTCCGATATCACCGACGGATTGGCCTACACCGCATTTGTCGGTGAAAAGCTCTCTCGGTTTGAAGAGGACCTGGGTTGGATCAGCGGTACACGTTCGAGTCTTCGCAATACCGGACATGCGATTAACGCCGAGCTTGCTCGAATCCGCGGTCCTCAGGGGCCTGATCAAGAGGTCTCGGCGACCTATGTCGGAGGGATCGCCAGCGACCATCCCAACGGAGCGAATGTTTTGCTAGGCAACGGCAGCTATCGATTTTGCAATCCATCGATGGACGCGACGATCCTGAAACAGCTCGGTTCGCGTGCCGATGGCGAGATTCCACATGAGTGGAAATCGGATGAACCGTATGCAGAGTCGCCATCGACAACGGACACGCAAACCTCGACGGAGAAGACTTCGAGCGAAGATGTATCGAACGAAACAAGTAACGAGGTTTCCGAATGAGATCATCGAGGCGGCTTCTTCCGAATCTTGACGCATTTGATGACGTGACACATCGTTGTGGAAAAGATCGTCGACGTGGTTTCACGACGGTCGAGTTATTCGGCGTGTTGTTGATCATCACTGTGCTGATTTGGATGTTGCTGCCCGCAGTGCAATCGGCTCGGGAACAGGCACGGCGCACGAGTTGTGCCAACAACCTGATGCAAGTCGGGCTCGGGGTTCAAGCTTATCACGAAGCGTTTACGCAGTTCCCGGTGCAGTTGTCGGGAACCGACGGCAGCGCCACACCGAGCAAAGACAATGATCGTCGGCTCAGTATCTTTGTAGGATTGCTGCCGTTTTTGGACCACCAGGCTGCGTGGAACGAGATCCAAAGAACTCGTGAATTCGATGATCGCATTGGCTACGGCATGATGTCGATGTATTCCGATGACAAATACTTTGGTGCACTGGAGGATGACGAATTCGAAGACGAGGCTGAGTCAAAGGAACCATGGGTTGCAGGTGGCCCTGAACCGTTCGTCGATGCCTACGAACCGTGGCATTGGGAGTTTCCGGTTTATCGATGTCCAAGTGACCCCGGCATGGGAGAACCCTCGTTTGGGCGGACTAATTACGCCGCCTGTTTTGGCGATGGCATGGTGGCCGCGGATTCGGGTCCGTTTAGTGAAGTGGAGGGAGTGTTCGTCTACGACACAACGTTGGCCGAGCAGACCGAGGCGGCGATGCGAGGCGTGTTTGTGCCACGCGTAGTGACGCGACTGAGTGATATCACCGACGGTTTGTCCAACACGATCGTGTTGGGGGAAATTGCGACCGATCTTGGCGACAAAGATAATCGAACCAATCCGATAGCAGGCCCCGGCCTGGAATTGCGTGATCATCCCGACTGGGCTCGCGAACACGCCAAACTCATTGATTCCGAGCGGCCTCGGTTTTGGGAGGTCCAAGCAGGGTCTACAAAACTAGGTTTGGCGACGGACAAGGGGCGTGGATTTCGTTGGGCGGACGGAATGCCTTTGTATTCGGGCTTCAATACGATTCTGCCACCGAATCGTGAGATCACCCTATCGCAAGATCAAGACGACAGCTGGGGCGTGTTAACCGCAAGTAGTCGGCATCAAAGTGGCGTTCACGTCTGTTTTTCCGATGGCAGTGTTCGGTTTATCACCGATAGTATTGATTCGGGAGACACCAGTCGCAGTTCGGTTTACCCCGAAAGCCCCAATCCGCCCGGCAGCAAGAGTCCGTACGGATTGTGGGGCTCGCTCGGAACAAGGTCCAGCGGTGAGCTGAACCAGTTACCCTTAACGCAATAGCCCCCGCAGCGAAAGTCGCGAAGACTTTAGAGAGTGTGGGATAGGCTTCCAGCCTTTTTATACCCCAAAACTCATTTGCTTGAATGCAACGAACGCTTCAACGATGGTCGAGAAACGGTTCATCCCTCGCCAGAGAGTTCTTGAGCCGGCAGGACCCTGCGATTTTTTGTCGATGTAGCCGCCTAGGATGGCGATCGATTTTCCGAACGCTTCCATCGTTGGTGGAGACTTCGGATCGACCGGGCGTTTAGTTAGAAATATCATGATCGCCATCCATTCGTCTTCGCTAAAGTAGACCGTGCAGGGCGACTGTCCGTCATGACGTGTGGCGCCCTTGAGGTACTCCACTCTCCAAGCGACGACCGTGAGCATCGAAAACGCTCGTATATAACGCTCCAATGTTTCGTACTTCATGTCTTCGATGTGAAGCCCACTTTTAAGTGTTTTGAAGTACAACTCCACTAGCCAACGAAAACAGTAGCCGGTCAAAACCTCGTCAATTTCTTCCGCCGAACTGACCGGCAGGGTTGTCAGAAGCATCCAGTTAATCGGGGCTTCACCGATTGGCGGATCCACCTCGAGCGACTCCACCACATTGATCCAAGTGTCGGTCAACTTGCCAGTGCTGGACCGCCCGGTTCCGGCAACTTTGACGCGCACGCTGCGAAATTGCACCAGCGCTTCGCGTGAAATACGTGCCTGTTTCCGAGCTCGTTTCTTATCATCTGGAAGCACCGGAGCGTCTCGGCCACCGATCGAAACCGTTTTCTCTCCACGCCAAGCGACCTTTGAAAGCGTCTCTTCAATTGTCGTGACATCATCAATCGGCGAGCCGGTGACCGCATCGACGGCGGCGACGATCTTCTGAGTCCGGCACTGACGAATGATGAATCCATAGTTCTCTGGAAACTCCGCCGCCTCGGCCAGCAGTTCGCCAATGTCCGATTCGCTGTCGGAAAGCTGAATGAACTGAGTTTGCGGCATCGAGCGGGCGATTTGCTCGCCGCTTTGCATCATTTCCATCCATCGGCTGCTCTCTTTTTCTTCAAAACAGCGTCGCTGCCGTTCGGCTTTGCGCTCCTTGGCTGGCACTTCCAATGACGTCGCATCACGAGTCCAAAGAACTTGGTCGACCACTCCCAAGGGGATGCCTGGGGCAGCAACGGCGTAGAGCGGATGGTAGAAAAAGCCAAAACGTTTGCCGCCCGAAAGCGGTCCTGCCCCGCTGACCTGCTGCTTTGGCTTGGTCAGATCGAACTCGGACGAGTCCTGATCCAGAAAGACCCGTTTGTGCTCGCCGCATCGCTTTCGAGCGGCCTGATGATGTGCGTCGAAGATTTGATCCACGTCTACCTTGGGGTTGTTGGCTAAGCGATAAATTCCCTTCAAGTCAGCTTTGGAACGAACACGGTCCGGTGTCGACTCGCCGATCGAGGAAGCTTGAGAGACAAACTTAACAACGCGATCCACCCGCCGCTTGTGGCCCAGGTCCAACGATTCAAATTCCTGCCGTACCCAATCGATAACCATCCGTGCAACCTCCGTGCGATGAAAATCTAAATCGCAGAATCATTCGCACACACACGAGAAAAGGCAAGAAAATGTTTTGGGGTATAAAAAGGCTTCCAGCCTGTTGTCAAACTTGTCGTTGCCGCCACCATGCCGGAACTCCGTGTCTCTACGGTCCGACCTACGTGGCTATGTACAGCATAAGTGCGACCCATGGTGTCGATCGCCATCGCCCCCCCTCACGGTGTGTTACAATGACATGCGTCACCATTCGGTTACTGAACCCGCTACCTCTTTCTTTGGAGGATCGTCATGAATTCTTTCCCGAAGCTTTATCCCAACGTGGCCGCGGTCGGGGAGCTTCCCCCAGACCATCTCGAAGGGGTCCTGCGTGAGCTTGATGACGAATCAGGAGCGGTCGAGCTCCTCGAGACCATCAATCGCGGAGAAGTTAAATCGCTCGCTGCATGGTTCGGCAAAAAGCCGTACTCCTACGCAAATCAAACCATAGGTTTTATCGAACCGCTGACAGACATCTCATCGAATTTGTTACCGATCCAGACGCTGGGGAATATCCGGGCAGACGAAACGCTCAAGGGCGCCCGAATTGATATTCACCTCGATCGGTTACGGGTTTACGACTATCCAGGACGAGGCAAACATAATGTTGTGGTTCAGTTCAAAGCGAATCACGCACAACAAGATTTACAGACCAGTGACGCGGTGGTCTTTAACCAAGCGTTTGATGTAGATGAAGATTCGCTCGCAGGAGTGGTTGGCTATCCGGTCTTCAACGGGCTGGTGGTGGGACAAAGCGGCGTGGCGTTTCAATTGTGTACCATCAATGCACATAACAAGACCGACGAACAATTATTGTCCGCGTTAAAAAGCGACTCGGTGACTTCGGGTTTGAGTCTATTGACCACTGCACAGCCTGCGTTAAAGCCGTTTGTGGATGTTGGCAAAGGGATCGTTGAATCTTTGTTGAAACGTTCGCGAAACGTCAAAGTCCAAGAGTTGTTTCTTGGACTTGACTTTGGAGACGCACCGCTGGCTGCTCCGATGAAATGTGGGAATTACATCGTCGTGCAAGTCCAACAGCCCCAAGATTTGAATTGGAACGACTGGGCTTTTGATCGAGACCTCTGGACGTTTGTCTCGAAGTCCGATTCAAAACAATCGCTTCCGTATAACTACTTTGTTTCTCGATCGAGTTGACCGACACAAGGATCTCATTATGCCTTTCCTTTACAAATTTGATCCGCCATCGACTCGCACGCGTGCACTTGACCGCGAAACGACCACGGACCAGCGTACCGCCACGGGGTTGCTGCGACTGCGTGAAAAGTTGGCCGAGCAGGTTCCCAAACGAACGATCAATGAAACGTTGTTGCTGGCGACCTGGAACATTCGCGACTTTGACAATGCAAAGTATGGTTTCCGCAGCGACGAGTCCATGTATTACATCGCAGAAATCATCTCGCATTTCGATCTCGTTGCGGTTCAAGAGGTGAACGCCGATTTAAAAGCACTCGATCGATTGACCGCCATTCTAGGTGACTGGTGGAAGGTGCTGATCACAGATGTCACGGCCGGGAACGCGGGAAATCGTGAACGAGGTGCTTTCATTTACGATTCGCGAAAGGTGATCTTTGGCGGGTTGGCAGGCGAGGTTGTGATTCCCGATAAGAAGTTGGCCGATCGCACGTTGCAGCCGCAACGGCAACTGGCTCGCACTCCTTTTTTGTGCGGATTTGAATCGGGTTATTTACGCTTTATGCTGTCGACCGTTCATATTTATTACGGCAAGTCAGTCAGCGTTGATCCCGTCCGGCTTGAAGAGATTGAAGTATTGTCGCAATTCCTTGCCAAGCATGTCGAGGACGAACATGCTTGGGCTCGTAATTTGCTGTTGCTGGGCGACTTCAACATCTTTTCGACCGAAGATGCAACGTTCAAGGCGATTGAAGACGCTGGCTTTTTCATCCCGCCTCAGTTTCGTGCGATCACCTCCAACGCTGCCGGTGGAAAACATTTCGATCAAATGGCCTTCATCAGCAAAGCTTACGATGACGATGTCGTGCGTGAACGTGTGGGGAAGTCAAAGGCGGGTGTCTTTAATTTCTTTGATCACGTCTACCGGGACGATGAAGAGCAGACATATCGTCCCGAGATGGGCCCAAGCTATGCTGAAAAGTCCAGCGGTGAACTTCGCAATGAGCGAGAGAAACGCAATCATTACCGGCAGTGGCGAACCCACCAAATCTCAGACCACTTCCCGATGTGGCTGGAGCTGAAAATTGATTTCGGCGAAGAATATTTACGCAGTGTCGCTGGCGAAGAAATCGAGGGTTAGCGGACCGTGCAGTCGGAGGGTAACCGAAGGTACAATTTGAGTGTTTCACTCCGCACGCTGTCTATTTGCACCCCTACTGCCACGGTACCAGCTTGAAAAGCTGGCCCCATTGTCGCACGGCTTTCCAAGCCGTTGGCGTGCTTCACGTTTGAACGTCAAAGCGCGAGTCTCTTGCGTTCAATGTGGACGGCACGTCTACCGCAACGGTTCCAGCTTGGAAAGCTGGCCGACATTGGTTTCCGCCGCCTAACCGAATCGTCACCTCGCCGAAACTTGTTTTGGGGAGGTCAGAGTCGGCGGTAGCCGGCTCTGGGTGGGGCTCGAAGTGTTAGAGAATGCAACGTGCAAGGTTAAGGTCACCAGCCCTCCCCGGCCGCTTCCTGCGGCCGACTCTCCCAATGGGAGGGTGAATTCTCCTCACTCCCGCTCTCTTTCCGCCTCCATGCCGGAACTGCGCTCCGGCCTGCAATGTCGCTCGGCTTTCCAAGCCGTTAGCGTGCGTCACGTTTGAACGTCAGAGCAAGAATCTCTCAGGTTCAATGTGAACTGCAGGTCTACCGCAACGGTTCCAGCTTGAAAAGCTGACCGACAATAGTTTGCGATAAAGCTCCGCTCCGCTCTGCTACGGCTCAGCGTTATGCGGGGGCGAGGGGAAGGCCGTGGCCGTAGTCCGCGGGATCGAGCTCGGGTGACGTCAAGCTTAACTCTTTTAGTCGGCGATAGAGCGAGTAGCCGCCGAGCCCGGGATCTTGTTCCAATAGTAATGCGGCAATCCCTGCGACATGCGGCGTTGCCATGCTGGTCCCGTTCCGAATTTTGTAACTGTCACGGATGATGTCGCTCGAGAATACATCGACGCCGGGGGCTACAAAATCGACTTCTCCGTATTTGCAAAACGTGCGATTCGAAAAGTCAGCAACATGTCCTGATTCGCGAATCGCCCCTACGCCGACAATCGAAGGGGTGTTGGCTGGTGCGGATACTCGGCGCTGGATCCCGGCCGAACGCCGGGAACGATTTCCGGCGGCCGCTATCACCAACGCATTCTGCTGGATCGCTCGCAAGCCAGCGGCCTCGTACGCGGTCGAATAACCCGTGCTGCAACTGTCCACACCTCGCTCGATCGACACCGAGATCACACGACACCCTTGATTGATCGCCCACTCGATTCCTGCGATCACGTTGGCTTCCATGCCGCGGCCATTTCGATCCAATACCTTGGCAATATACAACTCGGCTTTACGAGCGATTCCATAGCGAACCGTCGTCGTTTCTTGTCCACACAGCGTCCCAGCACAATGCGTCCCATGACCATGGTCGTCTTGAGCCAAACGCCCGACATAGCTCACTGTCTTAGCAACGCGACCTTCAAATCCCGGATGCTCTAAATCCAATCCGGTGTCGATGACTGCAACACGTATTCCGTTGCCCGACAGTGGACATACGTCGACTCGCGTTTCGTGTAGCCCCCAAGTGGACGAACGTTCCTCAGATGGGGACATTTCGGTCCGTCTTCGCAGATCGAGCGGGAGTTTTTGTTCAGGTAGTAAGTCGATACCACGGACGTCTGGTTCAGGCTCATAGATCAGCTTTTCATCCTGTGTCGGCTGATGGATGAATTGGTCCAGTGCGTCGCGGTAACCGCGCAGGTAGTCTGCGGAACTCCGCGATTGGGACCGACCTGCATGCTGGCAATAATATTCGGGCTCGATCACAAACCCCGCATTTTTTCGTTTTGATTTCCCCCGCGAGTTCGATGCAAGTGCTTTAGTCTGAGTTGGATCGACGTTCAGAACGACAATTCCAAGCGATTGCAGCACCATCGCTTCGGCATCGTCGGGCATTTGATAAACACCACCGTCGCGCGAACTGACGATACGTCGGACGCCAATTTGGTCCTCCAATTCTCGCAACATTTCCTGGGTCGCCGCTGGCGTTGCATCGAGGGTTGTTGCCAAAAAACGTCCTGTTTGGGTCGGTTCTTGTTCCTCACTGCGGGAAAACATGCTCTGCGGATGTCGACGATCGAATGCCTTAATATCTCCCGCCTCGCCGCCCGATCGTTTCTGACGCAGAGCATTTTTCTTAGACTTCGATCTTTGCTTCTTTTTGGCCATCTCGGTTCCCTTCGGTTGTCCATCAAGCATTCACAGTCGCCGCTGGCATCTGGCGAGCGATCCCGCAAACTCAACCTAATCGGCACGACGCGATGGGGGTTGAGCTCTAGTTCCTTCAGTATCGTTGTTCGACGAAGGATCGCAAGCAAGATGCCCGATTTGACGGTAATGCGGGTTGAGCCGGGGGGATTTCCCGGATAACCCGCATCCCTTTACCCATTCGATGTCACGCGATTCGTCGCGTCGGGAGCGTTTTGATGTTACGTAACGGATTCGTTCGAGCTTTCAGCAGCTTGGTTTTAACCGTGCTGTGTTTGTCGATGACCGGCTGTGGCTATATGCAATACAAGCACCGCAAGCCGCATATCACCGCGCGTCCCGCGTCCCCAGCCAATCGATGTGAGTCTCCGGGGATTCCCTTTTACTTGCCCAAGCCACTGTTGGTGGTCTCGAAGAATTTTTACCACGTCGAGGACGCCAAAATCGGTTTGACCGGTTCGGCCCCAATTCCGACTAGCTTTGATAACCAGGCGAACTACGCCAAGCTCGATCTGACCGGCAACTTCAGCCGCTCGGGCAGCAGTTCGATGCAAGGAGGTGGTGCGGCTGCTGCGGACAACCTGAATGGGGAACAATTTGATGGTGTGGCTCACAATCCGACGCTTCACTCGGATCAAATCCCTAGTGGGCCGCATTCGAGCGAACTGGTCAACGATGGTCTAGGTCCGCACATGTTCTTCACTTACGAAATTGTGTTTGTGCCCGATTTGACTCAGAAATACACGATCGAGATCAACGGTGGTCCCGGAGAGATCCGTGCTGCGATGAACTTGGTCAACGGTTGGCAATTCACCGGGCTGGGGCCTTATTACATGAAGGACAGTTCCACGGCACAAAACATCATGGCACAGGGCGCTGCAATGAACCTTGGCTTGGGTGGGGCCAGCGATGTGATCAACAGCGTCGCCAATTTGAAGAGTTTGGCGGGCACCGGAGGTCCGGTCGGAGCGAGCGATGTTGCGGCATTGGCCGAAGCCATGGATCGTGCTCAAAAAGACGAGGTGTTTGACGTTTCGCAGTTCCCAATGGATCAATGGGGAACCAAAACGGTATATCATGCCGACGGCAGCACGGAGATCGTGAAGGTTCCGCCAACGATCGAGAACTATGCAGAAATCTCGGTTTACGAAGCGAGTCTCGAGGGCGGGCGAATGGTGTGGAGTCCTATTGCTGAGAAGCAATACGACCGAGAATTCCTTGGCATCATGCGAAAGCAGTCGTCTGCAAATCCACAAGCCTCGTTCGTGCCGCCAAGCAATCAAGGTCCAGGGCTGTTTGATAAATCAGGTGCAGCCGATGTGGATGCCGAAGGTGATGCGGTACTCGAAGCGAGTTCGGTTCAACCCGCCTCGCATGTGCATGCTGCCGCAAAAATCAAATTCCAGCAGCTGATCGATCAATCAGGTTTGAATCAGCCAAATCAAGGCGGCGTGATGGGAGCGAGTGGCTTTGAGTCGCCCGTGGTGCAAGTTCAACCGGTCAGCCCCGCTGCGACCGTCGTCTCGGCCACGCCTTATGCCGACCCCGAGTTAACGAAACAAATTTTAGAGCGGGCGATGACTCCACAAGAACAACCTAAGCGATCATTTTGGCAGCGTTTGCATCCCAAGAGTGTTAACTCAAATACCACGGTGAATGGCACCACGTCTCACTAATCGCGTTCGCCGGTTGTGTAACCGACGCAGCATGAAAGCCGTATCGTGGAACTTGCAAAAGAGACGCGACGAAGGATCTTTAGCAAGATCCACTACGGATAAGGGGCAATTCCACAACCATTGAACGGATGACTCCGCGGGCTATCGGCGACGTCGCCAGCCCATTGTTTGCGTGCCTTGCGGATGCTCGGGGCATCGTAGGGATCGTGATCGATTGCTTTACTTATGATCTCGATCCTTGTTTGTTCGTTGCTGATCACGTTCAGTCGACGACGCAGTGCGTTGTCGGAGGACTCTAATGCGATCACCGCTGCAAAGCCGATCATACGCCTGTACTTTTGTTCCTCTGGGTTTTAGTCCCGCATCGGCGAGCAATTTGTAGGCATTTTGGCCTTTGAGCGACAGCGGGTATTCGATCGCTCGTTGCGTTGACGTTTGATCAGCTGTCATTTTCGTCGTCTAAATCACTTTAAGTGAAATTGGAATGCGATTTTGCGCGGATTAGCTTGTTTCACTCACATTTATTAATTGCATCGTCTTTTTCTTGTGCACGGATGCTAGTGGGTGTAACCTAAAGGAAAGGACTAGCTGAGTTGCATATTGATATTTCACCACGGTCCTAGTCGAGACAACGGAGATGATTGATATGGCGAGTCGAGCTTTTCTATCGGGAATTAATGACTATAAAACCATCGGTGATCTGCGAGGCTGCGTGAACGACACGCGTTCCCTGCAGCGGTTACTGGTCGATGAATTTGGGTTTAACACCGATCACATCCGAGTTCGAACGGATGCGGAAGTCACCAAGGCAGAGCTCAAAAAGGGTTGGAAATGGTTACTCAAAGGGGCGAAGCCGGGCGACCGGTTAGTGTTCCACTTTTCAGGCCACGGGTCGTATACCGCTGACACGGATGGCGAAGAAGGTGAGGCGGATTTCCGAGACGAATTGCTCTGTTTGTACGGCATGGACTGGAAGGATCCCGACACCTTTATGCTCGACGACGAACTGCGAGCGTGGACCGAGCAAATCCCCGATGGCGTTGACGTGACGTTTGTGCTGGATTGTTGCCACAGTGGATCAGGCACCCGCTTTATCGCTCCTGAGCTGAGCCGTGCAGCAAAGACTGACTTTTTGACCGCTGGATCATTGTCGTTGGATCAAGTCGCGGCGGAGCGAAGGCACGACGAAACGAAGGCCGGAACTCGGTCGATGGAAGATCAGCCAGGCGTGCGTCCGGCGACTCCGAAAGATATCGATCGTCATACCGTGTTGGCGCGGTTCGCCCCGCCTCCGATCGAGGTGCAGGTGGCGATCGCCGATGCAACCAAGACACGTTCGTTCCGTGATGTGTTTGAAAAAACACGCACTCGCGGTGGCGACGATTCGGAGATGAATCACGTGTTGTGGTCAGGATGCCGTGACGATCAAACCAGTGCCGATGCGTTCATTGGTGGCGATTGCCATGGGGCGTTCACCTATTACTTCTGTGATTCGATTCGCAAGGAGGGAGCGACGGCAAAGGCATCGGCCGTCATTCGCACATTGCATGATCGACTGCGGAACGAACGATTCGACCAAGTTCCACAGCTAGAGCCTAGTACGACGGCAAGCGTGGTCTTCGGTGGTAAGGAAGTCGCCAGTGATGACGATGATGAATCGGATGAAAAGAACACGTCCGGAGCTGCTCAAATCTCCTCGGCTGACTGGAAGCAATTGTTGGCTATCTTGCAACAGATCGCCAATCAATTGGCGGCAGTTCAACCTGGGGCCGGCCGCGACGGTGACAGCGGCGGCGCTCGTGCCGGCCGACAAGCGTTGGTCTATGTTCATGGAATTTGCGAACACCCAGCCCATTTTTCCGACAGTTGGTGGAATGCAATGTCACCGTTTCTGACACTGCACAACCAGCAAGTGTTAGGAGCGAATCGCAAAGAGGTGTTATGGAGTAAGCATGTTTCAAAGACGAATCGCGAACTCAGCCGTGAAGTGGATCCGGTCCAGCAGCAACAGATGGAGTTGATGTTAGAGGCGATTTTGGAAGAACGGATGGCACGTGAGGCCGCCGAACAGATTGCTGAGCGAAGCGGTGAACGCGGCATCGATCGAGAAGTGGAAGGTGCGGTCCCGCGTGCCGCCTTTGGAATCCCCGGACTCGATTGTGTGGACGATTTCGTCAAATATCTGTCCAGCGACCGTATTCGACGTCTGGTGATCGACGAATGCACCGACGTGGTTCGTCCGCTGTTGCAGCAAGGCAAATCGATCGAGCTGATCAGCCATAGTTGGGGAACCGTGGTAGCCTACGAGGCGTTGCGATCACTCGAACGTGAGGGATTGCCGGGTCGCGTGCACAATTGGTTCACGGTCGGTGCGGCTCTGGCGATTAAGTTCGTTGCCAATCGTTTACGGCCCGACGATGGCAGGAAACCACGAATGGTTGACCACTGGATTAACGTCAATGCTCGGGGCGACGGGGTTGGCGGAAGTCTGTTGGCCACGGGGATGCACGTCGACCGCGAGTTCTTGAGACTGGAACCGTTTGGATGTTCCTCGACGTTCGGTTTCGTCTCTCCCGCCTGTGCGCATTCTTCCTATTTCAAGTCTGGTAATAGCCGCGTGAACCGGGATGTTTTTGCCAACGCGATTGAGCAGGTTTGACTTTGGCCCACCTGTCTCATCTTCCCGATCCAGCCCCCATGAATCGGCCACTGTTTTGTGTCGCAGTGGCGAGAGTGTCCGACGAAGATCGCCCCTGGGCCAAACGTCTCGGACGCGAACTGTACCGCGTGTTGACTCGAGATCCCGACGACCCTTTGTCGTTTGGCCCTGGGATTCCAGTCGCGATTGATATTGATTTAACGGATCACGCGACGCAACACACCGATGTGCTAGACGGGGATGAACGAGACGCCGACGAACAACCTCAGGGACTGGCGGTGTTGGCCGAGCATGTGTTGTTAGTCATGGTGGCAGGGACCAGTTCGCTGCTGCTTGAACCCGACGAGACGGTCACCCGGCTGAACCAATACGGCGGCAATCACGTTCAACTAACCAAGTTACTTGTTCCGTCTGATCGCCGCTGGTTCGGTGAATCCAAGCGGTTCGCCAATGTTGGAATCGCTGATTCGGTATTAGGCAAAGATGATATCAGTACGGTAGTGGATTCCGTATTGAAAACGATGGGGGAATGTTTCTTTAACATTCACGTCGAATCGGATTCGGGCAAGCGTTTTCAGTTGACTCGACCTCATTTTTTTCTCTCAAAAACTGCTGCAGAACCTGATCCCGAGAGCGGAAAGGTATCGCTGCAATCCGCGGGTACAAAGCGTTCACCATTGTGGCAGTATTTTGCGTCGATTGATTCGTTCGACGATACGGTGGTGGATCAAGCGGTTCAATCTCAAGCACGACTGGCCGGTGTGCTCGTGTCGCTTCAGAGTTATCAAGCTGGAGAAACACGTCTGCAAAATCGCGAGATCATCGTGGCAAAGAAGCAGGGGTGGCCTATCGTGTGGGTGCCACCGCGTTCTTGGGTATTCCCTACGATCGACACCACTGAAAACGAAGGAACTGCGACTGGGCCTTTGGCAGGACAATGTTTGGTGCCAAAACGGCGTGTATTGCACTGGGAAACCCTATTGCGTCTGGCGGCGGTCGAACATCTACGGCATGTGCATTTTCACTTGATTGCCGATCGCATAATCGAAGCCGCACAGTTACCGGTGAATACCGCGGTGATTGGTCGTGCTCCGGAACTGCTTGATTTGACAAGCGGTCCGCTGCGAAACGCACGAACAAGGACCGTGTTGCATCCTGATCCTGCGTTGACGCCCGAGAGTCGCGAAGTGTTGCGGGCGGCCGCGCCACTGTTGCATCCGGTCACACCTTCGACGTTGATGGGGCGTGGGATAGTCAAAAACGCTTCGGGACGTTTAGTGACCCCGCTGGATGGGATTCGAGTCGGATTTTCAGTATCGAATTTTCGCGCAGACGACTTTCGCTTGGGACAAACGCCGCTGCATTTACAGGACGCCACCGTTCAAATCACCCGTGTTTTAATCGGGGGTGGAGCATCGATCAGTTACGGCGGTGGATTCAAGACGGGCAATGCGACATCGATGGCACCTCTGCTTGGCGAATTGATCGAAACGTACAACGAAACGGCAATCAGCCCTGCTCAACGATTACGTGTATTCCAAGCGGCCACTTCGAAGCTTGAGAACGTCCCGGAAGCGGTCCGTTGTCAAATTCGGCACCTCGGTAAGTCAAGAGATCTGGTGGATGCTAGGATTTTCTCGCCTGAAGAACTCGCGACGCTTCCGTTTGGATTGGTGTATTCGGAAATGAGAGCGGCGATGACCGCCGAGACTGATGCCCGAGTCGCAATTGGTGGACAAAGTCTGCCGAGAGACATCGAACGTGGCGCGGGTTATGGCGGCCGATTCCCCGGGATTGCCGAAGAGGTATACCGAGCAATCCAAGCGGGCCAGCCTGTTTATTTATGCGGCGGATTTGGTGGTCTAACAGGCCGATTGACTCGTTTGATGCAGCAACGCGAAGACGGCGATTCGTTCTGGGACGAGCGAACCTACGGTGGCAATCGCCGCTTCGCCGGCCTCGTCTGGGATTTCGATCATCATCCAAAACGTGGTCAAATGAATCTGCCTGCAAATTTGTTGGCGTTAGCAAAATCGGTAGCCAAATTTGCCAAGACTCTGGGTGATGATGACGTGCAGTGGCGAAATTTTAATGGACTCGATCGACGACAAAACGAAGTGCTCTGGAGTGCGACCGACCCGATCTTGTTGAGCTCGCTCGTTTCCGAAGGACTGATGCGATGGCGGGCGTTGCGTACCGTTCGTGAGGGCAAACTTCGGATCGAGGCGATTCATGGCAACGTTACCTCGGTAACCCGAGCCGATGTGTTGGCGTTGCCGGTGTTCGATGATGTGGATCCACAAGGCGCAGGTGCAGCAATCGATCGGATCACCGGCGGGATGGTTCGTCAAGCTCAATCGCAATCCGGCAATTTGATTGGCGTTCGCAGTGACCAACTCGATGTAGATTATCTCTGCGCAGTCTCGCTCGGCAAAGTGTCCGAGAATAATGAAACGATGACGAAAGTGCGAGAGGCGATCACTGAAGCCGCCAGAGAGATGATGCTGAAGTGCCGCGCCGAAGGTTTTCACTCGCTTGCCGTTGTTACGTTTGGTGGTTCAACACTAAATCGATACGAAGACGCAGTGCAAGCGATGTTAGCTGGATTTAAGAGTCATCCGGATGACTTGTTGATCAAATGGGTCGAAGCCGACGAAGAGCGGTTCAATCAGTTGCTACAAGTATTGCGGCAGCGTGAAGACACTGATGTAACGACAGTCTTGAAGCCCGTTCAAGCCGATCCGCCAACGGCCTATCCCTGGTTCAATCTGACGATCAAATATAAAAATGGCCTGCTTGACGTGACCGCGTTGCCTCAGCGAGGAACCGGCGTCGCCTGGACTCATGCCGTGGAACTCGATCCACAAACGCTTAGTCACTTTGCGAAAGGGTCGGGGGTTAGTGGAAAGCAAACTCCGAGCCAAGCAGAGATTCGTCAGCGAGGGAACGACTTGGCACGTCTACTATTTGCCGACAACGTCGATGATTTTTGGCAACATTGCCAGAATTGCCCGATCGCTATCACACACAATGCCGCTGCGTCGCAGATCCCATTTGAGATGATGCGGTTTGGGGGTGGCGATTTGGTCGACGGAGCACCCGCGATTCGTGGTGGTATTCACCGCTGGTTAGCCGTGGGGGGAAGTCGGATGTCGACTTCGTTTGGTGGCCCTCGATTGTCGCGGAAACTGAGTGTGGGATTGGTCATCGATCCAACAAATAATCTTGCGGGAGCGCGTCGCGAGGGCCGAGCCATCAAGCGAACGCTGGTTGCGATGGGAAACGATGTGCAGTTGATCTGTCTGGGGGAAGGAGATGGTGACGAACCAGCGACGCGCGACGCCGTCATCGGAATGCTTCAGCAAGTGGATGTGTTGCACTATTGTGGTCACGCGTTTTTTGATGAAAACGATCGGACTCGGTCAGGGCTTCTACTGAAGGGGAATGAGATTTTAACCGCTCAAGATTTGAGCTCGCTCACGCCGATCCCACGGGTCGTGATTTTCAATGCCTGTGAAGCGGGGCGTGTCCGAGGCGAAACGAAACCGCAGCAACACGCCAGTTATTCGCTCGCTGAGATGGTGTTGCGTAGCGGTGTCGAAGCATTTATCGGCACGTTTTGGGAGGTCGAAGACGAAGCAGCTGCGACGTTCGCCCTGAGTATCTACAATGGATTGACCGCCGGATTGACCCTTCGTGATTCGGTGACCGAAGCACGAAAACAGCTTGCCCTTGCTGAGCAAAACGACTGGGCCAACTATATTTTGTATGGCGATGGTCGATTCCGACTCGCCTAAACATGGTTCAATAACGATCTCGTCGTGACTTTCCGTGTCCCTCTCTATCCTCGCTTGCGGATTTCTTCGATGCTCCATCGTTTTCTTTACAGTGTCGCTGTTTTGTGGATGCTTGTCGCCCCAACGCTGGTCGCTGCCGCCGAGCGGCCCAACATTGTCTTGATGATGGTCGATGACCTTGGCTTCTCGGATTTCGGATGCTACGGCAGCGAAATTGAAACGCCGAATGTCGATGCGCTGGCTCGCAACGGATTACGGATGAGCCAATTTTACAACACTGCGAAATGCCACTCCTCGAGAATTTGCTTGTTGACCGGCAAGTACCCGTTCCAAGCAGGCAATGCAAAGTTGGACAAGGCGATCACGGTTGCTGAGGTCATGCAGCAAAATGGCTACTTCACGGCGATGGCCGGTAAGTGGCATTTGGATCAGCAGCCGACCGACCGCGGTTTCATGCGTTATTGGGGCCATTTATCAGGAGCGACCAATTACTTTGTCGGCGACGATACGTTTCGGTTGAACGGCGAGCCATGGTCCGATTTCGGTGATGATTTTTACACCACTGATGCCAATGTTGACTTTGCAAAACAGTTCATCGATGAGGGGATCGAAAGTGGAAAGCCATTCTTTCAGTACATTGCCTTCAATGCGCCGCATTATCCACTGCAGGCAAAGAAAGCCGACATTGCAAAGTACAAAGGTCGCTACGCGGCGGGATGGGATGCCATTCGCAAGCAACGCTACACCAAACAATTAACCGAAGGTGTGATCGATCCTTCATTCAAACTGAGTTCGCGACCGAACTACATCCCCGCCTGGGACGAATTAACCGATGAGGAACGAGCGTGGGAGGAAGCTCGCATGGAAGTGTTTGCGGCAATGGTGGATTGTGTCGATCAAAACATTGGCCGACTCGTCAAACATCTAAAAGACAAAGCAGTCTATGACAACACACTGATCTTGCTCTGTTCCGACAATGGAGCGTGTCCCTTCGATCGGACTCGAGGCAAACAGCTTGATCCCAGCGATCCCAAATCCTACTGGTGTTACGATGTCGGTTGGGCGCATGTGGGTAACACACCGTTTCGTTGGTACAAACAAAACCAGCACGAAGGCGGCATCTCTTCACCGCTGATCGCACATTGGTCGCAAGGATTGAAGGCCGAAGCGGGGACGATCAGTGACCAACCGGGGCACTTGATCGATCTGATGGCGACATGCCTGGACGTGGCCGACGCAAAATATCCTGACGAGTTTGATGGCAAGCGAACGACACCGATTCAAGGCGTTTCGTTGTTGCCGATTCTAAAAGGGCAGCGGCGTGAGGGGCATGAGTGGCTCTATTTTCAATTTTCCGATAACCGTGCGTTGCGACGCGGCGATTGGAAGGTGGTCTCGGCCGAAGGGGGACGCTGGGAACTTTACAATATTGCCAAGGATCGTTCGGAACTGAATGATCTTGCCGCGGAACAGCCCGAGTTGACCGAAAAACTGAGCGGGCTTTGGCATACGGCCGCCGAGCAAGTCGACCAGGCCCCACCAAAATTTCGCAAGCCAGTGGCAAAAAATTTAAAGTCGTTCCCGCTGCAAACGATGACCCAGCGGCAAGGAAAAAAGCGGAACGACGCGAAGTCGTGTCCTTGTGATGATATTGTCACCGAGATTGAGGTAATCATTCCGACGTCCGCACGTGTTCGTCTTAACCGATCAAGCAAACCGCAGCGGCTCAGGTGCACTAAAATGTTTTAATGTTTTGCTTTTGGCTAGGCATCGCCATCGGGGATGGAAGCAGGGATCGGTGCACTGCTACTCATCGTTTTTTCCCGATCTCTTCGAGCAAGTCGGTTTGTACTTGTTGGATTTCAAGCAAGCGTTGCCATTGATGGGTCAGCAACAAATCCAACTTGGAATGCAAATGGCGGATTTCGAGTTCGGCCTTCAAGTTGACAAGGTAGTCGTTTTCGGACCTTAGGCGATCTTTGCTTTCCTGGCGATTCTGACTCATCATGATCACAGGCGCTTGGATGGCGGCGAGACACGACAGGACCAAGTTCAACAGGATGAACGGAAAGGGATCGAACGGTTTGCTAAGCATGGCGATCGAATTGATCATGATCCAAATCACCAACACACTGGCAAACAGGATGATAAACGTCCAACTGCCGCCGAACGAGGCAACGTGATCTGCCAAACGTTGACCAAGTGTGGATTCGTCGTCGACCGTTTCGTTCAAATTCTGAGTCAGGATGTCGTGTTGGCGAAGACTCTCGATGACCTCTTTTTCGAGTGCGCTCAACTCTCCCTTTTCTTCCATCAAGACGCCTTGAACGTACAGGCTTCGGTAGTGATTCAAGTCATTTTGACAGATATAGGTGTCGCCGTTCCAATCGGGATGATCGGCGGCAATCAGGGCTGCCATCGCGGGGCGAACCAGTCGGCTGGGCGAAACATCCGCGAGTGCAAATTGTTTTTTGCAGACGGAACAGGTGACATGAACATGATTTCGCATAAGACGGATTTCACAATGAGAAACGAATAGACTCGACGCACTTCGACTACAACAAGCTCGGCATGCACTTGCAAGCGATCGAAAAAGCAATCAAGGATCTGAGTGTCAGCTTAGATAAATGACCTGTCATTCAAAGCAACGTCACGCGGTGTTTCGCGACGAGATTGGAGCAGCACCTAGATCGGAGCAGCACTGCGTCTTGGACTCGTCTGACATCGAAGGAACGAGGTGCCATTTCGCCCCGCCTTATACAAACACGCGGCTATAGCTGGCGACGAACAACACCAGGTGAATAGCTAGCAAACTGGCCGCAGCGATCCGCTGGTGCGAATACAGACCCAAAATACTGAGCAGACAACCTAATCCGGCTACCAAGGTTCCACCCGCGGGAAACCAGATCGTCCCCCCCAATGCAAACAGAACGACGAGGGTGGCTGCGGCGACGGCTCCGATCGAGGTGTAGCGAAGCGGTGTCGCCTGAAAGAACACGTCCTCCGCACGAGCGGGCTGTTCGGCCGGTTCGGGCTCTTTGGCAAATGGCGACCCGGTTCGGATTGCGGAATCTTGTTCGCTCAGCGATGACCGATTTGCTTCGCTGCGGACCGCATGGGGATCCACAAGCGAAGCGAGTATAGGAACGTCATTCCCGGTCGCGGCATCGAGAGAGCTCGGCTTCTCGCTTTCGTCCTGCGGTGTTGCAGAGGCGTCGTGTGTCATCGCAGTTGCTTGAGTCGATACAAGGACTTGAATTGATTAAAAACGCCACTGTTATTCGAAAACATTGGCCCGCAAATGTTGCCACTTTTGGGTCGGGGTGGCTATCTTAGGACTACCGGGAATCCATCGTACACTTTCTGCTTGATCGAGACCGCCTTGAAACCGCTCAATTCTTCAATCTCGTCCTTCGCCCGCTGCTGTGTTGTCCTCGGATTGAGTCTAAATTCGCTTGCGATTGGGGTGGAATCGACCGCAACTAAACCGCTCGAACCAGAAGTGGCAGAGGCTTCCAGCGAAGCCAAAGAGGCCATGCAAGCGATCGCGGTGAAAGAGGGTTGGTCGATCGATTTGTTTGCGGCGGAACCGATGGTTGCCAACGTCGTCGCCTTTGACGTCGATCACCAAGGCCGAATTTTTCTCTGTGAAACGTTTCGGCAAAACCGCGGGGTGACTGATAATCGGGGTCACGATGACGCCTGGTTGCTGGCCGATTTGTCCGCCAAAACCGTGCAAGATCGCATCAATTATCACCGTGGGCTGCTGGGTGATGCGGCCATCACCTATGCTCAGCACGACGACCGCATCCGCCGCCTAGTCGACACCGACGGAGATCGCAAAGCCGACCGCAGCGATCTGTTTGCCAATGGGTTCAACCAACTCGAAGAAGGGACTGGTGCTGGAATTCTCGTTCGCGGCAAAGACGTCTACTACACCTGTATTCCGCGTCTTTGGAAATTGACCGACGACGACGATGATGGGGCCGCGGACCAGCGAGTCGCGTTATCGGATGGCTACGGGGTCCGCGTCGCATTTCGCGGCCACGATATGCACGGATTGATCAAGGGGCCCGATGGACGCATCTATTTTTCGATTGGTGACCGCGGTTATCACGTCACTACGGGCGACGGCAAAGTGCTCGCGAATCCGGCAGTCGGTGCCGTTTTCCGCTGTGAACCCGATGGCAGCGGATTGGAAGTCTATTGCAACGGTTTGCGTAATCCACAGGAGTTGGCGTTTAATGAGCTTGGCGATTGGTTCACCGTCGACAACAACAGCGACAGCGGTGACAAGTCGAAAGTCTTTCAGTTGCTGCAAGATGGCGACTACGGATGGCGGATGCACTACCAATATTTGCCTACGCGTGGTCCCTACAACGAAGAACGATTATGGGAACCGATGCACCCCGAGCAGGCATCGTACATCGTTCCCGCGATTGCCAATTTCACCGATGGGCCCAGCGGTCTTGCCTACTATCCCGGCACCGGGTTTGGCGACGACTTAAAAGGTCGTTTTCTGATCTGCGATTTTCGCGGTACGCCAAGCAACAGCGGTGTTCGATCTTTCAAACTGACTGCTCAAGGCGCGTCATACACATTTGGGGACGACAAGCAACCTGTCTGGTCCGTGTTGGCGACCGACGTTGGATTTGGACCGGATGGGGCGATGTATGTTAGCGATTGGGTCGATGGATGGGATGGCGTCGGCAAAGGACGAATGTACCGTGTCACCCATCCGAAACATCGTGATTCGAGCATTGTGACCGAAGTCAATTCAATTCTCGCAAGCGATTGGTCCAAACGTGCAAGCGAACAACTCGTTGTTGATTTGAGCCATGCCGATCAACGTGTTCGCCTTGAAGCCCAATGGGAACTCGCACGTCGAGTCGAACTTTCGGCGCTGCTGAAGCTTGCCGTCGATACGAAACAAACCAGCTTGGCACGACTGCACGCGATTTGGGGCGCTGATCAAATCGCACGACTCGATCCTGCAAAGAACAGCGAAGTGGCCGCCGCGGTCACACCGCTGGTCACCGACGCGGATGCGATCGTCCGTGCCGCTGTTGCCAAAGTGCTGGGAGTCCGTGGTGACGCAAAATCCGTCGCTGCACTGGAAAAGATGCTTTTAGACGAGTCACTTCGAGTGCGTTACTTCGTTGTCATGGCGCTGGCAAAATTAAAAGCCGGATCAGCGATGCCCGCAGTGACACAGTTGATCGCCGAAAACAACAATCAGGACCCAGTACTACGACACGCGGGCCAAGTTTATCTTTCGAGCACCTGCTCGGCCGAGTCCATTGGGAAGCTAAACAAGCACCCAAGCGAAGCCGTTCGCCGCAGTGCGGTTGTGGCGTTGAGAAGGATGAAGAGTGGTGAAGTTTCTAAATTCCTAACCGATGAAAGCACACTGGTTGTACTGGAAGCGGCTCGTGCGATTCACGACGAGCCGATTCCCGTCGCCTTGGGATCGCTTGCTGCGTTCATTGAGACGCCTTCTGCGAATCTGCCCTTATTGCGGCGGGTGATCAATGCGAACTATCGCCTTGGCACTTCGGCATCGGCCGCAGCCCTTGCCAAGTTTGCGGCACGATTGACCACGCCTGAAGCAATGCGAATCGAGGCCCTCGATGCGTTGATGAACTGGAGCAACCGCGACCCCCGCGACCGTGTGCTCAATGACATTCGTCCCTTGAGCGAACGCATCGCAACCGATCCCGTCACCGCGATTGAGTCGCAAATGGAGACATTGATGACTTCAAGCGAAGCGGTTCGTGAAAAGACCGTTGAAGTTGCATCCAAGCTTGGTGTCAAAAAGATTGCTCCGACATTGGTCGCACGTGTGAACGACACAAAGCAAACCTCAACTGCTCGCGCATCCGCACTTATCGGTCTGGCAAAACTTGACACGGTTCAAGCCGTCAAGCTTGCGAAAGAAGTTCGTTTGGTTCCCGCCAATTCGCTTGCCGAAGCTGCTCTTAAGGTGCTTGCCAAGCACGATCTGGCGGCCTCAATCGAAACCTTTATTGCCGCTACCGAAAGTCGCGGCAGTGCGATCCAACAACTCGCTTGGGACACATTGGCGAAATCCGATGACCCGCGGGCGATTGCAGCCGTTCAATTAGCGGCGAAACGAATCACGGAGGGCAAGCTCGCTCCGGAGGTGCAATTGAATGTCGTCGAGGCGGTCGATTCGTTGCTCGCACGTGGGAAATTGCCAGCGACTGTTAAAGACGAGCTGGATGCGTATCAGGCAACGCTTGCGGAAACCGATCCACTCGGAAAATGGCTAGTCGCGTTAGAAGGTGGCAATGCGGACAAAGGCAAAGTCTTATTTGCCAAAACCGAATTGTCCTGCGTGCGTTGCCACAAAGTCGATCGCGCCGGCGGCGAAGTGGGCCCAAATCTGACCACGATCGGCAAAGAAAAAGAGTCCCGCTATTTGCTTGAAGCAATTTGTTTGCCCAACGCCGCGATTGCCAAAGGCTTTGAAACCGCAGTGATCGCTAACGAAGATGGACAGGTAGTTACAGGAATCGTAAAAAGCGAGAATGATGATTTTGTTGAACTGATCCAGGGCGATGGGGCTCTGAAGCGGGTCTTTCAAGACGAAATCGTAGCGCGTCGCTCGGGAAATTCGGCCATGCCCGACGATTTAATCAAACAAATGACGCCACGACAGCTGCGAGACCTTGTCGCATATCTTTCGAGTTTGAAGGTGGATCCTCGCGCTTCGAGCGACGTCGAGTAGGGCAAAATGGGCTCGCGATGCAACGTTCGCACACTCAAATTCCAAAGGTTTCGTGGAATTCCTTGCGTGCGTCTTAAACGTGACTTAAGTTTCTGTAATTCGTTCCATTGTTGCGAACAGAACGGGGGGGCCGTAACGTTCGATAATGCACCGAGCGAGTTGAATTGCCGTGCATGTATCGTCAAGCCCATTCCTTGACCACACTGCCAATACAAACTGAAGACCAGTTTGACGCAGTTTTAGGCGGAACCTTATCTCCAATGACTTGCCACGAACTCGCTGAACGAATCATCAACCTTCGCCCTGAATTGTCACCTCTTGAGGTGGCACGGCTAAGCTTGCTGATCTTGACTCAATCCGAAGACTCGGACGACCTCGCTGATAGCGAAGCACTCACTCGTGCTTGGAAAAACGCCACGTTTCGACTCGAAGCCGCTGCGGACCAACACGCGGCAGTCGCGGACGAACTCGAATTGATGTGCAATAACGGACCCGTGCAATTCACGCCCGATCAATTGTGGACATTGCTTCGTGCGGTCAAGGTACAAAGCCAACTATTGACGCTGTACACCGACCAACCCGCACTAGCGTAACTCGATTTTGCGTCTCGCGTGTCTATCCAGCACGTCGTATCAACCGGTCCAAACGTCACAATCGTTTGCACGCTGCAGATGCATCTAAAAAACTGCGAGCCGTCCGGCCTCGGCGATGAAAACGCCGGAAAACATCGGACCTTCCTGCTCGACCCAACCCATCAAAAAACATGCGATTCGTCGTCTTTTTTCAATCACGACGCAATTTGAAACCTAAGTTTCAGCGTATTGTCTGAAAACTTTTACGTCGAGACTCGTCATGTCATCTGCTCCGATTCCGTGGAAACACGTTCGTAACGTCCTTGTTGTCTTTGCCCCATTGTGGATGGGCGCGACTGTCATGTTCGCCTTCGTCGGTGTCTGTTTCGCGCTGTTCAGCAGCGATATTTATTCAGCCCGCTTGCCGCTCGTGGTACGCAACGAAGCCACCAGCTCACTCGAACGCCTTGGCCGTTTCAGCAGCCAGACCGAACTAAAGTCGGCGCAAGAAACCATTCTTGAAATGACGCAGAATCCTGAAGTCGTTGCCGGTGCACTGCGACAGATCGGTCCTCCATCGGGCACTGCGGATCCAACTTGGCCACCCTCGGACGTCGTCGACCGCATCGCCAAAGATGCCGTCAACTTGCTCGCACCTCAGGGGTCTGAGTTTGGCAGCACCGAAGTGGTCTATTTGCAAGTCAAAGCGAAAAACCAACAACGTTCTGTCGACTTCTGCAGAGCAATGTTCGATAACCTGACATTTCATCTACGAAACATTCGTAAAGTGCGGGCAGACAGTGTGATCTCGGAATTGAACCAGGCACGTGATCTCGCTCAACAAAATCTTGATGCTGCATCGGCACGGATGCGTGTCTATGAAGTTAAATTTGCTGCGGACCTTGGCGAACTTCGCAACTTGAACGATGCCATTGCTGGAGATGGAACCAACCGCCGCACCCTCGAAGAAACCGTTCGCGAGTTGCAAATCGCCGAATTGGATCTTGAAAAACTCAATTCGCTTCGCGAGTTGCTTGTCGCGGGATCGGAGAACCCTGACCATTTGTTAGCTAGTGGTAGCGATCTGCTATCGCTTCAACCATCGCTACTTCGTTTGAAAGATGGCTTGATCGATGCACAGATCCGCAGCAGTGAACTGGCGGCGAATCGCACAGAGGATCACCCTGCGTTGCAAAACGCAAAAGCAACGGAACTCGAAATTCGTTCCCGCATGCGTGATGAAGCGGCAGTTGCGGTCATGGCGATGCAACCGACATTGGCACAAGAAAACGAACGCGTGTTGCGTTTGAAAGAACGCAGGGATCAATTGACATTGCGTCTCGAAGCCCTCGCTGCGGCAAGAACCGATTACTCAAACGTCGATGCCGAAGTCGATCATCGCACCACACTACTGGAAACAGCGCAGCAAGCGTTGACGGAAGCCCAGGCCAGTCGCAATGCAGCACTTTCAACCAATCTCGTCGCTGAGCTTGGACCACCTCAAGTCTCGGAAAAACCGATTGGTCCAGGCGGCACGCTCGTGACCTTGGGTTCTGCATCTGCAGGACTGCTGTTCGGACTCGGTGCCGTGTTCTTAATTGCACCAGGCCCATCTGATTCACGCAAAGGACGTCGCTGGAGCGATTACCTTCAACGAGGGGGACGACGCCAAAACGACGAAATCGGTACCGCCACCGTCGCGACAGTGGCTCCTACTGGAACCGCAATCGAACGACGGGCACTGCGGTAAGGCAACGTCGTTACCCGTACTAAAAAGCTCGAGTTTCGTCTGTCCCTGTGAGCCGACGGCGTTAGCCGCGGGCAACGTGAAATCCGCGCCAAAAGGCCCGCGGCTAGCGCCGCCGGCTCAGTTTTGCCGCGTAAGACATCCGGTCGGAACTTAACGGATTTGGGACTTTCGTGCAAAAAGCGAGTCACTCAGATTGCCGGACAAGCCTGGAGGCCTATCCCTCGTTTTCATCCGCTTCGTCGATGATGCCCCAGCCTGCTTTTTTGTCGATCACGTATTGAGCGAACGTGTTATTCTCGATCGCTTGGCGTGCTTCGGCCATCACGCGTTGGTAATACGTCAAATTGTGGATCGTCAACAAAATCGGCCCGAGCATTTCTTTGCAAACAAACAAATGCCGCAGATACCCAAGACTGTGGCGACACGCCAAACAAGGACAGTGCTCTTCGAGCGGCCGAGTTTCCTCGCGATACTTTGCATTGCGAATTTTGACGTTACCGCGATCGGTAAACGCCATCGCATTGCGTCCATTGCGAGTGGGCATCACGCAATCAAACAGGTCGATGCCACGAGCAACACTTTCGAGTAAATCGATCGGCCGTCCGACGCCCATCAAGTACCGCGGTTTGTGCTCGGGCAGATGAGGACAGGTGGCCTCGGTGATGCGATACATCTCCGAAGGAGCTTCGCCGACGCTTAAACCGCCCACCGCAAAGCCTTCGAAATTCATCGACGACAATTCAGTCGCACATTGAACTCGCAATTCGGTATCCAATCCACCTTGGACGATTGCAAACCGTGCTTGGTCATCACGCGTTGCCGCGTTCAAACAGCGACGGGCCCAGCGAATCGAACGCTCCATCGCATCGACGACTTCCGATCGCTTTGCCGGCAGTGCCACCACGTGGTCCAGCACCATTGCGACATCGCTGCCGAGTGACTCTTGGATCTCGATGCTGTGCTCGGGGGTCAGCTGCACGATCGATCCATCAATATGGCTGCGAAACGTCGCCTGTTGTTCATTGATCTCGCGAATCGACTGGAGACTAAAAATTTGGAACCCGCCGCTGTCGGTCAGGATCGGGCCTTCCCACAGCGTCATTCCATGCAATCCTCCCAATCGACGCACCGTTTCGTGGCCTGGTCTGAGAGCAAGATGGTACGTATTGCCCAAGATCATTTCAGCACCGGTGGCCGCCACTTGATCGATGGTAACCCCTTTGACCGTGCCCTGCGTCCCAACCGGCATAAACCCAGGCGTCTGGACGGTGCCATGGGGCGTCGAAAAAACACCACGGCGGGCACCGGTTTCAGAATCGCGATGCAAAAGTTCGTAAGAGAAATGGCTCATCAAGGCTCACGCGTGACTGGAATCAATCAAAAGATGACGGGTTAGGAAACAAGCGGCAAAACGCCCCCACATCCGTTGCGATAGCGGACAAAATGTCCGCATCCCGGGACCGATCGGGAGAGCGGGATCGACTGAGACACCCGCTCAGATCTCTGTTTTGACAAACCGACCACGATGTGGAAAGGTGAGCCAACCGAGATTTTCGCATTCCCCCGCGTTCGTCTCGCCCCCTCGCGTTTCGCGATCCACTAGAATGGTCACCCGACCCCACCGGCAATCCCATTGCCAGTCCTACCTTTCCGACCCCCGCCCCTTCCAACCACCCGAGTTGCCATGAATCGATTCTGTCTAACCGCAACGCTCGCCACCGCTTTGACTTTTCTATCGAACTCAGCCGCCGTGGCCGAACTGCAAGTCGGTGCGGCCATTGTCGATGTCTCGCCGACACAATTTCCAGTGCTCGTCAACGGAGGCATGACGTCCAATACCGCCGAGAAAATCAAAACGCCCGTCAGTTCGCGAGCCATCGTGATCAGTGACGGAAGCGAATCGATCGCCCTGGTCGTGGTTGATAGCTGCATGGTGCCCAAGATGCTGTTGGATGACGCCAAAAATCGAGCGGCTAAACGCACTCAATTGAAGCCGGATCACATCATGATCTCGGCAACTCACACCCACACCGCGCCGTCGGCGTTCGGAGCATTGGGTACCGATGCCGATCTGACCTACATCCCGCTACTGCGAGAGCGGATCGTCGAATCAATCGTCAACGCGGAAGCCAATTTGCAACCCGCCCGAGTTGGTTGGGGATCTGCGGAGGCGGCGGAATTCACCGCACTACGACGTTGGATTCGGCGTCCCGACCGAATCGACAACGATCCCTTTGGCAACCCGACCATTCGCGCAAACATGCACGCCGGCCGGAACCCCGACGACGTCACTGGCGAATCGGGTCCCGAAGATCCTGAGTTGTCGATGATCGCGTTTGAATCTCACGCCGGAGTCCCTATCGCTGTGCTGTCGAATTTCTCGATGCATTACTTTGGCGATTCTCCGATCAGTGCCGACTACTACGGGCTGTACTGCAATGGCATGCAAAACTACATCCAACAAAAATACCCCGACGCCAAAAATGTCGTGGCCACGATGTCACACGGATGCAGTGGCGATATTTGGCGACGCGACTATGCCACCGCCGAGCCGAGTCAATACGACACGATCCAATCCTATACCGATGCACTGCTCAACATCGCCACCGAAACGCTCGAGACTATCGAGTTCGACGACGCCGATACCATCGATATGGCAGAATCTCGATTCCGCTTGAACTACCGCGTCCCCGATCAGCAACGGCTACAGTGGGCTCAGCGAATTGTGGAAACTTTCAAGGGAGAATTGCCCAAGACCACCACGGAGGTCTACGCTCGCGAACAAGTCTTGCTGCACGATCTGCAGTCGACCGAGGTAGTGGTGCAAGCGATGCGAATTGGCGACATCGCAATCGCCACCACGCCCAACGAAACGTACGCTCTTTCGGGGCTGAAGCTGAAACAACAAAGTCCATTTGAAAAAACGATGGTGATTGAACTTGCCAACGGAGCCGACGGTTACATCCCGCCTGCGGAACAGCATCCTCTTGGTGGCTACAACACGTGGGCAGCACGTTCGGCAGGACTCGAAGTGCAAGCCGAACCCAAAATCGTTGCCGCAGCGATGCGGCTGATCGAACAGGTTTCTGGAAAACCGCGACGCCCCATCACTCAAGCAAAGGGCCCAACGTGTCAAGCAACGATCGACGCGAAACCATTTGCTTACTGGCGTCTCGACGATATGGAAGCTCCGATTGCTCGCGACAGCACCACGAATCATCGCGATGCGACCTACGAACCAGGCGTTGTGTTCTTTTTAGAAGGTCCCGCTTCGGCTGCATTGACTGCCACCGATGACCCGAATCGTTGTGCCCATTTCGCGGGCGGTCGATTGCGATCTGGAATCGGAAACACGCCGCAGGGCTACAGTGTGTCGATGTGGTTTTGGAACGGGATGCCCAACGAGGCTCGTGACGTTTCTGGTTGGCTGTTTTCTCGTGACCACGCCCACAGCATTACCCCATTCGGCGAACATTTAGGCGTTGCCGGCAGCGGTGACGAAGCGGGGCGTTTGATCTTCAAACAGGGAACGAACAACGAGATGCTGGTTGGAAAAACCGTGATCCCACGTTGGACATGGAACCATCTCGTGCTTGTTCGCGAGGGTTCGAACGTACGAGTTTATTTAAACGGTAACGAGACAGCCGAACTACAGAGCGACTCCGTTGCAGCGGCCCAGCCCGGGATCGATCAGATTTTTGTCGGTGGACGCAGCGACAACGATTCCAATTGGGAAGGCCGACTTGATGAAGCGGCGTTTTTTGATCGCGTCCTTAGTGCCGACGAAGTGAAGCAAATTTCGGCCAAATGAGATCACCGAGAATTACTTCGTATGCTTGTGTTTAATGCACTCTATTTCGTCACGCTCGCCGAAACAGGCGGGCGGGCTAGTGGCTTCAATCGCCACGATCGGCTCGACGATCCGATAGCGATGGGGTGCTCCCTCGGGAACGAGCCATGAATCGCCAGCTTGGATCGTGGCGGTTCCGCCATCCAACTCGATTTCGATAACGCCGCTAAGCAAGAAGCCAACAGTCTCGTACTCACGAGAATGCGATTCCGAAAATCCGCTTGGCTGCTCACGCCATTGACGCATCGCCACTTGTTTTCCCGCAGCCAGGTGGATCTGACCCATCGTGCCGATCGCACCATCGGATTCGGAGTGAATTTGAGGAATATCCATTTTCAATACTTCCAATGAATGAGCCGGACGATTGCATTAAGCACGTCGTTCGGTATCAGCCGGTGTGACGTCGCTCATGCTGTGAATGACCCAATATTTACCTGATTACAAACGTCGGCAGGGAACTAGGCCGTCACTCGGTCACGCCGCGAAAACAGAACCAGCAAGACGACTGCACCGACGATTGATCCGATCCAACCGGAGGCTTGCAGCGGCTCGCCACCCATGATCAAAAAGCCTGCGAATCCTCCGATAAACGAGCCGACGATTCCGAGCAACATTGTTCGCATCAAGCCAATCGCTTGGCGTCCTGGAACGAGAGCACGCGCGATCAAACCGATGATCAATCCCGAGATCATCCAACCGATGATGGGTATTAACATTTTGTGGTTCCTTTGAATAACAGTAGTGGTGTTTCAGCTTTTAAACGTAGCGAATCATGTGCCGCGATCTCACGGCTAGCAAAACATTTAGCGTTCATGACGCAGCGTTGTATAAACGACCACAATACACGCTACTCGTCGAAATAATTGCTCGGTGAACAAGCAGATTGACGGGCTAGCGACCAGGGGCCACGAAACGGCGAACGCCACGACAATTTCAGAATTCCTACTTGGCCGCAACGAAACTCTTTGCGAGTTTCGCTACGTTGAAGTTCGCTCGATCGACTCGACCACATGCACGGCATGAGTATTGGGGCGGATGCCTTGACCGTAACGCACGGCATAAACTTGGCTGCACTCGGCTCCGAACAACACGATCATCGAAGTGTAGTAAACCCAAACCAACAGCACCGCGATCGATGCGGCGGCGGAACTCAACTGGGCTCCTGGCGTGGCAAACGAGAAGTACCAATCGAGTGCGAATCGACCGACAAGAAATAACACCGTGCTGATCGATGCACCCACCATCACTTCTCGCCACTGGATTTTGGCATCAGGCATCCACTTAAAGATTGACGCGAAAACGATCATTACGACCGCCGCTTGAACCAGATAGCTAAGACCGCTGACGAGGCCGAAGCGGATTCCGATCAATTCCGTCAATCGCTCACCGGCCGCCGCCACAACCGAGGAAAGAATGAGCGATGCCAGCAACAGAAATCCCAAACCAAGAATCATCACAAACGACATCAAACGTTTGCGAAGCATTGCCTTCACACCTGACTTGTCCGGGTCGGGACGAACCGCCCAAACCTGGTTCATGGCGTCTTGCAGTGCAGCGACCACGCCGGTCGCTCCTAGCACGATGCCGCCGAAACTGAGTAGTGTCTTCCACCACTTACCCGACGTTTCATCGCTACTTTTCAGAATCGCGGAGATTTCTTCGCTGATCGATTCGTTTCCAATCAACTGCGCCGTTTGCGTCGTCAAAACCTCGTGAGCCTCGGCCTTGGCGTGATCCGAGTCGTAGGCGAGCGACATTCCAAACGTCAAAACCGTCAACAACAGGTATAACAGCGGCGGTAACGCAAAGGCCGTGTAATAGGCCAACGCTGCCGCGAGCGTTGTACAACGATCTGCAGAGAATTCCGAGAAGGTTTGTTTCCAATATTCCATCAGAGCCGTTCGTGGTTACCGGTGAGATTAAAAGGCATGCCGCCGGTGGTACCACAGCGACGTCCATCATTCCTCAACCAAAACCACGCAAACCGCATACCACGTTCACCATGTCATCGATGGTGCTGATGAATCAACGAGGAACCGCGATCGCGGTTATGTTTATCTTCGTCAAGGATCATCCAAGTTTGATCGTCTAATTGCGGCCGGATTGCATGTGTACCGGTGAATTCACCAATCGCCGGTAACACGAAGCAACGTTTGGAAAGCCAAAAGCAGGACAGTTTACCAAAATCCTCACCACCGACGGAAAAGCGAACTGCCGGGTGAAGATGCCCACACAACAACAACGAGGCATCGTCGGGAACGGGCGTGGGATGATGCCCCAGTGCGATCGATCCCATCCGAACGCCAGGCTCAACCACCTCGATCGGCCACGATGACGGCAGCGGCCCGACCTGGGCGTCATGGTTGCCCCGCACCAAGGTGAACTCGATCTCGTCGTGTCTAGCAAAAAAGGCCTCGAGCAACTCGCACACCTTAGGCGATAGTGATGATCGGGCATGAAACATGTCACCGAGAATGATTAATCGAGTCGCCTCGGTCGATCGCAGCAACGACTCGATTTTGCCCAACGTCCCCGCCGTGCTGCCGCTTGGTACCGGGATGCCGTGACGTCGGAACGTTGCTGCTTTGCCAAAATGCGTATCCGCCACAAACAACGTCCGCTGCTCTGGCCAAAACACCGCTCGCTCGGCGTGCAGTTGCAACGCAATGCCCGCTAAGTCCACATCCATGATTTGCTTCATCCCTTAATTCTCCTTATCAGCCTCTTTTTCTAGTTGCGACTGCAATCGACGAATTCGATCCGCCAATGTTTCGCTGCTGACACGTTCTCGCAACTTATCGACCAACAATGAAAACGATAACGGCGTTACTTTGGGTGGCTCCGTGACCACAATCTCACTTCGCTCGATCCGATCGAGTGCGTCTAACATGCGGGACGATTCAAGTTGAAACTCTAGCACCTCGCGACGACTTTGCTCTAACAGCAAGTTATCCGGATCGTACTGACTAAAAACGTCGAAGAACAAATTGCTACTCGCTTGGATATGGCTTGTACTTTTTCCTCGTCCAGGAAACCCCTGTTGAATCAGGCCGGCCACACGAGCGATTTGCCGGAATTGACGTTTCGCCATCTCCGTCGAATTCATGCTGTTCATAATATCGTTAACGAGACCGTCGGCCGAAAACACCTTGCGAGCGATCGCGTCTTGAATGTCGACCCGGTGTGGCGATTGCAAGACGATCCCGTAGTCATTACAAGCCATCGTGAAAGTCGTCTTTTGAAACCGCGAGATTCGATACGCCAGTAATGCGGACAGGCCTTCATGGACCAACCGTCCCTCGAACGGAAACAAAAACAATTGGTGACCACCGCGAGTCTCAATCCGTTCGATCAACAATTGATCACTTCGCGGCAGCACGCTCCAGCGACTTTGGATCTCGAACAAACGCCGCAACGCCTTCATCTCGCGTCCTACAAATTTGCCAGCCGATGCTTGCTCGATCTTCAAACGTAGTTCAGCACTTAGCTCACTGGACAACGGCATTCGCCCGCCCATCCAGCGTGGTACGGAATCGGGTTCCCCCGTTGCTCGGCGGACATACGCGACATTGTCTCGGACGCGAACCAACGAAACCAAACGGCCCGCAAACAGAAAACGATCGCCCGGGTTCAGCTTTGACAAAAAGTGCTCTTCGGCAGTCCCTAGCGTTTTGCCTTTCAAAAACTTGACCTTCATTGACGCATCCGAAACGATCGTGCCGATATTCATCCGATGTGCCGTGATCCGCCGGCGATCCTCGACGATGTAGCGACCGCTATGCACATTGACGCGGTGGAAATCCGGATAGGCCTCGAGTGACTTGCCGCCACGCACTACAAAGTCGAGCACCCATTGCCACTCGGGATCGCTCAGCGATTGATAGGCGTACGTGGTGCGTAGCTCTTGCAATAATTCGTCGGCCGCAAAGCCGCCTCCGATGGCAATCGTCACCACGTGTTGTGCTAGAACGTCCAGTGGTTTCCGCAGCAACGGCCGTGCTTCGAGATGTCCTTTGCGGATTGCATCTTGCGCGGCCGCAAGCTCAATCAGCTCGATCGCGTTGGTGGGCACAAATGCCAAGCGACTCTCGGCATCGGGTTGATGACCGCTTCGACCGGCACGTTGCAGCAAGCGAGCGGCACCTTTAGGGCTGCCGATTTGAATGACCAGATCGACCGCCGTGAAATCCACTCCTAGATCCAGGCTGCTGGTACAGACAACCGCTCGCAACGAACCGCCACGCAATCCGTTCTCGACCCAGCGGCGAACGCTGGTATCAAGCGATCCATGGTGCAGGGCAATCTCTCCGGCCCAATCCGGCCGATGCTTCAAAAGGTGTTGGTACCAAATTTCAGTTTGCGAACGCGTGTTGGCAAATACCAGGACACTTTTTACCTTCGCAATCAACTCGGCAACTTGAGGGACCATTTTGGTCCCGATGTGTCCCGTCCAAGGAAAGCGTTCCATGTTCGCCGGAATCAAGGATTCAAGTCTCAACCGTTTCTTTGTATAGCCCTGAATCACCCGAACCTCGCCGACCGGGTCAACGCCCACCAACGACTCGCGAGCTTCGTCTAAATTCCCCAGCGTCGCCGACACTCCCCAAATACGAAGCTGCGGATTTAATTTCCGCAACCGGGCCAATCCCAACTCGGTTTGGATGCCGCGTTTTGTCCCCAACAACTCGTGCCACTCGTCGACAATGACCGCTTCCAATCCCCGCAATTGGTCAAGCAGACGTTCGTGCGTCAACATTAAGGACAAACTCTCGGGCGTCGTCACCAGTGCAGTTGGCAAACGTTTGTTCTGTCTCGCTTTGGCACTGGCCTTACTGTCGCCGGTCCGCGACTCGAGCAGCCACGGCAACCCCAGTCCCTCGAGTGGAGCACGCAGCGAAGCCTCGGTATCGCCCGCCAGGGCTCGCAGCGGCGTGATCCATAAAACGCGGGCCGGTGGCGGACGTTTCGGATTCCACTTGGTGCGATCCGGGTTCTCTTTAATCCACTTCAGGATCGGGCCCATCCAAACCGCCAACGTTTTGCCGGTTCCAGTCGCTGAATGAACCAACCCGCTTGATCCGCCAGCGTAAGCCCGCCACACCGAACGTTGGAAACGAAATGGTTTCCAGCCGATTGATGCAAAGTAGCGATCAACCGATTGCAATGGCGTTTCGGATTGCGGTCGAGTTTGAAGCATGGCAAGTGTCAATGTGGGATAGGCTTCCAGCCTGTCATCGGCTTCCTCTTCGGTAATTTCCATCTCCCGTGATGCCGAAAGTCTTGGCGACTTGTTGATTTAGTGAGCCGTGACGCGTCAGCGGCCGGGTCCCAAGCACCACCCGGTGCCTTACGGCCCACGGCTCACCGTTGCGATTTGCATTTGGATTAAATCAACAAGCCGTTGGCGACTTTCGCTACGGGAAAATTAGTTTGGCAATAGGGCCAACAATTCGCTTAACTGGTTCGCATCTTCGGGTTTCTTGTCGTGACGCCAGCGGACAATGCGTGGGAACCGCGTCGCGATTCCACTCTTGTGCCGCGGAGATCGCTGCAGTCCTTCAAACGCCAATTCCATCACCAACGTTGGCGTCACGCTGCGTACCGGACCAAACGACTCTTTCGTATTACGTCTGACAAAATGATCGACTTGCCGGATCTCTTTGTCATCCAATCCACTGTACGCCTTGGCAAAGGGCACCAGCGTCCCGCCATCCCATAACGCAAACGTATAATCCGTATACAAACTGGCCCGTTTTCCGTGACCTTTTTGTGCATACAACAACACAGCATCAATCGTGTACGGAGCGACCTTCCACTTCCACCATGTCCCTCGCACGCGGCCGACATCATACTTTGCATCTTTGCGTTTTAGCATCAATCCTTCGGCATTCTGATCACGACTGCCTTCGCGAATTTCAGCCCAATGTTCCCACGACTGGGCCTCGATCAACTTTGTCACGCGAAAACTCGGATGCTCGATATCTCGCAATAAGTCTTCCAATGCGGCACGTCGCTCGACGAACGGACGCTCGCGTAAATCGATGCCGTCGCGTTCGAGCAAATCAAATGCATGGAACACGACTGGCACCTCTGCGAGCAATTTCTTGCCCACCGTTTTTCTGGCAATGCGTCGCTGCAATTGAGCGAACGGCAACACTTGTCCATCCGCCGTGGCCGCCAAGATTTCACCGTCGATCACGGTGCCGTTGGGAATGAGCGCCGCGGCCGAATCGATCTCGGGCCAGCGATTTTCCATCAATTCCTCGCCACGCGACCATATAAACGTCTGATCGCTGCGACGAATCACTTGACCTCGGATGCCATCCCATTTCCACTCGGCTGCGTAGTCATTGAAATGCCCCAACGACTCGGGGCCTTCGTGAATATCGATCGGATGAGCCAAACAGAACGGGTAGGGCTGGCTCGCGACGGTGTCCTGCACATCAGGATCGACCAGCTTTTGAAAGAACGCAGCGGTCGGTTTCCAATTACCCATCAAACGATGCGAAACCACATCTGCCGAGATTCCTGATTGCATCGCGATCGCCCGCGTCACCAACCGTTTGCTCACCCCCACTCGAAATGCACCGGTGACCAACTTCATGATGACGAACCGCATACTCGGGGTCGATTCACGCCAGATCTTCGTGATCGCTTCTCGTTGTTGCGTTTCGTCCATCGAGCGAAGAGGCAACAATCGAGTTTCCATCCACTCGGCGAGCGACAAATCGTCCACCAATTCGCCTGGCGGCACCACGAGGGCAAGCGATTCCGCCAAATCACCCACCGCGTGATACGATTCCTCGAACAACCACAACGGGATGTTCGCTTCTTCGGATGCCCACAAACGCAGCAGTTTGGTCGGCACCAATTGTCGCGGCTTGTTGCCCGCTAAAAAGAACGTGGCCCAAGCTGCATCGGCCGCGGTCGCATCTGCGAAATAGTTCGCCATCGCAGCGATTTTTTCGTTTGTCTTGGTAGTCGAATCCAAGGCGGTAAACAGGGCTGCGAAGCGAATCATGACTCACCTCCCTGGTCAGCGCCCGAATCCGATCCCTGGTCAACGCCCGACGCCGAAGCATCCTCGTCGGATTCACCGCGACCTCGTGAATCGATCACGCGTGCGTCTCGCCCGTTCTCTTGCAAGTAGCGAGCCACCGCCGCAGTATAGCCGTGCGTCACCCAAACCATTTCGGGATCGCACTGCTGAACCGCCTGTAAGAGCGATGGCCAATCGACATGGTCGCTGACGACGAACCCACGATCGACCGATCTCCGCCGCCGGGCTCCGCGTACCGCCATCCATCCGCTCGCCATCGCGGTGCGGATGCGACCGAAGCGACGCATCCACGGCGTCCCATGAGCACTCGGTACCGCCACAACCATCGCCCCGCTGTAATCATGTTTTCCCTCAACCGAACCGACGTAGGTGGTTGGCGGCAGCGTGACACCGGTTTTCCGATACGCCTCGGTCCCCTTTTCGACGGCGCCATGCGTATAGATTGGCCCGATGCTTGGATCAAGTCCTGCGATCAATCGCTGACTCTTTCCGACCGCATAACCATACAACACACAACATCGGCCTTCATCGCGGGTGTCACGCCACCACTGGTTGATCGAATCGGTCGTCGTTTGTTCGGGATCCCAGCGATAGACGGGCAATCCAAACGTCGACTCGGTCACCAACAGATCGCATCGGACCGGTTGCCAAGGTTCGCAAGTCGGATCAGCCCCCAACTTGTAATCGCCCGTCACGACGGCAACCATTCCCCGGTACTCCAGCCGCACTTGGGCCGAACCAAGCATATGACCGGCCGGATGAAAGCTGACGTCAACGCCTCGGATCTTGATCGATTCGCCATAAGGCAAAAATTGAAACTCGGCATCGTCGTTCATTCGCATCCGCAATAAATGCTCACTCCACTCGGCCGCCAAATAACGACGACACCCCCAGCGAGCATGATCGGTGTGCGCGTGCGTCACCACGGCACGATCGACCGCTTGGTGCGGATCGATATGGAAATCGCCCGCCGCACAATACAGCCCTCTCGGTGTGGTTTCTAATAATTCGTTCATGTTTCTCTCGTTGGTCGCGTCCACGCAACGGTGTGCATTAAGTACCTAGGCATATTTCGTTCCGAAAATTTCGCTTGACGGATGCGATCAGCTAGTAGTCCCTCGCTTACGCGGCGGGTTGTGATTTTTTTTTTAGCCGGACGCTCTCCCAAGGCCCTGGGTAATGCGTGAGACCCGGCCGCTCACGCGTCACGGCTCAAAAATCTATCGAACGAGTGTCAGAGCAAGATCGGCAACGAATTGCTGCCGCATCTGTGCACGTCGATCGGGGTCGGGCATCCGCAGAATCGCGGCGGGGTGCCACGTTGCTATCGTACGCTTGCACCAATCCGTTGCGATCACTTCGCCTCGTCGCTTGGTAACGCGAAAATCACGCCCGAACAACGCGGACGCCGGCGTCGCGCCAAGGCACACAATCGTCTCGGGACGGATCGTCGCAATTTCAGCTTCCAACCAAGGCCGACAGGCAAAGATTTCTCGCGAGTTTGGCTTCTTGTGCAAACGCTGTTTGCCACGCTCGGTGAATTTGAAATGTTTGACCACGTTCGTGATATAAACGTGATCGCGGTCGATCCCCAAGGTTTGCAAGGCATCGTCAAGCAATTGACCGGCGGGACCGACAAAGGGGCGTCCCGCGATGTCTTCACGATCGCCTGGTTGCTCTCCGACGATCACGATTCGCGCCGATGCCGGACCTTCGCCGAACACCATCTGCGTTGCACACTGATGCAAATCGCAAGCGCGACAGTGCGTCGCAGCCAACTTTAGTGAATCCAAGGACGTGTCGCTGGGCATGTAGTGCGTGGCCGTTTCAGCGAACCCTTCGTTGTTGGCAATCATCTCGGCCACGCGAGTGGGAGCTTGCTGAAGCAATTCGGGAATCAATTCGGTTTCGGGCAGCGTTGGCCAATGACGCACCGGCATCTCGCGTTTCATCATCGCGACTTTGACGCGTGCGGGATTGAAGATCGACGCGTAATAGGTTTTCCAAAGATCCTCGAGCGAGTCAGCGTCGGGTGCCTCGCTGACGGGAACGCCGGGGCCATATCGCAATTCGCGTTGGTCCCACGAAACGGATTCGTCCGGCGTCAATATCGTCCAATTCATCGCCTTGAAGCGACGCGAGAAAAACGGAGCCGCTAACGTGACAATCCGGTGCTCCGGCCGATGCCATGCGATGTAAACCGTCTGGTCCGCATCCTCAGTCTCCGATTCCGCAACGACTTTGCGAAACCGCACAAACGCTTTCATCTTGTGCACGTCGCGAGTGACCGCTTTCTTCATCTGATTCAGCGTGTACACATCGTCATCGGTCGAGATTTCAAGCAGATGCCGCTCGCCATGCGTCAATCGCCACAGCGTACGGTACAGCAATTCCCATCGGCCCCCGTCCCGATGACAGGCAACATGCTTGGCAATTTCCAGAAACGCAGGCGGCACCGTGGGAACGACATTGCTCGATTCAGTGGCGGGGGCAACATCAAACAGCGAGAGTTGATCCGCAGTGCTAGCGAAGTGAACTTCCGATGGTTTAATACCACCCACCAACAACGCGCGTGCTTCATCACGCCACTGCGAAAACGTTTCGACATTCACGAAATAAGTCATCGCGTCCCTACACCTCACCCGTTATCGCCGAGCTTGCTGCATCGAACAACATCAACTGTTGCGATTTCGGTGCGACTTGCTTCCCAAGGTTCAGCTTGTCGAGATTGGCGACGCCTGGATTGTGATCGGCGGTCAACACGAACACTTTGGCTCGATTCCAAGCGACTCGCAACTTTCGCAGATCCGCCGTGCGAAGGTTTTTGTGCCGCCGAATACTTAATATCCGCTGGACATTACGAACCCCAATCCCAGGGATTCGCAACAACTCTTCCTGGCTAGCCCGATTCACATCAACGGGAAAGAAATGACGATTCGCCAGCGCCCAGGCCAGTTTTGGATCGATGTCCAACGACAAGTTCTGGTCCTTCTCCGCCACGATCTCGTTCGCCTGGAATCCATAGAACCGCATCAACCAATCGGCTTGATACAGTCGATGTTCGCGAATCAGCGGCGGTGATTGCCCGGGCAGTCTCGCGTCGGCATGCGGAATCGGACTGTACGCCGAATAATAAACACGTCTCAACTTTTGTCCCGTGTACAGTTCGGATGCGGTTTTCAGCACTTCCAAATCGGGCGTCTCGGTCGCTCCGACAATCATCTGCGTGCTTTGGCCCGCCGGGGCAAACGAGGGCGGCTTGAAGCCAGATGCTTGCTCTTGTTTCGTCTCGTCGATCTTGTCACGAATGCCGTGCATCGCACTAACTATCTGCGGCTTCTTCTTTTCGGGTGCGAGTTTGTAAAGATCCCCTTCGGTTGGCAGCTCAATATTCACACTTAATCGGTCCGCCCATTTCCCCGCCTCTTCAATCAACGATTGCGATGCATTGGGGATCGTTTTCAGATGAATGTAGCCGCCGTAGTGTTGTTCGGTACGGAGCGTCTTGGCGACCGCAATCAACTGCTCCATCGTGTAATCCGAATTCTGAATGATCCCCGAGCTAAGGAACAAACCTTCGATATAGTTGCGTTTGTAAAACTCCATCGTTAGCGACACGACTTCGTCGACCGTGAAACGAGCACGCGGGGTATCGCTGGAAACGCGATTAACACAGTACTGGCAGTCATAGATGCAGAAATTCGTTAACAAGATTTTCAGCAGCGAAATACAGCGACCATCCGGGGTGTAGCTGTGACAGATCCCCATCCCCTCGGTGCTGCCGATTTTGCTGCCGGCGCGAGTGCTCTTGGCACCGCTACTGGCGCAGGAGGCGTCGTACTTGGCAGCGTCGGCGAGGATCGCGAGCTTGTCGCGTACGTCCATGGGAACTCGATCGGAAGAGGAGCGGATGAGGAAACAAAGAATCCACGCAGGGGAAAACCCTGCGAACACAGCATTGTGCTCAGTAGGCAAATGGCGAGCCAAAATGCCGGGACCCGACGCTTGATCAACGCGGGAGCGCAATCGCAGCGTGGATTCCTAACCGCAGAACGCGGGGAAAATTCACGGAATAGATGCGTGAATTTAGGAAATTGCGAGAGGGCAGATCTGGGCAGGACGCGAATTGAACGGGTGAACCGTCAGCCACCAAGTCATTCGCCAGCCCCGACAGATCTCGCATCAACGACATAAACGATGCCCGCGACCTGCTCGGTAAGATTTTGGGGTGTTTTTTTTCTTCTGGCCTCTACAGCAGTTACCTCTCTCCCAAACGAAGTTAGTGGAGAGGTCGCAGGAATATTAAGCCACCGCAAGACCACGACTAGACCAATGTTCTAGCGGGATGCTGCTAAGGAAAAGCAAACTGACCCGACTGGCTTACCAGCGGTCGACGGGGCGTTCGAGAATTTCGCGTAGCAAGACTGCTTGTTGGATCCCCTCGGGGCTTTGCAACAATCGCAGCAAATCGCCAGCAACGTCGCCGGTCATCTGCGGTCCTGGAGCGAATTGAGGTGTCACTTGGCTGCCTCTTTTTTTGACCCTGGCCATCATTTTGGCGGCCTCCGCTTCCGCTTCGGCCGCTGCTCGCTTCGCTTCCTCGATCTTCCGCTGTCGCTCTTGCCAAGGACTCGGCTCGTCCTCGACCACTTCAGCAACAAAAATTTCCTCTTCGACCTCGCGTATCATTCGCTCGGTGCGTTGGTTGCTGTATTGAGGCCGCTTACGCTGCTCTGGGACTGCGGGTTGAGCTGGGGCAGGACGAGCCGCTGGCGGTGGATTTTGATTGCCCGCGTTCGCTTGACGACGCTGGGCGGCACGACGCAGAAAGTCTTCGAGATCACCAGCCATGATAGTTTCTTCGGTTTTGATATTCTCGGTGTCGGCTCGCCCTCGTTTTAACGAAGAACCAACTTCAATGGAACGTCCGCTCAATCAGCGATCATGCGATCCTTAGTCTTTACCATAATTGGTTTCGACCACGTGACGTCCTGTTCCCGCAATCGTCTTCCGCATTTCAGTATCCGCACTGACGTTCTGCAGCTTGTAGTAATCCAGAATATGCAAGTTGCCACTGCGGAACGCTTCGGCCATCGCTTCAGGCACCGATGCTTGAGCCAAGACCAACGTCGCGCGGCTCTCTTCGATCTTCGCCTGCATCTCTTGTTCTTCGGCGACCGCAGATGCCCGCTTGCCTTCAGCACGAGCACGTGCGACTTGGGTGTCCGCTTCCGCTTGATCGGCCTGCAATCGAGCACCGATGTTTGCACCGACATCAATATCCGCGATGTCAATCGAAACGATTTCAAACGCGGTTTGTGAATCGAGTCGTTTCGCGAGTACCGCTTTACTGATCACGTCAGGATTTTCAAGCACGGCTTTATGGTTTGTTGCACTACCGATGGCGCTGACGATCCCTTCGCCGACGCGGGCGATGATCGTTTCTTCGGTTGCACCGCCGATCAATTGCTGCAAGTTTGCACGCACGGTCACACGAGCTTTTACTTTCAACTGGATGCCGTCTTTGGCGACCGCATCAAGCGACGGTTTGACTGATCCACGCGGTGGGCAATCGATGACCTTCGGATACACGCTGGTTTGCACTGATTCCAAAACATCACGGCCAGCCAAGTCGATCGCCGTGGCTTCGCGAAAGGTCAGCGAGATCGTCTTCGCCTTCTTTGCTGCGATCAGAGCTCGGATGACCTGCTGGACATTACCGCCAGCCAAGTAGTGTGCTTCGAGTGCTTCGCCAGTGATCTCAGGATCTTCCAAACCTGCCTGAGTCGCCATGATCTTGCTGCGTACGATGCTGCGGGCGTTGACCTTTCGGAACGTCATTCCCAACAGGTTGAAGATCGAAATGTTCGCACCAGTCAGTTGCGATTGAATCCACAAACCGAAATAGCTTGCGAACACGAATAACAACACCATCATCCCAGCGAACAAAACCAACGCACCGATTAAAATCGGCACCGTCGCACTAGGCAACTCTTGAGCAAGGAGGGCAAGTTTTAACATCGGGTGCAATTCCAAAGGGGAGGCAAGCTCAGATCCGTACCGGAAGCAAGCTCAGGCTAAAACACTTGCGGTGTCAAAGCGAATCGATCAAGGAAGCGTCACAGCCCCCTAATGTCCCGCTCTGCGACGCCAATGTCAACTATGGCAACCCTTAACATGGCCGACAAACACGCTTGCCTAAGCAGGATTTGAAGCCGATGACAGGCTGATGCAGGACCGATGACAGGCTGGAAGCCTATCCCACATTTGCAACCTAATTCGGGCTCGAATCGAGATCAAGCGTATCAAAATCGAAGGATTCGGGCGGGTTTTCGAGCGACGGCGGTGACACGGGCGATTCGGACGTTTCTGGTGATGGAGAAGCTGTTTGCTCGGCCGCCGCGCGCTCGGCTTCACTGATCGGACGAACGTAGATTTTTCCCGCTTCGACTTTGGTCACGATGATCGATTGCCCCGCATCAATCGGCATCCCCAAGCTGACCGCGTCCAAACGCACATCGTCCACCTTGACCAATCCGCTTGGCAACAGATGGGTCTTTGCGATCCCGATGCGACCCACCAAATCGTCCAGCGGAGTGCCATTGGAAAGCGTTCGCTTGGCACGTCCTTCATCCATTTGTCCGGGTCGCCGATTCAAAATCCGGCGGCCAATCGGTGTATGCGGCCAGACGCGGATCACGGAAATAAAGATCAACGGCGTCGTGATTGCGACGATGATCAACAACGTGATCCCCGCCGTTATGCTGTGAGCAAACGCCACCGCGAGCGCGGAAATGATCGTCACGACTGCAGCGATCCCGACCAATCCGCCCGTCGGAATCATGAACTCCAAAACCAGCAGAACGTAGAACAGCAAAAGGAGTCCGTACGCGTAGTAAAGCGGCATTAACTTTCGACCGCCTCGACCACGATCCGCGTTCCATGGATCTCGAACACTCGAACCGGATCGCCCGACGCAATCGGAGTACCGTCACTGACCACTTGCACGATCTGGTCACCAAAGCGTGCCTTGCCCGCTGGACGCAGCGGTGTGGTGGCAGTTCCGGTTTGACCTTGCAAATGAGAGTAGTCGGCGAGTTTTTCTGCTTCGTTCACTGCCGCAGTATCTGGCAATTCCATCGTCAATCCACCAAGCAGCGGCACGTGCGGCATCAACATACGAAACGCAATAAAGCCACCGATCAATCCGAACCCCGCAAACAGTGCCGTCCAGATGCTTTGCGTCAAGACTTCTAGTTGATAAACATTTCGTGGCACAATAAACGTCTGACTCATCAACACAATCCCCAGCACCGTTAACCCAATACCGCCAATCCCAAACACCCCAAACCCCGGCACCACAAACACTTCGATTGCGATACAGATCAATCCGAGTGAAAACGCTAAAAGTTCGAGCCACTCTGCGGTCCCGGCCAGAAATTTGATCCAAAAATACATCGCGAAACAGATCACTGCGACAAATCCGGGAATCCCCAAACCGGGTGCATTCGCTTCGGTCGACAGCGCCGCAAATCCGATGAATAACAACAGAAACGCCAACGCGTGACTGCGGCCAAGCTTTTCAACAAACCGCACCATCTTGCGATCCGTTAACGGCGGCGGTGTCCCACTGAGTCCCATCCGCCGCGAAACATCATCGACCGACAACGACTCACCATCGGCTAACCCCAGCGAGACCGCTTGCGCAGGCGTCAACCCCGCAGCTAATTCGATCCGTTCACCTCGTTGCCATCGATCGCGTTCAGCTTCGACGTCAACCGCTCCTTCGATCAAGTCCGATTCGGTGGCGTAACGAATCCGCCCCGTCTTTCGATTCGTATAGCGATAGACCTCAAGATTCGGATCCAATAGTCCGCGGATCAATGCCGCCGGCCGCTTGGTCGCACGGGCAATCTGCTCGATCAATTCATCGTTGCGAATCACCATCGCCGCATCAATCGCTTCGGCTCCCGGTCCCCCAAGTTTTGCATTGGGATTCATGTACAGCGGGCGACACGCAATCGCGATCAAAGCCGCGTCACCCCGAGCCTCTCCTTGAATGTATCCACCTACTGTCTGCAGCGGAGGATCGGGTTGAGCGAACCATGCGGCGAGGGTCGCACTTTGGCTCAAGCTTCCTCCGGGCGAATCGATCGCGACCACCCACGTATTAATTTCGCCGGACTCGAGCGTCGCCGTCAAATTGCTTTGCCATCGGCGTGATCGCCCCGAGTTGATCGAACCTATCATTTCCATCAACACGCCGACGGGGTCACCGAGCGTCTGCTTTGCGTCGAGCGGATTGATCGCAGCCAAATCGAGTAGCTCGGCGGCCTGATCGTCACGATTGACAATTCCTGACGCGATTCGTGCCGAGCGAAGTTGGTTTGCGTCGATACGCAGCGGACTATCTGCAGTGGACCAAATCGCTTCGCCAGTGATCTCACCACTGGAACGCAACTTGATTAACGCTTCGCCTGCGGCAAACACTTCGCTTCCATCCACTTTAGTCACGCGAGCCAGTGCAATGCCTGGATCGACTAAACCGTCAACCACCTCGGGCGGAAATAGACCTCGCCGGGCCGCGATCGATCGATAGCTGACCTCGATCGTTTCGTCAGAACTGGTCTCGTTTTTCGTTGCGTTGGCGATCACGCCTGCCGTCGAAACAAGTAACAGATCCGACGCCAAAATTGGCAAAACCAAGTGGCCTTCGACAGTTCCCTGGACCCAGGAAACCACACGCACACGACGCAGTTCGGGCCCCGTCATTGCTCGAGCCAATCGCAGGGCGTCTTCGAATCCAGTTTCGCCCAGCGACGCTTGGCGATCCTTGTCATCACCGGTGGCGTAGCGAATCACGACTGTCACCCGAGATTCGTCAGTCGAAGATTCCGCCAAACGATTCAGCTGAGCCAAAATCGACGCCGTGCCATCGGCGGTCAACGGATCGGGCATGTCAATCACATAGCCCACTTTGACTCGGTCGTTTTTAGGTTGCGATGCGTCCGCCGCCTTCACGCCGCTGGCTTTCGTGTCGTCCGCGTTCGCATTCTGTGCCGGCGTTATCGAAGTCGCGATGGCAACAATCCCTGCCAAAAGAAAAGGCACGATGCCTCGCCCTAGGGCAACGCGAGCGGAAATCGTCTCGCCCCGTGTAGTTGCATCTTTCATTGTTTCTTTTCCATAAAATGACGAAAGACCCTGAGGATGACATTGGTTCACGATTTCCAGAGCCCCGTTTTCAAGGCCCCGTGGCTCGAATCTATCTTCACTCCTAAATCTTCTCAGCTCAATTATAGGACCAAAGCCAACGAACGGGTAACCAATCCACCGTCTGTGGAACGGCGAATTTCACGCCGCAACCGATTTTCCCTAAGCTGACAAAGGAATTGTAGGTTTTACGGCGGTTCCTCAGCATCCGCTGGTACCGCTTGTTAAAAATCCGGCATAGGATAATCGTAGCCGAACTCGCCAGAGATTGGATTGCAGGTCCAAAGTCTGGCGGCTTCGGCTACGGCAGGTGTATTTATTTCTGCCGCTCGCCGCATAGTCGACAAAGGGTTGTCACCCTGGGTTCACAACGAATGAAACAGATCATCACGACCGTCCGGCCTCATCTAGCAGAGCAACTGCTTGCGAGCCTGCGTCGCGCCCCCTTAGAAGCCCTCAGCGTGATGGAGGTCAAGGGTTATGGCCGCCAAAAGAGCTATCTAAACGAATACAAAGAGACCGAGTATTCGCAAGCTTTCGTCCCCAAAGTGGAAATCACGCTGTGGGTGGACGATTCACGCTGTGAAGAAATCCTGGAAAAAATCGTCTCGGTAACACGCACCGGGCGAATCGGCGACGGCAAAATCTTGGTGTTGCCCGTTTCGGAATACTTGTAGCACATCCGTTTCGCCTGTCGTAGCGAAAGTCGCGAAGACTTTCGGAAGACAGCACTCCTTGACCGGTCTTTGGAACGTTGAATCAGTGAGTGACACTCCCCCTACAGTGGATGTTGTTAATTGCTTTACATTCACAGCGTGAGCCCCATGTCCACTACTTTTGCACCAACCGGGTGGTTTTTGTAGCGGTGCGGCGCAAGCCGCCCGGCCTAGCTCGTACGTTTTACTCGACGCAACCGGACGGCTCGCGCCGTGCCGCTAACAAAATTGGACGGCTGCGGTCCGGCTTCAACACGCAAATTGCTGAAAACTACCTTGACGCAATTCCGATGAATTATTTACTAAACTGTCCCCACCGTTTTCGCCAACGCGGTCGGCCGAGCAATTTCGCTGGCCTCATGGCAATCTCCCCCCTTTCCACAGGATCGCAGATGTTCCGAATGTTCATGATCGGAATCGCTTTGACATTGCTTCCCACCGTCGCTTCGGCGGCACAGCCTCCACGCGCCGCTGCAACGATGGCGCCCGCGAACGAGGTCGTGCGTTATCAGTTGAAGGATTGGAAGGCGAAGCACATCCACGATGCGAAAAAAGCCGACACGATTGCCAAAACGCTGAAAAAACTCGGATGCGAAGTCAAAACCGATCAGCACAACGGGCACATGGACGTGAAATACCGCTGTCCTGAATGGCACGAATTGAAGCTAGATACGCACGACGACGCTCACAAGTGGGAAAAATGGCTCAAAGAGTTCCACTTCACCACCGAACACAAACACTGAGAGAGTCGATTGAGTTCACCAATTACCACTGCTCGCATGGCGATCGAAGCGGCGAGTTTTGCCAGCCAAATGGTCGGCGAACTGGCTAGCGGCGTATCGAAAGCGGTCGGATTCGACGAAGTGCTGCAGAGCGGCTCGGCTGAAAACGAGCCTGTCAGCGAATCAAAACTTCGTTCGATGATCGATCAAGTCGCAGCCGCGATCCGCTCGCGGCTCGAAGCAGCTGGAATCGGCGTGAACCCACCCGTGGAAGTTGCTGTCAGTGATAGTGCACAGGAATTGGGCAGCAGTTTGACCGTTTCTTCACACCACCCTCGGGCGGCGGAGATCGAGTCGATTTTGGTGTCTGAGTCTAAAATTGTCGACCAATTGCAGCGAATTCGCACCGCATCGAACATCGATCGAATCGTGGTTTCGGACCGCAGTTAAGCCACGAAATGAAAATTGATCAGGAAGTCAAAATAGCGGGATCAGCTACACTTGACGCAGACGGCGATCAAAGCGAACATACCCCGTAGCGATCAAAATCGCAGAGCCGGAGGATAAGCGAATGGCTAGCAGGCTGATTCGAAATCAGTTGTCCAGAAATGGATTGCGGGTTCGAGTCCCGTGTCCTCCGCTTTAGAGCCACTTGCCGCCAGTCGGTAAGTGGCTATTTTCATTGGTATTCACGTCGTTTACGCGTCTTTCTCGGGCGATTAATTTTGTCTCGAAAACACGATGTTCCGATAAATGTTCCGATAAGAAGCCTGTCAGGGACCGCAATGTTCCGATAAGACCGGCAGGAGTGCTGCCAAATGGTCACGCGAGCGCGTCGTCAGTGGAAACCCGACAGCCGGGGATACTACACCCGTCAGATAGGCTGGAAGCTAAGTAAATCCAGCAGCAGCACAAATTCATCTTAGGTACCGACCTCCGCCAGGCTGAGATTCGCGAGGTCAAGCTTCGGGAAATTTGGACTGTAATCGCGAACCGCTCGCGCGAACCGGACCCACTCCGGTGCGAAACCGAATTAGAAGTCGCCCGGAGCCACCGCCAAAGGGGCAAGTGAGTTTGTCCTGCCCCGCAACGGCGGTGAGACGCCGACGAACTACGCGGAGCGACTGCAGAGACTCCAAAAGCGTTTCACGGTCATTCTCGTTCTGCCGGAGGATCGACGTGCCTATCGAATCGGTGAGGAAAATCTGACGAGATTGGAAGTAATCAACGACGATGGCCAACTTGCATCCGTCCACACGCGACTGGAAAACGTGGATCCCGCGAAAATTCTGGCGATGCAAGAGTCTGAGAGGGTGCTTGTTGCTGCGTAAATGCCGCTCACTGGGCGGGCACTGCTCTGGATAAATCCACCATAGCCGGCAACACAAACTAAATGATCCCGAATCACTTCGATCGGTTGATCAAACGCATTCGTGCCGATGGCCACGACATTAGGTCATTGTCGTTTGGAAACTCCGCAAGACTGGCAGTCAGCTTATCAAGCGTTTCTCTGACGGGGAAATCATGGGAGTGTTCGATTGCCATGGGAAACCCGTCAAAAGTGACGCTCTGACTGATACGTACAGCAATCGTCCATCTGGTCGCGTCTTCACCGCAATTCGCAATGTCCAAGAATATCTGCAGCCCGTGTTTGCTGAAGCGGGCAACGACCCTTTCACTACGCGGGACATAACACCAAGCCAGTGATCATCGTCGCCATCTCAGGACGTGCTCGCATTCGTGGAATCTTCCAAAGACGAACGCACCAACGTGTTACTCATGAATAGGCCAGGGGTGATGCTTCGGATAACCGCAATGTAACTTCGTTTGCTGTGCACGTCGCATCCTCATCCCGCACGGCGAATCTCATGTGGGACGGGACTGCGCATCAGAAGCGGCGGCGGCTGAGTTATCAGTTAAACTCGCAGGTTCCATTGATTTTTGCAGACCATCACGCACCTCCGCAACAAGTATCAGTTTGCCAAGGAAAGGAATCGTCCGGCGACAAATGTACCGGTTCCTTCCCAGAAAGCATGGCGAGGATGGTTTGCGGGAGCGTACGCTCGTACGCTCCGAAGATTGTATTGCATCATTTTCTTCAGCCTGTCTGTCAGATTTCCAGGACAATTCAGCGACGTCCAGCATAAATTCCACAGGATCGGTTCGTAGTCCTCCTGCTTCATCTGCTTGGTCTCGCTCGCCCTCACCTAATTGATTTTCTCACTTAGCTTTTTCATAACGTGAAAGCGGCCCAAGATCCGAACCGTGTGACTCGCTTTTTCAGCAGCGACTTTGAGGTAGCTTGACCACATGTTACTGCAAATGCATTTCACACTACTCATAGTTAAATCGGAGAACGCCCACAAGAAATCGTTAATGCTTTCTTCGGTTCGGTCCTTTGCTACATAGAGCAAACGCCGACAGTTGGGGGAAACTTGATAGACAAGCGTCAGGTATTTTTGACCGCGTCGAAACTGAATCTCATCGACACCAATGGCTCGGATTTTCCCTAATTCAAGGTGCACCAGTCCCCATCGGACAACCCACTCAATGGACCGAAAAACGGTGTCCCAGCTGGTTCCGAAACGTTTGGCTGGTTCTTGCCAGCTGAGGCTACGTGCCCAATTGGCAAGGAAAATCCGGAAGCTCCGCGTGGTGCGTTGCCTGCATTCGCACCAAGGGACACATTCGACGATGACGCCACAATCAGGGCAGTCGACTCGTCTCATGGCGTAAAAGAAGAGTACTGGAATATTCCAAAGCGGAATGAATTGAAACTCTCGTTTGGCGAGCCCATCCTACCCTGAACGTTTTTCTGCAACCGCTGACTGAAGAGTTCAGGTCGCCGGTCGTTGTTGTCGATCCAGACTTCGACGCATCGCTTGCGGCGGTCGAAGAAAGAAGACTCAACATGATTTCAGAGACCACTGCGTCCGCGAATCCGTTATGGAGCATTGCCGTTGTCGCCTAAGGAGCCACTTTCCCACTATCGACACAGCACTGCACCCGAGGCGGTACCACTACTGGAGAACGAACCGCTTCAGTAGCAATTGCTGTCACTCGAGAAGAACGCAGGACGATTAGCATTAAAGTCTTTTAAAATCGCGTCGAGAGATTGACGGCCCGCGAAACGCAGTGAAACGAGCATCCAGAGATTGATTAAGCCCGTTTATATCGCTGCTGGCACAGTAAACTGAAGTCAATCGTACTGTCAATCGCCAACGAATATCGTAGCGTCCCCGATCGTTAGAGTCACTTGGGGTGCATGACATGGTCTGTTAGACTACCGGAGTTTGGTCTTGCGGCGATGGCGGAAGCCATCGTTTTTGGCGGCCTCGTTGATCCCAATAGGCATCCCGATCGTGGATTTCGCTCGGGTCGGCGGCTTTGATTTGAAGCCACGGTTCGAGCAACTCGTCTCGCCAAAATGTTTCGCCCCCTTTGATCCGCTTGTTGATTTGTTTCTGATCGGCGTACTTCATCTGCTCAACGTTGTTGATCAGATAGGCAGTCTCGCGGCCAAACGCTCCGGGCGATTATCTACTCTACGCTCGGCAGCGGTCTTTTGTAACGTCTCGATCACGCGACCTAATTCACCAGACCACACTCAAGCTAGCCAAACGTGATTCAGTGACCCATCCTCTTCGATTCAACCACTCGAAGCATCGCCACAGAGCAAGCGTAGCTCTGCGCTTACATTAAAACCTTAGTCGACATGGTGTGTGAAAAGTGCTATGGCCAGTGCCACCAGTTGACCTTCCCATCGTTCTCCATGAACACTTTGGATTTGCCAGATTAACGTCTCGGTGGAACGCCTCGCCCGCTCGAGAAGGTCGCGGCCAAGGCGAGTGGTGACGATTGTTTCCACTTGCGGATCGCCTCTGCTCCAGCGTGGTAATCGCGAAGACTTTTGATTTTGATCGGGTTCTTCTTTTGTCCCAACGGTCGCATGTTCGAATTATGTGTCCTCTAATAATTGGGGCCTTCCAGGCTGCGTGCCTCGGAACGTACATCGTGCAAAATTTCCTGCCGCCCCCAGTCGAAGCTGCAAACCATTCATGCACCCATTAGAACGATTGTCTGTTTTTAAAGGATTGTATGGGTGGATATGGGAATGTAGAATGCTTGCCCAACTGCGTGCCGGGGGGTCACCCCCCACCCTACCCCGCTCCAGGTAAAGCACTCGTCTTCGTATTGCGGCATTTCCGCTGCCCTGCAAAAGGTCAAGACCAATAATGTTTCCAAAAGCCCAAAAAAATCGATCCAAACGCACTTCTTCTCAACTGCGTCGCCGCCGAATGATGTGCGAGTCATTGGAAGATCGACGGTTAATGACCGCCACGATCGGAAACAATATCGGTGTCGGGACTCAGCTGAACCATTACCGATTGGCGATTGCGGCAACAGCGGAGTACACCGCTTACTTCGGTGGTCAAACGGGGGCACTTGCGCAGGTGCAAAGCTTTGTGGCGGACATCAACGCGGTCTTTGAAAAAGAGTTCGCGGTTCATTTGGATCTTGTCTCGGGGACCAATACGCTTTTCACCAATGCGGCGACCGATGGATACACCAACGGTGACCAGAGTGTGATGATCAATGAGAACACCCCGATTTTAAATTCGGTACTTGGGAATGCCGCTTACGATATCGGGCATGTTCTTGGTACTGCATCTAGCGCGGGCGGCGGCCTGGCACAGCTCGGTTCTGTCAACGATACAACTGGTAAAGGCCGCGGTGCCTCCGTTTCGCAAGCTCCGGTTGGACAGGGATGGTTCAATGTGGTCATTCACGAATTAGCGCATCAGTTCGGTGCCGCTCATACATTCAACGCCAATGCATTCGCATCTGCAATCGGTAACCGCACAGCGTCCAATGCATATGAGCCGGCCAGTGGTTCAACCTTGATGAGTTACGCTGGGATTTCGGGCGCGGATAATCTGCAAAGCTCATCGGATCCCTACTTCCACGCCGCGAGTTTTGAACAAGTTCAAGAGTTTATCGCCGGAGCAGGTACGCCGAATTCAACGAGCCCGATCAGCAATGCTACTCCCGCGGTAAACGGTGGCTCGAACTATACGATTCCCGCGCAGACGCCCTTTGCTCTGACGGCGGTAGGTTCCGACACCAACGCTGGCGACACGCTGACGTATACTTGGGAGCAGTTGGACCTTGGGGCGGCAATGAGTTTACCGCTGACCGACAATGGCAGCAGTCCGCTGTTTCGCGCGTTTGAGCCAACGACGACTGCGACGCGAGTCTTTCCGCGGCTTGAGGATCTTGTCAACAACGTCAACACGGCTGCGATCGGTGAAAAGCTTCCCACTACAACTCGCAGCTTGAATTTCCGCACCACCGTCCGCGACGGCCAAAATGGTGTCAATTCCGACGACGTGCTACTCAACGTCGTCGATACGGGGACTCCGTTCGCAGTCACGTCGCCCAATACGGCTACGAATTGGACTGGCGGGACTTCGCAAACGATTGCCTGGAACGTTGCCGGCACGACGGGCAACGGCATCAATACCGCAGACGTCGGCATCGATCTTTCGCTCGATGGTGGTTTGACTTATCCGTTTGTCCTTGCTGCTTCAACGCCGAACGACGGTACCGAAACACTCACCGTTCCCAACTTTAACGCGAGTGAAGCTCGCGTACGGGTTCGCGGCATTGGGAACGTATTCTTTGATATCTCCGACGCGAATTTCACAATCACGGCCAATGCGTCTGTGCCTGGAATCACAGTTACTCAGTCAGATGGATCGACCATCGTGGGTGAAGCAGGTCTGCTCGGTGGACAAACAATCGACACGTACCAACTCGCACGCACCACTTCGACAGCGGGAACGACGACAATTTTGGTCAGTGCTGATAGTCAAACCGAACTCAGTATCGACGGCACTAACTTTTCATCATCGATTGCCGTCGGGCTCAATGGAACGACTGCTGCAACTGTTTATGTGCGTGGCTTTGACGACACGGCCCAAGAAGGGATTCACTACGGAAACATCACGCATGTGGTGTCCGCTAGCGCTGATCCGAATTACACAACTTCGATGATCCTTCAATCACTTTCGCCTACAATCGCCGATGACGAACTACAACCTGTGATTGGTGTGGATCTCGACCGTGCGCCAGGACAAGCCGGTGTGACACCGCCAGATCCTACCACACCAACGAATTGGACCCGACTTTCGGACACGTTCGGCAATACAACCGCTAGTTTGCTCCGAGAAGATGGAATCGTGACCGGAGTTGGGTTGACCGTGACTGTAAGTGGCGCCGCTGGGTTGAACCGATCGGAAATTAGTAACCCGCCATTACACTACCCTTCGCTCGAAGGGCTCGAAGGCAACCACCTCGCCACAGAATCCTTGTCGCTGACCTGGACTGGATTGACCCCCGGAACGGATTACAACATTTACTTGATGACGAGTGAGTGGTTCAGCAGCAACTCCGCTGATCAAGAGGTTTCGGTCACTGCCGGAATTACTGTCCCAAATTTCAGTCAGGACACCAGCTCAATTGGATCCGGAATGCTCGTCAACGGCGGGCTAGCGAATGTAGGCAAGTTGCTCGAAGCCGATGCGCTAACGGTTCAGGCTGGCCCAGACGGTAAGATCAGTATTAAGGTGACCGATACGAGCGCTGGCGGAGCGGGGGATGTGATCCTTTCGGGCGCCGCGATTCAGGAAGTCGGCCCAGACATTCGCGGATTCAATATGGTCCAAACTGGAGGCTCGACTGGCGTATCCGAAGCTGGAACTTCGGATACTTTTGCTGTGACGCTGAAGACTCAGCCGACTGGAGATGTGGTGATCAGTACGTCGACGAGCGATAGTGGCGAAGTCGCGGTGAGTCCGGCGTCGCTGACCTTCAATGCGTCGAACTGGAATGTCCCCCAAACGGTCACTGTCACCGGCGTTGACGATGCACTGCCCGATGGCGGGCAAACCGCAGTTGTCATGCTGGCGATCACCCCGACACTGACGCTTGACAATGCTTATGACTCGGTCGGTTCACGTTTGCTCAATGTGCTCAATGACGATAACGAAGGCTCACCATTGGTGGGTGTTGACTTCGAGAGTCCAACCGCCCCAAATAATTCGCCGACAAATTGGACAACGATCACAGGAAGTTTCGGCAGCACCGATACAAACTTGATCAATGAAGATGGGGATGCAACTGCGATTGACCTTGCCATATCAATCGCAGGAGGTGCGACGACTGCGGACACGTCAACTCCGAGCAATTTACCGGATCACACTCCATCGCTTGCGGAGATTGCAGGTCTCCGCCTCGCCACAACGAGTATCACTTTGACGTGGTCAGATTTAACACCTGATGCTGACTATAACGTTTGGCTGTTTGCTGCACGCGTTTTCGGTAATCAGGGCAACCATACCGTGACAATCACCGGTGGAGGCACGAATCCAGCCCCGTTTGTGATGGACGTTGTGGCAGCGGGCGTCGGTACCCTGATGGTAAATAGTAGCGTGGCCAGTTCAGCGAACAACTTACAATCCGACGCGGTCGTTGCCACGGCCAATAGCAGTGGGCAAATCGTAATTGTGGTCAGCAACACCGGAGGAGAGCAACTCATCGGACTCAACGGTGCAGCGATCCAGGAGGTGGCCGCGATTCCCGCTTTGACTGCCGATCTTTCAGTGACAACTCATGGGGACGAAGCCGGCCCCGTTGACATTGTTTACACCGTTACGCTCAATTCGGTCAACAACACCGGAATACCGATCACATTCGATATCGCGGACTTAGCAACGGGCACCGCAACCTCGGGTGCCGACTACACCGCGATCCCAGCGAACTCGCAGATCAGCGTTGCACCAGGTACCACGACTGGCACCTTCACAGTTGATGTGATCAATGACCCCTTCGAGGAGCCCGTTGAAACGGTCAGCGTCCAGATCTCAAATCCCAGCAACGCATCCGTCGTCATCAACGGGGTATCGGCCTCAGCCAACATTGCGGACAATGACGCGTCTGTCGTCCTGACGCTGGATACCGAGAACACGGCAAATACGACGTTAGTGGGCGGCTGGGGGGCAAGTTCATCGGTGCCTGGATTTGACGGAGCCAACTACGGCTTTGCTAAGACTGGGGCCAACGCAACCGCCACTTTTGCTCCGAACATCGCAACGGCCGGACAATACGAGGTCTTTGTCAAATACAGTTCACACCCGAATCGCGCATCAAACGCGTCGGTCAGTGTCGTGCATGCTGACGGAACTCTGGCTACGTCGGTAGACCAACGAACGGGTGGTGGAGTATTCAAATCACTTGGACTATTCAATTTCTCAGTCGGGACGAGTGGCAAAGTCGTTGTCAATGCCGCAGGCTCGGATGGATTTGTAACCGCCGACACGGTTCAATTTGTCCGGGTGGGTGACGTCATCGCTGCACCGTCGGCTGATCTTGCGGGTCCGACTAATGGGCAATCGCTGACTGCTGCGGCGCTCAATGCCGACGGATTCATTGACGTGACCTTTTACTCAACGGAGGGCTTGGATGCCGCAACAGTGACAGACCCTGGCGGCGAGTTCACGATTTCGGGTTCTGGTGTTGGCACTGCCGTGATCGACGGAACGGGTGTGTTGCAGGCGGGATCGACTTACCGATATTCGTTTTTGGGATCGTTTATCCCCGGTGATATCAATGTAAATTTCACGGCAGGATCGTTTGCCAACGTCAGTACCACTGGCAACCTTGCCGAGCAAGAGTCGTTCACGCTGACCGATGGAGCTGTGCGAATTACTTTAGACAATACCGACGCGACGCAAGTCAACAACTGGGCCCCCAGTGCGTCCACCGCTGGCTACGTCGGACCCAATTACTTGTACACAAACGCGGGCGGAGCAGGACGATTGGTTTACACACCGACCATTCCGACCGATGGCTCCTATGAAGTTTTCGTCAATTACACAGATGGTAGTTCGCGAGCCTCCAACGCGGCTTATGAAGTGGTCTCACAGAATGGAACCTCGGTCGTACGTGTGGATCAACGCACCGGTGGCGGAGTGTATCAATCGCTCGGCACGTTCAATTTCTTGGCCGGCACTTCGGGCAGCGTGACGCTACGAGGGTTCGATGCAGATGGCTTCGTCGTCGGTGATGCCATGCAGTTTGTCCGAGTCGGCAGCACGACCGGTGCGCCGACTGCAACCCTTGCTGATCCCGTCGCCGGTGCCTCAATCGTGGTGACCACGATCAATGGTCAAGACTACATCGATGTTACGTTCAATGACACTTCGGGCGCAGGCCTGAACTTGGCGACGATCACAGATTTAGAGGAGGAATTTACGCTAAGTGGAGCCGGTGCTGCGGCGGTGACTGTTAATGGCGCAGCGACACTCGTCTCAGGCACAACCTACCGTTACGCCACGACTGGTGATTTTTCACCTGGAGCGGTGGACGCGGTCTTTGCGGCAGGAACCTTCGCTGACCTGTCAGGGAATCAGAACATCGATTCGATCGCTAGTTTTGTTGTCGCCGAAGACTTACAAGAAGAAGTGATCGTCGACAATTCGGGTCCTGGGTTTGCTGTGAATGATCCAAGCTCACAGTTTTTCAGCAGTAGCTCAGCGGGCGGCTTTGTCGGCTCGAACTACATAGCCGCACCCGCCGGCTCGACAGCAACAGCGACCTGGACACCGACTCTTGCCAATTCCGGTCAGCAGTACCAAGTCTATGTTCGCTACACGTCGCACCCTATGCGAGCGACCAACGCGACCTACGTGGTAACTCACGATAATGGAACGACGACGACAGTAACCATCGACCAAACGAGCGGCGGTGGAAGCTGGGTGTCGCTAGGGACATTCACGCTCAACGACGGAACGGCGTCGGTGCAACTCCAAACGACCGGTGCCAACCAGTATGTCGTCGCCGATGCCGTGCGGTTCGTTTTGATGTAGTGAAGATGGCGTTTTTCGCAACAGGGTGCGATCGCTGCCTCACGATTACCAACTTGAATGCGTCGGCGAGGGAGACCTTACAAGCCCGGTGCGCTCCTCCGCCAGTCCTTTCGGTTTGGTGTTGGTTTTCGTGCAATTCACGCAGTTTTACGATCAAGGGATCGTACCGTTCCAGTTGAATGCTACGGTTTCATGCTGGATTCGTGAACGGAAACTTTTTGATTTTTTTGACGGTGCCGGTTGATTGGCGATTGCAAACCGTCGCATTGCGCAATCCAATAACCTTATGGGGGGCGACTTACTACGCCATCCAGGTGCCCCCGGCATGCAAGATCGCTGTCTGGTTCGATGACAATTCATGAATCATCGAGCATTTTTAACGAGATGTGAGCGTGACTGAACATTCCAGTATCGATTTACTTGCTCTAAGTCGCTCCTCAGCGCCACCTAGATTCCGAGAAGTACGCTACGAGGCGACCGCCACTTTCCACGATCTTCTGCAAGAGTGTACCAACGACAAGTCTCTGCGGTTTCCTTTGCTTGCGGTTGCAATCATGTCGGGTGGGATGTCCTTAAGATGTAGCCAGCAAGTCAACGCCGCAGGCGTATTGACGATTGACAAAGTCTCTATTGAAGCGGGTGGATCATGACGGCTTTGTCAAACACTCCAGTAGTCGCTCCTGGCGGAACATCTTGGCTCAACACCATTTCGTCGCGTTATTTTCTCGACTGGTTATTACAGCATCGCTGCAGTCTGGGCTTTACGACTTATCAGACTGGCAAGCTCTTTCTTGTCGGTTGTAGGTCGGCCAATGGCGCTGGTGTTCCAACCGACGAGTCAGATCAGGCCATCTCTGTTTTTGAGCGAACCTACAACCACTGCATGGGAATGTGTGCGTCGCCCGACGGACAAACCATTTGGTTGAGTTCGAGATATCAGATCTGGCGAATGGAGCGAGCACCGGCGAACGCGGTTCCGTACCGACCAGTCGAAGCGATGACGACAGATGGCGATGATGCTAATCAGACTCCGCAATGGGTCGGACGCGGTTACGACTTCGCCTACATTCCACGAGTTGGCTACACCACCGGGTATGTTGATGTGCATGACATGGGTGTTGATGCAGACGGTCGATTGATTTTCGTCAATACGATGTTCGGTTGCTTGGCGACTTTCAGTGAAAGGGCAAACTTCAAACCGTTATGGCGTCCACCGTTCTTGAGTGCGCTGGTTCCTGAGGATCGGTGTCACTTAAATGGATTGGCAATGCGCAACGGTCAGCCCGCGTTTGTAACGGTCGTCAGCTGTTCGGACGTCGCGGACGGTTGGCGCGACAAACGTCACGAGGGCGGCTGCGTGCTGGATGTCGAATCGGGCGAAACCGTCTGCTCGGGTCTTTCGATGCCGCACGCACCCCGCTGGTATCGCGACCGTCTATGGGTACTCAATTCTGGCACGGGTGAATTTGGACATGTGGATCTCGACTCAGGCCGCTTCGTATCGATCGCGTTTTGCCCCGGTTATCTGCGTGGATTGACGTTCCATGGTGACTACGCGATCGCCACCCTATCCAAACCGCGGCACTTGACGTTCCAGGGGCTAGCACTGAACGAGCGACTGGATAAGAAGGGTGCGGAACCACAATGCGGTTTGCAGATCATCGATCTAAGGACCGGTTCCATCGCCGAATGGCTACGGCTCGATGGATCACTGGTGACTGAACTGTACGACTCGATCGTCTTGCCGGGTGTTCGGCAGCCGATGGCCGTTGGATTCAAGACCAAGGAGATCGAACGACTGATGTTGGTCGAGGAGGAAGATCCATAACGTTGGTGACATACTAGGCGTGTCGATTCAAGTGATTTACAAAATTCTTTGAGAACCATTTTGAAAGCTGATCCCATGAAACTTTCCCAATTGCTTCGGCGACTAACGAAAGTGACGAATGGTCGACGCCATCGGTCCTCTCGTGCAGCCAATTTTCGCTACCTGCGGGATATGTTGAACACGCACAGACGGTTCGAGTGTCTTGAGTCGCGGATGCTACTGTCCGCCGACTTTGGAGACGCACCTGACCTCAGCACATCGACCGGGACGGGAGATTACCAAACCTTGCTTGCCAGCGGCGGGCCAGGTCACACCGTCGTTGCCGGGCTGTTCCTCGGCGACACAGTTGACAGTGACAGCGGCACGCTGCAGAACGTACGAGCGAACGCGGACGATGTCGACGGTGCTTTGCCGGATGACGAAGACGGTGTGTTCGATCCGGCCAACGATCTGCTGGGCAAGGTCGGTGCTGCTCCGACAGTGACTCTGCTAGTGACCAATAGCACTGGCAACACGGCCACGCTGGCGGGCTGGATTGATTACAACAACGATGGCGTGTTTGACGACGCGACGGAACGAACCACGACGACCGTCAATACGGGGACGACCGACGGACGCATTACATTAACGTTTCCAACGATTCCTGCCGGCTTTACTGGCGACACATACGCCCGGTTTCGGTTGAGCACAGACGCCTCGTTCGTGGCAACTCCGACCAGCATCGGTGCGGTCAGCGACGGCGAGTTCGAGGACTATCGATTCTCGAGCGGCCAATGAGCCGGTGACGACGTACCAAACCGGCGAGCTGTTTCTGATTGGACTTCGCGAGGAGGACACGAGTCCTGGAGTTTTGCTTCATCGTTTGTGCACCAGGTTATGTACATACACTTCACCAACGCCAGAAGAGAATCACAATGACAACTCCGCTGCGTAATCGGCTGTTCGCACGGCTTCTGAGTACCAAAAATCGGCGTCAACGAAACGCTGGTAGGTATCGTCACCACCGACGTCGTTTACTTCTCGAATCGCTCGAAGGGCGACGGTTGTTAGCGGTCACAAACTTCACATGGGATGGCGGTGGGGCGAACGACAACTGGACGACGCCCGCGAACTGGGAGGGAGACGTTGCGCCGACGCCATCGGCGGACGTGCAGCTCATCTTTCGTGGCGGTGCAGCGCGTACGGCCAACAACAATGACTTCCCGGCGGGTTCGAACTTCTTCGGGATCGAATTCGCAGGCGGTATCTACAACGTCACCGGTAACGTCGTGGCCCTCGGTGACGGCGGGCTCGCTGCCGGTGACCCGAGCCTGAATACAGTGTTTGCTGATTTTTCACCAAACATCACGTTTTCGGCCGCGGGGGCAATCACGGTGTTGGACAACGGGTTCTTGAACACCAATGCCATCGCGATGGCCAATACCGGACTCACGATAGAAACGGACGGAATACTGCGGATTCAAGGCACAATCTCAGGTGACGGCGACCTCGCAATTACCTCGGGCTCAACCGGGGAAGGCGAGACACACCTCTATGCGGGCAACACTTACACCGGAAGAACATTGGTCAGCACGTTGGCACCATTCGGATCCAAAGATCTTGTGGTTCACCATTCGATGGGCTTGGGTACGGGAGACGAGACTACGGCAACGGGAACTGAACTGGCCAACAATGCACGGGTTGTGCTTCGAGAAGGCATCGCGGTTGCCAACGAAAAGCTCACGTCGACGGGATTCTTTGCAACAATCGAGAGTGAGGGTGGTAATCAGTGGAACGGGGATATTTCCGTAAACCAGATCATGGTGTTTGGATCTTCGGGCAATTCATTCCTTGTTGGCGGAAACATCTCCCACGTCAATCCGCACGCAGGCAGCTCATTGCTTTTCAGTTCGGCAAACAATGGTTTTACAGTGCTGGCGGGATCAAACAGTGTCGTTGGTGAAGTCAGTAGCGGCGTTCCTCTGGTCGTTACCGGCAATGTTACCGCCAATGCTGGATCTGTCATATCCTCAACTCTGCGCGGAACGGGCAGCCTGCTGACTGCACCGGGTAAGACAGTTACCATTCGCAATACGGGCAAGCTTAGCCCAGGCCCGGACATTGGCCCTGGCGTCATGCGTACCGGAAATGTCAAGTTCGATTCCGGCAGTGACTTTGACCTGTTGATCGACGGTACAAGCGATCGCCTCGCCGTCACCGGGACAGTCAACCTTGCCGCCGACCTGCTGGTGTCGCTCGGTACAACAGCACCAGGCGTCGGTGATCAGTTCGTCATCATCAGCAACGACGGAACGGATCCAGTCACGGGAACATTTACAGGGTTGCCTCAGGATTCACAGTTTGAAGTCGACACGACGACTTTTCAGATTTCTTATACCGGCGGTGACGGCAACGATGTGGTCCTGTATACCGTCGACCCCAATGCAACAACGCCGTACGTGCAGTTTACGTCCGCGAGTCAAACGTTTAACGAATCCGAAGTTTCGCAGAAAGAACTTGTTGTCACACTGTCCGCTCCTTCGGCTGTGCCGGTAAACGTCGATCTGCAGATCCCCGCGATCGGGAACAACTCAGCGTTCACGCTGCCACTCACATTTCAACCGGGAAGTACCAGATTCAACCTCGGACTTCCCATTCAGGACAACAATATCGCGGAGGCCGATCGAACATACGTTTTTGCACTTGAATCGCCGAGCGGTGCCAACGTCGGTGCCGTGCCGGAACACGTTGTGATCGTTAAGGACGATGACACCGCTACCGTGGCGTTTGACAGTGTGAGTCAGGAAGTTTTTGAGGACGTTGGTCAGGTTAGCTTTACGGTATCGCTTGGCTCGCTGGCCGGGTTCGACGTGACGGTCCCAGTGACGGTGTCGTCGACGAGTGCTTCGCTCGGTTCGGATTACACGTCGATCCCTACGAGCATCACTATCCTTGCGGGGCAGTCATCAGCGACCGGGATGATCGACATCGTCAACGATTCAGAACGTGAACAGACGGAATCGCTCTATGTGAGATTGGGCACACCGTCAGGTGGCGCTCAACTCGGATTGAACCGAACGCAGAAGGTGACGATTCGCGACGACGATCCGGACGTTGGATTTTCCGAAATCAACTATTTCGTCGATGAAGATGCGGGATTGATCACGACCGAAGTGCATCTTTCCGCACCGACGAATAAGGAGGTAACTGTCACCATCGATTTGCGTTCACAGAGGTCAGCAATTCGTAACGCAGACTTTGAATCTCCTGATAACTTCACGATCACGATTCCCGCTGGATTCACAACCGGACAGGCGTCGCAGGTTACAATTCTTGATGATGTGAAGAGTGAGTTACTAGAATACTTCATCCTTTCCATCGATAATCCCATTCATGCGTCCGTTGACGCTCGTGAGGGTCAATGGGGCTATCAATTGGTCCGGATACGAGACAATGAAAGCCCCACGCTTTCGTTGCTGATGGACGACCAATCGGTTGATGAATCCACTGGTTCTGTGCCATTTACGATTGAGTTAGGTAGCACCATCGAGCAAGATCTATCGGTTAGTCTCTACGTGTGGGGATCTACCACGGCAACGATTGGCAGTGACTTCCATTTACCGACCGGACTCGTGATCCGTGCCGGTGAGCCTCGGGTTTCCGGGGTGCTGACGATTGTCGATGACATGACCCCGAATGAAGGCTCGGAGAAAGTCATTCTTCGCGCGTACGCCCCCTATACTAATGGCTTGATCTACGTTGATACTTCGGCCACGATCACGATCCTGGACAACGACGTCGATTCGAGCGCAACTCCGCAGAATCTGGTCAAACCTGGCGCTGCAACGGCTAACCAGTCGGACGCCGGTGCAACCGCGCCGCCGCAGGCCATCGTGCAGGCGAGGGAAGTTGGAAACTCTGCTTCTGGAGAGGTGAATTCGTCGGTTCCCGTAGTAACGAAAAGCAGTTCCGCAAATCAATTCAGTCAACGAGTCGTCTTGCCCGGTGGTGCCTTCGCAGGAACAACCGTCTTCTTCGACGCCAACCTGAACGGAGTGTTTGATCTCGGCGAACCGACATCCGTGAGCCGCTATGATGCTTCGGTCTCCATCGTGATTCCCGATACGTTCGATCTGAACAACAACCTGCAGCTCGATCCTAACGAAGGGCAATTGATCGCCATTGGCGGTGTTGATACGGCAACGAATTTGCCGCTGGAGTTACAGCTCGCAGCACCATCCGGATTCTTTGCCGTCAGTATGATGTCGACCGTCGTTGCGAACCTGGTCAACGATCATGGCATGACAGTGATCGAAGCTCAGACACGACTACTGGAAGCGTTTGAGCTTCCTGCCGTTGATCTGTTTGCTCTGGATATCGTCGAACTTGCTGCCAAGGGCGATACGCACGCGGCGGCTGTCTTCGCGGGACTTGCCAAGCTGGAAAACTCCGTCGTGGCTGTGTCCAATCTGGTTTCCGGAATCAGTGGCGCTCCGCCAATCTTGGATGTAGGTAATCTCGTTTTCGCGGACATCGCCGCCAGAATCGCGGAGCCAGGATCGCAGCTTGACTTATCTTCGGCCCCCATCGTCAAGACCATCATCAGCAGCGTGATCTTCGACGCGGGGCTGACAGCGGCGAACGATATCAAAACCGGAGCATCACAGATCATCGCCGAGGGGAACCAGCACATTGATGCAATTCCGCTGCAGGCGAATCCCGGATACCTCACAGCAATTGCCCGGGTGCAGACAACCATTCAGGGTGAAGCGTCGCAGCGACTCAAAAGTGTTGCAATGGGACAATCCACGATTGCCGCAGCAGTGCAGGACTACACGGCCACGGCGCTGACAACGAGGATCGACACAGCGATAACGGGCAACGTGGTCACTCCGCTGTTGTATATCGATGACGTTGTGCGGAACGAAGGTGACTCCGGCGACGTCACCTTCGACTTCAAGGTCTTTCTGCAGAATTCACCCGCCCAGCCGGTTTCGGTGAACTGGTCGACCGCCGATGACGAAGGCACGTCCGCTGACAACGACTACGTTCAAGGCAGCGGACAACTGACCTGGGCCGTGGGCGATACTTCACCGCGAACGATCACCGTTATTGGCAGAGGTGATGCAAACGGTGAGGCGGATGAAGCATTCAAGGTTGTGCTGGACAACGTCACCAATGCTGCCCTGCGGCGATCGATCGGCTACGGATTCCTGCTCAACGATGACGTGTTGACTCATACGACGGCCAGCGACGTGTCAGCCAACCGTGTCGTGCTCGGAAGAGACCCCGAGGGACTGTCGTTTATACAAAATGACATACCCATTCAGGACGGATCGTTCCTGAATCCACTGACAGTGAATATCAGCGGACAGGACAACATCGACGACGCTTTGACGCTCGATTTTACCGGGAACACCTATCGTCCGGACACGATTCACTTCTCTGGTGGTGGCGGATCAGGTTTTGATACTGCTGAGATTCTGGGCGGGGAATTCGAGTCGATCACTCAGACACTGACGAACGCCACCGACGGACAGACCGTTTTGAAGCCAGTCGGGGATGATGCAGTCACGTTTCACTGGGCGGGACTGGAACCCTTCCTGATGAATCTCGGCTCAGTGGATCATGTGACTTTCAACCTGCCCGACGGGGTCACGACGGCGATTCTTGAGGATGCAGACCCCACGGATGACAGCCAACCGGGACAACTGCAGTTGCGGAGTCCCAACGGTCATTTCGAAACGACGATCTTCACGAATCCCGGCCAGACACTGACCATCAACGGCGGCAACGGAGCCGACACGATCACGATCGGCGATCTTGATCCAGTGTTCACGGGAACGATTCTAATTGCCGCCACGGCACTCGGCAGTGACACCGTCACCACAAACCACACTGGCTGGACACCTGCGGGCAATCAACTAATTGAAGGCACGAGTTACGACGTTTTCACTAAAGGGACGGCACCGAATGTTGTGTCGCTGAAAGTTGAATATGTTCCACCGCCCAACCACGCTCCAACGGATCTTGGTCTATCCGCCAGCACGGTCGTGGGGAATCAGCCTACCGGAACAGTCGTAGGAACGCTCTCGACGATAGACCCGGATTCTGGGGACACGTTCACATACAGCCTGGTCACGGGCGCAGGCGATACAGACAACGCTAGCTTTACGCTCGTTGGCGATGTGCTAAAGACAAATGAGATTTTTGACTTCGAGACACAATCGTCCTATTCGATCCGAATTCGGGCAACGGATTCGTTCGGAGCATTCGTTGACAAGCAATTTGCAATCCAAGTTGTGGGCAGTGTCATCAAGCTGGATACCGAGAATATAGCTACGACAACGCTTGCCGGTGGATGGAGCCCCAGCGATTCGGTACCTGGTTTCGAAGGCGCAAACTATGTTCACACATCGCCAGGATCCAACTCGACCGCCACGCTTACACCGAACATTGAATTCGCGGGTCAGTACGAAGTGTTCCTGAAACATAGTTCGCACGCCAATCGTGCGAGCAATGCCAAAGTCAGTGTGACGCACGAGGATGGAACGTTTTCGATCTTGCAAAACCAGAAAACTGGCGGAGGTGTGTTCCATTCACTTGGCTTGTTCAACTTTGCAACAGGCACCGCTGGTCATGTCGTAATCGACGCCGCTGGTTCCGATGGGTACGTCACCGCAGATGCGTTTCAATTTTGGTATATTGGTGAAGTCGTTCCTATACCGGCGGCTGACCTTGCAGGTCCGACTAATGGGCAATCTCTGACTGCTACGGCGCTGAATGCCGACGGATTCATTGACGTGACCTTTAACTCAACGGTGGGCTTGGACACGGCAACGGTTACAGATGTTGATGCCGAGTTCACGGTTTCGGGTTCTGGTGTTGGCACTGTCGTGATCGACGGAACCGGTGTCCTACAGACGGGAACGACCTACCGATATTCGTTTACCGGATCGTTTGTCCCCGGCAGCGTCAATGTGAATTTCACAGCAGGATCGTTTTCCAACCTCAGTACCACTGGCAACCTTGCCGAGCAAGAGTCGTTTACAGTGACCGATGGCATGGTGCGAATCACTCTGGATAACACGGACGCGACGCAAGTCAACAACTGGGGCGTCAGCGCGTCCACGGTTGGCTACGTCGGACCGAATTACCTCTACACCATTGCCGGTGGTGCAGGGCGGTTGGTTTACACACCGACCATTCCGTCGGCTGGCTCCTATGAAGTGTTCGTCAATTACACAAGCGGTAGTTCGCGAGCCTCTAACGCGGCTTATGAAGTCGATTCACAAAATGGAACGTCGATCGTACGCGTGGATCAACGCACCGGTGGCGGAGTGTATCAATCGCTCGGCACGTTCAATTTCTTGGCTGGCACTTCGGGCAGCGTGACGCTTCGGGGGGCGGATGCAGACGGCTTCGTCGTAGGTGATGCCGTCCAGTTTGTCCGAGTCGGCAGCACGACCGGTGCGCCGACCGCAACCCTTGCTGATCCCGTCGCCGGTGCCTCCATCGTGGTGACCACAATCAATGGTCGAGACTACGTCGATGTCACGTTCAGCGACACTTCGGGCGCAGGCCTCGACGTTTCAACGATCACGGATTCGCAGCAGGAGTTTACGCTTAGTGGACCCGGCGCAGCTTCGGTGAGTGTTAACGGCTCAGCGACTCTTGTTTCCGGTACAACCTACCGTTACGCCACGACCGGTGACTTTGCACCTGGAGCAGTGGACGCAGTATTTGCCGCTGGAACGTTTGCTGACTCGTTAGGGAATGCGAACATTGATTCGATCGCAAGTTTTGTCGTCACCGAAGACTTACAAGAAGAGGTGATCGTCGACAATTCCGGTCCTGGGTTTACTGTGAATGATCCAAACTCGCAGTTCTTCAACAGCAGTTCGGTCGGCGGTTTTGTCGGCTCGAGCTACTTAGCCGCACCCACCGACTCAACAGCAATTGCGACTTGGACACCAACACTGGCCAATTCCGGCCAGCAGTACCAAGTCTATGTTCGCTACACATCGCACGAACTGCGAGCGACCAACGCGACTTACGAGGTAACACACGATGGGGGAGCAACGACCGTTTTCGTTGACCAAACGAGCGGGGGAGGAACCTGGATATTGTTAGGCTCCTTCATGCTAAGCGATGGTTCCGCGTCGGTGAAGCTCCTAACGGAAGGTGCGAACCAGTATGTTGTTGCCGACGCAGTGCGGTTCGTTTTGCTGTAGTGCAGATGGCATGATGAATCCACTCGCTCGCATTTGAGTCGACGGCGATTTAACCGAGTTTTGGATTTGGCATTTCTTTTCAAAGCTCGGCATCACTCGACCTCAATCCTTGGTGAAAATTCTCGCAGTATTTGCACCAGCAACTAGCCTTGGATCTTATGCTGGCGGTTGATGCGACGACCGCGGTGTTGATGATGGTAGGCGCCCCTAGTTGAGCTCGGTGCAAGGGTCCGAAACAAATTTATGAATTGCTTGTGTACTCTCAAACAATCCAGTAACCTAAACCGTCGATATACTTCTTCGGATATCGATACGCCTCCTTTCACACAAGGCAAGTTTTCACCGGCGTAGTCGTACGAAACATCGAACTGAGGCGAGAAGACAATCATGTCGAATCAATCACGGTGCCGCGATTTCTTGGCGGGGCGTACACGACGACTAAGACTAGAGTCGCTTGAACCTCGAGTTCTTCTGGCAGCCGACCTGGAGATCTCAAATGCATTTTTGGTTGATAGATTTAACAATCCGATTTCGGCTCCCGTTGAAGGTGAGCTTGCATTCGTTCGAGCTGAGTGGCGAATGACGGATTTGAACTCGGCACAACAGTACGTCGTTCACTACGAGATGGACGGGATCACAGTGGCGTCGGGAATCATTACCGGCGAGGCTGGCGTAAACCTTCCTTACAACTGGTATCGCGGCGTAGCATTTTCCGCTCCCGGCGTTCGTCAAGTGCGCGTCGTGATCGATGGCACAAATGTGATTAGTGAAGCGAACGAGTCGAACAACGTCTTCGTTTTCAATTTCACGCCGACACCCGCGGACTTTCCCGAGAAGATGATTTTCCCAATCGGTGGTGAACCCGGCAGGGATTGGTCAACCGTCAATTACACCGATGTAAACATCAATGCCGGCCAGCAGCAAGACTTTCGCGGCGGCGCCTTTCAATACGATGGACATGATGCGTTTGATATCGCGCTTCCTAATTTCGATCGGATGGACGATGGCATACCGATCTTTGCCGCGGCGAGTGGAACCGTCATCGAAGCGAGTGACGGCAACTTTGATCGAGAAATCATGGCCAACAATCGTCCGGCCAACTATGTCGCGATCGATCATGGTAGCGGCTGGGTTGCATACTATTACCACCTTCAGCGCGACACCGTCGCCGTGGAAGTCGGTCAAAGTGTTTCGAAGGGGCAAATGTTGGGGTTGACCGGTAGCTCCGGCTTCAGCACGGACGCTCATTTGCACTTCTCGCTGTATCGCAATGGCTCGCTCGTTGAACCCATGTTCAAACCGGAAGACTACTTTGCGGATCCTCCGATTTACCAGGGTGATCAGACACCTTCGATCGCCGCATCTGGAATCACAGACCGGGCACCATGGAACGATTTTAAAGAGCAGCCAAACGACATTCGACAATTCCGCTCCGATGGCACCAAAGACACGTGGTTCTGGTACCGATTAAGTCATTTGAATGACGGCGAGAGTTTGGCAATCGAGTGGTATCGGCCCAGCGGAGTCTTGGACGCCACCTACAATTGGACGGCTAACGGTGTTGCCCGCTACGGAGGACATGCATGGATCCGAAATACTCGCGTTTACGAAGGAACTTGGACCGTCGTGCTGAAACATGACGGGGCTGAACTGACACGCGAGACATTCGAAGTGATTGGTTCCGGAGGCGGTCCAGAACTTGATATTCGTTATGGAAGCACCTACATCATCGACGGACGTTCGACGCCGATCAACTTTGGTGCGACAACCGCTGGCAACCCAGTGATCACGCGATCCTTCACAGTGAGCAATTGGGGAACAGGTAATCTGACAATTAGCGGGGTTGATGCCCCTGCCGGATTCCAAGTTATTTCCAGCCCCACCACGATCGCCCCAGGCAATTCGGGACTGCTAACGGTTCAGATGACAACGAATTCAGTTGGCAAGAAATGGGGTGATTTGATCATTCACTCCAACGACACCGACGAAAATCATTTTCGATTCGGTATCGAAGGAACTATTTCAGGCGCGCTGCCACCAGGCGCGGCATCCTTACAACAAGACCTACCGGCGTTGGCAATTGCAACCCGATTGCCACAGGCTCTCTTTCCCGACATGACGATCGGCAATGTGACAGGTCTAGGCTTGGCAAACGGATTGCTCACGGCCAGTATAGTCTCTGGGAGATCAGCAACGGACAAACTTCTGATCCAATCGCAGGACGTCGCGATGTTCGGCACGGAAGTCTTGTTCCAAGGCAATCTCGTCGCTAATGTCGTCTCGGATGGATCAAGCGGAGCACTCAAGCTGGACCTCCTAACAAATGTGTCCGTCAATGTGGTCACTGAAATCGCAAAATCGATTCATTTCATCGATGAGACCGCAGCGCCCGCGTCTCGGCGAAGAGTCGTTGATCTTCAGGTTTCCGATTCGGCCAATGTCGCGAGCAACGTGTTGCGACGATCGGTTACCTATTCCGATGTTTTACCGGAAATCGATTTTGGTGATGCTCCGTTACCCTACCCAACGCTAATCACTGAAGATGGCGCAAGGCACATACCGATTGGCCCTCGTCTTGGTGCCTTACGAGATATCGAACTAAACGGGCGTGCATCTCCGTCCGCGGATGGTGATGACAACGCAGGTATCGATGATGAAGACGGAGTGCTATTCGGTTTCATTGCCGGCGGGATCGAGCAAGCTTCCGTCAATATCGATCTGCAAAATGCTGGCAATGCCTTCGTCGACGCTTGGATCGACTTCAACCGTGATGGTGACTGGGATGATCCGGGCGAAAAAATCCTCAATGCCGTCAATGTGTCCACGGGTCTGCAAGCTCTCAGCTTCGTAGTCCCCTCTGGAGCAACCACAGGCGATACGTTCGCGCGAGTCCGCATAAGCACGGCGGGCGGACTCGCACCGACCGGCGAGGCAACCGACGGTGAAGTCGAAGATTACCGAGTGACCATTCATCCGACCGCATCGGCCAACGTGTTGATTGATGCAGGTAACAACCTGAGTATTCAATCGATCTCGGGGTTAAACTTCAACGATTCGATCACGCTTCACGCCGAAGGCGCAAACCTTCGTGTTAGCGATCCCCATTTTTCACTCATCGCCGGCGCCGGCGTTACTCAGGACGCTTCAGATGCGGTGGTGCCGATGGCCAGCATCACCGGTTCTCAAGGCATCACGGTCAACACCGATGGCGGCACCGACGTGGTCAATATAGAAGGACTGACGACTTCTTTACCCAACAACGTCGCGATTAGTGTGACTAACGCAAACGTCATCCTCGGCGGCGACTTGCAACTCAATTCGAACATAGGCTTCACACCTACTATCGGCGATTCCTTTGTCTTGATTACGTCGACCGACGGCCTCGCCGGATCCTTCAACAGTGCCAACTTACCTACCGCTCCTCCAGGAAGCGTTTGGGACTTGGTCGTCGGTTCGAATGAAGTGCGATTGAATCTACTACCAATCCAGTTAGTACTGGATACGGAACACACCGCAACGACAACGTTGGTGGGTGGATGGAGCCCCAGTGTTTCGGTACCTGGTTTCGAAGGTGCAAACTACGTATACACGGCGCCAGGAACCAATTCGACCGCAACTTTTAAACCGATTATTGGGACCGCGGGTCAGTATGAAGTGTTCGTGAAATATAGTTCACACGCCAATCGTGCGAGCAATGCCAAAGTCAGTGTGACGCACGCCGATGGGACGTTTGCAGTCTTGCAAAACCAGAAAACGGGTGGTGGTGTGTTCCATTCATTGGGTAGATTCAATTTTGCAGCCGGCACAGGGGGTAAGGTCCGCATCGACGCAGCTGGATCCGATGGATACGTGACTGCCGATGCGGTCCAGTTTTCGTACATCGGTGACGTCGTCGCTGCACCATCGGCTGACCTTGCAAGTCCGACCTCAGGGCAATCGCTGACTGCTGCGGTGCTGAATGCCAACGGTTTCATTGACGTGACCTTTCATTCAACGGCGGGCTTGGACACCGCAACGGTAGTCGACGCGGCTTCTGAGTTCACGCTGTCCGGTTCGGGTGTCGGCACCGCCGTTGTCGATGGAGCTGGTGTCCTGCAATCGGGAACGACGTACCGATATTCGTTTACAGGATCGTTTGTCCCCGGCGATGTGTCCGTGAATTTCACTGCGGGTGCGTTCGCCAATACCACTGCAAGTGGCAACCTTGCCGAGCAAGAGTCGTTTACACTGACCGATGGCATGGTGCGCATCACTCTCGATAACACAGACGCGACGCAAGTCAACAACTGGGCCGTCAGCGCGTCCACGGTTGGCTACGTTGGACCAAATTACCTCTACACCAATGCCGGTGGCGCAGGACGCTTGGTTTACACACCGACCATTCCGTCGGATGGATCCTATGAAGTGTTCGTCAATTACACAGACGGTAGTTCGCGAGCTTCTAACGCCGCTTATGAAGTGGTCTCGCAAAACGGAACCTCGGTCGTACGCGTGGATCAAAGCAACGGTGGCGGAGTGTATCAATCGCTCGGCACCTTTAACTTCTTGGCTGGCACTTCGGGCAGCGTGACGCTACGGGGGTCCGATGCAGATGGCTTCGTCGTAGGTGATGCCATGCAGTTTGTCCGAGTCGGCAGCACGACCGGTGCGCCGACCGCGACCCTTGCTGATCCCGTCGCCGGTGCCTCCATCGTGGTGACCACAATCAATGGTCGAGACTACGTCGATGTCACGTTCAGCGACACTTCGGGCGCAGGCCTCGACGTTTCAACGATCACGGATTCGCAGCAGGAGTTTACGCTTAGTGGACCCGGCGCAGCTTCGGTGAGTGTTAACGGCTCAGCGACTCTTGTTTCCGGTACAACCTACCGTTACGCCACGACCGGTGACTTTGCACCTGGAGCAGTGGACGCAGTATTTGCCGCTGGAACGTTTGCTGACTCGTTAGGGAATGCGAACATTGATTCGATCGCAAGTTTTGTCGTCACCGAAGACTTACAAGAAGAGGTGATCGTCGACAATTCCGGTCCTGGGTTTACTGTGAATGATCCAAACTCGCAGTTCTTCAACAGCAGTTCGGTCGGCGGTTTTGTCGGCTCGAGCTACTTAGCCGCACCCACCGGCTCAACAGCAACTGCGACTTGGACACCGACATTGGCCAATTCCGGTCAACAGTACCAAGTCTATGTCCGCTACACAGCGCACGAATTGCGAGCAAGCAACGCGACATACGAGGTAACGCACGATGGCGGAACAACGCCCGTTGTCATTGATCAAACGAGCGGCGGTGGAACCTGGGTGCTGTTAGGCACCTTCGCATTAAGTGATGGTGCCGCATCGGTGAAGCTCCTAACAGAAGGTGCGAACCAGTACGTTGTTGCCGACGCCGTGCGGTTCGTTTTGATGTAGTGCCCGTGCCGCTTGTTGTACTCGAGAACTTCGATTTAAAGTTGGATTCGTGTCCGGTAAGTTTTTTGCCTTTTTTAGCGGTGTCGCTTTTTTTAGCGATTGAAAACCGTTTTGTGACGCAATCCAATAAAGGCCCAGCCACCCACGACTCGCTAGATATGGCGAGGGGATTGTTTTGGGGGTGACGACAAATCCTAAACATCAAACATTTTTATGAGACGTGAGCGTGAATGGACAACCCGATACCGATTCAATTGAACAAGTTCGCTCTGAGACGACACCTGCGTACCGAGAAGTACGCTATGAAGCGACGGGCAACTTTGTGCAGATCCTTGAGCATCTCGGGGCCAGTTTACTGATCTCGACCTATCAAGCGGGAAAGGTTCTGAGTTTAGGAGGTTTCGGCGGTGAGTTGCAAATATCCTTTCTGCACTTTGGTCAAGCGATGGGTTTGGCGGTCGATGGCCAGCGGATTGCGATCGGTACACGCCGCCAAATTCACTTCTTGCATTCTGCTCGCGAAATCGCATCACGGATTGCACCGACTGGGACGCACGATGGGTGCTGGGCGATGCGTCAAAGCCGATACACCGGAAACATTCATGGACATGACTTGGCATGGGGCAAGGACGGATTGTGGGTAGTCAATACATTGTTTTCTTGTTTATGTACTTTGGACGATGGTTACAGCTTTGTTCCTAAATGGCGTCCTCCGTTTATCAGTGAATTGATCGACCAAGATCGCTGTCATCTCAACGGGTTGGCAGTGCAAAATGGCCAGCCTAAATACGTCACTGTGCTGGCGGAAAGTAACGAACCAGCAGGTTGGCGACCAACCAAGGCGACCAGCGGTTGTGTGTTAGAAGTCCCCAGTGGCGAAAAAGTTGTCGGTGGCTTGTCGATGCCCCATTCGCCACGTTGGCATCAAGACCGATTGTGGGTCTTGGATTCGGGGCGCGGCGTCTTAGCTACGGTTGATACCAACGCCGGTCGTATCGAGGATGTCGAACAAGTGCCCGGCTACACACGAGGTCTAGCGTTCCAGGGGCAGTTCGCATTTGTCGGACTGTCGAAGATTCGCGAGAGCAACATTTTCGGCGGCCTGCCGATCGCGGAGGAGCCCGAGTCGCTGCGCTGCGGCATCGCTGTGATCGATTTGCTTTCGGGACGAATAGTAGCGACGTTCCAATTTCACAGTGGGGTGGAAGAAATTTTTGCGGTGGAAGTGATCCCGCATTGTCGCAATCCGGCACTGTTTGGCTTGACGGCAGACGACGACGACCAGACGCACGAAGTCTGGATCGTCCCCCCGCCGCAAGCGAATGCAGTTTGAATTTCACCGAATCACGCAACGAGCTTATTTGAAGGTCCATCTAGTGTCGTACATCAATCCATGGCGTCGTGTGAAATTAGCTATTAAGGTCAAGCAGGAGCGTGCAGTGCGGAAACAGCGCCGCCAGCGGTTGCTGTTCGAGTCGTTGGAAGACCGACACTTATTGGCCGCAGACATTCCGCCGCTCCTGGACATCAATACCCAGCCGAATTTGGAGTCGTCCTCACCCGCAAGCTTTGTCGACGTAGGTGGTGTGGCCTATTTTACAGCTTCCTCGGCGACGACGGGGATGGAGCTTTGGAAAAGCGATGGTACGGCAGCAGGGACTGTATTGGTCAAGGATATTTACGCGGGCAGCATTTCGTCGAATCCTTCTTACCTCACCAACGTCAACGGGACGCTTTACTTCCGCGCCAATGACGGCGTGAACGGTGGGGAACTGTGGAAGAGCGATGGCACCGTTGCCGGGACGGTGTCGATTAAGGACATCAACGCGGCAGGTTTTGATTCAATCAGAGATCTCACCAACGTCAACGGCGTACTGCACTTCGTCGCCGATGACGGTACGAATGGAGCTGAGTTGTGGAAGAGTGACGGCACAACGGCTGGGACCGTGATGGTCAAAGACATTAGAGCGGGGAGTTCTACATCGAATCCCAGCTATCTCACCGACGTCGACGGTACTCTGTACTTCAGCGCTTTCGACGGCATCAACGGGTCTGAACTATGGACGAGTGACGGGACCGCCACCGGAACCGTGATGGTCAAGGATATTCGGGTTGGAAGCAATTCTTCAATTCCCAGAAATCTCACCAACGTCAACGGGAAACTGTTCTTTAGTGCGACAGAAGGCGCGAACGGGTACGAGTTGTGGTCGAGCGATGGTACCGCCGCAGGGACAGTGATGGTCAAGAACATTCGCGCGGGAAGCTCTTCATCTAGTCCCGATAAACTCACCAACGTTAACGGCGCACTGTATTTTTCCGCCAACGACGGCGACAATGGGATCGAACTATGGACGAGTGACGGGACCACGACTGGAACCGTGATGATCAAAGATATTAGAGAAGGAAGTTCTACGTCGTATCCCAGCGATCTGACCAACGTTAATGGAACCCTTTACTTCCGCGCCTATGACGATGCCCATGGTTACGAGCTATGGAAGAGCGACGGGACCGCTTCAGGAACGGTGATGGTCAGGGACATTCGCGCGGGAAGCAATTCGTCTTCACTCCGTTATCTCACCAACGTCAACGGCACGCTGTACTTCAGCGTTGCAGACGGTGTGAATGGTCGAGAACTTTGGAAGAGCGACGGGACAGAGTCTGGGACCGTGATGGTCAAAGACGTTTACGCGGGATACTCGTCCTCGTTTCCAAACAAACTTGCCAACGTAAACGGGACGCTTTACTTCAGCGCGAATGACGGTGTCAATGGCATTGAGTTCTGGAAGAGTGACGGGACCGCCACGGGGACGGTGATGGTCAAGGACATTCTTTCGGGAAACCTTTCATCGAGTCCCAGTACTTACTCCGACTTCAACGGAATGCTTTATTTCATCGCCAATGGGCGAGAGATCTGGAAGAGCGACGGTACCGCAGCCGGGACGGTCATGGTCAAAGCCTTCAACGCGGGATTATTTGGTTCACCTCGATTTTTTACCGAGATTAGTGGGACACTATACTTCGTCGTTAATGACGGAATTAACGGGGAGGAGTTGTGGAAGAGCGACGGCACCGACGCCGGGACGGTGATCGTCAAAGACATTCGAGCGGGAAGCGCTTCGTCGACTCCCAGCAATCTCATTGACCTCAATGGAACCTTATACTTTAGCGCGACGGACGGCGTGAATGGAACTGAGCTTTGGAAGACCGACGGTACGGCTGCCGGGACCGTGCTGGTGAAGGACATTAACTTGGGAAGCGGTGGGTCAACACCAAATTCTGTCATCAACGTTGACGGGACTCTTTACTTCAGTGCTTTTGACGTCAATGGAGTCGAATTGTGGAAGAGTGATGGTACCGCTGCCGGAACGGTAATGGTCAAGGACATTAACCCCGGAGGAGCTACATCAATTTCGGGTTCCTTTACCAATTTTGATGGGGCGGTGTACTTCAGCGCCAATGATGGGGTCAATGGACACGGGTTATGGAAGAGCGATGGAACTGCCGCCGGGACCGTGATTGTCAAAGAGATCGTCGGAGGGAATGGCCCACAGCTTCCTCGATATTTGACGAACGTTAACGGGACACTTTACTTCCGTGCCAGCGAGTTTGGGACTGGGGCAGAATTGTGGAAGAGCGATGGCACGTCCGCAGGAACAGTAATTGTCAAGGATATCTTCCCAGGAAACACGGATTCAGGCCTGCGTAATCTTACGGGCGTAAACGGGAAGCTGTTTTTCCACGCCACCAATGGAGTGAATGGGACTGAGTTGTGGACGAGCGACGGCACCTCGGTTGGGACTGTGGTGGTCAAAGATATTCGGCCGGGAATCGCATCGTCCAACCCTGGTCTGTTATTCAACGTGAATGGCATTTTGTATTTCCGCGCCGACGATGGGGTCAATGGGAATGAGCTATGGAAGAGCGATGGCACTTCCGCAGGGACAATGATGGTTCTGGATGTCGCGGCAGATTCCGCAAGTAGTAATATCACGTCAATGGGCAAAATTGGAAACCAACTTTTCTTTAGCGCCACAACGGACACCTACGGTGCTGAACTTTATGTCTTGCCCTTGATGTCTAACGAAGCTCCAACGGCGCTGAGCCTTGCACCCAATGCGATCGACGAAAACAGTGCGATCGGCTCCACGGTCGGTACGTTCGCGACGGTCGATCCCGACTCGGGCGATTCGTTTGCTTACACGCTGGTCCCTGGTATCGGCGACACCGACAACGCGATTTTTGCGATCTCAGGGGAGACATTGGTTACTACGGCCGTCATTGATTTTGAAGCGAAAAGCAGTTACTCCATCCGAGTGCGGACCATGGACCAAGGTGGCTTGTTCATTGAGCAAGAATTGACTGTTTCAGTTAATGACATTACCGAAGCACCGACAACGCTGACGTTGTTTAATGCCACGATCACCGAGAACCAGCCAATTGGTACGGATGTCGGCAGTTTTTACTCGGTCGATCCCGATGCAGGTGATGCGTTTACTTATACACTCGTGGGCGGAGTCGGGGCGGATGACAACAGCAGCTTTACGATCAGCGGCAACACGCTGAAGTCGGCCGCATCGTTCGACCTGCAATCGCAGTCCACTTATTCGATCCGCGTTCGCACGACCGATCAAGGGTCGCTGTTCACCGAACAGCAATTCACCGTCACGGTTCTGGCTGCCGACGTGCCACCGCTGCTGGATATCAATACCGAGCTAAGCGATAGCTCTTCGTCGCCCAGCGAAATGATCGATGTTGGCGGGTTCACGTACTTTGCCGCGACTTCGAAGACGATTGGCGGTGAAGGGCCAGCGCTTCTTGAGGGGCTGTCCTCCAGCTCGACGACGGGATTTGAACTTTGGAAGAGTGACGGCACCGCTGCCGGAACTGTGATGGTCAAGGACATTAACCCTGGAGGATCCTCATCAAGTCCGCGTTATCTCACCAACGTCAACGGGACGCTGTATTTCATGGCCAATGACGGTGTTAACGGCTATGAGTTGTGGAAGAGCGACGGCACCGCTGCGGGCACGGTGTTGGTGAAAGACATCCATGTGGGAAGCAATGGCGCTGATCTTCGCTATCTTACCGTCGTAAACGAAACGCTCTACTTCCGCGCCGATGACGGTATCAATGGTGCCGAGCTTTGGAAGAGCGACGGAACGGCTGCGGGGACGACGCTCGTCAAGAATATTTTCCCGGGATCCGGATCCCCTTCGCTGCTGTTTTTCGCCGAGCATCACGGCGAGCTGTATTTCCGCGCCAATGACGGTGTCAATGGCAGTGAGTTGTGGAAGAGTGACGGCACTGACGCCGGGACCGTGATGGTCACGGACATTGCTCCGGGAAACGCCTCGTCAGCGCTTGCAAGTTTGACCAGCATGAACGGGATGCTGTATTTCCGCGCAAGTCATTCCGCGAGCGACACCGAGCTTTGGAAGAGTGATGGGACTGCTGCCGGGACGACGAGGGTCAAAGACATTAACGTGGGCACCACTGGCTCCAACCCACTGGATCTCACCAACGTTGATGGGACACTGTACTTCCGAGCCGATGATGGTTCCGGGGGAATTGAGCTTTGGAAGAGCGACGGCACGGAGGCCGGGACTGTTTTGGTGAAAGATATTTTCGCTGGAATTAGTTCGGGCTATCCCCGTAATCTCACCAACGTCAGCGGGACACTGTTCTTCGTTGCCGAAGACGGTGTAAATGGCCGGGAACTTTGGACGAGCGATGGCAGCGCCTCCGGGACTGTCCTGCTGAAAGACATTAACGCAGGAAGTGCTGATGCTTATCCGTTTTCACTGACCAATGCGAACGGTGTGCTGTATTTCGCTGCAACAAATGAGTTACATGGCACTGAGCTTTGGAAGAGCGACGGCACAGCGGCTGGAACCGTGATGGTGAAAGACATTTACGAGGGCGTTTCGTCGTCAGTTCCCTACCAGCTCGCCAATGTGAACGGAACGCTTTTCTTCCAAGCCGATAATGGTGTCAATGGTAATGAGCTTTGGAAGAGCGACGGCACGACGATTGGAACGGTGATGGTCAAGGACATTTCTGCGGGAACCCGTTCGGCCGATCCCGATCAGCTTGTCAACATTGACTCGACGGTGTACTTCACTGCCGATAACGGTGCAGGTGGCGTTGAGCTTTGGAAGAGCGATGGTTCGGCAGCGGGGACGACGCTGGTCAAGGACATTTACGCGGGAGGCAACACGAGTTATCCCGATTCACTCTTCAATGCGAATGGAACGCTCTACTTCAGCGCCAACGATGGTGTGAATGGGAGTGAGTTATGGAAGAGTGACGGCACAACCGCAGGGACCATGATGGTCAGGGACATTCGCCCATTAGGTATATCATCGAGTCCCCAAAACTTCACATACGTCAGTGGCATGCTGTACTTTAGTGCTAGCGATGGCGTCAGCGGTCGTGAGTTGTGGAAGAGTGACGGCACGGAGACTGGGACAGTAATGGTGAAGGATATTTGGGTGGGAGGCAGTAGCTCCCATCCAAGCTATTTGACCAACGTCAATGGGACGCTGTACTTTAGCGTTTACGATGGCGTGGGTGGCAATGAGTTGTGGAAGAGCGACGGGACCGCCGAAGGTACGGTGCTTGTGAAAGACATTCGCACGGGTAACTATAGCTCCTTTCCCCAAAATCTTGTTGATGTTAATGGAACGCTGTACTTCACCGCTAATGACGGCGTGAATGGTCGTGAGCTTTGGAAGAGCGACGGTACAGAGGCCGGGACGGCGCTTGTGAAAGATATCGCTGGCAGCTCGGGGGCTTATCCATCCTATTTCACCAACGTCAATGGGACGCTGTACTTTCAAGCAAATGATGGTGTGAACGGCAGTGAGCTTTGGAAGAGCGATGGTACGGCCGCAGGGACCGTGCTTGTGAAAGACGTCGGCACGGGAAGCGATTCGTCTTCTCCTCACTACTTTTCCAACGTCGACGGGACGCTGTTCTTCACTGCGGATGACGGCGTGAGTGGCCGTGAGCTTTGGAAGAGCGATGGCACGACCGCAGGGACTGTGCTTGTGAAAGACATTCTCGCCGGAAGCATTGGGGCGGATCCCCGTCACCTCATCAACGCCAACGGAACGCTGTACTTCACAGCCACAGACGGCGTGAATGGCCGAGAACTGTGGAAGACTGATGGCACGGCGGCTGGAACCATGCTCGCGCTTGATATCGCAGCAGGGTCCGGCGATAGTAACCCCGAGTCCTTAGTGGTTGCCGGTAATAGATTGTTCTTCACTGCGACGACCGATTCGTATGATACCGAGATCTACACCGTCGAGAACGAGGTCACGCCTGTCGTCCTCACGCTCGATACCGAAGACACGGCGAAAACGACGTTGATCGGTGGCTGGGTTACAAGTTCGTCTGTGCCTGGATTTGACGGAGCCAACTACACATTTGCTAAGGCCGGAGCCAACGCAACCGCCACTTTCACTCCGACGATCGCAACGGCCGGACAATACGAGGTCTTTGTCAAATACAGTTCTCACCAAAATCGCGCATCAAACGCTGCGGTGAGCGTCATTCATGCTGACGGAACTCTGGCAACGACAGTCGACCAAACAACGGGTGGTGGCGTATTCAAATCACTGGGACTGTTTAATTTTTCCGTCGGGACGAGTGGCAAAGTCGTTGTCAATGCCGCAGGCTCGGATGGAATTGTCACAGCCGACACGGTTCAATTTGTCCGGGTGGGCGACGTCGTCCCTGCGCCGTCGGCTGACCTTGCAAGTCCGACCTCTGGGCAATCGCTGACTGCTGCGACGCTAAACACCGATGGATTCATTGACGTGACCTATAACTCAACATCGGGCTTGGATACGGCAACGGTTGTCGACACTGGCGGCGAGTTCACGATCTCGGGTTCTGGTGTTGGCACTGCCGTTGTCAATGGAATTGGCGTCCTACAGTCGGGAACGACCTACCGATATTCATTTACGGGGTCGTTTGTCCCCGGCGATATTAACGTGAATTTCACTGCTGGATCGTTTGCCAATCTCAGCGGCACAGGCAACCTTGCCGAGCAAGAATCGTTCACACTGACCGATGGTGCTGTTCGAATTATTTTGGACAACACCGATGCAACGCAAATCAACAACTGGGCTCCGAGCGTGTCCGTCGCCGGCTACGTCGGTCCCAACTACTTGTACACCAACGCGGGCGGAGCGGGACGGTTGGTTTACACACCGAATATTCCAACCGATGGCTCCTATGAAGTGTTCGTCAACTACACAGGCGGTAGTTCGCGTGCGTCTAACGCCGCTTATGAAGTGGTCTCACAAAATGGAACTTCGGTCGTACGTGTGGATCAGCGCACTGGTGGTGGAGTGTATCAATCGCTCGGCACGTTCAATTTCTTGGCCGGCACCTCCGGCAGTGTGACGCTTCGAGCGTCGGACGCAAATGGCTTCGTCGTTGGTGATGCGGTGCAGTTCGTTCGAGTCGGCAACACGACCGGTGCGCCGACCGCGACCCTTGCTAATCCCGTCGCCGGTGCCTCCATCGTTGTGACCACAATCAATGGTCGAGACTACGTTGATGTCACGTTCAGCGACACTTCGGGCGCGGGTCTTGACGTTTCAACGATCACGGATTCAGAGGTGGAGTTTACGCTTAGTGGCGCCGGTGCTGCGGCGGTGACAGTTGACGGCGCTGCGACACTTGTGACAGGCACAACCTACCGCTACGCCACGAGCGGTAATTTTTCACCAGGAGCAGTGGACGCGGTATTTGCCGCTGGAACGTTTGCTGACTCGTTAGGGAATGCGAACATCGATTCGATCGCGAGCTTTGTGATCGCTGAAGACGTGCAAGAAGAAGTGATCGTCGACAATTCCGATTCTGGGTTTACGTTAAGTGGTCCGAGCTCACAGTTTTTCGGCAGTAGCTCGGTCGGCGGCTTCGTTGGCTCGAGCTACTTGGCCGCCCCCACCGGCTCGACAGCAACCGCGACTTGGACACCAATACTGGCCAATTCAGGTCAACAGTACCAAGTCTATGTTCGCTACACGTCGCACGAACTGCGAGCGACCAACGCGACTTACGAGGTAACGCACAATGGAGGAACAACGACTGTTGTGGTTGACCAAACGAGCGGAGGAGGAACCTGGGTACTGCTAGGCACCTTTGCGTTAAGCGATGGTGACGCATCGGTGAAGCTCCTAACGGAGGATGCCAACCAGTATGTTGTCGCCGATGCGGTGCGATTTGTGTTGCAATAGCTCAGATATCGAGAGTTGGGACGGAAGAAGAACAACTACACGGCGGATTTGCGTCCAGTAAGTTTGCTTGCTTTTTTAATCGATGAGGCTCGCAATTCGATTGCAATGGTGCTTACTGTCGGATCTAATCCCCAGGTAGGTACCCACGTCACCCCCCGCTACTTGCCCCTTGTTCGCTGGACCTGGCAAGATTGGCATTTCGTCGGCGAAGGCCCCCGACCATCGAATCATTTGAACGCTACGTGCGATTGTCTGAGCTGCTCAAAATCGAACAGCCTATTCAAACTTGGGACGCACCGAAAGCTTCTTTCTGAGAAGTACTCGATTCCGGCAATGGTTCACTCGTTACGGTCGCACCGTCGCTACCTTCCAATTCCATAGCGGCGTCGAAGAAATCTTCGCCGTGGAGGTATTTCCAGGAAGCCGTCATTCGCTTACCCACTCACTTTGTCGGCCCGTGCCATGAAATTCAATAAGAAACGATTCGCTAACGCACGCAAGCAATCATGCACGAACCGATCGCGCCGAAACATGCGTCTGTTGTTCGAGTCGCTCGAAGATCGACGGGTGTTGGCATCGGTTGTTTCGGTTTCACCCTCGCTTGATAACGGCGTGCTGGCCGCAGGTTCGACGTCGCTGCAGATCGCTTTCAGTGAACCTGTCGTGGGCGGTGACGTGGCCAGTAACTTTGAACTTCGCAATCAGGGTGCCGACGGGATTCTTGGCAATGCCGATGATGGGTTGGCCAGCCTGAGTGCCGCTTACTCAGCCAACACGACGACGCTGAATTTCGCGGGACTCGATGAGGGCGTGTTTCGACTAACGGTCAAAGATTCCATCACGGACGTCGCCAGCAATCCGCTCGACGGTGATCACGACGGACTGGCTGGTGGCGATGACCGCCGCGATGTTGTGGTCGGTGGCATCGACAGCCAATCGCCAACGATTTTGCTACCCAGTATCAAATTTGGACAGCAGGGTTCTCAGTTTGGAACCTCCGTTGCTATCGACGGTGACCTACGTGTTGTAGGAGCACCCAATGCGGATCTAGATGGTTTCACTGATGTTGGCGTGGTGTATGTGTATAGCGCCACCACCGGCGCGCTGGTGGCCACGCTTTCTAATCCCACCCCAGAAAGTAGTGACAAGTTTGCCAATAGCGTGGCGGTCTCGGGCAACACCGTCGTCGTCGGGGCCCAATTCGACAATACTGGGGCCAGCAGCAGCGGCAGTGCCTACGTGTTCAACGCCACCACCGGAGCGCTGCTGGCCACGCTGACAAATCCCACACCGTCAACTAATGGCTTCTTTGGCGTCGACGTGGCGGTCTCGGGCAACACTGTCGTCGTCGGGGCCAGCAGCAGTGGCAGCGCCTACGTGTTCAACGCCACCACCGGAGCGCTGCTGGCCACGCTGGCAAATCCCACGCCGGCAACTAATGACTACTTTGGCGCCAGCGTGGCGGTCTCGGGCAACACTGTCGTCGTCGGGGCCCTCGGTGACGATACCGGGGCGAGCAACAGCGGCAGCGCCTACGTGTTCAACGCCACCAATGGAGCGCTGCTGGCCACGCTGGCCAGTCCCACCCCGGAAACTAATGACAGCTTTGGTATCAGCGTGGCGGTCTCAGACAACACCGTCGTCGTCGGGGCCTACCGTGACGATACCGGGGCGAGCGACAGCGGCAGCGCCTACGTGTTCAACGCCACTACCGGCGCGTTGCTGGCCACACTGGACAATCCAACACCGGAAAGTACTGACTGGTTTGGCAGAAGCGTGGCGGTCTCGGGCAACACCATCGTTGTCGGGGCCTACCAAGACGATACTGGGGCGTTCGACAGCGGCAGCGCCTACGTGTTCAACGCCACCACCGGAGCGCTGCTGGCCACGCTGACCAATCCCACACCGGAAGGTAGTGACTTTTTTGGCTCCAGCGTAGCGATCTCGGGCAACACCGTCGTTGTCGGAGCCTACCGTGACAATTCCGGGGGGAGCGGCGGCGCCTACGTATTCAACGCCTCCACCGGCGCGCTGCTGGCTACGCTGGCCAATCCCACCCCGGCAAGTGGTGACTGGTTTGGCTCCAGCGTGGCGGTATCGGGCAACACCGTCGTCGTCGGGGCCCACCTCGACGATACGGGGGCGATCAACAACGGCAGCGCCTACGTGTTCAACGCCGCCACCGGAACGCTGTTGGCTACGCTGGCCAATCCCACTGCAGGTGTTGACTACTTTGGCTCCAGCGTGGCGGTCTCGGGCAACACCGTCGTCGTCGGGGCTTTGCAAGACAATACCGGGGCGTTCTTCAGCGGCAGCGCCTACGTGTTCAACGCCACTACCGGCGTGCTGCTGGCCACGCTGGCCAATCCCACACCGGCAAGTCGTGACCACTTTGGCGTCAGCGTGTCGGTTTCGGGCAACACCGTTGTCGTCGGGGCCTACCGTGACGATACCGGGGCGAGCGACAGCGGCAGCGCCTACGTGTTCAATGCCACTACAGGCGCGCTGCTGACCACGCTGGCCAATCCCACACCGTCAAGTGGTGACAACTTTGGCTACAGCGTGGCGGTCTCGGGCAACACTGTCGTCGTCGGGGCCTTCCTAGATGATACCGGGTCGAGCGACAGCGGCAGCGCTTACTTGTTCAACGCCACCACCGGCGCGCTGCTGGCCACGCTGGACAATCCCACACCAGCAAGTGGTGACAACTTTGGCTACAACGTGGCGGTCTCGGGCAACACCGTCGTTGTCGGGGCCCAGTACGACGATACTGGGGCGAGCGACAGCGGCAGCGCCTACGTGTTCAACGCCACCACTGGAGCGTTACTGGCCACGCTGGAAAATCCCACCCCGGAAAGTAGTGACCAGTTTGGCAGTAGCGTTGCGGTCTCAGGAAACACCGTCGTTGTCGGGGCCCAATACGACGATACTGGGGCGAGCGACAGCGGCAGCGCCTACGTGTTCAACGCCACCACCGGAGCGCTGCTGGCCACGCTGGAAAATCTCGCCCCGGCAAGTACTGACTACTTTGGCAATAGCGTGGCGGTCTCGGGCAACAACGTCGTCGTCGGAGCCTACCTCGACGATACGCAAAACACGGATCAGGGTGCATCCTATGTGTTTGCATTAGACGCCAATCAGGAGCTACTCTCTGCTTCGGGTCAGATGTTTGATGTCGACGCTTCGTCGTTCGGCACTGGACAGCTTATTCAAGGCACTAACAACGCCTTCGACGGACTAAACCGTTTGCAAGTCGATAACGTTGACTACGCGACACTCAGCTCACAATCAACCACCACCGACGACAATGGACGCACGGTGGTGACTCCGCAAGTAACGATGAGCGGCCTTTCCGTCTCACGAGAAATCACCGTGCCCAATACGATGAGCCAAGACTTCGCTCGTACGATTGAGGTCGTTACCAACGCAACGGGCAGCCCGATCACGGTGCCCGTTCGCATCGTGGGCAACTTAGGCAGCGATTCGAATACCACCGTTTTCGCTACCAGTGACGGAGATGCGATCGTTGAACCGACCGACACGTGGTTTGGAACGGATGATGGGGACGGAGTTGGAACGCCAGCCGTGATCCATCTTTTGCACGGAGCGTTCGGCCTACAGCCTTCATCCGTAAATGTGATCGATGACAACGTCGAGTGGACGTACAATCTGACTGTCGATTCCGGAGAAACTCAGCGAGTCGCCTCCTTCACGGTCCTGGGTACGACACGCCAGCAAGCGATCGATGCAGCCAACGCTCTTGTGACCTCATCGGGATTCGGTGGCGAGGCCGCCGCGTTCCTAACCCCTAGCGATGTTGCCTCGTTGGTGAACTTCGACTTCAACGTCGCTCCCACGGATATCGAGCTATCAGCGAACTCGATCAAGGATAACAACGCTGTCAACGCTGTCGTTGGCACCCTCTCAACGCTCGATACCAATCTGGCCGATGGCGACACTTTCACTTATTCACTTGTCCCTGGAGCTGGCGACACTAATAACATCCGTTTCACAATCGACGGCGATCTGCTCAAAGCCGCCGCTGTGTTTGAATACGAGACCCAGGCCAGTTATTCCATCCGCATTCGGGCAACCGATTCTTTGGGAGCATTCGTTGACAAGCCATTTACAATCCAAGTTGTGGACAGTGTCATCGAGCTGGATACCGAAAACACAGCGACGACAACGCTGGTGGGTGGATGGAACCCCAGCGTTTCGGTACCTGGTTTCGAAGGCGCCAACTATGTTCACACACCACCAGGATCCAACTCGACTGCGACGTTTACACCAGCATTGGGGCTCGCGGGTCAGTACGAAGTGTTTGTGAAATATAGTTCACACGCCAATCGTGCGAGCAATGTCAAAGTCAGTGTGACACACGCCGCTGGAACGTTTGTGGTTTTGCAGAACCAAAAAACGGGTGGCGGTGTGTTTCACTCCTTGGGCTTGTTCAATTTTGAAGCCGGTACTGCTGGTTATCTCACCCTCGACGCGGCTGGATCCGATGGATACGTGACGGCCGATGCGGTTCAGTTTTCGTACATCGGTGACGTCGTCGCTGCACCGTCGGCTGACCTTGCAGGTCCGATCTCAGGGCAATCGCTTACTGCTGACGCATTAAACGCGAATGGATTCATTGACGTGACGTTCAACTCAATGGCGGGCTTGGACGGGGCAACGGTATTAGACGCGGGCGGCGAGTTCACGCTGTCCGGTTCGGGTGTCGGCACCGCCGTCGTCAATGGAGCTGGCGTCCTACAATCAGGAACGACGTACCGGTATTCGTTTACGGGCTCGTTTGTCCCCGGCAGCGTTAATGTGAATTTCACCGCTGATGCGTTCGCCAACACCACTGCAAGTGGTAACCTTGCCGAGCAAGAGTCGTTCGCACTGACTGACGGAGCTGTCCGAATTACTTTGGACAATAGCGACGCGACGCAAGTCAACAACTGGACCGTCAGTACGTCCACGGTTGGCTACGTTGGACCAAATTACCTCTACACCAACGCCGGCGGCGCTGGACGGTTGGTTTATACACCGACCATTCCGTCAGATGGCTCCTATGAAGTGTTCATCAATTACACAGACGGTAGTTCACGAGCCTCCAACGCGGCTTATGAAGTGGTCTCACAGAATGGAACGTCAGTCGTACGTGTGGATCAACGCACCGGTGGCGGAGTGTATCAATCGCTCGGCACGTTCAATTTCTTGGCCGGCACTGCGGGCAGCGTGACGCTGCGAGGGTCCGATGCAGATGGCTTCGTCGTCGGTGATGCCGTCCAGTTTGTCCGAGTCGGCAATACGACTGGTGCGCCGACCGCGACCCTTGCTGATCCCATCGCCGGTGCCTCCATCGTGGTGACCGCAATCAATGGTCGAGACTACGTCGATGTCACGTTCAGCGACACTTCGGGCGTGGGTCTCGACGTTTCGACGATCACGGATTCAGAGGAAGAATTTACGCTTGGTGGCGCCGGCGCTTCGGCGGTGACTGTTGACGGCGCAGCGACACTCGTGTTAGGCACAACCTACCGCTACGCCACGACCGGTGATTTTGCTCCTGGAGCAGTGGACGCAGTCTTTGCCGCTGGAACGTTTGCTGACTCGATGGGGAATGCGAACATCGATTCGATCGCGAGTTTTGTGATCGCTGAAGACGTGCAAGAAGAAGTGATCGTCGATAACTCCGGTCCCGGGTTTACTGTGAATGATCCCAGCTCACAGTTTTTCAGCAGTAGCTCGTTGGGCGGCTTCGTTGGCCCGAACTACATAGCCGCTCCCACCGGCTCGACGGCAACCGCGACTTGGACACCAACACTGGCCAATTCTGGTCAGCAGTACCAAGTCTATGTTCGCTACACGTCACACGAACTGCGAGCGACCAACGCTACTTACGCGGTAACGCACGATGGCGGAGCAACGTCTGTCGTCATTGACCAAACGAGCGGGGGAGGAACCTGGGTACTGTTAGGCTCGTTCGTGCTAAGCGATGGCTCCGCGTCGGTGCGGCTCCTATCGGCAGGTGCCAACCAGTATGTTGTCGCCGATGCTGTGCGGTTCGTTTTGCTGTAGTTCTCGCTGACGACATTCGCCAGATGCGGGTGCTGGTGGTTGGGGTTTCCCCCGGCACTTGACTTTAGTTGCATGAGACCAGATTATAGATGCTGAACGCTCACCATTTTCATTGAAAAATTTTCAGGAAATCGTGGCTTCATTGCAGAACACCCACTTCGCGATGCCAGAAAAGACCGTCTGCGGTTTTATCTAGTGTCAAGGAAGTTGTTGGGTCAGCAATTGTGTCGGGAACGGCAGTACTTTGTGTTGTGATGTTGGCTCTTTTTCCAAGAAAATTTAATCATGTATATGTCGCTGCGCCCTTTCTTGGGTTCTCTGGCTAAACCAAGTCTCACTCGCAGGAGAAAGCACGCTCGTCGAAGCAGTGTCCAAACGCTCGAGAAAAGAAACCTGCTTGCCGCCGTTGTGTTTGGAGAAAGGTTCCACGAGACGGTTGGGACCATTGGCGATGTGGACCACTACGAGTTTGCCGTTGCTAGCCCAGTCAAACTTTACGTCGATTCGCTTTCGACCTACGGCGATGCCTTTTGGACGCTTAGGGATTCCAAAAACGTTGTCATTGGCACTGAATTTCTGCAGTCGACTGCACCCATTTTCGACCTGGGCGTTGGCAACTACTCGCTGACTTTCGACAGTAATAGCGAAACGATTGATGCTTACTCGTTCCAATTAAGTGACGCCGGGGTGAGGACCCCTGTGACACCGGGCATTGTGACCAACGGTACATTGAATCCTGCTTCAGAAACCGATTTCTATTCATTGGCCGTCAATGCTGGTGATCGTTACAGCTTTGTCAATTTGACCGCCAGTCCGATGAATGCGACCTGGCGTTTGCTTGATCCGTTGGGACGGACCGTGTTCGATGCCGGGCTGGGATCCAGTCAGCTTAACGTTGATCTAACGATGACTGGCACCTATTCGCTGCTGATTGAAGGGAACATTTCAGACACAGGCAGTTTAGCTTACTCGTTCCTAACGAACTTCGTCAGCAACACGCCGCCGACTCCGTTCACTGGCACGCCGCTGACATTGGGGGATACGATTTCGTCGGAAATTTCCGTCATCGACGAACAGGATTCTTACACGTTCACACTGGGTGCCGACAGTCGACTCTTCTTCGATGCCCTCGCCACCGCGGGCAATATTAGTTGGACGCTCACTGGACCGGCTGGGATCGAAGTGAATGGGCGGTATTTGGAAAACGATCATTATTCTTATTCTGGTATTGAATCTTCATTAAACTTGATCGCTGGCGACTACCAGTTGGTCATCGACGGCGTCGGCGACGCAGTGGGTGCCTATTCGTTCCGTTTATCAAATCTTGCCACTGCCACGCCGCTGACGCCGGGGATTCCCGTTTCAGGCAGCCTTGATCCGGCCAGCGAAACTGATGCCTATCGGTTCAACGCAACGGCTGGCGAAAGATTCTATTTTGATTCGCAGACGGCGACTCCAGAGAATGCCTATTGGAGGCTGCTGGATCCGCTGGGCCGAGTCGTAGCCAACAACTTTCTAGGCAGCGACATGGAGCCGCCAGCATTGCCACTGAGTGGCACGTACACCTTGCTGGTCGAAGGATACTTTTACGATGTAACTCCCGTCGACTACACGTTCAATGTATTGACGGTGCCTAGTAACACAGCGACAGGCCTGACGATCGGAAACGTCGTCACCGATGCTATTTCCGTCGTCGGCGAACAGGATTCGTACACGTTCACACTGGGTGCCGACAGTCGACTCTTCTTCGATGCCCTCGCCACCGCGGGCAATATTAGTTGGACGCTCACTGGACCGGCTGGGATCGAAGTGAATGGGCGGTATTTGGAAAACGATCATTATTCTTATTCTGGTATTGAATCTTCATTAAACTTGATCGCTGGCGACTACCAGTTGGTCATCGACGGCGTCGGCGACGCAGTGGGTGCCTATTCGTTCCGTTTATCAAATCTTGCCACTGCCACGCCGCTGACGCCGGGGATTCCCGTTTCAGGCAGCCTTGATCCGGCCAGCGAAACTGATGCCTATCGGTTCAACGCAACGGCTGGCGAAAGATTCTATTTTGATTCGCAGACGGCGACTCCAGAGAATGCCTATTGGAGGCTGCTGGATCCGCTGGGCCGAGTCGTAGCCAACAACTTTCTAGGCAGCGACATGGAGCCGCCAGCATTGCCACTGAGTGGCACGTACACCTTGCTGGTCGAAGGATACTTTTACGATGTAACTCCCGTCGACTACACGTTCAATGTATTGACGGTGCCTAGTAACACAGCGACAGGCCTGACGATCGGAAACGTCGTCACCGATGCTATTTCCGTCGTCGGCGAACAGGATTCGTACACGTTCACACTGGGTGCCGCGAGCCGACTCTACTTCGATGCCCTCGCCACCGCGGGCAATATTAGTTGGACGCTCACTGGACCGGCTGGGATCGAAGTGAATGGGCGGTATTTGGAAAACGATCATTATTCTTATTCTGGTATTGAATCTTCATTAAACTTGATCGCTGGCGACTACCAGTTGGTCATCGACGGCGTCGGCGACGCAACGGGTGCCTATTCGTTCCGTTTATCAAATCTTGTCACTGCCACGCCGCTGACGCCGGGGATTCCCGTTTCAGGCAGCCTTGATCCGGCCAGCGAAACTGATGCCTATCGGTTCAACGCAACGGCTGGCGAAAGATTCTATTTTGATTCGCAGACGGCGACTCCAGAGAATGCCTATTGGAGGCTGCTGGATCCGCTGGGCCGAGTCGTAGCCAACAACTTTCTAGGCAGCGACATGGAGCCGCCAACATTGCCACTGAGTGGCACGTACACCCTGCTGGTCGAAGGATACTTTTACGATACAACTCCCGTCGACTACACGTTCAATGTATTGAATGTGCCGAGTTCACCAGCGATAGGGCTCACCCTGGGATCCGTCGTCGCTGGCGACATCTTGCTCACCGGCGAACAGGACTCGTACACGTTCACATTGGGTGCCGCGAGCCGACTCTACTTCGACTCCCTTTCAAGCGAGGGCAATATTACATGGACGCTCACCGGACCCGCTGGGATTAAAGTAAATAGCCGGTATTTGGAGAACGATTATTATGACTATGGTTACGAATCAGCACTGAGCTTGATCGCCGGCGACTACCAGTTGGTCATCGACGGCGTCGGCGACGCAACGGGTGCCTATTCCTTCAAGTTGTCAGACTTTGCATCGGCAACGGCCTTGACATCGGGTGTCGCCGTTAGCGGCGATCTGAATCCCGCGACTGAAACGGATATCTATTCGCTGGCCGTCAATGCTGGGGATAAATTTAGCTTTGCTACTGCGACTGCAAGTCCGATGAATGCGACCTGGCGTTTGCTCGATCCGTTGGGACGGACCGTCTTCAATTCAGGGCTGGGAACCAGTCAGCTTGCGGTTGATCTCACGATGACCGGCACCTATTCGCTGCTGATCGAAGGGAACATTTCAGACGCAGGCAATCTTAGTTACTCATTCCTCACAAACTTCGTTAGCAACACGCCACCGACTCCGTTCACTGGCACACCACTGACATTGGGGGATACGATTTCGTCGGAAATTTCCGTTATCGACGAACAGGATTCTTACACGTTCTCCCTGGGTGTCGACAGTCGACTCTTCTTCGATGCCCTCGCCAGTGCGGGCAGTATTAGTTGGACGCTCACTGGCCCGGCTGGAATCGAAGTGGACAGCCGGAATTTGGAAAACGATAATTATTTTTATTCTGGTATTGAATCTGCATTAGACTTGATCGCTGGCGATTACCAGTTGGTCATCGACGGCGTAGGTGACGCAGTGGGTGCCTATTCGTTCCGTTTGTCGGATCTTGCTACTGCCACGCCGCTGACGCCGGGGACTCCCGTTTCCAGCAGCCTTGATCCGGCCAGCGAAACCGATGCCTATCAGTTTAACGCAACGGCTGGCGAAAGATTCTATTTTGATTCGCAGACGGTGGCTCCAGGGTCTGCCTATTGGAGACTGCTGGATCCGTTAGGCCGAGTCGTAGCCAACAACTTCCTTGGCAGCGACGCGGAGGTCGCGGAATTGCCACTGAGCGGCACGTACACATTTCTGGTCGAAGGATACTTTTACGATGCAACTCCCGTCGACTACACATTCAATGTATTGATTGTGCCTAGTGCCCCAGCGACAGGACTGACTATCGGAAACGTCGTCACCGATGCTATTTCCGTCGTCGGCGAACGGGATTCTTACACGTTCACGCTGGGTGCCGACAGTCGACTCTTCTTCGATGCCCTCGCCAGCGCGGGCAGTATTAGTTGGACGCTCACTGGACCGGCTGGGATCGAAGTGGACAGCCGGAATTTGGAAAACGATTATTATTATTCTGGTATTGAATCTGCATTAAACTTGTTCGCTGGCGACTACCAGTTGGTCATCGATGGCGTCGGCGACGCAGTGGGTGCCTATTCGTTCCGTTTATCGGATCTTGCCACTGCCACGCCGCTGACACCAGGGACTCCTGTTTCTGGCAGCCTTGATCCGGCCAGCGAAACCGACGCCTATCGGTTTAACGCAACGGCTGGCGAAAGATTCTTTTTTGATTCGCAGACGGCGACTTCAGAGTCTGCCTATTGGAGGCTGCTCGATCCGCTAGGCCGAGTCGTAACATCCGCCGTTCTAGGCGGCGACATGGAGCCGCCGGCATTGGCACTCAATGGCACGTACACCTTGCTGGTCGAAGGATACTTTTACGATGTAACTCCCGTCGACTACACATTCAATGTATTGACGGTGCCTAGTGCCCCAGCGACAGGCCTGACTATCGGAAACGTCGTCACCGATGCTATTTCCGTCGTCGGCGAACGAGATTCTTACACGTTCACGCTGGGTGCCGACAGTCGACTCTTCTTCGATGCCCTCGCCAGCGCGGGCAGTATTAGTTGGACGCTCACTGGACCGGCGGGGATCGAAGTGGACAATCGGTATTTGGAACAAGATTATTATTATTCTGGTATCGATTCTGCATTAAACTTGATCGCTGGCGACTACCAATTGGTCATCGACGGCGTCGGCGACGCAGTGGGTGCCTATTCGTTCCGCTTATCAAATCTTGCCACTGCCACGCCGCTGACACCAGGCACTCCCGTTTCTGGCAGCCTTGATCCGGCCAGCGAAACCGATGCCTATCGGTTTAACGCAACGGCTGGCGAAAGATTCTATTTTGATTCGCAGACGGCGACTCCAGAGAATGCCTATTGGAGGCTGCTGGATCCGTTAGGCAGAGTCGTAACGTCCGCCGGTCTAGGCAGCGACATGGAGCCGCCAGCATTGCCACTGAGTGGCACGTACACCTTGCTGGTCGAAGGATACTTTTACGATGTAAGTCCCGTCGACTACACGTTCAATGTCATCGCGATTGATATCGAGCCGTCGAACACATTGTTGTTGTCCAACACAGTGCCCGAGAATGAACCCATTGGTACATTGGTCGGACTTTTGAAGACATCCGACGTGGACTCGTCCAGTATTCAAACCTATTCGTTCGTTACCGGATTGGGTGACTCGGACAATGCCCAGTTTTCAATCGTTGGACATCAACTCGTAACTGCAGCCAGCTTTAATTTCGAAGCCAAGTCGAGTTATTCGGTACGCATTCGCACTACCGACAACATCGGCGTGCAACATGACCGGGTCTTCGCTGTCAACATACTGGACGTTAACGAAGCTCCAACCAACTTGACGCTATCGCCATCGTCGATTGCCGAGAATGCTGGTACTAATACGTTGGTCGGAACATTCACGACAACGGACCCTGACGCGGCGAACACGTTCACCTATTCGTTGGTAACAGGCACCGGAAGCACGGACAACGCTGCCTTCACGATCAGTGGCAATACAATCACCGCGAAATCTAGTTTCAACTTCGAGGCAAAGAACAACTACTCCGTTCGCGTACGAACTACCGATCAAGGCGATCTAAGCTTTGAAAAAGCGTTCACGATTGACATCACGGATGTCAACGAGAATCCCACGGACCTCGCGCTATCGCCAGCGTCGGTTGCTGAGAATGCTGGTATCAATGCATTGGTCGGAACATTCACGACAACGGACCCTGACGCGGCGAACACGTTCACCTATTCGTTGGTAACGGGCACCGGAAGCACGGACAACGCTGCCTTCACGATCAGTGGCAATACATTAACGGCGAATTCTAGTTTCGATTTTGAGGGGAAGAACAGCTACTCCGTTCGCGTACGAACTACGGATCAAGGCAGTCTAAGCTTTGAAAAGGCGTTCACGATTGCCATAACGAACGTTAACGAGAATCCCACGGACCTCGCGTTATCGCCATCGTCGGTTGCTGAGAATGCTGGTCCCAATGCACTGGTCGGAGCATTCACGACAACGGATCCTGACGCCGCGAACACGTTCACCTATTCGTTGGTAGCGGGCCCCGCAAGCGCGGACAACGCAGCCTTCACGATCAGTGGCAATACAATCACCGCGAATTCCAGTCTCAACTTTGAGGGGAAGAACAGCTACTCCGTTCGCGTACGAACTACCGATCAAGGCGGTCTAAGCTTTGAAAAAGCGTTCACGATTGCCGTCACGGACGTCAATGAGAATCCCACGGACCTCGCGTTATCGCCGTCGTCGATTGCAGAGAATGCTGGAGCCAGTGCATTGGTCGGAACACTTACGACAACGGACCCTGACGCGGCGAATACGTTCACGTATTCGTTGGTAGCAGGCACCGGAAGCACGGACAACGCTGCCTTCACAATCAGTGGCAATACATTAACAGCTAACTCCAGTTTCAACTTTGAGGCGAAGAACAGCTACTCCGTTCGCGTACGAACTACCGATCAAGGCGGCCTAAGCTTTGAAAAAGCGTTCACGATTGACATCACGGATGTCAACGAAAATCCCACGGACCTTGCGTTATCGCCATCGTCGATTGCTGAGAATGCGGGTCCCAATGCACTGGTCGGAGCATTTACGACAACGGATCCTGACGCCGCGAACACGTTCACGTATTCGTTGGTAGCGGGCACCGGAAGTACAGACAACGCTGCCTTCACGATCAGTGGCAATACGCTAATCGCGAAATCTAGTTTCAACTTCGAGGCAAAGAACAACTACAGTATCCGAGTCCGCTCAACGGACCAAGGTGGGCTGAGTATTGAGCAAGCGATTACAGTCACGGTTACTGATGTGACCGATGAAACAATAAACCTGGACACGGAAAACACGGCTACGACCACGTTAGTTGGTGGATGGACCCCAAGCGTTTCGACACCTGGTTTCGAGGGCGTAAACTACGTTTACACCTTGCCAGGAACAAACTCGACTGCGACGTTTAGGCCGACAATTATGGTCGCTGGGCAGTACGAAGTATTCGTGAAATACAGTTCGCACGCCAATCGTGCGAGCAATGCCAAAGTCAGTGTGACGCACGCCGATGGGACGTTTTCGATCTTGCAAAACCAGAAGTCGGGTGGTGGTGTGTTCCATTCATTGGGGTTGTTTAATTTTGAGGCCGGCACAGCGGGATTTGTCCGCATCGACGCCGCCGGTTCCAATGGGTTCGTGACGGCAGATGCGGTTCAGTTTACATTTATCTCAGACCCCGTCGCTGTACCGTCCGCTAACCTTGCCAATCCGACTTTGGGACAAACGCTTACCGCTGCGGCGCTAAACGCAAATGGCTTTATTGACGTAACCTTCAATTCGACGGTTAGCCTGGACACGACCACGATTGTCGATGCGGCGCCCGAGTTCACTCTTTCGGGGCCTGGTGTCGGTACCGCCGTGATCGGAGGAATGGGTGTCTTGCAGTCAGGAACAACCTACCGGTATTCGTTTACAGGACAGTTTGTCCCCGGAGACGTGGCTGTGAATTTCACCGCTGGTTCGTTTGCCAACACCAATTCAACTGTCAACCCTGGCGGGCAAGAGTCGTTCACGCTGACAGACGGCATTGTGCGAATCACTCTAGATAACACAGACGCGACCCAGATTAACAATTGGGCCGTCAGCGCATCCGTCGGCGGCTACGTCGGACAAAACTACCTCTACACCAACGCGGGCGGCGCTGGGCGGTTAGTTTACACACCGAATATTCCGACGGATGGCTCCTACGAAGTGTTTGTCAATTACACAGATCACGATTCGCGAGCATCAAACGTTGCTTATGAGGTGGTCTCGCAGAATGGAAAATCGATTGTTCGCATAGATCAGCGAACGGGTGGCGGAGTGTATCAATCACTCGGCACGTTCAATTTTTTAACCGGAACATCGGGGAGCGTGACCCTGCGAGCGTGGGACGCAAATGGCGTCGTCGTTGGTGACGCCATCCAGTTCGTCCGAATGGGCAACTTAACGGATGCGCCAACGGCAACGTTAGCCAACCCTACCGATGGCTCGTCCATCGTCGTGACGACCATTAATGGTCAAAACTTTATCGATGTCACGTTCACGGACAATTCAGGAGCGGGAATTAACCCGTCAACGATCACGGATTCACAACAGGAGTTTACACTTAGTGGAACTGGCGCTGCGGGTGTGACCGTTAACGGCGCAGCGACACACGTGTCAGGTGCAACCTATCGCTATACCACGACCGGTGCTTTCTCGCCTGGAGCGGTTGACGCGGTATTTGCGGCTGGAACCTTTGCTGACCTGTCAGCGAACGCGAACATCGACACGATTGCTAGTTTTGTTGTCACCGAATCCTTCCAAGAAGAAGTGATCGTCGACAATTCCGGTCCTGGGTTTACTGTGAATGATCCAGGCTTACGCTTCTTCAGCAGTACCTCAGTGGGCGGCTTTGTCGGCTCGAACTACTTGGCCGCACAAACTGGTTCGACTGCGACCGCGACTTGGACACCAACACTGGCCAATTCAGGTCAACAGTACCAAGTCTATGTTCGCTACACGTCGCACGACTTGAGAGCGACTAACGCGAATTATGTGGTAACGCACGATGGAGGAACGACGCAAGTCGTCATTAACCAACAGAGCGGAGGTGGAATATGGGTGTTATTAGGATCCTTTAACTTAAGCAATGGTTCTGCATCCGTGAAGCTTCTAACGGAGGATGCCAACCAGTATGTTGTCGCCGATGCAGTGCGGTTCGTTTTGATGTAGTGCAGTTAAGGTCTTGGGACCACTCGCTCGCATCCGAGCCGGTGGCAATTTCTAAAATACAATATCGCTGGTTTCACTAGGCTGAAAAACAATATGCGCCCTCTAAAGTCTCCTTCGCGTTTGATCGCCCGTCGACGACTGTTATTGGAAGTACTTGAAGATCGACGGCTGCTGGCGGGCGTTTCAAACCTGACGCCGGCGACGTATGATCTGCGAAACGTTATCGACCTTGACAACACGGTGACATCATCGAGTCCGACGGCGGCGATTCAGATCGGCAGCACTTACTACTTCGCGGCCACGACCCCGACGCACGGTAGCGAGCTTTGGAAATCCGACGGCACTAACGACGGCACATCGCAAGTCATCGAGTTGGCTGACGGCAGCGATTCGTCAAATCCGCGATCGCTGTACGCTTGGAACAGCGCTCTGTATTTCATCGCCGACTACAGCTATCTCGATCCCGGTATGCCCCCGGGCGGAATTGCAGAAATTCGTACGGCTCTGTTTCGATCCGACGGCACCGAAACCGGAACGATGATCGTGCATTCATTTGATTCCATGGGCGGTGCCCCCGGCGGATCACCGGGCGGCGATTCCACAACCTTCTACTCGCTCGGATCACAGTTGTTGTTTCTGCGTCCCGACAGCATGGGGATGGGGGGGCACGAGGTATGGAAATCCAATGGCATCAGCGGCGCGAGCATGATCGCATCGATACCGGGGTCGGGATTCGGCGCGCCGGCATCCAGCGGCGCGATCCCTTCGGCGACTTTGGGTAGCGTCCTGTTGTTCAATTTGAATGTCGATTCGGCGATGGGTAGCCATCAACTTTGGCGAACTGACGGCACGGCGACCGGCACCTACATGCTGCGCGACTCCGAGATGTCGTTCGGGCCGGGTTCAATAGATTTTGACGGCTCGATTGTCACGGTCGGATCAACCGCGTACTTCGTTTCCACAAGCATGATGGAAGGTCAAGAGTTGTGGCGAACCGACGGCACTTTGTCAGGCACCGGAATAGTCGGCGAAATCGTCAGCGGCGATTCGGGCTCGCAAATCGGATCGATGGTGGCGTTTCAAAACCAATTGTATTTCACTGCCAATGATTTGAACCCATCCATGCCGGGCCCCGCGACCGGACGCGAACTGTATCGCACCGATCCGACGACCAACGCGATCACTCGCATCACCGACATCGTACCGAGCTACGGCGATGGCGTTCATGGAACCTTGTTCGCTTGGCAAGGCCATTTGTACTTTGCCGGCGGCGATGGCGGATCGGGCGATGGCATCGAATTGTGGAAGAGCGATGGTACGGCCCTTGGCACTTCGCAAGTCGCCGACATCGCTCCGGGCATTTCCGGCTTCTATCCCGCTTCGTCGATTCCTCATGCGTTCTATGATCTGGGCAGCCGACTGGTGTTTCGCACTATCGATTACGGCGCGTTGCCGGGGCAATTGTGGTCGACCGACGGGACGGCCGTGGGAACGATTCAACTGACCACAACCGCGACTCAGCAAATTCGCGTCGCCGGCAATCGCGTGTTTTTTACTGCGACGACGGGCGCAAGCGGCAGCGAATTGTGGGTTAGCGACGGGACGGCGGCCGGCACGGCGATGGTCAAGGATTTGAATCCCGGCACCGCCGGCAGTGCGATCACAATGCTGGCCGCGACATCGACGGGCGTGATCTTTCAGGGAAGTAACCCGAGCGTCGGTGTCGAATTGGGCATCAGCGACGGCACCGCATCGGGCACTCGTTTGATCGACGTGGCTCGAGGCACTCCGGCGGCCAACATTCGCAAGGTATTGAAAGTCGGCAATGACTTTTATATTTCCACTGGTTTCACCAGCCCCACATTTACTGACAAACTCTATCGCACCAATGCGGTCACCGGTGTCACCACGCTTTTGAAGTCATTCTCGCCCGGCAATGGACCGACCGAGTTGGCGTTTGGCAACGGAGTCGTCTATTTCGCGGCCGAAGGATCATCGGCCCAAGGTCGCGAACTTTGGCTAACCGACGGCACTGTGGCCGGCACCAAACTCAGTAAAGACATTCGCACCGGGGCGACCGGCAGCGATCCACGCAAGCTGACTTCGTTTGACGATCGCGTGTTCTTTGTCGTTGATGGAGCCAGCGGTTTCGAAGAGCTGTGGGTGACCAACGGCGGCGACATCTCGCCGGCGAATTACGTTGCCCAGTTCAATACGGCCGGCGACGATGGAGACATCGAGTCGATCACGCCCGTCGGCGAACGTTTGTATGTGATCGCAGGTGATCAATTGCATCGTTTCAATCGCAGCGTCAACGGCGGCACGACAAAAGTCACCTTGGGGGCCACTCGTCAGCGTACGGTCATGCCTTGGAACAACATCGCCTACTTTGCCGGTTACGATCCCGCGCATGGCGACGAATTGTGGCGAACCGACGGAACCGTCGGCGGAACGTACTTGCTCAAGGATTTGTTGCCGGGGCCGGAAAGCTCGTATCCAGGTGGCGGCGTCGCGACTTCAGGCGTGTCAACTCAAGATCAGGGGACGGGATCGGATATCGAATCCAAATTGATCTTTGGTGCCCACGTCAGCACCAACAGTTATCAATTGTGGTCGACCGACGGCACATCGGCAGGCACCAAGGCGTTGACGTCGGTGTTCGAAGATGATGGGCTGGGCAATGTCAATGCTCTGGCACCGATCAGTCTGGTTGCGCTGGGCGACAAAGTTCTTTTCGAAGGCTATTCGCCCGGTGCGGGTCGCGAATTATGGGTCAGCAGCGGAACCGTCGCAGGCACCGGGTTGCTAGCCGATCTGCGGCCTGGGGTAACGCCCGATCCGAACGATCCGTTTGCCGGCAACGTGTTCGTGAATATGCGAGAGATGACATCCGTCGGCGAGCTAGCTTTCTTTCGAACCACCGATCCGGTGCATGGCAGCGAATTGTGGGTCACCGATGGCACCACCGCCGGATCACGTCTGGCGGTGGACATCATGGCGGGAACCGCTAGCGGCAGTCCAACCAACTTGCTGGCCGACAACGGGCGACTGTATCTGACCGCCGACACGCTCGATTACGGTGTCACCACCAGCCAACTAGGCGGTGGCGAACTGTTCTATGTCAACCAATCGCCGCGAATCACGCCGCTGACAACAGTCGGAACGGTGAACACCATGTCGAGCATTCCGTTGACCGCAGTGGATCGCGACGGCGACACGGTAACGCTGGAGATCGCCTCGCAACCCGCCAACGGGACGGCGACGATCGTGGGTGGAGTGCTGCACTACACGCCCAACACCGGTTTCGTCGGACTCGATAGTTTGACCTATCGCGCCTTTGACGGCTCGTTGGTTTCGGCCGCCGCGACGGTGAAAATCAACGTGCAATCGGCCCCCTACACCGCTTCGTTCGCATCGGCCACGACCAGTGTGATTGAACAAAATGGCCAAGTGCAAATCACGGTCAACTTGGATCGCATCGCCACCCAACCGGTGATCGTTCCGTATTCGATCAGCGGCGATACTGAAAATCTAGTCGGCTCGTATAGCGGCGGCGACCTTTACATCGCCGCCAACCAAAGTTCGGGTGTCATCACGCTCTCGTTGCAAGAAGATTCGCGATACGAGGTCAACCCGGACCTCCTGGTCATCACGCTGGACGACGCCGGATTTGTAAACTTGGGAGCAATCGCTGCGCACACGCTGTCGATCACCGACAACGACTCGATCCCCACGATTCGATTCGACCGGTTCACTTCCAGTGTGACGGAGTCGGACATCTCAACGTCGATCGATGTGATTTTGTCGGGCCCCAGCGAAGCGGTTGTGACGACCAACGTTTCCATCAGTCAAGCACTCGGCGCGATCGCCGGAGTCGACTTTATCGTCCCATCGCTCAACACGCTCACCTTCTTGCCCGGGCAAATCCGCAAGACACTGCCGATTCGCATCGTGCAAGACAGCGTGGCCGAAAATCGCGAATTGATTATCGCCGACTTAACCACGATTGTCGGAGCGACGCTGGCCAGCGAGTACAACTCGTGGAAACATTTGTTGTGGATCGACGACGACGACACATCGGTAGTCAGCGTCACGCCCGAGTATCAGTACACTGGCGAAGGTGAAACCGCGACGATCACGGCCAAGCGAACAGGCGGAAATCTGTCGACGTCCTTGGTGATTCCGTTCACTTACTATGCCCGCGGTGCGACCTTTGGCGTCGACTATACCGCCAACCAGGCCCTGCCCCAGTTCACGTTCGCGCCCGGCAACGACACGGCGCAGGTTTCGTTCACGCTTGTCGACGATACGTTGGATGAAAACTACGAAGCGTTTGAGGTTATCTTGACGCCCGGATCGTACACGTTGTCCGGTAGCGGTTCGGGATGGGTGGTCATCGGCGACAACGATTCATCCACTCCGGCGATTTCACTTGCGTCCTCAAGTGTTTCCGAGCGTGCGATCGGATCGACCAATCGCAAGGTCGACGTGATCGTGACCTTGTCGAATCCATCGGTGGATACCGTGACGGTGCCAATTCGGGTCAGCAATGAAAGCGGCAAGGGCACCGCAAAATTGAACACCGACTTTCAGTTCAACACGGCAAATTTTGTCTTTGCACCGGGCGTCACCGAGATGCGACGTGCCGTCACGATCATCGACGATTTGGACGTCGAACCCAACGAAACGATTCGCTTCACGCTGGGCAATTCGTTGTTCACCGGCCCGTTGTGGCAAGACAAACAATCGGTAGAACTGACGATCGAGGACGACGAATTTAATTCCCGAATCATCGGACCATCCACGGTCAGTGAAAACATCGGCTCGTTCACGTTCAAAGTCACCAAAGAAACCAATAACAATATTTCGGGTGACGTGAGCATCCGAGTCGGCGGCAGCGCGCTGCTTTACGGCAGCCAGCGTGACGTTTCGATTGCGTCACTTAACGGCACGTTCTTGCAAGTCAGCTTCGGTACGGCGCAGAAGGAACGCGAGTTCACGGTAAATGTCGTCAACGACGCTAAGGTCGAAGGCCCCGAAACGTTGGTCTTCGAAGTTGGTCGAAACTTTGGATCGCAATTTAAAGTCTTGTCGACTCACACGGTCACGATCGCTGATGACGACCGCCGCCCCTCCGTCTCCTTCGGTCCCACCGGCGGATTCGGCTTGACGGAGACCACGACCGTCAAGATTCCGGTGAAGTTGAGCGCCCCCCTTACGGAACCCGCCAAGGTATATTTCCGGCTTGATGGCGACGCCCGTCAGGGCGTCGATTATCGTTTGGAAGGCGTTAGGCCCGGAACGCTTGCGATCGATTTGGGAGTCGGCCAAGACACGGGTTATGTGACCATTCAGCCACTGCCTCAATCCGGTGCTACGGCTGACAAGAGGGTTGATGTCGTGATCGTTGGAGCACTGGCAATCGATATTCCCTCAAACCCGCCCAAGTCGTCGCACGTCATCTTAGGGAATAAAACGAAGACGACCCCCAAGGTCAGTATTCCGAGTTCAACCAACTACAATCCCATGGCCGGAGGCCTAGCGATTGGTGAATATATTTCCCTCGGGGGGACGACAACTAATATCGCTTCCAGCGGCGAGCCGGTTGTTACAATAACAACCACAAATGCAGAAACGTTCACGCCCTTCACGATAGCGCTCGCGATTGGCCAACAAGGCTTGCTCGAAGGCAGCACAGCGTTTTTTGACGCCAATTTCAACGGAGTCCGAGACTTCATCGATCTAGACGAAGACGGCAGGCGCGACGAAGATGAACCGTTGGAACCCCAAGCGGACACGAACCTGGACGGCAGTTTTGCGATCGCGATGATTTCCGAGTTGGATCGCAATCAAGACGGTGTGATCGACTCGACCGAAGGACGGATCGTAGTCACTGGCGGCGTCGACACGTCCACCGGTTTGCCTTGGGAATTGCCGCTATCAGCCACCACCGGCAACTACATCGTGACTCCGTTGTCAACTTTGGTTGAAAACTATGCGCGTCGATACAATCAAACGCCTCAGCAAGCGAGCGAGCGAGTTCAGCAAGCGCTTCGCATCGAAGGCTTTGATTTCTCACTATCGGATCCGATCGCTCGATTGTTGGCCGGTGATGGAGTGGCCAAACAGGTGTATGTGCAACTGGCCCAAGTGTCCAGTTTATTGATCTTACTGGGACGTTTTGCCGAAGGTGCCAGCGGCGAGAGCTTTGCTGGCTTGTCACAATTAGTGACCAACGCCTTGGTGGACCGTTTGGCACCCAGCGGTTCGGTGCTCGATTTGACTGACGCTTCGCTAGTTCGCGCAGTGGCAAATTCGGTCAACCAATCGCTCGTCACGCCGATCCCCGCCGCGACGATCAATGACATCTCGACGCTGATCGCCGAGCGGCTTGGAGATTTGCAGTCGCTCGCCTCGACAACCTTTGCCAGCGAGCAAGCGTTCCTCGAAGAACTCACTCGGTACAAAAAGACCCTGCACGGATCGATGGCCAGCGACGTGCGTGATGTCGGCAGTGGTGCGAAAACCAGTGCCGAAGTCGCGACCACCTACGCCACATCGCAAATCGCGGGACTCGCCGCCACGCAAACGATCGGTCAAGTGGTTCCCACCATGATCACTCTGGGGGACGCCGCGATCATCGAAGGCACCGATGGAGAAACCAATGTCATGCGTTTTGAAGTCGCATTAACGGGCGATCACACGTCCCAAGTCTCCGTCGCGTTTGCCACTCGCGACTATTCGGCCACTGCCGGCATCGACTATGGCGCGGTCTCAGGCGTTTTGACTTGGCCCGCAGGCGACAACACCAGCCGCTTTGTCGACGTGACGGTGCATGGCGATTCGGCGTTCGAAGTTGACGAGTTGCTGGTGCTGGGGCTCGAAAACGCGACCGACGCCGTTATTCGACGGGCCGCAGGATATGGTTACATCCTCAACGACGACACGGGGACACACACCATCACGTCCACGGCCCCGTCTGAAACTTCGATCGCTCATTCACGCGAAAGTTTGTCAGTCAGTACCGATCAAAGCGTAGTGACCGACGGTTACTTCACAAGGCCAACGTCGCTGAGCATCGTCGGCGCTGTGGACCAACCCAACACGACGATCGTCAATTTCGGTTCGGCCAGCTATCGCGGCGATCACTACACGATCCAAGGCGGCACTCAAGCCGACTCGTTGCGTTTGGCCGGTGGCCAGTTCAGCCGGCTGGCTGTGCGGCCGACAATCAATTCGCAAACCCTCACCGCGATCACGCCTGACAACACCGCGATCGTCATGGACACAGTGTCCGTCGAAAGTTCCGTTGCCGAAGTTTCGTCGGTTGAAACGGTCGAGGTCTACATTCCATCGTCGGTGACAACCGTGATCGTTGATGATGCCGATGGGGTCGAAACCGGATTGATGCGAGTGCGCAGCGTCTCGGGCGAGTTCCTGCCGATCGTGTTTACCAATCCAACGGTCGGAATCAAGATTGTCACCATCAATCCCGCACTTGTCATTCAGCGACCGAGCACGGATTCGTTGTTCGTCGGCACTGTGACATTGGACCTGATATCGACCAGTTTGACGCTGGATACCGAAAATACATCGACAACAACGTTAATTGGTGGATGGAGCCCGAGCGTTTCGACACCTGGTTTCGAGGGCGCAAACTATCTCTATACAACGCCTGGATCGAACTCGACCGCGACGTTTACACCGACGATTGCAATCGCGGGTCAGTACGAAGTGTTCATGAAATACAGTTCACACGCCAATCGTGCGAGCAATGCCAAAGTCAGTGTGACGCATGCCGATGGGACGTTTGCCATCTTGCAAAACCAGAAAACGGGTGGAGGTGTGTTCCAGTCCTTGGGCCTATTCAATTTTGAGACCGGCACTGCTGGCCATGTCAGTATCAACGGTGCTGGCTCAAACGGGTATGTGACTGCTGATGCGGTACGATTGGTGCGGATCGGAGATACCGTCTCCGCTCCGTCTGCTAGCCTAGCCAATCCGACTTCCGGACAGAGGCTCACCGATGCGGCGCTGAACGCAAACGGTTTCATTGAGGTGACCTTCAATTCGACGGTTAGCCTGGACACGAGCACGATTGTCGACGCGGCGCCCGAGTTCACTCTTTCGGGTCCTGGTGTCGGCACCGCCGTCATCAATGGAAATGGTGTCTTGCAGTCAGGTACGACGTACCGGTATGCCTTTTCCGGACAGTTTGTTCCTGGTGACGTGGTCGTGAATTTCATCGCTGGCGCGTTCGCCAACACCAGTGCAAGCGGCAACCTTGCCGGGCAAGAGTCGTTCACGCTCACAGACGGCATTGTACGAATTACTTTGGACAATACCGACGCGACGCAAATCAACCATTGGGCCGTCAGCACTGCCATCGCAGGCTACGTCGGACCGAATTACCTCTACAACAACGCCGGTGGGGCTGGACGGTTAGTTTACACACCGACCATTCCGACGGACGGCTTCTACGAAGTGTTTGTCAATTACACAGGTGGCAGTTCGCGGGCCTCTAACGCTGCTTATGAAGTGGTCTCACAAAATGGAACGTCGGTCGTACGCGTGGATCAACGCACCGGTGGGGGAGTGTATCAATCGCTCGGCACGTTCAATTTCCTGGCTGGCACGTCGGGCAGCGTGACGCTACGAGCGTCCGATGCAAATGGCTTCGTCGTTGGTGATGCGGTGCAGTTTGTTCGAGTCGGCAACACAACCGGTACACCGACTGCGACCCTTGCTGATCCCGTCGCCGGTGCCTCAATCGTAGTGACGGCAATCAATGGTCGTGACTACCTCGATGTCACCTTTAGCGTCAATTCGGGAGCAAGTCTCAATGTTTCGACGATCACTGACGCACAGCAAGAGTTTACGCTTAGTGGAGCCGGCGCTGCCGGGGTGACTGTTAACGGAGAACCGACACTCGTTTCAGGTACAACCTACCGCTACGCCACGACCGGTGATTTTTCGCCTGGAGCGGTGGACGCAGTATTTGCCGCAGGAACGTTTGCTGACCAGTCAGGGAACGCAAACATCGATTCGATCGAGAGTTTTGTTGTCGCTGAAGATTTGCAAGAAGAAGTGATCGTCGATAATTCCGGTCCTGGGTTTACGTTAAGTGGTCCAAGCTCACAGTTTTTCAGCAGTAGCTCGGTGGGCGGTTTTGTCGGCTCGAACTACTTAGCCGCACAAACCGGTTCGACTGCGACCGCGACTTGGACACCGACACTGGCACATTCAGGTCAACAGTACCAAGTCTATGTTCGCTACACGTCGCACGCATTGCGAGCAACCAACGCGACTTACGTGGTAACGCACAACGGAGGAACGACGCAAGTCATCGTAAACCAAAAGAGCGGAGGTGGAACATGGGTGCTATTAGGAACATTCATGCTCACCAATGGCACTGCGTCGGTGCAGCTCCTAACACAGGATGCCAACCAGTATGTTGTCGCCGATGCCGTGCGGTTCGTTTTGATGTAGGAGGCATCCTCATCACAGTCGTCAAACGGTTACTGCCAAGGTAACCGTGGCAAGATCTAGTACTTCATATACAAACGTGGCAATGAGTTGAGTTTCGATACGCCGGTCTATATCGGGACAATTCCTTAGTGACGACTTTTGAGCTTGAAAATACCGTGCCATCGCCGTCGTATCTCGGCATGTTGATTCGACAAAAGTTACTTGTGTACGTTTGGCGAAACACGCCTCGCCTGAATTCCGCTGTGAAGGGTCCCTAAACGAACAGTGAATTGCTTTCTCTTTTCGCTGCAATTATTGGGAAAATCTCGGGTTATGACGACAAGAAATGGATCGGTTTGCCAGCTCGAAGACTCGTGCGCGGATGAACACCTGTTTCTATCTCGGGATTGGTGAAATCTTCCGATTGTGGCGGTAAAAACGATGGTACTGCGACACTCACGGCATTACGATCAGATTATAGCAACATGGGGGGGGCGATTCTCGCCATATTGATACCGAGCATGGTACGAGCTCGGACGCCGTTCGGCGTGTCCAACATCCTTTTCGGTTTTGAAATCTGAACATGCTCCACAAACACAAATCCAAAACCGTTAAACGCAGTGTCTCTAAGCGACGCCGACGCTTGCTATGTGAAAAGTTGGAAAATCGCCGCTTGCTGGCGGCGACCACCTTCTGGACCGACGGCTTTGAAACGGCCGGGCCAACTCTGGGTAGTGGAATACGCGGCACGAACTATGCAGGCCCAGAAGGTGTTGTTGTCAGCCCTGACCGTTACTTCTTTCCGAGCACGTCAAACGGACCAACCGGTTCGGAAGGGCAGACAGAGGTGTTCTCAAATATCACCGGCCTCCGCCATTGGCGCAGTGAGCGAACCGGTACGCCGCAACCTGGTAGCGGCGGAAGCCCGGCAGAGGGCATCGTGAACTGGACCGGGATCGATATCGCTGGAAAATCCTCACTGAAGTTCAACGGATGGTTCGGTGCCAATGAAACAGCCAGCCGATGGGAAAATGGCGACTTTGTTCGAGTCGAGGCACAGATCGACGCTCAGCCATCTGTGACTCTGATTGAGTTTGTTGCACCGACAAGTGGTAGCGGTCTGATGACCCGCGTATCCGGTGGCTCGGAACAATTGGTCAACGCGTTTCAGCACTTTCAGGATCTTGTGATTCCAGGGTCCGGGAACCTGCTGAACCTCACGGTCACCGTGCATGGTGACGGCAACTCGGAGGAAATCGGGTTTGATCAGTTTACACTGACTGAAGAAATTGCCGGTGTCCCGGACATCGAGGTACGGGGCATTGGCAACAATGAAATCCTTGATGGGGACGTCAGCCCCAGCGCCACAGACGGCACCGACTTTGGCAATGTGTCGGTGACGGACCCGGCAATCCAGAATAGAACATTTACAATTAATAACATCGGAGATGGCCCGCTGGCCATCAGCAGTGTCACCACCACGAATTCAGATTTCACGATCACTGCAAATCCGGCTTCGCCAGTTGTTGCGACCACTGGCACGACGACGTTTCAAGTCACATTTAACCCATCCGCGTTCGGCACGCGAACAGCGACGGTCAACATCGTCAGCGACGATCCAGACGAAACCACATTTAACTTTGACGTTTCAGGATTTTCCGGCCCGGAAATCGACGTCCAGAGTAATGGCAATTCCATCGCCGACGGCGACACCACGCCGGTCGCCGCCGACAACACCGATTTCGGCGCTGTCAGTGCCAACGCCGGCATGGTGGAACATACATTTACGATTCTGAACACGGGAATCGACGCGTTGACTCCGGGTATCGTGACGGTAAGCGGATCGGACTTCACGGTCACCGCACAACCGGCGACCACTGTCGCACCTGCGGGCTCGACAACGTTTAAGATCAAATTTGACCCGTCGGTTGTTGGCGTTGTCACGGGAACCGTTTCCATTCCAAACAACGATCCCGACGAGGCCCCCTACGACTTTACCATTCAGGGTCGTGGCCGAGGAGTCACATTCTGGACGGACGGTTTTGAAGATGGAATTCATCCGACCGAAGGCACACGCATCACCCCGCTCACCGGAGACTCCGAGGGCGTGATCAACGGTAGCGGTGATTATTTCGGACGCACCGATGACACAGGTTCCGGTCCCACGGCGGACTTTGACGAAGTGTTCACCATCCAGGGAGCAAAATACTGGCGCAGTGAACGTACGGGCAACGGCACGACCACTTTCGAAGAAGTCATCAACTGGAACGGTATTGACATCACCGGTCGTACAGGTCTGCAGTTCGGTGGTTTCTTTGGTGCCTCCGACGACGGGTTCCGGTTTGAAAATCCGGACCTGATTCGGGTGGAAGCACGCATCGATAGTACCCTCCCTGGCGATTTCGTCGAAGTTCTGGAATTCGGTACACAGACGGCCTCCGGCAACTCTCATTTGGGCCTCGATACAACCGGCGATGGACGCGGCGACGGTACTGTGCTTGATAACACACTGAGGGAATTTCTGGGAACCATTGGCGGCACCGGCGCCTCGCTCGATCTGCGCATTACTGTTCGCGGTGACGGCAACAATCAGGAAATTGCTTTTGATCAATTCATCTTGGAGTCCGACGTGGCTCTGGCACCTGAGATGGAAGTTCGGGGCGGTGGATTGGTCATTGCCGATGGCGACACGACACCAGCCACAAACGACGGCACCCATTTCGGTAATGTGAGTCTGGCGGCGACGGCGGTGAAGACCTTCACCATCAACAACGTCGGCACAGAAGTCTTGAATCTGATCGGTGCCTCACCGTTTGTCGCAATCGGCGGAACGAATCCAGGCGACTTCAGTGTGACCCAGATCCCCAGTGCTTCACTGGCTGCGGGCACCGGAACCACCTCGTTCCAGATCACGTTCGATCCGCAAGCATCCGGTCTGAGAACAGCGACGCTCACCATTGCCAACGATGACGCGGACGAGAATCCATACAACTTCAGCATTCAGGGGTTCGCGGGTGCCGAAATGGATATTTCTGGCTTGACCAATTCCATCGCCAGCGGTGATACGACGCCGGATGTTGCCGACGACACCTACTTTGGAGCAGTCAACACGGTCGCAGGAACAGTAGTCCACACCTTCACCATTTCCAATACCGGTGCGGACCCGTTAACTCTCACTGGTGCGTCACCATTTGTCACCATCGGCGGGACGAACGCCTCTGATTTCACCGTCACCGCCATTCCGTCGGCATCGATCGCGGCAAACACCGGAACAACCACATTCCAAATCACTTTCGATCCGAGTCTGACCGGAGTTCGAAATGCTATCGTGTCGATTGCGAATGACGATGCGGACGAGAATCCCTACACGTTTGCGATCCAGGGTATTGGCGAGGGGATCAACTTCTGGACCGACAATTTTGAAGGCACGGGGCCGACGACGGGAGACCGCGACGCTCCGAATCACGCCAATAAAGATGACGGGACCATTCGCGCACCCAACCAGTACTTCGTGCGAACATCCGTGACTGGCGGCGGTGCCAACGGATTCAATCAAACATTCACTAACATTCAGGACGGCACCTACTGGCGCGCCGAAGACGTGGGCAGTGGTGGCGGTGTGAACCCAGACGTGATCAACTGGACCGGAATCAACATTACCGGCAGGAGCGAATTGCTGTTCAGTGGTTTCTTTGGAGCAACCGAGGATGTGTCTCGGTTTGAACCTGACGACTTCATTCTGATTGAGGCAAAGATTGACGCAGGCCCCTTCGTGAAGGTCCTGGAATTTCAGGCTCAGAATGCCGCAGGCAACAGCAGCATGGCTCAGGACACGAATTTTGACGGCCTCGGTGACGGTTCGCTATTGGGGCTGAATTTGTCCCGATTCTACGGATCCATCGCCGGTTTGGGCTCGAATCTGGATCTGAGAATTACGGTCTCGTCCGGGAACGAAGAGGAAATCGCCTTCGACCAATTCACACTGGAATCAGGTGCGCTACCGAAAGTCAATCTGGTACTGAGTTCCAACAGCGGCACCGAAGCCCTCGGCACCGTTGTCACTGCGACCGCCCAGACCGACAAGCCAGTGGTCGGAAATCAAACCGTCACTGTTGGGGTTACTGGCACGGGCATCACTGCTGGCGACTTTGCTCTGTCGAACACGACGATCACAATCCTGGACGGCCAGACCACCGGGAGTGTCACGTTCACGGTTCAGGATGACAACGTTGTCGAAGCGTTGGAGACCGCGACACTGACGATTTCAAACCCTTCAGTCGGCCTCACGCTGGGCCCCAACAGCTTTGACTCCATCGTCATCACCGACAATGACAAGCTTTGGATCAACGAGTTTCATTATGAAGACTCCGCCGGTGATCTAAATGAGTTTATCGAAGTCGCCGGCACCGCTGGTGTTGATCTGGCAGGTTGGACGATTGTCCATTATGACGGCAATGCCGGAACTGTGATCCGCACGATCAACCTCAGCGGCGTGATCGACAATGAAGGCGGCACTGGATTCGGTGCATTGGACTTTAGCGGTGAACCGGCTGGGTTCGACAACGGAAACGATGGTTTCGCTTTAGTCAATCCGCAAGGTAATGTACTTGAATTCTTCAGCTACGAAGGAACCTTTGATGCGACTGCGGGGCCTGCGGTCGGTCTCCCCGCCGTCGATGTTGGTGCACTTGTCCTTGAATCAGGCACGACGACGCAGGGCTTGTCTTTGCAACGCGACAATACTGTTCCAGGAACTCCTGGCGATTGGTATGGCCCCTCTGATGACTCGCCAGGAACGCTCAATGTTCTTCTGACGCCGGATACAGAAAACACAATCGGTTCAACGTTGGCTGGTGGCTGGAATCCAAGCACATCCGTGCCTGGTTTTGATGGAGCCAACTATGTCTACGCAAAGCCTGGATCAAACTCTTTGGCCACGTTTAGGCCGACCATTGGATCGGCCGGTCAATACGAGGTGTTTGTCAAATACAGTTCACACGCAAATCGTGCGTCAAATGTTTCGGTTAGCGTCGTTCATGCCGACGGTACGTTTGCAACGACTCAAGATCAAAGGACTGGTGGCGGCGTATTCCAATCGTTGGGGCTGTTCAATTTCTCCGTCGGGACGAGCGGCAAAGTCGTTGTTAATGCTGCAGGCTCGAACGGCATTGTCACTGCCGATTCGGTTCAATTTGTGCGTGTGGGTAACGAAGTCGCCGCACCATCGTCGAACCTTGCCAGTCCGACCGACGGTCAATCGTTGACATCGGTGGCGCTCAATGCAAACGGGTTCATTGACGTGACTTTTAACTCAACAGTCGGCTTGGACACGGCAACCGTTGTCGACGCCGGCGACGAGTTCACGATTTCAGGATCGGGTGTTGGCACAGCCGTTGTCAATGGCGTGGGCGTCCTACAGTCAGGAACGACGTACCGCTACTCGTTTACCGGATCGTTTGTCCCCGGCGATGTCATTGTGGATTTCACTGCCGGATCGTTTGCCGACCTTAACACCACGGGCAACCTTGCCTCGCAAGAGTCGTTCACACTGATCGACGGAGCTGTGCGAATTTCTTTGGACAATGCCGATGCCGTCCGAGTCAACCAGTGGTCCATCAGCTCATCCACGGTTGGCTATGTTGGCTTCGACTATTTGTACACGATCCCCGGTGGCGCGGGACGGTTGACTTACACACCAACCATTCCTTTGGATGGTCTCTATGAAGTGTTCGCCAACTACACAGACGGTTCTTCGAGAGCTTCGAATGCTGCCTACGAAGTCGTTTCACAGAATGGAACTTCGCTCGTGCGTGTAGATCAACGCACCGGTGGGGGAGTGTATCAATCACTCGGCACGTTCAATTTCCTGGCTGGCACATCGGGCAGCGTGACGCTACGAGCGTCGGATGCAAATGGCTTCGTCGTTGGTGATGCGGTGCAGTTTGTTCGAGTCGGCAACACAACCGGTGCACCGACGGCGACCCTTGTTGATCCCATTGCCGGTGCCTCAATCGTGGTGACGGCAATCAATGGTCGTGACTACCTCGATGTCACCTTTAGCGTCAATTCAGGAGCAAGTCTCGATGTTTCGACGATCACCGACGCACAGCCAGAGTTTACGCTTAGTGGAGCCGGCGCTGCCGGGGTGACTGTTAACGGAGAACCGACACTCGTCTCAGGCACAACCTACCGCTACGCCACGAACGGTGATTTTTCGCCTGGAGCAGTTGACGCAGTATTTGCAGCAGGAACGTTTGCGGACCAGTCAGCGAATACGAACATCGATTCGATCGAGAGTTTTGTTGTTGCGGAAGACTTGCAAGAAGAAGTAATTGTCGACAATTCCAGTCCTGGGTTTATTGTGAATGATCCAAGCTCACGCTTTTTCAGCAGTACCTCAGTGGGCGGCTTTGTCGGATCGAATTACTTAGCTGCACAAACCGGTTCGACAGCGACCGCGACTTGGACACCGACACTTGTCAATTCAGGCCAACCGTACCAAGTGTATGTTCGCTACACGTCGCACGAACTGCGAGCGACCAACGCGACTTACGTGGTAACGCACAACGGAGGAACGACGCAAGTCGTCGTTAACCAAACGAGCGGAGGTGGAACATGGGTGCTATTAGGAACATTCACGCTCACCAATGGCACTGCGTCGGTGCAGCTCCTGACACAGGATGCCAACCAGTATGTTGTCGCCGATGCTGTGCGGTTCGTTTTCGATTAACGCTCGAGCAGAGCTCATTACATTAAACGATCGCGTTCTCAAAGACGGACGCCATCTCTTGACCATATCGGTCGACCGAGTATTGACTCGTCGACCTCTGGCGTGCCGACTTCCCGATTCGGCATCTCAGATCGTGATCGTTCGATAGACGCCGAAGTACAGAGGCCAATGATTGAACATCTCCAGGAAGATGCCCTAACGCATCGATCCCATCACGGAACAATTCGGCTGCACCCCCTGCCGATGCAACAACCGTGGGGCGACCACAGCCTATCGTTAAAACGGCTCGCTCGATGAAGCGGCGGTTTATGGTACCGCCCTTTCGGCAGCCAGGATCAGCGCTCACTACGCTGCATCGCAAACACAAAGTGGTGATACAACCCCACCATCATTGACATCAATCGAAGAAACCACCGGTGCAGATTCACTCGTCTTCCTGGCTCGGTTCAATGAGAACGTGGTCAACGTCGATGTGACCGACTTCGTTGTCAATGGTGCGACGCCTTGATCGTAAGGCGGTACGACCGCAAGCGAAGCGTAGTCGGATTCACCAGAAATCCAGTACCTAAGGAATCATTGCCCATTGCCTGCACGCGGCACCGACGAACGCGAAAGTCAAAGGAACAGTCGTCAACTCAATGGGATTGCATCGGTGCGGCATTTTGCCGCGCCGCTCATCGTGGGGCTTGAAACACCCTATTCTCAGGTCTGTTATTCGCAGTTTTTCGGTATTCCGCTCTGCAGGTGCAATTGGTGCATTTGTTGCAACTAGACTATCCCCCACCTCCAAAGGGCGAAATGCCAACAGGTTCGTTTGCGATTCTGCTGATGATGCTCCACCTTAGTCGCTTCCGTCCCTGGTAACTTCCGATTGTCAGTCAACCCAAACCGTGGCCCCGCACGGATGGAAAAGGCTCGCCAACTTAATAGCAAAAGGAGGTGACACTTTTTTCAGCAATTATTTCCACAGTTTTGACCCGCAATGACAAACACCCCGGCCCCACTGCTCGAAATCAACACATCACGCCAGTTTACGAATTGGATGCATGAGCAGCGATTGAGTTTGGCATTGACCACGTACCAGGCTGGGAAGCTGTTTCTGCTCGGTCTACAACCCGATGGCAGACTGTCCGTTTTTGAACGTACTTTCAATCGTTGTCTGGGGCTTTGGGCCGATGGCCAAACAATGTGGATGTCCTCGCTGTATCAACTATGGCGATTCGAAAACGTGCTTGAGCCTGGTCAAATCGCTGGTGGATACGATCGGCTATATGTTCCTCAGGTTGGCTACACGACGGGCGATTTGGATATTCATGACGTCGCTGTCGAATCGAGTGGCCGGGTGGTGTTTGTCAACACGCTCTTTGGCTGCTTGGCCACGTTCAGCCAGACGCATAGTTTTGTCTCGCTGTGGAGTCCGCCATTTCTCAGCAAGCTGGCCGCTGAAGATCGCTGTCACCTGAACGGTTTGGCCTTAGAGAACGGTCTGGCGAAGTACGTTACTGCGGTGAGCCAATCGGACGTCGCGGACGGTTGGCGCGATCGCCGGCACGATGGTGGCTGCGTCATCGATGTGCAGTCCAACGAGATTGTCGCAACGGGTCTTTCGATGCCCCATTCGCCTCGCGTCTATCGAGACAAGCTATGGGTACTCAATTCAGGCACCGGCCACTTTGGATTTATCGACCTCTCGGCGGGTCGATTTGAAGCGGTAGCGTTTTGCCCTGGGTATTTGCGCGGTCTGTCGTTCCACGGTGACTATGCCATCGTGGGTCTATCGAAACCGCGCGAGAACAAAACATTCAGCGGACTGGAACTGGACATCAACCTGCAAGCGGGCGATGCCGAGGCACGCTGCGGGTTGCAGGTGATCGACCTGAAAAGTGGCGATGTGGTCCACTGGATCCGTGTCGAAGGAGTGGTCACGGAGCTATATGACGTGGTAGCCCTGGCGAATGTCTTGCGACCGCAAGCCCTGGGTTTCAAGACCGATGAGATACGTCGTGTTTTAAGACTTGGTTTGGAGCAATCTCTCTGAGAGTAGAGCATTATCATGAAAATTTCGAAGCAAATCTCTAGGTTGTTGCACCGCGTTCATGGCGACTTGAGTAGAACGAAGACGCCGCGCCGTCATCGGCTACGTCGTTTACTCATCGAGCAAATGGAAGAACGCCGCTTGCTCACGACGATCGACCTCGGGACGCTGACTGCCGCTCAAGGCTCGACGATCTTCGGCGCGGACGCGGATGACCAGAGCGGCTTTTCGGTGAGCAGCGCTGGTGACGTGAACGGGGACGGCTTTGACGACCTGCTGATCGGTGCCCGCGTGGCCGATGCGTCGAACAACGCCAAATCGTCTGCGGGTGACAGCTACGTGATCTTCGGCGGTGCCTCGCTGCCGACGACGATTGATTTGGCCAACCTGGGAACGGCCGGGATCACCATCTTCGGAGCGGGCGAGGGTGACTTTAGCGGCGGTTCGGTGAGTAGCGCTGGAGACGTGAATGGGGACGGCTTCGACGACCTGCTGATCGGTGCCTATCGTGCCGATGCGTCGGGCAACGTCAAATCGGGTGCGGGTGACAGTTACGTGATCTTCGGCGGTGCCTCGCTGCCGACGACGATCGATCTGGCCAACCTGGGCACGGCTGGGATCACCATCTTCGGAGCGGACGTTACGGACTTTAGCGGCATTTCGGTGAGCAGTGCGGGTGACGTGAACGGTGACGGCTTCGACGACCTGCTGATCGGTGCCAACCGTGCCGATGCGTCGGGCAATGCCAAATCTTATGCGGGTGACAGCTACGTGATCTTCGGCGGTGCCTCACTGCCAACGACGATCGATCTTGCCAACCTGGGCACGGCCGGGATCACCATCTTCGGAGCGGACGCGAGTGACAGGAGCGGCGATTCAGTGAGCAGCGCAGGTGATGTGAACGGTGACGGCTTCGACGACCTGCTGATCGGTGCCAACCGTGCCGATGCGTCGGGCAATGCCAAATCTTATGCGGGTGACAGCTACGTGATCTTCGGCGGAGCCTCGCTGCCAACGACGATCGATCTGGCCAACCTGGGCACGGCCGGGATCACCATCTTCGGAGCGGACGGGTTTGACTTTAGTGGTTATTCGGTGAGCAACGCTGGAGACGTGAACGGGGACGGCTTCGACGACCTGCTGATCGGTGCCTACGTTGCCGATGCGTCGGGCAATGCCAAATCGGGTGCGGGTGACAGTTACGTGATCTTCGGCCGTGCCTCGCTGCCGACGACGATCGACCTGGCCAACCTGGGGACAGCCGGAATCACCATCTTCGGCGCGGAAGCGAATGACTTTAGCGGTTGGTCGGTGAGCAGCGCCGGTGACGTGAACGGGGACGGCTTCGACGATCTGCTGATTGGTGCTTGGTTGGCGGATGGATCGGGCAACGGCAATTCGCAGGCGGGTGACAGCTACGTGATCTTCGGCGGTGCCTCACTACCGATGACGATCGATCTGGCCAACCTGGGGACAGCCGGGATCACCATCTTCGGAGCGGACGCGATTGACCAGAGCGGTCGTTCGGTGAGCAGCGCAGGTGACGTGAACGGGGACGGCTTCGACGACCTGCTGATCGGTGCCTGACGTGCCGACGCGTCGGGCAACGCCAAATCGGAGGCCGGTGAGAGCTATATAATCTTCGGCGCTGACTTCACCGCAGCAGTCACGCATCAGGGGACAGCGGCGGCAGAAACGCTGACAGGTAATGCAGCAGCGAATGTGATGATCGGCGGCTTAGGTAACGATACGCTCATTGGCGGTGGCGGGGCGGATGTGCTCCGTGGCGGCGAAGGCAACGACGTGCTGGCGGTGAGCGACCTGTCGTTCCAACGGATCGTTGGCGGCAACGGTACGGATACATTGCGGCTCGACGGGACCGGGTTGTCGCTGGACCTGACCACGCTGCAGGACAACCGATTGTTAGGGATCGAGCAGATCGATATCACGGGATCTGGCAACAACACGCTGACGCTCAATCAGCGCGAAGTCCTAAATGTTTCCGATGAATCCAATACGCTAATCGTTCGCCGCAACTCAGGCGACACGGTCAATATGGGAAGCGGTTGGACTCAGGGGGCCAACGAAACCATTGGTGCTGACACCTTTGAAGTCTTTAGTCAGGGTCAGGCAATCCTAAAGATCCAATCGACCGTGGCTCTGTCTATTATCATTGACTTAGCGACGCTGACTGCCGCTCAAGGCTCGACGATCTTCGGCGCGGAGGCGGATGACCTAAGCGGCATTTCGGTGAGCAGCGCTGGTGACGTGAACGGGGACGGCTTCGATGACCTGCTGATCGGTGCCCACGGTGCCGATGCGTCGGGCAATGCCAAATCGAATGCAGGTGACAGCTACGTGGTCTTCGGCGGTTCCTCGCTGCCGACAACGATCGATTTGGCCAACCTGGGCGCGGCCGGGATCACCATCTTCGGAGCGGACGCAAGCGACTTCAGCGGTTGGTCGGTGAGCAGCGCGGGGGACGTGAACGGAGACGGCTTCGACGACCTGCTGATCGGTGCCCCCGGTGCCGATGCGTCGGGCAATGCCAAACCGGATGCGGGTGACAGTTACGTGATCTTCGGCGGTGCCTCGCTGCCGAAGACGATCGATCTCGCCAACCTGGGCACGGCCGGGATCACCATCTTCGGAGCGGACGCGAATGACATAAGCGGCGATTCGGTGAGCAGCGCAGGGGACGTGAACGGGGACGGCTTCGACGACCTGCTGATCGGTGCCAACCGTGCCGATGCGTCGGGAAACGTCAAATCGCTTGCGGGTGACAGTTACGTGATCTTCGGCGGTGCCTCGCTGCCGACGACGATCGATCTGGCCAGCCTCGGCACGGCTGGGATCACTATCTTCGGAGCGGACGTTACGGACTTTAGCGGCATTTCGGTGAGCAGTGCGGGTGACGTGAACGGGGACGGCTTTGACGACCTGCTGATCGGAGCCCACGGTGCCGATGCGTCGGGCAACGCCAAACCGGATGCGGGTGACAGCTACGTGATCTTCGGCGGTGCCTCACTGCCAACGACGATCGATCTGGCCAACCTGGGCACGGCCGGGATCACCATCTTTGGAGCCGACGCGGGTGACTTCAGCGGTTGGTCGGTGAGCAGCGCTGGGGACGTGAACGGAGACGGCTTCGACGACCTGCTGATCGGAGCTCTCCATGCCGATGCGTCGGGCAACGCCAAATCGGAGGCGGGTGACAGCTACGTGATTTTCGGCGGCGCCTCGCTGCCGACAACGATCGATCTCGCCAACCTGGGGACCGCCGGGATCACCATCTTTGGAGCCGACGGGGGTGACGATAGCGGTGGTTCGGTGAGTAGTGCGGGAGACGTGAACGGGGACGGCTTCGACGATCTGCTGATCGGTGCAGCCGATGCGTCGGGCAATGCCAAGTCTTATGCGGGTGACAGCTACGTGATTTTCGGCGGTTCCTCGCTGCCGACGACGATCGATCTGGCCAACCTGGGCACGGCCGGGATCACCATCTTCGGAGCGGATGTGGATGATCAGAGCGGCCGCTCTGTGAGCAGCGCGGGTGACGTGAACGGGGACGGCTTTGACGACCTGCTGATCGGTGCCTATCGTGCGGATGCGTCGGGCGACGCCAAATCGAGTGCAGGTGAGAGCTATGTAATCTTCGGCGCTGACTTCACGGCAGCAGTCACGCATCAGGGGACGGCGGCGGGAGAAACACTGACAGGCACGGCTGCAACCGATGTGATGATTGGCGGTCGAGGTAACGATACGCTCATTGGCGGTGGCGGGGCGGATGTGCTCCGTGGCGGCGAAGGCAACGACGTGCTGGCGGTGAGCGACCTGTCGTTCCAACGGATCGTTGGCGGCAACGGTACGGATACATTGCGGCTCGACGGAACCGGGTTGTCGCTGGACCTGACCACGCTGCAGGACAACCGATTGTTAGGGATCGAGCAGATCGATATCACGGGATCTGGCAACAACACGCTGACGCTCAATCAGCGCGAAGTCCTAAACGTTTCCGATGAATCCAACACGCTAATCGTCCGCCGCAACTCAGGCGACACGGTCAACATCGGCACCGGCTGGACGCAGGGAGCCAACGAAACGATCGGAGCGGACACCTTCGAAGTCTTTACTCAGGGGGCGGCCGTTCTAAAGATTCAGTCGGTCAATCAAGCCCCAACTGGATTGGCTTTAGCACCGACGTCGGTGCCAGAGAATGAGCCGGCTGGCTCAACCGTCGGCACATTGACCACGACCGATCCCGATGCAGGCGACACGTTCACGTATAGTCTGGTTGCGGGCACGGGTGACACGGACAACGCTGCCTTCACGATCAGTGGCAATACAATAACGACGAATTCCAGTTTCAACTTTGAGGCGAAGAACAACTACAGTATCCGAGTTCGCTCGACTGACCAGGGTGGGCTAAGCTTTGAGCAAGCCATTACAGTCACGGTTACGGATGTGCCCAATGAAACAATCAGCCTGGACACAGAGAACACGGCGACGACCACATTAGTTGGTGGATGGTCCCCAAGCGTTTCGACACCCGGTTTCGAGGGTGCATACTACGTTTATACCTTGCCAGGATCCAACTCGACCGCGACGTTCACACCGACGATTACGGACGCTGGTCAGTACGAAGTGTTCGTGAAATACAGTTCGCACGCCAATCGTGCCAGCAATGCCAAATTCAGTGTGACGCACGCCGATGGGACGTTTGTGGTTTCGCAAAACCAGAAAACTGGCGGTGGTGTGTTTCAATCACTAGGCCTGTTTAACTTTGCAATAGGCACGGATGGCCATGTCATCATCGACGCCGCTGGCTCCGATGGTTACGTGACTGCCGATGCAGTGCGATTTGCATTTGTCGGAGCCCCCGTCGCCGTACCGTCCGCTAACCTTGCCAATCCGACTTCCGGACAAACGCTCACCGCTGCGGCGCTCAATGCCGACAAATTCATTGACGTGACCTTTCATTCAACGGCGGGCTTGGACGAGGCAACGGTGGTCGACGCGGCTCCTGAGTTCACTCTCTCCGGTCCTGGCGTCGGCACCGCCGTGATCGATGGAGCCGGTGTGCTGCAGTCGGGAACGACGTACCGGTATTCGTTTGCCGGATCGTTTGTCGCCGGCGATGTGACCGTGAATTTCACTGCTGGTGCGTTCGCCAACACCACTGCAAGTGGTAACCTTGCCGAGCAAGAGTCGTTTACACTGACCGATGGCATGTTGCGCATCACTCTGGATAACACGGACGCGACTCAAGTCAACAACTGGGCCGTCAGCGAGTCCACGGTTGGCTACGTCGGACCCAATTACTTGTACGCCAACGCGGGCGGGGCTGGACGGTTGGTTTACACACCAACCATTCCGTCGGATGGCTCCTATGAAGTATTCGTCAATTACACAGGCGGAAGCTCGCGAGCATCCAACGCGGCCTATGAAGTTGTCTCGCAAAATGGAACGTCGGTCGTACGGGTGGATCAACGCACCGGTGGCGGAGAGTATCAATCACTCGGCATGTTCAACTTCTTGGTCGGCACATCGGGCAGCGTGACGCTACGAGCGTCCGATGCAGATGGCTTCGTCGTTGGTGATGCCGTCCAGTTTATCCGAGTCGGCAGCACAACCGGTGCGCCGACCGCCACTCTTGCTGATCCCATCGCGGGTGCCTTAATCGTGGAGACCGCAATCAATGGTCAAAACTATATCGACGTCACATTCGCGAGCACTTCAAGATCGGGTCTCGACGTTGATTCCATCATGGATTCACAGCAAGAGTTTACCCTTACTGGCGCCGGGGCTGTTGGAGTGACTGTTAGCGGTACACCGATATCCAATTCAGGTGCAACCTACCGTTACGCCACGAGCAACGACTTTTCGCCTGGAGCGGTGGACGCAGTATTTGCGGCAGGAACGTTTGCGGACCTGTCAGGGAATGCGAACATCGATTCGATCGCTAGTTTTGTTGTCACCGAAGATTTGCAAGAAGAAGTGATCGTCGATAATTCCGGTCCTGGATTTACTTTGAATGATCCAAGCTCACGTTTTTTCAACAGTACCTCAGTGGGCGGTTTTGTCGGCTCGAACTACTTAGCCGCACAAACCGGTTCGACAGCGACCGCGACTTGGACACCGACACTGGCCAATTCAGGTCAACAGTACCAAGTCTATGTTCGCTACACGTCGCACGAACTGCGAGCGACCAACGCGACTTACGTGGTAACGCACAATGGGGGAACAACGACTGTTGTGGTTGACCAAACGAGCGGGGGAGGAACCTGGGTACTGTTAGGCTCCTTCGCGTTAAGCAATGGCTCCGCATCGGTGCAACTTCTAACACAAGATGCCAACCAGCATGTTGTCGCCGATGCTGTGCGGTTCGTTTTGGAATAACACCCGAGTGGATCTTAGCTAAGCATCGGCCAAACTTCAGGTCGCACAATCGGTAGTGGACGAGGCAATAAGTGCTTGGCCGATGCAAAGGCATAGCTCTGTGTCGAATGCTCGTTCGCCTCCGTGTGAAATCAAATGAGCATAAAGAGGCGAGGAGCATAAAAAAGGGGGGGGTATTTTGGGCCGCATCTTCTACAAATCTATTGTCTCAAAGCCAATTAGAGCAGCTCGAGTCACCGACTGGGGCTCTATATGCCAGGCACCAAATGCGCTGATGAAGCAGGCCGAATTTACCATGCGTTGAACAGAGGTAATGACCGCCGAGAGCCTTCCTTAAACCGGAGGACTATCTTGCGTTTCTGCGAACCTTGCAGCAAGAGCTAGAGAAGTATCCGGTCGATTTGTTGCCTATTGCCTGATGCCAACGCATTGGCATTTAGTCGTTCGGCCTCGCGAACACGGTAAGATGGGAAAGCTGTTGGACTGGGGCTCTGCAACGCATACGTTCCGGTACAATTCACACAACCTCGAGTCGGAATGGGGCATCTCTACCAGGGCCTCTTCAAGAGCTTCCCCTGACAGGAAGATGAGCATTTTCTCACTGTGTGCTGCTAGGTCGAACGCAATGCATTAAGCGGAAAATTAGTTGCTCGTGCAGAAGACTGGCCCTTCGGCTCGCTGCATCGGCGGCACGCTGGCAAGGATTGGGATCCATCTTGGCTTACTTCGTGGCCGATCCGAAGACCTCCTCATTGGCTCCATCGTGTCAATACATCGCTTTCAAAGAAAGAGCTTGATGTCATTCAAAACTCGGTCAAGCGTGGTTGTGCGTATGGCTCTAAGGATTGGATAGCGGAATTGTGAAAGAACGGGGACCTGGTCAACAACACGTCCGCGAGGTCGCCCTCGTAGCAAACCAAAGGTCAAGGCGGTTCAGAATGCTCAAAATGAACCCTTTCCCTGGTATGTCCCCTAGATCATCAAAAATCGACAGAAGGACCATTCAAGAAGCCTAGAATTTCGGTGCGAAACTGAACGAAATACAATCGCCCTAGACGTTTATTCGCACGACAGCCCCCTTGCGGACGAGCAAGGGCGTAGACTGCGCCCTCCGGAGTGTATACAACCTCGTGTATGGCAAAGGCGTGACTTGAACCCGGCACGATGGCAACAAAGTGCTTCGTGATGACGCATCAGCGAATACTCAAACGCAAAAATCAATCTCGGGGGCGGCACATGACTAGCTCAAGTACCCGTAGCAACAACCATCAAACGGCCAGTTTTCGTGGGGGGCGGATTCTCTTGCCCAGAGATTTGCTTGGAGCCAAATCTGCAAATCTCTGCGAGGACGACGGAGTCGCAATCGTCAGCGATGCTCAGGACGGTGATAACTGCATCTTGGACGAATGTTTTGAATCGGTCCCAATGTCCAACGGGGATAGGACGATTGGCAGCTTGGGATTTTCGAATGCGAGGCCGTTTGGTTTCGTCAACAGCGTCGAGGGATACAGGATCGCTAGTAACGATGACGTAGTCATTTGGAACCAAGTCGCTTCGCTGACATCCTGTTTCGCGAACTCCACCATTGATCTCGACCGAGCGTTGAATGAGGCCAGGATTGAATTCAGCTCAGGTTTACAAATAAAGTCGCAGCCAAACGATGACAACCCAGCCAGCGGCATCGAAAAGTCCTTCGACAACTTTCGCATCACCGAGTCGGTGACTCTACCCGCATCTTTGTGCGTGCGTCATGACCTGAACGGGTTGATCAGCATCACCGGCACCCAGCTCGATCAAGCGTTGACCGCGTTTGACCCCATTAATAACTGTCTGATTTGGTACGGAGCGATCGACAGCAACCCATACAACGGCGCCTACACATTCAGTCGTGTCGGAGCGGGAATCGACTTCGCGATGACACGTGTCAAGGAAAGCTGCCTGACGCCAGGCGGTCGTTGGTACGAACGCCCAACGCTATCCGGCATGAGCATCCACTACGCCTCCGACCAAAATTGACAGAATGCGATCAACTCAGTCATGAATTCACTTCTCGCTCACTAGAAATTCATTCACAAATTGCTACTACAGCCTTTTTGTCACATTAAGACTGTCATAGTGCAAGGGAATATTAGGCCATCGATGAAAATTTCACGTCTGCTCAATCGCTACGTTAGTTCTGCACGAAAACACCAACAAAAGCGTCGTCGTTTTCGCTCTCAGGTCATGGAGGCACTTGAGCCGCGTCAATTGCTGACTGCGGATATATACTTCGATCTTTCTGACGCGAGAGACGCCCTCTTTGCCGCAGACCAAAGTTCAGCCTCGTCGATTGAGGGTGTCACTGTGCTGACACATGGTTTTACCTGGGGTAACGGTTCAGGCGACGACTCGAACTACCTTACTCCTATAGGTAGGGAAATCGTGAGCCAATACGGTGGATACCTAGTGGAGTATCAAGTTGCCGCGCCAGGCGTTAAGCCTACATTCAAGATCGAGCATTTTTCGGGCGTAGATGGGGACAATCTCGATGAAGTTGTTCTAGCATTTGATTGGCAAACTGAGTCAAGCCTTGATTCATCGGGTTGGGGCGAAGCCGCTGGTGATGCACTTTTCAGTACAATGGTTGGGCTTGGTCTGGTCAATCCAGAGGCGGCCAACGACTTGGACTACCACTTCATCGCACACAGTTTTGGAACTGCAGTAGCAAGCGAAGCGATCGAGCGTTTCGCTCGGTACGATGTTGCAGTTGACCACGTCACCTACCTTGATCCACATGATTTCGACGAGAATGGAATCCCGATCGACGGAAGCCAAGAACTTTGGACTCTGGCGGAACCATCTATTCCAACTGGGAACGAGGATTCGTACGGTGTTGCCGTTTGGGACAATGTCGGATTTGCGGATGTGTACTACCAAACTCGCAGCCTTCTCGAGAGACGTGCGTCTAGTCCAAATCCAAGTGGTGACTTCGCACTTCTATTGAGTGCGGGGGGCGCAGTTGTCGACAACACACTTGGCGTCGGTGTTCCAAGCGGGAGACCCGTACCCGGGGCCTATAACGTACATTTTGATGGGGACACGCTGGATAATATTTCAAATTCGTCGGGATTGGCAAGCCACGATCACGGACTGGTATGGGTGGGGTATCTCGACTCGGTTATCAATCCAACTGCGCCAGAATTTGCGAACTATGGGTATCAACTAAGTCGTCTGGCCAATCCTCAATCCACTCCGGCTCGTCCAGCAGTTTTAGGATCGAATGGCGCATTTTATTCAACATTGCAGGACCACTCGCACAGCTCTGACTTTCTATTTACTAATGGTCAGCCAAATAATTCGAATCTAAATTCCATTGGACTTGTGGCGAGTGATATTGACGCAGGTGGGTGGCAAACGCAAGTCATTCCTCTTGATGTGACGAACGGAGATTTTTCCCACGGTTCATATTTAGCGGATCTTTCTTCCAATGTGATCGCTCCTGGCTGGTCGCAACATGGTGGCGGTTTTGCCAGTGTGATAAGTGGTGAAGGAGTATTGAGTAATGCACAAGGCGGCATCGATACGCTTACTCACAATTTTCTCTATGTACCGAACGTCGCGAAGAGCCTTCGATTCAACCTGCGGAGTGTGGTTGGTGGCCAGACAATAAACGCATTGAATGATGCTCATACGATTACAGTATCGATGGCCAATGCCGCTGGCGACAGTCCTTTTATACTGGCTAATATCAAGCCGTCCGAATTAACATCGACCCATACCACATTCGAGTTTCCTATTCCCATCGAGCTTCGTGGGCAGATTGCGACGATAGGTTTTTCGCTTAGTGGCCCAAAACAGTTATTTAATAATTATCTTAGTGCCGGCCAGGTTCTGGTCGACAACGTATCGCTGTCATTGGTTGACTCGACTCCAGCGGCTCCTGATCTCGTTCCCGTGCGTTTGGCAACACGAACGCAGACGGTCGAAGTTGGCGGTTCTGTAAACGTTGCGTTAGAAGTTGCGAATTCTGGCGCAGCGACTGCTTCTGACTTCACTGTGCAACTAGTACTTAGCTCTGATCAGACCATTGATCTCACCGATTATCACGTTGGTCCGCTGCAATTAATGGAAGTACTGAGTAGTGGACACTCATTGTCTTTTGATCGGGAAATAACCATTGCTCTAGGGACTGTCATTCCTGATGGTGACTACTACCTAGGAGTCGTAGTCGATCCAAACAATGGCGATGTGAATGAATCAAACGAGGGGAACAATGCGCTTGTCGCCGACTCGATTGTTCGAGTTGGTTCGCCATCGGTTGCTCAGTTACCTGACCTTAGTTTCGTGTCGCTTAGTTCTCCGAATAGCGTGGTCGCAGGAGGCGTGCTGCCAGTCGACGTTACCTTTGAGAATAACGGGCTAGGTGAAGTTCCAGATTTCGACGTTGAGTTTGTGCTTTGGAACGAGTTTCAAACTATCGAATTGGCGTCATCAGTCGTATCAGCCAACAGCTTGTCGGCGATACACACTGAGCTGGCCATCCCTATCTCAACGCCGGCTTCTGATAGTTACATCCTGCAGGTCGTGGGTAACCCTAATCGAAATTTTGCCGAAACAACGTTCAGTAATAACGCCGGTACCGATCGTATTCAGGTTGTGTCGGCAGAACTTCCCAACTCCCCAGGCGTGGGGTTTCAGTACCCAATTGGAGATCCTGCCGTTGGGCTACCGAACCCGCATTCGTTTAACGCGAGCACAACGCTCGCAAATGGGAGTACAGTTCTCGGCCACCTTGGTGTCGACTACGGAGCCGCAATCGATACCCCCGTGAATGCAGTCGCTGATGGCACGGTTGCGTTTTCTGGTTATGCGGGGGCATCATGGGGAAACGTCGTCATAGTCAAGCACCAGACAACAAAATGGGGCTGGGACAAAGACGTTTACTCTTTCTATGCGCACGTGCAACCAGAAGTCACAAAATTTGACCAAGTTTCGCGCGGGCAGCGAATTGCAAGAGTTGGACCTACCGCTGTAAATAGCACCGGTCCGCATCTGCATTTCGAAATTCGAAGTGGACTCGACGCTGGTGCTGTCGCTGGACCTGGATACCACCATAACGCATTTACGCAGTCGGCAGCCAATAGCTATCAAGTTAACGGCTATGGAAATAGCATTACCTGGCATGATCCTGAAATTGTTCTTTCCTCCGCGCCTCTTACGGCGCCGCCAGTCCCGGATCGGATCGATCTTCGCCCTACGTATGTCAACGCATCGATAAGTGCTCAGGCGGGAAGCGACGTTCAGGTCTATACCGAAGTCACGAACGATGGCACAGCAGTCAGCGGATCCTATGACGTGACCTTCGTGCTGAGCACTAACCAGTATATTAGCTCCCGTGATATTCAACTAACTAGTGTAATTCGGGCGGGTGTTCAGGGCCGCAGCACGGATCGATTTACAAGTTCAATCACACTTCCCAGCAATCTGGATGTCGGAAAGCAATATTGGATCGGCGTGCTTGTCGACTCAGCCAATGATGTTATTGAATACGATGATGCCAATAACGATCTCGGTGATGCGACACCGCTAGTGATTCACGCCGGCGCGACCTCTACTGGTCCAGATATTGTTGGTGTTGGGTTGGAGTTGTCTCCAGCACTAAGTCAGTACCCATGGGGACAGCGGGTTAATCTTAAATACGACGTTCAGAATGTCGGGCTCGATGCAATGTCAACCTCGTCGGTTCGTTTCTTGCTCAGCAACCATCCCACATCACCAAGTTTTGAACACGAACTAGGAATACGTCCCCTAGCAGCTTTGCCCTCTGGAAGGATCGGTGGCGGAAACGCATCCTTTCAAATGCCATCAAGTGCTCCAATCGGCTATACAGGCGGAGCATTGTATGTGCGAATGATTGTTGACGCAGAAAACGATATAAGCGAGGCAAATGAAAACAACAACAAGCATGTTGGCGAAGGACATGATTGGATTCGGTTACCCCGGCCTTCATCATCGGATGGGCAGGGAGGTGACGGGCGATCAGACCTTAAGGGAGTTCAACTGACCGTCGATCCAGTCAGGAACTCATACGAATGGGGAGAAGCGATTGATGTACTGTTTGAATACACCAATGTCGGCGGCGTAACGACTCCAGATTTCAACTATCAGATCGTTTTGTCGGAGAATCGTGGGTTTAGCGAAAACGACTATGTTTTGGCGACACGAGGCGCGAGATTTCTTGCCCCCCAAGAAGACGGGATTGGTCGTGCTACAATTCGTCTTCCTAGCTCGCCACCTGCCGGATTCGACAGCGGGCTGCTCTTCGTTGGTGCGATTATCGACCCGCAGGGACGAGTTAATGAGATTTCGCGAGCCAACAATCGTGGGCTTGGTGAGGGCATCGACTACGCCGCAATTACAATCGTACCGCCTGTTCCAACCTCAAGCGTACCCGAGCCCGTCATTGGCGACTTCACTGCCACACCGAGCGGGCCTGTCGTTCGTGGTGAAAAAGTTTTCTTGACAGCGACGGACGTGCTTGATGACAACAACAATGTGAATGAAGTTGTCTTCCGTCTTGATACGAACAACAACGGCCTATGGGATGAAACAGATTTGTATCTAGCCCATGGTTCGCGCGTCGGTACGGTTGCAACGGCCGAAGTGCGCACGAACGCAAACTGGCCCAATGGACCTGTGACGGTGCTTGCACGAGCAACCGATGGACATGGATTGCACAGCGCGATCAGTTCTGCGTCCGTCAACATCCTGGGGCTTGCTCCTGGTCCATTTGCCGATGACGTGTACGAGAACAACGACACGCTTGAAACGGCATACAACCTTGGAGGCGGATCCAGTCATCAACTCGCCAATCTTGCGTTAGTAGAGGACGATCCAGACTTTTTCTTCGTCGACGTTCTTGGTAAGGCTCAGCAGATTCAAGCAACAATCACGTACACAAAGGAAGAGTATCAAGGTGCTGGTGTTCCTGTTGGGAACTTGACACTTGAACTCTATCGAGTGCTTCCGGACGGCACCTTTGATTCAGTTGACTTTTCCAACAATACGGGGACGCCTGGGCTTTCAACGGAGCAAGTGGCGAACACTGCAACCTCTCCCGGTGCTTCAGTGGCTGACGGGCGATATGTCGTCGCTGTACGCGGGGGAGGGTTAAACGAACGCAATCCAAACTATTCACTCGATATCCAGATCACACAGCATGCGAATTCTCCCGTTGCAGGACCTTTGGTTGCGTCGCATCAATCCCTGGTCCAAGGCCGCAATTTAGTATTGTCGATGAGCGGAATCACCAATATTAATGGCCAGGGGCTTGACGGAGTGCACTTCTACGCTGACTTCAATAAAGACGCGCAGATACAGTTTGCTACAGAGTATATCGGAACCGACTGGGCGGGGCTAAACAACAACGGTGAAGGTCCGAACGGGGAGTTCACTGTAACTGCCGACACGTCCGATTGGCCTCTAGGTGTCAATAATGTTTTTGCCTATGTCCAACCGAAGTTTGGTTTCACAAGTCTGGCTGAATACGTTTTTGTAAGCGTGCTTCCAAATAATCCGCCGACAATTCAATCTCTTACAGCGCCAGTCACCTCGATCCAGGGTGGTGTCGCAACTTTGACCGCAACAAATGTGAGCGACGATGATCCTTCGGCAGAGATAACCGATGTTAACTTTTTCCTTGATACAGATGACAATCAAGTACTCGATGCCAACGATTTGCCGCTTGGACCGGGTGTGCAGTCTGGAAATAATTGGTCGATTTCGACGTCCACGATTGCTTGGCCGTTAGGAATTGCAACTGTATTCGCAGTTGCCGCTGATGAACTTCAACTTGAGAGTACCCCTGCGTCAACAACGCTAGAGATCATCGCATCGGACAATGTTCAGCCGACGATCGGTTCGTTCGTCACGCCAGAGTTCGCCTTCAAAGGTGACACGCTGGTGCTATTGGCTTCCAATGTAACGGATCCGAATAATGATCCGTTGAACGTCGAGTTTTTCTGGGATTCGAACGCTAATAATTCGTTTGATAGTGAAGATGCGTTGCTTGGGGCAGGCGCGAAGTCAGGAATCGATTGGTCGATTAATGTTGATACTTCCTCGTTTATCAACGGACCTATTCGAGTCTTTGTTGAAGTATCCGACAATGGTATTCCTGCCTACTCGCACGTGTTGTCGGCCCAGGTCATGATTGTGGATGTGACCGGACCACAGATCATCTCGCAAATTCCGGTGACATCGGTGTTTGGATCAATTGACAGCGTTTCGGTTTTGTTCAATGAACCCATCGATGTCGATTCGTTTACGATCAGTGACATATCGTCGTTCACCGGTCCCGCCGGTGCGATCACAATCGATTCGCTTGTGCCGGTGCCCGGCAGTGACAACCAGGAATTTCGAGCTTCGTTTGCACGTCAAACAACGCCAGGCGCTTACTCGCTGACTATCAATCCCACTTTGCTTGATCTAGGTGGTAATGAGCTAGATCAAGACGCCGATGGCACGGCTGGTGAAGTCACCGAAGACGCATACGTGCTTTCGTTCGGTGTCGCGGCATCAGACCTGGTGTTCGAATGGGCAAATCAGTTTTCAGATCCGAGTATCGTTCGAGTGTACGACATCAAGGTGGATTCAGCCGACAATGTCATTGCTACGGGAGCATTCTTCGGGACAGTTGACTTTGATCCCGGCGTTGGCGTCATGAACTTGACCAGCAATGGCAGTTTCGATGCTTTTGTTGCCAAGTTTGATATGGATGGTGCACTTATTTGGGCACGCGCTGCGGGCGGATCGTCGTCGGATCTTGGTGCGGCTGTCACACTTGACAATGCCGGAAACATTTATGCGACGGGCGAATACCGGGGAACAGCTGACTTTGATTCTGGATCGGGCACGTTGAACCTGACAACTGCTACAGGGAATAATGGGTACGAGGACACTTATATTTGGAAACTCGATGCCAATGGCGGCATCTTTTGGGTGAAGTCTGTTGGTGGTCCTGATCGAGATCAGCCCTACGACATCGAAGTCAATGGTTCAAGCCTATACTTGACGGGAACATTTGCGGAAACGACGGATTTCGACCCTGGCTCAGGTACGAACAATTTGGTTGCAAACGTCAGTCCGAATCCTAACGCATCGGCAACGGATGCTTACTTGTTGAAGTTGGATCTGTCCGGCAATTTCGTGTGGGCACGTGCGATGGGTAGTCCCTTTGACGATGTGGCGTACGGTTTGACCATTGATTCCACTGGTTCGCTGTATACCGTCGGTGAGTACCAGGGTGCAGGTGACTTCGACCGGCTTACAGGTGGCGGCAACGTTACGTTCAGTGGAGCTATTGCTGCATTTGTTACGAAGCACTCTAGTTCCGGCGATTTGCAGTGGGTCAAGACAATTCAAAGCCACACGATCCGCGGACGTGCGATCGACGTCGACTTGAACGATGACATCTACATCGCTGGTGAACACTTCTATGCTAGCTTTGTCGGTGGCGGCGACTTTGATCCTGGACCAGGTACGGCGCAAGTGATCACGAGTGGCTTTGATGCATATGTTACCAAGTGGGATTCCAATGGTGGGTTCCAGTGGGTGACCTCTTTGGAAAACGCCGCATCTAGTGAGATCGCCCGGGAAGTGGTGATTGGGGATGACGGAGATGTCTACTTGGCAGGGAATTTCGTGGGTGACTCCATAGCCAAACTATCTAATACCGGGACGCTTGAGTGGACGAAAGGCTTCGCAGGAGGGGTTGAGCCGCAAGCGGTCGCGGTAACCAATTCTGATCGTGTGAACGTTGGTGGCTGGTTTAGTGGTACCGCAGATTTCGATCCTGATCCGGGCACGATCAATTTGACGAGCGCCGGTAACGAAGATGGATTCATCGTTCAGCTTCGAAAACCCGTGGTTGTGAATCAACCACCATCACTAGCTCTCCAGAATGTACTCACTACATTGCCCGAGAACGTAGACGTTAATAACCGAATCAAAGTCGCAGACATCGTCGTTAGCGATGATGGACTGGGAACGAACACGGTGAGCATTGGCGGAGCAAACGCATCGCTGTTCGAAGTCTTCGATGACGACTTGTACTTGAAAGCCGGAACGGCATTGGATTTCGAGACGGTTTCCTCACTTGGTGTTTCCGTATTGATTGATGACCCGACAGTTGGAATCACCCCTGACGACACCGAATTGATCTCAATCTTGATAACTGATGTCAATGAAGTTCCATCCATAGCATTGCAGAACACGGTCACCGCATTGTCCGAAACCCGTAGCACGAATAGCCCCATTCGCGTTGCAGATATCGTCATCGCGGACGATGCACTCGGAACCAATATATTGAGCTTATCTGGTACGGATTCGGCGTTGTTCGCTATTCAAGGCAATGTACTCGTTGTTAAGCCTGGTGCCATTCTTGATTTCGAGACAAACCCCGTACTTGAGGTGACTGTTTCAGTCGATGACATTAGCGTTGGCAACTCTCCTGACGCTAGCGTGTCAATTGTGGTCAATGTCACGGCAGAAGATGACGAAACTCCGACGATTTTAAATAATTCCGCAACGCTACCGGAGGGAGCGACACTAGGTATCAATGCCTCCCATCTCTCGGCCACGGACGTCGACTCCACTGATGCAACGTTGATCTTCACGCTCAAAGGCTTGCCAGCCAATGGACAGATCAAACGCGATGCAACCGTCCTGGCGGTCAATGACACATTCACGCAGCAGGACATCACCGACGGAAAGATCAGTTACCAGCACGATGACAGCGATACGATCGCCGACAGCCTTAATTTCACGGTCAAAGATCTGGCAGGCAATGAGACCGCCGTCCACACGTTCGCGATCATCATCACACCCGTGGATGATCAAGCACCTGCCGTGTCGTTCACTCGTTCGAATCCCTCCAGCGGCACAACTAATGCTAACACGTTGGTGTTCTTGGCTACGTTCAGCGAACCAGTCATCAACGTCGATGCGGCGGACTTCGTCGTCGCCGGAACCACGGGAACAGTAGGCGTGACGCAGGTCACCAGCAGCCAGTATGAAGTCACTGTTTCTGGTGGCGATTTGGCTGGCCTCAACGGACCCGTTGACCTGAATCTGGCTGCCGCTCCGATAATCTTCGACCTAGCTGGCAATGCATTGCCAAGTACACAACCGGCTACCGATGAGACCTACTTGGTTGACAACACCAACCCAGTCGTAACTTCATTCTCACGCAAGACACCTGAGACGTCTCCAACTAACGCCGCCACGCTCGTGTTCCTGGCCACTTTCAGTGAAGCCGTCACGGGTGTAGATGCGTCGGACTTCGCTGTCACCGGTACGACCGCAACAATTTCCGTTGGGGAAGTCACACCTAGCACCTACAATGTCACCGTTACTGGCGGTGATCTCGCAACCTTTACCGGCGTCGTTGGTCTAGATTTGAATGCACCGGTAATTCAGGATACCGCGGGGAATCTGCTAGCAATCGTCGAACCGTCCATTGACGAAACCTACTCGCATACTCAGTCGCGTACGATCTTTGGAATCATTGACGAATCGCAATCCGCACCAGGTTACACGCAAGTCGGCAGTTGGGGCCCGAAGGTTAGTACCGACTATTTAAATAGCTATCGATACAACGCGGCTGGAACTGGTACTGACAAGGCGATCTACACGTTCAATGTCGCACCTGGTGAGTACGACATCGCGACGCGCTGGAACATTCACGCCAATCGAGCTACCGATGCCCCCTATCGCATCTATGACGGCGCAACCTTGCTGGCTACCGTTCGCGTCAACCAAGAACTCCCGGCAGACGATTTTACTGCCGACAGTCTGAACTGGGAGAATCTAGGTACATTCGTGGTCTCAAGCGGTACGCTGAGAGTCGAGCTCGCTGACGATGCGAATGAGTACGTTATTGCTGATGCAGTGAGGATCGCGGGGACGCCGATCCCAGTTCCGGAAATCGGCGTGTCAGAAAGTGGCATCAACCTAGTGGATGGTGTCAGCAGTATTAACTTCGGCAGCGTTTTGATTGGCGGTAGCCCAGTCTCGAAGACCTTCACGATCTCCAATCAAGGTACCAGTAATCTGACGCTGGGGACGCTAACAGTTCCGACTGGCTATTCGATCACGACGCCGTTGTCCGCTTCAACCTTGGCTCCCGCCGCGACAGCAACATTTACAGTCTCACTGGACACATCCACTGGCGGAACTTTCAATGGTGAGATCTCGCTGGTAAACGATGACTACGATGAAGATCCATTCAACTTCGCCGTCAGTGGTTCAGTAACAACGGTACAGCGTACGATCTTTGACATCATTGACGAATCTCAATCGGCACCGGGGTACACCCAGGTTGGTAGCTGGGGAACCAACGTGGGTGCTAACTATCTAGGCAACTATAAATACAACACGGCTGGAACGGGTGCGGATAAAGCGATTTACACATTCGATGTTGTTCCTGGTGAATACGATATCGCGACGCGCTGGCACACTCACGCCAACCGAGCAACCGATGCACCTTATCGCATTTATGACGGTGCAAAATTGCTGGCCACCGTTCGCGTCAACCAAGAACTCCCCGCCGACGGCTTCACGGCGGACAGTCTGAACTGGGAGAATCTAGGTACATTCGTCATTCACAGCGGTACACTGAGAGTCGAACTCGCTGACGATGCGAATGAGTATGTCATCGCTGATGCTGTGAGAATCGCGGGTTCGCCGATCCCGGTTCCTGAAATCGCCGCTTCCGAAAGTGGCATCAACCTAGTGGCTGGGGTCAGCAGTATTGACTACGGCAGCGTTTTGATTGGCGGTAGCCCAGTCTCGAAGACGTTTACGATCTCCAACCAAGGTACCAGTAATCTGACGCTGGGGACGCTAACGGTTCCTTCGGGTTACTCGATCACATCGCCGTTGTCCGCTTCAACCTTGGCTCCGGCCGCGACAGCAACATTTACAGTCTCTCTGGACACATCCACTGGCGGAACTTTCAATGGTGAGATCTCGCTGGTCAACAATGACTATGATGAAGATCCATTCAACTTCGCCGTCAGTGGTTCAGTCACCACGGTACAGCGAACGATCTTTGGCATCATCGACGAATCTCAATCAGCACCTGGGTACACCCAGGTTGGTGGCTGGGGCGCCAACGTGGGTGCTAACTATCTAGGCAACTATAAATACAACACGGCTGGGACGGGTGCGGACAAAGCGATCTACACGTTCAATGTTGTTCCTGGTGAATACGATGTCGCGACGCGTTGGCACACTCACGCTAACCGTGCAACCAATTCACCCTATCGGATCTATGACGGCGCAACCTTGCTGGCCACCGTTCGCGTCAACCAAGAACTCCCGGCAGACGACTTTACCGCCGACAGTCTGAGCTGGGAGAATCTAGGTACATTTGTGTTCTTAAGCGGTACGCTGAGAGTCGAACTCGCTGACGATGCGAATGAGTACGTCATTGCTGATGCCGTGAGAATCGCGGGATCGCCGATCCCGGTTCCTGAAATCGCCGCTTCCGAAAGTGGCATCAACCTAGTGGATGGGGTCAGCAGTATTGACTTCGGCAGCGTTTTGATTGGCGGTAGCCCAGTCTCGAAGACCTTTACGATCTCCAACCAGGGTACCAGTAACCTGACGCTGGGGACGCTAACAGTTCCGACTGGCTATTCGATCACGACACCGTTGTCCGCTTCAATCCTGGCTCCCGCCGCGACAGCAATATTTACAGTCTCTCTGGATACATCCACTGGCGGAACTTTCAATGGTGAGATCTCGCTGGTCAACAACGACTATAATGAAAATCCATTCAACTTCACCGTCAGTGGTTCAGTAACCACGGTACATCGAACGATCTTTGACATCATTGACGAATCTCAATTGGCACCGGGGTACACCCAGGTTGGCAACTGGGGAACCAACGTGGGTGCTAACTATCTAGGCAACTATAAATACAACACGGCTGGGACGGGTGCGGACAAAGCGATCTACACGTTCAATGTTGTTCCTGGTGAATACGATGTCGCGACCCGCTGGCACACTCACGCCAACCGAGCGACTGATGCACCCTATCGCATTTACGACGGCGCGACCTTGCTGGCCACCGTTCGCGTCAACCAAGAGATCCCCGCAGACGACTTTACTGCCGACAGTCTGAACTGGGAGAAACTTGGCACATTCGTGGTCTTAAGCGGTACGCTGAGAATCGAACTAGCTGACGATGCGAACGAGTACGTCATTGCTGATGCAGTGAGGATCGCGGGCACGCCATCAAGCTTGCCATCCTTTCACTCCAGTGCCCTACTCGTTCCATTGAGTTCCGCACCTGACGATCGCAATTCAGCAGAGGTAGTTTTTGAAGATGAATTAATTCTCGAAGAATTGCTCGCACCGGCTGAGCAAAAGTCGCAAACGGTGGAGCTACTGACAGTGCTTCAGAGCGCCGGCGACGAACAGGAAGACGCAGCGGAGGAATCCGTGGATTTGCTCTTCTCTCAACGTGAGTTTCTTGAGTTGTTTTAGAGATGTAATCTGCGACGTGGTTTCAATTCAAGCACACTAGCCAGTGCATAGTTTAAACTCGGAGAGGGTTTCAACCAGAGTACTTCCGCGTCTTAGTTCCAGTTTAGCACTTTTCGGAACTGTTATTGGTATGGAAAAAGCAGCCCGTGACAATGGGAAAGTGGACCACTTAACTTTCAAATTTCCAGGCACGGAAACCGCCCAAGATGGAACCTACCAATTCGTCTGAAATCCTGCTGCGCTCCTTTTCGCCCGTCTTCACGGAGCCAAACTTTCAAACATTCCGACTGATGATGACTGGGTGGGGACTTTCCCACTCGCCATCGCTACGTCACCGACCTGATCGTCTAGAGCGACTCAATTACAAACGGCCACTTTACTGACAACCACCGATTCTGCTCTCTAGCGATCCGGGACATCGACCATCTTTGGAAGTTACGGGCTCAGTTTTTTGTCATCACGCTGTTCGGTCCCGAGGCCATCATCTTCCTCTCGGTCGAAGACACGGTGTGTCGCAAACGAGGGCTGGGAATCTTCGGCACCGGTACCATCGGTGATCGGCCGACTCGGATATTCTACTGCACCAACGTTTACTTGAAGCCTCGTGAGATCTTGTCGCTGTTTTCGCTCCGCTGGTCCATTGAAGTAACACACTTTGATTGCAAGCAGCACCTTGGCTTTGAGGACATAATGAATCGCAAAGTGCAGACAGTCAAACGCACCGCACCGATGGCGATGTTCTTATACAGTCTGACGATCGCGTGGTAAGCGACCGAGGGACACCAGGATTTTCAAATCCCGCATCGTCCGTGGTACTGGTGGAAAGAGGAGCCAAGCTTTACGGACATGCTGACGACCCTACGCCGCAAAGGCTGGGAAGATCAGTCATCGTGGGTGTCGCTTGATCCCACAGAGCGAGACAATAAAATCGCTATGCTCAGCCAATCGCAACGCTCGCCGGATTACCTCCCAAAAGTGACAAACTCGAACGAGGGAACCAACCACTAAGGTTGATTATCACAAGGAACTTGTGAATGGGTGCTTAGTCAACTTAAACGATCGCGTTTTCAAAGACGGACACCATCTCTTCACCATATTGGTCGACCGAGTATTGACTTGTCGCCCTCTGGCGTGCCGACTTCCCGATTCGGCATCTCAAATCGGGATCGTCCGATAGTCGCCGAAGTGCAGCAGCTAATGATAGAACGTCACCTGGAAGATGCCCTAATGCGTCAACTCCATCACGGAACAATTCGGCTGCCCCCCCTGCCGATGCAACAACCGTGGGGCGACCACAGGCCATGGATTCGACAATCGTCAGTCCAAACGGCTCTGGTTGAATACTCGCATGGACAACGATGTCCAAATCCCGAAAAACTTGAGAAGGGTCCGCTTGAAAATCGATGAAGCCGACTCGATCTGCAACTCCGCATTCCAGCGCAATTTGCTGCAACTCGCTGCGTGACCATTGCGACCCGCTGGTCATATAGATAGGACCACCGACAATGTATCCGCGTAGATTCGGAACGTGCTGAAGTGCTCGGATAAAAGTGTCCTGCCCTTTCCAGCGAGCGTAAGTCGCGATTAAGCCGCAACGCACCACATCGGCGCTCGGAGGCCTAGTTCCCGACAATTCGTCTAATCGAGCGGACGACGGGCCCGGACAGAACTGGTGCAAGTCGATTCCATTGTAGACGGTTGCTACATTGAGAGACGAGAAAATTCGCCGAAGGTCGTCTTGGATGGCGTGTGAGATGGCGACGGCAAAGTCCGCTCGATTTGCCGCCACCGACAATAAATTTGCCGCCAATGACCGATGTGAATAAAAGTCGTGGGCATGCCATCCGAGTCGAAAGCGACGACGCTTAATCGCCGCCGAGATCAGATGCGTTTTGAGCCCATTGGAGTAGACGATGTCAGGATCAACATGTCCGACCAACTTTCGTAAACGCAGCAAAAAACTCGGCATGCTGGCGAACGCTCGAACTCCCGCAATAAACTGGCGATGCGTTTGAATATTGGTTGTCTTTTGACCAGGTTTATTATCGCCAAAGAGCGATACTGCGGTGGGGAGTTTACATACTTGAGCAGTGATGCCCAACGCTTCAATCGCCGCTAAGAGCGGGCCATCCTCACACAGAATGACAGACAGCTCCCACTTGGGACGCAATTTTAAGATTTGGGACAGAGTCGCAAGCAAGACTCGCTCCGCGCCGCCCACTTGCCCAACCGGATTTAGAAATAGAATTTTCAAAGAACGCTAACGCTGCAACGAATTCCGCAAAACAAGAGGTGTTGCCACGTGTCGTCGAGAGTCTGGGGGCGAAAAAGTGGTTCGCAAACTTCTACCGTGTAAGTCACATTATCTCGCAATTTTTAGATAAGCGTCTGCAATAATGCGAGCATGGTTTTCCCACGAGAAGGTTGCCGCGTGAGCTAGTCGAACGGACAACGGAGCCACCGCATCGGGGTTTGCAAGGAGCGTCGAAGTCTGCTCGACCCAATCGTCGACCAAGCCAACGCCACAATAGGCAACAGCCGTGGCACCTACTTCGCGCAGGACGGGAATGTCACTCGCGATGACAGGAGCACCGCAAGCGAGCGCCTCAATCACCGGCAGGCCAAAACCTTCCATTTCACTCGGTTGTAACACTACAGGAGCACGGCGGTAGACTTCGGCTAATTCCTGACGTGACAGCCCAACACGATGCAAGATCGCGTCCTCGAGGCCGAGACGCTTAATTTGATTTTTTTGATCGGGCGAAAACTCACCGCTAACCTTCACGAGCATCAGATCAGGAAATTTTGCTCGCAGTTGGGCAACAATATCAAGCAGAACGTCGATACGTTTACGAGGTATGCAACTACCAACATGGACCACCCACGGTCGACCATTCAGCTCGTCCAGGAAAAATCCAGTCCCCTTTCCTCGATCGGTCTGAGAGTCGTCGCGTGAGGATTCCGTTCCAGATATTGAGTTGTCATGGCTAGTGAACTCTTCCGAAACGCCATACGGCGCATGCACAAGACGCTCCTTCTCAACAAGTCCATGTGCCAGGATTTGCTCTCGAACCGGTTCGGTGCTATGGAAAACCACGGATGCTTTTTGCATACCGGTCAACACCCTCCTGGCCATTTTGCGGAACCACCACGGTCTTGGTTCGCTTTCAGGCTCGATCAAACAGCGGAAGGCGTCGAGATCATGGCAATAAACGCCCGTGCGTTCGGCTGGCAGTGAATGTACGAGTGCAGCGTAGGTGTGATCGGCCACATGAAAAAGCTCAAACTCCGCTACAAGTTGGCGGACTTGTCGTGGATAAGCGACGAACCGATTGATCAAGCGATCTGCATTGAATCTAGCTCCCTGTCGAAATCGAAATGGGATCGCCGTTGCCAGTCGAAAGAATTTTGGATCAAAGCCGTGCACCTTCAGCATCGATGGCTCATTACGGCGCATGTATTCCATCAATTTTTCCGCTACCAAATCCATGCTCGGCCAGTCTTCCTCGGCAAAATCGGGAAGAATTGCGATGGTAGACGGTTTGTTTTTAATACTCTCGATTACGTTGCCATATTTTTGCGGTCTTGATTCCATTGGAACTCGTATCGACGCAGGTCCAGTTTGAGGGAATAGGCAATTCGTCAGCCTGACTCCACATGTTCGTATCGTCGACTACTAGAAATCCACCTGGCCGGATTTTGTTTAAGGAATGTTTTATAGCGGTGGTTCTATAATGCCCGTCAACAAGCACGAAATCCACGGTCGCATCTTCAAATTCGTCCAGAACCGTAACGTAGTTGGGTAACGGCTCATAGCTCTCTTTTTCGGGAGCAGACTCCTCATGATCGAGCGGGATCAGTCGATAGTCAACACGTTCTATGTTTGCTTGTGCAAGTTGGTCCTTGACGATTGCATGCCATTGATCGTTGTGCTCGACACTGACTAGCGATTCGAGTTTTGTCGCCAGCCATCGTGTGCTACGCCCGCTACCGAACTCGACACCATGCATGCTGTCATCGAGGACACGGTCGAGAAAGTCGATCGTTCCCGCGCACAGCCACGGCTTGTCACTGTTTGACCGCTCAAAAAACCAAAACTTGATGCGAGGCAGAATGAGTCGCGGACGTTTTATCCAAAAAAGTAAGTTCATCAAGTTTTGTCCACAATCCGATCGAAAAATTTCAATGTCCTTTTTGCAATCCCTGCCCAGTTGAATTCGGCTTCCGCACGTGCCAAACCTATTTCAGCCAGTCGGCGCCGCTTCTCGGGATCGTCCATTAGGTCAACGATAGCGAGCGAGAGAGCCGATGCGTCGTTTTCTGGAACGACAACGCCTGCGTCTCCGATGACGAAAGGTATTTCGCCACTATTACTACCAATGACAGGAACGCCCGATGCAAACGCCTCGATCAGCATGCGCCCCTGTTGCTCCCTCCAATTCGGCCACGTCAAGCTTGGTGCGACAAGCATATCCATCGCGTTTAGATACTTGGGTACGTCCGCATGCTTAATTTGATCGTAGATTAAAACTCTGTTGGGATATTTCACCGCCCAATTGCGAATCTCTTCGGCAAGTATGCCGGCACCCACGAGTAATAGCCGCCACGGTTGAGCCGTTTGGTCCAACGCGTCCATTAAAACTCTTAAACCCTTTTCAGGAACAAGTCGTCCGAGATAACCAATAATCGGGATGGAACGATCCCAGCCAAGTTCGGCGAGTTCGGGAAGTGCCGTTTCACGGTTAGGTTGGAACAACTCAGAATCAAATCCAAGTGGTAAATAGTGCGACGGCTTGTCTGGATATCCAGAACGTTTCTCCATTGCGTCTTTCACAAGACCACCAATGTAGGTCCAACCAGCCATTCGCTTGACACACGAACGCTCAAACCAAGAAAACGGCGGAGGATAGGACTTGACGTTATTCTGGCACGTCGAAAAAACTAAAGGTGTCGTTCGCTGCACGGCTCTTGCAATCTGCATTCCCGCAAAAATATAGGGTTCTTCCCATGCGTGAATCAGATCGAAATTGCCTTTGCGAATGAGTTTTCGCAGACCGCAGTAATAAAAAACATGAACCTTACTTGTCCAACGCGCCGGTAGAACTTTGACGTCGGCGGGTTCGTCATCGAACGGTTCAAATTCGAGTGGTCTCAGGTCGTTATTGCCAACGAAGCGGTCCGGTGCAACAACCGTAACGTCCCACCGGCCGCCCGACTGGGATTGCAGTTCATGTGGAAGTCGTCGATTAACACCCAGGACATAGGAATGTCCAATGCTGAGTAGTCGCAGTGTCATCGATTTTGAGTCAACCTTTCCATGCAACCCGATATCCAGCCACACGATGTTTCTTTCCAACATCGCAACAAAATTCGACACTCCTGCATCACACGTCCGCCACGTCCAACAGTCACCAGAAATGCACACAGACCTGGGCTGCTGGTGGTTCCTACACCAAGAAGATAAATGAACTGGACAGGGGCAGCCAGCAGCCCCGAGTGCTTACCTAGAACAAAGGCGCGATTGTAACAAGGATTGAAAATTTTGATATCAAGATTGCCAGTCCGCCCCCCTGCGTATGCCGTGTTTGTCGGATAGTGCTGAATAATGAGCGAGTGGTCAAACATGACGCGGAAACCGGCTTTCCGAATGGCAAGGCAGGCCTCGAGTTCAAATAGTTGCCAATACGGTTTTAGTTTTTCTTCAAAGCGTTTTATGGCGACCCTTCGGAAGCTCATATTGTAACCGACGAGATGATTCGCCTCTATCAATCCGCGGGCTTTCCACTGGATGGGATGATCGTACATGTTCCCCCAAATCTGGCCCCACCAAGCGAGCTTGCCCACAGGTTCTGCATCATGGATTGGGAATTCCTGCCCGTCTGGTCGGTGATTGATGGCTGGCCCGCCAACGGCGCCAACGGACGGATCTTCATAGTGGTGCAGGTGCTGCGCTACCCAGTTTTCCGGGGCCGTTGCATCGTCATCGATCATCAAGATGATATCGCCAAACGCAGCAGCTAGTGCAGCGTTTTCAGCTGGAACGATGCCTGGTTTCGGTAAATGAATGATCTGAAGTCTCGAAGGAAACTCGTCTAGAAACTGTTCAGCAGCGAGTCGCGTGGGTTCATCGTCTCCCTGCCAAACAACAATGACTTCGCTAGCGGGGCATGTTTGGGAACGTAGCGATTGCAAACACTTGACCAAGGCATCTGGTCTGCGGTAGCTAGGGATCAGCACGCTCGACTGCAAGGTTGATTGCCGTGGATATTCGATGCTACTATTCTCGTCGGGCACTATGATTTGCTACTAATGGCGGCGAAAAAAATAACTTTTGCATTTAACGATCAATAGGGAAGCGGGTGGTCACGGAAACGAATGAATTTAAGCGTATCCGTCATGTTGTTTCGTTTTCTTGAATGATACTATACAACGGATGACCAGCAGACGTCAGTCAATCCGCTAACACGAAAAGGCGCGTTGTCAAAGATCCATCTGTCGGTAGAGGTGCATTGTCAACTTGGCGAAACCCCAATTCAATCAATGTTTTCCACAGTTGCTGGGCACTACTGCCGGCAAGTGTTAACCAAGGATCATTGAACTCAATCAGAATCTTCCGAATGGACCTATTCGCGAGCGATTGACTGGCACCCGCCAGAACTTTGGGTTCAAAACCTTCGACGTCAATTTTCAGAAAGTCAACCTGGGTTACCCCGCACTTCGTCAACAAATCATCCAGCGTCGTTACCGGAACGCTGATGCTCGGCTTGCCACCGTGTGCCAACATGGTCGGTGACCAATTGTCCGAATTTGGCTCGTACAATTCCAACTGACCCGGCGCATCGGCCAAGCCGCAGCAATGGAGCTGAATTTGCGAAATTTTGTTTTCGGCTATTGTGCTGGCGAGTTTATTGTTGGCAACGGGACTGGGTTCCACGGCAATCACCCTTCCGCTGGATCCGACGAGTCGCGCTGAAGCAAGCGAATAGTAACCGACATTCGCGCCAATATCGACAACTGTCATACCTGGTTTCAGGTACTTTCTTAGCAAGGCGGTTTCCTCTCGTTCGTAACAACCCAAAAAAATCATCCGTTGGATAAATTCGCTTAAATCAAGATTGACTTGATAGCCAAAAACTCTAGCAACACGTATCCCCTTTTTTGGAACCAGCCCGTTGATGAGTCGAGGTTTTCCTCGAAATTGCCAGGGTCTGCAAAATGAAATGAGTGATTCAAACATGTGGAGTAGCGGTGAGCCTATTTCAGGACGGGTGATCTAAGATGGGGGATAGAAAAAATTCGTTCGACTGAAGTACGCCTTAGTCGGATGAACCCTAATTTGAACGTAGCCGAACGACTGGTCTACCAGGCAAAACCAGGGCATAGTCTTCAATGGAATCACTTACAACGACATTAGCGCCGATCGTTACGTGGTCACCAATTTCACAGGGTCCTGCAATAACCGCCCCTGAGTAAATTCTAGCATCGCTACCGATTTGGGGCATGCCTTGTTTGACCGGTGAACCTCCTATCGTAACATGCTGAAAAATCCAGGTTCGAGCCCCGATGGCGACACCGGGACCGATTACGATTCCGATGGGATGGGGCAATACTAATCCACCACCGATATTAGCAGTTCCAGCGATGGAACACTTATAGATGAGTGTTCCGATCCAAAAACAACACCTCGATATCACAGTGCCGAAAAACCCATTGCGATATCTGCAGGCGTAACCGATGCGATACAACAATGTAAGGCGAAACCCCGCCGAAGAAACGACAACTCGCAACACCGCTCTTACGGGCCTTTCCCGCATGGAACTCTCAGGGCTGTAATGCGATTTCGCGTCAGCGACGATGCGTGAAATGAAGGATTCTCGCGCGTTATCGGCCAACTTCATTGGGTCCATCTCTACCACCAACGCCCAATCAATCGTCGTTGAATAGGTATCATTCGCGTTCGCCACAACGCACGGTCGCTTTCCGTAATCGCGAACACCCAACCAACGGAAAGGCATGCGACAAACAAGCCACCCATTTCAATGACTAACATTGGCCAATTTGGAGCATGGTCTGTAACCAAAAGAATCCATTTGGCAATGACGATCGGGACGATGGCAATTGCAAATGGTAAAAGAACTGCGGCCGCTAGATCTCGTTGCCGAAAACCAAACTCACGACTAAGCAATCGAGGTAGCCATAAAGTCTGCACGGTTAGTAAGGCAACAAGAGTTCCAAGCAGGGGGCCGATAGCACCATATTTCCAAGTTGCGGTACAACTGACGATAATATTGACTCCTGCAGATAGGATCGAAACGGGGGCGACGAGCCCAACCTTACCGACTCCTCCAAACAGCCAAGTCCATAAAGAAACGACTGCCAACAACAGTCCATTGATGCCAGCAAGCAAAGTAATCGCGTTGCCCTGAAATCGTTCGAAGCCCACCCACAAACTCACGAAATAGGCGTTAAAAACCACGATCGTACCAAGCAACGCGACTCCGCCGGTAACAGTCAGACGTGTCAATTCAAGCACTCGGGCTTTCAAGCCAACTGCATCGCCATCGTGATGCATCTGAGCGAGACCGGCCCAACTGGCGGAGCCAATCGACTGAAGTTGCCCAGTTCCAAGTTGTACCAATCGGATCGTCACAAAGAAAGCGGCCACTTCCGACGTACCCAACATGATCGCGATGATGATGGTATCGGTCTGTAACGCAATCATTCCACTTAAGCGACTCAAAAGCGTTGGCCGTCCTAAGAGTTTCAGGTCAGCTTTTCGTTCCAAAGTCGGATGCGGATGAACGAACGACGCTACTAGTTTTGAGTCGATCGATTTAGCGGCCAGAAGCAGCCAACTAGCGTAAACAATCCCACCAGCAGCGGTCGCCAGCGCAACGCCAGGCAGACCAGCACCATTCGCAGCAAGCACAACTCCTCCGATGACCACCACCATTGATTGCGCAGTCAGTGCGAAGTTGACGACATAGCTTCGCTGCATCGCTTCCAGCGCAGCGCGGAAAACCCCAAAGGGTGTCACGAGACCTGCCGTGATTCCGATTGCAGCGGCCAACCGAAGCTCCGCAGTCAAGTCATCCGAGACCGGGATGATCCAAGGTGCTGCAATGGCAATCACCAACGCCCCGATTGTCACGGATATCGCGACTCGACGATAACTAACGGCCCCCGCCTCGATAACTTCAGCTACCTCGGAAGGTCCACCGCAGACAGCTCGGCTAACACACGCGGCGAGCGCGCCACCGAGCCCCAAATCAAACAACAGCAGAAAGGCACTCCAGTCACTAAGCGTTCTGAGGGCACCAAACCGTTCATCGCCCAAATAATGCAGCAAAAGAGGCGTCGCGATGAATCCAATCGCGATCGTGATGAGTGCAAATACGCTCGACGATGCAAGAGAAGCAATGGCTCGTGTTACGCGTTTACTACTATTCAATGGTCGTTTGTCACTGATTGCCATTCAAGAAATGAGTTGAGCCCAACTGTGTGGCTCGCAATCTGATCGTCAAATCTGTTGAGGCACGGAGACCACGTTTTGGTCGCATCGAACCATTGAGCCAATGGTCGATTCTCCGAGGCTGAATCGATGGTCCAATCGTCCAGACCTAACAAACTATGAAATCGGCAAAGTTTGTCGTTCCAGCCTTCGACGACAGTAGGTATTCCAGCGGTTGATGCGAAAATCAACGCATGAAAGCGACTCACGATCGCCATTGAGGCTCGTTCTATTCTCGTGATTGCGGCCAGTCCTGTGTAGACCTCCTGTTCTTCGATTCTAGGATGACTTTTTCTTGCCTCTGCCATAATCACCTTAACAGCGACGAAGTCACCGTCGTCGAACAAGCACCACCAAATTGGAATACCAAGCTCTGCAGCCTCGATGACACAATTTGTCCAGAACTTTAGTCGTTTCACGTCCAAGATTGCTGGAGATGAGGGGCAGAGAACTAACGCCGCTTCGGGCGTCTGTTGCCGCACAAATCTCAGTTTTTCGATTTCGTATCGCCGGTAGACTACGGGGTCGACACCGACGTGTATATCCACCCTACAGTTTGCCTCATTAAGAAGCTCCGCCGCTTGTTCAGATCGAACACCCACCCACCCACTTCTCTCTGCCCAAATTTCGCAAATTTTTTTTAGATGACGAGCACCTCGCGCAGCCAACTCAACGTCACCGAAAAAGTACGCTGGTCGGTAACCAGCCTTCGCGAAGCAGCCGAGTTGCTGAGCACGGAGGTCAATGTGGATTGGTTCACCCAGCAAACCTCCCATCCAAACGAAAATGCCATCGGAAGTATTCTCGACTGCGATATTTTTGATAAAACGGCTTTGCGAAATTGTCCCTCGATACGATCTCCACCCATAATAAAACGGAGGTAACTGACAGGTCTTATGCCCCACCATTTCATTTTTTGAGACGATCGAAACCTGTCGCGGATGCGAGTCTCTGTTCTGCACATCAAGAAAAGATTTCAGGAGCTCTTCGTCGCCAGTGTTTCCGACGCCGAAGGATCCCGCAATCACTGCAGAATTGACGGTAGTTGAAAGAGAATGAGGCAATGTGCAAATTCAGGACGATGGAAATTCGGCTGTCTTTTTGCTTACCATCCAAAGCCATTGCATTGGAACTCGACTCTCGTTAACGGCAATCAGCCTTTCAAACCGTCCATTTGCCATCCATAAGGGAGCAATCGTAGCGGGAGCTCGAATCACGTTATCAATGAATTGAATTCGGTGAGTGCTCGAAAATCGCCGAACGAGTTCCATTGTCATTCCGGGAACCTCGTTGTTGTGAACTTCCACCAATAGATCGGCGTCCTCAAAACGCGAGGATGTATTTGGGTCGAGAATTTCGTCTTCAGTCCCTTCGCAGTCGCAAATGATTAGGCATTTGCCTGGAGGAAGATCCAAGAGGGTAGATCCAGAAAACTCGCCGCGAACCTCCAAACGATCTTGTACTGAATTGAGCGTACTTAATTGTGAACAGAGTTCTCTTGCCTTTGGATCGATATCGAATCCGAACACGGAAGCATGTGGGCATCGCAACGCCATGCCAACGGCGTAGTACCCTTCGGCGCAGCCAATGTCGACGATAACTTGATAGTCATTGTTACAGACTTCCTCGATCACCTCACGAAGTTCGAGTTCGTAGATCCCCATCAACTTCGGCAAGAGTGCGCTACCAAAAGAGTGTTCCAAATATCGCATCCCAGCAAACGGTCCCTGAAGCACGGTGACACCGTAGTGCTTCGTGAATTTGCTGATCAATCTCTGCTCACAAAGTTTCTGACGTCGTCGCATCAGTCTTTGCTTCAACGCAGAAATTGACGCCCAGACGTTTGTTCGTCGAATGTTGTTGATTGCTAACTTCAAACGTTGCAAGTAAAAAGCCCCATCTGGGATTCGTCCGAATGTCGTTTATTCGCAAGCGAAACGATTGAAATCGATGTCATTTAAGAAACCCAGTCTCAATCAGTTTGCTCATCCCTTCGAAATAGAACCACTGACGGGGCGACGTTGGATAGTGTTTGCATACAACGCCGTCAAGTGATGACGGCAACGTGTCCACAACATATTCTTCAGGGAGCAACCGAACTCCATACGACGCAGAGCACATTGCCTGAAGCGTTTGTTCGGTGACCCATAGATTTTCTTTAAGTTGAGGCCATTCTAGCCACCGATTGATATCATCAAAATTCATCGATTCAACCCAAACTGACGAGAGGCCAGAGTTGATAAATGGCAATACCGTTAAGTCAAAGGTGTCTGAGATATCTTCGAGTGACATGGAATATCCATACTCAATATCACGGTTGTATAAATTAAATCGAGTATCGCTGTCTTCATCGAGAAGTAACGCTGGGCGACGAAAGAAAACAATGTCTGAATCAATGCTGATGATTTTTTCAGCGCTTGACATCAGAAAGAAATCAAAGAGTTTGAGTGTCGCTCTGTTTTTTCGTCGGTATTCTAGCGAGGACTTATGTCCATTCCTCGACAGTTTGGCCTCAACAAAATTATCCGCTTGTTTCTTCTCGACGATATATGCACTCGGAAAGTGTTGTCGAAATAAAAGCAATTGCTCTGGAAGCAGACCGCCATCGTGGATATAGAGCGGAAGATTCGATCCTGCAAACTTGTAAAACGATTTGATTGCCCAGATCGCACTGACAGCATCGCGGCGCCAGGTGAGGACACGAACCTCTGTTGGGCCCGAAGTCGCTGTTTCGACCTTAGGGGTCTTTAGTATTTTGCGTTCGACGATTGACTTCTTTGCTGAAAACAGAATTCCGTCACGCATCCATTCTCGTAACCTGATCCAGGCTAAACTGGACCTCAGCGTTTGCCTCAATGAGTCAATTGGTTGTTTCATCGCTAGCAGGTCCCCACGGCACTTTGCGACTGCAATCCACTAACTGTCGAATCGATACAACGGGATGGAGAGAGCTCGTCAAATAGCGCCGCTCTAAGCCGTTCTGACCTTTGGCCCGTATCCGCATTGTCAACGTTGCCAATGAATCGACTAACGACCTCATGGATCCCGTTAACAGTAATGCCGTCGGCCACGCTCAATGGCAAGCCCTCTGCACCCTCCCTATTGGTGATTACCGGAGTTCCCAGAGCGATAGCTTCCATAACTTTAACTTTCATTCCACTGCCGATTTCTGGCAAATACACCATCGTATCGAGCTGTCGAAAATAGGGGATCGTATCCGGCACATCGCTGCGTACTTCGACTCCAGGACTGCTTGCTAAATAACCGAACGCACCGTCAACTCCGCGACCAACCAACATCAGCCTCGCTCCTGGACGCTCGGCTAGAATCCGTGGCCAAATTTCTTCGACCAGTGTTTTGCCGGCAGACAATGTCGGGCCCCAATTAAAGGTCCCGATCAATCCGACAGTCGGGTGTGCAGGATTGCAGGGCTTGCGTGGCTGGAACTCATAAAGCTCTGGATCGAGAGTCATTGGCGTCACGCGGATATCGGCAGTCGGGTGGATTTTCTTCACCGCCATTGCCAGACGATCAGTTAAAGCCGAAACTCGCGAGAACCTTTTCAGCAAAATTCGCTCAGCGCTCAGAACACGTGATCGCATTAGCCACTGCGAAAGCGAGGCGGGACAATCAAGAGCTCTGTCGATGCAATGAAGTTGATGCACATTCAATTCAGCATGTTTCGGCGGTTTGTTGGTCGCCCAAGCACTGAAGTGTGTTTCAAAGCGGATTGTGTCAAACGGTTGAGCACAATAATTCTCCACCTGTTTCGTCATTTCTGACGAATACGAGGCGCTGTAAGGACGAGCAATCGCATTGAGTTTTCCCCATTTGGATTTTCGGCTCGCCTCATAGAACTGGATGTCACAGTGTTCGCCAAAGGTCTTTCTGGCCTCCCTGTCGGGTTCACGACCACCAGAGCAGGCAAGCACGACAACTTCAGCACTGCGGTCGATAAGCCCGTTCAGCAACACATGATACCAACGCGCAGCGGCACCTCCAAAATTATTGGGAGGTTCGGGTAGTACTAAGAGTGCTCTCACATCAACGAGTGCCTTGATTTACCGATTTTTTGAAAGTCTGCGACACCGCTGTTCAGCGACTTCGATGGATCTCCCAACGTAACGCAAAGCGGCTAGCCAGCGTGGTTTGGTCAACGATCTATCTCCTGCTACACATGCCAGCTTTGAAAATTTGCTTTCTCGCTCCCGAAAGTTCGGCCCCGCTCAAGCCACCCATCGAAATCATCGGCGCTCGTGCACTAGCATCTTCGCTGGCTGATCGGATCATTGTCATTGCAGTAGTGCTAGAATATTGCTCGCCGTTTGATCCCAACCTCGCTCTCGAAACGCATCGCTCATTGGATGAGCGATGGACTGAAAACGCGACGGAGATTTGCCCCATTCTGCCAACGCCGTCGCGAGGGGCTTGTCCTTCGACTCTGTGCTAAGTAGTAACTCGCTTGCTTCCTTGGGAAATCGTTCGGCTACTCCCGCAGCCGAAGTAACAAACGCTGGCAACCCGCAGCAAATCGCTTCATGGACTCCCAGGCCGTACGCTTCGTAAAGCGTTGGTGCGAAAAGGCAGTCAGCCGCCCTCAAAATTTTCGGGACGTCCGATCGAAACCCGAGAAACTGCACCGACTCGGATCGGTCGACCTTCCCGAGCATGGCCTCCCATCTTGCCCGTTCACTGCCAGTGCCTACGACTACCAGCTTTGCATCCCAGTCGGGCTGCTGACAAATTTCCATCCAAGCGGCAGCAAGCAATGCGAATCCTTTTCGCCGATCACCCAATGCGCCGATGAAAACAACTCTTGGTGAATCGTCCCAACCAAGTTCCATTCGCAGTTGCTGACGTTCTTCGGACCCAGCAGGGCGAAAGCGGTCTCGATCGATTCCATAGTAAACAACTTTGATCTTTTCCGCAGCGATTCCCAGTTGGTCGATAATCGCATTCTTAGTGGACTCGGAGTTAGCAATGATCAAACGTGCGTTTCTGAGAGCCTCAAGTTCATTTCGGAGCGCCATCGGGCGTTCAAAGGCTTGTCTGATTTTTCTGAGGCCGGGGGCCATCTCAGGCTGATAAGCTGCGTGAAGATAGTGGACCCAGTTCACGTCATAAAATCTGCAGTTGCCTCCGTTGACAATCATTCGTCCGCCGTCCTTTGCGACTAGCTTGCCGACACGGTTGCCTGCTCGGCTTAGCAATGGTGCGCCAAGGAAATTGGAGTTTGCTGGCTTAGGGACGCGGTGAAAGGTCACATTCGGATACGCCAATAGTTCCGGTGCAACACGGTGAGCGACTAAATCAACGCGAATACCCTGCCGAGCAAGGTACTCTGCGAGAGCGTAGTTCGCGCGATCCATACCACCCGTAAGTGCGAAGTCTCCCGTTACGATTCCTACTCGACTAGGGGTTACTGAAAACAAACCGTTCAAGCCTTCAGACATTGCCACCCCAACTTATGGAAACGGTCTTCAGCACGTGATACGTCGCAAGTGGCTAGCAGATTCTTCGCAGTCCATTGCGTCGTGGGTTGTTTGCTATCCGGCGGAAGCATGACGGGGCCGCGCAAGGTGCGATCTATGCGGAACACTTTGTATCCCTTCGATTCAAACCATTCGGTAACCGGAGTTGGATACTCGCGATGTTCTTCAAAAACGCAGTCACGAATTCTTTTGTTTTCAAACGATTTGATGCCTCCTTGCAAGACTTCTAGTTCAAAGCCCTCGACGTCGATTTTCATCACCCCTAAGACTTCTCCGCTATTGAGCTCGGAATCCAGTGTCGCGACCTCAACCGAGATGTCACGTTCTTGGTATTCGAGATGGGACGGCATTGCCAGCGACGACTCGCCGCGGTGATATTGGAAATCTTTCGGGACATGAAGCGGAAGGTGCCCCGCGATTGGTCCAAGTGCGAGGTTCTTCGTTTGAATATCAGTGCTGGCGCCCTGATTGACCAATGAAGCTACATTGCCGGCCAGTTCTTGAAATAGGATCGGATGAGGTTCGTAGGCCCAGATTGTTCCGGACCCTAGTTTTTGCGACATGACAAACGAGGTATAGCCAATGTTCGCGCCGACATCGAGCGCCAGTTCGCCTTGATCACACAATCGCCATAGCGTCTCGCTGACGACAAGATCGTAAAGTCCAAGTGCTACGATTTGTCCGCCGATATTGTCACTTGCAGACACCCGAATTTGCTTGCCCCAAGGAAGATACGCCGAAACAAATCCAGTCGGTCTGGGGCGTATTATTCGCTTGAGCAACTGTGACGGCCGAAAAATGTACTCAGGCTTAAAAAGGCTAGATAGCATCAACATCGACTGCTTTTAAGTAGGGCTTCCGCGTTCGTTGAAGAAATCGGTCTTTCCAACGCAAAATGGGTGCTTCCAGGTAATGGTAACTGAAAATTGCCATCAGAAACGTCAATGCAATCTGTAGCGGGAAGCTTCGAAGAATTGGAAATGTTTCAGGAGGACCAAGGAAGAGCTGCTGCCAAAGGTAAAGCCCATACGAATAGCGTCCAAGCATGACCCACGGGCTTATTATCCAGTTTTGATCGTGCCTAATAAAACTTGCCGCGTAAATTAACACGACGCCAAGAAGTACTATTGGTAAATCACCCACAGGCAGAGGTGGATTCAGCATGGAATCAAGATAGGTCACTAATACCAACACCGCACTCAAAAAGATTGTAAATATCAACGGCGAAATTGGCAGTACCCAGCGCCAACGAACCGTGGATAATAACGCTAGTCCGCTGCCCCATAGCAGCGTATCCGCGCGAAAGTCGGTTCGCATGTATAGCTTACCTTCGTCGGCAAGTCCGGCCTGCCAAGCAATCAAACGCCAAAGCGGAACGACGAAAATCAGTAAGACAATTGCTGAGCCAATCAATTGACGCCGGCGAAGTAGTACTAAGCAAGTTGGCCAGATGACATAAAACTGCTCCTCAATGGAGAGCGACCACAGATGCGATGTTTCGTGACCACTACTGAATATATTTCGAACATACAACAAAGACGCTGCGAACCCATGCCATGGTAAGTGTGGTAGTACCTCGGATATCCACGCCACAAATACGACAATTAAATACAGCCACATCGCTGGCAAAAGCCTTGCCGCGCGTCGACTATAAAACAACATCACATCTAGGTTGCCGAATCTTTCCTGTTCCCTTAAAAGCAATCGTGTAATAAGAAAACCACTGAGGACAAAGAAAATCGAAACCCCAGTCTCTCCGCATCCTTTCCCGAAAGAAAAGAATGGACTTGGCAATGGTCGGAAAATCAACAAGTGCGACAGAAGCACGAAAGCGATCGCAAGCCCACGTAGTGCATCTAGCCCAACGAGGTGACTTGAGTCTCGCGTCTCTGAATCTAATATCACTAACGACTTTTCCTGCCAATCACTAACAAATTATCTGACAGAGTTCTGGGCATGAACTTGCTGATTGTTTTCGGCCAATGAGTGGATGTACTCGGTATTCGCCCACTAAGGCTGTATCGAATCGTTGGATCTGTTATCTCGCATTCTTGTGCAATGCGAATCAAATCAATCTCCAACAATGCAGTAATATGTGCCGGATAACTGGAGTCGGTGAACGCATTGAACTGACCCTTGACCAAAAGAGTCAGCTTGCTAAGAAGACTAAGCTGATTGGGCGTTGTGATAATGATGAGTCCGCCCGGTTTACAAATTCGAACCAACTCACGTGCAAACGCTCTGGGGTTCTCAAGGTGCTCAATCGTCTCAACTCCGACAACGACGTCAGCGGTGTCGTTTGGCAAAGACGCTCGTCCGCTATCCAGGTCAATGGTGTGAAACTCACATTGCTCGGGCAGGCCGTCGTATCTCAGCACATCCACTCCGATGTATCGATCAAAGTCGGATGAGATGTACTGCCATAAACTGCCTCGCCCACATCCCACGTCAGCGATGACTCCCCGACACGAGTGCTGGTCACGCAGCTCTCGGCGGACCATTTTGTAGATTGCCGCCCCGCTGGTCCCCTGACTTTGGGTCGCACGATCTTCAACGTTGTATTGAGTCACGGATATATGGTTCTGATGCAGGGTTGCTCGCAAATAGCTTCCGGATTTTGACCGTCATGATTGCTCGCATCATGATAGACAACCGTCATCAAACAAGCATTCATGAGCCAGAAATCCAGCCCTGCCTGCCCAATGAACGGAACGTAGCTAAAAGTATTTGCAAGTATGCTTATGTCGTAAGCCAGGACGGCCATCGACAAAATGCCAATCAATCCACGCTGTGAAAGCGCAAGGCGATAAGCGAAAAGGCAACAGGACACTATGGCGGTGTAATATGCCAGCAATAACGGCACGCCCCCATCAAATACCCATCCTGTAGGCTGGATCTCTGCCCACAATGATCTGGAACTGCCCCTTGAACTATCACCGAAATACAAATTCACCATTCCCCAACGCCCCAGACCAGCCCCCAGCGGAAAGTCAGGAATATGACTAACAATCGTCTCTTCGAGAAATTTGCCACGGTGCTGATAGTATATCGAACGAGCTGAACCTTCCATCAGGCTCACAACTCTTGCTGATACCTGTTTACCGCCGATGGAGAAAGCTAGAACCGTACCAAGCACTGCTAAGACCGAGAGGGTGGTGGCAAGAGTGATCGCTTTCGCAGCCTCGCCTCGCAGAACGAACATGCCAATCAATACGAGTTCGCAGATACCCGCAAGGACTAGCATGGAGCGAACTTGGGTAATGTAGATGCAAAATAAACCGGCAATGATTCCAAGGATCAGGATTGATTTTATCCTTTTGTTTTCGGTGATAAATAGAAAGCATGACCCCAACAGGATCGTATAAAACCCGCTGCGACAAGCACCGCCGGGGGTGTCGGTGAGTCCCATCGGACGATAGATTCGCGTTCCGTTCGCAAGCGTGATTCGGAGTCCATCGGCAAACTTGTTGTGAGCGGTTGTGACTTCGGACTGTCGGCTGAATGTTGCCGGTCGCACGACCTCCAGAACGCCATAGGCTGTACTGAGAAGCTGAAAAGCCAATGTCCACGCAAGAACCAGTTTGAGGTCAACCACTCGCAATCGCATTTTGCTGACCCAAAACACCGGCGCGATGATCGCAAAGTTTAAACCAATAGCCGCTATTCCCGCCAGCATGGAGTCGGTTTCCGGATGGAGTAATCCCAGCGTCATAACGGCTATGATTAGAACCGCATTGGTGGTGACGGGGAGTCGGCGTTGCTTTCCGCGTCGCGCGAAAATCATAGCGATCGAAAAAGCAAACAATCCAACACGGAGATACGTTCGTATCGGAAATAGAAATCCTGGAATCAATGCTACCTGAAGTAGAGATGTGACGATTACGAAGCCTACTAGCCACTTAAAATCTCCACTTGCAGGCTGTGTTGATCGTCCATGCGGTTGGGGCGCTGTCGAATCGCTGTACGCCGTTCGTGACGGTGTTGGACTTCGTATGCTTGACTGCATGTCTAAGCCAAATCCATGCTAGCGGCGCGACTCATCACGGCATGATATGCCGTTAATTGCTTTTGGGGGTCGCAGATCTCGCTCGCTCGCGACGGCCCCGCATTTCCAAAAATTGTCCTGTCGTCGACATTGTCTATTAAACGTTCAAGGGCGTTGGCCAATTGGCCTCCGTTGGTTACTTCAACTTTAATCCCACATGTTGAGTTAACAATCTCAGCTCCACCACCAATATCGCAGGTGACAACCGGTAAGCCAGCGGCAAGTGCTTCAACGAATACGATTCCAAACGGTTCGGCCCCTGTGTTCGGCTGACAAAATACATCGGCAGCAGCCATCAACTCCGGTACATCACTACGGTGTCCCACAAAACGAACACGGTCGGCAATTCCCATAGTGACTGCTAATTCGATCAACTCTTCTTGATAGACGCGTTCCGATTCTCGTTGGACTCCACCAACAATCCAGGCTGTCCAACGATCGTCGCCTTTTAGCTGGCCCAAAGACTCCAGCAATTTCCAGGCCCCCTTCCATCGTTCCATTCGGCTGACTTGCAAAATGACCACATTGGAGGTATCGGTCACCAATTCAGCACAGAGTCGTTCACGACAGGTTGCTCGGTGTCCGACTGGCCTGCGTTCGATGGGACAGTAAACTACCTCTTTTGGAGAAGTCGGAAACACTTTATCGCAGTATTTCGCTGTGTAGTGGCTATTGGCAATGATTTGGTCTGGCTGTACGCGACTTGCTTTGGCATCGATACTTGAAATGGTAACGTGAGCGTCATGGACAAAGTGAATCAACCGCGTTGTCGAACGGTCAATGGCTTGTGCAAAGACTGCATGGGGCCAACAGGCGTGCGTTGCAACGCAATCAAAATGGTTTGCCGCCAAAAGGTGACGAAGCTTTCGTTGCGCCTTCCAGACCGTCCATGGCCTGCTTAATCGGACAGCACCGAAGTCGTGGACCGTTACTCCGGCATTAACCAAGTCGTCCCACAACCGTCCTCGAAAGCAAAGGCCAAATTCGGGTTGCATCTCAGGGCATAGATCGCGGCATCGTGCCAGTGTGACCAAAAGGGTTTCGATCCCGCCGTAGAGATTCCCAGCATAGAGATGGAGCACTCTCATTTGGCGATGCACAATCCAGATAGTTTTTGGTTGTCTTGAAGTCCACCCCGCAATCGTGACCTCTGCACGAGTAAACCCCATGCGACCAGCAGTTCGGCGAGGTAAGTTCTGTCTTGGCCGCAAAACCCAGCGAAACTAGCAGTTTTCGCCGATATCATTTGAGTACCAGCGGGGCGGGCTGCGGATCAGGCTGTCCAGACGCGACGTTTTCGCTCAACCCTAAAAGAGTATTGTAAAGACTCATCGTTGAGGTAACCATCGGCTCGAGTGAAAACAACTCAGATGCACGCATAGAGGCGCCTTCGGAAAGCGATTGCCGCAGTCGGGGTTGTGAATGAATTTGACTAGCGGCTTTTGCCAAGGCGATCGCGTCAGCGACCGGCACCGTCAATCCTGACTCACCATGTTTGCTTACCCACGAAACGCCCGAGCCGGCGATGCTGGTATTGATGACTGGACAACCACAGGCCATCGCTTCGATTTGGACAAAACCAAATGCTTCGCTGCGCATCACGCTGGGAAACCATAACGCGGTTGCTGCTTGGTAAGCGCCAATCAACTCCTCCTGCGACAAACGTTCGAGCCATTCAATCCGATCCGATACACCGAGTTCACACGCGAGCAATTGCAATGACGGTCGCAGCGGGCCAGATCCAACAATAATCAATCGCCCAGGGCACATGGCGAGAGCGCGTATCGCGTGTTCAAATCCTTTGTAGTAGACCAATCTGCCAATACACAGCCAAACGGGTTCCCCAGCGGCCTTTTCGCGTACACCTTTAGCGTAGGCAATGGATGCTGAAGGAGGATTGATGTAGGTATCAAGGTCCAGGCCAAAAGGGATTACCTGCGTGCGTGCTCGGTATTCACTCAACACTGGCGAGGCGACCGCGTACGCTTCGGTGGCAACGATGAAACGATCGACTTTTGAGAAAACCACATTTTCGATAAGCCTAAATGGAACGCGAAGCCATTGCTGTTTCACAATATCGCTGTGGTATGTCACAACGAGTGGGATTTTCTTTTTTACGCATGCCAGAGCAACCGTAAATGCGGGATTTGGCACATGCAAGTGAAGGATGTCGAAATTTTCACACGCATGGCGAACGAATTTCGTTAGCCCACGGCAAAAGTCATATCGAGCGAGTGTTCCGAATTTGCCGAATCGCTCAATATGCACACCGTTGTCCGTCTCAATATTTTTTGCGGTACGCGACAGGCGATGACACCAAACATCGTTTCCTAGACCGTCAAGATGATTGACACACGCGACCGTAACATCCATCCCTTGCTGGAACTGTCCCCGTGCAAGAGTTTGAACGTGTGTTTCTATACCACCATTAAAAGGATCGTAGTATTTCGCTAAGTGACAGACTCGTGTCATTTGTTGGTATGTTAAGTTTAGCCAGCTACTTGATTTTCTCAGACATCAATTCGTCGTAAACTTATCCCTGCTGCTTGCCTTAAATTGGATGATTTGTTACGGACTTCGTCCACTTGGGTGACATCGGACGATTCCCCTTATAGTTGCTGCCATCAGCACATTCTCGTGAAAAGATGCCAACTCGGTTGGAGGCATTCTGGCTTGTCGTCAGCATTATCTCCACCTTTTTACATGGAAAATGCTTTAGATTTTATTGTCGGCGTAGCTATATGCCCGTTTTTTCCAAAGATTGAATTGGGCATGGTTGAGGACACTGCTAACCCGAGTTCAACTTTAAGAGTGAATTGCGTAAAGTGCTGCAAGTATGGGGGGGTACGAAAATAGCTTCCGGTTTGCCCTCAATGAAAACCCGTGGTTTCCATCGTCTAGGGTCGGTTTGACCGTTTTTCCTGACTCACAGCGAAGAACTCGATCCCGCTTTTGCGGCGGTTTGAATGTTGAAAAGCCCAGTGCAGCACGTTTCTGAATCATCGCGGTTTTCTAGGTATCTAATGAACGCATCTCAACTCCAACCGCAATTCTGCTGCCAACTCAGTTTGACCGGCGTTAGCCAATACGTCGCGCCATGCGATTGCTTTGGTTGCGAAACTCTTCGGATCGCGGCATGTGGAAAAACAGACTCTGATTAAATTGGCAGATTAGTTCCCGTACAATGCGTTCCGCCAGCCAAGATCGGCGGTCGCTTTGCCTTGCCTTGCCTGCTCCATTCACGCACTCGCTCGACCGATGCTTGGCAAAGTCGCGAGAATTACAATTCGGTATCGTTGAGAATCGAAATCGGTTGTTGCTGCTCTGCGGAACAGGGCGAACGTCCGTCGATCATTTCACAATTTAGATGGTAGATTTTCGAAAAAACGCCCGGCGATCGATTCCAAATGAGATTGACAAATGAACTGGTGAATTCGCTGAGCAAAGATGACCTCGACAATGGCGGCGTTGTTCACGGACGGCAATCCAACGACCACAAGAAGTCCGTTTCAGGCAAACTGAACCGGGCTTTTTCATTTTTAGATAGGACTGTGCCTAAGACGTAAATTTTGGCCCATTCGCCAAATCATCATTCAACTCATATAACGCATTTTGGTTAGCAATTTAGCAATCGGCGATATTGTGCGAGAAGCCAAAAGCTAACAGCAGTCCATCATGTAATATGACGCAAAAACGCTCTCAATTTAGCTCGGTGGGCGCTTCTTCGTCATTCCGAGTGCGGCGCAAAGCGGATAAGCGTGTTAGTCAGTCCATTGAGCGAAATGAGCTCAACATAGTTTTGCGTTCAACTGCGGCCCAGAATGAGAGATGTCGCTGAGTGACATTTGTGACGCCGGCGAAACATCGTTCGTCAGCATTCTCGGCTTGGGATGGCAAAAACCATGTTCCGATAGGGCCGATAAATGTTCTGATAAGCAAAAAAAGTCAGATTCATCCTTCGCCTTGTAAGTTGTTACCGCGTAACGACTTGTGGTATGTAATCCGTGGCAGGGAAAAAGAAAAAGACGGATTCCCGTGTCCTCCGCTTTCATAAGACGCCCCGTAAAACCAAGTGTTTTACGGGGCGTTTTTTTTTGGCACTAGTTGGGTAACCGTTGGCCAGGCCGGATCGCGGGTAATGTGAGGGGGGTTAAAAAAACTCCGAGACTGCTCCCAAAACTCCCCCTTCAGATTTGTTTCCCCCACATTTGCTTTCCCGTTGCTGCTGGTTGCTACATCGATCTCGCATCGCAGGCTTCCTCTGCACAGTCTGGCGCCTCGCCGCAGTGGCCCTCGTCTCGTGTCAATTTCTTACGAGCAGCCATCCATCGGATATGCTGACTAAAGCCAACGAATTACGAATGCTTCCTTGCCAACTTGAAGGTGCCTGCAATGAAAACGTGTCTCCAGGCCTTGCTATGTTTGATGGTCACCACGGGGTTGAGCCTCGGCGCACCGCCAAACCATGACCATGAACGAAGTAACGCATCCGAACGACGTGACGACGACACTGCTTTCGACGAGGCTGTCGATGCGCAGCCGAAACTGCTGCGAATTTCAGGGCGATTTGATGGAAGTGGGCGGATCACCTTTAGCCGCGATGAGGTGCGTTACGTACACAAACACTGGGCACGACCAAATCGCGTCCTTTTCGATGGTGAGCCTTGGACCAAATTGAATCGGACTCCCGCAGCATGGCGAGATTTCGGAGATCGATTGGATCTGTCGAAGGCATGGATCGTTAAACGTCAAGGTCGAGACGTGATCGCACTCGAACACACTCCAGACGGTTTCGACATTTACTTCAGTGACTCACCAAACGGAGCGGCTGACTACGCCGTGACACTCGCCATCCCGCGACGAAACTGAAAGCAACACAACTAGGCTTCAAATATCCTCTTCCTTTTCTCGCCCGCGACTTTCATTGCAGTCACTTCCGCGCTTTTGAAGTTGCGATATTCGATGTGATCCGAGGCAACGGCCCAGCAATTCATTAGTCTTTTCGGCCCCAGGCTCGTTGGTCAGGGCCAGGTGAACTTCCGGGACTTCCCCCCTAATCATCAGAGCTGGGGCCAGCCAGGTGGTCATTCAGGTAATCGGTAAGCACCGAGTAGAAATGCCGCACGGTATTCGTCCCCTCGTTAATGGCATGAGAGCGCGCGGGATAGGGCATCACAGAAAACCGTTTGTCTTCTGCGATCAATTCATTGATCAAATACTCGGTCCCTTGATAGTGCCCGTTGTCATCACCGGTACCATGGACAATGAGTAAATTCCCTTCGAGTTGACTTGCATAGGTGATGGGCGACCCTAGCCGGTAGCCTTCCGCATTGTCATCTGGCAATCCCATGTATCGCTCCTGATAGATGGAATCGTAAAGCAATTGATTGGCATTGGGGGCGACCGCAATGGCGGTGGAGTAAAGCTCTGGATAACGGAAGATCGCATTGAGACTCATGCTGCCCCCACCACTCCACCCCCAGACACCGACTCGCTTGGAATCCAGATAACTCCACTTGGCCAACAATCCCCGTACGGCGGCGGCCTGCTCCTCCGGCGCAATCATGCCGATCTTTCGATAAATGCATTTTCTCCAATCGCGACCGCGTGGCGATCGGGTTCCTCGATTGTCGATACTGACGACGACGTAGCCTTGCTGTGCCAGCATCGCGTGCCAAAGACCACGTGCCCCTTGCCACACATCTTTAACCGTTTGCCCGTGCGGCTCTCCGTAAACGTGAACCAACAGTGGGTACTTCTTCGTTTCATCCAATTGAGGCGGTTTCAAACACCATGCATCCAGCTGTAGCCCATCACCGATATCGACACGGAAAAATTCCGATGTCGGTGCGTTCAATTCGGCGAGTCGATCTCGCAGTTTGGCGTTGTCATGCAACACCCGAACCGGGCTGTGATCCTCAAGTTTAATCAGCTTGACCACCGGTGGTATGTTGAACGTCGAGTAAGTATGCACAGCCCATCGACAATCATCAGAGATCGCGTAGGTGTGCCACCCCGGTTGATCTGCGGGTGACAATCGCTCGAGATCAGAACCATCTAGCCTTACTCGATAGAGATAGCACTGAGTAGGGTTCTCAGGTGAAGCAGCGAAGTAAAGCCAACCGGCCTTCACATCAATGGCCTCGATTTGCAGGACGTCATAATCGCCGTCCGTTATCTTGGTCACTTGTTGCCCATCGCGGCTGACGCGATAGGCATGTCGCCACCCATCACGTTCGCTCAACCAAACATATGCGTTGCCATTGTCGATCCATCGCACGGGATTTTCGTTTTCTAACCAAGTGGTTTCCGTTTCAGTGAAGACGGTTTGTGTCTTTCCATTTTCGGCATTGGCAAGCATCACGCGATTGGTGTTTTGCAAGCGATTCATCTGCTGAAGCAAAATTTGGTGGCCGTCGGGCGTCCATTCCATCTGCGGCAAATAGTGTTCGCGAGCGTGTCCGGGCACGTCGAGCCAAGTGACGCTTCCGCTGTCAATCCGGACGACTCCCGAACGAGTGGCAGAGTTCGTCTGACCGACTTTGGGATACGGGAAAGACGTGATTTCTGGGTAAATGCCGCGGGTGTTGTCAATTAAATGAAACCGCCCGACGCCGGTGGTGTCGAATTGCCAAAACGCAATCGTTTCCCCATCAGGACTCCAGCGGTAAGCATCCCGAATTGCCAATTCTTCTTCGTTGACCCAATCCGAGGTACCATTGATCGTCTCGGTTGATCCGTCATGCGTTAGTTGAGAAATCTGAAGACTGTCTATTTCCTGGACGAACAAGTTGTTGTTGCAAACGTACGCCACGCGGCGATTGTCAGGAGAGAACTTAGCGAACATCAGAGTCGAAGGTGCTGCGTCGCCACCGAGTTGATCCAGTTTTTGGGTAGCGACATCCAATACCCAATAGTCGCCACGCGTGTTGCGTCGCCAGACCCGTTTGCTGTTGGTGAAGATCAACAGTTTCGATTCATCGGCGGAAAACTGAAAGCCATCAATCGCAAGTGGCGTCTTAGTCTCGTTAGGAATCAAAGCCTCCGCAGGCACGACTGTCTGCTTTGTGCCATCGGCAATGTCGACTTGGATCACGTCGACACCGTCCTCGATTTCCTCTGACTTCTCAAGCGTGAAGTAGGAGTCGGACCTCCCGCTCCAGATTAGAGCCGGCGGCTGGTCCTCAGACAACTCATCCGAGCCGACGATTTGATCTAATGACAATGTAGACATATTGACGCCAGGTTCGCTTGTAGATTGATCGGGTAAATGATTGGCCGCAGAATGCGAGGTGTCGATCTGTTGCCCACTGGCCTGGAGCATGCCAATCGCTAAGAGCGATCCGAGCATATTGCCCGCGACACAAAGGCACCGCTTTGCCGTATGCAGTGAAGTCGCATTCATCCAATGAGTGCCTCGATGACAACACATCCCGAACATCGAAAGGGAAAGCCACTTTCGCATCATTTGCGTTCTCTCAACATTACATAATTGCAAAATGTGTAAATACATAGGTCTCATGTGCAGATGCCGTTTCGCCTCGGCAAACTGCAGTCGTCGCTGCAACAGGTTACTCAAGCATCACGACGCCGAGTTAAGGAAAATAACAGTTGTGCGCAAATTGTTCGCATCACAATCGTTTGATGCAAATACCACGAATCTTGAGTTGTTAACCCTGTTCACAAATCTAAAAGTCTTCAACCGGGGCATCTACAAGAGGTCGCTGCGTATGACGCTTGTTTTCATTGTCCAACAGGCCAGTAGCGCCAATCTGGCGTTGGCCGTTCGAACAACTTGTTAAGCCAGAGAGCAAGTGGACGCCAATTGCGGGAGTGGATCGTAGGGCCGGTTTCTACCGGCCACGGACGCTGAATAGTGGCTCCAACAGTTAGAAATCGAAACCGGCCGGTGGGAACCGGCCCTACCTCTTTGTGCCCCAAAATTTCTTTCGCCCGAATGGGTAAATCGCATGGGGCTTTCGTTTTTGACGGCGATCAATCAAAATGAGTTGTATGAGTGAACCTTTTAAAATTGATCCGACTCTTTCTGCGGACGAACTGCATCGCCAAATCGATTTGGCCTGCGAGCGGATGGAACAGACGTACGACAACGGATTTTATTCCAAAGTCAATGTGGTCCGACATTGGTCTAAACACAATCCCGAATTGTCGGGCAAGATAGCGCGTCCCAGCGCATTGCGTTGGTACCTGCGCCGAGAACTGCTCAAATTAGCCCAGCTCGGAGCGGAAATCACTATCACCCAGTCTCGTCCGCGCGTCGATCTGAATTCACCGAAGTTGCTGGAGATGATTGACGAATCAGAGTTTGATCTCACTGCCAAAAAAGTTTTTTTGTTCGGACCCGAGCGATGTGAATTATCGATCGAACGCCTGGAGCACTACACGGGGACGCGGGCGGAGGATTTTCAGCGTTTCGTATTGTTGACGAACTACCAGATGCACATGGACGCATTTGTGGAGCAGTTTCCCTATTGCGTTGGATCGTCTCGATCCGATGTACAAATGCCGGCGCTGCATCATCGTGATGTCGGCAATCAAGGCATCAGCATCGTCAATATTGGCGTCGGGCCATCGAACGCCAAGAACCTGACCGACCACTTAGCGGTGCTTCGACCGGACGCGATGTTGATGGTGGGGCACTGTGCTGGCGTGCGAAACCACCAAGACATCGGAGACTTTGTGTTGGCGACAGGTTACATGCGGGCGGATTACTTGCTCGATGAATTGTTGCCGCCATCGGTGCCGATTACTCCCAGTTTCCTGTTGAACCGCGCGCTCGCCCAGGTACTCGATCAACGAGGATTGCGTTATCGAATTGGTGCGGTGTATACGACCGCGGATCGCAACTGGGAATTGATGTTGCGGAGGACGAAGGAACATTTACGGGTCAGCCGCAGCATCGCGGTCGACATGGAATCGGCAACAGTCGCCGCGAATGGGTTTCGCTATCGGATTCCCCACGCAACCCTGTTGTGCGTGTCAGACAAGCCGCTGCACGGAAAGCCAAAACTGCCCAGTGACGCAGTCGCGTTTTACAACGAGACAAAGAAACACCATTTGTCCGTCGCGATGGAGGCCATCGGGATAATCAAACGAGAGCATCCAGAGGGTCTACCGAACACGGAAATTCGAGCACCGGGCGAACCGCTGCTCGGTGGCCCCGGAACAGAGTGAGCGATGCTCTGTGCCAACATATTGCTAAACGATGGTGCAGTTGATGCGGCTGTGAAAGGAACGTCTCCGAGAAGAAATGCGATGGCCCATCCCAACCGGATCAATCATCATGATGAAAGTCATCCAGGGGAAAATTTTGTGAGTGTTTTTGTACCGGTCTGTTTGCGATGAGCCACCCTTTTTCGCAGCCCGATTCCTCGATCGAGTCCAAACACGGGCGATCAAGTGGTTTTCAAACAACCGACTGGAGTGCTTTAGCCAATCTGAATACGCCGGAGTTTGCCGAAGCGCTTGCCAAACTATGTCAGCAGTATTGGTATCCCGTGTATGCGTTCATACGGCGCCGTGCGGGGACCACGCACCGAGCCGAAGACTTGACACAAGCGTTTTTTTGCAAAGTCATTTCGTTGCGAACGTTTCGGATGGCCGATCGCGAGCGGGGACGGTTTCGCGCATTCTTGCTGACCTCAGTCAAGAACTTTCTGGCGTCGGAGTTTGAAGCCAGCCAAGCGCAGAAACGTGGCGGTGATCGAGATTTTGTTCCGTTCGATTTTGCCATTGCCGATCAAATCTATCTTCGAAACCGATCTCGCCAACCGACGCCCGACAACGAATTCGATCGGGCTTGGGCGTTGTCGCTGATCGAACACGCAATTGAACGTTTGCGAAGCGAATATGATCGACAAGGCGATCGACTGCGATTCGATCTTTTGAAACCGAGTCTGCGATCAATGAGTTTAGACTATCCTGAGATCGCCTCTCAATTGGAGATTTCGGAGGCTGCAGTGCGGCAAGCGGCGTCGAGATTCCGCCGAAGCTATGGCCAACAACTTCGCCTCGAAATTGCTGCGACTTTGGCGGATGATGAAAGCATCGACACTGAAATCGACTGGATTCTTGAAGTATTGCGGGAAACTTAAAATTTCCGGATTTCTGGTCACACAGCTGTTTAGTTCCGGTAGTTCTCTATGACGATGTATTTTGCAAAACCCATTCGAAACGCAGTGCGAGAGAACCGATGACTGAATCACCAACCTGCCAGAGCTGCGGCGCGACGTTAGCTGCGGGAGTTGAGTTCGAATTTTGCCCGGCGTGCCTTGCGAAAGAAGCGAAATCTGCCGCACCAGACAGTGCTGACATGGATGCAACGACCACGGGGCATCCCTCGAATCCGTCTGGATTCGTCGCTCCAACTCCCGAAGAATTAAACGCACTGCTGCCTGGGATCGAAGTGATCGAGCTGATCGGACGCGGTGGAATGGGGGCCGTGTACCGAGGCCGACAATCGAGTTTGGATCGCAACGTCGCCATCAAGGTCTTGCCCCGCGAATCCAACAACTCCAGCCAACTTGGAGAACGTTTTCAACGAGAGGCCCAAACGCTCGCCAAACTTCATCACGCCAACATCGTCTCGGTGTTTGATTTTGGTCAAGCTGACGGGCTGTTTTATATCGTGATGGAATACGTCGACGGGGTGACGCTACGCGAAATGATCAACGCAGGAAACGTGACAGCCGAAGAAGCGTTGCAGCTCGTTCCGGTGATCTGCGATGCGTTGCAATTTGCGCACAGCCACGGAGTCGTCCACCGCGACATCAAACCTGAAAACATTCTGGTCACTCGGGATGGTCAGGTGAAGATCGCTGATTTTGGGCTCGCCAAGATTGTGCGGTCGGCAGAAGAAACCGTGTCACAATTGGAACTGACCGGAACGCAGCAAATCATGGGAACGGCCAAGTACATGGCGCCAGAGCAGATGTCGACGACCAAAACGGTGGACCATCGCGCGGACATCTATTCACTTGGCGTGGTTTTCTACGAACTTTTAACCGGAGAAGTTCCGATGGGATGGTTTCAACCTCCGTCCCAAAAAGTTTCCGTTGATGTGCGTCTGGATGAAGTTGTGCTCCGCACACTAGAATCCGAGCCGCAGAGACGCTATCAGCAGGCAAGCGAAATCCGTACGGCAATCGAGAAATATCAACTCGATTCAAAAACGTCCGACAGTGCATCGCACGTCTCCAACGCGGCTGGACCATCCGGCGAAATTCGACTCCATAAATTGCTCGATGAAACCGAAACCAAATACCGCACGCAGCACACGATCACAACGGTGCTGGGCTTGCTCGGTTTTCCTTTGCTCGCGCTCGCAACGTTCAATTGGCAACCCATTGTTGCTGTAGTGTGTGCACTCGCTGCGGTGGCATCGTTCGTCTATTCGATTCGCATCAAACGCAAATTAGTCTTTCGAGCCACCTACAAGGGACACGAAATTGTTTTGGACAACAGTGGCACGTTTGCAGAAAAGCTGTATCTCGATGACGGTCTTGTTCGCACAGGCGGATTTGGCACGAAGATGGAATTTCGCACCAAAATCAAAGCAGGTGATGGAATCGGCGACGAAATCATTATCTGGTTCGACGCCGGTGTCTGGTCGGTCCGATGTCGAATCGAAGCGGAAGAAAGCATGAGTTCCAGAGCATAGTGATGTAGCCAAGTACGGCCGGTTCCCACCGGCCACGGGTGTTGGATCGTGGGTCCGTGGGCCACGGGAGGCGGCCGGTGGGAACCGGCCCTACCTCCACTGGCCTGAAGACGCCTGTGAAACTTTAGCGGTTATGCCGAATGCACCGGCCAAATAGCAAGTTTTATTAATTTGCTGCTGCTTACCCCAAACGAGTGGCAAGGGTTGTACCGATTCTAAGTGTGATTCTGTATGTCCCGATGCTATGACTGGAATCGTATTTTTCTATTATCCGGCGGCCAACTCTGGAATATCACGATGCGTCAAGCCCTCAACATTTCCAAGATCCTGCTGATCGCTTGTGCTGTGACCGTTTCGGCGACATGCACCTACGCTCAACATTGTGACTCGAGTTGCGATGACTTTGCCGAGGCAGTTTGTGATGGCTGTGACAGCAGCGGCTGTGCGGACTGTTGCAACATCTGTTCAGTCCCGCAGTGGACCGCAACGGCCAGCGCTCTGTTCTTGCACCGTGAAGATCCGAACTCCGCAATCCTTGGTTTCAACATTGCCGATCCGACCGAGTCCTTCAATGCAGGCGATCTAGAGTTCGACTATCAGACTGGCTTCGATCTGACCCTGACCCGAAGTATAGCGAATTCAAACGCGATTGAATTGCGATACTTTGGTGTCGATCACTGGAATGCGTCGGGTACAGTCGCGACGACGACCAATGACCCGTTGCAGTTCAATGCGGCCGTTCCCGTTGTCGTCAATGCAGGCGAAGCCGTTCGTGCCAGCTACACTTCTGCGCTGCACAACAGCGAATTCAATTTGCGACATTCATGCTTCGAATCGCTCGATTTACTAATCGGCTTCCGCTACATGGAATTGAACGAACGGGGCAGTGCCGGACTTGTCAACGCTGCGATTCCGTTCAATTACGATGCCTCGATTGCAAATCGTTTGTACGGCGGCCAGCTAGGCGTTCAGGCTTTGTTGTTCAAGGCCGATCGAATTTCGTTGGACGCGATCATGAAAGCGGGTGTCTATGGCAACCATGCATCGCAATCGTCGTCTGTCGCAACCAATGCAGCAACACTGACGGCTCGTGGCAGTGACGACCCGACCTCGTTCATCGGTGAAATAGGATTGACGGGGAAAGCGTGGTTGACTGACAACCTTGCCGTTCGCAGTGGGTACCAACTGCTGTGGGTCGAAAATGTCGCGTTGGCAACGGAACAGTTGGCCGTCACCGACTTCTTCAGTGGTACTGGAGTTACCGCATCCGGCAACGTGTTCTATCACGGAGCGTTTGTTGGAATGGAACTGATGTTTTAACGTCTAAGCGACAATTGGCATCCGATTCATTGATTCTTACGAGGGCTGAAACGCGAGCGAGTAAGCAACTCGATATTGCATCTTGTTAAAACGATCCTTCTCCGGGGATCTTCCACAGCATCCACTACGTCTATCGCTGTCGCAATCGATCATCCGCCAACATTTGCAGCAGATCATCGTCCAAGTCGTCGTCCAGGTCATCAGCGAACCCGATTCCGCTCGTCATTGGACTGAGCGTGATCGCCTCGGCACTGGCAACGCTTTGTCGATTCACGTGATTGATGATCGTCAGCGCGTCTAATGCCGAGACTCGTCCGTCACGATTGGCATCGTAGTTTCGGCTAGGACGACCGATCGACTCACTTTCACCGCTTGCCTTCAATAGCGGCAATCGGTTGACGACCAACAGAGCATCCATCACGGTGACCCTCCCGTCGCCGCTGATGTCCAAACTGGATAGTACCGTCAGCACGTTGCTGACCTGGACGGTGGGAAGCATCTCGAACGCTTGAAATCGCAAGTTGCTTTGGACTTGCTCAGCCGTCAGGTTGAACGGGATTTGGGCAATGCCATCGATGTTGGCCACGCGAATCATCGGCACCGATGGATCGGCAATATCGACCGTTGCGTTGTACTTGCTGAAGAAATGGCTGCCTGGCTGAGTACCAATGACGAAGGCGACGAAGGCCCCTGGTGTCGCACACGAATACGTCAACATATTCTCGCCGACGACCAGCGGAGCACTAGTCAAACAACCCGCCTTTTCGTCCAACATTCCCGTGATTGTCACAACGTCGGTGAAACGCTGAGTAGTAGTCGTCGTGATCGTAGTAGTGATGTTCAATTGCCCCGAAAGCACCGTGATGGTATCGGGGTTGTTAATATCTCCTGTAAATACAGTACCGGGTGTTTCCGAAAAAGTCACCTCCGTATTCGTCCCAACGGTTTGACCATCGTCACGCCTTGTGACAGTGATATTGATCGAATTCGCATTGACGTCAGCCACGATCAGTGCCGTCCGAATTGCGGCTTCGTCGTTCAGATCGACACCCTCAAGCACGTTCGCGTTGAGGCCTGGAACGTTGAGGTTCGCTGCTCTCGAAACTACCTCTGCTGATTTGGCGACGTTGACTGTTTCACGGTTCAGCACGCCGCTGGCTTCCCGCGAGATCGATGTCGCAACGCTGGCAGAATTGTTAGCTGGGTTCGCGTCAAACTGGTCAATCGCAGCCAACATCGCCGAGCCAGCGATCACGTCGTTGCCAGCCGTTGCAGTGGCAGAGACCGCCAACGTGAAAGTCAGCGTCGCACTGGCACCGCTGCTCAGTGTTCCCAGATTCCAGATCGAACCTGCGAAACTTCCGCTACTTGCCACCGCCGATTCGATCGTGACACCACTCGGCAAGGTCAGCGTGCTGTTGATCGTGATGCCCGTTGCTGTTTCAGTACCAAGATTATTCACCCGAACAACGTAAGTCAGACTTCCAGCACTGGAAGTGATGTTCACGGGGTCGACGGACTCGGAGATCGTGATCGAGATATCGACTTCGGGTGAAATCGCTTCCGCTGTAAAAATCTCGGAGCTGCCGTCTTGATTCTGACCATCCAGATTCCGCATCGAACTGAATGCAATTTTCTTTCCGCTGGCGGACACCGATGCGTGCAACGAGTCGTCCGCTCCGGCCAAATTGATAATCGGCAAGAACATATCCAACGGAACCTGATACAAATACAGTTCGCCGTCGTTCTCTCCGTTACCGCCGGTCAAATCGCGATCGGACTCAAACACAATGATTGTCCCGTCATCGCTGATCTGGGGACGGCGGTTTGCACCGCCCAATGTATCGGTGAATTGCGTGAACACAGGCACGGCAGGGTTCGACAGATTGACCAGGAAGATCTCGCGGTTGCCATCTGCGTTTTCGCCGGTGAGGTCACGATCCGACTCGAACGCGATCAACGTTCCATCCAAGTTTGCTGATGGGTTCTCGCCCCCAGTGCCGCCTGTTGTCTTGGTGATTTGCGTCAATGTCTTTGTCGTGATGTCAAAGACGAACAGTTCCCGATTTGCATCGGTGTTGTTCCCTGATTCATTCCCCGTGGATGCCAAGGCCACCATCGATCCGTTGCCGCTGATGACCACACCCGATGCATCGCCGCTGTCACTTTGCGTGATCGATGAGATCGATGGCGCCGCGGTCGGACTGAGCGTCGCGAGGAAGGCAGCACGATTCCCCTGGGTGCTTGAAACGTAAACGACTCGCCGACCATCATGGCTGATCGAAGGGTCTGAACTCACGGTTGCCGGATTTTGGCTGTGAGTGACTTGCAACAACTCCTCTGTGATGGCGTCGTAAACAAAGATCTCGCGACTACCGTCTTCGTTGGTATCGAGTGTATTGAAATCCATATCATTCGAATCGAACGCGATGAAGGTTCCATCAAAGTTCGCGTCTGGATTTCCGATCGTCGATCCGGTGAAGGGCAGCACCGTCACGAGTGGAGTCACTTTCCCCGTCGCTAGATCCAAGCGGGCTAGTTTTGAATCTCGTATACCAAATACACCTTCTCCTCCGTTGGTCACAAAGAAAATGGCAGTTCCGTCCCCGCTGTACGACGGCGCAGAACTGTTCTCGGGCGTTTGCTCTATCTCTGCAATTTGAGTAATCGTATCGCCCGTGGTGTAAAAGACTTCAGGATTTCCGTCGAGGTTTTCACCCGTCAGATTTGCAGTCGAACTGAAGGCGATTCGCGAACCATCACGATTCACGAACGCAAAAAGACTCGCTCCGACCGTCACGTTCGTAAGGTTTGTCTTGGTCTTCGACGCGACATCCAGTACTACGACGTTGCTGAAATTCGCATCATCCGAAGGAACCTCCACCAGTACGATGGTTGTCCCATCACCGCTAATCTCAATGGTTCCGACGGTGCCAGGAAGCGTCAGCAGTTGGCTGATCGGCTGTGACGCATTCTCGTCGTAGAGAACCACGGTTGATTCAGAATCACCGTCAAAGAGGATTGCGATTCGCTTTCCGTCATCACTGATGGCGATATCGTCGCTCCGCAGTTGATCAACATTAGTATCAGTTAGCAGCTGGAACGTTTTCGCGGCGATATCGTAGGCAAAAAGCTCTTCGCTTCGATCGGAATTACCACCGGAAAACTCATCGCTCGAAACCATGGCGATGCGAGTCCCATCACCGCTGATCACAGCATCGAATGCCGAGTTGATTCCGCTGGTGCCGCCGGTGACTTGAATCAACATCGACGTTTCGGTGTCGAACAAGAACACTTCCGTTTTGTTGCCTGCATTATCGCCCGTCACATCGGAATTGGATTGAAAAACGATCTTCGTCCCGTCGTTGCTAAAGCTGAGGCTCTGTGCCGTGGTCAACTCGAATCCTGAACTGTCTTTGCCGCTTTCGGTGTTGGTGATCTGAGTGAAGCGAGGCGATCCGGTTGCCGTGAGATCGACTAAGAACAATTCCTCGTTTCCATCTGCATTTTCGCCAGCGAAGTCACCGTTGGAAACAAACAGGATTCGAGATCCATTCGCATTCGTGACGGGTGGTTGAATGACTATGTTGACATTGGCTGTGACATCCGTGACTTGAATGACCTGGTTCGATGGAATGTCGAACACAAACAACTCGAAGGATTTATCGGCATTATTTCCAGTGCGGTCCAAGTTCGAAATGAATACGATTCGTTGACCATCGTCACTGATATCCGTCGCGAGATTTAGCCCTGCGACGGTCCTCGTAGACGGTCCGTCGACGATCACCGTGTTGCGATGGTCCAGTGGGGTCATTGTGGAGTCGTTGACGAAGCGAGTCGTCGGATCATCCGAAAGGACATCGTCAAAGTTGCTGCCGCTGATTCTGGCTTGATTCGCAACACTACCGGTCAACGTGGCGGTCGCAGGATTGACTTGGGCGTGAAACCTCACCGTGACACTCGTGCCAGCCGCGATCGTGCCAACATTGATCGGGAAAGCTGCATTCGCGACGTTCGGATTCACTGAAACCGATCCGGGAACGAGCGACATGTTCGGATCCAAGATGTCCGCAACAACCACGTTCAGGGCGTCACCACTACCGTCGTTTCGGACTGTCAGAAGATACTCAATGGTTTCACCAGGATTCGCGGTTCCTGTGCCGTCGTCGTTGATAATTTTGTCAGAGATCGTTGCGTGGATCTCAGGCGGTGCAGTGACAAGGCCGTTCAGAGTAGCCTTTGCGAACACGTCGTCCGAGTTTTTAGCAGTGACGTCCAATGCGAACTCACCGACAAAGTCAGCAGGCAGCGTGAGTTCTAAATCGGACGGCGGCAAATCCGCAAACGTCCATTCGCTGCCGTTTGCGTTGGATGTCCCGCCGGATAGCTTGCTTCCCGCCGGTAAATTGGAAATCATGATCGACTGAATCGCAGCACCGCCCGATTCGACGACTTGGATTGGCAAATCGATTGACGCCCCCTTCGTTCCGGTCAATGTGGTTAAAGGAGTGTTCGTCACGACCACGTTCGCGCCATCGGTCGTAATGGAGATCTCGTTGACCGCATCGCTGCCAGCGTTGGCGTCGGCGGCGGACTTCTGGGCTGCTTTGGCAACGGCATCCAATCCATTTTTCGCCACTGCGGAAGCGGCTGACTCCATATCGCTTACCGCTGTCGCAATGCCGCCACCGCCACTCGCTTCCGCATTGCTCACGGAGGACGTGGCAGCATTGGATGTCGCTGACGAAGCCGTCGTCGAATTGGCTGTGGCAGTCGAGTTGCTGCTCGCGATCGCTGTCGAATTTGAACCACCTTCGGCTGACGCGCTCGCCGAACTCGCGGTATTCGACGTTGCCTCGGATGCCGAACCCTGCTCACCCAACGCGAGTGCGTCCGAGCCATCAGTCGCCGTCGCCGTCGCTCCTGAGCCATCGACCGCGACAGCATTTGAGATGCTATTGCTTAGCGAATTCGCACTGCTGACCGAATCCGTCTTGCCAAACGCAGTCGCGGAACTGGTCCCATCGGCTGTAGCAATTGAAACTGATCGCTCCGCCGCACTGGCGGTCGCGTTGGATGTCACCTTGGCGACGGCCGTAGCATTGCTGTCGTCATCGGCTGTGGCTTCCGCCGCAGAACCCTCTTCGGCGGTGGCACTCGCGTCCGACTTCTTCGATGCCGTTGCAGATGCTGCCGAATTATCGTTCGCAATTGCCGTCGCTTCGCTCTCGTCACTGGCGTCTGTAGAGGCGACTGAATTCCCTCGTGCTGTCGACGTTGCGTTGGAATTCTTGGAAGCGGAGGCAATCGACGTTGACCCGTTCGTTGAGGTGGCGTTTGCAGTGGAAGCATCCACCGCAACCGCCTCGGCGATCGTCAGCATGTCTCCTTGGAACTGTTGTATACTCAGTTCACCCTTTGCAATGTCAACGCTGCCCAGCGTATCGGAGACATCGTCAACTCCGCTGATCGAAGCATCCATCGTTGCTTTGCCTGCTGCGGCAACGGCGGTTGCCTTGACCTCTCGGTCAACGACAGTCGCTCCTAGAAAGTGGAAGCCGACAGCATCGTATTGACCCGCCGCAGCCGAAACCGTGAATGTCAAAACTCCTGTGTCGTCTTTCTTGCCGTCACTAACGGTGAAGTTGATGACAACATTCGCAGTTTGACTCGCCATTAGACCGGCAAACGCACTCGCGGTCGTATCGATCGTGAACGCTCCAGCGGGGCCGCTGCCAGGCGTGTAGATAAATCCGGCATCCGCGATCGAGCCGACTGTTGATCCTCCGATGGTCACCGCACCGAACGTGACGGAATTCGATGTCAGCACGCTGTCAACATCCGTACCGAACTCTGAAATGAGGTTCACTGCATCAATGCTCACGAGCGTCCCCTTTGGAACGTTGCCGACCGGGAAGTCCGTCGCAACCGGAGCGATACCCGCGGGCCCATTCTGAACCGCGATCGATGTCGGATCAGTCGTTCCTTCGAGTGCCGGATCATCCGTAGGAACATCAGCAAAGTTGTTTCCGCTGATCGTTGCTTGGTTGGTGATCTGGGTGACGCCGTTTGGCAAGGTGTCGTTGACTCGAACGGAGTAAGTCACCGTGACCACGCCGTTCGCTGGAATCGAACCGAAACCAATTTCCAACTTTTGCCCGCCGTTGCTGCCGACGGTGATAGTGCCTTGGCTAGTTGAAACAGAGCCAGGAACGATCATTGTATTGGCGTCCATGGTTTGAGAGTAAAGCACCGCATCGGCATCGGCATCGGTCCCCACACTTAGCGTCGTCGTGTATTTGAGCGTATCACCGGGATCGAGCTTGCCATCGTTGTCGACGTCGACCGAGATTGCATCCGTCATTAATGCGGTAACCATCGCCGGGTCCGTTCCCAGGCGAATGAGTTCACGACCGGCCGGTATTGAAAATCCGCCTTCGCCACCCGCGCTGAACAGCAACCGTCCAGCAACCTGTTGAAAACCGCGAGGATAGGAGCCACCGCGACCGGGGAAAATATCCTCGACCAACATCGTCCCCGCGTCGGTGCCATCGCTTTTCCAAAGCTCATTACCGCTCGTTCCATCGTTTCCGCCAAAATACAGGTTGCCTTCGAAAATCGGGGCGGCATTCACAGAACGACCAATGTAAAACGCTCCGCTATCGGGTCCCGGTTGAATGTCTTTGACTAGAATCGTTCCGGCCGTTGTCCCATCGGTTTTCCAAAGTTCGCTGCCGTTGTCAACCGTCTGAGCGCTGAACAGAACGGTGTTCCCAATCGAACCCGCGAACCGTGGCGAAGACGAAACAGATCCGGGATTAATGTCTTTGACCAACACGGTTCCCGCTTCGGTGCCATCGGACTTCCAGAGTTCGATGCCGTTGACGCCGTCGTCGGCTGCCAAGTAAAGCGTACCCGCTTCAACGAACAACGCACCGAAGCTCGCCAATGAGTCAGCGGCAGTGCCGTTGATGTTCTTTACCAACTCGGTTCCCGCCTCCGTCCCATCCGTCTTCCACAGCTCACGACCTTCGACGCCTTTCGCAGAAAAGAACAGTGATTCCCCAAAGACAACGAAGTCGCTGGGGTTCGAGTCACCTGAACGGAAATCTTTGACAAGCACGGTGCCTTCGGCGGTTCCATTGGTCTTCCAAAGTTCATCGCCGCGGACGCCGTCATTAGCCGAGAAGAACAGCTCGCCATTGAATCGTCCGCTACCCAGGTCCGACGTGAAGATCTCGCTGCTTGCACTTCCCGAACGAATGTTCTTGAGCAACGTGGTCCCGATTTCTGTCCCGTCGCTGATCCACAATTCATCGCCATTGACTCCGTCGTTTGCGGAGAAAATCAACTTGCCGTTCAGCTCGGCAAACGCATGCGGGTAGGAACCGTCGGTGCCGCCCAAGATGTCTTTGACGAGCAGCGTCCCAGCATCAGTGCCGTCTGTTTTCCATAGTTCTCCGCCGTGTTCATCATCTCGTGCCGTAAAGAAAACGAGATCTCCGACGGTTGTTGGACTGCTTGGGAACGAACCACCGTCGTCGCGAATGTTTTTCACGACCGTGGTGCCGCTGCGAGTGCCATCGGACTTCACCAACTCGAAATCATTGCCAATGTCTGCCCGGAAAAAGATCTGTCCGTTGAGTTCTGCCACTGCATTGGAATACAGGGCTGGCCGCGAGTCTCGCGTCGAGATAGTGTCGATGTCCTTCACCATCGCCGTGCCAGTCGCTGATCCATCGGACTTCCACAACTCGACCCCATTTCCGTCTTCGGCAGGAAACAATAGTTGATCTCCAAATGCCATACCAACGGATCGGAAGTCGAGACCGGACGCTGGCCCTGGATTAATATCGCGAACCACTTGCGTTCCGGCTTCGGTACCATCGCTCTTCCAAAGTTCGCCTCCGTTGTCACCATCGACAGCAGAAAAGAAAGCGGTGCCGCCAACGTCCACAATGAAGCGGATGAAAGCGGAAAGTGGCGTTCCGCTTAGGCCATTTCCCGGTCGAATATCCTCGACTAATAGTGTTCCACTATCCGTTCCGTCGCTCACCCAAAGTTCTTCGCCGGTTGTTCCATCGTCGGCTTCGAAGAACAGTTTATTGCCGACAGCGGTAAAGAGTGGACTTAAGGTCAGTCCGTCGCCGCTGGGATTGATGTCTTTGACTCGTACCGTGCCGGTCGGCAATCCGTCGCTCTTGTACAATTCCCTTCCGCCCGGTCCCACGGCCGCAAAGAACAGCGTACCGCCGACGTCGGTTAGCGAAATTGGACCGGATGAAGCGTTACCCGGAGCGATTTCCAGAAGCTGCGTCCCTGCGGCCGTGCCATCGGTTCGAAACAACTCGATACCGCTTGTACCATTGTTACCCGTGAAGTAGGCGAATGATCCCGAGACAGTCAATTTTCCAAAAAAGCCGCTCGCCGGATTACCGGGTGAAATCTCTCCCGTTCGAATGTCGGCCACCATGGATGTGCCGGCGTCAGTGCCATCGGTTTTCCACAATTCGAGGCCGTTGACGCCATCGGTTGCACCAAACAAAACGACATCTCCGAAGCTAGCAATGAAGCCAGGAGAATTGAACTGACCGCCATCCGGGTTCAGATCGCGGAGCATTGTTGTACCGGCTTCCGTACCATCGCTTGTCCACAACTCCTGGCCATGAACGCCATCGTCCGCGAAGAAATACAACAGCCCTCGATGTGACGTGAAATTAGATAGGTCGATATCTCTCGAAAGATTGTTGCCAGGAAAGATGTCTTTTACTAAGACTGTTCCGGACTCGGTGCCATCGCTCTTCCATAGCTCGAATCCGTGGACGCCATCATCCGCACCAAAAAAGAGCGTGCCGTCGACATCCGCACTCTGGCTGAAGAAGGTCTGAATCGAAGCTTGCGATCCAGGAAAAATATCCTTCACGAGCACCGTGCCAGCATCGGTACCGTCCGTCTTCCAAAGTTCTGTTCCGTGGATGCCATCGTGGGCAGCGAAGAAGGCTTGGTCGCCAACCACTATTTGCGAGTAGGGTTCCGAGCCAGCACCAATCTGATTGATGTCGATGATCGTGACGCCTGTCAACATTGCGCGCAATTCCAGTCGTTCGATCGATCGACGATTGTTCCGAACCCGCCGACGACTCTTCTTCGTCCGTCTGAGTAATTGCGTGAGTTTGCTGAGTCTTGAAGTTGGCTTTGTCATCACAGTTGCTCTACTGAAAGTCTCGAAAGCTCGGTCGTTCGTTAAAGAACCAAAGTTGTTAGAATAATTCACGCCCCCTGGTGATTGGGGGGGACGGAGTGATTTTGTCGCAAATGTTTGGGTAACTATGTCTAACTCTGGTACCGACGAGTCTGCCGCCAAACAGATGCGTGAAGTTAAGTACACTGTCGGTGGTGATTTCGCGGGAATCCTCGGCACTTTGAATGCCGCACTGCTGATCTCGACCTACCAAGCGGGCAAGCTTATCGTCGTCAGCTCCAGCGGCCAGGAGCTTCGTTTCACCTTTCACAACTTCGACCGACCGATGGGGATGGCGGTCGCCAACAACAGAATCGCAGTAGGAACGCGGCACCAGGTTTGGTTATTGCGGAACGCGGCAGAAATCGCGAATCGTTTGCAACCCATGGGTGAACACGATGCCTGCTTTCTCACTCGCGCCTCACAGTTCACCGATGAAATCCAGGTTCATGAAATGGCATGGGGTGACGACAAAAATGCACCCGATGAATTGTGGATCGTCAACACACTATTCTCATGTCTCTGTACGCTGAGTCCGCGATACAACTTCATTCCCCGATGGAAACCAAAGTTCATTAGCAAGTTGGCCGCAGAAGATCGCTGCCACCTCAATGGCCTCGCTGTCGTCGATGGCCAACCAAAGTACGTCACTGCCCTGGCCGCAACGGACACGGCCGAAGGTTGGCGACCTCATAAAAGCGATGGTGGTTGTCTGATCGATGTTGAAAGTAACGAGACGATTGCCCGCGGTTTTTCAATGCCACATTCACCGCGAGTCCACCGTGATAAACTGTGGTTGCTGAATTCAGGAACCGGCACGTTGGTCACCGTCGATCCTAACACGGGACAAGTCACGCCGATTGAAAACCTGCCAGGGTTTCTTCGAGGACTTGCAATGCGTGATCGTTATGCGTTTGTCGGATTATCCAAAATTCGCGAGACGCAGACGTTTGGTGGGCTGCCAATTTCCGATCGTGCAGATGAACTTCGCTGCGGAGTCGGGATCATCGATATGGCCAGTGGTCGCAGTGTCGCATCATTGGAGTTCACCGCAGGAGTGGATGAAATCTTCGACGTGCAATTGACCACCGGACAATGCCATCCTGACGTCGTCGGACCGCTGGCATCTGCCGAAGGCCGATCGCCGGTTTGGTATTTGCCAAGTGCGAATCTTGCGACCGCAGATCTCCAGCGAGATACAAAGTCGCAGACGAATCCGTCTCACCCAGCGACGCCGATTTATCGATTGATGAACCAATTACAATGGCAGTCACCTCAATCCATCGTGAGTTGGCAATTGGACCGACTCCGCAACCTACTTTCGCATTGCAACGAGCACCTACCCTATTATCGCGAGTTATTCTCCAAGCACGGGATTCATCCAGAAAAAATCCAGTCGATGGACGACTTGCGGCGAATTCCAATTTTGGAACGCGACGAACTGCAACTAAACACACCGGAGCTCCATGCAGATGAACTTCCACTAGGGCACCAGTCGCTTGGTCACTCGCACACATCTGGCACGACCGGCGTTCCGATTCAAGTACACCGCACCAACCAAGTCGCCAACTGGTGGTTAGCGGCGTTTCGACGCGATATTGATTGGGCAGGCATCGATCCACGCGGACGACTGGCAGCGATTCGCAAAGTCTCTGAAGGCCCCGTCTCTGAGAGCCCAAACGCAGCGGAACTTTTACAAGGCATTGATTTGCCTAACTGGGGTGCCGCATTTAAAGAATTTCTGACGACAGGGCCATCGCATTTGATGGATGTACTGCAAGACCCACGAGTCCAATTGCAATGGCTTGCCCGCACTGAACCCAACTACATCCTCAGCTATCCCTCGAATCTTGTCGCTCTCGCATCCGTAGCAGCCGAAGCCAATACTCGGCTCACGAACTTGAAAGCGATTCAAGCAATTGCAGAAGAATTGACGGATGAAATGCGAGTCAAGATTGAATCTGCGTTCGGCGTGCCCGTAAAGAATTCATACACTTGCGAGGAGGCGGGATATCTCGCTTCGCCTTGTCCAAAGTCAGACAATTATCATGTTCATGCTGACAACGTATTGATGGAAGTCATCAATGCGAATGGTGAACCATGCGGACCTGGTGAAACCGGGAGGGTTATCCTCACAACGCTCCACAACTACCTGATGCCATTGCTGCGGTATGCGATTGGAGACTTTGTCGAACTTGCTGCCACAGCTTGCGAATGTGGTCGCGGTCTGCCAGCGATCCGCCGCGTCATTGGAAAACAGCGTCCGCCTGTGATCCTATCGGATGGCCGCCGAAAATCTTCGCACGTCTTAGCCGGATACCTGCGCGAGATTGGTGGATTTCATCAATTTCAATTTGTCCAACACACACCGAAAAGCGTCACGCTCCGCGTTGTGCCGGATCGTCATTGGACCGAACAACATTCACAGCAAATGCAGAAGATGCTTCGCGAATTCTTGGAACAGGCCACCCCAACGATCAAGATCGAATCGTTGGAACGAATTCCGCCCACGAGCGGTGGAAAGTTGCAAAGCTTTGTAAACGAGATCAGTCGATCATATTAAGTACCACCTCAGAAGTGACAAAAGACGCATCCTTCAGGAAAAGTTATCTGACGACTTATCCTGTTGTTAACAGAGAACTGATCTAGCTGTGAATCCATCAAGGCAATTCCGGAAAGCTGGATTCTGGCTTCTGATTGAATCGCATCTTTTGCTGAAATATGATTCGAGAATTGGTACGATGACGGCTATCAATCATCTATCTTCACTATCTACTTTTGCGATCAAATTGAAATGGCTTGGCGACCAGAGCATCTCGTTCAGTCAGGTGAACTCGATAACACCAAAGCCGGCTGGACGATCGGTTGGCTGCAACTCGACGGTTTGATTGAGCGACTGCAAATGAAATTGGCTGGTAATTGCCACCCCGATCTGGCCGGATGGAAGTTCCGGATCAAACGTGTGATGCCCGCATTGGAGAAAGACTCGGGTGGAGACGATGCATGAACCTTCCAAACGGACTGCGATCGACGATTGCTTGCTCGATCATTTCTAGCGATCCATTCACGCCTTGTAAAAATTGTGAGCCGACACCACGGCTTCAGCGATAAAGGTCGCGAAGCGCTGATTCGAGGTCAGGAAACTGGAACTCAAAGCCTTCGACGGATAGACGCTTGGACACAACATAGCGTCCATATAAAACCAATTCCGGATCCGTCCGCAGAACAAGCGGAACAACGAGGCGAATCATCCACTCAAACGCTGGCAATCCAATTGGCATCTTGAGGACATTGCGAAGTGTTCGCATGAACTCCTTCTGGCTGACCGGCTTGGGTGACGATGCAATGTAGACGCCCGACATCAATTCGTCTGAAATCGCTCTGGCAAACAGATTGTTTAAATCCGTTTCGTGAATCCAGCTCATTCCTTGCGTGCCGCTGCCAACACGGCCGCCAAGTCCCAGTCGAGCGACCATCCCGAGCATCGCGAGTGCTCCACCACCCGCTCCGCGATCACGGCCAATCACAAAGCTGGTCCGCAGAATGACGCCGCGTTGGTGCGGCAGTTTGCTTTCTGCGAACGCGGCTTCCCAGGCTCGCCCGATCGTCGGTGCGAACCCGATCCCTTCGGCGCTGTCCTCGTTACAGACCACTGAGGGTGGATCTCCATAGATATGAGCCGTGCTCATTTGCACCCAAACCGGTGGCGGCGAACTCGCAACTTGCATCGCTTGACCTAACACCCGCGTCGATTCGACCCGTGACCGCAGGATCTCGTCCTGGTGATCCGGCGTCTTGATGCAGTTCACAGTCCGGCCAACAAGGTTGACAACGGCGTCGGATCCATCGAGCAGCTTCGCCCACTCGCCGATTCTGCAACCGTCCCAAGTCGCTGTCTTCCATGCTCCGCTGATCTTCGGTCTGGACCGTGAAAGAGTTGTAACTTCTGCACCGGCATCCGAAAGCTGTGTCGCCAGCGAAACGCCAAGGAACCCGCTACCACCGGCAATCAGCACCTTTTTGCCCTTCAATTCGTTCATTTGTTGATCTTCCAGACTCATTCATTTGTTGGCTTCCCACGATTAACCGCAATTACTTCGCGACATAAACTCGAACACCGCAGTTCGAATGCTGGGATGAGGCTAATATGGCCAACAACAAAGATGAATCTCGCCCACCTAAGCAAGTAGGCGGGAATCATTGGGTGAAATCCCGTTAGCCGTTTGGGCACTAGCCCCGGTTGAATGTCGGAACCGTGGCTAGCGCCAAAGCGGCTAATATACTGAAAGACTCCTGCCTAGCTGCTTATCTGCTACACCGGTACCCAGGTCGTCGCACGCAAAGACGTGATGGCGGCGATTAACTTCTCCGCAACCGAATTGCTGAACTGCAGCGTGCTGCGATAACGGCCAATAAGCCTGCCACTGCGACCATCCGAACCACTCCGGTCTCAAATACGATGGTGGACATCGCCACAATGAACCACAAAAACAGATCCACTCCGACAGCAAGCCAATGCGGCCTACGGTTCTTCCATCCGCCGCGTCGGTTTCTCCAAACGATGTCCGCCAAGTAGACCACCACGAATACAAAATTGAAGTACAAACCACCGCCGAACGACCAACCGACAACTCGCTCGGTCTGCTGGGCGGTGTGAGCTAGGGCTGCAGCATGCGACCAGTGATGGAACATGCCGTAAGCGATCAGGACGTGTACAACCATCAGCACGCCACCGAGCCCATAGGCCCACGGCTCGACTCGGTTTTGATGGCGATCGTTCGGATACACCCGCAGCAACCAAGCGATCAGGAACGCTAGTAGCGCGACGTCTGCTGAAACTCGAACCGGATCCATCACTTACAACTCGATGCAGAGCAACTGCGTTTCGCCGCGAAGATACAGTCGATTTCCCACGATCGCGGGATGCGAGTACAGCGGCAAATCATCGGTGAACACGCTTTGACGTGAAAGAATTGTTTTTGATCCGTCCGTGTTCAGCAATAATAATTCGCCTTCTCCGATGATCAGTAAACGTTCCTCCGAGGCAATCAACGCTGCGTAGTCTCCGATCGCCGGATCTCGTATTCGCCATTGTTCTTGGAGACCTACAGTTGATAAGACCTGCTGCGACTCGCTAGGCTCTGCGGGATTCGCAACCGATAGGTCTAAGCAGAACAGAAAATCCTTCACGCAAAACAATCGGTTTCCAACCACCACTGGCGTACACATGTCTGGTCGAAGACGATCGCATGTCGCCTCGGGCTGCGGATTGATCTGACCGTTGTCGTTGAATCCGAATACGCGTGTCCCGTTATTCTCCGTCGCAATCAGCAGCCGACCATGATAAATGACCGGCGTGGCAACATTAAAGTCTCCTGGAACAACGGGAGTTACGGTCCACAACCGATGCCCGGTTTCCACGTCCCAACCACCCAGTGAAACGGAATCATGCCCCACAATTTGCCGGCGGCCACCCAGTTCGCATGCGATCAGCGACCCATACGCTGAAGCCTCACCGGGCGTCGCCCAAACGACTTCACCGCTGTCGGCCTGTAACGCCACTAGCGATGCATGCTTGGCACCCGGGTTCACGATCACTTTTCCGTCGACGTACAGCGGTGATCCACAGTACCCCCACGGCAATTCACCGGCGGGCTGAAAGTCATCGTGTAGGTTGCGTTCCCATAGCACTTCGCCATCGGCGATGCGAATGCACAGCAGATTGCCTAAGGCGGCGAGGCAGTAAACGCGATTCCCCACAATCAACGGGGTAGCTCGCGGCGAATTGCCGTAGTCCAGTGCTCCGATCGCCAGTCGCGTCACTTCCCAGATCGTTTCGCCGTCGGCGGCATTCACACATCGAAACACATCGTGAAAATCATCCACGTCGCGATCGCCAAACAGCACATGGGTTGTCGTCGCGGCGATCCCGCCAAGTCCTGCACGCGCCAGCGGCAACTGCCAACAAATGTTTGCAGTCTCTGCCAGCGAATCCGGCAAACTTGCGACACGCCCGTCCCGCGCCCGGCCCCGCCACTGCGTCCACGCCTGATCCGCCGCTGCGGCGTCAGGGGCGGTTACTTTTTTTTTACGATCACCGTTGACGGTTCTGCCGGCAAGAACCCGATCAGTGACTCCAGTGCCAGCAGCACGTCTGGCTTCTCCGCCACACTGGCTAGCGCTTCGGTGACCACCGTGCGCTCGCTGGCCGACAGGTTGTCGGTGGCAAAGGCCGCGATAAACGGCACTTCCGACGTTTGGCCGACGACACGCAAATCGCCCTTTTTGATCGTGCCACAGCCTTCCAGCAAGGGCTGAGCGTAGCTGGAAATGACAGCCGCCGTTTTCGAAGAGGGACCGAGGTCAATCACCTTGCACGCACCATCACTACAGGCAGCATCGATCCGCTGGCGGTCCTGAGGGATTTCGACGCCAGCTTCTGACAACAAAGCGATGGCGGCAGAATGTTTCTCGACCGCTTCGGAGGGGCCAAAAATAATCGTGTAGTCCTGCAACTGTTGAAGCTTGTGGGCTGGATCGTCACGGTTGACAACGATTAGTCCACGCTGCTGGGTGGAACCTTGCTTATCGGTTAGATGGCCCAACAAAGTAATGCCAAGATCCGCCGCTTTGGCGTCGGCCCGCACGACTGATTCCTTTCCGATAATCAGGTCGGTATCGCCGCCGGATTTTTTCAGTGCCATCGATAAGGATTCACCGAAGCTGAGCCGCACGGGTCGGCCGAGCGACTGTTCCAAGTGTTCCGCCAAAGCCTCGTACTTACGCTGGGCGTACCCTTCCACGCACGGGCATGACAATGGAGCCGCCAGTGGGTCCATCACTACCAACGAAAACGTATCCTTCGCGTCCGCCACATTGAGCGTCCCCGACAAACTGAACAAGCACGCCAGTAGACAAGTCGCGGCCCAAATCGATTTATAGATCATCGTTCGATTGCCTTACTTTGCGGCTGTTTTGCCGGTTTGTTCCGTTTCGCGGGCTTGCATGATCACAATATGGTTTCGCGTCAAATCCAACATGTAGACTTTACTGCTATCGGGTGACACGGCGATGGAGACGTTTTTACAGCCGGGCACCAAGTCAACATCGCCCACGTAAGAAACCAATTCGCCGTCGGTGTTGAAGCGTTTGATGCGCCCCGTCCCTGATTCTGCGGTGAAAACATCCCCGTCGGAATTGAAACACACATTCATTGGATTGCAGCAACTGGTAAAGCCATCTTCGCCCGTGCGATCACGTTTGCCCCAGTTCGTGATTTCTGCACCTTGTGTATCGAACCGGACAACACGATGCCGTGAATTCTCGGCAACAAAGATGCCGCTTTCGCAGCACTGTACATCCATTTGTCCGCAACAGCCGCGCAAACCGTTTACGATCACTTGACCGTCGCTAAACTGATCACTTAGTCGCCATATGTCGTATCCATATCCGGCGAGTGCTGGAGTGGCGACGAAAACATAATCGCCACTGGAACTGATCGAGGAAATTCGCATCTTTGATTTAACCAAGCTGTTGATCTGCCGCTGAATAGCCTCTTCGCTAGGTCCTTTTTTCTTGGCGTCCTCTTGTTCAGCCTGTTCCGCTTCGGCTTGTTCTTTCAGCCGCACAAGCGTTTTGGGCAGCAGTTCCAACATTCGTTCTTCTTGCGTATTCAGCTTCCCTGAATCCGCTTTCGACTGCAATTGATTGATAATGCGTTCATAGACCTCGACGCGACTTGTCGCAGTCACGCTGGTCCGAGTAAGTCGCTTGAGTGCGTCAGCACGAAGAGACTCGGTACCGCCACGCAATTTTTCGGCGTGCGGTGAATCGGCTACCTGCAACTGTGTGCCTTGCTTATCGAAGCGAAACAGTTTGCCTTCGCCGCCAACCAGGATGGTGCCATCATCGGCCACATTGATGGCCTCGGGTTTAACGTCTAGCTTCCAAGATTGAAGGATTTCACCATCGTCATTAACGATCCGCACTTCGCCCGGTCCCGTCCCGCAAGCGGCTACCACCATTCCATCGCGAGCTAGGCAGAACGCATTGATCGGCAATGCGCTGCCCGATTCCGCAATTTTCAGGATGCCTATCTGCTGATGGGTCGCCACGTCATCAATGTCCTTGACATCGTCGCCAGCCAAAGACATAGAACCCCACAAACCGAGAACCAGACACAGCGTCAATTGGACCAGTCGCATCGCAAATCCTTTCTGAAAAGAGAGAAGAGATCTACAGGCTACCACATCGGGAAGAGGTAGGGAAACATTTGCCGGGAAAGCCGTTTGCTAGCTCATTGCAGCTATTCGGATTGCACATTTCGCGGTTGGATCCAGCGTGTAGCCCCTCGCAATGTAGGCGACTGCAACAGTCGTCTACATTGCCGTTGCTAGCACCGCCGACAGTGCTGGCAACAAGCAAAGAACGACTGGCTCGGATGTCATCGCCGTCAAACAATGGTATCTAAAATACCAAACTCGCTTGTTCCCAGAGTTGCGTTTGTGCTTGGCATCGGACTCTGTTGATTCTTTCACCCGCAACAGCGTGTTTGACCAATAGGCTTGGTACTTGCCGATCCAAAGTTCAAGGATTTCACAAATGGGGGGATTTCCCTACAACATCGGTCGTCGGCCGCGGACCATCACACAGTCGGTCTAAGATCGCACGACGCGTGGGATTCGAAAGCGTCTTCCAGGTTGAAACTATGTCTTTGCCAACGATTCAGCCAACATTCTCTTGCAAAGTTTGTGTTCCCGTCTCAGCGATACGCTTGACGTTTTGCAACTGCGAAATGCAATCCAAATTTTAAAACTGGATCAAGTTTACTCTTGGATTCCCGCCAGCTCGCAGAGGTAGGCTTGAGTGACCGGTTGAGGGCAGCTCCAGACCAGAAAGAACAACGCTTCGCGACACCATTTGCCCACCGGATGGCCTTGCACGTAGCCCGCACCTTTGGCTGCGGTGAGTGCCGCTTGTGTCGATCGCAACACCATGCGGTTGGCTCGCCCACGAATATCGGCGGCATCACAGGTCGCATCGCCCGCTGCGGCGCGTAGCAAATCATTTTCTAGCGTCAGGACTTCCGATTGCATTTCGTCGGCAATTTTTTGCAAATCAGGTCGCTTGAGTGCCTCGCGAACTAGAAAATCAACAGCTGCGTTGGAGAGTCCAATCGCGAGCGTCGAAGTCTGCAGCCCGCCGGTTCCAGCCCCTGTGCCGGTTTGCATTACGTTTTCGATCGGTCCGGCGATCAACATCGATTCGTCGATCTGGACCTTTTTGAACACAAGCTTGTCGGTACAGCTTGCCGATAATGCGACCAGTTCGGTTCCAGGAAATGGTTCGACTCCGTCGAGGGAACGTGGAACGGCCGCTAACAATTCGCGGCCATCCTCGAGTGTCGCACCGACCACATACACATCGCCGTGGGGAGCACCGGTCACCCAGGGCGACATCCCATCCAAGACGTAGCCGTCTGAGTTTTCGCCAGCCAGCAAGACAGGTTTCGCGAGGTGACGGCGGCTTGTCGTCAGATGACTGATTCCGACGGTCCCAAAGGCGTCGCCACTGACAAGCTTTTCCAACCAACGCGCTGCGGGGGCCGGATTATCGCTGCCCGCGATGCGGCGAATGGATCCCATCAACTGGGTGATAATGAATGTAGTCGTCAGGTCGGCCGCCGAAAGCAGCAAGTAGCCACGAGTCTGATCTTCGTCGCTCCATCCGAGCCCGCCTGATTCAGGTGGCAAGAACCAGCGAAAAACGCCTGCATCGGCACAGGATCGAAGGGCTTCGGCAGGCCAATCGTTGACATGATTCCAGCGTGGTGCTTCTTCGCGAAGCGATTGCAGAAGCGGATGGCCCAAAGCGTCGTTCGGTGAGCGAATCAATAGTGAATCAGACATCAACGTTTGTGGTTCCGGTTGGAGAGCACGTTTACGCACGATCAAAAATGCGATTAAACAGTCGACGATTTCGTTGACGTGCTTGATGACACGCCGCCTCAATCATCTTGGGATCGTTCTCGTTCATCAAGAACGCTAGATTTTTCATCAACGAGTCAAGTTCGGGCAACGCATGGCGATGAGGCGTTTTCATCAGTCGCAGATTAATCTCGACGCCGCGGAGCGTTTGATAACCCGCGATCAACTGTAACGCTTCGTCTTCGGGAATGTGCCCCGCTTCGGCGAGTCGTTCAAGCGAAATCGTGGTGTTGCAGTGGGTGACTTTAGGAGATTCCGAGGCGTGTTTCAGCGTCAACATCTGAGCGACAATTTCGACGTCGACGGTGCCCCCTTCGCCTCTTTTCAAATTTCCGGCGGTCGCGGTTTCCTGCATTCGTGTACGGATTTTACGAATTTCATCCGCCATTGAGTCAGCCCATGGTGCTTGGGCCAACAGCGTCGCAACGTCGGCATCAAAACGCATCCGACTCGTTCGCGATCCTGAAATCGTGCGTGCTTTGCAGATCGCCAGCCATTGCCACAACGGTGCTGCGTCTTGGCGGAATCGATTCAAAAATTCTTCGGTCGACGCGACGAACAAGCCCTCTTCGCCACTGGGACGCAGTCGTCCATCAAGCTCATACATCCGCCCCTTTGGACCCGGTGCATTTATCCGCTGGATCACGCTCTGAGCTAATTGATTGAAGAAACTGCGGTTGGACGTGGTCGAACGAGGACCTCCGACGCGTCGGCATGTCTCTCCATCGGCGGAATAGAGAAACACGACGTCCAAGTCACTATGGTAATTCGGTTCGCGACCTCCTAATTTCCCCAGCGCGACAGCAATCATCTCGGCCTTTTCGCCGTCTTCGTTAACCGGATCTCCGTATTGAGCCGCTAGCCGTTCTTGTTCAAATTCGATAATTCGGCGAATGCACGCTTCCGCAGTATCGCCGATCGCTTGTTGAGTGGCCGCCAAGGTTTCTTTTCCGAGGATGTTCCGGACCCCGATCGTCAGATGAGCACTCTGTTTAAAACTGTGCAAGATCGCGTCGATCTCTTGTGCACCGCGGCACAATTCGATGGATTGACTGTCGATGCGTTCGGCGGACGGCAAACGATCCACCAGCAATGAGTCGATCAGTTCGTCGATCATGCCTGGATTATCGGTCAAGATTTCAACCAAATAGGGCGCCGCGGCACAGAGCCGAACCATCATTTTCATCGTCGGACGATTCGTTCCGAGCAATTCCCACAACGTCGCCTTGGCACCAATCGATTCGGCAACACGAGCCAAAGAGGCAAGCGTTTTGTCGGGATGCGGTGTACGCGAAATCTCTAGCAGTAGCGAAGGCACAATTTGAGCAAAAAAGTGACGACATCGATGCGGCGACAGGAAAGGGACCGATTCGGTGCTGAGCGCAATGAGATCCTCGAACGCCCGAGCAGGATTCGACAAAGCATGTTTTGACAGAACTTGAGAAATCGTTTCCGCCGCAGGATCGGGATCGAGCATCAGCTCGGTTTCCACAGCAACGGAGGATCCGTCGTCGGGAGCGTCGAGCATCAAATGGTTGATCATCCGGCAATTGACATCGAACACATCTTCTAGCTGTTTTCGCAAGCGGAGGGCGTCGCCCTGCTTTGACTCTGTATCGCGAATTCCCAATTGCCAAGCAATTCGTTGCGTTGGCTTCGTCTCTGTTGGTACTTGGTCATCAAGATGTTCGAGCATCACCGCGAGCTGGTGTTGCAACCGGCATAAACGTGCGTGGTTTTCTGATAACAACGAGGCTTCCTCATGCGTCACACATCCCGCGCGTTCCAGGCCAATCAGTGCATCGTACGTGTTCGCTTTACGAACCTCGGGCAGCCGATCGCCATGCAGCAGTTGCAGGAATTGAATCGTTCGCTCAATGTCCTGGCGGCCACCGGGGTCTCGCAACACGTTGCAAGGTTTTATTTTCACCGAGGTTGGTGTCGACTCACTTTGCGTTAGTGTACGGCGTTTGAGTTTGTGGCGAAGCGTCTGGATTTCAGCCAAATCACTACGGCTGATGAAGCGACGAAAGATCCACGGTTGCAGTCGGGTCAAGAATCCCTCGCCGAGTGTTTGGGAACCCGCCACGACTCGCGCTTTGATAAATCCCATTCGTTGCCAGGTACGACCGGATGTTTCGAAGATACGTGCCGCTTCGAACGAGCTACAAATCCGGGTGCCGGTTTCATACATCGGGCTGGGGCGAAGATCGATGTTGTAGCCATCGTCGATGGGGCTGCTCGACTGCAACAAGCGGATGAATTCGCTGACCAACAGATCGTAATACTCTCGATGCGTAATATTCCACGGGTCAATGCGATCGTACAGAAAAATGAGTTGCAAAGAATCGCCGTAACTCATTTCTTCAGCACCAAAACTGCCGAGACCGATCAGCGTGACTTGCGGCGTGTTGCCGCTTGGCATCACCGGGGTATCGCGAAGCGAGGGCAAATAGCGAAGCAGGAAGTCGAGACTCGCTTGGACCACGGCATCGGCGACATACGTTAGTTGCCGCCCGACTTTCTCGGGGACCATCGAGCGAACGAACTCGCCATAAATGATCCGACTCGTTTCACGAATTAGAAAACTTCGAATTTGCTCTGCAGCTTGATCGAAATCCTCAATCTCGGACATGACTGCATGCAGACCTTCAACCAAAGAGGCACGGTCGACCGCTTGCCCATCTTGTTGACGAATCAGCTGAAAGCTGTCGGGATCAGCGATCAATCGCTTGGTCAGCGTGGGGCTAGTTGCGAAAATCTGCAGCAGCGACGGCAACGATTTGGCGTCATCTTTGAAAAGTTCAAGCAGGCATTCCGGCTTCGCAGCGGCAGTCAGAAAACTCGCCAGAGCGTCCAGTACTGCATCGGCATCATCTAGGACAGGGAATTGCTCGACAAGTCGCTGCTGCAATGCTGCTAGCAGGTCGTGAGGGATCCCCCGTTGCCAGATCCGGTTCGCATTGTCGCGAGCGGTTTCGGGTGCGGAAAACGTTGCGGAATCAATCCAATCGAAGTTGTCTTGCATAGGTGGATTGAATCGTTGCTAGGCGCGGATGCATGAGAGGAAGTAAAGGCAGCACGTGCTTGGGGTTACATGGTAGCGGCATGAGAAATCACGACCGGAATTGCAACCACGCTTTAGTCTAAAACCTTTACCGAGATTCGTGTAGTGCGGCCAAAACGTAACCTACGATTCATTCGCGGAGAGTTCTGCCACACGCTGGCCCCGAGAATGTCCCGCCAGGGTGTGGGTTGAGCAACACAATGTTGATTTTGTGCAACATCGATTGGTTGCTTTTGGGAAACACTCTGGTCCTCGAATCTCCCTTCTCAAATTGACCTAACCTATTCACTGATAACGGTTTGCCATGATTTATGCGATGCCCGGCGCCACCGCTGGTACCGATCCTGCTTGGTTCCTCTCGAACGTTACCGAGGTTTTTGACACGGGTGCCGAGGAGAGCATGATGGGAAAGAAGTTCAGCCGTCGCAGTCTTCAAGATGATGCGTATGATGCAGAGGAATCCGTTTCGCGACGAACTCGCGTTATGGGCGAACAGTATGTTGACGCCGAAGATGACGATGCGGTTGCCGCAGGCGAGGACGACAGCGAACCGATTGCACGCCGTATTGAGAACGATACCGATCCAACCGAAGACCCCGTCCGCATGTATTTGATGCAGATGGGCCAGATTCCGTTGTTGACTCGTGATCAGGAAGTCTCGGCAGCCAAGCAGATCGAAAAAACACGCGAACGCTATCGTCACTGGATGCTCGCCACCGACTTCATGCTGCAAGGGGCACTCAAGTTGCTCGAGCAGGTCCGTGACAAGAAACTGCGTTTGGATCGCACGATCGAAGTAAGTGTGACCAATGCGGCGGAAAAGAAGGCGATCATGAAACGGATCGTTCCTAACGTACGAACGCTCCAGCATTTGCTGCAACAAAATCGTGCAGATTACTTGACCGCCATCAACAAGCGATTGCCGATGCGTCAGCGACGTGCGGCTTGGAAAAACCTTGTCGTGCGTCGGAACAAGGCGGTGCGTTTGATCGAAGAAATGAATCTACGTACAAACCGGCTTCAACCGTTGTTTGAAAAGCTTCGCAATGCTGCGAATCGCATGGTTGAAATTCAAGCGATGTTGAATAACACCGAACTATTGGCAATGCCAGGCATGCCAAGCGAAGACGAGCTGAACAGCGAACTTCGCTACTTGATGCGATTGACTTATGAAACTCCGCGTACGCTCAGTCGACGTGTCTCGCGATGCGATCATTACAGCGAAGACTACGATGCGGCAAAGCGAGTTCTATCGGCCGGCAATTTGCGTTTGGTCGTCTCGATCGCCAAAAAATATCGCAATCGCGGACTTTCCTTTTTGGATTTGATTCAAGAGGGCAATACCGGATTGATGCGAGCGGTCGACAAATTTGAGCACGCTCGCGGTTACAAGTTCAGCACCTATGCAACGTGGTGGATTCGACAAGCGATCACCCGTGCCATCGCTGACCAAAGCCGCACGATCCGAGTGCCAGTGCACATGATCGATACGATGAACAAGATTCGCCAGATCACGCGTGATTTGGTGCAAGAAAATGGACGTGAACCCACCGCCGAAGAAGTGGCGATGCGAAGCGGCTTGGCACTCGAGGACACTCGCGTGATCTTGAAAATGAGTCGCCAACCGTTGTCGTTGGACCAACCGATTGGTGATCACGAAGAGAGCGTGTTTGGTGAGTTCCTTGAAGACTATCGCGACGATGATCCGTTGCTCGAAACCAATCGTGAAGCACTGAAAACGCAAATCGATTTGGCCATGGAAACCTTGAACTACCGTGAACGTGAAATCTTGCGGCTTCGCTACGGTTTGGCTGACGGCTACACCTACACGCTCGAAGAAGTCGGACGGATCTTTAAGGTGACTCGAGAACGCGTTCGTCAAATCGAAAGCAAGGCGGTTCGTAAACTGCAACAGCCTTATCGAGCCAAATCGCTGGTCAGCTTCTTAGACGGAGCCGAGATTTCGATGCTCGAAGGCAGCGAAGCGCTGTAACCACATCGCGATCCGGGTTTTGCAGGCAGAGTAAAGAAAGTCATTCGACATATTGATCTGAGCCGACGGCGTTAGCCGCGGGCTTGTTTCCATACGAACGCGGTGGGCCCGCGGCTATCGCCGTCGGCTCACAGAATGACCGTCGCTGTGGCGTTGACCTTCTACGCGACGTTTAAGTCTGCGGCGGCGTAAAAATTCTCACTGTGAAACGGCATTACGACTTGGCCTGCTGACAAATCGAGTGCGTTGTCGCGGAGCGATGCGAGAAACGTTTTGCCACACAAATGTTTGTCATAGTAGTCCGCCGCGGAACGCGACATCTGATCTAAATGTGACGGCGTAAGTTGACGAATGCGGTCGATCGCATCCCGCAATCCGTCGGCCCCGCGAAAGCAGATGGCGTTGTCACCGTCGATCAATTGGGGCCGTAATCGGTCGCCGTATTCGATTAGCGGAATCGTGCCGACGCTCATCGCTTCGATCAAGTTATGACACATGGGCTGCGCCGCCCCAGGACAGCAGACAAAGAAGCGATGCTGGGCCAAAAACGGCAGCCACTGCGATGGGGTAATGGGAGTTTCCGCACTGTTTTGCAAGCGGATCGGAACCGCAGCGCTGTTCGTGGCAAATTCGCTCAGCACATTCAAAATATGTAGTCGGCTGAGGACACCGAACGATCGCTCCATTTTCTGGTGACCATATTTCGATTTCTGACTGCCTGCGAACAAAATCGCTTCACGCGTGAATTTTGATCTTAGCGTGACCCGCGATGCGTGATCTGAATTCCGCAGCGTTGCGGGATGCATTGGATAGGGCATCACCGGTCGCCCCGCCAAAATATCGCGTCCAATCATCATTTCAACTTGCTGGGATCCCATCCCCGCCCGAGTGGCTTGCTCGCGCGGCACGTCGCTTAACACACAGGCGTCTGCGGGAAGCGATTCATCGGGATGAAACCAAGTTGCATGTCCCTCGGACAACATCTCGGCCCCATGAACCTTGCGAGCGACGCTGGCGAGCAGCAATCGACTGCCGCGGACAATGAACGGCGATCCAATCTCGCGACTGTGGTGCGCCAAGGATGCGAAATGACGACCACAGTCAAACAGCAATTGGTCTGTATACAGGTCCAACGCAATCGGACGCTGAGTCAGCGATTCCGAGGACGTCACGCGTGACGCTAAGATTTGATTGGCGCGACGAATGTCAACCGGAAATCGGATGATGTTTTTTAATTGCATAACAGACTCATTTATTCCAGTTGCAGCTAAGCGACTCGTGTGCGACTCGCCTGCGCGGCCGGTCGGATGCCCATTTGGATCAGAGTGTTGGTACCACGATGTCGTTTTGCGATCGCCATCGCATGATGCCGTGCCCGCCAGCGGATTGCTTCGTATTCGTGATGCATTTGATCGAGCAAGCTGGGGATCTGATCAATCGACTCGTAGATAAAACCGACTGATCCGTCGCCGCCGGCGGCTCGAATTTGGTCGGCGAGCCAGCAGTGGTCTGGGACGATGACAGGAACGCCACGGATAAACATTTCGAGAAGCACACCACTGCATCTCGCCACATATCGCGATGGTTCGTACAAAAACAGCCCGACATCGGCGGTGTCCAACCAACGATGGTAGTCGTTGGCGGGCATGTCCGATGAAGTGATTTCGAAGTAGGAATCCGAGGCTTTCGCAGCGGTGGTTGTGGCGGCGGCAAGCGTCGACTCGTAGATCGCCTGCATTGGTTTGGGAATCATCCGTTTCCAGCGTTTTGATGGCATCTGCATCGACATCTGAAAACGTCCGCTCGCCAAGTGGGGAGCGTGAATTTTGGAGAGCACCTCGGGAATCACCCTCCGTCCCTTCTCGGCACGCGGGGTCCCCGCCAACACGATCTTATAGCGTTGTGTATCACTTTTTCGGGGTACCGGTGATCGATAGCGTGTCGGATAGGGCACCGCATTGGCGACCACTCCGACTTCGGCCAATTGTTGGGCCAGTGAGGTCGTGGTGGCGTGCAAATGGATTTTATGCCGCGACATTTGCTGCAACGCGTCGTTGACTTGGTCGCCAAATTGCTGTCTTTGCGACAGCGGTGTTTGTGTGTCAAAGACTGCAAAGTGAAAGACAACATGAATCGTCAAACTGACGTCATCAGGAAGCTGACTTAGCGCGTTAGCGAGCGCGAGCATGACAAAGTCGTCTGCGGTATTGATCAGCAGAGTGTCATTGCGGGTGATGTCCCAGCGATTCAGCAAACTCAAAAAATCTTCGGACCAACGCTGCAGCATCACGTTGGGGCGACGATCCAGGCGAGAGAGTGGGTCTCGCAAGTTTTGCCATGAGTTTTGAAGCTTCGTACCACCGATATTTCGGGCTTCGACATTGCGACGCACCTTCGAGCGACCGTCCACGCCAAGGGACCAATGCAGCATTCGCCGGGCACGAAACCCGCGCTCAACAGCGATCTTAGGGTCAACGGCGTCAAACCCGTCAAACGACTGATGTGTCGCAAGGCGAGTTTGGTAACCAAGCTCCGACGCGCCTTCCATCAACAACGTTGCTAATTCGAGAAAGTGACCGCCAATGGCCCGAATGTTGTCGTCAAATAGCAGCAAACGTGATTCGGAATCGGTCATAAACAATCAGGCGACAGCAGTGATGAGTTGTGGTGGCAGTCAATTCGTTCCGCTTCCAGTGCGGACGGAACGTAAGGGGGGGATGGCACGAGCACGCAGGATTTGCGGGCATTTCGTCTATCTTTCTCGTAAATATCAGGATCGTTTTGCGGCGTCCAGATTGAATCCAGAAGAAGGGGAGCAGAATTGCTTTAGAAACTGTGCCGATTATGCCGATTGTTCCTTCCAGGGCGGAGGAGCGACGTGCACGAGGATACGTGTACGAACATCTTCCAAAAGTTGACTTGGCTGTTTGTTTTAAGACAGAGCCACAAGGGATGGATCAAAACATGCGTATCACGAACTCTCGTATCGCGAGCACTGTCGCGATGTTGCTGCTGAGCGGAACAGCGTGGCAAACCGCCCATGCTCAACGAGCAGTGGTGCCGGGCACAGGAACCGAAATTGTCGGTGTCGCCGACGACTTTGAGGATCCTAATTGGAATTATGTTCCGAACGATCCGAAGAGCACCGAAGACATCGACGAGAACCAACGCAGCCCGATGGGCCGCAGTGCAAATGGACGTTGGTACGAGGGGATCAAACGCGGTCATCCCGATATTGTCCAGCGTGTTCGCACGCCATCGGGTGGTCTCCCCGGCAGCGAAGGTTCGTTATTGATGCGTTCTCGCTTTACCGGTATCCCCGGACAACCAAGCGGAAAGATGCATCAAGATGATTTTGTTGCGAACGTCCAATATCGCTTGAAGCGTCGCGTCGACGTCTCGGAAGTTCCCAGCGTGACAACGCGAGTTTTCTTGCCACCCGTGGCACAATGGGAAAACCGTAGCGGACCGCATTTCGGTTTCCGTCTTGCTCTGGAAACGACCGCAATGGTCGACAAAGAAAAAGGAATCGGGATTTTCAAGCGAACCGTCGAAGAGATGGGCAACGAAGTCTATTGGCCTGGGATGTTCATCGAATTCGAAAGTCAAGGGCAAGCCAATCGCGAGAATGACTACGCCTACTTGCGGATTCGTAGCAATCGTCGCGGCGGTGATTTCCGTGGCCCACAAATCACCACGACAGGTTGGTGGACCTTGGGCATGAGCGTGACTCCCGATGGCATGGTTCATTACTATGCATCCGAAGGTGTCGACGATCTTACCGAAGACGACTACATCACCAGCCAATTCCCATACGATTATCGCGCCGAGCGTTTCCGAACCTTCTTCTACAACATCTGTAGTGCGGATGACGGACATCGTTGGAGCACATCGTTTATTGTCGACGATCCCAAGGTCTACTTGTTGCGACCTAAGCAGCAGATGGCATCGCGACCTTCGTCATCACGACGCTAGAGATGTCTCAAGTCGCTAAGCCCAATGGCTAAGTGCAATTCGTATCGCGGCGACGTTGGACTGTCGCCGCAGCGAGCAAAGTTTGGTAAAACGGATCAACTCACCAACGTGATCCCTCCTAGCGAGACCGAACGATGCCAGCTGTTCTTGCCATTGCGGCCCACCCCGACGACATCGAATTTTTCATGGCCGGAGCGATGTTGCAACTTGCACGTCGCGGTTGGGAATTGCACTACGCAAATCTGTGCGACGGTTCACGTGGATCGACGACGATGGATCGTGCGACCTGCGCGGCAACTCGGCTGACAGAGGCTCGCGATGCTGCCAAAGTGATCGGTGCGACCTTTCACGATCCGATCTTCCCCGACATGGAAGCGGCCTACACCACCGAAAACTTGCGAAAGGTGGCCGCGATTGTCCGCAAGGCAAAGCCAACGATTGTGCTGACGCATTCGCCGGTTGATTATATGGAAGACCACGAGACCTGCTGTCGTTTGGCCGTCAGTGCGGCGTTCGCCCATGGGATGCCAAATCTGGAGAGCGATCCTGAATTGCCAGTCTATATGGATCCCGTGACGGTCTATCACTCGCAAACTCCGGGGCATCGCACGCCGCTAGGCGAGTGGATCACGCCGCACATGTATGTTGACGAAACGGATGTGATCGAGACGAAAGTCGAGGCACTCGCCTGTCACGCCAGCCAGAAACAGTGGCTCGATGAAAGCCAGGGGATGGATAGCTATTTGCAGGCGATGCGAGATCTGAGTTTGCAGATGGGACAAAAGAGTGGCAAGTTCCAGTACGCCGAAGGTTGGCGGCGGCGCGAACACTGGGGATTTTGTGGTCCCGATGATGATCCACTACGTGACGCACTTGCGGACATCATCGTCGACACGCGTGCTTAAGCACCTCCGCACAACTCATTGAGTTAAACGTAGCCTAGGCTTCTAGCCTGGGTTCGATGTGGTCCCAGGCTGGAAGCCTAGGCTACGTTTTGCAGCTTCGTTGCCTTAAGAAGTTATGCCGCAAAACTTCTGCCGAGGACGTTAGTTTTCACCCAGCACACGGTAGACTTCGGTCGTATCGGTGACACCCTGCTGGACCAACGTTTCGGCTTGGCCGCGAAGATCGACCCAGCCTGCATCGATCGCATCGAGACGCATCTGAGCCGCCGATGCGCCTCGCTCGAGCGCGGCTGAGAATGCTTCGCCAACCGGATCGGATCCGTCAAACAAAATACAGTTGGCGATCGCAACACGCCCGTGATATCCGGTCCCAACACACGCTTCGCAATTCACTTTTTTCTCGGGATGCCCTTGGCACTGGCCGCACAGCCGTCGCAGCAACCGCTGGGACAACACCGCGCGCACGCCACTTTGTAACGCGTACGTTGGCACCCCAAATTGGATCATGCGGCGAAGCGTTGCCGCGACATCGGTGGCATGCAGTGACGAGAATATCAGATGCCCGGTTAACGACGCCTGCATAGCAGCCTCGGCCGTTTCGGGATCGCGTATTTCGCTGACGAGCAGCACTTCACTGTCTTGCCGCACCGCACTTCGCAGCGCCGATGCGAGTGTCATTCCACCACTAGGATCCAGCTCACTCTGGCTGATCGAATCAATGATCGATTCGACGGGATCTTCGATTGTGATCACACTTCGCCGCGGACGGAGTGCTGCGATCGTCCGCAGCATGCTGTACATCGTGGTCGTTTTGCCGCTGCCGGCGGGACCGGAAAGCAAAACGGCACCGTCGGTTTGAAGGCACAGCTGCCGAAGTTGTGCGGTCGTCTTGACATCAAGCTCCAGCGAATCGAGCGTATCAAAGCGATCATCTTTTCGCAGCAATCGAAGCGAAGCGCGTGGACCGTGAACGGTGGGAAAGACGCTCAGACGAAGTGATGGAGGCTCGTCGGTGGAAGCATCGTCCCGCCATTTCAGCCGGCCTTCCATCGGTTGCGTGCTTCGATAGGTTGGCAGTCCCGCAAGCACCATCAGCCGGGTGACAGGATCGCCTGCGCTGCCGCCGCGAATCCAATCGGCAACGGACAAGACGCCGTCGATGCGAAACAGGACATCCCAGCCTTCCTTGCGTGGTTGGATATGAATGTCCGAAGCGTCATTTGTGATTGCCGCTTCAAGCAAACGATCGACTGCGGCGACAGCGTAATCGCTGGCCGCAGGATCAAGATGCGAAAAAATCGAGTGGGGCTCAGTCGCCACGAAGCTTGATTCCGAGATCGGTCAGCTTTTCGCGGACTTCGTTCAAGCTTGTCACACCAAAGTTCTTGCACTCGAGCATTTCGTCGCCCGTTTTGCGAACCAATTCGCCAATCGAGTTCAGTTGCAAACGTGCCATGCACTTGCGTGCTCGAACCGAAAGATTCAAGTCCGAGATCGGACGCTCGAGCAACGCTTGCTCGTCCGGCGACATGTGGCTGGTGTCGATCGGTGGATCGTTGCTCTTCTTTTCGTGAGCAAACTGGCCAAGCGAAAGTCCCTTGCTGGTCAACATCTCGCGGATTTCAACCAAGCTCGTTTCGCCGAAGTTCTTACTGCTTAGCAGCTCCGCTTCGCTGGTTCGCGTCAGGTCACCGATCGTGTCGATGCCCATTTTCTGCAAACAATTGCGACTTCGCACGCTCAGTTCAAAGTTGGCAACAGGCATGTTCAGCGTTTGTGCCAAACGGTCGTTGCGTCGCTGTGCCTCTTCGTCGTACAGCAAATTGCCGGTTGCAGCCGCATCCTTCAAATACAGATTCGTTTGAGGATGATCGGGGTACGATTCCAGAATCCGGCGATAACATGCCTGAGCACGGTCGAATTGGTTGTTGTCTTCGTAGATCAAACCGAGGTTGATCAACGCGCCGATGCCGGTCGGGAACGCTTTGGCGGCACGTTCGTAAAGCTTCAGTGCTTCGTTGTCGTTACCGAGACGGTCGTTTTCGAGTGCCAAGCCAAAAAGGGCACCCGCATGATTTTCGTCCGTGTTCACGGCACGTTGGTACAAAGCCAGTGCCTCTTCCAAGCGATCACCCACGGCAGAAACCGTAGCTGCACGTTGGTACATGTATTCGGAGGTCTGCTCAGCAGGTCCGAAAATGTTATCGAGAATTTCCAGCGATTTTTCGGTGCGTCCGGCGTAGCGGTGAGCTTCGGCGATGCGGATGTTGCAATCATCGGCGTTGTAGCCCGACGTTTGTGCTTGCTGGTATACCGGAATCGCTTCTTCGTAATGGCTCAATTCGAATTGAGCGCGAGCTTGATAGAACAACGCCATTGCGCTGCCGTCAGCGTTTTGCAGTGTTTCCAAAGCCGATTTGAATTTGCCGAGCAAGAATAGGCAAACGCCCATCTTGGTTTTGGCAGCGGGGCTGAGGACCTCGTCCGCTTCCATTTCGTTTACGGCGTCGCGAAGCTCACCAAAATGGCCGTAATTCTCGGTGATCGCAGAACGAATAGCTGCGACATCGGACGGTCCAAACGAATTGTTTGCCAGAACCATCTCTTTCAAATCGAGCACATCGAGTTCGATATCACTCATCGAGAAGCATCTCCTGTCGCGAGCTGTTTAAGCTAGGAATGCAAGTTTGGGGAAACTTACACTGAAAAAGAATCTTTAAATTTGAAGCCAGCGGCGGGATTTGAACCCGCAACCCTCGCATTACGAATGCGATGCTCTGCCAATTGAAGCTACGCTGGCGTTCACTCGTTCGGGGGTGATCGGAACGTGGCTTCAAACGCCTTGTTGAAAGCCTGTGCCAAAAGAACGACGTGCCCGAATAAAATAAGCGAAAACCCCAAAATTCGTCAATAGGCGACTCGTGGAACAACCCGCTCTCGGGGCACTAAATACTGGCATGGGGACCAATTAGGAGGGCAAAATCAGCAAACTGGCCTTTAAACCAGTTTTTTTTGCCACTGGTGACCTTTTTCCATATTCTCAAACTGAAGAGACTCCAGCTGGCGAATGAGTTCGGTGCGGTCGCTATTAATGGCCGTTTCGACAAAATAGATCCGCCGATCTGCCAGCGTTTGAATCAGGCTGCCAATTAAAAAACTTTCGGCCGCCTTCAGATGATTTTCCTCTTCCAGCAGCGAAAGATCCAGGATCGCGTTAGAGCAGTTCATCACTTGAGCCTCGACATCACTGCACCAAAGTTCCAGCTGGGCCAGCACTTCGGATGTGCGATGATCCACGATTTTATGTCGTTCGATATCAAAATGAGACAACGCGGACGCGAGTCTGGGCACAACCGGGATGCGGGGCTCGCGAACACCGCGAGTGGTCCGTCTTAGTTGCAAGGCTTCGCGGTTGACCGGGGGACGATAGGGGCTGGTCGAAACAACCATTCGCGAAATGGGCTCGCTCGGCGTGTACCCCATCTCAGATAACAGCGATGTGGTGCGGGTATCGGCTTCCGGAACGCCGATTCCATGCCCAATCGGAGGCAAGCCGACGTAACCGTCGTACCCGTCGCGAACCAGTCCCACACGCAGCGAATTGCAACCGAGTTCTTTCACCCTGTCCTCTGCAGCGGCCAACAAAGGGCCACAGACCTCTAGCCCGCCAGCGGGCGAGAAGCAAAACGCGAGCATGCGGGCCATGGGCTCGTCTTCGCCCACACTGTCTTGGCTGACGGCATCTTGGCCGACAAAGTCTTGGCCCAACGCTGCTTGACTAAGCTCATTGCCGTGTTCATCGGGATATCGATCCACGGCGACGTGGCACCAAGCACGAACCTGACCATCGGACAGCGCGACGAGTAAATTGGCAGGATCGAAAAAGGTGCGGGCAAGAATCGCTTGCTCAATCGTCGCCATCGCGACGGGAGGCGAAATGCCACAGCAGGACCAATGATCGATCCAAACATCGACTAATCGCGGGAGGTCGACATTGCTGAAAGTCCGAATATTTGACACGGATTATCGCCGCTTGCGTTCAGGTGGAGGGTTTTAATGACGGAAATGCAAGAATCGGACCGTTCCCGATTTTTTAGCGTCATAACGGCAATGACGAATCGATCAAACCGACAAGTTCCAATCGCAGACGGGTGTTGTCCCACGCTTGGTCGTCCTTTTATACACGAATCCTCGGTTTTTAGTTAACAAAACTGTAGCCGGAATCAAAATGTAAGTTAGCGATACACCCATGAGGATCGCTTGCGTGCATTAATTTCACCTAGCATCAAAATCAATCAAACTCGGGCCCCCCGGCCCCGTCCATCTTTGCCCCGATCAAAGCCGTCGTGTTGACAGCGAAAAACAAGTTAGCCGTTCAAGGGCTGCCCCTCCGCGATGCTCGACTGAGCACTTCGTTAATCGACGAAGTAGGATCCGCGATACGCGCGCATCTCGGGCTCGCGATACGCCCAACTCAAATCGATGCCGCTCGTTTTTTGTTGGGGCAATCGATTGTGGAGATGCAGACCGGCGAGGGCAAGACGCTCAGCATCGCGACGTCCGCCATTGTGATGGCCCGGTCGAAGCGGCGGGTTTTTGTCGCTACCGCAAATGACTACTTAGCCACCCGCGATGCCAGACTGTTACAGCCTGTTTTTCAATCGATGGGATTAACCGTTGCCTCGATCACCGCAGGCATGTCGGCGGCGGAGAAACACATCGCCTACGCTGCCGACGTGGTCTACAGCACGCTCAGGCAGTTTGGCTTCGATTACTTAGTCGAGCGAATTGAGCAGCGACAACGCGATTCGCAAAATCCGTCGGCGACGGATCACGACCGCATCATGACACTCGACGTGTTGTTGGTCGACGAAGCCGACAGTGTTCTGATCGACGAAGCGCGGACACCTTTGGTGATCTCGTCGTCTCCGCTGCCTGGTGTAACTGACTGCGAAGCTGCTTGCCGCTGGGCCGCCGACTTCGCAAAAACGCTAACACGAGATGTCGACTTTGTCGTCAGTAACGAATCCGATGCGATTGCGTTGACCGACACTGGCCACCGAACGGTACTTCGCTCAACGATACCCGCGGAAATGAATGCGATGACGACCACCGATATCGTGCATCGAGTGGAAACCGCCCTTTGTGTGTTTACCCGGTATCGCCGCGATCAACATTACATCGTGACGGAAAACCAAATTCAATTGATCGATGAATTCACCGGACGCGGTGAGCTCAACCGCACGTTTGCGGCGGGAATCCACCAAGCGATCCAGGCTCGCGAGGGGCTAACCGTGACGCCTCCGGCAATGCCGATCGCCCAAATGACGATCCAAGATTTCGTTGCCCGCTTTGCCCATCTCGCTGGCATGACCGCCACGGCGTGGGAGGACCGACGCGAGATTGCAGAGGTCTATGGATTGTCGGTTCGGCGAATTGCCCCTTGGAAACGCTCGCAACGAATCGAGTGTCAAACGATCACGCGTGAGAGTGAAACGACAAAGTTCGCTGCGATTGCCAACGAAATCCAAAGCGTCATCGCATCGGGGCGTGCCGTGTTAGTGGGAACGCGGACGATCGAAAAGTCCGAGCAATTGAGCGACGTCTTGCGATCTCGAGGATTACAGCATGTGGTGCTCAATGCACGTCACGTGGACCAGGAAGCCGATCTCGTGCAACAGGCGGGGACATCCGGGCGTATTACAGTGGCAACCAATATGGCAGGCCGCGGCACGGATATTCCGCTCGAAGCATCTGTTGCCGCAGCGGGCGGTTTGCATGTGATCGTCAGTGAGCCGCATTCCGCTTCACGCATCGACCGCCAATTAATTGGCCGGGCAGCACGCCAAGGCGACCCGGGATCGTATCGCTGCTATCTATCGATTGAGGATGAAATTCTTGACCAAGCGTACGGACGAACGGCGGCGGATGCACTTCGCCTAGCCATGCGAGGGTCTAACTCGGAAAAGCGAGTCCGCTGGCAACTTCGTCGTGCCCAATCCGCTGTCGCGCGGATGCATCGACGCAGCCGACACTTATTGGCGACGCAGGCTCGCAGTCTGGCTCAGCAAATGAGCTCACTCGGGCTCGATCCCCAGCTCGATCCTATTTCGGAATCACAGTGATCACACGGTTGATTGCGGAACGATCAACGGCGGTTGCTGGCACCTCTGCCGTGCTGGGCGAGGCTGATTGGGAAAAACGGGAGGTTTATGGCGGGCTGGGGACGTACGTTGCCAAATTGCAACGGTTGTAGCGTCAAATAAACAGGCCAGGGGAAATGGCGAATTTAGCCACGGGCAAGACGACTAAAAGTGTGGTTTTTTCGCTGTTTTGACTACTTTTTTCTCAAGTCTTGCCTACTCTTGAAGGTGGAACCTAAAGAACCGATTGTTTGCGGGGTTGGCTAGTATCACGCCTCGGTCGCAATTGGTACAAGAAATGTACCTGTGTGACACAGCAAATAATCAACTCAGTGACTTCGTCCTTCGAACGAAAATAATCATGAAACGACGACTCTTCTCAACGACTCTCCTATTCGCGGCAGCTTCGACGTTGCCAGGCGCGAACGTGGAAGCGCAGGATGCATGCTGCTTTGAACCCACTTACCGTTTGCAATGTGAAACGGTGATGCAACCGGAACGGGTCGAACGTTTGCGGCTGACCTATGAAACCAGCTACGTCGAAGAAGAAGTCACAAGTTATCGACCCGTCCTAAAGACACGGACCGAAGAACGTGAATACAAAGTCGCCAAACCGGTCGTCGAAACCAATTACCGCGAAGAGCGATACACGCTTTGGAAGCCGGTAGTCGAGACTTCGTATCGAGATGAAACGGTAACGCAAACTCGCTACGTCACCGAAACCTCCGAGCGAGAGGAGCAGTACACAACCTATAAGCCTGTGGTGGAAACGAGTTATCAACAACAACAGTACGCGGTGCAGCGGCCTGTTACGGAAACTCAGTTTTACGAGCAGAAGTACGCGGTTCAGCGACCGGTCACAGAAACTCAGTACCAGACCCAGCAGTACACAACCATGCGTCCCGTGACGACGATGCAAACTCAAACCGTGGATGCCGGCGGTTATGTTGCACAGCAAGTCGTTACGCCAGGCCAGTTGCAATACGGAACGCAGTACATTCCTAATGCATACGCGACCCCGGGGCCGTTTGGCCTCTTTGCTCGTGTTCGCGGCGCCTATGCAGTGACCCCGATGATGACGCCGCCCACCGTGCAAACGCAAATGTCTTATCGCCCGAACTACATCCAACAACAAGTTGCCCAAACAAGCTACATGCCTCAGGTGCAACAAGTTCAGGTGCCGGTTCAAGTGCAACGCATGCAGACCGAAGTGATGACACAGAAAGTGCCAGTGCAAACAACTCGCATGCAAACGGAAATGGTGACGCAAAACGTTCCCGTGCAAACCACGCGAATGGTCGCCACGACCGAAGTTCGCAAGATTCCTGTGGTGGTTCAGCGTCCAATCACTGAAACCACGACTCGCAAGGTGCCTGTCGAAAATCAACGTTGGGTCGCCGAAGAACAAGTGCGAAAGGTTCCTATCCAATCGACTCGCATGGTTTACGAAACACGACGTGAGCCTGTTGAGGTTCAGTACTACGAACAGGAAGCCTACACTCACAAAGTTCGTCGTCCGGTGACAGTGCAGAAGTATGTTCCTTACACGGAAACTCGCATGGTGCCGAGACAAGTAGTTCAGCGTGTTCCGCTTTCGTACTACGATCCGTTTAGTCCCGCAATCGTTAGCGGCTATTCGTCATTCTCAGTGCCAAGCACGATCAGCAGCTCGCCGATCATCAGCACTCCATCGGTGATTTCGCCTTCGGTTTCACAACCGACCGAAGCGCGTCGTCCGGCGGACGAGGATTCCAATGGTCACTCGGTGCTGTCGCCTCCGAAAGACGACGCAGAGATGGACGAACCCAAAACTCGATTGAAGAGTATGGAATTCGGACCGCCAACCAACTCGTCCAGCGACTCCGATTCGGGTGACAATGCCGATTCGAGTTCGGATTCGTCGGTTGATCCTGAAGACGAAGAACTTCTACCGCTTCCTTCGCTAAACGCGAGCGAAGCAGGATTTCGCATCAAGTGGAATCCCGTTTACGCTCGCGAAGCGTAGTCGGGCTTGTCGAATTAGTAGCTACGCTCGCCAGAGCGTGGACGAGTTTCTATCTGATTTCCCTGTCTTATCCACCGTCTGGCGACGGTAGCTACATTGGCAAACCTAAACGTTTGCTCTTCAGGCGGCTTGCAGCACGCCGTGATTGGTTTCTAACAGACCATCTTGCATGCGGTAGCACACATCCGCTTTCTCAGCAATCGCGTCATCATGGGTGATCATCACGATCGTCAGATTGTCTTGTTGGTTCAATTCCACCAGCAAGTTGAGGATCGATTCTCCGGTTTCCGTATCCAAATTCCCAGTCGGCTCATCGGCGAGTAACAGAGAGGGATCGGTCATCAACGCGCGGGCAATTGCCGCACGTTGCATCTCGCCGCCACTCATCTCGGCTGGGCGATGGGTAGCACGGTGTGTGAGTCCAACTCGATCGAGCATCTCTTCTGCACGCTTGCGGATTTCTTTCCGGTTACGGAAATAACCCCACAAACTCTCGCTGATCATCATCGGTGCCAGCACGTTTTCGAGCGCCGTCAGCTCAGGCAACAAATGATAGAACTGAAAGATGATTCCGATATCATGGTTGCGGAACGAATCACGCTCGGCCCGCGGAGCGTTGTCAATTCGCTTGCCATTGAAATAGATTTCTCCCGCATCAGGACGATCAAGGGTCGCCAGCAGATGCATCAGTGTGCTCTTGCCGCTTCCGGATCGTCCCACCAACGCATTGATCTTGCCCGCCGTGATGTCGACGTCGACGCCGCGAAGCACGGGGACTTCGATCTTGTTTTTGTGATAGCTCTTGTAGATGCCGCTTGCTTGAAGCACAAATTCAGCGTTCATGAGGGAGTCTTCTGAGGAGGGATTTTCAAAAAAGGTGTCGGACACCTTTTTTTCTTATTCGAATCGAAGTGCTTGAACGGGATGCATTCGCGCGGCTCGCAGTGCCGGCAACACGCTGGCCAAGGCTGCGATCGTGACGGCACCGGCCATCACCCAGCACAACGTAAACGGATGAATGATCGTGGGAATTTCGGTAAAGTAATAAACCGTCGGATCAAATACCTCTTGGCCGGTGATCTTTTCGATTACAGCGGCAACCTCGTTGATATTGCTGACAAAGATCAAACCGCCAATCAAACCCGCACCACTGCCAACAAATCCCAGTAGCAAACCGTAGCTCAGGAAGATACTCATCACTCCCTTGCCCGACGCACCGAGTGCTTTCAGTGTTCCGATGTCGCGAGTTTTCTCGACCACGATCATAAAGAAGGTGGCCAGGATGCCGAATCCAGCAACGGCGATGATCAGGAACAACAAGATGTTCAGGATCGTTGTTTCCAACCGCACTGCGGCCAGCAGCGGTCCCTGCATATCTTTCCACGTTTGGATGTTGTAAGCAAACATGTCGGCGGGGAAGCGGCGGCGAAGATCGTCACGCACTTCATTCAGACTCGCCCCTTCGACCAGCTTCAATTGAATGGTGGTGACGCTGCGGGTGCCCGATTGAGGATCGATCATGCCACGGAAATCTTGTAGTTGATCGAGCCGACAGAACGCAAACGTGCTGTCGTATTCGCTCATGCCCGATTCGTACAAATCGACGACCGTGAATTTTTGGTTGACGACCTTGGTGTTCTCCGAAGCGTTGGGGAACATCATGCGAACATCGTCGCCAGGACGACAGTAATAATGGTCGCGAACGACATCGTCGACGTCCCGCATTTTGCTGCTGCAGGTCGAGATCCCCAAGATGATACCGGGGTATTGATGTTGCCCGGGATCGAAAACTTTCGGCGCTTCGCCACCGCTATTTTCAAGCAACTCGGGCGAAAAGACGGCGGACATCGTCGGTCCCGCGTAACTTGGGCGAGCGGCGGCTGCATCGGTCGACGCGTTTGATTCGGGATTTGCCGGTGCATTGTTGCTGGCGATCTGTGGCGTGGCTGCTTGAGTTTGCTTTGCTTTCAAAGCATCAATACGGTCACGTTCAAACTGCAGCGCTGTCTCGTAGGCGGCACGGGCACGGCGATAACGCCACCCGGACGCTGGAAAACCTTCGCGATCCGGTGCGAAACCTTCTTCACGCAGATCGAAGCTGACACCGGTTTTGTTGTCCGGGTGCAACAGGAATTGCCCAAACTGGCTGACGGTGTTGTAGGTTTCCGGATCAAGTCCGACGAGATTGACGTGACGAGCAATTTGTTGCCCGTTGAAATCGATCCCCAGCATACTGGGCACATGCACGCTAACCGAGGCGCCAGCGATCTTGTCGCCACAGACCTTTTTGATCTCGCGCAAATGGCCGTCGGGATCGGGCATTCCGCCACTGGTGTGGCATTCGATCAGGATGTCGGACGCGAGTCCGTGCAGCCGATCATGCATTTCAGCTGAGAATCCCGCCATCACACTGTTCACAACGATCAGGGTGGCGACGCCAAGCGTGACACTGATGATCGAAGCCAACGCGATATAACGAGTCCGCAAGTAGCGAAAACAGAGCAACCAACGATACATAGCCGTTCCTTCGGCGGGGAATTTACAGGCATCCGTCCTGAATCTCCGGAGTCTAGAGCAACAGGGTGGTTAGCGTAAACGTCAATCGGAGGCTGTTTCACGCGACTTCCGTAATCAGGGGTGACATCGCTATACTTTTGCCATGAAACAACGCAATGAATCGAATCGCCGCAAGAAAAACGTCACCTCCAAACCATCACGCGGTGACTTTGGAAAATCACGCACGTCCGGAAAACCACGCTCCGAGCTGAAAAGCAACAAGGCTACCGCGATGAAATTGCGAGTCATCGGTGGCGATATGCGGGGCCGCCACATCTATTATCACGGCGAAGCCTTCACCCGCCCGATGAAGGACAGCGTTCGCGAAAATCTGTTCAATATCCTCGGACGAGCCGTTCGGGGGGCCATCGCTTTCGATTTGTTCGCAGGCACGGGTGCGCTGGCAATCGAATCGCTCAGCCGCGGGGCGGTCGAAGCCGTGGCGATCGAGCAGTCCAATCGCGCCGCCGGACATATTCGCGAAACCGCCAAGACGCTCGACATCGAATCCAAACTAAAAGTCTTGGTCGGCGATGCGTTCCGCTGGAGCGAAACCCTGCTGGTCGCCCCCGAGGATCCAGACGATCCCAAAATCGGCGTCCCCTGGATTGTCTTTCTGTCGCCCCCCTACGTGATGTGGGAAGAAGAACTCGAGAAACTCAATGCCGTAATCAGCCAAGTGCTGCGGCAAGCACCGCCCGGCAGTGTGTTAGTCGCCGAGACCGAAGACACCTTTGACGCGACACGGTTGCCACCGGGCGAATGGGACATTCGCGTCTACAGCAATGTTCAGTTGGCGTTTATCGAGCCGGCAACGCAATGCGGGCTAAAGTGCTAGGCGAAGCAGACATGGGCGCATAAAAAATGCTCGGCCTCCCCCCGAAGGCCGAGCATTCAACTTCTCAACGCTCTTATTCCGTTTGCGTCAGAGACCTGGGTTTTGCTGACGACTGCTTGAACCGAAAACACCGGCTCCCGTTGGTTCAAGCAAATCTGTCACTCCAGGTCTGGACGTTTACGATGTTAAGACGATGCCAAGAAGTCCCGCTTTGAGAGTGCGGCGGTCAATAAACCGAAGTTAAAGTCTTCGGCCGATGTCGCCTTGCTCAGTCCCAACGATGCAAACACGTTGTCGACATCGTCAATCGTCGAGGTCGCGTTGCTCCCCGCCTGTTCCCCGCCGTCTCGCAAGTTCGATGGACGATCGATTCGTTGCAATCGATAAGCCGATCCTGCCAACAGGTTTTCAAACGCGTACTGTCCCGTTGCATCCGTCGTGTCAGTCAAGTTGACGGCGTTGCCGAATGCGTCAGTCCCTGTCAATTGGATCTGAACCCCTGAGACAGGCGTTTCACCGGCATCAAAGATCTTGTTGTTGTTCGCGTCGATGAACACAAACCCATCGACTCGCGATGTCGCAGGGTCGACGCCCGTGGTAGCGGACGCGGAATTGTTCGCCGAATTGGAATCGCTAGTCGACGTGCTGACGCTGACGTTATTGACTTGATTCGCAGTGACGCCCGAATTTACCGTCGCATTGATGATGAAGCTGAAACTAGCACCCGATGCGAGTGTGCCACCGGGAACCGTGACCACGCCATTGCTGGCGGACAGCGTCGTATTGTTCGGGCCGGTTCCGCTAACGAATGTTACGCCCGCAGGCAGCGTGTCGACCGCTTGCACAGCGGCAGCGGACGAGGGACCGTTGTTCGTCACCGTGACGGTGTACTGAAGTGTATCTCCGATCCGTGCATTTGTCTTGTCGACTGTTTTGGACACTGCAATGTCCGCAACCGGAGTGACGGTGATCACCGCATCGTCGCTGTTATTGGTGATGTCATTCTCGCCATTGGCGGACAAGTCAGGGACTTGTGCGGTGTTCACGATCTGGCCGCTAGCGGTGCCACTGACCGTGAACGTCAAGGTCGCGGTCAAGGCATTGCCAGTGCCCGCAAGCACGTTGACGGCGGGGAACGTAACGTTGGATCCCGTGAGTGTCGCGGCTTGCCCGTTCAGCGTGCCGCTGACAAAGGTCAAACCCGTCGGAACAGCGTCACTAAGAACGACGCCGTTGGCGACACTTGGCCCTTCGTTGGTCAGCGTGACCGTGTAAGTCACATTGCTGCCCGGTGCCGGAGTGGCATTGTTGACAGTTTTGTCGACAATGATGTCAAAATCAGGTTGAATCGTGACTGCCGCGGTATCCGAGTTGTTCGTGATATCGTTTTCACCGGCGGCGGACATGTCCGGTACGCTTGCCGTATTGGTGATCTGACCCGTTGCACCGGCGTTCACGGTAAAGGTCAATGTGGCGGTGGCTGCATTGGCAGCCCCGCTGTCGATCGCGACGCCGGGGAATGTCACGATGCCGTTGGAAAGGGTGCCTGCGACGCCATCAAGCGTCGCACTGACGAACGTCAATCCCGTAGGAACGACGTCAGTTAAGACAACATTGGTCGCCGCACTCGGCCCTTCGTTGGTCAACGTCACGGTATAGACGACCGTGTCATTCGGCTTCGGCGTTGCGTTATCCACCGTTTTATCGACGACAATATCGAAGTCGGGATTAATCGTTAGCGTCACATCATCCGAGTTATTCGTGATGTCGGTTTCACCATCGGCGGACATGTCGGGAACCGTCGCAGTATTGACGATTTGACCCGTCGCGTCAGCGTTCACGGTAAAGGTCAACGTTGCCGTGGCAGCGTTTGCAGTGCCACTGTCGATCGAGATCGCTGGGAACGAGACGGTGCTTCCGTTAAGTGTTCCTGCTTGACCATTGAGCGATCCGCTGACGAAGGTCAATCCGGCGGGAACGGCATCGCTAAGCACAACGTTCGCCGCACTGCTTGGGCCATTGTTAGTCAACGTGACGGTGTAGATCACCGTATCATTGGGCTGGGCATTGGTAACGTTGACAGTCTTATCCACCACGACGTCAAACACGGGCAGGACGGTGATCGAAACATCGTCCGAGTTGTTGGTGATGTCGTTCTCACCATCAGCCGACATGTCCGGCACACTTGCCGTGTTTAGGATGTCGCCGCTGGCGTCGGAATTGACGGTGAAGGTCAACGTCGCAGTCACGGCATTAGCCGCTCCGCTGGCGATTGCAACGCCAGGGAATGTGATGTTGCTGCCGGAAACCGTTCCATCGGTCCCGTTCATCACCGCCGAGACGAGCGTCAATCCGGCGGGAATCACGTCGGTCAATACGACATTATCCGCTGTGCTTGGTCCGTCGTTGGTCAATGTGACGGTGTAGATAACCGTGTCATTAGGCTGCACCGTCGTGACGTCTGCGGTTTTGTCGACCACGATATCAAAGTCAGGCGTTACCGTGATCACAACATCGTCGGAGTTGTTGGTGATATCGTTTTCACCATCAGCCGACATGTCGGGCACGGTTGCGGTGTTCGTGATTTGGCCAGTCGCTAACGCATCCACGGTGAAGATCAAGGTTGCGGACACTGCATTTGCAACACCTGCACCCACGTCGATTGCGGGGAACGACACGGTTGAACCTGTCAGTGTTGCGTTGTTGCCGTTCATGGTACCGCTGACGAAGGTCAATCCGGTGGGCACGATGTCGCTGAGCACAACGCCATTAGCTGTGCTGGGACCATCGTTAGTCAAGGTCACAGTGTAGGTCACTGTGTCGGTGGGTTGGACGTCTGCGTCGTCAACCGTTTTAACGACGACGATATCAAAGTCGGGATCGACAATGACGTCGGCATCGCTGCTGTTATTGCTGGTATCGAAATCAAATTCGGCGCCGGTGACCGTCGCGGTGTTAGTGATGTTTGTCAAACCGTCGACGTCAACCGTGGTCACGATTTGGAATGTTTGTTGTCCACTCGCCGGGATCGCCCCCAAGATCACTTCCAAGTTCGTACCGTTGACGTTTTGTGTCATTCCGCTGGGACCGTTCTGAGTCCGCACAAAAGTCAGACCTGCGGGAATAACGTCCTGAACGCGAACATCCGTGGCGGGACTTGGCCCGCTATTGGTGACGACAATGTCAAAGATTGCCGTGCTACCGGCAGTGACATTCGACGGAGGAGCCCCTACGAGCGTCTTGGTGATCGCAAGGTCCGTTTGAGGAACAACACCAAAATCGAGCGTCGAGTTTTTGTTCGCGTCGTCACCATCATTGGTCGGTTCGGTTCCGCTGGCAAGCGTGATCACGCCGCTGACGATGCCAATGCCTGCTTGACTAGTGCCGTTGTCATCCAGATCGACGTCGTCATTGGGATCCGGTGCCGGATCATTCCCCGTGCTCGAAGCAAAACCTTGCAGCGGTCCTCCCGCATCGAACATTGCTTGAGGAATGACGACGAAATAGTTGCCAGGAACGATATTGTTAAACGTATACACGCCGCTTGACGTTGTCGTCGTATCGACCGGAGTGTCGGTCCCCGGAATATCGTTCTCGCGATACAACTGGACGGTAATCGGACTGGTCACCAATGGTTCGCCAGTATCACGCATTCCGTTGTTCTGGTCAGGGATCGGTCCGTTGTCAACAAAGATCTCACCGCCAAGTGACAGCGGTTGAATGTTGGCAAGGTTTCCCGTGACCACACCGGGGCGTCGGCCTTCGACAATGGCGACATCAACGTCATTGTTGTCTCCGGTAAATTGGACAGCGGCGACGATCGCCCCAATGTCTCGAAAGTCGGCACCATTGCCACCGGCAGTGACGAATCCATCGAATGTGACAAACTGCTCGGTGAATTCGGTTGTCACAGGCAACGTAATCGTTTTCGTCGAGAAGTTTGCTGCATCAGTATAAATCGTGATGAGCAGTTCGCCGTTGGCGTTCTCGCTATTGGTACGGACAATGACCCCAGCACCACGTGCTTCTCGATCAGCACCGCCTGGATCAAGCGGATCAACGGGAGAGGAGCCCGACAGCGAAACACTGCCAAGTCCCGTAGGCGTGATCTCAACGCCGGCAGTGTTAGTGTCATCAGGACCATCGTAGATGATCTCAGCCAACCCGGTTGCGCCACCGCTGGAACCAAATGTGATCGCACCATCGACTACAGGAGTGCCTCCGCTGACATTCGGGTCAACATTGATTTGCATCGAACCACCCGCGCTGGTTCGATTGATTCGCAAATCGCGATTTCCGCCAACCGCTTCAGTGGCTGCCGCGTTACCTTCCACCTGCAGGGTCGCGCCTGCACTGGAAATATCAAACTGCGTGGTTGAGAAATCATCCACTAACTGCGTTTGTGTGCCAGCTGCCTGAGCAGCGCTTATACTAAACGGGATCGGAGCTGGCGGTGTTTGCCCCGTAACGGTCGACTGTTGAACCAGGAAGTAGTCGCCTTCGACCAGTCCTCCGACGAAGTATTCGCCAAGCACAGTCGCTTCGCTCGACCCAGTGGCCGCAGCCGTCGCAGAATCGGTGATATCCGTTCCCGCAAGTTGGTCAGCATTCGCCCCCGTTGTCACCAGGGTTCCAGCATTGCCAGCACCATTGTCGCGGTAAACCTGCACGGTCAAGTTGCCAAGTCGCACTTCGCCGGCATCCAATTGGCCATTGCCGTCCGCGTCCGTATACGCAAGCCCAGAGATCGCACCCAAGTCCGACGCCATCAATTCACGACGGGTCAAATGCTCCATCAACAGACGGCGGTTCGATTTTTTGCGAGTGACGGTTTGCGATTTGCGACCGAGACGGTTGATTAGTCGTTTGAAGACCATCATCGTTGTCCTGTTGGGTGCGAAGCGCCTTGGACATCTTCCCGACTGAATACGTTGGGAGAAATATGCCTAGGCATCGAACGGTTGGTTTTGCTGGCGCGCATTTTTTGAGTCGTTGTAGCGCTGTTTTGGTTAGTATCGGAGTTCCGGTGCGGTCTGCTTGAAGGTTACCGCCAAAATCGAATCTCGCTATCGCGTTCTCAACCGGCAGACCCCCTACCAAAACACTACCAGCGATACTCGAGTCCCGCGTTGATGCCCTGAGCCCAGTAATCAACCGAGTCGAATGCAAAGCCGGGACGCGAGGCACCCGTTAGAGGGTTCTCGGCTGGTGGAAGCTGGTTTGGGTTCAGGTCACGCGAAATGTGCTCGCCGGGACGAACCACGTTGGACCAGTACAGGAAGGTGTAGCCCACCATCACCCGCCAGTTTTTATTCAGACGGTAGCCTAGGTTGACATCCAATTCAGGAACCACCGAGAACTCATCGCGTTGGTAAGTGCCGATGTTCGAGCCCTGTGCTAGCAAGCCGCCTTGCAATGTTTGGCTGCCAGGCGAATTGGGGTCACCCGAAATTGTGGTTTGACCATTGATCGAAACGGTTTGGTGAGTCGATCCGACAGCGAGTCGCAACATGCCGTCCAATGTCCAGTTGCCTCGGTTCTGGCTGTAGAACCAGCCCAAATCGATGCCGTTGAATTGGTTGCGTGTGCGGAATCGGTCATTGATGTCAAAGTTGCCGACCGGATTGATTCCCGTCAAACGCTCTTGAATCGTAACGCCTTCGGTCAGTTGCAAGTGGCGATATCCGATCAGGGCTTCGGTGCGTGAACAGAATTGTTGTGGACAGCCAAACAATCCCCATGTGTTGCATCCTTGGTTGCAAGCTCGCAGATTGCGAAGGTGAATGCCAGCTCCTAGCAATTCGCTCTCAGCACTCGCTGCGACCGAACCTGAAACGCGAACGTTTCCGGTGCCGCCAAAGGCCACCAATTCCGAGTCTTCACGTGCGCTGCCGCTGGAAGGGTTCACATTGAAAAACGGGCGAGCCAAGACAGGGTTGCCATTGCTATTTGCGAAGAACGATTCGCTTTCGCTACCAATTTTGAAGTATTCACCAGCGATCGCCCAAGTGTGTCCTCGGTCCAACCACAATCCCATTCGCAATCGGCCGCCATCGAATTGGTCAGTCAGCACATCATTGCCGCCAAACAGCGTGCGAGTGGTGCCTTGGCCGAGTACGCCAGCGTTTGCTTGAGCGACGTTGGGGTCGGTGCTTGTAGTCACCAACGGCGGCAGGCTCATACCATCTTGCCACCATGACAGATATTCGAACGATACCCAGCCATCTTGCGGCAGACAAAGTGTGACGCAGGGACGCCATCCATTGGCACCGCATGCTTCGTCGCAGGCACCGTAACCACAGCTGCCCATCGAATCACAACCGCCGTCGCAGCTCATGGAACCGCAACCACATCCGACGCCGCCCGGCATTGCATCGCAAGCCAGCGATCCGCCGTGGATGGGTTCCAAATCAACGTAGCCCTCACTGGGACCGTAAATGATCGGTTCTTCGATGATCGAATGAGGCGGGTAAGACGGTTCTGGGATGCCGTGACCGGTTTGCTGAACATGACTCGCCTGGCGAACAGGTGAGTTGCTAGCAGAATTCGAGTTGGTTCTAGCCGCAGGCTTGGGAGCGGCTTTGCCGGCAGTGACGAAGCTAGCATCCGCATCCGTTAAATCGGATGCGCGAACGGGTTGCCAATTGGCACGTGCAGTCCGTTCGTTTTTGCGAAGGACGCGTTGGCCAGAGGTCGACGTCTGAGCACCTGCGTGAGTCGCAAGGATTGCCCCTAACGCAAGCGTAAAGAACAGTCGGGAGAGTTGTCTAACGGAAGGCATTGGCTTCACCAATTAGGATCCTGGAAAGCGAAACGCGAGTAACCTGACTACAAGCTATACAGGCCACCGACGAATCATCGCTGAAGTGGTATCACCCCCCCGGGCGAACCATTGTTCCCGCTAACGCCGAGCACGCTCGGCATGGGGACAGGTCGTTCCCTAGCGATATCGACCCAAAAGAGAAAGAGACTGAATCGAAAACCGGAAAAATCGGAAAAATCGTCAGACTCTACCTAGCCGTTAAAGTTTGACAGTGCAGGTAGGCGTGCTCGAAAGCCACCCGATTTTGCATCCAGTTTCGTTAAAGAGCGTCCGACTTGAAAAATTCACAACCCAACGCGTAAGCGAGGGAAAATTGATTTTGACGCAGTCCCTCGCTTACGCTTCGGGTTGTAAATTTCAATCAAGCAAACGGCGTAAATGCCGGATCGGCGGACGCAATTGAGAATTTCAAATCGGTCCGAGGCTGATTCGAGAAGGCTACCGTTTGCGCCGATCCGGCATGATCCTGCGTCCTTGATCCGGCCCACAACTCGCCCCAGACGCAATGAGCCTGCTGAAGTAATGGCGCGCGACACCGATGCGGTTACGCCGTTGATTGATTCGAGTTTCTCGTGCGGCTTTTGACAAATTTCAACAATGCTTTGGCCAATTCCCCCGCAGTTTGGTATCGATACTCGACCGACGGATGAAGCGCTTTGAGAATGATTTTTTCGAGCGTTTTGCTGAATGTCGATTTTACTTTGGTGGGTCTTCGAACGGGACCATTCGCGATTTCCGCAATCGTATGTTCGCGATCTTGAGCCGCAATGTTGTGAGGATGGCTCTTCAGCAGCAGCATGTACAAGACGATCCCTACCGAATAAATGTCGCTTCGTTGATCAAGCGTCGTGATTTCGCCTCTGGCCTGCTCGGGCGACATAAACAACGGCGTTCCCACAACGCTACCGTCAACGGTATGCATGTTGTTATCACTAGGGGCTACAAACATCGATTTGCCAAGCCCGAAATCCACGAGTTTCGGTTGCCCCGATTCGGTCACCATGATGTTCGACAATTTCACATCACGGTGGATGATGCCATGGTCATGGGCGTGTTGCAGTCCAATGCATACGTGAGCAACCAACCGAATGACCGCAAGCGGCGAGAGTTGGTGTTGTCGAATGTATTGGTAGAGCGTTCCTCCGCAAACCAAATCCATCGCATAGTAGCCCAGCGTCGAATCGATATGACTGTCAAAGATCTTAGCGATGTAGGGGTGGTCAAATTCTTTCATCACCTCGATTTCGTTGGCAAACCGGTTGAAGACCTTTTCGGTTGCCAAATCGACTCGCAAAACCTTCAACGCCACCGGACGTTGGGTGGCTACATGAACCGCTTCCCAAACCGTCGCAAACGCACCCTGGCCAATTACCCGTTTCACTTCGTAGCCTTCGACCCGTGGTCGAGACCAACCCTCTGGTGGAATCGCTTCGATGATACGTCGAGCTGCGGTCAATCGACGCTTCAAGAGATCCAAGTCCGCCGGCTTGGTCATGTATTCGTCGGCACCCGCATCAAGCCCCGTGACGACATCTTCTTTGCTGTCGCGACCAGATAACACCATCACGTAGGTGTAAGGCCGCGTCGTGTCCTCCTTGATGCGGCGACAGACTTCGATGCCATCGATTTTTGGCATTTGCCAATCGAGCACCGCGATCCGAGGCGCGTCTCTGCCTGCCAATTGTTCCAGTGCGTCTTCACCGTTCTCGGTAATCACAGGGATAAACCCCCATGACCTTGCATTTGCCTGGATCACTTCTGACCACAACGGATTGTCTTCTGCAATCAATAGCTTCATGGGGGTCATTGTATCGCATCGCATCCAATGCAAGCAGTCGTATTTTCACAGAATTTGACGAAGTCCTTTTCCTGGGGACGTGCGGCTTATGATTGTCGTAGCGACGCTTGCCAGCGAGTGGGTTTCCGCCGCGAACGCGTCGGCAGCGACGCCATAACTCGAGAATTATTTTTCGCACGTTTCTTGGAAAACACTTCTGCTTCGATCAACCGAAGGCTTTGACCAGACATGGTATTACTTCGTGTACCGAAGTGCCAACCTGACTGACTGGCCTTACTGTTTGGCAAAGTTTTCCAGTTCCTTGCACAAGGCTTCGGTTAGCTCAGTGACGTATTGAAACTGTTTCTCAACGTCACTCAAATCGTCTTTTTCGCCCATCTCCTCAAGTTTGAGGGCTTCTGCAACGCAGGCGTGAGCTCCAAACAAGGAAACGGACCCCTTCAAAACATGTGCGGCGGCTTTAATCGTGTCGCCATCGCGAGTGCCAATCGCGTCGCGAAGTGTCGCGAGTTGGCGGCGCGACTCAAATTGAAACATTTCAATCAATTTGTTGACAAACGCCAAATCGCCACCCGTATTTTGGAGCAAGGCATCGCGATCGAAAAACATTGTATCGGGAGACATTTTGTCCGGTTTCACCTCACCCTCCATTTCTTGCTGGCTCCCAACATCTCGTTTGACTGCCCCATCCTCGTTTTGCATGTCGTCACGTTGACGAAACGTCGGATCCACAGATAGGGGTTGCAAACCGGGCGTCGCGGCAGCGTTTTGGGGCGAGTCGTGGTCAGCGGCGGATTCAGCGAAAACGGATTCGATCGCGACTCGCAACTCCGTCAGCGATACCGGTGTTTCAATACAATGACGTATGAATCGGGATGCTGTGGCCGGTAAATCGGGATCGTGATCGGGGGCGGAAAGTAGAATGACGGGCACCGCTGTGATGGCCGGATCTTGCTCGATTTGTTGGACGAGACCGACTCCGTCCTGCTCCGCAACGCTCGCATCCATCAAGATCACGTCGTAAGTCGACTGCGTTTGATTGATGCGCCGCAGTTCGCGTAAACACGTGATCGCATTTTCGCATCGCGTAAACGACAGCAACCACTGTGACAACTGATCGCACAACGATTGCGCCCCCACAAAGTTGTCGCCAACTACAAGCACGTTTCGTCCACGAAAATTCGAAATGGATTCAGCCTCTTTACGGATCTCGCTGTCGAGCTTGTTCTGCGTAGACCCGAAGTTGATCGATGAGCGTTGCGAGTTCGCGTGCCGCCTGCGGCAAAATCGTTTCGCAGTGTTCATTCACATCGGCAAGCGGGCCTCGCAAATCATCACAAACCTTCGAAACTTCGATCGCCCATGAACGAAGTTGGCGACGTTTGTCTTCGCAAAAACGAAGTCGACGCTCGGCTTTTTGTACTCTTGCCACCGCCTCGCTGGCCGCCGGACGATCCTCGGGGCGAAGCGAAGCACGCTTCCTCGCCAAATCATCTTTGGCCTCGTTAATTTCACGCTCGGCTAGTTGCAGTTGATGACGCCAGTAACGCGGCTGAGTTTGCGAAAAGTACTCTTCGGCGTGCTGAACCATCGCCCGCATCTCTTGGATCGTTTTGTTCCAATCATCCGATAGTCGCAGGATGCCCGCATGCATCGTAGCAAGCGAGTCGATATTGCGAACATTACTGGTGGACATGGTCGTCAGCGGTGATCCGAAGGTGGCGGAGCGGGATTCGAGTTGTGTTAGCGTCCAAGATACGCGTCAATCTGTTCAGCTTTTCGCATCAGGTAAGGGACATGTTCTTCGGTGGATTGGATCAACCGCGAAATTTGCCGCATCTGAGTCGTGAACTCTTCCGCAAACTTGCGTTGTTGCTCGTCACGCCAAGTTTGTTCAAGCTGGTTCATCTGAGACGCAAGCGACGCCGAACGTTGTTTCATCTCTTCGGAAAACCGGTGCAGATGGGCCGCAAATTGACGTAGTTGTTCGGGGTCGACGACAGCTTGATTCATGACGATGAGCCTTCAGTGCGGCGAGAAAGAGTGGAAGGTGACGGCAGTTTGAAACTGACTTTGGGCGGTACTAAGCATGTTTCATTTTTGCCGCGGCGGAAATTTTGGCGATGTCTTGCTCGACAATTGCTAAATGTCGTCTGTAATTCTCGAGCGTTAATTCAATACCGAGTCGTTCCGCTGTTTCGCACAGCAGTCGCAATGCAGCGAGACGGATGGGCAGCGGGCCAACCACCGTTCGACGCAGCCCGGCGGCACGCAGCGCCGTCATCGCTTCGGTGTCGCGACCAAGACTCAACAAACATTTGCCCTTCAGCAAATAAGCCTGCGGAGAATACTCGTCGGTTTCGACCAGTTCATTGATCACCTCAATCGCTTTGTCATTTTGTTCGGAATCAACATACGCTTCGGCCAAAACTAACCGCAGATGACGAAGCGACGGATCACGCTGCAAACGTGCACTACAAACTTCGATCCGGCGATAAGCCCAATCCTCGCGACTCCGCTTCAACTCGCGTTCCATTTCGGAGGTCTTCAGCCGGCCCGCCAAATCGCTCACTTCGCGATATTGTTGCAGTGACCTCGCCAACTTTGCCTCTTCGAGCTCCCACAACAGCGAAGGATCATCGGGGAAAATCCGTACCGCTTCGCTCAGCACGCGTTTGGCCTCGTGCGGCCGATCCTCTTTTCGATAGATCGTCGCCAATTCTCGAAACGCATTCTGATCCGTTGGACACGATCGGAGATGAACTTCGAGTTCCTGACGCCGTTGGCGAATCAGCTTGGGATTATCCTCAGGCTCCGTCGGCGTCTGCTCCGCCGGAGCACCCTTGCGAAGCAGTTCCTCGGGACGCACCGGCCGCCATTGTCCTCCCTCCATCGGGTTTTGAGCTTTCGATTCGGTCCCGTTGGAAGATTCGGCGCCACTGGAATTGGCGGCCGGGCCCGTGCCTGGCTCGCTCTTGGCGGGATTCTCTGCCGATGGGCTCGCTGAGCTATCGTGATCGGATGGCTCGGTGGGTTGTGACATGCCGATCCGCACCTGCAGAGAAGTTTATGAAGCGAGATTAGATTTGTTCATTGTGATCGATTGGCCGCCCAAGAGCAACTTAGCTTTCCAATGTCGTTGATCGCTCCCGCGACCATAACGTGCCAATATTGCCAATCACTGCCGAACAACGATCTCCAAACCCGCAGTGCCCTCACGCGAGAAACGCCCGCTACGCTTGCGCAGCGACCATATTTTGCATGCTTTCGTTCACTAACCGCTCGGCTCCCGGCGAATAGTCAAACACCTCGACGCTAACCCAACCGTCGTAGTCCACCTTGTCCAACGCCGCAAAAATGGGGCGAAAATCGACGTCGCCCATTCCCGGCCCCAGCAAATTGGGGTCGTTGGCATGGAAATGGATCATCCAGTCGGCGTTGTCCTCGATCACCTTGGCAATGGGGTCGGGTTCGGTGCTCATCGCCTTGACGTCCAAGTGCAACCCTACCTGCGGGCTGCCGATCATCGCTTGCAATGTTCTCGCCTCGGCGGCTGTGTTCAAAAAGTTGCCTTCTTGTGGCCCCAGCGGTTCCAAGGCGATTTTGATGTCCAGGTTTTTCAGCGAGTCAGCGCATCCGGAAATGACCTCGGCCGCATTTTCCATCGCTTGCTGCATCGTTTGCCCTTCGGTCAAGTTCCGCTGCTGCGGTGACCCCAGCACCATCAGAGAACCGCCTAAGTCGCTGCACAATTGAATCAGTTCAATCATGTAGTCGGACGTTCGTTTGCGGGTGTCCGCATCCATCGTCGTAAGGTGATAGCCTTCGGTTTTCGCCAACAACCAATGCAATCCAACGATCTCCAGGCCTGCCGATGTGACGGTGTCGCGGTAATCGTCGCGTTGACCTTTGCCAAACGAGCGAATGTCATCGGAAAGCATAAAGGGAGCGACTTCCCAGCCCGTGTAGCCTGCGTCTTTCGCGAATTTCACGGCACGCTCGAGCGGCCAATCTTGAAAAGTCTCGTTGCAAATTGCGTAGCGTCGTGTCATTTGAGTCATTCCTAACCAACCAAGTTGTTGAATTGTGTGCAGTATCTTGTGCCATTTGATGCGATTGGAATACCCCCGGCGATCCCCACACGACCTGACACACGATCCCCAAATTCTAACGCGTTACAATATTGGCATCCCTAAGAGGTAGGTGAGGCGCCAGTCATCCAGTGAGTCGTGGAGCGAACGCACAGGAGCCTGCGTGGGACGCAACGAGACCGGCGTGGGACGTGCGGTTTATTATTGTCGTAGCTACGCTCGCCAGAGCGTGGGTTTACGCCGCGATCGCGACGGCAGCTACGCCGGAACCCGAGAATTACTTTCCGCACTCGGACTTTCCGCACTCGGAGAGGAAATCCATGCATGGTCCTGACAATGAAGCGAATCCCTACGCCCCGCCGACTGGGCCCAGGTCGGGACTCGACGAATTAGCACCGAGCACGCCAGGCTGGGTCACATGTCCCTGGTGTGCTGAACCAATTCGTTTCCGTCGCGTTTATCTGCCACTGACGTCGTGGATTCGCTGTCCACATTGCCAGCAAAAGTCAAAGCGACGTAAACGAGGCGTTCCGACCGGAGTGACCGAGTTGGTGTTGCTGGTAATTCAATTCGGATTGCCGATACTCTTGCTCGCCGTCACGGGAAGTCAGGAGATTGGCATCGGGGTATTTGTGCTGCTGTATCCAATCACCGTCGTCGCCGACTACTGGATCGATCGCCGCATCAGCTACCTGTCGCAGTATTAGCGATCCGACTTATTGGCGATCCGACGCTGAGCAACCACTTACTCCGGCATGCTCCAGCAACTTGCGCTCATCAACCGGAATCACTACCTCATAGGCCCCCACCCCCATTGCGTGCCTTTGCGAATCACCCGCATAGCGCCCAGCTTGCCATAGTGTCCCTGCATACCGCATCTTTTTCCAAATTCCGTCCGGATTTCTAAATCAATTTATTTAATGCTATCAAACTTCACTAAACCTTAAACAGCAAACCACTTAGGGATTTTCGGCCACTAAAATGGCGTATCGACGGCTGTCGAAGGGATGTTTGTAAACCATTGTCCAGTCATGACTTAACGCCTTGTCAAAATTCGATTTGACACACATCACGCAATCCCTAAGATTCGCGAGTCGCCCACATGTAGTGTGGTTTCGCCGCGATAGGCACTACGGGTAGTGATGGCATTAGCGTTTAGTCAAACGCTGCGTTATGGGTTGGGATCTTGGGTTGAACCGGATGATCCCCCATTGGACGTGAACAAAACACCACACTCCTGCAGGCGACAAAAGTACATTTCTCATACCAATTTGGTGAGTATCCGACGTTTCGCGAGGATCGCGATTTAAATCTTGGCGATCGGTACAAGCCCCACGGACGAACCCCTCTAGGAGTCTCAAAGCGATGGCATCGGTTCTATCTGAACGCACCCACGAAAGCTCAAGCTCGACCGTCAACGACCCTGCATTGCAGCGTGTCAATGATCAGCATGGCGTGGAGTATGCGCGATCAAAATTTGGCAAAAAGCTCCGCTCACGCAGCGGGGCCAATGTCTCGGAGGGGCTGAAAATCGATTCCGTATTCTGTCCCGACGATGGGCAAACCCCCTTTGCAACCACACGTTGGGAATTGCGAAGCGCGACGATCAAAGACGAAAGCGGTAGCGCGTTGTTCGAACAGAACGACTGTGAAATTCCCGCCGCCTGGACTCAGCTCGCCACCAACGTTGTCGTTTCCAAATACTTCTACGGCGATCCGAAAAACCCAGGCGAACGTGAGCGAAGTGTTCGTCAATTGATCCACCGCGTCACCCGTACCATCACCGACTGGGGACTCGAAGACGGCTACTTTGATTCGGCCGAAGATGGCGAACGTTTTTATCGCGATTTGACCTGGCTTTGCTTGCATCAACACGGTGCCTTCAACAGCCCCGTCTGGTTCAATGTTGGTTTGCACGCTCAATACGACGTGGTCGGTTCGAAATGCAACTGGCATTGGGACGAAGCCAAGCAAGACACCGCTCAACCCGACAACCCCTACGAATATCCTCAGGGCTCGGCATGTTTCATCCAATCCGTTGATGACAACATGGAAGACATCATGCGGTTGGCGTGCAGCGAAGCGATGCTGTTCAAATTCGGCAGCGGAACCGGTACCGACCTGTCGACCATCCGATCGCAGCGTGAAAAACTTTCGGGCGGCGGAACCCCCTCGGGTCCGTTGTCGTTCATGCGAGTCTACGATTCGATTGCCGGCGTCGTGAAGAGTGGCGGCAAGACGCGTCGTGCTGCGAAGATGCAGTCGCTAAAGGTTTGGCACCCTGATGTACTCGAGTTCGTCGAATGCAAATGGAACGAAGAAAAGAAGGCTCACGCGTTGATTCGCGAAGGCTACGAGTCGAACTTTAACGGCGAAGCGTACGGCAGCGTTTGTTTCCAAAACGCCAACCTTTCGGTTCGCGTGACCGACGATTTCATGGAAACCGTTCGCGACAACAAACGCTGGCAAACCCGTTGGATCAGCGACAAGGTCAAAGAAGCGGCACCCGAGTACGATGCTCGCGAATTGCTGAACAAGATGGCCGAATGTGCTTGGCACTGTGGCGACCCGGGCGTTCAGTACGACACGACGATCAATAAGTGGCACACTTGCCCGAACAGCGGCGCGATCAACGCCAGCAATCCTTGTTCGGAATACATGTTCCTTGACGACACCGCTTGCAACCTGGCTTCGATCAACCTGATGAAGTTCGTCAGCAAGACCGATGGCACGTTCAATGTTGAACGCTTCCGTGCCGCTTCGCGGTTGTACTTCATCGCTCAAGAAATCTTGGTCGACCACGCCAGCTACCCGACTGAGCCAATCGCTCGCAATAGCCACAAGTACCGTCCACTCGGACTCGGCTATTCGAACCTAGGCAGCGTGATCATGACTTCGGGCTTGGCCTACGATTCGGACGCCGCACGCGGTTTGTGTGGATCGTTGACCGCACTGCTGCACGGCGAAGCCAATCGCACCAGTGCCGAAATCGCGGGTGTTGTGGGACCGTTTGATGGTTACGCCGCAAACGAAAAACCGATGCTCGGTGTCATGCAAATGCATCGTGAAGCTTGTGAGCACATTCACGACGATGGCCCTGCGGAGCTGAAAGTAGCTGCCCGCGAACTTTGGGACGAAGTGCTGAAGATTGGCGAGAAGTACGGCTTCCGCAACGCACAAGCCACCGTGCTTGCTCCGACCGGCACCATCAGCTTCATGATGGATTGTGACACCACCGGAATCGAGCCTGATATTGCCTTGGTCAAATACAAGCAGCTCGCCGGTGGCGGAATGCTCAAACTCGTCAACCAAACCGTTCGCCTGGGACTCGCCAAGCTCGGCTACGACGAGGCTCAAATCGAAGGCGTTTTGGCGTACATCGACGAAAACGACACGATCGAAGGAGCTCCGGATCTCGATCCAGAACACTTGAAAGTTTTCGATTGTGCGTTCAAGCCAAACGGCGGCGTTCGCAGTATCGCATGGCAGGCTCACGTCACCATGATGGCAGCGGCTCAGCCGTTCCTTTCCGGTGCGATCAGCAAGACGGTCAACATGCCGACCGATGTGACCGCCAAAGACATCGCCGATGCTTACTTCTGGGGTTGGGAACTGGGGCTCAAAGCGATCGCGATCTATCGTGACGGCAGCAAGCAGTCGCAACCGCTGAACACCAAGAAGAGCGAGGGCAAGGGAGCCACCGACTCGGCTACCACGATCACCAAGACGATCGAAAAGGTTGTCTTCAAACCGCGTCGCGAACGTTTGCAAGACACGCGTCAAAGCTTGACCCACAAGTTCAGCATCGCTGGACACGAAGGTTACTTGTGCGTCGGTTTGTATCCCGATGGACGTCCGGGTGAGATCTTCATCACGATGGCCAAAGAGGGATCGACGATCGGTGGCATCATGGACAGCTTCGGCACCGCGTTGTCGATCGCGCTTCAATACGGCGTGCCATTGGAAGTACTTGTGAACAAGTTCAGCCACACTCGGTTCGAGCCGATGGGGATGACAAGCAACAAGGACATCCGCATCGCCAAGAGTGTTGTCGATTACATCGCACGATGGTTGGGACTGACCTTCATGAGCGGCCACGGTGACTACTCGCCGTCGGCCGTCGGTAGCGAAGCGGGTGACAAGACCAACAATGGCAACGGCCCCGTGGTCGCATCACCGAACCGGGTGACGCAAGAATTGAAGGAAGACGCCGGAGCGGCAGTGGCGATTGTCGAGCGAGCCACGTTCTTGGCGAGCTTGCAAGATTCCGGAGGTGGCCAAGGTAACGGGCACTCGCAAGTCGAAACCACGGCGGCGTCACAGGAGCAGCAGTTTGCTCGCTTCCAAATCGACGCTCCCTCGTGTGACAATTGCGGATCGATCACCGTTCGCAACGGCAACTGCTACCTCTGTCACAACTGTGGCAACAGCATGGGCTGCAGCTAGCTGCAAAGCGCTCGCGGCGAGCAGCCACCGGTCGTGCTCTAGTGAGCCGTGGGCCGTAAGGCACCGGGTAACGCAAGCACAATAAGCAAGAATTTAAAGAAGCTGGCCACGGGTGAATTCCCGTGGCCAGCTTTTTTTGTATCGGCACACCACAAGGTTACTGGTCCCACTGAAGCATCCGCGATCACCAATTCGCATAATTTAATCGCTTGCTTCACCCGGGAGAGATGACTGCGGTATGTCACCTCTCCCAAACAACGTTTGGGAGAGGTCGAGCAGAGCCTCCGGCGATTGCTCGGGTGAGGGCCGTCCGAGCAAGCCAGCACGAACGCCGCATCAAACGTGCGCGGTCGCCCTCACCCGGACGAAGCCTAAAGGGCTCGTCCGACCTCTCCCCAGCTGCGCTCGGGAGAGGTGACTGCGGTATGCCACCTCTCCCAAACAACGTTTGGGAGAGGTCGAGCAGAGCCTTCAGCGAATGCTCGGGTGAGGGCCGTCCGAGCACGCCGGCACGAACGCCGCATCAAGCGTGCGCGGTCGCCCTCATCCGTACGAAGCCTAAAGGGCTCGTCCGACCTCTCCCCAGCTGCGCTCGGGAGAGGTGTCTTGTGCCGTGCTGCTCTCGCAACCTCTGCTCGGGCAAGGCAACGAGCGTTCACTACCCCAACACCGAATCCATAAACTCAACAAAGAAATCCCAGTCGACTTGCCCAAGCCCATGGTCGCCGCTACGGACGTGATAGCCGGTTTGTCCCACGATCCGCTGCCCGCCGAGCGGCGGCATCGTTTCCTCGCGAATCGATTCCTTACCCAATAACTCAAATACCGGGGCGGCCGCGACGAGCGCGCCGTATTCACCGCGTGGATCGGCCCACAAATCGTTATCCGAACTGGTCACATAGACCGCTCGCGGAGCAACTAAGGCGATCGATTCGTGTTGGTCGATCGGCAGCTCGTTCTCGCGATTGGCGTAGGCAGCAAACTGAGGCGTGAACCAGTGAGGAAACGCGGTGGTGATTTGCTTGACCGTTTCCCCGTAGCCGCGACGCGACAGCGCGGCGCCGCCACAGCCGGAATTGTTGCTGTACGCGATCGCAAATCGTTCGTCCTCGGCCGCCGCCCAAATTGCCGCCTTGCCGCCGCGTGAGTGCCCGACCACGGCAACTCGGTTGGCATCGATCTTGGGCATGGTCGACAAATAATCCAACACCCGGCTTGCTCCCCATCCCCACGCCGACAGACTACGCCAAGCGTCATCGGTGGGCGGTTTGCCGTCAGCAAAGAAAGCTCGAATCCCGTCGGCGTATTCGTTCTTGTTATCGGGATCGACGTCAGAAGTGTAAAAGGTCGCCGCCGCATAGCCTCGTTGCAGCAACGTTTTCACAGGCCAATACGGATCCGGTTCACTCACCGCCTTTTCCAACGGAATGAAATAGCGATTGTTGATCGCGACCACCGCAGGCGTTTTTCCCGTTGTGTGATTCGGCGTAAACACGACAAAGGGGAACGTGTACGTTCGCTGGTCGATGGTGATGATCGCCTTCATGCTGCGTCCATTGGCCAGTCCATCGAACGCGTTTTCGATTTCCTCCGTCGTTTCGAACGTGACTTGGTACGCAGTGTCCGGGCGACGACCGTAGACCAAGTGTCGGAACTGTTCCAAAAGTTCGGGGCGACGTTTCGTCATCCACTGCTCGGCCGAGCTGACCTTTGTACCATCGATCATCGTCAGCGGGTCGGGAAGATCGTATTCAGGCACCTTCGATTCGTCGTAATTGAAGGGGCGTTTCGCACTCAGCTTCTTGACCAAGTCCGGGTTCGCGGACCAGGGGACGGGGTCTTCCGCAATCGCAAAAACGCTCGTGAACAAGACAGCAAACAAGCAGCTAAACGCTGCTGTAGAGAATTGATTCGTCAAGTGAGGCATCGATTGGAACTCGGGGGTAGGAGAGGGGAAGAATGGGAGTATCGGAGAGGTGGTTCGCGGTAAAGTTGTCTTGCGGTATGTCACCTCTTCCAAACTTGTTTGGGAGAGGTCGAGCAGAGCCTCCGGCGATTGCTCGGGTGAGGGCTAACCGAGCAATCAAAAATCGAACGCCGAATCAAGCGTGCGCGGTCGACCCTCACCCGGACGAGGCCCAAAAGGCCCGTCCGACCTCTCCCCAGCTGCGCTCGGGAGAGGTGACTGCGGTATGTCACCTCTCCCAAACTTGTTTGAGAAGTGGCCCGAGCAGAGCCTTTAGCGATTGCTCGGGTGAGGGCCGTCCGAGCAATCCAAAATCGAACGCCGAATCAAGCGTTCGCGGTCGGCCCTCACCCGGACGAGGCCGAAAGGGCCCGTCCGACCTCTCCCCAGCTGCGCTCGGGCGAGGTAGCTTGCGGCATGTTACCTCTCCCAAACTTGTTTGGGAGAGGTCGAGCAGAGCCTCTGGCGATTGCTCGGGTGAGGGCTGACCCAGCAATCCAAAATCGAACGCCGAATCAAGCGTGCACGGTCGGCCCTCACCCGGACGAGGCCGAAAGGGCCCGTCCGACCTCTCCCCAGCTGCGCTCGGGCGAGGTGTCTGTGTGAGCCCCCGGCAATCAGACCTCACTTGGCCGGCGCCAACGCCGCGCTGGTCGGTTCGGCTTTCGCCGTCGGGGTGGCGTCGGCTTCGAGATCGCCCATCGCGTACTGGATCCCGTCGAGCATATGTTTCAGCGCCACAGGATTGCTGAACGTTTCGTTGCGGTGCCCAAGATTGGTATAGAACACACGTCCGTCGCCCGCGGTGCGAATCCACGATACCGGCACTTCACGTGGCCCGTCTTTGATTTGCTTCGAGACCTCTTCCTTGCTCATATCCAAACTGACCAGGATCCGAAGCACTTCCGGCCCTTCATACGAATCGGCTTTGTATTGGTAAATTTCGTCTTGGTGCCAAAATCCTTGCTCATCAAACGCCTTGTTCAACACGTGTTTGGGATCATCCAATTTGAAAGCCCAGGTACCGCCTGCAGTCCAAGGATGGCCGCCGAATTCGCCACCCACGATCGCACGACACTCTGGATGACGGCCAAAGTTGTCGCTCGCAGCGTGCAAGCCGACCAATCCTTTGCCGCCCGAGATGAAATCCAGAAACGCGTTCTGCTGAGCCGGAGTTTCAAAGTGCATGCCAGTCGTGTTGTTCAGCAGGATGCAATCGTACTGCCGTAGATTCTCAGGCGTGAAAACATCGTAGGTATCTGCCAGATCGGCGGTGAACGCCCCTGTTTTGCTGCCCATTTTTTGGATCGCTTCGTTGGCAAACGGAATCGAACTGTGAACGAATCCTTCGCACCGGTAGAACGCCAACACGCGACGTGCCTGCTTCGGCTGGGCGGCCAATTGCTTGGGAACCGCACTTTCGATTTTGCTTAGCTGTTCGTCGCTGAGTGGTTTGAAGTGCTGCGTCTTCTTTTCTTGCCAAGCGTCGGGTTTGTCCTCCGCAAAACAGGCACTCGAACAAAGACAAGTCAATAGAGTCAGCAGGAGCAGACGGTTCACGGTGAGATTCCCAAAAAAGGAGGGTGGGCAGTGGGGCAAGTAGGTTACTAGTTTAATCGCCGACGACCGCAAGATGCTAGAGTCGCAAGATTGTTCTGCTCAAATGCTTACTCTCGTTACTCGCCGCCTGCGATTGCATTACAATCAACCCTGCATCCTCGCCTCCGAACGCCCTGGCAGGGGAAGCGACTGGCAAAATACCGCAATTTCTGGAAATCCCACCCTCGTCGAGTTCATGATGACTGCATTTTTAGCACGTGCGTGTGCGTTTTTTATCGCGTTTACCACCATCGTGACGGCTGCTCACGCAGAAACGGACTCCCAACGACTGGGCGACAATCTGCAGCCACTGCTTTCTTGTTTGTCAGGACGTTCCGAATCCTTTTCGGTGGTGGTGGACATTGATGTGCTCATCGATGGCAAAGTCCAACACGTTGACGGGCGACTGGTTCGTTTCGACGACCATTCGTTTGACTTGGACCTGATCCATAGCGACTACAGCGTGCGGATTCGCCGGCGGCCCGGTGCGACCGCGTTTGCGCTGCCTCACCATAAAACCGTCTTTCTCGGTTCGGGCGATGTTGACGTATCGGACCAACTGTCACCGCTGGGGATCACGGACCGCTTGGTCGGAAGCGGCTCGATGCTGACGATGGTCGTGCCGATGCTTCAGCAAACCGATTCCGCGGCGGTCGGCCACATGTTGACGGGGCTATTGAAGATGGACTTCAACGCGGATCGTCAGCACTGGACACTCCGCGACGACACATCTTTACAATTCCACAACGACGGCAAGCAAATTGAGATCAATGTCGGCGATCAGCACCGTGCGGCGTTGACGATCCAAGACAGCTTGCCTGAGATGGCAAAAGTGGACGACTGGTCAGATTTCAAGATTGTGGTGCTCAAACGCCAGGAACTCGAACGCAGCATCGCTCGCGGGACTCGGCGGGCATTGGAGATTCTGTCGCCGTCACGGTTGCTGACGTCGCCACAGCAAAAAGCCCGCAAAGTCCCCGCTGGTGAGCTTCGCTGGATCGAGGGGCAACGAATCGTGTTGCTCAATGGAACCCCCGAAGAAATCGGCGACGCCCATGGCCGCTTGCTCTCCGCTGAGTCGCAGCGGTGTATCGATTCGGTGCTCTACACCTTTGGAACCGTGAACACCATTCGCACCGGGCGATGGTTCCGTCACGATCTTGACGCGGCATACGCTCGACTTGCGCCGCACATTCCTGAGGATCACAAACGTGAAACATTGGCGTTTGCCAAGGCGATCAACATCGATCCATCAACGGCACACGCGATCAATGTCTTTCCCGAGCTGTTTCATTGTTCCGGCTTCGCCGTCTCCGGCGCCGCGAGCAAGGATGGCAAACTTTATCATGGCCGCGTTTTGGATTACATGACCACGATTGGGCTGCAAGACGCTGCGACCACTTTTATTGTTGCGGTCGACGGGAAGCATGCGTTTGCGAATATTGGCTATGCCGGATTCATCGGCAGCGTCAGCGGAATGAACGACCAAGCGATTTCACTCGGCGAAATGGGCGGTCATGGCGAAGGCCAATGGGACGGCGTTCCGATGGCAACTTTAATGCGGCGGGCGCTCGAGGAGTGCTCGACACTAGACGACGTGATGACGCTTTGGCACGACAGCCCGCGGACGTGTGAGTACTACTACGTGTTCGCCGACGGGAAGAGCAAGCGAGCGGTCGGTGTCGCAGCGGATCCCAATTCGATCGAGTTCATCATGCCGGGACAAAGTGACCAGCGACTCGGCGAAGGAATCCCCGAGGTGCTGGCATTGTCATCGGGTTCGCGACTCGAAGCACTGCGAGAACGCATCCAGCAGCGATACGGCGAGATCGACGTCGAGGTAGCTCAATGGCTAATGAGTCGCCCCGTGGCGATGAAGTCGAACCTACACAACGTTCTGTTCATCCCCGAAGACGGCGTTTTTTACGTCGCCAATGCCACTCACCAGGAACCGGCCGCCAACCGCCCCTACGTCAAACTCGACCTGGACGCATTACTGCGCAGCATGACGCCCTAAATCCCCCATGCCATGGCATTCAGGGAAAGCGGTTCCAGTTTTTCGCTTCCACGGGCCGAAACACCCGTGCCCGCCGAAACTCTTCGCGAGTTTCGCTACATTTTAGGTGCGGAAGCGAAAAACATGCGAGTTTTGGGGCTCGCCGATCTTTCAGCACGGGGATTTAAAAACGCTGTCCCTACTACTCTATGGATTGTGTATAATCGGGGGGTGGCGGATTTTGGCTTGCCCCTGCCGTTCCTACCTTGACATCAAGCTAAAAATTGTCGTTGATCGCTCCGCGATCAAAACGCGATGACGTCTGAAAACGTCATGATCGCGGAGCGATTAACGACATTGGCGACTGTCCCACCTCTAACGGTTCCTACCTGTGTATCGTATTCCGATTGCCCTTTTTGCCGGCTGGCTCGTTTGTGGAATCGCTGTTGGCCAACAGCTCTCTCGCGAACAACACGATCTGTTTGAGATCCATGTGCGTCCGACCCTGATGCGGCACTGTATCTCATGTCACGGAGAAACCAAGCAAGAAGGCGGGCTGCGGTTGACGTCGCTCGACGACTTGCTCAAAGGTGGCGAATCGGGGCCAGCCATCGTTGTCGGTAAGCCAAACGAAAGCTTGCTGGTCGAGGCACTGCGGTACGAATCATTCGAAATGCCGCCCGAAGAACCGCTCGAAAACGAATTGATCGACGGGCTGGTGAACTGGATCGCCGCGGGTGCTCCGTGGCCAGCGGATGTGATGCTGAAACCGCTGCCTAAAATCACTGACGAGGACCGTGCTTGGTGGTGCTACCAACCGATCACCGATCCCAAACCGCCCGCGACCGAACGTGACGAGTGGTGTCGTGGCGATCTAGACCGTTTTATTCTGGCGCGACTCGAAAACGAAAAGCTTGATCCATCGTTCCAGGCCGATCCGCAAACATTGGTTCGTCGTATCCATTTCGCGATCACGGGACTGCCGCCCGACGCGGCTGCGATTCGCACAGCCGGCTCGCCCAATTTCGACTACGAGGCGATGGTCGATCAGTTGCTGCAAAGCGACGCGTACGGCGAGAACCAAGCACGGTTTTGGTTGGACCTTGTTCGCTATGCCGATTCGGACGGCTATCGTGCTGATCATGCACGGCCTCATGCACATCACTACCGCGACTATGTGATTCGATCGTTCAACGAAGACAAACCGTACGACCGATTCGTCCGCGAGCAATTGGCCGGCGACGAAATTGATCCCGGTAACCGTGACGCCCACGTCGCGACGATGTACATGAGACACTGGATCTATGAACACAACCAACGGGATGTGGAGACGCAGTGGCACGAAATATTGCACGACATCACTGAAACCACGAGTGACGTTTTCCTGGCTCAGGGATTGAAGTGTGCTCGCTGCCACGACCACAAATTTGATCCGCTGTTGCAAAAAGACTTCTTCCGCATGAAGGGATTCTTTGCCGCGTTTCAGCCTGCCGAGGATCATCCGGTGGCTGACGCCGAAACACGCCGCATCTATCAAGAGCAGTACGCGAAATGGGAAGCGGCCACGGCCGAGATTCGCGCACGGTTGCGGGAAATCGAGTATCCCGTGGCGATCAAACATGCAACGCGTGAGAAGGCAGACAAATTCATCCCCGAAATCCAGGAGATGATCCACAAGCTGCCGCACGAACGAACTCCTTACGAACACCAGATTGCATCATTGGCCGAGCGGCAATTCGACTTGCTGTACGACAAGTTGTCTGAGTGGTTGAGCGAGGAACAAGAAGCCGAACGCCAACAACTGCACAAAAAGCTCGCTGAGTTTGACTCGATCAAACCGGCACCTCTACCCACTATCGATTTTGTTGGCAGTGATGTCGGCCCGGTCGCGCCGGTGACTTATATCACCGACGACAAAGACAAAACGCCGATCGCGCCGGGCTTTATTACCTTGCTCGACGAATCCGACGCCGAGATTACGCCGCCGCCTGCATCGCTACGTTCGACTGGCCGCCGCACGGCGCTCGCCGAATGGATCGCCAGTCCAGAAAACCCGCTCACCGCTCGCGTGATCGTCAATCGCATTTGGCAACAGCACTTTGGTGTGGGACTGGTGGAAACGTCCAGCGATTTTGGACAACTGGGCGTCCCGCCGACGCACCCGCAGCTCTTGGACTGGCTTGCCTCGCGGTTCATCGAAGAGGGATGGAGTTTAAAGAAACTGCACCGCCGCATCCTGATGTCGGCAACCTATCGGCAAACATCACAGCGTCCACTAGACGAAGCTCTCGCAGTTGCTGATCCCAACAACCAATTGCTATGGCGGATGAATCCGCGGCGATTGTCAGGCGAGGAGATTACCGATGCGGTGCTGACGGCCAGCGGAGAATTGAAGTCCAAGAAGCGAGCGATCTATAAAACGGTCCGCCGCAACTCGCTCGATCCGCTACTGGCGGCCTTTGACGCTCCGGATCGTATTCGCAGTGTCGGCAAACGGCACCGCACCACGACGTCGCCTCAGGCGTTGCTGTTAAGCAATGGCACTTGGTCCCACGACCGGGCGGCGGCGATCGCAAAACGCTTCGCTCAAAGTGGCGATGAAGAAATGCTGATCGCCAATGCCTACCAAACGCTATTGAGTCGTCACACGAGCCTCGACGAAGTCCAGATGGCGCTGGAGTTTTTGGAGCACTACGCCGCGGCGACTCCGGAAGAAAAGGGGCCAAAAATCGAAACCTTGGTGTCGATGCCGACGACGTCCGGCACAGCGGTGGATCTGAAACCAGGCGGTCCGATCCGCATGAGTCTGGCGACATCGAAAGAGCTTCCCGATGGGGACTTTACCGTCGAAGCCACCGTGCTGTTGCGATCACTCTACAAAGACGCCAACGTCCGCACGATCGTGGGGCACTGGAACGGCAGTCCGAAACGCGCCGGCTGGTCGCTGGGGGTGACATCAGCCAAGAGTTCTTACAAACCACGCAACTTGATCCTGCAATTGGTGGGCAAGACAGCCGCGGGCGACGAGCTTCATTATGAAGTCGTCGCGTCGAACTTACGACCAGAACTCAATAAACCGTATTACGTCGCCGCCAGTATCAAGCTCGGTGACACCTCGGAAAAGGGGATCACGTTTTACATGCGAGATCTGTCGGACAAGGATGCCAAGTTACAAGTGGCACATGCGAAACACACGGTCACGCAAGAGATTCGTCCCGACAATGATCTGACAATTGGCGATCGTTTTGGCCAACATCAATGGGATGGATTGATCGACAACATCCGAATTGAAGCCAAGGCTCGTGATCTGACGAAAATCGCACAAGCGGATTCGGTCGAAGGGCTGCCTCGCTACGTGATTGATTGGCAGTTCGAGAACAAAGACAGCATCGGTTTCGATTCGTCGGGTAACAAACATCATGCTTGGGCGAGTATCAAAAATTCGACCGTCGCTCCGCCGAGTCAACGAGCTCGCGTGGCACTAGTGCACGCGCTGCTGAATTCCAACGAATTTATATATGTCGATTAGTAAGTAGGGCCGGTTCCTACCGGCCGGTTTGTGATCGGCTAATGTGATCGGCCGGTGGGAACCGGCCCTACTGAGAAACGTGGCGTTTGATGACCCTTGCGTTATGATCGCGGAGCGATCAACGACAATGAAAAACCTACAAGGAAACCTTCAATGACATCCACTTATTCACGACGCGAAATGCTGCTAAACAGCGGGACTGGATTCGGAGCAGTCGCGCTGGCGGGGATGCTGCAGGGTGTCGGTTCGGCATCCGAATCCACCGCCCCAGCATCGCCGCTGATGTCCAAGTTGACGCACCACCCGGCGCGGGCCAAGAGCGTGATCTTTTTGTTCATGGAGGGTGGCCCGAGTCACATCGACACGTTCGATCCAAAGCCTGCGCTGCAAAAGTTGGCAGGCAAGCCGTTGCCGGATAGTTTCGGTCGCGTGATCACGGCAATGGGTGAATTCGATTCACCGGTGCTGGAGTCAAAGCGGAAATGGAAACAGCACGGCGAAAGCGGGCAGTGGATTTCCGATTGGTTACCGCACATGGCGACACGAGCGGATGATTTGGCAGTGATCCGGTCTTGCTGGACCAACGGAATCAACCACTCCGGCGGCGTGTGCCAGATGAACACGGGAACCCAGTTTGCCGGCCGACCGTCGCTGGGCAGCTGGGTAACGTATGGGCTGGGGACGCAAAACCAGAACCTGCCTGCCTTTGTTGTGATGCAAGACAAGGGAGCCGTGGTTAACGGCCCGAGAAACTGGGGCACCGGTTTCATGCCGGCGATCTACCAGGGAACCCAGATGCAGATCGAAGGCACTCCGTTTGCCAATTTGGACGTACCGAAACACGTCAATCCGCGACAACAGCGTATCGAACTCGATTACCTTTCCGCAATCAACAGTCGGCACATGCAGACGCGCCGCGACAACAGCGAGCTCGAAGCCCGGATCCGAAGTTACGAGCTGGGTTATCAGATGCAAAGCCACGCTCCCGAGGCGGTCGATTTGTCGCAAGAAACGGCTGAAACGAAATCGCTTTATGGGATGGACGAGAAAGAAACGTCAGAATTCGGTCGTAATTGTTTATTGGCGCGGCGAATGGTCGAACGTGGTGTGCGGTTTATTCAGCTGTACCATGGGGCGGGCAGTCAATGGGACGCGCATAGCAACATCGAATCGAACCATACAAAGATGTGCCGAGGCATGGACAAGCCTGTGGCCGGATTGTTGACCGACTTGGCGCGTCGCGGATTGCTCGATGAAACCTTGGTCGTTTGGGGTGGCGAGTTTGGACGCACACCGATGAGCGAACAGGGGAACGGCCGCGATCACAACCCCACCGGATTCACGATGGTGATGGCAGGCGGCGGCGTCAAAGCGGGGCAAGCTTACGGAGCGACGGACGAAGTCGGCTTGCACGCGGTTGAGGATCGAGTGCATGTACATGATTTACACAGCACGATTTTGTATCTAATGGGAATCGACCATCGCAAATTGATTTACGTCAACAAAGGCCGTCCTGAACGCATCGATGAGAACGAAGGTCACGTGTACAAGAAAGTAATCGCCTAGGCCGATATAACTAGGGCCGCCCGCGCACACTTGATGCGGCGTTCGGCGTGGATTGCTCGGACGGCCCTCACCCGAGCAATCGCTGAAGGCTCTGCTCGACCTTTCCCAAACAAGTTTGGGAGAGGTGACAGGAAGCAAGTCCCCTCGACTGCGCGAGGCTTGACGGTACGGTGATATACCACGAGCCACCTCTCCCGAGCGAAGCTAGGGAGAGGGCGGACGGGCCCTTCAGGCCTCGTCCGGGTGAGGGCCGACCGCGCAAACTTGATGCGGCGTACGACTCGGATTGCTCGGACGGCCCTCACCCGAGCAATCGCTGAAGGCTCTGCTCGACCTCTCCCAAACAAGTTTGGGAGAGGTGACATGCAGCAAGTCCCCTCGACTGCGCGAGGCTTGACGGTACGGTGATATACCACGAGCCACCTCTCCCGAGCGCAGCTGGGGAGAGGTCGGACGGGCCCTATAGGCCTCGTCCGGGTGAGGGCCGACCGCGCATACTTGATGCGTCGTACGACTCGGCTTGCTCGGACAGCCCTCACCCGAGCAATCGCTGAAGGCTCTGCTCGACCTCTCCCAAACGATGTTTGGGAGAGGTGACATGCAGCAAGTCTCCTCGCCTGCGTACGTTCGGGCGCAAGCTACGATTGCTTGGAGCTCAAAGTCTCCGTCGCTAATGCTTATTTGGGCTTTCTTCCACCAAACTCTGGTTCGAGTTGCAAGTGTTTGGCGATCCCGATTGCTACGGCTTCGACATCGGCGAGCACGTCTTCGTTCGAAAATCGCAGCACATCCCAGCCTCTTCTTTCGATATATCGCTGGCGTGATTCGTCCGCTTCGTAGATTGCATCATGGTAGCCTCCGTCGATTTCGACAATTTGCTTCCGCTGAATACACGCGAAATCCGTGATGTAGGGTTCGATCGGATGTTGCCGTCGGAATTTCAACCCGCAAAGTCTCCTGCCTCGAAGCACTCGCCATAGCAGTGACTCCGCTTTTGTTTGTCTCGCGCGAAGTTCGCGAGCTTTGACGGTTGTGTTCGGGTTTTCTCGAATCGCCATCACTATCGGCCCTCCCCATTAGTTCGTGATGCCATCCCAGATCATACCGAGCCTTCGATGCGAATGCATATCAAATCGTTGTGGCCGGTGAAACCTACTTCGCATGTACGAAGCCAGAGAGGTCAGGCGGAAAGTGATGGATTGGTTGGTGTGAATGCTGAGAGAGCACATTTGATGCGGCGTACGGCGCGGATTGCTCGGACGGCCCTCGCCCGAGCAATCGCTAAAGGCTCTGCTCGACCTCTCCCAAACAAGTTTGGGAGAGGTGACACGACGCAAGCCACCTCGCCTGCGCGAGGTTTGGCGGAGAGGTGGCAAACCGCGAGCCTTTGCATGGCACGCGGCTACTTGCTGTCGCCGTTGCGGCTGCTGCGGTCCAACAGGATTCCAAGTGGCATCGTTTCCGTTTTGACGCTGAAATTGACATCGCGTTGCGGGAACGGAATCGAAATGTTCGCCTCTCGGAATGCCTGGATGATCGCCGTGTTGACTTCATGGGTAACCCCAACTCGGCGGTCAAGATTCGCCAAGTAAAAGCGGACCGCAAAGTTTAGCGAACTGTCGCCAAACGAGTCAAAGTTGATCAACGGAGCGGGGTCGTCCATCACGTCAGGATGCTCGCGGACCACACGTTCCAAGATCGCGCGGACTTGATCGGGATCGGCGTCGTATTCGACTCCGACTTCGATCGACAAGCGATTGATCACGTTCGAGAGTGACCAATTGAGAATCTTGCCAGTGATCAGATCCTTATTGGGAACAACCAACTCTTTGCGTTCCCAGCTGGTCACCGTCGTCGCTCGCATTTGGATTCGTGAAACGACACCCGTGGTCCCGTCGATTGTGACGATGTCTCCAACACGAACGGGGCGTTCGAGCAACAGGATGATGCCTGAGACGAAATTAGCCACAATTTCTTGCAGACCAAAACCAAGGCCGACGGATGCTGCGGCAAGTAACCAACCAAGCTGAGTCCATGGCACGCGGAGGATATTCAAAACCACAAAACTGCCAGCGACCGTCAATGTGTAGCGAAGAATCGTGGTCAACGCATAACGGGCTCCACTGTCGAGCGATGTACGACGGAGCACGAACAACTCTAAAAGCCCCGGCAAATTCCGAATCGCATAGACAAGCACTACGATCGTCATGAGCGCGTACAGCAGATCGCGGATGGTAACCGTTTCAATATTCTCACCGACATGGACTCGCCACAATTCGATGCGGTCAAAAATTTCGATCGCTGGTAAAACGTTGCTCCAAATCAGAGCGAAACCTGACAACGCGATCACCGTGGCCATCACATAGACCAATTGCCGCGTCTGACGATCGAGCTTCGGCAAATCCGCCTTGTCTTCCTCTTGAAGTTCGATACCGATATCAGTGGGCAACCCTTCGGCGGAAGAGGCTTGCAACGCGGCAAGTTTCTTTTCACGCATCTCGCGTGCTTGCCGTCTTGCGACGTCGCGGTAATGCAGACTTAGCCATCGAAACGCCAATGCCATAACGAGCAGCAACATCACTAGTAGCAGAATCGACGTTTGCATCAACTTGCCCAAGTTGAATGCGGTATCGAGGTAACCGGCAACCGCCAGCACGGCAAAGACGAGCGGAAATCCGGTCAGAACCAGCCAGATCACGCGGCGCCATCGATACGCCATCGAATCCGGATTGTCACGTCGGACTTGGTTGAAAATTGGACTATTTACGGAGAAGATTACGTTGTGAAACATCGCAGTGACCAGGAACAACGCGATCGATGTTAATCGCGATGCCGCGGAGCGAAGCTGCGAATCAGGATGCTCGTAAAGCGACAACATCAGGAAAATCAAGACGCCTCCGATCGCGGTATACCAACGCAGGTGGAACCGTAACATTTTGCGGATCGAATCGTCCCAGGCGAAATGAGCTTCCGCCAAGCCTTTGTTTCGACAAACCTCTTTAATCAATTCTCGGGACGCAATGAACAGCGCCGTGACGCCAAAGGCGTTGCCGATTCCGAGCACGAAGGGATCGGCTCCGAGATTGCCTTGCAGCGACCAACCCACAAATCCAAAGAACGCGGGCCAGACACAAGCCAGTACGATGGAAAAAAAGAGTGCGGAAGCGGTACAACGAAACGTTGCATTGGTCCGCATCGCATCTTCACCGAACTCGCGTACCCAACGCCGCAAACGCGATCGATAGAACACCAGGGTCAATACAGTTAGCACTCCGATCAACGAGCGGAGCGGACGTGAAAGAAAGCTCCGCACCAATTGGTCGTACACTTTTTTCCAGTTTTCGGCATCGGTCAACCAGCGAGCAGCAGTTGGCAGATATTCCAGTTCAGAAACAGAGAATATGGGCGAACTACGAATCCAGAACACATTTTTATCCACGAAATCGATGTATTCATCGATCACACCGCGAAGTTCGCGACGCTGAGTGTCAGCGGTTAGCATCGTTTGCAAGATGGAGTTTTGAGCCTGGATCGTAGCCGCCAACAATTCCTTGCGTTTCTTTAAAAGCGTGAGCTCGGGATCGTCCTCAGGCGTGTCGGCGGGGATCGCTGCAATTTGCTGCTCTACTTTCGCAGCTTCATCTTCCAATTCAAAAACGCTGATTTGGTGTTCTTGGATCTTTTCTTGCAGATCCGCTCGCGGGCGGAACTTGGCACTCAGCTCTTCAAAATCTCGCCGTTTATTGCGTAGCATCAATCCAAGGGCGTCGGTCAGTCCGACCGCTTCAAGCCGCTCTTGCGAAACCTTCAACGCGTTTTTGACGTCTTCATAAGCTTGTTGGGTTTCGGTCAACCGAGTCAGTGCTCGGGATGACTCGCCCACCAATTTCTGATGTCGCTCGGTGACTTCGATATTGCTTTGGGCCAGCGGTTTGAGTTCTTCTGGAACTTGTTGCAAATCATTGCGCAGCCCCTGCATCGTGTCGGCAACCTCACTGCGTTGACGCTGCGTTAGCGCGGTCTGCAGGGCGTCCAGGTCGCTGCGAAGTTGTGCGGTTTGTCGCTCGGACAATTGACGCTGCAACGGCAGCAAGTCGTTGGTGGCAAGGTAGGCCGCTTGTTCCTTCTTAAGTTCCTCAATCTTCTTTTGAAGTGCTTGTTGTTTTGATCGCAGCTGAATCGTGCGAGCCTGAGTCTGCGCGGCAGGCTCACTCGGCAACGCGGGTCCAGCAAGTTGTTTGTCGACTTGTTCTAAGTCCTTTTCGGCTTGGCTGATTTCGGCAGGAATTTCCCCGAGTCGTTTTTGTCGGCGAGCTGGTTCCGCAGTGAGTTTGCCATCGTTGCCGCTCGTATTGCTGAGTGCGAGTTGAGTTTCGGCAATTTTTTGTTTGATCGTTTCGACAGTGGAATCGGGATCCAACGCCCATTTGACCACCTCATTTGAGTCGATCTCGGACTTGATTTGCTTCATCCGCGCCGGAGCGTCGGTCGCCATCAATTCGAGCTGCTGGATGTTTTTGTCGCTCGCTTCCGCCGCACTGAGGTTCTGTTTGGCTTGCTGATACAGCTCTTCGAGCGCCGTTTTTAGCGTGGCATCAAGACTGTCGTTTGCGGCGAGCGATGCGAGTCCCGATTCGATGGTTTTCGCATCAACGGCGTCTTTGTTTTCAAGCGGATTGTCGATGGCCGTCGCAACCAGAGCACTCGATTCGGAATTTTGACCGAGTAATACGGAGGGGCTGGTAGTCGCAAAGAAGGCGATAAAACACGCGACGAGCACGCTAAGGTTCAGAGGACACGCCGTATTGTATGAACAAAGGCCGCGTCTGGCCCCACCGTTGGCTGTAAATTGCATTTTGTAAAGAACGAGGGTTGGCGTGTTAGAAGAGGTTGCGAATACAAACTGTCATCGAAACCGAGCAACCGTGCAACCTAGATGCCAATCGGGGCGAAAGAATTGTTGAAGATCCGTCAAGGATTTCAACTGCGGATGGGATTGGCTCCCGCGCCGCATGATCGATGGGCCCTAAAAATCCCACGCCGCAAAATGGCGATAGCAAAAAGAACGCTGACGCCGCTACCGCGGCAGGGTGGTGAGTTTTTTGCTCTAGCTGCGGAGCAGCGGTAGCTAACTCTATCGCAGCGATTCTTGCTGCAGCGTATGCCACAATCGCGTGATCTTGTCCGAGGCGCGACGCAATAGAGGATCGGTCCGGTGATCCAATTCCACCTCGACTCGCAATCCGGCCGGCAGCACGTCGGCAGACTCGGCGTCCAAGCGGACTCGGCCGACAAAATGAGGTTCAAGGAGTCGGATGTCCGTTTCGGATTGAGATTCAGCTTCGGAAGATTGCCTCTGGACGCTCAGCGGACCGCCTTCGAGTGACGATAGCGATGCCACGACCAGCTGGTCAGTCGCACGTGGTTCGAGTTTCTCAAACAGCGCCGTGGCGCGACGGTTCTCGGAGTATCGAACGCCAATGTTGGTGCCGACGATGGGACGGGCTTGTTTGATCTGCGATTGGCTTATCAGCGCCATGATCTCTTTATCACGAGAGAACGCAACGGTCATCAACAAGTCGCCTTCGCGGACATAACGGCCGACAAATTGATCCAGTCCGCGGGTGATGACTTGACCATCGCGAGACGCAGTGACACGAAGTGAATCACATTTCTTGGCGATTTGCTCGTACTGCTGCTGGATCGATTTTAGATGTTCTTGCAAGACGATTCGTTCGCCCAATTCCTTCTGTTCAATCGCTTGCCGAATTTTGATCTTGATCTGCTGCCGTTCAATCTCTAGGCGATCGCGGTGGTTCGTCAATTCACGGTTCTCGATTTCCAATAGCAAATCGCCGCGACGAACCTTGTCTTGATCACGAACGTGCACGTGTCGAATAAAGCCGTCGGCTCGGCTGCGAACGAGCGTTTCCGGAGCGTACCGCACGACGGCAGCAGCACGGGAAGAAGTCGGAATCGGTAACCAACAAACAGCGATAATCGCGGCGGCAACCAGTCCGCCGCCAACAATACTGGCTCGGCAAAACGTGGCAAAATCGGTTTGCAGCAATTTCAATGCGTTTTGGGCATGCCGTTTCAGCGGACGCAAGAACCACATCCAAATGCCGGCTCCCATCAAGACGATCCCAGCACCCGAAAACATCGTCGATGCGGCAAGCAATAGAGTCGTGCAAATGACGACTCGCCAAACCAATGCAGCGATTCCGTAAACCAACACGAAATAGCGACGCCAGCCCTGCAGCGAACTACCCGATGGTGACACCCCCGTAGCAAGTCGACGGATTTGTTGTACCACCGCCTGGGACGCTGCGGAATACAAATTGGGGATTTCCAGCCAATCCGAAAGGATGTAATAGCCATCGAATCGCATCAGCGGATTGGCATTGAACGCGATCGTGGATATTCCAGCTGCCAGGATCAACCGATGCAGTAAGAACGACAACGACGGTGAGTCAACGAAGCACCAAGCGATCATCGCCAACGATGCAATACACAACTCGACGTACATACCGGCCGCCGACACAGCGATTCGAGCCCATTTGCTGTTCAACCGCCAACAGCTTGTGACATCCACGTAAGCCAACGGAGCGAACAGGATAAAAACGACGCCAACTTCGCGCGCATTTGCTCCTTGCCGATGGCAGGCCACGGCGTGGGCGAGTTCATGAATACACTTCAGAGCAACCCAAAATGAAAACAACCAAATCCAGTTTGAGCGGCTCCAAACTTGAGCCGACTCGGTTGAAAAACGATCCCATTGAAACGCCAAGCAAAGGATGCCGCCGACAATGATCAGGAATCCAAGGACCAGTGCTGCGGGTGAAAACACAGCCCGCAGCGATTGGGCTGTCGCCGCGATCCATCGTTCGGATCGCAGCACGGGGACTTTCATCCAAAACGGGTTGAGCGAACGCAATGAGAACGCCGAATCAACGCCGCGAGGGTTCGATCCAGTATCGCGGTCTCGCTTTCGCGTCGGGGTTGCTGCGTTGGCGAGATAACCGAGTTCGTTTTCAAGCAACCAGTGCACGATCGATTGAGCTTGATCGGTCGTCGGTGCTCGGCTGCCTAGGGTTGCCGCCGCTAGTCCGCATGCCTGCGGGACCGTCGTCTTTCCGTCTAACAATGATAAGAAGACATACTCTTCGTAACCAACATGATAGAATTGGTGCAGCGACGGGATCTCGATACGGTACGCCGTTTGTCCACGCTGTTGGATCGGCCAAAAACGCAGGTCGTCGGCTAAGCGGATCGGCTGTTCCGCTAGGTCAATTGTGTTGGGATCCCGCCGTGACATGGGGCTACCACCCCACCATTGAACGTAGCGATGCGTACAAGCGATGAAAGAGAACCCAACCGAGTGGATGAGGGTCGCTCTGGACCCATGCGTACCCACGCATTCCGGGACGCATTAAATTCTCAGGATCCTCGATTTTGGATTCTGCAATGAAAACATTTTGATGGTTTTTGAGCTCGGCCTGAGGATGCATCCGCTGGATCGTGCCTTGGATCGCATGTCCCGGCAGGGCAAGCAGTGAGACATTCACTAGCATCTCGGCATCAACGTAAGGAAATTCACGTTCGTCGACCGCAACTTCGATCATCATCTCACCAAGCGGCGCTATCTCGAACAAGGTTTCACCTTGCTTTAGCGGAGTGCCGATGCTTTCGTGATGGTCTCCGCTGACAATGACCCCATCGATGGGACTGCGGATTTCCAAGTTGCCTCGGTGATACTCCAGCAGATCCATTTCCACACTCAATCGTTCCGATTCGAGTTCTGAAATTTTGCTCGATGCGAAGTCATGTTTCACCACATGGCGGTTTCGCTGTTGAGTGATGCCGCTGAGTTCCGCACGCAGGCCTGCTAATTTGTACTCGATCTCTTGAGCATCGATACTCGCAACCAAGTCACCTTGGTTCACGCGATCCCCGGGGCGGACATACGATTTTTCAAGCGGGCCATCGATCGGCGACGCAATGTATCGCCGAGAGACTGGTTGCAGTTCACAATCACAACGGACCTGGTATTGAACGGGAAAACACAACAGGCCTGCGATCACGATGGACGCATACAACGCCAATTTCGCACGAAAACCGGTCGTGGCGTTTGCAGCATTTCGAGTCCATCGCTGCAATCGCCCTGGCGTGGACCGCTCGATCGATTGCAGTTTGCTGAGGATCGGGAAACGCAATACGTCAAGCAGTCGATCGGTTACCAATGGATCGACGGCGTCGTCGAGGACAAGCAAAACGCCGCGAACATCGCCATCATTGTCCGTCAATGTGATGGCTGAAAGCCGCTCGGACTTGGTTTCGGCTACGAACTGTGAAACTGACATCAACGCATGTCGATTCACATGATCGGTCACTGGCCAATGGGTGGAACCGCCCCGCAGGGCAATCTCGTCGATCGCTGCCGTCAGCAGTCGGTGCGTCTCGGATTGCGTGGAAGCATCAGATTCATGCGACTGGCCGACGATTCGCATCGGGCGCTGAACGTCTTTTTCCAAGCCCGCTGCTCGCCATCCAAGATACACACCCGCTGCGGAAAGCGTCTCGCTGATTTGCTCGGCCACGGCGGTCGCGGCATCCTCGATATTCGCAATTGAATCGAGACAGAGTTGCAATTCGATCGCGACGGACAAAATCCGCAGACGGTCGTCGATTTGTTCCGCGTAGTTAAGTTCGTTGGTAGCGTGCGGTGAATTGCCGTCATCCGTAGCCGTCGATGACGCGTGCAGACGTACCGGTATCGGTTCGCTTGATAGCGACGACGAATTTTGCGGTACGATTGGCGTGCTGCCGGTCATGAAAAAATTTAGCGATCTAGCGAGGTCGTTCGGTATATACCGGTGAAACGTCGATTGTTTTGTGAGCCGACGGCGCTAGCCGCGGAGAGCGTCAATATTGTAGGAAACTTGCCCGCGGCTAGCGCCGTCGGCTCAGATCATTATGTGCAATGACTCATATTGACCTACTTAGTGAGCGGAATTGCCGATGTATGGCATCATCGGAGAATGACTAATACGAGGCGTGCGGTCGCCGGGCACGCCCAAATTGTCGTCCGTCGCATCGGAGTACTGCCAGCGGACAACGACGCCACTTTGAATTTTGCGGTCGCGATTGGGAATGCGGATTTTAATTCGCACGGACCCACTCTCTGCATCGGCAACCGGCGAGACAAACTCCACTACTCCTGTGGCGGGGATTGCCGGATTCCCAATATTCAACGCGACTTGTTGATCCATTGTGAAAGTGGATGCCACTTCAATGGGAATGGAAAAAACAGCTTTTAAATTATCCAGTTGCACAACTTGCATGACCACCGGATCGGTGGGCGAGACAAATTCGCCTTGATCTTTCACAATCGAGATAACGACGCCTGAGATTGGCGATTCGATGCGACGCTGTTTGATTTGTGCCCTGACTCGTTCGTACTCAAGTCGACGCACCTCGAGTTCTTCGTTGATCGATTGCAACCTCGACTTTGCTTGCTGGTAATCGGTCTCGCTACGGTCAAGTTCACGCACCGAAGCGTTGCCTCGTTCACGCAGTTCTTTGTAGCTCGCCAGCTGTTTTTGACGACTCTGAAGTTCCAAGGTTGCACCAAGACGCGAGCCCTCGGCGTCTTTTGCCGACTTTGCCATCTCAAGCGATGCTTTTAGAACCGAATCATCGAGCTGGGCGAGCAATTGAGTCGGGTAAACCTCATCCCCCTCGGAAACAAGGATGGCGGCGAGGATGCCGATCTCCGCTGCCGGCACGTCGACACGTTTATACGGCTCGGTGAAACTTTCCGCTTCGGCCGCCCGTGAAATCGTTGACGATAGGGTGCACGTTGCCAGCACCGCCAATGAGATGTAGTGGTGAATATTGTTCATTGTCTAAGTTCCATTTTCGACAAAGACGGGCAGCAAACGATGGTCAACCGCTCGCTACGTCGCAAAAATCTTTCTATTTCTTGGTGTAGTGGATCTTGCTAAAGATCCGAATGCAGGTTCTATAAAAGGATCTACGACGTGGTTCTGATTGAAGGGATCTTTAGCAAGATCCACTACGTGATTTTGTGAGTGCTTGTTTGTCGGCGTAGCAAGGTTTCGGTTTCGTTGTCTTTTTTTAGTAGACGCAATCGCAACATGGCCTCGCGTCGCTGTTGGTTGGTTTGCGCTTTGTTAAGTTGCTGCTGGATCTTGGGGATCGTTTGTAGGTTGTTCGCGGTCGATCGTAAAAGCGATTTTGCAATCCACGGAGCGTGGCGGCAAACCAGTTCATCTTCGGCCGACAAATAAATGCGTGCTGAACCTGGGTCACCACAACGGGCGCCGCGGCCAATCAATTGTCGATCGACGCGAGCAAGTCCGCTACGTTGGGTCACGATGACGTGTAAACCGCCAAGTTCTCGCGAGGTTGTATCGAGTGCGATGTCGGTGCCCCGGCCTGCCAGATTCGTGGCAACCGTGATCGCTCGCGTCTGGCCGGCATTCCGAATGATGCTCGCTTCGTCGGCGTCTTGAACGCCATTGAGCAATTGGAAACACAAGCCTCGCTTTTCCAGTTCTGCGGCGACGGCTTTGCTTTCGCTGATCGCCGAAGTGCCGATCAAGACGGGTCGTCCGAGTTCATTCATTTGCTGTGTGTCATCTGCAATGGCTGCCCATTTCTCAGCAAACGTCCTTGTAATACAGTCCGATTGCATCACTCGACGACTAGGGATTCTCAGCGGGATCGGTTGGACTGCCAATCCGTAAACGGATGCAAATTCACGCTCGCAGCCTCGGGCGGTACCCGTCATGCCAGCGATCGATTTGTAATAGCGGAAAAATCGTTGCCGAGTAATACGAGCGAGCGATCTCGTTTCTGCGGTGATTGGCAACCGCTGTGATGCTTCGGCGGCTTGATGCAGTCCACCCGACCACGTGCGGTCGTCGAAGATACGACCGGTAGAAGAATCGACGATCTTAATTTTTCCGTCGCTAACGATGAAATCGACATCGCGGCGATAGAACTCTTTGATCCGAATGGCCAGTGTGACGTATTCGTGCCAAGGACGGACGAGTTGCGGATGCACCGCGATGTCACTCTTTTCGTAAATCTGCTGGAATCCGGTTTCGGTCAAGTGCACCATCCGCTGGGATTCATCGACGACGTAATGACGCGGCGCCTCGAGACGCTTTGCAATGACAATTGCAATACGGTGCAGCTCGGCATCGGCCGCCTGTTGGTCACCACCACTGCTGAGAATCAGCGGTGAAACGGCATCGTCGATCAGCACATTGTCGATTTCGTCAATGATCGCAGCATGCAGCGGTCGCTGGATCGGTTCGCTGTCTTGCAGTCGGTTTTGAATTCGCTCGAATATCGCGGTCGCGCCATCTCCGAGCGATATCTGGTCACGCAAGTAGTCAAACCCAAACGCATGCGCAGGCCCATAGGTAATATCAGCCTGGTAAGCTTGGCGGTTCACCGATGGATCCGCTTGCTCGACCAAGATCGCTGTCGTGACGCCCAGTCGCGAGAAAATGGGATCCAGTTTTTCCTGATCTCGTTTAGCGAGATAGGCATTCGGGGTGATCACGTGGACGCCACGCCCGGTCAGCGATTTTAGATACGCCGGTAACACGCCGGAGAGCGTTTTGCCTTCGCCTGTTTGCATTTCAGCAACCGCATCCGATGCAATCACAAACCCTGCGTGTAATTGAACATCGAAAAGGTTGATCCCGAGCGTTTGCCGAATCGATTCGATCACTGCGGCGGCCGCGTCTGCAAAGAGTCCCTCTGCCTTCGGATCTCGCGCGGCAATTCGCAGACGATTGGTATGCGCTACTAATTCGTCCGCCGACACATCACGAAGCGTGTACGACAACTCGCGTGCCTGTGCGATCTGATTGCGAACCCATTGCTCGCAGCGGATGCGCCGGCCGATCTCATCCGCTTGCTTTGATCGACTGGTGGGGTTCCAGAGAGCAGCAATCATCGCTTCTCCCCAAAGTAACCTTCAGAGCCATACCAGCTGCCCATCAACGTATCTTCGTCAAACGAATCGTTTCCGAACAGTTGATCGTCCGTACCAAGAAAGTCGCTTGGCTCCATGGTTTCGGGACTGCGATCGGCTGTCGTATCTTGGGTTGAAAAGTGGTCAAATCGCAGCAACATTCCCATTGCCTTGCGAAGATTCACCCAAGACATGACATAGGCGACCTGCGAGGTGACATAGGCACGTTCTTCGTCAGCGAGCCGTTCCTGCGCGTCCAACAAATCGTCAATCAATAAGACGGCAGATTCATTTGGATCGGGCAGCAATTCCCAGCGTTGTTGCAGATAGTTAACTTCGCGATTTTGAGCATTGATCGACTGCTGTTTAACCTTCATTTCCGCGAACGAGGTCTGCGTTTCGCGAGCCGCAATCTCGACCTCGGCGAACGCCACCTCGGTGGTTTGTTGAAACTCGTACATCGCACGCGTCATCTCAAGACGATTTCGGTTCAGTCGTGCTCGGCTAGCACGATTGCCAGCTGGCAACTCGAATAAAAATCCTGCAGCGTAGCTTGGGCGACCGTCACTGAATTGGTTTTCAAACGCACGTAGCGAGCTACGGTTGCCATCGAGTCCTGCGATGTAGCTGCTGAGAATCAAATCCAATCGCGGCAGCACTTGGTTTCGGGCGGCGCCCACACGAGCGGTGGTCGATTGAATTTTGCGAATCGATTGATTGATATCAGCACGGTGTTCCAAGGCAGTGAAAACCGATTCCCGCAACGACAACTCCACCGGCATCGTGAACGGTTGGTCTTGCGGCGTCAGTTCTTGTTGATGAGCGAATCGCAACTGTTCACTACCGGTCAACATTCGCAGCCGTGATTGCGCATTGCGAATGCGGGCTTCGGCGCGAATCAGATCCGAACGACGACTGGCGACCGCAACGCTTGCTCGCAATATTTGACGTTGATGGGAATCGACACCCTGGCGTGACAGCAGGATCTCGTGAAGGTGAATTGCAGATTCGAGCAACCGACTTCGTTGCAACCATTCGGCGCGTGCTTGGAACAGATCCCAATAGGCACGTGCGACATCCACGAGATGATTTTCTAGATTGGCTCGCACTTCGGCATTCACTTCGCCGACTTCCAAACGCGCGAGCAAAATGCGTGTCTGGTTGAATGTCGTACCGCGATCCTTCATCAATGGCTGAGTGAAACTAAATTCCAGCCGCGTGGTGCCTTGCGGGTTTGGCGTCAAAAACGTCGAGTTATTGGCTTGGTAGCCAGCCCGTTGTGACATCTCGAATTCGCCGCCCGCACGTGTTTTCCTGCGAACGCCCGCGGATCCGCTGAGTGTTTCGTCGCGAAATCGGTCCGAGTTATCGCCCGTGGTCAATGTGCTGCCGACGGGCTCGTTGATGTCGGAAAACTTTGACTCGACAAAGCTGAGTGGATCAAATTCGGCGTCGGCGATTGTGATTTCAGTGCGTTGAATCTGAGGCTCGGTCAAAATGGCTTGCACGTACGGCGACGAGGCCAGTGCCATCTCGATCAGCGTATGAATGTCGACGGGATGCGAATCTTCGGCCAGTCCGATGGAGTTGCTGATGGGAGTTTCCCACCACATCGGCACGACCTGTTCGGCCGGATCGCCGCTGTTTTCAACGGCAAATCGGTTCGGCACCGAATCGGGCAACAACGTCGCACGGGCTCGGTACGGGTCCAGTGAACTGACCGCGTGGTTTTCAGTCCCATTTTGTAGAGTGTCGACGCGATAATCGATTGGATATTGTGCGTTGGCTACGGCGCAGACAACGCTTGCACATGCAAAAATCCAAGATGGCATTGCAACACGCATCAACGGGAGAACCCAAATAGGTTCCAGTCTCCGTTGTTCAGTCGTTTCATTAAAGAGTTGCATACGAGCCTAGTGCACTCGAGTCGCTTGAAAATGGATTTTTGTTGTCACAATGATTTCGCTTGCGTGGTGGCGCAATGCAATCATTGACGGCACGACCCCACCATTCCATTGGATCGGCACATCGTGCAGATCGCGTACAGACGGATGCACCGAAATCCGTAGGACTTGCCCCATCGGCCGTTACGATCTGTTTTTGCCGCACAATCGTCACACCTTAACTATCCACCCATGTTTATCTTGTTGCGCAACTCCGACCTGATTGTTAGTCGTCGGGTAGCTTTGAATTGGTCAGTTAGCGTTACATCTCAAAGTTTTTGGCTCCCCACGTAACCCTCACGAGTAACAATCCATGTCCTTTCCAACCCGCAATTGGTGGCAGCAAACTTTGTTGACGCTGGATCAGTTGACGGTTTGCACACGCAATATCGTGCGAGGACCTGTTTCACGCCGCTCGTGGCAACGCGGGCTCGAACTGTCTCATCTTGAGCCGCGGATTTTGTTTAGTGCAGCGCCGATGGACGTTGCCGCAGCAGACCCTGCCGACGATTCGGCCGTGATGGTGGCCGAGGCTGACCCCGCAGAAAGCAGTTCCTCGTCGGCCGACGGAGCCTCGCAAAACGAGACCGCTCAGGCCGCCGTCGAGATCGTGGTGGTCGATTCACGCGTCCAGGACCTTGAGCAATTACTAGAGGACCTTGGCCAGTCAGAGCGTAATTTCGAAGTCTTTGTGTTGGACGCTCAGCGGGATGGCGTGGACCAAATCAGCGAGATTCTTGCGGGGCGATCCAACGTTTCTTCGCTACACATTGTCTCGCACGCCGAAGATTTTGCCGTTCGTTTGGGCAGTGTTTGGCTCAGCAGCGAGAATCTTGATGGCTACGCCGGCCAGATCGCGGGATGGAATTCATCGCTAAACATAGACGCCGACATTCTGTTTTACGGATGTGACTTGGCGTCGGGCGAGAGCGGTCGCACGCTGATTGATTCGGTTAGCACGTTAACCGGGGCCGATGTCGCCGCCAGTGACGACGATACGGGGTATGCCAATTTTGCTGCCGATTGGGACTTGGAGTATCGCACGGGCGAGATCGAATCCGCAGTCGCGTTCAGTTCCGAACTACAACAGAATTGGGCTGGCAAGCTCTCCACGATCACCGTCAATACGTTTGCCGACGAAGTCTCCGCAAACGGTTTCACCTCGCTCCGCGAAGCGATTGCTCAGGCAACCGCCGGTGACACGATTGTACTGGGGGCGGGGACGTATAATTTGACCATCGACACGCTCGATATCAACAAGAATCTAACCATCACCGGATCGGATGCTCGCTCGACGATTATCGATGGTAGCGCGCTTGGCAAACGCGTCTTTGAATTGCAAGGAAGCAGTGTCGTCACGATGTCGTCGATGACGATCCAAGGTGGCAACGAGGGTGACGGGGGCGGTATTTTCGTAGATGGTTCAAGCGTATTGAACTTGTCCGACGCGTTGCTGCGAAATAACGCAAGCAATGACGGTGGGGCGATTCACGTTCACGGAACCGCAAACTTGCAGCGCGTGTTGCTGTTCGATAACAACGCGTCAGGCAAAGGCGGTGCCATCAATTTCCATGGTGCCGTTGGTGGAACGCTAACGAATGTGACGATCAGCGGTAACACCGCTAGCGGTGACGGTGGTGGCCTGTATACCGACACCAATATCACGATTACCAATTCGACGATCACGCTGAATACCGGTGACAAAGGTGGCGGGATCGTCAATAACGGCGCCATCGTGACGATCTCCAACACGATTGTCGCGAATAATACCGGGATCAGCACCGATCCCGATGTGATGGGCGACTTTTCGAGCAATGGATCCAACTTGATTCAATCGGTCGGTACTGCAACGGGATTTGGTGGCGACATCACGGGAACGAATCCGAATCTGGGGGCTTTGACCAACAACGGCGGTCAAACCGACACGCATGCCATCACCATCAGCAGTGCGGCGTACAACGTGGGGACGGCAACTGGCGCCCCTTCGGTCGATCAGCGTGGCGTCGCACGCGATGGCTCGATTGATATCGGAGCCTTTGAATATTCCACGCTTGCCAACAACGCGCCCGTGTTGGACAGTGCCAAGAGCCCATCGTTCACTGCGATCAATGAGGATGCGGGTGCTCCGTCTGGAGCGGTCGGCACGCTTGTCTCACAACTCGTGGACCTCTCGTCGCCATCGGGACAATTGGATAACGTGACCGACGTGGATGCCAGTCCTTCGTTGGGCATTGCCATTACGGCCGCCGATTCCGCTAACGGAACTTGGTGGTATTCGACCGACAATGGTTCGACCTGGACAACACTTGGTGCCGTCTCGGGCGTCAGCGCCAGATTGCTTGCGGCAGACGCAGCAACGCGGTTGTATTTCCAGCCCAACGCCAATTGGAACGGCAGCATCGCCAACGCGATCACTTTCCGTGCCTGGGATCAAACCCAATACACAGTCGACAGCTTAGCCGACACGTCGGTCAACGGAGGTGCAACGGCATTTTCTGCGGCGACCGACACCGCATCGTTGGTTATCTCTGCGATCAATGACGCTCCTGAAAACAGCCTGCCCGCCGCTCAGACCGTCATGGTCGGGCTCGCCAAGACATTTAATGCCGCTAATGGAAATTTGATCTCGATCAGCGATATCGATGCGAATTCGGGATCGCTGCAGGTGACGCTTAACGCTACCAAGGGCGTCGCCTCATTAAGCGGCGTCACGGGGTTGTCGTTTACGGATGGCGATGGAACCGCCGACATCACAATGACGTTTAGCGGAACGATAGCGGACATCAACGCGGCGCTTGACGGACTGAGTTTTACCGGCACTGCCAACGGGGCTGGCAGTTTGCAAATCGTGACCAACGATTTGGGCAACACGGGGATCGACGGCGCCAAGAGTGACGACGATACCGTTGCAATTACCATCAGCCCGCTGCTTACCGTACTCGATCAATTCAACAGCAATGTTTATAGCGGTAACGACGGAAACGCGAACTGGAGCAACAGTTGGCAAGAGATCGGCGAGAGCAACGGGGTAAGTGCCGGAAACGTTCAGATCTATACAAAATTCGGCGCCCAGGGGATGGAAATGTGGCAGACCGGCAAAGGAGCGATGCGGCAAGCGAATTTGGCCGGTGCCACGACGGCCACACTCAGCTTTGACTATGCCCGTACTGGACTGGATGATGCCGGTGATTTTATTGTTATCGAAGCCTCCTCGAATGGCGGCGGAACGTGGAGCGAACTCGATCGCTTTGCAGGTCCAGCGAATGATGGTGCACTGCAGTCGACGAGCTACGATATCAGCAGCTTCATCGCAAGTAACACGCAGATTCGTTTTGTCACCAATGGCATGAATGCCACGGAATCGCTGTTCGTCGATAACGTGCAAATCCAATACAGTGTGGTTGGTCCGGTCGGCGCAGTCACCGACACCGACTCGGGGGCGAACCAAGTCGATGAAGACGCCGCCAATGGAACCACGGTTGGCGTGACAGCTTTCGCGACGGATCCCAGTGACACCGTGACCTATTCGCTCGATGACGATGCCGGAGGACGTTTCGAGATCAACAGTACAACCGGAGTGGTTACCGTTTCCAATGGATCGCTATTAAATTACGAGGTCACGACGTCGCATGACATCACCGTCCGTGCCACCAGCAGCGACACTTCGACCGCGACGGAAATGTTCACGATCAACGTTTTAGCGGTCAATGAAAGCAGTCCCGAGATCACATCCAACGGTGGCGGAGCAACGGCGAGCGTCAATGTCTCCGAAAACCATACTGCGGTAACGACCGTTGTTGCAACGGATGCCGATGCCCCGGCCCAAACACTGACCTATTCGATTAGCGGCGGTGACGACGCAGCGAAATTCACCATCAATGACTCGACTGGCGTATTGAGTTTCATCGCTGCACCTGACTTCGAAACACCTACCGATGTCGGTGGCGACAATGTGTATGACGTCATTGTCGAGGTAACCGATGGCACTTTGACCGACAGCCAAGCGATTGCCGTTACCGTCAACGACTCGGTGGAATCCGGACTGCCATCCGACAGTATTCTGATCAGTACCGACCAAAACGTAACCTCCAGTGGTGCACCGGGATTATCGGCCTGGGATGCAGGAGAAATTATCGAGTTTGGCAGCATCACTAGTCTTGATCCTGTTGCAGGAACAACTAGTGGCAGTTTTGCGAGTCTGTTTAATCTGACCTCGTTTGCTCAAGACGGAGCAGCTGATATCGAGTCGCTGCACTATGTCACCGAAGATATCACGATTGGAAACACGACGACATATGGTCTGCAAGCCGGGGATGTGCTGTTCGCGACTCGCGATATTGAGACGCTGATCAGTACGAATACACTGGCGGTCACTCGCAATGACTTGATCGTCTTTCGGCCCGATGCCACAGGCAATTACAGTTCGGGAACCTTCACGATTTTGCTAAAAAACCCTGTCAGTCTTGGCTTTCATGCAGTGACCTTGATAACGCAAGACACCCTCGTCGGCGACGTTACGTTGTCCAAAGGCAGTTTCTTACTTGCCCATACCGACTCGCTCCAGCATCACAAAATCCAATACTACACTCCGGACAATGTCGGTGCGATTAGCACCACCGGGACGCTGCAAACCTTAATCGACGAAACATCGATCTTGAGCGGTCAATTGCAGGGATTGGATCTGATCGAAAATAGCATCACCCTCGGTGGTCACACGCTGAATGTGGGCGAGATCCTTGTTTCAGTAAAAGCTGGCGGGACAGTGGGCAGCAATAATGTCGTCGTGACCGGCAATGACATCTTTTCAATCTCGGTAACCACGACCGATCTGGGATCTGCCTCATCCAACTTCACGGCCACACTGGTGTTGGACGGATCGGATGTCGGATTGGATTCCCTGCCAGAGGAAATCTTTGGCTTCTCATTGACCTCTGCAACGATTCCTCCGAATCAAGCTCCGGTGATCACAAGTGACGGTGGAGGCACCAACGCTGCGGTAAATGTGAATGAAAATACATCGACCGTGACCACGGTTGCGGCATCCGATGCCGACTTGCCGACCCAGTCGCTCAGCTATTCGATTAGCGGGGGTGACGATGCGGCTAAGTTCACGATTAATAGTGTGACGGGAGTGCTTAGCTTCATCGCGGTTCCCGACTTCGAAGCACCGAGCGACACCGGCGGTAACAATATCTATGATGTGATTGTCCAAGTTAGCGACGGATCGCTAACCGACACACAAGCGATTGCCGTGACCGTCACGGCAGTGAACGACAACGCTCCGGCAATCACCTCCAACGGTGGCGGTGCGAGTGCCGCGATCAATGTGTCGGAAAACACGACCAGCGTAACCACGGTAACGGCGACAGATGCTGATTTGCCTGGCCAAACACTGACTTACTCGATCAGCGGCACCGACGCTGCCAACTTCACCATCAACAGCTCAAGCGGTGAGTTGAGCTTTATTGCGCCGCCTAATTTCGAAGACCCAGACGACGCGGGAGACAACAACGTTTACTACGTTACCGTCCAGACTAGCGATGGGACGTTTACGGACAATCAAACGCTGGCCGTGACCGTGACCGATGCCGACGAAACATTGACGGCATCAAATGAGTTTTTGGTCAATGATGAAGTCGGTGATCAACAGATAACCAGCGCCGACGACCGTGGCAGTACGCGGGCGGTGTCGATGGCCGCCGATGGCAGTTACGTTGTCGTTTGGACCAGTTTGAACCAGGATGGATCGGGCAAAGGCGTTTATGCACAGCGGTTTAGCGCCAGCGGAGCGGCGATCACGACCGAGTTTCGCGTTAATGAAACGCCCACCAACGATCAACAATGGGCCAGTGTCTCGTCTGCGTTTGATGGCACATTTGTCGTAACGTGGACAAGCAACCAAGGAACGGCCGCCGAGGACATTTATTACCGGCGGTTCGCTGCCAATGGCACAGCGTTGACGGGCGAGCTGCTTGCCAACACCAGCACCTCGGGGACACAGAAGAATTCGGTCATCGGAATGAACACCTCCACAGGCGAATTTGTAATCGCCTGGCAAGGCAACGGAACCCAGAGCGGAGAAATCGATTCGGCTGGGATCTTTGCGCAGCGTTTTGACAGTTCTGGTTCGGCAGTGGGAAGCGAATTCCGCGTCAACTCCGCGACTGGCGGAATCCAATACGACGCTGCGATCTCAATGAACGACGATGGCGACTTCGTGGTCGTTTGGGACGATTCAAACGGAGTTCATTTCCAACGGTTTGACGACAACGCCAATGAACAGGGCGGTCAAGTTACCGTTTCCGGCAGTGTATACGCTGGCAACGCCGCCGTGGCGATGCAAAGCAATGGTTCGTTCGTCGTGGCGTGGCGACAATCAGGAACGCTTACTCCTAGCGATGTCTACCTACAACGTTATGGCAACAACGGATCCACCGCCGGCAGCACGCAGACCGTCGCCACTACATCAAGCTTTGACCAAGTCGATCCATCGATCGCAATAGAGGAAGATGGACGCTTTATCGTCGTCTGGGAAGGCTACGGATCGCAGGCAGGACAAAGCGATTCGTACGGAATCTTTGGCCAGAGGTTTCACTCGAATGGCAACCTGATTGGAAGCGAATTTCGAGTCAACGAGAGCACCTCCGGCACGCAAAGCAAGGCTTCGGTTGCCATGCTCGACATCGAGAACTTCGTCGTCGTTTGGAGCGGTGCAGGGGATCAAGCCGGCCAGGTCGACACGAGTGGTGTCTTCGCTCGCCAATATGGAACCGCAGGTGTCAATTCCGCTCCCACCGTGACATTGACTAACAAGCTCGCATCCTTGGCGGAAAACGCCGATACGGCGTCAAGTATCAAGATTTCAGACATTCAAATCAGCGACGATGGAAACGGCACCAATGTGCTTTCGTTGGTGGGCGATGACGCCGCCATGTTCGAGATCGTGGGTGGTAACGAATTGCACTTAAAAGCCGGCGTGACGCTCGACTTTGAAACGAATCCTTCGCTTGATGTGACCGTCCGTATCGATGATGCACAGATTGGCGTGACGTTTGAGGATTTCGATTCACTCGCCATCGCGATTAGTGATATCAACGAAGCCCCCACGGTCACGCTGAGTAACCCCGTCACGACGTTGGCCGAGGATGCCGACACCAGTTCCGGCAGCACCAAAGTCGCAGACATTACCATCACCGACGACGGAATGGGGACCAATGTACTCTCGTTGACGGGTGACGACGCCGCCATGTTCGAAATCGTCGGCGGCAATGAACTGCACTTGAAAGCCGGCGTAACACTCGACTTTGAAACGAATCCATCGCTTGACGTGAACGTCCAGGTCGATGATACCGATATAGGCGCTACATTTGACGATTCCGATTCACTTGCCATCACGATTAGTAATGTCAACGAAGCTCCCACGGTCACGCTGACTAACCCAGTGACGACGTTGGCCGAGAACGCCGATACCAGTTCCGGAAGCACCAAAGTCGCCGACATTACTGTCACCGATGACGGAACAGGTACCAATGTACTTTCGTTGACGGGGGCCGACGCCGCCATGTTCGAAATCGTAGGCGGCAACGAACTGCATTTGAAAGCCGGCGTGACGCTCGACTTTGAAACGAATCCTTCACTTGATGTGACCGTCCGTGTTGATGACACCGATATTGGCGCTACGTTTGACGATTCCGATTCACTTGCCATCGCGATCAGTGATATCAACGAAGCCCCGACGGTCACGCTGACTCCCGTTGTGACGACGATGGGCGAAAACACCGATACAAGTTCCGCGATCACGGTGGCAACCATCACGGTGGATGACGATGCGTTGGGAACGGAAACATTGAGTCTGTCGGGTGCCGACGCCGCACTGTTCGAGATCGTGGGCAATGATTTACGATTGAAAGCGGGGGCTTCGCTTGATTTTGAAACCAACCCCTCCCTTGATGTCACCGTGAATGTCGATGACGCAACGATCACGGGAAGTCCGGATGATTTTGCCAACCATTCCGTTTCGATCACCAATCAGAACGATGCACCCACGATTGCAGGGACCGCAAACAAAACGCTGAACGATAACAGTACCGCTGCGATTTTTAGCACTGTCACGATTTCGGATATCGATGGCGACAATGTCTCGATCACGGTTTCGCTCAGCGGCGGAGACGCTAACGGGTCGTTTACCACCGCTTCGTTGATCGCCAGCGGGTTCAGCGACGATGGGGGCGGTGTGTACTCGCGAACGGCTTCCTCTGCCGCACTCGCAGAAACCGCGATTCGTCAGCTCGTCTTTGATCCGACCGAAAACCAGGCTGCGGTCGGCACGACGACATCGACAACCATCACGATCACGGTCGATGATTCGATAACGACCCAATCGAAAAATATCGTCGTGGACGCTACTTCCATTAACGACGATGCCACAGGACAACCCGTCATCGTCGGAGTCGCGGCACAAGGACAGACTTTGACCGCCGACACGAGCGGCATTGCCGACGCGGATGGACTGGGCAGCTTTGTCTATCAATGGACGCGTGGCGGAGGCGTGATCGCAGGTGCCACATCAAGCACCTACACCCTATCCGCTGCGGATACCGGCAGTGCGATACGTGTTTCCGTTAGTTTCATTGACGCACTCGGATCCAATGAAGGTCCGCTTGTCAGTGGCGCCACCCTAAACGTCGTGGGTAGCAATACAGCTCCGGTGATGACAAATACTCAGGTCAATACGATTTCGGGGCAGAGAACTGAGTTTGCTGCCGACGTGTTCCAGCGGAATACGATCGATGTCGACGGCGATCCGATGACGGCAGTATTGGTGACGCCGCCCGCTTCGGGAAGTTTGAGCTTGGATCCAACGGGGCGATTCGTTTACACATCCGAGGTGGGTTTCACCGGAACGGTCAGCTTCCAGTGGAAAGCGAACGACGGTGCTAGCGATAGTAACGTGGCAACGGTGGTGATCAACGTGCGTCCCGCTGCGATTCCTCTGCCCCTTCCTCCGGTCAAAGACGCTCCCGAACCGGAGGACAACCGAAACGACGACGCCAGTGACGACAACAGTGACTCGGATGCTGATAACGCTTCGGACAACGACGCAACCAATGTCGCCAACATCGGGTTCGCGGGAATGCAGTCCGAGCGGAGTGAAAACGAGGGCGCGGGCAACGTCAACAACAACGTTGTCGAGTTCCTGCAAGTCGACGATGACGAAAATCAAGAAATCACGGTATTCAGCGTTCAAACAACCTCTCAAATCAATACGGAATCCGATTCCGGCGACGAGGGGTCTTATCGCTCAGACACGACTGTGACAAGCAAACTGCAAAATGCGGATTCCGGGTTTAACGATTCGGCATTTCAAGCGATTTCGGTCGCCGATTACGCGTTGTTGACAAGCCCAGGTCAAATGTGGGACCAGCTCGACAACTATCAAAAACAACTCGACAGCCAGATCCAAGGCGACTTGATCATGGTAGGAACGGCCGGTGCCGCTGCGTCCAGTTTTACCGTCGGGATTGTCGCTTGGGCACTTCGTAGTGGGTTCCTCGTTTCGGGATTGTTGGCACACATGCCAGCATGGCGAGCGGTTGACCCGTTGTTGATCATGCAGGGAACAGGAGCAGGTGACGATGGTGAGTCACTCGAAGAATTGATGGACCGCCGCAACCAAGAAATGGACGAATAGGAACGCACGGGAAAATCATGAACTTATTACAACATATACCGATCCGCATCCGAATTTCGTTCGGGCTTGTAGGTTTAATGACCGGAAGTTTGCTGGTTGCCAGCGCCGCAGGATTCTTTCCTAACGAACAGGAAGAAATTCTGCGGGGGCGTGCCAAAATGTGTGAATCGCTCGCGATCAGCGGCACCGCGATGGCGGCGTCCGGGCAAGTCGATTCGCTTCACGTCACTTTAGCATCGATCGTTCAACGTGACCCTCAAGTGTTGTCGATCGGGCTGCAGAACGTCGATGGCGACACCGTGGTTTCGGCGGGACCGCACGCGGAGACCTGGGATTCGAATGCTGGAAACAGCATGAACCAGATGCACGTGCCAATCTTTCGCTACGGAAAACAGTGGGGCGAATTGCAAGTTGCCTTCGAACCGACCGGCGGATGGATGGGCTTGGATCATTGGGCTCCCGCATGGTTGCTGATCGTTTTGATCCCGGCATGCTTGGTTCAATTTTCATTTTTCCTACGCAAGACACTCGAGAATCTTGATCCGTCCGGGGCAATGCATACACATGTGGAAAAGGCACTGGACACGTTTACGGTGGGATTGTTCTTGTTGAACTCACGCGACCGAATTCTGTTCGCAAACCAACGACTGGCCATTCTACTGGGCTGCACTGCCGACGAACTTGTCGGCAAGCGAACTACCGAACTTGCTTGGATTCATCCCGACAAAACGGCAACGACTTTACCGTGGGAAGATGCCAAACAAACCAATGATTCGGTGAATGATCGAATTCTGCATTTCGAATTGAATGGTCGCATGTTGACCTTCAGCGTGAACTGTACGCCGATCACCGGGCAAGGCTTTCTGGCGACGTTCGACGACATCACGTTGATCGAAGAGAACAAGGTCGAATTGGCGAATGCCCGTGATGAAGCACAAAACGCGAACGAGGCGAAAAGTGCGTTTCTTGCCAACATGAGTCACGAGATCCGTACGCCGCTAAACGCAGTGCTCGGATTTACCGATGTATTGCGTCGTGGACTGGTCACGAATTCGGACGAAGCCGTCGGCCATTTGAATATGATTCATAACAGTGGCGAACATCTGCTCGAATTGATCAACGACATCCTCGACCTTTCTAAGATCGAAGCAGGACGACTGCAAGTCGAGATGATCGATACGAATGTGCAAGAAACGATCACAACCGTAGCAAGCGTGCTACAAGAACGCGCCGTTGAGAAGAAACTTGACGTGCTTGTCGAGTTCAATTCATCGATGCCGCGCATCATGCAGACCGATCCAACGCGATTGCGTCAAGTCATCACCAACTTGGTGGGCAACGCGATCAAGTTTACGGATAAAGGTGCGGTGAAAATTGTTGCCGAGGTCGTTTCCGAGAACGAATCCACACCGATGCTGCAAATTGCGGTGGTGGACAGCGGAATTGGAATGACAGCGGAACAGCAAAGCAAAATCTTCCAGTCGTTTGTCCAGGCCGACAGCACAACGACGCGAAAATATGGCGGTACCGGTCTCGGATTGTCGATCAGTCGACGCTTGACCGAGGCGATGGGTGGTAGTTTGACAGTGGCCAGCGAAGCCAACGTCGGCAGTACGTTTACCATCACGATTCCTGTCGATCCGCAAGCAATGACGGATGTGATTACACCCGAAGAAATTTTATCGCTGGCCAACAACCGCAACTCGGATGGGTTGGTCCATGGTTTGATCCGCTTGCCTGCGTTGCCTGTCCTCGTTGTTGACGATGGCGAGGCCAACCGTCGCTTGATCGAATTGGTGCTCAGCCGTGCCGGTGCAAAGGTCACGACCGTCGAGAACGGCCTTGAAGCCATTCGGGAGCTGAGTGAATCCGATTATTCGTTAGTGCTAATGGACATGCAGATGCCAGTGCTCGATGGATACACGGCAACCCAGCGATTGCGTGAATGTGGCGTGACCACGCCGATCATCGCGCTGACCGGAAACGCAATGAAAGGCGATCGCGAGAAATGTATCGAAGCCGGTTGCGATGACTTCTTGACCAAGCCGGTCAACATTGACGAATTGCTTAGCCGTGCCCAGCATTATCTTGGCACAGCCGAAACCGAGCTCGACGATTCGGCCGAGAACTCCATGACCGCCGATCCGTCGACAGCCGAGGAATCGACTACTTCGATATCGCCATTAGGCCTCGCTCCAGATGCTTCGGACGTTTCGGATGATTCAGACTCTTCGTCGATCCGGTACGACGGTGCATCACCGATCCATCCCACGTTGCCGATGGACGATCCCGACTATCGTGCGATCACAACCGACTTTGTCTCGCGATTGGACAAACGATTGCAAGCAATGGAGCACGCGATTGCCACGGATGATTTCGAGGCCCTGAAGGCGGAAGCTCACTGGTTGAAAGGCTCGGGCGGAACCGTTGGATTGGGCGTGTTCACAGAATCCGCGGCGAAGTTAGAACAGGGGGCGGGGCAATTCGACCGTTCACAACTTGAACGTTTGCTTGACGACATTCGCGATTTGCAGCGGCGGATCGTGATTCCGGCTGTGGATTGCGCTGAACCACCGCAACTGCCAGCGAAGTTGTCAGTTCCAAAAACACCTGCCGATAGCGGCGAGACAGTTGGAGACCCGATTTACTCGACGTTGCCACTGGATGATCGTGAATTCTGTGAGATCATTATCGATTTTGTGTCCCGACTTGATCCTCAGATTGCCGAGATGCGACGTTTGGTCGAGACCGAATCGACAAAGGAATTAATCGATCTGGCTCACTGGTTAAAGGGTGCGGGGGGAACGGTCGGATACAGCGAGTTTACCTCGCCCGCGACTGCGCTCGTCGAGGCGGTTCGATCCGGTTCCAAAGCGGAATGTGAAAAGTGTGTCGACGCAATTCAGTCAGTTCGCGAGCGTTTGGTCGTCCCTGTGCTGTAGGCGGCCGAGACCGACGTTGCCCAATTGCCAGGTGCCAGTTACAAGGTGCCAGTTTCCAGGTGCCACGCGGCAAGCGGTACAACCTGAACAATCGCGTTATTTAACCTGATCCGTCGATGAATTCAGGTCGACGGCGTTTGCATCGACGAGTCGTGCTTAGCTGTAACCCATGTTATAGGAGCCTAAAATCTTCCTAACGCATTTTGATGCCGGCCATGAACAGCCAACTCTCTCCCTCACTTACCGATTCCGCGTCGATCTCAAACGCGGCGGTTTCGATCGTATCGCAAGTGCCATCGCAGTCGTTGGAGCACTTGTCGGGCAAGATCATGATCGTGGACGACGAGATCGCCAATGTGCTCGTCGCCAAAAAACATCTTGAGCAAGCGGGTTATAACTCATTCGAGATGACCACCGATTCTTCGGTCGCATTAAATCTGATCTGTGCAAACCGTCCCGATGTCGTACTTCTTGACATCAATATGCCCGAAGTCGATGGGATAACGATCCTACGTCAACTTCGCGAACGTACCGAATTTCGCCATTTGCCGGTGCTGATTCTAACTGCGAATAGTGATGCCGAAGTGAAGCTGAAGTGCTTGGATCTTGGCGCGACTGACTTTTTAGTGAAGCCGGTCGACCCGATGGAACTTGCACCCCGTGTGCGGAATGCGCTGCTAAACAAGTCGTTTCAAGATCAACTACAAAAACATGCTTCGGAGCTCGAGAAAAAGGTTCAGCAAAGAACCATCGACCTCGAGCGGTCGCGTCGCGAAGTTATCTATTGCCTGGCTCGCGCTGCAGAGCTCCGAGACAACGATACCGGAAACCACGTCATTCGTGTGGGACGGTTTGCGGGGTTGATTGCAGAGCAACTTGGGCTTCCAAAATGGTATGTCGAAGATGTCGAACTAGCGGCACAGTTACATGACGTCGGAAAAATTGCGGTTCCCGACGCGATCCTGTTGAAACCAGGACGAATCGAACCTGACGAATTCGAACTGATTAAAGCGCATCTTCTCGAGGATGGGCCAAGCATCGAGCCTCATAGCGAAGAAGATGCCAAAACGATGCGACGCCACGTCGAATTGGGCTCAAAAATGTTGCAAGACGGCAGTTCGTTGATGCGACTAGCGGCCAGCATCGCACTGACCCATCACGAAAATTTTGATGGCAGCGGCTATCCATCGCAATTAGCGGGAGAGGCGATTCCACTGGAGGGACGGATCACCGCAGTCGCCGACGCCTACGACGCATTGGCATCGGATCGTGCGTACAAAAAGGCGTTGCCACGAAGAACTTGTTTCGAGATCCTCGAACAACAGCGTGGAAAGCATTTCGATCCAACCGTACTAGACGCCTTCTTCCGTGCGTCTCGCGATATTGTCCAAGTCCAAGTCGAGTTCATGGACTTCTGCACCCCCACGTGCACTTAAGCACGTTGTTTGTGGTGAATTCAACCTCGCCCCCGATGCATTTGGCTGTGCGGATTTAGCGTCTTAGAAGCCACCTCGCCCGAGCGCAGCTGGGGAGAGGTCGGACGGGCCCTTAAGGCCTCGTCCGGGTGAGGGCCGACCGAGCAATCTTGATGCATTGTTCGACTGGGCTTGCTCGGACGGCCCTCACCCGAGCAATCGCTCTGCGCTCTGCTCGACCTCTCCCAAACAAAGTTTGGGAGAGGTGACTTACTCTGCCAATGGCACTGATTTGCCGCCCGAACTAACTGAAGTTGGGCGTCGGCGGGCGGTAGTCTGACAGCTTGATCGTTTTGAACCAATCGATCGTGTGCTTCAGACCTTCTGCCAATGGTACCTTCGGCTCCCATCCCAGCTGCTCTTTTGCCAAGCTGATATCGGGGCGACGACGCGTGGGGTCGTCCGATGGCAATGGACGATCGACCAACTTGCTTTTCGATCCACACAGCGACAACACGTTTTCGGCCAGCTCGCGGATCGTAAATTCATCCGGGTTTCCGATGTTAACAGGACCGACAAAGTTGTCCTTGTTCATCATCGCAATGATGACGTCGACAAGGTCATCGCGGTAACAGAACGATCGCGTCTGAGATCCTTCGCCAAAAATCGTGATGTCTTCGCCGCTGAGAGCTTGGCGAATAAAGTTGGAAACCACGCGTCCGTCATACGGATGCATGCGAGGTCCGTAAGTGTTGAAAATTCGGACAATTCGCACATCTACATTGTTGCTGCGGTGATAATCCATGAACAAGGTTTCGGCAGCCCGTTTGCCCTCGTCGTAACAAGCGCGAATTCCGATTGGATTCACACTGCCACGATAGCTTTCCGTTTGCGGATGGACTTCGGGATCGCCGTAGACTTCGCTGGTACTGGCTTGCAAGATCCGTGCGCCACATCGTTTTGCGACTCCCAACATGTTGATCGCACCCAACACACTGGTCTTCATGGTTTTGATTGGGTTGTATTGGTAGTGACCCGGCGCCGCAGGGCACGCCATGTTATAGATCTGGTCAACCTCGAGAAAGATCGGCAGCGTGATGTCGTGTCGAATCAGTTCAAAGTTCGAGCTGCCCAACAGATGAGCGACGTTTGATTTTTGGCTCGTGAAAAAGTTATCGAGACAAATGACGTCATGACCGTCGTTGACCAATCGTTCGCAAAGGTGAGAGCCGAGGAAGCCAGCGCCACCGGTGATAAGAATTCGTTGAATCATGCTAGATATGCTTTTAAAGTGAGCGTGTTTTCGTTTCGAGAGCCTAACTTATTTGGCTAGCCACTGGCGAGCCCCGCTTATAAAAGAAACGGTTACAAAAGGGAATTGTCGATCAATCGCGTCGGGCCGACAAAAGCGGCGATCAACGCGACGGCGGGGCGATCGATCTGGCGGATCGGGGCGAGCGAGTCTGCGTCCACGATTGTCGCATAGTCAATTTTGTCTACCGATTTTGCTGCGTCTCCGCCGCCAAGTAGTAGCTGACGCATCTCGTGCTGTAGCGTCGCGACGTCCGTCTCGCCCGCTTGGACCCGCCGCTGCGTGCTTTGCAACGCTCTAGAAATTTGCAAGGCAATCTGGCGCTGCGCCGGATCGAGGTAGCGGTTGCGACTGCTGAGCGCCAGTCCATCGGGTTCACGGACGGTGTCACAAGCAACCACGTCGATGCCGACGTTCAAGTCACGCACCATCGCTTCGATGACTTTTAATTGTTGATAGTCTTTGCGTCCAAAGAATGCGTGAGTGCCTGGCAATATTTGGAATAACTTCAACACAACCGTGGCAACACCACGGAAATGCTCGGGGCGAAACTCGCCCTCTAACGACGCGCCGACCGCAGGCGGATCGACATAGGTACTGAATCCCGGCGGATAGATCATGCCGCTTTCCGGGATGAAGACCGCCGACGCACCTTGCGATTGCAACAGTTCGCAATCTTGCTCGAGCGTTCGAGGATACTTTTGCAGATCTTCGTGAGGCGCGAACTGAGTCGGATTCACAAAGATCGTAGCGATCGTGACATCGCAATGTTTTCGCGATTCGGCGACTAAGGACAAATGGCCTTGATGCAACGCACCCATCGTAGGAACGATGCCAACGCGTTGGCCGTTACCGCGAGCGGAAAGCACGTAGTCACGTGCTGCTTCGGGAGTAAAGAGTCGATCCATGTTGCTAGAACGGCGTCGAAGTCGCTTCTTCGAGCACCTTTTCGCTGACGTAAATCGGCAGCGATGGAGTGAACGTCACGGCGACCGCGATCGCATCACTTGGACGCGAGTCGATCGTGATCACTTCGCCGTCTTGTTTGCGAAGGTTCAATTGGGCGAAGTACGTGTGATCGTTCAGATCGGTGATCACCACGCTTTCGATCTTCGCGCCCAACGAATCGGCAACACGCACGATCAGATCATGGGTCAGTGGCCGAGGCGGATGATATTCTTCTTTCACACGGCGATCGATGTTCGTCGCCTCGAAGATGCCGATCAGGATGGGGAACTCGCGATCTCCATTCTCTTCCTGAAGGTAGATCACTTGGTTTTCAGTGAGTTCGGAAATGATGATCCGAGCTAGCTGCATTTTGACAGGCATGGGAAAGCACACATGAACGAAGAGTGTCGAAGTTGAAAAGGAACAAAGGCTGCCGCGCGGCTTCACTAAACCAATCTGCGGACGCGATTCCAACGGTATTTATTGTGGTGTTCGCAAGCTTCCTATCCAGAAGCAATATACCTTGGCGAGGCCGCGGCGTGTTACCGTGTAAAAAGGCGAATTCGTGAAGATTTCCGACTCGACCGGTCAATCCCCGGCACCCCAGAATTGATACAAATTACGGCATTTGCGTTTTGTTGCTACGCTCGCCAGAGCGTGGATATTGGCGTCCAATGCGATTCACCACCTTCTGGCGAAGGTAGCTACGAGAAATTGTTTCACAGCGTTGCCCCAATCGGGCGTCTAGAGAATGTTTTCAAGCGAGGAAAGTGCCAGCGGTTCTTTGGTCGCAAAAGGTTCGCCGTAGCGGCGATTGATTAACCGCCCCCAATTGGACGCTTCGTCATGAAGTCGATCTAGAAACGTCGGGGGTTGAGTGTCGCGACCGGTAATGAATTGGCTTTCATAAGCCGAGACCGACGCGAGTTTCGCGTCCCAGTGGTCACTGATATCGACAATCCAACTGGGCTGAATCGCCAATCGCAGGTGAATGCAATAGTAATAGAACACGCGTTCAGGGTGGAACGGTTCCCCGGGCATGTCGGTTTTGCTCAGTTTGGCCCAAAACCGTGCCGCTTCGATCAAATCAGTCGCGGCAACGTGATCGGGATGAGCGTCTTGCCAAAACGGCGCGAACACCCATTTTGGTTTCAGAACACGAAAATAGCTGGCGACCACTTCGCGAGTTTCCAGGGTGTGCAAAAGTCGGCGATTTTCGAGTCCTGCGTTCCCTCGCCAAGTCAACTTCAAAGCTTCTGAGGCACGGTTTGTTTCGCTGCGACGTAGCGATTCCGATCCATGAGGTGTCGGCTCGCCCGTCGTCAAATCCAACACACCGACTCGCCATCCCAGCGAAATCATCTTCGCAATTGTGCCTCCCATGCCCAGTTCGGCATCATCGGGGTGAGGGGCAACGACCAACATATCCAATGGATCGGTCGGATCGAGGTCGGCGGGTGATTCCGTGAAGACGACCGTCATCGTTTCGCATTCTGTGTTTGGAGGAGCGTTGGGGGACGTGCGGTTTATTATTGCTGTAGCTACGCTCGCCAGAGCGTGGATTTCCGCAGGACGATGACAAATGGGCAATCGCAACCGACTGCGGCAAACACACCCCATCAGACAAGGCGCATGCAAAAACGACCGGAGGTGATCCGGTCGTTCATCAGGATGATCGTGGTAGCGCGTTACCGACTAAGACGCAAAACTGCGTCTAGCGACGAGCTTTTTTGACCTTAGCTCCGCCTTGGCGGACCTTGAATTTAGGATTGCTTTTGCAAATCACATAGATTCGGCCGCGGCGTTTAACCACTTGGCAATCGGGGTGGCGGTACTTAAGGGCGCCGATACTGCTGACAACTTTCATCGGATCGATCTCGTCGGACGTTTCGTATATTTTTTACACTTCACGCTGCACAGCAGGGTGCTGGAGCGATTTTTCTGCGTTAGCGAGGGCGGAGTATAGCGTTTTCTATATTTCCTTCAACGGCAAACAGGGCGGATCCCAAGACGACAAGCCAGGTTCTTTTTACTATCCTCTCGTTCTCGCCGATTCCAGCGGTTTCAGCGGCATATTCGCGATCCTAAATGCCCTGCAAAATTGAATCCTGCAGGTCTCCCCCATCCATTCCCCCCAAATGAGCTCGAAATCCATGTCCAAAATCGCCTACTTTGACTGTCTCAGCGGAATCAGCGGCGACATGACGCTCGGAGCTCTCATCGATATCGGTGCCCAAACCGGCGAACTTGACGCAAACACGATCGAAACCGCGGTCCGTTCGATGGGGCTCGCTGAGATCACCATTCAGTCCCAAACGGTCAAGAAATGCGGTTTTCGTGCGATCAAAGTGGATATCGGCCATCCGCCCGAACATGCCCATCGGCATCTGCACCACATTACCGAGATGATTGACCGAGCGGATGCGATCACGCCCGAGGCCAAGCAGCTGGCTCACAAAATTTTCCTAGAACTGGCAAAAGCCGAAGCAAATGTGCATGGTTCGACGATCGAAAAAGTTCACTTTCACGAGGTCGGCGCGATCGATTCGATTGCCGATATCGTGGGCACCGCCGTCGCCATGACGACGCTTGGAATTGAATCGGTCGAAGCTTCGGCGGTACCCACCGGATCCGGGACGATCACGATCGCCCATGGCCGCGTTGCCGTTCCCGCCCCCGCGACCGCTGAATTGTTGAAGGGGATTCCGATCGCCAGCTCGGATGTGCAGGCCGAACTGACGACTCCGACCGGGGCGGCGATTTTAAAAGCGACCGCGACTCGGTTTGGATCGATCCCGGCGATGAGCACGATTGCGGTGGGCTATGGTGCTGGTACCAAAGATCTCGAGTCCCAAGCCAACATTTTGAAGGTGATGCTCGGTGAGCGGACCGAAGCGAATCGTGGCGGATCGGGCTCTGCTCGTGACTATCCATTGGAAACCGATCAAGTCGTCGTGCTGGAAACGAACATCGACGATGCGTCGCCTCAGGCCTTGGCTTTTTGTGCCGATCGTTTGTTCGAGGCCGGGGCCTTGGATGTCTTTCAAACTCCCTGCGTCATGAAAAAAGGACGCTTGGGCGTGGTGTTGACGACGGTTTGCGATGCCGATCACGTCGCCGCTCTCGAGTCGATTCTGTTCACTCATACCTCTTCGATCGGTATCCGCCGACACACGTCGGACCGTCGCAAATTGGTCCGACGCGCCGAAACGGTATCGACTAGTTTCGGACCGGTTCGCGGCAAAGTGGTTGTCGTTCCTGGCGGCGGCGAACGGTTTGCCATCGAAGATGACGACGCCGTGGCGATGGCGAAACAGCACGCGACCGATGTCGCTGAAATTCGTGCCGCCGCCCAGTCGGCTTGGCAAACCCGCAAAGCCTAAAAGAGTCTCCGCCTCAGAAAAGCCATCACCCGACGCGTGAGCGAGGGACCGCCTCAAGGTCTATATATTCCCTTGCGGACGCGTCAGGCTGTGAGGGCCTCTTTCTATCCAGGATTTACTGAGCGGTCGCCCGAAGCTAACGCGTTCGGCTCAGAAAATGGGACATTCGAATTAACGTGGATCTCAACGATCCGCTCGTTGCCAGAGGGCCTCACCACAGGTGGGGCAATCGTTGCCCCCCGCTTTGGCCTGCACGGTTGTATTATTGGCAACAGCACGCCAAGTGAAACGCGTATTTATGAGTACATTTGGCTGATCATTGTCATTCTTCACCCAGTGCGGAATGAAGTTGCTGACGTTGTCGAACAAGCAATTAAACTGGGGTCGATGGTCGGTTGAGTCCCCTTGTTTCGTTTATACTAGACAAAAGGGTACAAGCCTCTTTTTGTACGAGAGTCTTCGATCTAGCGCCGCATCTTCATCGTCCGGCACGATTCCGCAATCCATGTTCGTTCATTGAAACCTAGGGAACTCGATTTCCATGGCGTCTGTCACTGATCCCAACCAACTACTTCCCCAAGATCAGCTCGTTCCCAACGCGATGGTCGAGGATGACACCTATGAGGAAGTGAATCCGAGGCGGCGATTTTTAATCTTCAGCGCCATGCCTGCCTGGGCGGTCAGCACGTTTGTCCATGTGATCATTCTGCTGGTATTGGGGCTCATTTCGATTGGCGACCCGGTCAAGATCGTCAACGTGTTGTCGGCTTCAGCTACCGCCGAGGATGGCCCCGAGATGGAAGAGTTTGCGATCGAGCAGCTCGATCCAGGCGAAGTGGCCGAAATGGAAGAGGTCACCGAGACCAGCGTCGACACCAGCGAACAAATCGAGATGCCTGAGCCGACGACGTCGGTTGAATCGATCGAAATTGCCGAAGTGGCGATCGACATGGGCGAAATGGCTTCGGATATGGCTCCCACTGCGACGTCGCTGCAAACGCTGTCGTCCGTTTCGGGAGCTCCGATGAGCAGCCGCAGCGCAGACATGAAGAAAAAGTTGTTGCGTGATTACGGGGGCAGCGCCAGTAGCGAAGCCGCCGTGACCGAAGCTCTGAAATGGTTCTCACGCCACCAATTCCCCAACGGCGGTTGGTCGTTCCAACACAATGTCGCTTGTAACAATCGTTGCGGTGATCCCGGCGAACCGAAACGTGCCGGTGCGGTAAATGCCGCAACGGCGATGGCGTTATTGCCGTTCATGGGGGCTGGCCAAACGCATAAATCGGGTGACTTCCGCGAAAACGTCTATCGCGGCCTCAAGTTCCTGATCAGTAACGGAAAGCTCGGCAAGAAAAACGGCATGCCCGTGCTCGATCTGACCGAGAGTGCCGGAAACGGGATGTATTCGCACGGTTTGGCTTCGATCGCGTTGTGTGAAGCCTACGCGATGACCGGCGACCCCGAGTTGGCCATGCCGGCTCAGGCGTCAATCAATTTTATCGTCTATGCCCAATGTCGCGACGGAGGTTGGCGTTATCAACCGCAACAAGCCGATGGCGGTGACACGTCGGTGGTCGGTTGGCAAGTGATGGCGCTGAAAAGTGCTCACATGGGGCACTTGCTCGTGCCGCCTACCACCGTCCAAGGCTCGGTTTTATTTTTGGACAAGGTCCAATCCAACAACGGGGCAACGTACGGCTACGCCAGCCCATCGGCCAAGGTTCGACCGGCCTGTACCGCCGTTGGCGTATTGTGCCGCATGTACACCGGGTGGTCAAAGACCGATCCACGAATCGTCGCTGGGGTGAAAGAAGTCGCCAAGATTGGCTTCCGCAAAGACCAGATCTACTACGATTACTACGCCGCCCAGGTTTTGCGTCAATTTGGTGGTGCGGAATGGGACAAGTTCAACAACGAAATGCGTGATTGGCTCGTCGAAACCCAATCGCAAGACGGCGGAGCGAAAGGAAGTTGGCACTTCCCCAAGGGAGGTCACGGTCCCAAAGATGGCGGTCGATTGGCAGCCACGTCTTTCGCCACGATGATGTTAGAAGTCTACTACCGACACATGCCGTTGTACGCCGACAACGCCGCCGAAGACGACTTCCCACTGTAAGTCGTCTTCCGGCTTCTGCCCGTCGCGAGCCAGGTAGCGAAACTCGCCAAGAGTTTCGTCGTGCCCTTTAATAGTGGTGCGGCGAGGGGCCGCCCGGTCGAGCTCGCACGTTTTCTTAAACATCCGCGGCTGTAATCGCGACGGTTTTGCCTTAGCTGCAGAGCAGCGGTAGCATAAAGCCTGAGACGCGTGACGTTACCTCGCCCAGCGAAGCTGGGAGAGGTCCAGCGGGCCCCTTAGGCCTCGTTCGGGTGAGGGCGACCGAGCAATTTAGCGTACACAGCGTCTGATCTTGCTCGGTCGCCCTCACCCGAGCATCGCTGAAGGCTCTGCTCGACCTCTCCCAAACTGCGTTCGGGAGAGGTAACAGAATAGCTCGCTGCCGCCGCGGTTGCGGCTCTAACACCTACGAAAAAACGCCCCTTCCGTCATCGGAAGGGGCGTTTTTAACGTTTCAGTATTGTCGTGATACGTTTAGCGGTTCCACCACCAACGATCGTTGGCCGAGGCCAATGACTCTGTTCGTTTCGTTGCCACGGCGGCGTCGACGGTTTGCTTTTCAACCACCGAGAACGCGTCGATATCAACGCCTCCCGATGCGGTCACGACCCAACCGCTGCGGCCTCGTACAAAGCTGCATTGAGGATTCAACGCTTTGGGGATCGCGTAGGAGGTCAACTCGACCGCTTCGTTCTCTTGCTTTAACAGCGACAGATCGATGCCGGCTTTTTGATCGAGCCGTTCTTGGCTGATCAAGGTGGCCGCGATCGTCATATCCATGATGTTTTGCAAATCACCGAAAACGTGGACTGTTTTAGTCAATTCAGGATACTTCTGCGTCATCGTCTCGGCCCAGGTTTGAGCGATTTTGTCGACGCGGCCGGCTGCTTTGACGTCGCCGTCAGCGGCAACCAAGTCTTGATCGGTCAGCGTTTTCACGCCTTGGCCGGACAATTTCCAAGCCAACGCGTCTTCGCTCTTGGTCATCGCGTCGTAGTTGCACGCCATCCACCAACGTGGGTTTTGGGACGCGTTGTGGCGGCTATTTTTGGACATTTGCAGATAGCTGGGCAATCCATTGACGTTCGATGGGGCCAACTCCATCGCAACTCGCTTCATTTCAAAGTCGGCAGCGACCAGGATCCGAGCGTATCGGCTGTCTTGGGGCACTCCGTTCAATTGGATCATCTGTGGGCCAAACGCTTGCTTCATCGCCGACTCGTAAATCGCAGGGTTTTGGCCCGGGCGAAGCTTGACGTTGCGAAGCAGGTTTTGCAGCCGTTGGCGACCTTCGGCAGTCGGTTCGATCGAGCAGCTGATACCGCCACGGCGTGCGGTTTCGACGGTGCGAAACGCGACGATCAAATCGGCCAATCGCATGGTCGATTTTCCCGACTTCGTCCCCACAACACTGCCGTCATCGAGCATTTCCCAAGGCTCCGCAGGGCCCGCGATCACGATATCGTTGTTGTCGGGGTCGACGAAAACGTATTCGATGCGTTGCAGTCCTGCCAAAAACTCGACGTCGCTCGAAATCGGTTCGCCCGCTTCACGAGTCGCTTGCAGGTGTTTTTGCAATTTTGCTAACGAGATCATCCGCATCTCGGTCGCTTGGTCCATCTCGCCTTCGGCTTGCTTCAGTGCCGCCCGGGCCGCGTTGGACAGTTCTTGTTGCTCGGCAATCGTCGCGTTTCGGACGATGCCTTCAGCGTCAATCAATACTCCCCCCACCGCTCGGTTGTTTAGACCACTGATTCCCGCCTGCAGCGAGGCGGACATGCAGAGGACCGCGATGATAGACGCAGAAAATCGAAACAGACGTTGTGGACCGAATTCCATCGAGTGGATCTCCGAGGTATCCCGCACAACGGCTCGCGTTAATGGGCGGGGGATTGTTCGTGGCTTAGAATAGGTGCCTTGGACTGAAAAACCGCAAATGCAATCCGACGGATGGCAATGCGGTCCGGCAAGTGACCGATACACAGGATACTTGCGGAAAATCCATATCGCAACAGAAGTCCTGTCGCTGTGAACGCACAAATGGTCGGTTTCTCCGCTAAAATACGAGTGCGGCACGTGGCAGACGCTAAGAACCTGCCGCTCGACATTCTACATACTCCGTCACAGCGTTCACAATCATCATAATCGATACGCCATCGGTCTTCTCCATTTTTGGCTTCTCCTTCGCAGTGGATTCGCTTGAATACCAAAGTCCCGCAGACGACATCCTCGACAAACCCGGCTGGCGACACATCGGCCCCCCGCCATCCTAGTGCTTATCTCGTCTTAAAATCGGCCGGCCGCTGGAGTGACGTATTTCGACTCGCCCCCCCGGCTCAAGCCTTCTTGGGGCGAGCTTCCTCCAACCAAATCGTGATCCGCAGCCACCAAGCCAGTCGCCAGCACGCCCGCATCTATTGGGCCGATTCAGTCCACAACGATGCTTCGGACACTTCGCAACCGGCCTCAACCCAACCGGCTTCGCCACAACCCGCTGCGGCCGGTTCATGGACCATCGAGGATCTCGGCAGCCGCAATGGCACGTTTGTCGGCGGAACGGAGATCACGGCCCCGCACCCTCTTCGCGACGGCGACAAAATCGAGGTCGCCGGTTTTGCGATCCAGTTCACGCACACCATTCATACCGGCGGCATCGAACCGGCATCCGACGATGATGACGCGGCCTCGCAAGCCACCGACGATCAATTGACGATGGAAATGAGTGCCGATGCGATCACCGATCGTCGGCGGCACAGCGATTATCTGCATGGACGCGCGGCTGCATCCGATTCAAAAGTGGCGGAAGCCAAAAACGCAGCAGAGCTAAACGCAGCCGGCGACGATTCGCCGGGCGTTCGCAGCCGTTTGCTCAAATTGGCATTCACCCTCGCTCGTCTAGAAGATTCCGAGTCCGCTGTCGCCGCGTGTCTGGACGATTTGGTGGGCAGCCTGAAATTTGATACCGCCGGTGTCTATCTCAGCGAACGATCGACTCCGCCTGCCTCGGTTTCGCCCAGCTCGATTTCGGAAGTCCCCTTAGTCGCGACCCGGCAAAGCGGCGACCGCAGTTATCGTCGGCCACCCGAAGCGTTGCTGCAGAATCTGGCGGGCGAAAACGGGCTCGCCTTGTTGGCTCGCAACATCGTCGGCGATGACCAATTGGCGACCAAGAACAGTCGCGGTGAGATCGATGTCGAAAGCATCATCCTGGCCCCGATCCGTGACCATCGCGATCGTTTCCTCGGCATGATCCATATGACGACCGCCGCAGGGATTCGCCCCTTTGGCAGCGACGATTTACAAGTTGTGGTCGCGGTGGCCGAAATTCTTGCCGAGTCGGTTTCGCGGCTCGCCGACCAGCGGCGTTTGGCCAAGTCGCTTCACCTCAGCCGCCGCAAGGCCGAGCTGCTGCAAGAACAACTTGGCGACAAAGTTCGCATCGTGGGTAAAAGCGAAGCGATTCGATCCGTCATCGAAAAGATCAAGTTGGCGGCACCGACGCATGCCACAGTTTTGGTGCGAGGCGAATCGGGTGTGGGCAAGGAATTGGTTGCCGCGGCGCTGCATCACGCATCCAATCGTCGCGAAGGACCGATGGTCTGCCTAAACTGTGCCGCGTTGAGCGAAACTCTGTTGGAAAGCGAATTGTTTGGCCACGAAAAAGGCGCTTTCACGGGCGCCACCGAGCGGAAACGGGGCAAGTTCGAGATGGCCGACGGAGGCACGTTGATGCTCGACGAAATTGGCGAGATGAATGCCGAACTGCAAGCCAAATTGCTTCGCGTACTTGAGGGGCATCCGTTTGAACGTGTTGGCGGACACGAGCCGATCAAAGTCGATGTTCGCGTCGTCGCCGCTACCAACCGGGATCTGCAATCGATGGTCGGCGAAGGCAAGTTTCGACAAGATTTGTATTATCGCCTACACGTGGTGGAGATCATCGTGCCACCGCTTCGTCAACGTCAACGCGATTGTTTGTTGCTGGCCCAGTTCTTCCTCGACCGTTTTAATCGCGAGATGGGACGCCGGATCGAGACGATCAGCGAAGCGGCGCAAAAACGACTGCTCGAATATCATTGGCCGGGGAACATTCGCGAACTACGAAACGTGATCGAACGCGCCGTGGTGCTAAATCAAAAGAACGTGATCGAGGAGATCGATCTAGCGCTTTCGCCTACCGCAGCCGCGGGCGGAGGCGGTACGGCATCGAGTGAAACTGCGGTCGAGATGACGTTGGCCGAGCTCGAGCAGCAGCACATCGAACGCGTGTTGCGTCATACCGACGGCAACAAAAGTCGCGCTGCCGCGATGTTGGGAATTGAACGCAGCACGCTGGACCGCAAACTGAAACGGTTCGCCAAACCATGATTGCCACCTGTAACCAATCGCGGGAAAGGGGCAAACTCAATTTACCCTCCCGCTGGGAGGGTCGGCCGCTGAAAGCGGTCGGGGAGGGCTGGTGAAACCATGCTGGCACGATCCATTTCTAACACAGCGGCCCCACCCAGAGTCGGCTACCGCCGGCTCTGACCTCCCCAAGGGGGAAGTGAAATCAGTTCACCCTCCCGCTGGGAGGGTCGGCCGCCGGATGCGGCCGGGGAGGGTTGGTGAAACCATGCTGGCACGATCCATTTCTAACACAGCGAGCCCCACCCAGAGCCGGCTACCGCCGACTCTGACCTCCCCAAGGGGGAGGTGAAATCGAATTTCCTCCCCTTCTACGCTTGATCCGTCAGTTCAATTTCCACCGGCCGAAACGGGACGTGGCGAATCGCGGCGCCACCGTTGAAAAATTGCATTTGGTCGTGCTCGAATCCGCCAATCAAACGATGCGTGTGCCCGAACACCACACGTCGCGTTCCGCTCTCGGGCCCCAAGTCGTGTAGCACTAGGAAGCGATTCAGTTTTCGGATCGCCATCTTATTTCGGTGTGCCAATGCCGCCGCGACCTTATGCGCACGCGCCGCCACAATCGCGTCGTAGCCGGCGAATCGCCACAACGCAGCTCGTTTCTTGTCGGCCCACTTTTTTCGGTAGCTCTCAAAACGCTGCATTTTTCCGCGACCTTCGATCTGGTCGCCATGCAACATTACGGTGTCACCGATGCGAAGCACGTCGCCGGCAAATACAAAGTTGGAATCGGGCTCGGTCTGTTGCTGCAACTCCTGCAAAAACACCGGGCTAGCGTCATGGTTGCCACACAAGAAAACGAATTGCTTGTCGGGGTATTCGTTTCGCCACTGCTGCAAGTAGTCGAGCGAAAAGTCGACCGCTTCGATCTCACTTGAAAAACGCGACCATCGGAAATCGAACAGATCACCACCCCAGACGACCATCTCGTTACGCTCGATCAACGAGGCAATCTGGGTGTGATGTTGCTCTGCCGTGCTCCGCGTGCTCATCAAATGCAAATCAGAGATGAACACCGCCTGCTTGGGCATTTGATCGCGAGGCCAAGTGTGGATCATGTTCGCTGCCTTATTTCCATTGACGATAACGCTGGATCAATCCGTTGGTGGAACTGTCGTGCGCCAGCGACGCATCACTCGATTGCAATTCCGGCATGATTTTTTTGGCTAGCATTTTGCCGAGCTCCACGCCCCATTGGTCAAACGAATCGATATCCCAAATCACGCCTTGCGTGAACGTGCTGTGCTCGTACAAGGCAATCAATTTACCCAAAACGCTCGGAGTTAATTGCTCGATAAAGATCGTGTTGGAGGGTCGGTTGCCTTCGAAAACACGGTGTGGCACCAAATCATCTGCCGTTCCTTCGCTCTTCACTTCATCCGCGGTTTTGCCCATCGCCAACGCTTCGCCTTGCGCGATTACATTAGCCATCAAGATGTCTTGATGATCGCCAAGTGGATTCAGCGACTTGCAAAACGCGATAAAGTCACAGGGGATCAAGTGCGTGCCCTGGTGAATCAATTGGTAAAACGAGTGCTGACCATTCGTCCCCGGTTCACCCCAGAAAATCGGACTAGTGTCGTAATCGACGCGGTCACCTGAGAGTGTCGTCGATTTGCCGTTGCTCTCCATCGTTAATTGCTGCAAGTACGCAGGGAATCGCTTCAGGTATTGATCGTACGGCAGCACCGCAACCGTCTTTGCATCAAAAAAGTTGGCGTACCAAACGTTTAACAAGCCCATCAGTGCAGGCAAGTTTTGATCCAGCGGTGCGGTGCGAAAGTGAACATCCATCTGATGAAATCCGTCGAGCATTTCTCGAAAGTTTTTTGGACCAATCGCCAGCATCGTCGACAATCCGATCGCCGAATCCATCGAGTAGCGACCGCCGACCCAGTCCCAGAATCCGAACATGTTCGCGGTATCGATTCCGAACTTGCCGACTTCATCCGCGTTGGTCGAAACCGCCACAAAATGTTTCGCGACCGCCGACTCGTCGCCCCCCAGTCCCGACAGTAACCACGTGCGTGCGGATCGTGCATTGGTCATCGTTTCCTGAGTCGTGAACGTCTTTGACGCCACGATAAACAGCGTCTCGGCCGGATCGAGATCCTGAGTCGCTTCGGCAAAATCCGTTCCATCGACGTTGGAAACGAAGCGAAAATTGAGATCGCGATTGCTGTAGTGACGCAGTGCCTCGTACGCCATCACGGGGCCGAGATCCGAACCGCCGATCCCAACATTGACGATATTGCGAATTTTCGTGCCGGTGTGACCTTTCCATTGGCCGCTGGTGACGCGGTCGCAGAAAGCCGCCATCTTGTCGAGTACCGCATGCACATCGGGCACAACGTTCTCGCCTTCGAATTCAATTTTGGCGTCACGCGGAGCACGAAGGGCGGTATGCAACACCGCGCGGTCTTCGGTGGTATTGATTTTTTCGCCGCTGAACATCGCATCGATGCGATCTTTCAAATTTGCCGATTCGGCCAATGCGACCAGCAATTTGACGGTTTCCGACGTGATCCGGTTTTTCGAGTAATCGAGGAACAGTCCCAGAGCTTCAAGGCTCAGCGTTTGGGAACGCTGGGAATCTTCGGCAAACCACTCGCGAAGATGTTTGTCTTTAATTTCCGCGTGATGCGATTGCAGAGCTTGGTAAGCGTCGCGAGAAGTGAGACCGTGGGTGGCTGTGCTGTTACTCATCCCGAGAAATCCTTCAAAGAATCATGTTCGTTAAGTGGTCCCCCCATTCTCTACGAAGATTCAGAGCCAGGGAACCTTGGGTACCCCCAGTTTTTTTTAATGTCGTGTGGGATAGGCTTCCAGCCTGTCGTCAGCACTCATGACAGGCTAGAAGCCCATCCCACTTATCCAAACAGCCCTTTCTTGGGCAGGATCGACTCGGGCCGGCCGAGGGCCTTTTCGGATTTCTTGACTTGCTTGCGGATCGCTTTATCCGTTGCCGCCTCTGGCACATTGGCGAACACCTCGGCGTATTCTCGCAGCGCCGAATCATGATCTCCCGTTGCGGCATACGACTGGGCCAACATCAGAAACAATCCCGGCTCGTAATTCTCGGACGGATGCCGCAGCGACTCCATTTGCTGAGCCGCTAGCTTGGGCTGCCCACTCTCGAGCAAGTTGATTCCGGCAATGCGAACACAGGGCGGATATTCAGGATCGAGTTCGATCGCTCGCTGAAAACAACTCTCCGCTTCTGCCTTTCGTCCCTGATTCTCGTACCAGCTTCCGATACCAAGCTGGACATCAATGTCATCTTGATGTGACTGCAGCGTCGCCGAGGCCAAATCCATCGCCTCTTCAGGACGATTGAACACCGTCAAGGTACCAAGCAGTTCGATTGCACGTTGAGGCTCATCGGGTGCCTCGGCTAGCTTCGCCATCCCCGTGTCAATTGCCTCTTCGCGAAGTTGATTCCACTGGTGCAACGGCATCACACGGTGACGACGACAGCTAGAACAATCACCGAGAATCTGCTTTTTGCCCATCGGAATCAGCGGGATGAACAAGACCACGAAATAGTATCCCGTTTCGTAATCAGTCATCTGGCAATGGGCGCCACACGAATCGCATCGATCATGGTAGATCCGCGGATTTTTTTTGCCGTAGTATTGCGTTCCAATACCATTAATCGTGGTGGGCATAGAGGGCTTTCGTTCAGGCCAATAAAAGAAGCGTCGAGAGGTTTAACGAATGTGACAATGGAGTGCTTGCAACGAGAATGCCCGCCAATTTAGCGGCTCGTCCGCACCACCGCAATTAATTTGGTATTAGGCGACCTGTTTTTTTGCTGCTCTGAGTGGCGGAAAGCGAACACGAGTGATCATTGGCAATGTGAATCCATACGGTTCACTCTTTGGTTCCGCTCAGGAGCCCGCATTCCACTCGCTTTCACGAAGGTTTCCCTTGATGAAGATCGTTCCCACGCTTGCAATTTGTGCATTGGCTCTTTCCAGCACGCTTGCCGCTCCCGCTTCGGCACAGTCTCACGGCCAGGCTCAGGCTCACGGCCAGACTCAGGTCGCCAACGCGAAGAAGATGTTGGCACCCGGCAAGAAAGCAAAAGACTTCCAGTTGCGTGCCATTGCAGGCGAGTTACCGGGCGATGTCAGCCTAAGCCAAGTGAACGCGGATGGCCCCGTCGTCGTTGTAGTATTGCGAGGTTTCCCTGGCCGACAATGTCCCGCATGTTCCGCCCAGGTTGGCGATCTCGTAAAGAATGCGGACAAGTTTGCAGCAAAGAACGCGCGAGTGTTGTTGATCTATCCTGGAGCAAAATTGCAACTTGGCCAGCACGCGGGTGATTTCCTGCAAGGCACCAAGTTGCCCAAGCCGCTGACGTTCTTGCTCGATCCCGATTTCCAATTCACCAATGCTTACGGATTACGCTGGAACGCAACAAACGAAACCGCCTACCCCACGACGCTTGTTGTCGACAAATCAGGCAAGATCACGTACGTAAAAATCAGCGAAACCCACGGCGGCCGCGCTTTGAGCAACGAGATCCTCGCCGCATTGTAATCGATTTGCAAAACGCTTCGCGGATTCTCGTGACCTGATCCAAACAGGCCCGTCGAAGCGCTAACGATAGCCACGTTCGTGTGAACTCGCACGAACGCGGCAACGGCAGTTTGGCCGGCCAGCGTCAAATAATTTGGACTTGGGAGAGCCCGTACTGCGACACATCCTTCCGCTCGAGCTTGTCTCTGCGGAGGAGACAACTGGCAGCTACCGGGTTTCCGTCTGAATCGACAGCGCTTGCCGCGGGTCCTAGGGATTGAAAAAACGCAGGGATCGAGGCCCGCGGTTAGCGCCCTCGGCTCACAAGGTCCACGCCATTCGGGCCAGCGTCGCAAACGACTTCATTGAGGCCACGTTTTTCGAACGTGGAGACTCGCATTGTCGAACGCCTGTACGGTTGACGCCGCAGCACCAGCAATTCTCAATCTGCGTCCGCTCTCGCAAGCTCAAAATAGTGCCGTGGCAGTGAAGCTGGCGCCAATTTCAAATCCGCAATCATCCGATCGGCGGCGAATCCTCAACCCATCGAAGCGAAAAGCTGTTAACATAGATGTATACAGCCTATGCAAAATCTTATTGAGGAAACACGATTCCGATGAATAAACGTAAACCAACCAGCCAGCGGGTTCACCGCGATCTCAGCGACGAAGAACTCGGAAAACTTCGCGAGGGGCGCCCGGAAACAGGAAGCGCACGCCGAGAAATCCTTGCCGAGATGCGACTGCGGCACAAAGCCTGGAAGCCGACTCGGAAACAGGTTGATCATGTGTTAAGCCAGATTCGCTCCCATCGCGAAGAACTTGGTTTGTCATTGAGCGACATCGAAAAGGATTGCGGATTAAAGCGAAGCGCACTCTCTCGGCTCGAAAATGACCCCACAGCAAATCCGACACTTTTCACCCTGCAACGCTATGCATCGGCCGCCGGACTGGAACTGAACATCTCAGTAACCAAGAAAGCTTGAAAGCACAGCAATGCTCTTCAATCGCAAAAAGCGATCCCGCATAAGTGCGATTCGCTTTTGCCATATTCTGCTGCGTCATCCGACGTGCCTCACCAATCTAAAGTGACGCTGTGTGTGGGATTCGACGGGTGTGGGCGGATGACGTAGACTGGCGTGCATCAATGCGGGGATGCTCGTTCGCCAAACCCGGCACACATGCCGAACGCATTGCTTCAAAGTCCCTTCTTTTCGCATGCAGGATGGTGTCGTGACGGACTCGGTAAGCCAAAATAAAAATGGGCAAACCTTCAAACAACGCGTGACTGAATTTTGGCAGTGGTATCCCACCGTTTCCGAACGATTCTTCGAGACGATCGAAGCGAGTGAATGCGGCAGCTTGGTCGACGAAGTCGCCGATTTTTGTAAAGCGACTGTGCCCGGTCTTAGCTGGGTCTTTGGTCCGGGCGAAAATGGCGGCCATTCGTTCACGCTGTCGGGCGAAGGTCAAATTGCAAAACAGTTGCTCGCGGAGTATTGGCTGCAACGCGCCCCAGAAATTCCTAAATGGAACTTTCATGCTTCGCGGCAAGCAACACCAGCCGAATTTGTCAAAGGGTTCGCGATCGCCGTCGACGAGGGCACCCGTGTCGACGTGGACCGTTTTCTAATCCGCACGCATGTCGATGATGACCGCCAGAAAATTGATATCGTTGCTTGGCATCCTGTGCTTGAATCAGTGCCTTCGGCTCAGCACTTTACGATCCTGTTTCTGTTGGTCGATGAAGTGCTCGGTGAATTCGGCACCCAGACTTGGCTGGGCGAAATCAAGATCGAGCCCTTTACGCCCGATACCTATACCCGATCGCTATCCGATCTGCCGGAATTCATTTCGCATGTCAACACGTATCACGAATGGGAAAAGTTGCCGCCGCTGGATACGTACTGCGTCTACCAACTGAAAGAAAGCAAGCCATCACCGCGTGGCGACACCGTGGTCGGTTCGAGTCTGATTCCAAAGCTGGTCTTTGACTGTATCGAAAACGGCGGAAAGCTCAGCGAGGATCCGCTTAAGAACACGGGTGCAGAACTGATTTACGTTGCCATTGATGGCTCGGTTTTCCCCGAAGGCCAACAATCTGATGTTCGTGCCAACATCGAAGACGTTTTAACGGACTCGCTCGAAAAAGAACTCAGCGGGCAAACGCTCGGTGGAGCCTTTGGTTTGAACGAGAGTTACATCGACCTTCTGCTGGTTGATGGTGAGGAGAGCCGCCGGATTGTGAGCGAAACGCTTGCTCAGCTTCAGCTCGAAAATCGCTCGCGAATCGAGTCGTTTGTCGATTGAAACGAGGTCTCCTGGGGCGTCGCAGAAGGTCACGGGACGATTGACCGCGGGATCCCTCGCCGCATCTTTGCTAGTGTTTTAGAACAAGAACAAAACCGGAATCTCAGACGATTGTAAAATTCAAGTCAAACGAATTACTTTCCTAATAAAACGAGCTTTGAATCGTCTAACTTGAGTAGTGCAAGCTCCCATCGCGTGGTGGAACTCCCATTCACGCGACTTCTATTCTTGTTTCTTTGGAGAGAACGGTCATGTTCCATTCAGCCATGGCGATGCGATTCGGTTGCCGCAACCTGTTATGCGGAACGCTCGTTACCGCAATGTCGATGATCCTCGTCGCAGACGAACCTGCGTCGAAACCTGCTGATGCGTCCCCGGTCGCAGCGGCGGAAGCCCCGGTCGCCCAAACCGCTCAAGCTGATGAAATCGCTTCGGGGCAAGCGGAGGATACCGAAGCCGTGAAGGAGAAAGGAGAATCCAAAGGCAAAAAGAAATCGAAGAAAGAGGAAAAGAAGGCGACCGCCAAGATCGTCAAACAGGGACTCAGTTGGCTCGTTTCGGCACAACATTCCGATGGTGGCTGGGGCGGTGGCAGTCATGCTCAACAACAGATACTCGACCCTGCCAAATTCCCCTCTGATCCTGCAACCACAGCCTTTGCCGCAACGGCACTGTTGCGAGCTGGCCATACGCCATGTGAAGGCAAGTATCGCGACGCCGTGGTCAACGCGATGCACTATTTAGTGAAAGTGGTTGAGAACGCGGAACCCAATGCGGACCGAATTACATCGATCGAAGGGACGCAGCCGCAACGGAAATTGGGACCGATGATCGATACCGCGATGACCGCACAATTTTTGACCCGAGTCTCGGACGTGCTGCCAAAGAACGACCCTTGGCATAAGCGAGTCGAGGCCGCGTTGACGTCATGTTTAGAACGAATGCAACGAACTCAGGCGAAAGACGGCAGCTGGAATACCGGCGGCGGTTGGGCACCGGTGCTACAGTCCGCTTGGAACTGTAACTCACTCGAACTTGCGCGGGCACTTGGCAAAGACGTCGACGCTAAGAAACTGGAAAAGGCACGCGACTATCAGAAACAGAATGTGAATGCCGCGACCGGCAAGGCGTCGGCAACCGCAGCGGCCGGGGTCGAACTGTACGCTTTCTCGGGCGGTTTGCGAGGCAATGCGGTCGACGCGGCACAAGCGGCCGAGACGATCAAAGAAGCGAAGAAACAAGGCAAACTGGAGGCGGACGCTGAGGTCACCGAATCAAACTTGCGAATCGCTGGTCAAGATGCGAGCAAGGCTAAAGTGCTAGGGGATGCTGTCGTGCAAAATCGTGCCCAGCTAGAACGGCTTGGTGACGAAAGCTTGTTGGCCGGATTTGGCAACAATGGCGGCGAAGAATTCCTCAGCTATTTGATGACAAGCGAGTCGCTAGTGATCGCAGGCGGTGAGGCTTGGGAAAAATGGAACTCCAAAATGACTCAGCGATTGGGCAAAATACAAAACCCCGATGGCAGCTGGAATGGGCACCACTGCATCACCAGCCCGGTGTTCTGTACCGCAGCGGCACTGCAAGTCATCACGACGCAAAACGACATCAAATTGCTGAAGCGAGTCGCATCAGCAAAGTAGTGTGATGCGTTGTTGGTACGTTGATTGTATCACCAATAGTAGTGGATCTTGCTAAAGATCCTTGTATCAACAAATGTAGTGGATCTTGCTAAAGATCCAACGCACAGGACGTGTAGCCACGTCCACTACGGGAAATCGGCTCACTCAATCCTTTCACCACTCGCAGTTATGCGTGGGACCCGGCCGCTCACGCGTCACGGCTCACTAAGTCAACAGCCCGCTAGCGCCAAAACGGCCAATTTACTGAAAGACTCCTGCCTAACTGCTAAGCACTCCCCATCGCAAACTCAGCCCCTATCTTGGTCATTGCGTTATGAACACTGCAATATCTCGTCGTGTTTTTTTGGCAAGCGGAATCGCCGCATCGATTCCCGGATCGCAAGTGCGGTCGCTTGTGGCATCCGAGCGTGACGAGGTGCGATCGCAATCTCAGACGCTGATCAAGTCGTTGAGTGATTATCTGCTCGATCAGCAATCGCCGGATGGAGCCTGGAAAAGTAAGACGTACGCGCTGCTGAAAAGCGGCCAGGCGTTGACGCCGTTTGTGTTGTCCGCACTGCTTGACGCGAACTCGGAATTCGCAGCATCAACGATGGCGCAAAGTGCTTTGTCGTGGATGAAAAGCCAACTTGATACAGGCGTGCTTGGCGTCGCGGATCCAGAGGTGTTGGAATATCCCGTGTTCGCGAGTGCCTTTGCGCTGCGTTGTTTTCAGCAAATGAATGGCAATGACGCAGTGGTCGATTCACTTCGTCGTTTTTTGATCCGTGAACAGTTTTCCGAGTCGCGTGGGTTTTCCAAGTCCGATTCAGCATACGGTGGATGGGGATTCGGTGGCACTCAGCCGCCCGGTCAAACGGGGCACATGGATTTGGCGCACACACGTTGGGCATTGGCTGCGTTCCATGCATCGGCCTCTAAGTCATTGCCGGATGATCAGCTATCGCTTGCGACAGTTTCCGAATTGGACCGAATCAACTTAAACTCGCAGCACTTTCTTCGTCTGATGCAAAAGCATCCAAGTGAAACGCGCCCTCACCCCGGAGACATGAGCGCTGTCAATCTTGACCCGCGTGCAAAAGGTTATTTGTATGACGGCGGTTTTTACTTCTCACCGATTGTAATGGCGGCAAACAAGGGACGAATGGGGCACAAAAAAGGGCATACCTATTTCCGCAGCTATGCCACTGCAACGTGTGATGGCGTGATCGCACTACTGGCGTCGAGAGTCGACGCGTCCGACGAACGTGTGAGTTCAGCAAGGGCATGGCTTGAGAACAACAGCGACTGGGAATACCCCGAGGGTATTCCTCGCGATTATCCAGAACCGTGGGGCGAAGCGGTGTACTTTTACCATCAAGCTGTGCGTGCGGAAGCTTATTGGCGACTAGGGATCCGCGGCGATTGGGCTGAGCAGTTAATGCATCGCTTGCAGCGTCACCAGAAATCCGATGGAAGTTTTGTCAATCAACAAAGTGGACTGATGAAAGAGAACGATCCGCTGATGTGTTCTGGATTAGTGTTGATCGCGGCCACTTATGCGATGCGGCAAATCAACGATGCAACAGCGTCGTCTGCGGCACGCTAACGGCTTGGAAAGCCGAGCGACAATGGGATGATTCCGGTGCTCTGGACCCTGGGCACGAAACTCTTAATCTTAATCTCGCCCGGGATCGTGCTTGGCGTTTGAAACGCAGAGTCGGCTGGTGGGACGTTAGTCACTTCCTCACGACAGGAACAGATTCAAGGTGATTTTGACAGCCGAATGAAGGACAGACGAATCGTCCCTTTGAATTTATTCGTCTGTCCCAACATTCGTCTGTCAGAAATGTCTGGTCGCTGCCTGCAACTTGCTCACTCGACGGCGGGTTGCTTGTCACACTTGTTTATTTCTAAAAGGTTATGGGACGATTGCCGATGAAGCGGTTTGCTGCGGCTGGATGCACGCTATCGGCTTGGAAAGCCGAGCGACAATCGTCGACCCGGCATCGCAGCGACTGATGGCGTCCACATTTGGGCGAAAGCCGGCGCGTTTTAGCTACGTAACTGTGATTTAATGCTCGTTGCCACGCGCGCTGCGAAAGTACGCCCAATAAACGCTACTTTTGCGGAGCAAAAGGCGACTTTCGCTACGGGAACGCTGCTGCCGGATCTGACGAATCGGATCACTCGCCTTCGATGTACTTCAGCTGGATCTCGGTCTTGGGCAGCTTCTTCTTCAGCTTATCGACGCCCTCTTGAGTGACCGCGGTGCGAGTCACTTTCAGATCTTTCATCGCTGTCAGGCCTTCCAGGTGGACTAGTCCTGCGTCACTGATTTGTGTCGATCCCAGATGCAAGAATGTCAATTTCTTCAGGTCACTCAGGTATGGCATCCCCTCATCGGTGAGACGAGTGTTATCCAAGTTCAATGACTCGAGCGAAGTCAGGCCCTTGAGAGGCTCGATACCCGCATCCGAAATATTGACTCGCCACAAATTCAGTTTCTTGAGCCTTTTCAGTTCACTCAGCGGCTGCATTGCATCATCAAACAACTGAGCACACTCGCTGATGTCGAGCTCTTCAAGGTTCTTTAGCTTCGGCAGCTCCGCCATTCCCATCGCATCGATCTGGTTTTTTGCCAAACGAACTTTCTTCAAATTAGGAAAGTTTGCCAGGATCGTAATGGCATCGTTACCAATCGTGGTTTCAGCCATATAAAGCTCTTGCAGGTTTTTCAGTCCCGTCAATGACTGCAGCCCGTCTTCGCTAATCCACAAAAAGTCGATCGCCAATACTTTTAGGTTTCCAAGTTTCGCAACGTGCTGCATGCCGTCGTCGTCAACGGAGCAGTCGCCGCTTTTGCCGGACAGTCGCAGCGCTTTCAAGTTGGAAAGCGGCGTCAGATTGGCTAGTCCCGCATTTCCGATTTTGCAATCCCGCAAATCAACGTTTTCCAGAGTTGCGACCTCGGCGAGTGTTTTCAGTCCCTCGTCGCTGATTCCCGTGCCGCCAAGCAACACTGAACGCACTCGCTTGAGTGGCTTCAGCAATGCGAGCTGCGAGTCATCGATCGACGTGCCACGGAAATCGACTTCCACAATCGCTCCATCCGCATCCTTCTTCACTTTTGCCGATGTTGCCTCAATCGCAGCAACCGCACCGGGATCGTCTGTGACTTTGGGCTGGACTTTCACAGCAGCAGCGGCGGGTGGAACGGAATCCACTGGTTCCTGTTTCGAATCGCAACCTGTACTCACAAAGAAGCAGCCGCAAAGAACCAGAGATGCAAACGGGAGTGATGTAATTCGCATAAGTCAAACTAGGTGGGTAAAAGTGGGATAGGCTTCTAGCCTGTCGTGTAAATCAGCCTGAGAGTGCTATGTCAGGGCTGAAGACTCAGGATCGGCCGTAGCGGAAGTCGTGCGTGACTTTCGTTGTCAGCATAAACCGGTTGGATGACAGATCGTAGCAGACCGTTCAAAAATTGCATGGCGTCATGCAGGGGGTAGGACGTTGTTATTCCAACAAGGGCGGATGAACTCGCGTAATCATAGCAGACGCAACAACGAACGTTTAGAATACACACCCTGGCATTGTTCCCAAATCCTCGACAAAGGTTCTTTCATGCGTGTTCGTACTTGTACCGCGATCGTTCTGCTGGCAGTTCTACTCGGCAATGGGACGATGGACACGTCGAGGGTCCAGGCAGAAGCGCCAGCCGTATCTACTGTCGCCACATCCTCTCCCGCGAACTGGTTCGAGCAAAATCAAGACAATTTTCTCGATCTGTATCGTTGGCTGCATCAACACCCCGAGCTTTCCTTTGAAGAAGAACAAACAGCCGCGAAGTTAGCGGGAATTTGGAAACAACTAGGTTTTGAAATGACCACCAGCGTGGGAGGCCACGGAATCGTGGGTGTCATGCAGAACGGAAATGGACCAGTCGTGATGATCCGCACCGATTTGGATGGGTTGCCAGTGACCGAACAGACACCGGTTCCTTTTGCATCGACCGTCCAAGCGACTCGCGAAGACGGCAGCAGCACGGGAGTAATGCATGCCTGTGGTCACGACATCCACATGACGAATGTGACGGCGGTGGGACGTTACATGAGCGAACACCGAGACCAATGGTCGGGAACGCTGATCATGATCGGTCAACCAGCCGAAGAACTCGGCGAGGGAGCCAAAGCGATGCTAAAAGATGGCTTGTTTGAAAGGTTTCCCAAACCCGATTATGCGTTGGCCATTCACGTCAGCGCCGACAAGCCAACCGGCGCGATCAGCTTGATGCCCGGTTACTCGTTAGCCAACGTCGATAGCGTCGACATCACGGTCAAGGGACGCGGCGGGCATGGATCGGCACCCCATTCGACGATTGACCCGATCGTGCAAGCAGCGGAGTTAGTTTTGTCGCTGCAGATGATCGTTAGCCGCGAGGTCAAACCGATCGAGCCTGCGGTGGTGACCGTCGGTTCGATTCATGGCGGAACGAAACATAATGTGATCGGCGACGATTGCAAGTTGCAATTGACCGTACGAAGTTACAGCGAAGAAGTTCGACAACAAGTGCTCGCCGCCATCCGTCGACGCGCATTGGCGGTAGCGATGGCACACAACGCAGAAGAGCCCGATGTCATTATCAGCCAAGGGACACCGTCGTTGCGAAACGATGACGAGTTGACGGCGCGAATGACGAAGCTATTTTCCGATGTACTGGGGGTCGAGAACATGGTGCCGGGCGAACAATCGATGGGAGGCGAGGACTTTAGCCGCTATGGGATCGCCGGAGTGCCGATCTTGATGTACTCGGTCGGCTCGGTCAGCAAGCCAAGACTCGATCGATTCGAGCAACTTGGTATTCCCGCACCATCGCTGCATTCGGGAGTCTATTATCCGGATGCTCCTGAGACGCTAAAGACCGCGTTTACCACGATGACCGCATCGCTATTGGACCTGATGAAGCCGTCGCCTTAACCCCGTAGGCCGGACCAAGGCCGCAGACGAACGATGTTTCGCATTCCAACCACAGCGGCCGCAGTTCCGGCATGACGCCACGTCGTGACTAAGCAGTTAGGCAGAAGACTTTCAGTAAATTGGCCGTTTTGGCGCTAGCCACGGTTCCGGCGCTGAACCGGGGCTAGCGCCAAAACGGCTAACTGGATTTCACCCAATGATTCCTGCCTATCTGCTTAGTCTTCGGGACGTTCGCCGGCGGGCGCCATCTTGACCAATTTAGGATCAAAACGAGCAACGGTTTGGACCAAATCTTGTTGCGATGCCATCACCGCGTCGATGTCTTTGTAGGCCATCGGAACTTCGTCCAATCCCGCCGACATCAGCGTTACGCCACGCTTGGCCAAAAACTGCTTAACGTCTTTCCAATTGAATTGCCGCTTCGCTGCCGTTCGGCTCATTTTGCGGCCTGCACCGTGCGACGCACTTCGCAGCGATGACGCGACACCTTTGCCACGAACAACGTAACCGGGTGCCCCCATCGAACCGGGGATGATCCCCAATACTCCGGCGCCTGCGGGCGTAGCTCCCTTGCGATGGACGATCAATTCTTCGCCTCCATGTTTTTCTTTCCAAGCGAAATTGTGGTGGTTTTCCACATCCAGCATGACATCGACGCCAAGGTGCTTGGCGATCGCTTTGTGAATGCAGGCATGATTCGCCGCCGCATATTCGCCCATCAAATTCATTGCTGCCCAATATTCGGCGCCCGCTTGTGAATCGAGGTCCAGCCAAGCGAGGTTGACTAATTCGCGAGGCAGTTCGGGATGCATTTGCTTGGCCACACGGCTGTAGTAATCGCATACCGCCGCCCCGGTGCCTCGCGACCCGCTGTGACTGAGCAGTGCCAAGTACTGCCCCGATTGCAGCCCGAGATCATCATCGGAGAGCGTCAGAATTCCGAACTCGACAAAGTGGTTTCCACTTCCGCTGGTTCCTAATTGTTTCCAGGCCTTGTCACGGTTCATTTTCGTGATATGCGACACGCTCCAATCGGCATCCATCACGTCATGCTCTCGAGGTTTGCGAAACCGAGCTCCGATGCCAAACTGAGTCTCACGTTCAATTGCGTCCCGCAATCGGTCTTGTTGTTTGTCCAGTGCGGTCGTCGGCAAATCCAAGACCGTCATTTTCATACGGCAAGCGATATCGACGCCGACAGCGTAGGGGATCACACAATCTTTGGTAGCCAAAACACCGCCGATGGGTAATCCGTAACCTTGATGCGCGTCCGGCATTAACGCGCCGCTGACCGAGATCGGCAATTGACACGCATTGGCCATCTGTTGGACGGCCGTCGATTCGAGATCATCACCCCATTGTTGCCAAGGCGCAGGTTGCTCGCGACCGACGTAGCGAGATTGCGCAGCGAACACTCCCGTCAACTCCGCTGCCAGTTTCCCCCAAATTTCATGTTCCAGAAAAGAATTGGGTGAGTCGACCACTTTCGCGACCGCGTCGCGTAATTCCGCTCGCTGCAAACCGGATTCCGCCGCCGTCTTGATCGTGTCTTTGGCGATTTGCATCGCCGGTCCTTTGGGAACGCCAAGGTTGCTGAGTTCGCGTGTTTTCATTTTGTTGTTCCCATTGCGTCCATTGCCCGAATCCGTCGCTGCCGTTGCTGTACAAGTCAAGCGGATCAACCGCCCCCTATGGATCTAGACAACGATTACGCAAGCAGGCTCGCTTTCTTTTTATCAAAAACAAAAATGGCTTGCTGTTTTTCACCGCATCGCAATACAGGTTTGTGAGACTTTGTATGCTCGTTGGCCGTTGATTTAGTGAGCCGCTCGCGCGTGAGCGGCCGGGTCTGACGCATTACCCTGTGCCTTATGGATGCGGCCTTACGGCCCATGGCTCACGGTTGTGGATTAATATATTGGTCAGCCACTGAGAAATTTTTAACATGCGAATTTGCCCCGCACAGGACATCATGAGCTCAAAACCAAACGACAACGCGGCGACCGCTTTCTCGCTGCCATTACGATCCTTTTCTGCGGCGATCGTCGCATTCGCTGCATTTTTCGGAGTCTGTCACAGTGGCGTGTCGGCCGAGTCGGCTGAGCATCCCAATTTGCTGATCGTGTTAGCGGATGACATGGGGTACGGCGATCTTGGCTACACAGGCAGTCAACATTTGCAGACGCCACATCTTGATTCATTGGCGAGATCGGGGGTCTTTTGTAGCGAGGCGTATGTCACCAGCTCGGTCTGCTCGCCATCGCGAGCCGGACTTTTGACTGGACGCGATCCTCGTCGCTTTGGTTACGAATCGAATTTGAACCAATCCGCTGCCGCCGACGGAACTCGCCCCGAGTTGCTGGGATTGCCGCCGAGCGAACACACGTTGGGGGATCAACTTCACTCGGCCGGTTACGCCACCGCACTGGTTGGCAAGTGGCACTTGGGCAGCGAGGACGCACATCACCCCAACGCACGCGGTTTTGACCATTTCTGTGGCATGTTGGTCGGCAGCCACAATTACTTTCCCACACCGCAGAAGCACCAATTGCAGCGTAATGGAGAACCGCTTCGCGAGTTTTCCAGCCCCTATCTGACCGACTTCTTTACTGACGAGGCACTTCGCTGGATCCAAACTCAGCACGATTCCACCGAAGCGAAGCCTTGGATGTTAATGTTGTCCTATAACGCGCCTCATACTCCGATGCAGGCAACCCATCAGGACCTGGCAAAGTTCGCTCACATCAGCGACCCCAAACGTCGCACTTATGCCGCGATGATGTACGCATTGGATCGAGGAGTGGGACGCGTGCGGTCGTATCTGGAAGAAACCGGTCAACTCGAGCAGACCTTGATCGTGTTTTTCTCGGACAACGGCGGCGCCACCAATAACGCCAGTTGGAATGGGCCACTTTCGGGTGCCAAAGGATGTATGCGAGAAGGGGGCGTTCGCGTGCCGATGATTTGGTCGTGGCCTGGGCAGTTACCTGCAGGCAAACGAACCGATGCGGTGGTCTCGAGCCTGGATGTGTTGCCGACGTTCATGGCAGCGGCCGGAGCGGATCTGTTGCCACTGAAACCAGCTCCTTCGCATGAAGACAAACGTAATCGCCGTCGTGCCGAGGAAAAATACGGAGCCTACGATGGCATCAATTTGTTGCCTCAGCTTCGTGGACAATCGGATCCGGCTCGTCGCACCCTTTATTGGCGACTGCAAGGCCAGAGGGCGATTCGCGATGGCCAGGACAAACTGATTACGCTGTCGCATCGTCCCGCTCAATTATTTCAAGTCGACACCGATCTTGCCGAAGCCGACGACCGTTTTGATGCCGACCGTTCGCGCGGCGAACAGCTCTACCAAATGTTGGGAGAATGGGAAGCGTCTCTGGCAACGGTCCCGCTGTGGGGATCCTCGCCAACTTGGAATGCCGACAGTGCGAAGAACTACGACAATTGGGGCGTAAAGCCAGAACCGCAATAGTGTCGCAATCGATGTGATTGTCGCAGGCAAAGTGAATGTGCTGGCGGAATTCTGAACCCACTACCTAGGTGCCAGTTCACGTCGCTGAACCCATCCTCGCATTTCAAAACCAGCAATTCGCCAGCGAAGGAAACACCAACGCAAAACGAAGTAGCTGGTGACGCCTTCGAAAGCATGGCGAATAATAGATTCAAACCAATCCATGTCCACAAAGGACTGCCTGTCCGTCATGATCCACATGTACGCCAATTCGGCAACGACAGAAAGCGTCACCGACAAAAGCACCAACGCGATGGCCCTACGGTGTCGACTCAGGCTGCTTAAGGCGGCGGCCCACAGCACTATCAGATCGACCCCGATATTGACGCCATGGTAGACCATCATGACCAGATCATTCGGCGGATAGTAAACTGTGACGGTGCCGCCGATTTCCGTTTCAAAAAGCTTACGCATCCCCTGGTACAACGCCAGCATTAACGCCACCAAAAGCGTTAGGAAAATGAAACCCGCGATGCTCCAGTGTTGATTCGGTGGCGGAAATTGCTTGCCCTGCAGCTCTTCGTCCAAAGAGTCGAGCAGGCGAAACTGCCAAAGTCGACCGGGGATACGCATGCCTAGCAAATAGAGTGGGATCACCATCAGATAGAAGGCCATTGTCAGGGCAAGCAGAAAGAACCACTGCTCACCAAACATCTCCCAAATATCGGTGTCCATGTACGGGTACAGATTTGCCACCACATAGCACCCCACCAGCACTGCGAACCACTTCCAAGACGACCGATGAGGTACTGGCCACTGCCACCAAACCGCAATTTGTAGTGCAGCGGCGACAATGATACCGTTGGAGATCGCGGTCAATCCCGTCGAGAGCATCAAGATGAACGTGGTCTCTCCGGACATGACATCCAAAAATATGGAATTGCACACCCACGCGGCGGCGACAGCGACACACCAAGCGGCGACCATGGCTGCAACCGTCGTGATAAAATAACGACGACGAGTCCGCTCTCGATCACGGAGTTTGATTGCCGTGTCGAATTGTTCTTGCTCAAGACTACTCATTCGTTTCAGCCTAACACAAATAAAAGCCGCACAATTCATTGATGACTTCTGCTCAGGACGTCTACTCAGGCTCGAAGCCGAGCGTGATCGGGCGCAGTAACGCTGGTACGTGAATTGCACCTTCGTCATTTCTTGTTCGTTCACGTCAGATTCAGTCGCATATCGCACACGGTGTGAGCAATGCCTAGCCGCGACTTGAATCATTGAGTTCTTGAATTTTGTTTTAGAGGATTGACTGCTGTGAATCACCACCCTGCCGATGAGACAATGCAAGCCGTCGTGTACGACGACTACGGCGACGCCGATGTACTGCATTTAGCCAGTCTCCCCATTCCGCGTCGGCTTCCCGGTCAAGTGTTGATCAAGGTATTGGCGTCGAGCGTCAATCCAATCGACTATCGTCTTCGCAGCGGCGAAATGAAAGGGTTGCTGCCGGGCGGATTTCCAAGAGTTCCGGGCTACGACGTCGCAGGCGTGATTGCCGATTGTGCTGACGACGCGCCATTTTCGCCTGGCGATCGAGTGATCGCGTTTCTCGACCATGCCCGTGGGGGCGCGCTCGCCGATTACGCTGTGTGTGCCGTCGGCGTCACTGCAAAGATCCCAGACTCGATGACGATCGAAGAAGCCGCCGCCATCCCGTTGGCGGGCACGACCGCGCTGCAATCGCTGCGAGATCATGGCAATATGGAACCGGGCGACCACGTGCTCGTCAACGGTGCAAGTGGAGGCGTCGGAATGTTCGCGGTTCAGATTGCCAAGGCCTTCGGATGCCATGTTGATGCCGTCGCCAGTGGTGACAACGAAGCGTTTTGCATGTCACTCGGAGCCGATCATTTCTACGACTACGAAAAAGTCGACTTTACCGAATCCAGCGAACGCTGGGATCTGATCTTCGATGCCGCCGGAAAATCAGGCTATTTCGAATCACGTGATGTGCTCAACCCCGGCGGTCGATATGTCTCGACCGAGCCTGATGTCAAAGGCATGCTGATGACGCTTGTCACGTGGCCGTTGTCGAAGTCGGGGACGGTGATGTTGGCAAAACCGTGCGGCGACGATCTTCGCAAACTGATCGATTTGTACGAACAGGGAAAACTGACGATCACCATCGATAGCTGTTTTGACTTAGCTCATGCGGCCGCGGCGCATCAACGCGTGGAAAAGGGAGTCGATCAAGGTAAAGTCGTGCTCGTGAACGAACACAATACGAATCCTTAACCGCGTCTCAACCAATCAATCCTTAGCTACTCACTTAGCTACTCAGATCCTTTTTTACTTGCCGCCACAGATTCGGTTGCCAGAGCACGGAGTTATGCATCCCTAACACCGTTGTCTCTTTTAGCGATGGATGGGGATCAGGAATATACCGCGGCACAAGCAGCTCGCCACTCGCCCAAATGACACGGTGAGTGATCGAGGGGGCGGATGGCAAGGGGACTTCGGCAAGGCTCTGGTTCGACATCACTGACAACTCAGGTAAAACCCGACGGGTTAATTGCGACATAAACGAAGCAACCACAATTCGAGTCGTGACAGGACAGATCGATACGACTCGAGTCGGTGGATGATGCTCGATTCGTTGAAGTGCCGAACGGGCGATCCAATCACCGAAACTATGTGTGACAATTGCAAGATGCTGAGAGTGACTTCGGCGAGATTGGATTTCAGACGCAAGCGAACGAATGGTTGCCTCGATATCCGTAAAGACGCGTGGATAATCCCAACGAACCACACTGTCCACTTCGTTGGTCAAACTATGAGCTAGCGGCCACATCATCCATGCAGGTGACATAAATCCCGGAACGAGGATCGCGGTGTCGATTGGCACCTCACTAGGCAGCGACAATTGGGGACGCGACTGATCTTCAGGGAACTTATTCGGCTCGGCGGACGAATCGGCAAAATCGGCTGAGCTCATCGTTGGCTGCTTTTTCCTCGTGAAGAAAGGCAAGTTTTTCGGAATCGAATTTCTCGAAAAACATCTCCCATGGAATCGTCGACAAACGATCGTTTCGCGAGCCGTGCGGAAAGTCGATCCGTAGCAGACCTGCCGATTCGCTGTCGTCCGCTGTTGATTCTACCGTGGCGGGGACTCCGCCGCGTTCCTCTACCCATTTGCGAATCGTGTTATGGTCCGTGGTGGTGTTCGCCATTTTAATTCTCCTTTGAACAGTCAAAAAACTGATGATTATTTCATCAATCATGCAAATCACTTGCCAAAGGCACATTGATTGCTTCGACATTCTTAATCAGTGAATGTGAATGGTTCACCATTTATCTAGGTCGCTTGAATGAAAAGACTGCGTGAGAATCCAGTCGCGAAAGGAAGACCCGGTTGGATGTGAACACTACTAACACAACCGTTGTCCGGGGGGATCAACATGCGAGTGATAGTCTTTTTCCAGCGAATAATGGAGCAAGTGTTCCGCGTCCGGCCGAGCGTAAAAACCTCGTATGTGGACGTCCAAATAAATCAAGACGAGATTGAATTCATTGGCGGCCCGTTCGATGGTTTAATCCAGCCATGCTCAAAGGTCGATAAAGTACCTCGCTCTGTTTGGTTAGCGTTCAGCATTGCAACGCTTCGTTATCTCGGAGGCGAGCGAATGTACGAGTCATCCGATGTGCGAAGTGCGGCACTGTATCGACTCGAGCGTCGCGGCGGCAAGCCACGCTATCTGTTTGTTGAACAACAGATTCTCGATGGCGGCAGCCTCGCCCAATAGAAGTGGGATAGGCTTCCAGCCTGTCGTTATCTTCGTCTGCTATAAAGGCCGGGCCGAGTAAGTTTTTGTGCGGCATGTCAAGATGGTCAACATGATTCACCTGATCACAGCGGTGAGCCGTGGGCCGTAAGGCACCGGGTAATGGCGAATGACGTGGGACCCGGCCGCTCACGCGTCACGGCTCACTAAACCGACAGCCCGCAAGCATTACCAAAGTAGATGGCATTGGCTATCGCGTCAGCTCACACGAGGTCCGACGCGTTAGCGTCATCTACCGAACAACCTGCTGAACGTTGTCGCGACGTCAAAACTTCACAGATTGCTGACTGAGATTGCGCCGTTGACAGGCTGGAAGCCTATCCCACAAAAAAACGCGTAGCGGAAGTCGCTACGCGTTTTCGTTTTTTGGCAAATGACTTAATCACTTGCGTGTCGCTACCAGAAGCGACAGCTTATTCGATTTCGTTGACGGCATCGTCGTCGTCAAGCTCTTCGAGTTGATCGGCTTTTTTCTCACCTTCAGACTCGATCTGATCTGCCTTGTTCTCGCCTTGCTCTTCGAGTTGATCAGCCTTCATTTCGCCACGCTCTTCAATAGCGTCGGCTTTTTCTTCGGCGTGATCCTCAAGTGCAGGCTTGGCGGACTCGTAGCGGTCACGCACGTTTTCTGCTGTTTGTTGGCTTTCTTCGCGAATCGCATCTGCGGTGGCTTGCGTGTTATCGCGAACGTCCGACGCGTACTCTTGAGTCGAGTCGCGAACGGCATCAGCTCGTTCGTCGGTCACGCTGTCGTTACATCCCGCAGCTGCCAAACACACCGACAGTGCCAAAGTAGAGATTGCAAGTTTCATTGTTTCGTTCCTAGATCTTCGAGGGTGGAGGTTTTAAATCTAATTGGGCAAACACGCTGAGGATTGACGCCCACTTTCGCCATCGTCACCGTTTGGGCTTGCCATGGGAGCACTGCAGACGCAAGCGGCGTGCCACATCAATCAAATTTGTTTTCGCTTACTAATTGCTTTGCGAATGTGTCGAATTAGCGGAGTTTGGTTGAGCAAGCTCTGTCGAATTCGCTTTAATTGAAACGATATCCAAATCGATTGGTCATTTATCGTCTCGGATGCTTGGTTATCATCCAATCGGCCGCTGCGGTGTTGTCTAAACTGCGGTGTTGTCTAGACACGGTGCCAACTGGCCGTTTATGACTTCAGATAGATTTCGCGGAATCCGGACGCAGCCAACGGGGCGGCCGCTTCGTAGCCCCCGTCGACCGTCCAGCGTGACCCTGTGACGAAACCGCTCTTCTCGCTCGCTAAAAACTCAATCACCGAGGCGACTTCATCGGGATAACCAGGGCGGCGAACCGGTATCGCTGGCCGTTTTGCGTCAGCAATGTCATCAGCCGACATGTTGTTCATCGGGGTCGCGATCTCTCCGGGTGCGACTGCGTTAACAGTGACATTTAGCGGCGACAGGTCCAAAGACAAGCATTTAACCAAGCCCCCCAACGCGTGTTTGGTCATCGTGTAAAGCGTGTCGTTCGGATTCGCAATCTGTTCGTGGACGCTCGTCACCACGATGATTCGTCCCGGCGTTTCACGAGCGGGGCCATCGATTCCGTTTGGCAGCAGATGCTTGACGCTCCGCTGGATTGCCATCATTGCACCAAACGCGTTCACGTTGAAAATCTTGTACGTGGTTTCCAGATCAATGTGTGGAATCTTTTGCTGGACCATCATCCCCGCATTGCTGATCATCACATCCAATCCCCCCAATTCGTCGACCATCTCGTCAACACAAGGGTTGGCGGTCTCGGGGAATGACAAATCAAGTTGTTTGATCACGCAGCGACGTCCCAACGCTTCGACATCTTTTGCAGTTTGTTTTGCTTCGTCTTCGCCGGCCACGTAAGTAATCGCGACATCGTAGCCCGCTTTTGCCAAAGTGACCGCAGTCGCACGTCCGATGCCGGTGCTGCCTCCGGTGATAATTGCTTTGCGTGAATTCATCTTGTTTGTCTTTGTGCTAGAGATCCGTCGCAATCACCACAAAAAACCGCAGGGCGATGGTGGGGGCGACGTGTTTTGCAAATGCCCTCGTTTGAGTAAAGCATCGGTGGCAAAAGCCATGCCATCGCGGAGTCGTCTGCGATCAGTCACATTTTGCTAAGTGCATCCAGCCGCGAGATGGCACCACCAATTTGCTAGATTTCTTCGTCGACAAAGATGATATGACGAAAATAGTGCTGCGATTCAAAACTGGCCCCCAGAGCACCGATCAGCAAGCTCAGTGACGCAGCAAATACGGCCATGTAAGGTCGATCAAACGCGTTGAGTTGACGAGCATTATGAATCGTCGAAGATGCCCAAGTCGCAATCAACTCATTGGGAAACAGAAAGTGTGCAAGGAGAACACCGACCAGAAACAAGGCCATCCATGTGGTCGCCATTCCCACGAACACGATCCCAAACGCAGCGACGGAGGTGACGACGGATTGTTCGCTACGCCTCGTCCCACGACGTACTAACAATTGTTGACGCAGAACCACGTAGATCGTCGTCGACAGCATGGTGACCAGAAACAGAACACTCACTTTTCCGCTCCCCTGGGCAAGCGCCAAATCCCACGCTTCGGCGGTCATCAACAGGATGGCGAGCGTGGAAAACGCAGCGATCGTCAATCGACTTAGCCGCTGGGGAAACTGCCACGGACGGGCTGCCCAAATCGCTTGATGAATTTCCTTGCGGTTGATCCAGGCGGCGCGCAGTGCAAACATCGGGTAGCCCAACCGCCGCCCCGCCCCTTCTTCGAGACGTTGGTCGGCAATCTCAGTCAACGCTTTTCGCTGACGGGCCAGGCTCTCTTTATCAATCCCGGCCATCAAGTCGAGTGCTTGCGCGTTGGGTGGATGATACAACAGATCGTTCGGGTGATCACTCTTGGGCAGACCGGTCAAGTGACCCATGCTGTGCAACATCAATCGGCTCAAGCGACGTGCGATCCGCTCAATTCGTTCTTCCGGATTTGCCTCGACCCCCAATGCCTGTGGATCAATCAGCGACATCGAGATAATCGCGGTATCCAGTGGCCGGCTTAATGCAGCAAAGCAGTAGGACGAATAGTTGCCGACAAGTTCGGCGGCAGTCAACACAAAGGCAAAGTCCCAGTGCCGTGAATCTCGTTCTTCCACTGCCTGTTGAAGCAACAAGCTCGGTTCGATACGCCCGTTAACCCCCATACTCGCCCCCGCCAACTCGGGACGTTTGATTTCAAAAAAATTAAACCGAAAGGCGGGAAACAACTCCGATAGACGGGCGTCCGTCTGTTCGACCGCTAACTTCGCCGCTTGAGAATCGATCGTATCGAGCGGGCCAGCGACAATCACGCCAATTTCAATCAGGCTGCTAGAAGCAGTCTCATTGAGATCACGAATTGGTTCAGCGTGTTTCAGTTCGGTCATAAAAACGGAGATCCGCTGCGTTAATCGCAGTTAGCCATCAAAGGAACACACGGAATTAACTCGGGGGATAAGTGCAAAGCTCGTCGCCATTGTAGAACAATTTGACAAATGAAGTGGGATTCAAGCCTTAGCTGCATTCGCCAGAATGTGGTCCACCGCGAACGCGACGGCAGCTTCATCAAAAGTCGAGCTGTGCTCGCATCGCATAGATGTCGGCATCACTCTCGCCATTGATGGGGCTGTCGAGCATGGCGTGAATGTAATTGAATTGGAATTTTGTGTAGGGATTCAAGTACCAATTCAATCCCGCTGTCAGATCGTTCAAGCGGCCTCCTTGAATATTTTCGTCATTCAAATCGATGTATGACCATCGTCCGGCGACCTCCCACGCTCCGATACCGTTTTCGGCGCCGACGCTGCGATTGGGGCTGACACGTCCAAACACTCCGTTCTTGCCGTTGTATTTTCGCGTCTCACCTGTCAAGAAATAACCGGCTTGAGCATAAGCACCTGGCAATGTGATCGTAGGAGCTGCCGATTGGTTAACGACTGCGTAAATCGCTTCACTCTGCGCATAGAACGATCCGTATGCCATCGCGAGTTCCGCGTTAAACAGGTTTGCGTTGTCCGCAGCGAAAGCCCCCGTGTCAACAAACGGCGGCACATTGGATGGGACACCCGATGGAACTCCACCGCCTGTTTCGCCGACAAAGACTTCGGGTTGATTGCGAAATTGGAATTGATCGTTCGACGGATCGATGAAACTATATCCACCACCGATGTGGACGAGTCCGTTTCCATCGCCACGATTGACTAGTAATCCGGTCAAGCGAGTCGCCATGCCATAACCACCGTTGTCGCCCACGTTACCACCGAATGTATCTGTGGGGAACCGGAAACCCGAAATCGCCCACGTAGCGACTTCATCTTTGCTGTTGCCATAGAGCATCGCACCAATTTGACGAAACGGCAGGAACGCGAAAGGCAATCCACGCTCGAGGAACGTCATTTCTCGGACACTGGTCAGGCCGTCCATTCCGAAAGGTTGGCGGAACTGACCAATCCGCAGGTTGTTGGATCCGACGACGTCGTCAATATCCAACCACACATCCATGAAGCTAGGACGCCCTGGAAAGGCAAAGTCCATTTCGAGCATGTAGCTGACATTATCCCACGCTTGTCCGGTCGCAGCTAAACGAGCTCGGCGAAAATCGGCACCGTCTTGGACGTCTCCATCGGCAGCAACCCCGCCGCCGACGGCTTGCATATTGGCAAAGTCTTGGTGAAAACCAACCGCATCGACCTGCAAGAATCCGGTGATACGGGACGTCGGATATTTCGGCTGAGGTGTTTCCGGTGGACAGCAGATCATCGGTGATTGTGAGAACTGTGCCATCGAAGCATCGGACTGAAGGGCCCTGGCCGCCTTCAGCTCGTCAATCTGCTGCTGCATCCGCTGAAGTTCGAGGTGGACGTCGTTGGACAAAATCATGCCGTCGGTAACGACAGGGGACTGCGCAGTCGCAGACGTCTGAAAACAGGCGGCCGCTAAAGCGATTGCGACCAGTGTTTTCAATCGTGCGAGGGGCCGTAATCGGCCGCGAGTGCGACGTTCTCGATCCTGAAGTTGGCAATCCATTGCCGTAGTCTCCATTGAGGGTGCCGTACAGAACCAACCACAATTCGCATTGAAAATCGGGTGAGGTACCATCCAAGCGATACAGATATCGTTAATGGGTCGGCTTGAGCACTCGTTAAAATGAAGCCTAGGATGACGATTTGCTACAACCTGCACTTAAATATTAGGGTGCTGCAAGAGTGTGCATGAACTCTGCAATCCTTTGCACAATGCGGAGGGAAAATCGCATTATCATGGACCTTGTAACTGCCTTGTTGCGGAATTTCAACAATTTTGAAAGACTTCGCAGTCCTCACCAATGACGGTTCGCCACAATCGGTCTGTCCCTTAGAATCGTTCCATTTTCCTATTTGGTTGGCCACAGCAGCATGCCGCAAACTCAAATGAATCCGACCATGTTTGACGTACCCGATGGGCGTGGAATACGGCGTTTTGCTGCAGGGTTGGCCATCCTCAGTTTGATTGCTTTGTCGGTCACGACCTGGATTCTGTTCGATGTGGCTCGCGAGCAGGAAATTGTTGCTCGCATCATTCAACATTTGCCTGAAAGTGACATGGCAGTTGCTGAAGAGCTGTCGGGTGATTTGCGATTGCGTAGCAAACTCTCGTTTCTTTTGGTGCTAAATATCGTTGGCACGGCAATTGCCTTTGCCCTCGTCGTTCGTGGCTACTTGTCCAGCGAACAATCGCTACGAGACGCCCAGGTGTTGGCAACTGATATCCGCGCCAGCATGGATGGTGGGATCATTACGACGGATCGAAACGGAACAATGACAAGTCTGAACCCTCGAGGACGAGAAATCCTTGGCCTCGGCGAGGGCGAAGGTGTGGGGCTGACGCCGTCTCAGGCTGGAGGGGAGCACGCGCTGCTAGAAACAATTTGCAGTGAAGTCAACTTGGGGCAAATCGCAATCCGCGATCGCGACTATACGGTCAATCGGAATGGCCACGAGCAAACATTACGTGCGGGGTGTACCCGTCTTAAAAATCAGCGAGATGAAGCAATCGGAACGGTCATTCACATTCGCGATGTTACCGAGCGTGTTTTAATGGAACAGCGATTGCGGAGGATGGAACGTTACATGGGACTTGGTTCGCTTGCGGCCGGTTTGCAGCATGAAATCAAGAACCCCCTTAGCGCTCTTTCGCTTCACATCCAATTATTGTGCGAACGACTTGCCGATGACACACCCGATGGCGAAGTCCAAGAGTTACTTGACGTGCTGCATATCGAAGTTGCCCGAATTACCAATGTGCTCGACAGTTTTCGAAACTACGCCTCGGTTAACGAACTCGGTCGTTCCTGGGTCGATGTTGCGACGTTGATCGAAAAGCTCGTCCGCTTTTTGCATCCCCAAACCAAACAACAAAACGTGGTCGTAAAAGTGGATTTGCCCAAGGAATCGCTTGAATCAATCGAAGCCGATTCGATGCGTCTAGAGCAAGTTTTGTTGAACCTGGCGCTCAATGCACTCGCGGCGATGCCAGACGGTGGAACCCTGCGATTTAGTTTGAGTAAGCAAGACGATTATCTGCGGATCGATGTGACCGACACCGGAAATGGCATCCCCGTCGAAATCCAATCACAGATTTTCGATCCCTATTTCACCACACGAAACGAAGGTACCGGAATGGGGTTGGCGTTGTGTGACAAAATCATTCGCCAACATGCCGGAAGTATCGACTTTAGCACAGCTCCGACCGGAACTCAGTTTTCGGTCCTGTTGCCAACCGAAGGAAACTCATGAACTCGGCTGCATTCAAATTGCTAATCGTCGATGATGAACCGAACATCCGCTCGGGACTCGCCCGCGGTCTGGCTGCGGAAGCCGACGTGGTGGACACGGCCGATGACGCCGATGATGCGTTGGCGAAATTCGACAAAGAAAATTATCAACTTGTGATCGCCGATGTACGTTTGAATTGCGGAATCACCGGCATTGAATTGTTGAAGAAGATCCGTTATTTGCGGCCACAGACCGCGGTAATTATGATTACCGCGCATGGCACCGTCGAAATGGCGGTCGAGGCGATGCATGCGGGCGCGTTTGATTTCGTCTTGAAGCCGCTTGACTTGAACTTAGTCCGGCAACAAGTGCGTAAGGCACGTGAGTACTATCAGCTTCGCGTCGAAAATCAAAAGTTAAAGAACCAGCTTGCCAGTGCGGGGGAAATTTCAAATATCATCGGCGGCTGTGCTGCGATGCAAGGCGTTTTTCAGCATATTCGCCAAGTGGCTGCCACCGAAGCAACCGTGATGATCCAAGGCGAAAGTGGCACCGGTAAAGAACTCGTGGCTCATGCGCTGCATGATCTCAGTGATCGCAGCAACGGCCCATTCATCGCCGTCAATCTCGGTGCAATGCCGGAAACGCTTTTGGAAAGCGAACTGTTTGGACACGAAAAAGGAGCCTTCAGCGGCGCCTCGCGACAGAAGCCCGGCTGTTTTGAACAAGCCGCTGGTGGAACGTTGTTCTTGGACGAAGTGACCGAAATGTCTGCCAAGAGCCAAGTCGATTTACTGCGCGTTCTGGAATCCAAATGCTTCACCCGCGTGGGTGGCGAAGATGTGTTGCAAGCGGACGCACGCGTGGTCTCGGCCACCAATCGCACGATCCAGGATTTGATCTCCGAAGGAACATTTCGCGAAGACCTGTACTACCGTTTGAATGTGATTCCGATTGAGGTTCCTCCACTGCGAGGACGCCGTGAGGATATTCCACTGCTAGTCGAACATTTTCTGGACCACTTTTGCAAGCGACATGGCCGAGAGGTCAAGCGACTTGCCCCCGAGGCGATGCAGACGATGGTCGCTGCACACTGGCCCGGCAATGTCCGGCAACTGCGTAACGTGATGGAGCGAATTGTCGTTACACACACCGGACACGTAATCCACAACGAAGAATTGCCATCCGAATTGACGCGCAAAGACGGCGGTCATCGTGCATTGCCAAGCTCGTTGGCCGAAGCGGTCGAAGGTTGCGAGCGTGAGACGATTCACCTCGCTCTGGAAGCCTGTGACTTGCATCGCGAAAAGACGGCCAAGGCGCTTGGCGTTAGCGTACGCACGTTGCATTACAAAATGGGCCGCTACGGCCTGCACTAGTCGTTTGTCAAATGTAAAACTTAGGGTTGGCTGTAGTGGACGAGGCTACGAGTCCCTGCGATTTGTCGCACTTCCAAGGACTCGTGGCCTCGTCCACTAACCCATGATTCAACGCTGACAAACCACTAGTTTTCAGACATCAGTCGCCTTACGACTCTGCAATAAGCTGCACCTTCTGCATTTAGCTGCATAGGACACCTGCCTTCGGCAGCCTCCTCTGCCAAAATCTTTTCTTTGTCTCGACACTGCATTGGCACGCAAAACACGGTGATTTGAGCGTTCTGGAACGCAACGTTGCTCAGCAAACCGCACATTGGGATTACCGACCAATAGGTTGGCATTGCGATTGCATTTAGGCCGCGAACAAGACCACTGGGGATTGAACTTCAGGCGGAGTTCGTTCGGGTTGAAAAGGTCGGGTTCTATAACCGCTGTATTTAGCAGTCAGCTGGTCTTACCGATTTGCAAGAGAGGGTTTCAGCATGTCACGTCCTTCTTTCCGTGCGACGGCAATTTTTTCATTGTTGGTCGTGCTTTCGTCGGCCAGCGTTGCTCACGCCACGCACATCCGCAGTACGGTCGAGCGCCGACAACACGCCAACCGCGGTTTCTTTGTTAGCACTCACCACTACACACACCGCTACCAGCCCGCGGCGACCCCATGGCAATCAAATGCCTCGCGTTTTGGAACAGTGAGTCCGACGACAAACGGGATTCCCACAACAACATCGTTGCAAACGGTGACACCATCACGCTAAAGATCTTGGCGTGACCGGAATCTTCATCCCTAGCAAACGCCTAATTGGCAAATCCAACTTCGGCTAAACAACATGATCCGTAACATCAAGCTCAAACGTGGTCTGCATCAATTTCTCCCTCACGAATTTGGTACGCTCGCCGGACTTCGTGAATCGACCCGAAATGGTGCCCAGATCATGATGGTTTGTTGTGCGGATCATGGCTTGGCCGCAGACAACATTTCCTTCGTTCGTCCCGAGCAGTGCATTGTAATTCAAAACATGGCTGCGTCCGTCCCCAAATATGATTCAGGTGCGGGAGGATCCGTGTTGGCGAGTCTCGCGTACGGCATTTCCACCGAACGCGTGCAAGACGTTATCGTCTGCGGCCACTTAGGGTGCCGCATCATTCCGCACTGGTCAAAGTCGATCGTGGAACTCGACAAAGAGGATCCTGGTGGCAGTTTCAATCGGAATGCTCGGATCGTTGTCGAGAGTTTCTATCGTTGTCGATCCGCCAGTGAACGACATACGCTGATGACGTGTGAGCATCTACTGTTCCAGCTCGAAAATTTGCTTTCGCATCCATTTATGAGAGACAAATTGCGCAACGGCAAGGTGCGATTGCATGGCTGGGTCGTCGACGACAACACCGCTCGTGTGCTCTGTTTTGATCCCAAGTCATCACAGTTTGTTTCGCCCGAAAGAACACACTGTTGAGCGGAATCATTCTCGAATCGTTTCCCTGAGTCAGAATCCAGTTTTTACATCCGGAGGTTGTCGGAATCGAAATCTGGATCCAAAACAAAAGGTAAAACGCGTCGGACTCGGCATACGGTCGAGTCGACAATGGAATCGGCTCGCTCAGCCAGTTGCGTGCATGATTGATACAGCGACATTGTCTTTAGACCCAATTCATGCCGACCGTCAAATGTCGTGTCCTGTTCGCATGCGATGAACAACGCCGCCGCCCGTGCGGCGTGTCGCCGGACACCTGTCGCGCTGCCCTGGCGTGCTTTGACTCCGGCAGCGGCAAGTTTGATCAATCCTTTCAAAAAGCGGGCTCGAGTCGTGGCCGCGGGCGCTGCGATCCAAATCATCTCCCATGCCTCATGCGACTCCCAGTAGTATCCATAGTTCACCAGATCGATAGCCAAACAGTGCGGCCGAAAGATGGACTGCGGATCTTGCCCGTCATCCCCACCATGCTCGTAGCGATGACCGCCGACACCTGAAACCGGATGAGGATGCATGCCGGGAACAAACGCATAAGATGGAAACGGGCGAGAGCTTAGTCGTTGCGGCAGTGGCGGAATCAGCAGATCGCTCGTTAAATAATAGTGAATGCGTAATCGTTAGGCGATTGATTCGATCAAAGTATTGGCCGCGACATCAAGTCAATGACGATGCCATCCGGCTCTGGCTAGGTTTGGTTCGTCATCGAGCGAGCTCGAAACCAATAGTACATTGCGACGAGAGCGAGTCCGATGAGACCTCCGACGACAATGCCCTGGGTGAGTCCCTGTCCAATGCCAACAGCGACGGGATCGAAAACAGGGGAATCACCGGTAGAAAAGACAGAGCGATAGTAGCCGGGAGCGAACGCCCCGAGAGCCGCACCGATCGACAACCCCATTCCGCCGCCGATCAGAGCGGAAGCGAAAACGGTAGCAACCGACCACAGCAACAACCGCGGCGAAGGTTCTGTCGTCAATTCACTTTGCGGTGAGTCGTAAGGATTGTCGTCAGCCACGTGTCTGTATCAGCCAGCGGAAATGAGTGCCGACGCTGCCTCGAACCGAGGCAATTTTTCGTGGCACACCCAACATTGTACCCGATGGTGACATGTTGCAAACGAATCAAAACCTAAGTGAAGGCCTCGGGATATCTGTCTGGGAGATCAGGCGACTCATTCGCATCACATACGAGAGTCATGTGTGAGGCAGAGGGAGCGAACCGTGAAAGGTCCGCTACGACGACCATCACAAAACCACGCTTCGTGCAATCATGCCTCGCACCACACCACCTCGAAGTGACTCACTTTGATCATGGGCCAGTTATCGGGAAAGCCTGTGATCGGTCAAAAACGCCCATGCGTTTGCATTGCTACGGGTAGACCATGCGTGGCCAAGTCCATCAATGACACTGAGGTCTGCGGCGTGACCTGCCTCGCGATAGTAGTCAAGATCGGTTTGCATTGAACTGGCGGCGAAATCATCGCTACCCACGATCATCAGAATGGGGAAGCGGTGTTCGGGATCGTTGAGGGCGCGAGGTCGCGGACCGGAGTGGGCGACAACGGCAGCAATATTGGACGACCGAGCATTGGCCAGAAGTTGTACAAATGAGCCGCCGTTGGACATCCCCATCAGGTAAACACGATCACGATCAATTTGGTATTGCGAAGACATGTGTTCCAGCAACGCATCAAAGAATTGGACATCAGAATTCGCGTCCAACGTTTCGGGATCCACGTTGATTGCATCCCACATCCCATTGCGACTGGCTGGGTAGACCAAAAGGAACCCGTTTTTGGCAGCCAAAAGATCAAGCTGCGAATACGCGGCCATTGAATCGGTGGAATCCCCGATTCCGTGAAATGCAAAAACCAGGGGTGCGGGCGTCACCAGGTCCTTCGGGACGGTAACACGGAATGTCCGCTCAAACTGCCCGACGTTGATCAACTGATGTGAAATTTTGGCAGCGGGTGGACGCGTTGAAAGAAAGTGCATTGTTGCGGCGACAATCGCGACGACAACAGCGACCGTGGAGATGTAGCGTCGGTGCTTCACACGAAAGTGCTCGACAAGGTGCAGCGAACGTTCCGATCTACGACAGAGACGCGTAGGTGAAGGAGGCGAGCTTCCACGCTGGAGACTCGCTGTTTTGATCCACTGATTTTAATCTATTCTGCGCTTCCGCAATTCACTTGTTGCTGCAATTTTTTTTTCACGGTGTGAGAATCGACTTCGCGATGAACACTCCCATTCATTTGTCAAGCAAAGGCGTATACACAGAAAGACTAGCGCGACAGAAAGATCGTCAGACCTAAATTGCAGTATCATCATTTTTCTGTCGCCCATTTTCCTGTTTTGATCTGAATGCTTCCGAAATTTGTATCAAATGCAGCACCTCAACTCGGATCTCTGAATGTATGGGGTCGCAACGCCCTTCTCAAGTTCGGTCACGTCAATCGAAGTGGCCTTGACGATCCAGCCGCCTCCCGCCACGAAGCGGCTCGTCTTGAACATGGGTTTGGGATCAGGCTCGTACCTCGCTGACCTCAAACCCTAAGAAGTTAGGCGACCGGTGCATTGGAGTTGACGTTTGTGCTAACATTTGGCAGTAACCGGAAAAAAAGGAGGACATCATGTATCTGACGATGAGTTGGCCCGTAGATGAAGTACTGAGTGCAGAAACTGATGAACCGGTCGAATTTGATGCAGTTCCGTGTGAATGGGAAGAATCCGATCTGGATGAGTATTTGGATGTCTCGATCTTGTTGCACGGAGTTAAAGGAGACAAGGTTGCATTGGAGAGAGTTGACGGGCAGTTGGTGTGTCACGTCAGGTTCATCGTCCCCAATGATTTCTCGGTTGAGAACCAAGAGAAGCTGATTGATGAAGTTACCGGTGCATTGTCCGACGGATTTGGGGAGAACGGTCTTCAGACGCAAGGTCACAACGTATGTCTCGAATTAGATTTGGACAACGAACCAAAAACAAGCACGACTCCCGGCCCAACAGTATTGCCGACCTTGGCAGCACTTGCATTCGGTGGAAGTGCAGATGCACTGAGAGAGGCTATTGATGCCGCCAAGGCAATCAGGGGGCTCGAATCCGCGATGTTGTCAACGTTGGAAACGATGAAGCCGTTATCGTTGGCTGTAGGCAGCGGCGATGTGGAAAAGGTGCAACTGCTGCTTGACGCAGGAGCAAATCCGAACGGTGACGATGCAGGCGTGCCAATAGAAAGCACGGTCCTTGTTAACTCGCAATGCCTGTCAGATGCCGATGCGGTTGACATGGCGCGGCGATTGGTTGCGGCGGGTGCGAGCGTTAAGAACCCAAAGGGGTTGGCCAAGAAGGCCGCAAGTCGAGGGAAAACGAAGTTGGCCGAGTACTTCCGTGCGCTCGAACAGTAGGTCGCCTAACGGAAGGTTTTTACGACATCGTCGCCATCGACGTAACGATAGTCTGAATCTGATTTTGATTGTATAATGACGACGCGGTCGAATCCACGGCGAAGATGTCCCCGAAGGGGCTTAGCGTAAGAACCATGTTATGTGCCCCGGCGCATTGGAGTGAATGATGAATCTTAATTTGCCGAGTGACATCAATGCGTTTGTAAAATCTTTAGTTTCTGAAGGTCGATTCGATTCAGAAGAAGCGGCGATCATTGAAGGCGTCCGGATGTTAATGGGGCGTGAACAGTTGAAAGCCGAAATTCAAGTTGGTATTGACCAGCTAGATAACGGTCAGCACTTCGATGAAGCAACCGTGTTCGAGGAAGTGAACGCGGAAATCGACAAGGTCGAATCAACACAGCAAGGAAGCTGATGCCATGCCGAGGCTTCGGTACTCCTCACAATCGAAAGACGATTTGAAACAAATCGCTCGGTTCATTGCCAAGGACAAGCCCGATGCTGCACGGCAATGGGTTTCCAAGATTCGCGAGAAATGTCAACTCGCGTCACAGCACCCAGAGATTGGAGATGAGCGTCCGGAACTGGGCGAGGGAATCCGGTCGACGTATCTGGGCAGCTACGTGATATTCTTCCGACGTTCCAATGGATTTGTGGACATCGTCCGTGTCATGCGAGGCGATGTGGACAAACCAAAAATATAGGAGCACATAACGGGAGGTTTTTACGACACCGCCGTGAACGAAGCGAGTGACGTCTGAACTACCAGAAATTGCATCAATGCCAGCCCGCGTTGCCCAACATGGAAGGTGTGCCGAAGGCGCCAGCGTAAAACCCATGTTAGCCGCCCCGTTGCGCTACGTGAATTGCCAAGTGAACAGTTGACGGTCGCAGGTAGTACAACGGAACAGGCTGACCTCGCGAAGGGACTCAGGTCGAAGTGCGTACTCGGACGTCCAATCACGCGGTTCCCGTTCCCAGTAGAGAAAACGTTGCGGAACAGTTTCGGATTCGTCGGCAGTTTGTGGCGTGCCAAAGAACTCGGCCCAGTCTCCGCAACACATGGGCCAGTCGTTGTATTGCAGAAAAAGCGGGATGCTTGGCGTCTTGCCAAAGGCAGCCAGTGCGGAATCAATGTCGGTCGCGAACCGATTGATGGTTTTTCGGATTTCGGGAGTGATGTCCTTGCGAAGGTTGCCACCAAGAATGCATTCGGCACAGAGTTCCGACACCTCTGGTTCGTCGCGGGCAAGCTGTGGGTTGGCGGCTAAGTCCGGGTTGATGATCTCACCATCAAAGTTGAAGATCGGAGCGGATTCGGTCTCGCAGTGATGGCATTGCGTACCGCCACACGGAATCAACGCTGTATCGTCTATGTAGGTAAATAGTGAACCCAATGGACTAGGGGCGGCTAACGGAAGGTTTTTACGACACCGCCGTTACCGAAGCGGTGGAGTTTGTATCACGAACAGCTAATGATACGCCAGCGCCGATCGAACTACAAACGAAGGTGTGCCGAAGGCCCAGAATAAACACCATGTTGGGCGACCCTACGAGGTGGCCGGATGCTCTCCAAGACCGTAACGCAAGGAATCAATCGAACTAAGAATGCGAGAATCTGTTTCGGTTCCACGCATCTGCCGCAATGCCAACAGTGTAGCATCAACGCCGAATGATGAAGCAAGGTATTTAAGGTATTTAGGGACAGTCTCGGCGCTCGCATTAAAATGCGGAACGATTGACCCCTCTGTGCCAACATGAGTGAGACAACTTTGAAGTTTTTCGAAGTCGAGGGCACGGAGAGTTTACATGACCGAAATCGCCAACAAAAAAGTTAAGAAAAATCCTGAGGTGGCTGAGAAAGCGACCCGTCGTCGCTTTTCAGAGGAGTATAAACGTCGGATCGCGATCGAAGCTCAGCAGTGCTCCGAGCCCGGTGAGATTGGAGCTCTGCTACGTCGTGAAGGGCTCTATTCGTCAGTGGTTCAGCGCTGGCGTCGTCAACTTCGGGAAAAATCATTGTCATCATCGAATAAGCCCAGTAGCGATGTGCCGCCAGCAATACCGTCAAAGGCAAAAGAGCTTGCCGCTTTGAAACGCGAAAATGAACGCCTAAAAGAAAGACTTCGCCAGACGGAGTTGATCATTGACGTCCAAAAAAAAGTCTCGGAGATGATGCAGACACGCTCACACGAGAAGACAGATTGAGTGCGGCTGAAGGGCTCAGCAAACGAGTCGGTGTCGCTGCTGCATGCCGCGCACTGAATGTTTCGCGAGCGACGTTGTACCGTCGCCGCGATCCCGACCAGCAACCTAAGCCGAGACCGATCCCAGCTCGAGCACTTTCACTCGGAGAACGAAAAGCGGTGATCGATCGACTCAACAGCGAACGTTTCGCTGATCAGTCGCCGCGGCAGGTCTACTCGAAATTGCTCGATGAAGGGGAGTACATGTGCAGCGTGCGGACGATGTATCGCATCCTTGAAGCGAATCAAAGCACTCGCGAACGCAGAAACCAACTCCGACACCCGAACTACAGAAAGCCTGAATTGCTTGCGACCGGCCCCAATGAAGTCTGGTCGTGGGACATCACCAAGCTCAAGGGCCCGGAGAAATGGACCTATTATTACCTGTATGTCATTCTGGATATCTACAGCCGCTGCGTGGTCGGCTGGATGCTGGCACATCGTGAAAGCGCCGATCTAGCCACGCAGCTGATCGAAACAACCATTGAAAAGCAAAACATTCCGCGCGAGCAATTGATCCTCCATAGCGATCGTGGGCCATCGATGACATCGCATTCGGTGGCGCAGTTGCTTGGTTCGCTGGGCGTCACCAAGTCACACAGTCGGCCGCATGTTTCCAACGACAATCCTTTCTCGGAAAGCCAGTTCAAAACGATGAAGTACCGCCCTGAATTTCCCCAGCGATTTGGATGCTATGAAGACGCACTTGGATTCTGCCGTGAATTCATTGGCTGGTACAACGACGAGCACTATCACAGTGGCATCGGCCTGCTTACCCCATCATCGTTGCACTACGGCCAAGGCGAAAAAGTGATCGAGTCGAGAAAACAAACGCTTCACGGGGCATGGCAGAAGAATCCCGAGCGTTTCGTACACGGCATTCCCACACCTGCAAGCCTTCCCAAAGCAGTTTGGATCAACGCTCCCAAACGAAAGGATGAATTGAAAAGCGAAGCCCCCGAAGCGAATTGCCCGGGGGCTCCAGAAGTAACGTCTTTGACGCACCCTCGATCCGGTTATCCCTTGGACGGTTGCGTCCCCGCAGAGCCGTCTTCCGTTTCACCGGACGTCGACACAGTACCAGCAACAAACTCTTTGAACACCCGAGTCATGCCTGAAAAAATCCCGGGGGTTCGGGGGCTGGCCCCTGAGCACGCGGGATGCAGCACCTAACAACTATCAAAAAGTTGTCTCACTGTCGTTGACACATTCCGTGAAGCGAGAAAGGCAGCGAGCGTGATAGGGCATTGTAAATCTGCCCGAAGCAATAGGTCTCCCGCAAGCCATTGGTATTGATATCGCGTTTGTGTCATAAGGACATGGCTGAGACCATCAAATGCGGCCTCTGCGTCCAGCGATTCGACCCAAGTGAGCAACTCTGCTCGCAACCGATCCCAACCGCTGGATGAAGGTCGTTCGGCGAATGTATCAAAGGCATTGCAAAGATGTGTGCATATATCAATTGGCTGAGGGGAATCGCTCAACGGGGTCGCCCAACGTAGTTATGTACGACTCGGTGTCGTACTTTATGGGGGTGAGGCTCCACGCTGGAGGCTCGCTTTTGGTTTTCCTGATTTTAAACAATTTCTGCTGGCAAGGTACAGCTCGTTGCTGCAAACTCCTTCGGTTTGTGGAATGAGTTTTGGATTCCCTGCTGCCCTTCGTGCGAAATCGCAGCCAGCTTGCTTGTGGTAACGACGGTTTTTCTCATAGGCGCTGAGCTGCAACCTCCGAATGCAGCTCACTACTGTGGCGAGTGTGGAGGGAGTTTTAAATACCGGCCGGTGATTTGTACTTGTAACATTTTGAAAAACTCGGCAGTGGCGAACCGCTCTTGCTGCTCTCGTGTGAGCCAGCGGCGTGAGGCGGACCACTGCTCCTCGGGCGGAATCGATAGTGTCACAAATCCTGGTCGCTCCATCGTCGCGGTGATGCCAGTGAAATAGATCGGGCGGCCCCTGTCCTGGACGGCGATCGTGACCCGGCTCGACAACAATTCGCCAGCCGAATCGTACTCGGGTTTGAAATACTGAGTCGCGGAGAACGTTGGCAGGGTACCAGTCACTTTCTCTTGACAGGAACGGATCCAAGGCGGTTTTGAAAGCCGAATGAAGGACAGACGAATCGTCCCTCTGAAATTATTCGTCTGTCCCGCATTCGTCTGTCAATAAACACTCGTCGCTACCTACAACCCGTTTATACTCGCACGCTCAACGGCGGGTCGCCGGTGACTCCCATCCATTTTCACTAGGTAAATGAACGTTTGCCGATGAAGCGGTTTGCTGCGGCTCAATGAACGCAATCGGCTTGGAAAGCCGAGCGACAAGCGGACTGATGCGGGTTCTCTGGACCTTGGGCAAGTATCTCTTAATCTTAATCCTACTCGTAATCTTAATCCCGTCTGCGCAAGCACAACTGGGCCCGATGACAAGCGGTGAAGATTAGGATTAAGAGTAAGATTACGATTAAGAATCGGAAGCAGGCAAAGCCTGGAAGTTTTGAAATGTATCACGCCCAGATGCGTCCTAATCCGATTATCAAAACATATCATCTTTGCTGGATCGAGTTTGGCTTTGAAACGATGAGTCGCGGAGTGTGATGGTAGGTGCCAGTCACTTTCTCACGAGTCAGTTCCTCACGACAGGAACAGATCCAAAGCGATTTTGACCGCCGAATGAACGACAGCCGAATCGTCGCTCTGTATTTATTCGCCTGTCCCCCCATTCGTCTGTCAGAAATCAATCGTCGCTGCCTACAACTTGCTCACTCGACGGCGGGTTGCTTATCACACCTATTAATCTCCAAGAGGTTATGGAGCGATTGCCGATGAAGCTGTTTGTTGCGGCTGAATGAACGCTATCGGCTTGGAAAGCCGGGCGACAATGGGATGATGCTGGGGCCCTTCGGACAGAAACTCTTAATCTTAATCTCGCCCGGGATCGTGCTTGGCGTTTGAAACGCAGAGTCGGCTGGTGGGGCGTTAGTCACTTCCTCACGACAGGAACAGATTCAAGGTGATTTTGACAGCCGAATGAAGGACAGACGAATCGTCCCCCTGAATTTATTCGTCTGTCCCCCCCATTCGTCTGTCAGAAATGTCTGGTCGCTGCCTGCAACTTGCTCACTCGACGGCGGGTTGCTTGTCACACTTGTTTATTTCCAAAAGGTTATGGGACGATTGCCGATGAAGCGGTTTGCTGCGGTTGGATGCACGCTATCGGCTTGGAAAGCCGAGCGACAATGGCTCACACTTGCGATCTGGCCCTTGAACCAGCAACTCTTAATCTTAATCCCGTCTCCCCAAACCATGCGGTCGCGGGAGACGAACGAAAAGGATTAAGATTAAGAGTACGATTAAGATTAAGACGCAGGTAACGCCTTGCGCAGGAGATTCGCTGGCGTTACTTTTTGGTCAGCGTTAATGAGTACTCGACGAGGTTGACGAGCTGATCGGCGGTCATCAATCGCTGCAGATCTTGCGGCATCAACGACTTGGATTGCTTTTGAAAAATTTCAATCTCGTCTTTACTGACCGTTTGATCGATCCCCTCGGCATTGCGAAGCGTGACCGATTCTGCGGTATCGCTGACCAGCAATCCCGTGATCGCCGAACCGTCGTCGGTGAGCAGACTGTAGGTCTCAAAATTGTGGCTCACCGCCGCACTGGGATCCAGAATCGATACGTACATCGCTTCACGCGATAACTTGCTGCCGATCTCGGACAAATCGGGTCCGACTTCTTTTCCTTCGCCATGCACTTTATGACAGTTGATACAGGTGCCCGTTTTACGGAACACTTCGGCACCCGCAGCCACGTCACCGCGCCGCTTCACGAGCGTTACCAGCGGCGGCAACGGTTGGCTGTCGGCGGTCGCAGGAAGCTCGAGATATTTCGCAGCTTCTTTGCGAATCGTTTCCTCTTCGGTCGACAGCAGCACGTTCGCGGCAGCAAATTTCAAATCGTCTGGCAATTTTCGAGTGACCACCAAATCGAGCAGTTTTTTGCGACCATTGGGACGTCGTGAGATTCCCTCGAGCGCCGCGACACGCACTTCGTTAGGCAAACCATCCGCCGTAACCAACGGCAACAACAGTGAAACGGTTTGATTGCGTCCCGCATGCCCCACCAACGATACCGCCGCAACACGCTGTTTTATGTCGTCGCTTTGCATTGCATCGAGCAGCAATGATTGACGATCCATCGAAAACAGGATCTCCGCGGCGCGAACGCCGCTAGTTTGGTCGTGATGTGCGAGACTGAACTCGACCAAGTCATCCGCCATTTCGCTGAATTTGAAACGTTGCAGCAAATCAAAGTAAGCGTCCGTTCCTGGCTGAGCACGCAAATATCGCAGCACCGCCGCTTTGGCAGGCCCGGAAGATTGGATGTCGAAATCCTGAAGTCGCAATATCGCTTCGACGATCACTGCGTCGTTGCGGCCCACTGCCGAGCTGGCAGCATCCGCAGTTGACTCAACCAAGCTCTTCAGCGCGGTCTCTTTCTCTGCTCCGTCATGAAAATCCATCGCGCGAAGGTAGCGTGCTTGGTCTGCTGCGGTCGTCGTTGGATCTTGCAATAGTTTCACCAGATAGGCCGGTGCCAATGCGGATCGACTTCGCCAAACGATGCCACGACCCGCAGGCGAATTCCAATGCTCGCCCACCTTTTCGAGCCAAGCCGAGAAACAAGCGTCCGCGTGGTTGTCGGATGCCAAGCCAAGAGCCTCCAAATACCAGCGGTCCTCGCCGTCGTACTGAAGTGCGAGCTCGGCCCACCAATTTGCTTTTTGAGCCGAGTCGACATGGCGAAGCGCCACCAACAATTCACGACGCACTTGAGGCGATTTATCCTTGATCAAGGGGCGAACGTACTCGTTAACATCGAGATTCAATTGACGAGCTAAACGCACTCCGACGATGCGAATGTTGGGATCATCGTCCGCGATTGCTTCGGAGACAGTTTTCTTACCACGTCCCTCGATCTTACCCAGCAACCAAAACACGCGAGCGCGATAGATCGGATTTTCCGACGACGCAAGCTTCGTTAGTGCCGACTCGGCATCCGCTCCTTGTTTGTGCAGCGACTGCCAAGCCATCGAGCGAACCGAGTAGTTCGGGTTCTTGAGTCCTTGGATTGCCCCATCGATGCTGGTGAAATCAAACTTTGGCGTCTGGTATTTGCCGTCGTGGTCACTCGGCACGATTCGGAACAAGCGACCTCGGTCAAGATCCCCCATCCCGTGTCCTCCGACGCCAGGATCGTACCAATCGGCGATCACCAACGATCCATCGGGAGCCACTTTCACATCGGACGGTCGAAACCATTTGTCGCGAGTGCCCGTCAACACATCACGGATCTCTGCCTTATAACCGGCGCCGTCATTTTCCAAAATGTAAGCGCGACAAACATTGGGTCCCGCGTCGCAATGGATCAAATCGCCACGAAACATCGGCAACAAATCACCTTCGTAAACGGTGATCCCGGTCGGCGATCCTGCTCCGGTCAATAGCAGATTAGGAACGACGCCAGGATCGTTTAAGTGCCAATGTTGTTCAGGAATCGCGGTGCTCATTCCCGTGCGAGGCGACTTCCAGCCCGCGCCGGTTTTTTCGTCTTTGTAGCCATAGTTCCCAAACTCCATCACGTAATTGATTCGCACGGCTTTGTTGCCATCATCATCGTTATCGGACTGCCAAATGGATCCGTAGGAGTCGATGGTGACCATCCAATTGTTACGGAAGTTCCAGCCCAGCGTTTCAAAATCGCTGCCGTCAAGATTGCAACGAAACACCATTCCCTCTTGGTAGGGTTGTCGTTTCGCAGCGACTTCGTTTCCGGCCGCATCAATGATCGGGTTGCCGTCTTTGTCTTTGATTTGGTTTCCGGCATTCCCAAAGTTGAAATACAACTTTCCATCGGGACCAAATGTAAACGCGTGGATGCCATGGTCGTGCTGGGTTCCGGAAATGCCGCTGAACAAGACCTGCTTGCTATCTGGTTTATCGTCGCCATTCGAATCAGTAAACAAAAAGACTTTGTCGCCTGCCGAGACGATGACTTTATCTCCGAGCACACAGACGCCGTGGGGCGAATCAATATCGGTGCCTTGGTAGAACACGGTTTCTTTGTCCGCTTGCCCGTCGCCGTCGGAATCTTCGAGAATCAAGATCCGGTCTCCCTCAGCACGTTTCCCTTTGTGACGACGGTAGTTGACGATTTCGCAAACCCAGACGCGTCCGCGGTGATCAATGTCAATGTTCGATGGGCTTAGCAGTTGCGGTTCGGCCGCAAACAACGTCGCCGCCAAACCATCGCCGACATCCAAACCGTCAAGGGCATCGGCCACTTCATGCGATCCCGCATCATTGCTCCCCTTGGTCGACAGCGACGGTTTGGCGGTGTAGACAAGAAATTCGACGTCCGCAGCGTCGCCACCACTTTGATCGGTTCCACCGTTGTCCAACCCTCCAGTGGCTACAAAGCGGTCGTAGCCTTCGGGCAGATCAAATGCGATCAGCGAATTTGCGTGGGTGCCGATCCCATAAGCGACCGCTTTGCCCGCGATCTTCAACGGGCCACCGCCTGCGTTTTTATTGACGCGGACCTTGCCCCATTGAGACGACGCGTCTTTCCACACAAGTTCGGTTAATCTCTTTTCACCATCGGGCCCGACCAATCGAGGCTCGGCCCAATCCGCCCAATCACACGAGAATCCGTTTCCGGCATCGGTGACGACGAGGTATAGCTGCTTTGCACCGTTAAGTGAGACATCGATCGCAACGGCATGTCCCGGAGTCTGTTTCGAAACCGGTTTGCTTTTGAAGATCGGTTTTACCGAACTGTTTTTTGCCGAGTCGGCCTGCGATCGCTTAACCGCGGCACGCCTAACTGGCTTGTCAGACTTTTTTTTTGGGTCTTGGCGTCGGCTTTGGCTGCTGGTTTCGGCTCGTCTTGATTCGCTTCCAACTCATCCTGCGACGGGTTGCCGGTCGTGACACCGCTCTCGGGCACTTCGCCGTGTGCCGTCCAGACGATCGCGTTGAGCATCACTTTGCGAAAGTTCTCGTCGCCCCAATTCCAGTGGAAATGGCCTCCGGTGAAACCAAAACCGCGACCGCCACCGTCCCGCTCGGCAGCCCACGCCATGTGCTGCACTTCCTCGTTGGCAATCGCCTTGCGAACCGCTGGATTGCCGCTGTGCGGTCCGTCGGGGCGGCGCAGCGTTTCTTCGGGCGGCAGTGCCGACAGAATCGGTGTGACGCCTTTCATTCCGTCGCGAAACCGCATGTGATAGTACCACTCGTCATTGATCGCAAACGGTTTTACACCACGGCTGATCGGGTGATCCGGGAACGTCTCGTACTTTGCGACCCAGTGCGGATTGACCGACCAACCGGCTTCAAAATAACCACCGATCCAATCCAAGAACGCGTTGCCTGTTTTGCCTGCGGGCGTCTCGACTCCATAGTGCACACAAACGAGGCCTACCCCTTTTTTCATGAGTGGGTCAAGCTCGTCGATGTGCGGGTTCAGCAGATGACCTCCGCCCCCATCACAGTAAACAACGATGCTGTCGGCTCCCTCGAGTGCTTTGACGCCTTCGCTAGGCCATCCATGCTTGATGACTTCGACATCAAAATTCGGCATCGCCTCTTTGAGCGTATTGGCCAGCAGCAAAGAACCTGCGTAGTGCTCGTGCTTCCCGTAGCCATGACTCGGTGTCCCTGAAATAAAGACCACCTTTTTCCGATCTGACGAGTTCGCATTGGTTTCAGCGCGAACTTGGCTCACCGGGAGCAGCAAGCTGGTCAAGAAACAGATCAGGCTCAGCATTCGCATGAGAAGCACCTATCAGAGGGGGGGAGAGTCAGAGCACGAGGGCAGGAAAAACGCGGCGTAAACTTGCTTGAAATCCGTCGGCCACTTGTTGGCCCCAAAGGATTTGGGTGCCCCAAGGATGTCGGGCGTCGGCAAGATCGGTCATATACCGGGCGGAGGGCGGGAGAACAGCACGCCTAGAAAGAGTAATCGATCGGAAATCGCCGGTCAACTTTCCCACGATAGTTGGCCGCCAACAAAGCAATCCTTGCCGTTATTTCACCATGGTCTTTCGCAATATTTCGCACATGGCTTCATCGCCCTGCAGTCGATCGCCGTGACTCGGGCAATACACCGCCACTGGGTGGAAGTGCTTCCGTTGGACCGCAAGGTTTAAGAGGTCTTCGGCCGAGAGCGTTTGCCGACCGGCGCGTTTGGTCAGGGTGAACACGATATCGCCAACCCCTTCGAGGGCTCGATACACGACTTCGGTACAAACCAGACGGTCCGAGCGGGTAAAATCGAAATCAAAATCGTAAGGTTTTCCCACGTGGGTCTTCGCTCGCTCGATCCCTTTTGCGATGACCGCCGGATCGAGTTGAGGGCGAATAACCGCAACGGCATCATTGCCAAACGGCGAAATCATGGATCGCACACGCACGCCGTCTTTGAGCGACTCGATCACTTGTTCTTCACCGATATAGAACGCAGCATGCGGCCAATATCCTGGTAAGAAATAATTGGTCAGTGCAGTGTCTTTGCGAGTAACGAAGATGTCGCCTGGACGCAGCAAAGTCGACAACTCGGCCGAGATCGAAGTGGGCAATTGAGGAATGTGGCTCGGGTTGGTGCTGATCGCACTGACGGCAAGCGAGCCCCACTGTTGCACCGTGTAAATCAGCTGTTGCAGACTTCCTGCTAAAATGCGTTCGCGGAAATCGCGACGACGCTCCGCGATTCGCGAGCGAATGTATTGCCTGGGCCCGACTTGCACTCGCTGCAGACGGGTGTCAATCACGTCTTGGACTTCCTGTAACGCCGGGTTGCCGGCAGCCGTTTCGGCAAGCGAGTCATGATGATCGGTATAAAAATGGTTCGCCCGGTTCAGTTGCGTCGCATTGGATGGCGACGTCAGCGTCAATTGAATCGCGTCAAAGCTGCCTGCGGAAATCCCGTACGCATCAAAAGACTCGTTTAGCTTGCGACGCAAGAGTGCGTTGTTTGAGAAAAGGTCTCGCAAACATCGAGCGGCATCCACCAGCACTACGGCTGCTGCATAGGCACACAAAAATTCGGCTGGATGATCCTCGACGTCTCTGCCAACCGACTGGCGAGTCGAGTGAATTAATTCTAGCAGCGCGTTGCGAGCCTTATGATAGGACACCCACAGGTGCGTTACCTGATCATCGTCGCTGGGCGTGAAATACCCGCGATCAAGCGTCGCACAAGTTTGCTGGAATTGGACCGCTTCGCCTCGCAGTCGGTTCATATGCTGCGACAAATGAACAACGGTTTGGCAAGCGGCCTGGAGATCGGAATGTTGCATCCTGGCATTTTAGCCGATCGGCGAGACACAATTCCATCACAGTGTCTTCAAATACTCGATTAAATCGGCTGCCTCTTGTTCAGTCAGCTCCGCTTCGCCGTTGACCTTTTCGGGGCTGTGCAAATCGGTGATGACCCGCTCGAGCGTTTTGGCTCTGCCGCTATGCAACCAGCGTACTTTTCGGTAGGTCCCTTTTAACGATGGCGTGTTGTACCCCTCGTAAAAATCTTCCTTGGAATTGAGGCCAACATCGTGAATTTTGTTATCGGTCAGCTCGGGACCACGATGACAATCGGCGCAAGCCGCTTTGGAGCTCAAAAAAACTTGGCGGCCGCGGGCTGCTGATTCCGACAATTCGCCGTCGGGACCTAAATATGGATTGGGGGGCAATTCGAGCGAGCTCAGATAGGCACGCACAGCCTTAGTCTCGCTTGCCGCCGGAGTTTTGCCGATCATCGTCGAGGTGAATGATTTGGCAATCGAATCATCCAAGCTCTGCTGCCAACCGTGCCACGTATACGGCATTGTCTTCTCGACATCAAACAGTGGCAACACGGTTTTCACTGTCAACTCGGTGCCATCGTTCATCGTGTCCATCGGCAGTGCATTGGAACCGCCCTCTTGGTGACACGAATGACAACTGTACCACTGGTCCAAACTCCGCGTCGCATCATGAAAGATCGCCATCCCTTGGCGAACGACTGACATCGAATCGGAGCCTCCTAAATCGATTTCATGCAGCAATGTGCGCTCGACCAAATCAACCACCTGTACCGAATTGTTCAAATAATTGGCAATGTAGGCAGTGCGATCATCCTGGGCGATTTGAATCCCCAGCGGACGTCCCCCAAGCGGAATGCGATCAAACCGCTTTCGATCATATTGCAACTCGCGTTCAATCAAATCGCCCGGTCCCCCGGCACCGATGAAGGGCAGATCAGGAAGTCGGTAGAAAAGCAATTCGTGAGTTCCGCCTGCCGTGACGACCATCTGTTTTTCATCGGACGTGATCGCGATCCCGTACGGGTCACCAATCGCCAATTCAGGAACGTCCAACGAAATCGCCTCGCGGTACGCGGGACCATCCAGCTGAACTCGCCCAATCCGACTGGCCAACACCCACCCTCGCTTGATGTTGCCGACCGTGATGGGATTCGAGCGATAGACCATCCAGGGAAAATAGACTTGGCTGCCATCACGCGACGCTACCATTTGTCCAAGATTAATGCCGCCGACAAGAGGCTCGTCATACAGCAGTTCGAACGACTCTGTGTCGACGACGGCAATTTTACCTTCGCCACTACATCCCACCGCCAACCGTTTTCCATCAGGCGAAATCGCCAGGTTCTTTGGCCAATGTCCTACATCCAATCGACGCGAGATCTTATTATCGGCCAAGTCGACTTCGACCACCTCACCCGATGCGACCAAACCGACGTAGGCACGCATTGCGTCCGGCGACAACGCGACCCCCGAAGGCTCGAACCCAAGTCGGATACGCGACACTTCCGTTATTTTGGGCGTCGCGGTGGCGTCATTATCTTGCGAGGAAGTGGCTGCCGGATTGCTTGTTTCCCGAGTGTCCAGCAGACGGGGACTGGAATCCAGACGATAGACCACCAATTCGCCGGCCCACGCACAGGTGACGACAAATCGGTCTCCGGAGTTGGCAAAAACGATGTCGGTCGGATGGTCGCCGCAAACGACTTCGCCCACCACCGCGCGGGATTCGGTCGACACCAACGAAATCGAATCCGAGGTCTGATTGGCCGTCACGATCCACTGGCCCGCAGGCCAAGTTCCCGCCGGATTGATCGCCAAATCGACGGGCGAGCGGTCAAGTTGGGGATCGATTGTCACATTTCCTGAGTTCAATCGAGCCGAATTTTGCGAATTTCTGAGGGTCGCGGGTGAGTCAGCCCACGCCGGGATCGACGCACAGAGCCATAACGCCGAGAGCAAGCAGACTCGAAAACGCAAATCCATGGACTTTGCCTTGGGTTGTGAAAATCTGGCAACGTGGAACGTCGCCGCACGCTGCAAATCGTTTTCTGCTGAGGTTAATGCCACCGCTAATTCCTAATATTGCTGAATTGGCCTTAAATCGGCTCGATCCATCTTATCCACTTTGGAAAGGCTGCATGAGCCTAGAAACGTCCTTATCTGCCGTACATTCTTGGGGGACGACTCACCGGATGTCCACTACAAATGTTCATTTGTTTGGCATGTCCCACCACCCCTCAGGGCTTTCCCGTCCGCTATAATACCGCCTCGCCAGCGATTCAGTGATGCGTGAACCGTTGCCTAAGCGGAGTCCAACTCGTAGCATGCGAGAGTCATCTCCCTATCCCACCATGCGAAACACACCTTGGCGCACGTGTCCCTAATGACGAATTTTGGATAACAAACAGAAAATGGTGGCGGATGATTCGCCCCAATCGTCATTGCTTGGACAGTAGGATGTGATGACATCAGATTTTCAGACGATCTATTTGCGGAAGATTCAAAACTGTTGAAACCATGCCGAGTGAGCATGGCGACAATGCCCCCCTTTTGATGAGGATATAGAATGAAGAACTTTTTAGTGCTCGGTTTGGCTTTGGCTCTCGTTTCCGCGACCACCGCGATGGCTGAAAAGCCAACCAAGAAAGGTGGCATGAAGAGCGGTTTGCAACCAGGTGAAAGTGTAGGTCCGTTCTACGTCACCAAATGTGCCGGCGCTGAAGACGACGGTGTCGCTGAAGGCAAAAACCTGTGCTACCGTTGCCGCAACGGATCCAAGCCTCAAGTCATGGTTTTCACTCGCAGCAACGACCCCAAGGTTGCTGAATTGTTGAAGAAGCTTGACGAAGCTGTAGCATCAAACGAAGAATCAAAGCTTCGCGTTTTCGTTAACGTACTGAACGAAGACAAAGACGATGCATCGGATATGGCCAAGAAGTTCGTTTCGACCACTAGCGTCAAGAACATCCCTTTTGTTGTTCCTAACGAAAATGCAAACGGTCCCGACGACTACGGAATTAACCCAAAAGCCGACGTCACCATCGTGATGGCAAATGAAGGCAATGTGAAAGCGAATTACGCAGTTGGCAACGCCAAGAAGCTAAACGTTGACGCTGTTATCGCAAACCTCAGCAAGATTCTTGAGTAAGAATTTTTGGGCTAGGTAGTAACGAAAAACAGAACGACGACGGTGAATACCGTCGTCGTTTTTTTTATTGATGGCGGTAGCAAACGCTGCGTGGGGCTCGCGGTATAAGAGATGGGAACGTACAAGCACCGTGCAACCAGCCCTCCCCGAAAATCTCGCTGAAAGCTCGATTTTCGACCCTCCCACCGCAAGCTGGGAGGGTTAATCATTTTGTTGCAACTGTGCATCTTAAAATCGACGCGACCTCCGCCACGGCACCAGTGCTCTAGTAGAGAGCTTTGATCGCTAATTGGCTCCACGTTTCCAATTGCTCGATGTCGGCTTTCAGCTCTGCGATGCTGACGAAACCGCCTTCGGCCAGATCCGCCTCGTTGCTTTGCACTTCGGGCGATTCCAAGACAAATCGATGAACGACTCCCAAGTGGACTTTGCCCACTTCGTTGGAAGGATCGTAGATCAAACCTTCTTGCGTTTCCTGGTAGTGAGAGCGAAGTTGGATCTCTTCTTCGATTTCACGGTGCATCCCCGTCGTGTACGGATTGGCTCCGTCGGCGGCATCTTCGCGGCTGATGTGGCCTCCGATTCCAACGCTGCGTTTGGCATGCAATCGCTTTTCTCCGCCGCCACCGCCACGCGTGTACGTGAACAATTTCTTCGTCCCATCGCTCTCGGTCCATTCCAACAACACATAGGGAATCAACTGTTTGAAGCTGGGGTCGGTCTCCATCGGCGTACGCGGTTGGAACGACAATTGGTCACTGGCAAGAATGGGCAGCAAGAAACGATCGACATCCGATTCAAAACCGTCAATCATGCCAATGGATGCAATCACCGACTCAGGGATCACCAGGATGTGTTCTTCAGTAGACATAAATAGCGGGTCGCGATAAGCGGATAAGAGTAAGTCGTGGCGGAGCGACAATGAACGTCGCTCACAGTGTTTTGGACGATCAGCGGTTTAGCTTACGCTGTGAAGCATTCTTTTCGTAGCTACCTTCGCCAGAAGGTGGTGACTCGCATTCGCCGGCAATCATCCACGCTCTGGCGAGCGTAGCTACAAAACGCAAATGCCGCAATTCGCCGTCTCTAAAGGCCTCACAGCGTTTGGTTTAGACGATCAGCATGGCGTCGCCGTAGCTGAAGAAGCGATATTCATTTTCGATGGCGTTTTGATACGCTTCCATGATCAATTCGCGTCCCGCAAACGCACTGACCAAAACAAGCAGACTGCTGCGGGGCAGATGGAAATTGGTCATCAATGCGTCGACGACTTTGAATTGATACGGGGGCTTGATGAACAGGTCCGTCGCGCCGGTCCACGGCTCGAGTTTTCCTTCCGCATTTTGGGCGGCACTTTCGAGCACGCGGACGCTGGTCGTGCCGACGGCGATACAGCGACCATGGGCGCGGCGGGCCCGAATCGTCTCGGCCGTGGCCGCATCGATTTGGCCCCACTCGCTGTGCATCGTATGCTCGTCGAGTCGATCGACTGCGATCGGACGAAACGTGCCAATCCCAACATGCAGCGTCACTTCTTGAATGTCGGTGCCGCCGGTGCGGATGTAATCGAGCAGTTTGTCGGTAAAGTGCAGTCCGGCTGTCGGGGCCGCCACACTGCCGCGATGCTCAGCAAAAACCGTTTGATAATTTTTCACATCGGCATCGACCATTTGGCCATCGCGAATATAAGGCGGCAACGGGATCCGGCCATAGCGTTCGAGCCAATCGGCGGGTTCGCGAGGCCATTCGGATTCGTCTCGGCCAGGCAATCGCGGCGTCACCAACAAGTGCCCATCGTCCGTCCGCGAGACGACCACCAATTGCATACTGGGGCGGCCTTCGCGGTCTTTGATCGTGATCGCTTCGCCCGGACGGAGCGTGCCACGCGTTTTGGTCAGCACCTCCCAAACCCCGGTCGCCGCATCGGCACGCAAAAACAGCCCCTGCCATTGGCCGCTCGTTTCGGCACGATATCCCACCAATTTTGCGGGAATGACACGAGTGTTATTGAGCACCAACGTGTCGTCGGCCTTCAGCAGCTCGGGCAAATCGCGAACGTAGTGATGATCAATCGTGCCCGCTTTGCGATCCACCAGCATCAATCGAGCATCGCTGCGAGTCGCCAATGGTTCTTGGGCAATTCGCTCGCGAGGCAGGTCGTAATCGTATTGTTCAATATCGCTCATCGCGGACAGTGTAGTTTCACACAAGCGTGCGCGGCAGCCCCCAAGCGATCGGGGAAACGGAGGGATGCCGAAAGTCTTGACGACTTCCGCTACGAAAAGATTAGGTGCCGACGAAACTCTTCGCGAGTTTCGCTACGTAAAGAATGAGTGGCGACGAAACTCTTGGCGAGTTTCACTACGGGAACAATTACAGAACGCTAGGCACTCGCGTCAGGCTTTTTGACCTTCATATGCTCGAACGCTTTGTGGGTCGCCATCCGGCCGCGACGCGTTCGCACAATCATCTCGGTACGGAGCAAGAATGGCTCGACTTCATCCTCGAGCGTATCGCTGCTGACGTTCATTGTGTGGGCAATGGCTTCGAGGCCTGCCGGGCCTCCCAAAAAGACCCGCATTAACGTATCGAGGTAGCCGCGATCCTGTTTATCCAGCCCCAAGGTGTCGATCCCGATCATATCGAGCGCCGCTGCGGTGACCGTGGCATCGACTTTTCCATTTGCCTTGCTTTGGGCGTAATCACGCACCCACAGCAAGCGATTGTTCGCCAGCCGCGGAGTACTGCGACTTCGGCCGGCGATCACGACCGCGGAACCATCGTCGATTGCAATTTTCAGTTTTTTCGAGTTGCGTTGTACGATTTCGCAAAGCTCGGCTTGGTTGTACCAACCGAGATGCTCGCGAATTTGAAAACGATCTCTCAGTGGAGCACTCAACATCCCCGCTCGCGTCGTCGCTCCGATCAAGGTGAACGGCCGCAATTCGTAATTCAGCGTCCGCGCACTGACCCCTTCGCCGAGAATGATGTCGATCCGAAAATCTTCCATCGCCGTATACAAATACTCTTCGACCGCTTTGGGGATGCGGTGAATTTCATCGATAAACAGCACGGCGCCTTCGGAAAGATTCGTCAAATAGGGCAACAGATCTTTGGGGGCTCGCAGCCCCGCACCATTGGCCATCTCTACCGACGTCCCCATCTCGGCGGGGATCACGGTGGCGAACGTCGTTTTGCCGAGTCCAGGCGGTCCATCAAACAAGATATGGCCGAGCGGTTCGCCGCGTCCCTGAGCTGCATCGATCGCGATCTTCAGCCGTTCGATGACGTCCTGCTGGCCGACCATTTCGTCCATACGCCGAGGGCGCAGCGAATTGTCCTGCTCTTTCGGCATCAACGCTTCGGTTTCGGACTCAGGTTCGGTTTGTTGGTAGACTGCTTCTCTGGCCATGCATTACACTCCCTTGGTTGACTTAGCCCTCCTACTTTAACGATTTCCTGTGGTTTGGCGTACCGCAAATTCTCTCGACTCTCGCGATGACTTCACGAATTACTGATAAACCACCGCAATTTCGCAGCAACCACCCGCTTACGCTCGAAAAAAACAGCGTTCCCGCCCCCCCCGAAAGCCAAAGTTTTCATTGGCACGGGTTCACACAGATGGCCGATTTTCAAAATATCGTCATCGATCGTGCGGAAGGTTGCTGGCTAACAACCACCTCCGGGAAACGACTCTTTGACGGCGTGGCAAGCCTGTGGTGCAACGTCCATGGCCATCGCAATCCGAAAATGGATGCGGCGATCCGAGCACAACTCGATCGCGTCAGCCATATCACCACGCTGGGCATGTCGGCGGACGTCACCGACCAGTTGGCCGAGCGATTGGCCGAGGTCACGCCCGGCGATTTGAAGCACGTTTTCTTTAGCAGCGATGGGTCCTCCGCAGTCGAGGCCGCACTGAAGATGGCGCTGCAGTACTGGCATCTGAAAAACTCCTCGTCGACATCAGCAAAGACCACCAAAACTCGCTACCTAGCACTCTCGTCGGCCTACCATGGCGACACGACCGGTGCGGTCTCGCTGGGTGGAATCAAGTACTTCCACCAATTATTTGCTCCGATCATTTTCACTCCGGTGCGGGGGCCGCTGCCGTGCAGCTATCGATTGCCCGATGGCGTCCAAGCCGACAACGCCTGTGATTATTACGCCAACGAAATCGAATCGCTGTTGAAGCAACACCACGCCGAGCTTGCCGCCGTCGTGATGGAACCGCTTGTCCAGGGTGCGGCGGGAATGATCACGCACCCGACTGGTCTGCTGGCCCGCATCCGTGAATTGTGCGACCAATACGACGTCTTGCTGATCGTGGACGAAGTCGCCACCGGATTCGGCCGCACCGGACGCATGTTCGCTTGCGACCACGAAGGTGTCACGCCGGATATTCTTTGCATGGGCAAAGGAATCACCGGAGGCTACTTGCCGATGGCGGCGACGATCGCACGGCCTCATGTGTTCGAGGCGTTTTTAGGAAAATCATCCGAGCGAAAACAGTTCTACCACGGCCATACCTTCGGCGGAAATCCGCTTGCCGCCGCAGCCGCGGTGGCCTCGCTCGATTTGTTCCGCGACACGAACTTGACCGAAACGATTGACGCCAAGAGCCAGTTTCTACGTGAGTGCCTCGCTCCGATCGCAAACCATGCTCACGTCGGCGACGTGCGAGGCCGCGGATTAATGGTGGGAATCGAATTGGTAGCCGATCGCGAAAGCAAAACGCCATTTGACGCCGACCGGATGATTGGACGCGAGATCTGTGAGCGTGCGACCGAACTCGGGGCCTGGATTCGCCCTCTCGGGGATGTCATCGTGCTGATGCCGCCGTTGGTCGCATCGGACGAGGAACTGCGTTATCTCGCAGAGACCGTAACCCAAGCGATCGAAGAAGTGCTGGCGGATATCGACTAAAATGGGGGGCGGCTCAGCTACTCTCCGGATGCGAGCCATTTTTACCTGTCATGGATGCTTGCCACGCCCTCGAGAACAAGACACTGCGATGTCAAACACATCGGACTCGGAAGACCAAACGCCCATCGACACGTCGGATCCGGCAATCGTCGCTCACTACGAACCGTACCTTCGCATGCTTGCGAAAGTACAGATGCGGCGGGCATTGCAGGCGAAGATTGGCGCATCGGACATTGTTCAGCAAACGATGCTGCAGGCAGTCCAGGCGATTGATCAATTCCGAGGTACGGGCGATGCCGAATTCCGCGGCTGGCTGCGACAAATTCTTGCCCGCCACCTTTGTCATCTCGATCGCGATTTCCGTCGAGACAAGCGGGACGTCCGCCGCGAACAATCGATGCAGCAACAGTTGGCAAAGTCCTCGATGCGGCTCGAAGGATTGTTGGCAGGTGATGGCCCCACGCCCAGCCAAAACGTGGCGTTGGGCGAAAACGTGGTACGAATTGCCTTGGCAATCGAGCAGTTGCCCGAGGCGCAGCGTGAAGCCATCCGGTTGCACTACATCGACGGCCTGAAGTTGAGCGAAGTCGCCGCAGCGATGGATAAATCCAGCGGAGCGATTGCGGGACTGCTTCACCGAGGAATGAAGTCGCTGCGTGAGCAACTCGGTGAGGCGTAAACCTGCTCGATCGACATCCCAAATCGACAACGGTGTTTCAGTTCGAGCGAATATCGTCCTCCTAACAAACTCATTTGATCAGAATGCTAAAGAACGTCCCCCTGCCTAGCTTCAACGACGCGTCGCATCCAGACGAACATCTCGAATTGATCGAAGAAGCAAACGAGCGAGTGGATGCGTTTACCAAAAATCGCCGCGACACGATTCACAACTTTGTCGTCTCCGATTTTGAATTGGTCGGGGCCGCGATTCAGTGGTTAGTCGAAAACCGCATCACTTGTGGCGATTCGTTTCTGGAGTGGGGCAGCGGATTTGGAGTCGTCACAATGTTGGCGGCGATCGAAGGTATGGACGCGGTCGGAATCGAGGTCGAGCGTGACTTGATCGATCAATCTCGCCTGCTCGCCGAAGACTTTGACATCGACGCCGAATTTGTCGAAGGCAGTTTTTTGCCTGAGGATCGCTCGGTGATCGAGTCCGTGAACCAAGACTTTGAAAACGTCGATATCGACAGCCCGAGTGCCTACGAAGCGTTAGGGAAATCGATCGACGACTTCGATTTAATCTTTGCCTTTCCGTGGCCCGGCGAGCAGGGGTATTTCGCAGCAATCTTTGAACAATTCGCCGCGGACGGAGCACTGCTGCTGACGTACGACGGACGCAACCAATTGCGACTTCAGCGACGCGAATAAACGAAACAAGGCATGATCAGTTGGCTTCGGATGCGGCGGGTGTTTCCGCATTTTGATGGCATGTTAAGACAACACGGATCGCTTCGTAGGAAATCTTGCCTTCAAAGAATTCATGCATCGGTTTGATCCGCCCTTCTTCCACCAAATGCAGATTGCCGAGAATCGAATCACGAGTCTGCTCGTCCACCCAGGGCGACGAATCGGTGATTTTTTCTTGACGCAAAAAATCCTGCAGATAGCCGACGACGGTCGAGACCGCTCGCCCCAATTTCTCAGCGACTTCTTCGATTGTCTCGCCCCGGCGAAAATTATCGAACGCGGCCATCGAGTTGGCGTTGGGCAAGACCGCGCGTGGTACAGCAGCGGGTGCAGCCGGCGCGGGAACCGTTTTCACATTGGTTTCGAGATTGTGGGTTTCACAATAAGCCCGAATCGGCTCGAGAAACGTTTCGCCAAAATCGGCCAGCTTCCGATCGCCGACTCCTTTGATTTTGCCAAACGCCTCGAGTGTTGTCGGGCGAACGCGAGCGAGTTCACGCAGCGTGGCATCGCCGAACACGATATAGGCCGGTACGTTTTGCTCCGATGCGATCGCACTTCGCTTGCTCCGCAACGTTTCAAATAATTCACGATCCACTCCGTCCCACGAATCCACCGACGCTACTCGGCTTCGTGAGCGTGTTTTTTTACCAGGGACACTCAATCGTGGATTTCCATCACGGTGCAACAAGCGGCGGCCCGACTCGGAAAGCGACAGAATCTGGTACTCACCGGTGCGTTGCAAATACGATTGCTGGACCAATTGATCGATCCACATCCGCACCGCATTCAATCCATCGTCGGTTAACAAACCATGTGTACTCAATTTGTCGTGACCGAGTTGGACAATCCGCTGTTCCGATGAACCAACGAGAACCTTGGCAACGTGAGACGCTCCGAAACGCTCTTGCACTCGCAGAACGCACGACAAAATCTTCTGGCTCAACGTAATTGGATCGTCAACCAATTCGATTTCATCGAGACAGAAATCACAGGCCCCGCAATTTTCGTGCGTATAGGGTTGGCCAAAATATTCGACCAAAGCCTTGTGCCGACACACGGGACTGCCGCACAACTGATTGATCGCTTCGAGTGATTGCAGTGCACCGCCGCCGGTGGCTTGCGAGTCGCCCTGCATGATTTTTTTCCACGTGACCACGTCGCCACCGGAGTAGATCAAAACACATTCGGATTCCAAACCATCACGCCCGGCACGACCACTTTCTTGTTGGTAGTGCTCGATCGATTTTGGCATGCCCGCATGGACCACAAACCGCACGTTCGACTTATCAATCCCCATTCCAAAGGCGACGGTGGCGACGATCACATCACATTTCTCTTTGATGAATGCGTCTTGGCTTTGCTTCCGATCCTCGTCACTCATTCCGGCGTGATAGGGCAGAGCAACCGTCCCCAACTGATTCAGCGCCGCCGCGGTCCGCTCGACTTCTTTGCGGCTAATGCAATACACGATCCCGGATTCGCCGCGATGCCGACCGATCACATCAACGACTTGCTGCAATCGGCCGTTTGCTCGCAGCATGCGATAGGTCAAATTCGGACGATCAAAATTGCCAACCAACACTTCGGCTTTCTGAAGCCCAAGTTGGCTGACGATATCATCCCGCACCGGCTGCGAAGCGGTCGCAGTGTAAGCATGCACGGCGGCCGCAGGGAATTGTTCTTTTAGAACACGCAGGCCGCGGTATTCGGGACGAAAGTCATGCCCCCAATTACTGATACAGTGAGCTTCGTCGATCGCGAAAAACGAAATCGGAGTCTGGTGCAAAAATTCCAGCATCCGGCTAGACAGCAATCGTTCCGGAGCGACATACAGCAGTTTGGTTTTGCCAGCACGGATTTGCTCCGCAACGGCCTGTTTTTCAGCCTGAGTCAACGAGCTATTGATGAATGCGGCATCGACACCACAGGCTCGCAACGCGTCTACCTGATCCTTCATCAACGAAATCAGCGGCGAAACGACTACCGCCATGCCATACATACAGAGCGCCGGTGCCTGGAAACAAAGCGATTTCCCGCCCCCGGTCGGCAGCACCGTCAAACTATCACGGCGATCCAGGACGCTGCGGATCGAAGCTTCTTGCAGCGGCCGAAACGAGTCGTACCCCCAGACGTCCTGCAAAACTTGGTGAACCGGAGCCATCGAATCCGAGCTTTTGGAATCCGAGCTTTTGGAATCCGAGCTTTTGGAATCAGAACTTTTAGAATCCGAGCTTTTAGAATCCGGGGGGGAAGCGTCCTTCGTCATCGTTTCTCTCCGTTTAAGCAGGTCAATATGAGTCATTCCACATAATGATCTGAGCCGTGACGCGTGAGCGGCCGGGTTCCACGCATTACCCGGTGCCTTACGGCCCACGGCTCACCCCTGGGATTGACTTTTCGATTAAATCAACGGCTCACCCCTGGGATTGACTTTTCGATTAAATCAACAGCCCACTAGCACCGTCGGCTCACAAAAGGATCGTCGCTGCACCGGTATATACCCAGCGACACGTTAAGAATCGTCGCCCCGTCCGTCGAGAACCGAACCCAATGGTGATGCGACATGAGGAACGCATGTTCACAATCCTAACATTTTGCTGCTAAACCGCAACTGAATAGCGGCTGACCGCCCCGTTCACTTTCTCGGCCAACACCATGATCGAATCCCACCAATCAGAGCAACATGATTGCACTGGAGATTCATTAGGGAGCTGGGCAAACAAAGGAACCATTACCGAATCGAGATTGCGTTCATTAATTGCCGTTTTCACCCCGATTCGTGACTTCCACCGAACGAGTCCGATGCAGCCGGTCGGCTGGACAACGGCGACCAGTACCAACGCGCCGTCGCCTTTACCCATTTCCCCACGTCCGCGCCCACGATCACCGCACAGGGAACCATGTACAACGTGATCGCGGTGGCGAACAAAACACCAAAGGCAAGCGAAACGGCCATCGGAATTAAGAACTGGGCCTGGATCGATTCGTCCATCATCAACGGTAATAACCCCACGAACGTCGTGATCGAAGTAAGGAAGATGGGACGGAATCGCTTTCCGCCCGCCTGTAACGCCGCGTCCAACAACGGCATCCCCGAAGCGGTTCGGCGGTTGATGAAATCGACCATCACCAACGTATCGTTGACCGCAATCCCCGCCAGCGCCAGCATTCCGAAAATCGACAGGTAAGACGGAGTCAAATCCAGCCAAATGTGGCCGACCAACGCTCCAATGATCGCAAAAGGAACTGCCAGCAAAACATAGATCGGCTGAATAAGCGATTTCAGCGCGATCGCAAGCAGTCCATACAGCGTCAAAAACAAGAGCGTCGAACCGATGATGGTTTGCTGTTTCGTTTTCTCTGCTTCGGCGACATAACCGAGAAACTGGTACGACAATCCGTTCTTGATACACAACGCGTCGAGTTTCGGAGCCAGTTCCTTGGAGATCCCCACGACATCGACGGCCTCATCGACCGGTTGTGCCCCCAACCGAATGATCTCCGCGCGATCGTTGCGTTCGACGAACGAAGGAGCCTTTGCCAGATTGATCGTCGCCACCGTTTCCAATGGCACCTCTGCACCTCGCGGCGTGCGAATTTTCATGCGATCCAGTGTGTGCAACGATCGACGTGCCTCCAACGGCAATCGCACCATCACACGAATATCATCGATGCCGCGTTGCAAACGCTGAGCCTCTTCGCCGAAGAACGCCTGCCGAACCTGGCTGGCCAACGCCGACTGAGTCAGCCCCAACTCGGCCGCCCGAGGTTTCAAACTGATCTCCAGTTCGTCCTGCCCTTCGGTGACGTTGGCAAATTGATCTTTCAATTCGCTGTAGCCGTCCAACATCGCCTTGATCTCGCGAGCGACCGCTCTCTTTTCGGGCGACGATGGACCGCGGAGTTCGATATTGAGGTCTTCGTCGTCGTATTGGCTATCGCGAACCAGCGCTGCTTCGGATCGCGTTTCAAACCGTCGTGCCTCGGGGATCTCACCAACCAGATCGCTCCAACGCGTTGCCAAGTCGCTGTTCTTCGGTCCGGGCACCGTTCGCTCTTCGGGCGGCAGAACTTCAAAGGCCATGTAGCCGCGTGACTTGTCGAAGTTCGATCCGGGTCTACGACCGCCCGTCATGCGGACAACGTTTTGGACCAGCGATTTCCCCGTACCGGGATCAACGAATTCCGTTTTCAGCTGATCGAGCGAATCCGAAATGCGATCAACGTAGCGTTCCGTCACCTCCAGTGGCGTGTCGTCGGGAAGATCCAACATCGCACTGATTTTTGTGTTGTCCACGCTTGGGAAGGCGACAAAACCCATTCGTCCTCCAACGCAGTAGCCCGCCATCAATAAACCCAACGCAACAAATCCCGTGATCACGGCATAACGATTCTTTACCGCCAAATTCAGTGAAGGCTGATAAATGGCTGTGATGAAACGTTCGAGTCCCAACGCGATTGCGGCTTGAAATCTTGCGAACCAACCGCGACCGGTTTTCCGACGCAGGTGCTTCAAGTGTGCCGGCAGAATTAACTTCGATTCGATCAGCGAGAACAACAACACCGGCGCGACCACCGGTGGCACTTGCCGTGCGTAATCGCCCCATGTTCCATCAAAAAACATCAGCGGCAAGGAGGCGACCACCGTCGTCAACGCCCCAAACGTCACCGGCGTTGCCACTTCGCGAGTCCCCTCGATGGCTGCTTCGAGTGGATCCACGCCCTCCATGATCTTAGAGTAGACGTTTTCGCCAGTCACGATCGCGTCGTCAACGACAATTCCTGTCACGATGATGAACCCGAACAGACTCATCACGTTGGCGGTCAAATCGAACCAAGGCATAAACATCGCCGCTCCAGCAAAGGAGACGGGAATGCCGATCACAATCCAAAACGCGAGCGCCGGTCGAATGAACAAGCCTAGAATCAAAAGCACAAAAAAGCCGCCCTGCAGCAACGACCACGCCAACGTGCTCAACCGATGTCGAATTTGCAACGACTCGTCATCCCAAATCTCCAAATCAATGCCTTCGGGAAATCGCGTTCGTGCCGTGCGGACATATTCACGAACCTCGTTGGAGATGCCCAAGGCGCTTTCATCGCCGACTCGCATCACCGGTACAAAGACTGCTGGTTTGCCGTTGAAAAACATTTTTTGGTCGCCTTCGACAAAGCCGTCCCGAATCGTGGCGACCTCACCAAGGCGGACTTCGGCGCCGGCCGCGGATCGAATCGGAATGTCCTTAAATTCGTCTTCCGAATACGCTTGACCGCGGGTGCGAACGATGAACGTACCGCTGTCGCTGTCGATCGCGCCGGCGGGCAGGTCCAATGAGAACCCACGAATTGCGTCTGCCAAATCTTGGAAGCTCAAGTTGTAGGCGAGCAGCTTTTCAACGTCGGCTTCGATGGAAACTTCCGATTCCTTTTCCCCGCGAATATCAACACGGCTGATTCCTGGCATCTCCAGCAAGTCTTGCTGAACTCGCCGTGCGACGTGCCGCATATCATGCGGTGACAACTCGCCCATGACGGCGATCTGCAGAATATCGTAATAGTTTGCCGACTCAGGAATGAAAACACGTGGCGGTTCCGTCTCGGCCGGAAACGTAGTGATCGTGTCGATCCGAGCCTTGACGTCGTCCATCAAGTTTCGCAAGTCCTTGCCACGATTCGCACGCAAGAAGAACTTGGCCGCGCCACGATGCCCATCGGCGTTTAGCGAATTGATTCCGTCGATGCCTTCTAGTGCCGCTTCGACCGGAATCAAAATCGCGCGTTCGACGTCTTTCGCGGTCGCGCCACGGTACTCCATTTCGATGATCACCGTGTCCCAGCTCAACGCGGGGGTGACTTCCAATGGCACATGATTGACCGCCACATAACCGCCCGTGACGATGATCGCGAGCATCAAAAAATTGGCCGCAATGCCGTTGTTCGTAAACCAACGAATCACGGTGTCGCTTCCATTTCAGGCGGCGTGCCAGCGAGCGAGACAGGGGCATTGTCTTCGGGGATGATCTCGATCGGGCTACCTTCGGGTGCATAGACCAGCATCGTGGTAGCGAGCAGTTCTCCACTGCGGATCGACCGCCCCGGTACAATCACATGATCGGCATCGGACCATAGCGGTTCGATCGTCAGAGAACGCAACGTCAGTTTTTCTTGATCAATCAAATACACCTGATCTAACCGCCGGACTGCACCACGAGGAATTGCGATCACGTCATTTAATGTCTCGCCGCGAATGCTCGCCACGACCGGTTGGCCGATTCGCAATACGGCGTGATCGCCCTGCAGCGAGAACGGATCATCGATTCTCGCTATCGCAAACAGTTCCAACGAGTCTGCATCCAGCGTCCCTTCGGTGCGAACAATCTGTGCTTGCCACGTTGCACCCGACGACGTCTCAATCGCGTCACGCAATTCCACTTCGACCGGAGTGTCGCCTTCCATTTCCGGCAGCTTCAGATGTCGCAATTCGCGAGCGGCGATCGGCAAACGTACCTCCGCATAATCGACTGCGAAGACTTCGCCCAATACCGTGCCAGGGCTGACCAGTTGCCCAACCCCGATCATCTTCGTGACAACGCGTCCATCAAAGGGAGCGAAGATTTTTGTTCGTTGTAAATTTCGTTCAGCCTGCTCAATCGCCGAGGCCGTTACCTCGACCTGCGACTGGGCCTGCACGAGCGATGCGTAAGTAGCATCGGCTTCCGACGTTGATGCACTATCCTGACGAGTGAGCTGTTGCATCCGACCGTTGGCCGATTCGGCTAGCAATAGTGTTGCTTTTGCAAGTTTGTGTTGTTCCCGAGCAACATCCAGCGCAGTTTGATAGTCGCGGTCGTCAATCTCCAACAACAGGTCACCAGCCTTGAAGAATGAACCAGCTTCGAACGCGATCTGCGTCGATCGAATCGTGCCGGTGACTTCCGCACTCAGAGTGACGCGGTTATGCGGCCCGACGATGCCGTGGGTTTCAATTTTGACTGCAAAATCGCAAGCATTCAGCGATGACACATGACTGCGTAGCACCTGTTTCTCAGCTGGCTCGCTCTGTTCCTGCTCAGGATTCACAGACAAAACGGCAAATCCATAGCCACCGGCGGCCAGAATGCCGACGGGGATAAAAACACGAACCAGGGCGTGGATCAAGAGCTTCATGTTGAAACGTCGCCGAGAGGTGGCGGGGTAGGGAAAGTGGGGCGGGATCGGCAGTATGACCCATGGAATCGGTCAAGTCAAAACCTCCAGCGACAATGCGGCCGATTTTGTTGCAACTGAATTCTTGATTGATCCAGCGGCATCGAGGAAATCAAAGGATCGAGCGGGAATTAGCTGCCATTTATTGACGCAATGTTAGAGCGTAGGGCCAGTTCCTACCGGCCGACGTTCAATACCATCTTCTTTGGTAGCGGCACGGCGCGAGCCGTCTGGTCGCGGCGAGTAAAACGTTCGAATTAGACCGGGCGGCTTGCGCCGCACCGCTAAAAACGCCACCCGTTTAGTGCCAAAGTAGATGGCATTGGGCTGCCGCATACCGACCCTCTGCATCGGCCCGTCATGGACGGCCGGTGGGAACCGGCTCTACACGGAACGGGGCACTTTTTTCCGCTCGCTGCTAACGGCTGGGGTTTGCCGGTGGCGTATTGGACGTTTGTATGCTTTGCATGGCGGTGGCATACCGTTGCCCCAACAACCACTGGCTAGCGGCATCGAAATGCGTCCCTTCGTCCCACGTCGCCGTGCCCTCGCAGGTCACCAACCCAAACCCTGGACCGCTAGCACCGACGGCGCGGATTGCGGCGCGGACATTGTCGCGTTTTCCATTATCAAAGACTTCGCCAACCACGACGCGCAGATCCGGCACACCAGTGTCTTGGCGAATGCGACTGACGAATTGCAACAAGCGTTCCTCGTAATCGTCGGAGGATAGATTTGAATCCGATTCGCCTTGGTGCCACAACAATCCGCGAATCGTGTAGCGGTCACCTCGTTCTTTCAGTGCTTTCGTCGCGAGCTGAATCGTCTCGACGAAGTCACGATAGCGTTGCCCTTGAGTTTTCGGTTCACCCTGGACTCCAGGGTTCCAATCTCGTCGCAAACTCGAGCCCCCTTTGGAACCTTTGATCAACGCCAACTTGTGTTCAGGATTGGACTTCAACATCTCCGTTGCAAATCCCAGCTCCGGCCCGAATGTGGACGAGGGCACTTCGCCCTTGTACCCGGGCGCGATGCTGAACCCGGGAGCAAGCGGTTGCCAACCGTCGCTCGATTTAGGCAAGTTGCGATAGAAGATGATCGCATTGTCAAACGGCTGACGTTGCTGTGCTGTCAATTCGCTCATTTTGCCGCGGCCATCCATATTCGACTGTCCTGCAAGCAGGTACACGTCGTATTCGTCTGCATTCACCAACTGTGGCGTGGTAAAAAACAGGGCCACAAATAGCAAGAGATAGATTGGTTTCGATTTCAAGTGTCAATCCTCGGTGGGGTCTAAATAAATGGCCGGACCATCGCCAGTCGGAGATTTTCATTGATCCGGCAACAGTAGCTACATTCTAACGTCCTGCGAATGCGCTGTGAGTGGCAATCGCATGAACGCAAAGGATCAGCGAAACTCCGTCCCCATCCCAAGGCACGGGACTCATCTATTTCAGCCAAGAAGGAACTGGCTTATTTTCCTTCCATGCATTGACGCGGTCGTCCAGCTGGTCGCCGTCCCAAGTTTCTTTCCCGGCTGGCAACGCATCCTGCTTGGGCAGCCACTTCTTGTGATCGGCAATGATATTCGCAAACTCGGGACTGCTGGCCAAATTGGTATGCTCACCGGGATCTTTACGATGGTCATACAGTTCTTCGGTGCCGTCACGGTAGCGAATGTATCGCCAGTCATTGCTGCGAATCGAGTGATTACCGTAGTACCACGTAGTCAGCACGGGTTTGTCCCTAACGAGCGTCGGGTCGGTGACCAGCGGAACCAGACTGTCGCCCTCCAGCTTTGGGGCCTTCGGCAAATCGCACAGCTCTACCAATGTCGGATAGACATCCAGCAGACTGACAGCTTGCGGGCATTGGCTTCCTGTTGACTGGCCCGGCAAGCGAATGCACAAAGGCACACGGGTGGATTCTTCCCACAACGATTGTTTCCGCCAGTGCTTCTTTTCACCGAGGTGCTGGCCGTGGTCCGACCATAAAATCACAATCGTGTTGTCGGCATGTTTGCTGTTAGCGAGTGCATCGAGCACCTTGCCCGCTTGGGCGTCTGCGAACGAGACGCAGGCAAGATAGCCATAGACCATTTCCTTCCAATAGGTATCGCTGAGGTTGACGACTGCGTGGTGGTCGCCGGATTTGATTGTCCCATACGCAATGGCTTTGCCCATCAGCGGAATGTCAGCCATCTCGTTATCGGGAACATCCGGCAATTTCACATCGTCCAAGTTGTAGAGGTCAAAAAATTCCTTTGGCGCGGTGTAGGGAACGTGCGGACGGACAAACCCGACCGCCAAAAAAAACGGTTTGTCGTGGTCTCGTTGCAACTGCCCCCTGGCCCAATCCGCGGTCAACTCGTCGAACATCATGCCGCCCGGAATGTCCTCACGATCCAACGCGCCGTAGCACAGCGAGTTTCCATCGGCGAATTTTTTGCCGTAGCGATCGATGATCTGGCTGCCGCCTTTGGGGAAAGGATAAAACATCTTTCCGCCGTAGCCTTCGCCGCGAGCCAACAAGTGCTTCGGGACTTTGTAGGTCGGGGCGATTTCGTCCCAGAAGTATTCCGTACGATCTTTGTAGTCAGAAACTCCCTGATGAAAAACCTTTCCCGCAGCCAAGGTTTCGTAACCGTGATCGCGAAAATACTCAGGCAGCATTTTGTGATCACCCATCACGTGATCGTAAGTCTTCCGCATCGCTGCAGTGGAGCTATACCAGCCTGATGTGCTCGGATGAATACCGCTCAGTAGAGAGTTTCGCGATGCAGTGCAAACGGCTTGAGAACAGTGTGCATTTGTAAAGAGGACTCCCGATTGGAACAGCTTGTCCAAATTCGGGGTTTTCGCTTGAGCATTTCCACCCAGTGTGCCCTCCCAATCATTGAGGTCATCAATCGAAATGAACAGAACATTCGGCTTCACGCTTGTTTCTGCATTCGCCATCAATGCAGAGAACATTGCGAAGCCCGCGAAACCAAAAACTGCAACCCATTTATTCATTCCACGTCCCTCGATCTGATGTAGTCTTAACCGAACCATAAGTTTGATTATGGTTTCCAGGGAACCTGGCCATCTTTGGGTTGCAGGAATTGTGCATCAACCGTTTGGTACCAAGCGTGTAGCCGACGTCGCATTTCGTCGACTCGCTCGGGCATCATGTTGGCCAGATCGTTCTGTTCGCCAATATCATCCTTTAAGTTGTAAAGATGGACGCGGCCGTCCTCGTAACGTTCGACGAGTTTGTAACCGCCCTCGCGAATCGCACCACCGGGAATGCCACCCTGGTTGCTATAGTGCGGGTAGTGCCAGAAGAGTGCTTCGCGATCAAGCGGTTTTCCCTCCAGCGCCGGACGAATGTCGATGCCGTCGATTGCATGCTGCACCTTAACACCCGCTGCCGCGGCAAGGGTGGGGAACAGGTCAATCGAGCAAATCGGTTCGGATGACTCCGACCCGGCAGCGGTGACACCCGGATAACGAACAATCCAAGGTTCACGGATGCCGCCTTCGTAAACCCAACCCTTGCCACCTCGCAGCGGCAGGTTACTGGTTGGCGATCCTTCGGAAGTCGACAAACCGCCGTTGTCCGATGTGAATACGACCACGGTATTGTCGGAAACTCCTGAGTCCTCGAGTTGCTTGAGCACTTTACCAACGGCCTGGTCCATCGCCTCGACCATGGCGGCATAGACGGCATGCTTTTGCAACACCCTGACTTTACGAGGCTGTTTGCCAAACACTTGTTCTTCGTCGGCGAACTCAACACCGTTAATCGACGCCGCTTTCTTCTTATACTTTTGCACCAAGTCGGGGCGTCCCATCAGTGGCGTATGCACGGAATAGAACGCCAAATAGGCGAGGAACGGCTTGTCCTTGTTCTCGTCAATGAAATTGGCTGTGTCGCGGGCAAGGCGATCAGGTAAGTGATCCCCCTCAGGACTTTCGACCTCCATTTGCGGGTTCTTAAACGGCCCGAAGTATCTATTGCCTGAATAAGGGCCGCCCTTGCTATACCCGCCGATATTGACGTCAAAGCCTTGATTCTGAGGATAGTAATCTTCGTTCTCGCCGAGGTGCCATTTGCCCGCGAAGAAGGTTGAGTAGCCGTCGCCCTTGAGCGCCTCGGCAACCGTGATGTCCTCGAGCGGCATGTGTTCGTTGAGTGGGGCCGGATTGAATCGCCCGCCGCGTTTACCTGAAAAGAAATTCGTCGCTCGAACTCGCGTCGGATACTTTCCCGTCATCAAGCTATATCGCGTTGGCGAACAAACCGGATTGGCAGCGTATCCATCGGTGAATCGCATTCCAGAGTCTGCCAAACGATCTACATTGGGCGTCTCGTAGAAACAGTTTGGGTTGTTCGCTCCGATGTCCATATAGCCGAGATCGTCGACGACAAACACGACGAAGTTCAGCTTGTCGGTGCCCGCTGCGGTCGCGAGTGACTCAGAAAAAGTTCCGAGCGTTACCAGAGCAAGAAGTAGCGACGATACAAAACGGATTCTTAAGTGATGTATGTCGCAAGTGGTTGGTAGCCAATTGAGACGATGGTTAGCACGTACAAGTTGATTAGTCATTTTTCCATTCATCGTTTCGGAAAGATATCGTTTGCCCTTGCGCAGGATCATCGCAAATCCCCTGCCGATGACCATCATAGCCAAGATCACGTCGCCTTGCTTCAAGCAATGCGCACAGGTGGTGGCTTTAAGATTTCACTGCGTTGGGATGAGGAACATCAGCATCGCGTCCTTCTTGGATGATTTCATACACCGCACAAAAAAACCTCGACCAATTTCTTGATCGAGGTTTAACGAAGTTTGGGAATCCAAATCGATGATTAATTCCACCGAGATGCGATCACTATTTGTCGACCATGGTGGGGTCGATTTCCGTTGGCGGAGGATTCTCCGCAGCCCACTTCGCCAACTCGTCCTGATCCGAAACGACGGAGGATTGACTCGACTCCGAGCAGCCCAGGGCAAACGAAAACATCAAGGCTAAAGCCAACAAACTGACGCGATTAAAAAGGCGATTCATAACATTTCATCTCGAAAACGGAAGTAAAATCTTTGATACAAATGCAAGTCGCTTGTGTTGCTGGCAAGCGGCTTGGTCGACGGATGCAATTTTTTTCAAACCAGTGGAGGTCTGATGCAAGCGAAGACTAAAAGTCGGCCGAGATGACTTCTTTCGATGCCCGCGTGCCCAATGATCCCCACAATCCATAAGGAGATTGCGAGCCCGCTGGCAGCAGTCCCGTTTGATTGCCCACATGAGCGCTCGCTTGATTGCCAGCTTCGATCGACTCGGTAATGAACTTCACGGCTCCATCGCCCATCAAGACGTGACATCCGCCCTGATGGCGACTGCTGGCGGGGTAGAGGCCGTCGTTAAATACGTTCGTGATAACGCAAACAGAACCATTTGGTGGTTTGATTGTGTTCATGCTCCCCCAGATGCCGCGGCTCATCGCCCATGCATAGCCACGCTTCGCTTCACCAGCCGTGTGGCCTCCAGCGGTTTCGTGAGCTGTACTCGGAACAGAGGCCCAAAATTGCGGACGGCTCGCATCGACAAACGAGTCGCAGGTACTGTTTCCGTTCGCTGCTGTCACGTTTCCTGTTGTCGAAATGTTCGCACGGGTTCGGATGTCATTGTCTCCAAGATCGGTCGCGATCTCGCCAGCACAGATGGTGTTGGACAATCCATCCAGAACGTCTCGAAACCGTGATCCACGACGATGAACAAAGAAACCGCGATTCGCAGCTCTAGATCGCTCTGCATCAGCGGATGATTGGGTGCCGGAATCGCTAATCCCGCCTCCGATGAAATCTGCGGAATCGCCAATACAGGCAACGTAATTTGTACGTCCCTGTGCCGGCAAACCCGTTCCCGGATCGCTAGGACATCGAAGCCCAGGAACCTCGGTCAACCAAGGGTCGTACTGATAACTAGCCTGGGTGTTGAGAGTGATTCGCGGACTGGGGCCGAATGGAGGCCAGCTTAAACCCGTAACAGGCTCTCGCAGCGGGTTGGAAATTTGCTCCCACAACGCTTGCTGCTCCATGAAAGGAGTCAAACCGACGAGCCAACTCAGCTCCAAGGAATTCTTGACAATGGGTACATGACCACTGTTGGCAGGGAATCGGCGAGTGCCTTCGGTTCCCGTGCCATGCGTTGAAATTTGATTGTAGGCCGCGTGGTAATTGTGTACCGCTAGGCCGATCTGCTTGAAGTTGTTGCTGCAGCTCATCCGGCGTGCCGCTTCACGAGCCGCTTGGACCGCGGGAAGCAGCAATCCAACCAACACTCCAATAATCGCGATGACAACGAGCAATTCGACTAACGTGAACCCGCGTCTATTAGGGGAGATGCGATCGGGTGTAGACATGTTCAACCTTTAATAGCGTGAAATAAAATTGATTTCGAATGGAGGAAACGACGCTCCTCACACCCCCTTTACCGAGACTGACGCCAGGAATCTGAACACCTAACAGAAAAAATGTTCGTTTTTTTAAATTCCCCTCGCCCAGACCGTTCGGGACCACCGATATCACCGAATCGCTTGCCCCATTCCTGAGGCCGTGGCGGGGTGGTCGGGCGACAGCGATCGCATTCGACCTTCCGATGGTCATGGAAGTGCACCGCAGGCTTGGTTATTCGCCAAAGAGAGCGTCCACGCCGAAACTCGCAGAGGGTTCTCCCCCCGTCGTCATTCGGATCCAAGAATAACTTCGATCCACGCTGGCAGGCTCTCGATTTGTGATGCCGATACCTGACCGGGGTCGACGAAGATACGCCGGAGAGTTCGGCTGCCCCGCAACGGAGTTAGATCCGTCACTGGTGTTTGCCGAATATCAATTTCCAGAAGCTGTAAGCTGCGAAGTTCGGACAGGTCGCGAATTTGCGTCTCACGAAGATCCAGCACTTTTGGTTTCAGTATATGCAGCAGACTAAACCGATTTGGATGGCGTTCGGAAATTGCCATGGTCCTGTTCAAATGCGTCAGGCCCGGTCCACGCAAATGCACTGTTGCGGTCTCGGGTTCGTAAGTCATTCCTTCGCTACTCCAACGGGAATTGTTGATCAAAACCCAAGCTCGCGCAATCGCAAGCTTCTCTTCTGGCGAGCGATCATGAATGACGTCGTAGATCATCATTTTTTCCGCGAGTGGTGCTCGCCAACGATCTGCTGCAATCAAATCATGCATTACCGAAATAAGGTGAATGGAATCGAGGTAACCGTCCGCATTTAGATACGGCAAATACTTTTCGGCAAGACTTACAAGATCGGGAGTAATCTGTTTGCCGTTTTCAACCAGATCAAGCGCCGCTTTGAAATCCTGAGTGAGAAACAGAATCCAAAACTTCTGAGTCCAGGCATACGATATCGGCGGAGGGTCAAAATCGAGAATCGAGTCCAAGTGGTCGAGCGTGAGCTGGATGGCGGGCCGCAATGAATCCTCTCGCTCTAAAGCCGAGTCAATGACAAATTCGGAATGCCTCGCGGCAGCGATAATTTGCTGAGCGCGACGTCGATCGGATTCTCTTTTTTCCGCCAGATACTTCTCCAAAGAGTCCTCTGCCTGTCGTTTTGCTTGATTGGAGCTTTCCAGTGCAGCTAAGGTCTGCAGATGCGCCTCCTCAGCAAACGACTGAGCCTCTTCGGCGATTAACTGAGAATGCTCGGCCCTTCCATATGCTTCCTGCGACCGAGCAAGTGCTTCCACCGCTACCGCGTTTGCCTGTACAGCCTGCTCGCGACTGGTGCGAAGCTGCAACACAAAATAGGAAACGCAGATCGCCAAAATAGTGAGCAAGCCGAGCGTGATCGAACAGGCGTCGCGATGTCGTCGATAAAACAACCTTGTCTCACGCAGTAAACTGGTTCGCTCGACAGACGTGCTATACCCAAGTAGAAAACGCGAAATGTCCTCTCGCAATGCCTCGACGTGCTGATAACGATCGGCCGGCTGCGGTGCCATCGCCTCGGCAATCGTCGCCGCCAACGCAGAATCGATCGTCGAGTTCCCTGACTTCGAGTTCCCTGACTTCGAGTTCCCTGACTTCGAGTTCCCTGACTTCGAGCTAGTCGGCGGTTTCAAGGTCAACATTTCCTGCAACAGACACCCCAGGGCGTAGATGTCCATTTGAGGTGTTTTCTGTTGTCGTTTGTCCGTCTGCTCGGGGGCCATGTACATCGGCGTCCCACTGGCCGATTCGAGTAGCGAACCATAAAGATCGGGATCCAACAGCACGGTTGAGTCATTTTGTTCCGAATCGCCGGCCATTACGACGCCCATCCCCCAATCACAGACCTTCACTTCTCCATAATCGCCTACAAAAATATTTTCGGGTTTGATGTCCAGATGCAGCACGCGACGCGAATGAGCGTAAGCAATCGCATCGCAAACTCGCACGAAGAGTTCCAATCGCTTGTGCAACGGGAACTCTTCTTTCGCTCGCCCATTTTGCAGCGACTTGATGATCTCTCGCAGCGAATGACCGAGCTTCAATTCCATCGTGAAAAAAGGACGCCCCTCTGGATCGACGTCCATATCGAACAAGTTGATGATGTTGGGGTGATCCAAACGTGCGGTTAGATGTGCCTCACGCAAGAACGCGTCATATTGGTCGCTCGAAAATTCCGGCAATGGCTTGGCCATCGCGACGTGACGCACCGCCCGCGCATCATACACACGATAGACCTCTTTCATCCCGCCGCGACCTATCAGCTCGGGGTCCTGGTAACGCTCCTTGATTCGCGAAATCGAACAATACAGAGGACATATATCGTCGTCCGATTCCAGGTAATCACCATACGCCCGCGATGGATCGGCCTGATCGAACACATCGTCCACAATCGGCTTGATCCGCTGAAGCGACTCACGATGGGAATGCTTGTCTGTCATCAATCGGTTGAAAAACCAGGCTACTGGGGAGAACAGAACACTGCGTTACACTTGAGTGCCATGATGATCATGACTTGCTATCGGGAAATTCCAATTCTCGTCGCAACTCATACGCTTCGCGGACAAGTCGTTTTTTGACGCGATGTTTCAACACGTACACACTCTCCTCGCTGATATTCAATTGCCGACTGATCTCGGCGGCAGACTCTCCCTCGACGCTTCGGACAAAAACATCCACGGCGTTTCCTGAAAAGATGGTTCTCAGACGCTCGAGCGCTAAATCCACAATATGTTCTTTCCACTCCGCTTCAATTTGCAGTTCTAATTCGGGTTGATCGATCAGCAATTGATCAACTTCGATCGAACCAGCGTCCACGTTTTGTCGATCACGTCGGCGTTTCCGATGCCAATCAACGAGAGTGCTGTGGATTAAATGCGACAACCAAGTACGAAAACGGGCCCGCTGGGGATCGTGCTGATAATTGACCAGATCTTTCCACAGACGCATCAGCACCAATTGGCAGACATCATCAACATCCGAACGAGAGACCCCCATATGAACCAGGATCCGTCCAATAAACGGTTCGTAGTAGCCCAGCAATTCCTCCCAAGCCGGATGGTCTTTCCCGGACTGCGCAAGCTCCAGCAACGAAATTCGAGTCAGCAAGTTATGTGATTGAATATTCATTGAGAAATGCAAGCGGGTTACTGCACTGGCAATGAGGCAGCCAGTCGCTTCACGTCCGCAAAGTAGGCAATCCTACCTCGTCTTTCTTATTGTAAGGAACAGGTGACAAGTTTAGTCGGTTTTACAAAAAGATCTATTTCAAAAAAACCTCTCCGCCGGGCCGGATGGTTAATGAATTCGCCAAATCGCACGTTAAATCATAAAGTTCCTGATAATTGGCTGCCGCTGAAATCGAAAGCCCAACGACTGCAAATAGGCGTTAATTTATGCTGATTCGCCTTGCTTCAATTGCTCGGCTTAAATCTTGTCAGAAATGGCTTGCAAACGTGCTATTGGGTTGAAATCTCGAAGGCGATTACGGGTTGATTCGGCAACGGTTTTGGCAACTCGATCGTCAACGATTCATCGGATCGATTCCACTGCACCTCTGCGTCACTGCCCAATAAGGAAATCGACTCGATGTCGTCTTCGAGCAATCCGCCGCTCGCCAGCGACTTGATCGTGACAGTTTCCGTGGGAGTGCTCAGGACGAAGGCGTATAGTTTGCCCGCTCTGGTCGTAAAGCGAATGTCTTGTGCCTTGTAGGGCTTGGTGTTTTCGCCCGTTCGAGCAGTCTTGATTTCCGTTGGCCCCTCGCCAAATACTTTCCACGGACGCGAACCATAAATACCGTCGCCGTTGATCTTCATCCAATCACCAAACGCCGAAAGATAGGCTGCTTGGTCTGCTGGCAATGTGCCATCACCACGTAGCGCAACGTTCATCATCACAATTCCATTCTTGCTGATTGCATCGACCGCGTTTGCGATTAAAACCGGAATGCTCATCCGCGTGATCGAGCCTTTGCGATGAAACCATCCACCCGAAACGTCGGTGGCCCACATCCAGGGCTCAGGCTGCAATTCGCCCGACATTCCGCGTTCGCAGTTGTAAGTGAAAGCCGCTCGATTCATTGCCGTGGATTTGAAGGACAACACGACGGTTTGCTCGCCATTATTCTCGGCTCTATCTCGATCGAGATACGACGAAAACAATTTCAATCCTAGTGACTTGCCGCGTCGCTCATCGGGAAATGGCGAATCGTTGTTGAACATGTCGGGATCATACTTCTCAATCAATTCCCAACATCGCGAATACCAATGCTCGTTCCAACTGTCTTGCTGGACGTAGTCTTTCGGGTCGTAGTCCATGTTGAAAAGTTTTGATTCGAGCGTGCCTGCGGTTTGATGTTTTCGAGCTTGCTTGAAAAAACGTGGCGACCAATACAGGTGAGTCGATACGCCGAACTTCAATCCCTGTTTCTTGCACGCCTGTTTCCACTCGGCAATCGTGTCACGTTTGGGTCCCATGTCGACGGCGTTCCACGGATGGAACGAATCGTAAATATCAAAGTTGTCGTGATGCGTGGCAACGGGCATGACAAACCTCGCCCCGTTGTCTTTAAAGAATCTGACTAACGCATTGGGATCCCATTTTTCAGCTTTGAAGCCGGGAACGAAATCTTCGTATCCAAATTTGGATGGATCTCCATACCGTTCAACATGCCATTCACTTAGCGTTTGAGTCATCTCCAATTGCTTGCCCGTTTCACCGTCATTGGGGCCGTACATCCTGCGTCCGTAGTGCGAACCATCATTGGGGCGATTCTCGTCAATAGATGACGGCACACCCCAGTGCGTCCACACTCCAATCTTGCCGTCGATGAACCATTCCGGCGGATGGTAAGTCTCTGCCATCGCCTCCCAGGTCGGCTCTGTGGCAATGGCTGTCGAGGCATGAGTCATGAGAGCGACGACGATCGGTATCAGCAATCGGATTCGTAAATGAGGCATCTTGTTTTTTGACCTTCTTTCCAACGAAGGTTTCGTTGGAAAGAATAATTGGGAAGGGATAAGCAAGCATTTTCCAGCTTAACGTCGGCCAACCATGACTTCAGACACGATTTGCGTCAGCAAGTTAGGCATTTGCGACACGGGCTTAGATCAGACGTTGATCATGCGAGCACACGGTGAAATTCGTTCGTCAAGCATCCCTGCCCCAGGGCTTCCTACAAGATGTCTGGATAGAGGCCGGCGGTAATGCCACTATCAACGCAAACCACGTGCATTGCTGGTTTTGAGTTTTCCTATTTCGCTGACGCTGAGTCGTCCAGATAGCCCAGTGAAACCAGGAATGCACGGCTCTTTTGCATCACTTGCTTGTAAACGGTGGTGTCCTTGGTTTTGGGCCGGAAAAACGGCGAATTGAAGAACCCGTGATTCTGGCCTTCAAAAGCCTCGAGCTGACATCGGTTTCCGGCCGTTTCCATCAATCGCGCGAAGCGTTCCGCGTTCTCAAACGGTACCGTCGTGTCCGCTGTGCCGTGCAACAGCAGCGTTGGCACGATGCCAGGTCGCACATGGTGACACGGCGAGATGTCTGTCTGGCGCGATTCGCCGACTTTGGATAGCCCATAGCCTTTGGCAGTTGTATCCAGGACGGGATTGTACAGGATCATCGCGTTGGGACGCGAGCTGACCGTCAGGTTTTCCGCTGCTTCCTCTTCGCCCTCAATCACTCCGGTGCATGCAGCGACATGTCCACCCGCAGAGCCACCCGAAGCCACAATCTTCTCTGGATCGATTCCAAGTTCGGCCGCGTGCCCGCGGATCCAACGCACCGCCGACTTCGCGTCCTTGACCGATTCAAACGGTGACGTTTTGTTTCGGCTTTTGACGCGATAATCCGCCGAGAAGGCAACCATACCGTGGTCGGCAAGTGTTCTAGCTTGCTGAAAAAATTGCTTGGGGTCTCCGCCCGACCAACCGCCACCGAAAAAGAAAACGATGGCAGGGGTCTTGTCGCTCTTCTGATGTCCCTCGGGCTCGAAAACATGTAGTTTCAGCTCCACGTCACCGATGGTCTTGTAAGTCACGACGCGATCCGGCGTGATGTCATCAGCGGCGAGACACTGTTTGCAGAATAACACAAGTCCCACGAATACGATCATTGTCTTCATTTCGATACCTCGGTTTGGCGGCAGCGTGCGGAGTCATTATTGTTTTGGATCATTTTGCTTGGTTCTTCCAAAGCACAATGTCTTGGACGTCATTTTCAACGGTTGGCCCATCGGTGCTACGACCGCGCCGCACGTCGGATCGGAGTTGTCTGATTCTCATCAGGGGCAAGTCCAAAATGGGTTGGATCGTTATTGAGTACAAGCGATTATTTCCTGTCGTAGCTTCGCTCGCCAGAGCATGGATGGGTTCGTATCGCGCTCTCGCTCATAAGTCCACCGTCTGGCGACGGTCGCTACGCAGTTTTGAGGCAGAGCCTTGACTTTAGTTAAAACGCTTCCACTTCTGTGAAGTAAGCACCGCCAGCCCGTCCCTTCGCATCATAGAGATAGGTCACCAACCTGGTTGGCCCCGCTGGAAGATTGACCTCAAAGACGACACCCTTGCTATCAGGTTGAACCGACAGTTCTTTTGTCATGCCCGCGATTTCGATTTTCGCTCGCTCGGCCACCACCGGCTTGTCGGCTTCTTTGGGATACTGCCTGAGCGTGATGCGGTAGCGGCCGGCTTGCTTAACTTCCAGCATCCAAGGTCCGGTGACCTTGGGAAGCCGCTTGATGGATTGGAAATTCCAGGGCGGGTTTCCTTTTGGCATGTACCAATCTTGCGAGCAGAGCACGGTTGGGTTCTCGGCGGGATTGCCGACATCGATCCGCACGGCCGTCAGTCTTGGCGAAACCTTGTCCCAAAACGGTTTGTACCGTTCACGCAGGCTAGCGACGACTTCGGGATGTTCATCAGCGACATTGTTGCGTTGCGCAGGATCGGCCTCAATGTCATAAAGGGTCTGTTCGCCAGAGTTCACCAGACGCCACTGCTCGGTCATCACGACGGTGTACTCCCACGGTTTGGAAGGCAAGGTTTTTGCTCCCGCCCCACCGTGATATTGCACGATGTGATGATCCCGCGGCCACGCTGGATTTGATCCGGCGGGTTCGGAGCCACTTTTTCCGGAGCGATTTAGCAGCGGTTTGAGTGAAACACCATCAGGCTGGTAATCATCCGAAACGGAAATGCCACAAAGGTCTGCCAACGTCGGTAGCACATCAATGATTGCCCCGATCGTTTCGATATCCTTACCACCGCTCAGACCGCCCGCCGGCCAGTGAACAAAGAACGGAACACGATGCCCGCCGTCGTATACCGACGATTTCTTTCCTCGCATTCCCGCGTTGTAACCGACAAGCGGTTCTGAATCCAAACCTTTGAATTTCCCACCTGCAGCGGTTCCGTTGTCTGTCATGAAAATCAGGATTGTGTTCTCAGCCAGCCCGAGGTCGCTCAGCTGCGCGCGCAAAAGCCCCATGTTGTAATCGATGTTTGCGATCATCCCGTAGAAGTTTGCATTGGCGACCTCCTTGTTGCCCGCATACGGCTTCGCCCACTCGGGCGGCACGAGGTACGGCCCGTGCGGAGCATTGAGTGCCAGATAAAGAAAGAACGGTTTGTCTTTATTCTCTTGAACAAAGCGAATGCCTTCCCGGAACCAGACGTCTGTGCAATAACCTTCGAACTGCTCGAACTTTCCGTTGCGTTCGTAGATATCGTCGAAGTAGTCATTGCCCCAGTGGTCCGATGCTTGGCCCACACCGCCACAACGATGCCAAACGACATCCTGAAAACCGCGATCCTGCGGTCGATGCGGAGCGTTATCCCCCAGATGCCACTTGCCGACCATGCCAGTAGCGTAACCGTTTTCGGCGAACAGATTCGCTACCGTTTTTTCGTCACGATGCATCATCGTGCGCCCGGAGCTGGTTCGGTAGGCTCCCGTATACCCAGGATGATTTCCGGTCATCAGCGCCGCGCGAGTCGGTGTACAGAACGGACTAACATGGAAATCGGTAAAGCGAATCGAATCGCTGAACAGCGCATCAATGTTCGGAGTTTTGAGAATCGGATTGCCATGGCAACCGAGATCGCCGTAGCCTTGATCGTCTGTCATAACGATGATGACGTTCGGTTTTGTATTCTCCGCAAGCGCCGACGATGCGATAGCGAGAACGAGAATAACTACAGTTGCGATTCGTTTCATTGTTCTCTCATTGGTTGGGTTCATGTCGTTCATACCGCCTTTCTATTTTTGCTTCTTCTTTGTCGTCCGCTGTCGTTTCGGTTGTGGCTGATTCATCTGACGCTTCCAGATATCAGTCTTTGCATCATTCATCAAAACGGCTACCAAACGAATGATGCACGATCGACTCACGCGGGTTCGAAACTTCCTTGCCATATAGTCCTGGCAAAAAGCGGATGCTGTCCTCCGCCGTATCGTCGTCGAATTCCGCCTCGAACATCTCAGCAAAAGTAGCGATCACATCGGAGAGGGAAATCAACTGATTGAACTGCAAATGCGGCTGCACTTGCGCGGGCCAGCGAAAGATAAACGGCACTCGATGGCCGCCATCCCAAATCGCTACATGCCATCTTCTAAGTCTGGTCGGAGATATGCGGCAGAGCGATTTTTACCGATTTTTCCTTCGCTCATTCTCTGATAGAAGTCTCTCTCGCTTTCCGTGAAATAGGGATTCTCAGAGCCATCATACCAGTCTCCATCACCCGTCATGCGCAAATCGCCTTGCTGCGTCAATTGCTCAAATAGCTCTTTTTTTAACGCAGCCATCTGCTGAGCATATTCCGGGTTTTCTGAGAGGTCTGTTATGCATTCGGGATCCTTTTCAACATCATAAAGCTCTTCAGCTCCGCGTTTTCCTAGCGCCAGCTTCCAATACTTAGAGTCCTCTCCAGCCTCTACGATCGCAGTCATCGTCGGGCCTGGATCCGTATCCTTAAATCCGGTGGATGGATTACGGCCTGTAATGATGACTGATCGCGATGGAGAACATTTCGGGTTCGGCGTGTAGGCGGATGTGAAGTTGATCCCCTCCTTAGCAATTCGGTCAATGTTTGGAGTATTTACCCAAGTGCAACCATCTGCTCCGAAATGCTCTAACGAAGCATCATCCGCAATGCAGAACAAAATATTCGGCCGCTGGACCGCGAAGCACTGAGGTGCGATCGCAACGAAAAAGAACAGCCATTGAATACGGTTTGACTTCATAATTGTTACTCTTTCAATCCCAAAACACATTAGCGGTCTGAAGTTGCGGCAATCAAAAAATACGTTATCAGCTTGGAAAGCTGAGCGACAATGTCGCTCGGTTCTCCGAACCGATAGCGTGCCGGACGTAACAACTCCGCCACTCCAAAGCCCTTCAAAACGCCAACTCGGACACATTTTTGTCAGCCCAGACCGGGAGCATTTTTTTTCTTGCGTTTTTCGTGATGTTGTGCTTAACCTTGTGTCCTACTGTTTTCTACTATTCTTGACGGCCTTATTAATCGCTTTGAGTTGTTTAAATTGAAAGGAGGCTAGTGGAGCATCCTTTCCTTTGGCATCGGCAAGTGCGACGGCCCAGGTAATTGCTCCTCCCGCTCGAACAATACGCATCGTCCAGTCAATGGCCTGCTCCGTCTCGAATGCTGGTTTTCCGGAGTTCCATGTTTCCTGCATGGGAGGGAAGAAATGTCCTAAAGAACCATTGATATAGTTGTTCTTCTCAATCAGTTTGATTGCGACCTCATTCCCTTTCCAAGATGGACTGTGCCGTTTCATCGGTGTGGGATGGCCTGCAGTGAAGTCGGATTCCGGACAGGTCAACAGCTCGGGGGATCCCCCTACGTTGAACGTGAGCGCAGCCGCTGGATTTCCTGCAAGAGCCGCCTTTTCCAACGCCTTGATGTCTCCGTACGACGCGTGGTCAAACCACCAGCCTGATATTTTCGTGCCGTAACGCAACGAATATTCTTTGACGATGATCTCCGCGACGGCTTGCTCAGGTGTCATCTCGCGAGATTTTGCGTACCTCTTCCACGTTTCGATAACACCCGGCAGGGCCTTGTCTGGATGTTTGCCCATCGTCGGGCCTTCTGTCGCGAAATAGACTATTACCTTGAAGCCTTGCTCGATGAGTGCGTCGAGCATTTCTCCAAACAGGTCGCGCTGAGGGACGATGTCTGGCGATACATGCTTTGCTAGTTCAGCATGCGGCGACGTGTAAAAAGAACCGTTCGCTCCCTGCGTGATATTTATTTGCACCCATGTCGCAGTGTCCAGAACCTTGATCTGATCGATCATTTTCTGCACGTCAAATTCAGCGAGCGCTTCCGCCTGTTTCATGCCAGGCATATTGAAGCGGAATCCCCATTGTCCTTCCATCCATGCCGCTCGGCGGCCCGTGAGCTTGGCTTTGTCCTTGCCTTGTTCTAATCGTTCCCGGACATATTCGCGGTCGCTAGGGCTTAGCATTTCGATGGGGACTGATGCTGTCTGGTTGTTGTCCGTTCTGCGTAATCGGACGACATCATTCTCGATGTCGACGAATTCTGCCTCGACAGAAAATTTCCCGTCAGCTGATTTCCAAACGCGAGGCTCTTTAGCGAAAGAACTTGCTGTCGCTACGCAAAAAATCGACAAGAACGCTGGCAGCGTCGGCATCAATATCGATCGTATTGCCTTTATTGCAAACAGAGTCGCCGTTCGATCGGATGTCATAATTTGCGTTGCCGTGTCGAGATGGTTGCGTAAAAGTCGTCGCACGCTGTGCTTGTTTCTGGAGCATTCTTGTTGCCCATAGAGACAAGGCGAACGTCACCGCAAGCCTAGCGCGCAAGCTGGATGTCGCTGAAGGTTTGATAGTTGTTTTCGTCGATCAACAGAAAGCAATACGCGTCGATTCCTTCCGGGATCTGCGCGATGACGGTATTGCCGGAAGAAACGATCGTCGCCGGCATCTTCATGCCGAGACGCACATCGAATGACTCCTTACCACGTTTAGCCTTCTCTTTATCGGCACTCGGCGGATTGCGATAGATCACATAAGCGGTCTTGATCGCGGGACCAGAGTTCCTCAGCCTCACGCTTGCCCGACGGCTCTCCGCTTTGAACGCCAACTTTTGGATTTCAGCGGACGATTTCGTTTTGCCCTTGAATGCAGGATTAAGGTACGGGCCCTCCACCTGGTTTTCTGCGAGCTGGCGTTCCAGGTTTTCGGAAAGCTGCTTGAGGACCGGAGCGTACTCGGGGTCCGCCGCCAAATCCTTCATCTCCTCGAGGTCGTCGCGTTGCCCATTTTTGTACAGGCGATGCAGGCTGTAGTCGCGAGTTTGATAGTTCTTGTAAAGCTTGAAGTCTCCTTCGCGAATCGCGGCTTTCATCGCGTCTTGACCGTGTGGAAAGTGCCAAAACAGATTTTTTCGTTCCGTGCCTTGCGCATCGACAATCTGCTGGGCACCGTCCAACAGTACCGGAGTGATGTCCAGACCGCTTAACTCGTTTTTTGCTTCCGGCGCAATCTGAGAGCGAGTCAAATTCAGGATCGTCGGAAAGTAGTCGAGCTGGTTTACCAACCCGTCAAACTGCGTCCCCTTCGGAATGCCTGGCCCCACAACAACCATCGGGACACGAATTCCGCCTTCTTCGTCATGAGCTTTTCCGTACTTCAGCGGGTAGTTGTCGGAGATGATCTCATTAGCATGCTTTTCCGCCCCACCGTTGTCCGAGGTGAAAATCACATAGGTCGTTTGGATGAGTTTCTTGCCGGGGCTACGCGGATCGTCCGTCTTTTCGAGATAGTCAACAATTCGCCCCAGGCTCCAATCCACCGTGGTCACCATAGACGCGAAGTACGGATTCTGCTGCCCTTCCAAGGTCACATCACCCGGTTCGGGAGGGAACGGTTGCCCCAATTTGTCGCAGTAGTATTCGAGCAACTCGCCGTTGCGGGTCATCACCGGCCAGTGCACCATCCAGTGAGCCAAGTAGAGGAAGAAAGGCTTGTCATCGCTCTGCTCCATGAACTCGATCGCGGACTCGGTGACATCATCATAGGGATACGAAATCCCATCCGGCTTCTTGGCGCTGACAGGTGGGTATTTCTTCTGACTCAGCGGATACTTGGGATCATCGGCTGTCGCAAACCCCTTGGTTCGATCCGCCAACTTTCGATGCACGCCGCGTTCTTCATGGCTGAACTCGAAACCGAAAAGGGACGAACTCAAACCAAGGTGCCATTTGCCCACGTGGCCGGTTGCGTATCCATTGTCCTTAAGGGCCGTCGCCAAGGTGAGCGCATCCATCGGAAGATGGGCACCGAGATAGGGATCTACGAATTCTTCCGTCGGCCTGCCTTTCGGGATGTTGTCGAACGTAACATGAGTGTACCTGAGTTTCCCCGGATGCTGGCCCGTGATGATCCCGGCCCGCGAAGGAGCACAAGTCGGCGCGGCGGAATACGCTTGGGTAAAGTTCATGCCCTGCTTCGCCAACTCAACAACGTTCGGCGTTTCATAAGGACACGGCGCGTCCAGATCATTGAGCTGGACGTCCTGCCATCCGAGATCATCGACATAAAAGACGAGAATGTTGGGCCGCTGGTCTGCCGCAGCCGACAAGGGAATCATTGCTGCCGCGAAAGCGAAAATCAGCAGAGCAAGCGTTGTAGGTTTCAGTCGTTTCATTTTTGTTTCACCATTGCCAGGTATTCATATGTTTTCCAAAGTCTGCTTCGGCCGACTTTTGCGTAGTGGACGAGGCAACAAGTCCCTAAAGTCCGAATGCAACCAAAAGGACTCGTAGCCTCGTCCACTACGTTTAGGTGCTTAGCGCAAAGCACTCAGCGCATCTGCTGAGTACTGGTTCTTTTTCGTGTAGTGCAGCTGGCTCTTCACGGGTGGGTAGCTCACCAAGTAATTGTTTTCATCAATGATGTTAAAAATGTAATGTGTGGTTCCCGAAGGTAGTGACGCAACAACCGTTCCATCTTCAACGACTGCCGGAGCCGAAAACCATTCCTCATTCGGTTGGCCTCCCAACGTTGTGTACATCAACTCCCCACGAACAACTTTAGCTCCATTCTCCTTGAACTTTACCCGTGCCACGTTTCCGACTCGTTCCTCGGAAGTCACCGTGGGAACGTTTTCCTTGTGCGGTAAGTCACCGTTATAGACAGGGTTGAAATAGGCGTAGCTGGCATTCATTTCGGTCAGTATTTCTGTCAGCTGGGCATTGATTCGCTGAGCTTTTTCCGGCATGGACGACACCAGGTTTTTGGATTCTTCAATGTCCACTCGCTGTGACTTGCCGTCACGCGTTTCGTAAAGCTGGTATAGCTCCAACGCGCTATCAAGCTGCGGGTTGTTGATGTAGTCATAATTTCGCACCAACTTGAAATCGCCGACCCGGAGTGTGCTATACATCGCGACGCCATGCGGAAAATGCCACATCATGGTTTCTCGGACGCGACCATCCTGCTGCTTGACGAGCGTAGGATCTTGAGGAGACTGGGTGAGTAACGGAAATAAATCACACCCGTCGAAGTGTTGATTTTCCGGAGCGGCCGTTCCGGTCATCGATAAAATCGTCGGAAAGAAATCCAGGCCGTTGGCCATCACATCTGTTTGCGTGTTGGCGGGAATATTCGGCCCGACAATGATCAGCGGCACCCGAGTCCCACCCTCTTCCAACCGGATCTTACCTCCATCAAGCGGATAATTATCCGTAATCACATCGCCCCTCAGTTGCTCCATTCCACCATTGTCTGAGGTGAAAACGATGTACGTGTTCTCGCGAAGCTTGTGACCAGGCCAACGCGGGTCATCCGTCGTATCGAGGTAGCTCAACAAGTTGCCGACATAGTAGTCAAATTCCTCAACCATGGCACAGTAATAGGGGTTCTGTTGTCCAGGCAGGGCGATCGGACCCGGCCCTTTTGGGAAAGGAAGCCCAAGTTTCTTGCAGTACTTTTCCAACAAGGCCTTGCTGCGGGTTTGGATCGGGGCATGCACCAAACGCGCCGCACAAAAGAGAAAGAAGGGATGGTCTCGATGTTCTTCCATGAAGTCCACCGCATCCTCAAAGATTTCGTTTTTGGGATACCCTTTCGCATCGAGTTGCCAGGGATCATCGGCAGCGTCGGACGAGAATCCTTTCACACGGTTGGGGATCATGTCTCTTGCCACGCCCATACTTTCACGCGACCAATCAAACCCCACATTCTTGGGTAAAGGTTCGGACTTGGGCGTCATGTTCATATGCCATTTGCCACTATGCCCGGTCGCATATCCATTTTCCTGCAGCACCTGAGCAATGGTTGGCTCGTCCATCGACAGACGAGCCGTCTGCCAGGGGTCCATGACACGCGAGGCCGACAGGTGACGAGGCGCAGGAGGCGTGCCACCACGAACATTGGTTTTCTGAGCACGTGCTGGATGGATCCCACTCAAAATGGCGCATCGCGCTGGGGCGCAAACCGGAGCCGGGGAATACCCCTGCCAGAACATGACACCTTCCTTCGCCAGGCCATCAATATTGGGCGTCTCATAAGGGGAAGGTTCGTCGATGTCGTAACACTTGACGTCCTGCCAGCCAAGATCATCAGCCAGCACAAGCAAAACATTCGGCTTTTCAGGACGGCCCTCGTCAGCGAAAGCAACACCGACAAACAGGGCTGCGACAATCACCAGGCTGAAGTGCTTTTTTATATTCATTCTATCCTTCCAAAATTGACCTGTTCGTACAGGCATGAAATGCGACATCACATTGCTAAATTGCGACGCTCAAAATCGGCCAAACGATTGGACTCCTGAAGAAGACGTTCGAGTTCGGGACTCTTCAAAATCAGGTGGCCATGACAACTGAGATCGCCGTAGCCTTGGAACGTCAGTCAAAATCACGATGACATTCTGCTTCACATTCTCCGCAAGTGCCGACGATGCGATAGCGAGAAAGAAGCGACGGTAGTTGCGATTCGTTCCATGGTTCACTGATTGGTTGAGTTCACCTCGCTCATACCGCTTTCTACTTCTACTTTTTTCTTTGCCGTCCGCTGTCGTTTTGGTTGTGACTGATTCAACTAGTGATTCCAGATATCGCCTGGATTCACTTTTGGGTTTTACCGTTCTGTTTCTTCACTCTCTTGACCAAACACCGATCGGCCCAGTCCTGATAAAGCGTCTTCATTGCTTCTACCATTTTGGGCATTTGTGCAGCCATGTTGTTCAGTTCTGTTCGATCAGCCTGCATATCGTAGAGCTCCCAGGGTTTTCCTCTGACGGCGACTAGCTTCCACTGATCGAGTCGGATTCCTCTATTTCCCATATGTTCAAAAAAGATCGGGGCGTCACGATGAAAGGGCTCGGCCTGCAAGATCGGAAGCAGACTTTCTCCTTCCATCGGAATAATCTTATGCCCCTTGAAGGTCTTCGGATAAGCTGCCCCCGTGATATCGACGAAGGTCGCCATCAGGTCGATTAAGTGGGCAGGCTCCGCGGCGATCTTGCCGATCATGGAAGCATTAATCCCGTTTGGCCAATGCGCGATCAGTGGAGTCGCCGTACCGCCTTCGTGAACAAGTCCTTTGTGCTTCCGGAATGGGGTGTCGGACGCATTGGCCCAGCACTTTCCATAGTGAACTAATGACTCCGCTGTGCCCGGAGTACCCTTTGTTTCATTTTTGCCCATCGGTCCTCCTGAAACATCACCGCCATTGTCATGAAGGAAAACAATTAGCGTATTCTCATAGACATCCATCTCCTTCAGTGCGGTAACGATCTTACCTACGTTCTGATCGACGCAGTCAATCATTCCCGCGTAGATCGCCATTCGTTCGTCTTGCGTCTCTTTTTCTTGATCCGAAAGGGTGCTCCAGGCCGGCACCATCTCATCGCGTGGTGAAAGCTTCCACGTCTTATCGATTAGACCGAGTTCAATCAGGTTTTCGTATCGCTCCTGTCGAATGTTGTCCCACCCGGTCAAGTACTTGCCACGATACTTGGCGATATCTTCGGGCTTTGCCTGGAGCGGGAAGTGAGGCGCATTGTAAGCCAGATACCAGAAGAAGGGCTTCTTCGCTTCTACAGCTTCCTCGACATACTTGATGCCTTCATCGGTAAAGGCATCCGTGGCATACCAGCCGTCTGGCGGATCATTCTGTTTGTCATAAATGATCTCGTTGTCCCTAACCACAAACCGCTCCTGCTTCCATGATGAAGGTCGGAAGAAGAAGCCGCCGCCTTGCGGACAACCATAAAAGCGGTCGAAACCGCGGGCCAACGGCCACCACTCTTTCTTGGCGTCGCCCATGTGCCATTTGCCTGTTGTCACGCACTGGTATCCCTTCGGGCCAAGCACCTCGGCAATCGTTACGCAGCGTTCCATAAGCCTGCCCCGGTAGCCAGGATTACGGGGTCCTTCGTCCGTCGTCAGCAACCCCATGCCTGCCTGATGCGAATACAAACCCGTCATAAGACTGCTCCGCGTAGGCGAGCAGCGACTGGTGTTATAGAACTGGGAAAAACGGACGCCCCGGCTGGCAAGCCCATCCAGATTTGGAGTCTGAATCTCGCTACCGTAGCAGCCCAGATCCGAGTAACCCATATCATCCGTCATGATCACGATGATATTCGGCCGGGATCCGTTCAACGGATTCACTCCGGACTCCGGTTGCGCAGCTTTCGCCGACACCAGCACACACGACAACACCAAGGCAGCCACTGCGAAACGTAAGGTTGGATTCACTTTCAAAGGGAGTGCTCTTTGCAGTTTCGAGTAGCTGGGTTTCCCGCTCATTACTTAGCGTCTTCCGAACTGGCCAACGGAACAAGAAGTGCCAACAGAAGATACGCTGCTGCGATTGGATACTGTCGTTTCATAAGCTTGATCAATTGACGTTAATTTCATGTACGGCAGTTTCAGAAAAAACATCCCTACTCGTCTGATTTTGCCTCAATGCATGACCGAACGAGCGTGTCACGCTTCCGCGTTAGGGAGGATAGTGGCAACTTCCAAATTCGACCGTCTGAGCCCATTCTAACCGCCCCAGAATCAAACTGCAGGAGTTGCGCGACGTTTCACAACGACGAACGAGTGGACCTTGACCGCTTTGCTCCGGTCTAACGGTCAAATTCTAATCCAATTTTCTCACTCGAAATGGTCCAGCGATTCGGTTGCAGGTCAGGCCATTCAGCAGTCACGCACGGAACCGACACGTCGTAAAATTGACAATCCGCCCGCACAGGAACGACCGTGCTGAACAGCATTGCATCTGTCTTGTTTTCGCTGTGTGTAGAGGACGTTACACTACCATTGCAGTGCAGACTGACCGTGTTGATGTCGCACGATCGTCTCATGAATCAAAACTCGCATTTTTGTGTGATCTCAATCCAAAGTGTAGGCAAGTCATTATGGCAACTTCCAGGATTCTCAATCTCACTGATCCTCGATCGTATTTTTCTCTCCTTCCATTGGACAAGAATGCGATTCGGCGTGGACTGCTGGGTGTGAAATTCATCGTCGCCTGCACGGTTTTGGTTTCGGCAACCGCCACCGCCCAAAAACCCACGCTTGAACCCACGCTTGTTGCTGGTTCTGAAGTCAGCCTTTCCTCCGTCACGTCAGCCGAGTGGATCCAGGGAGAGGGGCCGACATCTTTTGAACCTGGAAAAGTCTACATGTTTGAGTGCTGGGCCACCTGGTGTGGCCCTTGCATAGCGCTGATTCCACACGTGAATGGACTCCACGAAAAATATTACGATAAAGGCCTGCGGGTCTATGGCATGAGTAGTTGGGAGGACGACAAGGGCAAGGTGGAGAAATTCGTCCACAAAAAAGGTGCAGGCATGTCCTACCCGGTCGCCTATACGGGCGAGGGTTCGGCCTTCGAAACCCAGTGGCTGAAGGCTGCAGGGGTGAAGGCCATTCCCTACGCATTCATCGTCAGGAACGGAAAGCTGCTGCTGTCGACAGAAGCCTCGCGACTTACAGATTCCCTGGTCGAGACTCTGTTGTCTGGCGATGAAGGCGCGAAGCAGGCCGCCGCCGAAATTAAAGCCGCCTACGATGCCCGTGACAAAACGAACAAACTCATCAATGAAATGTACTCCGCACGTCGCCGACAGGACGTGAAAAAGATGGCAGCGATCATCAGCGAACTGGAATCGCTTGATCCCAATCACCCAGAGCTCCCCAAGCTGAAGCTCGAGCTGCTGGTCACTGGTAAAGAGTGGACAGCTGCAGTCGCAGCCCTCAACGAATTGCCTGCGGGCGAACCCAAGAACTCATTCCTGATGATGACCGGCATGCGTATCGCGATGAGCAATGAACGCGACTATCCGACCGACTTCACCAAAGCCGTGACGGCACCCTATTCTGAATATATCAAGAACAGCGGACAGTCGATTGGCCCAAATCATTTTGCATGTCTGAGTATTCTTCACTGGAGGATCGGCGATAAGCAGACCGCCGCGATCAACGCGAAAAAAGGTGTTGAAGTCGCCCAAAAATTGCCCAAGGGCAGTGAGTACCAGACAGCGGCGTTTATGCAGTTTGCAGAATCGGTGAAAGAAGGCACCATGCCAAAGTTTTCAGATCTGATCATGTGGCAGCGTGAGGCAAAAGAAAAAGCCGCAGACGCCGAAAAAGGGAACCCGCAGGCCAAGGAATAATTTGATCCCTTTTGCCGGGTTCAGGCAGGTGCGCCTGCTAAATGTACCGTAGCTACCGTCGCCAGACGGTGGTGCCTCCACGCTCTGGCGTGAGTAGCTATGGTAACGTGAGTGCGTGCAGCATTCGGCGTGAACTGGGTTAACGCAATCAGCTTCGAATCGTGGTGCTGGGCCAACAGTTGCGCAGCCAACATCGGGGTTGCGCTTCGTCACGCCTTAGCCATTTGCAGCCTTCATTACTCCGCTGCCACACCCATAAACACAATCTGTGATCCGTCAGATGACCATGCTGGCGGTTCCGCCCTGGCTACGCCAGTGGCTTCGAACAGTGGTTCGCAATAGTCTTGGTCACTTAATTTCAAAAGGTAGACGCCGCTTTGCTGATTCTTGGGACGCCGACCAATTAGGATTCTGTCCCCATCTGGATGCCACGATGTTCGGGGAAAGAAGTCGTCTGCGTCTTCCTTTAAAACACGAAACCCATGATCGGATCCCTTTGTGCTGACCACTGCGAACTCATGCTTCCCGGTAATTCGGCTAGTCCCGTAAAATGAAATCCATTTGCCGTCGGGTGACCAAGCGAAATTCCAATACAGGTTGCCGTATCTTCTGGCTTCACCATTGAGCAGTTGTCGCTTCTGTTGAGTTTTCAGATCCATGACGGTGAGGTTCTGACTACCCGCCGCTCCAAAGTCCTTGAATAAGGCTTCCCTGCCGTCTGGAGAAACCTGTATCGCCCAGCCGTTCTGATAGATGACTTGCCGCCCGCTGCCATCTGGTTTCATCAATGCCAAATCCCATGAAGGTGAGCAAAAAGCAATTTGCTTGCCATCTGGCATCCAAATTGGCAGGCCGCCAGGTCCCAGATCCTTGAGGCCGGTTCCGTCGGAATTGACCACGAACACTCTCGACAACGAAGGGCGCCCCGTCCCGGCGTGGAACACGACTTGCTTTCCATCAGGCGAGAAGTGGGGTGAACCGTTGATGCCCTGCGCTTTGGAACCTATTTCGATTTGCCGCAGGCCCGATCCATCAGCGTTGGCAACAAAAAGAACCTTCTGGATTGGTTCGTCACCTGTTGAGACTTTGCCACTCGTTGAGATTTCGTCTGCCCGTACATCGAGCCGTTTCCAGACGACGCCCGTCGCACCCGCATTCGCCGCGACAGTCATCAAACGAATTTGGTTGCAGGAAGTCGTGGGGATCTGAAATGTGCGAAAGAGCCGAAAGCCAAGTGCATCGCCATCCTTGATAAGCATGAACATCTTGTCGCCGCGACGTGCGATTCGGAACGTACTGGAACTGGACTCCCAATCGATCGTTTCAATGGTTCGCACATTCACTCCATCTTCGCGCCGAGTCACAAAACTTCCGCTTGCCTTTTGGCGTCCAGGGATTCCGTACCGCTGAATCGTGCCAAGGGGAATGTCTTCGCCGTCCAGTACAACGTCCAGTCGCACGGAGCATAGGCTGTTTGCGTTATTGCCCAAATCGGGGCGAAAGCTATCGAACTCCGCGCTAATGTCAAAGTCACCCGACAATCTAAATCGGCCCAGTATTCCAGACTGTCGCTGACCCGCGGCACCTGGGACGGTCAACTCGAGTCCCTCAGGCCTCTTGGTATAGGTCCCTAATGCTCGACCTTGAATGTTGAATAACTTGTCTGGAATGCTCTCCACTGCAAAGTCTCGAATCATACGGCCAGCCAACATGTCGCGTGATGCGTTCAGTTGAACGAGCTGAGGGTCAGCGAGTTGTTGTTCGCTTGCAGTAGGTAATTTCGTGGGCCAAGATCCGTGAAGCACGACGTTGCGAACGTTGGCTGACGTTTGATCAGAAAAGTAGAAGAGTCCAAACAGTCGTTGGTTGTCTGGGCTCAACTCGTGTTGATAGACGACCGTCCCATTCAACTGCATCTGCATCGAATTACCGTGGAGAGAGATTCGTGCCTTGTTCCACTGGTTCTCATCTAGCAACGCACTTGGGCGTTCACGTTGTTCGGCCGGCTCAAATCGCATGTTGGTTTTGTCAAGGAACTGTTTGTCATCTTGGCCATCAGTGACATAGTGCAACTGAATACTTTCTGGCCTGACCACAAACGCCATTCGATCAAGCGCGGGATGCACCATCGTTGATCCGGGTTTGTAGAAGAACTCGTACTCCACCGCATCACTACCCTTGAGCGGTCGCTGATAATAGAGCATCCGCTCGCGCCCGGATCCTTTGGGGAAGTCCTCTTTAAGACCCACGATGCTCCCATCTTGATGGGCCCAAGCTCCGTTTCCATTTTTGATTCCGGAGCTGTAGTACGAACGCCAACCAGGTAGGCGAGGATGCACCAATTCCAATGAGCTTGGAATAGCGGGGGCTCCCATGATTTCCATATTTCTCACTACTGCTGCACTTTCGTCGTCTGCGCAGAATGCGAGCCAGGGATAGCCTTCGAGGACATCTCGCTGATGAACCTTTCGACCGTTTGCGTGGACCGACAGAACGCCGTCGCGAATAACGTATCGTTGGTGAATCCAAGGGCGTTCGATTCCTAGTGGCGGTGCAATGAGCGTTTTGACTTTGGCTATCTCATCGCCCCCAGTAATGACCGCTTTTCCGCCGTCTATCTTGGTGCGGGCGCCGCCGGCTACGACCTGAATGTCCGCAAACTCTGCATTTTGTTGCTCGAATTGAAACTCGAAGTTTCCCATGAGCGGGCTTTCAAAGAAAAGTAGATCGTGCGAATGCGAAGCAATGTGACGAACACCGCCGGGAATCGACTGCCATTCACCTTGGGCATGCCCAAGACTTCTCCATTTTGTTTCGTACCGCGCCGTCGGTTGCCATTGCTTCAGTTGCATGCCGTTTCGTTCGGCAAACTCCTCCAGGTTGTTGTGGCGATAGGAGTTCCACAGGCGATTCAGCTCGAACTCAATCGGGAATTCCGGATCTAACAGAGGCAGTTGATGCAGTTTGAGTAAATCAAGAACGATGCCCTGAAAATCTGGTTCGTTACTTAACATTCGAGAAACCAAATAATCGGACCAAAGATGACGTGGTGCGATCTCGTCGTCGGCCTGCTCAGTCAAACGGAAAAGAGTTTCGGTATGCTTCAATGTTTCATCGTTGCTTCCTAGCCGATGGTGGATCAGCGCGAGAAATGCACTACGGTTTCGCTGTTGATGAATATCGTTAGGAGCGTACAACCTAGTTCTTTCTGCAATTTCATTCAGTCGCCCGAGTTGCGCGGCAACGTCGATCAATTCCAATGCAGGGGAAATTAGATTTCCTCCGGGATCGTTCGCATCCTTGGTGGTCGGCTGTAGTGAATGCACGGATGCGAAATCGCTGTTCAGACGAAGCGTCCGATGCCACTCACCAGGCAATACCCACTTTGACAGATAGTCATACCTATTTTTAACCTCCAGTCTCGATGCTTCTTCGCTGACTTTCAAAACGCCAGCGCAGATATCGTGTTCTCGAAAAAGGACTCTTGCCAATTCAGACGGTGCCCCTGCACCGCGAGATTCGGCGATCTTATCGATGTCCAAACTCTTGGGCCAGTTTCCACGCAGCGCTGCGTTGCGGACTCGAAGCGATTTTTCACTTGGGTTGTGATACCAGCCAAACCGAGTGTCATCGTCGGATTGCACACTACGTGAATAAACCAACGTGTCGTTCAACCGGATCGTCAACTGGTTATCGTTGAGCGACAATGAGACGTGGTTCCATTCGTTCAAGCGAACGGGCAATTTTTTTGGGCCGCGTCGATTAAGCGGCTCGACCAGAACGTTATCAGCGCTCAGTCCAGTCCAGTCATCGTCTAACCTCGTTACCCAGTGCAGCTTCACACCATCGGGTTCAAGAAGAAACGCCAACGGCCCCATTGCGGGATGGGCAATGTGTTGCTGAGATGCAAAATATTCATACTCAAACGTTTCGCCAGATTGAAGCGGACGATAATGGCGGACAATTCGTTGGCGTATTGATTGTGATTTGGCTGATTCGAGAATGCCGTTTGCAGACGAAAGTTCGTCCGAATTGTCACTTGATGTCCAGCCAGCGGAAGACTCATCGCCGATTAACTTGACTTCACGTGGTATGGTCGGAGACCCAGTCAACTTCATGAAACGAAATCGCTCGCTCATGTTTGCATTTGGAGCAAGAACGATCCAAGGGCTGGTTGAATCCATTGGGAAATCCCCCAACCGATAGCCATTCAACCAAGCCCGAAAACTGTCCCCCGATTTCTCAAGCTCACGCAGATTCGCCTCTGGTCTGTAAAACGGTTTCAGCCCAAAGGAGCGATTTGCATATTGAATGAGGCAGGCGTCTTCATTTTTCGGATTAACCTGTTGAACTTGAAAACGAAAGTCGCCTGCAAGTGGGTATCGGTAGACGTAGTAGGCATCACTACCCGCCAAGTGAGTGATGTGATTGTCATGCGCGTAGAGGCTGGCTCGCTTTCCAACCGCGATCCAGTCTTTGTTGATGCGAAAGGGACCTAGCAGCTCTTGTTCCCGTGTTGAGAAATGCGTTCGTGCCAAAAACGCTTTCGCAGTGGATGAAACAGATTGACGATCTAAGACGGAACTCCTGATTTTTCCCAGGACATCGCTGCAGTTGTCCAGCTCACGACAAACGCAGGACAGCACCGCCGCATCACGCACCCATTCGCTGGAGAATGTTTTCTCGTTGGCGAGTTGTTCAATGATCGAACGCACTTTCTCTTCGTTGCCCGACTGAGAAGCAAGCAGAATCGCTCGCAACACAATTGCACGAGATCCAGGCAGTGATTCCACTTCGTTCGTGAGCACTCGCAAGAGACCCAATTCATCTGCAGACTCTACTAAGAGCCATGCTGTGCTAAACAAGCCGTCCACGTTTGCGACAGACGGGATTGCAAAAGTGTTTACCCTCGATCTCGCACCGATCAACCGCGCGAATTCATTCGGTGGTGCGACGACATCACATATTGCCGAAACGGCTTGAATATCTTCCGACCCATCCGAGAAAGTAAATTCCTTCAAGATTCGGTACCGTTCATCGGCGGAGAGCTGAAACAACAGTCGGTTGATCGCAGCGGCGTGATTGTAAAACCCTTCGGAGGTGCGATCTCCCTCAGGAACTTGGCTCAATTGCTCCAGCTCTGTTTCAAGGTTTTCAACAGCAATCGGTTCAAGTGCCGAGCACTGTAGGAGTGTAGACCCCAATCCGGAAGCAAGAATAAGAACGAGACATCGAAAATTCAGCATGATTCACTCTTATCAATCACGTGCGCAAATAGCCCGGCGATGCGCGCCCGGCGCGCAAACCTACACTTTTATAGTCGCTGCTGATGGTTCAATCACGCACGAAATTTGGGGACAAACACAGTTTGTATTTTGAAACGACGTAATTTCGGCTTCCTATGCCTGATGCCGACACACTACGTCGTTTGCCCAGTGGTTTGTCAAATGTAAAATTTAGGGTTGGTCGTAGTGGACGAGGCTACGAGTCCCAGCGATTTACCGCACTTCAAGGACTCGTTGCCTCGTCCACTACCCTAAAAGTTCAATGCAAATGGCATCGCCAGAAACTCGCGTCGTGCAAACACTTACTTGGCGGGCTGTTTACGTTTCTTCGCTGGCTTATTCTTGTGTGCTGGCGAATCGGAAACGTCTTTTGTATTCAGACTATCATCTGGCTGATCGGAGAAGCGATACGGATCAAAGTGTTTGCGCATCTCGTCCAGCAGAATCTGCTCCATTTTCTCGAGCTTCTCGGCATAGGCCGGATCACTCGCGAGATTGGTTTGCTTCGGATTCGGCGTGTACTGGGTTAACGCAATCACCTTCGGATCGTGGTGCTGGGCCAACAGTTCATCTGGGTTCTCGGCTAGGTTAAAAAGCTGGGTTTCGCTCACGCCGTCTTCGACCGATTCATAGCGAATCAGTTTCCAATCGCCTTTCTTAACACAGCGCATTCCAGGTTTTGCACCACCGCAATACGCGCCATAGAGTACATCGCGGACCGTATCCTGCTTGCCTTCGAGAACCGGTTTAAAGCTAATGCCTTCGCTGGTCGTCGGCGCCTCAATCCCAGCGAGGTCGCACAAAGTAGCGAGCGCGTCGAGATGGTAGATATTACCTACTGCACGCGATCCTGACTTGATGCCGGGACCTTTCACGATGTAGGGGACGCGGAAGGTGTGCTCGTAGAGGTTCTGTTTGCCCTGCAGTCCGTGACGGCCGATCGCCATTCCATGGTCGGACGTGTAGATGATGTAGGTGTTCTCCAGTTCGCCCATCTGCTTGAGCTTATCTAATACGGCACCGATCTGGATGTCGATATTTTCGCTACAGGCAAACTCGCGGCCCAGTTCGTTGCGAATGGTGCGTTCATCACGGTTGGTCCAGACCCCGCTGACGTTCACCTCGTCGCGCACCTTCATATCTGAATTGTTGAATGGGTGTTTCGGGAGATAGTTTATTGGAAGCTTCGGCTGCTTCGGATTGGCTGGCGGAAGGCTGTTTTTGTCCCGATGATTCACCGCGCCATATTTGGCCAACAACTCGGGCTTCCCGTCTCGCGTGTCGTGAGGATGCGAGAAACCGAAATAGATCAAAAACGGATCCTGGTCGTTGGAGGCCTCGCGCCCGTCGAGATAGGTGAGCACTTGCTTCGCGTGCCACGCGCTGCCTGACTCATCCGTGCCGCCTCGCTTGACGGCATCATGAACCACCGTGAACTTCGCATTCGCAGCAGCGTAACTATTCCCTTTCTTGCAGGTTCGCATCGTGTCATACCCCGCCGCGTTGAAAACTGCCGCCATGGTATGGTCCGCAAGATCCAGCGGCACATGATTGGGATCCGATTCCATCGGATTCCGACCCAATTTTGGTTTATCCGGAACATGCCAAAGTGTGCGGCCGGACATGATCATATGACGCGACGGAGTGCACACGCCGCCACACCAAGCCCCCATCTGATGGGCTCCATCGATCACCAAACCCTCGGCGGCCAGACGGTCAATCACCGGCGTCTCCAGCGGCGAATCCGGATCGTAGATTTTAAGATCAAAGGGCGCTTGGTCATCGGCAACGATGAACAATATATTGGGCTTGTCGGAGGCAGCGGAATCCTCTGATTCGACAACTTCGACCGCAAGCTCCTGGAATGCGGTGTTCTCGCCGCCCTGAGTTTCAGTAACCGGGGACACGGCCCAAACAATCCAGCGGAATTGACCGAGCGACTGCCCGGTCGATGCCCGCAACGATGCCGCTGTGAACTCCGCCTTCGCCTCGCCGGTCGTATTAATGATGCCGAGCGGGGTAAAACGGGTCAGATCCCAACCCGGATCGGTCGCCGCGTCGCTGCCGTAAAGGACCAGCTTTTGAGCACCACGGATCCCTTTCCAATTGTGGGACCAACTGGTGATGGCCGAAACGGATTGTGCCGAGCCCAAATCCATTTTATAGGCTCCACCGCGAATACCATTTCCGAACACCGGCCCCACCCCGGCGGCCACTTTTCCGTCCGTCAGTGACTTCAGCGGATCATTACGAGTTGTCAGATTTGCAGTAACCTTCCTGCCTGATGCCAGCGCCGGCAACAGCTTTTGAAAGCCACCCGCACTGGATACGGTTTCAATCACCACGGCCGAGCCCGGCAGTACGAAAGGTTTCATCGTGGGATGAGCAGGTCCCATCGGAACGGCACGCTGCGTCGTGTCATGCCCATCCAGGTTGACCTTTTGCGTGCCTTTCAAGGCCTCGGAGGCATCATGCTGAATCACATTGGGAACGTGCTGCTCGCGATCTGTAACGATTTCAAAAGCCCATGCATATTTGCTCCGGCCGAACTCTTTCGGTGGTGTGATTTGCAAGCCTTGCGGAGTCATTTCCCAAGTTGCCTTTGAGTCGGAACCGAGCAGCCGAACTGACGTTACCTGACTCGCGTTCCACCCCTTCGTGCCGGTGATCGTAAAAGGCTTTGACGGCTCGGTCATCTTGATCGCGTAGAGGTTCTTGCCATTGGTCGTGAAGGCCAGATGTTCATCCGTCTGGTCACTCTCTTTCCAATAGCGTGAACCATAGATCGCATCGCCATTGATCCGCAGCCAATCGCCCATCGCATGTAATCGTTCCAACTGCTCGGGAACAATCGTGCCGTCTGCCCTGGGGCCAATGTTGATCAGGAAATTCCCATTGCGGCTGATGACTTCAACCATCTCGTGGATCACGCCTTCGACGGTCTTGTACTTGTCGCCTTCGAGATAGCCGAATGACGTTCCGAAAGTCGTGCAACTTTCCCACTTCGGTCCGATGACCTTCAGTTTCAGATTGTCCTTTTCCAAACAGCCGACGCCATCAGGCCAATTGCGGTTTGCACCTTTGTTGTTGACGTAGACATCCTGTCCGCGCGCAGCACCATCGTTCATGAAGTCGGTGATCATGCCGCGGAGAGAATCGTCCATATACTTGATCTCTGGCTGCATCTGTCCGGCCCGCACTTGATTGCCGTCGCGGGTGTAGATCGGAAAATCGTCCATCCACAGAAAGTCGGGTTGGTACTTCGTTTGAATCTCTTTCCAGCGGGCGACGTAGTCATCGACAAACGCTTTGTCGTAACTGAAAGGTCCGTACAGCGAGGCCGCCTCAGGAACTCGCCGGATTTCTTCAGCGATATCCGGTCGCGGCTCACTGTGAACCACGTATTTCTCTTTCGCGAAGAAACCCGTATGACGTTCACGATGGAATGACGGCGCGTATTTGAGTCCCCGCTTGCGCACCGCTTCGCCAAGGTCGCCGACCAAGTCACGTTTCGGTCCCATGTCGACAGCGTTCCAAGGCGTCAGGTCAGAATCCCAGTTGGCCCAGCCGTCGTGATGTTCAGCCGTCAACACAACGTACTTTGCGCCGACGTCGGCGAACAATTTTGCCCACGCGTCAGGATCCCAATTCTGCGCTTTGAATTCCGGGATGATGTCCTTGTAACCGAACTCGGGCGGATGCGCTCCCCATCGTTTCTCCATGTACGGATAGTAGTGTGCTGATTCCTCGTAGAGCAACTTCGGCACATGTTCGGCATAGCCGCGACCGCCCTTCTTGTAACCGATCGCACTGTAAGGCCCCCAGTGAATGAAGATGCCAATCTTGCCATCGTCAAACCAGCCAGGCACCGGCATCTTTTGAAGCGATTCCCAACTGCCGTCATAACGCGGCGCGGCAGTCTCCTGGGCAGGCAGAGTATTAGGTCCGAGAAGCAGCAAAGCAGCAATACAAAGCTGTACAAAAAAGGATATTCGCATTTTTATGTCTCGATTGTTGTTTTCGATATTGCGAGAAAGGTCAGATTTATCTGGTTGATGATTCGGTAGGAAGATTAGGGGTAGGAAAATGACGACAGCTCCTATTTGCAAATCATTACTTTTTCATATCTTCCTACCCCTAATCTTCCTACCTCTCAATTGTTGTAAAAACGACATCATGTAACTGATGTTGATCCAGTGAACGGCGTCCAAGGGACGGACTCGTGCAGTCGATTCCAATCGTCGCATTCATGAACGACTTCGTCAGCAAGACTGCCCAGGTAGCTAAGCGATGTTCCATCATCACATAGTCAAGCGGGCCGAAGTCTCCTGTACTCAGGTGCGTGAAGTTGATTTGCATTTGAACTAGGGCCGGCATGAAAGGTTCAGGTAGGAAGATTAGGGGTAGGAAAATAAAGACTGCTCCTATTTGCAAACCATTACTTTTTCTTGTCTTCCTACCCCTAATTTTCCTACCTCACAATTGTTGTAAAAATGACCTCATGATAACTGATGTTGATCCAGTGAATGGCGTCCAAAGGGCTGGCTCGCAACAGTCGAGATAATTGCGAAGCGTACCCGTCAGGCGGTTTTATAAACGTCGTCAACCGGAATGCGGATTGAGGTGTGGCAAGGTGAAATCGTTGCAGCCCCAGCGACTTTCCTTCCCGCGACATATCGAGCATAACGTTGGCTTGAGCGTCTCCTCCCATGAGATGCATTATCGCCTGTTCGTAAAGCGCCATCTCCAGTCCCGTTCCCCAGTCGACGAGTAATCGCCTAACAAGATCCAACAGTGCTTGTGGACCTCTCCAGTCGTGACTATTGATCGTGAACCGCCTGCGGTCTGCTCCTGACAATGGAGCGTTCACGAACTTGCTATCAACCGACATCGGGCGAAAGTTGATAATTTTACCACGTTGCAAATCAAGGAGTAGCAGATAGTTCAGCAATTGTGCCAAGTGACGGGAAGTCAGGGAGGATACTGTCTTCAGTTCGTATACAGCCTTGTCGACAACAACCAAGTCTAAAAAGTAATCTTTTCTGAACGACTCAAAAGTTATGCTGACTGGCACTTCACGATCGGCATTGTAGCCCGCGTCGTGAAGTCGACTCCAAAAATCCCATTGATAAACTGTTTCGTCAGCGAGGCTGCCCAAGTACTTATGCGATGCGTAGGCATGCTCCATGACCGCATAGTCAAGTGGACCGAAGTCTTCTGTACTTAGCGGTGCAAATTCGATTGGACAGATGATTGGCATTTGAACTAGGGCCTGCATGAAAGGTTCAGGTAGGAAGATTAGGGGTAAGAAAATGAAGACAGCTCATATCTGCAAATCATTACCTTTCCTTAACTTCCTACCCCTAATTTTCCTACCTCACAATCGTTGTGAAAATAACTTCATGGTAACTGATGTTGATCCAGTGAACGGCGTCCAAGGGACTGATTCGTGCAATCGATTCCAATCGTCGCATTTATAAACGGCTTCGTCACGTAGACTGCCCAGTTGATTGGCATTTGAACATTAGGGTCGGGTGCGGAAGATTCAGGTAGGAAGATTAGGGGTAGGAAAATGAAGACATCTCGAATCTGCAAACCATTACTTTTTCTTCTCTTCCTACCCCTAATTTTCCTACCTCACAATCGTTGTGGAAATGACTTCATGGTAACTGATGTTGATCCAGTGAATGGCGTCCAAGGGACGGACTCGTGCAGTCGATTCCAATCGTCGCATTTATAAACGGCTTCGTCACGAAGATTGCCCAGGTGATTGGCATTTGGACATTAGGGTCGGGTGCGGAAGATTCAGGTAGGAAGATTAGGGGTAGGAAAATGAAGACAGCTCATCTCTGCAAACCATTACTTTTCCTTATCTTCCTACCCCTAGTTTTCCTACCTCACAATCGTTGTGAAAATAACTTCATGGTAACTGATGATGATCCAGTGAACGGCGTCCAAAGGACTGACTCGTGCAGTCGATTCCAATCGTCGCATTTATAAACGGCTTCGTCAGCAAGACTGCCCAGGTGATTGGCATTTGGACATTAGGGCCGGGTGCGGAAGGTTCAGGTAGGAAGATTAGGGGTAGGAAAATGAAGACAGCTCATCTCTGCAAACCATTACTTTTTCTTCTCTTCCTACCCCTAATTTTCCTACCTATTCTTTCTTTGTGAAAGAGGAGTGGAGAGTGGGGGCTTATCTCCTCTTTCGTTTCTTCTCGGTAAATTCGGGATAACGTTTCATTCGTTCATTATGGATTGCTTGCCGTGTTGCCGGGTCGACTTGCGGCCAGTCCTTTTCGTGGCTGATCACGGGGGCATCCGCGATCACGCTCCCGGTCGGTCGCTGGGCAGTGCCTCGCTGCATGTATTCGCCCAGTTCCGCTCGCGCGTCTTTCGCAATTCCCAATATCTGCTGGACGGTTTCCGGGTGCTGCGGTGAAACATCCGTCGTTTCACTTGGGTCGGTGCGAAGGTTGTAGAGCACTGGCTTTTTCAGCTTCACGAATGTCTTGTTCTTTTCCCAAAACGGCAGCTGATCGGCGGTGCGAGTCAGATGCAGCTTCCAATCACCCAACCGAACCGCCTGCAGATTCTCGCAGTTGTAGTAGAAGAACGGTTGATCTACGTTTCTTTTCAATGGCTCACCAGCGAGCAGCGGCAGCAGGCTTTCACCGTCGTAGGTGCGGTCGATTGGCAGCGGAACGCCGATGATTTGACTGAGCGTTGGGAACAGATCCATGGCGTTGATCGGGACATCCGAGACAGCCGCTTGTTTGATCGCGGCGGGCCAATGAACGATGAATGGAACGCGATGACCACCCTCGAAGGTTACGTACTTTGTGCCTCGATACGGCTTGGCATACTCAGGATTCGTGGGGCCATTGTCGGAGGTGAAGATGACGATCGTGTTCTCGGCAATGCCTGCCTCCTTAACCGCCCTCATCATCTCGCCAATGCCCCAATCCAGCTCTTGCATCACGTCGCCGCGCACGCCGTCTTGCGATGAACCCGCAAAACGCTTCCCAGCTTTGTAAGGCGTGTGCGGATAGTTGTGCGCGTAGTACAGGAAGAACGGTTTGTCACCCGAATCGCGAATGATCTTTGTGACACGCTGCGTGTACAGTTCGGTCAGCTGATCCAGTGGCGTTTGAGCGAAGACTTCTTGCTCGCCGTCGAAGAACTTTGGCGAATGTGAAAAGTTGCATGGCATCCCATAATAGTGATCGAATCCCTGCTTCAGTGGATGAAACTCTGGTTCCGTACCGAGATGCCATTTGCCGACCATGAACGTGTCATATTCCTTTGCTTTAAATTGCTCGGCCAACGTGATCTCATTGGGATGCAATCCGAGGAACCAGTGCGCCGTGCGGTTGGGATTGATCCCCATGTACATCCCGGCCCGTTGTGGATAGCCGCCGGTCAGGAACGCTGCACGCGACGGAGAACAAATGCTCGCCGCGGTGTGAAAATCAGTGAATTTGAATCCGCCAGCCGCCAATGTGTCGATATTCGGCGTCTTTACTTTCGTCGCCCCGTAGCAACCGACATCCGAATACCCCAGATCGTCAGTCAGTACGAAGATCACGTTCGGTGTCTCCGCAGCCGCTACCGCATGAACTCTGCCCGTGAAGACGGCCAGTAATACAAGAATCAATTTCATTGCGATGTTCGTCTGTTTCGTCATACGTTCATTCTTCCTTCGCGTGATAGTGGGGTGATCCTTTGAGCCATTCGTAGTCGGCGAACTGGTATTCACCTTTACTCGAGCGACTCCACAGCGGCGGTTTGCTTGCCTTGTCCCACTCTCTCCATTGAGCGTGCAGTCGCTTCACAAGCTCGGGGTGATTGCTGGCCACGTTGGTCGTCTCGGAGATATCATCGCTGAGATTGAACAGGAACAGCGATGCCCTGGACGGCAATCGTGATAGCGACCAGCAGCAATATTTTTTTAAACGAGTTCATTTTTGTACGTCTCTTGGAGTTTGGCCGGTTCCCACAAGCCAATTAATGCGGGCGTGACTGTAGGAACCGGCACTACATTCCAACCTTCAGTGGACCGCCGCCGGTGCGTTTCCACCAGTCGAGCACTTGCTTGCGAAATTCAGCAAGCCGTTTGGCTTGCCCGGGATCCGACGCGAGGTCGTTTTGTTCATAGGGATCAACATTCAAGTCGTACAAGTTCTCTTCACCCTGGTGACGCGTGAATGTGTCGCTCAATTCATGCACCATTCGGATGTATGCCTCGTTCTGCTTACCAATGTCCTGAGTGTAGAGGATGTACTTCCACTGGCTTGTTCGCACATACAACGCATACACATCCCGTTCGGCACTGCGTTCGATGGCGGGGTCACCCTTGTATGCGGCGGGCACGTGGGCGAATGCGGTGCCGTAGATCACGTCACTTGCGTCCGCACTGGCACCATCACGGGCGTCTTCGCTGGCGACTTCGATCTGCCCTCGGAGTGAGCGACTTTCGATGTTCTCACTTGTCCTCAATCCTGCGTAGTCAAGCGCCGTCGCGTGCAGATCAATCGCACGACTGGGTCGGTCAATACGCCTGCCTGCTGGAATCACATCGGAGTGTCCGGGCCATGTCACGAACATCGGGGTGCGCAGCCCCTTCTCCGTCGGTGAATTCTTCGCGGGCATTCCGAAGCAATAACCATTGTCGACGTAGAATAGAAAGATTGTGTTTTCGTACTCACCGGCACTCTTTAGCTTCTGGACCAAGTCCGCGACACCGTCATCAAACCAAGTTCCCATGGCGTAGAACTTTCGCATCGCGGCGACGTACTTTTGGGGATCGCGCTGATAGAACGAAGGAATAGGGATTTCGGTCTCGGCAAATCGCTCGGCATACTTGGCTGGCGGGTTGTGCGGTTTGTGTGGCAGCAGCGGTGCCCACCAGATGAACATGGGCTTGGATTCATGTTGCCCATCAATAAATTCAAACAGTTCGTCTTGATCATTTCGAACGAAGCCTTGGAACCCTTTGAACGTGACGTCCACAGTTCCATGCGTGAATCCCATCTTGCGGGGATCGCCTTCCCAGTATTTCGCAGTCGCGTAGGTGGCGTAGCCAGCGTCTTTGAGTTGATTCGGTAGTGAGCCGGTCGGGTCAAGTTTTACCGTGTCGACACCGATTCTTGTGTCTTGCAGATAGTTGGCGTAGATACCGTGTTGATGCGGTAAGCGTCCCGACAAGATGCTCGCCAGTGACGGACGACACAGCGAAGCAGGGCAATGAGCGGTTGTGAACAGCGTCCCCATTCTTGCGAGTTCATCAAGCGCTGGCGTCTGAGCAATATTGCTGCCCATAAACCCAAAGTGTTCGTAATCGTCGTCGTCCGAGATCAGCATCACGATGTTCGGTTGCGACTGCGGCATGCTTGCACCCAAATCTGCGTTTGCCTTCGACTGGCTTTGATTCTGGGCCTCTGCATCGACCACAACACAGTCGAGACCGAAAAAGACACCATTGCTCGTCGAGTTCTTGCCGACGACCTCCGCACGAAGCACATACAAACCATCGACCGGCGCGAACACACCCAGTTTGATCGGCCCTGACGGCACGGGCTTTTCGGCGTAGAGATCCACGTCCTCACCGGCGGCCTTTCCATTGACCGTAAAACGCACGATTCCGTAGTCATGACTCTTCGTGGCATGAAGCACCCATTTTGTCGCATCGCCTCCATGAGCTGGAATTTGCAATTCGACAAAGTCTCCGATCTTTCTGCTGCGAACAAACAGATGACTCGAAGCACTCCATGTCCCCTTAATTTTAGATAAATCCTGCGCTGCAGCAGCCAATCCATCCGACTTCGCCGCGATTGGCATCGTCTCGCATTCGCTGGCGTCAGCAAAACGGCGGATACCCGATTTCGCGGGTGCCCGTTTGGCTCCTCTCTTCGCAATCGGCTTTGCGGTCGGCTCTTTGGTCATGTCGGGCAGCGGTGGCACATTGAGCGCTTCGTCAGTACTGGGTTGACGGTTCGATGTGGTCTCCGCAAACCCATACCAATACGTTCCCGCTGCGTATCCCATATCGCAATCGCTGATCGACCACACTTCCATATCGAGCTGCAAGGAACTTCCAAAGGGCATCGTGTCCAGCGCCCGGGTGCGTGTTTCCGTACTAAAACCACGGCAATCCCGCTCTCCCAAATTATTGGGATTTTTACGGTTCAACTTGTTGTAAACATTGGAACGAACCTGGGCATGAAACGGGTGTTCGTAAAAGTCCGTACTCTCGCCGCCCCACGAGTAGGCGTAATAGTCTTCCGTTCCTGTCCCGAAGAGTGACGGAAAGTCTTCGCCGTCGACCCAGATTTTTTCGTCGCCTTCGCCCCACCATCCGACAACTGGATTCATGATCGTCAGCGTGTCGCCGACGTAGACCCCGCGTCCTTTTGTGGTGACGTAGTTCCAATCCGAACGAGGCATCGTCGGCACCGGATATTGGCTGCGAAAGGTCGAATGGAAATACATCGACCGGTCATCCCAAGTCCAGTCTCCCGTCTTGACCTCCAACCTCGCATCAACCGATTTGTCACTCAAGTTAACCAAGGAGACTCTGGCGGACTCTTGATAAGGCATTGTCCAGCGGCACGACATGCTGCCGTCTTCTTCAACCGTACGATACCAACCCTGAAATGGGTTCAAGCCAACGCCGGAACCAAAGAAATCACCGACCGGACACCAAACGGTCTGTTTGCCGTCGAAGCTAATCTTTAGCACGGTCGAGCGGGTAACAGCGGGATCATCGTAACTGCCCAACTTGATCGACAGCGTGCGAATCGCGGCTTGTCCCGCTGGCAAATCGACAGCCGCTTCCGATTTTGGTGCCAATGTCTCGTCAAGGACGACCGCTGGTTCGGTTTCGGTTGCGGACGGATGGAGCAAGGTTTTGCCGGTTGCGTCGACCGTCGCCGATGCCGCATTGAAATCGTCTATGGAGAACGTCTTCACCGGCGTGCCCTCGGCGTATTTCCGGTAGGTGATCTGATAGAAATACGGCATTTCGGTCATCGTGACCTTGCAACTCTTCGCGTAGGGAATTGGAAAGAAAGAAACCGCTGACAAGAGAGACGAATGTGCAAACGGATACGGGATCAGTCCGCTGCCATTGAGCAACGTGCAAACATTGCCCTCGAAGGATGGCTCGCTCGAGCCGTCCAAATAGAAACGGATCAATGTATCTTTCGGCGGACTTTTGAAGGGCATCCACGTGCGCACGATCACGCCGGGGCCATCGTCCTCCATCAAAACCCACTCTTTGCGACCGTTGTTCTCTTCGATGCGAAGGAAATTCTGGGCCTTTTCCCCTTTGTTGAAGTCGCCATTGGCGAACCAGCCTTTGGGATCGTCAGGTGTTTTCGAGGCCCGATTGTAACTGCTTGCCTGTTTCAGTCGAAATTCGAATTGTGGGAAACGAGCCACCGAATCGCGGTTGACCATTTCGGTCAGCAGCGACGGGATCGAGATGGGGGCATTTTCAGCATCTTGGGCATGGCCAGAGCGGATCCCAATCAGGCACAGTGCGGCAATGACAACGGCTGCGAGATTGGTTGGACGGTTCATGATATCTCTTTGGTTAGTTGTCTTTGCGTTGGCGAGAGGCGGACTTGTTGATATCCGGCCGGCGGGGTTGCGGATCAAAGAAGCGGGCGTTTTCACCGATGCGATCTTGGTCTCCGATGTCCGTGCGAGCTTGCTCGATCAGCTTCATCAGCTCAGCGACGACTTCGGGGTGCTGATCGGCCACATCATTGGTCTCGGCAATGTCCGCGTCGAGGTCAAACAACATCCGTCGAGTGATGTCAATCGCGTCCTCAGCCTTGCTGTAATGGGACCATTGCCGATCGGCAGGCAGAGCACGATGTAGTTTCCATTTTCCCGAGCGGACCGCCTCCAGTCGCGTACGGCGGTAAAAGAAAAATGCGTCGGTGGGACTCTTGGCGCCGGCAACTCCATGAATCAGATCGCGGATGTCATGCCCGTCGATCACCCGATCGGTGGGAGCCGTGGTTCCGGCCAGCCGGGCGAAGGTTGGCAACAGGTCCATGGTCGATGCGACTTCATCGCACGTCGTACCGGCCGGGACCTTACCGGGTGCGCGAATGATGCAGGGGACTCGCAAGCCGCCTTCCCACGTGGATGTCTTCGCGCCACGAAGCGGTGCGGCGGATCCACCATGTGACACCGCATCTTTTCCAAACCTTTTCAGATGGCCTCGGCTGCGTCCAAAGTACCAAGGCCCATTGTCGCTAGTGAAAACCACGTAGGTGTTATCGTCCAGTCCCTCCGTTTTGAGTGTTTCCAGAATCCGTCCGACGTTTGCGTCAATTTCCTGGACGACGTCGCCATACAAACCACCATCAGACTTTCCTTTGAAGGCGTCCGAAACCGCAAGCTTCACGTGTGGCATCGTGTGCGCCAGATAGACAAAGAACGGTTGATCCTTGCTGCGCTGGATAAAGTCGATCGCTTCGTCGGTGTAACGCTGGGTCAGCAGTCGCATGTCGGTACTCTTTTCGATCACCTCGTCGCCGCGGAACAGGTCTACCTTGGAATCGTTGCTGGTTGACGTTCCAAAGAATTCATCAAAACCTTGATGCAGTGGCAGCAGCGAAGGAACGTACTTCTCTCCGTTGTGCCCCGCCAAATCCCATTTACCATAAGCGGCGGAGGTGTAACCGACCGGCTTCAACACTTCCGCGATCGTGATTTCATCGCTGTGCAGTTCCGGGTGAACCTCGACTTTGTTTTGGTTGATCGCGACTCGTAGCGGATAACAACCCGTCATCAGCGCCGCTCGCGAAGGCCCACAAACCGTCTGAGCGTAAAAATTGGTCAGCCGCATCCCTTCGTTCGCCATCCTGTCGATGTTGGGCGTCTTGATTGTCGTCGATCCGAAGCAACTCAAGTCACCGTAACCCAAGTCATCAGTGAAAATGATCACGAAGTTCGGTGGCCGATCCTCGGCTCTCGCGCGTGCCGACGGGCAAACCAGGCCAAACAATATCAGAAACAGAATCCAAATTTTGTTGTGTAGATAGTTCATGATTGTTTCGTCTGTTTTTTTCTAAACGGATTAATAGGAGCCAACGCGGACGCTACGAAATAGTGCACCGAGGCTGCGCCATCCGGCGTTGTCCGTGTGGAAATCTTCGTGTTCACTTTGATTTCGCTAGAATGATTTCGCGTAACAACATCAGCCCTTGGTCATACTGAATCGCCTTGGGATCGATTTCCACCGCCTTCACCGATACCTGATAACGACCGGGTTGATCGAACTGCACTTGCCCCAGGCTGACGGTGTCGAACGCAGCGGCAAACGGAGACTGTCGGCCTCTCAGCTTACCGGTTGGCGTCACCACCTGCTCGAACGATTTGCCTGCAACTTCTACAACAAATTTCCCGCTATTCATCCAGCTGGTGTAGTTGACTCGAAGGTCGTATGTGCCCGGTTGATCGACGACAATTTCCCATTCGGCCCAATCCGCTGGGTTCGTCCACCCTTTCAGATTCTCGCGCTGACCGCCAGCTCCGGCGCCAAGCGAAAAATGCAGATCATCACCGTGAATCTTGGCAAAGGCAGCCGAGAGGAAATAGTCATCCACGTTTACATCCGCATTTCCTTGTTGAGGACGCAGTGGAACGGCGAGTGGTCGGAGCGCATTGTTGACCACCGGTGGACCGTCGAGTTCCACCTTTAGCACACTCATCAATGGATCCACCGGAGCATTCGGCACTCTCACCAAGACATCACTGCCTGAATGTTCGAAAGAAACCGACACTGCCGACGACTCGCCCATAAACTCCATCTTCATAATTCCCGCGTTTGACTTGCCTTCATTCAATCCAGGAATGACCAGCGTGCCATCTTGCGGCCAGTCAGCGATGAAGTAGTACAGCGTATTGTCACGCCGGGTGCAGTTGCCCCAATCCAGAAGATAGTGCGGTCCTCGCTGGGTTCCATAAATAGCTTCACCATATTTGTGTAACCAAGCACCAAGCGGTTTTAGTTTTGCAACACTTTTGGGCGGTAATAAACCTTCAGGGGTTGGCCCCATGTTTAACAAGAGGTTCCCACCTCGCGAGACCGTATCGACTAGGTTGTGCAGAGCCCACTGCACCGACTGGGAGTCATCCTTGCCCGTGTAGAACCAGCGACCGTCGAACCGCTGGCAGCTTTCCCATAGCCGACCGTTGATATTGTCTCCGATGTAAGGTGTGAAATTCTCTGAAGAGCCATAGTCACCATCACCCAGACGACGCTGGCCGATTCGATCAACCAACAAAATATTAGGCTGGAGCTTGCGAACGACATCGCGGTACTGCGAGGCACGCTCAAATGTCCAAGTATTCACCCACTCGCCGTCCATCCACAAGGTGGCGATCGGACCAAACTTCGTGTGCAGCTCGGTGGTCTGGTCGATCATATATTGCTGATACGTCGCGTAATTCGGGCTACCGATGTCCTTGGTGTAGGCGGGATGTTTGATATCCCAAACCGAGTAATAGAACCCCAGCAACATGTCATGTTTCGCGCAGGCGTCCGCCAACTCTTTGATCGGATCACGACCAAACGGAGTCGCGTCGATGATGTCATGTTCGGTGTACGCGGAATCAAACATGCAGAACCCCGCATGGTGCTTCGTCGTGATCACCATGTACTTGAATCCGAGATCTTTGGCGGTCAGCACCCACTGCTCGGCGTCGAACTTGACCGGATTGAACTTGTCCAAAACAGACTGGCTGATAATGTATTCACCGCCTGCCCGTTGAGGTCCCCAGTGGAGGAAGAGTCCGAACTTGGCATCCGCCCAAGGCTTCACTCGCTCGAGACGATCCGCTTCGGATTCTCCGGGGAAGCCCGCCACCACCGGTTCGCCTGCCATGAATTGTGCAAACCAGGGGCGATCCGCCTTGGCCCGTGCCGAGGCCTCCATGGGATCAAGCTGAGCCCAGGCAACCGAGGGAATTCCGATGGCTCCAAGCAGAATGGCAAAAATCATGTTGTGCATGTATTCAACTGTAATCAGTGCTGGACGAGAATGAATCGATCGAACCAACGCAACATTACATCTTAATGGTTTCGACGGGCGGGTGAGCGGCTAAGCATCATTTAAAACGTCTTCGTTGACGAAGCGAATCACGTCCCACCCTTTTTCGATCAAGTATTGTTCTCGTCGCTGATCTTTTTCGTACTGTGCGTCGTGATAACCGCCATCAATTTCGACCGCGAAATGGTTTCCGTGGCAGGCGAAGGAAATGTCACGAATTAACTTCCCGGTTTGTACGACGGACTTCCTAGTCCGTCGCGGAATTTCGACGGACAAGGATGTCCGTCATACGGAAGTTATTTCGGGACGGTTACTAAGGGGCGGTCGCCGACGTTCATTATTTTTCGCTTGGTACCAAGTCGAAACGCTCGATAAACGGCAGCGATCCTTTACGTTTGCCGATATGAACACCCCACTGAATTCGCTCGCCCTTTCCACTGTCGGTGAACGCTTCGGGGCGGTAGGCACCGGCGGCGGTGGGCACATTTGCGACGGTGTGTGTTTTTGTAAAATTGACTCCGTCTTCGGAGAACATGATCGAATGCGTGATCGATTTCGGTCCCACTGTGCCGATCAGCGCCGCGACGCCTTTGCCTTGGGGCCAAACCAGGACTTCGTGATTGCCTGGGATGACGGGATTCGACGGATGTTTGATGTACGGTCCCTCTGGCTTGTCGGCAATCGCGACACCCAGCTGAGTTTGGGCGGGACTCTTGCCTAGTTGACGACCCTTGTAATAGAACCAGTACTTCCCATCGCGGACGATCAAGCAGGCATCGTCGATTAGGTGACTGTCAAACTTCTTTGGGTCGTCGCCACCTTTCAAGACAGGGTTACTCTCCAGTTTCGTCCACGGTCCATCAGGCGAGTCGGCCACAGCGAGTCCGATTTTGGTATCTGGCTTCACTTTCATGTTGGCCGAGATACCCGAGAAAAAGAGCCAATACTTGCCTTCAGCAACGAGGATATTCGGTGTGAAGACGCTCGCTTCATCCCAACTTCCCGATCCAGGTGTCCCCTTCTCGATCGCAACACCTTTCTCCGTCCACTGGTGACCGTCGGGCGATGTCGCATACCAAACGGTTGCATCGTACCCGCTCGATTGCGGCCCTTTGGAATACCAAACGTAATACAAGTCAGCGACCTTGATGATGTCGCTGGGGTCGCGGCGCATCACGCCTTGCTGCACTCCGATGCCTTCGGCGGGGGAATAAACCGCTTTCATAGGGACCAGTGATTGATCCTGCGCGGTGGGTTCCTGCGCGGTGGCCGCGGTCAGCGTCAACGTGCATACGAAAAGGAGCGTGAGTGTTCGGATCATTTTGTTCTTCATCATTTGAGTTCAGTTTATTTATTGAGTTCGTAGCGTCACTTTTTCCTAAGCTGACGTTCATCGCTGTCGATAGCGACTTAATCGTGCTTCCATCTCACTCACGACTTCAGGGTATTCACGGTAAAGGTTCTTGGTCTGACGAACATCGTTCTGCAGATCATAGAGCTGGGCGGCGGGCGCATTCTTCTTGATCTTGCCGTTCACAATGTCGCTGTTTTCACTGCCTGCAAACGCCGCCGCAGGAGCGCCGCCCCAAGCGTGGTCGCTCGGCTTCGACCCGGTAAAGCCACCGCTGCCTCTGCTCGGAATATACATCCACTTGCCTTTACGGAGAGAAAGACTCTTGCTGCTCTTGGGAGCCAGCACCAGATCCTTGCGAATGTTCTCTTTCGGATCTTCATTCTTTGTTCCCTTGCTTCGATTGATTGCTGATTGTTTTAGACTTGGTTTTGGTCTTTTTAGCGGATCATTCGATTCACCCAGATCATCCCGAAGCGACCAGAGGTGCTCCTTGCCGGACTCCAACTCACGGTAGAACTTAATGTCATCCTGCGCGTCACCCCCCAGAATCAAACGACGGATTGATCCGGGTCGGGACGGGGGCATTCACCGCAGCGGTCCACTCCTTTAACTCTTTCAATAGCCGCGCGGCGATTTTCGGGTGCGTTGTAGACAGATCCTTCGATTCACTGATGTCACTCACGACGTCGAATAACTTAAATGACTGATCCTCGTAGAAATACAACAGCTTGTAATTCCCTCGACGAATCGCTGTTGCCGGAACGCCACGCCAGTAGAGACGGTCCGTCCCAAATACTGGGAAGGTTCCAGGAGCCTTGGCTTTGTCGACACGACCTGAGAGATTCGCATAGAGCGGAAAGTGCCAGAAAATCGCACGATCAGCAATGGCCTTGCCCATCATCAAAGGAACGAGAGACACTCCATCAACGGGATACTTGCCTGGCGAGAGAGATGCACCAGTAAGCTCCGCAATCGTGGGAAGATAGTCCACAAACGTGATCGGCGTACGACAAGTCGTGCCCTTTTTGATCTTGCTTGGCCACGCCATACAAGTTGGAACTCGAATTCCTCCTTCATACAAATTTCCCTTGTATCCATGCAGAGGACGATTGCTCGTGGCACCCGGATAGCCGCCATTGTCCGAGGTAAAAATCACCAGGGTGTTGTCTTCGAGTTGCATCGCGCGTAGCTCGGCCCTGAGTCGCCCGACCGCCGTATCAACCGCTTCCACCATCGCCGCGTACGCCGGGTTAAAATCACCGCCTGTTCGTTCTTTCTTCGACTGGTATTTTTTTTCGACTTCTGGGTTGGCCAGCAAAGGAATGTGAACGTCATAGTACGACATAAACAGAAAGAAGGGCTGATCCTTGTTGTCATAAAGGAATCGGATCCCGGCATCTGTCAGCGTCTTCGTGCCATTGCGATCGCGATAGTCGTTTCCATGAGATGCGCTGATGTCAAAGCCCTGCTCGTCGGAACCGACATGCCACTTGCCGAATCTCGCCGTCGCATACCCTGCCGAGTTAGCCACCTTGGCCAGCGAATTGACGTCGGGAGCTAACTCGTCGGTGGCTGTAAACCAATCGTAGATCTCATTCTTCTTTGATCGGTTTGGAACAGCCAGCTTCATCGAGTTCACGTTGCCGCGTGCTCGGGCTCCCGGATGATAGATGTTGTGTCTCGGCGTATACATGCCGGTGATCAAACAGGCCCGTGACGGCGAGCAGACCGAAGCACCGGCATACGCATCATCGAATCGCATGCCATCTGCGGCCATTCGATCAATATGCGGAGTCTCATAGTTCTTTTGACCGTTGTAGCCGACATCCGACCAAGCCATGTCATCGGCCAAAATCAAAACGATATTGGGAGACGCGTCACCGCGATTGCGAGCGTCACCGGCGGTCTCTTCGGCAACTAAGCCGGTTGGCAATGCCAGCCCCAGTAACACCACCAGAATGCATTTGTGTTGTTTCATTTTGTTACTTTGGTTGACTGACCTTGTTTCAGTGAGATGGTTTCGCTGAGCTTGCCATCCCAATAAACACGGAATGTACTATCGCGGGTGGCGCGGATCGTTGCCTTGGTGAGTTGATTGTTGCTCCACTGCATATCGACCTCCAATCCGCCACGCGCACGCAGACCATCGACCTTACCGTTCGGCCAGGCTGTTGGCAGTGCGGGCAACAGGTGCAGTATGTACGGCGCATCAACTAAGGATTCATCCGGCACAACAGGCACGAAATGCTTTGGATTCATCGCATCCTTTTGGTAAGCAACAAACGCAGCCTCTTCGATGGTCTTGGCTTGTGGATTCACACTGCGCAGATGACTTTGCAGGAGCATTTCAAACACCCCGGCAGCACCACCGAAATTGCCGTCGATCTGGAACGGCGGATGAAAGTCGAACAGGTTTGGATAAGCGCGTTTTGAAGTCAGGAATTCGTAGATTTTATGCGCATGGTCTCCGTCGTGCAGCCGCGCCCAAAAGCACGTTTTCCAGCCGGTGCTCCAGCCAGTCGACTCGTCGCCGCGGTGCTCCATGGTCACCAAGGCCGCCTCGTATAACTCTTTGGTTGTCAGAGGAGAAATGTCGCGCCCCGGATGCAGGGCGATCAGGTGGGAAATATGGCGATGCTTGTCCGTAGGGCTGTCCCAGTCTTCGGGCCATTCCTGCAATTGCCCATGCTGTCCGATTTTCTGAGGGCAAAGCGCGGGGATCATGTCCTGCAACGTTTTCCGGAAGGCTTCGTCGCGTCCCAAAACGGTCGAAGCTTCGATGCAGTCGGTGAACAGGTTCAGCACGAGCTGCTGATCCCACGACGCGCCGTAGGCCTGCTTGTTCAGTCCGCCATACGGACGCTTAAGGAAGCAGTTCTCCGGCGACCAAGTGGGATAGACCACCAGCGTTCCATCTTTCCATGGAGCGAGAAACTCGACAAAGAACTGCGCCGTGCCTTTGAGGATCGGATAGATTTCCTCCAGATAGGCGCGATCTTGAGTGAAGGCATAGTGATCGTACAGATTTTGAGAGAGCCAGTGCCCTGCCTGTTGATTTCGGCGTCCATGGTTATTCGGCGCTGTAAATCCAAAGGCATTCCCGTTCAGGCCCATGCTCCAACCGGAGTCGACACCGTGCGTTTCGCGAGCGGTATGGGCACCCGATTCCGCGAGGATCTTCATCCACTCGGCGAACGGGTGAAACGATTCGGACAGGTTGGCGGGATCCACCATCCAGTAGTTCATCTCGACATTGATGTCGGTGTGGTAGTCGCAATTCCAGGCTGGCTTGAGGCTGTCGTTCCAAAGCCCCTGCAGGTTGGACGGCAGAGGCGCACCGCGTGAGCAGCTCAGTTGTAGATAGCGGGCATAGTTGAAGTAAAGATTTTCCAGCTCCAGACTTCCGTCCCCAGCGACCAGCTTATCGGTCGTCAATCCGGAGGGTTGAAAATCCAATTCCAACCGACAGCGATCCATGAGTTCAGAAAAGTCGTCGACATGCTCTTTTTTGAGCGCGTCGTATCCCTGTGATGCCGCCGCAGAAATCGTCGTTGCGCAGTCCGCTTTGAAATCGCGGCCCTTGAAGGAGGGATAAACCGGGAGATAGTCGGAATAGCCCGCGAGATAGATCGTCACGTCGGTCGCACCCGTAATACGAATCGATCCATCCGGCTGTGGCGAGGCGGTTCCGTCGCCGGCATCGACCTGAATCAGCTGCATAAATTCCATATCATCCTGCACCATCTTTGCGGCACCAGTCAGGACGATCTGATTCGCGTCAGCCTTCACCACAGTCCCTCGATGCTTTGAGCTGGCCCCAATCGTCAGATCCATTGTTGCTTTTTCGGAGGTATAGCGGGCCACGAAAAGGTCGCTGGGATAGCTACAGAAATATTCGCGGAAATAATGTCCTCCGTCGATTTCATAGCGGACGGATCCTAGTCCTGTTCGCGCATCCAGTTGGCGACGATAGTTGCTAACGTTTTTGGGATCATGCCCAGTGGAAACCATCACGTCGGTGAAAGGAGCGTAATTCCCGAGTGGCTCCGTGCTACTGAGGTACTCGGTGGCGAGGCTTTCCATGCTTCCTGCTTTGGTGCCATATTTCCCATCCCGATAGGCCTGCCGCACCGTTTCCAGATTTTCAGCCGCCCCCTTGCGCGTTCCGGACTGCGAAACTTCATCGAGGCCCCGCTTGCTGTTCATCCACAACGTAATGTCATTCAGCATCAGATGTTCGCGATCAATCCCTCCGGAAAACATCGCGCCCAGCCTGCCGTTGCCCATTGGCAGCGCGGTCTGCATGAAACCAAAGCTCGTCGGTGTCTTCCCTTTGCCTCGGTTAATCGCAGCTTTGTCATTTGCTGGCGAATCGTACTGCAACACCATGCGTTCATCTGCACCGAAGGCCGACGCTGCGCCGAAAACCGACACTGCGATCAAAACCATACCTATCATCTTTTTCATCTTATCTATCTCGATTTTTTTATGAATCGTCTACCTGTTCTCATACGATTGTTTCCTTTAATCCAAGTCGTCGTCGTTCGACTTGCTAGAAGTTTCGATGCGTGCAAAGCCACTGAAAGTAGCTGCCGTCAGAGCGGTCGGGTTGTGAGAGGCGACGGCCATTCCCATCTCAATCTTCTCGCTCATGGGGATGCTGACCTGCGAGATATGGGTCCAATTTGTGCCGTCCGCAGAGTAGGATCCAACGAAGGTATCTCCCTTGCGAACCAGCATCGCGTAACGGTCCTGAGCTGCGTCGACAGCACCGGCGCTGACTAAAGCAGCGCCTGTCCCAGGTCGGTAAACCATGTGCATGCGACCACTGGGATCCCGCAGCACAGCGACCATTTTGGCGTCTGCAGCCAATGACTCCCTGAACATAACGCCCGCCTTGGCATCGGCTGAACTCTCGTCAAATGAATCAACGGAAGCCCTGACCGCTCCATCGCCGTAGTGAGCGTCGGACAAATAAAAGAACTGATCCGTTTTACCAGCGAACGCTCCGCCACCTTCAATCTTGTAGGTGTCATCGGTGCTGGACATCCCGCTGCCCGCCAGAGGCGGACTGCCAATGTCGTTCTTCCATAGAATCCTAGTAGCCGATCTCGACTTGGATTTAGGCTGGTAGTCCATAAAGACATCGCAATGTTCAAAGCTGCGCGTGAAGACATGGTTGTCGCGGGTATAGGGACCCAAGGGTTTGCCCAATGGACGATTCAGTTGGTCGATGTAACTGGTTTCCCATTCCCAGATCTTGCCCTTCTTGGCATCCACCGTGGCTTGCCAGTAAAAATAGGAATACTCTTCCGCATACAACAAATAGATCGCCAAATTACGATCGATCCTGTCCTCCATTTCCCGCTTGTTGGCTGCCCCCTTCACGGGCATTCTCAAGATTTGCATCTTCTTGTTCAGACCAGTTTCTCGTCCGATGGCAATGGTCTCCGCAACCGTATCCGGATTACCGCCGCCGCTCCAACCTTCCCGGTACGTTCCATCCACATAGCCAATGCGCTGTCGCGCTGCGGCATTGTTGTTCATGACCAGTTTGTTAGCGGGGGTCGCTTGATACAGGGCATCGAGCATCGAGATGGGGACGCCCGACTTATCGACAAACGTTCCGTCAATCTGCGGATGAGCGATCATTTTTTCACAACACCCGACCCACCACTTGAGAAAACCTGGATTGTTCCGGTCGTAGGTTGGCAGCCCGTCGCGAATCGTAAACTTGGAGTCAATCCATTCATCCCGATGTTGATCGATGGAATTATCGATCCCGTAGTGCCCGAAAAAGATTCGTGAGTTCCAGTAGAAAAGAATTTTGATATCAGGATTGATCCTTTTCAGCCTCGCTCCGGTATGCAACATACCCGCCATCGTACCTTTCTGCCCTGCGCTGTTGGCTTTTTCGAGTACGACCAAATCATAGTGATTGGCAATGGCTTTGATTTCAGCATCCGTGTAGGCGGTGGTCTTGCGGATCAGCATCGTCCTTGGAACCTTGTCCCACGAAAATGCAGGAAACGCTTTCAGCTTCTCTGGCGTGGTTGGCGGGTAAGGTGTCGACCTCATCGTGTACCCGGATTTCAAATCAGAGAACGGATGCTCCGGATCCTCTTCGTTCAACGCCGGGTTTCTCAGGACGATCGAGCCATGAATTTCAAAATAGTTTTTGGGCGGTCGCCTCCCATTCAGCTTTCTTGGTATGTATTTAGAAACAGAGCGTTCCAGCACGAGCCCTTTCGTCGTAGCGTTCTCGCCGTTCACCGTGACATCCTGAATTGTGAATTTCTTATCACCCGCCTCGGCCACCACATTGAATTGCAGGGTTTCCGCACCTGCGTCACCAAGCAGATCATTCCCTTTCCACGCAATCTGCAAGACTCGTTTCGAACCGCTGGCGACTCGCTTGCAGGCGAGGTCGGGTGAAGCGAGATCCACACGACGGTATCCGTTAGCCAGCACTACATCTTCGTTGGTTCCCGAGGGTGCTCCCGCATTTGGGCGCAACGTGATCCAAAAATGACTGTTCCTGCCAGACGAGTCCACCGCAGATGCGACCTGCGCACCGGCAAGCAGCAAACAAACGATTCCAAAACACCTTTGGATGTTCAAAAACAGATAACGCTGTCGTTTTATCTTCATCGCGAACTTTTACCTTGCTTCGTTCTCGATCCGGGCTTCTTATTGGACTCCGAGTACTTCAATCGGACGGGAACATCGTTGGATAGTTCCGGCCCAGCAGTGCTGCGTCCGCGTTTCACGTCCGATTCCAATTGAGTGAGCAGACGCTCAAAGACTTCGGGGTGGCTGTGATAGAGATTCTTCTGCTCACCGGGGTCGGCCTCCATGTCATAGAGCTGTGCCGGAGCACTGACCGACATCGGCTCCTTCGTCCAACCACCCGAACCCTTGGTCAATAGAATCTTCCATTTGCCTGAACGATAGGCGAATCGGCCACTGACCGAATGGTGTACGACACCCGCACGAGTGGACGCGACCGGTTCACCGTGGAGTGCCGCCGCAAAGCTGACGCTATCCTCTCCTGCGTCGTCTGGCACTTTGGCACCAGTCAGTTCGGCGCAGGTCGCCATCAAATCGGTCAAACAAATCACCTCGTCGCTAGACGAACCGGCTTGGACGCCCGCCGGCCAGCGGACGATAAACGGCACGCGGTGACCGCCGTCCCAGATGTCGGACTTCGAGCCACGATAGTGTGCGTTGGGGTAGTGCCCCTTCGCTTTGAGCGCTGGAATGTCGGCAACCTTCGAGCAACCGTTGTCGCTGGTGACGACAATGATCGTATTCTCAGCAAGCCCGGCAGCATCCACCGCGCTGGTTATCTGAGCAACGACTGCATCGGTTTGCATCACGAAATCTCCGTACAGCCCCAGCCCACTCCTTCCTCGCCACGTATCGGTCGGAATGATCGGCGCGTGGGGGGAAGTCAACGGCACATAGAGAAAGAACGGTTCATTCTTGGACTGCCCCTGAATGTATTGGGCCGATCGGTCGCCGATCCCATCCAACACCTCGATGGCCTCGAAATCAGCATGGGCGGGCCCGTTGCGGTGGAAGGCTTTCATCGTCGTACACTCGCCGACGAACCGATCGTTTTCGATATAGATGTAGGGCGGCATGTCAAGCGAAGCGGAGATGCCAAACCAGTAATCAAAGCCGAGATCGACGGGGCCACCGGTGATGCGCGCGTCCCAGGCGACTCCATCAACGGGAGCCCGTTGCCCACGAGTGGGCTTACCATCGGGGCCAACAAGTCCCAGACCAAGATGCCACTTTCCAACGATTGCCGTTTCATAGCCCTGCTGCTTCAGTAGACCGGCTACGGTCAGTCGATCCGAAGCGATCAGCGGTTGGTCAAAACCAAACAACACACCGCTCTGCATCGAGGTCCTCCAACTGTAGCGACCGGTCAGCACACCATAACGGGTCGGGGTGCATACCGATGAACCCGAATGCGCATCAGTGAACACCATACCCTCGGCTGCCAAGCGGTCCATGCCGGGTGTGGGGATCTTGCCCCGCTCAGGGTTGAGGCACTGCACATCGCCATAACCGAGGTCGTCGGCGAGGATGTAGATGATGTTTGGATTATCAGCGGCATGGGCCGCCAAAGTCGCAACCAACGAAAACGCTAAAAGTAAGAATTTCACGGTGTACTGTGTTTCCTTATTTGCGAACTGGATGTCCATCGTACGGTACTTGGTTGCATCCAATTTTCTTACTGGCGTGCGGCTTTCACCGCACCGTGTAGCATCTGCTGCCCAGCATGCTTACTCTCGCGAATTTCCGTATGACGCTTACTGCGAGTGGTATACCAATGGTACTTACCCTTCGCGCTGGGGTCCGTGGCAATTGGCCTCTCATACTCCACAGCAATCACCGTATCTCGAATATCGGGAGCCGATTCGGGCACTTCAATCTTGGTGATGTGGCCATCCGCGTCGTAGCTAACCGGCAACGCTTCTTGCGTTTTATCAGCAAGGAAATAGACCTTGGCTGGTTTGCCAACGATGCCGTTAAACTCAATGCCATCCTTCTTCCACTCCAGGACATGCAGGTACACGGTTTGATCCTTTTGCGTCATCGCGCCCCACCAGAAATCAAAATCGACGGGCGACGACGTGGTGCCGTAGATCGAATCGCCATTAACTTTCATCCACTTGCCGGCGGCTTGAAGTCGCTCAATTTCCTCAGGCAAGATATTCCCTTTCGGGTCGGGGCCAACGTTCAACAGCAGATTCACCCCACGTGCCGCACACAGCGCGAGAAACTCAACAATGTCTTTCTCGCTTTTCCATGCATCGTCCGTTCGGTCATAACCCCAATTGTGGCGCATCGTCATACACGTCTCGGAGTCTTCCGTCATCCGCTCAGCGGGAAGCATGCGGTCGGGCAGCGAATTGAAGTCCGCATACTTTTGCTCATCCACCGGCACCTTGCGGCTGTACAGCCGGCTGCAGATTACTGAGTTGGGCTGCAGTTCACGCACCCGCGCGCCTTGCGCGTTGGCTTCGATCACGTTGCTGCCACCCACGTCGAACCAGAGGACGGACATTTCGCCGTAATTCGACAGCAACTCATCAAGATTCTTTTCAACTAGCGCAAGATATTCTTCATTGGTCATCGTGCCTTTCGCCCGACCGCGTGAACGGTGATACCAATCTTTGAACTGAGAATAGTAAACACCAAACTTAATTCCTTGCTTAGCACATTCCTCGGAAAGTTCCTTGATGATGTCACGCTTGAACGGCGTGGCATCCATGACGTTGTAGTCGGTCGCTTCGGTATCGAATAGACAGAAACCGTCATGGTGCTTGGAGGTGATGACGATGTATTTCATCCCGGCCTCTTTGGCGATGGCGACCCACTTGGCAGCATCGAACTCGGTCGGGTTGAATTGTGGTGCCAATGAATTGCGATATTCCTCTCCCGAAATCTTCGCGCTATTCATCAGCCATTCTGCACTGGCTCCTCCCTGCTCTTTGCCGTAGTCCTTTCCCTTCCACTCGCCCCCCGCGATCGAATAGAGACCCCAGTGGATAAACATGCCGTAGCGGGCTTCACGCCACCACTGCATGTGGGAATCGTCTTTGTCGCTGGTTGTCGCGGCAGCGGTGCTGTGTTGATCCTCTGCATTTGCGACACAAGCCGCTACAAGGCATGTCTGAAACACTGCCAACAGGATTAAGCTTTTTATTTTCATGTGGTTTCCAGAGTTTGTGCTTTTGAACTTTGAATTGTGAACCTGTCTGCCCGGATTGACGGCCGGGGCGACGTTTAGCATCGCTACTTTTTGGCTGACTTATATTCTTTCAATTGCGACTTCATCTGCGCCACCACTTCGGGGAAGTCGTTGGACACATTCTTTGTCTGATTGACGTCGCTGTGGAGATCGTAAAGCTGCACCGGCGGCGCGTTCCTTTTGATTCGACCGTTCACAATATCGCTGTTGGGCGTGTTAACCAGCGTCGCGACAGCCGCACCGCCCCATGCATGTTGATTGGGTTTTGAACCGGTGAATCCGCCGTCGCTTTTGGCGGGAATGTACATCCACTTTCCTTTGCGCAGTGCCATGTGAGATGGTTTGTGCGGAGTCACGACCATTTCGGTGCGCAGAGGCGTATCGGGGTTGTCCGTCAGTGCCGAGAGCATGTTGATGCTGTCTTTTTGCTGGTTCGCACTCAATTCCTGACCCGTCAGTGCCGCGAACGTTGCCAGCATGTCAACCATGTTCAGCAACTGATCTGACTGGCTACCCGCCTCGATCTTGCCGGGCCACCAAGCGATGAACGGCACGCGGTGTCCGCCTTCCCAGATTCCGAATTTGGAACCGAGCAGGTCGCCGTTGATCTTGTGCCCCATCGCCGCCGCGGCGCGGCCTCCGTGATTGAACATGCCGCCATTGTCGCTGGTAAAAATCACAAGCGTATTATCGGCGACGCCTTTCGCTTCGAGTGTTTTCATCACCTCGCCGACGATCCAGTCGAGTTCATGAACGAAGTCGCCGTAGACTCCGCATTCGCTGGTCTTCTGAAATTGCTCGGCCGGCGTGAAGGGATGATGCACGTTGGTGGTTGCAAGATACAGGAAGAAAGGTTTCTCGCCGCGTGATTTGATCCAGTCGGTTGCCTTCTCCGTCAACTTGGTGCCGACTTCAAAATCATTGAATAACTTGTGCGCGCGGGCGGCGCCGCTGAATTGGTTCGGCGAGCGTTGCGCGGCCTCAGGTGGTATTGGCGTAATCGGCGTCGTTTTCTCCTTCGAATTCCTGCCAAGATGGACCAAAGGGTCGGAAGGATCGCTACCTACTACCCCCACATTTTCGACATAGACATAAGGCGGAGCGCTGTTCACCACAGGCATGCCAAAGTAATAGTCAAAACCCAGGTCCAACGGCCCGGGACTCAGCGGCTCCTGCCAATCGTTTTTTCCTTTGCCGAACCCCAGGTGCCATTTTCCCACGACCGCCGTATCGTAGCCGCTGCTTTTGAATAGATCGGCGATGGTGCGAGTGTCGGGTTTGATGAGCAACGGTGAGTCGATCGATGCAGGCCCCCAGATGCCTTTGCCGCCGTTGGCTCGAAATGGATACTCACCGGTCAACAAGCCGTATCGCGACGGCGTGCAAACCGACGACGCGGTATGAGCGTCGCTAAAGCGTCGCCCTTGTTTGGCGAGCCTGTCGATATTGGGCGTTTGCAACTTCGTCGCGCCGAAGCAACCGAGATCGCCGTAGCCCAGATCGTCAGCATAAATGAAAACCACATTGGGAAGCGTCGGTTCTTCGGCACTTGTGCCCCGCGCCAACACGGCAAACTGACAAACTAAGACGATCGCAATAAGAGTTAGTTTTTTCACTATCTTTTCCTTTTCTTAGCGTTTCGTTTCTGGTTGACGCTAGGTGCGTCCATGAATTCCGATTTGCCCTGGCCTTTCTCCGCATCGGAAAGGCGATCCCAATCCTGTTCTTGGTTGCTCAGGATCGGCACTTCGGCTGGAGTTTACTCGTTTGTTCTGGGATGACGATATTTGGACGGACGGCAGCCCAGCCAGCGTTTGAAGGCGTCGGAAAAGGCAAACGGATTGGCATAGCCAACTTGCTCTGCAATTTGCGTGACTGAATCATCCGTCGTCATCAATCTTTCGGCTGCCCGGTGCATACGCAGGTAAGTCACGTGTTGCATGGGTGAGCGACCAAGCGAACGCGTGCAAAGTCGTCGCAAATGTTCCTTGCTCATATTCGCGAATTCCGCAAGTTGATCGAGCGTCCAGTTATCCGCCAAATGACATTCGACTTGGTTCCAGACGTGAATCAGACGGGTGTGCTCACGAAACGGCTCTGCAAACACGCGAAAATACTGGTGAACGATATCAGCCCATTTCAACATGGCATGGGTTGAAGCAGCCCCGCTCGCTTCACAATGCAGACCTTCGATTGCACATCGGAGAGAGCGGGCATCCAGCGGCGCAAGAGCCGGCGCGTGAAGTGATAGTGGAGGCCCAGGCTTGGAAGCTGCTTGAAATCGTACCCAACAGAACTTCCACACATCGCGATTAGCGGCTTTCATTGCGTTTGGAATGAACGGTGGCTGCACGCATGCTTGGCCCGCCGAGACCGTACGCCACTCGCCATCGATCAGGACCTGCCCAACTCCTTCCAAGCAGGCAAAAAAGAACGTGCCTGACTGATCACTTCTCATTACCTCAAAGGGGTGAAACGCGTTCATGATCCCGCAATGCGCGATGCCAAAGTCAGCAAGGCAATGCGAGACCGGTGATGACGCGATCCATTGACGCTGGTCCCTGTCATTGCACCGCACCGCCAAGGCATCCGTTCTTTCACCCAAAATGTGGTGATCGCGGATTGGAGGATTACGGTGCATAGGGAGTTCGTGACCGGGGTTGTCGGTGATCGTCTTCGCGTCCCCCGCAAACGAAGCGTATTGGGGCCGCATTTTCAACAACTTTGTCATCGGCGAGGATGGCTTGGTGCGGGAATTTCTCTCGTAGACGCTTGGTCGGCAGAGCAAGCGTCGAGGTATCGCCATGTGCATTCTACATAGATCCGAGTGGATCTGCTCGATGGACTTGGGGCCAAAATCAATCATAATCCTCAGGGTTATTCTCCGCTTCCTTCAGCAAATTCACGCGAATGGTGGGTCATCGTGCCAAATTCCAGGACCGGAATCGGAAACCCTTACACACGCACCGAGGTGCTCGATCGCTTGCATGCAACGTTTGATCGAGGCGTGCCCATCATCGCTGCCGGCGCCGACGCTGGGATCAGCGCCAAGTTTCTCGAGAAGGGAGGCGTCGACCTCATTATCATTTACAACTCTGGGCGTTTTCGGATGTCTGGCCCTGGCTCGACTGCGGGCCTGATGGCCTATGGGGATGCCAATGCCGTGGCGATGGAAATTGGCGAATTTGAAGTCTTGCCGGTCCCCGAAGTCAGTTAGATCGTCGAAGAATTCTCAGTCGTTCCCACACTCGCTTGCTCACCATCCCTCAAACTCAGCATCAAGATGAAGAATATAAAAATGCCCCTAATGACAGCAGCCATGTTTTTAGTGGCGGTGACTTCAACGTTGACAGGGACGCAGCTTGTTCCGACGGCATTCGCTGCGGAGACGAATTCCGGTTTAGTCGCAAACAGTCCTGGCAAGGCTCTGCGGCTCTGGTACGACGAGCCTGCCCCGGACAGCGATGACGGTTGGGCGGACCGCTCGATCCCGATGGGCAATGGCTACATGGGTATCAACGTATTCGGCGGCACGGCGACCGAGCGAATCCAGATCACCGAGAACAGCCTGTACGACTCGACGGAAGGTCGAGGTCTGCACCGCGGAGGTCTGAACAATTTTGCCGAGGTCTACATCGACTTTGGCCACAACAACGCCCACAACTACGAGCGGGAGCTGAACCTAAACGAGGGCGTCTCGCATGTGAAATACGAGCAGGACGGTGTGGCGTATTCGAGGGAGTACTTCACCAGCTACCCCGACAAGGTGATGGCGATCCGCTTGAACGCATCGAAGCCCGGGACGTTGTCATTCACACTGCGCCCGACCATCCCTTTTTTGGGCGACGGCAAGTCTGGATCCGTCGTGGCGAAGGGCGACACGGTCACGCTTTCCGGCGTCATGAGCTATTTTGGCGTGAAGTATGAGGGGCAGTTCAAGGTGATCCCCGAGGGTGGCTCGATGAAAGCAGCCAACCGCCGATCACGGGGCGCTATCACCGTTTCGGATGCCGACAGCGCGGTGATTCTGATCGCGGTCGGAACCAACTACCAGCTCGACCCCAAAATATTCCTGACTACGGAGAACGCCGAAAAGCTCGCCGGTTTTCCTCATCCCCACGCCAAGGTGAGTCGCTACCTAGCCGATGCGTCCGCGAAGTCCTATGACGAATTGCGGGCAAGCCATCAGGCCGACTACAGCGAACTTTACGACCGTGTGAGCCTTGACCTCGGCGCTGCTGAACCGGCGATCCCGACCGATGAATTGGTCGATGCCTATCCCGATGGTGCGTCCAGCCGCTACCTCGAGGAACTTGCCTTCCAGTTCGGACGCTACATGCTGATCTGCTCTTCCAGGAAAGGCACGCTCCCGCCCCATCTGCAGGGGATCTGGAACGTCTATAAAGACCCGCCATGGGCGTCTCAATACCTGGCCGATACGAACATACAGATGGCCTTCGCGCCGGCCTTTTCCGCCAACCTGCCTGAGCTGTTCGAGTCTTACGTTGGCTACTTCAACAGCTTCGTACCCAGGCAGCGATTGTACGCCAATCAATACATCAAGCAGTTCAACCCATCGCAGCTTGACCCGAACGGAGACAATGGCTGGTCTGGACCGTTCTGGACCAATCCCTACAACGTCCCGCCAAAGTCGGTCGTTGCCGGCTTCGGCACGGGAGCATGGCTCGCTCAGATGTTCTGGGACTACTACGACTACACACGCGACGAGTCCCTGCTGGCGGACACCGTGTATCCAGTGATCTACGAACAGGCCAACTTCGTTTCCCGGTTCGTCAAAGACGTCGATGGCGTTCTCTTGGCCGAGCCGTCCTCTTCCCCCGAGCAAAAGCACCGAGATACGGTCGGTACTACTTTCGACCAGCAGATGTTCTACGAAAACCATCACAACACTTTGACGGCGGCCAAGATCCTAGGTCGCTCCGACAGCCGGCTGGCCATCTACGAGAATCAGCTACCGATGCTGGATCCGATCCAGATCGGAAAGTCGGGGCACCTAAAAGAGTTTCGTCAGGAGGAGTACTACGGCGAGATCGGCGACCCCACCCACCGTCACACCTCTATGCTGCTCGGCGTGTACCCGGGCCAATTGATCAACGACACGACGCCGGCTTGGCTCGATGCCGCGAAGGTTAGCCTGACTCTTCGCACCCGTAAGTCACCCATTGGATGGTCGCGAGCGGAGCGGATCTCCATGTGGGCCAGACTACACGACGGCGAAGAGGCTTACACTTACTACAAGGATTTGCTGGGGCTGAACTACCTGCACAACCTGTTCAACGATCACCGGGGCGGCCCGCTCTTCCAGGCCGATGCGAACTACGGTGCCACGGCAGGAGTCGTGGAAATGCTACTGCAAAGTCACGACCACGTGGTGTCCCCGTTGGACGCGATACCCGCAGCTTGGAAAACGGGCAAGTACCGCGGTCTCCTGGCGCGAGGCAATTTCGAGGTCGCTGCGCAGTGGTCTGGCGGTCAAGCCGATCGACTAGAAGTGCTGTCCAAATCGGGCGGAACCCTGGACTTGAGGTACCCCAACATCGCCAAAGCAGTCATCGAAACCTCGGAGGGGAAGACGGTAGACTTCACAGCCAAGGGCACGGACCGCGTCAGCATCGAAACCACCAAGGGCCAGGCGTACGTGGTTACGGACATCCCGGCCTATACTCCTGTCGCCGCGCCCTCGAACTTGGCGATCGGCAAAGACGATACGATCAATCAGGTCGAACTCTCCTGGACCGGCAGCGCGGATGCGGCGTCGTACAAGCTGTACCGCGCGGTGGGCAACGCCCCGGACTACGAGCTGATCGCCTCCGATATCGCTGACACCAATTTCGTCTACAAAGCCTCCGATCCGGCACAGGTCGACCAGATGACGCTCAAAGTCACCGCTTTACGGGCTGATGGACGCGAGAGCGACGAGGGTGCAACGGTGGTCCGGCTATTGCCTGAAAAATAGGATGCACATGTGCACTCTTCCATCAGGATAGAAGGAGCCCCAAAATCCGGCATATTGTCCCCCTTCCAATTGAGGCTTTGCCGTGTTTCGAAGACATCCGAAAAACGCATTAGGATACGGTCCGATGATCCATTCAGTGGCATCCATTCAATGGCCACTTTCGGATGCCGTGAAATCAGACATTGTCAGTGGCTTCGGATTTTTCACGACGCCAGCAGGTCGGCTGTTTTGCTTCAGGTCTTTGTTCAACGCTTTGGCATAGGCGCGAAGTCGCTCGACGACCTCGGGGTGCTGCGCTGCTACGTTGGTCGTCTCGCCGATATCGGCGGCCAGATTGAACAGTGCTTTTCCGCCCCCATGCTGTCTCGGTCCGCCAGTCTGTAACTTCCACTTGCCGCTGCGGACGGCCTGCAGCGAATTCACCCGGTAATAGAAAAACACCTCGTGCGGACTCTCTGCGCCTTCCGTCAACACCGGCCAGATGTCCTTGCCGTCGATCTTGCGATCGGTCGGAATTTCGGCGCCTGCGAGATTGGCAAAGGTCGGCAGCAAATCCATGGCCGTCAGCAATTCATCATTGTCGGAGCCAGGAGCGATCTTTCCAGGCCAGCGAATCACGGTCGGCACACGCAGACCGCCCTCCCAAGTCGTGCCTTTGGATCCTTTTAACGGGCCGGGAGAACCGATACCCACCGGGGGCCGAGCCTGTCCATTATCCGAAGTGAAAATAACAAGCGTGTTGTCGTCGATACCCTGTTCCTTGATCGCATCGAGGATCTTCCCAACGGACCAGTCAATCTCATTCACACCGCGGAAGTAGAGTTTGTCCCGAACCGCGTAGTTGATCTTGCCGGTTACCTTTTCCTGAGCGAGTGCTTCTCGCACCTCATCGGACACCCCTTCCAGATAAGCATCCGTGAAGTGCACAGGCCGGTGCGGGATTGGATGGGCCACATACAAAAAGAATGGTTGATCCTTATTCTTTTCGATGAACTTTACAGCGCGCTGCGTAAAACGCCTGGTGAAAAAATCGGCATCCGGATCCAATTCAATCACCTCCTCACCTTCCAACAAGGGCAACGGAGGAAACTTGTGTTTTGGTTTGTCGTTAAACGGATGGATGTCATGGCTGTAAGGGAGTCCGAAAAACTCATCAAATCCCTGTCGTGTCGGCAGGAACTCAGGCTGGTCCCCCAAGTGCCATTTGCCAAACATGCCGGTTTGATATCCCGCCGATTTCATCACCTCCGCAATCGTAACTTCCGCCGGATTCAAACCTTTGGGGTCCGCTGCCAGATTTACCCCGCCTGCCATGCCAACGCGAATGGGATAACTGCCGGTCATCAAGGCCGCACGAGAAGGCGTGCAATAAGGCGCGGCCATGTAGAAACTGGTCAGTCTCGCGCCTTCCTCTGCCATCCGGTCAATGCGCGGCGTGATCACATCTTTGCTGCCGTAACAACCCAAGTCACCGTATCCCTGGTCATCCGTTAAGATGATAACGAAATTGGGTTTTGCCTGCCCTGAGTTTGCCTGCCTAGTGCCTGACGAATGAGTTGTATCCGCATTCGCTTGCGCGACACAGAGTCCGTGAAAACCGAGGATCGCAACCACGAATAACAGGTAGTGCCTCAAATTCATTTTCACCTCAATGCTCCCCGGCAAGTTCGGTTCATCATTTCGTTCTCGATTCTTGGTGAGTGACTTCTCATTGTTTTCTTTTCTTTTGGCTGCTTCCCCTTCCTGAACGCTCCATTTGGATTGTTGAGGTCACCCGGGTACGCCGACTCGGGGCGATCGGCTCCGTCCATGTTCCAATCGCCCAACTCACGCCGTGTATCCGTTGCCAACCGTTGTAGCTCCTCTGTCTGCTCCGCGTGCGTCTTCGCTAGATCGTGTTTTTCAGAAATATCGTCGTCCAGATCATTGAGCACCGCGTGGTCCAAATTTTTATACTGGCCTTTGTTCTTTGCCCAATAGACCCGATTGGCGGCCTGACGCGGCAAGTGCAACTTTCATGCTCCACGGCGAACGGCTTCGAGGGTTAAGCCGTTGTAGTAGACGAAATCCTCACGCTGGCTCTTGTTGGCTTCTCCACTGAGAAGCGGCATCAAATCAAAGCCGTCATACTTACGATCCGTTGGCACCGTCACACCGCTGACGGCAGCAATCGTCGGCAGGATATCCAAAGCCGAGACCATTTCATCGTTGACCTGTCCCGCCGGAATCCGCTCTGGCCAACGCATCATCGCTGGCACTCGGTGTCCGCCCTCCATGGTGCTGTACTTCCCTTCGGACAATCGCAGTGCTGAACCGGCTGGCAACCAGGGACCATTGTCAGACGCGAAGATCACCAACGTCTCGTTCTCGATTTCCAATTCTTTTAGCGCCGCCAGAACGAGCCCGACATGGTGGTCCAGTTCACGCACCATCGCTGGCAGAGCTTGAGGGTTCATGCCACCTTTTCTCTTTTGGACAGAGGCCCACTCGTCCGCAGTGCAAAACTCCTTGTTGGGCGACCAGGGGCCATGCACCAGGTAGTGCGAGAGGTAGATGAAGAACGGCTTGTCATCGGCCCGTTGCCGCTTCATGAATTCGATCGTCGCATCGGTAAGCCGCTGATGCGCCTCGGCGAACCGGATCTTGCCCTGCGGCTCTTCGTTATGCAGCCACACATTCGGTTTCCCGACCGGAAAGGAGATCGCCCCGAGGTGCTCGCCCTCATACACGCGGGTTTGCCCGCGCTCAAACAGCACGGGGTCATTCAGCATGTCGTTGAGCTTTTCCGCGCGGTGCGTCTGACGCTTCGCATTGACGCGCCCGGCGATCATGCCGGTTTCCTGCATGCGAGCGTCCCATCCGGCTACCTTGAGTTGCGTCCGGATCTCCTCGATTGAAATCGCGTTCGCGAAGTAGACCACTTCGTCGAGGCTGATCGGTGCCGCGACCTGCCCGTCAGGAGCGGATGCCCCGAAGATCATCGGCAACGTCTCTTTCACATTTTTCAGCGATCGTTTATGGGTAAAGTCGAATGCCCCGCCGACCAGCGAACACTCTTGGCCATCCAAATAGATTCTGAGATCCAGCATGTTGCTGGTAATCGCCAGGTGATACCAACGTCCCACCTCGATCGGCTTGTCGGTCGGCAGATGAACGCTTGTCGGTATCAAATCCTGCTCGTAAGTCAGCACCGAAAGGTCGTGCTTGATCCCAACCTTGTACCTGAGCTTATCACCCGCAGCCTGGGCGATGATCACCACATCTTCATCATCCTTCGGAGCGGCATCAAGCTTGAAGAACAACTGAAGCGTCGCGGATCGACTGTCCAGATCCTTCGTGTTCTGAACGACCACCGGCGCTTTCGGCACCAGACTCAACGCCTTTCCATCGACAGCTCCGCCCACATAAGACATGCCGCCACTCGCTTTGCCAACAGCCTTGCCCGTGGTGTCGGACAGATCGCCCTCGAAAGCCCAATACCCGCGCAGTGACGGATGTGCCTTGATCAGATCCGCATAACTTTGCCTGCTGCCGTCGGCCAGCAACGGGCCAGCAGCGAGACCGCCCACAAACGTCCCGGCGGTCACCAAGAACTGGCGACGAGAGGTATCAGTCAGGCAACCGCAGGTTGGCGAGTTGCATTCGGAGTTCGTATTGGTCTTAAACGTCATGGTTGTCCCCGCTTGCTCTGTGATCGATAGGTCTTCAACAGGGCTGCCATCTGCTGCACCACTTCGGGATGGGATGTGTACAGGTTCCTGGTCTGGTTGACGTCGGCTTCCAAATCATAGAGCTGCGCTGTTGGGGAATCCGGCTTGTACTTGCCACTGGCGTCAAAATCGCTATTCACGTTGCCGACATACGCCGCGCAAATTGCGCCACCCGCGGCATGCTCACCTGGGTCTTTTGTAAATCCGCCGGCTCCCTGTTTCGGGATATACATCCACTTGCCTTTGCGCACGGAAACATGCGTGGCATAGCGCGGAAGCAAAACCAAATGGTCGCGCACCGGAGTTTCGGTGTCCGTCACCAAGGCTGGCAAGATGTTAACACTGTCCGCCAGTTGCGCCGGCTCAACGTCCTGCCCAGTGATGGCTGCCAAAGTAGCCAGCATATCCAGATTGCTGATCAATTGGTCGGATACGGTGTTCGGATGGATTTTGCCCGGCCACTTAGCAATGAACGGAATACGGTGTCCGCCTTCCCATACGCCGAATTTGAAGCCCAGCAGATCGCCGTTCTGACGATGCCCATCTTTGAAGGCATGCTGCCCACCATGATTGAACATGCCGCCGTTATCACTGGTAAAGATAATCAGGGTATTATCCGCCACGCCTTTCGCTTCCAGCGAGTTGACCACTTCGCCGACAATCCAGTCCAGCTCATGAATGAAGTCACCATACAGCCCGCACTGGCTCGTTCCCTGAAAACGCGGATGCGGCGTAAACGGGTGGTGAATATTGGTCGTTGCCAGATACATGAAGAACGGATCATCCCCGCGCTCCCCGATCCATTCCGTAGCTCGTTTGGCCAACTCGGTGCCCAACTCGAAGTCGTTGTAAAGCTTATGCGCCGCTTTCGCACCGCCAAACCAATTTCCGACTCGCGCACCATGTTCTCTGGTCAGTGGGGTGATCGGGGTTGCTTTTTCACCGGCCTTTCTACCTAAATAGACAATCGGATCGTCTGCGGTCATACCGACCACCGTATCATTTTCAACAAAGACATACGGCGGCGCACTGTTCACCACCGGTACGCCGAAATAATAATCAAAGCCCAATTCCAACGGACCGGGACGCAACGGTTTCGCGTAATCGGCGATCTTCTCGCCAAACCCAAGGTGCCATTTTCCGAAGCACGATGTGTGGTATCCCTTCTGTTTCAACAGCGACGCAATCGTCATTTTGTTGGTATCAATCAGCAGATTCTTCGTCGGGCTGCACGGTCCCCAGATATTTTTGCGCATCGGATATTCACCGGTCAGCAGGCCATAGCGCGAAGGCGTACACACGGCGGAGGGAGAATGCGCGTCGGTAAAACGGCGGCCCTCAGCGGCGAGCTTGTCGATGTTTGGCGTCTGTACCTTGGTGGCGCCGTAGCAGCCCACGTCGCCGTAGCCGAGATCATCGGCATAGATTAATACCACGTTAGGCGGCTGCTCCGCCGAAGCGAAACTTGCCATCGCTCCCAACAGAACCAACCAAATTGTTATTCTCAAATTCATCATCATTCAGTCCTTCCAATCATTGCTTTCTTCGTTTCGCAAATGGTTTCCAATATTCTCTGGGCCTCGCTTGGTAACCCGAACCGTGAGTTTTGAAGTTGCGTTTTCTCTTAGTGCCGGTAGGCACGGCAGCAAGTAGCCTGGGGCGTAAGCCCCAGGTTTTCCGAATCAATCATCCCCCAAGCCCCAGAGGGGCGACAGAGATCAAATGTTTCGCGATCTGTCGCCCCTTCCGGGGCTTCATCAATCAGTGGTATTAGTTTTCCTGGGGCTGACGCCCTGCTGATTACCCAATTTTTAATGTTCAGCTGAGACGGGCGGTCCGAAGGATCGCCATGCCAACGCGAAGTCCATCATTCGGCGAGTTCCGCGCCAAATCGTTTCCATCCCCGGTGGCCCATCATGTTTGCGTCGATTGTAGCCACCTAACTGAGCAAGCATCGGGATGAACTGCGAGAGTTCTGGGGCTGATTTGGGTGGTTCGGTTTCCTCAACGATTTTCCATACCGACTTCCACTCCGCTTCGCTGAACACGACATCACTGGGCAACTCAGGGCATTCTCGTCCAAGGAACGTGACAAACAGGATCCGCCACGCGACCACTTTGTAAAACATCAACGCGCGAATCAATCTGCTTTTCGTTTCCAGCATGATGTCCTCGACGCGGCAGCCCGATTTGTAGACTCTGAAAAACATTTCCACTGGCCACCGCGCAACGTAGTAATCCACGATTCGCAGAACATCCTGGTAGTCGTCAATCGGAAGTGAACTCAACAGCAGCCAGTTCAGATCGGTTCCGTCGCCCGGACCGCCGACCTCTTGCACAAGTACCACGCTGAGCGTCACTTCGGGAAGAGCCGATCTTGCATGGGGAGGTTTTACTTTTGTGCGAATCGCCCGGATTTCCAGAGTGGCTGTTCGGGCGGCGCGCTTCGCGGTGGCCGGTAGTTCGATCTGCCGCGTCGTGACGAGGTTAGAGTTTTCGACTTCCTCGCGCATCTTCTTGTAGGTATTGCCGCCCGCTTGTTCGTCTTTTTCAGGCAAGCTGCGGACTTGTTTGCTACGGATGACGAAGTCCGCAGGGCATTCGTGTTTTTCAGCTTCGACGAAGATGTCATAGATGTCACCTTCGCGGTCAGCCAACGAAACAATTTGCGTCTGGGGGCACTGGGATGCCAACTGGCAGCAACGCCGATAGCCTTGGAGCCATCGAAAACTTTCCTTGTCTTCGATGGGATCTGTCTTTCGCTCTGCTGCATTGCCCAAGCTCTCTTCGCTACGATCAAAGAAGTCGACATCGAGCACTCCCAGGCATAATTTTTCAGGGGTAAAGACAACGGAGCTATGGTCGTAGAGCCCTCTCCTTTCTGCTTGATTGAGGCAACGCACATCGTCGGGGGCGTGATTGCCAAAGTCCAATTCGGTCGTGTCTTGGGCCACGCAGACAACCTTCTGAAACTTGATTCGCTGAATTGTCGCTCGCCGGTGAGCGCTGAGAATCTCGTCGCTATCGACCTGCGAGTTTTGCAGGAACCGATAGGCTCCTTTGGCATCCTTCCATTTGTCGCAGGCTGCGTTGATACTCTCTTGAGGGTTGGCGAAGAGTGCCTTGAGAATCGCTTTGGATCGATCGTTTCGGCTTTTGTGCCCGAAGTCGATTGTGTTAAATTCTTGTTCAATGGTGGTCGGAATCGCATTCATCAATTGATCTCCTATCGCGTTAAAATAGGAAATAAATGGCGCAAATCGCGTGCCAAAACAGAGCTGATGTTGGAGAAGATTAAAAAACTATTGGGTAATCAGCAGGGCTGACGCCCCAGGCTACACGCTGTCGCCACTACCGTGGCTAAAAGCGCACTGCTTCCGGGGCCAAGCGGTCCAATTCCGGCTTGGTTCAGTATGCTTGTTACGATTTCGATCGGCCTCCAGTCGAGCCAGGCCCGCCAGATAAGGCAGGCTGTGAGCGATGTAGCCTTCGCCGTCGAAGAAATCCGGCTTGTCGTTTTCAGCGGTGATAGGGGCTATTTGGAACTGCTTGCTGGCGGAGAAACCGTTGCAGATTGAGCCCGGGATCTTTGACGGGCTGCCGCGGTACCGTGAACCGATGCCGCGGATCATGACCCGCATGGGATCGCCAATGTCATATCCCACTTGTGAGGACATGACATAGACTTCTCCCTGAGCCTGCGTTACAGCGCCGGCAGCTACGTGCAGTGATTTGCATGTAAATCGTAGCTGCCTTTGCCAGAAGGTGGAGCGATGCAGCTTTCAATTCTCTGGCGAGCGTAGCTGCTTCAAAGGCCTGGGTTGTGATCTTCATCGGATGCTTGTCTCCGGTTGATTGGTTAAAGCGTCCTCGGAGTAGTTCGCTTTGGATTTGTTCTTGGTCAACATATCGATTGGCGTCGGAAAGCTGGTCAGAAAATTGTTTTCGTCGATCAAGTTGATGAAGTAATGTGTTGTCCCTGTCGGCAAACGAGCCATCGCTTTCTCGCCTGGGACTATTTCGGCGTCCTGTCGGAACCATTCTTCATCCTTGTCGCCGCCATTGGTCGTGTAGATCAAGTTTGCTCGCACCACACGGGCACCGTTCTCGTGGTACGTGAATTCGACGACATCGCCCTTTTGATGATGAGAGACAACCGTCGGAACTTCCTCCTTGTGCGGAATATTTTGCTTGACGGCCGGATTGTAGTACGGATAACTGGCATTCATTTCGGTTAGTATTTGCGTGAGTCGCTGATTCAGTTCTTTCGCCATTTCCGGCATCGATGTCGCCAGGTTCTTGGCTTCCTCGATGTCGACCCGGACCTGCTTGCCGTTTGTAGATTCGTAAAGTCGGAACAACTCAAGTTCAGGCGTATTCGGGCTGCCCACATGATCGTAATTACGCACCAGTTTGTAATCGCCGACTCGAATCGTGCTTTCGAGTGCGACGCTGTGAGGGAAGTGCCACATCATCGTGTTACGAACGGATCCGTCCGACTGGCGAACCAGCGAAGCGTCGGCGGGGTTCTCCAGTAGCAACGGAGCCAAGTCACAGCCATCTAGCTGTTTGTCTTTTGGCTTTTGTACGCCAACTAACGACAGGACGGTTGGATAAAAGTCGAGTCCATTGACCATCACATCAGACTGTACACCGGCCTGGATACCTGGACCGGCGATGATCAGCGGCACGCGTGTCCCGCCTTCCATGGCGGATATCTTGCCACGATCCAGTGGATAGTTGTCCGTGATGATCTCGCCGGGATGTCTTTCCATTCCGCCGTTGTCCGACGTGAAAATGATAAAGGTGTTTTCACTCAGCTTGTGCCCGGGCCAGCGAGGATCTTCGTTGGTTTCCAGGTAATCGAAGAGCTGGCCAACGTAATGATCCAACTGTTCGACCATGGCACAGTAGAAAGGATTGGTTTGTCCTTCGCCCAGCCACTCCTCGGGTTTTGCGGGACGCTGGACGCCTAGCTTTTTGCAGTACTTGTCGAGCAACTGCTCGCTGCGCGTATGAATCGGTGCATGCACCAACCAAGTGGCATAGTACAGAAAGAATGGCTTATCTTTATGCTCGCGAATGAACTCGATCGCGTCTTCACTGTTTTGGTGATAGGGAAAACCATTCTCATCCAAACGATGCGGATCGTTCTCGTCGCGTGTTGCAAAGCCAGTCAGGCGATGGGGACGCATCCGCTCGGTCGTCCCCAGACTGTGCCGCGACCACTGAAACCCTTGGTCCGTTGGCTGAGGAAACGCATTGTGATTGATAGCCATGTGCCATTTGCCACAATGACCGGTGACGTAGCCGTTGCTTTGCAACACGCGGGCCAACGTGACTTCGTTTTCTGGCATTCGCCCGCTGTACCAAGGCGGCATCATGCGGAACGCGGATCGGTTGTAAGGCGTTGGCGGCCCGCCTCCGACGACGTGCGTTTTCTGAGCGCGGGCCGGATGATTGCCACTCATGATCGCGCAACGTGATGGTGCACACGTTGGCGAGGGCGCGTACGCTTGCCAGAACATCACGCCCTTTTTGGCCAACGCATCAATGTTCGGCGTTTCCATCGGCGACGGCTCGTCGATGTCATAACACTTGACGTCCTGCCAACCCAGGTCGTCGGTCAGCAACAACACCACGTTGGGTTTGGGGCGACTGTCACTGCCGGCACTTGTCGCGGGAGTAGCAAACGGCTTGGTTTCTTGATCGTCCGAAGTCACGACAAGTTCACCACTATTGTGATTTACAAACCAAGCGGACGTTTTCAGGTTCTCAGTCGAAGTAGACCCAGCGGCGGATTGAACCATGGGGACCGTCGTTAATTCGCCAAGCAATTGGAGTTCGGTTCGTTCCCGAGCCAAGTCGTCTGCCAATCCTTCCGTACTAAAAAGCACGAAAGTCATTCCCAGCAGGAGCAACGATGAATGGATTAGTGTGCGATTAGCGTCGATTAGTTTTCCACGACTATCGCTTAACAAATTTTGGGGACATGAAGATCGTCGCTGACAAATCGTTTCCATTCCAGTTCACCTTTCTTTCCAAAGTTGATCAAGTCGTAATGATGCGTGGTATTATCATTGTTGTCGTCTCCCTATCAGGACAGTTCCACGCGTATATCGAGCTGCTGGTCCGCCTTCAGCACAAGTGGTTGCCCGAATGCTAATCGAAGCTTGAGGTTGAAGACGTCGAGGCGTACATCCACGGCTTCGCCCCCGAGTGTCACTTGCGCGGACTGCGGACGCGCCCCTTCGGCGGCCCAGAGAATCACCTCATTCAAGCGAAGCTGACCCTCGCGCAATTCAAGGGAAGCCTTTTGCTGATTCGTTTCCTGAACCTGGGAAAAAAGTCCATATCCCTCGGCGACGGTGAAGAAGCTGGCGTGGTCTTCCGGATTCACGCGAGGCTTGAAGCCGATGCGTCCGGCAGGGCCGTCGTAGATAAAGCCCTGCAGGGCCAGCAGCACTGACCAGACACTCAACGAACGGCCGTAAAATTTGCCGCACTCATCATCGCCGAAGGGATTACCCGAATAACCCCAAGCACCATTGTTCATGTCGGTGACGCCCTCGGTTCGCAGGCGACCATCGTATCGATCGGAGATCACCTTGATGACCATCAATCCCTCGCGCAGCATGCCCATTTGAATCATCGTCGCAGCCGCACCGTACTCGAACCCCGTCATGACTTCGTCGCCATACTTCATGCCGGGAATCGGCTGCGGGTTCTTTGGCCAGGTGATCATCTTCATGCCGCCGTCGTCGACTTCGCAATATTGCCGCGGCTTGAGCGATTGACCATGGAAGTCCGCCAGGAAGTTATACTTCAGCAGCGACTCCATCGCCTTACGCGAGCGATCTTGCGGGTAGTTGTCGTCGATGCCTACTTGGTCCGCCCACCATTCGCCAAGGATCTGGTCGATGTGGCAACCGTCCAAGTAATCCTGTTCTCGCTTCTCGCCAACTTCCTGGACGTAATACTCGCCGTTCCACAGACGCTGGTTTTGAAGCTTCCTGCCGGACGCTCTGATCTTCCGATATTCGGCGGCCAGCGTTTGATCGCCCATCGTCTCCGCCATGCGAGCTGCCGCTTCGAGTGCTGATAGATACAGCGTGCCGATCCAAGAGGAACATCCGGTGAAGGCACCATCGAGCGTGTTGTGCTGGAGGTGCTGCATGTATCCGTCGCGTTTGGGATCCCAATGTTCGATCCCCCAATCCATCGCCTTCTTGACCTTGGGCCACTGCGACTTCAGCCACCGGTCATCGGCACTGCAAAGATGCTCGCGGTAGGTATTGAGGATCGTCCCGAAGTGCCCGTCTGCTGCCGGGTTCTTGTTGGTCGCCCGGTGGGGAAGCAATCCATCGGCGGCGAGCGTGCCATAGTCCTGCTCGCGCATCTTGCGTCCCAATTCGGGAAGCAAGCGGGCATGGGCTTGGGCGTAGTGCCACACATGCGTGCAGTTTCCGGCGCAACAACCATCCGTTGGGTTACAGCCTTCCCACGCACCGAAGTACCCATCGGCAGCCCACCAGCAAGTCTGGCTTCGCAAGACGGCCAATTGCGATGACAGCCGATCCAGCAACCAGACCGGCAACTTGGATGCATAGAGCGTGTCGTGAAAGCGGCGAGTTCGCGCGGTCAAGTCTTCGAGGTTGCTTTGCAGGAACGACGCGACGCCGCGCGCATCGGGCCACCAGTTGGTGTAATTCTGCCCTCGGTGCGACCAGCCGACGCTTCGTCCTGATTCTCCTTCCAGCTTCACCGGTCGTCCTCCAGACCCATGCTGACCGGCTTTGAAATACCAGGTCAGCACATACGTCACCGATTTGGTCTCACCCAGTGCGAGTTCAAGAGGTGCCGAGAGTGCACCGTTAACGGTTTGGCCGGCCTGGGAAACTTTGGATTCACTTGGCCCTTTGCACTTGCCGTCTTCGCCAAACGCATCGTGCAACGACTCCGTCGATTCCCATGACGCACAGCCGGATGCACCTGATGCTTGTGTCATTAGCACCATGTCCGATCCCGGGACATCATTGCGCGTCATGTGCAACAGGGTCGCATTGCCCTCGCTGACAACATGGTTTTGATTCTTTCCGAATCCGCCACCTTTGCCTTCGTTGAAGCCGAGCGCGTTTGCCTGCGCGGCCAGGACATCGACCTTCACGGGCGAGGACGATGTATTCTTCGCTGTGACGGTATAAATCGCACAGGGGATTGCCGAGTGCTTCAGGTCCATCGGGATGAATGGATTGAAAACTTCCAGTTCCACCTCAACCGGCAGTTCCGGCTCGTCAAAGCGATACTTCGCAAAAGGATATTCGCCTTCGAATTTCAAAGACGACATCGCCGCAAACGGCCCGACCGATTCGGTCTGCAATGCGCGAACCACAGGCTTGCCGCCAGGACCTTGCGCCCGCACGGCAAGGAAGCTGTCGGCGATCCGCTCTTCGGAAAAATTGCAGGCAATCTGCCAGATCGCCGGTTCGGCCTTGCCGTTGAACTGGATGCCACCCGCGCCGATACCGCCGACGATGAAATTGATGGCGTCAAGGTGATCGCCTTCATAAACACGAGTCGCCCCCGGTGCGGTCAGCCCCGGATCATTCAGGATGGCCTGCTCCTTGCATTCTCGAACGGCGTCGCGCTCTGCCTTGACGCGTGCGACGATCGCGCCAGTCGCTTTCAATTGCTGTTCCCATCCGGCGGCCTTGAGATGTTCCTGAATCTCGGCTTGGGTCAGGCCTTTGGCATAACAGGCGACCTCATCCAGGAGAATGTTCCCAGAGCCCCAGCCTTTCACCGACGTTGCCCCAAACGTCATCGTGGATTTTTTCGGCCCTCTTCGAGTCCACTCGAACGCGCCACCGACGAGGCTGCACTGGTAACCATCCACATAGGCTCTCAAGTCGAGGTCGTACCCCGTGATGGCGAGGTGATACCAACGCCCCACTTCGATCGGCTGGGCCGTGGGGAGTTTGATTGTCGTCAGGACCGTCTGTTTTTCATTGCGATACACCAATGCTGAAAGATCATTCTTGACGCCAACAATGTAGCGAACCGCCTGCCCCAATGTTTGGGCGATCAGCACGATGTCTTCCTGTCCGCTGGGCTTCGAATCGACTTTGAAGAACAGTTCCAACGTAGCCGATCGCCCTCTCAAGTGGTTTGTATTCTGCACCGAAAGCGGCTCATTGGGCTCAAGGCTGACCGCCTTGCCATCGACCGCACCGTCAACATAAGTAACGTCACCCTTGGCGGTGGCAGATGCCTTGCCCATCACATCGACAAGATCGCCGTCAAAACGCCAATAGCCCCGCAAGGACGGATCTGATTTCAGGAGCGCTGCATACGACTCCCTACTGTCGGCCGCCATCAGTGGCCTTCCGCCCAGACCCGCAGCCAAGACGCCTGCGGACACCAAAAAGCGGCGACGGGACATGTCCAAACCGACAACGGATGGTTCACACTCACATCTACCTGGCTCACACAAAGTTCGTTTCATGAGTTTACTTTGACAGTGGCTTGGGATTGTCAACGAATGCGGCGGGCCGATGGTCCTCCGCGATGTCCATTTCAAACGCCCGGACATATTCGACGAGTCGTTTGACTACTTCAGGCTGGTCTTTGATGAGGTTCTGCGTCTCGCCGATATCGCTCTCAAGGTCGTAGAGAAGCGTGGGTTTTCCTTTGTTCGTATGAAGCTTCCACTTTCCCAACCTCACCGCATTCAACTCATTACCGCGATGATAAAAGAATGCTTCGTGCGGTGTATGCGCCTCGCCGATGAGAGTTGGCCAGATGTCTTTGCCATCAATGGTTCGATCGGTGGGAATCTTTGCGCCGGCCAGTTTCGCGAACGTCGGCAGGAGGTCCATTGCGGTCATGAGTTCGTCGTTAGACTTGCCCGCCGGGATTTTTCCGGGCCAACGAATCACAGTTGGCTCGCGCATACCGCCTTCGAACGTGGTTCCTTTTTTGCCTCGCAACGGAGTCGCCTTTCCGACCGACGGGCCATTATCGGAAGTAAAGATCACTAGGGTGTTGTCATCGATACCTTGCTTTTTCAGGGCGTCAAGAATCTGCCCGACCGACCAATCGATTTCACTGATCGCGGAAGAATAAATTTTATCCCGCGTCTTGTAGTCGATTGTCTTGTTTTGTGCTTCCAGAGCGAGTTTCGCTTTCAGCGGTTCAGGAACACCCTTCATAAAGGGAGGCGAAACGTGAAGCGGGCGATGGGGAATGGGGTGCGGAATGTAGAGAAAGAACGGTCCGCTCTTGTTCGTTTCAATGAAGCTTACGGCGCGCTGCGTGATGCGCCGCGTCAGGTAGTCGGCATCGGGATCCATTTCAACCACCGTCTCGCCATCCAACAACGGTAGTGGCGGGAAATTGTACTTCTTCTGATTGGTGTGGAACGGGTGGATGTCGTGGCTGTAGGGAAGACCGAAGTATTCGTCGAAGCCCTGTCGGGTCGGGAGGAAGGCTGGCTGGTCGCCAAGGTGCCACTTGCCGAACATTCCCGTTTTGTATCCTGCCGTTTTGAGCACTTCGGCGATGGTGATTTCGTCAGGATTGAGTCCCTTGGTGTCCCCTGCAAGTAACACGCCAAAATTGGAGCCGGTGGCCATATCGATTCGCTTGGGATAGCAACCCGTCATCAAGGCGGCGCGCGACGGCGTACAGACAGGTGCAGCCACATAGAAGCTGGTCAGCCTGGCACCTTCGGCCGCCATTTGGTCGATCCTCGGTGTGTTGACATGCGCCCCGCCGAAGCAGCTGAGATCGCCATAGCCCTGGTCGTCGGTAAAGATGACCACGAAGTTGGGCCGTGAGGACTCAGCGGCAATCAGCTCCGTCACGGACGCGAGCACTAGGCCGAGCAAGAGTATCAATAGATGGTGTGTTTTCATGATGAAGTTTCGAGTTGGTGTAGGGCTGGTTCCCACCGGCCGGTTCCAAGCAGGCCGGTGGGAACCGGCCCTACAAGCTAGACGAGCTGAACCTCGATGTGTTGCCCTGCAACCAAGTTCAACGCGCTACCGAAGCTCAGCACATGACGGTCGTTAACCACACGGAAATTCGCGTCGACTACTCGTCCGTCAACTTTGACCGTTGCACCACTCGCCATGGCGGATTCGATTTGATCTAGCGTCAGTTCCTGCAAAGCAAGCCTGCCATAGCGTAGCTCAATCGACGCGGTCTGTTTTCCATCGATCAATTTCTGAGTGAACCGTCCCCAACCTTCAGCCGTTGTGAACGCGGCTCGAAAATTCTCGGGCTTTAGCTTGGGTCCGAAAGCCAGCTTTCCTTGCGGGCCGTCATAGCGATAACCGCAAATTGCTAGGTAAGCACCGAAGCTGGCCATCGCACGCGAGTAGTGATCACTGCATTCGACTTCGTTATAGGGATTTCGATCTTGCGGCAAGTAACGATCATAGATGACTCTGCCGATCGCCAGTCCCTTCTCGAGCATGCCTTCCCAAATCATGTGCGCGGCGACTTGCCATTCAAAACCGGTCATACACTCGTTCAAGTAACCGGCATAGCTCTTCTTGCCACTCTTCGGCTCAACCTTTCCGTGAGGGAAGCTGCACATGATCAAACCCGCGTTGCCTGCCGCTGCGTACCACCGTCCGTCGGTCATCTTTTCCCGAAACAAGCCTACGTCTGGCGCGAAGTTGTACTTCCAAAGCGACTCCAACGATTGCAATATTTTCGCTCTGGGCAAGACGCGGTCGATCCCCACATTCCACAGCCAAGAATCGCCGAGCAACTGATCAATGTGACAGCCATTGGTCGAACCGTGCTTTTGGTCTTCGCCAGGACCCGGTTTGTGGATGAAGTAACCAAAGTCATCGTTCCAGAGCAAATCGACCATTGCCGGGGCGCCTTTGGCGACGATCGCCTCATAGCGCCGGGCAACCATGGGCTGATTCATCTGCCGAGCCATCACGGCCGAAGCTTTGAGTGCGGCGTGGTACAAGTTGATCAACCAATGAACCTGACCAAACCAAGGTTCGTCCAGTGTGTTGTGTTGCGATCCCGCAAGCATTCCATCCTCATCAGGATCCCATTTCTGGATCACATGATCCATCGAAAGCTTGACGCGATCCCAAATGCTTTCCAGGAATCGGTAGTCCGTCGTCATCTGGCTCTCACGTAGCACCCGCAAGATCGTGCCACAGTTTCCATCGATGGCATCACCGAATTTCGGATCCGTATAACGATGCCGGATGCTGCCTGACTTGGGATCGAAGCCGATGCCGTATTCGATCTTGTCTCGATTCTCGCGTTCAATCTGAGGAAAGATTCGGGCGAGTCCTTGCGCGTAGTGCCAGACGTGCGTGCAGTTGCCGGGGCAACACTTCACCCCTTCATCAAAATTGTAGTGCTCCGGTTCACGTCCTTGGGCGAGTCGCTGTCCCATCTGAGTTTGCACGCAGTTTAGGGTGACGAACGTGCGTTCCAGAAACCAATACGGCAACGTCGAGTCATACCAGGTGTCGACCCACGCCCCTGTCGCATCATGCAATTCGGACTCTCGTGCCGCAACCGATCCAGCAGCATCGGCCGCGGTCGGCCAGAGAGTTGAATAGTGATTGATCGCGGCAACCGTCCGTTTGCCAAACACCCGGTTGTACTGCACGTTGGGAAAACGCCAGGACAACGTAAACGAAATCGTTTCTGATTCACCCGGCTTCAATGTCAGCCTGCGACCCAACGAGGCAAACCTGCGCTGGTTGAAGTCTCGCTCGCTGATTGATCCCTGTTTCAAATCAGCTGGCTTCGCTGCAAACAGATCGGTCACAGCCGGCTGCCGTCGATCAATGTCGACAATCTCGGGTCTCGCATCGCCAAGCAACCCTAATGCGATCGAGCCGTAATCTGGTTGCAATTCCTGCTGCGAACTTGGCCCCTTTTTGACCGGAGGATGCGTTGAAAACTCGATCTGATCGACATCGATATGCCCCCAAGGCCCCGAATTCGCATCGAGTATTTCAATGTGTGCCGTTTTGCCTCGGAGTGTTTCGACCGACCACGACGCCCATGTCATCGCGTCAGACTTTTTGCCCGTTGCCGATTGAACCTGCTTGCCGTCGACCCACAGACTGACACTCAATTGTTTCGAGTTCGATCCTCCACCGATTAGAAAGTTGATGTAGGGCTTCTCAATCTGGAAATCTGGCGAGATCAGTTTTCCCTGCAACTGGTCGGTGCCGGTCCAGGAATTCACGAGGCCTTTGCCCTTGAAGCCCGACAGTTTTTGTAGCTTGCTGTTGTCCACACCATCCGATGGCGAGTCGCCAAACGCGTTCCCCTCGACGGACCATTCCCCGTAACTTCCGCCTTCAAAGTCAGCGAAAACTTCCGTTTCGGCGGGACCAGAATTTTTTGACGTGCCGGACTGAAAATCAGCGGAACATTCCACCGTTGAAATGCCCTCGAGCTCTTGGTACTTGCAAACACGCTTACCTACAGCCAGCACGCCCGATTTCGCGTTGGAGATGTTTTCGATCCAGCCAGCGATTGCGACATCCTGCTTGTCGGCCGATGTATTTGTAACCGTGTACTGCATCACGATTACGGGATAGCTCGAGTCGTCTCGATTGAGCGGAATGAACGGCGTGTAGGCATGCAGGTGCACATCAACCGGGCAATCCGTATCGGCATAGTCAACCGTCGCCATCGGATACTGGTTGGTGAAAGTGACGTCACTAAAACCGTTTGCGTCCAAGGTAAAAACCTTTTTGCTATCCGCCGTCCCCACTTGCAGTGCAAACCCCTGACTCATCGGCACCGAATCGCGGGCCACATCGGGATCCATGAATCGTGGTCCCTTCGCGGTATCCTTTTTGAAATCACGGGAGGCATCCAAGTTCCAATGCCAAAGCCTGCCATCGCCGCCGAGATAGACTTGCCCCGTACAAATACCATTGATTGGCATGCCGATGAATTTCAAGTCTTCGCCGCTGGCCGTCAGAGGGTTGCCGCGAGCATAGAGGCTTGCGATCCAGTCCTGACTCAGTTTCTTATCCGATGGAATGATCTGTTCAAAGTCTTCGCTGGAAAACGGTCCCGCCATTACTCGCGACCGTCCGGCCAATAGCATCGCCGCCGTCATCCCCGAGGCCTGAATGAACCCTCGCCGTCCAAGCAAATGGGAGCCTACCGAATGAGCCGAACATTCGCCGGAGCCTTCGCAGCAAGAATCCTGGAAATTGATCGTATTAAGCGTTCTCGACTTGCTCATTGAATGTCGCCAGAGGTTGGATTCGCAATCTAGTGTCTTCGTCTCTATTACAGCTACCTTCGTCAGAAGGTGGTCTCCACGCTCTGAATGCCATTTCAGTGGTAGCGAAAGTCGCAGAGACTTTCGATTTCCGTCGCTCGAAACGAAACTCTCTGCGAGTTTTGCTACGTCAGTTATTGTTGACGTGATGCTAAACTTACGATTCGAATCATCGGTGCCTATTCATTTCCAGAGGTTGATTTGCCAGCTGGCTTTCTCTGACGTGGTTTTCTGATCGGGTTTTGAAGTTTTCGAGGCCCCTTATCGAAGAACCTTGCCTTGCTGCCAGTTTGATCGATGTCCCCCAGTTCCGTTCGTGCCCGAGTGATTCGCTTCATCAATGCAGTGACCACTTCAGGATGCTCCGCCGCCACGTTTGTGGTTTCACCGGGATCAGCCTCGAGGTCGAATAGGTGAATTTCGTCGACCGCTTCGATCATGCGGGCCCACCATCCGAGACCTTTCGGTGCATCGACTCGCGGCAGAACGAGTTTCCATGAGCCCGACCGCACGCCAGTCAGCAGACACCCCGAGTAGTAAAGATATTCGTCGCGCGGACTGGCTTCGGACTTCCCAGTCAAAAATTCAGTCGCGTCTTTGCCGTCGAGTTCAACGTCGGGCAGCTTGCCCTTGGCGATCGAAGCAAACGTGGGCAGCAAATCCATCGTGCTGAGGATCTCGTCGGACGATGAGTCAGCAGGAATTCGCTTAGGCCAGCGAGCAATAAATGGAACTCGCGAACCGCCATCCCAAGCACTCATCTTCCAGCCGCGGTACGGATCCGCATTGCCGGAATGATCGCGAGGAATGAACTTCGCCGCATTTGGTTTCATCCCGCGTGTGGTTTCAACCCACGGGCCGTTATCGGATGTAAATACGACCAAGGTATTGTCGTCGATATTTAAGTCTTTAAGCGTCTTGAAGATTTCGCCACACGACCAATCGATTTCTTCAATCGTGTCGCCGTAGAAACCGCCATCGGACTTGCCTTTGAAGTTCTCCGATGCCCCCAGCGGAATGTGTGGCATGTTGTGTGCCAGATACAGGAAGAACGGCTTCTCGTGGTTCGACTTGATCCAACGAATCGCTTCGCCGGTGTAGTCAGCAGTGATGTTGTCCCAACTCTCAACGGACTTCACCACGACTTCCTGATTGCGCATGATCGAGCTGCGCATCTTTGTGTCGTCGACGTTCACGGTGTAACCGTTGAAAATCGGTGTGCCGTAAAAGTAATCGAAGCCTTGCGCATTCGGCGTCGTCGTGTTTTCACTACCGAGTCCTAAATGCCACTTGCCAATCATGCTTGTCGCGTAACCGGCCTGCTTCAGCACTTCAGCCATCGTGACTTCGTCTGGATGCGGAACCGTGTGCAGCCGTTTGATGTTTCCTGGTTCAGCAATTCGAATCGGATACGATCCGGTCATCAGTGCCGCTCGCGAAACACCGCAAACAGGCTGAGCATAAAAGCTGGTCAGCCTTATGCCTTCGGCTGCCATCTGATCCAAATGCGGCGTCTTGATATTCGGCGAACCGAAGCAACCCAAATCTTGATACCCCTGATCGTCCGTTAGAATCAGGATGATGTTGGGCGTCGCAGCGGTATCAGCTCCGGTCGCAAGATTGGCAGCAAGCAATTGGACGCCCCCAAAGCCAACGAAGAAAACCAGGTTCAGGAGTTTCATTTTTGCTTCTTTCGTCGAGGATTCGTCGTTGCAGCAGTCGATTGGCTCGTTGGCCGAGTCCTACGATTAGGGCATTGCGAAAAGCAGCAGAGTCTGTCGGCAATTCGCGACACAACCAATGGATCGCCGAAAGGCTAGACTCCAACTGCGTGCAGCGAGGCATTTCCCGACCGTTCGCGTTTCTTGATACCGAACGTGGTTTGGGAACCTGTTATGCGATGCGACCAAAGTCCGAGTGAAATTGAGGTCATTATGCGTAATGCATTATCACTCATTGGATCTGATGATTCGAGGATAATCTGCGACATGAAATTAATGATTTGCGTCACCCCACTGGTCATCGCCAAGTGATCTTGGCCTGTCGACTTTCGGTGTTCACCCAAACGCTGGCATGCTCAAATTCACGAGTAAATTCCCAACCTTGCGGAGAGATTCGCTGGTAAGCCCCCTTCGGCGCACCTAGCGGCCGATGCAAGTCGGGGTAATCCTGCAAGGAGCCCGACGACAAAGTCCAGCCCCATCCGTACTGGAAATAGGAATAGGGCTGGGCGCCGATTAGGTAGCAGGCGAGATAGAATTCCAAACGTTCTTTGGCCAATTCCTTTATCCGTTCCGCTCGCCCGCGTCTTGCCCTCGCGTTATCTTGCTGCCGATTCTCTCTGGGATCGGAATCGACACCGATCCGAAAGACCGACATTTTCCCGGCCTTGGCGAGACGCAGCATATCCTCCCAGTCTTGCAGCATACTCTCCTTACTAAGAAGTTGTGCGTTGTAATGCTCGAACATGCTGGCATCAATCACTGGGAAAACGTGATTGGCAATTGCTTGATGAACATTGTTACCAAGCAGGATCTTGTCTGGCCCCATCTTCCTTTTCAACGAGGCCATCATCTCTCCCATCGCCTTTTGCAATTCTTGGCTCTTGTCTTCTCGCAGCCAGAAAAAACCGTGCATTTGATCGATAAAGGCACCGTCACAGCCAGAGTCGGCCACTCCCTTGGCAACGGTATCAACCCACCATTCACGTAGCTGAGGATTTAGCACATCAAAAAAGAAAACATTGCGGCGATGAGCCAGCTCGCCCGTTTCAGGATCGACCAACAAAAACTTCTTCAGTTCAGGATGTTGATCGATTCTGTCTCGCGTAAACGCTTTGTTGTAAGAAGTAAATGGCCAAGCATAGGCCGAATTGAAATAGAAGAGCACCTTTATACCGGGTTTGATCTTCTTAAATTCCGCAGCCTCGTGCTTAGCCCCCAACTCCGCTGCACCGAGCATCTCCAGCCCATGAGATTTTTCAATACAGAGAAAATCTGTTCGTGCGGCGATCCAGCGTACTTCCTCCGGCAGTAATACCCGCTCCATATCCCCAAACATAAAATACTGCGGCGTCACCTCCCAACTGAACTTGGGATAGAAGTCCATGGGCACAAAGTGACTGCCATCACTGATTCGTAACGCAGTCTTTTCTGGCGGTTTTGGAGAATCCTCTGCTCTGACAAGCGATGAACATGCAATCAACACCGACATTAGGAACACAGGGTACACTTGCATCAAGCATTGTATTAATGTCGTCTTTCGCTCTGCGAAAACAACGCCACAGACAACTTTCGCGGAGCGAAAAGCGACAGTTATTTCCCGTTCGATCCTCAAACGAATCTTCATTCTGTTCTTCTCCAGCGTTTACTCTCATGTAACACACGGACTCCTTGTGTCAACACTGACATATTCTCATTGAAGTACGGCGAGGGGAGTAATTATATGATTGTGGATATTGCCGTTGATGTCTTTCGATTCGACGGGCGTCCCCTATTTAAACGCCGTTTGCAGGAAGACGTCGTGGTCTTATTCATGTGCGAACATCAACGTGTCCCATCGCAGCGAACTGTGACCCCCGCTGCGATTGTTGCCGCGATTGCGGTTGCGGCGACCGCGTGAACGAGAGCCGTCTCGATCACGCTCGCCATCATGTTCACGGATCTTCAGCACCGCTTGCTTTGTGAACTCGGCTGGCAAACCCTTGCGGTGATAGTAGTGGTTGTAGACTCGTTCATACATCGGACGCAGTCGTCCTCGGTCTTTTGAGATTTGCTTGTAGTGGTAGCGTCCTTCAACACTGCGAAACGGTTCATAGCGAACGTCGAATCCGAGGTTGTACTTAGCCGTGTATTCGAACCCGAGCAACAAGCGATTGTCCCTTGCGGCGTACAAATCGACGCCCTGATTCCAAGCCGTCTCGCAGGTGTTAGCCAAAAACTCTAACCCCATTTGCGTATGGGCTTGGTCGCGTCCTGATTCCTGGCACTCACCAAAGTCGTTGAAGTAATTCCCAATGGCACCGTTTCCTTCGCCGTCAAGAAAATAGTTCACCGCCCGATCAAATATCTCGCGATCGTCCATAAAGACGCCCATTGCAACCATCGTTTGTAACATCGACGCATCCCAATTTCCGTTGGCCGTCGGATAGAAGTCTTTGATGATCGGATACCACACCTTGCGAGCCATCTCGCGAAACTGTTCCTGTTTCGCCTCGGGCCATCCATCCCAGGTGTGTCGCAACAACTCGGCGGCGTTACAGAACAAATGTCCGTCCATGCCGACAAGCAACTTGGCATCGTGATTCGTGATCGTCTTGAGTGTCCCTGACCAAGCATCGATGATTTCTGCCGCTTTACGGGCGTGCCGCTGGTCGCCAGACAACACCCAACGCAGCGTCTGCGTATAAGCCGCCGAGGCATCGCTAGAAAATTCCGATGAACCGATATTTGGATTATTGCTTGGGCCGCGCTCGACATGGCCCCTTGGACTCGGCCGGTAATCCAGGCTGGCGTTGTAGGATTCCTGCAACTTCTGCCACTCGCCAGACCAAGGCTGTTCGCCAGCAGCAATCTTGGCTTTGACAAACTCGATACTTTCTGCGCTGTGTGCGATGCCAGGATGCACGAAATCCTTTCCATCGGAGCGAGTTGCGTCAGTTTGCAATGTTGCTTTCCGCTGGGGATTGTCAGCGCAGCAGCACGAGGTCCAGACGCAAACAAAGAGAATCGCGGCGCCGCCGATACGGGGTTTTATCGTTCGCAAGTTTGGCATCATGATTTTCAAAGGTGTTGGATTTGTGTGTTTCGAAAATGACTTCGGTCCCTATCTTAGCCGTGAACACCAACACTTTCATCTGTGTTTGGCGAACGACCGATGCCCCATGCTATTCAGTCCGATGACGTCTTGGTTCTTAGCCCCATTTCGGACACGTCGATTGGCTTGATGCCCAACTTCAGTGCGGGCGAATTCGGTTGAAACCGGAAATCGCCATTTCCTGGATCAATAAACAGCGGATCAACGGCTCGGCTATGAGCGTCTACACCATCGCTCCGCTGCTTCGCAAGCATTTCGTCGCCTAACGTCGGGTCGGTCCTGCAGTAATAGATGTTGTAGTCTGTGTCGGCATCCGCCGATCGCGCCAACGCTCGCCCTCGGCGATCCTCGCTTGATTTTCCTTTGCCTGGCCCGAGTTCGTTGATGAACTCGCATTCATCGTTAGACGAAAAGAAGACATTCCGTTTGATTGTTGCACCCGACAAAGGCCCTTCGCGAACCGACAAGTAGTAACCACGGGGCGGCGCGATCACATCCACCACCATGTTGTTTTCGACACGCGTATTCAGCTTCAGCATGATGCCTTGCGAAGTGCATTTGTAGATCACGTTTTCGGCGATCAACGTATCCATTTGCCCGCCGTCGGTTCGGATCGCACACTGCATGATCATCGGAGCGACCAAGTGATGGACATAGTTGCGGCGGATCACATTGCCGGCGCCCGCGCCACGGATGTAGATCGCGTTGCCGTCGCCCAGTTCTTCCATGGCATGATGGATCTCGTTGTACTCAAACGCATTGTTGCGGGTGTGAAGATAGGGACGAACATCCTCGAGTTGCGGTTTTTTGGGCAGGCCCACCATCTCGTGCTTGCGGAGGGTTCGACCCAGCTCCCGGCCCTGTTTCGTAAAGAAATCAGTCATGCAACCGGAAATGATGATTCCCGTATAGGGTGTATGGTGAACTAAATTATTCGCGATGCGGTTGTCGCCGCTTTGCCAAACCATGATGCCGGGCGAGTGCGAATAGATGCGGCCGACATGATGAATGTGGTTGTTGTCAACAAGATTGTTCTTGTTGACGTCTTTGGTTCCTGGGCCGTAGCCACACAGCAGAACACCGGCACCTCCCAAATGTTCGATCAGGTTTCCGGAAATCGTGTTCTGTTGTCCGTGCAAATCAACACGGATTGCTCCGCTGCCGCTGTGAGCGAAACGACATTTCTCAATCTTGCAGTTCTCGGTACCACGCAGACGCACTAGCGCATTGGCCTTGTCGTGCATGTCCCAGTCGTGCTGAAGTCCGGCATCATCCTCGCTAAGCGTATAGCGTTCGCCATGCATGAACGTCAGCCCGCGAAAACGCAGGTTCCGCACCGGTGTATCCGTCGGCCCCATCTTGTCGATTTCGCCTTCGACGCGGAGGAGCTCTGTCAATTGAGGAGCCAAAACGGACGACTTGTTTCGCGGCCAGAGGTAGAGCTTGCCTTGCTTGGTATTCAAAACCCACTCGCCGGGTTCGTCGAGTTCCTCAAGCACATTCTCGACCCAGCACGACTCGGTCTCCTGCAAGAAATGAAGCGAGTTCATTGCGTAGGTCGCATCGATTGACGTGCGCGCGATCTGCTTTTTCTCGTCGACTGATACCAACGGCAGGACATTCACAATCCAGGCGTGATGCGGACGCACGATAATTTCCGCATCCTCGACATTCGGCCAGCTCTTCAATCGACCGGCTGGAAAATGAAGCTGGTTGCGACTTCCGCCGGCCAATGGAATAAAGCCAGCGGACCGAGCACGTGGCAGCAGTCCTTCATCGTCGTAGAGCGTACGGAAACGATTCGAAACGTTTGCGACGAACACTTTGCCGATCGCAGCGTCCGGCAGACCTGGAAGCGTCTCGGTGACTTTGTTCCAATCGCGGATCTCTTGGCCCGAACTGAACACAGGTGTTTCGTCTGGATAGGCGGCATAGGTGATCGTCGCATCGTCTTGCGGCGAATCCTGTAGCCCAAACACAATCGTTTTGTTCAGTCGGTAGGTCCCGCCACGAACGAGCACGACGATGTCCGCTGACTGGCTCGCGTTTAACTCTCGCACCGCGTCTCGCGCACGCCCGAGCGTCGCAAACGGACCATCGGTTTGCTGGGCATTAGGTTCGGCGGCCGTTCCCGACCAATCATCGGACCCGTTTGTCGCTACATAGAAATCCGCCGTAGGTTGTGCGGCACTGCCCAGACTCGGCGCCAGCAATGCAACCAGCAGCATCCCGGCGATGCGTGTCTGATATTGCCGTAGCGAAACTCGCCAAGAGTTTCGACCGGATGCACTGCCGAACGTGGTGCCGATTTTCGCTGCGGCATAATGACCGAAGACGGATTTTAGCAAAAGGAAAGCGTAAGACATCATCGTGCCTTTATCATTAAGAGAAGGTTGTGGATCGAAAGCGTGCACTTGGATCATGGTTTTGCGTCCGTTGGCTGTGGGGGAACTTTGCCCAACCAATCGGGGACACCTTTGTCGCGAAGCATCATCCAATCGTTCAAGTCATCAATGGCGATGAACAGCACGTTGGGTTGCATGTCTTTCTGTGCTTCACTCCGAGGTTGGTCCGCTTGAGCGACCGCAGAGAACGCAAGCGTGAATGCGACGATTAATGCTTGGATCCGGCGTAATGCATTGGTATTTGTCGGGTTCATTTTATAGTTGGTCGTCTTTCGCGGAGGAAGTCGATTGAAGCAGGGGGACAGGTTTTCAACCTGTCGAGGAATGTGATGACAGGCTGGAAGCCTATCCCACAGAGTGCAATGACAGGCTGGAAGCTTATCTTGCGGACTACTTTGACTTGTTTCGCTTGGAGGTTTTGTTTCTGGCTTTGGACACGCTGTTCGGGCTCGGTGCGGTCGGCAAAGAACTTTTCCAGGCATCGAGTTTTTCGGACAACTGATCTACGACCTCAGGATAGTCTGCCGCGACATCCTTTTTCTCAGCCCAGTCGCTTTCCAGGTCGTACAGTTCTCTCTTGTTCTGCTGTTTGTTAACCAGCAGTTTCCAGCGTCCGTCGCGGATCGCGAGCGAGGGCCACGTGTATTCCTGTGAATCGCCCCCCTTCCATTCCCAGAAAATGGGTTGGGTTCTCTTGAACCCTTCGCCTTTAAACGCTGCGAACGCGCTTTGGCCGTCTGCCTGGTATCCGTCTGGCAGCTCCACTCTGGCGACTTCCAAAAACGTCGGCAGCAGATCGACTGCCGTCAGCACGGATGTCCTGTCGGTTTTTCCCGCTGGCACGATTCCCGGCCAACGCACGATCAAGGGCACACGAATTCCACCGGCGAAGAGAGATCGTTTTCGTCCTTTCATCCCTCCGGTTTCTCCGACTGAGTAATAACCGCCCAGCCCGACTTTTGTCTTGTCGTGGAATTTTTGATCTTCGCCTCGCGTCGCTTCCGGCCCGTTGTCGGTCGAGAAAACGACCAGCGTGTTTTGGTCGAGTCCCACTTCCTTCAGCAACGTCAATACACGGCCAACGCCTTCATCAGCCTCGGCGATAATCGACGCATAAACTCGCTTTTGCTCGTCCAGATCTTTAAACTGCTGAAGGTACTTTTCCAGCGGGTAGTGCGCCAGATGCGCCTCGTGAAGCCAGAGGTTGACAAAGAACGGTTGGTCCTTGAATTCCTTAATGAACTCGACCGCATGATCGACCGATGCCAATCCATCCTTTTTGATTTCGTTTTTTCCTGACCCATTGAACGTGGCAAAGCGGTCATAGCCATAGGCGTCCTCGGTCGGCGAGTCGGCAACGCTTCCCAGGTGCCATTTGCCAAAGTGACCGGTTGTGTAGCCTGCCTGCTTCAGCATGCGTGGAAGCATCGGAGCTTGAGGATCAAGCCAATCAGGCATTCCTCGTTTGATATGAGCACCGATGCTCTGGAAGTGCTGATGGACACATTGCCGCGCCGGGAACTGGCCGGTCATCACGGCAACGCGACTCGGGGAACAGACCGGGCTATCGACTGTGAAGTTGGCAAAGTCGATTCCTTCTTTCGCCATCTGGTCGAGGTGCGGAGTCTTGCAAAACGTGCTGCCGTGAATCCCTAGATCTCCGTAGCCCCAATCGTCGGCAAAGATGAAAATGATGTTGGGTTTAGCGGGTTCAGTGGCCGCAAGTTTGGTAAGTGGAACCAGTGCACTGATTACGAGCGCACCAAGAAGAATCGGCAATGGGTTTTTCATGTTGTTTCTTGCTTTACGAGCGTTGTCATCATCAGACGGTGACATGGAGTAATTGTACTGCGGTTTCGACTAAAACTTTGGATCAACGACCGCCCCCGTTGTACGAGTGATCGTAGCTCCCCGGGAAACCTAGAATCGAATGCAAAACGCATGATGCTTTCGCCAGCCATTATCGAGCCGTAATTAACCAATAATACCCAACCCGGGTGCTATATGTGTCATCCGTTCGGAGGACACGCCCAAGTTTCTGGTCTTGCCATTCTCTCTCTACAGTTCTGCGGGCTCCCAAGCGGGGATGCCCCGCTCGTTGAGTTGCTTGTGGTAGCGAATCGCCAGCGGTTGATCCTCCGGCGCAACCTTGGGTAGGTTTTCGTTCACTAACAATGGAATTAGCGAAGCCCACCACGCTTCGTAGAATTGACGTAGGCGGGAGACCACCTCTGGATGCAATCAGAAACGTCGGTTGTCTCGCTGGGATCGGCAGAGATGTCGTAGAGCTGCGAGTTATCGACGAATCGCCAACGCTGCGTCCGCACGGCGCATTTGGTGAATTCGAACTCGTCCATCTTCCCGGTCGGCCAACGCGGTTCCCGGGATCAAACCTACAGACAATACCAGAACAGCGGTTGCCGCCTTTATCGCATCGCTCATCATTATGCACATAATCGCTCGCATAGTCATACAGGAACCGCCCTTGCTCTTCTTAAGACCACCGGGCGCGTTGAATTCATTGGAAACCCATGTGGTGAGCAATGGAATATCGAACTCATCCAGCGTCGCAGGCTTATTCCCCTTGTTTCCCTTCTGCAGACTGAAGCATTCTCTTTTGAATATTCCATTGCCGATCGAATAGCTGACGGTTCCCAGCCCCGTGCGTGAATCGAGCGAGCGACGGTAGTCGCTGACTGATGCCGGATCATGTCCGTAGGAAATCAACACGTCCGTAAACGGTGCATAGTTCCCCAGCGGTTCGGTGCTGCTGAGATGCTTGGTGGACAGGCTTTCCATACTGCCCGGTTTGGTGCCGTATTTCCCGTCTCGGTAGGCTTTCCGAACTGTCTCGAAATCATCCGGAGCAACGGTTCGCGTTCCGGATTGCGCCGCCTCGTCCAACCCACGCTTGGAATTCATCCACAGCGTGATGTCATTGATCAACAGATGCTCGGTATCGATATCGCCGGAAAACATGGCTCCCAGTCGACCATTGCCCATCGGCAGTGCCGTCTGGATGTAGCCGAGTCCCTTGGCTCTTCCTTTTGACGCCTCCAGCAAATTGTCATTGGCCGGCGCGTCATATCGCTCTGGTTTATTGATTAGCTTCCGAGTTCTCGATCGTGGGCGAAGACAGTGTGATGCAATCAAGGCCAAAAAAGGCACCTTGGCTCTTCGGGTTCTTGCCGACCACTTCGACTCGCACTACATAAGCACTGTCGATGGGTTCGAAGTCCCCTAGTTCGATCGCGCCGGTCGGAACAGGCTTGGCGGCATAAAGATCCACTTTCGCGCCAGCAGGTTTGCCGTTCACCGAAAAACGTAGAATGCCAAAGTCTCTCGATTTCGTGGCATACAAGGTCAACTTCTCAGCACCATCACTGGCCGCCGGGATGTCCAATTCAACCACGTCACCCACGTCAGCACCTTTGAACAATTGGTGCGTCCCCTGATTCCATGTTCCCTTGAACTTCAACTTTTTCAAGTCCTGCATCTTCAGCACGATCCTATTTGGCTTCGGTCGCACCCGTTCCGGATCAATCTCGACCGCGTCCTTGAATGAATCAGCGGAGGATTCCGGTGTAGCGTTCTGCAGATCCGGCACCGGCGGCACGTTGAGCACCTCGGCTGGTTCCGGTTTGCGGTTAGAGGTCGTGTCGGCAAAGCCGTACCAACACATGCCCACGCCGTAGGCCATCTCGCAGTCGGTCCAGGACCAGACCTCCATGTCCAACTGAAGCGAGCTAGCGAACGGCATCGTATCCAAAGAACGACTTCGGGTCTCGACGCTATAACCAAGCGTATTGCGAACACCCGCCTTGTCCTTTGGCTTACGGTTCAACTTGTTGTATTCGTGGGCACGCGGCTGCGCATGAAACGGATGCTCATAAAAATCAGTGCTCACCCCGCCCCATGAATAGGCGTAATAGTCCTCCGTTCCTGTTCCAAAGATGGATGGAAAGTCCTCTCCATCGACCCAGATTTTCTCATCACCCTCGCCCCACCATTTCTCGACCGGGTTCATGACTGTCAGTGTATCGGCGACATACACGCCACGACCTTTGAGCGTGACGTAATTCCAATCCGAATAAGGACGGGTAGGTACCGGATATTGGCCGCGCCAACCAGCGTGGAAATACATCGAGCGATCGTCCCAGTTCCAGTCTCCGGTTTTGACGACCAACTCGGCATCCACCGGCGCTCCACTGAGGTTCAGTAGCGAGACCTTGCCGCTGTTCTGATAAGGCATCACCCAGCGACAGGTCATTGTCCCGTCTTCCGCTACGGTGCTGGACCAGCCTTGCACCGGATTCAATCCGATACCCGACCCGAAAAAATCTCCGATCGGACACCAAACCGTTTCCTTGCCGTCGAACTCCATCTTGAGCACCAACTGGCGTGTGACATTGGGATCCTTATAGCTGCCGAGCTTGACCGACAATTCCTGTACCGACGCTGTGCCTGCGGGAAGATCCAGCGACTGTTCGGCTTGAGACTCGACCGTAGCGGAAGTCGTCAAAACTTTCGGACCAACGGATGCACCGGACTCTTGATGAGATTCGCTACCGGGATCCAAAAGCAGCCTGCCCGTCTTTTCTGTCAACCCTTTCGCCGCTTCAAAGTCCTCCATCGCAAAGGTCTTGATCGGAGTGCCTTCGTTGTATGCCCGAAAAGTGACCTGAAAAAAGAACGGCATTTGATCCGTCGTCACCTTGCAGCTCTTCGCATAGGGAATCGGAAAAAAGCTCACGGCCGATCGTAGGGACGGATGTGCAAAGGGATACGGAATCACTCCTCTGCCATCAAACATGCTCAACATGTTCCCCTCCAGCACCGGCTCATCGGCGCCGTCGAGATAAATTCGCATGTTGACGTCGGTGCTTGCGTTTGAGTGACCACGCCAAGGCATCCAGGTGCGCACAATCGCACCCGGCCCCTCGTGCTCCATCAACACCCATTCCTTTCGTCCGTTGTTTTCTTCGATGCGAACAAAGCATTTATCCTTGGCGCTCGTGTTGTTGTCCTTGTTATTGAACCAGCCTGCGGGTCCATCGGGGGTCTTTGACGCGCGGTTGTAACTGCTGTGCTGTTTCAGTCGGAAATCCTTTTCCGGATAACACGCCACCGCATCGCGATCGACCATCTCGTTCAACAGCGACTCAATGGAAACCGGCTCTTGGGCCTGAGCAACAAGAACCGACAACGCCATGACGGCACTAAAGAAACAGGTGAATTTCGAAATCATATTCATAATCTTGCGGTGTAGGTTTTCAGATGTGGGGGCAAGCAGAACAAGCATTTTTGGGAAGTCATGTTTCCACTGCACTTCCTATCTCCCATCCCAGCTGAAGGTATCGCCTTTGGCTAGTTTTGGCGTGCGACCTTCGCTGCCATATCGGACCTGCAACGGTTTTCCATTGAGCGAACGAATTGTTGCATTTGTCAGCTGGCCATCCTTCCACGCGATATCAACCTCAAAGCCATCGCGAGCCCGCAGGCCTTTTACGGAACCGCTGGGCCAGGCGTCAGGCAGCGCGGGTAATAAGTGAATTTCGTCATTTTGGCTTTGCAAAAGCATTTCCGCGATGCCGGCGGTGGCGCCGAAGTTGGCATCGATTTGGAACTTTTCACCGCCATTAAACAGGTTCGTTCCGAAGCGAGGCATCACATGGCTAGTCAACGCGGTCAGTGCCCGCTCTCCATCCCCCAGCCGCGCCCACAACGCGACTCGCCAGGCACCGGACCAACCGCCGGAGTACCCACGATGAATCATGGACGTCCGCACCGCATCGAATAACTCTGGAGTGTCTCGCGGATTGATCTGGTTGCTGGGAAAAAGTCCATACATGTGCGACACATGGCTGTGCTGATCCTTGGGGTTGTCCCAGTCGACTGACCATTCCTGAAGCTGGCCATGTCGACCAATCTTCATCGGCGCCAGACGTGCTCGCGTATTCTTCAGCTGCGTCCGAAACTCGGAATCGATGTCAAGAATTTCAGAGGCCGCGATGCAGTTGGCGAACAGATCGTGGAGAATTTGAAGATCAATGGTGGGACCCGCGCACAGCGAGATTCCAGAACGGCCAACGCTAAGACCGTCGTTGGTACCGCCGCCGTGGCTGTGCTCGGGTGACAGCGATGGCGATGTGATCAGGTCACCGTCTTCGTTCTCGACGAGGTAATCGATGAAGAATTCGGATGCGCCCTTCAGAATCGGGTAAGACTTCTGCAAGTGCCCGGTATCGCCGGTAAAACGGTAGTGTTCCCAAAGATGTTGGCAGAGCCACGCACCGCCCATTGGCCACATTCCCCACTGTGCACCGTCCACGGGAGCCGTACCACGCCACAGGTCCGTATTGTGATGGGCCATCCACCCACCGGCACGGTAGTGCGTTTTCGCAGTCGCCTTGCTTGGCGATTGCAGTTCGCTGACCATGCGAAGTAGGGGTTCGTGACATTCGCTCAGGTTGCCAACTTCCGCTACCCAATAGTTCATTTCGGTATTGATGTTGATCGTGTACTTGCTCCCCCAAGGCGGATCGAGATCCTTGTTCCAGATTCCTTGCAAATTCAGAGGCTGGGTGCCTTCGCGCGAACCGGCGATCATCAGATAGCGGCCGTACTGAAAAACCAGTTCGGTCAAATGACGCTTAGTATCGTCGTTGGCCGAGCTACGAATCAGTTCATCCGTCGGCAGCGAAATTGCGTTATCCGCATCGAGGTCGATCGCAACTCGTCCGAACAATGATGAATAATCATCAACATGTCGCTGATAAAGTTGGTCGAACGTTTTTCCTTCGATGTCAGAAAGATAGGCACCGACCTTTTCCAATGGATCGCCGCTGGTGTCCTGGAAATTGACGTAGCTCGTCGCGGCGGAGTAGCAGATCGTGACAGTGTCGGCATCGCGGACCGAGATCTTTCCCTCTTGTGAAGTCACCGTTCCGCCTTCGGTCTGCACCTTCACTTGGGCGGCGAACTTCAATCCAGGACCATCCCAAGGGGCAATCAAACTTCTTGACCCGCTTGATTTGCTTGCACCCCGCGAGGCGACTTGGCCTGTCATGACCAGCGTATCGTTCTCGGGTGTTTGAGCCTGAAAGACATGAGGACTTTTCATGAACAGCTCGAACGTGATTTGCCCCGGTTGGTTGCACTCCAGCTGCATCACAATCGTTTCGTCAGGATGCGAAGCAAAAACCTTTCGAGTGAAGCGTGCATCGCCGACCTGATAGCTAACGGTGCTGACAGCGTTGGCAAGATCCAATTCGCGCCGGTAGTTACTCGGTGATTCCTCGGATGAATCACTGTGGGGGAATTTCAGAAAGAGGTCACCCAATGGCTGATAGGCCGCCTGGTATTTCGGACGCCCCAACATCTTCTGCGCCGTCGCTTCGGCGTCGGCATACTTGCCCTGCTTTAGGAGCTTGCGAGCCGCAGCGAGATGCCCGTGAGCATCTGGGTTGTCGTAGCAGTGGGGGCCTCCGCTCCAGAGCGTATCTTCATTGAGTTGCAATCGTTCTCGATCAACGCCGCCGTAAACCATCGCTCCTAGACGTCCGTTGCCGATCGGCAAAGCTTCCGTCCATTCCGACGCCGGCTGCCGATACCAAAGTTTCTGCTCACCCGGCGAGGCATCCGGCGAGTCTGCGTGAAGCGAAAGGGTTTGCAAGCTGAGGAGCAGGAAACACAAACAGCTCCATGACGAGGGAAGACATTGCTTATTCGATCGTTTCATTGATTTGGTAACCGTCAGAACGAAATTTTAAGGCAGTGGATTTCGCCAGAAATCCTGAATCACAAGGAATAGAAAAACTGGACCGCGAGGACTTCTGGCGAAGTCCACTACGTCCCAACTCGCAGTTCTAAATTTGAGAGCCCACTAGCGATCTTCTTCATACATCAAAACTTTTTCATTTCACCGTGTAGACCTTTCCGGCGACAGTGCTTTCGTACGACTTCTGCTTCCCGTCCGGAGTTCGGACAATCAGTGGTTTGCCCAGTAGCGACTTGATGTCCGCCTTGACGAGCTTCCCGTCCTTCCAGTCGATGTCAACTTCAAAGCCACCGCGTGCTCGCAGGCCCTTCACGGAGCCTTGCTTCCAGACGGTCGGCAAAGCAGGCAAAAGGTGCACTTCGCCGTCATGGCTCTGCAAAAGCATTTCTGCGATCGCTGCCGTTCCGCCAAAGTTGCCGTCAATCTGGAACGGCGGATGAGTGTCGAAAAGATTGGTCAGCGTCATCTTGCCCAACAGATTGCCGAGCAACTTATGGGCGCGGTCGCCGTCATGAAAACGGGCCCAGAAGTTCACCTTCCACGCCATGGACCAACCCTTGCCGCCATCCCCACGTGCTTCCAGGGATTTCCGGGCCGCTTCGTAAAACTCGGGTGTCGCGTTCTTCGTGATCTGCTTGCCCGGATGAAGCCCATACAAATGAGAGGTGTGGCGATGATGTGGATCTTTCTCCTTGTAGTCTTCAATCCACTCCTGCAAGCGACCCGTTTTTGAGCTGATCTGCAGCGGCTGCAGTTTGGCTAATGCCGTTTTAAGCTCATTGCGGAACTCTTTGTCAAAATTGCCCGTCGGGTCGATCGCCTGATTCGCTTCCAGCAGTCCAGTGAACAGGTCATGAATGATCTGCAGGTCCATCGTCGACGCGTAGGTGAACACCGACTCTGTTCCGTCCGCTTTGATGAACGCATTCTCGGGCGAGTGGGATGGATTGGTGACCAATCGACCAGCCGCCGGCGTTCCCGCAGGTGCCTCGACCAGAAAGTCAAGTATGAATTCCGCGGCACCTTTCATCGTGGGATATGCCCGCTCGGTCAGGAACTCTTTATCCCCATTAAAGCGGTAGTGCTCCATCAGATCGCGGCTCGCCCAGGCTGCGCCCATCGGCCAAATGCCATGCACGCCATCCGCCGGTGCCGTCATCCCGAAAATGTCCGAGAGGTGATGCAGTGTCCATCCGTCCGCGCCATAGTGCACCTTGGCAGTCTTCTCGCCAAAAGGAACAAGGCTCTCTACGTAATCAAAAAACGGCTGATGGCATTCAGACAGGTTGGTGGTCTGTGCCGGCCAGTAGTTCATTTGGAAGTTAATGTTGAAGTGATAATCACTGTTCCAAGCCGCGTTGTATTGCTGCGCCCATTTGCCCTGTAGGTTGGCTGGCAAATACCCGGGACGAGAACTGCTGATCAACAGATAACGTCCAAATTGAAAGTACAGCACTTCGAACTGAGGATCATGTTTCCCTTTCTTGATCGCTTGCAGTCGCTCGTCGGTTGGCTTGTTGACCGCATCGGTTGTCCCCAGGTCCAGTCGCACGCGATTGAACAGTTTCTGGTAGTCGGCGACATGCCCTGCACGCAAATCTTCGTATGACTTATCACCGATCGCTTGTAGATATTTCTCGCAGCGTGCGGTGGCATCACCAGAAATGTCCGTGGCAGTGTTGTAACTCGTCGCTCCCACTACCAGCAGCGTCACGTCGTCGGCACCCGATATCTTCAATACTCCGTCGGCGGAACTGACACTGCCGCTATTGACGATTGGACGGAGCTGCGTTTCGTAGTCAACGCCGAGTTTGCCACGCAGGATCAGACGGTTATCCGATGCGGATTGCTTGTACGCGTTGTCACGAGAAAATCGGGCCGTGAAGTTGATCTTTCCCGGCTGGCTCGCACTGAGGTGGATGACGATGGCCTGGTCCGGTGAGCTCACAAACACTTCCCGCGTGTACTCGATCCCGTCCACTTTGTATTGAGTCCGGCTGATCGCCGTTGTCAGATCCAGGTCGCGTCGGTAACCCGCGACCTTATCCGTGTCGGCGAAGTCAAGGAACAGATCGCCCAGCGTCTGATAGGATTTGATTTTGTACGGGCTGCCCATCATCGTCTTTCCCGCCAGCCGAGTTGCCTCGGCGTTCTTGCCTTCGAAAAGCAGACGACGGACTTCCGGCAATGCCTTCAGCGCCTCGGGATTGTTGTAATCGGTGGGTACGCCATCCCAGACGGTCTCTTCGTTGAACTGGATCCGCTCGTTGTTCACCCCGCCGAAAACCATTGCGGCCAGCCGACCATTCCCAACTGGTAACGCCTCGGTTTCCCAATTGGTAGCCGGTTTGCGGTACCACAGCGTCAACGGCTCCGCGGGAGCAGCGGCCTCATCGGTATACGATTGGTCTGCCTTTGGATTGTTGCTTTCGTCGACGTCATGACGCGCTGCCAATGATGTTTCCCCGGCAATCAAGCCAAGCATCGCGACAGCTAATAAAACTCGATGCATTCTGATTCCCTTGTTGGTGATATTTATTATTTCTGGCCCTTACGGTTTACGGCCGGTCGGAACCGGCCCTACTGGCTGGGCCGCAAAAACTTTGGGTAATGACGTGATTTTTGGTTACGCAATTTTTTCGCCACCTCTCCACCAACTTCGTGAGACTGCTGTTTTAGTTAGCCGTTTTGGCGCTAGCCACGGTTTCGCCACCATCGGACCGGGGCTAGCGCCCAAACGGCTAACTTAAGTTCGGTGATGTTGTACTACTTCAGCAGTCTCTTCGTCGGTGGAGAGGTAACTGCAGTATAGGCTGGAAGAAAAATCCACTCCTGATATCCGACGTCAACACCAAAGTTTTAGCAGTCCAGGCTAGCGCCTACGGCTCACGTTTTCAAACAGGTCCTAAGCAAATTCCACGACACTAAAATCCGGCGGGACCCCACTCCGGAATGCCCTTTTCCTGCACCTGCTTTTCATAGCGGACGTGCAAAGGATGTTCTTTCAACTTTGGCAAACCTTCATTGACCATCAGCGGAAGAACCGATTGCCACCAACTGTCATAGGATTTTCGCAATTGACCAATCACCTCGGGGTGCGACGATGCCACATCGGTCGTCTCTCCTGGATCGGCCGAAATGTCGTAGAGTTCTTGGTTGTTCACAAATCGCCATTGCTGCGTACGAACGGCACACTTTTCGAACTTCGCCGATTCGGGATCTCCGTTCCAGCGGCCACAATGAACAAATAGTTTGCGATCGGCCCACTCGGCCTTTGGATTCTCAAGCAACGGGACGAGCGAACGTCCATCAAGCTCCTGCATCTTCACGGGCAGTTTCACACCGGCTAAATCGCAAAACGTTTTGTACAGATCGACATGAGCTGTCAACGCATCGACATCCACTCCGCCGCTCAAAACATCTTTCCAATACCAGAAAGCCGGCACATGCGTCCCGCCTTCATTGGGCGAGTTCTTGCCACCTCGCATGTTGAAGTTGAAATGTTTCACTCTGTTGCCGTTAAGTGTGCCGCTCAAATGGGTCGCACCGTTATCGGTCATGAAGATCACGAGTGTATTTTCGAGCGTATTCCATTCGTTAAGCGTTCGCATCAACAGCCCGAAATTATCGTCGATGTTCTCAATCATTCCGTAGCGTCCGGCCGTTCCCTGGTCGTAGCCCAAATCAAGAAAACGCTTTTTATACTTCTCCGGCGCAATGGTCGGAGCATGCGGCGCATTCAAAGAGATGTAAGCAAAATAGGGTTCTTTAGCTTCGTTCTGTTGTTTGATCCAGCTGAGCGCCGACGCAAAAAACAAATCGGTGCAAAAGCCCTTGGTCTGCACGATAGTGTCGTTGTGCAACAACACATTGTCGAAATAGGTGTTTTGGCCATTGGGCGGAAAATCGCCAAGTGACACCTGACCAATTCCCCCTGCACCGTGCATCAGCACCTCATCAAACCCGCGGTTCTGCGGGAGATAGGCTTCTTCATCGCCGAGGTGCCACTTCCCGAAGAGCCCCGTTTGATAACCTGCACTCTGCAATGCCTGCGAAATCGTAAAGGAGTCCAACGCCATCCGTTCTCGCTGACGAATCGTATGCGTCACTCCATTTTTGAACGGCACTCGCCCGCTCATGATCGCAGAGCGAGTCGGGGCACAGGTCGGGCTGACCTGAAAATCGGTAAAGCGGAGCGACTGCTCATAAAACCGATCGATCTCGGGTGTCTTCACCACCTCGTTCCCCATACAGGAAAGGTCACCCATGCCCTGATCGTCGGTCATCACCAGCACAATATTGGGGCGACTGCCTGCCAGCGGTGCGGCAATGACGAGGTCCGCACAAGCCAGTATCGCCAGCAACCCAGCTATCATCGTGGTCAAATTATTGTTCATGCGACTTGCTTCGTTTTAGGTTTCGTTTCGCCGTTGGCCAGAGACGCTGCCGAGGAGACAACCGCGGGCAGAGCGTTCAAGTACGTTCGATTCGATCGAGTGCGAATTATTCCTGCCGTTTTTTGATCCGAAATACATGCGAGCAACTTCCGTATCCGGGAGTCGTGTTGATTCCGGTTGCTACATACAGATACGCGGGTTGCCCATCGATCGCCAATACCTGCGCGCGTTCCAGATGGCCATCTCGCTTACCTCGAAACACGTTGGCCTGACTCAATGATTCCTTCCCGACATAGTGCTCCAAATCCTCATAAGCACGCGTGGTATCCTTCTTGTCAAAATAGAACCCGTCTTTCGATTTCCAGAGCAGTCCGCCACCACTGGAACCTTTCGAGCCGACGAAGTCACGACTGAGCAGATAGACCGAATCATCCATGCTAAACGCGTACGCATCTTCGAGCTGCATAGAGTCCGGGGTGACACGTTTTGGGTGATGCTTGTAAGGGCCTTCAAGCTTGTCCGATACCGCAACACCATAGATGTATTTGCCGCGTTTGGCATCCGGTGTGGGCTTGACCACGGACTTGTCGTACAGCAGATATTTCCCCTGGTGCTTCACCAGCGACGGATTGGAAACACCCAATTGGGCTGCGTAATTCCAGTCGGTAGCTTCGGAGGATTTTCGCAGGATCGTTCCGTCAGCCTCGGCACCGGCGGCCGGTTTCCAGTCGTCACTCAAATCGTCGGCGACATACATGATGATGCGCTGCGTTTTCAGCAAATTGTTTTCATTGACGATGAAACAGAGCACATATTTCCCATCGATCTTTTTAATCGTCGGATTATGCGGCGAGTTGAAGGTGCCGTCCTGATCAGCCACCGCCACACGGACAAATTCAAAAGGCCCTTCCGGTTTGTCGCCCACGTAATGCGCAATCTCACAGTCTTTGAACCAACCGTTAAAATTCTTCTGCGTCGCCATCGGCCAGCGAGCGACATAAAGATGCACTTTCCCGTCAGGCCCGATCACTGGCGAGGAACCCCAAACATGCATGCCCTCGGTTTGTACGGCACGCCCGACATATTCAAATTCCAACTCACAGGGCTGCGCCATGCAAACCGTCGAGACAACACACCCTAACAACGCCATGTACTTGATAAACATTTCATTCCCTCTAAGCCGATAGAAAAGTGGACTGCCGATGGTCGGCAACGCTACTTCGCTGGACGCAGAATCATCGCATGCCCTCCGCCAACGGCCATCGTGGCCGAGATCGTATCGCCGCGATTGACCAGCTGCTTCTTGATTTCATAAACCTCGGGATTGTTCACCCCATGCGACTTGGGAGCGTCTTGATACAGGGTTGCTTCGTAGGACGTATTGGGTTCAAGGAAATCCAATTCGATCTCCACTGTTTTCGCCATTTGATTGTTCACCGAACCGACAAACCATGTATCGCCACTGCGACGAACGACGGTGATGGCTTCGTCGATCTTGGCGTGTGGCACACGGGTGTCATCCCAGGTCGCAGGCATCACCTTCAAGAATTCAAACAGATCGGCTTTCTTCAGGTATTCCTCCGGGGCATCCGGAAGGGTAATCAGTCCCGTATACACAACTAAGCAGCGGGCCACTTCACTGACAACCGTTGAAATATAGCTGTTCTTCTTTTTCGGCCCTTTCATCCGCTCTCCGGCATTGATGCTCTTAATGCCAAAGTTCCCATTCGCCTGGTCCATTGGACCGACAAGCGAGTTGACCATCGCCATGTTTAGAAACGACTCTGGCGTAAAAGCGCGACGGCTGTCCTGTTGGGCGTGGCAATACTCGCGGGTGATCAAGTTGGGCATCGTCCGCTCGACCCCCGTCATGGGACTCGGTCCGTCGTGAAAATTGATCAGCATCTGGTGTATCGCGGCAGTCTCAATGGCATCGCGGGTAAATGCGGCCTGATTTCCATGGAAGCCATACTTCATCGCCGAAGCACCCAAGTCGGCATAATTTTTGAACAGCGGGGTGTTAGGAACGTCCCCCTTTCTGCGATCATAGTAGAGACAGATTTTCACACGCTTCTGTTTGGCATACGCCATCACTTTGTCAAGATCCACCTGCGGAACGGTCGTCATCGCTCGAGGCGTCGCCTTGTTGAACCAGTGGTCATCAATCGTCAGATACTCAATCCCCTGATCCTCGCAAAAATCGATCAACCGCAGATAGCTGCGGGTGTCGATGCCATAGGTGAATTCACCGTTGTCGTATCCATGGATTCGCCAATCCCAAAGCCCCTTGCCCGGCTTGACCCAGCTCGCATCGTCCAACGCACAAGGCGCTGCCAAACTCAGTGCTACCGTGTTCTCCAATAAATCAGCCTGCGACTCGCCCACCAGGATGACGCGCCAAGGTGTCAGATGTCCTGCACCGACCGAAACGACGGGACGCGAAGTGGTCTGCACGTGGCCCGACGTGTCGGCAGCGATTCGCATACTCTCAAAGCCCGCCGCGGAATACAGATCCGACTCTAACAACGCGAGCACGCCACGCTTCGCGTGCTGCGAAACCAATGGCACGTTGATGCTCTTTTGGCCCCCCAGCTTCGCAACCTCGTTCACTCCCTTTTCGCCAATGGGGTAAAAATGGCGAGTCCAATCGCCGGATAGATTGTAAGCCACGGGAAACGCGGTCGTTTTTCCCTTCGATTCTTTGGATAAAGCGAATCGCAACCCAACACCGCTGTCATACACACGGCACAGAAGCGTTACGGGAATGTCATCGGCTTTGATCGCCACCGACAACTCGCGGTAGTGATCGCGGATCTCACTGAACTGGCCCCACGTCGGCGACCAAGTTGAATCATTCTCTCGAATCGAGTGATCGACAAGCGACATCTTCGCATCGGCAAAAATCTCGATTGCCGATTTCGCGACGAGGAGATCGTCCCCTTGCTGGACCGAATAGGACAAGACGCCATCGTTTTCTTCGACGAACAGCGAGATTTGCCCGTCCGGCGATTTCACCACCAGCGGCTCGGCGGATGCAATCGTTGGCATCAACGCCAGTGTCAGAATTTGTAGTAGTTTGTTCATGCTTTCCTATTTCTCCGTCTCGCTACGTTCCGCTGAAAGTGCCGAGGCGATCTCAAGGGCGACCTTCTCTGCCAAATATGCATACCCCTGGCTTGTAAAATGGACATCCCCTTTTTGTTTTTGGATTCCAGGCAGTCCTCGCAATGCATGAGCATGCAGATCATTGATCCGAATCCCGTTCTTTTTCATGATGGATTCAGCGACCAAATTGTATTTGATATCATCGCCTACCTTTCGTCCCGCCTCAAATTCCGGGACCGGCGTCGTCGTGCACCAGATCAACGTCGCATCGGTTTGTTTCAAGAGAGCCACGATCTGCTGCAGACTCTCACGATATTGATCCGGGCTAGCGGTTAGCGTTCCATTGACCTTGTCTCGATGCCCTTGTGTTTTTGACTTCGGATTTCGGTAGCAAATATCCCACAACCCCCAATTGAAATGGATCACATCCCAGTTGCGTTTACCGAGCCACGTATCCAGGTTTTCGCTCCCAAACGCTGCGTATTTGCCATTGCTGGGAATTCGAAACACATCCGCCTTTCCTGACAGCCGCTTGCGAACATCCACCGTATACCCAATCGATATCGAATCGCCGATCAAAAGGACGTTGGGTAGATCCGGATCATCCTCCGGCATTGCAAATGCATTGGAGAATTCCTTGTCGGTATACAGCTCATCCTTACTTGCTAACTCCTGTGCCGATGCGCCGATCGTTGCCGCCAGCGAAAGAACTACACATAGAAGCGGAGTCCCGGCTTTCATCGTTGTTATACCCTGGAAGAATCGTTTCAAAGTTAGACTCCGGCATTTCCCGTCGGCGACATCGGTAACGTGCGTGTCTTTCATCAACTCACTTCCTTTTCAAATGGGTTAGGCGATTGGCGTCTAAGTTCTTGCCTACCGAAGCCGAAACTCTTGGCGAGTTTCGCTACAAACAGATTCCTGGAGTCCAAGCCATCGCATCGAACGTCTAAAAATCTACCGGACTGTTATTTCATCGACATACATTCCGCCGTTTTCGATGGTCGTTAAACGAACGGTGTTGGCTCCGCGCTGGATCGGAATATTGACGGTCACCGTTTTCCAATCCGATCCCCAGTTTTTCGTATTCGGAAGCATCAGTGTTTCCTGAACGACTCGACCATTCACGGTTAGCTTGAATGCACGACCCGAACGTCCCTTACGTACTCCGCTGTAGCGAATCGTGAGATCCGCCTCTCCCGCGTCGCCATCGTTTTCCAGATACCACTGTACATAGGCGTCTTTGTTCTGGCCAAAATCAATGAATCCCTTGCCATTGAAATCCTTCCCGTTGGAAACAACTTTTGCCCCGCTTAACGTTGCATCTTCAGCCTGGTCGCCTCCGAGATTCGATTCATTTTGGCCCCCATTCCATACGAACCCTTCGTCTGCGGCGAAACGCTCTTGAAGTGTTTGAACAGGCTTGCCGTCCAACGCAACCATCGCTTTGACGGTGGTACCCAGCGAGACCTCGAAGGGTTCCGAGTAGCGAACCGACTGCGAGGTCGGCGCGGAGCCATCGAGTGTATAGAAAATTTCGATTCCAACCGTTGGGGGCGTTCCTCGCAGCGACAGCAGTTGCACATCGATGCTCACCCTCTTGGATGTTACCTGCTTCTTTTCGCCAAGAATGCAACTGGCCATCAAGGTGATGTCCCCAGGCTCACCGGTCGATTCCACATAGGCTCGGGTCAAGCCGTAGAAGGCGATTCGGTTGTTGGCCCCAAAATGCTTTTCGACATCGACGGGGCTCCCGTTGTCCAAGGCACGAATCACACCAGGGCCGATCACATCGAAATGGGTTCGGTTTTCTCCGTAAGGATAGAACTCGCCCTTCTCGTCCAGCGTCGTCACACGCACTTGAACGAGATCCTTGCCTTCACTGGCCAGCGGTTCGCCATCGATCGATAATGCAATTCGCGAGGGGGCATCGGCAGTGCGGATCACCTTTTCCGCGACGGGCTGCCCGCCATTGTAACCGACGGCTTTCAATTCGTCCGGCTGCCAGCCCACCATCCACTGGCACTGCATTTCATCGGACTTGGTTCCGGGCTTCTTTTTACCCAGCGATTGACCGCTCAAAAACAATTCAACGAAATCGCAGTTGGAATAGACCCAAACTGGTATTTGCGTGCCCGGCTTTAGCGTCGGGTGCGTCCAGTGCGGCAGGATGTGAACCATCGGTTCATCCGTCCACTGGCTTTGATAGAGGTAGTACAAATCCTTTTCAAAGTTAGCCATGTCGATGGCTCCGCCCATGAACGATTTGAACGGCCAGCCGCCATGCACATAGCCCGCTTCGCCGATGTAATCGTGCCCCGTCCATCGGAACGAGCCGGCATAATTCGGGATGTCGCGCAGCTGCTCGATATTCTGGCGTGCATTTAAGCGAACGGTTGCGTTGTCGTAGCTGGAGTTGAAGATCTGTTTACGGTTCGCTCGTCCAGCCTCATCCGTCCAATCATTAAAAAATACTTCCTTCTCGGTTAAGTCGGGAATCCAATGCGGCTTCTGTCCCTTGTGGGGATAGCCATCGCGATACCACGTCTTGGTGCGATAGAAGCCACGCACCTGCCAGGTGTGCGTGTTTTCGGTTCCGATAAACACGCGATCCTTCTTCAGTTGATCGAACCAGCCCATTTTTTCGCTGCCGCCGTTCACGCCGAAGACATCCATGTATTCCGATCCCGAGTGGCCGGAGGTGACCGGACGTGTGGGATCGAGTGCATGACAACGGTCCACCAAATCCTTTCCGATCGCTCCATGAGTTTCGTTGCCGACGCTGTAGATGACGATCGAAGGATGGTTGCGATCGCGCCGAACCCAATCGGTCAGATCCCGCTGCCACCAATCGTTAAAGTAATACCGTCCATAGTCATGCGCTGCTTTCTTCTTCCAGCCATCGAAAATTTCATCCATCACCAACATGCCGACTTCGTCACAGATGTCGTAAAAAATAGGCGTTTGTGGATTGTGTGCTGTGCGGATAGCGTTGCAGCCCATTTTCTTGAGCTGTTCGATACGGAATCGCAGCACCTTGTCGGGCACCGCCGCACCGAGCGCACCGGCATCTTGGTGGTTGCAAACGCCTTGCAACTTGACGTTTTTACCGTTCAGCCACATGCCGGTTTCCGGTTTCCACTGCACATCGCGAATTCCGAAGCGGGTGGTCGCCGTATCAACGGTTTGCCCGTTGGAAATCACTTTGGTGATGACTTGGTAGAGATTCGGTGATTCGAGATCCCAGCGACGTGGCGAGTCAATTTGGAGCTTAAAACTTTGGGTTTGAAGCTCGGCCGGAGCAATGTTTACCGACTGTTGTTTTCTGATGACCTGATTGCCGTTGGGATCCAAGATCGCGATTTCGACTTCAATCGATTCCGTTTTGCCAGTGGTATTTTTGATCTCGGCATCCACTTCAACGGATTCGCCTGTTGTGCGAACAAAGATGCCATCCGCCGGAACATGAATCTTATGCCTCACATCAATCCAGGTGTGGGCATAGATACCGCTACCTGTGTACCAGCGTGCGGAAGGTTGTTTGCTATTGTCCACCCGCACAGCAAAGGTGATAGAGTCAGAGGTTTCAGCGATGTCGCTGATGTCGTACGAAAACGAACTCCAGCCATACGGCCGTATCCCGAGCTTCTGGCCGTTCGCCCAGACGGTGCTGTTCATGAAGACGCCATCAAACGCGATCTCGACATGTTTGCCTTTCCAATCACCAGGGACCGGAATGGTCTTGCGATACCAACCAATGCCTGCGGGGAGATAGCCGCATTGATCCCCCATCGGATGATCCTTGCGATATTCACCCTCGATGCTCCAATCGTGCGGCACATCCAACCCACGCCAACCGGCATCATCAAACTTCTGCGTCTCTGCGCCCGTATGATCGCCGAGGGCGAATTTCCACTCTGTATCAAAACTCGTTCGCTGCTCCGCTTGGACGGACATACTGAAGCTCATCAGCAACAATAAGATGCATTGCTGTGCTAATTTCATTTTTTTGATTCCATTGTAAAACCGTCTATTTTAGCGCGGCGAATACCGTTTCATTCTTACTCCGGGCCGAAGCCTGGCGCATTCTGGCGTTTGATTCGAAAAACACAGGAGTGGCTTCCCTTTCCTCCGTTTACATTCGCACCGGCGGCGACGTAGAGGTGAGTGGGATGCCCATCCTGCATCAGCAACTGAGGACGCTCGAACTTCTTGCCACGCATCACCGCGGGGCCGTCAAGCCGTTGCTTACCTAGATACCGCTCCATTTTGTCGTAACCCAATATGGGCTCCGAAAAATGAATGCCATCGTCCGATGCCCACAGGTAGCCAGTTCCCTCGTTGTTATGTGTCGTTAACAGATACACCTTTCCGTTTTCAACAAAGGCATAACCGTCTTCGATGGTTGTCTTGTTGCTAGTGAGCGGTTCGGGGATGAAGGCGTACGGGCCTTCAACCTGATCCGCAATCGCAACGCCCATGCGACGAATGTCGCCTTGCTTCATGGCCTTGTAATAAAGAAAAAAGCGACCGTCGGGATGTTCTAACAGAGCGGGGTTATTGACTCCGACCGACGACTGGAAACTCCATACGGCTGGGTCGGTCGGCGGGGCAAGGATAGGCCCATCTTTTACGACCTTCTTCCATGGGCCCTCGGGGCTGTCGGCAATCATCATTCCGATTCGCTGCGAAGCAACGCACTCCGCTTTGCTTCCACCCGCGTTGGCGATGTAGGTCAGCACATATCGATTGCCCACTTTTTGTATGCTGGGGTTGTGCGGCGACTGGTAATCCCAGTCGCCCTTTTTCCCGCTGCCCGTCAGCACGACTTCCTGAAACACAAAAGGTCCCTCAGGATGATCACTCACGTAGCGAGCGATTTCGCAGTGGGTTAACCAAGCTTTGAATTCTTCCTCGATCGGCCAGCGAGCGACAAAGAGATGCGTCTTTCCGTTTGGGCCAATTACCGGACTCGAACCCCAGACATGGTAGTCCGGTTCCTCTACTGCAACCCCGACATACTCCAGACGGTCGGCCCAGGAACGATCCGAATTTTCCTTTCCAACGGCCGTCGTTGTGACTGCAAGACACAGCCCCGCGAATATCAATAGAACTCTCGTCATGTTTTTTTCTTTTCTTAAGTCATACGAACGAATAACAAATCAACAGGCTCCGCGATTCAAGATCACGGCGGAGCGATTCGTTTCATTTTACTTTTTCCAAAGCAGGTTCCAAAAGAGATTTCAGGTCATAGGTACCGTTCATCTCCGTTTTCAGCGTCTCTGTTTTATCGCCGTAGCGAACGGTACAGGGATTACCCAGTTTGGATCGCAGCGTTGCTGACGTCAAAACACCGCGGTTCCACTGCATGTCGATCTCAAATCCGCCGCGTGCACAAAGCCCCTTTATCGATCCATCGGCCCATGCGTCGGGCAGCGCGGGAAGCAGATCGATGTGGCCAGCATGGGATTGCAGCAGCATCTCAGCCATTGCGGCGGCGCCCCCAAAGTTGCCATCAATTTGGAAGGGCGGATGTTTGTCAAAGAGGTTGTTGTGAGTGGATTTCTTGATCAACAGGCCGATGTTCTGATGTGCCTTTTCCGCATCCCTGAACCGCGCCCAGAAGTTGATGATCCATGCCCGGCTCCAACCGGTGTGACCGCCTCCTTTAGAAAGCCTGTAATCAATGGTTTTCCTTGCCGCCGCCACCATCTCCGGGCTGTTGTCAATGTTGTACTGTCTTCCCGGATAGAGTCCATACAGATGCGAGATATGGCGGTGACCAGGATCTTGCTCTTCAAACTCTTCGGTCCATTCCATTAGTCGCCCGTCCGATCCAATCTGCGGAAGGGCAAGCTGATCGAGTGCGGCTTGAACGTCACGGGTGAAATCATCCTCCACACCCAGGATTTGTGCTGACTCGAGCGTGTTGGTGAACACGTCCCAAATAATCTGCTGGTCCATTGCCGGTCCCATGGTCAGGTTGCACGGAGTGTTGGTTTCGGGGTCGATGAATTTGTTCTCAGGTGAGGTGCTGGGGCCAGATACCAATTTCCCGGTCTTCGGGTCCTCGACCAACCAATCCAGAAAAAACAGCGATGCTTGTTTCAAAACCGGATAGGCCCGATTTTTCAGGAATTCTCGATCCCCGGTGAACCGGTAATGTTCCATGAAGTGCTGGGTCGTCCAAGCACCGCCGACAACCCACTGTCCATACTGAACATTTCCAAAAGGGACGGTGCCATGCCAAACATCCGACCCATGCCCCGCTAGAAAACCTCGGCAACCATACAGATCTTTAGCGGTCTGCTGGCCCGAGGGCACCAGTCGTTCGATGTAGGCCATGAAGGGCAGATGGCATTCCGGAAGATTCGTCGTCTCGGCGAGCCAATAGTTCATCTGGAAATTGATGTTGATGTGATAATCGCTGTTCCAGGGCGCGGCCATATCCTTGCACCAGAGTCCCTGCAGGTTGGCCGGCAAACAGCCCGGCCGCGAAGATGAGATCAGCAGGTATCTGCCGTATTGAAAGTAGAGTGCTTCCAAGTCGGGGTCAATCTTTCCGTTTTGATACCCCTGCAATCTGGCAATAGTCGGTTTGTTCGAGGCAGTTCCAAGTTTCAGGTCAACCCTGCGGAAAAGCAGTTGGTGCGATTCGATCGCGTCCGCTTTCAGTCGGCCGTATCCCTTCTGCTCAGCCACGGCAATGGTGCGGTCGCAGTTTTCCACCAAATCATGAGTAAGGGGATGGTCTGTATCCTCGCGGTTGTAGTCCGTTGTCGCAGCAATGTAGATGACTGCGGAGTCCGCATTCTTGACGGTCAAGCGATCGTCTTCCGCTTGGGTGGATCCGTTTTGTGCGACTACCTTATAGACCGTGGCAAACTTGACGCCCATGTGCGTGTTACCATGCGCGGCCTGGCCGGTTGCGATCACGGTGGCATTTCCGTTTGCTTTGGTCGAAAAGATTCCTTGCCGCTCAATGCGTGCATCAAACGAAACGGAGCCAGGCTTGTCCGCTGCGATTTTGATAGCGATGACATCGTCGACCGGGCTTGAATAGACTTCTCGGGTATAGTTGACGGCACCCGCTGTGTAACGGGTTGTCGCTATCGCGGTATCAAGATCCAGCGATCTGCGATATGCGGTCGCTTTTGCGACAGGACCGAAATCGAAACGCAGTTCCCCCATCGTCTGGTAGCTTCTCGGAGAGATGCGGCCAGCAAGAATCGCCTGCTGTTTTTTCTGAGCCTCGGCGTATTTTCCTGCAAACAACAGTTGACGGACCTCATCGATCGTACTGCTGACGTTCTCTTTCACCACGGGGATCGGCGGGCCTGCCCAGATGGAATCTTCGTTTAGCTGGATGATCTCTTTCGAGACACCCCCATAAACCATCGCTCCGAGCCGGCCGTTACCCACAGGCAAGGCTTCTTCCCAATAAGTGGCTGGCTGGTTGTACCACAAGGACAAGGGTTGCTCATGAGCTTGATTCAGAGATTGCACCTGTGCCGATTCGGTGTAGTTGAACTTGCTTGGTTTGCCCTTGCTAGGTGCGGCATCCGCACCCATCACGGGACACGCCGCGATGCTCATCACGAGGCATAGGTAGATGGAGATCTTGTTCATTTATCTCTTCGTGGTTGCGGTTGAGTTTACTAAGTGTTTTTTATGCCTTGCGCTCGCTGGATAACGCCATCCGCATGGAGCGATGACGCGTCCTGCGGACTACCCCGTCAGTCGACGGTGTAACTTTTTCCGGCGACGGTTTCCTGATAGACCGTCTGCTTTCCATCCGGGGTTCGGATCACCATCGGATTGCCGAGCAGCGACTTGACGTCCGCCTTTTCCAGTTGGCCGTTCTTCCACTGCATGGAAACTTCAAAACCGCCACGGGCGCGCAGGCCGCTAACCGAACCGTTCGGCCAAGCGGAAGGCAGGGCCGGTAACAGGTGTAGTAGCTGGCTGCCATCGTCGGTTTTCAAGTGGCTCTGCAAAAGCATTTCGGCGATGCCTGCGGTGACACCGAAGTTGCCATCGATTTGAAACGGTGGGTGGGCATCAAACAGATTCGGGTACAGCCCGCCGCCGCCCATGGTTTTTCCCCCTCGTTGAACCGGCCGCATCAAGTTACCCAGGATCAAAGTCGCGTGATCGCCATCCAGAAACCTTGCCCAAAAGTTCACCTTCCATCCCATACTCCAACCAGTTGCGGCATCGCCTCGGAAAATCAGTGACTGCTTGGCGGCATCAAATAACTCAGGAGTGTCTTTCCAATTGATCTCGTCACCGGGATGCAGACCCCATAGGTGAGAGACATGACGGTGTTTGCTGTTGGGGTCGTCTTTGTCCTCGAGCCATTCCTGCAACTGCCCATGCTTGCCGATTTGATTCGGTGCGATCCGGGCTCGCATTTCGATCAACCGTTGTCGTAACTCCTCGTCTTTGCCCAGGATCTCTGACGCTTCAATGACATTGGCGAATAGGTTACGGATTATTTGATGATCCATCGTCGGTCCGGCCACCAAGCCTCCATTCTCCGGAGAATGACTCGGCGTGCTGATCAGCCAGCCTTTGTCGTTGCGTGGATCTTCGATCAGGAAATCAACGAAGAACAGCGCCGAGTCCCGCATGATCGGATAAGCTCGTTCCAAAAATTCACGATCGCCGCCGAACTCGTAGTGCCACCAAAGGTGCTGGCAAAGCCAAGCACCACCGGTCACCCAGAGGCCATGATTCGAACCGTTGATCGGAGCCGTGCCGCGCCACAGATCAAAGTTATGATGCAGCACCCAGCCGCGCGCGTTGTAGTGGTTCTTTGCAGTGCGTTTGCCAGAGATAACCAACTCATCCATCGCAGCAAACAACGGCTCATGACACTCGGCTAAATTGACCGTTTCCGCAGGCCAGTAGTTCATCTCGGTGTTGATATTGACGGTGTACCGACTGCCCCATGACGGATTCAGTAGCTCATTCCAAATCCCCTGCAAGTTAGCAGGCTGGCCGCCGGGACGGCTGCTAGCGATCAGAAGATAGCGTCCGTACTGGAACAGCAACGCAACCAAACTGTTGTCTTTCGAATCGGATGCACGTTGCAGTCGCTCGTCCGTGGGAAGATCTTCATTTTCTCCGGCACCAAGGTCGATCGAGACTCGGCGGAACAGGTTTTGATGATCTTGGATATGGGCGGCTTTCAGCGTGTTCCAGTCTTTCCCCTGCACCGCAGCCAACACGTCCTGGCAATGTTTTGCGGGATCACCGCTCACATCCTGGAAGTTCTTGTAGCTGGTCGCTGCCGTCAAAATCAAAGTCACCGCATTGGCGTCGTTCACCGAAATCGCCCCGCCCGCAACCTCCACCGAGCCTCCGTCGGCATGCACCTGCAATCTCGCCTCAAAGCGGAGCGGTGTCTCCAGTGTCATCGTGAACTTCTTTTTCTTGTCCTCATAGACATTAGGCAACAAACCGCGGAGCCTTAGCTGATTGTCGTGGCTCGCTCCCCGATCAGAGCGTTGAGGTTCGGAGTGATCCACGGCACTATTGGTATGTGGCGACTTAAACCCTCCGCTAAAAGAAATCTGACCAGGTTTGTCAGCCGTGATCCGAACCGCAATGACTTGATCGGGAAAACTCGCGATCACTTCCCGAGTATAGTTCACTCCATTTGCTCGATAGGTCGTCGTCGCCACCGCCTCGTCGAGATTTAAAGCACGACGATAATCTTCCACGGCTTCATGACCGGAAAATTTCAGGAAGACATCTGCGAACGGCTGATAAGGAATCTGAGAGATCAGGTCGCTCATGAACTCCTTCATCGCCAACGATTCCGCTGCTTTTTGATTCCCAGCAAAAAGCAATTGGCGAATCTCATCGAGATGATCCGCAGCCCCAGGATGGGAATAGTCATGAGGCTCGCCCGCATAGAGCGTCGCTTCATTGAACTGAATACGCTCCTCAGAGACGCCGCCGAAAACCATCGCTCCTAGTCTGCCATTGCCAACGGGCAGCGCCTCGGTCCACTGCTTCGCCGGTTGGTCATAGACCAGATTCAACTCGCTCCAGGAACTACCTTGATCGTGTCGTGCAGATCCGTTTGCAAGATCTTCCGCAAGAGATGCAGTTGGCAACATGCCCACCAACCCGCAAGCGATCGCTCCCGCAATCAGTTTGCTAACGAAACTACGTCTGTTCATAATTGATTCAGCGTTCGAGATAAAAAGTGTTCTGGATCAGCGGGAGCAGGGATTTTGGAGTCAAGTTTCAATAGGTTCATTTTACCCATTCTTTGCTCAAGGGAAATTTAGGATCATCGGCTGTCGCGAAATCTTTGGTGCGATCCGGCACACTGCGATGGGGGCCTCGGTCTTGATTGACGGTGTCAAAGCCATAACTCGCCACAGTCAGGCCGACATGCGTGAGCCGAATTTTTGCGGGGTGTTGCCCCGTGATGATCCCGGCTCGTGAGGGAGAACAGGACGGAGCGGGTGAATAGCCTTCAAAGAAATTAATCCCAGCCTTGGCAAGCTTGATGATATTGGGCGTTTCGTAGGGGCAGGGACTATCCACGTCATTGAGCTGCACATCCTGCCAACCGAGATCATCCACATCGAAGATGATAATGCTGGGCGGCGGCTCTTTGGCAAAGACTGGCTGCACTGTAATCAGACAAGCGACCAACCCAAACATCGAGAAGAACGATGCGAGTTTTACAAACATGATGAATTTCTTCTGTATCCCGGGGGGAGTGTTTTGCAAGAATCAAATGGATTGATTTGCGGACATTTTCTTAGGGCTCAAATCGGTCGGTTCGAAAAGGAAGGGCCGGTAGATCGGCCTCATTGACGAGATTCACGTCCGGCTTTCCCACAAAGGCGTAGCGAACATACAACGGCTTTGCCAATTCAGCGGACTGCAAAACCACGCGCTGCCCTTGGATCGTCGCATCAGCTCGGACCCACTTCTGATCATCATCGGCCATCCAAAACCCCTTTGGCGCGGAACCATCGGTGGTTGTTAATCCCTCGGCGTGTTCGAAATGGACGACCAGCGAATTATCATTGGCCTCCACTTTGTGAAAAACGGGGCCTTGGGCTTCGATTTTCTGCCCGAGCGTGTCGCGTGCTGCGAGCAGGGCTAATCGCCGCCCAATCGGCAGCTTGTCTTTCGGATGCACGTTCTTGATGTCGCCCAAATCGATGGTATTTGCAACCGCGGTATGCGGTAGTTCGAGAGCTTTGAGCTGCGATTCTCGCATCCAGGCCCACGAGTGTGCTGCAGGATTATCACGAGGTACTTTGGGTGACGTTTTCAATACATTTCCGTATCCCGGCAACATCACGATCAAGAAGTGCAAGTCCTCCTGGTTCCATTGCTGGCGATAACGCAGCATCCATTGCTTCAGCACGTCGCCATAGATCCGCATGCCTGAGTTCCGTGAGAACCAAGGCTCTTTGACCATCCCGTGCATTGACTGCGTATTGCGTTCACCTTGGTACCAAACCAATCCACGACAAGCGTAAGGTGCAAGCGGATGCATCATCGCGTTATAGATGATATTCGATTGACGACGCAAAAAAATGTCCTCCTTGCCGCTCCAAGGTTGAGGACCATTGAGGGTGGCATTGATCTCAGCCTGCGCTTCGGTGTTGGCGTCAAACTCTTCCATCATCACTTTAAAATGGGGCACGGTTTCGGTCATGTCCCGAGGCATCCAGGCTTCGATCGACGTGCTCCCCCAGCACGACAGAATGATGCCAACCGGGGTGTCAGCGGATGCTTGCAAAAAATGAGCAAATCCAAACGCCACCGCGCTATCGGGGTAACGATCGACCCACTGGCCTTCGCAACGCTCTTGCTCGGTAAAGGCCACACTGCGTTTGACGTTAAAGCTGCGGATGTTTTTTGTCTGCGGAATCAACGCCTTCACTTCCGGCACCGCACCAACACCAAACTGCATGTTCGATTGTCCCGAACAAATCCAGACTTCGCCGACGAGGACGTCACTGCATCGCTGTTTTTCAACTGATGAATTCAAACTCGACGAGACGGTCATCGTTCTCGATTCGAACGAAACTGCAAGCGGATCAAGCTTGATCATCCACTTGCCATCCGCCTCGACGTTGGCTTTCTTTTGCTGCCCCGCAAATTCCACGGTGACCGTCGATCCGGAATCTGCTATCCCCCAAACCGGTACCGGCATATCGCGTTGCAGCACCATGTGGTCTGTGAACAAGGAACCCAACCGAAGTTCGGCGCGGACCGTGCCGGGCACCAACATGATCACCAGGAAGCAGAGTGTGAGGGAAGATTTCATGGTTTTTACCTTAGTTCTGGATTTTTTTCGCTTTCGTATTGATCTGCTTCCCGCTCTTCCAAAGGTTAATAGAATCTTGATCGTTTTTTGATTCGGATCCCGCGGTGCTGCGTCCCCGCGTGACATCCGCTTCGAGTTGCGCGAGCAAACGCTCTGCCACTTCGGGATGGGTTTCGTAGAGATTTGTCGTCTCGGCGGGATCGTTTTGCATGTCATACAGCTGAGCGATCGGGCTATCTTTGGCGGCCTGTTTTTCAGTTGGAGAACTCCAACCACCCGAGGCCTTTGCCAACAGCAGCTTCCATTTCCCCTGTCGATAACCGAAGTGCCCGCTGATCGAATGGTGAATCACACCCGCACGCGTCGAATCAATTGATTCGCCGCTTAGGGCTGGCAGAAAGCTAACGCTGTCCTCGGCGCTGCCCGCAGGTAGCGATTCCCCCGTCAGCTCCGAAAGCGTGGCAAAGAAATCGGTCAGGCAGATCGTCTGATCGCAAGTTGAACCCGCGGCCACCTTGCCCGGCCAACGTACGATAAACGGAACGCGATGCCCGCCATCCCACAAATCGGCTTTGGAACCTCGATATCCGGCGCTGACCAGGTGTCCCTGTTTGGCGAGCTGAGGAATTCCGGCCGCTTTGGAGCATCCGTTGTCACTACTGAAAATGACAAGCGTATTGTCGCTAAGCCCGTTCTCCTTCAGTGCAGTGGTGATTTGTCCCACACCGTCATCGGTCTGCATCACGAAGTCAGCATACGCACCGAGTCCGCTTCGACCTTGCCACTCTTTTGTGGGAACAATCGGAGTGTGCGGAGACCCGAACGGCACATACAGAAAGAACGGCGATTCGTTTGCGTCGTTGCCGCGGGCGTTGATGTACTCGACCGCTTTACGGGTCAGCCGCGGCAGCATGTTGATCTCTTCGTCGTGCTCGATGACTTCGTCATTCTCGATCACGCCTTTCATATCACGAGCGTGATGGAATCCATGAAAGTAGTCAAAGCCCCGACGGATCGGACCGTCCGGAATTTTGCTGCCGACGGGAGCCAGCCCCCTCTTTGCTGTTTTCTTACTTAGTTCGTTACCGGTATCGGGATCGACATATTGAAAGTTCAAATGCCACTTGCCGATGATGCCGGTATGGTAACCCTGTGACTTCAAAAAGCTGGCCACGGTCGGTCGGTCTTCGGCGATCAGATTGGGCGAGAATCCTTGAACCACGCCGCTTTGCAATTGCGTCCGCCAACTGTAACGCCCTGTCATCAATCCATAACGTGTCGGTGTGCAGACCGACGATCCGGAATGGGCATCGGTGAAAATCATTCCTTCGGCAGCCAGTTTGTCGACCGATGGTGTCGCAATCTTTCCGTGCTCTGGATTTAAACACTGCACATCGCCATAACCGAGATCATCGCAAAGGATGAACACGATGTTCGGTTTCGCCGCCGACGCATCCGTGCCGTTCCAAATCACCATCAGGCAGAGGACCATGGTCGTAATTGTTTTTTTCAAAGTTCTATCCTTGTAAGAGCCCTGCGGTCCGCTGAGCTGGACTATGTGAATCACTGGGCCTTGGGCCCGATACAACGGCATTCGACTTGTGCGGTATGAGAAGACAGAATCACTTGTTTCCTATTTTGCTAACTCGGTGACAAGTTCCTGACATCGATTGCGATACCTTGCAAGTACTTCATCGTACTCGGGATTGAGGGCGAGGTTGACCTGTTCCTTCGGATCGTTCGCGATATTAAACAGCTCTTCAAACACTGGCTGCTCTCCTTGGATCGACGCGTCGGGCAGATACTTCATCCGATCATTCTCTTTGGAGAAGTAACGAATGTACTTCCACTCGTCGCTACGCACGGATTCCATTCGCGGATAGCCTTGGTCGGTGAACAGATTTTCACAGAAGACTTCTTTGCGCCATTGGACCGACTTGCCTTCAATCAGCGGCATCATGCTCTGTCCTTGATAAGTATCTGGCACGGCCACGCCGCACAGTTCCAAAATCGTCGCTGGCAAATCCTGACCCACCACCAACTCATCCACCGTCGTGCCCCGCTGTTGTTCGGAGAAGTAGGGGGAATAAATAATCATCGGGATGCGAACGCACTCGTCATAGAGAAACGTCTTGCCACCAAGGCCATGCTCACCGAGCAGTAATCCGTGGTCAGAAGCGAAGACAATGATGGTGTTGTCAGCGATTCCCATTTCGTCCAATTGCATTCGTAACTTACCGAGCATCATGTCGATTGCTGTGACAGCGCGGGCCATCTTGGTCTTCTTGCTCAACAGCGCGGCGGGATTGGTCGTGCGGTAATAACCCATCAACTCATCCTGGCGAAAAACCTGTTCTGGCAACGGGACTTTGATGTTGGGATAGTCATCAGGGAACACGAAATCGTCCTGCACATCGTTGTACAGTGTGCGGTACATATCCGGGTCTGTATCTTTCGCTCCCATGCCACCGATGCTGGACGCATGCGGCAGATTGAGATTCAGCGAGAGTGCAAACGGCTTGCCCTGATCTCGCTTGTGCAGAAAATCCGAGACGGACTGGTGGGCATTGTCAAAGAAGTAGTCCTTATCTTTTCCAGGTCGCATGAAAGGCTCGGTCGCCTCGTAGAGTCCTTCGATCTGGGAGCTGTGCCGAAGATTCTTGAACTCGTTCCACTTCATCAAATCAAAGCCGAGGTGTCCGCCCTTCATATAGCAAAAATCAACGTTCTCCTTCATGTAGCGATTGCGTTCCTTTGCCGGCCCAATGGTGGCGTGATGCTTGCCGATGTAGCCAGTGAAATACCCCGCGGCCTTCAATTGCATAATCCAGCTATTGTCAAACAGCTCGTGCGTGATGTGGTTTCTGGAAACGTGATAAAAACCTTGTCGGTTCTTGCGTTCCCATTGGCCGGTGAAGAAGTTGGCACGGCTGGGGCCACAGATCGGGCTGGTGATGAAGGCGTGACTGAAGAAAACTCCGTCCGCTGCCAGCTGGTCAATATTCGGTGTCTGTGTTACCGGATGCCCCGTCATACTAAGCGAATCCAATCGCTGGTCATCCGTCTTGATGAAGATGACATTGGGCCTAGTTGACGCAACCGGTGCCAAGTCTTGCTCCGCGGCGTGCAGCGAACCCGTGAATAGGGCGAAGCTAATTACGGCGAAACTGACGATGATTGGAAGTAAGTGTTTGTGCATCGCTGGACGTCGGTTCGTGTGACTGATCAGTGGATTGGCTTAGGGATGGTGGCTAGGTCGTCGTGCTTGTTGCCGCGAAAAACGTTGAACTTCACCCGCCTTGGCCAGTCCGAACTTTGTAACGATTAAATCCTTAGGACCGTCGGAACAATAACTGTCGTAGCTACGCTCGCCAGAGCGTGGACCCACCGTCTGGTGACACTAGCTACGTAACATCGACCGCCACTTAAACATCCGATGGGCCTTAGAAATCGGTTTTCTTGCCAGGGACTGGTGTCGCTTGCGAAGCGTCGGCATTAGCATCTCCCGTTACATTATCTCTGCGAATTACGTCTCGCAGCTGCGTCAGCAATGCGGTTGATTCTGGTGAAACCGAACCGTCCTCGTACATTTCCAAATTGATCGATAGCGGGTAGCGGTCCTGTTGCGCTTTCTGGATGAAACGAGTCAGTTGATCTAAGTTGTATCTGGGTTTCGAAATGGGTGTATTGGGCTCGATGTGACCCCACTTCTTCTCGAAGATGAAACATCCATGGCCCTGCAGTCCCTCCTGACCTCCTGCAGCAAAGACGCCGTCCTTCAGCCCGACAATTTGAGTGTGTCCCTCGCCGCCATAGTAGTCTTGATATTCCGTCAGCTGTGGTTTAATCCACGAGTTGTAAGAAACAAGTCGTTTGGGATTGCCGGTCCTAGCCGCCTGAGTGATCTCTTTGAACGGAGCGGATAAGATGCCAATCGCAGGTGACGATCGATCGAAGTGGCAATCGTAAAACCGTTGCCCTCCGTCAAACCACCAGCCGTTCAATTTGTCGCCGTAGCGATCACCGATTTCGGCCAAAATAATCATCAAGTTCTTATACAGCTGCGTCTTGTCGGGTTCATATCCACCGGACGCTTTCATCCAGTCAGCGTCGATGGAATGACCACAGTCGTAGCCGTAGTGATAGTAGAAAATCAGCTTGATCCCACGCTCATGCAACGCGTCTGCCATTTCCCCCAACAGATCCCGCGTCGTGGTGCGACCGGCGAGAATGCGATCAAGCGACTCGATCGGTGCCGAGATGTACTGCTGGCCCCACGTGATGGACCAGACGACGTAAGCCGCGCCCGATTCCTGCACCATGTTGGCAAAAGCGTCTACATCGAAGTCATTGACCTTTTTTTCCCATGGCTTGATCGGTCCCGTCGGAGGTGTCGCTCGGTTGGTCCACTGGAACATCAGTCCGTAACCAGCGTCCTTGAACCAATCGGGATGCTGTCGCATTGCCAATGCCTCGGTCCGCATCTTGGCTTTGACCGCTGGCTGAGTTAGTTCGAGCGAGTCGATTGAAAATCCGCTGGCTGCGTCGACCGCGAGTTGAAGCGAATTGTCTCCGGCATTCAATTGAAGTTGCCCGAGGTCCAGTCTTTCCCACGCATTTTGTTCCGAGCTAAATTCCAACCGTTGCTCATTACAAGTGAGTGTCATATGCGATCCTTTGGACAACACTAGCGCGCTGACGTCATAGATCCCATCCGCCGGAACGTGTAGATTCCACCTGATCGAATAGCTCCCCGGTTTCTTTGACGTGACCCACAGATTCATGTGATTGATAAAGGCCGATCTTAGATTTTTGTCAAACTCTGCTAGACTCGCCGACACTACATTGATCGTCGCTGGATCAATTTTGATGCTGGCCGGAGTGGTGATTGACGTTGACTCAGGCGTGATCGCATAGTCAGCATTTTTCTCCGTCGCCGATTCCTGCGCATTGGTGGTGCTCGCAGCACAAGCGATACCGGCAACGACCAACAGCCCGAACGCAAATGGAAGCAGATACTTGTTGATCATTTTGCCGTGGTCTTTTCGGGGTAGTAAAACTTGTGTCCGGGCAGACGAACCGTCTTGTCGCTGAGTCCAAACAGATTGCGGTTTGAATCGCTGACAGGTATCGGTTCGATTTGGAAGTCAATTCGTTCTAACGCGACCGGTGACAACGTGGCTGACTCCCCTTTCTTAAGTGCGATTTGATAGAAGCCATCGTCGGACTTAGAAACGTTCTGTTCTTTGCCGTTGATATAGATCTTCGGGTTGGGGATGTCGGTTTGGACGAAGCACGCAAATCCTGCCAGACTTTCCACAGTCACAAACTGGGTCACCCCGTCTTTCTTTTTAGCGGTAACCAGGAAGGCCCCCTGCGTTCGCAAATTCCGAAAGGCAACTTCGCCCCAGATTTCGGGTGTCCCGCGGAACACGCGAATCTTGCCACCCCAACTCTGCAGCAACATGTCGTGGATACAGGTGGCGAACGAAAGCGGGCTTTCGATCACAGGGTTTCCTTCGGCGTACATGGTCGTCGGCGAAACATTTTTGTGTTGGATCAAAAAATCGAGATAGTGATATGCCTTTTCTTTGTCGCCCAGCCAAGCGTACATTGATGCGGCACCCGTCGCGGTGTACCCGGTGACCGGCATCGCGCCGACCTTGATGCCGCTGTTGATCGAAACATCGAGCCAATGATCGAGCGAGGTACGAAGCATCTTTGCGTCCGCTTCCTCCTCTGGCGTGATGACGGCCAGCGGGTAGAAACCGAGTAGGTGCGAGTAGTGGCGGTGCGGTTTATCAAACGGAATATCCTTGCCGATTCGCAGCCCATTTTCGTCGATCTGAAATCCAACAAGGTTGTCGACAACGTTCTGCCACTCAGACGCCAGCGGATCGTTCAGGTGGTGCTCTTCGTTGATGTCGAGAAGCGTTTGACAGGCCCAGCGGAGCAGTGCAATCGAGAAGTTGATGTCTTGGCCATGTCCACCGGGATACTCGGGTGACCAACTCCGGCTGATGTGAATTTTGCCGTCATCGGATTTCACCGGACGTTCACGAAGAAAGTTCAAGTAAGCGTTGACGTTCTTTCGCAATAGCGGGAACAGGCCATCTCGCATCCGCGTCCGATCACCCGCGAATTCGCAGTGCAGCCAATAGTTGTTCAGGATCCAGGCCAGCATGTCCGGCACTTTGCCGTGATCGTAGGCTTCACAATCCTGCGGGAAGCAGGCGGCAATCGCTGCGCTATCCTTCCATCGCTCGGGAACATTCTTGGCAAGATTGTCAGCATACTTATCCAAATTATTCGGAAGCGATTCGCCAAGCGACATCCGATTGGCCGTCAAGTGCGTCCAGTATTGCAATTCCACATTCAGATCACCCCAAACCATCGGCCAGAACGTGCGGTGATACCACGGCCCCATCAAGTCGAGGATGGGGCCATTCTCTCGCATCGCCGAACCCAGCTTGTACATCTGGATCCAATAGAACGCCTCCTTCTCGGGATCGTTGATCGTCAAAAAGCTGAGCGGATAGTATTCGTGCCACCACTCGCGATGAGAGGAAACGAAAGTCTCGGCCTTCCTCCGTTGCCGCGCGTCGAGCAAATTCTTCTTCGCCGTTGCCAAGCTATCATGCTCCGGAAAGCTATGATGGATGCTTGCGGTCAGCAACTGTTTGCCCGACGGATCGCCTGTGATCTGCCAGCCGGTGGTGGTTTCGCCGCGTCCGTCGAGCAGCGGCTGAAAACAAAACTGCATGCCATCTTCTTCGCTTAACGTCGGCTCTGGAGGAAGCGGATAGGGGGCGGTTCGCATCTTGTCCCAGCTGCGGCCCTTGGGCCCACCGCCCGCATCGAGCGTCTCTTTCACCGGCGCGATCGGCGTTTCCGGATGCCATGTGATTTGGATCGACTCACCGCCTTCGGCCTGCGTTTCAAAAGAAATCACATCGGTTTGGCTATGCGAAAACGCATGAACCCGGTAGGAACCGTTAGCTGTGTTGATCGTCCCGGTCAGTTCGGCGTTCCATAATCCAAGTCGCAGATCGACCCCCGTGATCTCTCCATTGGATTCCATATTGAAGTGCCCCAATGGCAAGCGGCTTCGATAGATCCACAAATTCGCGTCCTCTCCATTGGGCAGCCGATGGTCGTAGTAGTCATGACGCCCGGCGTAGATCGAGATTACATTCTTGGCTTCGTCCGCCGCCTGATAGAACAGGACACCCACGTTGCCATTGCCGGTATACGGAGCGACCTCCCAGCGGTTTGGAATGCGATCCCAGACCATGTCGTGCTGCGAAAGAAACGCTTGCCAGTCAATCGGATTCACATGTCGGCCGTTGTTTTCAAGCGACTGCGCGGATGTCCATGCCATCGGCGAGCAAACAAACGAAAACACGAAAAGACATCGTAGGATGGGTTTCATTGGGCAGGACATCATTAGATGACGGTGAGAGCGTGAGGATCTTTTAAACGGTTGCGATAGCGACATGTTGTGCGACCAATCACGACACGACTTCAGATTGTGACTCGTACAGATTTTTCGTCTCGTCTGGGCGGGCTTTCATGTCGTAAACTACCGGCTCAGGACCGGGACTCGCTTTTCGCTTTCGACCGGAGCGTCGTTAAACATCATTAACTTGAACTCGCCGTTGGGCTGCTGCTGCACCATCCAAATCCCTGTATTGGAAATTCCTGGAAACCCGACCAGAGGATCTTTGGTGAGCATTCTTAGAATGGCTTTTCCGCTGCTGCCATGCCCCGACAAAAGGATCGTTTTATCCGATCCGCCAAACCGATCCTGGATCATGTCGAGCACTCGCTGCACAACCACTCGTGCCGCAGCAGACGATCTCTCGTCGGCCTCCCGTCCTTCCCCAGCGCGGGGCACCTTAAAGTTGTTCATGCCGTCCTTACGTAGCGAGAACCATTGTGTTTCATCGGAGGGCAATTCGACCGCTTTCCCCCCACCAAGAATTTTGTCCGTGGGCTCTGGAAGATCGGTAGAAAGGATCAACGAACTTGCTCTTAGTTCGTGTAGCTCGGGCCAGATCTCGGCCTTGCTTTCGATCTCTTTCAGATACGGCAAGATGGTATTCCTGCAACGCCACATCGGACTTGTGGCGATGAAATCAAAGTCGTATTTCTTCAGTTTGCCAGCCACTGCGGCCTGTTGTGCCATACCCTCCGGGGTAAACACATCGGGATCCCCGACATAGGCAGGCCATTTTTCCTTGGGGACATCGGCCCAGTCTGCTGCAACGTTGTGTCCGCCTTCTGCATGACGGATATAGAAAATCTTTAGCCCTGCCTCGGCAGTTCTGGTCGCTTGCTCGGTTTCGGCAAAGGAAATTATGGGAGCCAGCGACGCCCAGAAACCTGCGGCTAAAAACAAACAGATTCTTTTGGTCCACATCACGTAGTTTCTCAGTCGTTTTAAAATGTCTTCTCGATCAATATCCCCGAGCAATAGCAGCTATTAGCCGGTAAAAAGCGAAACGCCATCACCGGTTTCGGTCGCGTCACAATCTACCCTCAGGGAACGAGCGGTTTATTACGATTAGTGGATTTCCGCCGTCTGGCGACGGCAGCTACGTCGACATCCGGTACTTAATCCCCGCTTGTTCCTAAGTGTGTAGGGCCGGTTCCTACCGGCCGACTCCATCACATCCTCAGCCGCGGCCGGTAGGAACCGGCCCTACTCGAAACGGGACACCTATTTTTCGCTCGTGCTTAAGTTCGCTTGCAATGCGGCAGCGGAAAACTTCTGCTTCTTGGTCGACTGCACCTCGGGATAGCTAACCAGAAAGTTGTTTTCGTCGATCAGGTTGATGAAGTAATGCGTTGTCCCATCGGGTAACTCAGCAGTCACTTTGCCATCGGCACTTACCTTTGCCGAAGCACGGAAGTACTCTTCATCGCGTGCACCACCGTTGAGTGTGTAGATCAAGTCGGCTCGGACCACCTCCGCTCCGTTTTCCGTAAACTCGAACTCGACCGTCTTGCCGTGTTGCGAATGCGAGACCACCGATGGCACTTTGTCTTTGTGTGGCAGATCGCCTCTGTAGTTTGGATTGTAGCTGGGGTAGCTCGCCTTCATCTCGGTCAGCGCATGATCCAGTTCGCGTAACATCGCTTTCGACTTTTCCGGCATTTCCTTCGCCAGATTTTTCGATTCCTCGATATCCGCTCGCTGCTGCTTGCCATCGACTGTCTCATAAAGACGAAACAGCTCGAAGCGTGAGGTGGAAGGGTTGTTCGCAAAGTCGTAGTTATGAATCAACTTGTAGTCGCCGATGCGGATCGTGCTTTCCAGCGCCGCGCCATGAGGAAAGTGCCAAACCATCGTGTCACGCACCGATCCATCGGTCTCCTTGACGAGTGAGGGATCGGTCGGATCGCCCAACAACAGAGGAGCCAGATCACAGCCGTCGAGATGTTTGTCTTGCGGTTTCTCGACACCGGCGAGCGTCAGAATGGTCGGATAGAAATCAAGTCCGTTCGCCATCACGTCGGTTTGCACACCTGCCGGGATCCCGGGGCCAGTGACGATCAATGGCACTCGCGTACCACCTTCCATCGCCGAAATTTTTCCGCGAGCCAGCGGGTGATTGTCGGTGTAACGCTCCGCTGGGCTTCCCTCCATGCCACCGTTGTCGGACGTGAATATCAGGTAAGTGTTTTCGTTGAGAGTATGTCCGGGCCAGCGTGGGTCTTCCGTACTTCCCAGGTAATCAAACACTTGCCCAAGGTAGTAATCCAACTCCTGAACCATCGAGGCGTAGAAGGGATTGAGTTGTCCAGGCGTATCTTTCTTTGGTGTCGCCGCCGGATCGGTTCCCAATCGTTCCGCGTACTTCTTCAAATGCGCTTCCGACCGAGTGTGAATCGGTGCGTGAACCAACCACGTCGCGTAATACAAAAAGAAAGGCTTATCTTTACTCTCCTTCAGGAACGTCAACGCGTCCTCATTGGTCTGATGAAACGGGTATCCGTTGGCGTCGAGTCGAAATGGATCATCCGGTGCATCCGTCGCAAAATCGGCAAGTCGATCTTTCACGCTGCTCCGCGAGCCGCGACTAGAGCGGGTGAAATCGAAGCCTTGATCCTCGGGCTGAGGAAACGAATTGTGATCGATGGCCATATGCCATTTCCCTGAATGCCCGGTGACATACCCATTGTCGCGCAACACCTTGGCGAGTGTCACTTCATTGGCTGGCATCCGACCGCTGTACCAGGGGTCCATCATTCGCGAGTTAACTTGGTTGATCGGAGCCGGTGGCGCACCGCCGACAACGTGCGTTTTCTGTGCCCTCGCAGGATGGTTACCACTCATGATCGCGCATCGTGACGGCGCACACGTCGGTGCGGGCGAATACGCTTGCCAGAACATCACCCCCTTGGTCGCCAATGCATCAATATTCGGCGTCTCGTAAGGACTAGGCTCGTCGATGTCGTAGCACTTGACGTCTTGCCATCCCAAATCATCCGTCAAGATCAAGACGATGTTCGGTTGGGGGCGAGCCTCTACAGCAGCGACGGATACCGATCCCAGCAGCACAAGAATCGCAACAACATGCGGCAGTGGCTTGATTAGGTACATTTAAGTATTCCTGGCTAAGGTCTTCGTTTCTCAAGCATCGCGAGATTTGCGGCTTCGGCATGATTGCTCGCAGGCTGAATCGCGGAGCCTCTGGGGACAGCGAACTAACGTTTTGCGACACACCTTCCGTCTCGAACAGTTCTAAGCCTGCTACGGAAAACAATCGGCCAACACGAACCACTATGGCGCAGGCGGGCCCCCTAATCAATAATGTTTTGCGACATAGTGATGTCAATTTGCGACATTGGTCGCAGTAGCCCTGAATTGAGAGAGCACGACGATCGGTACGCCGCTCGCTGGGGAAGGACTGAGAATGAGTCAATTCCAGGTGACTTTTCCCCTATTGTTTTCAACATCTAACCACACCGAGGCATGTTCAAACTCGCGAGTGTAGATATAGCCTTGTTGCTCTGCTGGTCCCTGCGGTGCGCCCAATCGCTTTTTGTATTCCGGAAGTGACTTCAGCCAGAGACCGCTTTGACAAACGTTGTTTTTGCCGCGGGTGTCAACGCAGTATCCGTCATTCAAAAACAGGTAGCTATATTTCTCAGCACAGACCAGAAAAAGGGCTAATTTGAAGTGCAATTGGTCCTGTGGAATGTCTGAAAGATCATCAAGCCGAGTGTGTAGCTCATCAACACCGTCCGATACGCTGTTTTCCCCAATCCCCATCGTCATCGCTATGATCTTTCCCTGGCGAGCAGCCTTCTGAGTGGCAGCGATCCCTTTCACCAAATAATCTGCTTTGCTCAACTGCGTGCCTGCTGGCGTCGTGAAACACTCGAGGTAGGAGCCGTCAAAGTAATTCATAAATTCCAGCCCCCCGTCCTCGAAGCGGGCCCGAATGATATTCGCAACCATCAGCTTCTCGGGACCAAGAGCCGTGCGAGTTTCCGTCATCATCTCGCGATAACCTTCGATCGTCTGTTGCTTTTTGCCTGGTGGAAGCTGTCCCTTCAAAAACGACGTCAAAACTTTCACATTGCCATCGAGAAACAATCCGTCCACATACGGGCTCTTGCAAACCTCAGCGGCGGTAGCGACCCACCAATTTCGAAGTGCCTCGCTGGATGTGTCATACGCTCTCTCACTGCCTCGGATTAATTGATCGTTGCCACTCTTATCCTGCAGATACCAACCGGGTATGTCCGCGAGTTGTTTGTCGAAGCTGTAGGTCCCGTAGTGAACAATCACATTTCGATAAAACAACACCTTCGCATTGGGATTCACTAGCTTGATCGCTTTGGCGGCTTGAATCGTTCCTGCGTCGGTGGAACCAAAAGTTCGGCTACCGGTAGTTTTCTCCAATGTGATCAACGGGAACCCAGCAAGGTAGTTCAGCTCCTCATCCGTGAACGCATCGAGCTTCCTGATGTGCATGTAAAGAGGAAGCGTTTCCCAACTAAATTCCGGCATGCGACTCGGCGATCCAGCTTGGGTGACGTCATCCTTCCCGTCTTCAAATGCCTCCCGTACAATCTTCTGCGATGCTTCGGAAAGAGAGGCAACCGGAAACGTATAACGTCGACCATCCTCTCTTCTAACGGTGAGATCGCCGGCGTTTAGTTCGAGCAGGTCGGCTTGGATTCTCCGTCCCTTTGTGTCCACCAAGTCGACTGCGACGGCGGGCAGCAGCCCGTAAAAAACGAGCACTAGAAACACTAAAGCAATTTTCAGCAACTTCATACTGATTCACCAAAAACGGGATGAACAAAGAGGACATCAAGGCTTGGTTGTTTGATCCAAGCCAACGTAGCTTGGAAATCAAGGTCCGTCACCGAACGTTCACGCGCAGGCAGGGATGACTAGTAGTTCAGCGTAGCACCTTTCATTGGCTTGTTTCTTTCGGATTCCCACCACTGGTTGGGGCCTTCGGTTTCGATGTCTTTCCAGACTTTGAACAGGATCTGTTTCATCTCTTCGGTCTTCTCGGGCATCTGGGCGGCCAGGTCGTTTTTCTCTTGCCAGTCCTTTTGGATCTCATAGAGCTGAAACTTCGTCAGCGTGTCGTTGCCGACAATTTTCCAATCTCCGATTCGCAGCGCCACGCGATCGCCTGGCTGCGAAACATGCGTCCGCCAGAACAAAGGTACTTTCCGCTGGACCGGTTTACCCACCAGCGCCGGCAACATATTGACGCCATCAATCGTGCGATCGGACGGCAGCGGGATGCTGACAATGTCGAGCACCGTTGTAAAAATATCAGTACCGATGACGGGGATGTCACTGGTTGTCCCTGGTTCGATGTGTCCAGGCCAACGGACGATTCCTGGTACGCGGATGCCGCCTTCGTGGTCGCTACGTTTGCCGCCACGCAAGCCGCCCGTAGTACCACCAAACTTGCCGACCGGGCCGTTGTCCGATGTGAATATCAACAGCGTGTTGTCGCTAACTCCTTCACGATCGAGCGTGTCCATGACTTGCCCCAGAGCGTGATCGAGTTGCGTGATATTGCCCATGTACGTACTGTTGTCATGCCCGTTGTAAAGATCCGAGAATTTTGGATCCGTTGCAATAGGCGCGTGTGGTTCATGAACCCAAACCGACAGGGCAAACGGTTTCGACTTGTCGCGTTTCTCGCTCAACCACTTCGTTGCCTCTGCGGCAACAAGTGGAGCGGAATAGCCCTGCAATTCTCCAACGGGTTCGCCGTTGCGGACGAAGTTGTCTGGGTTTTTGTGACTGGGGCTGGCATTATTGTGCGTCGTCATCCAGTAGTCGTAGCCATGGTCGCCAGGCTGGGGGAACTCCGGATTGTTGAACTGAGGAAGCGAATTGAGATGCCACTTGCCGACATGACAGGTTTCGTAGCCAATCGTCTTTAGCAATTTTGGGTAGGTGATTTCGCTCTTTCGCAGATGGGCTTGATGGTTGCCCGACAAGTGACGCCACACGCCATTTCGATAGGGCGTCCGCCCAGTCAGGATCGCGGAACGCGACGGCGAGCAAACCGCACAGGCGGAATAGAACTGAGTGCACTTGACCCCTTGAGCGGCCAACTTGTCGAGGTTCGGGCACTGGATCAGTTCATTTCCATACGTCGACGAGTCGCCCCAGCCCATGTCGTCGGCGACAAAGACGACGATATTGGGCCGTTCAGGCTTTGCTTCGGCAGCCCGACTCATCAGAGGAAAACATATCATTAACAGCAAAGTGAATCGTAGCATGGGCTGCGTCCAAGTTTTCGGGTTAAAGAGGTGGTAGAAAAATGAGATCACTCTAAATGTTTGACCAAAAAGAGGATGGTCTCTTGTTCAATCGTCTTTCGCGTGGGATCAATATCGCTGCCGACTTTGCGCCAGTTGTGACCGGCATTTCGGATGATCATCGTCTGGACGAGCGCGCCCACGGAGTCAGCCTTTTCTTTCATGGCGTATGCGTGTTTGACCGGGATCGTTGTGTCTTGATCGCCCTGAATCATCAGCAATGGCGGACTATTCTTTGTGACATAATTCAGGGGGCTCATTTCTCGATAGAGCTTCGTTTTTTGATCGGGCGTAGATCCAGGAGGCAAGATACGAGGTCCGAAACGGTCGCGAAAATTCTCGCGATCATCGTGGTTGAACAGATCGGTGTTTTCAAAGTCACACGGACCGTACCAAGAAACGCCCGCAACCATCTTGTAGGAGAAATCAGACAGAGACGCATCACCCGGCAACGCTTCGGGGGCTGTTAGCAGAAGCATTTGGGCGATCTGGCCGCCAGCAGAGTCACCAAATGAAAACACACGTTGAGGATCGATTCCGAGTGATTCGCTATTCTTCGAGAGGTAACGAATTGCATCTTTGCAATCGATCACACAGTCTCGCATCGCGACCTTGCCGTCAGGTCGCCAAAGTCGATAGTTCACCGTGGCCACACAGAAACCGTGTTCCAGCAGTTCGGTGGCAACGGTTGCGAACGAACCACGGACGATCCCGTCTTTGCTGCCCGCCGCCCAACCGCCGCCATGCGTGTACACAACCAGCGGGCAATTTTGTTGCCGCTTGGCAGTTGGATAGTAGAGGTCTAAATAGAGGTCTTCCTCCGGCGTCTGCTTATAGAGCACGTTTAGCTTCTTTTCGCCCTTGGTCGCCAACGACGGGATTTTCACTGCTTTCAATTCTTTGAGCGTCAAAACCTCATCGCCGTTTGCATCCAATGCTTTCAGACTGGCCCATTGCTGTCCCGCTTCCTGCTTGTCGATCTGGCCATTCCCGTCGCTATCGGTGCGCGCCATTTTCCGCGTGGCATAGGCACCGGCATAATCTGCACGTGCGATGGATGACATCGCAAGTAGTAAGAGGCAAGCGACGATCGTGAGGTGATGTCGATTCATAAAATTCTCAGTGGAGCAAATGATGGGTTGTTGATTTGCGATTCGTTCGCGTTACCGGCGAAACGACACATGTGGCCGTGGTCGTAGGTCAGAATAGTGAATGCGAAATGATGCCCATCACCGTACTGGTGATGACGCCGATCAGAATCCACCTTCGATTTGGAATTTCGCAGGCGATTGCGGCAAAGGCTTTAGCTCGACTTTCAAGCCCGTGTCACCTCGTTTGATTCGGTTGATCTCGACGGATACCGCTCGCCGCCCCTTGGCGAGCGTGATGACATTGGATGGATCATTGATTTCATCCCCGTCGATCCATAACCGCAGTCCCACCAGATCGTTGATTTCGAATTGCACATCGCCAGAGACCAGCACATTCAAATAGCCGCGGGCGAGCACTTGATCTCCGCTTGGCAAATCATTGGCAGGCAATTCACCGCTGACTTTGCTGTACGCCGTGACCCACTCGGCGTCGTCGGCCGGAAACTGATCAAGATTCGCGGTCGCGATCAAACGCCACTTGCGAATCACAGGACTTTCATCGTTGGCAAAGGCACCCGGTCGCCCCAAGGCCGCTACAAATTTCGCTAGATCAAGAAACTCTTGGCGGCTGCCGAGTTGATCGACAAGTCCTGCAGGCATAGCAGAAATCATTGCTTTCTCGGCGATGATTTCTTCGACCGCTAACCGTACTTCTTTTCCAGCTTGCGCCGCGTCTCGCACTACGACTTCGTCATCACTCTTAAACGTCACGATGCCGGTTTGGGTGGTTCCATCGTCCAACACAAACATACGGTTTTCATAGTGTTCGGCAATCGCTTTGTTCGGTTGCAAAATCGATTCGACGATATAGTCAGTCTTTGCCGCTGCACCAACCGCTACTAGGTTCGGGCCGATGACGGGGCCGACGGGACCAATTCCGTGACAGTTCGTGCAAGCGAGAGACTTTCGGCGATAGATGATCTCACCCCGAACTGCGTCCCCATAGGTTTCGACATCGCTCGTCAGTTTCGCTTGGTCTTCCGCCAGCAATTGCGAGTTGAGCGACTCCGAATCGGAGGAGGATCGAAACAACCTTGCAAGATTCTCGGGAAGCAGTCCCGTCGACCGATGAAACTCATCGACACGGGCGGCGACAGTCGGATGAATCTCGACGCCCTTCATCGCATCGGAGAATGCCTTCGCTCCGTTTCGATTTCTCAGGATTGCTTGAATCAGCGGAACAGGATCCGTCTGGCCAGGGTCTTGGCTCAACAACGCCGCTGCCAACTTTGCCCCCCGCGGCACGTCGGTGGCAACAATGCCAACCAGTGCACCGTAGCGAATATCCGTATCACCATTCTCGGAGAGACTGACAAGGGTTTGCTGTTCCTTGGCATTACCAAGCTTGGCAAAGGCAACCGCTGCAGACCGGCGCAACGCAGGTGGTCGACCGTCGTCCTCGACAATGTCGAGAAGCGGCCCCGTGACCTTGATCGCTTTCCAAGCAGCGAGATTTTCAGCGGCGAGTGAGGCGACGGCTATGTTGTCATCGTTGAGCATTCGCGCCAGAGCACGCAAACGTCGACGAAGCACGCCCGACTGACGCGAATTTGCCATCGACTTGAGCGATTCAAGCAACGCGATTTTTGCATCATCCGACCTGGAATCTTTTCCACTGGTCAACGAGGCTACGATTCGCAAAATGTCATCACTGGTGCCAATGGCCTGGAACTGATCGCAAAATTCGGTGATCTCTTTCTCACTGGGATCATTCTGTTGCAGAAAGCTCGCGATTCGTTCCGCAAAACCAATTCCTGCGGATCGTTCCGCAGCGGCTTTGTGGGATTCCTTGGCAAAACGAAGCGTTCCCGCCTCCATCGCCGGACGCCAGTATTTTTCGAGTGCCTTCTTTGTCTGGGGCAATGCTAAGTCAAGGAACGGGTCGCTGGGATGGTCGATCACATTCAGCGCTGCTGCAAAGGCCTCCGCCTTGGGGATGAATCCCGCCGAAAGCACCGCTTCCATTCGTGTTCGAGGGAATGGATCCGCGGCTGCTTTGGCAATCATGGCGATCGGATCCGACAGAGATTCATGCCAGTAGCGAATAACACGAGCACCCGCGGATCGAGCGTGACCGTCTTTCGCATCGAGCACCAAACTTAGTATTTTTTCGCTCGGACGTTCGACATTTTGACACGCCCACATCGCTTCAACGAGATGGAGCTCGTAGTCGAGTGCCTCGGGATCGAGGCGATCCACCCATGCTTCGATAACCGCGAGGACTTCATCGGGATCACGTTCGCTAATTTCTTTTTTCGCTTGATGGCGTACCCATGTTTCTGGGCTCTTTAAATGGTCGACGAGTTGCTCAGTGGTGGTTCCATCGAACTCAGGTTTCTTGACGAGCGGTCGATCCTTGTGCGTGATTCGCCAGATGCGACCATGCTCATGATCGCGACGCGAATCGCGAAAATCATGGCTGGCGTGATTAATGATCGAGTTGTACCAATCCGCGACATAGATCGCACCGTCGGGGCCGATCTTGACATCAACGGGCCTGAAATTCGGATGTTTGCAGGTCATCAACGGCGGCAAAACGTTGGCGCTAAATCCAGCGCCGTCTTCGGTAAATTCGTATCGAATAATGGTACGACTTTTGAAACGTCCACTAAGTAAATTGCCGCGGATGTCGTCTCCGACATGAGACCCTGTCGCGAGATCGCCGCCGCATTGCTTTTCCGTGCTGATCAGCGTGGGAACCCGAATGGTTTGGGCCCCATTTCCAGTCACCGGGGACAAATACATGATCCGCGGATTGTTGACCATAAACGACTGGCCCCATTGGTCGAATACGTGTCCCCACGGGTTTCCGCCGGTACCGGTACAAAACATTCTCAGCTCTTGCGTCCGTGGGTTGTACTGATAGACGCCACCGTTGAAATTCCGCACGACACCGTGCTGCGTTTCCACTTGCGAATGCAAAAAGATGCCTTCTTGAAAATAGATCCATCCGCCGGGACCGCGTCGCCACGCACTGACCGAGTGGTGACTGTCTTCGATTCCAAACCCGGTCAGAGCCAATTCCTTCACATCGGCCACGTCATCCCCATCGGTGTCTTTAAAAAAGTACACATCGGGTGATTGCGCCACATAGCACCCGCCATTTGCAAGTTCCAAGCCCGTGGGGATGTAGAGTCCATCGGCAAAGACCGTTGACTTGTCAGCGACACCGTCATCATCGGTGTCTTCAAGGATGATAATTTTGTCGTTAGCGACTTCGCCCGGCTTCAATTGCGGGTACGCCCACGAACACGACACCCACAGTCGGCCTCGCGAGTCCCAATGCATGTGGGTAGGATTTGCGAGCATCGGATCGGAAGCGAAAAGGTTTACCTGGTAGCCATCGAGCAACTCAAAGTTTTCCTGCTCGGACGCTGGATCATGATTGTTCATCAAGTCCAAATTGGCGTCCTTGATGTTTTTGATACCCGAAGCATCCTGCGCCGAAACGCTTGCTGTCAACGCAATGAAAATCGTAGCCGCCGGTGCCGTACGACGGACCGCTCGCCGAAACAAATCGTTCGCTAGTTTAAAAGGGGGGATATTCATGAGCGTCTTAGAAAAAGTAATTAGAGTTCACGTTCAAGCGAGCGTTGCTACTGTCGATTACAAATGAATCCGAGTCACACGCCAATTCCGCGTTTTACGTTCGATCCCGTCACGCAATATCGCATCACGTTCATTTGCAAGCCGATTGAATTCGATAACTTCCGCTGGCAATGCCCTACCACTGGGCGACCCTTTTCGTTCGCCGACAATGTGGACTTGGTTAAGTGCTTTCCAGCTATACGTGAACTGTAGGTTCTTGTCGTTGACAGCGCGGCGAAACGCTTCCGCCTCTTGGTGAGCTGGCGAAGCGTCAATCGTCTTTCCTCCCGCCCACTCATCATGGCTCGCGGTCGCGACAGAGACGCCATCGACGCTCAGCTCGTAGATACCAGGTGAAAGATTGGCGATCGTCATCGAATCTCGTAAATGATTCAGTTGCGGCGGCAGGTCGTCGCTGGTTGGCGGAGGTAGCGTTGGAGCAATCAACTCGGTTGCACGAAACTTCAGCCCTACTTCAGTTCGAGCCGCGTCTGAAATATCGACTCCGCGAGCTTGTACTGTCAAATCTGCCGCGTCAATCAAGATTTGCCATGGTGGCTGGACCGCAACGTGGTCGTCACGAACGAGGTCACGAAACAAGTAATGACTCATTCCCCAGTACCCGTAGGCATTTAAATGGATGCCGTTCGTCGTGAAATGAGGTCCGACTCGCTCTTCCATCAGATAGCGAGAAGGTTGGTAGAGATCAACAAAGGGCACTTGTGCTGCGATGGCCACTTCGCTCATCGCTTGGCTGTACGCCGACAGCTCACTGTCTCGTTGTTCGTGACGTGGCGTCAATTTGCCAAGGGGTTCGTTGGCGATCGGCGACACCAGGACCAAACGCACTTGGGATTCACCGTTATACTTTTTACCTTCAAGCGATTTGACAAATGCATCGACGGCGGCACGAAATGATTGCACCCCCTCTTCGCCTGCAAAGGATTCTCCCATCCCAAAACAGGCGATGATCACATCGGTACGATGTGCCGACAATGTTTCTTCTTCAGCGGGAAAATTGGTCGGTCGATCACGCGCGTTCAGCATGTCGCCACCCCACCCCAGGTTGCGAATCGAGACGGGATCGTCCGGCCAACGCTGCAGCAACATCGTTTCAAGATAGCCGTGGATCCGCAATTGATCCGCAAACGTGTTGCCAACAATCGCTATACGATCGCCAGGCCGAATGGGCGAGTCGGGCCGAAGCGGCGACTGGGCCGAAGCCGTCGAGACGGCCACTGCCCAAAACAAAAGCACGATGATGGAATGGATTTTTCTAATCATGGTTAAGAGCGCTTTCGGAGCGAGATGCATTACTTCTTCGGCTTTTTATCTTGTCGCTGGATTTCCCAAGTCGTGATCGTTTCGTCGGCTCCCGGAAGCGGTCGATCCACGGCCCAACAGGCAGCATTGATGACCATGCGGACGAACGATTCTTCGGCAAAGTCACCGGGATGACCGAACGAGGTTCCAAATACCTTGCCGCCCCATTCGTTCTGCCACGCCCAGGCGACGGTGTCGGTTTCATCCTCTTGAACCTGGACGACACCAAACGATTTCTTGATCTCGCGACGCCGACCTTTTCCGCTGCCATTGACCAACGGAACGACACCTTTTTCGAAACGCGTCAGATAGAGCGTCCCCGGCGATGTCCAATTCGACTTCGATATATTGGTCATGATCGGGTGCTGTCGTGATTCTTCGATCACACTGATTTCGGTCGCACTGGATTGATGCACGATGTAAGGCGTGCCAAGCGCGCGGCGACCGAAGTCGTCGTTCCAAATGGACCGTGGATGGGCTGCGGGATATTTAAATGAATGATTGGCGGTACGAAGCCCAATAATGGGCTTGCCCGATTTCAAGTAGTCTTCGATTGGCTGCCACTCGTCATCAGGCAACTGAAGAAATCGCATAAAGAAGATCGCCAAATCAGCATCGGCCAACACTTCGATACCGGGCAGAACATTTTCTCGCTTCTTTTCCGGATCGCCTTTGCCCATCACCACCGTCGTGCGAAATCCGAATCGCTCCAGTTCCTCAGCAAGCAGTGGCATGCTGAGTTCCGGTGAATAGTGCAGTGTCCCGACGACGAGAACGGCATGAGGCTTCTCGGCGATGGCCGGAGCTGCGGTGAGCCCGTGAACTGCGACGATGATCATCGCAATGGTCCAGAGGTACGAGGTTCGCCACTGCAATGTATTCGCGTTAACCAGAGATGCACTCGAGAAGTAAGGCAGAAATCGTTGATTCATGATGACTCGCAAAGTCCAGGTCGTGGTTGATGCGAAATGCAGAGAGAGCCTCTTTCCAGAGGAACGGTTGTCTATTGGGTCACTCGGATTTGATCTAAATGAACGCCAAACAACCGCAGGGCAATCGGGTCAAGCGCGGCTTCGCTGCCTTGCAGATGCAGAGTCTGTTGCACATGGGTCATCGTTTCGCCCGGCTTCAATGCGGCTGCCGGGGACGAGGTTTCCAATTCGTAGAACGGCCCAAGCGGTGGTTCACCGGGCGCGGGCGACCCATCGTTGTAAGCATTGATGACATCACCTTTGAATGGCTCCTTCTGCATTTCCCACATAGAATTTACGTACCCGCTTGGTGCGTCTTGAACGTTGTAGGTCACGATTGTCATAACTTTTCCGTCGGCGTCATAGCTTCCCGCGATTCCCAATGAACGCTCTGGCGTGATGCCGATCTTGCCGCGACGTGTGCCATCGCCTTTGAAAAACAAAACGTCGTCATCGACCTTTAAATATTCCGGTGGAACCTTGCCAAAGTAGGTGTCGTTAACCTTCGGTCCTAGCTCCGTCTCATCACCGGCCTTAAAAGGAATCACGATGGTGGTTTTCGGCGAAGGGTTGTACATCCCTAACAGCCAGATCGAGGGCATGCCGGTCTCGGTCGACCAAGCATTCTGGCCGCGATTGGTCAGCCGATTGTCGGTTTCATAGGCGACACATTTGAGCGTATCGTCAATGGATTCCGTTTTCAAAATCTTGGCAATGGTAGCTTTATCGAGCAAACGCACAGTGCGCTGGATTCCCATCGAGAATTGTGTACCACTGAAGTTAGTCAGCTCACAATTTCGTTTGAATTTAGCGGTGGTGCTCGATTGCTGGACCAGTTCAAATGGCTCGGTGTCGATCGCAGCCGGTGTCGTCCAATCCGAAAACTCAAACTTGCTGCCCGGCTTAAAAAACAACGCAAATTGGCCGCCCTCGGGACCGAGCCAAAATCGTTCTTCGCCACCGAAGATGTAGATGTGTTCTTCGAGTTTGCCTTTGCGCTCTTCCTCTGATAGCAATCCCTTCTCGATCACCTTGCGGTTGATCCAACCAAAGCTGGCTCCGTTTTCACGATCGACCGTGCTGGTCATCACACGTCCCTGATACTTCGGCGCGACCGCCACAGCGGCCTCGCCATCGGTCAACGTGATGATGTCGGTGTGCTGCTTCAGAAACGAAACGTCTTCGCGAAATCCTTGGTCCATTTGACTTGACTCCTGCCCTAATACGGTTCCACTCAAATTGAAAACAGCAACGCAACAAATTATCCCCAACAACATTGGGCTCAAACGTTTCATAATTGGTCTCGGTTTCCTACGAAGGGTTTTAGGGATATTTGTGTATTGTTCTGCAACTTCACCTAGGCGACCCAAAATAAAGTAACGACCAGAGGTGCCTCGCTAGTCGCTAATTATTCGCCGGTCCTAACCGGCATCGTGAATTCCGATGATGTGTCTTTCGCGTAAATGCCAACGTGCGTGATACTCTCGAGTGACTTGGGCAGCGGTTGCTCGATGCGAGTCTTGCCAACCACCAAAGTCGCTTTGCCCTGTTCCAGGTCGAGTGTCACGGTCACATCAAACGTTTCCGACGGGTTGATCGAAGTCTTGATTCCAGCACCGCTTGCCACATTCGCCCAGCTACCTTCAAAGATGCCGTGGCGATTCATCCCGATCATCGTCCCCGCTTTGAACAATTGATCGTTCTCGGTGGCCGAACCAAAACAGAAGCAGGCATTCTTGGTCTTTGAGCCTGCGGAGGATCGGTACTGGAGCCGAAATGTCGCAGATTCCTGGACCGGCCGGTCCAGTTCTTTTAGTGCTAACGCTTCACCGGGGCTCGCATCGAGCCGATAGCCAAAATCAGTCTTGGAAACCGTGCCGCCGCGAACGAGGTCCCAGTCACCGGTCTCATCTTTGCCTTCGCTCAGTTTTCCACTTCGGCGTTTCTTTTGCTTTTTTGGGTTTTCCGCTTCGTTTTCCCACCACTCGCTGGGGCCTTCCTCTTCGACGTCGTTCCAGACTTCCAGGAACTTTGTTTTCATCTCCGAAAGTTTCTCAGGCATTTCGCTGGCGAGATCGTGCTCTTCCTTCCAATCCGTCTCGATCTCGTAAAGCTGGAACTTCGTCAAGTCTTTGTTAACAACGAGTTTCCAGTTATCAATTCGCATCGCGGCGTGGCTATTCTCTGGTGCAATGTGGGTCCGCCAGAACATCGGCACCGGACGCTCGAGCTTGCGACCGGATAACGCGGGCAGCATACTGACACCGTCGATCGTGCGATCGCTGGGAAGTGGAATATCAAGCACGTCTAAGACGGTTGAAAAGATATCCGAACCGATGATTGGGATGTTGCTTTCGGTACCCGCCGCCACGTGCCCTGGCCAACGAACAATCGCCGGAACACGAATCCCACCTTCATGATCATCTCGCTTGCGACCTCGCAAACCCCCGGTCGACCCTCGCGTGCGACCACTGGTCCCCCTTCCTTCGGGACCGTTGTCGCTGGTGAAGATAACGAACGTATTGTCTCGCAGTCCTTGCTTGTCGAGCGCTCGCATTAGCTTTCCGAATGCGTGATCCAACTGTGTGACGTTCCCATGATGCTGTCGCAGATCGGGGTCATCGAGATCACTGTACAACTCCATGAATTTCGGATCTGACTCGATCGGTAAGTGCGGCTCGTGAGTCCAAACGGTCATGAAGAACGGCTTCGTCGAATCACGTTCTTTGGACATCCATACAATCGCTTCGTCGGCAACCAGTGGTGCCGAGAAGCCTTCCAACGGCCCCACTTCATTACCATTGCGAACAAAGTTTTCCGGATTCTTATGCGACGGGGACGCATTGTTCTGCGTCGCAAACCACCAGTCGTATCCATGATCATTCGGCTGAGGCTGCTTGGGGCTATTGAAGTAGCCGTTCAAATGCCACTTGCCACTGTGCATCGTCTGGTAACCCAAAGGCTTGACCAATTCCGGAATTGTGATTTCGCTTGCTCGCAAATGAGTCTCCTGACCCGCGGGCACCCAACGCCAAACTCCATTTCGATAGGGGGTTCGTCCAGTCAGGATTGACGAACGACTGGGCGAGCAAACACCGCAAGCCGAATACGCCTGAGTGAAACGAACGCCTTCACTGGCAAACCGATCCAAGTTAGGTGTCTGAATCTTGGGATGTCCGTAACAAGCCAAGTCGCCCCACCCCAGATCATCGGCGAGAAAGACCACAAAGTTGGGACGGTCGGGTTGGGCGTCGTTCGCAATTGCAAGAATGGGACAGCAAAGAAACAGCAGGACGAAGACTCGCAACATGAGGTGTTACCTTTTCGGTGGAAAAGTAGAAGCTGGTGGATCGAGTGGCACGAAAACACTTCGTGCGTGCAAATGCGTCAAGGCAACCCTCAATCGACTTATTTGCGTTCACTTGAAAACACGTCGCCGCTCGGCGTGTCTGGAAGCGTCGCCCGCCAACGTGTTATCGACGCGAGCAATTGCTTCACCACCTCCGGCTTTGTGCTCGCGAGGTTTTCCTTTTCGTAGGGATCGGCAACGATGTCGTACAGCTCCGAATAGCTTTGGTCTTGGTTGGTTAGCAGCTTCCAATTGCGGTCGACGGTCGCAAACGAAACCCAGTGGTACGAATTCCCGCCCGTCGGCTTGCCATGTCCCGCCATTTTCCAGAACAGCGGTTTTTCGCGTTCCGACGAGGTCTTGCCCATCCACGTTGCCAATTGGCTGACGCCATCAGGTTGATAATCGTTTGGCAACGGCGCACCGGCGATTTCGCAAAACGTGGGCAGTAGATCGACAGCGGAAATAAGAGAAGAGTCATCAGTAGCGCCCCGGGCAACTTTACCGGGCCAGCGTGCGATGAAAGGCACATTGACACCCCCTTCATACAAGGACGCCTTATAACCTTTCCGTCCTGCAGTGATGCCCTTTGATGCAGCGACATCCCATCCGGCCCCCGTGGCAGTGTCATACATCAAAGTCGGTTCCGACGCACCCTTGGATCTTGCCGGACCATTGTCGCTACTGAAAATCACCAGCGTATCATCGGCGAGATCAAGTCGATCCATTGCATCGAGCACTTCTCCGATTCGGTCATCGGCATGCGACAGAACGGATGCATAAATTGCATCCGGCGCACTTTCTATATCGCGAAAACGCCACTCGTATTTCGGCACGGTATGAAACGGTGTGTGTGGTTCATGCACCCACAGGTTGACGAAAAAGGGCTTTCCTTCTCGCTTGCTCTTCTCAATAAATGCGATCGTGTGCTCCGCATCCTCATGGACAGGCATTTGCTCGCCCGCGCAATTGAATGCACCGTATTCGTCGTAACCATACGCGCTCGGCAGAGGCGAATCAGGGATCATGTTATTGGACAGATGCCACTTTCCATAATGCGCCGTTGCGTAGCCAGCTTGCTGGAGCAATCGAGGCAGAGTCACCGACTGTGGATCAAGCCAGTCGGGCATATTTCGTTTTGCATTACTAGGTACCCATGCGAAGTGCCCATCAATGTTGTATCGAGCTGGGAAATGCCCAGTCATCACCGCAGTGCGACTTGGCGAACAAACGCCGCTGGCGACGGTGAACCGGGTAAAGTCGGTTCCTTCTTTCGCAAGCCGATCAATGTTCGGCGTCTTCACATACGGATGCCCGTGGCAACTGAGATCTCCCCATCCCCAATCATCCGCGAAGATAAACAGAATGTTGGGCCGAGCATCGTCAGCCGCATACGCAGGCGTGATATAGCTCACACAAAGTAAGACCAAGACAAAAAGCGGTGTAACGGTTTTCATGGATGAAGGGTCTCAATGGGGTCATGATGCCCGACGGACGATTACAGTTCCCGTCGATCCGTACGACATCGATTCGTTTTAGGAATGCTTAACAACCTTGCAACCCAAATGGTCCAGTCACTGGCATCGGGTAGCGGGCCAAACAAACTGCGAACTGCGAAGCTGCCAACGTCGCAGATCATGCCAAAGCCTACCACACTATGGTTAGAATTTCCGCCATGCGGAGAACGATTTGCGACACAGCGATAACAATTTGCGTCACAGTCGATTAATTCTCTGGGTATGAAAAAGCACTTCCCCAGGCCGTAGGCCAAAGCTACGGACGGTTGCTCCATTGCTTCGTCAGTTCGGCGATCAAGTCAGTATTCGCGGGATCGGCGGCGATGTTCGTGTTCTCTTGCGGATCCATTTGGTGATCGTACAGCTCGATCGCGGTGACCTTGCTGTGATCATCTCGGTCGACCCAACGAGTAAAACGGTAGCGATCGGTTCGCATCGAATAACCCATTAGCCTCTTGCGATTAACTGTCCGAGGATACTGCGAAAACGCAGCCGACTTGACCGTTTGTCGGGGATCATCGAGGACGGGTCGCAAAGTGGTACCTTCCAGGTGATCTGGCAAACCGATACCCGCGAGATCAGCCACGGTTGGATAAATGTCCACGAACTCGACCAAAGCGTCCGTTTTCGTGTTCGCTTGCTTCATGCCAGGGACGGAAACAATGAGTGGTGCACGCGCGTCATTTTCGACGTTGCTGTGCTTGCACCAACGATCATGCTCGCCCAACTTCCAACCATGATCGCCCCACAGAACCACGATGGTGTTCTCGGTCAGCTCGAGTCGATCGAGTTCATCGAGCACGCGGCCGAGCTGCGCATCCATGTAACTAACGGCCGCATAGTAGCCATGCTTCAGTTGTTGAGCGTAATCATCGGGCAAATGGGCTGTGTCAGGCACGTCACTGTAGTTCCACATCTCATTCTGTGGCACCAACGCGAAATCAGGAGCCCCGCTCGGCAGGAACCGATTTGGCGCCGGAGGAATCTTTGCAGGATCGTAAAGGTCCCAGTAGTGCTTCGGTACGCTGAACGGCAGGTGCGGCTTGTGAAAACCGAGGGCGAGAAAAAATGGCTTGTCGCCCGCTTTGAAATCCTGAAGCGCCGCGATAGCCTCGTCAGCGAGTTTGCCCTCACCGCCGCCGTTGGGCGGGTCATCCGTCATGCGAAACGCGGGACCACGATTGGTTTTGGTTCGCTTTATTGGCGTGGAAACAAGCATCACTGCGTTACGGGTACGGGACGCCGCGATGTCGTTTTCGCTGCCCGGGATCGTCCACGACTGCGGATCTTTCAAGTCCCCATGATAGATTTTGCCACTTCCCTTTGTCACGTAACCATGTTGTTTGAACAACTGAGGCAGTGTGACCACGTCGGGCAGGGCTTTACGAAAATGGGTCGACAAGTCCCACACCTTGGACGTGTCAGGTCGTGTGCCCGTCATGACACTCGAACGCGAGGGCGAGCAAACTGCTTGCTGGCAGTACGCACGATTGAACACCATACCTCGGCTAGCCAATCGATCGATGTTTGGACTCTTGATGACCGAGTTGCCGTAGCATCCCAATTCGGGACGCAAGTCGTCAGCGACCACGAACAAGACGTTCATCGGAGAACGATCGTCGGCGTATGACGCTGACGACAGGGCAACCACCGCAACACTGAAGGCCAAGACCGTCAGGAAATGCTGAACTCGGGTAGCTGTCGTCGTCAAACGGCGAATATCCACGCGCTGGCGAGCGTCGCTACGACAGGTAACATCAATTTGTTTCTGAGCAGCTTCCATTAGTATGGATGTCGTCATTACTTTGACTCCGAACGTTGTAGTTTCACTTCGCGCAGGTTCATCGGTTCCCATTGGCCTGCGACGGGTTTGACTTGGATGCTGGTCACGCCCGCCTTGTCGAATCGAATCGTCCCCAACGAATTCTGTTTGTACTTGCCATAGCCACCCGTTGACGCCACTTCGGCATCGACTTGGTTGCCAGCCGGACCGACTCGAAAATGCGTTTGAGGTTTTTCCACTGACACTGTGGCAAAAACTTCATAGTTCCCTGGTTGGTCGATGTTGATGTCCCATTCCAACCAAGCTTTGTCATCAATCCAGTATCCGATGTGGGGAACATCGTCGTGAAATCGCACCTCGGCATCTTTGCTGCCTTCGTTGTTGTGAATGAACGCTTTATCGGCGGTCAGCACCAACGAACCCTCATTACTTGGCGTCGGCAAAACTGCGCGAACTTGCAGTTTTCCTGGGACCTTCAACTTGATCACGGTGGCGTTTTCGTCGGCAGCGCCGGAAGGCAACGAAATCATCACGCCGTTCTCGGTCTTGTGCGTTTCAAGCACCGTGCCGTTGGCAAGCAAAGTGGCTTGTTGAACGTCGCCCTCCAATCCTGGTACCAACAGTTTCCCATCGGTAGGCCAATCGAACACGTGTAAATAGAGCGTCGTGCCATCCTCCGTTGACTTCGCCGTGCAACGTCCCCAGTCGAGTTTGCCCAGTGGACTAGCGCTGGTTCCGTAGATTGACTCACCATTAACGTCCATCCATTGTCCAACCGCCTTCAGCCGCTGGACCGCCTGTGGCAGTAACGTGCCGTCGCCCGTGGGGCTGACATTGAGAAGGTAGTTGCCGCCCTTGCTAGCGATATCGATCAAATTACGAATCAACGTGGTCGTGGATTTAAAATCGTCATCGCCCTTCTTGTAACCCCAACTGCCGCTGATCGGCATACAGACTTCCCAATCTTTTCCCACAGGCGCCTGCGCAGGGATGTTTCGTTCGAAGGTTTTGTAGTCACCTTGGAATTCTTCGCCCAAACGATCGTTTGTGATCACGTTGGGTTGCAGTTTCGTGAGCGAGTGCAAGCTATTGAACGCTTCTTTGCTCATCGCCCGCGGCGTATCCCACCAAAAGATTCCGATCGGACCGTACTCGGTCAGCAACTGCTTGACCTCAGGAGCCGCCTTTTGGAACACGTACTCATCGCTGCTGACACGCTTGATCGATTTGTCCCAATTATTGCCGAAACCGCCGGGATGATGCCAATCTTGTGCCTGCGAATAATAGAAGCCGAACTTGATACCTTGTTTCGCGCACGCATCCGCGAGCTCTTTCATGATGTCACGTTTGAAGGGCGACTTGTCGACGACGTTGTACTGGGTCGCTTTGGAATCGAACATTGCGAACCCATCGTGATGCTTGGCCGTGATCACGATGTACTTCATCCCCGCTTGTTTTGCCAGTCCCACAAATTCGTCGGCATTGAATTGGGTCGGATTGAACTGTTCCGCGTACTTTTCATATTCGGCAATCGGTATCTTGCCCCGAGCCATCATCCACTCGGCGCTGTTGGGCAATTTCTGGCCGTTGTATTCACCACCGACGACCGAGTAGACGCCCCAGTGAACGAACATGCCAAATTTGCCCTCACGCCACCAAGCCATGCGCGCGTCACGATTCTGGATGGCGTCAGCGCTCTCCTCCTGCGCGTGCTTCTCCTGTGCTGCGACAGATCCGGAGAGCATTAGGAATGACGTGAGGATCAGTAAACAGTGTTTGCGATACTTGAACATGATGACTTCATTTGTGTAGACAAGGGAATGGTTGGAAGTTACTACGTGTTGACCAACGTCGTAACGAGTGTGATTCGATTATTCGACGCACAATTCTTGAAACGCGGTGTTTTCACCCTTCTCAGTGACGGGACTCACTTGCCAATAGATCCATCGGTAAGTTCCTAATGATTGACCCTCTCGTGAACGCAGCGATGTGGCGTTGAAGATGCTGGACTTTTGCGACGTCGTGTCGATCGACCCCAGCGGCGTCACCTGTTTTGCGTTAGTGACATCCCAGCCTGGATTTCCTGCAGCGTTGCTACCATAAAGCGTTATCTTTTGCGCACCTCGATTGCCATTCTTGTTGGTGCTAAATGTTGTGATCGACGAAACCGGTTTCGATTGCCCCAAGTCCATACGGTAAAGCCCCGAGAACACTCCGTTGGCAAACACGGGTCCGTACCCCTCGTCGAGCTTACCGTCATTCAAGACACTCAGCGGTGCGTCGGTGGGCAATGGGTTCGCGGCGATGGTCGCCGAAGAATTGCTCGACAACGCCAATTTGGCAAAGTCATCCGGGCGTGACGCCATCTCAACGGCGACATACGCGCCCGCAACCACCGGAATGTCGATGGCTTTCTGATCGCGGATCACCTTCACCCTCAACGAGCCGTCGCCGGCTCGGCAATAAGCTTTCAACAAATCACCGACCGTCATAATCTTTGTGCCGTTCATCCCCTGGATCAAATCGCCTTCCTGCAAACCGGCTTTCGCGGCGCCACTCGAATCGCGGACTTGACTGAGTGCTACACCGCCGTCTTCTTTGGTCACACCGAACGCCGAATACTCTTCGCCGGTAAGTGACTTCACTTGGCTACCTAACCAATAGGTCGGAATTTCCGTTGGAGGTTTGGGGCTGTCTTGACGAGGCTTCGCGAGTTCTTGACGAATGTCCAGCTCTGGAATGATGGGTGTTTCCGCAATTGATTTGAGCGAAGGTTTCTTGACTCCGAATTGATCCATCGGAAAATTCTCGAAGCCAATCTCGAACGCGGGCGAGCCTTCCGCGACACGGAAGTCGCCGTTTTCTGGATCGATAAACTTCGGATCAGCAACGATCGAATTGACATCCCATCCGAACTGTAAAAACCGATCTTTTATCTGCGGATTAACGGCATAGTACAGGTTCCCATCCATGCGTTTGCCTTTTGCTGTTTCGCTCGGCATCCGTGCTCCTTGAGGCGCAGCCATGAAGATGTTGCTGAAAACTTCGTCACCGCTGTTGTTGTACCAAACGTGCGGGTGCAGTCCGTTGTTGACCGTAATGTTGTTCCAAGCACGCCGGCGAAAACCTTCGCGAAGCTTCAAACCGCCCGATAGCATCAGATTGTTATAGATATCGTAATTCGATGACCCGTCATCCAAGTCGATATCCCAACCGTGATCGCACCGCCAGCGACTGTTTCGAATGACCGTGGTTTCAACGGCATCCAAAAACGGGAGATTCGGATCTATATCGACCGCAGCCTGAGTGGTCGGTCGGTCGCTGCGCCAATACCGGTCGCGGCCCCATGAGTTGAACGAACCATGATCGTGCGTTTCTTGAACGGTATCGAACACATCACAGCCCTCGATCAGGTGTCCGCCCCAAGCCCCGTCGCCAATGTTGACTCCCGCACGGGCACAGTCATAAATTGAGCAATCTTGCACGGTGATGTGTTGGGACATTTCGATCAACACTCCCGCGGGCTGTCGTTCAACGCGTCCGATGCCGTGGATCAAACAATCCGCGACGGTCGAATCGGCGGGATAGTTGTTCGTTTTGGGACCGGGCGTCCGATCGATCTTTGCTAGATCGTTCTTTTGCCCGTACTCGAACAGCGGATTGCGAACGGCATCGGGATCGCCAACCAAGCACACGCCGCTACCTCCGGTGTCATGGATATAGCAGCCTTTGACTAACACACGTCGATTATAGTTATTAACGAAGATCGCGTTTCCGCCAACTTGATCGAATTCGGTGTTAAGGATGTTGACGTTTTCGGTCCCCGTCAACATGAACGCTCCGCCGCGATAGATAGCCCAATCGCTACGTAGCAATGGCTCTTTGGTATCCATGAACGTGCGTGCAGCGTGACGCACGGTGAAACCATCCAAAGTGATGAACTTGACCGGTGCATCCTCGGCACCCTGAAATTCGATCAGGTGACGCAGTCGGACAACTTCAACTTTGGCTGATGCAAGATCCACGCCACTGACCGGCATGTAGTACAGTGTGTTCTTGTCCGAGTCGTGAAACCATTCGCCAGGGGCGTCGAGTTCTTCAAAAATATTTTCGACCATGCGAAAATCTTTGTGCATGCCCATCTGGCGATTGTTCTGCCATCCGCCCTCGTAAGTCACCTCGCCCTTGTCGTCTTTACCGGTGATGCGATAGTGATAGCCACCCCAACGAGCGCGGTGCATCGCGTGGATATATCCGCCCGCCGGATTCGTCCACGTTGCAGCTCGTTCATTGGAGAACGCATCCGCTGCGAAACCTTGATACGCTTCCGTCTTCTTGCTGGCGTCATAGTTCGGATAGCGAGCCATGCGTTGGTTTGCACCATCAACAAACAATTGATCAATCACCAGCCCGGGATCTGTTTTCGCCATGAAGATGCCATCGCGATAAGCACTCCACTGGAAATTCAACTTTGATCCGCCGCTCAAGACAGCTCTGCCTTCGTTCTCGGCTCGATAGACGACGGGCGATTCCGCCGTGCCATTGTCCTCGGCCGTGAAGACCATCGTATCGCTCAGGTAATAAACCCCGTCAGCGACATGCACGGTGACGGGCTGCTTGCCAGCAATCGATCTCGCGATTTCCTTGGCCTGTGATAGCGTGGCGACAGGCGACGACTTTGAGCCGGGGTTCGTATCATTGCCAGAGGGACTGACGTACAAATCCGCAGCCAGACACACAGGGGCCGCTAACAACAGCAACAGATTCACAAACAGAACTGACTTCATGATGTTTACTTTCCGATATTTCCCGAGGCCGCTGAGCACTCACCATTCTAAGCCGGACCGTCTCTTACGGCTCACCATTGCAATTTAAATTTTGATTAAATCAACAGGTCGCTAGCCGATACCCAGGCTGGAAGCCTAAGCTACGATTTTGCGTATCGCTGCTACTGACGAAATGATAGGGTCACTTTATCGAGGATGGGCTTCGACTTGTTCTCTGTCGTATCGGTCAGCTTCACTTCAAACTGAAAACCGTAGCCCTCAGGAAGTGACGACAGGTCTATCATAGCCGCTGTTTTCTGAACTTGTTTGGCGAACCCAGGCGTGTAGTCATAGCTTTCCTTGACCGTTTGCCAATCGCTCCAATTATCCACGACACCATCGTTGTCCGTATCAACACCGACGCGGGCTTCGACTGTTTCGACCCAAGGTCCAGGGCTAACGAAATCTTGCTTTTGCTGCGTGGCCAAATAAAACTTGCCTTCGGCGAACGCAATGTCGGGATCGGGATGTCCTTTGCCGATGTTGTCACACCAAGTGAACGGCTGATCCAAGCTTGGCGACGTGAACCAACCAACGCTCATTTGGTGACCACCGACCGGATCGTAGTCACCGAACAGATAGTAGCGTCCGCCGATACAGACCGAGCACCAATCGCCATACGCTTCCTGCTCGGGCTCGTGAACTTGGTAAGTCGCAACGTTCGTTTTGAAATCGGGGTGTTGCAGCCAGTGTGGGTGCTTGTAAGTCGCCGTCTTGCCAGTCGGCGTCGTACGGTTGTCCACCGGCGGAGCTTTGATTTCAAAATCGGTCAGTCCATCTTTCGAGACCGCGTGTCCGGCAAGCGGCGAATCCCATGATCGTTTGTTCGCGTCGATGGGGGTCCAGTCTTCGTAGATGACATGAAAGTTGCCTTCGAGGTCGCGAATGAAGGCACAGTCCGAACCGTCCGACGGGTCTTTGAACGCCATGCCTTTGTTCTCACCCGGTTTCCCGTCGGTTAGATCGTCGTCGACGTAAACGTGTGGATCTTGGTCGTTGGGATAGTCGTAGTAGATGTAGACTTTGCCGTCGGCGTACTCTGCGGTCGTGACCCAACGCGAGAAATCCTCCGTGACAGGGCCGTGATGAACCCAGTTGACCATGTCGCGACTTTGCCATGCATGATAGCCACCCTTCGATTTTTTCAGCCCTCCAGGAGCGTCAAACTGGTTGGCATACGGAGTGGTCTTCAGAGGAACATCGAATCCTTCGAGGGTCGCATCTTCGGCAACAAACTTGGCTGTGGGATTCTGACCCTTCTTTCGTTTTGGACCACCGTAGCGACCGAACATCCAATAGTTGTCCGGCCCCATCGTCAGCAAGACGGGTGCGTCTCCGAGATTGGCGGGTCCGAGGTTGGCGATCGGTTCCCAGTTCTGCCAAATAGGCGACTGGTCAAACTGAATTGACTCGACGGACCGTTTTTTATCGAACGATTTCAACTTACTTTGAAACGTTGCCGTTTTTCCCGTCGGCGAAACCATGCCGTCGTTGAATTCGATTGCCGAACTTGCAGCCACTGCTTGCTGCCAATCGGCTTGGCTATCGACCACCCATGCATCGGCGGCGATGACCGGAATCGCTGTAGGTGCAAAGGCAAACGCCAGTAAAACGCAGAGGGGTCTTTTCATTTTTGTCGCTCTTGATTGGGGTAGGACGGTCAGGGGGGCTCGGGTCCTACGGTTAACATTCTGCGCCAGCTCAGTGACTCATTGCAGACATTGAACAGGTTTGAGATTTGCTCCGATTGAGATCTGCTCGTAGGAACAATGGAGCTCCGCTATCGTGAAATGCCTTGAGAACTCAGCGTTCTGCGATTTTCGCACAATAAGCAAACGGAATGACGGCGAGCAATGAGGGCAATCATGCCCCGTATAAGCACCTTTCGTGAACTTTTCGAAGCAAAACTCACTTTGTGATGCCATTCCGCCCTGCCGCAACAGGCCATTATGGTGCGATTCAAGCCCCTTGCGAGGATGTTTTGCGACACGCCACTAATGATTTGCGACATGGTTAGAGAACGATTCAGCCACTGAATGCGCAATCGCCGGCAACGGCACTGGCAGTGAGCACGAATGCAAACACTCGTGCTTTGTCCGTCTTTGATTCATAGGTAGTGGATCTTGCTAAAGATCCAGCCATACCGAAGAAGACAGGGAGCTTTAGCAAGCTCCACTACATTTGAAACCCCAATTTTCATACTAGACGAAGGACCAGGCCGCTCATAAGAGCGGCCGGCTTAGAAGGCTTCGTTAACTGCTGGGGCCGCTGAGCAATCACCCTCATAGCCCGACGCGTCAGCATTGAACTTGCGGGTTTTGATTTTTCTAAGCCGGACGCGCTCGCGTCATGGCTCACTAAAAAGAGCCGTGATCGCCAACGCGTTTCGCATCGTTTTTTCGAGCCTAATAGGCTCGCTCGAAATGGATCGACTTCAAGCTTGCGGATTCGACGTCGCCATCGATGCAAGACACGCTGACGGTGTAGCGACCGGGCTCGGGAAAGTGAATCCAGCCGATTGGGAACGATTGATAATTGTGGGAAGAGTTCTGTTGGTTTTGAATTTTTTCGCCGCCTTCGATCGCGACGCTCCAAACAAGTCGTCCTTCACCTGAATACGTCAGCTCGACGTTATAATCGCCAGGCTCATTGACGTCGATTTCCCACGACGCCTTGCCGCCACCTTCGAAGCCGTGAGCGTGGATGATCCCCTTCCACTCACCAAATTTTTCCATCCATCGCTTCCCGGACTTCTTGATTCCCGTGACCTCAGCGAACTCAGTCAAAATTTCGGTTTCGATGTTCGGATCGAGTGCCCAGATTGGATCGACCTCAGGTTCCGATGCAAGCTTCAGCTCGATCACCGACACAAGCTTTTCGGGAGCACGAGGGGGCAAATCGAGTACGACCCAATCTCCGGATTTGCTCCACGAGACGGGCTCGGATTCCTTGCCTCTCAGTAACTCGGATGATGCAATCTCGGTTTTCAAGTTCGGCAGGTAGAGCTTGCCTGAGGCGGGCCAGTCAAAGACGCACAGGAAAAGCGTGTTGTTTTTGCGAGTCACATCCCCCCACGGCAAAGCATGTTGCCATGGCGACGCCTGAGTATCGTAGACGACTTGCGGATAACGACGAATCCACTCGCCGGATTGCTCTAGTGTCTTAACAGCGCGCGGGGGAACCGTGCCATCACCACGAGGGCCGATGTTTAGCATATAGGTGCCACCACGACCGACACAGGCGAGCAGACGATGGAGGATTTCTTTGGGCGATTTCCAGTACTCGTCATACCAAGCGTACGCCCATGAGTCATTGGTCGTATCGACACTTTCCCACAGTCCTTCGATGTTCTCGCGTGGGACTTCCATATCGCCGAGCGTTTGGTAATCCCCTAGATCGTGCCCGGCGCGGCCCGAAACCATCGCGCGGGGTTGGTTCTTGTGGACGACGTCAACAAGTTGCTCAACGTACTGTTTGGGCATCTTGCCTGGTGTGTCGAACCAGACGATTTCGATCGGCCCATACTCGGTTGTGATTTCTTTGACTTGGGGCAAGCACTTATTGACGAAGTAATCATCGAACGTCGCTGGATTGCCTTTTTCGTCAACGGTGGGTCCGCCGCCGCCACCGGGGAACGTCCAGTCTTGATTGTGCGAATAATAGAAACCGAACCCCAGTCCTGCTTCGCGACACGCGTCGGCGAGTTCCTTCATCGGATCTTTGTTCCAAGGGGTCGCGTCGACAATGTTAAAATCACACGCTTTGGAGTGATACATTGCAAACCCGTCATGGTGCTTGGCCGTGATGACAATGTATTTCATGCCAGCATCTTTTGCGATTCTGGCAATCTCGTGGGCATCAAAATTGACCGGGTTAAACGTACCCGCAAGTTTTTTGTAACGCTCGACAGGAATGCCCGCCATTCGCGGGTTCATGATCCACTCACCAATGCCGTAATACGTCTTGCCATCGACCTTGTTACCAAGCTGCGAATACAGCCCCCAGTGGATGAACATGGCATAATTCCCCTCGTCAAAAAGCTGGCCACGTTCGGCGTTTTCGGCACGCAGTTTGACGACGGAATCTCCCCATAACTCGTTCATTTCTTGAGCATTCGCCTGGCTACAGACGCTCGCGGCGAACCATACAAATAGTAAAAAAACAGGATGCGTAGTGTTCATTTTCTCTCGCAATTTTTCTCGGATCGTTCACGGATGGGCAGACGCGACTGTCGTACATACGGGGGCCGCGATTAATCGTCTTTGGCTAAATGGTTGGGGAAATCGGCCACTCGTTGGCAACAGACTTGTTCCATGACTTGTTGTAATTGACGTTTTAGGATTGCAATCGTGTGATTACCGCCCTTGTTGCCGAGCGCTGCGGCGCCGTACATGAATGTGCGGCCGAGCATCGTAAAGTCAGCACCGCTGGCAAGGGTGCGTGCGATGTCGGGGCCACTGCGAATCCCCGAATCCATCATGATCGTTGTTTGCCCTTTGAACTTTTCAACAACCTTGCGAAGAGCCTTGATTGCTGATTGCCCTGCATCGAGTTGTCGACCACCGTGGTTGGAAACCCACAGACCATCAACCCCCAAACGGACCGAACGTTCGGCATCGGCCTCGCAAGCGATTCCTTTGACCACCAACTTACCCGGCCACATGTCGCGAATCGGCTTGATCTTTTCCTCGTTCAAACGTCCCGAAAACGTCTTGTCCATGAACTGGCCGAGCTGCTTTAGGTTCAACCCCTTTGGCATGTACGGCTTCAGCGTCTCGAACTCGGGCTGGCCATTGATCAACGTATTAAGCGCCCAACTCGGTCGACCAAAAATCTGCAAGATATTGCGGAGCGACATGCTCGGGGGCATGGCCAAACCGTTGCGAATGTCTCGAGGACGATAACCAAACGTCGGCACATCGGCCAAAATCACCAGCACGGGTAACTCAGCCTCTTTCGCGCGGCGGATGATGTCATCGCGAACTTTGTCCTCGGTCGGGTGATACAACTGAAACCATGCACGGCCTTCGGTGATCTTGGCAATGGTTTCAATACTGCTAGTCGAAACCGTGCTCAAACAAAACGGAATGTTATGTTTGAACGCCGCCTCGGCCAGAATCTCGGGCGTCCGAGGCCACATCAATCCTTGCAAACCGATCGGCGAAATGCCAAACGGCGCGTCGTACGTGTGACCAAACAATTCCGTACTCATGTCCGACTTGATGTGCTCGGACAAGTATTGCGGTATCAGCTCGATATCGCGAATTTCGGCAGTATTGCGATACATGTTGACGTCCTCGTTACAGCCGCCATCGAGATACTCAAACGCGAAACGAGGAATCCGTTTGCGCGCGAGGTTGCGCAAGTCGTCGATACCGGGATAGCGAGGATCGTAGTCCAGTTGGGTCATGATGCAAAATTTGATTTATTAGTGGCTTAGGCCGAAGTCCACCTAGGCGGGAAGCCTAGGTTAGAGTGACTCGGATAAATGGCGACTCTGAGCAGATCGCTCGGTATTTACCGGTGAAACATCGATCATTCTGTGAGCCGACGGCGCTAGCCGCGGGCTCGTTAATATTGCTGGAAACATGCCCGCGGCTAGTGCCGTCGGCTCAGATCATTATGTGGAATGACTCATATTGACCTGCTTAATAAACAATAACTCGGATAAATGGCGACTCTTATAAATTGAATGCGGATCGCAATTCCGCGATCACGGGAGCAGGCATCACGGACACCTCACCAATTGCACCTGCATTGATTACCGCTTCGGCGGTGGACTCCAAAACTTCCAGCCGATCAAACGTGTCTAGCACGCTCTTGCCCGTCACGAGCACGCCATCGTTTTCGAGAATCGCCGCAGGTGATTTGGGCGAAACATACCCAGCGATACTGCCGTCGTTCTTGTATTGCACCCCATACGGCACTCGTTCGACATCAAGTAAAAAGACGTAACTTTCTGGAATCGTTCGCGTGTCGAACTTTACATCTGTGACGCTGAATGCGGTCGCGTTGACCGGATGTGCAAACACAATTGACTTGACATCGGGGTGTTTTTCGTAAATCGCTTGATGCGCAAGCACCGCACGACTCGCTTTCTTCCCTATTTCCCGTTTGCCGCCACGGATCAACACCAAATCATCGTTTCGCAGCAACTCGCGGTCCGCTTGCGTTGGCGTGATCAGAAACGAATCGTCGTCAAGTCGAGCTGAAAAACTTCCCTCGGTGCTGATCAGCAATCGTTGCCGACAACCGCGCCGCATGAACTCGCAAAGTTGGCGGCGAAGTTCACATTCTTGTTCAGTCGCATCGGAGGGTTCAAACGTCTCCAGGTCGACGCCGCGGTCGGCGGCCAGTTGCAATTGTGCTTCGTCAAGATATTTGACATCACCAAGTTGGTTGGCTTTGATCAGCGTTTTCCCCGCAAATTCAAAGGCCTCGAAACGCTTGAACGCCTCGGCAAGCGATTCACCGCCGACCACGACGCCGTGGTTCTCCAAAATGACGCTGTCGCAACCTTGGGCAAACGTATCGGCAATGCTTTTTCCTAACTGTTCACTTCCCGGACACGCGTACGGGGCAAAGCCAACCTTGCCGCTCACCGAATACGTTTGATGAAACAATTTTGTGTTGGGCACCGATTGGCAAATACTAAACGCGACCAAAGCAACGGGGTGGGCATGGACGATCGCTCGGATATCGGGGCGAGCTTTGTAGATCGCTTTGTGAAACGGAAACTCAGACGATGGCGGATGCGGGCCATCAACATCGCCACCTGCTCGAACGCAAACGATGTCGCGACGCGATAGGTTGCCTTTGTCGACGCGTGCGGGCGAGATCCAAATGTCACCTTCCGCATTGCGAATCGACAAATTGCCGCCAGAAGTCGTGGTCATGCGGTAACCATAAATGCGAGTCATGGTTTGCATGATTTCATCGCGGGGATGGATGAGCAATCGTTGGTGATTCATCGGTGCTATCTTTTAGTCGTTGAGGTTGAGGGGGAGTGCTGGCAGTTTAATGGGCAACTAAGTCGGCGAGAGTTCGCAGCACGATCGCTTGCCGAATGGGTTTAGCGATGTAGGCATCCATCCCCGCATCAAGGCAACGTTGCTGGTCGGTTTCCATTGCATGCGCGGTCATCGCGACGATCGGAATGTGAGAAGACGTGCTTTGCTCGAGTCGCCGAATTTCTCGTGTCGCTTCCAACCCATCCATGTCGGGCATCTCTAGGTCCATCAGAATTATGTCGAATACTTTGCTGGTGAATTGCTCCACAGCCAAGCGACCGTTGTCTGCAATCGTCACCGTGTGACCTTGTCCGGTCAGCATGTAGGTCGCCAACTTTTGATTGACGAGGCTGTCCTCAGCCAACAATATCATCAATGGACGTAAACCTAGTTCTGCGTCGGCCGGTTCTACATCATCCACTGTGACGGCAGACTCGTCACGACAAGTCGCGGCAATTGCGTCGAGCAGAGTGGATTGGCGAATCGGTTTCATCAAGTGCGACTGCACTTTCAACTCGGCAACGCGTGCCAAGTCGTTCTCACGCATTCCCGAAGTCAGCATGATAATCGGTGTTTGCGACAATGCAGGATCGTTGCGGATTGCCGTCGCCAAATCAAATCCATCACGTTCCGGCATATTAACGTCGGTCAAAACAAGTTCGATCTGATTGTTTGCCTGAACCGCACGCTCGAGTTCGGTGAGCGCATCGGAAACACCTGCGGCGACAACCGGCTGCATGCCCCAGTTCGTGGCGATGTCCAGCAGGATCTGGCGATTCGTGGCATTGTCGTCAACGATCAACACGCGGAGTCCCTCGACGGACGAAAGCCCCGTGTTTTCCTGTTGCTCTGGCGGTTCGCCGATCGGTACCGTCACGGTAAACGCGAACGTGCTGCCGACGTCGAGTTCGCTTTCAACGTCGATCTGTCCTCCCATCATTTTGACAATACGCAACGTGATCGCGAGCCCAAGTCCGGTACCGCCGAATCGCCGAGTGGTTGAGCGATCGACTTGCTCAAACTGTTCGAAAATGACTTCTCGTTTTTCTTCGGGAATGCCAATTCCCGTGTCGCGTACCGAGAAACGGAGTGTAACCTGATCGCTGCTGAGGCTCACAGGTTCGACTTTCAACACCACCTCTCCTTGCTCAGTAAACTTGATCGCATTGCCAATCAAATTAACCAAAACCTGACGCAAACGACTGAAGTCGGCCACGACGACTTGCGGAACATCCGCACTGACATCGTATGCCAATTCAACCCCTTTTCCGTGGGCACGCACGGCAAGTGCTTTCATGATGCCAGCCACGCTCTCGCGCAAATCGTTGGGCATGGGGTCAAGCTCGACACGCCCCGATTCAATTCGCGAGAAATCCAGAATCTCGTTCAGCAAGTCGAGTAAGGCTTCTCCCGATTCCAGAATCGTGCGGACTTGATCACTTTGAGCCGCATCCAAACGGCTTCCCAGCAACAGTTCCGACATCCCGATTACCGCGTTCATCGGGGTGCGAATTTCGTGACTGAGGTTGGCAACGAACTCGCTTTTCGCACGACTGGCAGATTCAGCGACTTCTTTGGCCAGCATCAATGCCTCGTTCGCCTCTTTCATGTCGGTGATGTCACGCGAGATACCAAACGTCCCCACGACGTTATCCTCGGCATCATGCATCGGCAACTTTGTGGTCGCCACCCAAGTCCTCGTTTGGTCAGGCCAGATTGCGTGTTCCTCGCGTCCCAAAATACGTTGGCCACCTTGCAACAAACGCGTCTCGTCCTCGCGAGCGGCATGGGCATATTCTTCGCGGTGGTAATCAAAGTCGTCCGTGCCAATCGCATCGACTGGATCCGACAACCCCATGCGTTCCGCCAGTTTGCGGCTGACGCGAAGAAACTTGCTTTGACGATCTTTGAAGTAAATAAAGTCAGGAAGGTTGTCTAAGAGAGTATGAAAGAGGAATCGTTCTTGCTCAAGATCCGCTTGAGCTGCGGTCTGCGCTGTGACATCCGAAAACGCGACCGCGATCCCAAACAGATTACCTTGGGGATCGCGAATCGGCGTCTTGCGAACGCGTACGTTCCGTGCAGTGGAGGCGATGCAATTGGTTTCAAACTGATCAATCGGTTGTCCCGTAGTGATCACTTGCTGGTCGTCTTCGTGATACCGCTTCGCCAACGCTTCGGGAAACAAATCAAAATCGGTACGCCCCAGAATTTGCTCGATCGGCAATCCCAGCAGGTGGCACGTTTCACGATTGGCATAGATAAACCGCCCCTCCAGATCTTTGACGATAATATGAATCGGCAAGTTATCGACTAAGGGGTGCACCAACCAATCCGGCAACAGCGGCTTGCATTCTGATTGTTGATCAAACATCGCTAATCCAGTCACGCTATTCGCGGTTTGCAATTTCGATATTTAGCAGTTTCCGAACACATTTTTGGAATACGACGCCTTATTGATCCGCGGACTAGCCCAAGGGGCGGACGACCGACGTGCTGCGGTAGTAGTCCATCAGTGTTTCCACTGACAACACTCCGCCACCGACACCGCTCTGGTTGACACCGCCGTAAGGCACGCCGTGGGCAAAAACGTTGTGAGCATTGATCCAACTGTTACCCGCGACCATCGACTCTGCAACGCGTGCAGCTCGGCTCAGGTCAGTCGTCCAAACACTATTGGCCAACCCATAGACGGTGTTATTCGCCATCTCGATTGCTTGGCGCTCGTCGTCAAACGGCGCTAAAAACGCGACAGGCCCGAAGATTTCTTCTTGCGCGGCAACGTTATCAAGCGAACCGGCTAACAACGCAGGTTTCACAAAATGACCGTTATGTCCTTCCACCTGTGCAGGGCCCCCTTTCAGCAGACACTTCGCACCTTGGGATTCACCTTTTTCCAGATAGGCCAGCACACGCTCACGCTGTTTTGCATTGACGACCGGCCCCATTTGAGTCGACTCGTTAAGTTGGTGACCGATTCGCACATGCGACAGTATATCGACGCATTGGTCTACAAATTCATTGTAAATGTTCTTGTGAACCAACCAGCGAGTTGCGTCACAACAAACTTGTCCGGTGTGGAACGTGATCGCAGCCGATAATTTTGCGGCCGTGTCGGCAACATCGACGTCGTCGAAAACGACTGCGGCTCCCTTACCGCCGAGCTCCAATTTGACTGGAACAAGATTTCGTCCACACGCTTCGCCAACCAAACGCCCCACTTCCGGCGACCCCGTGAACGACATTCGCTTGATCTTCGGATTTGCCGACAAGGCGGATCCCACGGTCGCACCGCTTCCTGTGACGACATTGATGACGCCGTCGGGAATGCCCACTTCGGTCGCCAATTCCGCTAAATAGATCGCGGACAATGGAGTATCTTCGGCGGGTTTAATGACGACCGTATTGCCAGCCGCCAGGGCTGGTGAGATGCCCCAGCCAATCAACAAGAACGGAAAATTCCAAGGAAAAATGAATGCACACGCTCCCCAAGGCTGACGGAACGTCCAGGCTTCATGCCCTCGTACCGCCAACGTTGTGCGAGGATTCATGTGCTGTGCCATGTCAGCAAAGTAACGCAGTGTGTCGGCGAAATTCTGCACGTCGCCTTGCGCTTGTGCCTCCACTTTCCCAGCATCAAGCGACTCGATCTGAGCAATGATCGCTTTGCGTTTTTCGATAGCGTCCGCAAGTCGATGCAGCAGCGCCGACCGTTCGTTGACTGGCATCGTTGCCCAACCCGTTTTCTTAAACGCGGTGTCCGCCACGGTTACCGCCGCATTCACTTCGTCCGCGTCCAACTCCAAAACTTCGGCGAGCACCTCGCCGGATCCAGGATCCGTCGTCGCGATCGTCTTGCCACTCTTAGCGGCAAACGGTTTGCCGCCAACAAAGCTGCCGTGGGAATCGCGATTGAGAAATGCTTCGACTTCGGGCAACAAGGTTTTCGTAATCGTGGTACTCATTGAACAACCTGTTTGGATGGACGTGAATAGAAATGAAATGGAAAGTGTGGTTTCAGTAGACGCTCGTGCTTAAGCAACTTCGACTAAGTTTTGAAAGCGCTCGTGTGCTTGTTTCCACGCATCGACGGATTCGGGGACGTACGTACGAACGGAAAAAGAGTTCCGCACAAGTTTGCGAATTTCGGCAAGCGAAGCGAGATCTTGTAGCGAGACTGCCTGGATCAAGATATTGCCGACTGCGGTCGCTTCGACCGGCCCGGCTATCACGGTGCGTCCCGTAGCACTTGCCGCAAATTGGTTTAGTAACTCACTTTGGCTTCCGCCACCGACGATGTGCATCTTTGCAATCGTGCGACCGGTCAACCGCTCAATTGTGTCGAGTGTTTGCGCATACATCAGCGCCAAGCTTTCTAGTATACAACGTGCGAGCTGGCCGGGTGTTTCCGGTTCCGGTTGGTTGGAATCTCGGCAATACTCCGTGATCACGGCTGGCATGTCCTCGGGACACAGAAACCGACTATCTGCTGGGTTGATCAGACTTCGGAACGGCTCGGATTTTGCCGCAAGTTGGTTGATCTCGGCGTAATCCAATTCAAGCCCCTCTCGCAACCAAGCACGACGAGACTCCTGCAACAACCACAACCCGACAATGTTTTTCAAGAACCGAGTCGTTCCGCCAAAACCTGCTTCATTGGTGAAATTGCTCTGGCGGACCTCTTCATTGATCAGCGGCTGAGGAAGTTCAACCCCGATCAGCGACCAAGTTCCCGAACTCAGATACGCCCAATCATCGCCTGGCTCCGCTGGCACCGCGGCGACCGCAGCCCCAGTGTCATGGGAACAAGTCGCGATCACTTGAGTATCGGACAAACCTGTGTCGGCAACGATTTCGCTGGTTAGCGGCCCCAAGGGCGTTCCCGAAGCAACGATCTCAGGAAATAACTTCGGCGGCAGATTGAATTCGCGAATCAATTCGGCCGACCATTGCCCCGTGCGTGGATTGTACAACTGCGTCGTGCTTGCCAAGCTAACCTCGGCACGGGCAACGCCGCTGAACAGATAGTTCATGTAGTCAGCGATGTTGAGAAATTGGTCCGCGATTGCGAGGACATCCGAGTTATTCTGAACATCCGCGATCAAATGATAAAGCGTGTTGATCGACATGAACTGGATGCCGGTCTCGACGAAGATCTTTTCCCGTCCCACCTGTTCCAAAGCGGCGGTGTAGGTTTTCTCGGTCCGCGAATCGCGATATTGATAAGGAAGGGAAACGAGCGGTTGGCGTTCGTTAAACAATGCGTAATCAACACCCCACGAATCGACGCTCAACGACGATACCTGGACGCCTCGACCAGCAACTTTTCGCAAGCCGACCTTCAGTTCTTCGAAGATGCCCAGGACGTTCCAACGAAGCGAGTCTTGTATTTTGCTGGCGCCAGTCGGAAAACGATGAACTTCCTCGAGCACCACCTTCCCGCCTGTGATCGTACCTAAAATCACCCGCCCGCTCTCGGCCCCGAGATCACAGGCGACGTAATATTTGTCGTTCATAGCTTCAGTGCTCGCTGGCGATAGTGTTCGTCGATACGATTTGCAATGCGATCCACATCTTCATCACTCATAAAGATCGGGCCGCCGAGTGCTGCGGCGCCGACGAAAATTTCGGCGGACTTGTGAGCCATCAACATCGCCGCTTTGACGGCCGCCGGTGATTTGCCGAGCGTGATCAGCCCGTGGTTCTGCAACAAGATCACACGCGGCGGCGCACCATATTTTTCAATGAATTGTTGGGTTCGGTCACGAATCGTTTTCGACAACATCAACCCTGGATCGGTGTAGGGAACGAACACCGATTCAGCACCACAACAAACAATTTCGTCGGGAAAGAGTTTGCACGTCGCGAACTTTTCCGCCATCGGAGAGCACAGAATCTGGTTCACACTGATGCTATGCGTATGACCGACGAAATTTACATCGGGCAACGTCAACAAGTAGGCGTGGAACAGCGTTTCCACCGACGGTTTCTTTGACTTGTCGTCGGTACGACACGCGAACAACTCGTCTTCGATTTGTTGATCGGTCAAATCATCTCGATCGAGCATTTTCAACAGCGGTGCAACGTGGCACGACACGACATCATCAGACGCGAGCGTTTGCAGGCAGCTGCCACTTGCTTTGACCCAAAACGTATCGTCGTCAATTTTGGCGGACGTATTGCCTTCGCCTAAAATCGCGAGGTGTTCGCTCGGATCCCCGAGTTCGCGTGACAACGTTAGCAAGGCATCGCGGGTTTGTTCTTTGTTCATAGTGGCTTCTGTTTCGCAGCCCAGACTTTTCGTCTGGGAATTCGAGACAAGGGATTTTTAGAAAAGGGGCTTCGGGATTAGGTCGTTGCGACAACGCCCACCCAGGCAAGAAGCCTAGGTGATGTTGGACGTAAATGATTCGTTAAACGCGGCCGTATAAGGGGCCAAAGTTTTCACACGCTCGGAAGTCCGCCGATTCCGCATTATCGGTGCCGAACGCATTCCACGCACTTGGACGGAACACACGGTCTTCGGCAACATTGTGCATGTAGACCGGAATTCGCAGGATCGAAGCCAGCGTGATGAACAGGTGGCCGACGTGGCCGGCCGTCATCACGCAGTGGTTCGCGCCCCAGCGGTTCATGACGTCATAGGTCGATGTGAACGCCCCTTTGCCAGTCAACGTGGGAGCGAACCAAGTTGTGGGCCAAGTTGGATTGGTACGTTGGTCCAAAATATCGTGCGCGCTATCAGGCAGTTCAACCGTGAAGCCTTCCGCGATTTGAATCGCAGGCCCCAGCCCCGCCACTAAGTTGATGCGAGTCATCGTGGCGGGCATGCCCCCGCGAGTGCGATAACGCGTGCTCATGCCGCCACCGGGAAAGTATTCGGTAATCGAAGGGTGCCACGTCGTCGCCTTGAGGCACTTGTCGACTTCTTGGTCCGTGATTTCCCAAAACGGTTTCATTGTGGGCTTGCCGTCACTGTCGGTTTGTTCACCCGTGCCGTCCAATGTCGCCGGTCCAGAGTTAATTAGGTGCAACAATCCGTCGGCTCCTGCTCCCTCTAACTTGTAACCGTCACAGGCGGAAGCGACCGCTTCGGGACTCCAGTACGTTCGCAAATCTGCGAACACTTGTCCGGTGTTGGTCAGCAAGTGACCGAACAACATCGTCGCGGCATTGAGAGCGTCATTTTCTGTCGCGACGATGTAGGGGGCACGTTTGCCATTCCAATCGAACGATGTGTTGAGGATCGCTTCCATGAAGTCGCCGTTAGGAAAATGGTCCGTCCATTGCCGCTGGCCTTGAAAACCGGATGCGATTGCTTGGTGACCGTGGGATTGTTCTCTCAACCCCATCTCAGCAAGTTTCGGGTTGCCGACCATCAAGTCACGAGCGATCAAGGCCATCTTCACGCAGTCCGACCATTCGCTGTCGAGTTGCTCGCGAGAACGTTTCCCAGAATCGCCGTTGTAATCGTCGCCTTCGGGACAGCTTTCTTTGACCCATGCGAGCGCTTTCTCGTATTCGGCTTGATCGTATTGCCCTTTGTTCATTCGCCCAATGAACTCGCTCATGTCGATGTCTTCGACACGCATCCCAAGCCACTTTTCCCAGAAGGCGAAATCGACCATCGAACCAGCGATGCCCATCGACGTACCGCCCATCGACAAATACGCTTTGCCTCGCATCAGCGCCGCGGCCAGACCACAGCGAGCGAAGTCGAGAATCTTGGCTTGCACGTCCGCGGGCATCTTTGCGTCCCCAGCGTTCTGAACGTCGCGTCCATAGATGCCAAACGCAGGAATGCCCTTTTGCGTGTGCCCGGCTAGAACGGCGGCCAAGTAGACAGCCCCCGGACGCTCGGTGCCGTTGAAACCGAAGACGGCTTTGGGACGAAGAGGGTCCATATCCATCGTTTCGGATCCGTAGCACCAGCATGGTGTCACGGTCAAGGAAACGGCGACGTTCTGTTTGCGAAATTGGTCGTCACATGCAGTCGCTTCCGCCACTCCGCCGATGCAGGAGTCCGCGATCACAACTTCCACAGACTGCCCATTGGGGTACCGAACGTTGCTGGAAATCAGCTCAGCAACTCGCTGGGCCAAGTTCATCGTTTGCTCTTCGAGCGATTCGCGAACGCCCCCCAGGCGTCCATCAATTGTGGGCCGGATGCCGATTTTAGGAAGATCACCCTGGAAGACGGTGGGGGATGTTTGCGTTGAGCTCATCAGTAATATCTCTTCGATGGGTAAAATGAATGTCAATTGTATTGAACGCAGCTAATTGTCCCTGGCATCCGAAACTTTGCAGGAACACTACGCGGTTTCGGCACGCCGCTTGCCGCCGAACGCATAAACAGCAAAACCAAAGATAGCAATTACAACGAAACAAATCAGCGGCAGGAAGAACGAAACTCTCACTGACTCCAAAGCCTGGCCGGCAATCGTCATTCCTTCGCCATCAATGATTGCTCCTTGATATCGAGGCATAAACGCGCCACCTACGATGGCAAAGATCAACCCGGCCGACCCCAACTTGGCATCGTTGGGCGTTAGGCCATCCAGCGCGATCCCATAGATTGTAGGGAACATCAGCGACATACAAGCTGAAACACCGATTAGACAATACAGCCCCGTAATGCCTTGCAAGAAAATCGCGCCGGCCGTTAATAAACCGCCGCCGATCGCCAATATTCCCAGCAACAAACCAGGTTGCATGAACTTCAATATGAATGTGCAAATGAACCGGCTCGCTAGAAAGATCCCCATCGCCACGATATTGTAGGCCTGGGACTGGGCAGCACTGAGTCCGACCAACGTCATTCCATAGTGAATAACGAACGTCCAGCACATAATTTGTGCCCCAACGTAAAATGCTTGTGCGATCACGCCGCCAATGTATTGCCAGTTGGTGAAGAGATTTTTCATCAGCGTCGTCAGTTCAATGTGCTCCTCTTCATGCCCCGTGTCGGGCAACTTGGAAACAGCGAACATCACCAAAACCGCAAGCACGATCATGGCAATCACAACATAAGGTGTTTTCACGACGTCCAGATCGTGCGCCACCATCGCCTGCCGGGCTTCGGGTTCGGACTCGGCATGCCGTTCCATCGCCTCGGTAATTAATCCGTCGACTTCACTAGGCAGCATCGTCGCGTATTCAGGGTGTGCCTTCTGCTCTGCATCCCGAAACTCAGCAACCTGTAATCCCGGCAAGATAAATATGCTTGCGACCACCATGCCCGTCAGCGAACCGATCGGATTGAACGCCTGTGCGAGATTCAATCTTTGGGTTGCGGTTTCGCGCGGCCCCATTGATAAGATATAGGGGTTCGCGGTGGTTTCCAAAAATGCCAAGCCAAACGTCAGCACATAAAAACCAACCAGAAAGATATTGAAGTTGACCATCATGCTGGCCGGAATCGTCAACAACGCTCCAACCGCATACAGCAACAACCCAATGATAATGCCCGACTTGTACGAAACCTTCCGAATCACGAGGGCAGCCGGAATTGCCATCGTGGCGTAACCGCCGTAAAAGGCCCACTGAACCAAACTGCTCTGCTCATTACTGATCAGAAAGATTTCCTTAAACGCCCGCACCAACGGATTGGTGATGTCGTTGGCAAATCCCCACAAAGCAAACAGCGTGGTGACTAGAATGAAAGGATACAAATAGTGCTTTGGAACGACGGGCGGCGAAGGAGAATCGCCCGACTCAGCACTCGACACGGACGCCGTTTCGACTTCAGTCATGGGTTTCCTAGTAGGTGGCTTTCTGTCGACACTCTTCAAAACAAATTTTTCGCGACGCGAAACTTAGCGTCACTGGCGAGGTTAGAATAACATATTCTGACAGCAAATTTGGCGTGATTCCATACAATTTACTGCATTACCTAAAGCAGTCGAGAATGAAATGCGACAGCGCATTAGCGGTTTGCGACACCGGCCGTAGGAGAGATACCCCATGCATCAAAAATCGCGTCCTCGAATTGCCTTGCTGGTCGAGGCATCGCGTGCGTACGGTCGAGAACTGCTGCGTGGCGTGGCCCTGTATGCCCGCACCCAAGCCGACTGGTCCTTGCTACATCAAGAGATGACATTGGATGCAGCGGTGCCGGATTGGATGCGATCCTCGCGAATCAATGGCGTCATTGCACGAGTGGACACTCACACGATCGAGCCGCTGCGCAACCTAAACGTGCCGATTATTGATGTTCGCTGCAACCGAAAATTCTCGGGAGTCCCTCAGGTCGGAACCGATGATCAGCGAGTCGCAGAACTGGCGTTTCAACATCTTTGGGATCGAGGATTTCGCCGTTTCGCCTTTTGCGGCTTTCGGTTCGCAGCCTACTCCGATGCGCGGCTTCGATCGTTTAGAGATTTGGTTAAGCAATCGGGATGCCCCCTGTCGGTCTACGAGTCCGAAGGAAAACCAAGTAGTCAGCTCACCAGCCTCGAACTTGCCGGAATGACCGACTTCAAACCGCTGTCACACTGGCTCGACCAACTCGAACGCCCCACAGGCTTGTTCGTTTGCAATGACATTCGTGGACAGCAGGTTTTGAACGCTTGCCAGACCTTAGAGATCGCCGTGCCTGATGACCTTGGCGTTATCGGCGTGGATGATGACGACGCAATTTGCTTACTGTGTGACCCAACGCTTTCGAGCGTCCGCCCCAATGCGGAGCGAGTGGGATACCGTGCGGCAGAAATCATGAACAACATCTTGTCTGGAAATCCGCCGACGCAAGACATTGAATCCGTCCCTCCGACGTCGGTTTCCGAACGAATGTCGACGCAAGTCGTTGCGGTGGATGACATTGAATTGGCGCGGGTATGTCGATTCATCCGCCAACACGCCTGCAGTGGAATCAACGTCGCGGACGTTGCGGAACTGACCAATCTGTCACGCCGTCAACTCGAACGTCGATTCCGCGAAGAACTCGGCCGAACGCCACACGAGCAAATCACGGCAACGCAAATCGCGCGAGCGAAACAGTTGCTGCATGAAACCAACATGACCTTGGAACAAATCTCGATCAAGGCTGGCTACGGCCACAAAGAAAGCCTAAGCGCCGTTTTCAAACGAGAAACTGGCGACACCCCCGGCGAGTACCGCCGCAAAATCCAGGTAAAGGTCATCTAAACCGATCGCGGAACCCTCGTCTCGAGGAACCCACGTCCCAAAGCTCCGTCCGGGAACGCACTACGCCAGAGGCTCAGGATGTGCGGAAGATCACTGGCGAGTTCCGGCGTAGCTGCCGTCGCGCTCGCGGCGGATTTCCACGCTCTGGCGAGCTTTGCTAGTGTCTTTCAGCAGCAAAACCTGGCAGTTTTTCAGGTAATAACCCGCTCGTGGTCTGTGATTTGCCTGTCACTCCTACGCCACCGGGCGATTCCCGCTAAATAGTCGCTCATTGGCGTGACCAAAGTGGTTCCGCAGATTTCCTCGGACTACCCCTTACAGGTCAGCCGCTTTGCTGCCGATAGGTAAAAGGAATGGGCTGACTTGATTGAGGCAAAGGGAATTACGGAGCACTTGGCGATCCCACCGCTTTACACGCCCACTATTGAACTCAATTTCGCTCCACGAACCCTATCGACATAAGAAGAATTGAATATGCGTGTATTCGTGACGGGCGGAACAGGGCTGTTAGGCAACACGGTACTGCGACAATTAGAGGCATCTGGGCATCAGACGGTCGCGTTGGTTCGCGGGGAACCCAATCGAGAGATTTTTTCGGGGCTAAGTATTGAATTCCTACGCGGCGACCTTCGTGATACCGACACGATCCATCGAGGCGTTGCCGACTGTGATGCTGTCATTCACTCCGCCGGACTGATCCACTTAGGGTGGACGCGGCTGCATGAATCAATGCAGGTCAATCGCGACGGGACAGCCGTGATCGCAGAAGCGTGCCGCAAATACGATCGCAAACTGGTTCATGTCGGCACAGTCGATACGCTAGCAATTGGTTCACGAGAGGCCATCGTGAACGAATCGACACCAATTACCTCTGCCAACGACCAAATTCCTTGTAGTTACGTGCAAAGCAAGCGGGCTGGGGTGGCAGAGGTGCTGGCGCAAGTCGAATTGGGACTTCGCGCCGCGATCGTGCACCCTGGATTTATGTTGGGTCCTTGGGACTGGAAACCGAGCAGTGGCCGGATGCTGATCGAAGTGGGACGGGCATGGAAACCGTTGGCCCCTTCGGGCGGTTGCAGCCTGTGCGACTCGCGTGACGTTGCCGAAGGCACGATCGCGGCGATCGAGCGAGGCGGTGACGATGGTCGGCAATTTATCTTGTCCGGTGATAACGTGACCTATTTCCAGCTTTGGAAAGAGATCGCCAAGCGAATGAACTCACGTGCCCCACTGATGCCAACGGGCCCTGCCGGACTTTGGCTCGCAGGGAAACTAGGAGACGCATTCTCACTGGTGTCTGGCAAAGAAGGCGACTTGAACAGCGCCGTGGTGCAAATGAGTCGAATGTTCCATTGGTACGACAGCACGCGTGCAAAAACGGAACTGGGATACACTCACCGCGATCAATACGAAACGCTCGACGATGCCGTGGCGTGGATTCAGGACCACCATCTAAACTGCCACCGAATTCCTGCGTGACTTAATCGAAATCCGAGGTCGCAAGTTCGGACGTAAAATCGAGTCTGGTTGTAAGAAGAAACGCGTTTCCCCGCAGCCGATTATCGGCGGCGGGTGTCACCGGCAACCCGCCAGTAAAAACACAGCGTTTCCGGTGCTATCGACTGCAACCCCTCCTATTAAGCGAAGCATCAATTCCCCGTATCTTCAGCATGTTGGCAGATTGCCGGGTTGCCGGTTACTTTCTCACGAAATGAACGGATCCAACGCAATTTTGACAGACGAATGTGGGACAGACGAATGTGGGACAGACGAATAGTCTCTCTGAATTCATGCGGCGGTCCTTCATTCGGCCGCATTTGACATCAAGTCAATGATCGCGGGAAAACAAGGCGATGAACCGAGGCCGGAAACAACATTCGACTGATATTTGGGACACTCAAACGCAAACTATACGGGCGAGGATTAAAGACCAAGAACCAATTTGGCTGAGTCGCAGCGCAGACCTGGAGGACAAGACTCGGTATAGCGGGATAGGAGGTCCTTGGTCTTACGCCAAAGCAACAAAGGCCGCCGCGTGAAAATCCATAGTCTCGCTCCGCTATGAACTCTCGCCTGCATGGTACGGTGTTTGCGTTCAGTTAGAGGATCTGGATGTCCTCTTTCAGGATTCCAAATTCTTTTGTGATCCGTTGAATGGCAAACCCCAAATCCGAACTCGCAACCATCTCTGCGGTTGCCCAATTGCTTGCGGTTATCCTGACCGTCGCGGCGTTGTTCTTCGCTCGTGACGTCTTTATTCCACTCGCACTTGGACTATTGCTCTCGTTTCTGCTCAGCCCCGTCGTCAATCGGCTGCATCGGCTGGGAATTCCGAATGTTGTTTCCGTTGTTTCAACCGCATTCCTTGCGTTCGTCCTTCTGGCCGGTGGTTTCACACTGGTTGGTCGCGAATTGACCACATTGGTCGGTGACCTACCGCAGCATAAGGACGAGCTGGTCTCGAAGGCCCGAAGCGTTGCTGGTCTGACCAGCGGCGTCGGTGGCTCACTCGACAAGCTTGCTGACGAGGTAACCAAGGCGATGGAGAAAGGCGGCAAGGTCGAACAGCCAGACGAACCACCCGAGAGCGATTCTGTTTTCCAGTCGTGGACTAAAAAGCTGCTTCCGGCCACAGCGAGCACGCGTTCCGAGCTTGCTAATGATGGCACCACGGCCAAGACGCCGCTATTCATCAAAGAAGTTCAAGACGATTTGCCGCTGGCATCTTGGGCGACAACCGCCGGTACCGTGCTGGGACCACTTGCCACCGCGGGCCTAGTCAGCGTGTTTGCCCTGTTTATGCTGATCCACCGCGAAGATTTACGTGATCGCATTATCGCTGTGGTCAGTCACGGTAACTACGTCACAACCACCGAAGCGCTCGACGAAGCCGCAGGCCGAATTAGTCGCTATTTGATCGCTCAGACGATCGTCAATACGTCGTACGGTTTTGTGCTAAGCGTGGGCCTCGCCATTATCGGGGTGACGATGACCGAAGATGGAATTTTCCCCAATGCAATCCTGTGGGGTGTGCTGGCAACCTGTTTGCGATTCGTGCCCTATCTTGGCCCCACCGCCGCAGCGATCTTTCCACTTGCGATCGCGCTATCGGTCTTTCCAGGCTACGGCGTTTTCATCGCGGTGCTGGCCTTGATCGTGATAATGGAACTACTCAGCAATAACGTCCTGGAACCTTGGCTCTACGGTGCAAGCACCGGCATCTCTGCTGTCGCGGTGATCGTTGCGGCGGTGTTCTGGGGCTGGCTGTGGGGCCCCGTTGGTTTGCTTCTGTCGACTCCGTTGACCGTTTGCCTCGTGGTACTTGGTCGCTATGTCCCGCGTTTCAAAATTCTTTCGACGTTACTTGGAGAGGAAGTCGAAGTACGGCCATCGATGCGGTTCTACCAACGAATGCTTGCCGGCGATCAGCATCGAGCCGGCGAAATGCTGAGTCAGCATGTCGACGAAATGGACTACAACGCCGCGTGTGACGAAGTGATCGTCCCGGCGCTCAAACGCATCCGCTTCGATCACGACGCCGACCACCTCAGCGGTGCTGACGCGAGTCGATTATTCGCAATGGCGGGTGGTTTGATAGACGGGCTCAAACAAGAAACCAATCACGAATCGTCCGACGCAGACGTGTCAGCGGAACTGCCGATCGTCATCGGATGCACGTCGCATCACTTCAGTGAATCTTTGGTTCTAAATTTGCTTCGCATTGGTAGTGACGGAAGGTACCAACTCATTAGCATCGATGAGGACACACTGCCACAAGAAGTAGGGCGACGAATCGTTGCCAACGATCCGGCAGTCGTCGTGATCGTCGTTCTACCCAAAGGTGGGTTTGTGCAGGCCCGTTACCTTTGCAAGTCGATTCGTGGTGGAGGGTACACCGGGCAAATCGTGATCTCGTGTCTCGGTAAGTTCAAGAACTTCGACAAGCTGTTTGTCAAGTTTCGCAAAGCTGGTGCGACCAGCGTGACCACATCGTACTCGCAAACGCAGGCGAAGATTGATTCCATTTTGAAGCGACATGCCCCTTCGGCTGCATCGCTACCTACACAACCTGAACCCGTTGCTGAAGTCACAACTTGAATCCAGTTGACTGATTCCAGCTAAGTGAACAAACATGACTACCATTCTGCTTGTCGATGATCACGACGACATCCGCGACATGATGACCAAGCATTTGCAAAAGCGTGGTTACGCCGTCGTGACCGCCAAGAACGGACTTGAAGCCGTCCTCGCGACCGCTCAGGCAGCCCCGTCGTTGATCTTGATGGATGTCAATATGCCCGAACTCGACGGGTTGGAAGCGACCATGCAAATTCGTGCTGCGGACGTTGAGAACCGTATCCCGGTCATCGCACTGACCGCTCACGCTTTGCCGGATGATGAATCGCGGGCCATTGCTGCGGGTTGCGACGCCTTCCATCCCAAGCCGATTGATTTTGAAGTGCTGTTTTCGCAGATCAGCCAACTGCTCGGCGAAATAGCTACCGATTCCGGAGCGGTGCGTTCGTGAAAACAGGCAAATGTCGCTGTGGCAGTCGTATTTTCTTCAACAACCATGGTTGCCTTAGGTGCCATGCGCCGCTTGGCCGTTGCATTCCATGCGGTTCACTAACAAGTTTTTCAGACGGAAAACCGTCCTGGATATGCGATTCATGCGGAACCGTGGTGCATGCCTGCACCAACCAATCCCATGGCATTTGTCATTCGTTTAACGAATTGGCGAACACACTTTGCCGCTTTTGCCAATTCACGAGCGTGACTCCACCTCTGAGTCAATCTGAGAGCGTTCGTCGTTGGGCTACGATGGAATCCGCAAAGCGTCGATTGCTGTTACAACTCGAAGAACTCAATTTACCGCCATTCATCGACGGTGTGCAGCAATCGCATCCCCTTAGCTTCGAGTTTCTCGAAAACTCGGTCGATGCTCAAGGACAAACAAACAATGTCACGACCGGACATGAGAACGGTCTCATCACGATCAACTTAGCGGAAGCGGACAGTGTCCATCGCGAGCGGCTTCGTGTTGAATTGGGCGAACCTCACCGCACACTCATCGGTCACATGCGACATGAGATAGGGCACTACATCGACTGGTCGTGGGCATCACGTGTAGCACCTGAGAAATACCAGCAACTATTTGGTGATCCTATTGCAATTGACTATAGCGAAGCGATGAAACGGCACTATGACCAAGGACCGCCATCGAACTGGGCGAGCAGCTATGTCAGCGCCTACGCTTCGATGCATCCGTGGGAAGACTTCGCAGAAACAGTTAACGCCTACCTCGACATCATCGCAATCGCGACCACCGCCATTGAATTAGGTCGCAGCGAATTAAATCTGTCGCCGGACGCGGACGCGGAGGAACTCGTTTTGTCGGTCCTGGAAATCGTCGTCGAAGTGAACGAATACAACTTTGACCTGGGACTGATGCCGTTGTTGCCCGAACGCATACCACCCGCCGTTTTAGACAAACTAGCGTACGTACACTCATTGCGTAGCAAAAACCTTTCCCCCACTCCTCAAGTAGTGAATTGAAAATGAACCAGATTCTCGTTGGCAGCCATATCAAGTACACCGTCAATTCGCCGACTACTTTTCTGCTGAATGTCTCCGTTGCTCAGAACGAGCATCAGTTGATAACGAAAGAGTCGATCGAAGTCTTCCCCTTTCACAAAATGGAAGAGTGTGCCGTCGGACCGCTCGGCAATCGCTTGCTGCGTATGACGGCTGACCCCGGTGAACTTACGATTCAGTATCAGGCCACGGTGGAACTCCGTGCGAATGAAGTCGACTCGACTAACTTGTGCGAGGTCGACTACGAGAATCTTCCCGCAGACGTGCTGAGTTACCTGAATCCGAGTCGCTACTGCGAGTCCGACAAGTTGTTTCGTTTTGCTGGGGAAGAGTTCGGTGATTTGGTTCCCGGTTACTCTCGAGTGACCGCCATCTGCAACTGGACCTATGATCATTTGACCTACACGCCTGGCAGCACCGGCCCGACGACCACTGCGTGCGATGTCTTGTTACAGAGAACCGGTGTTTGCCGCGACTATGCCCACGTGGCCATCAGTCTCTGTCGTGCGATGGGCATCCCGGCTCGCTACGTTTCCGGGTACGCCGTCAATTTGCAACCGCCAGACTTCCACGGATTCTTTGAAGCTTACCTCAGCGGAGAGTGGTTTTTGTTCGACGCAACAAGACTTGCCCCCGTTGGTGGCTTGGTTCGCATCGGCACCGGCCGCGATGCCGCCGACGTCGCTTTTGCGACTCTTCGCGGCGACGCCCAGAGCACTGAAATGGAAGTCTGGGCTAACGAACAAGACACCAACGATTACTTGCTGAACCCCGAAAATGTCATCACAGCAGTGAGCTCGGCTTAGTGCGAAATGCACTCTGCAGTGGTATTCAAGCCGCGGTTGCGTTCGCCAGAAAGTGGCTTACCGTCTAGCGAACGCAGCTACATCAATTGCAAAAATGATCTAGCCAATCGTCTTTTGGGATCGCCATCTGAATTGCCACCGAATTCCCGCGTGGCTCGATCGAAATCCGAGGCTGCGAGTTCCGGCGTGAAAATGAGCCTGTTTTTACGATGAAACGTGTTTTCCCGCTGCCAATCATCGGCGGCACTCGCCGGTTCCCTCGGCCAACCGAGTCAATCCACAGCCGGCCAAAAAGACGATTAGCACGGCAATTCACGACGTTTTCGCACTAGCAATCCTTGCTGAACCACGGCGGCATGGAGGAAGTTGCTGCTAGCATTCCATCGGACCTGTGCCCCCTGAGGCTCTGGAAAAGCATGTATCGATGGTCTGAATCGGATCAAAAAATGATTTCCCGAAAGTTTTAAGGGAAGATTGAAAACCACTACAGCTTTCACTCCTCGATATTTTACGCGAATCAGGGCCCGGACTTTGCCACGCCCCCGCCGTTTGGGTGGATTCGTGAAGATTGAGTGAATTGACAAGTCGCGGTGCTCGCGATCAACCTGTTGCGATCAATTCGACTTGGCTGCTCCTCCGATCTTTTGGACGAGCGGTCATCCCCGATGCCGATGTCGCGACGACCGCGAATTCATTGGCACGAAATGGATCGCCAATGTTGGGCGATGTCGAATCCTGACACGCTTGTGAGAAACCTGTATGACCCGAGCGAAGCTCGATATGATCCGAGACGCGGCGCCGGCTGTATTGCCGAGCCTGCTGATTTGCGATTTTGGTGATTTACGCACCGAGGTAGCAAAATTGGCGGACGCGGGGACGAAAGTATTGCACTTGGATGTGATGGACGGGCAATTTGTCCCGAACCTGACCTACGGCATGCCAATTGTCGAGGGTTTGCGTCGTCACACGGAAATGCCGCTTGATGTCCACTTGATGATCAGCGACCCGCTAAAGTACGCCAAGCCGATGGTTGAGGCTGGTGCCGATATGCTGACGTTTCATGTCGAAGCGGTCCAAGACGCTGCCTACACCGCCCGTGAGATCAAGAAATTAGGAGTCGGCGTCGGCGTGGCCTTAAACCCGGACACTTCGATTCGCGACCTCGAGCCGTGTCTTGACGACGTCGATATGGTTTTGGTGATGAGTGTGAACGCAGGTTTTGGCGGCCAGTCGTTCAATCCCGCTGCACTCGACAAACTGAAACTGTTGCGAGAGAGTCACCCTGACTTGTTGCTGGAAATCGATGGCGGCATCAACACCGACACGATTGGTCAAGCTCGAGCAGCGGGCTGTGACTTGTTTGTGGTGGGCTCAGGGATTTTTCGCGCTGACGATTATGGAACGGCGATTGCCGAATTAGATGCGTCGATCGCAGCCGCCGACAAACAAAAAGGAGCGGGAACATGATTACGCTTCGAATACCGGTCATGTCGCGAGTGCTTGTCATTCGCCCAGGTGCCACGAAATTTGATGACGAGCAGCGGATCAAGGGTTCGCTGGACATGCCGATGAGTGACCGCGGGATGGTGCAAGCCAACTTGCTCGCTGCGGAATTAGCGGACGTGCATTTCAAAACGATCTACACGTCTCCTTGCGAATCGGCTCGCGAAACAGCAGCTCGTTTGGCCAAGGGACGTGACATTCGAGTCAAAGTAATCGATGTATTTCGAAACATTGACCACGGATTGTGGCACGGCAAATTGATCGAAGAGGTGCGACGCAACCAGCCTCGCGTCTACCGCACCGGACTTGAATCGCCAGACGACCTCTGTCCTCCGGGCGGAGAAACGATCCGCGAAGCCCGGGCACGCGTGGTCAAGGCCGTTCGCAGAGCCGCCAAGAAGAGCCGCGATGAAATCGTGGCGATCGTGGCTCCAGATCCGATGGCGTCGATCATCCAAAATCTGCTCAGCGGGGAACCGCTCCCCAATCTGTGGCAATCGGAAACGGATGGGGCGACTTGGAATCTAGTCGAATCTGAATTCTCTTGATGGGAAATTTCGCGTAACGCTTCGCCGAAAACACGGCGGAGCGATACAGCGAAAGCAATTCCGACCGCTCGGCCCATGATTTCGGAGTGGGCTGTAGCTGGTTTTCGCGGTGAAATGCCGCAATTAAACATGCCTGAGTTTCACGGCAGCGACACTCGGGATTGGCTAAATCACACTCAATTGTGAACGTCATCGTGCCGACTCGCCAAACGCGACGACGCCTCAGCCTGCAATTTCGTTAGAAATCGCCTCTTTTTTCGTCTCCAGCCGGTCTCAAGCCGTTTCAATCTTTGTGAGACGCTATTTTCGCTAATAGAATAGGGGTTGAGCCCGAGCGTGCGAGTACATCTTGCACGACTCGACGTTACAACATTGCCACCCTGGAAATGCAATACATCGTCGCGATCGCTTGTCCGAAGCGACCGCGAGCTAAGAATCATCTCCGCCAATTTCTGTCTCCCTCCGATTGAACCCCCTACTGGGAGAATTGGAATCGGCGAGGCGCAAAATGACGAGCGCCCCCCAATTCGAGGCAGGCGAGATGAGCTGTAGTTGGATGACCAGCGGTGGCGACTGCAACTCCCTACGTTTGCCGGAAATGCTGCAATGAAGCCAGAAATGAAGCAACTCTTCAGAAAAACGATGTCGATCGGCATGGTCGTGATCACCATAACGATGGGCATGGTGTTTGTGACGGCTAGCGCCGCATCCGCAGCGAACACAGTGCCAAGCCAAGTCGCCTTGATCAACGATACGATCGAGCAGGGCTGGCGTGATTACGAAATCCGCCCCGCGCCCGAGGTCGATGATGCCACTTGGTGTCGCCGCGTTTACTTGGATGTGATTGGCCGGATCCCAACTCTCGAAGAACTGCAGTCGTTTTTGGATAGCAAAGGAAGCGACAAACGAGCGAAGCTAGTTGACCAATTACTGTACGACGACAAGTACACCGAAGAGTACGCAAACCACTGGGGAACGATTTGGACAAACGTCTTGATCGGTCGCTCCGGTGGAACCGATCGACGCTCGATGACCAGTCGCGATGGCATGCAAAAGTATCTTCGCGACGCGTTCGCGATGAACAAACCCTACAACACGATGGTCTATGAACTTGTCACTGCCGAAGGGTCAACCAAACCAGGCACGGATAAATTCAACGGTGCGGTCAACTTCCTGGTCGACAAGGTCAACGACGATAACGGTGTTTTGGCGACCAGCAGTACGTCACGTATTTTTCTGGGCCAACAAGTTCAATGCACCCAGTGTCACAACCATCCGTTTAACCAGTGGAAGCAGCAAAAATTCTGGGAGTTCAATTCGTTTTTCCGCCAATCCCGCTCACTGCGACGGTTTGTTAGCGGCACAAGAGACATCGACCATGCTGAATTGGTCAGCGAAGACTTTGGCGGCGAAGGGGGTGACCCCAATGACGCCTTGGTGTTTTACGAGCTACGCAATGGCTTGACCAAAGTTGCCTATCCGGTGTTCACCGATGGTACAGAGATTGAGAAGAGCGGATATGTGAGCGAGGTCAATCGCCGCAAGGAACTCGGTCGCTTGATGCTCGAGAGCGAATTCCTGGACAAGATGGCGGTCAATCGAATTTGGTCCCACTTCATGGGATTTGGTTTCACCAAGCCGGTTGATGATTTAGGACCGCACAACCCAGCGTCGCATCCAGCACTGCTCGAGGACCTTGGAAAAGAGTTCCGCAAAAGCAGCTACGACACAAAGCAACTGATCACATGGATTACGCTTAGTCGCCCTTACAACTTGAAAGCGTTGCTGGGTCCGACGAATGAAATCGACGATCCTACGATTGGCGAGATGCCAAAATTTTCGCGTTTCTATCTTCGCCAAATGAGTGCTGAACAACTTTACCAATCGCTGGTCAGCTCGACCAACGCAGGGGGTGGTGGCAGCTACGAAGAACAAGAGCGTCAACGTCGCCAATGGATGGAGCAATTCGTTGTCGCGTTCGGAACCGATGAAGGGGACGAAGCGACCACGTTCAATGGCTCGATTCCTCAAGCGTTGATGTTGTTCAACGGTGATTTAGTCAAAAATGCAACGAGTACTAAACCGGGCAGTTTTCTGGACCGGCTTTCCCAAAGCGGGCGTTCTCCCCGCGATCGGTTGACCGACTTGTTTATGGCGGGCGTTGCGCGTCGCCCCAGCAAAGATGAAATGATGATCGCTGGAAAATTGATGGTCGCCCGCAAAGGAAACGAAAAAGAGATGTTACAAGACATGTGGTGGGTGATTTTGAACACCAACGAATTCATCATGCAGCACTAAGAATCCAGCAGTTTGTTACTGTCGTCATTACGCTCGCGAGAGTGTGGATTCCCGCCATCTGGCGACGTCCTGCGACATCGAAATGCGACCATCCACTGCGGTATCCCCAACCTGAAAGCTTTCAGCTTCGTTTTAAGGCAATTGAAAAGGCACGTTTGAGATGATTAATCAATGGCACACCCCTACGGGGATGACTCGGCGTCACTTCATGAGCCACCTTGCGGGCTCGTCCGCCGCTGCTGCGGCATCGTTCACGATGGGCAGTTCGATTTATGCGAACAGCGACGAACTGAAAAAGAAACGACGTTCGGCGATCATGCTATGGATGGGTGGCGGTCCTTCGACGATTGACATTTGGGATCTTAAACCAGGCTCAAGTAACGGTGGCCCATTTCGCCCAATCTCAACGACCGGCGACATGCAAATCTGTGAGCATATGCCATTGATGGCTCAGCAGATGAAGCACATGTCAATCGTTCGCAGCATGTCCACTCGCGAAGCGGATCACAATCGCGGTCGCTACTACATGCATACCGGCTATGTTCCCAACCCCAACATCGAACACCCGAGCTACGGTTCGGTGCTGTCGCACGAACTGATTGACCAGCGTCCTGAATTGGAGATTCCTCCGTTTGTATCCATCGGTGGTGCAAGCACCGGCCCAGGCTTCCTCGGCATGGCATGGTCTCCCTTTTCGGTGACCAGCAACGGCCGCATTCGCAATCTTGAGATGAGCATGGAAAACTCTCGCTTGATGCAGCGGATGGCGGCTCTGAACATGATCGAGCAAGATTTTGCCAAGCGAACGCGTGATCTGCCGGCTAGCGAGCACGCAAAAGTCCTTAAAAAGACGTTTGACTTGATGACCAGCGACCAAATGAAGGCGTTCAAGGTCGCCGAAGAACCCGACGAAGTGAAGGAACGATACGGCACCAACGGATTTGGACAAGGCTGTTTGCTGGCTCGTCGATTGGTCGAAGCCGGCGTGCCGTTTATCGAGGTTGACTTGGGCGGCTGGGATAACCACGGTGATATTCACGCCACGCTGAAAGACAACAAGCTGCCGATTCTCGATAAAGCGATGAGCGCACTAGTCGAAGATCTGGAGCAGCGTGGATTGCTGCAGGATACTGTGGTAATGTGGATGGGTGAATTTGGACGTACTCCCAACATCAACGCCGGAGCGGGTCGCGACCACTTCGCGCGGGCATGGTCTTGCGTGGTTGGTGGGGCCGACATCAAGGGCGGCTTGGCGGTTGGCGCGACCAGCAGCGACGGGTCGGCTGTGGAAACAGAACCGTACAGTTCCGAAGACCTGATGACGACGGTGGTCAAAGGACTAGGAATTTCGACCGAAAAAACCTTTACTAGTAAGAACGGTCGACCGATGAAGATCGCTGGTGGCGGTAAGATCATTCGCGAACTCGTGTAATTAATGCAGTGCCAAAGTCGGATGGATCGCAACGTAAACCCAGCCTCTCTGCAGTGGATGAAAGTCATCCTGATCATGCGGAGGGAGGTCTTCGTAGCTCCATCACTGGCTCGAGCGTCTGTGATCCCCACGTTGACCTGACTCCCGCCGAACTGATCGAACGTCACCAACGTGGGGTTTGGCGGTATCTGCGGATGCTCGGGTGCGATAGTGCCACTGCGGACGATCTGACTCAGGAAACGTTTTTGCGTGTGTTGCGACAAGGAAATTTTACGCAACACAATGACGCCGCGACGTCAGGCTATCTGCGCCGTACAGCCTACAATCTGCTGGTCTCGCGGCACCGCAAACATGGTCGTGTTCAGACCGTTGCCGAGCCGGCGGTACTGGATGAGATCTGGAATCGCTGGGCGGGCAAGGATTTGACTGGCGATATTGCCGTCGATGCACTAAGAAATTGCATGGAATTGCTAACTGAGCGAGCACAATTGGCACTGCAAATGCGTTTTAGAGATGACATCAGCCGTGTGGAGATCGGAGCGGCGCTAGGAATTTCCGATCATGGTGCACGGAATTTGATGCAGCGAGCAAAGCAACAACTCCGAGATTGTGTCGAGGAAAAGCTGCAAGCCACGAAAATATAAGATGAATCGAAAAATTTCCCCTAACGACGAACTGGCGATTGACGCGTTTTTGGCCGAGTTACACGGCCAACCCGCTCCCGATTTGTCCAAGCAGATCTTGGCGCAATGGAGCGAAATCTCGGTTGTCAACGATTCGCGAGCGGATGCCGCCACGGCATCACGCGATTCTGGTGTCGAGGTTGCGGCAAGTCGTCGCAGTGTCGTGATGGACAAGCCTTCAACCCATGGCGTTTGGAAATTTGCGATCGCGATCGCTGCGATTGCTGCTGCGGTTTTAGTATTCGTTTGGGTTGGACGCGATTCGACCAACCCAAATGGCAAACGGAAAGCTTTTGAACTTGCTGCTAGCGATCCGCAGAACACCCATATAACGACGATCGAGCCAACTCAGACGCCTCGACCACTAGAAATTGCTCAAGTCACCCCCGTGACGCCCAACCGAGACAACTCGCCAAACAACGCATCGGGCAATCCGACAACGGTGCCGGATCCGAATGACGCGTCAAAGTCAGCCGAGCGAAAACCGCTGAAAGGCATCCCGTTAGCGATGGAGTCATCGTCGGAACCTTCACTTCCGGATGTAAAATCGCTTTCGGATGTGAACGAGCCAAAAATCGACGCACCGCCTCGGATCAAGGTGCCGACGATGGCACCAGAGAAGCTGAAGGCCGTAACGCTTGTCGCCAAGCAAATCGACACCAATTTGCACGACTATTGGTCCTCGATTGGCATTCAAGCGGCGCAGGAAGCGGAAGTGGCAGAGATCACTCAGCGGTTGTCGAGTGTTTTAGAGATCACGGTTCCCGAAAGCGCGATTGAATCAGCCGAATCGTTTGAACGATTCCTTTCCGATCCCGAGATTGCGAGAGGCGCGGCGTCTCAGTTTATGACCGTTGTCACCGAGGGTGGATTCAAAAAACTCGATCCTGAAAATCAATCATTGCTGGTGAAAGAGCTGGCGAGTTGCTTTGAGTCAAACCAACCGTTTGACGAGACGCTGGCGGCTTGGATCAGTGGCGATAGCGAAAATTCGCTGCGTTGGTATTCAGCAAATGCTGACGACGGCGTTCATCCATTGGCTCGTCGTCTTGCAACATTGACCATGAATGTGGACGTGCGATGCATCAAATGTCACGACTCGATCATTGATAGCCGTGGCACCCAAAGTGAATACTGGGCGTTCACGGGACTTTTGGAACGGAGCGTGACACGCAAGAACAAGAAAGTGGTTTCGATTACAGCGGATCGCACTAAGGATGATCTCGTTTTCTTCGAGACACTCGACGGACTGCAAAAAGTTGTCGAAGCAGGGGTTCCAGCGGGCTGGATTGCGGGCAGCGGCAACACCGCAGCGATGGATCTAAAACAGTGGTCACAACGCGTTGTTGGGTCTCGCGAACTTGCCCGTGGGGTCGTGAACTCGATGTGGCGAATGATTCACGGACGTCCACTACGAGGTTCGGTTGTCGATTTATCAACGCCTCCGCATACCGAATCGCTCGGTTCGCTCGAGCGACGCTTGGTGGACGATTTGATTGATTCGCGTTTCAATATCGCACGAACTTTAGCGTTAGTCGTCTCGACGCCATCCACGCGTCGTTCGGTTCCGCTGCCCCTTCGAGCCGACCAGATTGCGATGGCAAGCCAAGCCGAAATCGATCATGGAAACATGTTGGTGGGTGCGTTCGCGGCGACCGCACCACAGCACGCATCGTTGCCCGTAGGCAAGCGAGTTCGCTTTGCAAATCAATCGGTTGGCATCAGCCTGGATGCGATTCGCAAAGAGACAATGCTCTTAGCGCAAACGCTCGATGCATCGAATTCGAATGCGAAACCCAAAAACTCCGATACGAAAGCCCCTGCAAAGGCGAACGTTACCATTGAGCAGTTTCCTGCCAATGCAGCTGGTCCTCCAGTTCAATGGTTGACCTTGATCGACGATTTGGACCAAAAGGTAAACCACCTTGCTTATCTCGTCCCTATGCAACAGGTTCCAAAATCAGTCACTGAAGTGGTGGACAAGATGGTCACCGAAAAAACCGCCGAACCGCTTATCTTGCATCGCGTTTGGTGGATGATTCATCCTTAATGGATCCGACCTGTTCGTGGCGCACATGTTCGTGGCGGGCATAATTGGACGTAGACCCTCTGGGACCCTCCGGATGCAAAAGCAGCTGAGTTTTTCTATAGGGGGGTTGGTCGCTAAAAGCCACGCGGCTTGCTGGATTGATTATGATAGAGCCCCAACGGCAATTTGCTGTGTGTGATTCGTTTCCATCTAGTCTTGCAAGGCCGTAATTGACATGGGCATCCGGTTCGCCTGCCATGTTTGTGACAAGCAGCTGAATATCAAAAGTCAACTCGCAGGCAAGCGTGGTGTATGCCCTGCCTGTTCGGCACGGTTTCGCATTCCCTTGCAAGACTCGCCCAAATCGTCACCTGTGCAATCGCAAGCTGCACCGACCGCCGCCGAATCTCGGGCTGGAGCTCCGCAGCCTCAAGCCAAACCCCAGCAGAATGACTCGAATACTGCACACGCGGATTCCTCGGGTCATGCGGATTCCTCGGGCGATGATATCGATGCGGATGTCTCGGTTGCTCCCCCTTCGCCGGCTACGGAACGATCGAAGTCGTCCAGCGCGCTTTTTGACGGCGAGTCGACGTGGTACGTCCGGCCGCCTAGCGGTGGGCAATATGGCCCCGCCAATGAAGAGGTGTTTCGAGAGTGGATAACCGAGGGACGCGTTGCAGCCACCGCACTTGTATGGCGAGATGGTTGGGCTGAGTGGCGCGAAGCGATCGAGGTGCTGCCCGAATTGTCCGGTCGCAGCGAATCCGCACGCGGTGGACCTGAGCTGAACCTTGTTTTTGGAGACTCGGGCGCCGCGCGTCCGCAGAACTCAGCCCCGATCGACAACTACTCGGGTGGCGCTGCGACGACCACGACTGAAGTACACGGAAACCGCCAGATTGGTGCGATCAAACGAAAGCGATTTTTGCAGCGGGCCGTGACAATCACAGTGCTCTCTCTTGTCGCCATTGGGTTAGTTGCTGCATTACTTGCGGTCGCGGGACGTTAGTGACTCGTTCTCACGATTGCAGCGTCACGTTCCGTCTCAAACAGAGACTGGCCAAACAGAGACGGGCATTGTATATCCGTGCGTTCTGGAATGAGATTTGCCACGGCGTTGGGTGATATTATGTTGCTTTGCCACTGGGATGCATGGATACTGCGGGACCGATACCCGCTGATGGATTGATGTACTACAGTATCGGTTAACTGACGCTGAGGCGAATCCTTCCAAAACGCTTTGGCGACGGTCATCAATTTCGACGACACGCTAAAACCTTGACTCACCAAAAACCTCCTTAGGAGCCAAAACGATGACGATTGCGCCACGACTGGACGCCCTTTGCCTTGCCATGCTTTTCAGCGTGGTTGCGACAAGTTCATTTGCCGCGGATGAAGCGGACACAGCAGCCAAAGAAGAAGCGAAGACTGTCAGCGTGTTTGGCGAGGCCGACTTGAAGGTTCCCGCTCAATTCAAGGCAACCAAGCCTCAATCAGGCATTGTCGAGCACGAATTTGTGGCAAAGTCGGCCAAGGACGACGCAGCGACCGCCCGGGTCACGTTCATGGCTGCCGGCGGCGATGTTCAAGCCAATATCAGCCGTTGGAAGGGCCAATTCAGTGGTGGGGATGCTGAGGCACAGAAATCCAAAGAGATGAAAGTTGGCAAGTGGAACGTCCACATCGTCGACGTCAGCGGAAAGTTCCAAGAACGGATGGGCGGCGGGCCTTTCTTTGGTGGCAAAACGGTCGAGCGAGAAAACTATGCGATGGCCGGCGCGATCATTGTCCATCCCGAAGGTCGCAAGTACTTTGTCAAAATGGTCGGACCCGCTGAAGTTGTGAATGAAAATCGCGACGCGTTTGTTGAGATGATCAAGAGCATTGATAAGTAAGGATTTCGACGTAGCTGCCGTCGCCAGACGGCGGAAATCCACACTCTGGCGAGCGTAGCGACCAACAGAAATAAACCGCACGTTCCAAGCGGTATTGAACACAGGCCTTTTTGTAAGCATCCCGCGATGAACATCCAAAGTTTCCTTGAACATCATGGCATCCTCCGTAACCCGTTTGCGGAGGAAGATGCTCAAACCGACCCTGTCTTTAAAGAACATTGCATCAGCAATGCCTACCATCCGATCTGGGACAAAGTTTACGGTGACCCGAGCGATCCATCGACCTCGATCATCTTTGGTCCCAAAGGATCGGGAAAGACCGCGATGCGGTTGCAAATTGACCGCCATCTGGGACGTTACAACAACGAGAATCCCGAGCGACGGGTCTACGTCATTCACTACGACGACTTTAACCCGTTCTTGGATCACTTCAGCGAACGGCTAAGTCGACGCGTCAACAAGAAACCCGAAAAGGTGCTCGATGCTTGGCGTTTGTGGGACCACGTTGACTCGATCCTTTGCATTGGGGTGACCGATTTGGTGGACCGCATGCTTGGCGTCAACTCAACCGGCAAGGCGGACGCGATTGATGATGCTTCGATCCGTTCGTTGGATCGAACTTCGGCCCGTGATTTGTTGCTATTGGCGGCGTGTTACGACCAATCAACCGACTCAACGTTCATGTCGCGTTGGAATTCGCTGCGAAAACATCTTCGCTTTGGTAATTTGTCGTCAAAAACGACACTTTTTGCCGCGATTGTTTGGTCGATCCTTGCCGTCATTTTTGTCGCTTGGTTGTTTCCACCGACTGTGCTCGAAGAGGGTGGCCGTGATTTGACCGCGTTGTGGCTATTGCCGCTGCTGCTAGTCATCGGATGGATTCCGCACTGGATCCGTGTCATCAAATGCCAATTCGCAGCACTCGGAATGCACAAACATATGCGGGTTGGCAAACGCGAAACCGCCTCGATGCGCAAGGTGCTGCAAAGCATTCCTAAGTCGGAATTGGCCAGCCAGCCATTGCCCCGCTACGATCGCACCGATGATCGCTACGAATTGCTACATAAGTTCCAAGGGATCCTAAGAAAGCTGGGGTACACCGGGATCATTGTCCTGATGGATCGTGTTGACGAACCCCACATGACGGGTGGAAAGCCCGAGCTGATGCAGCGTTTTGTCTGGCCATTGCTCGACAACAAACTGCTAAAGCATCCTGGCATGGGATTCAAAATGATGCTGCCTCAAGAATTGCATCGAGAAATCGAACGCGAGACTCGCGAATTTCACGAGCGAGCAAGACTGGACAAGCAGAATGTGATCCCCGCATTCCAGTGGACTGGCGAAGCGTTGTACGATCTCGCTCGTGCCCGGATGATGGCTTGTGCAGGAGACAACCAAAATCCCGAGCCAAAAGACCTGTTCGAGGACGACGTCAGCTACCAACGAATGCTTTCCGCGTTCCAGTCGTTGCGGGTACCACGGCACCTGTTCCGATTCCTCTATCGCGTTTTGGTCGACCACTGCAATCACTACACCGACTCGCAGCCTGAGTTCAAAATCAAGGCCGAGACGTTTGAATCGGTGCTTGCCGTCTACGGTCGCGATAACGATCCTAGCTTCACGTAGAGAGCAATTCGGCAACAAATGCTGTGATTCGCAGCGAGAATCGGGGCTGTGATTGCGGCGATATCAACATACCGCCCGACCGGTCGTCATTTTCGCCCCGGAATTCCCCTTCCTCGGCTCGCCACGAGCGGCTGGGGCTTGGTCATTTCTGATGCTTTTGGTACGCTGTGCTTTGCGGCGACGCGTTTAAACTTAAATATTAATTAAATCTGTGTTGGAATTGGCTTTCCATTCCATCCCAATCTCATTGGAGAACGAACTAGGTGGGTACGAAAAGAACGGGCAAAGGACGACGAAAAGTTGGACGTAAAAAACGCCGCATGCGAGCAAAGATTCGCCACCGCAAGAAATAATTCTCGCTAATTTTGCTGGAGATAGGTGAAATACGGCACCCACGCGTTGCTCCACACCATCTCACTTCAACCGACGGACGCGCTCGTCCGTCGCTGTGGCTGGCCGAGTCCTCTTGCAGGGCGTTTCTTCGGCCACCAAGCCCCTTAAACAGTTAGGCAGGAGCCTTTCAGTAAATTGGCCGTTTTGGCCCTAGCCACGGTTCCGGTATTCAACCGGGGCTAGCGCCCAAACGGCTAACGGGATGTCATCCAATGATTCCTGCCTGCCTGCTTAGTTGCCCTCATCAAGTTGGCTTTGTAATTCCCCGCTGGCCACCTGATGGAAAAGTGCATTGCACTTCCGCGAATGTCAACGTTCGCCGCACAGGGCAACTTTACGAGTCGCCGTCTAATTTAGCTTCCTCACGTTCATACAGACGACGAATCTCGTCAAAATCAACGTCTACCTTGGGCAATTGCGGGTCCATCTCTTTGAGCGTCTGATAGACGATGGCGGAAACGGCAGCGTTGCGGTACCACTTTTTGTCCGCAGGGATCACAAACCACGGTGCTTTTTTAGAACTGCATTTTTGGAAAACCGCTTCATAGGCTTCGCGATACTGCCCCCATTTCTCTCGCGCCTCGTAGTCGCTGACATTTAGCTTCCAGTGTTTTTCAGGAAGATCCAGTCGCTCTTTGAATCGCTCGAGTTGCTCGCGCGGACTGATGTGCAAATAGAACTTTAAGATGCGGGTTCCTCGCTCGGCGAGCAACGCTTCGAATTGGTTGATCATCTTATAGCGTTTGCTCCAAACACTCTTGGGCACCAAGTCTTCGACACGAACCACCAATACATCTTCGTAGTGAGATCGATTGAAGATCGAAACCTGGCCGGCTCCGGGCGTACATTGATGAATCCGCCATAGAAAGTCATGGGCTCGCTCGATCTCCGTCGGCACCTTAAATGGGAACGTACGAACGCCTTGCGTATTGAGGTGCCCGAGGACTTTGCGGATCAGCCCATCTTTGCCTGCCGCGTCAGGCGCCTGCAACACGATCAACAGTGACTGCTTGCCTTCGACATGCAAGCGATACTGCAACTCGCTCATCTTCTCGATCATCTCGGCGGTGAATTCATACGCTTCATGCTTGTCCTGAAACGGGCCGTCCGGCTCGGTGTCAATCGACTTGAGTTTGACCGATTTCCCAGATTCAACGATGTGCTTTTTGACAAAATCCATGCTGCGTTTTCCTCTGGACAAGCAAGACAAATGAAACGTGGAAGATTAGCCTCGACGAATTTCGGAACCTTTAAAACGGATCGCGATGCGGAAGACCTTTTTCTGGCGACAGTGCACCTCGCCGGTCGTCAAGTCAATTCGCACTGGAACTTCATCCCGCTGCAAATCCACGCTGGCGTGAAAACCTCGCTCCGAGAAGACGTCAATCAGCATTTTTAGTGCGATAGGGCTCTCCAAAATGGCGTTTTCGGTGTTGATGCTACAGTAACCCGAAATCGCATGCCGAATCACAATGGGCATCATCTTAGATTCAATTAGCTCGATCACCTGATGAAACAATTCGGTTTGCTGCATCTCGTAGGCATCGAGACGAATGACCAAATCACGCCGCGCATGGCTGATGATATCGCTGGCCACCGGGATGTGGTTCAACGCGTGAAAGGTTCGCGGATCGAGTTCGAGCGAACTTTGGTATTCCAACTCACGCAAGATGTTATCTTGCACCACACTCAGCGGCGCCTGAGCATTGATGAAGTGAAAGTGGAAAATCTGCTTCAGTGAAACCAACGCGTCATAGGTTTGCTCTTTGAACACCCGGTAGCGATTGCGAGCGAGATCGACACTGAAATCGGTAGGCCGCTCTTCCCACAGCGTACCAATCCCGGTGCGTTTGACCTCTTCGTTGTGCGAGATGACCTGGCGACCGCGATGCAGTTGTCGCTCGATGCTCTCGGATTCTTCGACAAACAGCACCATGATATGAAACTGCGGCTGTTTGAAGTGAACCAAATGGGGCGTATCGGCGAACTCTCGCCGCATTGCCTTCATTTCGTCATACAGCATCTTCAAACATTCGACTTGAACCTTGGTCCGCGGATAACCGTCCAAGATCGCCCCGGTTCGATGCTCGGGTTTCAACAGCTCGCGAAACAAGATGCCAACGACCTCACGATCGCCCACCATGCCGCCGCGTGACTTGATGGCTTCCGCCTCAGGACTGCTGAGCAACTGACTGACGACGATTGGTTTGGACGAGATGTCGCGAACTTCACGAATAAAGTCCGAGTTGGTTCCTTTGCCCGCTCCGGGGGCTCCGCCGAGCAGGATCAGCTCGCGAGGGAAATGCAGGTTCTCGCGGCCATATTCGGCTTCGAGCCGCTTCCATACCGAGTTAAAAATTAACTGGGCATCTTTGACTTCCAAGTCAGCGGGCTTGATCTTTGAGTCGAGTTTTTCTGGCAAGGAAGAGCTCACGTTTGGATTCAATGTTCAGGGCGTAGTTGAGGACGATTGTCCTAGGATAACCAGTTTAGCAAAACGGTCACCGGCCCTCAGCACTGAATCGCTATTGCGCCAGAATCAGCGACGATAGATCGATTCGGCGTTGATCTGGATCATATTGATCGGCTCTTGGTATTCGGCGACCCCTTTGACCACGACCGAATCCCCCTTCTTAACCCCCAGCATCGCTTGCGCGTCCTGGGCGATCAATTCACCCGACTGATCCACAAAACGCACGACCACCTTGGGGGCATTCTTCAATTTCCGCTTACAAAACGGACAGTTATTGGCATGATCTGGATCTCCCGCAGCATGGGCGGCGTCTGGCAATTCGGACAGAACAAAGGTCGCTTTGCCCTTTTCAAACGGATCCAAATCACCGGCGTCGATTTTTCCAGCAAGCACGACTTCGCTGGCGGCGACCGGACTGGCCGCTGCATCCTCCACGTCGTCTTGGGTGGTCACCGAATTCTTAAACTCCGTCGGCGTGATCGCCCCCTCTGGTTCGCTACTTACCAGATAAGGAGACGAGATCACGTCGCCCGTGGACGACGTTTTTTCCCCGCAGCCAACCATCGCCAGCATGAGGATCGCCGAAACAAAAGCGGTGACATTAGAAGTGAAAGTCATCGATCGAACCCAAGTTTGAATCGTTACTGAACTATTTCTTTGCAGCATCCACAAAGTCCACCAAGACTTTGACCGAAGCGTCGACCGATTCAGCAACGTCGCTGTATTCTTTTCCGGCCTTGCTCTGCTCGTCATGCACACGTGCATCCACCTCACCGAACAAATCAAACAATGACTCGATCGCTTCGGCTGCTTGTTTCTTCTGGTCGCTTGAGAGCGACGAATTGTTGACAAGCGTTTCAATGTGCTCAAGCAGATGTCCAACTTCGTGCAGCGGCCCGTCAGCTTGCTCGACATTTCCGGCGGCAAAACCGTCTCGAATCTCATCGCGCATCTCGACCAGCAATTTCACGCTATCCGCATAATTTTCTGGCATCTCGGCTTCGTCAAGATGAACCAAAGCATCGGCATCAAGTCCTGCCTTGCTCGCGTCGATCATCTTGGCGTCCCCATGGTCGTGATCATGCCCATGCCCATCGTCGTCATGATCATGCCCATGCCCATCTTCATCGTGCCCATCTTCATCATGGTCGTCATGCGATTGTGGCTCGACCACCGCCGTCGCCGGCTCGTTCGTTGTGGGCTTGTTGCATCCCGATACAAACGCAAAGTAACCAACGGCCACTACTGCGACAGTAAATTTGGCAAAGTGTCTCATCGAAGTTCCTTTAAGGGATGTCATAAGTTTGAGGAGTGGTTATTCAAAGAATCCCGCGTTGAGGGATAATCAATATCCCATCAATGCGGGCCATATAACGACAGGGAATGCGCTGATAGTCAATACGCTAGGCACGGTTAATACGATCGCCATGCCCAATTTGTTCAATCGCGTTGAACGTTCCCAACGCGGCGAACACACGCTGCCCCGAGTATTTTCGCCAACGATTCGCGGCTACTTTTCGTCGCTTTCGTTGACTTTCTCTGATTCATCTTCAACAACATCTTCTGCGGTCAATTCATCAAGATAACGCTGCAGACGTTCTTTGTGGCTCTCATCGGCTAGTTCGATCGCTTCGGTCTGGGTCACAATTGCAGCCTTCTTATCACCGAGAGCCATTTGCAAATGAGAGATTGTATCCATTACAAACGGTTTCGATTCTCCAGCCATGGGCAATATCGCCTGGGTCTTTGCCAACGCAGTGCGGACCGTTTCGTTATTTGTAATTTTTCCCGCATTGGCATAGCGAGCGATGGTCCAGGCCAGTCGATTGACAGCTTCGTGGTCTAACGATTCATCCTCGAGCAATTGCGTCACAAAAACTTTCAGTTCATCCGCTCGCGACTCATCGCCAGCGAGCACTTGCATTTTCACCATCTGCATTTGTGAAACGCGTGATGCAAGCTTGCCATTGGCGATGTAATCGTCCAAGACCTTTAGCGCCTCGTCGGTTTTGTTGCTACGCATTGCTTTGACAAATTCTTGGAAGATGATGTCGGCACGTTGATCTTCTTTGAATTCTTCGGCAAACGCTTCGCGGTCCCACTCGTCGTTGACTACTTTGGCTAATGGCTCATCCATCGACATTGGGTGACCAATCCATTCGACTAGACCGCTTTTTCCGACTAGAAACGCACAGGGAATCCCGTTCTGGCTGGCCGCTTCCATATACGATTTCGAAGTCGAGCGATCGGGATCGGTGGTCAAACAATAGCTGCGGGTCAAATCGTCAAAGGTTTGCGGTGAATCGTCGCTATCCTTGGCTCCTGGCACCTCGCGCTGAAGAAACTTTTCAATCGTCGCCATCGGTTCGCTGCTAACGCTGATGATCTGCAGCCCGCGGTCGGCGTATTCCTTTTGCAGCGAGACGACATGAGGCATTGCGGCGATACAGGGGCCACACCATGTCGCCCAAAACTCAACCACATAAACTTTGTTCTTTTCAAACTTGGTGACCGGATCGAAAGCACCGTTGCCATCGTGAATCCAATGCTCAATATCCAATTCGGGTGCCACCGAACCAATCGTCAAAGGCTCAACGGCTTCCTCTTCCTCGGCTGCGTCGGCTTCGTTCTGCTGTTCGCTGTCTTTTGCATCGGTTTTGTCCGCCACCTCATTCGCAGACTGAGCAAACGAGACGGGCGAAGTGGCAAGCGGGAACGCCAGGCAAATCACAAGGCTCAAAAGAGTGAATCGTTTCATGGATGTTTCGCGTCACTTGAGAATGGGATGGTGGAAGTTTCGAAAACCGATGTCGTCTCAAAATTATAGCGGCCCACGTCGAGCGAAACAGCGATCCGATTCACCGACTCGACGCCACCTACTTTTGCACGCCGAGTGTTTTGATAGCGGAGCGGTGCCAGCCGCCCGGCCAATTTCGAACGTTTTACTCACTGCTGCCGGACGGCTCGCGCCGTGCCGCTATCAAAGAAGCAGACTTCGCGAATGTCCAGTTCCGCGACTTATTCCACGACGAAGAACCTTTCTGGTCCTTTTATGCGGATTATGCCGTTTGGTTCAAGAATAGCGGTTCAGGGGACCGATGATGCTTGTGGGACAAACTGTGAACTGAATCCTTTACTGAGAATCACGCCCGAGTATCTTGACGGGGTGCCAATCAGGACTTAGACTCCAAAAGCGTTTAAGTTGAAACTAGCAAAGGGTTTAGAGCGATTTCCGCAATGGGGATCGTGATCTCAGGGAGTCACGTGTGACCAAGAAAGATATCGTGCGAACGATCTCGGAAGAGGTAGGACTGACTCAACAGCAGACGAAGGAAATTGTACAAAAGACCTTTGACGCCATCGTTGATTGCTTGGTACGAGAGCGAAGGATTGAGCTTCGAAACTTCGGTGTTTTTGAAGTCAAACCCCGAGCTGCTCGCAAAGCCCGCAATCCTCGTACAGGCCAACAGGTCGAAGTTCCTAGCAAGCACGTCGTGACGTTCAAGCCAGGAAAGTACATGGAAACGAAAGTCCGAGATCTGGATGAGGAAGCTTTACCGAAGCCGGAAACCGCGAAAGCGGATGATCCTGCACCCAACGAAGTTCCTCTAAATCACACCGACCAACATCCCGCCAGCAAACCAGATGCCCCAAGCGGCAGATGGGGCGAAGGTTAACTCAAAAAAACGCACACGAAATCTGACTTAGACCGTTCATGGAGGAACGTTCGATGCGACGAATCTTGCAACTCACCGTGCTGGCTGTAGTGTTGACCACCACGGTCGGCTGCTTTGTGCCGATCTACTCCGCTCGGCCAGAACGCCGCGTACAACAATTACTGTACACCTCCGAAGACTTGCGTTCGCTCGTCGATGAATGGGAACGATTCTGGTTCCTTGATTCGCCTAGCCATATGACGCCAATTCGGACACATGGCGGGATTATGTAATCCCTTTTGCTTGATCCATCACGCGGCTATCATCGCGTGTATGAATAACATCAGCAAATTGCAATCGACATCGTCGCCACGCTTCCATGCCTCACTGCTACTGATCGCGATCTTCGCGATCGGTCTGTTGGCGTTGATGCCGGGTTGTCGACAATCCGCTCCTGACACGCTCGACGTAGCCGCTGGAAATAATCCAGATCAAGTTGCGAATTCGGTCGATGGCGAAACGATTGATGTCACGGTGGTGATTCAAGCAAATGATTCGTCACGTGAATTCAAGCGAACGGATATCCAAAGCGGAGCGACGGTCGAAGAAGTGATGCGAACCATCGACGAGATCCCTGTCACGATCACCGGATCGGGCGTCACGGCGTTCGTCAGTGAAATCGACGGAGTCTCGACCACTTCCACAGAAGGCTGGAAGTATAAGATCGATGGAGTGCACGCCGAGCAAGGCATCGGAAGCACCGAACTTGACTCGCCTGCAACAATCACCTGGGCCTTTGGTTCCTACGAAGGCGAGTGACCTCGCAGTGACAGAATCAGGGACGAGTGGGAATTAACGGCCGTGTATTAGAGCGTAGGGCCGTTTCCTACCGGCCGACTCCATCGAGCTACTAAGGACGGCCGGCAGGAACCGGCCTTACTCGAAACGGGACACTTATTGTCCGTTTGTTCCTTAGCGAAACGGCAAGCCAAGTGAATGCCCTTACGACCGCAGCTTGCTTCGCAAACCGGGAATAATCTCACGCGGAACAAATTTGGCCAACTGCTCGTCGTCATCACTGAGCGAGGCAATCTGTTTCAGCAATGAACTGCTGATGTGAGCAAACCGCTCATCTGCCATCAGAAACACAGTTTCGATACCTGGATCCAACTGGTGATTCGCCATCATCATCGTGAATTCGCCTGCGGTATCAGTCAGCGGGCGGATCCCACGAACCATGATGTTGGCATCGACGCTGCGAACAAAATCGACCGCCAACCCGCTAAAAACTTCGACACAGACGTTGGGAAAGTTCTCGGTAACGTTTTCGAGCAACGCGACCCGCTCTTGCGGTTCGAAGAGGGGCTTCTTATCGGAATTGACCCCAATCCCGATGATCAACTTGTCGAACAACCGCGATGCCCGCTCGATCACATGCAGGTGGCCTAGCGTGACCGGGTCAAACGATCCCGTGTAAACGGCGGTATGGGGTTGAGGCATCGGTACCGAATTCCGTGGTTTTAGATTCGTTGATTTTCAGCAAAAGGAACGCACCACTGCGACCAAACGCTGAAGATCCTCTTCGTTATTGTAGGCATGAATACTTGCGCGAACCCCGCTTCCACGGCAACTCAGCACCACGTCCTGCTCTAACCCGCGGCTACGGATCGCTGCAGGCTCGACTCCGTCAACAGAAAAATTGACGATGCCGCTTCGATTTTCAGGGTCGGTGGCAAGCGAGGTTTGAACACCAAGATCGTGAAGCAATTCGTCGAGCCGGGTAGCCAAGCTGACCACACGATCACCGATCGCTTGGTCACCGTGACTGTGTCGCACTGCCAAAAACATTTCCAAACTTGCCGACAAACCGCTCAGACCAACCATGTTTGCGGAACCGGCTTCGAACCGAGCCGCCTCATCTCGCAATTCAAGCTTGGGCTCATTGTAATTGTACGAGTTCTTGACGCTGCCCCAGCCGACATTGCCGACACGAATTTTCGGCAAATGTTCCGAGCGAATCATGGCGATTCCGGCCCCCTCGGGGCCCAGCAACCACTTGTGTCCGTCAGCAGCGAGAAAATCGACAGGCACTTTTTCCAGATCCAAGGGGAACATCCCCAATCCCTGAATCGCATCCAGGAATACCAAAATACCGCGTTGGTGAGCCTGAGCGACCAAGTCGGCGATATCCAAGCGGAACCCGCTGGCGTAGCCGACCCAGCTGACGGCAATCATCCGCGTCGATTCATCGGCGGCTTCAAGCAGATCGCTGATTCGGACCTCTCCCTCATGGCGAGGCACAATCCGCACATCGACTCCGCGTGACTGCTGGTTCAACCAAGGAAATAGGTTGCTGGGAAATTCGCCATCGGGAATCACGACACTATCGCCGGCCTGCCACGGCCAGCCCTCGGCAACAATGTTGATTCCGGTAGACGTGTTGGGGACTAAACAGATTTCGCGAGGGGAACAATGGAGCAATTCCGCCGCATCTCGCCTCAATTTTTCGTTCCGAGCAGCCCATGTCGGCCACATGGTATCGCCAAGCCGAGTGGCTTGATCCAGGAAATTTGACATGGTGTCATTGGCGTTTTGACTCAGTGGTCCCACCGCCGCGTGGTCAAAATAAGCATATTTTTTGGCGACTGGCATCTGACTTCGCCACCACGCCCAAGGGTCGTTTCGGATAGCATCGAGCCACGCGGAGGGGACTGAATCTTGAGAATCCGACCCAATGACTGAATTTCTTCCATTACTTCCTGTGTTTTTTGTCGCCATAGCCCCTATCCTCGGATTAACCTGCAAAGACGTTTTTTGATTTCAGAAACGTTAATTTAGCTAGCAGGCACAGGTCTGGGGAACATGGCGAAGAGCAACTATACTCTGAGTCATCCCCAAAAGCCCCCGTTCATCCCATCACGCTGCTCCATGCTCCACACACGAGGTTATTGATGCCGAAGGCGCTCTGTTTGATCAGCCTTGTGGCATCGATCCTGATTCTAGTTCTGTTTCTAGCAGATGCCGTGATGGGGCTAATAGGCATGCACGAAGTCGCTCCAATGCGATCGGCTAGCCTATTGATGGACATTACGTTCGTCATCGTTGGCGGTGTGATGATCTATCTCAGCTGGACGACGTATCGCGAACAGCGGTAAACAAGCCCCCAGCGGTATGAGGGTTCCGATCCAATTGGAATGGGGGGGTCTGCATTGATGCTCGATGACAGCCTGGAAAGTGCTCGATGACAGGCTGGAAGCCTATCCCACAAATGGTTGCCGAACCTTCACAAAACGTTCACGGCAATCCACTAAGATAGCGATGTCCAAAGACGTTCTATCCCCGCCTCTCTCCCTCCGCTCAGAGTCCAACTGCTATGCGTTCACGCTTGCTACCCTTGCTCGTTTTGGTTGCTTCCTTTTCTCTGCCTCAACTGGCGTTCTCTCAGATGATTGTCGCCCACCGCGGCGCGTCGCATGACGCTCCTGAAAATACCTTGTCTGCGTTCCGGCTCGCTTGGGATCAAAACGCGGATGGGATCGAGGGAGATTTCTATCTGACGGCCGATTCCAAAATCGTTTGCATTCACGACAAAGACACCAAGCGAACGGCAGGAGCCAAAATGTCAGTTGAAGGATCGACGCTCGCCGAACTCCGCAAACTTGATGCGGGCAAGTGGAAAGCTGCGAAGTGGGCCAACGAGCCCATCCCGACCTTTGCCGAAGTCCTTAGGACGGTGCCCGAGAACCGCACCTTTGTGATCGAACTTAAAAGCGACGAGAAAATTGTTCCCTTCCTGAAAGCGGAACTCGATCAATTGGATCACTCGAAAATCAAACTTCTGATCATCTGCTTTAATGACAAAGTGATCGCTGACTGCAAGCGTTTGCTTCCCAACGTGAAATCACATTGGTTGACGAGTTTCAAACAGAACAAGACCACTGGCGTGTGGACTCCCACCGCAGACCAGATCGCAAAGACGGTCAAACAATCGGGTGCCAGCGGCGTGGGAATGCAAGGAAACATGCACGTGATCGACGCGGCATTCGTTGACGGGATGAAGCAGGGTGGTTGTGATGAATTCCACGTCTGGACCGTCGATTCGCCCACCGACGCCAACTTCTTTTCCAAGCTGGGTGCGTTTGGGATCACCACCAATCGCCCCGCGTTCATCCGCGAAGCACTCGAAACCAAAACGGCAGCAAATTAGCAGGACAGTTAAGACGCGGACTGCGACGAAACTCTTCGCGAGTTTCGCTACGTTCTTATTTCGCGACATTCTTGATTCGCTAGGTTTTCGTTTCGCTACGCTAGATTCTGGGGTTGATGGCCGCGGAGGAATTCTTCGGCCGCCATCTCGCGTTTTCCAGCGGGTTGTAAACGGACGATTTGCACCCAATCGTCTTGCGAAGCGACCTTGAAACGGCCTTCGTCATCCACTTCGACCGTGCCCGGCGAAACGCCAGCTGGCACCGAATCGAGCCGCTGAACTTGTTTAACGGCGACACGAATCGGTTCGTCTTTCCCGACGACGGGGACGAAACAATACGCGATCGGCCAAGGCTGCATCCCGCGGACATGGCAATCAATCATCCGAGCGGGTTGGTCCCAATTGATTTCCGCTTCCGCTTTGGATAGCCGAGCAGCGCGGGTGACCTTCGTTTTGTCTTGGACCGTGCCGATCTCGCTGGCTCGATCCCACTGCGTCAACAATTCGATCGATTCAAGTGTGGCCTCGACGCCGATCTTCGAGAGCCGATCTTCGAGCTCGCCCGCCGTTTCGTCGTCCGCGATCGGCGTCTGGCGAGTGGCAAGGATCGGGCCTCCATCGAGTCGCGGTGTCATGTGAATCACCGAAACTCCGGTAACCGCATCGCCGCTGAGCAGTGACCGCTGGACCGGCGCGGCACCACGATAGGCGGGCAACAGCGATCCATGCAAGTTGATGCCTCCGAGCGGAGTCGTTGCCAGCGCCGCGGGCTTTAAGATTTGTCCATAATCGCAAACAACCAACAGGTCGGCCGCGACGGCATTTAACCGCTCGACTGCCGAATCGTCATTGATGCTGTCGGGATCGAACAGCGGCAAATCGTTTTCGCTTGCCCATTGCCGGACGGGCGATGGAGGGGCACCTTTGCGACTTTTCACTGGCGGTTGCGGACGGGTGACCACCAAGGCGATCTCGTGACCTGCGGCCCGCAACGATTCGAAAGACGGGACGGCAAACGGGCCTGTCCCCATCGCAATGATTCGCAGCTTTTCCGAATTAGGCATATCGCTCTCTCCATTGGTCCAAACGAGCCAGCAAATCGGCATCCGAAGGGATCCCGCCAGCAGACTGCTTGGATCGAAAATCGGTCTCGAGCTCATCCAACGGGCCGGCGAACTCACTGCGTCCTTCGTCGTTCATCCGATCAAAAAACAGCACGCCGTCGAGGTGATCGTTTTCATGTTGCAAGACGCGAGCGAGAAACCCGTCGACATTGCGTTCGATGGCGTTGCCGTTGATGTCATACGCACTCAAACGGATCGCCTTGGGACGCTTCACTTGGCCGTAGATCCCCGGCAAACTGAGACACCCTTCTTGTTCGGATTCGTTGCCACGCGGCATCTGCAGTTCCGGATTGATCAGGACCAACTCCTCGCCTTCGCCTTTGACGCCCGACGCATTGACGACAAACATCCGTAGCGGCAGGTCGACTTGGTTCGCGGCCAAACCAACCCCCTGAGCCGCATACATCAGCTCGAGCATTTCGTTGGCAAGGTCTTTTAACGCCTGGTCCACGCGTCGAATAGGAGAACTTTTGACACGCAACGTGGGGTGCGGGTAGGGGATAATGCTGAGAGACATGAGCTGATTAGGGGGTGGACGCGAAGGAAGACAGTGCCTTTGAAATTTCTCGCTGATTGGTAGTAGCACAAAGGAAAGCATGATCGAAAAAGCCGTCTTTGGGCAGGGGACTTTGCAAATCCAGCCCCAAACGCCGACTAGACAAATCGGATCGATTGGGCGACCATTTGCCCATGCTAAACCACCGAACGAACGAATTATTCACGCGTCTTGCCGCGGACGCATCGTCGCTGCAGTGCTTGGTTTCGGAGATTGGCGGAGCCTCGGTCCTGGACGCTGGCATCCACACTCGCGGTTCGCTTCGCGCCGGAATCAACCTCGCTCGATTGTGTATGGCGGACCAGGCTGAGATTCTGATCGCCCCCTGCGACGCAAGCCTGCTGGGCAGCAACAACGCCGTCTTTGTTTGTACCGATGAACCTCTGAAAGCTTGCTTGGCGGCACAATATGCTGGTTGGCCTGTGCAAACGGACAACTATTTCGCGATGGGCAGCGGTCCCATGCGAGCCGCGCGAGGCCGCGAAGAAACGCTGCTGGAATTGAACCTGGTCGAATCTGCCGACGCCGTGGTCGGAGTCCTTGAATCCGACAAATTGCCCGATGCCGACGTGATCGCGATGATTGCTGGTCAGTGCAACGTCGCCGCGAACCAAGTCCGTTTGGCGATCGCGCCGAGTACCTCGATCGCAGGCAGTGTTCAGGTCGTCGCGAGAGCGATCGAAACGGCGATGCACAAACTGCATGAACTCAAATTTGACGTCACCAAAATTGTCTCGGCCACCGGCCACGCTCCGCTACCGCCACCGGCAAAACCAGGCGACATGGTCGCGGGAATCGGGCGGACCAACGACGCCGTACTCTATGGAGCCACCGTTTCGTTGTGGGTCGATTGTGATGATGACGCGGTCGAAGCCGTCGCAGCCAAGGTGCCCAGCAGCACGTCGGCCGACTACGGACAACCGTTTGCCAAAACGTTCAAACAATACGACTATGACTTTTATAAAGTCGACCCGATGTTGTTCAGCCCCGCCGTGGTGACGATTCATAACCTGCACAGCGGTCGAACTTGGAATCATGGCAAGATCGCCACCGAAGTGCTTCGTCAATCGTTTCTATCATGAGCGGCAAGCGATTTCTCGTGCTGGGGTGTGGCCAAGGTTGGCATGCGAACCAATTGCGAAACGCCGCCGACAAACTCGGCTGCGAGCTTCATGGCTGTGACTATGAATCGCTGTTTGCCTCGATCCAATCGAACTCGATCCATCTGACATCCCCTCCCGATCGCAATGCTGTCGATCGTGACGCTGTTGATCTTGGCGCGGACGGTTTCACGGACGTTGCGATCTCAATCGATCAGTTTGATGCCGTATTGGCCAGAACGATGCCGGCAGGATCGCTGGAAAAGATCACCTTTCGGCTTTCCATCCTGCATGCTTTGGCGGGCGACACGATCGCCAACGACCGCCGCATCGCGGTAATCAATTCGCCACGAGGACTGGAGATCGCGATCGACAAATTTGCCACGCTCGCTCATGTTCGCCGACTTGGCTATCTCGTTCCCGAAACGATCGTGGTGCAATCGCGGAACGAAGCGATGGCCGCGTTCAAGCAGCTCGGCGGCGATTGTGTGGTCAAGCCTCTGTTTGGCGGCGAAGGACGCGGAGTGATGCGAATCCAAGATCCGCAATTGGCTTGGTACACATTTTCGACACTCGATCAACTTGATGCCGTGTTTTATGTGCAAGCGTTTGTTCAACCCGGTGGACGTGACACTCGGCTACTGGTGATTGGCGATCATGTAATCGCCGCCCGCCGTGAAAATCCTAGCGATTTCCGCACGAACCATTCTCATGGGGCAACGACGACGCAAATCCAACCCAGTACCCAACAAATCACAATGGCCAAACAGATCACTTCGACAATGGGGTTAACGTTCGCCTCGGTCGACGTGATTGATTGTGACGATGGCACGCCACGAGTGCTGGAAGTGAACGCCGTTCCCGGATGGCAGGGATTGCAACAAGTGTGTAGCGAGAACATCGCCACGCTAGTCATGCAAACACTGATCGATGCGTCTAAGCCCGCCCCGACTGAAGCTACGATGAATATTACCCCACCGACGCCTGCTCCTCACGAGGCCACGTCATGACCAGCCAAGTCAAAGATGGCAATGTCGCCGCCCGCTTGCGAATTATCCGTAGTTTATCACCGGGTGGAATTGCGATTGCAGAGCCTAGCGGTCCCCCGCGGTCCGACGGCATGCGTGAATACGATCTGACGACTTTCGAGAATCTTGACCAACGCAGCGACGAGATTGCTCGCGGACTGATCGCTTGGGGCGTCAAACCAGGCATGCGGCTAGCGATGCTGGTCCCATTCGGCGGCCAGTTTATCGAGCTTGTCTTTGCGTTATTAAAAGCGGGCGTGGTCACGATCCTGATCGATCCCGGCATCGGCCGCAAACATTTGGTAAATTGCCTGAGCGAATCTCAGCCCGATGGCTTTGTCGGAATCCCTAAAGCCCAGGCGATTCGCAGCGTGCTGCGGAGCCGATTTCCGCAAGCCAAATGGAATGTCACGGTCGGCAAACGTTGGCTGTGGGGCGGGCAAACATTGGCTCAGATTGCCAAGCGAGGCCAAAATGCGTCCGAAAACATCCTGCCAACGGTGGAGCGCTCCGATGCTGCGGCGATCATCTTTACCACCGGCAGCACCGGGCCGCCCAAAGGGGTGCTGTACACCCACGGCACCTTTCATGCACAGATCGACCGGATTCGTGAACGGTACGACATTCACCGCGGTTCGCGTGACCTAGCATGCTTTCCGCTGTTCGGGCTATTCGATGCGGTGATGGGCGTGACCACGATCATTCCCGACATGGATCCCACGCGGCCAGCCGACGTCAATACGCAACGTTTGATCGAAGCCGCCAATCAATGGGAAGTCGACCAAGCGTTTGGCTCGCCAGCCCTTTGGAATACCGTCGTCCGTTGGTGCGAAGCCAACAACGTCCAGCAACCGTTTCCGACGCTTCGGCGTGTGTTGTCGGCCGGGGCACCGGTCCCTGCCGCGACGCTGGCCAAGCTTCGCGGTTTGCTTGACCCCGAAGTCAATATCGTCACGCCCTATGGAGCGACCGAAGCGCTTCCGATCGCCTCGATCGAATCACGCGAAGTGATTGCTGAAACCGGTCCTGCCGCCGCCAAAGGTAAAGGCGTTTGCGTTGGCACACGCTTTGAAGGGGTCCAGTGGCGTGTGATCAAGATCAATGACGGACCGATGAAACAAATCGATGAAACCGAGGAAATGCCGCAAGGCAAGATCGGCGAACTGATGGTTTCGGGGCCGATGGTGACCACTCAGTACGTGGTCCGATCGGACCAGAATGTGATGCACAAAATCCAAGACGGCGACCGCGTCTGGCATCGCATGGGAGACGTCGGCTATCTAGACACGCGAGATCGATTTTGGTTCTGTGGACGCAAAACCCACCGCATCGAAGCGGGTAATCGAACCCTGTTCACGATTCCCTGCGAAGCAATCTTTAACTCGCATCCCCGGGTTTATCGTTCGGCACTCATCGCACGCGGCGAACGTCCCGACCAAACGCCAGTGGTGATGATCGAGACGATTGATTGTCGGCAAAACAACGGTAAACCGATCGCGGACGCGGACGTCCTGCGAAAGGAACTACTCGAATTAGCCGCTCGCAATCCAATCACACGTCGGATCGAAGAGATCATCATTCGCAGCACACCGCTGCCGGTCGATATCCGGCATAACAGTAAGATTTTTCGCGAACGGTTGGCCGAGGAATTGCGAGCCGAATCACGCTGATCGGGTTCGCAATGGTAGGCCGGAACGTAGCGGAGCGAAGTTCCGGCACGGTGGCGGCAACGAACGTAAAGTCACCTTCGGTCGCCGGATCTGCGCCGCTCGTCGCGACTTGATCCGGCCTACAAAACGACATCGCCATCGCATCTCAACCATGACGCTCGCCAACGGCTTGGAAAGCCGAGCGACAATGGTAAGCCGTAGCGATAGCGGAGTTCCGGCATGGTGGCGACTATTCGTTCGCTTCGGGACGAAGCACTGGGAACAGGATCACGTCACGAATCGAGCGCTGCCCGGTCAACAACATCACCAAACGGTCGATGCCGATTCCGAGCCCGCCGGCGGGTGGCATTGCATAACGCAGTGCACGCACGAAATCGTGATCCATCTTCGCCATCGAATCCTCTTCCTGTTGTCCTTGCAATTGAGTCTCGAACAACTCTTGTTGCAAATCAGGATCGTTTAGCTCGGTGTAAGCATTTGCGATTTCCATCCCCAACACGAACAATTCAAATCGCTCGGCGATCTCGGGATTGTCCCGTTTACGTTTCGTGAGCGGACAAATGCTGGCCGGATAATCGATCACAAAGATCGGACCTTCAAGCGAATCTTCGACCTTTTCTTCAAAGATTTCGTTGCGAATCACGTCGGGGTGCTTGTTCGCGGTTTCCAACTTTAACTTCTTGGCGTACGCCATCACGCCTTCGTCGTCGGTGGGATCGATGCCGGTCGCTTTCTGGAACAGGTCGGCATAAGTCGCACGCTGGAACGGCGGCGTAAAGTCGACCATCTTGCCATCGAATTCACGCTTAAAGTCGCCTCCGGTGGCTTGGATTGCATCGGCAATAATTTGCTCGGTCAAATCCATCATCGACTCGTAGTCACCGTACGCTTGGTACAGCTCAAGCATCGTGAACTCAGGATTGTGACGAGGGCTGAGTCCTTCGTTGCGATACACTCGCCCAAGCTCGTAGACACGTTCCATGCCGCCGACCATCAAACGCTTCAAGTGCAATTCGAGCGCGATCCGCATGTACAATTTCATGTCCAACGCATTGTGATGCGTCATGAATGGACGTGCCGCTGCACCCCCAGGAATCGTGTGCAGCGTCGGGCCTTCGACTTCACAGAATCCATCGTCGTCGAGCGTTTGCCGAATCGACTTGACGATTCGCGTGCGATTCAAAAATGTCTCGATCACGCCATCGTTAAACGCGAGGTCGGCGTAACGCATCCGCTGACGTAGATCGGGGTTGGTCAAACCGGCATGCTTTTCCGGTGCCGGTTCGAGCATCTTGGTTAAGAAGAACAGTTTCTCAGCGAACACGGTCAACTCACCCGTGTTGGTTCGCCCGAGTCGTCCTTCGGCACCCACCAGGTCGCCCAGGTCAAAGAGTTTGGCAAGGTCGAAATCCTCTTCGCCAACTTGGTTCTTGCCGATGAAAATTTGAATGTTGCCGGACCAGTCCTTCAAATTCAAAAAGATCAACTTTCCGGTGGGCCGAGCCAGCATGATGCGGCCGGCGACTCGCACCTTTGGGCCCACTTCTTCGCCAGGACCGTTGTCGGTCTTCCATTGACGGTAATCGACATCCCCCGCGTCGAAATCTGGCAGATCGAGTGTCTTGCCGTCCTTGGTCACAAATTTGACGTCGCCGGCAAGTTCACGGCACTGGGAAATCAATTTTCGATCGTCAAATCGACTGCCGTACGGATCGATGCCTCGCTCGACGAGCTGATTCAATTTGTTTCGGCGAGCCACACGAGGGTCGGTGGCATCTTCGCCAGAAGCATTCGGTGCGGGATCGGGTGTTTGATTCATCAGTGGTTCAAAGTGGACAGGACAGGAAGGGACGGAATATTAGGGGATCTGATATTTGCTTTTTAAAAAGAATCGACAGTCATCGACTTGGCGAGAATTGTCGGTACGAATCGAGTTTTACGCAACCACGATAGCGATCTTGATTCGCAACTACCGATCTCGCTATTGCTAGGGCAAGACAATCCACGAGCTTTCCACCCAAGAGTGCACCTATGCACGGACACGAATTTCGCCACGACGTTCCCGTAAACGAGCCAAAAAAGCAGGCATCCATCGTTGTGGTGGACCCCAGCCCGCTGTCGTTGATCGCCACCGCGGGGGTGATGCACTCGCGTGGCTACGGCTGTATCTGTGCCCGCAACGCCGATTCGGCGATTGAGGCCTTGAAAATGGGCCCTCAGGATCTGCTGCTCTGGGACGTCGCGGATGATGCCGCTGCCGTGCTCGAATCGATGGAAAGCATACGGCAAATCCCAGGCTACGAAACGTTGTCGGTGGTGCTGATTGCCGAAAGCCGCTGGGCAGGACTGGAGAAGAAAGCCGAAGCAATGAAAGTCCCGACGCGTTGCCTATTTAAACCGATTGACCCAAATGCTTTGCTAGCTGTCGTGGATCACCTGCTTTGGATGCCGTCGCTGATCTCAGCTCATCGCAAACGCGGTACAAAACCAAGCCGTCTGGGATGGATCACGCTGTAGAGTCCAAGTAAATCTGTAGAGCCCAAGTAAAGTCAGCCCCAAAGCGAATATTCCGGGCTAGCGATCCGCAGCTTCATTCTGCTATCAGCGAGTGTGCATTTGGCCCCCCGGGCATTTCCACAGTGACTTTCAGCTTCCTTTTCGCGAGAACAAACATGTTGGCACGTGCATTCGTCATCAGTCTGGAACGAGCCACGACTCGGTTTGACCACGCAAAATCGCTGCTGAGTCAATTGCCGATGGACGCCGAAATTCTGCCTGCGGTCGATGGCAGCGAGATGAGCGATGCTGACGTAGCTGCGTGTTACCAGCGCCACGTCCATCAGCCCAGCTATCCGTTTGCACTGCGTCGAGGCGAAATCGGCTGCTTTTTGAGCCACCGCAACGCTTGGCAGAAAATTCTCGACAGCGAATTAGACGCGGCGCTGATCCTCGAAGACGACGTGCTGGTCGACAGTGATCGTTTTCGCGAAGCCATCGATTTTGTTCGCGCTCACGCTCCGAAAGACTCCTACGTCCAGCTTCCCGTGCGAAGTGTCCCCCGAGATGTGATCGCTTTGTCGACTCGCGGAGCTCACCGGATCCTATTGCCAACGATCACGCCGCTGCGCACGTCGGGCCAATGGGTTACCCGAATGGCTGCTAAAAAGCTGTTGCGAGCAACCGAGACGTTTGACCGCCCGGTCGACACCACCCTACAAATGCACTGGATCACGGGCGTCCGCCTGTTGACGCTCGACCCATCGGGAATTCGCGATCTGACCGCGGAACTTGGTGGCAGCACGATCGGCGTAGGAAAGAAGCGGAGTTTTTCGCTTGAAAAAGTCTCGCGAGAATTCAATCGTGCGATGTACCGAGCCAAGATCGCCCGTTTGTCCAGCAAAGCGTGTGCGTAGGACCGCCGGAACAATTACTGGCGTAGCAGAACTCGTGCGTGAGTTTCGACCTATTCAGCGATGTACGAAAGTCTTGACGACTTCCGCTACGTTGGGCCCTGCCAGATCATTAGCGGACGATGACTAACACGCGTCCGATAATGTCGGATGACGTGGAAGCCGAGCCACTTTCGTTGACGCTGCCCGCAACCGCCATGTTCGCGGTCGCCGAGTTGAGCCGAACGTAGGGTCGATCACTCAAGTGACTCGCCAACGCGTTGGTTCCATTGGCTCCCGCATCCAGTTGCCACGATGTTGAATGCGTTACCGTGGTGGGATCGACGTCGCGAAGCGATTGGATCATCGCCACCAAGGGTGGATCGTTGGCAATGGTCATGCTGACTGATTCGATGCCCTGCTCATCCGCGATCAACCGCAAGATGAATTGATCCAGCTGTTTCGCAGGTGCTTCCAAGTACAGCACACTGGCGGAACTTGCGTTTTCATTATCCGACTTGTTTTCGTTCGCAAAACGCACGACGTTCTCGTCGACCGCTTTACGACTGGCCGTATCAATTCCAGCCAACTCCATCGCCGATTCCACCGAGCGAGTGTTACGACCGTCCATCGTGCGGCGAACATCGAGCACCAACATCGCCTTGATCGCTACCACATCGGCAGCCGCAGGCTTGGTGTCGTTGCGTTTGACCGCTGCGTTGGGACCCACTGCTTTTGCAATAGGTGAAACGGCGGCGATCTTCATCCCCGTGTCTTGATTACCCGTGTCTTGATTACCCGTGTCTTGGTTACTCGGATCCTGGTCGACTTTTTCGATTCCCACACCGTCAGGCCCTGGGGTTGCGATCGCTGACGGAACATTCGCCGATGCCACAGCATCCGAATTAGCCACGATATCTTTTTTGTTTCCGCCAGACGCATCCACAATCATCGCTGCGCCAGGATCGGCGGCCGCCGAGTTTGGATTCGATGCAGTCTCTGGGGTCGCGGTTGGGGTCAAATCCTCTGCGGTCGCAATCTTGTCGACTTCAGGGTTAATCAACGCCACTGGATCCACATCGACACCAGGTCGGGTCGCAAAAAATGCAATCGCAAGGGAGGCCGCAATCGCCGCAAGAGGTGCCACGATTCGCCAAACCGAGGTGCGTTCACGTGTGACCATCGGGCTGGGTTGTTCCGACAACCGCATCACTGGATGATCGTCACTCAAACCTTCGGCGCGGCCGCGAGCTACCGTCGCCTCGATGACTGATTGGGCAAAATTTGCAGGCAGCTTGACGTTGCGATCTTCGTCGCGGATCTGTTGCAACGATTGCCGAAGTTGTTTTAATTGCTCAAGTTCACTCACGACGCTAGCATCATCGCGCAGCATCTGATCGACACGCGTGCGTTCGTCAGCACTTAGCGCGTCATCCATGTACGCGCTGAGCAGTGAATCGAGGATATCTTTGGGTACAGACATAGTTCTTTGACCGTAAGTCTTTGCGGGCGTTGAAAACCGTCCTGGCTTTCCATATACGATCCGATGCTCGATGAGCAAGCAAAGTTCCCTGTTTGGCAACAGAAACCTACCAGAATCACTGCTACGGTGTACATAAACGAAGTAAATTTCGTATTTTTAATGGCAAAACCGTTGGGTACGTATGCCATCGAAGTGCGTTCCGGATTTTCGCTGATCCCATGACGTCAATCGATCACGGGCTGCCAACACAACCACAACACCCCACGAATGAGCCGAACAAGCCCCTCCCTTCAATCACAGCAGCTCATCACACACCAATCTAGGGGACAGTGAGGAAGCGGGACACGATCCAGTCATCGTGCGGAACTTTGATTCGCGTTTTCCCCACAGACATCGGCATATTCTCGATCGATGCACCCTATTTTCCGTGACAGTTCTCCACCACGCTCCCTGCTTCAGTTTTACCTAATTACCACCCAAACGCTGCGAAATGAACAACGACGAGATCCTGCGAACCAATCGCCAGGTCTATGACACGATGGCCGACGCGAAAAATCCGCTGTGCCAGCCGGCCAAAGACAGCGAACTGGCCGATCCGTTGGGAACACTCGATCCGCTGGGGTGGCTCGGAAAATCGATCAAGGGATTGCGGGTGCTCTGTTTGGCAGCGGGGGGCGGGCGACAAAGTTCGCTGTATGCAGCCGCAGGAGCGGATGTCACCGTGGTCGATCTGAGCCGTGCGATGCTTGAATTGGATCGACAAGTCGCCGCCGCGCGGAGCCTATCCTTGCGAATCCTGGAAACGTCGATGGAGGATCTGTCGATGCTGAAGGCGGCGGAATTCGATATCGTCGCCCAACCAGTCAGCACCTGTTATGTCCGCAACATTGGAGTCGTGTTCGATCAAGTCGCACGCGTACTGCGGCCCGGTGGCATCTACGTCAGCCAGCACAAAAATCCGGTTTCGCTACAAACGAGTCCCGATTCTGCTGCAGACGGATCGTATCCAATCCAGCACACCTATTACCGTGACACCCCCGTTCCGCCACCCAAAAACAGTTCGGCAACGGCAAATCGATTACGCGAAAGCGGAGCGGTTGAGTTCCTGCACCGCTGGGAACAAATCGTTGGCGGGATGTGTCGCGCAGGATTTTCGATCGAAGATCTGGTCGAACCCGTTCACGCGAAACGCGATGCGGCGACCGGCACCTTCGCACACCGTGCCCAATTCATCGCCCCGTACGTTCGTATCAAGGCGCGTCGTCAAGCATCCGGTGGCCAAGTCGCGTCAGCCGATGGCGGTAGCAAACTCTGGATTCCTGATTAATTAAGAGTTCTAACGCCAGGACCGAGCGTGCGGCGTGTTGTCCGAGCATAAAAAAACGCGAGACGAAATCGTCTCGCGTTGTCGTTTTGTTATCCGAAGGAACTCGGCCGCTTAGCTCGGGTCATCCGCCAGCGAGGCGTCGGCGTCACTTTGTTTGGCATACTCATCCGAGGTGCTGACGATCCGATCGATCTCTTGCACGACCAGCATCGCAGTCTTCAATTCCAACGGTGAAAACCAGCGAATCGTTCCGGTGTACCTGCTTTCGACGCGATTTTTCTGAGCCAACTCGGGCCAAGACATTTTGTCCATCAAGTGCCATGCAGCTGCTTGAGCAGTGTTTTGAGTGACCAATCCATTGCCGAGTGCCTCACAGACAAGACGAACATTCGGGCTGTCGGTGAACTGTTCGATGGGAACAATTTTGTAAGCCATTTTGGGGTTGGGATCGGGCTTGCCGTGTTCGAGACAGACAGTCACGACTGAAAGCTTTTTGACACGTTCGGGAGCGATGCGTTGGAAGCCGCCCATGCCGCCCATGCCGCCGCCACCCATGCCACCGCCACCCATGCCGCCGCCACCCATGCCGCCGCCACCCATGCCACCGCCCATACTTTGGCCGCCGCCACCGCCGCCGCCCATGCCACCGCCGCCCATGCCGCCGCCGCCCATGCCACCCATACCACCGCCGCCCATGCCGCCACCAAATTGGGCAAGCACGGGAACGCCAGCAAATGCGGCAGGCAACTTGAGGTTCATCGGTTTGTCAGTCAAGTTTTTGACTAACACGTTTGCCTTGGTCGCGTTGATGGGAATGAACTTGACATCAATCTGTCCTGCATCCATCGCGGCAAACATTTCTGCGGTGATCGTGTCATCCGCCGCCGGGGCATCGTCCGCACGCAACGAAGGACCACCCAAAACGAACAACATCAGCACGCAGGTTGGCAGAGCCAGAACGTTCCGGCAGTGAGAATTTTTGGTCACGCTTAGGTTCCTATTCATCGATTCGCCTCATTGAAAATGAGGTTTAGACAGAGTGTGTTGTCGACGGGGTATGTCGGGACAAGAAGCATGCTGTTCAAGAAATCTAGACGCATCGAGTGCGTCGCAATTAAAGCCAAACTCGAATTAAGCAGCAGTTACGAACGAGTTTTTGCTAAACAGACGTGTGTTATGATAGTCGCTTTGCCGCAGGATACCAAACGAAAATCCGCTAAGGGCGAGCGAGAATCGCCCCGAACAAGCCAAATAACTCGTACAACGAGACTTGAACCGAACAATCCTCGCATTCGGAAGTTTTTAGCGGTGAAAGTGGCGTAGTTACTTCAAATGGGTTGGCATTTTTGATGTGGCAATTAGGATGCGAATTGTTCGCTAGCTCGAAACGGAACAATTTGCAGCCTCTATCTACGGACTCGATCGAATAAATTCGAGTCAAGAAACGGCTCCAGCACCCACCCCCCTCTGCTAGAGGAAACACTGTTTCTCAGCGGCATCGCTGGATGCGTGAACGTGATCCAGCAGGTTTAAATTACTACCTGAATTTCCACTCACGATTCGTTTTCACCTACGATTCACACCCTAAGCTTTCACTTCAACGAGGATCCTGTAACCGATGAAACGTAAGACAACTCTGCGTTCGATGCTATTTGCCGCGACAGCCTTTGGCATGTTAGTGGCTCCGATTCAGCATGGTATCGCCCAAGACAAAGCTGCCGAAAAAGCAGTAGAAGCCACCGAAGCCGTTGCCGAGCAGGACAAGCCCGAGGCTGATAAGCCTAAGGCCGACAAGCCAAAAGCGGATAAGAAAAAGAATGACGCCGCTGCGAAAAAAGCTGCAGCGAAGAAAGAAGCCGATGCAAAGGCAGCCGCTGAAAAAGAAGCTGCGGCAAAAAAAGACGCCGAGATGAAAGCCGCTGCGAAACAGGCTGAAAAGAAAGCGGCTGCGGAAAAAGCGGCTGCAGAGAAAAAGGCTGCTGCCGACAAGAAAGCCGCTGCTGAAAAGAAGGCTGCTGCAGAGAAAAAAGCGGCTGCGGAAAAGGATGCGGCAATGAAAGCAGCTGCGGCAAAGGCTGCTGCGAAGATCGAAGCTGAAAAGGCTGCTGCTGCCGCCGCTGCGGCTGCTGCAACCCCAATCGCAACTCCCGCTCCGGCTCCTGTTGCGGAAGCCGCACCTGCACCGCAACCCATGGTCGAAGAAGCGGCTCCACCCGCTCCTGAAGCAATCGCAGCTCCTCACGTCGAAGCTGCTCCTCACATCGAAGCAGCTCCGATGGTCTACGATGCGGCACCAGCACCTTGCTGTGGCGAAGTGATAGTGGACGGTGGCTACATCGAAAACAGCGCCCCTGTCGTCGAGTCGTTTGGATGCTGCGAGCCAGCTCCTGTCTGCTGCGAGCCCGCTCCAGTTTGCTGTGAGCCAGCTCCTGTTTGCTGCCCACCCGCTCGTAAGCACTGCGGATTGCTACACCACGTGTTCAGCATCTTCAACTAAGCGTTAGACCGAAGCGAATAAAACATAAAGCGGCCTGCGATGAGATTCATCGCAGGCCGCTTTTTTTGTTGGATCAAACGCCAGCTTGATCGTGGCGATTGCTAGATCGTGGCTTGGGCATCATCCGCTCTCTTCAGCGGAAGTCGACGTTAAACCGCTCCCGATTCCAGTGACGCTGCGAATGCGTTCTTAAGCCGATCCGTCGCCGCCTCGGCCTTCTCCGTTGCAACGACCGCGTTGACCTGCAATTCACTCGTTCCAATCATCTCGATGTTGATGCCAAGATCGGCGAGTTGCTTGAACAGAATCGTACCCACGTGCGTGTGGCTGCGAAGCCCAATACCGCTGACAGTGATCTTGGAAATATCAGTACCGCTTTGAAAATCACGCATCCCGTGTTTTTTGCAAATCTCTTTGGCTACCGCCAAACTACGGTCGATCGAATCGTCGTTGATGGTAAAGCTGACACTTGTCGAGCCATCTTCGCCGTCATAACCCTGTACGATCATATCGACAAAGATCTCGGCTTTGCCGATCGTTTCAAACATATCCGCGGCGATGCCCGGTCTGTCCGGAACACCGTGCAGCGTCACACGTGCCTGCGATTTGGTCAACGAAATTCCCGTCAGCGTCAATGCCTCCAGCGCGTCCGCTTGCAATCGACTAATCAACGAATCGACATCGGCACGATTGCCTCGTTCGGAGCGGATTTGGTGCCATGATTTCGCGTCGTCGGGTTTCTGATGTAGCGAGAAGGCGTGATGCACGGCGCGGAGGGCCGCAGCGGCCTGCGAACGAGGAACGAGCGTCGAGATTTTGATCTCACTGGTGGTGATCATTTGAATGTTAACACCGGCATCCGCCAACGCGCGGAACATCGTTGATGCCACGTTGGTTTGCTTGGCCATGTTCACACCAACCACCGAGACCTTCGAGACTTGGTCGTCGAAAGTGACCGCATCCGCTCCGACTTCCGGCAGCACGCCTTCGAGCGTTTTGAGGGTAGTTTGCAGGTCTTCTTGGCGAACGGTAAACGAGATATCCGCCCGGCCATTGAGCCCCACGTTTTGCACCACCATATCGACGGCAATCTTTTTAGCCGCGATCGCCGAGAACACTTGCAAACTTTTACCAGGCACATCGGGCACACCAAGCACCGTCACGCGAGCTTCGCTAGGGGTCATTGCGGCGCCACAAACCGAAGCGGTTTGCGATTCCGTTTCAGCCACAATCATCGTCCCTTCGGCGTCCGAAAAACTGCTGCGAACGTGGATCGGGACGTTGAATTTCTTGGCAAATTCGATGCTGCGGTTGTGCATCACACCAGCCCCAAGGCTGGCCAATTCGAGCATTTCGTCGTAGCTGATCACTTCGACCCGGCGAGCTTCGGGCAACAACCGCGGGTCGGTCGTATAAACACCGTCAACGTCGGTATAGATTTCACAGGCGTCCGCGCCGAGCACCGAGGCCAGTGCGACGGCGGTCGTATCGCTGCCGCCACGCCCCAGCGTCGTGATATTCAAATCATCGTCGATGCCTTGGAAACCGGCGGCAACCACGATGTTTCCTGCGTCCAACAAGCGTTCGATCCGCTCGGTCGAAATCGATTGGATCCGTGCCTTGCTAAAGCTGTCGTCGGTCTTCATGCCGATCTGACCGCCCGTCAAACTGACCGCCTTGGCACCAAGCGCATCGATCGCCATTGCGACCAAGGCCACACTGACTTGTTCGCCGGTGCTGACCAGCATGTCCATTTCGCGAGCGGGCGGATTGGGGCTGACGTCGCCGGCAAGTTTCAACAACACATCGGTATTCTTGCCCATCGCGCTGACGACCATCACGACGCGATTGCCTTGTTGTTGGGCGCGAATGGCCTTACGTGCCGCCGCGCGGATCTTTTCGACATCAGCGACGCTGGTACCGCCAAACTTTTGAACGATCAGTGACATGGGAAGAAGCGTGAAGTTAAGAGGGGACGAAGTGGAAAATGAACTTAGAGAGGAAGATGAAAAACACGCTCACGTTACGACTTGATAAACGCGTCCATCAAATCCCAACCGTGATCGAAGCGGCGACCGCTCGCATCCGCAGCGATCTCGTCGTACGTGGTTTGCGAATCCGCCTTGACGCCCGTTCCTGAGATCAGCAGCGGAACCATCCCATGCGTGTGCTTCTTGGTGCTGCAGAACGTCGGGTGGTCAGGAGTCACCAAAATGCGGTAATCCCCCTGATTTTGAAGAGCTTCGTAAAGCGGGGCGACAATCGATTTGTCGATGCTTTCGAGAGCTTTGATTTTCTCGTCGGCACGGCCTTCGTGCGACGCTTCGTCGGGAGCTTCGATGTGAACGCAAACGACATCGTACTTTTCGAGAGCTTCGACGGCCGCGCGGCCTTTGGCATCGTAGTCGGTGTCGAGATAGCCCGTCGCGCCAGCAACTTCGATCCGTGGCCAACCGACCAGTGCCGCGATGCCGCGTAACAGATCGACCGCAGTAATCATCGCTCCGCTCAGTCCGTAACGCTCTTGGAAACTAGGCAACTGCGGCGCCCCGCCGAGTCCCCACAACCACAGATTCGTCGCTGGCCGCTTGCCCTCGGCGATCCGTTTCTGATTGACCGGATGCGATGCAAACAGCTCCGCCGACTCGCTCATCAATCGAACCAGCAGATCGCTGCCTGGACCGCGAGGGAATTCATCCGCCACCGACAAATCGGTCAAATCATGCGGAGCTCGCGAACGCGTGTCGCTCGAAAACGGAGCGGGCGTGGACGCGTCGCCTCGATAAATCAGCAAATTACGGTAGCTGACGCCAGGCACAAACTCGAAACGCGATGCGATCGGGTCGCCATCGGCCGCAGCTTTGGCCAACAATTCCGCCTGGGCCGAACGCAGCAGCTCGGCACCTTCTTCGTTGGAAATATGGTCGGCGGTAAAGTCGACCATCGTTTGGTCTTCGATCGTGACCAGATTGCAGCGAACCGCCCAATCATGTTCGCCGAGCGTGATTCCTTGAGCGGCAGCTTCCAGCGGTGCACGGCCGGTGAAGTACACGTCGGGGTCGTAGCCGAGCAAACAGAGGTTCGCGACTTCGCTGCCCGCCGGCAAATGGTCCGGTGTATTGTTGGCCAACCCCAGGGAACCCTCGGCGGCGAGACGATCCATCGCGGGCAAATTGGCAGCTTGCAGCGGGGTGCGGCCGCCGAGCGATTCGATCGGTTCATCCGCACAGCCGTCGGGAATGATAATTACATATTTCATGGCGAATCCTCCGCCCAGGCGGATTTTCAGTAAAAAGAACGAGAATGGGGCAGTTTCCATTAGTCCCGGAATCAGCGAAAGGGGGCGTTTACTGGATCATTCTGTTAAACTAGGCCACTTGTAAACTTGGGGCTCCCGCGATCATGCGGTTCCCAATTGCAAAATCCTTCGCAGCGGTTTCCCCCGTCGACTTTCCCTCCCTCTCAGCAAGACCTGCCATGAAATCACAAATCTCTCGACGCGACGCCCTCAAAACTACGGCCGCGACTGCCGCCGGGATGGCCTTTTATCACGGTGCCTCGGCACGCCAAATCTCCGCCGCCGAAAGCCCCAACGAAAAATTGAACCTCGCTTGTATCGGCGTTGGCGGACGGGGTGCCGCCAATGTGGGTGGCGTCAGCTCTCAAAATTTGATCGCAATGGTTGATCTCGACGAGAAACGAGCGGAAGGTTCCTTCAAAAAACATTCGTCGGCCGAGCGTTTCACCGACTATCGCAAAATGCTCGACAAAATGGGCAAGGACCTCGATGGCGTTGTGATCAGCACGCCCGATCACACGCACTTTCATCCCGCTTATGCATCGATGCAGTTAGGGCTGCACACCTATCTGGAAAAACCGCTTGCCCACAACGTTTGGGAAACCCGCACGCTGACCGACTATGCTCGCGAAAACAAACTCGCGACTCAGCTGGGAAACCAACGTCACGCGATGCCCAACATGCACCGCGTCGTGGAATTGATTCAAAGCGGAGCGATTGGCAAGGTCAATGAAGTGCACTGCTGGGTCGGCGGCAGTCGCGGGATGCCAGCGGTTCCCAAAGAAACGCCGCCGGTTCCCGCCGGACTCGATTACGAACTGTGGGTGGGCCCCGCAGAAAAACGTCCCTACCACCCCTCGTTCTGTCCCTATGGATGGCGTTTTTGGTGGGAATATGGAACCGGCGAAACCGGCAACTGGGGCTGCCACATCCTGGACATCCCTTATTGGTCGTTGGGGCTGAAATACCCAAGTCATGTCGACGCGAGCGGTCCCGAGGTGGACGCCGAGCGGACGCCCAAATCGATGCATGTCACCTATCGCTTTGACCAAACCAACCAAAACAGTCCGCTGGATCTGCATTGGTACCACGGCACTCCCGAAATCCTTGCCCAACGTGGGCTCTCGGGCAAAGGCCACAACACGCTGTTCATTGGCGAAGACGGAATGTTGTTATCCGGATTTGACAAACACGAGTTGTTGCCCGAAGAAAAGTACGCGGACTTCAAACGGCCTGAAAAATTCGTGGCCGACTCGCCCGGTTTCCACAAAGAGTGGATCGCCGCGTGCAAGGGTAGCGAAGTGGCAACGTGTAACTTTGACTACTCCGGTCCGATGGCCGAGACCGTCTTGCTCGGCAACGTCGCCTACCGCACTGGCGGATTCGCTTGGAACGCCAAAACGTTGTCCACCGGCAACAACACCAAGGCTCAATCGCTAATCCAAACCGCCTATCGCAAAGGTTGGGAAATCGCCTAACCCATGTGGGATAGGCTTCCAGCCTGTCATCAGAATCAACTTGCTTTTGTTGTGTTAAGGCAGGCCACTCCCCACTCCCCACTCCCCACTCCCCACTCCCCCACTCCCCCACGACCATCATGAAACAAATCCTCGCCTTCACGCTCTTCCTGCTTCTTCCCACCCCGCTACTCTCCGCAGCGGAACTAAAGCTCGCATCGGTGTTCTCGGATCACATGGTGCTGCAGCGAGAACAAAGCGTGCCGGTATGGGGCGTCGCGGACGCTGGCGAATCGATCACCGTCAAGTTCGCAAACCAAACCAAAAACACCACGGCCGACGAGAATGGCAGGTGGAAGGTCGAACTTGATTCGATGAAGGCCAATGCTGAACCTCAAACGTTGATCGTCGCTTCCAGCAAAGAAAAACGCCGCGACGAACTAACCGACGTGTTGGTTGGCGAAGTTTGGTTGGCGTCGGGTCAATCGAATATGGAATGGGAAATGCAAATGAAGGCAGATTCCAAAGCCGACATCCCCAACTCGACTCACCCCAACCTTCGTCTGTTCGCTGTCCCGCTGACCACCGCACTGACGCCGCAAAACGATGTCAACGCAAACTGGACGCGAAGTTCGCCGGAGACATCGGCTAGTTTTTCGGCGATCGGCTATTACTTTGGTTTGCGATTACACGAGGAACTTGGCGTACCCGTGGGCATGATCCAAATTGCATGGGGCGGAACACGGATCGAGCCATGGACCAGCGTGGATGGATTCGAAGCCGTGCCTGCACTGAACAGCGAAGCCGATCGCATTCGCTCGCAAACCCCCGGAACACCAGAGTACCGCAAATCGCAGGAAGCTCATTTACAACAAGTCCAACAGTGGACCGAATCGTTAAAAACATCGCTACAGCAAAACCAAGCGGCGCCTCCGCTGCCAACCCAACCCGCAACGCTGGCAAAGAGCCATGGCACCCCGACGGCGCTTTACAACGCGATGATTCATCCGCTTGTTCCGATGGCGATTCGCGGGGCGATTTGGTACCAGGGCGAATCCAACCACGGCGAGGGCCTGGGCTATGTCGACAAGAAAAAAGCCTTACTCGCCTCATGGCGAAATGCGTTCAAACAATCGGAACTGCCCTTCTATTTCGTGCAAATCGCACCCTATCAATATGGTGAAGAAGATCCCGAGATCCTGGCTCGTTTCTGGGTCGCTCAGCGTGATTGCATGAAGATTCCTCACACCGGCATGGCGGTAATCACTGATATTGCCGAGCTCGGGGACATCCACCCGCAACACAAAAAGGAAGTCTCGCGGCGGCTGTCGCTGTGGGCATTGGCAGACACCTACGATCAAGCAGACATCGACCCCAGCGGTCCCCTTTACGCGAATCACAAAGTCGACGGCGCGGTGATCCGCGTGACGTTCAGCCATGCCGATTCGGGACTCGCTTCACGTGACGGCAAGCCGCTGACCGATTTTGAGATCGCCGGGATCGACGGAAACTTTAAGCCTGCGACCGCGACGATCGATGGCAACCAAGTCGTCGTCCAATCAGCGAACGTGCCCGAACCAAAACAGGTGCGGTTCGGTTGGAACAAACTGGCAATGCCCAATTTGATGGACAACGATGGACTGCCCGCATGCTCGTTCCACACGCATTGGCCCATCGATCCATCCCTCGGTGACAACGCTGCACTCGGATGCAGTTGGGAATCGAGCGACCCGAACGAGTGGGGTTGGAACAGCGGGCTGACCGATGGCGTTTGGGGCAATCGTAGCCCTCAGTGTTTTGCCACCGGCGTCAGCGAAGAATTTCCAAAATCGGTCACGATCGACTTAAAAAAGGCTCAAACGATCAACCTTGTCCGTTTTGGTGTTCCCGATGTGGGTTCGACCAAAACCGTGGCAATCTCGGTTAGCGAGGATGGAAAAAAGTTTCAGGAAATAGGATCGCATTCGTTTGAGCAAGGCAAAGCCGAGCGAGCCGTAACTGCGTTTGAAGACACCACGGCGAGATTCGTCCGGCTAACGTACACCGACCATCATTCCGCCTTGGCCGGCGGCTACAACAACACGTTCGCCTTCACCAGTGAAGTGGAAGTTTATCGAGCGAAATAGTTTGGGTCTCCTCCATCGCAGCGTTCTCAGAATGTGAAAGACTGAAGTCAATGGCATCCTCGTTTCGTGTCTTCGTGTTGATCAGCGGTGTGATTGGCTGGGTGATTGCAGCGAATTCGATCGCGATGGCGCAGCCCACGCCACCGTCGACCGACGATCAGGTGAACATGTTTTATTTGCCCGACGGCTTTGAAATTCAACTCGTTGTGAGTGATCCCGACATCGGGCAGCCGATGAACTTGAATTTCGATGCGAAAGGGCGACTGTGGTTAACGCATTCCATCGAATATCCCTATCCCGCAAAAAGCGAAGGAGTCGAACCGGACCGGGGGCAATTTGCTGGTGGCGGTGAAAACCCGCCACGCGATCGATTGACGGTCGTTGAGATCGGTCCTCGAGGATCCGCCAAGCAGATCACACACTTTGCCAGTGGGCTAAACATTCCGATCGGAAACGTCCCGCTCGGCGATGGCAGCGAGGCACTCGTCTACGCCATCCCTTCGATTTTTCACGTCATCGATCACAATCATGACGGACAATCCGATGCCATCACGACGCGGTACACGCGATTTGGAAACATCGATGTCCATGGCAACGCAAGCTCCTTCACCCGAGGACTCGACGGTTGGATTTATGGTTGCCACGGTTTTTCAAACCAAAGTGAAATCAGCGACGCCAGCGGAAATGTGGTGAAACTGCAATCGGGTAATACGTATCGGTTTCGCGAGGATGGATCGCACTTTGAATTATGGACCCGAGGCCAAGTCAATCCGTTTGGGATGACGTTTGATCCCTTGGGAAACCTGTTCAATTCCGACTGTCATTCCAAGCCGGTCTATCAACTGCTGCGAGGTGCTTCCTATCCACAATTTGGTGGCACACCGCCGCCGATTGGATATGGCCCGACGATGATCGATCACCAACATGGATCGACGGGAATTTGCGGACCTGCATACTATGCCGCCGAACATTTCCCCTTGGAATTTCGCGACAATCTATTTATCTGTAACCCCGTCACCGGACGAGTTCATCGCGATAAATTAACGCGAGTTGGATCTACCTTGCTGTGTCAGACGCAGCCTGATTTCATCACCAGTGACGATCCCTGGTTTCGTCCCGTGGATGCGATTGTGGGCCCCGACGGAGCGTTGTACATCGCCGACTTTTGCAATTTGGTGATTGGACATTACGAAGCCCCCCTGGATCATCCCGATCGCGACCGGACGCACGGACGAGTTTGGCGAATCGTTTACCAAGGTGATACGACGACGCCGGTCGAACGGAGGCCGACGGATCTGACGCAACTCTCTGCGAAGGAGCTTGTCGATCGATTGTCCGATCCGAATTTGCAAGTGCGAACACTGGCGACGCATTTTTTAGTCGATAGCACTAACGAAGAATCACTCCGCTTGGTCCGCGATGCGGTCGAGTCGAGCGATATGGCGACCACTCGGGTACATGGTTTGTGGGTACTCGAGCGAACAAAATCCCTTGACGATGAAACGCTCAAACGACTTGCCCACGATCCCGCTGCGATCGTACGAACTCACTTGATCAAAATGCTGGCCGAGCGAATCGACTGGACCGTCACCGAGTCGTCGTTAGTGCTAAACGCATTGCAGGATAGCGATGCGTTCGTGCAGCGTGCGGCCGTCGATGCTTTGGGGCGACATCCCACCAGCGAAAACGTCAATCCGATCCTGCAAACGTGGGCAACCACACCTGCCGACGACACCCATTTGATTCACACGCTTCGGCTGTCGCTTCGCGATCATCTTCTCAGCGAACCGGTCATCACGGGGTTACCGCTGGAATCGATCGCCGGTGATCTTCGCGAGCGATTGATCGAGGTATCGGCGGTAACCGACGGGGCAAACGCCGCGGGTCTGAGCCTAACGTTGCTGGAAACCACCACGAATCCGGAAGCGTGGGCCGATCGAATCGCCACCCAAATCGGCAACCACGGAACCGACGACCAAGTTGCAAAATTGATTTCGATCGCGAAGCAGCGAATCGCCAGTGATCCACGCTCCCAATTTCAGACCCTGCGGGCCGTCGCCAATGGAATGCAGAACCGCGGCAAGTCACTCGAGCAGTCCGAACCACTCCGCGTTTTGTGGTCCGAGATCGCGGCGGAATTGCTTGGTCAACTCGCATCGAATCACACGCACTGGGCGAATCATCAAGTTCCCGGGATGGCAGCGTCCGAATCACCCTGGGGAATTCGCCAGCGAAATTCGGCCGACGGAAATTCGCAAGCGTTGTTCTGGGACAGCATCGCTGCCGGCGAAAGCTTGACCGGCATCTTGCGAAGTCCGCCGTTCACCGTTCCAACGCAAATTCAATTTTGGATGTGTGGGCACAACGGGTTCCCTGGTTCGCCCGACACCCAAAAGAACTTGGTTCGGATAGTCGATCTTGAATCGGGCCAGACGATTGCGAAACAATCGCCACCGCGAAGCGATGTTGCGATGCAGTACACATGGGACTTGGCGGACCACGCCGGCCGCACCGCTGTCATTGAAATTGTCGATGCTGACGAAGCTGATGCTTACGCCTGGGTCGCCGTCGGTCGAATCGAACCTGCGGTCGTGACTATCAGCGAAGACAAACTGAGTGACCGGATCATCGAATTGGCGGGCGAGTTTGGATTGACCGAACATGCCGCGTTGGTCGCATCACTGGCGTGCGACGCAAATCAATCGCTGCAAATTCGCAAACAAGCGATGACAAGTTCGCTGCGGTTGAGCGATGAAGCCTCGATCGTCCCGATCTTGGATGGCATTTTGGCGGACAGTGACGAAACAAACGAACTTCGTGTCGCTGCGGCCGAGTCACTCGCGAATCTCGGTAGCAAATTGTCACAACACGCACTTGCTGGCCGCCTGGAAACGTCTCCGTATGAACTTCAGCGAGCGATCACCGCAGGGCTCGCTCGAAAGTCGTTGGGAATTGAATTGCTGCTATCCCACATTTCGCTCGGCAAGGCATCGCCTCGATTATTGCTGGACGGACGCATTTCAGAATTGATTCAGCGGAATGCAACTCCGGAGCAAAAAACGCGAGTCGCTGAGCTCATACGCGACCTGCCGCCTGAGAATGAAAAAACGACTCAGCTGCTGGTCCAATTGCGTGAAAAAATGGGGCATGATTTTTCGACCGACCGGGCCGTCGAGGGCGAAGTCATCTTCAATAAGAATTGTGCCACGTGTCACCAGATTGCAGGCCTGGGGGGTGTCGTCGGCCCGCAGCTCGATGGCGTCGGCAACCGAGGTGTCGAGCGATTGCTCGAAGACGTTGTCGATCCGAATCGAAATGTCGATGTGGCGTTCCGAATGACTCAAATCCTCACGCTCGATGGCAACATCGTGACCGGATTGCTACGGCGCGAAGAGGGCGATCGGGTAGTGTTGGCGGACCAAACCGGCAAAGAATTCTCGCTGGCGACCGACGATATCGAACAGCGTAAAGACTCCACCGAGTCGCTGATGCCAGCAAATTTTGCGGAAACGATGACGGTTCAGCAGATCCAGGATCTCGTGGCCTACTTGCTGACTCAACAATCCGCGACCGCGACAACGGGCGAATGAGTAAAACGGGCGAATCAGCCGATATTTAGGGCAAATCGAGGCCTGCGTTGGCGTGGTGCGGTTGCCAATTGGTGCCGGGACAATAGGCTAGGCCTTAGTTTCGCCGGTCCGCTCGATTGACCGAAAGTCTTGGCGACTTTCGCTACGAAATCAGCCCATGTCGTTCCGTCACACAATCGCATTTGATCCCCCCATGTCTCATTCACTTGATCCGCTCGTCCGTTTGATGCAAACGCTGCAAGAACGTGCCACAAACCGGCCCGCGGGCTCGTACACGACGAAGTTGATGGATGGGGGCCCTGAGAAAATTGGCAAGAAAATTCGCGAAGAAGCCGAGGAAATGATCGAGGCGGCTAGCGAAGAGGGTGACGCCGGACGCGAGCATTTCGTCTACGAAGCAGGCGATTTGATCTACCACGCGATGGTCTTATTGGCGTGGAAAGGGGTCGATCTGAGCGAAGTGGCCAATGAATTAGGCCGCCGCGAAGGAACATCGGGGCTTGTCGAAAAAGCAAGCCGCGGCAAAAACAGTGGCTCAGACGCCCAGTAATCACTAACAAGATCGCACAAGAAAGCAGAATCTTTTGGACACGGAAAACAATCTCCGAATCGGATTGCCTAGCAAGGGACGGCTAAGCGAAATTGCAGGCGATCTGCTCAATCAAGCCGGGCTACGGTTTCGTCGTCAATCGCGCGGACTGTTTGCTCGTGTGGGCGGTTTGCCGATCGATTTGATCTTCCTGCGAACCGATGACATCCCGACGCTTTGTGCCGAAGGTGCGATCGACATGGGAATCACCGGCAGCGACCTCGTCGAAGAAGCCGGTGCGGATGTCCAACTGCGAATGAAATTAGGTGTCGGCCGTTGTCGACTGGCCGTTTGTGTCCCCGAAGACGCACCGATCACCTCGGCCGCGGAACTCAACGGCAAGCGAATTGCCACGAGTTTCACTGGAATCACGGAACGTTACTTGGCTGGATTTGACGCCAAAGCTCATTTGGTCTCGCTGACCGGCAGCGTCGAAGTGATGATCCAACTCGGTGTCGCCGACGCGATCGTCGATCTGGTCGAAACCGGCAGCACGCTGGCGGCAAATCGGCTTCGCATCCTCGATGAAATCGATTCTTACGAAACGGTTTTGATCCAGAACGATCAATGCCGCGACAAAGCGACTGCCGATCGCGTCGTCCGACGGCTTGAAGGGGTCGTGATCGCGAGAGACTACTCGCTGTTGGAATATAACATTCCACGCGTCAAACTGGCCGATGCTGAAAAAATCACTCCCGGTTTCAAATCGCCCACCATCAACGCACTCGAAGACAAAGATTGGTGCAGCGTCCGCGTGATGGTTCAACGTAAAAAAGTGATCGACGCGATGGAACAGCTCGAAAAGCTCGGAGCCTCGGCAATCTTTGAAACCACGCTGTCCAATTGCCGACTGTAACCGCCACGCTGTGACTTTCACACTGATCCGGTGGTTTTTATAGCGGCGTGGCGAGGGACATCGCCCGGTCTAAATCGAACGTTTACCCCACTGCAACCGGGCGGCTTGCGTTAGGCTGCTAAAACATCGGTATTAACACAACGTTTCGCCTGTCCTTTTTGGCGTTGTTTTGTTCCTCTGATTCGCGAATGGTTAGTCACAAAGTGACGGCACGCAGTAGCCCCGGACGCCAGTCCGGGGTTTAGGAAAACAAAGCGAATTTGAGTCGCAACGCGACGACAGGAAACACGAGAGTACGTCGGAATGAACCACGGGGAATCGGCACCTGTCGTCGCTTCGCGACTTGGTGTGTGTAGGGACGACATCGCCCCCGGACTCGCGTCCGGGGCTACCTCCTGCCGTCGCTATCGCGACTGAGAATCGAAACAAAACTTGCGCAAACTGAATATCCACGCAACACCAAAGCTTTAGCAGTCCAAACTTGCGCCACACCGCTACTTAAAGTAGATGCATTGGGGTCAAGCTTCCCTGCCGTCACGATAACACGCTGCAATCACCTTATTACTTATTACGCTAATCCTCGAGCCTGCTCATGTCCCAATCCAGCGAACTGCCTATCCAAATCGACGTCAACACCGTTTCGGAAATGCTTGCTCGAGGCGACGACTTTTTGTTGCTTGATGTTCGCGAACCGAACGAGTATGCGGTTGCCAAAATTACCGGCAGCACCCTGTTGCCGCTCAGTGAGATCGGAGCCCGTGTGCATGAACTCGAAGAACACAAGGACCGCTTGATTGTCGTTCATTGCCATCACGGCGGACGCAGCTTGCAAGTGACCGAAGCCTTGCGTAGCCGCGGCTTTGACAAAGTGCAAAACATGGACGGCGGCATCGATGTGTGGAGCCAACAAATCGACGCCTCTGTTAATCGCTACTAAACGCTGTCAGCGTAACAACGCTCGCAGCGGAACTCGCCAAGAGTTTCGGATCGCAATTGCTATCAATTCCAAACCACGCAGCCGGCACGCCACCCAGTTCGCCCTGTTTACCAGGACCGCCAAACACCGCATGAATTGCCCACTAAATGTCTCTTTACCGACAAGGGCTCAGGGCGTTATCATCGCCAGCATTAGTCGCGCAAAAGTGGTCTTGTCCAAGATGATTTGAATTTTTTTTGAATCGTTGATGGTGCATACGCAAGGCCCTTCGCGGTCGTTTTTTTGCACTTGTTCAAGGATTGAAGCAATGGGCGGAGTCCCCGTGCTACTGCTATTCGCCGCGATCGGAGTCACCTACGGTTGGCAACCCGATGGCGGTGGAGGTGTCGAGTACATCATCCAAGTCCCGGCGGATCAGCTCGATCGGCTGCAGGAATCGGGTGAGGTGACCAGCGTCATCGACCCTCAGGTTCAAGGGCACGTCAGCCGCATCGTGATTCGCGTGGGCAACCAGCGGTTGCCTCGTGAGACTCCTTCTGCGATCTCGCAACTCCGTCACGAGGTCCCCGTCACTAACGGTGGGACAAATTCTGCGATCGTGGAAACTCAGACGCGGCGTGATCGGAACCTGAACGCATTTGACGCCAGCGACCAACAACCAATCCCGATTCCGCAAATGACGGCGAATTCGCAAGTGCAGCCGATCCCCGGTTTGCACGCCGCGCAAAACAAATTGGCCGGGAATCCTGCGGGGATTACATCCCAAGCGGAATCGATGATGAAGCCCGACGCCAGCAACCCAGCCGCCGGTCCAGGATTCAGTTTCCCCAGCTCCGCAATCCCCAAATCGCTACAAGAGGCAGCGGGAAACACCGCAGCCAACGTCCGTGACGGTTTGAACGACGCCGCCCGAGACCTCGGTAGCAGCACACGTGGTGAACTTGACGCTGCGATGACTCGTGCCACACAAAAGGCCGAGGAAAGTGCGGCCGGAATGGTCGACCGCGCCGGCAACGCCCTTCGCAAAGGCTTCGATTTCGGAGCCGCCAATGGCTCAAGCGGCAACAACAACCCGGCGGATGCGGCCCGCACGCCCGAGGCCAATCGATTTGAAGTCCCCTCGTTTACCGGATCCGATGCCCCTGGAACCAACTCGGCCAGCCGATCCCTCGCCGGTGGCCCTTCGACTGTTCCGACAAACAGTCGTGATATGGTCCTTGGTCGCGACAAAGATTGGCAAGACTTGAACCAGATGAACGCGCGCTCCCAAACAAACATGGCGGGTGGTCCGTCGACAGATCCGGTGGGCTCCTCATCCACCGACAATCGCGCTGCGAGTACACAGTTCACCCAGCCGCGAACGACCAACACAACGAATACAGGACTCGGAACAACGTCGACGTTTGGACGACCGCCTGATGCGCTGAACACCACAACCGCCGCTCAGCAGCGGGCTGCTCAAGAACGCGCCGCACAAGAACGTGCTGCACAGGAAGGGGCCGCTCGAGATAGATTGGCTCATGAGCGAGCCGTGCAAGAGCAGCAAGCTGCCTATCAACGCCAACAAGCCAATGCGAACACACCCTCCAACGCTCCAGCATCGCCTACGTATCCCTACGGTCAATCGAGTCCATTTCCCGGCGGCGGTCAAAGCAGCAATTTTGCCAACGCCGGTGCAAATGACCCGAACGGCCGAACGTATGGGCAATCGTTTCCTAACGACGGCACCGCCGCTTCGGCGATCACCAATGCCAATGCCGACCCTCGTCTTTCCACCACGGACGCAGCGAAGCTTCCACCGAACGGATGGAGCTATAATGCGTATGGGCGTCCCATCGACCGCGAAGGAAATGAGCTGGACAGCTATGGCCGCATCATCCCAACGCAATACACCAACACGACTCGCTTAGCCGACCAATCCGCTGGCAACACAACTCCACCTCCGCGTGCCCCCGCCGGCTACGACTCGAATGCAAATGCCGTGGGTGCAAATACCGCGGGTGCAAATCCACCCCCACGAAACCCAGGTAATGCTGGCGGTTCGGGCTCCGGTCAAACGTTCACCTCGCAAAATCGCAACAACGCCGAAGACGTTGGCTCCCCCTCGGACCTCGGCCGTCGCTACACCGATGCGGAAGCTCGTGAAGCCGCCCTGGCAGCCGACCGAGCAGAGTACTCACGAAACGTCGCGCCCGCTAAAACGGTTGCAGCTCAACCCTTATTTAACGGCTTGCTACTGATTTCGATTGTCGGCAATGTTTACCTGGCGTTTTGGCTAAAAAATCTACGTCATCAGTTCCACGATTTGGTGGCTGCGAAGCGAATGAGTCAAAACTCGGGTGCTTCCGTAGTCTAGCCCCCCCCTTAGCTTCCGTCCAATTTCAAGGCGGCAAAACTGAGCCGACAGGACTTGAATGTTTTAGCACTGGCCCATCGCGTTTTTTCGGTTTTGCTCTTTCGCTAGCCTTCATAATTTTGCTAACGATAGGTTCGAAGCCAAAAGATTTGGCTAGTTTTCTCGCGAAGGATTGCGACCCATGAAACCGTTTGGCGTACGACTTGCCGCTGGTGCAATTACGATTTTGCTCGGAGCTCTGGCAGCAGCGCAAGCCCAAAAAGACCGTGGTGATCGCCACGAATCCGACTGGAATCTGGCGGCTGCAGCAGCCCCTGGCCAGCTGCCGGCTCCCATCGTGGGTATCGAAGCGGATGCGACCACAACAAGCGATCCCGCCGCAGGCCCCAACAGTCTGCTGGCTCGCATGCCCGCTGGCCCGCTCGGCGACGTCGCCCCGATCAGCCAATCTGCATCTTCCGATGCCGCTGCGAACTACGGCGGCGTGGCGCAAGTCCAGTATACCGAACCCGCCAATGGTCCGGCCAATTCAATGCCGCTGCCCGACTCGCTGGGTGCCGGTCCCGTCGCAGCACCCTCGTTCGAAGGTGCTGCTCTGCAGACACCTCAAGCTTCTGCTGGGGCAGAAGCCCCCAATTTCGACGTTCCTAGTTTCAATCCACCCGCGGCGGATTCCCCTGCTGCCGAGCCGATGCCAACCACGGCAAGTTCCGGCTGGGGATTGCCAGCCGCGTTGATGGGGATCAACGAATCCGCTGCTGCCACCGCAACGCAAAACGAAGCGGCGATGGCGATGGATGCTCCAACCCCCAACTCCAACACTCAGCAACCCGATGCCGGCGGCTACGAAGCCGCGGACATGGGCTTGCCAGCCGCCACATCGCCATTGGCATCTGGCGAAGAACCACGAACTTTCGCCAATCCAGCCGAAGCTTCCGAACAACCAAGCAACATGCTTCGCGGTAACAATTCACTTCGCGGCGACGCCCCCGAGATGGCGTACGACAACAGGGATCAATTCGCCGCTCAACCCGGTGCTGCAAACAATCAAGCCGCTATCACTGACTCTGCACCGCAGGACGATTACGGCCAACCTAACTTCGCTGCACAAGCGATGTCACCTGACGCTGCATCCAGCCTACAGTCGTCTCCTTCGTTCGAAGCAGCCGCTGATGTGAATGGTGGGTACGATGGCTCTCCTGCCGCCAACTATGGTCCAGCTGCCTCATACGGCCCTACCGAATCGTATGGTCCTGCTGCCAACTATGGAGCTGCCGAAACGACGCCAAGCCCCAACGCCTATCCCGCGGAAACGCCAAACTACAACGCTGGCGGCAACGTCGCCAACGAGCGAATCGCCTCGCGAACGCTACAACCGGGAATGATGAATCAACCGGCTCCCTCTGCCGCCCCCCAACAATTCGATGCCCCGATTGCGGCACAACCAGTCCGAGTCAATCCGGCGGAAACACTTGCCTCGCCCGGCGATCGCCGACTCGAAGGCATCCAATCGCCCAGTATCGTGATCCAAAAACGGGCTCCAAGCGAAGTCAAAGTCGGCAAACCAGCTTCGTTTGTCATTCACGTTCAAAACGTCGGCTCGGTCGAAGCACTCGACGTGCAAGTGCATGATCGCGTCCCGCAAGGCATGCGAATGATCGACGCATCGCCAACTCCCCAACAGCAAGGCGAAATCTTGGTCTGGGAACTCGGTGCCATGCCAGCCGGAGACGAACGCACTGTGACGATGCAATTGGTCCCCGAACAAGAAGGTGAACTCGGCAGCGTCGCTCGTGTGACATTCGAAGCCGCTGCTTCGGTACGCACCATCAGCACTCGCCCTGAACTGAAAGTCGTGCAACGTGCCCCCGAACAAGTACTGATCGGGCAACAACTCGAAATCGAAGTCGAAGTATCCAACCCAGGTTCCGGAGCCGCCACGGGCGTCGTCGTTCAAGAAGACGTTCCCGAAGGACTCGAACACCCCAAGGGCAAACAACTCGACAACTTATTGGGCGACTTGGCACCTGGCGAAACTCGCCATCAAGTGTTGCGGATGCGAGCCGTCGCTCCGGGCATGATTCAGAACACAATTCGCTTGGTTGCCGATGATGGCTTGACCACCGAACACACCGTCAATGTCGAGGTCGTTGCTCCAGAGATTCAAGTCGCCCTTGCGGGTCCGGCTCGACGTTTCTTGGAACGCCCCGCGACCTATCAACTTGAGATTGTCAACAACGGCACCGCCGATGCGACCCATGTTGAAATTAAAGCTCAACTCGATCGCGGGTTCACTTTTGTCAGCACCGACTTCGAAGGCCAATATGATCCATCCCAACACGTTGTGTCTTGGTACCTCGAAAGTCTGCCGAAGGGTGGCCGCGGTCAAGTTCCTTTGACGCTGCTGCCAGTCGAAGAGGGCAACCGCAAGATCGTTCTGGATGCCCGAGCGGACCTTGGCGTGATCGCAAGGAGCGAAAGTTCGGTGACCGTCGAATCGCTTGCCGAGATGACATTCCAAATCACCGATTCGGCGGATCCGATCGAAGTAGGCGGCGAATCGATCTACGAGATCCGGGTCAAAAACAGCGGCTCTCGTGACGATAGCAACGTGCGAGTTCAACTGCAGTTGCCACCAGGAATCGAACGCATTGCCTCAGACGGCGATGCACAAGAAGACGGCCGCGGAGGAATGTTCTTTGCTCCTAAACCGCTGCTCGCTGCCAACAGCGAACTGGTTTACCGGATCCGAGTCCGCGGCGTTGCCGAAGGCACTCACATCGTCAAAGCGATCGTCACCAGCGATCAATCCGCGGTGCCTGTCACCAAAGAAGAGAGCACAATGGTGTACTCGGACCGCTAAGATCAGTTCGACCCGCACTCGCGTTTCAATCAAGCCCCCGGCAACCCCGGGGGCTTTTTTTGTTGCTTGCAAGTTTGTCCACAAGCTGTGATCGCGGCGACAGCATGTTGGCCTATGCGCAAGTCTTGAAGTTGCGCAAATCGGAAGTGTCGGGCCACGACAGCATATAGCCAGGAGCGTGCGCCCATGCCATCTACTTTGGAGGCGTAGGAGGGTGGCGCGAGAAGCGACTTAACGGCGAGACAGTCGCGAGGGACGTGCGATTTATAACTTGCGGATCTGTTGGACGAATCGAAACCACCTTCCCTGGCTCCCCTCTCCCTATGAATTCGGATCATGTGACTCGGCCAATTGAATCAAACGTTGTCCGAATTCACGGGGAGAGGGGAGCCAATGGCGACATGTTAGGACGCGATCCAATTGATAAGTTAATTAATCGCACGTCCCAAGGGACGGCACGATGTAGCCACAGTGGTCCATGGGCTGACGCCCAAGGCTACACCCTGTCGCCACTTTGTGGCTATTACGAATGCTCGCCACTTCGTGGCTGTTGGTCAGTCCCGAAGCGACGGTATGACATCGAAAAAACGATTTATGTTAAATTATCGAACAATGGCGAATCAATTGTGGGCGACAAAACAGCAAGCCCACGAACTTATTATCCGCAGATTCTAGTTAGCCCAGCTTCTGCGATTTCAGGGAACATTGATGATGTATTTACTGGCCGCACTGACTCTATTCATTTCGCCAACTCTAAGCGATGAACAAGTTCGCGCAACACGAAACGGCGACCAATTTTTGCCAACCGTGAATGACACACAAATTAAACCGCACATCTTTCACACGCTTCTGACGGTCGAATCCGAGTATGGACCTGGTGATCAGGGTAGCTGGGTAAAGTCAAGACAGAAGTTAGCTGAGTCAAGGAAACGCATCGAAGAGATTAGTCGTTATAACGAAGGTACGCGTGAGAGGATGAAAGAAATGATCAAGCGTTTTAAAGAACTGCGTCGAGAGAAACCAGTGAAACCATTTAAAAGCAATCAAATACAGAGCACTCTATAACGCTCCGTTCCAAACTGCCTTAGGATCGGGTGGAAAAGAAGAGCCCAGTTTCGAGAAGTGCCGGTTCTCACCAGACGTCCTTTACGGCTCAATGGAGTCGGCCGGTAGGAACCGGCCCTACAGTCTGCCAACGTTTCAATATGCGACAGGCCTTACACCCGCTGCAGTGGGTGTGACGAATCGCCGTAGCACACCAGACTGATTGACGCTAAGCTCACAGCATCCAAGACTTACGCTCCTCTTAACAAAATACCGAACGATTTCGCGTTCGTTAGAAAGGCGAAATCAGCAAATGAAATTTGATGACTACAAAACGGATGGCTTTTACGACGAAATCTTCGAAGCTTCTGGTGTTCCCCGCGAGGTTTCCGAACCGCTGATCCAGCGAATTGAGTCGTTACCCGAAGGCGATTTGCATCGACGCCAACAGGCTGCTGAAGCGGCGTTCATGCAGATGGGGATCACCTTTACGGTTTACGGGACAGACGAGGGCACCGAACGAATTTTCCCGTTCGACATCATGCCGCGGGTCATCGAACCCGACGATTGGTCACGCATCGAGCGAGGGCTCAAGCAGCGTATCGAGGCGTTGAATCTTTTCGTCCACGACATCTACCACGACCAAAAGATCGTCAAGGATGGCGTGGTTCCACGCGAGTTGCTCGAATCGGCGGATTCATTCCGCCGCCAATGCGTCGGTCTGAATCCGCCCCGCGACATTTGGGTTCACATCACGGGGACCGATTTAGTGCGTGATGACTCGGGTGAGCTTCATGTGCTTGAGGATAATTTGCGATGCCCTTCCGGCGTCTCGTACGTGTTGCAAAACCGCGAGATTCTGAAGAGGACATTCCCTCGTTTGTTCGAGTCGATGCAAGTCCAGCCGGTTTACGATTATCCGAACCGTTTACTCGCGGCACTTCAGTATCTTGCACCCGATGGTGTCGCCGAGCCAACGGTCGTCTTGCTCACGCCCGGCATGTACAACTCAGCCTACTTCGAGCATGCCTACTTGGCTCAGCAAATGGGCATCGAATTGGTCGAAGGCCGCGACTTGGTTATCCAAGGCGGTTTTGTGATGATGCGGACGACGAAGGGGTTCCAGCGAGTCGATGTGATCTATCGTCGTATCGACGATGACTTCATTGACCCCAAGGTCTTTAGAAAAGACTCTTGCCTAGGCGTTCCCGGTTTGATGGAAGCCTATCGAGCCGGTCGCGTCGCACTTGCCAATGCGCCGGGCACCGGCATCGCGGACGACAAAGCGGTTTATGCGTACGTCCCGGAAATCATCAAGTACTACCTGAAACAAGATACAATCATTCCAAACGTGCCCACGTTCCTTTGTTCAGAACCTGAACAGCTGAAACATGTGCTGGCGAACCTGGACAAATTGGTCGTCAAAGCGGTCAATCTGTCCGGTGGCTACGGAATGTTGATTGGGCCGCACTCGACCAAGAAAGAGCAAGACGAGTTTGCCGCACAGATCAAAGCAAATCCACGTGATTTCATCGCCCAGCCAACGCTGGCGCTGTCGCGAGCCCCCACGATCGTCGACGATCAATTTGAGGGACGACATGTTGATCTACGTCCTTATATTTTATACGGCGAAGACATCTTCGTAATGCCGGGCGGACTGACGCGAGTTGCGCTTCGCAAAGGGTCGCTGGTCGTCAATTCATCGCAGGGCGGTGGCAGCAAAGATACCTGGGTCGTCGCTGCACCAACGCCTGCTCAAACACAGTCTCAGTCGCAATCAACTTTGAAGGACTCCGAAAATGCTTAGTCGGACAGCTGACGCGATCTATTGGCTAAGCCGATACATCGAGCGGGCGGAGAATGTCGCCCGATTCGTGGACGTCAACTTCACGCTGGCATTGGATTTTCCCGACGATACCGTCAAGCAGTGGAAACCGCTAATCGCGACCACCGGCGACGAAGATATGTTCGCCGAGCGATACGACGACATGAATGAGCCGAATGTCATTCAGTTTTTGACGTTTGATCGCGACAATCCGAACTCGGTGCTGTCATGCCTCTGGTTTGCTCGAGAGAACGCGCGAGCGGTCCGCGATACGATCTCGTCAGAGCTGTGGGAACAGGTCAACCGTTTCTACTACCTTGTCAAGAACGCGGCAGGTTCGACGCCGATCGATTCGCCTCACGAGTTCTATGCACAAATCAAATCCGCAAGCCATTTGTGTACCGGTATCAGCGAATCAACCATGTCACACACCGAGCCATGGCATTTCGCTCGACTCGGACGCATGCTCGAACGAGCCGACAAAACAGCCCGTATCCTGGACGTTAAGTACTTCATGTTGTTGCCGCATGCGGACTACCTCGGATCACCGTACGATGCGCTTTTATGGTCGACGCTGCTGAAATCAGCCAGCGCGTTTGAGATGTATCGGAAGCGTTACCGTGCGATCAAGCCGAATCGCGTCGTCGAGTTTCTCGTTCTCGATCGCCACTTCGCACGTTCGATGCATTTCTGCGTCAACAATGCCGATGTTTCGCTACGAGCTATCACGGGAAGCGAAAGCTCGACGTTTAGCAATCCCGCCGAACATCGGCTGGGGCGATTGCGAAGCGAAATGGACTATGGTGAGATTGGCGAGATTATCAAGGACGGACTGCACGAATACTTGGACGACTTTCAAGGCAAGCTTAATGAGGTCGGCGCGGCGATCTCCGAGACTTTCTTTGCGCTCAAACCCGTTGCCGCGACCAGTAGCCGCGAAGCCAAATGATATTCCAGATCTCGCACCGTATTCACTTCCAATACGACGATGCCGTCATCATCCAACCGCTTACCATCCGGCTGCGTCCTCGCAGCGACGGTGCTCAGCGAGTGCTTGATTGGCGTTGTGAACTGACGCCCGGACCATCCGCATCGACGTCGATTTTAGATGTGTTCGGCAATGTCGCGCTTCAGGTATCGTTCGAAGGAAGTCATCGAGAACTGACGATCAACGTTGAATCCGAAGTCGAAGCATCACGAATCAACCCGTTCGACTACTTGTCGCTTGATTCGCGGGTGACCAATTTGCCCGCGTTCTATGACCTTCGTATCGGACAAGCTCTTGCACCGAACTTGCACCGACAAACGATGGACCTCACGATCGGCCATTGGGCTGGCGAGCTTTCAGGATCCGTTGGATGGCAAACGCAACCGTTTCTATTGAAGCTATGCGAAGAGATCAATCGCCACTACACAACCGAGTGTCGCTACGAGGGGGCCGCCTTCTCGCCCACAAAGACCTTTAACGAGAAGCGAGGTGCCTGCCGCGACCTTGCGGCGTTGTTCATGGACGCATGTCGTACCCAGGGTTTAGCAACTCGCTTCGTCAGCGGCTATGTCTACGAACCCAACCGAACGCATGGCTCTGAACTTCACGCCTGGGCCGAAGTCTATCTGCCTGGCGGTGGATGGCGAGGCTATGACCCAACCCTCGGCATCGCCGTTGCCGACGCGCATATCCCGGTTGCCGCGGGCCCAGAACCCGAGTGGGCGGCCCCGACCGAGGGCTGCTATATCGGCACTGGCGATTCAAATATCGATTACCAGGTCAAGGTCACTCGCAAGTTGGACGATGGAACTTGAGCCACCCTCTCCGGTTGTCTAAATTGATTGATTGGCAAAGTGTGCTGAGTGAGATTGATTCCGTTGTCGAGCCATGTCGCGGTCAAGGTCGCGTTGCCGACTACATCCCTGCTCTCGCAGCAATCGACCCGATGAAGTTTGGCTTGGCCGTGGCGCTCGGAGATGGAAACGTTCACACGCTCGGCGATGCCGATGAGGCTTTTTCGATTCAGAGTATTTCTAAGGTTTTCACGCTGTCGATGGGCCTGCGTAAAGTTGGCGAATTGCTCTGGAAAAGCGTGGGACGAGAACCATCGGGATCGCCCTTCAATTCGATTGTGCAACTCGAATTGGAACGCGGAATCCCTCGCAATCCTTTGATCAATGCCGGTGCGATCGTCGTGACCGATCACTTGGTTGAGCAACAAGGCGCCGATGCAATGATTGCGGAATTGATCGACCGTATGCGAACGCTCGCCGACGATCCATCGATCAACGTGGATCAAGCTGTGGCGCATTCCGAGTCCGAAGCTGGCTCGCGAAATCGTGCTCTCGCTTACTTCATGAAATCGTTTGGGAATCTGCGAAATCCGGTGGAGGAGACTCTGAAAGCGTACTTTTCACACTGTGCAATTGCGATGAATTGTCGCCAACTCGCACGTGCCGCTTTGTTCCTGGCATACGATGGCACTGATCCTGTCAGCGGAATCCAGATGGTTAGTAGCGAGGCCTGCCGCCGGATCAATGCCGTCATGATGTCTTGCGGTCACTACGACAACAGTGGTGACTTTGCTTATCGAATCGGTTTGCCGGGCAAGAGTGGAGTTGGGGGAGGCATCTTGGCCGTGGCCCCGGGGCACGGCACGATTGCCGTCTGGTCACCTGGACTTAACGCGGCGGGAACATCCGAAGTCGGCAGTCTTGCACTCGAAACTTTGATCCAGCAAACGGGATGGTCAGTGTTTGTCTAGCGGCAACGATCGAAGGATAAAAAACCAATTCCTGACTCGACCACAAGCAGGGATCAACAGCAGTCGAGGTCGCGAACAAAGTCCTGATCGGGATGGATGCGATCATACGGTATCCCCAATTGCTCGGAAACAATCCGCCGTACTCGGAGTGCCGTATCACGCGAAGTGCCTGGTGAGCATGCAGCAAGAAATTCGTCGTCAGTGATCGGCGGCCAACGATCATTAAACCGTTTCTGTCCTGTGCGATCGGCGAATAAAATTGCAGCGAGCAGTACCAGGGCCACGCCAATTGATATTGCAAAGGTAGTCATCGTCTCTGTGTCGAGTCGGCTTCCGGTATGGGTCTAATTCCGGATCAAACCGTGAACATCAAGCAAGAGCATTAGACCTGCAGGCAGTGGCGGTTGGCCATGCTGATGCCGCTGACGATCGCACCAACGATGCCGACGAAGCCTTGATCGGTACCGCATAAAAAGACGTTGGGCAGATGAGTCGTGCCATCAAGTTGCTTGTCCGGCGCGCCGTAGACGGCACCGTTGTCGTGCCACGTGAAGCGGCGAATCGTCTTGGGAGTGAAGACGTCGGTGTCAACAACGTGACGGCGGAAATCGGGCATGAAACGGACCGCCGATTCGATTGCCGCATCGTACTGGATCACTTTCTCGGCACGGTATTTCGCTTCCGGCAACGCACACCAATGATCATGGTTAGCCAGCGTGGTGATCCGAATCACCCCTTCAGGCAACTCACCATCGTCGGCGTCGTAAGCGTAATTGTTCGGCGAACAAATCACGCCAGTACGAACATCACACAAACGATCTTCGGGGCGTTCCCAGTGGAATCGCTCGCTGTCGTTGTAGAACACGATCGTGCGATCAAAACCGATCTCCTTGGGCAGTTTGTCCAGCACCGAAATCGACTCGATGAACGACAGTTTGCCTGCGCGAGCCACGTCGACGTCACTGATGTCGTCACACATCCGCAACGTTTCAATATTACCTGCGGACGACAAAATCCGCTTGCCTTCGATGATGGTGCCGTCGTCGAGTACGACGCCGACGGCGCGACCATTGTCGACATGAATCTTCGAGACACCGCTGCGCAGTTTCAGCTCGCCTCCGAGTCCGCGAAACTTGCGGACCAAGTTCTTCAGGATCAAACGCACCCCTTTGAAGGGACGTCCAAAACCTTCCAAATAACAGGCGCGGAACATGATACAGAACTGACCAAAATCCATATCATTTTCGCGTGCGTTGCCGTACCACATCAACGGACAGATCAACATTTCGATCAATAGCGGATCGGACAAGTGAGTCGCCATCACCTCGCGAGCGGACCGCATAAAGCTGGGGTCATCGCCATCCATGTCGCTGTAATCCAACAACGCGCCACAGAGCGAGCGAAAGCCATCGATCTGGCCTGGGAATTTTTCGGCGATCTCGTTTTCGAGCTGAGTGATGTCGTTATCGAAATCGAGCGACATGTCGGGAAAACGGATCGACGAGCCGTTCTGCTCGGCCAGTTTGAAATCTTCCCAGCGAAAACGAAGCTGGCGGATCAGCTTCGCCAGCGGCCCTTTTTTGTCGCCTTTGCGTGCGAAATTCGTCATCGCATGCAGCCCGACATCGTAATCGCGACCGCCCATGCGGTAGAACGAATTGAGTCCACCGATGGTGTAGTGCCGCTCGAGAATGCAGACGCGTTGATCGAAGTGGGCCAGGCGAATGCCGGCGGCAAGCCCACTCATTCCCGCGCCGATGATAATCGTATCGTACAAAGGGTGAACTTAACTGCTGGCGAATAACGTGGCGTAGGGATGCGATGCAAAATGCACCGCGTGAAATACCGCGATCGTCGTTGAAGTCTTTAACGAACTAAGACTTGACGATGTCTTTCATCTTCGGTTCGAGGTAGCTGACCGTCGAACTCATGCTGGCGAGGTTGCCGTAGTCTTCCTCAGGAATCTGCACGCGATGACGCTTGCGAAGCTCCATCACAATGTCCAAGAAATCCATGCTGTCCAATTCCAATTGTTCGCGGAATGGTTTCGCATTATCAAGATTTTCGAGATCATCATCGGGTGAGATGTCTTCGAGAATATCTAGGATCTCGTCACGGATTTCAGCAGGGGTCATTTGTTTTTGGAATTGGAGGAATGGGAAACAGAGATTTTGGGAAAGGGTAGGTCGAACTAGACTCGACCGATGATCACGACCGAGTTGATCCCCAGCATGCCAAAGGAATTGTTCAGCACGTAGTCGACCTGGGCCACCTCTTGAGGCTCATTGATCACGAGCCCATTGAGATCACAAACCGGGTCAAGTTTATCGACATTGATCGTCGGATGAACCACTCGATCACGGAAGGATGATAAGTTGCCAGCAAGCTCCAGGGCACCGGCAGCTCCCATTGCGTGGCCAATATAGCTTTTTGTGTTGTTGAAACGAACCGTGCTGCAGTTTCCAAAAACGCTGCGAAGCGCTTTGCATTCCTGGGCATCACCGCTGCTGGTGCCGGTCGCATGCGTGCTGACGATGTCAATCTGCTCGGCATCCAGCCCAGCTCGCTTCAAAGCCATCTCGACGCATTGAGCTTGTCGCTCGGGGTTGGGCAAGACAAAGTCGGTCGCGTCGGTGTTGATCGCGTATCCAACCAACTCGCCGTAAATTTCGGCACCGCGAGCCTTTGCGTCACTGAGTCGCTCGAGCGTGTACAAACATCCGCCTTCGGCAACAACGATTCCGTTGCGGTCGACGTCAAATGGGCGAGACGCCTTCGTGGGATCTTCGTGCGTGGCCAAGGCGTTTTGGCTATTGAAGCTGGCGAAGATGCCGAAGGTGTGAATGCTTTCGCTGGTCCCGCCGGCAATCGCAATGTCGCACTCGTTTAATCGCAGCATCTGAGCGCCTTGGATCAGCCCCGCATTGCCGGCGGCACAGGCAGCCCCGATCGTGTAATGGGGGCCCGTCACGCCAAGATTCAACGAGATCTCGCCGGCTGGGTTATTGGCGACCGTACGCGGATTGTGGTGATGCGACCAGCAACTGGTGTCGTAGTCGAAACCTTTGATGATAAAGATTTCGTTTTCGGTTTCGACATTGCCGTGTTCGGTCACGCCGACGTAGATCCCGACACGTGACTTGTCGACGTTTTCCCAGTCCAAACCGCTATGGGCGATCGCTTCGTTGGCGACGTAGACGCCGACGCTGCCGGCGCGTGTTCCGCGACGGACATCTTTTTTCGACTGGTACCGCTTGGTGTCGAAATCGCAAATCCCAGCAAGAGTCTCGCCGAAATAGCGGATTTCGTAGGGCTGAACGCCGCTACGCTTTTCCAGCAGCGATTGGCGGAACGTCGTCCAATCGTTCCCATTAGGAGCGGTTAGACCGATACCGGTAATGACGATGCGCTGGTCGTCAGGAAGCTGAGATGCACGATTCGGGGCAATCACGTAGGCAGCTGCCGAAGGGGGTGACTGAAATGGGGGAAGCTGAACGGCTTCTAAAACCGCACGAAAATAGGCAACGTAACAGCGGATTTGGTTGGTTCAGCAAGTGTCGCAGGCTAACAATTCCGATAAAAATTGGCAACGCCCTCAATTTCGCTTGAGGCTCGGAATCACTGGTAGGGTGCGGATACTCAGGCAAATCCGGGGAGATCTCTCCTTCTTGCGTCGGGTTTCGATGCTGATTGCTCGGGACGTCGATCTTATTAGCCGGAATTCACAAGGTGGGATAGGTTTCCTGCCTGTCGAGGAAGAAGGACCTTTTTCGTAGCGAGACTCGGCAGGTCTTTCGGGCGGGGGAGCACGGGCAACGCTGCGAAGCATTTCGTAGCGGTATTTGTCAACGGCTTGTTGATTTAGTGAGCCGTGACGCGTGAGCGGCCGGGTCCCACGCATTACCCGGTGCCTTACGGCCCACGGCTCACTACTGCGATTTGTATTTTGATTAAATCAACAATCCGTTAAGAGTTTCGGGGGGCACGCGTCGTGGAATGAACCTCTTCGCGACTTTCGCTATGAGGAAATTCCGATCAGGCACAAAAAAACCGACGCCCCCCTTTTTGGGTGACGTCGGTTATCAAAGTCATCGAAACATGTTGTCAAAGAGGCAAGAGCCGCGTTTTTGACAGCAAGCGGGTTCGCTAGAAACCTGAAGGCGATGCGACTGATCCAGGGTTATCGTTGTTGTCAGTCGCCAGAGGAATCGCGATCGCCGCGCCGATTGCACCGAGAGCACCGAGGCCGCCAAGACCACCACCGCCGCCTGAACCGCCGCCAATTCCGCCGCCACCACCGCCGCCAGCGAATCCGCCACCACCGCCGCCTTGGACACCGCCACCGCCAAATCCGCCACTGCCATGGTGGCCGAATCCGGTCAGTTCGCTGCCGTTAGCCGATGGAATAGGATCCGCCATCACGCTGGCGCCGAAGGGATCGATCACGCCAGGGATCATCGCAGGAGGAACCATCACCACGGGCAGCAAGCTCGAAGTATCGCGACTCATCACCGAAACGAATTGGTGGCCGGGTTCTCGTTTGCTAGCGACGTCGTTTTGTCCCACAGCTTCGAACGCGAGCGTTGCATAGCCAGAGGGGCCAGCAGCCACGATGCCGTGAGGTCCGCTGCGGACACCTTTGAATTGGAAGGCGCCATCTGCCTGAGCATACGTTTTTCCAACCGCCACGCCTCGGTGCATCAATACCACCTCGGTTCCCTCGAGCGAGACTTCGCGGCCGTCTTGGGTAAGAACCGAAACAAGTTGCCCGTTCAGCACTCCGCCCTCTTCGAGTCCAATTCGATTTCCGGTTCGCGAGTCCTCGCTTGGTACATTGCTCGCAACTTCACCCAGCTGGCTGGCGTGCTTGTTCGAGAACTGCTTGGTGTATCGATCGATCCACGGCATCAGCTTGCTCGAGTTGACTTGGGCGAGCGTCATCCGAGCAGGAGTCGGATTTGCGGTCGCAACGTCTTCGGGACGAACAAACATCATCGTCGAACCATACGCGTTTCCGTTGGAAGCGACGACGCTATAGGGCTCGGCCGAGATGCCGGTCAACCGTACGATGCCTTGCTGGTCCGCTTGGAATTTTCGAGCACTGCCGTTTCGATCCACCACCGTCACAGTGGCATACGACAGCGATTGTCGGCTTTCGCCGCTAGGGACCTCCAGCTGCAATAGAACCTGGCCCCCTTGTTGCATGGTGACGGAATTGTCCGCAGGCAATCGAATTGCCGATTCAGCGTTAGCCGTTTGAACACCAACAGAAGTCGCGATTGCTGCTAGTGCGATTAGCATTTTGGATTTGATTTTAGTCACTCTATTTGGCTCCCCGTGCTGGACACGGCCTTGGGGGCCGCATCTTGGATTATTTTTCGTTTGCTCATCCCTGAACGAGATAAGTCGCCAGGAAAACCTACGACATGCCCTAATACAAGCAAGAAAAAACAAGGCAAACCCGGGGGTACTCTTTGCACCCTGACATAAGAACCGCGCTAGGCTGGGAATCGTTCGTCAGGGCGACAAATCAGGGCATAATACCGCTTTTGATTCAAGTTCTGCGAGCGGCAGGACGCAGTCAGACCAAGGGGGTTCGCAGCGGTGCGGCAAGGGGCCTCGTTCGACCTATTGCAATGAATCCACCCGCCGCAGCAAGACGGTTTGCCAGCGTTCAACATCACCACCCGACGCGTGAGCGAGGGACTTCCCTAAAACTTGCATCTCGTCGCCGCAGGTCCCTCGCTCACGCGTCGGGTTGTGATTTCCCAGAACAACAATGGCTCACGCGGGGCCGGCAAACACATCCAATGGGGGCTCTTTAAGAGCGATTTCCAAATGGGGTATCGATTGCGGTGGCGTTAAAGTCTTCCCAACTTGTACTTTCGGCTTAAGTGGCAGGATGGTTACTGCCGAAACTAATCCAAGATGAGCAGATTTTGCTCAACGTTTGTACCCACGCTTTCACGACGGCAGGACAGGTTTGATGCGTACGGTAACCCTCTCATTGTTTTTTTCCGTAGTCATTGCGGCGACCGCTTCTTCGTTTGCGAGCGCCGAAATTGCCTGGAATGAAAACCTTCGTTCGGCCCACGCGAAAGCTCAGGCAGAAAACAAACTTCTGTTGTTGCATTTCTTCAGCGATAACTGTGTGTGGTGCGATCGACTCGAAGCGGGTGCGTTCAAAGCACCGATCGTCGACGCGACACTGGATCAGAACTACATTCCGGTCAAAATCCATGCTGGCAAAAACCCGCAGCTGGTCGAAATGTTTCATGTCAAAGCGTTCCCAACCGACGTAATCGTGACCACCGCTGGCAAGACCATCTCGCACACGGTCAGCCCGCAAGCGGCGGATCGTTACGTTGCGATGTTGCAATCGGCAGTGCCTCAGGGAATTCAAGCGACCGCTCCGGCAACGCAAGACGTTGCTGCTGTGGCTCCCGCCGAAGCACCAACAACCAACCATGCTCCCGCACCTCAAGTCACCGCCGCTCCGGCTTCGGCAAACCTTGCTGGCCAATTCGCAGGCGGAGCCAAAGGCATTTTGGCCGGTGCACGAACCGATGGCATGACGCTGGGAATGCCGGGCCAGTTAACCGAAGAATCGCTGCCGGAACCTGAAATGGAACCGCTAACCGCGAGTTCACCTGAACCGCAGCCGACTGCGAAAGCAGCACCAAAAGCAACCGGCAAACCAGATCAACCTGGACTTGCGATGGAAGGCTTCTGTGCCGTGACCGTGATCAAAGAAGATCGCTGGGTCGAAGGCCGACCTGATTTTGGTGTGGTCCATCTTGGCAAGCTGTACTTGTTCGCAAGTCCCGAAGCGATGGAATCCTTTCTCGCCGACCCAGTGACTTACACTCCCGTGTTGAACGAAATCGACGTTGTTCGCTTCTTCGAGGAACGCCGCATCGTACCGGGCAAACGTGAATGGGGCCTCAAGGACCCAACTCACAATCGCATGTTCTTCTTTGCAGACGAAGCCGCGATGAACCACTTCTGGAACGAGCACCATCGCTACACCGACGCTGCAATCAAAGTGATGGACAAAGCGGTCAAAGACGCCAACCCAGGAACGTAGCTTAGGCTGCGGTCCGAACGTAGCGGGTTGTTGAGAGGATCTCAGTGCTCGATCGCGTGCACGCCACCAGGTTCGGCATACGAAGGGCGGGTCCCGCTGAGGATCGCCATGCCGGCGGTGAACGCCGCGATCGCAACGACCAACCACACGCAGCGTGCTGCGGGTTTGCCGAACCGACCACGCACCGCTGCGATGCTTCGCAACTGATAGGGGCTATTCCACGGTCCGACGGCAATCACGCTCGAGACCACTGCGAACGCAATGGCAAGCGATCCAACGAGTGGCTCGTCGTAACTCATCTAGCTTCCTCTATCTCAAAATCGCGGCAGGCGTTTGTACAGGAACGCGTTAACGGGGCAGCTCACCATTGACCATGATACTTAGCGTCAAAGGATCAGGCATCCGTTTGTCGCAACCGCCGCTCCAACACTCGAATTTGAACACGTGCGTTTTCAACGTCGGGACAAATTTCGACACAGCGACGAAGCGCTGAAATCGCTCCTTCGTAATCGCGAGCAAGCATCCGGCAACGAGCCAACCCTTGCCACGCTGGGTAGTGATAACGGCAATGCCACAGACAACTTCGAAACGCCGTCTCGGCTTGCGGTGAGTTGTCTAAGCCTTGCCAACAGATCGCCAACTGGTGAAATGCTTCGCTGTAGCGTGGTGCTTGATCGACGAGGATCATGGTTGGTGCCAGAGCCGCTGCGTACTCGGCTCCGTCATTCAGGTGCATGACTTGCAGCAGTTGCTGATGATGTCGCGGCGCTGCATCTCGCACCAACAAGGCTCGGAACGAATCATCCGAAGCCAAACGGACACCACGATCAGGATCCGACAATGCTTGGCCAAGCGATTCAATCGAGCTGTGGTCGCCAAGCATCCCAAGTGCGAGAGCCGATGCACGTCGCATCTCGACGTCACTACGACGCAGCAAACTTGTCAGTGTCGAGGCCGAATAGTACTCATCGACTTCCGCAGCGAATTGAGGCGAATTGGCTGACGTCAGGTACCGCCGATAGGCGATCGTCAATCGAGTCGTCCGCACGAGGGGAGTTGTCACAAGGAAGTCCATCAGGATGAGGAAAATAACGAATGTCAGTCGCGTGCATGTTACGCAATCGACTTGAGCCGGCAAGCGATCCCGTCATAGACCTCGGTCTCAATGACATCGATCATCCGCCGACCACTTCTCGGTCAACCTTCCCTGATCTTCCGCACAAAAGAATCGCGAATCGTCGTGATTTCGCGTACAATCATGTTAACTTTGTGCGAGTCTAGTTGCCGCCAACGTCCACGGCAACCAACCAAACACCAACTTATCGCACTGATTTTGGTTTCGGCGGGACACTCGCGATTGACAGTTCCCGGCGATGGGCAACGCCTCGATCACCGTCCGAGCTGTTCACCACCACGCTCGTCTCAGCCCTCACCCCAAGGCCCAGCCGTTGAATCTGCGGTGCCCCTTTTACCTATCCCCACATCTATGAAAATCTTCGCCATCTTAACATTGCTGGTTCTGTGGGGATCGTTTCAGCATTGCTCGTTGGCTGTGGGCAAGGATCCTTCCAGCGAATTGGAATCAGTTTCGCTAGCCAACCCATTTTTCGCCAAACTGTCGGCGACAAGCCGAGCGATCGTGGATGGCAAACCTTTTCGCAGCGCGGTAACGGAACTTGCCGATCGCGTGGAAATTCCGATCGTATTGGACCGCCACATCGACCCTTCGGCGAGCGTGAACGTGGGCCAAATTGGCCCGACCGTCTTTGCGGGAATTCAGCAAGTTGCCGAGTCCCGAGACTGTGTCACGATGCCAATCGCCGGCGTTCTACTGGTCGGGCGTCCCGAGTGGGTTGACGCGACAAGCGAGGCGATTCTGTCGCTGCCGGCTGCCCCCGGATCATCCGCTTCGGCAAAAATTGACGTTCAGTGGCCCGCAGCGACGACACCTAGCGAAGCGATCCGCCTAATCGCCATCGCAAGCGGCAAGGACACATCCACGACCGAGCTGCCCCATGACTTGTGGCCAGCGGCGAATTGGAAATCAATTGGCACGGACGTGGCGACGACGCTCGTCACCGCCCAGTTTCTTCAGCCGCCAACCCCACAAAGATCGAGGTCACAAACATCTATCTCGCCCGCCACCGCTACCTCGAAACGCTTTGCGATTCCCTATCGGCTGGACGCAAATCGGACACCTGTGATCGCTGCAATTCGCGGCGTTGACCGACAAAGCAAACTGAAGAACTCGGGCAAGGAAATCGAGATCACCGCAACCGCCGCCGCTCATCGAGCCGGAATCGAGGCGTTCCTAGCCAGCCAGGAGGCGAAACAGGCAGCCAACGTTAGCTTAGACAAGAAAAATTTGACGCTGACGCTGCAGAACACTTCGGCCAGTGAAGTGCTCAACAAACTAGCCGCCGCGGCGGGCCGAGCCTGTCGAATCGAGCAGGCAGCAAACGAACCGTGTAGTCAATTGATCACGATGAGCATGCAGAACGCGTCGCTGCGTCAATTAGTGGACGAGGTCGCCAAACAAGCTGGCGTCGATATCGAGTGGACCAATGACACGCTGGTGGTGTCGGCGCGAGTAAATCAGTAGGCCGGATCGCAGCAGTATCGAAGATCCGGCATCGCAGCGGTTACGAGGTTTGGGCTTTGATTTCGGCTTGTCGCAGTGCTTCGACCAAGCGTTGAATCTCAGCAACGGGCAATTCTTCGGTACGCGCGGTTGCGGTATAGCCGAGTGATCCGAGCACTTCGTCGACTTGGCTTTTGTCCAAGCGACCTTTCATGCCGCTGACCACAACGCTGCGCAAAAACTTGCGTCGGTGAAAGAACAGAGCACGGACGGTTTCGTGAAAATAACGCAGATCCGGAATTTGTTCTCGCCATTCGGGTTGCGCATCCAAACGTATGATCGCCGAGTCGACGTTGGGCCTTGGCCAGAACACTTTGGGCGACAACACACGCACGATGCTGCATTTGCATAACGATTGCAGAAACACGCTGAGCGCGCCGTAATCTTTACTGCCCGGTTCCGCGACGATCCGGTCACCGACTTCCTTTTGAATCGTCGCTACGACCACGGCAGGCGACGGAGTTTCGAGCATCAAGTTGCTAATGATCGGTGTGGCAACATTGTAAGGCAAGTTCGCAACCAACAAGAAACGTGCGTTCTCGCCAATGCGGCTCATTGCATCACGAATCTGCACCATCATATCGGGACGCAGCGTGTTTTTATTGTGCAGTGCATCGCCATGTAACAACCGCACGTTCGGTCGCCAGCCCAATTCTTCTTTCGCCAAGCGATGCAAATTCTCATCGATTTCGATCGTCAATACTGCACCGGCGGCGTCGGACAATCGCGAGGTCAACGAACCGACACCGGTGCCCACTTCCAAGACGACGTCGTCCTTGCGAATTTCCGCGGAGTTGGCAATCAGGTCAACGAGGTTCAAATCGATGAGAAAATTCTGGCCGTATCGCGATACCGGCTGCAGCCCTGCGGCAGCAAGTCGTTTGGAAAGATACGATGCGGTTTGTCGTGGCTGGTTCACGGGATTTCAATCTTTATGGTTCTAGAATCGAACATGCTTGGAGTGCGAGCTTCCCGAAATATTCAACATTCGCGGACAAGCTTGACACTAATTTTTTTGTTGTGGTTAGTTGGACATCCGTTATCAATTCGCGGATTCAGGTCGCAACGACTCCATTGAACGCTGGACGTATTTTGCCAGCACATCGGTTTCCAAATTCACGCAGTCTCCGACGCTCAATTTCCCCAGCGTCGTCTGATCCAAGGTATGTGGGATCAACGCGACGCTGAAGAAGTCCTTGCCCGCATCGACCACCGTTAAGCTTACCCCGTCGACCGCGACGCTGCCTTTGGAAGCAATTTGCGAGGCAAGATTTTCAGGCACGGAAAAAAATAAATTCGACCAGGGCGGGTCGTCCCGACGCTCTTTCAAAGTGGCGAGCGCGTCGATATGCCCGGTCACGTAATGCCCGCCCAACCGATCGCCGACCGCGAGGGACCGCTCAAGATTGACCGGGCTGCCTTGTTTTAGCTGGCCCAAATTGGTGCGTGAGAGCGTTTCGGATCCCGCTTCGAAGCCCAGGATGCTGCCGTCGATCTCGATAACGGTCAAGCAACAACCATTAATCGCGATGCTGTCGCCGATCTGGACACCTTCGCAGATCGAGGTTGCATCAATTTGGAATCGCCGTCCGGGAGGTTCGTTTCGGATCTCCGCAATTCGGCCGACCGTTTCGACAAGTCCGGTAAACATCGTTTCGGTTAATTTTTCGGGTAAGGAAATTTTGGGAGCTGAGTTAAATGATGCCGATGGCGTATAAAACTCCGCCGTCGATTCCGGTTTTGGAGATCAGTGACGGGTAGCCATAGCGTGCCGCATTGGACAAAATGCCGGCGGTTTGCACAACGCAGTCGGGGTCACATGCACCCCATTTACCCAACAACTTACAAAACTTTTCGCAACTATCTCTCTCTAGCAATATCTACGAGGCCCTCTGATGACTCTGATCGAAGCAATTCACGCCCGCCAAATCCTTGATAGCCGCGGAAACCCAACGGTGGAATGCGAAGTCCTGCTCAGCGACGGCGCCCACGGTCGTGCGGCCGTGCCAAGCGGAGCGAGCACCGGTGCTCACGAAGCATGGGAACTTCGCGATGGCGACAAATCGGTCTTCATGGGCAAAGGCGTCCAGACCGCTGTGGATAACGTCAACAACGTGATCTGCGAAGCTCTCGAAGGTCTCGACGCGACCGATCAAGCGGCTGTCGACGCCACAATGATCGAACTTGATGGCACCCCCAACAAGAAAAAACTCGGTGCCAATGCGATCCTCGGCGTTTCGCTGGCCGTGGCCCACGCAGCCGCCTCGTCGACCGGCCAACCCCTTTACCGCTACCTTGGGGGTGCCGGTGCACGCCTGTTGCCTGCGCCGATGATGAACATCATCAACGGTGGCGAGCACGCTGATAACGGTGTCGATATCCAAGAATTCATGGTTATGCCGCTTGGTTTCGAGCGATTCAGCGACGCCCTTCGCTGTGGCACCGAAGTTTTCCACAACTTGAAGAAAGTTTTGTCCGACAAGGGCTACAGCACCGCCGTGGGTGACGAAGGTGGCTTTGCTCCCGACTTGAAGAGCAACCAAGAAGCTCTCGACGTGATCATGACCGCGATCGACAAAGCGGGCTACAAAGCGGGCGAACAAGTCTTCATCGCCTTGGACGCTGCTTCGACCGAGTTCTACGACAGCTCGACCAAGAAGTACACGATCGACAAGAAAGAATTGTCGGGCGACGAAATGGTCGACTTCTTCGCCGATTGGTGCAACAAGTACCCGATCTGCAGCATCGAAGACGGATGCGACGAAGACGATTGGGATACCTGGAAGAAGTTGACGCTGAAACTCGGTGACAAAGTCCAACTCGTTGGCGACGACTTGTTCGTTACCAACGTCGAGCGTTTGCAACGCGGCATCAACGAAGGCATCGCGAACAGCATCCTGATCAAGGTCAACCAAATCGGTACGCTGACCGAAACGATCGACGCGATCCAATTGGCCAATCGCAACGGCTACACCGCAGTGGCAAGTCATCGTAGCGGTGAAACCGAAGATTCGACGATCGCGGATCTCGCGGTTGCTCTGTCGACCGGACAAATCAAGACAGGTTCGGCAAGCCGCAGCGACCGGATGGCCAAGTACAACCAATTGCTCCGCATCGAAGAGATGTTGGGCGACGCGGCTCAGTACGGCGGACCTTTGTTCCCCCAGCGATCCTAAAATGATTAGCGGTCATCTGCTAACGATGGTACCCTGAAAGCGGCACTCGCTTTCACGAAGGGCGGTGTTTGCAAGAACACCGCCCTTTTTTTGTTACTAAGCAGTTAAGCAGGAGTCTTTCAGGATATTGGCCGTTTTGGCGCTAGCCACGGTTCCGGCGCTGAACCGGGGCTAGCGACCAAACGGCTAACGGGATTTCGCCCAATGATTCCTGGCTACGTGCTTAGCCCCTCAACACCAAGAGTCTGATTCACGATGCAAGTCCTTGCCGAGCAACCGCTTCTCATTTCGCTGATGGTAGGCCTGATCGGCGGCGCGTTACTTTACGGGTGGACACAAACAGGCAAACGGTCCGTCGGCATCCTGGGGCTTGTCTTCCTATTGCTGGTCCCAGTGGTCTGGATTGTTTCATCGATGATGGTCACCGATCGCGAACAAATCGAGGCGATCATTTACGAAGCTGCTGCTGCGGTCGAAGCCAACAATCATGAAGTGGCGCTCAAGCACATCGGTGATCCGAAAGCGAAAGCTCAGGCTGCGCGCGAGTTGCCGAACTACATCTTCAGCCTCGCTCGCGTGAATCGAATCCGCAGCATCATGTTCATCGAAGGCAGTTATCCCCCGCAAGCCGATGTCGACATGAGTGTGAAAGTCGATGTCAGCAGTAAAAGTGGCGGGATCCGCGATGTGCGAGTCCCACGTCGCTTGCTGCTGCAATTTGAGAAAGACACCGACGATCAGTGGAAGATCGTTAAGTACGAACACATGCCGATCGTGGGCGGCCCCGATCAATTCAGCACGGGGAACTAGACGTGGATTGTTCAGTTCCAATGTAGGCCAGACCGCAGCTGAGCGGAGCGGAAAGACAGTGAGGAGTGAGGAGTGAGGAGTGAGGAGTGAGGAGTTGGGAGTTGGGAGTTGGGAGTTGGGAGTTGGGAGAAAAAAAGAATTCACCCTCCCTCCGGAGACTGCTGATTTAGTTAGCCGTTTTGGCGCTAGCCACGGTTCCGTCACCATCCAACCGGGCTAGCGCCCAAACGGCTAACTTAAGAGCGGTGATGCCGTACTAAATCAGCAGTCCCCTTCAGGAGGCGGCCGGGAAGGGCTGGTGACACTGAACTTGCACCGTCCACTTCAATCAAGCACGACGAGCCCCCACCCAGAGCTTGCTCCGCTCGCTCTGACCTCCCCAAAACAAGTTTCGGGGAGGTGAAATTGCTTTGCCGAGCATGAAAAGACGAGGCGGGAGCCTCGAATGCAGTGCGTTCCCAGACAGGAGCCTAGGAACGATCGATTTTGGGTGGCGAATAACGAAAACGGTGTGAAAACGCTGTCTTTTTGCCGTTTTAAAACTTTCTTTTCACTTTCGTGATGGCTGTGACCAGACGTGTCCAGCCAGCTGCGATTCTATACATGTCGCCCGGCAGTTCGGTGTGACAAGAATCGCCTCCCACGCTATCACGGAAGAAAATCAAATGGCAAAGTTCTACGTTCAATGTGGCTCGATCGAAACCATCCTCGTTGCCGAGTCGGCTGAATCGGCGGCGATGAACGCACTGGATCAAATGCTTCAGTCCCATCTGTGGATCTACGACGACAACGGATTGAGCGAGCAAGATTGCCGTGACCACTTGATGATCGAAGCGTTGCTGCATCTGGCTCCCACCGTGCGAGTCAGCGAGCAAGGATTCAACCGCGTCGACGCAATTGAAATTGGCACTCCAGAAACAATCGAAATGTGGCACCGATTGATGGTGGGGATGAAACGATTGTTTGCCTCGGCTGGCATGCCGACTCGATCAATGACTTCGATCGGCTGCGTGCCAACGGTCGCCTTCACCGCACCACGAATGCCACGCTAAGGCAGCTGCAACTCACTCTCCCCCACCATTGGAGACGGCTGATTTAGTACGACATCACCGCTCTGATGTTAGCCGCTTAGCATTAGCCCCGGTTGGATGGTGACTAAACCGTGACTAGCGGGTTGTTGATTTAGTGAGCCGCTCGCGCGTGAGCGGCCGGGTCCCGCGCATCTACCCGGTGCCTTACGGCCCACGGCTCACTAAGTCAGCAGTCGCGATTGATGCCATCGACTTTGGCACTAACCGGGTTAGTTTTGTAGTGGATGCTTACGTGCCGACCGGAACTAAGAGATTCGCGTCTTCAAATCCATTCGCTGGCCGCTTCGACAACTCTCTCGTGCGGCCGCCAAAATACTGGCGGCGCAATACACATCGTCCAAGTCGCTCATGTTTCGCACCAAGCTTGTGACGGCACGATAGAACTGGGTTAACAACTGCTGACCTACCGGCAATTCGGTTTCCAGCGATTCGACATGCCGGCCGGCATCATCAAACCAAACCAGCGTCGAAGGCAGGTCGATGAAAGCGACACCACGTTCGCAACAGATCTGCATCGCTGATGGGGGCCGAAAACTTACAGCCTCGTGCCAAGTCGAGCGGATATAGCTGCCGCAGCTAATCTGAGCCGTCACGGGAGGTTTCACATCGGCGCCAGCGAACTGAAGACTCATGCACTCGTAATCGGCGGGCGTGGTATGACTGAGTCCCGTCGAAACGACCGTTTCGGGTTCACGTCCGACAACATAACGGCACCAATCGATCAACTCGATCAATTCCTGCTGCAACGGATTCGCCACGACCGTATTGGGTTTGGGAGTGGAAGGATCCACTTGGACTCGGCGATGGCAAAACACCAATTTCGGTGGCCCGAGATGCGTCGCGATCAATTCCTTGAGCCGCAGAGTGGCGGGGGCGAACCGCTTAGGAAACTCGGTCATGAACGCGACGCCGCTGCGATCGATCACGTCGCGAATCCGGCCCGCTTCGACGGGATCAAAATCGAGGTCACCCGCCCAATAGATCGCTTTGCCAGCGTCACAGGCGGCCAGCATCGGCAACCAGCCTAGCCAACTACGCTGCAGCACCAAAATTGCATCAATATCACAGCGTGAAACGAGCGTTTGATAGCCATCGACAGGATCCGCCTGGAACTCTGCGGCGGCGTTTTCTGCCAATTTTGACACAGTGCTGAAGACGGCACGCACATCAAATCGATCCTGCAGCATCTGCAACGCAGGTCGATGACGGGTTTGCCATGCATCCCCAAGGCCGATCAATCCGATGCGAAGCTTCATACATTACCAATCGAGCGAAAGTCGTGTTTACCACAAGAATTGATTGCAAAGCAGCCAAGCTGGCTGCAAAAGCGGCAACCCGGTCCCAAAACCGCACCGCAAACCCGTTTTTCGTAAAAATTTCCTGATCGCTTCCACCCCCACCAACAGCCGGGTGCGGCAACTTGGCACATGCGTTTGGCACGCCCGAAACCGTTTGCGAACAATAGTTTAGCGTTGAGCATACCAAAATATAGAGTTCTACAAATCAAAAACGTCGATCTCGTTCCAAGTCCAATTTGAAAAAATGCCGAGCTTGACCCTTGTGGCCCTCAGACTCATCCATAGAATCCTCCCAACTCGCCAGAAACACCTAACCGTCAAGCACTTGTTGCTGCGAAGTTAAGGGTTTTAGCGAACAGGTTTTCGTTGGGAAGATTAGCCCACATTGATGTCGATCGATGGCTGCAATCCTCCCAAGAAAAGCCCCTCCCTAGCAAACAACCGATTTTCGACGCAGGAATGCGGAACTTTCAACACCAGCACGGCTGGATCAACGAAAGATCAGCGAAAACCGGTTGGCATCATGGATGTCGCTAGGGTGTCCGTTAAGGAATCTTGTCTCAACATCCTTGTGGTATCCAACTTCATTTTTAGTTTGATCAAGCTCTCATTGCGATGAGTTCTCGATTGGTCGGTAGAGTGCCGACACCCACAGTGATGTTCCTCCGAAAATCTAGGGAGTTTGGAATGGTTTCGTTGCTTTTAGCTTTGGTTTTGTCCAGCGTGACAAGCGAACAACAGATGCAGCAGAACTACGCTTCGGTTTACAAGCAATCGATTGAAGAAAACAAGCCTTTGATGGTCGTCGTTGGCGCCGAATGGTGCCCCGCATGCCACGTCTTGAAAGACTCGACCATCAAGCAAATGGCACAAACAGGCGAATTGGACGAAGTCTGTGTCGCCGTTATTGATAAAGACCAGGATCCTGAGTTGGCGAAGCAACTCACGCAGGGCGAAAACATGTTGCCCCAAATCATTATGTTCACCAAGACCGAATCGGGTCAGTGGAATCGCCGTCGTTTGATGGGTTTCCAGCCTAAACAACCGGTTCGCACGCTCATCAAGAGAGCTATCTTGGACCGAAAAGGCTAACTCGGTACGGAACGTTTGACCGAAAATTATGGAAGCGTCAGCTGTGACTCTCATTCACAGCTGACGCTTTTTTTTGTGATTTCGGTTATTCTGTGTGCTTATCGACCCAATAGGAAACTGGAAAGGCAGACACAAAGCATGAGCTTCTCTGAGGATTTGGACCATCTGATTCGCACCGACGAGCCACTTTCGCCATTGGTTTGGCTTGGAATCGGTGGCCCTGCGCGTTTTTTCGCTGAACCAGTCGACGAAGCCGAACTGCAACGCGTTTACCGCGAAGCAACGCAGGCCGGTCTGGCAATCCGCATCCTGGGCGGCGGCAGCAACGTCCTGGTACGCGAATCAGGCTTTGATGGCCTCGTCATTTCGCTCGCCGCAGCCGCCACAAGCGAATTAGAAATCCAAGACAATCGACTGATCGCCGGCGCCGGCGCAAAACTGTCCCATGCCGTCATCAAGTCGGTGGGGGCTGGGTTGGGCGGACTCGAGCATCTCGTCGGAATTCCCGGTTCGGTGGGTGGAGCGGTCGTTGGAAATGTGTCCAACGGAGGCCGTGACATTGGGTCGGTCGTCGAAAGCATCACCGTGATCGAAAGCGATGGCTCGACGCGAGAATTGAATCAACACGAAGCGGGCTTCTCGCACCGTAAAACGGCTCTGAACGGTCTCGGGGTGCTGAAAGTCACCTTTGCCCTTGAACCACGCGATGTGTCGGCACTAACCAAACGGATGCAAAAGCTGTGGATCAGCCGAAATGCAGACCGTCCGAGTGAACAGCGACGTATTGCGACGCCATTTGTCGATCCTGATGGAATGCCAGCAAACACGCTGATTCAAAACTGTGGTCTCGCAGGAGTCCGTGAGGGGGACGTTTCACTCGATGCGAACCACCCTCAATATCTGATCGCCCACACCGGTGCCACCAGCGAACAATGCTTGCGTTTGATCGAACGGGTACGTGAACAAGTGTTGCTGCAAACTGGGATCGACTTGCAATTGAATCTGCAGATTTGGTAGAGATGTGGGTTAACCCACCGCGTTACCGTGGGATTTATCACTCAGTTGCTGGACAAAGCTTCAGCTACAACCGAGTGAGATGCATTTCGCAACGAATCAACAATGGATTGTAAGAGGCAAGTACGGTGGCGATGAAATCGAATCGCGAAGACCGCCCCCGCCCGATTCGCGATATGATCCGGCGGCTGATTGTGGCTCCCGCGTCGCTATCCTTTATCTGGCCCGTCTTGCTGATTGTGGGCGGCTATGTCGCCTGGGATCGCTGGGGTGCCGAGCATGTCGCCACCCAATTCTATGGCGTCCAGCTCGAAAACATCTACATCACCGAACCTCCGACCTACGTCCGTACCGATATTACCAGCACGGTTTTCCGCGATACGGCGCTCGATCAACTTTCGCTTTTGGATGTACAAGCCACTGCAAAAATTGCGTCGGCTTTTTCCACTCACCCGTGGGTCAATCGCGTGATCAGTGTCCGCAAATTGCCTGGCGGCAAAGTCGACGTTCACCTCGACTACCGCCGCCCAGTAGCCATGGTGCTTGTAGTTAAACCCGACCAAAGCGATTCACGCAATCTCTTTATTCCCGTCGATAGTTCTGGCATCGTTCTGCCCATGTTAGAGTTTGCTTCATCAGAGATATTCGACTACATCCATATCGAAGTTCCCAGTGTCTATCCGACCGGAGTGGTCGGCGGACTTTTTGGCGACAGCCGGGTCGAAGCGGCAGCTGGCTTGGCGGGCATCTTGTCACCGGTTCGTGAACAAGCCAAGGTGCGTGCGATCGGTGTGCACGGCGACGCCCGACAAAACAATGTCCCGCAGCTGGAAATCACGACCACTGACAACCGCCGACTATTCTGGGGCAGCCCTCCGGGACTCGAAGAGGGAGGCGAACGCACGGTGGAAATGAAGCTGCACGCATTGATGAGCGGCGAAGAAATCACCAACGGCGATTTGCGACTCGCTAGACGAAACATCGTGCAATAAGACAGTCGGGCGAAAACAACCCACCCTACCAGCCCGATACGCAAGCCAGGAACACGGATGGACACGCTGGATTGCATTCCCTCGCTTGCGTGTTTTGCAGTTGCTGTTTTTGTGCCGGAGGCACTTTGTGGGATAGCCTTGGACTTTAGTCCAGGGTATTGGTTCACTGATAGGCATCAAGTCGCGGAGCGACGTTCTTTGGCGAGCGATCGAAACACAAAATGTCCCGCTGGGACTCGATTGATATCGGGGAAAATCGCTCGGACTAAAGTCCGAGACTATCTAAAACTGTCGCTCCGCGACAGCAAATTAAGCAACTTCAAAACTTGCGTGTCAGGCTTATATGCAATGGTGGGTGATCACAGGCGATCAACCACACTGCAATCAGCGTGGCTGGCTTGCGACTTGAATGAATGACGATCCCTCCTGCTGCAACTCGGACAGTCCGACTTGCTGCAGATGCTGGTTCACCGCGATCCATTCGTATTGATTCAAGCGACTTTGGGTTAACGACCAAAACTCGCGATCATTGACCACCAACATTGCCAACGAACGAGGCGTATCTTCCACCCTCGGACGCAACAACTGAATGGTTTTGATCATTCGCACCCTTTGCTCAAACTCGAGATCAGTGGCAAACATCTGCTGGACCATCGGAATAATGGGTGTCCCCCAATTCAATAGCTGCTGCTGAGCCGACATCCGCACGCCGTGACGTGGCGAACGCAATTGCTCAACACACTTGGCGACCTGATCCAACGTCACCTCGGGAAGGCCTGTACGGCCAGACAAGATGGCAGGTTGAATTTGGTCCGACAGCTCGGCAATCGATTTCCCACGCAAGACACGCGAGGTTAGGGCGGCGTAATGCAGATCAAACACATTGGGATTTTGCAGACGAACATGGAACAGAGTCGTTCCGGTGTAGGATTCCTGCAAATCGCCACGCTTCACCTGCCACTGAATCGTTCCGAATTCGGGCTGCTGCAACACGCTTCGTTCACCGGTGTGCGTGAACTCGGATTCAATTTTCACTTCGGTTGCATCATCAACGCTAAGCGAAATGTGGTGCGATGGAATCTGGGAAAAGTCAGAAGGTAAATGAGATGGCCGCTTCATCGACTGCTTCAAAACGTAGTGCAGTGATGGAATTCCGCGATCAGCGGTCACCGTGATACTTTCAAAAGCATCGTCGGTTTGTCGCTGTTGTGCCCCTTTGCGGTGCAACATGGGGTTAAGTCCGAGTCGCCCCTGAATCAACTGAAAGCGGACCACGCCGCTGGAAGAAAAGAACGCGTCCAGCTCTGGCGACGCTCGGCTCGTGGAAAGACGCTCAGCATCGGGCGGCCTTTGAGCAAAAGTCGCCACGTGAGAAACGGACAGGCCGAGAACAACGGCTAGCAGCAATCGCCACTTCATCCCTGAACCCTCAACTTTCCTCGGACTCTTTCCGAGCCTCGTGGTGTTAGCCACGAGTGGTGCAGGTAAGTCGAGTTGATTTTGCACAGCGAGCCACGATGCCAGCTGCGAAAGTCAACCGAGCCTGACCCGCATGAATGGGTGCATCTGGCATCAGTGAACGCGCATGGGCCGAACCTGGTCGGGCGCGGCCCGACGAGTCCATATCTCTATTATCGTCAAAAATTCACTTTTTGTGAAAGAGATCTTTTTTTCCGCGGCATCCCGCAATCCTTCCCCCCCGTGTTTCGCAGGTAAAACACCGCTCATTGCAGCAGAAATTGACTTGGCGATCCGGGAAACTTGTGTTTCACAAACAGACACTCAAGACCAAAAAGCGAAACGATCAACCGGAGCACAAAAAGTTCATTGCCTGCGAACTGGACAACGCCTATCTTTCTGGTGGAAGCCACGACGACCTACGAGTCGTCTCTTGTGCAGTGGAGGCACAGCGGTAGGAAACAGGCGTGAAACACGCTTGTGCGGTCACACTCTCTAAGAAGTTGACCGGAAGTATCGGAACATTTGCATCGACCCATTCGCCACCTTTCGGCTTGGTCGGTTTGTAACAAATTTTCCTATTTTCCACCGCAGCGTTTTTTTGACCAGGCACCCTTTGTGTCCTATATTCCCGTAGCTGTGTGGTCTGAGCGTCTTTGCACAGCTTCATCTAAGCATCACCTCCCTGATGTTTAGGGGACCTCCCGAACGATGCTCCACTGGACTTTGCTCGTATGAATCGGATCCCTCAGATCTATCGTCGCCAATCCGCTGGAACTTTTTTCAGCTTGATCGCCGGCGTATTGCTACTCGGTCCTGTCTCACCCGTGACCGCTCAAGTTGTTACCGAAGCTGAAACGTTTTCAGTGACACCGGAACAGCAGGCGGTACAGCAAGGACTTGAACTCGAGCAAGCTCGATTGTGGGCCGACGCGGTTCGTCATTATGAGGACGCGTCCAAGAAGCACCCTGGCAGCAAGTCGCTGTACCAACGATTGACAATCGCGAAGCTGCATTACGACGTCAACCGTCGCTACCAAGACAACAGCTATCTGCAGTCGGTTGACCGATTGTCGGGTGAGCAGGCTCTTGATTTGTACGCTGAGATTTTGGCGAATTTGCAGACCCATTATGTCGAACAGATCGATTGGGCTCGCGTGATGCTTCACGGCACTGCGGCTCTCGAAGTCGCGTTGACCGAAGAAAAGTTTGTTGGCCGAATGCTCGCCAACGCCGACCCGGCTGCCGTCGAGCACTTTCGCCAAAACGTGCATCACCAATTGGCCAGCCGCAGCACCGCGACTCGCTTTGACTTACGAGCGAACGTCGCATTCGTCTCGTCGTTGGCAAAATCCGAGATTGGATTGTCGCCAGCCGCCACCGCTTTGGAATTCATGAGCGGTGCCGTATCAACGCTCGATCCTTACACTCGTTTGTTGTCGGGTAACCAACTTGACGAAATGTTCTCGAACATCGAAGGCAACTTTGTTGGCTTGGGCATCGAACTGAAAGCCGAAAGCAACGCACTTCATATCTTGTCGGTCATCCCCGGTGGTCCTGCCGAAGAAGCCGGTTTGATTGGTGGCGATCGCATCATTCGTGTCGAAACAACCGAGACCAAAACATCGGACCCTGGCTACGCCGCCGACCTACTTCGCGGCCCTGAAAAGTCGTACGTTTCGATTGGTGTCTTGGGACTGGACGGGAAGACTCGTGACTTGAAAGTTCAACGCCGCCGCGTGGAAGTACCTTGTGTTGAAAATGTCCACATCGTCGACACCACAAACCATGTCGGATATCTGCGTCTGACCAACTTTCAAAAAACCACGACGCGTGACATCGAACAAGCACTGTGGGACTTGCACCGCCAAGGAATGAAATCGTTAATCCTTGACGTTCGCGGCAATCCCGGTGGATTGCTTTCGGCAGCAGTGGAAGTGGCGGACCGTTTCCTTGGCGACGGACGCATCGTGACCACTCGTGGTCGCAACGCTCGTGAAAACTACGACTACACGGCTCATCGTCCCAACACGTGGAACATCCCGCTCGCCGTTTTGATCGATCGCGACAGTGCGAGTGCAAGTGAGATTTTTGCGGGAGCGATTGCCGACAGCGGACGTGGCGATGTGATTGGTGAAACCAGTTACGGCAAAGGCAGCGTGCAAGGAATCTTTCGGATGCAATCGGCCAAGTTCGGACTCTGTTTGACGACCGCAAAGTTCTACTCGCCAAGCGGCCGAGCGATCAGCCTAAACGGGGTCACCCCAAGCGTGCCGGTTGAACCGACTTACATTGCCGCTCGTCCGAATTCCAACGGTGAAATGACCACCGACCGTGAAGACGCTGTTTTGCAGAAAGCGATCACTCGATTGTCGGACAACAACTGGATCAGCCGCCGACCGCAATAAACAAATCGTTTGCAATCGATTTCGACCCGAGAATAAAAAAATCCCGCTCCAATGGAGCGGGATTTTTTTTTTGCGGGAGAGGCACTTATAGATTTATGCACCGTAGTGGATCTTGCTAAAGATCCCCATGCGGCAGGATCTTTAGCAAGATCCACTAACTCAGTTTTTTTCGTCAGTCTGCGAATTCCAGACCTTACTGAGTCTTCACGCCGACGGTACGCAAGTGCAGTTCGGTGAGTTGTCCCGAATCGACTGCGCCCGGAGCTTCGGTCATCAAGTCGGCTGCCTTTTGAGTCTTCGGAAACGCGATCACTTCGCGAATGTTCTCTAGCCCTGCCAACAACATCACCCAGCGATCGACGCCAAGGGCGATCCCACCATGCGGTGGTGCACCAAAACGCAGCGCGTTCAACAGGAATCCGAAACGATCTTCGGCGGTCGCTTCGTCGATCCCCAACAAATCAAAGACCTTGCTTTGCGTCTTGGAATCGTGGATTCGGATCGTTCCACCGCCCGCTTCGCTGCCGTTGATGATGAGGTCGTACGCCTGAGCATGACATCCCTTGGGATCGCTCTCCAGCTTCTCTAGGTCGCTGGCAAGCGGTGCGGTAAAGGGGTGATGCATGGCCGCCCAGGTGCCGGTTTCTTCATCGCGATCGAACATCGGGAACTCGGTGATCCAACTGCAATTGAGTTGGTCGGGGCTGTAAAGCTTCAGCTCGGCACCTAAACGTTTGCGAAGTGCATACAACCCTTTGCAGGTGACTTCCCAAGTATCGGCCAAGAACATCAACAAGTCGCCCGGTTCACCCTTCATCAATTCCTTGATCTCAGCCAAATGGGCTTCGTCCAAGTTCTTGCTGATCGGGCTCCACAATGTGCCGTCGTCCTCGACGCGGAACCAAGCCAGACCTTTCGCACCAAATTCTTTGACAAATTCGGTCATCTCGTCGATTTGGCGACGCGAGAATTTGGTTGCCGCTTCCTTAACATTCATGCCGCGGACAAAGTTGCCGGCATCGGCGGTACCGCGGAAAACGCGGAATTCGGTTTTCTTGGCGACCGATGTGACGTCGACGATTTCCATATCGAAACGCAAATCGGGTGCGTCGTGACCGTAGCGACGCATCGCTTCGTCATAAGTCATTCGCGGCAGAGGTGTTTTGACTTCTTTGCCAAGCACTTCTTTGGCCGTACGAGCGACCAAGCCATCGATCAGCGCCATGATGTCGTCGGCATCGACGAACGACATCTCGAGGTCCAACTGGGTGAATTCAGGTTGGCGGTCAGCTCGCAAATCTTCGTCGCGGAAACACTTCGCCACTTGGACGTAGCGATCGAAACCAGCAACCATCAAAATTTGCTTGTACAGCTGGGGCGATTGCGGCAGCGCGTAGAATTTTCCAGCGTGCACGCGGCTTGGCACCAAATAATCGCGAGCTCCCTCGGGAGTGCTGCGACCGAGGATCGGTGTTTCCACATCGATAAAATCATGTTCGGCAAAGTAGTCACGCATCACTTTGATGATGCGGCTGCGTTGGACCAAAGCGTTCTGCATTTCTTTGCGACGCAGGTCCAAAAAGCGATACTTCAGCCGCAGGTCTTCACCCGGCAAATCGCTCTGGCTTGGGGTGAAGGGAGGGTTGGCACATGCGTTGAGAATTTCGACGTGATCACCACGAACTTCGATTGCTCCGGTAGGCAATTTGTCGTTGGTTTTGCCTTCCAGGCGATGGGCGACTTTGCCCTTGATCAGAATCACGCTTTCGGCAGGAATTCGGCCTGCTTCGTCGATCCGTTGCGCGTCGGCCTCGGGAGGCCCAACCACAACTTGAGTCAGTCCGTAGCGATCGCGAAGGTCGATAAAGACGGCGCCGCCATGGTCACGTTTGCTGTCGACCCATCCGCATAGGGTCACTTCGGTTCCAATATCGGTCGTACGGAGTTGTCCGCAGGTATGGGTGCGTAGCACAGATCGGTCGGGGGCTAGGGAAACGGAATGGGTCAACGAGCAGGATTCTAGCCGCCCGAGTTACTTTTGCTGAGTGGGGGCAACGGCCAGTTGTGGTAAAACTAAATCGGTTCAGGCAAAAGAAAAGCCGACATCGGGAAAGATGCCGGCTTTTGCTAGTGTTGAATCCTGTCCGAAGCCGCGAAGGAACCAATGTGAGTCGGTTCCTTTGCAGTCCTCGGAGCGAGCGACTAGAGCTCGGTCCCGGGAGCTTCGTCGGCGAGCGAGGCATCGCCCTTATGTTTGGGTGCCTTGAAACAGAAAATCAGGATCAAGTACAAAATCGCCATCACGGCTGGAACCAGTGCAGTGGCTCGAATCGCCATTCGGCTGCCGTGAAGAGCCGCTTCGCTGGTCGGAGCAGCATCAATCGGAGCATACTCTTTGTTCGTTTGCCACCAATCGTATTGATTGCGAAGCCCTTCGAACTTCTTGCTCGACCACTCATCGCCAGCGATCGTCTTTTCATTCTCGATCGTCGCTCCATTATCCGCAAGCATCCCCGCTTTCGCACCATCGATACCAACGATCGGTGGGAAGACCAAGAACTGGTTCTCGTTGGGAGCTTTCACTCGTTCAAACGTTTCCGGAGCGTTTGCTTGGATGTACTGCGACGAGAAATAGTCTTGCTTGTATCCAATTCCAGGGCCGCCCAGCAATCCAGCTGAGGTCATTCCGGCAAAACCCATCAAAGCCATCGCAACGGTGGCACTTTGTGGATAGCGTTCGCCGACAACACCCAACATGGTTGGCCATAGAAAGGTCTTACCCAAGGCGTACACGGTTGCAGCAAAGAACATGAAGTAAACGTTGGTTCCGATGCTGATCAAATACAACCCGGTCGCACCGATACAAGCACTGAAGAACAACAATCCCAACGACGAAATCTTATGCACGATAGGGCCGGCAAAGAATCGCAAACCGGTCATCAACAGCGAAGTGTAAATGAACAGCGCGGTTCCCAGCGTTGCACTTTTCAAAATGCTACTGGTGATCTTGTTGATCCAGCTATCAGTTCCCAATTCGACGTAACCGACCAAGGCGTGGGTCAGCAACAGAATGACAAAAAACGGAGCGATCAGCTTGGCAATCATGCCGCCGTAAGAGACGGTACCGGATTGAGCATCGGTTTTCGGGAACCGTTCCTTGACCGCAATAAAGCCGTACATCGCAGTCGGAATCAGGTAGGTTGCCAGCAGGATTTCCCAGCCAACGCTGCCTTTCAAAAATACGATCAAACCGCCAATGACCAGACCGGCGGGCCAACCGGCGTGCAAGATATTTAGATAGTGAGTCTTTTGTTCGGGATAAATGGCGGCGGTCAGCGGGTTGATCACCCCTTCGCAAATCCCGTTACCGACCGCAAATATAAACGCGGACCAAAACAGGATCATGTAAACCGCATCTTTGCCGGCTGCGTTAAAGACCGGAGTGGCCGAGAACAACAACACTGCGGAAATCACGTGACAAACCAGCGCCGCCAACATCAGCGGCTTGTAGCCAATCCAGTCGGTTAGAAACCCCGCCAACAGGATGACGATTCCGAAACCGAGCAATCCACCGCCGGTGATTTGCCCCAACTCGGTCATAGTGAACCCGTACTGGGTCGACCAAACGTCAAGCAGTCCCGCACGCACGGCAAAACCGATACCGGCAGCGATCAAGGCTAGAAAGCCTGCAGTGAGAAGTAGTTTTCGGTTTTCCATAGCGCCGGTTCGGTCCGTAGGAGGGGGTAAAATTCAGATTGACCACGAAATGCTGGCAATCGAAAGTGGTTTCGTCAAGTAAGTCTGCCGTTATTTAGCCAGCAATGAGAGATTAATTCACCTCCACGCTCGTTGCTACTTACTCGCTCGCTATACTCTGCCTAAACAAACAAATTTGCTGCCCACGGCGGCTTCCCCCCTGCTATCGGAGTCCTCTCGATGCGTTTCCTGCTTGCCACCACCCTCATTCTTGGAGCTTTCACGACTATGGCGACTGCCGACGACAGCCACGAATGTGCGCTCGATTTCAAAGTAAAAAACATTGATGGCGAAACCGTTGACCTCGAAGATTACGAGGGCAAAGTGGTGCTGATCGTCAACACCGCCAGCGAATGTGGGCTGACGCCTCAATACGCTGGACTGCAAGATTTGTACAAAAAGTACGAAGAAAAGGGCTTGGTCGTGCTCGGATTCCCTTGCAACCAATTTGGTAGCCAAGAACCAGGCAGCGAAGCCGACATCAAATCGTTCTGCTCGACCAAGTACAACGTGACCTTCCCGATGTTCAGCAAGGTGGACGTCAACGGCAAAGACGCGACCCCGATCTACAAGTATTTGACCAGCAAGGACGTCAAACCGGCTGGCAAAGGTAAAATCAGCTGGAACTTTGAAAAGTTTCTAATCGACCGTGATGGCAATTTGGTCAACCGATTCGCGCCGCGGACGACTCCCGACGACGCCGAACTCGTCAAAGCGATCGAATCGGAACTGTAAGTTGCCGGAGCGAGCTGTTGATTTAGTGAGCCGCTCGCGCGTGAGCGGCCGGGTTCCACGCATTACCCGGTGCCTTACGGCCCACGGCTCACCAGTGCAATCTACATTTCGATAAAATCAACAGCTCGGCGATCCGAGAGCAACTAGACTATGGGCGAATCGCTCGATGAGAGCGGCTCGCCGCTTTGCCCGCCTTCCAACCTTCCTCGCATCCCATTCCCGCCATGCGTTCTTTTTTTTGTCTCGCTGCTGTTGTCATTGGCATTTCTATTCCCAATTTGGCATCAGCCGAAGCACCGAAACCACTGTTAAACCCTAATGATCGATTAGCATTGGTCGGAGGAACCATCGTCGAGCGGATGCAGAGCAACGGTCAGCTCGAAGCTCAACTGCAATCCCGACGTCCCGATTGGAAATTGACGGTCCGAAATTTGGGTTGGTCTGGCGATGACGTGCACGGCTACGCCCGAAAACGCTTTGATTCGCCGCGTGAAGGCTATTCGCGGTTGCTTGCCGATATCGAGGTGGCCAACCCGACCGTGGTTTTATTGGCCTACGGATTTGCCGAAGCAAGCGACGGTGAACCGGCGATCGGACGATTTGCCGATGGACTGAAACGATTGGTCAATGACATCCAACAAGCGAATCGCCGCGTGATCCTTGTGACGCCCTTCCCGCTGCCGGGCGTCAAAACCGAAAACTACGAAAAATCGATCGATAAAGCTCGCGAGATTGTGCAGACGGTCGGTAAACAAACCGATTCCGCCGTCGTTCAAATTCAGTGGAAGCCCAGCGCCGAAGAAGTCACCGTCAATGGATTGGCACCCAACGACGCCGGCTACGCCGAATTAGCGAATCGACTGTCGAATGCCTTGGTGGGCGGCGAGTCACGCCAGCTCAAAATTGAACTTTCGCAGCAAATCGTTCGCAAAAACGAACTTTTCTTCAACCATTACCGGCCTCAGAACGAGACGTACCTGTTGTTATTTCGTAAGCACGAACAAGGCAACAACGCCTCGGAATTGGCGGAGTTCACCCCGCTGATTGAAGCGGCGGACAAGAAAATTTGGGCGTCAGCCGCGCAGTAGAGCTAGTTGTGCTGGGATCTTTTCACACACTTGCTCTCCTCCTGCTTGCCAGCATCCGCGTCGGGGCTTAGGCTTTTCCGTTTGCGCCGTGGGGATTTCCCCCCGGGAATTTCCCCCCCAAAGTTCTTGGGAGTTCGTTTGGTGTCGGGTACTTGTGTCATTGGTCTGCAGTGGGGCGACGAGGCAAAAGGCAAGCTGGTTGATCTGCTTGCACCTCAGTTCGATATCGTGGTTCGTTACCAAGGGGGTGCCAACGCTGGGCACACCGTGGTCGCGGGCGATCAAACCTACAAATTGCACCACATCCCCAGCGGGATCTTGCATCCCCAGGTTCAGAACCTCATCACGCCAGGTGTGGTGATCAATCCGTCGACGATGCTCGACGAAATTGATGCACTGGCGCCTCGCGGAGTCGACTGCACCAAAAACCTGATGATCAGCGAGCGGGCTCACTTGGTGATGCCATGGCATATCGCAGAAGATCGTCAAATCAATGCGACCGAAGTTCGCGGCGAATCGATTGGAACGACCAACCGAGGCATCGGGCCATGTTATCGCGACAAAGTGGGACGCACCCACGCAATTCGCATGACCGATTTGATTCAGCCGCAACGTGACGAACGCATTCGCACGGTTGCTGAGCAGAAGATGCAGTTGCTAAAAAACCTTGGGGCGTCAGAAGACGAGCTACAAAAGATTGCTCCCGAGGTCGTTGTCCCCTTGGCCGCCTCTTGGGCCGAACGTCTCAAAGGCATGATCGGCGATACCACCGACCTGCTGCTCGATGCGACCGAAGCGGACAAACGCATTTTGTTCGAAGGTGCTCAAGGCGCCCTGCTGGATATCGACCACGGCACGTATCCGTTTGTCACTAGCAGTAACAGCAGTGGCGTCGGCGTTTGTGCCGGTGCTGGCGTGCCACCAAAGTGGATCAACACGGTGCTTGGCGTCTGCAAAGCCTACAGCACTCGCGTGGGCGGCGGTCCCTTCGTCACCGAACTCGACGACGCCACGGGCGATCGAATTCGTGACCTTGGTAACGAATATGGAACGACCACCGGACGTCCACGACGTTGTGGATGGTTCGATGCAGTTGCCGTTCGCTACACCGCACGTCTGAGTGGTGTGACTCGGTTGGCACTGATGATGATGGACGTGCTAGCTCACTTGGACGAATTGAAAGTCTGTGTTGCCTACGAACTTGATGGCAAACGAATCGAACGATTCCCTAGCCATGCGGATGAGTTGCGTCGCTGCAAACCCATCTACGAAACGATCCAAGGCTGGAAAGAACCTGTGGACGATGTTCGCCGCATGGATCAATTCCCCGCCGGTGCAATGGCTTATGTCCGCCGAATCGAAGAACTCGTCGGCGTTCCCGTCGGCGTCCTTTCGGTTGGACCGGATCGAGCGCAAACTATCTTTACCGAAGCTGCATCAGAACTTGCACTGCAACCGCTAAGCTAGTCAGGACGCATCGCGAGTAAGGCGAGTTCAAGATGAAGGATCCCATAAAAGCGTGTGCCGACCCAGCAACCGACATTGCCGAGACGAATCGTCCTCGGCACGTCGCGATCATCATGGATGGCAACGGCCGCTGGGCTCAAGCACGTGATCTGCCGCGAATCGAGGGTCATCGACGCGGTGTGGAAACCGTTCGTATGGTTAGCGAAACGGCGACCGAGCTCAACATCGACGCAATTACGCTGTATTGCTTATCGAGCGAAAACTGGAAACGTCCCAAAGCGGAACTCGAGTTCCTGATGCATTTGCTCGAGCAGTATTTGGTCGAGGAACGTCGCACGATCATGGATCAAGGATTGCGATTGAAGGTGATCGGTCGCCGAGACCGATTGCCAGTAAACGTGATCAAAGAAATGGACAAGACGCTTGTCATGTCCGAAAACAATCCCGGCACCCAACTCGTGCTGGCGATCGACTACGGCGGACGGGACGAGATCACCAAAGTGGCTCGAGAACTCGCTCGCGAGGTCGCCGCAGGAACTCTCCGCGACGAAGATATCAACGAAGAGTTGATCACCGCGAGACTCTATACGGCCGGGCTGCCCGAAGTCGACTTGATGATTCGCACCGGCGGCGACATGCGGGTCAGCAATTTCTTGCTTTGGCAATTGAGCTATTCGGAACTGTGGATCACGGACACCTGTTGGCCTGAGTTCACGCGTGAAAACTTTCTGACGGCGATCGACGACTTTGCACTTCGTCAGCGTCGCTTCGGTGGCCTGAATGTGAATGAGTGATGTCACGCGTCGCAGTTCTAAATCAACGCAGCGTCCCCACCAGTCCATGATTGACTGGCCCCTTTTCTATAGGAAAAACGCGTGCTTATTGACCGTCTGAAAACTTCGGCTGTTTTGCTTTCCGTCGTGGGCTTGCTGATCTACCTTGATGCAAACCACTCGTTCGATAACGCCGAAGGTCTTTGGCTGATCCCGCTACTGCTGTTTTTTGCAATCGGCACTGCCTCGGATTTGTCGACAATGCTGACGGCGAGTGGCCGAAATATCTCGCGGTCAATTGCGATGTTCACGACCGCGATGGTCACATTGTCGGCATGTGTACCGATGGTTTGGCCGTTGTTCGATTCGGTTTACCCGATCGATTGTCCCGTCGGTCGCTTGGGTTGGATTGTTGCCGCAGCGATCGCCGCGGTCATGATCACGCTGGCGGCCGAGATGTGGACCTATGGACGCCCCGAGATCCAGCGGGAAAAAGGCTATGCAATTGACCGCACCTTGACGGGTGTTTTTGTGTCGATGTACGTCGGGTTGCCAATGGCATTACTGGTTTCGCTGCGTTCGCTCGGTAATTTAGACCCGAGCGCTCCAAGCAGCGGAAACTGGGGGCTAGCGGCACTGATCACCATGATTGCGGTTACGAAATCGGCCGATGCGGGCGCCTACTTTGTCGGCCGGGCAATCGGACGACACAAATTGATCCCGCGACTTAGCCCTGGAAAGACCTGGGAGGGAGTCGGTGGGGGAATATTAACCAGCACGATCGTTGCATTCGCTTGCCTGCTTTGGCTTTTTCCAGCCTTGGCGCCGACCGCAAGTGCGATCACTTTGATACAGTGCATCTTGGGGGCGATTGTGTTGGGCCCAGTGTTGGCGATTGCGGGAATGATGGGCGACTTAGCCGAATCACTGGTAAAACGCGACGCAGGCGTCAAAGACAGCGGTTCCTGGCTGCCCGGCTTGGGGGGCGTCTGGGACGTGACGGACTCGTTGATTGCAGCGGTTATGCCTGCATTCCTGTGTTTTGCTGCCGGAGTGGCAGGCCCACCTGGGTGAGGAAAACGCTTGTACACCCAGAGATTTTAAATGTGATACAAGCACTCGCTCACGCTAGAATCGAGCGAAGTAGGAGACTAAACCTTTCAGGCATTTGAATGACCGAAGCTACATTATCGATTGCGAACCCTGCGGAAATCTTGACTTTGTTCGGGCCGCGTGATCAGCACCTGCGGAAACTGCGTCGAGCGTTTGACGTCAGCATCACGCTGCGAGACGGTCGAATTCGGATTGCGGGCGAAGAAGACAACGTCAATCGTGCAACCCGAACGCTGGAAAAGATGCGTCATATCTCTCGTAAAAAAGGGGATTTGGCCAGTGAGGACGTCGATGGGGCAGCGACCGAAGAGGGCGCGACGATCGAAGGTGCCGTCCCCACCATCACGGGCGACGATATCGACATCCAACATGCCGGTCGCCGGATCAAGCCCCGAACGCCGGGCCAGGGCCGCTATGTCGAAGCGATTCGCCGCTTCGATCTTGCCTTTGCTACCGGCCCCGCAGGCTGCGGAAAAACCTATTTGGCGGTGGCAACGGCGGTAGAAGCATTGCGCGCCGGTCAGGTGCGAAAAATCGTCTTAGTCCGCCCCGCAGTCGAAGCCGGGGAAAGTTTGGGCTTCCTACCAGGGGACTTACGGGCCAAACTAAACCCATACTTGCGTCCGCTGATGGATGCACTTGGTGAAATGATTGATTTTGATCAAGCTCGAACTTTGATGGAGCAAGATGTAATTGAAATCATTCCGCTCGCTTATATGCGTGGACGAACACTCAACGATGCCTTTATCATATTGGACGAAGCTCAAAACACGACCATCGCACAAATGAAGATGTTCCTGACGCGTATGGGCGAGCAAAGCAAGATGGTGGTCAGCGGCGATATTTCGCAACAAGACTTGCCGCGTGGCATTACCAGTGGGCTACGCGACGCCATCAATCGCTTAAGTGACATCGAAGGCATTGGCATCGTGCGATTACGTCGATCCGATATTGTGCGTCACCGTTTGGTGCAGAAGATTGTCGAAGCCTACGACGATGACAAACATCATGAAAGTGAAAACTTGAACGATGAATCCCATCACCCGCGTCATTCCAGCGAGGGCACTAATAACCGCGAGTAGTTCTGACGTAGCGTGATACCGATCCAATTCATTCGGTCCACGTATTGTTAGATGAAATCCGCTTTCCCGCGGAGCTCTAGGTTGATTGCGATGAGCGGCACAAGCAAACAACGAACCCGCCAAGAACGGATCGACTCGCTTGGGATTCCCAAGCCCAGGTTGATCCAGTGGTGGCAGCGCAGCGACAAATCCGACTTTGCAATCCGCGTAGGCATGGCGATCCTTGCTGCGGTATTGATGTTGGTGATTTGCCATGCTTGGCGACCTGCGTTCGCCTTTCGCAAAAACGCGGTCCCCGCACGCGATGTGATTACCCGCGTCACGTTCCAAGTCAAAGACGAATTGGAAACCGACGCCGTCCGTCGCCAGAAACGCCGCGAAGAACCGGTGCTGTATCGAAATCGCACCAAGCCACTGGATCAATTGCGCGCGGTCCTGAAAGACCAATTGTTCTTGGCATTGGGTGCCCAGTCGTTCGACCAGATGAACGAGGACGAACGCAAAGCATTTGCACAGTTCTATGAAGGGGACGAGACGGCAAAACCGGGCGACACCTCGGCCGAGCGATTTGCGACGCTGAAGTCGGTGCTCGCCGAAGATCCTGAACTGATCAAAGTAGATGCGGCCGTCGGCACGGCAATGGAGCCGATGTACAAGGTCGGGTTACTCAAGGCGATGCAGCACACGCCCGACCAGGGTAACCAGCGGATGATCATGGTCTATCCAGCCGGCCAACCCGACGAGGCGGTGCCGGTCGAAGTCAGTCAAGTGCGAATCGCACAAGCGAGCAGCAACCTGCAGTCGTTATTGCAAGAATACTTTCGCCCCAACTTTGGCACCGAGCGTGGGCAAGTCGTTGCGGGAATGATCAGCGATTGGATTGTCGAGCGTTTGCCCCAGTATGAAACATTGCAATATGACGACGAGCTGAGTGAACGTGCTCGCTTGGATGCCGCTCTGAAAGTCGAGCCGGTGATGACCTCGTATTACTCAGGCGACTCGAAGTTGGCCGAAGCGGGCAAACCCCTCGGGATCAAAGAGCTCGCTTTGCTGCGAGTCGAAGGGAACGAGTTTGTCAGCCGGATGGGATGGCGGGACAAAATTGCTCGCTTTGCGGCCTTCTCAGGAATGATCGCGGCGCTGTATTTGTTGTGTGGAGCTTATATCTTTTTTGTCGAAGACCGCAGCTTGCTGCAGGACCAAAAGAAGCTCGCCAAACTACTGGCGCTGATCGTCACCACCGTCGCTCTTAGCTTTTATGCTTCGCGTGATGAGTGGCGTAGCGAACTGATCCCGCTCGTGCTTGCATCGATTATCTCCGCCGTAGTCTATGGACGCGAATTGGCGTTGTTGCTGATGGCCGCCGCGTGCCTGAGCGTGACACTATTCCTCAGTGCCGAGATTTCGGAACTTGTGATGATGTTGGCGGCATGCACGAGCTGTACGCTGCTATTAGGGCGAATCCGCAGTCGCACTCACTTGCTGTACGTCGGAACAATTTCCGCCGTCATTACCGCAGCCACGGTGATCGGCGTCGGCATTGTGACGTCGCAAACGCTATCGGCAGTCAACGCGATCGGTGACACCATCGGCGAAGTAGAATCGCTATATCGAGGCCCCCAATTTGATATTGTGCTGTGGAGTCTTGGACGCGAATCGCTGTGGGCCGGATTCTGTATCGTGGTATCCTCAGCTGCAATGACCGGGCTTCTGCCACTTGTCGAAAAAGGATTCCGAGTCCAAACCGACCTCAGCCTGCTGGAACTGGGCGATGCGAGTCACCCCTTGCTGCGTCGTCTCGCTCAGCGTGCTCCGGGAACCTACAACCACAGCATCAACGTCGCCTCGATCGCCGAATCGGCTGCGGATGCGATTGGTGCAAATGGATTGCTGGTCCGCGTGGGTGCCTACTTCCATGACATCGGCAAGATGTTCAAACCCGAATACTTTATTGAAAACCAAAGCGCCGGGGTGAACCAGCACGATTCGCTGCAGCCTGCGATGAGCACGCTGGTAATCATCGCACATGTAAAAGATGGCGCGGATTTAGCTCGCAGTCATCATTTGCCAGAATCGATCATCGATTTCATCTTGCAGCACCACGGTACGACGTTGGTCGAGTATTTTTATCGCGAGGCAGCTCGTCGCAGCGAAGAAGACCCCAACGGCGAATCGGTCAGCGACAAGGATTTCCGCTATCCTGGTCCTAAACCGCAAACGCTCGAAGCCGCGGTGATGATGCTGGCCGATACTGTCGAAAGTGCTAGCCGAACGCTAGTCGATCCGACACCATCCCGAATTCAAGGGCTTGTCGATGCCATCGCGCAGAAGAAAATGGCGGATGGTCAGTTTGATGAATGCGGGCTGACGTTCCGCCAACTCGATCGCATCCGCACCAGTCTTGTCAAATCTTTAACCGCCATCTATCACGCACGTGTCAAATATCCTGGACAACAATCAGCCTAACGAGAGCGGCGAACCATCTGCCTCGCCTCTCTCTATCGAAATCGTGACGGACGACCCGCTGCCTGAACCCGATTGGTACGACCGCATCCGTTCCGCCGTGACCCATGCCGCCACCCTACGCGGCTATTCCAACGGCGAGATCGGAATCCGTGTGACCAACGACGCCGAAATCCGTCTGATCAACGCACGTCACTTGGATCATGACTACGAAACCGATGTCATCAGTTTCGCTTACGCTGACGAACCGCCGACGATCGAAGGGGAACTGGTCGTCAGCCTGGAAACGGCACAACGCGTTGCCGAGCGTGTCGGTTGGTCCGTCGAGAATGAATTACTGTTGTACGTCGTCCACGGCACATTACACATCGCCGGCATGGACGATCTCGAAGACGATGTGCGGATCGAGATGCGAGCCGCCGAATGCCAAGTGATGAAGTCGCTTGGCATCGAGGACATCGTTCATTACGGCCCCGATCGGATTGACGTGAATGTAAAACCGTCGTCTTCACCGTCGGAGGCGAGGTCATGAGCGATTCGGTAGCGTGGTGGGCGCTCTCGGCTTTGGGCTTTGTGCTCAGCAGTATCGGGGGTCTCGGAGGCGAATTATTGGATCGTTTTGCCGGCCGACCGCTCGAGGCCTATTGCCGGCTTAACAAGAATCGAGAGCGTTTCGGCGCCGTCATCGATCACCAAGATGCGGCGATTCGCGGCAGCGAATACTTGCGGATGATCGGAACCGTATTGTTCTTGATCTCAGGCACGACGGGACTTTTTGTTGCCGAAGAGAATCCAATTGGCCGCGATCTGCTGATTTGGTTCTTTTGCGCCGGGCTTTTGATCATGCTGATCCATTCCTGGGTGCCAGCCGCCGTGACCCGTTTTGCATCCACCCAAGTGCTTTACCACACGTGGCCGTTTTGGCGTTCACTGTCGATCTTCATGCATCCGCTATCGGCCCCTGGTGAATTTGTCGAGGTGATCACGCGACGATTGGCTGGAAAACACGAGCACGAAGACGAGGACGAAGAGCAACTCGAAGACGAAATTCGCACGATCGTCACCGCGGGCGAACGCGAAGGCTACTTTGGGCCGGGTATTCGTGAAATGATCCAGGGCGTAATGACGCTGCACGAAGATCCCGTCGGCCATATCATGACCCCGCGAAGCGATGTCGATGCGATCGAAGTTTCTTGGGAATGGGACCAAATCCTAAAGACAATCGTCGAAGCGGGCCGCACGCGATTGCCGGTTTACAATGGCACGCTCGATAACGTCGTCGGCGTGCTGTACGTCAAAGATCTGCTGCCGTTTCTCGAAGCCCATCATCAACCCAAAGAACCCGTGTCTGAGATCATGCGACGCCCTTGGTTCGTCCCGGTCGATCGATCCGTCGAATTTCTGCTGCGTGAATTTCTGCATAGCCGCAGCCACATGGCGATCGTGCTAGATGAATTTCAACAAACCGCCGGCGTGGTCACGATCGAAGACGCCTTGGAAGAAATCGTTGGCGAAATTGTCGATGAGTCCGACGAAGACGAAGAGATCGGCATGCAAGTCATTGACGATAACACGGTCGAAGTCGACGGCCGGCTGATGATTGATGACTTGAACGAACTGTTGGGTTGGGATCTACCTGAGAGCGATGACTATGAAACGGTTGCCGGTTTTGTACTTTCGCATGTCGGATCGATCCCCGAAACCGGCACTCGGCTGACGTTGGGCGATGCAGAGATCGAAATTTTGAAGGCCAGCAATCGCAAGATTGATTCCATGCGAATCCAGCGTCAAAACGTCACTGACCAAAAAGTGGGGTAATAATCCCGCTCACATTCCGAGGTTAGGGCACGTCGTGTGGCGTTTGCCAACGGAATTTCCTGCAAATGCAACTCATGCGGAAATCTCGTTACCAAAATCGTGCGATTTCGACAGTGCCGAATCACGATAGACACACCGCCCATGATTGTAGTTCGCTACTCGCAAAGCTACACTATCGCGAGATCAAACACATGCATTTAGCCCTCTCTACGCGGATTCGCTGATGAGCACCCCTCCCAAATTGGATACTAAAGAAGCCGGAGTCGCTAAGCTGTCGATCGAAGGCAGTGATTTCGACTTCCCCGTCGTTGAAGGCTCCGAAGGGGAACGCGGAGTCGACATCAGTCAGCTGCGTGCCAAAACCGGACTGATCACACTGGACGATGGTTTCGTCAACACCGGCAGCACCAAAAGTGCGATCACATTCCTTGACGGGGAAAAAGGGATTTTACGTTATCGCGGTTACCCGATCGAAGAGCTCGCCAAGCACTGCGACTTTGTCGAAACCGCGTTCCTGTTGATTTACGGCGAGTTGCCCAACGCCTCGCAAGCGGAAATATTCCGCGCCGGCATCCGCGACCATACCATGATCCACGAGGACATGCGGTCCTTCTACAACGGGTTCCCGCGTGATGCACACCCGATGGCGATCCTCAGCAGCGTGGTCGGCGCATTGGCCACGTTCTATCAAGATTCGCTGAACCCGAACGATCCTGGGCAAGTCGAAATCTCGCTCTATAGACTGCTAGCTAAACTGCCAACGATCGCGGCTTACAGCTACAAGAAGTCGATGGGTCAACCGTTCATGTACCCGAACAATGACCTAAGTTATTGCGAAAACTTTTTGCACATGATGTTTGCGACACCTGCCCGCGAATACATGGTCGATCCCGATTTCGCCGAAGCGTTGAACTTGTTGTTTATTGTTCACGCAGACCACGAACAAAACTGCAGCACGTCGACGGTCCGCATGGTCGGCAGCAGTAACGCCAACCTGTTCGCCTCGATCTCAGCCGGCATCGGCGCCCTCTGGGGACCGCTACACGGTGGAGCCAACGAAGCGTGTGTGAACATGCTCGAAACGATTGCCAAAGACGGCGGCAACGTTCAGAAATACGTCGACATGGCCAAAGACAAAGAGAACAATTTCCGTTTAATGGGATTCGGTCACCGCGTCTACAAGAACTTTGACCCGCGGGCGAAAATCATTCGAGCCAGCTGCGACAAATTGCTCGCCAAGCTGCAGTTGGATGACCCGTTGTTCGAGGTCGCACAAAAGTTGGAAGAAGTGGCGTTGCGAGACGAGTACTTCATCGAGCGAAAGTTGTATCCGAACGTTGACTTCTACTCAGGCGTGATCTACCGAGCGTTGGGGATTCCGATCCAGATGTTCACGGTGTTGTTCGCGATTGGCCGATTGCCAGGCTGGATCGCCCACTGGGAAGAGATGCACAACAACCCGTCGACGCGAATCAATCGGCCACGCCAGATCTACACAGGTGCGACCAAACGCAACTTTGTGCCACTCGAGCAACGCTAGCCGCGTTCTACCGCGGATCAATCCGCAGTAGCGAAAGTCGCGAAGACTTTCGATCCATGCGACATTACCTCCCCGAAAGCTTTGCTTTTGGGGGAGGTCAGAACGAGCGGAGCAAGTTCTGGGTGGGGCATCGAAGTGTTAGAAATGGGCCGTGCAAGATCAGTGTCGCCAGCCCTCCCCGCCTGCTATCGCTGCCGACCTTGCCAAACAGAGGGCAAATCCTGTTTTTGCTTCCTCACTCTATTTTCCAGCCACCGTGCCGGGACTCTTCTCAAATCACACTAATGGCCGGTGCTCAGCCAGACCGCCAGTCCGAGATAGCCGAGCGCGACCCAGTCGCGGATCGTCCAACGGTCACTGCGAGCGTTGAATCGTAAATATTCGAGCAACTTGCCGGTCGGACATCCGAATCGGCAATACGCCATCGGAACAAATAGCGACGCGACGATGCCGACCACGAATACCACGATGGTGGCCCAGCCCGCGATGCGAAACACGTAGGCGTCAAATGGCTCGATGTCGACCAAGCTGAATGGCAACGCCGCCATTGTCACCACCAGACACCACAGCAACAGTAAACCGGGCAGAAGCATCGATAGCTTGGAAACCGAATGCCCCAGTTTGACTTGGTACCGGATCCGCCCTTTGATCAACTGCTGAACCGCACCGTGCGGACACAAATGCGAACAGTAAATATTACGCTTACTGAACAACGGGCACGCAAACGCAGCGATCACCAGCATCGTCAATCCAGGTGCCATCTTCAGCGGCACTCCATGCTTGGCCCATCCCGCAATCATCGCTTGCGATACCAAATTGCCGGCAATCAAACCCAGATAAACGATCAACGTCAATTGAAACGCAATCCGAATTCGCTTGTTAGCTCGTAGCGATGTGGACCCGATCAGGATGGCGGCAATGATCACGAGCATTGTGCCGATGTCATGTACCGAAATCTGGAATCCCGATCGACGCTTCGGGCGAGACGCTTCCAATTCGATTTGTTCGAGATGTTTCTTTGCGGCTTCGACCACTCCGTCGGCCACCGCCATGCTCGTCATCGTCGCCCCCGAAACCCCTTCGACTCGCATCTCGTAAAGATCCACCTCAGCGAGTCCCTGCAGTTTCATCGCATCAAACGTTGAGCGAAAATAGGTGTCCTCGCGAACGTAGCCCACGTACGGCTCGTTGTCGTACGACTTTCCTACAGCGATTCCGACCACCGCACCATCGCGGTCCAAACCGATCAACGTTTCGGTCGGGCCTTGATAACCGACGACGTTGTCCGCCGCAGGTGAAGTGCGTAGCACTTGTCCAATCCGATTGCCGCCGGAGTCGACTGACCAAAGCGCCCCGTGCACCGCATCGGGCTCGATACGATCCGCATCCGGAAATAACAGTTTCACGTCGTCCCGTGAGAGCGGCGTGGGAAAACGAAGCGACCCAACCTCGCCGCCCAAGCGGTGAATGATCGATTCTTGAATCGCCAAGCTTGTCAGTGTTGCGCCGGAAACCGCATCGACGACGCCGACGTGACCAATCTCGTCTCGTGATTTTCCATCAAGCGAGGACATGAACCGCTCACTTCGCTCGACTTCTAACAAATGGTCTCGCGTGTCTTCGCTCGAAAGGATCGAGATCCCGACGACATGATCCCGATCATCGAATCCGATCAAAACATTAGTCGGTCCGGAAAAGCCGATGATGTGGTCGCTTTCGGGAGACGTCTGGACAACGTAACCGAGTGATTGGCCGTCGGCGTCGCTAACCGCCATCCGCCCATCGTCACTCGCAACGCCCGTGAGCGACGCCGCGGTGGGGAACAACGATGCAACCTGATCAACCGACAGATCGGCGATCGCAGTAACGTGGGCCGAGGACCTCGCGTATTGAAGATGAATCAGAGCGATGATCGAAACAAACACCGCCAAGCGTGCGAGGTGCACGACAAGGCGGCGAATTTGAAATCGATCAGCATTGACGGGATCCAGCGTCATTACTTGACAGGAACCACACGAATCGCATCCGCGTGAACATTGCCACTGCCGTTGGCCGAAAGCGTCACGGAGCAATTCTCGCCGCGTTTCAGGTCAAACGTGCCAAGTGAAATGAACAAGTCTTCGACCGGAGGTGCCGCTTTCATGTTCACCGTCTTGGTGATCACATCGTCGCCCGTTTTGACTTCCACGCTAACCTTGTCGCTGCGGTTTTCATGCGACTGATAGGCAAGCATGATCTGATGTTTGCCTTGGGCCGGCGCGGCAAACTCGAAGCGGATCGTTGCATCTTTTCCGCCGCCGTAGAGGTAGTGTGAACCGACAAATTTTGGCAAACCCGCTCCCTCGGTCCAACCGCCCGTCTTTTTCGCCTGAGTATCGTCGATTACCAGACCGCTGATTTTTGCGGGGTCGATGCCATGTCCCGTCGCCTTGCCGCTTGTCGGCAATCCGGTCGGCGGTGCCAATGGCAACGCATCATCGGGCACAACAATCTCGGAATTGACTGTGTCGCGTCGAGCTTTGCCGGGCTGCTTGAGCAACTCGTCCATTTCCGACCAATACTTGCCATACACTTCGCGTGGCGTACAGTCATGACGAACACAAACACTGGCCGCTTTGCCGACGACTTCGCCCATCATCCCACAAGTTCGCATCACTCGCACGGTGCCCAAGGCTTCGTGCGTCACACTGATGCAGCGTCCCGCCATAAACAGATTCGAGATATTTCGCGAATAGAACGTTCGGTAGGGAACCGGATAACCGTAGCTTCGATCGATACGTCGATCATGAACCGCGACCGAAATGAACGGGTTGTCGGGAAATTTCTTAGAGTATTGTTCTTTGGGATAATGAAGGTCGATCGACCAAGTACTTGGCACACAACCATCAGGATAGGCGACTTTGTTGACCACATCGTCTTGCGTCAACACGATGTCACCCATCAAGCGACGCGATTCACGAGGCCCGCCAATATAAGCGACCCAGGTTAGGTAGGCATTCTTGTGATTGTCGGCGCCGTCGCCGTTTTTCATCGCATTAAACGCCCCATAGACCGCTCGCAAATTCCAGTCGCGGATCGCTTCGGCATGCTTGATTGGATCCTTATCAAATCCGCTTTCCCAAAACCATTGACCGTGATGGTCACGTGGATAGGGGAAATCGTCCATGTTCATCTGCAGTGCCCATGGCGTTTCAGGAAATTCCGTCGGGCTTTCTGCTTCGTCCCAAGCCCACATGTTGCTCATGCCCATGCGGCCCTCGGGAGTCATTTCACTATCAGCACCGGCGAGATGTCCGATCGTGGCGTGCCCAGTGCAATCAGCAAACAGCTTGCCCGAAAAGCGAATTTGATCGCCAGTGCGAGTATCAAACGCCATCACGCTTTCGATTTGATCGTCTTTGGTTTCAACTTGGTACGCATGATGGTTCAAGAACAAATCGATCTTGGGTTCAGCCCGCACGATCGCTTCTTTTTTGGCGTCCTCGAATTCTTCGTAGGTGCCCGGTGATTTGGTGGCGCTATCGGAAAACTCGGTGACGATTTCACCGACGCGAGGATAATTACCTCGGCGAACGTGCCCCATCGCCCAAACGCGAATTTCACTTGATCCGTTTCCGCCCAACACGCCCCGGTTCTGCACCAAAGCGACTTTGCAGCCCATCCGTGCTGCGGAAATCGCGGTGCCCATCCCTGAATAACCGCCACCGATGACGACGATGTCATAGCCACTTTTTTCGGTAGGCTCGTCGCCCAGACCGAGTTGCTTGCGACGCCATGTGCCCAACACAGTCGATTCGTTTGGTGGCTCCGCGCCCGACTTAGTGAAATAAATTGCGTCACAGCGACCGTCGAACCCGGTTAGATCCTGCAAGGCGACGGTGGCCTTGGTGTCGTTGATTTCAACCGTCCCACCGGCCTCCCAAAACCATTCGGCATTTTTGGTTCCGAAGGTGTGGTCGAGCGTCTTTCCGTTCACCGCGATTTGGAATTTCCCTGGAGCACCGGGGGCTTCCCAGCGAGCAACCCAGTCCTTGGTGCGTGCGAACACGTGGTACGTTCCCGTGCTCGGGAATTCAACCGTCGCCGTCGCATCTTCGACCGGTTTTCCCATCCCGTGGGCGATCATATAGGGCGACCCCATCGTCATGATCGATTGGGTATCGAGTTTCCAGCCGCCAGGCTCAGCGAAGCTTTCCGCTTCGATAAACACCGAGTCTTCGGCCCAAACGGGCTGAAGCGTTATCGCGGCTAACGCCAGAGTGAGAGCCGTAAAAATTCGTCGCACAAGCGTCATTATGGGCCTTGAAGATTTCGTGGAAAACGGGGGTGGGGGGGACTAGGCATCATTGTAATTGTTCGCGGGGCAAGTCACCACCGTTGAACCCGAAGAAGCTCGACCAAGATCCCCCTTCGCTACCAGTTTCGCTTTTTCGCCGCGGAAGCAGAAAGTGATCGTGGCGGTGGCAACTAGCCGAGTAGCATTCGGCCGACGTTGATGTAGATCACAATCCCCAAAATGTCGACGATTCCGGCGACAAACGGATTGCTCATCAGTGCCGGATCCAGTCCTGCACGCTTGAAGACGATCGGCAACGTCGCGCCGCACATACAGCCACAGACGATGACCGCCAACAACGTGATCGGAATGACCAACGCGTCGCGGACCGAAGGAGCAACAAAAATCGCGACGACGAACCCAATCAACGCTAAAAAACTGCCTAGCAACAACGAAACGATGCTCTCGCGAATCAAGACGCGGTGCCAGTCACGGAACTTGACTTGGCCGCTTGTCATCGCGGTGATGACCAACGTCGCCGACTGGCTGCCCGAGTTACCCCCTGCACTAATGATCAGCGGGATGAACCAGACCAACCAGACAAACTTCTGCAATTCGTCTTCGTAATGACGCAGAGCAAAAGCGGTCAACAATGCGGCAAAAAACAAAATGGTCAGCCAAATCCCTCGCTTCCACGACAGTTTCAGCAAACCGATGCGAAGAAAGTCGTCTTCCAAGGGAGCCACGGCCGCAATCCGCTGGGCGTCCTCGGTCAATTCCTCACGAACCACGTCGATCACGTCGTCGTGAGTAATAATTCCGAGCAATCGCCGGCTTGCGTCGACGACCGGAATGGCTAATAAGTTGAATCGCTCGACTTTATGAGCCACCGATTCTTGATCCTCTGTCACCAAAGCAACGACGACATCGGTTTCCATCATGTCACCGAGCGTTACCTCGGGGTGCGCGAGCGACGAAACCAATTGCCGTGTCGAGACGATTCCACGGAGCGAATCGTCTTCGTCAACGACGTACAAGTAGTAGATCGTTTCGAGCTGACTTGCCTGACGCCCCAGTTCATCGAGCGCTTCGCGAGCACTCAATTTCTCACCTAGCTTGGCGACCTCGGTCGTCATCAAACCGCCCGCGGTCTCGCCCTGATACGAACGAAGACGTTGGATATTGCGACGGTCTCGGACCGGCAACAACGGCAGGATTTCTTGGACGCGTTCGTCCGACAATTCTTGGATCAAGTCGACGCGATCGTCCGCCGGAATCTCTTCGACTAGCGCGGCAACTTGCGACGGATCATGATCGCGAAGCATCTCCAATTGGCGTTCTTCGCTGAAGTAGCCAAAAATCTCCGAGCGACGCGATGGCTCGGCAAATTGCAGTACTTCCCACGCTTCTTCGTTGGAAAGCCCCTCCATGAACTCCGCTGTTCGTCCCGGGTTCAGCGTGGTGCAAAACTCTTCAAGCTCAGCCCGATTTTGCTCAGCCAACATTTCTCGTATTTCAGGGAGGAAGAGAGTGTTGACCATGGTATTTATCAGAAAAAACGCAGCAATGCGTTCATTTCATAGGCATAAGAGATTGGAGTAATTTGTCTAAGAGGGTATCCGAAAAGGGGTCTGACCCTCTCCGGCGAGGCCGCTTCCAAAGGGTCAGACCCCTTTTCGGATACTCTCTAAGAAGCGGCTAAAACAGAACTAACGCAAGAGTCGCGGCGGCAGCCATTTCGGCAACCACCGCGATCCCCAACTTTTAGGGCTCGATCAATGAACTTTCAAGCGAGGTCAATATGATCTTTGCACGCCGCGGTATTTGCCGAAAGTCTTGGTGACTTTCGCTACGCAGTGACTCTGGAAACTAAACCGAGCAGCAATTCTTAGTTGCTGACGCGTTCGATGTACTCACCCGATCGCGAATCGATCTTGATCACGTTGCCTTCTTTAATGAATCCAGGCACGTTGAACTCCGCACCGGTTTCCACCTTGGCTGGTTTGGTGACGTTGGTCGCGGTGTCCCCCTTGGTGCCGGGGACGCATTCGATCACAGCCAATTCGACGTGATTCGGTGGTTCGACGGAGATGGCGTTGCCGTTGTACAGCGTCATCGAGCACGCCATGCCGTCCTTCAAATACTTCCAAATGTCGCCTGCAACATCGCTGGTGACCTCGAACTGCTCGAACGACTCGTTGTGCATGAAGACGTAGTCTTCACCGCTGCGATACAAAAACTGTACGTCGGTCGTTTCCACGTCTGCCGATTCGAGCGAGTCGCCCCCTTTATAGGTGCGATCAAGCGAGGTTCCGCGGATCAAATTTTTCATTCTGCATTTGTAAAATGCGTTTCCCTTACCTGGTTTAACGAACATCATTTCCGTCATGATGTAAGGTTCACCATCAATTTGGACCTTAAGTCCTTTGCGGAAGTCACTTGTGTTATAAGTAGCCATAGACGACGGTCCCGTCTTTACGAGTCAATGTTTTCGGGGGATAGGGATTTTATAAATTGATTGGTTGCATCCACTAGATACTGAATGATCCAGGAAACTTCCCCTAGCGAAACGGACAAGTTCAATCCCGTGCCGGCTGAACCGAAAAACGACTCAGCACCCCAGTCTCAGGAGCAACCGGACCAGATTCTAACGCGATCGCGGGTTCTTGTCCCGCCCCGTCCAGACGAGCTTTTCTCAGCCTCAAACCCGCCCCCCGTTGTCGCTGCGGTGGACTGGCAAACGGCGATGCGGAAGGCGATTCGCAGCGGAAAACTGCTACTTGAGCGATTGAAGTTGCCTGCCGACTCATTTCCCGAGCATCTCGAGACGTTTCCGACCTTCGTTCCGTTGGAATTTTTGAGCCGTATGACCCCAGGCGACCCCGCCGACCCGCTGCTTCGCCAGGTATTGCCGGTCAGCGACGAATTAGTCTTGGATCCCAATTTTGTCTCCGACCCGGTCGGGGACCTCGATTCGCTAGCCGCCGGGGGGGTGATCCACAAATACGACGGCCGCGTCCTGCTGATCGCCTCGGGCGTCTGTGCGGTGCACTGCCGATACTGTTTTCGACGCGAATTTCCCTACCAAGAAGCGGGTTCACGTCGCGAAAACTGGGCTCCGGCCATCGACTACGTTCAATCACACCCGGACGTCGAAGAGGTGATCCTCAGCGGCGGCGACCCGTTGACTCTGACCGATGCCAAACTTTTCGATTTGATCGACCGAATTGATGCGATCCCGCATGTTCGCCGAATCCGGATCCACACTCGATTGCCGATCGTGATCCCCCAACGCGTCACCGAGGCTCTCTGCAGCAAACTGAAGAAAACGCGTTCGGCAGTTTGGTTCGTCGTGCACTGTAACCATGTCAATGAGTTAGACTCGTCGGTGATCGCTCGGATGGAGATGCTTGTTGACGCGGGAATCCCCGTTTTGAATCAAGCCGTCTTGCTACGTGGCGTGAATGATGACGAACAAACGCTGGTCGATCTGTGCATGAAGTTGGTCAACCACCGCATCCAACCTTATTACTTGCATCAACTCGATCGGGTGCGGGGCACGAAACACTTTGAAGTGCCGGTCCAGCAGGGGCTGGAACTGATCAACCGCATCCGCAGCCGTTTACCAGGGTACGCGGTCCCGACCTATGTCAGCGAACAAGCAGGCCAACCGTCCAAGACGCCTCTCTAACCCCACATCGCTAGAATCAACCGACCATGTACGTTTTTGAAAATCCCGTTCTTCAACGTGAATTGCTGGGTAACCTGCGTACCAATCGTGCATTCTTTCTGCTCGGACTCTATCAACTGCTACTCGCGGCGGTTGTGTTGATGGCATGGCCGAGCGAACAACGTCTCGACCTCACCGTCAATCCGCCTTCGGCAACCAAACTAGTCAATCTGTTTTTTCTTGGCCAATACGTGATCGCATCGTTGATGGCGCCAAGCTTTGCAGCGGGAACCATCACCGGAGAAAAAGAACGCCGTACGTACGAGATGTTGTTGGCCAGTCCACTGCGGCCGGGCGCGATCGTGTTCGGAAAAATGGTCGCGAGCCTAACGCATCTGGGCATGCTAATCTTGGCCTCACTTCCCATCATCGTGCTCTGTCTGCCGCTGGGCGGAGTCAGCGTCTACGAAGTCTTGGCGGCCTACTTGGGGCTGATCGTTTCGGTGATTTTGTTTGGCGCGATCGGAGTGTTTTGCAGTAGTTATTTCTCTCGCACCAGCAGCTCGTTAGTGGTCAGCTACCTGTTCATTCTGCCGCTGGTGATCGGGGCGATCCTGTTTTGGGCTTCGCTCGAAGGACAGGGTGAATTGCGATTAAAACTCGCGTTGCTCGTGATTCCCGCGTTCGCTTTGTCCGCGGTGATCTTGATGTGTTCAGCTGCAGCTGGGCGGATGCTTTATCCGCCGGACGTCGGCAGCGAAGGCAAGGAAGTAATCGATTTGGAACGTGAGGCTGAAGAGGCCGTGGGGCTGGTGATCCAACCTGATCAATTCCCCGATCGACTGTTCGCGCCGCCAAAGAAATCTGAGTTGATGGCCGATGGGGCGAACCCGGTCTATGACAAAGAAATCCATAGCGAGATTTTTTCGCAAGGCACTTTGATGCTGCGGCTGGTGATTCAAATCAGCATGCTGTTGGCGATCCCCATGATGGGCGTTTTCCTGTTCTACATGGACGAAAAGATCGCATGGTTTTCGGTTTACGTGATCGTTTTCAATATGCTCGTCGGCCCCGTCTTTTTGGCGGGATCGATGACTAGCGAACGCGAACGCCAAACGCTCGATTTGCTGTTAACGACCACGTTGACGCCCAGTCAAATATTGTGGGGCAAATTCATCGTCGGCTTTCGCATCTCCGCCGTCTTGACCTGCTTCCTATTGTGGCCGCTGCTGCTTGGCGGTGTGCTGAACTACAGCTACTGGAGCAATTGGGCCAGCGTGCTGGGGATGTTTGCCATTGTTTTGATGGTCTGTTTGGTCAACGCTACCATCGCTCAGTTATGTTCGCTCTACCAGAGAAAAACATCGATCGCATTGATGTCGACCTACATCGTGCTGCTATTGCTGTACGTTGGCCCGCCCGCCATGGTTTCGTTGATGACGATCTTGGACTTCTCTTCTGAATCGATAGTCCGTGCGGAGTGGCTTGGAGTGACCAGTCCCTTCTCTGCGGCTTTTTCATTACCTCTGGATGGCAAACTGATCGAAGATGAAGAGGCCGTCGCCAACGTCGGAAACTTGAAAGTGGTGTTCGGGTACTTCGTCTTCAGCACGCTATTACTGGCGACGTCCGCCGTCGCCATGATCGCCCGTTTGCGTTCACGGCAAGGATTGTCGGAATAGATGCGCCACCGCGATGGGCCGCTACAAATTGAAGGCGCCGATACGTTCGGGTTGGAAGGTGATTTTCTCAACCCGTTTTCGGTTTTGATGGCCAGAGACATGGCACGTCACACTTTCGCCAACGCGGCATCCGAAGATCATCGTCCCAAGGGGAGAAAGAATCGACAATTTCCCTTCGGCAATACAAGCCTCTTCGGGATAGACGAGCGTGTAGGTGTCGACCTCGTTCAGATCCAAGTCCAGTAACCGGATGGTCGAGTTCATCGTGATGACATCCGGCATCATGTCCTGCGATTCCAGCACCATCGCATGTTCAAGCCGCTCCTTGAATTCGTTCAGGTGCGTGCGTTCGCCCCCGATTGCCATCACAAATTCGCTACTGAGCAGGTTCTTTAACCGCAGAGCATCGGGGCGAGTCACGGCAAGGGTAGGGAGATTCATCATGGTTCGGCATCAGTGAAAAGAGTGTTTGTGGCGTGCGAATCGCATTCGCGGTCGCGAAGATTGATTCGCAAGTCGGGTGATGTTCCAATCCATCACCCGACACCACCATCAAAGCAAGCGATGTGCCGCATCAAACTTTTGTTTAACTTCAGCCCCCATTCACTCTAAACGGGCGTGTTTGCGGCTTCGCGACCAGATTCATTCCTCTTCTCATCCCCTGCAATGCATCACCCAAGACTCTTGTGATGTCGCTGTTTGGTGTCGATGGCAACCAGCGTTGACACGGCGAGGCTCTCTTTATTCGCTACGCCAAACTGCTGGCGATTGGTCCTTCTCTTGCATCGGAGTTGAACTTGCTCGGCTTCTCTCGCTTTGGCTTCATCTTGCTCGACGACTGCGTTCCGGAGCACAAGGCCTGTTGTTGTATGCTCGTGACCCGCACATCGATATCGCTTAAGACAATTGCCAGTTGAGACCCGAGGGGAGCCTTTCCCAACCGGGCGCAGTTCCAACAACATTGGCGGGCTTAATGAGCGTTGAGGGTTGATGTCCTGCAATTGCGGCCCTTTAATGAACTCCAAGCGAACCTCCCGTTTGAATTCAGCAGCCAAGATTAACGACGGAGTTGTATCCATCTCAATAAAATCGCACCCCAAGAGCGCGAATGTCTTTTCTAAGCAAAATCCGATCGGAAAACTTTCGCGAAAGGGAATTTGGATCCACGTTGAGCCACCGTCTTCTCGCCAGCAAAATCCTCCCCATATTTTTTGGTTGCCCCCTTATCTTGCCGCGGCTAGCATGACAAATAACGGGGGGCACGATTGCTGCCCTCATCGAAACTACGAACGGGAAGACATTAATCATGGGCACCTCAAAGTTTGTTGCAGCGTCGTTTACCATTGCCACTCTCATGATTGCGTATCCTTCGCCAACCCAAGCGGATTGGCATTGTGCATGCGGCGCGATCGTGCATGTGAACTACCCTACGACATGCCCGGTCTGCGGTCGCAATCTGCCCAATTCACCGCCGTCGTTCACGCCTCCATTCACTCCACCGGGGCCCCGACCGGGACCGGGTTCCACGGCTCCGGATTCCAGTGGCGTTACCCTTGGCGTCAATATCTACAACGCGGGGTCGCGTGTGATCGTTCAAAGTGTGATGCCAGGAACACCTGCACAAGGTCGGCTGTTCCCCAACGATCAACTCGTCAAAGGCGCCTTTCGAGATCCGCTGAGCCGCCAGGTTCACCGAGTGTTCATCCACTCACCCGCTGACGTGACCCGACTCAAAACGATGGCCGGTGCGGGGACGCGTGTTGCATTGCAAGTCTATCGACCGACCACTGGCGTACGAAACTTTTTAGTCAACTTTGAGGCTCCTGGGGGTACAACCACTCAGGCCTATCAGCTTCAAGCGGACGGGCAACCGCAAGCACTCCGATCGACGAGTCCCGCTGCGGCAATGATTAGCGACGACGTCAACGGCGAAGCCGCTTCGATGCTCGGATCGGATGATGCCGGTGGCGGTGGAGATTATGCACCAACCGTTAACCCCGGTGCGGGGCAGAATCCCGATTACAACCCGAGACCCGACTATAATCCCAACCCCAATTTCGGCCCCGGAAATCAGGGTGACACCGCCGATGATTTGCTTGGCGGAAACTAACGCGACCTTCAATCTGACCTACATCCACGCGCACTGGAATATTGTTTCGAGTGCGCATAGAATGGCAGGGTTGCGCCCCGATTTAAACAGACGCTCGAGCCACGAGTTTCTTGTTTCTCATCCGCCGTGGAAGTAATTGATGTCAGCAAATGAACAAGAGCGTTACGTCCCTCTATCAGAACGTCTCAATCAAGACGTGTGGCACGACAATTTTGTTCCAAAGTACAGTGCGTTGGCAACAGCGCAACCTTCGCGACTGGTCTTGACCGGCGTGTGGCTGATCTTTGCCCCCATGGCGCTCATGTCCATATTCACACTGCTCGGAACTGCGGCGGCTTTCCTGCAAGGTGAAGAGGCAAATCAAGTCGCCACGGTGTTGGCGTTTCTCGGATCGTTGCTGTGGCTGGCACTCGTGATTGCAATTTTGTTTACGCAAACACGACGGTATTGGCTGGCAAACCGATCACAACAAATCGAGACGACCGATACCGAATGAAATCGGCAATTCCGAACGGGTTGTAGCTCGACATGAACAGATTCATCCATATCCGCTCGAACAAATTCCCGATCCTTCCGGGCGAAAAGGAAGAGTTGGCAAATGAAGGAATGTACGGCAAAGCGTTCGCCGAGTACCTGAAAACAAAACTTGCTGATCGCGATTACGACGCTCCGTTTGCATGCTGTGAGGACTGGGGGTGGTGGATCGAAATCAAATCGGTCCCGTTTAAATTCGGAGTCTGTGTCTATTCTTCGATTAATGCTGACGACGGATTGGAAGACTCAAATCCCACCGATTTCGCGTGTACCGAAGGCACCAGCGGCCCACGGAATTGGAGCTGGAAGAAGATGCGTTTCATCGACACATCCGCGTGGACCGACAAGTTACACGAAGATATGTTAGAGATTTTTCAGGCTGATAAAGACATTGAGATTGTTGGAACATCCGAAGAGTTTCCCCTTTAAATGTGGGATAGGCTTCCAGCCTGACAGCGATGACGGGCCTAGCACTGACGAATCGAAAATCGATTCACCCTCGCTGTCCTACTGCTTGGCACGCCGCTCCTGACTACGGCCCAGTTTCCATGCAATCAGTAGCCAAACGGTGGTCAGCGGCACGGCAATCCAATTCATCGCGGTTAAACCGATCCCGAGCTTTTGCAATGCCGCAAACAATTGACTCGACAACGCGTCACCACCACGCAGCACCACCGTGTCGATAAAGCTCTTTGACTTGTACTTTTGCTCGCGACTGACCACGGTGAACAAAACTTCTCGTGATGGTACTGTGATGCCATAGGCTCCCGCACGCGTGCAAACCATGATCACCATCAAAACGCCAAGCGTCGGCACACTGGCCAGGGCGGCGAAACCACACAAATAGATCAACGGCAACACCGACAGCGCGACGCTGATTCCAAGTCTCCGAAGAATCGCCCCGGCCACGGTCGTTTGCAACAATAACGTCAGCAACTGAGTCCCTAAGTCGATCTTGGCAAAAAAGGCCGTCCGCGCCTCGCTTGACTCAATCGCAATGTTCACGATATCAGCCTGCTGCAAATACAACTGGGTTGCAAACACTTGTATCAAGAACAGAAACAAACAGATCGACGCCAGGTATCCCGAACTCATCACTTGCGTGATTCCGGTCCATAGTCCGCCGCCGGTCGACTTGTCAGCTCGCGAAAAATTCGAATCTGGCTTTTCCGCTACATCATGGTCGACCAACAGATGCGAGTTCAGTTCTAATCGCCAAGCGCACGCCAACCCCAACTCTAGCAACACTGCGGGAATCAGCAACAAAGAGTCGGTTGAGAGCCGGGTTGCCAAGATCGACGTCAAAAATGAACCCGTGATCGCGCCCAACGTGCCTCCGGCGGCAATCAGTCCAAACAAACGTTTCGCTTGATTGCTTCTAAACAGATCGGCCAACACACTCCAAAATACGCTCGTCGCGAATAACGCGAAAACGTTGATCCAGATAAAGATAACTCGTGCCGTCCAGACGTGGACCACCTCCGATTCGACTTGCAACAAACTCCAAAACAGAAACAAACTGCCCGCAAAAAAATGATACACCACTCGCACGAGCCAGCGGCGAGTCAGGCGAGCCACCACGCCTGAGTAGACCGGAACCGCCACCAGCATGGCTAGGAATGTGATGAAAAACAAATGGGGCAGTTTCCCAGTCCCCCCTTCGATTCCCATCGTCTCGCGAATCGGACGAATCGTGAAATAGCTGAGCAGGATGAAAAAGAACCATGCAAACGCCCACGCGACACACTTGATTTCGTGAGCTTCCACACGCGTCCACCACCGTCCGATCGAATCGGCATTCTCGCTGGTAGAGTGGTTGAGACGGTTCACAGGTCGAGGGGGTCCGAGGCAAAAAAAGTCGCCGGACGTCTCCGACGTCCGCAGTATCGACGGGGCTAATTTCCAACGTCAGAAACATTGGGCGACGTTACGTCGAGCGATGGAGGTTCTAGCGATTTGATCAACCAAGTCACCCGGGCATCCTTTTGAGTCTGAATCAGATAATCAAAGAGTGCATTCGCAGCATCGCGTCGCAGCGGAGCAATGTCATTCAGATCGTCAAACGTGATCGGTTTTTCCTCGAACCGGTGCACCAACACCACATGCATCCCCAAGGGACTTTGCACCGGATCACTGATTTCGCCCGACTTGGTGGAGCGGACTGCTTGCATGACACTCGATGGCAAGTCGCCATCTTTTTCAACCCAACCCATCATTCCGCCCTCGCCGGCCGAGACCGAGTCGCTGTGATCGCGTGCCGCTGCGGTAAAAGCTTGGCTGATGTCATCCGAATCACGAATCTCGCGAACCAAGTCGCCAAGGTTATTGCGAACGCTCTGCACCGCATCACTATCGGCCGCGTCGACAGAGACAAAAATCTGAGATACTTCCCAACGTCCGCCGCCATAGCTCGCTTTGCGATTTTCAAAGAAGCGTTGTAAGTTGGCTTCGGTCAATCGGCTTTTCAAATACTGGCCCCATGAAATCTTGAAATCGAGATCGTCACGTACTGCTTTTTCGGTGGAGAGCCGTTCTTTTGCATAACGCTCGATGTCGCTACCGCGCCGCTTTAATTCGCTCGCAAGCGATTCCACCTGCCGATCGACGATTGCCGCGAGTGACTCGCCTCCTTGTTCATGTAGCGTGCGGAGCGCGAGATGGCGACGCACCAACAACGCAGCCGTCGCTTGCTGAACGCGAATGTCTAACTTGTTGACTTGATTGACGCCGAACCGCTCGACCAGAACCAAATTCAATTCACCAAGAAAAATAGGTTCACCGTTGATCGCGGCAAACGGATCCTCAGGCTTCCATTTATCTTCGGCAAACGTGCTGGGGGAAACCACCGTGATTGCGAAGAGAAATGTAAAGGCAGTTTTGGGGAACTCGATCATGGCAGCATGATGTCCTGCAGAACGAATGAGACTTCGTTGGCAACCACGGCGGTAGGCGACTCGTAAACAAGCGTCGTTTCGCCGACCGAATCGCCTAGATCAAACAGGTAGCCGATCCCGACTCCGTTGGCGGTTTGCCGATAGACTTCGTAGCCCAGATGATCCGCACGTGAACCGTCCGCACGTTTGACATAGGCACTGTTTTCGAAGATCCATTGCCGATGACTTTCCAGCGACCGTCCGGCATCGTCCAACGTGACGGCGACTCGGACTTCATGAATCGGCCCGTTTTTCCGCACTTGTTCGAGCGTCACCTGCATCGCATCGAGCTTTACGTCCTTGCCCGGTTCCGACAACGGCAGCTCAAACGTTTTTCGTTTGCCCGGCAGGATTGCCTTGATGACGCCCGAAAGTGATTCGATTTTTTGCGGCTGGCCAGCAGGCAATTGCATTGGCAAATAAAACTCGCTGAAGGCAATTTCGCTATTGGTGGCAATGTCGATAGTCTCGCCGGATTCCTGGGGTTTCAACATTGCCGCGTCATCGAGTTTGCCTCGCAATTGAGCGATCGGAATAGTCAACCCAATGGGAGTGGTTTTGGGTTCCCAGCTTATTTCCATGCTGATATTCAGTGCACTCAGCTTCGGACGATTCAAAACGCGGCGTGAGTTCACCGACGTCGGCTCGATGCGATAGACCCCCGTGTAGGCGGCCGAATCGACACGTGAAGGCCGATCGGGTTCACGCTGGACAATTTGTAGCGTCTCGCGATCACCGCCATAAAAATTGATGTCGAGATTGGCTTGATCGAGAACCAGATCGACTGCATGCCAGAATGTCAGCGGCGTTGCGACCGCTTGGACCGGCATCGATTCGTCACCGTCAAAGTCAAATTCGATTCCGCTGTCGCGGCTGATCGCCTCGAGTGCTTCGCCGACGGTCTCGGCATCTCCTAAGCGGATGGAAATTCCCGACGATTCCACTTCCGTCTGGGTTCGCAGCGAAAACAACGCTTTACGAACTCGCGTCAGTCGCTCGGAGGCTTCGATCGACATCCCTGTTTTGTTTTCGGGCAAATACTGCAGCACCTCGGGGCCCGCTTGGATCAATGCATTCTCAGCGGCTTTGCGTTTGGCCAAACTCGACGCATCGAGCTCGTCGACCCACTCGAGCACATCGGACTTCAGATCACTCGCAATTTCTTGGCAGTGTCCCCCCAGCGAGAACGAGAAGGCCAACACTACCCCCAGCCCCCCACGCCGAAGAATCGTCACGATTGTTTTTATCATCATTTTCGTTACCGTTGATTTGACGAACGTCCTGCATCACCCCAGGCGATTGTGGGCATAGTCATGATTCTAACCTACGTTTGCACTGCTCGCTCACCCTCAGTGCACTGACAGGATCGAATTGATGGCTTCCTCGCGAACCCGTTTTCTACCGCTCGTTTTCATCCCTCTGCTATTCGCGTCTGCCTGTGAATCGGCAACGGGACAAGTCAGTGGATTGATCGAATTTTCCGAGGCAGGACGGCTTCAGCGAGGCATTCCGCTGGTTTCACTCGCTCGGGAAATCGTCGTGATGGGCCGCGATGGATGGCTGCATTCGATCGATCCGCTGCAACCCGAGACAAAATTCAAATCGCTCGACGGTCAATACGAACCGCTCTCGGCACCCGAGTTGCGAAATCAACTCCGCGCCGAATTTGGCAAAGATTTTGAAGTTGTCGCAACTCAAAACTTTTTAGTGGTCCAGCCGGTAGGACGTGGCGATCGCTGGGCAAAATTATTCGAGCAATCGCATCGCGGTTTTGTTTCCTACATGAGCAAACGAGGCGTCGAAATTCGCCAAGGTCGATTCCCGATGGTCGCTATCGTGTTTCCCGATCGCGGCGAAATGTATGACGCCTTCAAAAACCAAAACATCGATGTTTCTCGAGTCGCGGGTATTTATTCGAACAACAGCAACCGGGTAATGACGCACGACGGCGGTCACCTCGCCTCGATTGTTGCAACGGTGCGTCACGAGGCAGCACATCAGTCGGCGTTCAACACCGGCGTCCACAGCCGTTTGAACGACACCCCGAAATGGATCACCGAAGGGATCGGACAATTGTTCGAACCGGCTGCCGTGACCACATCGACTACGGCATCACTGCGACGCCAGCGAGTCAACGAAGATAGCTTGCAGGTTTTGAAAAAATCCTATCCAGGCAAAAACAATGCCGAGTTCACGCAAGCCGTCTTGAGTTTGATCAGCGGTGACGAGATGTTTACGAGCGACGACCAAGTCGTGAAAGCATACTCGGTCACGTGGGCGATGATGTTCTATCTGGCCGAACGACAGCCAAGCGAATTTGCGGCAATCCTCAAGCACACGGCGATGCGTCGTCCCTTTGCCGTCTATAAACGTGACGAGCGAAAAGCCGATTTCGAAGAGGTGATTGGGATGGATCCGTATGACTTCAGCAAACGAGTAAGTTGGTTCTTGGATTCGCTGTAAGCCGACGGCGCTAACCGCGGTTTATTGGAAATCGATTCAACGTCGCAACCAACCGCGACGATAGAACACCCATAACATCCCCGTTGCCATGCCAACCATCAGCATCAGCACCATCGGATAGCCCCATTCCCAACGTGTTTCGGGCATGTTCCACGGTGATCGACTGCTGTCGAAATTCATTCCGTAGACCCCTGCGACAAACGACATCGGAATGAAGATGGTCGAGATTAACGTCAACAAACGCATCACGTCGTTGGTGCGTTGGCTGAGACTGGTGAAATAGAGATCTCGCAAATCGGTAACAACTTCGCGAAACGATTCGGTTACGTCCAGCAGATGGCTGGCGTGATCCAAACAGTCGCGTAGAAAGAGCCGCGTATCCTCGCTAAACCGCCCCTCCGCTTCTTGGATCAATCGCTGCAACGTTTCGCGATGACCATACGCGGTTTTTCGCAAGTAAGCGAGCTCGCGTTTTACATCCCGAATCTGCATCTGCTCATGCGGTCCAGGAGAGTCGGTGACATCATCTTCTAACTTCTCTAACACCCGACCGTACTGTTCCAGCAGCGGAAAGTACGCGTCCAGCAGTGCGTCGATCAAGCAATACATAAGATAGTCAGCCGGTTGGCTGCGAATCCGCCCCAGCGATTGTCGAATCCGTTTTCGCACTGGTTCAAAGGAATCGCCCGGGCGTTCTTGGAACGAGATCAACGTATTGCCGCTGAGCACCAAGGAAACCTGTTCTAAGTGGAGCGGAATTCCCTGGTCGGTCATCCTCAGAATGACCACAACGCGGTCTTTGATCGTATCGACCTTCGGTCGCTGGTGCGTGTGAATGATGTCTTCTAGCAACAGCGGGTGGATCTCAAAACACTCGCCGATCGCTTCGATCGTTCTGTGATCCGCCAACCCGACGACATTGATCCACTGGGTCCCTTCGTCAACGTCGACGAGCGATGATGCCTCGACCGACTCGTCTTCATGCAGAGTGTTTCGATCGAAATAAATCCTCTCGACATGGGTGGGAGCCGCGTTCTTGCTTGAACGTAGTTTTCCCGGCACCGAACCAACTCGCGTACGACGCTGAAACGGATGATAGAACCGTTTGCGAAAATTAATTCGCCGCGGAGTAGGTTGTTCAGCTTCATTCACAGAAAATGCCTTCGACGTGCCACACGGTTTTCACCAATGCTATCCGTTTCACAGACAAGATGCGAATGTACGGCGGAATCGAGCCGCAATCATCCCGCTTGGTACAACGCGGCGAACCCTTTTCTGGTAGCTACCTTCGCCAGAAGGTGGTGACTCGTAGGGGTCGGAAACTATCGACGCTTGCCCACGCTCTGGCGAGCGTAGCTACAGAACGCAAGTGCCGTAATTGGCTGGCTCAAAATGCTTGAAAGCGTTGCGTTTAGCGGCGAACCCTTTGTTGGGTTCGGCATGTGAACGTCCGACACTAACGTCGTTTTTTGACCAGTTGGCTAATCGCCTTGAACTGTGGATGTAGCGAGGTTCCGACCCACTCAAACAGCACCGATTCCACCGTGGTGATCGTCGCTCCGGCCATCTGCATTCTCTCGATCGCGATTTCATGATCGCGGCCGTGGCGTGCCGCCACCGCTTCGGCAACAACAAACGGACGAAACCCTTCGGCGATCGAATCCAAAACGGTTTGCAACACACAAACGTGCGTCTCGATTCCCGTGATCACAATTTGATCGCGGGATTGCTTGGCCCACGATTCCAGCGCGTCACGGCAAACGGTGGCACTAAATGCTCGTTTCGATTCAGGCGAATCAAAAACATCGTCAAGTGGACGAACCAAACCACCAAGCCGCTCGGGGTACTGAACCGTAGCCGCATGTGGCACGTCCAATAATTTCGCCGCTTCGACCAACCGCATCGTTTGCTCGACAACGGCGTCACCCGATGGGACGACGGGCACCAGTTTCTCTTGCAGATCAATCACCCACAAAGCACTACGGTCCGCTGACAACCTTAGCGGCGAATGGACGTGCGGCATCTTTAGGAATCGCTTTTCGGCGTTGCGGGCTTGCTAGGCTTTGACTCGCTTTTCGAAGCCGCCTTCGTTTCGCTTTTACTCGAGCTACTTGTCGAAGATTTGTCCGCTTTCGCGGCCTTCTTGTATCCATCGCTGCGGTAATCGGTTTGATAGAATCCACTGCCTTTGAACACAATCGCGGCGCCGGCACCAAACAAGCGTTTCAGTTTGTTCTTTTTGCACTCAGGACATTTCTTTACAACCGGATCGTTGATCCCTTGAAAGAGCTCCATGGTGTGGCCGCAGGCGTCGCACTCATAATCGTAAGTTGGCATCAGAAATTTGCCTTAAAAAATGGACCAGGTTAGGAACGTTGAAATGCAAGGGTCGAACGTGATTTCTGCGATCTTAGTTCGCGGATGTTTCGCTCGCAGGCCCCGTGCTGACAATGACTTGGCTTGGGCGAATTACGCGGTCATGCATTTGGAATCCACTGACCGCAACATGAGCCACCGTCCCTGAGGCGTGTTCATCGCTCGGCATTTGTGAGATGGCTTCATGATAGTTCGGATCGAACAATTCGCCCGCTGCGGGGATTTCACGAATTTGGTATTTCGCGAGCGTATCGTCGAGTTGCTTTGCAACCATCGCAACACCGTCACGCAGCCCATCGGAATCGCTGGCTGTTCCTGCGGCTTCGATGGCTCGGTGTAAATTATCGCGAACTTGTAGCAAATCGTTGACTAGGGGGACCGCCGCGTAACGCAATTGATCTTCGAAATCGCGACGCATCCGCTTACGGAAATTCTCGGCTTCGGCCTGTGCCTGCAAAACCCGCTTTTCTGCTGATTCGGACGAAGCTCGCAATCGCTCCATTTCTTCATCGCGACTTTCGGCTGCAACGTTATCGTCTTGCATCCCGTCGTCTTCGTGCACGGCATCCATTGCGTCAATCTCTTCTTGTGATTTATTTTCTTCGTTCATGTTTCGATTCAAGTTTCTTGAGGTTGTGCATCGGGGTCAAAAAACGTTCGGAGCTTTTCTAAAAACGATTTGCGATGAGGCAACACCGTTTCATGTTCAAGATCCGCTAATTCGCGAAGCAATTTCTCTTGCTCGCCGGAAAGTTTCTTCGGTACTTCGATCATCACTTGGATCAACAGGTCGCCGGCGCGGCCGCCTCGCGGATCCAATATGCCTTTGCCGCGAAGCGTAAACACGTCACCGTTTTGTGTTCCCGCATCGACGCGAAGCGACTCGGGTCCATCGAGTGTCGGAACTTCAATTTCAGCTCCCAAAGCGGCTTGCGTGTACGAGATCGGCAATTGCAGAATCAAGTGAACACCATCGCGTTTGAACAACGCATGCGGCAACACGGATATGAAACAATAGCAGTCACCCGGAGGTCCGCCATCGGGGCTTGCTTCGCCTTCGCTTTGCAAGCGAACTCGCATCCCATCGTCGACTCCCGCAGGAATCTCGACGGTCAACTCGGCTTTTTCGTTTTGCAGTCCTGCGCCACGGCAATCGGCACAAGGTTGGCTGATTTGCTGGCCCGTGCCATGGCAATGGGGACACGCGGTTTGCACTCGCAGGATGCCTGCGGATTGGATCACTTGCCCGCGACCACCACAGGTCGCACAAGCTTCGGGTTTACTTCCGGGCGCGGCTCCGCTGCCCTCGCAAGTTACGCAGCGAATACGTCGCCGAAACGAGATGTCTTTGCTAACGCCTCGTGCAGCTTCTTCGAGCGTCAACGTTACGTTACAGCGAATATCGGCACCGCGACGCGATCGTCGCCGGCCTCCACCACCACCACCGCCGCCGCCACGTGACCCGAACAGGTCGCCAAACATCCCGCCGCCAAACAGATCTCCGAACGCTTCGAAGATATCTTCGACATCGTGCGATTGATGAGCCATGCCGTCGACACCGGCGTGACCATAACGGTCGTAGCGTTCGCGTTTCGCTTGGTCGCTTAGAATTTCGTAAGCCTCGGATGCCTCTTTGAACATCTCGACGGCGTTCTCGTCGTTTTTATTACTATCAGGATGGTACTTAATCGCCAGCTTTCGATAAGCGCGATCGAGTTCCTGTTTGGTCACAGTGCGAGACACCCCGAGGATGACGTAATAATCGCGTTTTTCAGCCATAACAGCGGCAACATTATCCAGAACTAAAAATCAGACGAGCCAACACAGCGACTCCCGCTGCATCCCAGACCAGATTCCATCCGGTCCTGATATCAAATCAGGCCGTCCGCCCTATTGGCGACGACCCGATTCGATTCTTGTCAATCATTGTGCTTCGACAACCCGTGCAACAACCTTTTCGACAAAAGGCGTGCCGCACTTCGCTATCGACTATCACACTCTCCTAGCCGCGAGCGGGGGGATACCCTCTCGCTTTAGGACACGACGCCTTCGACTTGACGCTTGTCCTTGTCTTCGGCATCGAAGTTGGTAACCAATGCTTCGGTCGTCAACATCAAACCTGCGATGCTGCCGGCGTTTGCCAACGCGGTACGAGCCACTTTGACAGGGTCGATAACGCCCGCTTTTAGCATGTCACAGTATTCGCCGGTGTTGGCGTCGTAACCGATCGTAGCGCCCTTTTGGCGAACTTCGTCAACGACAACGCTGCCGTCGATTCCGCCATTGTCAGCGATTTGACGCATCGGAGCATCCAAAGCGTGCAAGACGATGCCAACGCCGATCTTTTCGTCGCCCTTGGCTTTCTTCTGAGCCGCTTCGACTGCTTCGTAGCAACGCACGAGCGCCACACCACCGCCGGGAAGGATACCTTCTTCGACAGCCGCACGTGTTGCATGCAGTGCATCTTCTAAGCGAGCCTTGGTTTGCTTCATTTCCGCTTCGGTTTCGGCACCAACGCTGATGACGGCAACGCCACCGGCCAGTTTCGCCAAACGTTCTTGGAATTTTTCCTTGTCGTACTCGCTATCGGTCTGTTCGATTTGAGCACGAATTTGAGAAACTCGCTTGTCGATGTCGCCGCGTTTTCCGCTGCCTTCGACAATGGTTGTGTTGCTCTTGTCGACGGTGACCTTCTTGGCGCGGCCAAGTTGCTCAAGCGTGACATTTTCGAGTTGGATACCCAAGTCTTCGCTGATCAGCGTACCGCCGGTCAAGGTCGCGATATCGCCTAGCATTGCTTTGCGACGATCGCCGAAACCAGGAGCCTTCACAGCACATACGTTCAGCGTGCCACGCAACTTGTTAACCACCAACAACGTCAATGCTTCCGCGTCGACGTCTTCGGCGATGATCAACAATGGTTGGCCAGTCTGAGCAGCCTTTTCCAACAATGGAACAAGATCGCGGATGTTGCTGATCTTCTTCTCGTAGAGCAGGACCAAAGCGTTCTCGAGGCTCGCTTCCATCGTGCTTGGGTCGTTGATGAAGTAAGGCGAGATGTAGCCCTTGTCGAACTGCATTCCGTCAACGTAATTGACTTCGGTCACTCGGCTCTTGCCCTCTTCGACCGTGATCACGCCGTCCTTACCAACTCGTTCCAAAGCATCGGCCAACAAGTTGCCGATGACTTTGTCGTTGTTAGCACTGATCGCACCAACGTTGGCGATTTGCTCTTTGTTCTTGACGGGTTGTCCCATCTCGATCAATTGCTCGGTTGCGGCTTGAACCGCTTTGTCGATCCCACGGCGAATGGCCGCTGGGTTGCTACCGGCAACGATGTTACGCAAACCTTCTTTGAAGATCGCACGAGCCAACACGGTTGCAGTGGTGGTGCCGTCACCGGCGAGATCACTGGTCTTTTGAGCGACCTCGATCACCAATTTGGCGCCCATGTTCTCGAAGCGATCTTCGAGTTCGATTTCTTTAGCGACGGTGACACCGTCCTTCGTTACGGTCGGTCCGCCAAACGACTTGTCGATCATCACGTTGCGACCGGTGGGGCCCATCGTTACGGCGACCGCATTGGCCAACTTGTCGACGCCCGCCATCATGCGAGCTCGCGCGTAGTCGTCAAATAGCAGTTGTTTTGCCACGAGTGAATTCCTGTAATAAAATTGCTGTTGTTCGTTTTGTTGCAATCAGCGGCAGTGACACACACACCGCTGAGACGTTTCGTCCATCGCAGCAGAGCCGACGGGGTCGGCTCACTGCGAAAAACCAAAAGTGCCGTTCACTACAGAACTTTTGCCAAGATGTCGCTTTCGCGAAGGATCTTCATTTCGCGGCCATCGACTTCGATGTTACTTCCGCCGTACTTGCCGTAGATCACAACGTCGCCAACGGTGACGCTTAGCTCACCACGGTTTCCGCTGTCCAACATCTTGCCAGGACCGACGGCGACAACCGTACCACGTTGTGGTTTTTCACGAGCCGAATCGGGAAGCACGATACCGCCAGCGGTGGTTTCTTCGGCTTCGACAGGCTCAACAACAATGCGATCATCCAAAGGACGTAGGTTCATTTTTGCCATAGTATTTTCTTATCTGTATTGAGAGTTGTGTTTAAAAGGTTTTGCTGAAACAGAGGACAGAGCCAAACGGGTTCTGTACAGGAAAAAGCGTGCCTCGCCGGGGGACCGCAGCCGAATGCAGATGCGTCCGGTCGCGATCCCAATCTCGATGCGAGGCCAATGCATTACATCATGCCGCCCATTCCGCCCATGCCACCCATTCCGCCCATGCCTGGCATGCCGCCGCCCATTCCGCCCATGCCACCCATACCGTGGTCATGACCGTGATCGCCGCCGCCTTCTTCTTCTTCGCTCGGAATTTCGGCAACCAACGATTCGGTGGTCAACAACAGCGATGCGACGCTTGCCGCGTTGGTTAGCGAAGTGCGAACCACTTTGGCGGGGTCAACGATTCCAGCGGCAACGAGATCACAATAGACCTCGGCGTTCGCATCGTAACCGTCATGCTTGCCCTTCATCTGCAGTACGCGATTAACCACAACCGCACCATCAAGGCCCGCGTTGTTGGCGATCGCACGCAGAGGCTGATCCAAGATGTTACGAATAATTCGGACACCCAGTTTTTGATCGCCTTCGGTTTCCTTTTCCAATTTTTCCACAACGCCACGGCAGCGAAGCAGTGCGGTTCCGCCACCGGGAACAATGCCTTCTTCGAGTGCGGCTTGTGTAGCTGCACGAGCATCGTCAAGAAGTGCTTTACGCTCTTTCATTTCAGTTTCGGTCGCAGCACCGACGCTGATCTGAGCAACACCACCGGCGAGCTTCGCCAAACGCTCTTGCAACTTTTCGCGATCGTAATCGCTGTCAGTGTTGCTGATCTCGCGGCGGATCTGTTCAACGCGGCCCTCGATATCAGCCTTCTTGCCAGCACCGCCAACCATGGTGGTCGCTTCGCTGGTGATGCGAATCTTCTTGGCACGGCCAAGGTCGCTCAGCTTGACGCTTTCCAGATCGATACCGAGGTCTTTGAAGATCGCCTTTCCGCCGGTCAACACAGCAATGTCGCCGAGGATTGCTTTACGACGATCGCCATAACCAGGTGCCTTCACAGCACAGACAGTCAGGATGCCACGCATCTTGTTGACAACCAAAGTCGCCAGCGCTTCGCCTTCGACGTCTTCGGCGATGATCAGCAAAGGCTTCTTCGATTTGCTGACCGCTTCCAACAATGGAATCATCTTCTTGTTCGCACTGATCTTCTCTTCGAAGAGCAGGACGTAACAATCCTCGAGTTCCACCGAAACTTCGTCTTGGTTGGTGACGAAGTGAGGCGACAGGAATCCGCGATCGAACTGCATCCCTTCGACAACGTCGACGGTGGTTTCGTTCGTACGGCCTTCTTCGACCGTGATCACGCCGTTCTTACCCACTTTGGTGAACGCGTCGGCAAGCACGTTGCCAATTTCGGGATCGTTGTTTCCAGCGATGGTTGCAACTTGCTTGATGTCGCTCTTGCTTTTCTCGTCGATTGGCTTGGCCAGCTTGCCAATATGAGCCACAACGGCATCAACGCCCTTGGCGATACCTCGGGAAAGGGCCATTGGGTCGGCGCCCATGGCGACCATTTTCAGGCCTTCACGGAAGATTGCTTCGGCCAAAACCGTTGCCGTGGTCGTGCCGTCGCCAGCGACGTCATTGGTCTTGCTAGCGGCTTCTTTGACGAGTTGAGCCCCAAGGTTCTCAAACGGATCGTCTAATTCGATGTCTTCAGCAACCGTCACACCGTCTTTGGTGACTTTGGGTGAGCCCCAGCCTTTGTCCAACACTGCATTGCGACCGCGAGGTCCCAAGGTGCTGCGGACGGCTCGCGCCAATTTGCTGACACCGGCCAACAATGGCCCGCGTGCATCGTCGTCGAAAACGATTTGCTTTGCCACGACGTTTTTCTCCTGTGGTTTCGTCTAATGAATGCTGCCGACTGGCTCCGCCCCCATATAGGGGCACGAGAGCCAAACAACAACAAAGTAAAGGAATGTGGTCGAAATTGAGATTCTGCCGCGAAGGAAGCAGTCGGTCTTTCAATGAGGAAAGACGACACGCCTGCCTTGCGGATGAACGTAAGTCTGCAACGGTGGCAGCAGCCAGCCGGTTGGCTCCTCTGGAGAGCAACCCGTGTGCCACGCCTGGAAAAATGTCCGCAAGTCTTTGTTTGAAAACGACTTATGGATCGTGAAGCCGATTTGGGATGAGTTCGCGACGTTCGCCTCGTGTCAGCTTGGCAGGACTAGGTCAAAGGAGCGTGCGGACCAGCTTGTCGCTCGTTTAGGGATACTGCACACTCGCGTTTGGAGGGGGGGCGGTGGCGAAACTGTGCTGCCGTCGCTTGGGACGTCAAATTGCTGATCTCATTCCGCCAAAGTGGATTTTAGACTCGCCCGACAAAACGGTAGCTATCGTGGCCAGACGGTGGAGATACGTTGAATCACTCCACGCTCTGGTCGAAGCCAACGACTCCACGCTCTGGTGAGTTTAGCTACGGCGACATCAACAACCTGGCATGACTTCGTGACGCGATCTTGCAGAGGCAAAATCGTGGACGATCCCGCCGACGACACGGAACGCTAGGTGTCGGCAAGCGGACCGATGGGGGGCAATAAATTCACTGCGATCGTTTTAACCGTTATCAGCTGACCGGAAACGTTTACCATTCAAAGGAACTTCATTCAAGAAACGTTGACCTAACGCGGCTTCGGACGTCCACTTGCTCATGTAGTCTCGCGCGGACTTGGGTCTGTGCGAGCGAACACGTTTCTCACGCACGGGTAATCTGGATGTCGAAACGACGACGCCTAGCCGCTTTAATCACATTTGCTGCCGTTAGCTTTACGACAGTAGATGCATCTGCTTGCTGCCTAACTGATTGGCTTTTCGGACGTCCGACGGCTTACGCCGCAGGCTATGCGCCGTACACCGCTGCCTATCCCTACGCTGCGAACTACGGAGCCGTTCCGGTTGGCTACTCCGCTGGTTACGCGCCCGCATCGCCTTACGCCGCAGCCTACCCAAACAACGCCCTTTACAGTTCAGCATACGGTTCGAATCCGCTCGTCCAACCGACAACACCTCGCTATCAAATCAGTGGTGTGTACCAAGCTCAGCGGCCTGCCTATGTGCTCAACAATCCATCGGTTTACACCGGCATGCCGGTCGCGAGTCAAGCGACTGCGCAAACTTCGTATAGCCTGCCGATGAACGGGACCTCGGCGCCGATCGCGACAGCCTACCCGCCATCGTCATCGATTCCGATTCCCGCGGGTAGCGTTCCGCTCTCGCAATCGCTGCGTGGCAACGCTCCGACGTCATCGTTCTTCGGCGGCAACAATGCCTATCCGATGCAATCGATGCCTTCGCAATCGTACTCGGCAGCCTACGCGACCCCATCCACGGCGATTCCGGCAACTCAAGTTGCGCCGCCGTTTGTCGTCCCCGCTCAACCCCGTGTGGGAGGACTGGGACGATTCTTTGGCGCATTGTTTGGTACCGACTATCGCTCGTCGTACTATCGGGCCCCTGTCACCTACTATCGCCCTGTCACTGCGGTTGACCCCGTGTCGGGCACGACGGTGACGACCCAACAAGGATGCACGTCGTATCTGGATCAACTTCAACGATCACCCTACAGCAGCTTGGGCGCGAACCAACCCGGCGGTTATCAGCCCACACCGATTGGCCAACCCACTCCCATCGGGCAACCCACTCCCATCGGGCAACCGGTGCCGATTGGTCAACCGGTTCCCGTTGGCTCTGCCTCGGGAACCAGCAATCCGTTCGGAGCCCCTAGCGATTCAGTGCCGATGAATCCACCGAGCCTGAGCGGCGGACAAGCCCCACAAAGTTTCAGCCAAAGCTCGGCATACGGATCGGCCTCGCAGTACACGCCCAGCCCGTATACTGCCAGCCCATTTGGCAGCGTCAATCAAACGGGTGCCATCTCGTCACCAAACAGCTCGATGACGATCCCCATTCCGTCAACCGCTCCAAGCAGCAGTTACGCGCCAAACACTGAACCGCTCTCTGGCGCCGCGTCGTCCTCCAACGGCGACCGCGCTCCGCTGGACCAACCTCGCCTCGAATCGGGACTTCCTACTCAATCCAGCGAGCAAAGTGGCTATCGCAGCGACATCGACCGTTACTTGGATGAAAACCGCAATGGCAATAGCTCGGATTCCGATGCGAAACCGCAAACGAAAACCGAGTGGCGATTGCAAAATCCAGCTGACTCGTCGGTATTCGGATCCAACCAGCAGGGAGCATCCGACCGGATGATCACGGCAGCAAACGAAGCGCCAAGCAAGCTGGGCTACTCGAGCGTCCATCCCATCCAAGCTCCGCCAGAGTACATTTCGCCGTTCCAACGCCGAACACTCGAGGTGCAATCGCAACCCAGCGAGAGTGACCGCCCCCTGGCTGCCCCGCCGCTGCCACCAAGCAGCGAGCAGCCGATCAACGCATCCAACCGGGACCGCGGCAACTATTCGATCCCCGTTCGTGAGGCGGCACTCGTGCGAGAGCGAACGTTTGAATCGGAATCACGCCATCAAGTGAATCGGACTTATCAGCCCGACGTTCGCCAGATGGAAGTTCGCCAGCCAGAAACTCGAACTCCTCCAAAACGGAAACGCCAAGAATCCGGCTGGGGCGCCATTCGGCCCTAAGAGTCCGGCGAGAACTCAAGCAGCTTGATGAGGCAGAGATCTTCAAAGGGCGCGGCGGCAATGTCGAAAGACAAAGTCGCCGCGTCCTTTTTTCATGGACCATGAGCGTGTCAGCCCATTGTGACCACAAGCAATCCGATGCCAGTGAACATTCTAAGCGACTCGGAGCACACGGTGCAAACACCTGGAACTTGCGTCGATACGCAACGCTGTGAAGCATTTTGAGGCAGCAACTTACGGCATTTGCGTTTTGTAGCTACGCTCGCCAGAGCGTGGATGGTTGCCGTCCAATGCGAATCACCACCTTCTGGCGAAGGTAGCTACCAGAAAATGCTTAACAGCGTTGGTCCAAACGGCTAATCGAATGACACCGCAAAGCTCCTGCCGACGTGCTTATTTTGCTCGACGCGGCGACGATCCATTGGATCACGGAGTCGAACGCGCCGAATCACTCATTCAACGTGGATACCGAGGACTCGGCGTGCCCTATCCCGAATCTCGATCCGGCGATCTCGGTGCACCGCGAAATAATTGGTGGCTCTGCGTGGGTAAAGATGACTCTCGAGGAATCCCTCTTCGCTAAGCCCACTGCCGTTGTGAGCGAGGCGATTGGGCACAAAAATCTCATATCCGCGTTGATCGAAAAATCGATAGAGGTCTTGGGATTCGTAGCTTGAGCTTAAACGGGTGGGAGCACTTTCAAACATGACAACGGGCCTGCATCTCGACAGCATGTTGGTGGCCCCGCGAAGAGCCCCAAGTTCGGCCCCTTCAATATCGATCTTCATCACGTCAACGATGGCATCATCTGGGATCAGCGTGTCCAATCGCTTGACCGCGACCCGAATTTCATGGATGTGCGATTGATTGTCATCCGGTGCGATGAGCGAACTGTAGCCCGACTGCCGCGTGTCGATAAAAAACGTCATCTCGCCGTCGACTTCTCCCACCGCACAAGCATGCAGAACGACGTGCGGAAACTTGTGGCGAAGTCTCGCCGCTTTCTCTGGCATCGCTTCGACTGCGATGATCTTCACCGTTGGGCCATGTTTGTGGACAGCCGAGATAACGCTTCCAATATGGGCACCGACATCGAGAAACGTCATATCGGATTGGCAGATCGATACAACCAGCAGACTGGCGAGTTGATCATTAGCAACGGTGCCCACTGCCTCAGGCCGAGTAAGCGCCGTACGCACTATGTCGATCTTCTCTCTCGAGAGCATCGCCAAATTTCCAAGTCGCGTGCCAAGTAGGATCTGCTTGATATTCATGCGTTTCTTGCCAACGAGAGATCAGTCGCTACCTACCAAACGCCCCCGCAATAATTGCATCTAGGGCGACGGAACCAATGGACATGGACGCCAAGCCCCTTTGTCGCCCCCCCATTTTGTCAGTGAGCTAAGTACAAACAGAGCGATTCCGCGAGCATATGGACATGGCAATGACCTTGGGCTCAAAAGAGAAGAGCGGAGCGCCCGACGCGGGATTGTGATGGTTGTAAATCGTGAGCAGCGGTTCAGGCATATGGCAAAGAAAGCATTGAATCGGCATGACAGGCTGGAAGTCTATCCCACATTGAAAAGCCGGACTCCAACGTCAACTGCGGCAGAATCATAGCAACATTTTTGCAGTATTGCTAAAAGAGCGTGTAGATGAAGGGGGCGGCGCCGCTGCCGGCTAAGAGAGCGATCGCGCCAATCGACAGCAAGGCACCGAGCAGTGGTATGAGCCACCATTTTTTGTTCTCTTGCAAAAACATGACGAACTCCTGCACGAAACCTAAGTCTTCGCCTTCGGCTTGGTTTTCAAATTCGTGTTCTTGAGAGCTTTGCGGATCGTCCATCGTTTTGTCTCAAAACTGTTTGAAGTAACGGGAGGTATCGCTGTCTTCACGCCGAGGAATCCAGTTGGAGGCGGAATCGCGTTTCCTCAATCGCAATGGATCATACCCCAGCAACCGAAGCACGATCCCCGTTGGCAGGACAATGCCGAAAAAGACGGTCCCTAACAACAGATGACTGATCGTCCACGCAATCGGGTACGTGACATATTGCCAAGCTCGAATCACTCGCAATGGTGCACTCGGTACGCAATAGTATATCACGCCGACCAACACCCCTGCGATCGCCAGAGCCATCGCAACGACGCTTGCGCTGTGCCGCACCACATAAGCAAGAATCAGAAACAGCGATGACAAGGACAGCCCAAACCATCGTTTCATCGAACTCGAAGGAGCCGCATTGAGATCAAGCAATGACATCAGTCCGGCTCCAATTCATTAAGATATTGCTGGCTCGATTGACGAGCTGACTCTGGTTGCTCGGTTTTCAGCATGAGATAGTTCCCGATCACCAAAGCGTCCATCTCGGTAGCCATGAAGCAACGGTACGCGTCCGCTGCGGTTGAGACGATCGGCTCACCTCGCACATTGAAACTGGTGTTGATAACCGCAGGACAGCCTGTTTCCTCATAGAATTTTCGCAGCAGTCCGTAGAAACGCGGATGCCTTTGCTGGCTGACGGTTTGCACCCGGGCGGAATAGTCTAAATGCGTGATCGCAGGCAGATCGCTTCGCGACTGTTTTACCCTTTCGATGCCAGGCGGAATCGACTCATCAATCGGCAGGCGTCGCTTTTCTTGCACGTCAAACGTGAACAACATGTACGGGCTCGCTGTCCCATCAGGCATCTTGAAATAATCCTGACTGTGTTCTTCTAAGATACTCGGCGCGAAAGGACGGAAGGACTCCCGATACTTGATCTTCAGGTTCATCACCGATTGCATTTCAGGGTTTCGGGGATCCCCGAGGATACTGCGTCCGCCGAGCGCCCGCGGCCCGAATTCCATGTTGCCCTGGACCCAACCGACCACATTCCCATCGGCAAGAAGCTTGGCCGCCGCTGCGTAAAGCTCGTCGTCCAGCGGCAGGTGTTGCATTACCGCACCACTATCTCGCAGCGCCCGCAAATCGTCTTCGCGATCCGCAGGCGGCCCGAGCAGCGAACTCGGCTGGGCACTGATGGCCGTGGCAACACGTGGTTTGCCTAACAATTGATTCCAAATCAGCCAGGCAACTCCGAGTGCTCCTCCGGCGTCACCGGCAGCAGGTTGAACCCAGATCTGCTTGAACGGTCCTTCTCGCAACAGCCGTCCATTTGCGACGCAATTTAAAGCGACCCCGCCAGCCATGCACAAGGAATCGAGCTTCGTTTGATCGAAGACATGATGCGCCATTCGCAATACAACTTCTTCGGTGACTCGCTGAATACTTGCTGCAATATCCATATCCACTTCGCGGATTTTCTCTTCCGCTTTGCGGCGTGTGACTCCCAGCAATCGCTCCATTTTCCGATCGGTCATGCGCAACGTATGACAGTACGAGAAATAGTCCATGTTCAGCCGGTAGCTCCCGTCATCATGGATTTCAATTAGGTGCTTGAAAATCAAGTCGGCAAATCGAGGTTCTCCATAGGGAGCCAACCCCATCAATTTGTACTCGCCGGAATTGACCCTGAACCCACAGAAATAGGTGAACGCCGAGTAGAGCAGACCCAAAGAATGCGGAAATCGGATTTCATTTTTCAGCGTGATACGGTTTCCGCGGCCGACGCCCCAGCTTGTCGTCGCCCATTCGCCCACGCCGTCGATGGTCAGGATTGCAGCTTCATCAAATGGACTCGGAAAGAACGCACTGCTTGCGTGCGATTCATGGTGTTCGCAAAACACGATCCGGCGTTTGTACTGCTTCCCTAAATGTTTACGGATTTCACGAGGCAGATGCAACTTTGTTTGCAGCCAACTAGGCATCGCACGAAAGAAGCTGCCGTAACCTGCTGGCGCGTAGGTCAAATAGGTTTCCAGCAGCCGATCAAACTTCAAGAACGGCTTTTCATAAAACCCAACGTAGTCAAGATCGCCAACGTCGGCGTCGGCCATCCGCAAACACTCGTGCATGGCGTTTAGCGGAAACGACTCGTCATGTTTCTTTCGTGTGAAACGTTCTTCGCTCGCCGCAGCAATAACCTCTCCGTCGCGAATAATCGCAACCGCCGAATCATGGTAGAACGCAGAGATGCCGAGAATCAATGTCACGGGGCAACCTCATCTGCGTCATCAATATTTGAAGGTTTTAACAACGGCATTAAACCTTGCACCCAAAGCTCCGCCACCAGTCGATGTCCTTTTTTTGTCAAGTGAATGGGATCACCCAACGTATCGTCGCTACAGGGAACCTCCTTCGTGCAATCGATTAACAACAATTGATTATCGGCGGCAATCTCGCGTTCCGTGTCCACAATCCACCTTCCGATCACTTGATTCGCCGCGATTTGCTTGGAGGTGCTACCAAGATGCCAATCCAATCCTTCACAATGCTCGCTGGTCGCCATCACTTGCGTTGAGACGACTGGCACAGCACCGGATTCTTCGACGGCTTTGACCAAAGCTTTGAAGTCGTCTCGAAACTGACGCTTTCCACTTTCGGACATTTGAGAGTTTGACGATTCAGGTGCCGCGAAGACAGGATTCTTTTCGGGGAATAGTCGGTAGCGTAAGAGACCATAGAGCGTGCTCTTCGAAAAAACTCTTTTTGTCAACGAAGGCGCAGAAGGTGCATTGCGACTTGCTTGGTCTGCATCCTGTATCAAATAGAGGGTGTCGTTCCATCCAAGGTACAAGATCACGAAGTCGGGACGAAGCGGCGCGACGACTTGCTCGTAACGGTGTCGACATTGGGTCATGCTGTAACCGTTAACCCCCGCATTGATTACTTCAGCGTCTACGCCTCGCTCGCGAAGAATCTCCTCCATCACCCGACAAGAATCTTCGCCCTCGGGAACCAGGTAGCCAAAGACGCTCGAACCGCCCAACACCGCGATCCGAGTGACATGATCGCGTTTGTCTTCAGAGATTTCTGGACCTCGCAAACCAAGTGAATTGATTCGGATATCGCAACCTGAGGACTTTAGTCGCGTGTTCTTTCGGAGCGAATATCCCGCATCGGAGTCAGGAACCAACAACGCAAGGTGCGTCACGTAACAATTCGGCGTCCATCCACGGCTAGCCACGTACACTCGCAACGCAATCTCACTGAAGATCAAGGCTCCGAGAAACCCCAGCGAAATCGCTAATCCAATAAAAACACGCCGGCGTTTCTTTGCAGAGATTTTCTTAGCAGCTGACATGAATGATTAAAAAGAAACGCGGTTAAAACTTCAATTTTGGTAGGTCGGGATGATTCGTTGGGCACAAAGGCCTGTCCCGTCCGGCGTTGACCACGGTCATGTTACTTGCAAAAGCGACGTGACTGCGGAAAACGCCGCCTGCTCACAAAATAAGGGTCGAATTATCGAGATCGCTTGGGTGGCCTGCTTAGCAACAAGATTGTCGTCCACCGCGTGTGTTACCGCAACCAGTTTGTGATGTTTCGCTGGTGAGTGATCCTAGATTCGCTACAGCCCATGCCGATCCATTAGGCATCTGCCTTTTGATGAATTCATCCAGATGACTCTCCCCTAACTGCTTAACGATGTCGGTTTCGATTCAGAGCAAGTGGCAAAACGAGGACGCTGGGCAATGGCAGAATGAGTGCGGCAAAGGCCAGGCAGATGGGCAACGTGAATCGCGAGTCGGGAATCAATCCAAACAAAAGCGTTCCTACGGCCAGCGTGATCACCGTCCATGTAGCAATGACTTGCAGCAGCGACGCTCTGCGGGCAACGTGACTTCGCGAGACAACGATGGCCGTCCCGATAATTGCGACCAGTTTTACGAGTACCGCGACGTAACTCATCCATTGCAGTCGATCCAGAAAGGACATCATTGACGCGGTCATTGTCTGCCAATCGGGCTGGGCGATAATCCAGGCAACTGCGGTGAACAGGACTCCGAATGATAACGCCACACTGACGAGAACCACGGCAACATCCACCCAGCGGTGTCCGTACATATTCACCCACACGTAACCGCTCGAGGTGCCCAAGAGCAGCAAGCTAATAAAAAGCAGGGTCGCAAGCGTCACTCGGAATCCGACGAACGTCGCTGTGCCGGTGACCGTATCATGCGACGACAACCAAGCAGCCCAACGCGACCAATTTTCGCGGTTTTCAGGCCAGGCCATACAGACGCCGTAAAAAACAATCGACAGCGATAAAAACAGAGCCAAGTAGCTTGCAAACATCGTGAATCGCGTCCACGCGATCGTGGCATCCGACAGCGGGCTGATCGATAGGTACGACGGTAAGGTCGAAACCGAACGCTGCGAGTCAGGATCAAGCGTGCTCGCGGCAGAAATGATTCCGACAAAGAACATGCACAGCACACTCATGACGGCCAGCGCCACCGGCGACCAGGAACAAAACAAGGCAAATAGCAACGCAGGACAGGCAATAAACAAAATAGAATTGAAGCGGTAAGCACGCGATCGTCGCAAATCGTGCCAGACCAATGCTCGGACTCGACTGCGATGCGATACTACCTTCTCTCCGGTGCGATCCCAGCTCAATCGACTCCAAAGCCAAGCAATCACTCCAGATGCTTCCGCGGGAATCATTCCCGCAACATGATGCCGAGCCAGCGTGATCGCCCGGTAGGCGATTCCTACCGATACTAAAAAGTAGGCTGCCGCAGCGATCGTCACTCCGTACTCAGCGGATGGCGACAGATTCGCTTCACTTTTTCCGCCAATCGCCATTAGACACAATCCGTACGAAACCGGCGCCAAAATGCCTAGCATCCAGATCCGGCATATCCCCGATCGAAACGGACGCCACGCGAGGGCGGAAATCAAGACTCCCGTCGCGGCGACCAAGAACGCTGGAATCAAGATCCATATTGATGCTCCGAACCACTGCAGTGTTTTCGAGAGGACGAGCCAGACCGCGAACACCCAAGCGGTTTTCATGGCAATAGGAACAGAAACAAGCTTCCAATTGGCAATCGGCATCCGTAACAGCCAGTGTGAATAACCGCTTTCACCCGAATCCAGTTTTCCTAGAGGAGAAATATCCAATGCAAAAATGCCCCAGGAAATCGCGGGCAAAAACGTGACACACAAGATCACCGACGCGAACGCGTCGAGATTCGCTCCGATGTACGACATCCACAGCAACATACTTTCGGCGATCCCGATGACCCCGACAAAAAACAGGAGCATCCAGCGGTTTTTCAACCAGGTCAAACGCACCAGCGCTAGGCTATCCGACATGAGAAGCTACCTCCTGCGTATTGCCATCGTCCAGCTCAGGCGTAGTGGACGACGTGGTGCCCGCCCGCGCCGCGAACCAGCGATGTAGCGTGATTTCGCGGCGGGTGATCAAGCTCACTTCGGCCGGCAATACAAGTGCATCGCTCTTCACCAATTGGCGGTCGACCACGCCCGACCATTCGGATTGGTCTCCCTGCCAAGCGAAAACACCACGAATATGAGGAGGCGTTTGCGAATCGCTGCGGCAGACAATTTCTTCGTAGCGAGCTTGCAATTGATCCACCGTCGTCGTTTCGACAATGCGGCTCGCTCGCATCAACGCGACTGAATCACATACGCGGTCGACTTCATCCAACAGATGACTCGAAAACAGCACTGTACGCCCCTCTTCACTGATCGTGCGGATGATCGCTTCGAGGATGTCGCGGCGAGCCAACGGATCCAAACCGCTGCTGGGTTCATCCAGGATCAGCAGTTCGGGTCGATAAGCGATCGCGACCAGCAATCCTGCTCGCGCTCGCAAACCTTTGGACAATGAACTCAGCTTGTCGGATCGCGACAAGCCAAACAGGTCCATCAACTTGGTCGCATACGCGTCGTCCCAAGTGTCGTAGATCGCTCGAGAAAAATCGACCAGTTCGCCGACCCGCATCCAAGTTGGCAACGAATCTTCTTCGGTCAAATAACCGACACGCCGGAGCACCGATTGCGAATCGGCCACTGGATCCATCCCCAGCACGCGGACGGTGCCTTGCTGAGCCACAAACGCTCCGATCAGATGTCGTATCAGCGTGGTTTTGCCCGCTCCATTGAGCCCTACCAAACCAAAAACGCTACCGACCGGAATATGAACGTCGATGTCTTCGAGTGCCGGGCGACCACGGAAAGACCGGCACAGCCCAGTGACGTTGACGGCAAGCGGGGAATTTGAATCGGAACGACTCATGATGGCTCCTCGGCGTGATCGGATTTTGGACGATCGAATTGGAGATCCCGTTTCTGTAGCAACGTGATCAGTTCATCCAACTCGAACCCGAGTTGGCGAGAAAGTGTCAACAGTTTGTCGACGTGGGGCGTCATCATCCGGCGCCGCTGGCTGGCGGTATGCCGGGGAGCCAATTCGGAGACAAACGTCCCGGTCGTTCGCCGTTTTTCGACCAACTGCTCGTGTTCGAGTTCGCGGTAGGCCCGCGCGACGGTGTTCGGATTGACTCGCAAACTCTCGGCCAGACCACGAATCGTTGGCAATTCGTCGCCGGAGCGCATCACCCCGGATACGATACGAAAACGGATCTGGTCGACGATCTGTTGATAGATCGGTGCGCCGTCACTTGAAATGTGGATTTGCATCACGAACCCTTGTGTTAATACATTGATACAAGGTTGAGGCAGAGAAGTCAACTAAAAAAATCTGGTCTGGGAACCTTCAAACCTCGGTTTCGTCCACGGTTGGGGTTTGGTAGAGTCTATGCCAACACAGGATGGGTGGCCGAGTGGTCGAAGGCAGCAGTCTTGAAAACTGCCGTAGGGGTAACTCTACCGTGGGTTCGAATCCCACTCCATCCGCTTCGGAGATTGACCTGCGGTCTGCGAATTTCGCAACCGATCGCGGTCAATCTCTGCTGATGTCCTGGCTCCTCTTGGCTGGACTGAACGCTTGCTTGAGGGACCTACAACGAGGACGACATCGCCGTGAGTCTACTGACAAAAATCGACCATCCGTTGGTAGAGCATCATCTTTGCACGGTGCGAGATAAATCGACGTCGTGCAGTGAATTCCGAACCGCCATTGAGCGATTGGCGGTGTTGGTTGGCGTCTACGCCACCGAGGATTTGATCACGCAGCCGACGACGATCCAAACACCGATCGCCGCTGCGAACTGCCACAAGCTCGCTATGCCGATCGGTCTTGTGCCCATTTTGCGAGCCGGACTGGGAATGGTTCATCCGTTGCAAAATCTGCTTCCGGATGCTTCGGTGTGGCACTTGGGACTGTACCGCAACGAAGAGACGGCCGAACCGGTGGGTTATTACGACAAACTGCCTAGCCGCGGTGCGCCGAGCGTTGCCTTGGTGCTCGACCCGATGCTTGCCACCGGCGGTTCTGTCGAAATGGTCATTAGCCGGCTAAAAAGCTGGGGCGTGAATGAGATTCGCGTGCTGAGCATTATTGCGGCTCAACCGGGAATCGATCGTGTCGAGCGAGACTTTCCTGACGTCAAACTTTATGTCGCCGCGATTGACCCCGAGCTGAATGAGCAATCGTTTATCGTTCCGGGACTCGGTGACGCTGGCGACCGCATTTTTGACACGCCACAAAACGGGTAGCTCTCAACGAGAGCCACCGAGGAGCCTAGCCGATCATGCAGTCACGTTTCAGTTGCATGGTGGGGCTACTGTTTTTTATCGGCATCGCGTGGGCGTTCAGTGCGAACCGCAAGCAGTTTCCCGTTCGAGTCGTAATCGGCGGTTTGTTGCTGCAATTAGGGCTTGGCTTTTTTGTGCTTCGCACGCCTTGGGGGCAAGCACTGTTTGAACAGATTGGCTTGGGCGTCACCTCGCTACTCGGTTTTGTGGACGAGGGGTCGTCGTTCCTGTTTGACATTCATCCGCGAGCCGACGATCCGGCAAGCGATGCGATTCCGGCAAAATACACGCTGCTGCGAACGTTCGCCTTCGGTGTTTTGCCGACGATCATTTTCTTTTCCGCATTGATGTCCGTTTTGTATCACATCGGCATCATGCAGTGGATCGTGTTTGCGATGGCTTGGGTGATGCAGCGAACGCTCGGAACAAGCGGTCCGGAGACGCTGGCGTCCGCAGCGAATGTATTCGTCGGGCACACCGAAGCGCCGTTGGTGGTCAAACCCTACTTGGCGACGATGACCAAAAGCGAACTGAACGCATTGATGACCGGCGGGTTCGCGACCGTCACCGGCGGGTTGCTTGGCGCGTACGTTGACATGGGAATCGACGCCAGCCACCTGATCACCGCTTCGGTAATGAGTGCTCCGGCAGCGCTGCTGATTGCGAAAGTCATGCTGCCCGAATCGGAAGCGACAGCGGATCCCCAATCGCTCAAATTGCCCCACGAAAAAACGAGCGTGAATGTGATCGGAGCTGCCGTGCAAGGGGCGTCGGACGGTCTAAAACTTGCCCTGAACGTGGGCGCGATGCTGATTGCCTTCTTGGCGCTGATTGCGTTGGCAAATGCGATTTTGGTTTCGTTGACGGGCGTTTCACTTGAAACGGTGCTCGGTTACGCCTTCGCTCCGTTGGCATTGTGCATGGGAGTGCCGCTGGATGAATCGGTAGCAGCAGGTCGCTTTATCGGTCTAAAAACGGTTGCCAACGAATTCATTGCCTTCATGCAACTGGGCGAATTGAGAGTCGATGCTCCTGCGAGTCCGATCAGCCCACGCACGAAAGCGATTTTGACTTATGCGTTGGCAGGCTTTTCGAACTTTGGCGCTATCGGTATCCAGGTCGGCGGGATCGGCGGTCTTGAGCCAAGTCGAAAAGACGATTTAGCCAGACTTGGTTTGCGTGCGATGGGTGGTGGTCTACTTGCTTGCTGCATGACCGGCGCGGTCGCAGGACTTCTGCTGTAGCTCGAACGAGCGTCGTTGATCACGGCGGACTAAGCAGTTAGGCAGAAGTCTTTCAGTAAATTGGCCGTTTTGGCGCTAAAACTTTGGGCTAGCTGTGATTTTTGGGTTGCGCTGGTTTTCTGCCACCTCTCCACCACCTTCGGAGACTGCTGATTTAGTCATTCCCTCGTTTTTGCGGCGTGCATATAATTCCCCATTGAATCCCCCCCTTTGGACGCAAGAGTGAGGTGCTAGAAGAAACAAAGAATGATCACACGAGACCGTGATTTTCTGCTGGAAATTTCAGCCGAGGACCTAGCCATTTACGCACGAGTTATTCGGGGCGACTCGCCGTTACTGGATGCTTTGCAGTTGATCCCCTGGGAGTCGTTCCGCGGCGACCTTGAAAAATATTATGTTCCGAACATGGGGCAACCAGCTCTGCCTGTCATTCATATGCTCAAGCTGGAGTTTCTTCGCTATACCTGCCGGCTCTCTGACCGAGGTGTCGTTGCCCGAGCTCAGACGGATTTGCTGTTTCGTTGGTTCCTCCAGGTGCCTATCCGTTTTGAAATGCCCGACGCCTCCACGATTTGCCGCTTTCGAGCGCGTCTCGGAGTGGAAGGATTTCAGGAAATTTTCGATCGACTGATCGCCTTTGCTCGGGACGCCGGGGTGGTACGCGATCGGCTTCGGCTAAAAGACGCCACCCACGTCCTGGCTAACATCGCCGTACCCACCACTCTAAGACTGCTCGCGCAACTTAGAGAAAAGATGCTCTCAGCGATCGAGTCCGTCGACGCCGAGTTGGCCGCTGGATACCACATCGAGGCGGAGCGAATCCAAGCGGAGACTGAAAAAGAATCCGACGAGATCCGCTTGCAAGCTCGCTTGGATTTGGTGCTGGACATGCTCCAGTGGATGCAGAGGTTACCCGCCGAAGCCCCCGATCCAGAACAGAAATCGACTTGGCAACGGCTGTTGGCGGTGCGAAGTTTGGCAGAGAAAATCACGGCGGATTGTTTGAATCCTGGTAGCGGCGACCGTACCCTTAGCGTGGTCGATCCCGAGGCGCGGCGTGGCAAACATGGCGAGTTCTATGATGGTTACATGCTCGACGTGATGATGGACGCCGACAGCGGACTGGTGACGCAAATCGAAGTGCTTCCGGCCAACGGTGCCGAGGCCCACGACGCGATCAGTTTGGTGCAACGCGAGCACGCGGTTCACGGAAATCAAATCGAGCAACTCTCGATCGATGGTGCTGGATTCAACGGACCGATGCTACGAACGCTGGAAGATCCCAACGGTCTTGCCGTGGACGTGATCACACCGCCGAGCGAACACAGCGAAGGGAAAGGCTATCCCAATTCAGCGTTCCTCCAAAGCGAAGATGGTCAGCATGTCACCTGCCCGGCAGGTCATACCTCGGGCACCCCATGGCGAAAAGCAGACAAGCCTAATTCGTTGTTTTACGACTTCTCGCTCAAGGGTTGTCGGACTTGTTCTCTACTATCGCAATGTTATCCAGAGTTCAGACCGACGGCTCATCGTGGCCGTCGAGTGTCCAAAAATGAGTACGAAACGGAGTACGAACGAGCCCGCGCTAAGGTGGGCACGGAGGAGTATCGTTCGGTGCGAAAAGAGCATCCCGCGATCGAGCGAAAGCTCAATGAGATCGTACGTCATGGATGCGGTCGAAGGGCACGGTACTGGGGACGATCCAAAGTAAAAATTCAGGAACTAATGACAGGCTTTATGGTGAATGTTCGGCGTCTGACGAAACTCCTCAAGGGGCCTTCGTGCGCCAATATGATCGGATGTTGGTAAAACAAGATTGATCGGGGCCGCAAACGAGTCCAACTCGCGTGTCAATCGGCTGCAGCTTGTCTCCAGCGAGACTGGCTTGCGAAGAGGGGCTACCGGATAAAAATCTCAAATTTGTTCGCGGTACAAACCAAATCCGCTCGACGAATCAACTTTGCTACTAAATCAGCAGTCTTCTTTTTCTGGGAGGGTCGGCCGCGACAGCGGACAGGGAGGGCTGGTGACACTGGACTTGCACGCTCCATTTCTAACACCGCGAGGACCCACCCAGAGCCGGCTACCGCCGACTCTGACCTGCCCAAAGGGGAGGTGATGTTTGGGTCATTCCTTTTCGGTTTCGGGCGGGTAGCGTTTGATCCATTCTCGCAGCGTGCCTCGGTGAATCCCCAGCATGTCGGCGGCGGCAGCTCGATTGCCCTCGGTATGCTGGAGCACGAGTCGTAACAGAGTGGGCATCGCCGCCGATTGAAACCGCTCGTTCAGATCCGTTAGTTCTTCGCTGCCTGACGATAATTCCCGGGTCGTCCACGAGGCTACCGCCGTACTCAGCGAATCCACCGGAGCATTGGCGGTGGCGTTACTGCTTTGTCGTTCGTCTGGAAAGTCGCTCAACAGTAACGGACGACCTCGCGCGATCACCGAGGCGTGTTCGACCGCGTTGCGAAGTTCGCGAACGTTACCCCACCAAGAACGCTGCTTTAAGGCATCGATCAGCGCGGGATCGGTCGCATTTTTAGGCGATGGATAGCCCAGCCGCGTTAAAAAAAACTCGATCAGCATGGGAATGTCTTCACTGCGATGTCGCAGCGGAGGCAAGCGAATCGAAACGGCGCTGAGTCGATACAGCAAGTCTTCACGAAAAGTGCCCTCTTGAACGGCCTGTTCAAGATCACGATTCGTAGCCGCGATGATGCGGACATTCGATCGGCGTGGGGCGATGTCACCCACAGCGGTAAATTCACCCTGCTCCAAAACACGCAACAACTTGGCTTGGACAGCCAGAGGAAGTTCGCCGATTTCATCAAGCAAAATCGATCCTTCGCTAGCGAGTTCGAACAATCCCGGTCGGTTGGAATCGGCTCCGGTAAAGGCACCTTTGACATGCCCAAATAACTCGCTTTCAATCACCGTTTCGCTCAACGATACCGGAGCAATTGGCAGGTACGGTTTGTCGCTACGGCGACTGTGTCGATGAATGGCTGCGGCGGCTAGCTCTTTGCCAGTACCGGTCTCGCCAGTGATCAAAACGGATAAATCACTATCGGCCACCAATGCGATCTGGCGAAATACTTGTTGCATTGCCGCCGATTTACCCACCAACAACGAAGCATCACTGGGCGGAGTTGTCTCGGGTTCGTCCGGTTGAAGCCGGCCGCCGACACGAAGAGCTTGCTCACACGCTTTCGCGGCATCTTCGAGCCGGAATGGTTTGGTTAAATAATCGCAAGCTCCGGCATGCACCGCTCCGACGGCGGTTTCGAGATCGCCAAACGCCGTCATCACGATCACGGGGGCTCCGTTCGTTGCTGCTTGTAACTTTGGTAACGCGGTGATGCCGTCTTGACCCGGCAAGCGAACATCGAGCAGGATCAAATCAAGCGGACGCGACAGAGCGATCGCCAGGGCGTCTTCGGCAGAGGAGGCGATCAGCACTTCGTGCCCGGCACTACTTAGTAAACGTTCGAACCCCCAGCAAATGGAGGGTTCATCGTCGACGACGAGTATGGTGCGTTTTGCGTTCATGAAGGAATATTGCCGGAAGTCGACCGAGGCATGGTGCTGGTGTGGATGGTCATCGTGAACTGAGTCCATCCGTCGTGGCGTTCCCATTTTACGCTGCCACCATGACGTTGTGCGGTCCGCCGAACCAGCGGCAGTCCGAGGCCGAGGCCTTCGGGTTTGCTCGTGACAAACGGTTCAAAGATTTCGTCTGCCAGATGTTCTGGGGGGCCAGGACCATTGTCGAAAATCACGATCTGGCATTCCTGTTCGTCCAGTTTTTCTACATGGACGCGGACTTCGGATCCGACTTCGATCGCATTGAGAATCAAGTTGGACGCTGCGGCAGAGTAGCTTGGACCATCGCCAATCATGACGTTATCAAGATCCTCAGCGAAGGACCACTGTAAAGGGACGTGGCGATGCTTGGCGATCGGATTGATGCTGTTTTGCAGATGTTGGATACAATCGGTCAATCGTTCGGGGCGGTCCTCGTCCTGTTTTCCTGCGGCGACTAGCGTGAGCTGACGAACGTAGTCTTCGGTTTGTTCGATCTGGTCAATCGCGACTTGAAGACTTGTATCTTTGGAACCGGAGCAACTTCGTTGATGCAGTTCGATTGCCATCCGTGCTCCCGTCAAACTGTTGCGTAGTTGGTGGGCCAGTCCCGAGGCAAGTTGATGCAAGAGTTTTTCGCCCTGAGTGCGAGTCAATTGTCGCCACATTTGCGAAAGTTGATCCGACATTCGCTGAACAGATGCACCGAGTAGTCCCAGTTCATCGATCGGATCGGTGGGAATTTCGGTATCGAAATGCCCTTCGGCAATTTGGTTCACTTGACGCTGCAGATACGACAACCGGTTGGTCAATCGATGGGTGATCCAGAACGTCACGGATGACAAGAGCAGGATAGTTGAGAAGCCGGTCGCCAACGGAAAAGCTGCCGCTCGGATTTTAGCCCGCCGCAACTCGTTGTAACTGAATAGGACGGCGATCCTGTCGACGCCATCGTTACCGGCGGCAGGACCTTGGCGAGAAAAAATACGATACAGAAAAATATCCGAACCCATTGTCACCGATTGAAATTCGCTCGGTTCGGCGGAATACGGAGGCAACGTCCAGCGGTTGTCGGTTACGACGATCGACGAATTGATTACGTTTCCTCGTTTTCCGATTGTGATCAGCTCGGTATTCGTCAGGTCCGAAAGTGACTGCGTGATCGATTGCGTCAACGGAAACGGAGCGCCGACGAGGGTGGCTTCGATCGATTGGTAACGTGTCTCGATCTGTTCACGCGACAGACGATCGCCCGAGCGATAGGAGGCCCAAGCAACTGCGACAGCCGCAATCATGGAAACCACGACCAACGGTAGCAGCAAGCGGAGTCGGAGCGAGCGGAAACGAGGGCTCACGTAGAATGTCTCTGAGGATCGAGGCGAAACGCTCAATCATACTCCGATGACATCCGATCGAAAACGCGGCGGCGGATTCTTCTCCCCATGAGGCGAAGAATCCAGCGTCGCCGGAGGATCATCCCCGCTCGACGAGCGGGGATTGGGATGCAGGAGACGAGTTAGGCTTTGACAACTCGAGTTTCCGAAACGATGCCGTGCGTGGCATTGCGAGTGTCAATTACCAATTGTGACCAATCACATAGTTGTTGGTAATCGACGTTGGCATGGGCGGTTGCAATCAGCGTCAAATCGAAACTTTTCACCGTGGCTTGGTCCCATTCGATCGACTTCGTGCCTGCCCAATGAGCATGCTCGCGACTCGGGCGAATCACGGGGATATAAGGATCGTAGAATGCGACTTCTGCACCTGCATTTTTGAGCATCTCGAGCAGGATATAACCAGGCGATTCGCGATCATCATCGACGTTTGCTTTGTACGACAATCCGACCAGCAGCACTTTGCTACCGTTGAGCGGTTTGCGAACGGAGTTCAGTGTTTCAGCGACCTTGTGAACGACGTAAGTTGGCATCGAGGTGTTGATCTCGCCCGCCAATTCGATAAAGCGAGTGGCTTGCCCATACTCGCGTGCCTTCCAGGTCAGATAGAACGGATCGATTGGAATGCAGTGGCCTCCGAGTCCTGGGCCGGGATAAAACGGCATGTAGCCAAACGGTTTGGTCTTCGCCGCTTCGATGACTTCCCAAACGTCGATTCCCATCGCTTCGTAGACGACTTTTAATTCGTTGACGAGGGCAATGTTGATACTGCGAAAAATATTCTCGAGCAGCTTGGTGGCTTCAGCTGCGCGACAGCTCGAAACCGGCACCACGCGTTGGACGGCACGTGAATAGAGTTCGATGGCTTTTTCTAAACATGCAGGAGTCAATCCACCAACGACCTTGGGAATCGTGGCCACTTTGCTGTCCGGGTTTCCGGGGTCTTCACGCTCAGGTGAAAAGGCAAGATGGAAATCTTTGCCGGCGGTCATTCCAGAGCCTTCTTCAAGGACTTTGCGTAGGTCTTCGTCGGTGGTGCCAGGATAGGTCGTCGATTCAAGGACGACCAAAGTGCCGGGTTTTAGATAAGGAGCAATCGCAGCGCCGGTTTCCAAAATGTACGAAATATCGGGTTCGCGGTTCTTATTGAGCGGACTTGGCACACAAATCACAACCGCCCGCGATTCGCTGACCAACGCAAAGTCGGTGCTCGCCTTTAACCGCCCCGCGTTGACTTGGTCGGCAATCGATTCGGCCGAAATGTGGTGGATGTACGATTTGCCTGCGTTGATCGCGTCCACTTTGGCAGTGTCGATGTCCAAGCCTAATACTTGGCATTCGTTTTTAGCGAATTGCAGTCCAAGGGGTAGACCGACGTAACCTAGGCCGACGATGGCAAGATCGTTCATAACTATTGCATTGGTGAGAGAAAAGTGAATCGTTTCAGAAGAGCATATAGTGATTAAGAGGGGGGCGAATTGCAATCAGCCATCCCGTCTGGATCGCACAAAATTAGATCGCCGATGGGAGTTAGGCACGCATTGCGTCAGCCGAGTTTATTGAGGAACCGAATTTAGGTATTGGGCGTAATCATTGTTGAATTGATTTGCCAACTTCCGCAATTGTTCTCGGTCGATGAAACCGTTGATATAGGCGATTTCTTCGGGACACGCGATTTTCAATCCTTGCCGTTTTTCGACCGCGGCGACGAAGTTGCATGCGTCCAGCAGCGAGTCCTTCGTTCCTGTATCGAGCCAAGCAAAACCACGTGAAAACAGCTCGACAGTCAGCTCACCTTTTTCCAAGTAAATACGATTGACATCCGTAATCTCCAGCTCGCCTCGTGGCGATGGCTTTAGGTTCGCAGCGATCTCGATGATCGAGTTATCGTAAAAGTACAGACCAGGGATGGCAAAATTGGATTTTGGTTTTTCAGGCTTTTCCTCGATCGAAATGACCTTGCCGTCCGAGTCGAATTCGACCACGCCATAACGCTCGGGGTCGGTAACACGGTAGCCAAACACAGTGGCCCCAACCTGTTTCTGGGCTGCCGCAGCCAATGTCTTGCGGAATCCTTGACCGTAAAAGATGTTGTCGCCGAGTACCAATGCAACACGTTCGCTGCCAATAAAGTCGGCGCCAATCACAAACGCCTGAGCGAGTCCCTCGGGGTTGGGTTGTTCCGCGTATTGCAGTTTGATACCCCACCTCTTCCCGTCGCCTAGTAGTCGCTCAAACGCGGGTAGGTCATGAGGCGTTGAGATCAGCAGGATTTCTCGAATCCCGGCTAGCATCAACGTCGAAAGCGGATAGTAAACCATCGGCTTGTCGTAGATTGGGATCAACTGTTTGCTAACCGCGAGAGTCGCAGGGTGCAAGCGAGTGCCAGAACCGCCCGCTAGGATGATACCCTTCATAGTCAATCTTTCAGTATTGTTGATTTGCGAGGTTACAGGCGATTGAGACAAGCAAGATTAGCGAAGTTGCAATCGAGTTTGCATTGCATCCTTATTCCTCGGTAACAAGAGTCCACGATTTCAACGCTTGTTCGATTGCATCACGAACAGGCGTCAAATGGATTCCCGTGGAAAGCAACTTCGAGCTATCCATCACACAATTCGAACGAGGCGTTTTCGCAGCGAGTTTCATGAATTCACTTTCGTCATTAAAGAACGCGAATTTTTTATCGGGTAACAAATGCTTGTTGATCAAAGCTGCGACTTCGCGCGTTGTGATCCGGCCTGGATTGGTGATGTTGTAGATCCCGGTGTCGACTCGCTTGGTCCATGTCTGATAACTCGCACGTACAAACTCGTTCAACTGGGAAATTGAATTCGTTGCTTCCAGCAGCGTGTCGTAACGCATCAATTTGGTCAGGTAATTTCGCGGTGTGGCTTCGTGATTGAATGGGATTCTTAGGCGCCAGATGTAGCAGTTTTCGACATCTGCTAAGATTTCCTCGCCGAGCGCTTTTGTTCCCGAATAGAAGCTGCAATTGTTGGTACGAAAAGAAAAGTTCGGAGTGTCGTCTTCGCGAAAACCACCGCCATCGTTACGTTCGCCGGTATAGATACATCCGGACGAAACATGCCCCCAGGTTAGGCCTTCGGATTCGCATGCATCACGAACAATCCCGGGCAAGACCGCATTGCCCATCAAGCAGTCGGCTTTGTGCAATTCGCACGCGTCGACGTTCGGTTTTCCAGTATATCCCGCTGCGTTGATCAGGAATTCGGGTCTGGTTTCCCGAATCAAATGAATCAAAGAATCGCGGTCGGCATAATTAACCTCACGTCGCGAGACGCCTCGATAGAGAATCCCCTGCTGATGAAATAGCTTTGCGAATTCGCCACCGATGTAACCGCTACTGCCGAGGATCAAGATCATGCTAGGTTACACTGATAGTTTTGTTGAGCAGGGACTATCCATACAAGACATGTCGGTTCGTCATCGCCAAAGCGGATTAAGAGCACACGCCAGCCCGCTGCTAATTGGTTTTGCCGATCGCAAAGATTTCAAAGCCGATTTTAGTCAGTTGTTCCCGATCCAGTATATTCCGACCGTCGTACACGAACGCTGGCTTTTGCATTGTGGCATAAATGCGATCAAAATCGAGATTTCGGAATTCATCCCATTCGGTTAGCACGGCAATAGCGTGAGCATTTTCCGCGGCATCATAGGCATTCTTAGCGATGGTCACATTTGATTCGACAAGTTCCCGATCGGTGTCCGAAATCGCTCCCGATAAATCGCTCAGTGCCGCTAATAATTCAGCAACGATAGCGTCTTTGGATACCTTGGGATCGTAGATCACCAATCTCGCTCGCTCGCGAAGCAAGTCACGGCAAACATGGATGGCAGCACTCTCACGCGTATCATTTGTGTCTTTTTTGAACGCGAATCCCCAAATTGCAATCTTTTTATCGCTGACGGTGTTAAACATCGTACGGCAGATACGTTCGGCGAAACGACGTTTTTGATAGTCGTTCATGATGACGACCTGTTCCCAATACTCTGCAACCTCGCGAAGCCCAAAATGTTCGCACAGATAGACAAGATTCAAAATGTCTTTCTGAAAACAGCTGCCTCCAAATCCAACGGATGCCTTTAAAAATTTAGGACCGATTCTCGAGTCGGTGCCAATCGCTTTGGAAACTTCGTCAATGTCGGCTTCGGTTGCTTCGCATAATGCTGAAATCGCATTGATGCTTGAAACACGTTGAGCCAAGAAAGCATTGGCAGTCAATTTGGAAAGTTCGCTACTCCATAGATTCGTCGTCAGGATCTTTTCGCGAGATACCCATTTTGCGTAAACGTCTGCTAATGCTTTGACAGCCGCCTTGGATTCGCCGCCGATTAGTACACGATCAGGATCGAGCAAGTCTTCGACTGCGGTCCCTTCGGCGAGGAATTCGGGGTTGCTTAGTACGTCAAAAGTCGCGCCGTTGCTGGACGACGAAAGGATGCGTTTGACCGCTTCGGCGGTACGTACAGGAAGTGTCGATTTTTCGACAACAATCTTATGTCCCTTCGAAACTTTGGCAATTTGGCGGGCACACTTTTCGATAAATTCAAGATTCGCGGCACGACCAGCCCCAACTCCAAAATGTTTGGTCGGCGTATTAACGGCGATAAAAATAATATCAGCTTCTGCGATTGCTTCATCGACGTTCGTGGAAAACGTGAGATTGCGGCCACGCGCTTCGCGAACCACTTCATCCAGCCCCGGTTCATAAACCGGCAATTCATCAGAGTTCCAAGCATCAATCCGTGCCTGGTTCAGGTCGACAACGTGAACCGGGATCTCAGGGCACTGTTTGGCAATCATTGCCATCGTAGGTCCACCGACATAGCCGGCGCCAATGCAACATATCTTCATTTGATTCAAGAGGCTGTGCGAGGAAATGGGTGATCGATTAATAGAAGCAGGTGAATAATTTGAACGTTAGGATGCCGCCGACCGAATGGCACTCACTGAGACGTTTGTAGTGTAACGCCGCTATGTTTGCGAACGAACGGCTAGTTACATTTATCGCCTTGTGCCAACAAACGTGTCCGATCGTGTTCCACCATTTGTTTGGCAAGCTCAGGAAGTGTGACCTGTGCTTTCCAATTTAATTGATGCAAGGCTTTGGATGGATCGCCAATCAGTCGCTGAACTTCGGACGGACGCATAAACGCTTTGTCTTGCCGAACAAAGGATCGCCAATCGAGATTGACAGCGTTAAATGCAGCTTCCAAAAAGTTTTCGACGGTGTGTTGAGTTCCAGTGGCGAGGATGAAATCGTCCGCAGCATCTTGTTGAAGCATCAACCACATGCCTTGGACATAGTCGGGGGCATATCCCCAGTCACGAACGGTATCAAGTGAACCGAGAACTAATTCGTCTTGTTGTTTCAGTGAAATCGCGGCTGCAGCACGAGTGATTTTGCGTGTGACAAACGATTCGCCACGTCGTGGTGATTCGTGGTTGTAACAAATCGCGTTGCAAGCAAACAAACCAAACGACTCGCGATAGAGTGTCACCATTTGAGTCGCGAATGCCTTGGCAACCCCATAGGGAGTGACCGGGCGCATCGCAGTCATTTCATTTTGCGGCGACTCGAGCGGACGGCCAAAGATCTCGCTGCTACTGATGTGGACAAATCGAGGGCGTTTGTCGAGGTCACGCAAAATTTCGAGCAGTTTGAGCGTCCCCATCGCTGTGAATTGGCAAGTCGTTTCGGGGATTTCGAAACTGGCACCGACGTGACTCTGGCCGGCTAAATGATAAACCTCGTCCGGCCCCGTGCGAGTTAAAATTCGCCGAATGGTCGTCGTGTCATCGAGATCCGCGTAATGCAAGAAGAGGCGATGGTTGTATATCGAAGCATCGTGAAAAAGATGATCAAGCCGAGTTCGCTGGGTTGTGCTACTTCGCCGCACGAGTCCGTGAACCGTATAACCCTTGCCGAGTAGCCATTCCGTCAAGTAAGAGCCATCTTGGCCAGTGATTCCAGTGATTAATGCCGACTTCATGCAATCAACTCCAGTTGGCAATCTTCCAGTTTGACACTGACGCCTTGCTCCATAAATCGCACGCAAACCAATAGACGGGTTTCCTGTTCACGTCGGAGGATCGTTCCTTCGTATCCCGCAAAGGAACCGCTGCGAATTCGCACGTTCTGCCCCGGTTCGAGACGACTTTCGATCGTCATTGGGACGCCGAGGTTGATTAGGTCATGAATCTGCTTTAGATCGGCAACAAATTCATCGACTTCCGTGATTTCCGCCGCTTTTTGAATACATCCGCTGCAAATTGCTTGATAGCGAGCCTCGTCACTGTCACCACAGACGAAAACATAATTGCTGAACAGTGGAACATAAGATGTCCGCATCCGCCCTGCGGGGGATCGTTTTCGCTGTGGAATCAGTGGCCCATAATGCCAAATCTCATGCTTTAGGAGATGCCGCATTAACTGCTTCTCCTGTCGCGATTTGGTGTACATCAACCACCATTGCCTAGAGTTTGCCGTGGGGTGGCTCAGCAAATCCTCGGGAAAACAGTCAGGTTCTTGAGGTAAGATCGGCATCGATGGTTTAGAAATGAGGAGTCGCAGGAAATGTGCTTTCCGCCTTCGCAATCAATCAACGTTGGCCATAACCAGGATGAGAAATAGGAGACAGACTTGCAAGATGATCCATCTGGTGGCCAGCGACAACCGCAGCTTGGAAAACGCAACCCAACTTTTCACAGCAGCAGCGGTATTTGACAGTTCTGACGAAAGAACTGATTTGACGATCCTCGACCCTAACGTGAACTTAGAACCGGAGTGTTTGAAGAATCTTCGGTTTCTTGCTCTGCATGAGTCACCACCCTCTTAGGCTTAGGCCAGAAGAATGCTCCAGGCTCAGGTTCAGAGGCTTTTTCAAGTGATTCGATTACGTGGTCAATTTGTGGGTTCAGTTCGCTAAGTTGCTCAATGAATCCAGCAATATGCGTGTAGATCTGAGGCAATTTTGCAGACGCAACTAGCTCAAGTCGCCCGATGACCAACTCGCTTCCATCCTTGGTTCGACGAGTGAACAAGGGGACACACATTGTTAGCTGATGGGCCTTTTCGGGCAAACGGACGCTGTGCCATGACGCATGGTAGCCCTCATGCAGCCACGCTAGGTTTAAATCAATCTTGATGCTCGCAAGATCGTGAGACTGAGCGAGTTCGACGATGGGCTCCCAAACGGTTTCCCATGATCCCGAACCTTGAAGGGCGTGCTTGCGATGCTGTTTTTCCGATTCGCAAATGTTGGGTGAGGTCGAAAACGAGTGGAAAAAATGAAACGCTCGCGTGACTACTAACTTCGATTCGGCGTGACCAAACGAGCGAGTCAGAATCAAAAGACCTAACGCGAGTATCACTCCAATGACGGACACCCAAGGAAGGGCATAGTGAGTGGATACATAAGCAAGCGTGGTCGTGATCACGCAAAGACCTGCTACTACCGCGAGCATCCCCAAACTACCATATTTTGCTTGTAACAAATGGTGCAGGTGGGCTCGGTCGGTAACGTAAATGCTTCGTCCAGTAAGCCATCGCCGCAAAATGGCAGCAGTGGAATCGAACAGTGGTAACGCAAGGATCGCGACCGGAGCGGAAGCCAGTACTGTGGATTCCTTGGTGTTACTCCAAATCGCCAAAACGCCAACGAAGAATCCGATCATCATGCTGCCAGCATCACCAAGGTAGATCGTGGCTGGTGGGCGATTGAAAGCCAAGAAACCGAGCAGTGATCCCGACAGTGCGAAGCACAGAACTGCGGTCAAGTTGATACCTGATCGACTACTCAAAAAGCCAAGACCGGCACACACAATGCAGCCAACCGTTGTGGCCATTCCGTCGGCGCCATCGATTAAGTTCAGGGCGTTGATTGCAATTAGCAACCACAGCATCGTGACGGGAAACGCCAAATTTCCTAATGCGATTTCAAAGCCCAAAAAGTTGATTTGGCGGATCACAGTACCGCTGCCCACAACGCTGGCGACAATTAGGCATTGAAACAGTAGCTTTTGTCGCCCACGTAGTGGCCAACGGTCGTCGATGAGCCCTACTAGCAAAACTGCGGCAGCGGCAAAAATCAGCACATACCAGCTAGGGTTAAAGTAGCCGAGCGAGTAATGATAGAAATTTCGATCAATCAGGATTGTGGCTACAAAGCCAATCAACAGAGAGGCGAATACGGCCACCCCGCCACCCAACGCAATTGGCACCTGATGAAGTTTGCGTTCGCCATCAGGTTTATCGATCATTCCAATGCGAATCGCAAGCGCTCGCACCAAAGGAACAATTAAGAGTGCGCTCACCAATGAAATCGTTAGACATGCTAGAAGCAGCCCATTCATATTGCTTGCCTGAAAAAACTAAGTTTGGGTCAAAACGTGGTATTGCAGTTCCCACGACGATTTTGTCAACGCGTCGTAAGGATTCGTGAATCACTTAGATGTAGAGGTAACGCAGAGGAAATGTACGTTAGGGCAGGACGGCGTTCAACATACAGTGTCCTAGTAATACCGCGGCGTTACTTTGGGTGGATTGTTGGCGGTCTTTCGGGGGTATTTTAAGCGAATGTCACGTAAGGGCAACCTTCGGATCTCAGTATAAAAATAAGATTGCCGATTCGAATGGCAAATCTTGTTTAAATGAGGATTTAGCACGATCCTTGGACGTTTAACCCTCGTCGTTTTAACCACTTGGGTGGTCGAAACTGGAATGATCCGGTTTCCCCATACAACCGTGAGAGTTGCTGCAATACGTGTTTTCGTAATTTTTGGTTAATCCCGCACAGCCGTCCCGGCGATAAATAGGGTTGAGCGGGTGTTCTTTCTAGCACAACCCGCACAAATTGTAGGACTAGAACACGGAATGCCTTTGCTGCCAAAGGGGGGCCAAATGGCGATTCGTTCAAAATTTTTGCCGCAATCACGAATCAGCGTCCAAAGTGGCGTCGCGGCTGGAACAATCTTGGTGAGCCGGAGCTCTTCCAGACCCAAAGCGTTCAAACGCACTAAATTAGGGGAGCGACTGATGTCAAACCGTTTGAATCATCGAACGAGAGGCATCAACCGTCTCGCTCGTACTGTACTGTTAGCTGGACTTTCACTTGTTGTGCTAGGCACGGGCGGGTGTTCGATGTTCAGTGGTGCGGCCCAGCAATTAAAAAATCACGACGGGCTCAATGATTTTATGATCGGCCATCGCAACAAGACGATGGCGGCGAAGGCGTGGCATTGCCAGAAGGTAAACTTCTGTAATCCATCAAACGCGTTCAAAGACGGATTTTATGCCGGCTATATGGATGTTTGCAACGGAGGCAATGGCTGCACGCCAGCGACTGCTCCGCCGCAGTACTGGGGATGGATGTATCAGTCCTCCAACGGCCAACTTGCTGTAAATGATTGGTTTGCAGGATTCCCAATGGGAGTCAAAGCCGCCGAGCAAGACGGAGTTGGGCACTGGAGTAATGTGCAGACATCTTACGGTGGGCCGTCTCCGGATCTAGCGGCGCCGATGCCTTCAATGGCGGAGCCTGTGTACCAAGATCACGAATACGGGAATCCAGTGCCGCTGGAAAGTCCTTTCATGGATGCGGATGAGGATGCCGAATCGAGTGGTCTGGATACCGCACCGCGAGGTGGCACAGGGCCTGTCGATCGTCTGCGAGATGAAGGTGAATCAGTTGAGAAGGACTCCGTATTCCATTTGCAAAACAATGGCGGATACAGCTTCTCGGAATCTTCCGACCAAGTGCCAGATCTCGAGCCAAAGCATAGTGCTGAAACGAGGTACTCTGACGTAGACGCGTTGGACGCAGATGAGATTGTGAACCAAGTGTTCGCTGATCAACCCGTAGTGAACCCTGCTGCGACAGCAGCGGATTCAGCTGTCTTGTCACCTGCATCAGGTGCATCACCAAGTAAGTTGCCGTTTAGCTTTCAATAAGCACGGAAAATTTCAAGTTCTGGCGACGCCAAGAAAGCGCCCCAATTACGCATAAGCATTGTCCTTAGTTAGAGAGTTCAGGGATGAACAGGAAACCTTTGCAAGCCAAAAAACGGGCGCTCCGAGTACTGCGGTCCTTTA